>OZ240206.1:0-3377400 GCA_965197405.1 Dehalococcoidia bacterium | reverse complement strand
CTGCACCTACACATACACCGGTTCAGACACAAGCAGGATCACCTTAGAGTTCGACGACCCGTCGCGCGGCTCTTGTGATATCGCGCTGGCGTTTTCGTCCCTGACCGCGGGATCATTCGTCGAAGACTGCTTCGACGCCGGGGTCAACACTGAGACGCCCTTCGACACGAGCTTCAAAATGCCGCGCTCGGGGCAACAAACCGAAAGTGATGTCGACATTCCACGAGCACCGAGAAGCCAAGAAGAGTTCGACGTTCTTGCTTGGGGCCGGGACGATTTCATCCCTGGACTGAACTTCGGATGTCTGCGGGGCCGGAATTGGACTGCGGGTTGAATTTCAAGCCGGGTAGCGCATGGCGCGTCACACGCGATCCGAGTACAGGTCTCCCTCTCTATACTGATGGCGATTATACATACGAGAATACGGGACCTTCCAGGGTAGGCTCATCTTCCGGGTAGGGAGGGGGACAGCTACGTATTCACCCTCGACTTCGAGCCGTCAGGCAACATGCGCGTGACGGTCGCAGACGAAGAGGGTGAGCCGGCTACCTGGCCTGGCATTTTTCACTCGGACCCGGCGCTTGATCTACAGCTTCCTGTCCCGCCGTCATGGTGGGAAGAAATCGCCAAGAAGTCTGACTATGCGCCTGAAGATTGGAATAGTTTGGAAAGCCGTATTCCCACACCCAGAAATCCGGCTCTTCCGGAATCTCCCCGCGACAATTTGCTGGAACGTACGCTGCTCGGGCAACGTGGAGAGGCAGCTTTCGGTGAAACAGGCCTCAGTTACGGATTTGGCTACGAAAAAGTTGGGCGCAATCGTGCAGTGGTGACTATAGACTTTCGGTCTTGGTGTGAACAACACCCCGAGTTGTGTGAAGACCACGATGAGTCGCAGAAGGAACTAGCCTCTACTACGTGGTCGTTTGATCTCACCTTCACCTCTGATGGGGCCGCCCAGTTTACCCTTACCGTAACAAGGGACGGCCATCTGCCGGAGGTCAATCAGGGGTTCGTCGATTTCAACGGCGATAGCATCAATCTCGGACGAGTTTCCCGAGGAGATACGCCTACCGCTTGCTCCCCCACAAAACCGCCGGGCAGGACCGGTCTGGTGTCGAAGTCGCGGCGGCGATCTCGGCTCCCGAAATCGGCGGCAACGACCTTCAGACTTTCCTGATCAGTGACGACGGCTGCAACCAGTGGCCTACCAGCCCGGGGACTGGCTGGAGCCTAAGGACGGCAGCAACCAGAGGATGATGATTGTGGGAGTGAGCCAAGGTACGTCAGCTGCCTCTACTGCCTCTCGGCAACCGCTGCAGGCTTGGACATCGCGTTACGCTCCCGCTTTCCCGTCACTGGAAGTTGCCGAGCCGGCAGTCTTTCATGGTATGCCAACGTTCCAGCTGGTGCGTTTCGCTCCGTTGACTACAAGGGTGTTCTACAGCCCACTCGTGGTTACTGCAAGTTATGTCCCGGCTTCTGAACCCACAATCACACAGCTTCAGGTTGTCTGTATGCAGCAGGACTCGGAGACCTACAGGATACCGACGAGGGGCGACAGGTACTTCTCCCAGCCCAAGGCGGCTGAGGGTCCGGTGCAGCTGTGTCAGCGCGATTGTGCGTTGAATGAGACGACCAACGTCCAGCAATGCGTCTGGAAGTGCGAGGAGAACTGAACTCTGCTGGCGAGTTTAAATTCAGGAATAGGAGAATTCATTGATAAGCAAGGCCGACTTGCCTAATCTCTTAACCTTGGTGGCGCTATCGGTCATCCTGTTGACCTTTGCCGCCTGTAGCGACAGTACGGAAGTAGCCCCCGGTGCATCAGACTCTGCCGAGATGACGGTTGCCGAATACGCCCAATGGTGCGCAGCATTGCCGGACGACATCGAGCCGCCAACCTGGGGAGAGTTCCAAGAGACCGTAAGGCCGAGCCTGGAGGAAGCCGAAGCCCTCATCCAGCCCATGGCGCTCACCGATCTGCATGACGCGGTGTTGTTGTTCTTTCGGAACGTATCTGTCTCCGCCTCCGAATTCGACGCCGACGCGCCCTACGATTACACGGCGTTGCTGGTCCATGGGCTCGTCTACTTCGCTCAAATCCAGGAGATGGCAGCGAGTTGGGATGACGACGTACGCGCCGCCTTGGTGGCATCTGGATGTATTGGCCCAGAGGTGATTGGGAAGGAGGAGTCTTCCGGCGACGATCCTCAAGGTGACACGTCAACGGCGACGGCCGCACCCGAGTCTGCGCCCACTCAGACCCCGACGCCAACGGCGAGGGCCACACCGGAGTCTGCGCCCACTCAGACCCCGACGCCAACGGCGAGGGCCACACCGGAGTCTGCGTCCACTCAGACCCCGACGCCAACGGCGAGGGCCACACCGGAGTCTGCGTCCACTCAGACCCCGACGCCAACGGCGAGGGCCACACCGGAGTCTGTGCCCACTCAGACCCCGACGCCAACGGCGAGGGCCACACCGGAGTCTGTGCCCACTCAGACCCCGACGCCAACGGAAACGCCCATCGAGGCCGCCCCCGCCACACCCGCCAACGTACGGTACGCCATGGAGGGTTCGGTGATACGAATCACCTGGGACCCGGTGGGCGGAGCCGACTACTACAACGTCTACCACGACTACTTCTTCAACGATGCCTGTAGCCTGGATAGAAACGGCAATCCCCGCTTCTGCGAGGAGTTGGCGGCGAGCGTAGGCGAAACGTCCTATGTCCACGCCTCTCCTGACAGCTTCAACAACTACTACTGGGTAGTCGCCTGCAACAGCGGTGGATGCTCGGAGATCGACTCCGATAATCCAGCCAGTCAGGTTGTGACCGAGTCAACCGGGCCGACCGGGCCCGATGGCACACCCACACCCACACCCACACCCACACCCACACCCACACCGCAACCTGAGGCGACTCAAACTGCAACTCCAACGGCCACGCCAACCTCGACCGGAACTCCATCGTCAGCCCGTGACCGGGATGGTGACGGTCTCATCGAAATAGACAACCTGATGCAGCTCGATGCGATTCGGTGGGACCCGGACGGCGACGGCATTTCTGACAATGCCGACTATGCGGTGGCTTTCTCCGATGCCGACACCGGAACGTTGTGCTCTGTCGCAAGTTGTGCGGGGTATGAGTTGACTGCCAATCTGGACTTTGACACCAACGGGAACGGTGAAGCGGACGAGGGCGATGTCTATTGGAACGGCGGCGGCGGGTGGATTCCGATCGGAGAAACCAACAACCCCTTCGATACGATTTTTGAAGGTGGAGGCCACACAATCTCCAATCTGTACCTTCGCAGATCGCCCAACGTCGGTCTGTTTGGAGTTCTCGGTGCCGGAAGCACAGTCTCGGGTGTTGGATTGGAGGACGCAAGCGTAGAGGCTTCCGGATTGGGAGCTGCAGGCGCGCTGGCTGGAATTGGCCACGGCGTCATTGAGGACAGCTTTGCTGATGGTCTCATTGCTGGTTGTGTTGACCAGATCGGCGGACTGGTTGGCTTGAATCACGGTAGCATTGAGAACAGCCGCTCTGCCGTCGATGTGGATAGCGCCCGCAGAACCAGCAGCGGCGCACTAGGCTCCCGCTGGCGTACCTGCTATGCCAGTGGTGGTGGTCTGGTTGGGGAAAACAGCGGAACGATAGCCAACAGTCACTCCACCAGTGTCGTGTCCGGATTCACGGACCACTTCGGCGGTCTGGCCGGTGTAAACTCCGGCAGTATCTCCGACAGTTACGCTGCGGGCAGCGTGACCGGCAAGGACTGTCCTGGCGAGTGCACTGCCGATGTTGGCGGGCTAGTGGGCGGCAACGAAATTGGAGGCGAGATCACCAATAGCTACGCTACTGGTGTCGTGTCGGGGGTAGGCGACAACTTCGGTGGTCTGGCCGGCGTGAACTCCGGCGTCGTCGCTGCCAGTTACGCCACGGGCAGTGTGAACGGCAAGGGCTTTGCAATCTTTGGAAACGTTGGCGGGTTGGTGGGCACAAACGAGATCGAGGGGAATATCACCAATAGCTACGCTACCGGCGGCGTGACGGGGCAAGGTGACAACTTCGGTGGGCTGGCCGGCGTGAACTCCGGCGTCGTCGCTGCCAGTTACGCCACGGGCAGTGTGTCGGCCAACGGCTTTGCAAACGTTGGCGGGCTGGTGGGTGTAAACGAGACCGAAGGCAAGATCATCACTAGCTATGCTACCGGCGGGGTTTCGGGGCAAGGTGACAACTTCGGTGGTCTGGCCGGCGTGAACTCCGGGGTCATTGCCGCCAGTTACGCTGCGGGCAACGTTTCCGGAAACGGCTTTGCAGACGTTGGCGGCCTTGTTGGGGACAACCAATACACCGGTGTTATCACTGCCGTCTAC
The DNA here is from genome assembly GCA_965197405.1 of Dehalococcoidia bacterium. Lineage (GTDB taxonomy): Bacteria > Chloroflexota > Dehalococcoidia > Lucifugimonadales > JAGWBF01. The sequence continues at coordinate 3,373,017 of OZ240206.1, read as the reverse complement.
GCTATGGGAGCTGTATCCGGCAGAGCAGACCGCCACGGCGGTCTAATTGGATTGAACCGAGGCGTCGTAACGGTTTGCTTCTCCACAGGCGAAGTGCCTCAAGATGGTGGTGGGCTGATTGAAAGGAACGGCGATGATGGCGCCGTAACCAACTGCTACTGGGATACGGAAACCTCCGGCCAAACAGAAAGCGCCGGGGGCGATGCCAAGACCACCGCCGAGTTGCAGTCGCCCACCGGGTACGCGGGCCCTTACGCCGACTGGAATGTGGACCTGGACGGAGACGGATCAAGTGACGACCCCTGGAAGTTCGGCTCGGCGACCGAATATCCCGTCCTCAACCTGGGGATACTCGACATCGATCATGGCAATTTGAATCCCAGGCCCTCACGATAATCCAAGCAGAACGGGGCGTTGTGCTCAGCTGTGAACTACTCAGAAGTTGACGAGGAGAAGAATCATATCGAAGCGGGCATCGACGTAAACGACACTTGCCAATCCACAACACTTTGGTACGACGGCTTAACTCCGGTCGTCGTCTTAGTCAGGGCTGGGCAGTACCACACCTGCGGCGTAGGGACCGATGGCGCCGCCGTGTGCTGGGCTTCCGATAGTGACGGCCAAGCCTCGCCGCCCGGCGCACCGTAACTTCAGCGGAGACGGTGTAACCGCCAAGGCGTAGGCGGGCTTCACTTCCCAAAAAGGGACGAGATCATGCTGACAGCGAAGAGAAGACCGGAGGCCAACACGCTTAGGCTCAAACTGGAAAGGCAGAAGCGCCAAAGGGTGCAATGGGTCTGATAAGCCCATGGGCAATCACCCAGTCTATGGTGAAGCTGCGCTTGCACAGTCCTGTTGAGGCCTCTCAGCCACCCATGCGCGCGTGTTCGCCGTTGGCGAATATCAAGCGCTTCGCGTGGCTCGTCGTCCTGACCGGGGTTCTGTTCATTGCTGCCTCTACACTTACTGCCTGCGTCGATAGCGCAGAACCCACGGTGGAGGTTTCGAGGGGGCAGACGCCAACTCCCGGAGTCACACCGGCGGCCATCCCAACCATCGAAGTCCCTTGGAAGAGATCGCAATTCTGGGTTTCGCCTGGAAATGCCCACCCAATAGACATCCGCATGAACAGGGAAGAAACCCTGGAGTATACCTTCACTGTTGGAGGTGACAGTTTTGGCGGTGCTATAGGGGCTCTAGTGGATACTGCGCAGGGCTTTACTGGTCCTCCGGACATCAGGCTAAAAGTCACCGGCCCGTCAGGGGATGTGCTGTGGTCTGCAAAGACCGCCTCATCCAGAAACTCGATAACAGCCGAAACTCCCGGCACCTACACTCTGGTGTTTGACAATAGCTACTCTCAATCCACAGGCAAGTCTATTAGCTTGGACCATAGGGTGCTCCCGGAGGGAGTGAAGGCTGCCACGCCGCTTACTCCGCCGCCACTCATGCGGCCCACATCTCCAAGCGGCATCGAGTTGCACCGCGACGAGACCGCCATAGTCATCAGTTGGAACGAGGTACCCGACGCGTACTACTACAAGATCTACTACAGCGATTTCTCCAGCCCCTCATGCACACCCCATATCAGCATGCCCATCAATTGTGAGTTGCTGGCCACCCAGGTTGTTGAGACTAGCTACCGCCACGCCAGCCCCGGGGTTTACGACAACTACTACTGGGTCGTGGCCTGCAACAGAATCGAATGCACGGAAATTGACAGCGAAAACCCCGTCGCGCCTGCCTACGCCGGGCCGTCAGCATTGCCCGGCAATGTCGAGTACCGCCGCGACGGCTCCGCCATAGTCGTCAGTTGGAACGCAGTACCGGACGCGGACTACTACAACGTCTACTACGGCGATCGCTCTTCATGCAGTCTCCCCTCGATCACCTTGGACACCTTGGGCATCTTCAGCGCCTTGAGCGCCTTGAGCAACCGCCGTTCCTGCGAGGAGCTGGCCACCGACCTCATAGAGACTACCTACACCCACACCAGCCCTGGTGATGACGAGAATTACTACTGGGTCGTGGCCTGCAACAGTGGCGGGTGCACGGACATTGACACCGGAGACCCCGCCGCCTTTGTTGACACCAGGCCGTCAGCTCCGGGAAATTTCGAGTACCGCCGCGACGGGTCCGTTATAGTCGTCAGTTGGAGCGCGGCGCCCGATGCGGACTACTACAAGATCTACTACGATGAATTCCGTGGCTCCTCATGCAGGCTCAACTCAAGCGGCATAACGGTTGGCTGTGAGGAGCTGGCCGCCAACGTTGTAGGGACTGCCTACACCCACACCAGCCCCGATGCCGACGAAAACATTGGGTCGTGGCTTGCAATAGGAACGGATGCACGGACATTGACAGCGAGAATCCCGCGACGTTTGTCGACACCAGGCCCTCAGCGCCACCCGCCAACGTCCAGTACCGCCGCGACGGGACAGCTATAGTCGTCAGTTGGAGCGGGGTACCCGATGCTGATTACTACAAGATCTACTATACCGATTCCGCTGTCTCCATATGCAAGTCCATTGGCGACACACTGGTTGTCTGTGAGGAACTGGCCACCAATGTTGTAGGCACAACCTACACCCACACCAGCCCTGATGATGACTACAACCACTACTGGGTCGTAGCTTGCAACAGAAACGGATGCACGGACATTGACAGCGAGATTCCCGCCACGTTTGTAGACACTAGTGGTTCAACATCATAGTATTGAAGGGTAACGAGACTATGACTTGGTAGGGGCGGGTTTGAAACCCGCCCTGTCGTTGTATAACGCGAATCCAACCCCCTATTACTACCCGTCATTTCAAAGAGTTCGGTCTACTAGGCCGTCAGCGACAATTGAACGCTAGAGGGGGTAGAAAAACCCGAGAGATGCTCAAACACGCCGTAGCCGGGGTTCCGCCTCCGGCAAGCCCAACACGAAAGAGGGGTAAACAACCGAAATGAGCGGATACGCAGAGAGGATGCGCCGGCTCGCATTCGTGACAGTTATGACCGTCTCGGTCGTCCTGAGCGCCTGCAGCGACAGTCCCGCGCCCAGGTCAGGGCCAACGGCAACCCCTATTCCCACCATGACACCCACTCAAACTCCGGTTCCCACCACTACGTCCTCACCGGTTCCTTCAGCGACACTCACTCAGACTCCGACTCCTATCGCCACGCCGACGCCGACCCAAACGGCAACCCCCACGCCCTCACCCGTTCCTTCAGCAACACCCACTCAGACTCCGACGCCTACCGCCACGCCGACACCGACCCAAACGGCAACCCCCACGCCCCCACCCGTTCCTTCAGCGACACCCACTCAGACTCCGATGCCTACCGCCACGCCGACGCCGACCCAAACGGCAACCCCCACGCCCTCACCCGTTCCTTCAGCGACACCCACTCAGACTCCGATGCCTACCGCCACGCCGACGCCGACCCAAACGGCAACCCCCACGCCCTCACCCGTTCCTTCAGCGACACCCACTCAGACTCCGATGCCTACCGCCACGCCGACGCCGACCCAAACGGCAACCCCCACGCCCTCACCCGTTCCTTCAGCGACACCCACTCAGACTCCGATGCCTACCGCCACGCCGACGCCGACACCCACACCCGTCACGGACTTTACGAAGCCACAAATATTCAACGATAACGTGTACATCATGCCGGTTACGGAGAATCTCGCAGGCGGCGTGCCACCGCTAGAGGACTATGCGGTGCACTTCTACGAGCGCTTTGACGATGAGTTCGACTTCCTTATGTTCGTTTCGAATGTGGGCCCGGACCAGCATGAACCCGGCGCTTACGTGGGAGCGTTCCACGTCGGTGTGCAGAACGATGTGAGAGGCATAGGCATGGAGACTTTTGCCAACAACGAAGACTGGGGATCGGCAGGCAGACTCCAGGGAGCAGTATTCTTCGGGAGCTATTCGATCTATCACGACCATGATCTGAGCATCTTTGCCGAAGGGCCGACCTTACACGAGCTTATGCATCAGTGGGCAAACTTTGTCGTTCCGTCAGCCTGGGGCAGCCATTGGGGCTTCAGTAGCGCCGACGGCAACCTAGGAGGATTTGACATTGCCGACCTCGTGGGCCATGGTGGCGGCCGGTACTCCGCTGGGGGATTCACCGTTGCAGGCGCAGCTGACAACGTCGTTCCCTACGGTCCTATCGAGCTTTACCTGGCGGGTTTCTTACCTCCGGACCAAGTCCCCGACCTCTGGGTTGCCGAAGATGGAGAGTGGCTGCTCGATGAGGAAGGCGAGCACGTCAGCGCCCCTGACGGGTCTTGGATGTTCACCGCAAGTCAAATCAGAACCTACACCATCGAGGAGATCATCGCCGAGCATGGAGAGCGCGTTCCCGACGTTTCGCAATCACAGAAGGAGTTTCGTGGGGCCGTCATACTCTTGGTTGATGAGAACCACCCTGCGACCCAAGAGGCCCTACAAACGCTGAGTGAAGACGTTTCTTGGTTCAGCCACCCCGGTGACGACGAAACCTATCGATTCAACTTCTACGAAGCAACCGGTGGCCGGGGAACGATTACAATGGATGGCCTGTCAAAGATCCTGAAAGATAGTGAATAGCAGGTGCAGTAGGCCGTGAGGTCGTATTGATCGACACCCGCTAGCGGGTACGCTCGCTATGTGTCCAGGGGTGACGAATCGCGAACTGGTTGTCGTGGAGCCACAGCAACGTCAGATTGGAAAGGTGGCCCCGCTCCGGCGGTATCTTCCCGCTCAACTCGTTGGCGCTGAGGAGCAGCCATTTAAGGTCGGAGAGGCTGCCCAGCTCTGGCGGAATCTCGCCCGTTAACTGTTTGGAGACGAGAGCCAGACGAATAACTCAGCCGTTGCTATCCGTGGTGACGCCGTGCCACTCGCCAATGGGCCTGTCGCTCAGCCAGTCCGCCCGGTTAGTCATCCAACAGCCCGTTCTGCGCAGCCCACACCACGATCTCCTGCTTTGAGGAAACGCCCAGCTTGACCTGGATGGTGTAGATGGCGTTTCGGACGGTGACCACCTTGACTTCCCTTGCCGCCGCAATCGCAACGTATGACATGCCCCGGCAGAACGACACAAGTATCTCCTTCTCCCTCTGGGTCAGGTTGACGTCCTTCGATCTCGCCCCGCTCCGAATCCTGTCGAACACCCTCCTCACCACCTCGGTCGGCAGACGCCCCTCGCCCGCAGCCGCGCTCCTCATCATGCCCAGGACCTGGTCCATCCCGGCCACCTTCTGAAGATAGCCGGCCGCACCGGCGGCCACCGCCTCTATCACGGCTTCCGCCTCCGTCGAGGCGGTCAGCATGAGCACCCGTGTCTTGGGCAGAGATTCCATGATCTCCCGGCACGCCTCGACGCCGTCCATCTTGGGCATCATGACATCCATGACAATCAAGTCGGGCGACAACTCGGAGGCCGCCTTCACCGCCTCCACTCCGTCCCTGGCCTGCCCCACCACCTCGAACTCCTCGGACCGCTCCAGAATCACCTGAAGACCTTCCCGCGTGACCGCATGGTCGTCGGCGAGCAGCACCCTTATGCGACGAGACTCCGTTGACAACCTATCCCTCCTTTCCGCCACGAGACAACGGCATCACGCAGGTCACGCTCGCGCCCCCGGCCGGTCCCGTGGGATCGACGATAAGGCGTCCGCCCAGACGCCCGGCGTACGCCCGCATGTTTGCGAAGCCGTGGCCGCGGTCCTCGTAGTCGTCGGGAAGGCCCACCCCGTCGTCCGACACCGACAGCCTGAGCTCGTCCCGTCCGAAGTCGAGCTCAACCAGCGCCCGGCTCGCCCCGGCATGGCGAAAGGCGTTGGCGAGTGCGTTGTGGGCTATGGAGAACAGGAGACTCCTGACCTCTACCGAAAGCGGCGGCTCCACCCCGGTCTGCGTCAACTCCGCCGACACCGACGTGATGGTGCTGAACGTCTTGACGTGCGAGTCCAGGGTCCAGCCCAGTTCACCGCCTTCGAAGATGCGGCCCATGTCTATCGGGTGTCTCAGCTGCCAGACGGCGGTCTTCGACAGCCGTGATGTCGCATCGAGCCTGGCGGTGAGCTCCTCGTTCGAGTCTCCGGCAACCTGTCTGGCCGCGTCTATCCCCAAGCCGATCATGAAGGCGGTCTGCGCGGCCGTATCGTGAATGGCCTGGGAGAGCTCGATCCGTTCCCGTTGAAGCTCCCCTTCCCTTTCCATCGCCGCTCTCGCCCTGCGCCGTTGAAACCGGGTGATGAAGTTGACAACCAGGACCACCCCGAACATCGCGAGCACCCTGGAGAACAGCATCTTCTCGTTGATCCCATCGAAGGCCATGCCCGAGCCGACGGTCAGGCTCACGCCGACATATATGGAGGCGGTGAACGTGGTCCAGGCGAGATTCAGCAGAGCCGAGGTGAAGACGGCGGCGAAAGCGGCAAGGGCGGGATAGTAGGGAATGTACAGGAAGTTGTCGAAACCCCCGTCGACGACGACGCTGGCCGTGATCAGCGCTATGTCCATGGCGCTGAGGAGTAGCAGGTGACGCCACGTCACCCTGCGCCGGGAGAGCAGACGGTAGTGCACGTAGCCGTTGAGCGCGACCAGCGGCACGTGCATGAGCATGAACGGGATGTACTTGGCCTCCGTGAACGCCGGTCGATAGGCGAGCTCGATCACGGCGCCGACCCAGAAGAGCCAGCGTAGCCACACCGTGACCTTGGCGGCGTACGATGCCTCGTCCGGGTCGAGCCAGAGCATCTGAAGAAGCCGCGTCTGTATTGCGCCGAACGATGCCTTCATAAAGTACAGACCCCTATTCCAACACCCAATCTAACCCTGGTGTGAGGCGACGCCGGAGCCCCAATAGATGAGAACTGTCCGCCGGCGGACCTGTCGCAACAACCTCGCGCCTGCCTACCCGCGGCCTTTGCACCAGGAATAGCGGCGCATACATGGCGTAGCCCTCCGGCCAACCCGCAGGCCGGTACGCCAGCTTCGCAAGACTGAAGGCCCGGCTTCGGCAATGTGCCTGAGACATCTCCTCTCCGGTATGCGCGTGCGAACATCGAGTGTGACGGCGGTGTGGTTATGACTACTAATCTAGCCACTTTCGTCTATGCCAGCAAGAGCAAAAAGTTGTAGAAACACTCTCCCTCAGAGCAAACAAAATTGCTGCCGAAAAAGTGTGATTAGGCACTTACCAAATCGATGCAGGGTCTCTAGTGTTTTCATGGGTAACTGCGTAAGAAGAATCACACGATAGGCGGAATCACAGGCCGCCACTCTACGTGCGGACAGCGGAGGAGGTCGTAGGCTCCGCTAATCCCGAACGTGCGAGGGAGGCATTCTCAACGCATGGACAAGCCAAGCAACATCAAGTGGCGAATAATGGTGAGGCCAGACTCCAACGAGGATGTGACCATCGTTCTGCCCGCCACGACGGACTGCGAGGCTCAGGGAGCCATCTGCACGGAGGACGGCAGGAAGCTGTCCAATAGTTTGGTGTTCACTGTTTCCGGGCCGGTTAGGGGTGATTCATGATCACCGCCCGGCGTCCTGCGCCCCTCCCACTGCTGCTCATCGGGCTGGCGGTCCTCGCCGCCCTAGCGCTCATCCCCTGGATTGTCCACGCCCAGAGCCGGGACGTCGGCAGCGATTTCACTCTGGACGCCGCCAACGGCTATCCGACCGGCATCTGGCCGGACGGGACCACCATGTGGGTCGCGGACTTCGAGGACGGCAAGCTGTACGCCTACCGGATGTCGGACCGGAGCCGGGATTCGGGCAAGGATTTCACTCTGGACGCCGCCAACGGCTCTCCGGTGGGCATCTGGTCGGACGGGACCACGATGTGGGCGTCGGACTTCACCGACGGCAAGCTGTACGCCTACCGAATGTCGGACCGGAGCCGGGACTCGGGCAAGGACTTCAACACGCTTTCTGCCGCCGGCAACAAATTTCCCGAGGGCATCTGGTCGGACGGGACCACCATGTGGGTGGCGGACACCGGCAACGACACGGTGTTCGCCTACGACCTGTCGACCAGGGCCTGGGACTTCGAGAAGGACATCACGCTGGGCCCCGGCCACAACTCTCCGATGGGCGTCTGGTCGAACGGATCCACGATGTGGGTTTCGGACTGGCGGGACGCCAAGCTGTACGCCTACAGCATGTCGGACCGGAGCCGGGACGCCGGCAAGGACTTCGCGTTGGACGCCGACGATGAATCTTACGAGGGCATCTGGTCGGCCGGGTCCACGATGTGGGTGGCGTCCCGCGACGACGCTAAGCTCTACGCATACGACTGGAACAATCCTGCCACGGGAGCGCCGACGATCATCGGCAGGGTCCGGGTGGACGAGACGCTGGTGGCGGGCGCCCGCTCCATCGCCGACGCGGACGGGCTGGACACCGCCATCTTCGAATATCAATGGGTTTCGAACGACGGGAACGCCGACACGGACATCGCTGGCGCGACCGATTCGAGCTACAGCATCGTCCCCGGCGACCGGGGCAGGACGATCAAGGTCAGGGTGTCCTTCACCGACGGCGCCGGCAACGATGAGTCGCTGACCAGCGAGCCGACGGGCCGGATCGGGGCCTCGGGCATCTGCGACCGGACGCCTTCGGTGATGGCGGCCATCGTCGCCGGGATGCCCGGCGTCGGCGACTGCTCGGAGGTTTCCGAGACGAGGCTCAGGACTTGGACCGGCTCCCAGCGCTCCGGCCCCGACGTCACGCCCGGGCTGCACCTTCAGGGGAGAGGACTGTCGGCCCTGCAGGCCGGGGATTTCGGGGACCTGCACGCGCTGCGCGCCCTGGACCTGAACAGGAACTTCCTCGAGACGGTCCCAGAAGGACTCTTCGAAGACCTCCGCGCGGTGGAGGAGATCGATCTGTCGGGAAACTTCATTGACGAACTGCCTGACGGGACGTTCGCCGGCCAAACAGCGAATCTGAGCGTTCTGGACCTGTCGGCGAACCGCCTGGAGCGGCTGTCGGACGGCGTGTTAGGAAACCTGGACGCACTCGTCTCGCTGTCCCTCGCGGGCAACGGGCTCTCGGGCCTACCGGCCGGCCTTTTCGACGACCTCGCCAGCCTCGAAGTTCTGGACCTGTCCGCCAACTCGATAAACGAGCTGCCGGAGGACGTGTTCGCCGACCTCGGGAGTCTCGCTGAGTTGGACCTTTCGGGAAACAAGCTCAAAGACCTGCCGGTCGGCCTCTTCGAAGGTCTTTCGGGACTGACGGACCTCGACGCGGGCGACAATCCGGGCGCACCTTTCACGTTCACCGCAGAGCTGGAGCGTCGGGGAGACGATACGGTCATGGTCCGATTGGCCGAAGGCGCGACACCGTTCGATCTTCAGATCGAACTGTCGGCCCGTAACGGAGACCTGTCCGCCGAGACCGTCACCATCGCATCAGGCAGTTCATATTCGGACGTTATCGAGGTTCGTGCGCACGGGCATCTTCCCGTCACGGTAGAGATCGACTCCGCTGGTTTTCTGTTGCCTTCCGGGGGTTCAGCGTCGGGCATCCGCGCCGACCGCGGCAGCGCCATGCTTATGTGGGTCGGCAGACCATTGGTTCAAAGGGAATGGATCCAGGATGGACCCTTTGCTCTGCATCCGGAGAACGCGGACCCGAAGAGCATCTGGTCCGACGGCGAAACGCTTTGGGTGGGCGACGAAAGCGCCCGGAGGGTCTTCGCCTACAAGCTGTGGGACGACCCCGGCACCGCGGTCAGCGAGTACGGCACCCGGGACCCCGGCTGGGACCTTCCGAGCCTCGGCGATGAGGACTTCTACGTCACTGGCCACGGCCCCCGCCTGTACGTCGCCGAAGAGTCCCTTGAAGGCGCCAGCCGGGACGTCTTCGGCTACGACCTGACGGGTTTCACGCGGGCGGAGGACCGGGACTTCGTCTACGGGGGCTTGAACGTCGCCGGGGGAGTGTTCATCGTGCGCGGCACGGCGACGGACGGCCGTCACCTGTGGATCACAAATACCACGTCGCACGCGCACGCCTTCCGTCTGTTCGACGACCCGGAGACGCCGGGGGACGAATACGGGAGGCCGGACACCTTCCAGAAGTTGACGATCCCCGGCAGGGGCCAGCTGAGGGGCCTCTTCACCGACGGGCGGACGATGTGGGGCGTCAGGTTCGCCTCGAACGACGCCTCGGCTCGGAGCGTGAAACTGTCCGACGGAACCGATGCGGGGTACGACTTTCCGCTCCACGAGGACAACGACCACGCCTCCGGCATCTGGTCGGACGGGGAGACCTTCTACGTCGTCGACGCTGACGACGACATGATCTACACCTATCATGGCGTCAGCGGCGTCGTTCCGCCGGTCGTCGAAGACGCGGAGACCGCCGCCGCGCTGGTCGGCAACACAGGGCAGTCCGGCGACGCCGGCCATGACCTGGGCTCGGCCGGCGCGAAGAGGGCCCAGGCGTTCACCACCGGGACCAGCAAAGCCGGGTACGCGCTGGCGTCCGTCGGGATAGAGTTCGGCGACGTTTCGGATCCGCCGCTCGCGCCGTCCGACCTCGAGGTGACGCTCAACGCGGACGGCGGCGGCGACCCGGGCGACCCGCTCTGCACGCTGATCGCCCCGGCGAGCTTGTCCGAGCGGAGCGTGAACACCTTCGCCGCTCCGGCCTCTGGGACGACCTGCCCGGTTCTCGAGAAAGAGACGACCTACTTCGTGGTCGTCGAAAGGGCCCGCGTCACCGGTTCTGGCGCCATCGCCGTCAGTGGAACGGCGAGCGGCTCCGAAGACACAGGAGCCGCGGAGGGGTGGTCCATCGCGGACGGAAGCGCGACATATTCTTCTCAGGCCGCCGCTCAGGGATGGGCCTCGGACGCGTTTTCTTACAACATCGAGGTGCGCGGCTCCTTCATCAACAACCCGGCCGCCGGCGAGGCGACGGTCACGGGCACGGCGCAGGTAGACGAGACGCTGACGGCGGACACCTCCGGCATATCGGATGACGACGGGCTGTCCAACGTTTCGTACAGCTACCAGTGGATTGCGGGAGGGTTGGACATCGCCGGAGCCACCGGCTCCAGCTACACGCTCACGTCCAACGAGCAGGGCAAGCGGATCAAGGTGCGGGTGGCATTCGTCGACGACCGAGGCAATTATGAAACGCTGACCAGCGAGGCCACGCCGTCGGTCAAGGCGGCGGATCGGCCCGGAACTGTTTCGCTCTTTCCGGCACGGCCGAGGGTCGGGACGGTGGTCAGCGCCAGGCTGAGCGATCCCGACGGCCTCGAGGGCGGCGGCTCGGGTCCCGCGGCGTCCCTGGGCGCAGTTTCGTGGAGCTGGGCCAGGTCTTCCGACGGAAACGTCTGGACCCGCATCGAGGCCTACGGCGAAGGAGACAGCTACATTCCAACCGAAGAAGACGAAGGGATGCTGCTCAAGGCTGAGGCGTCGTACACCGACGGGCAAGGCTCAGGCAAGTCCGCTCAGGCTGTTTCGTCCGCCGTCGTGGGCGCCCGCGGACCGGGTCCGGAACTGAAGGTGACGGAGATAGTCACGGGCCTGTCCCACCCCTGGGGCATCGATTTCACCCCCGACGGGACGATGCTGTTCACCCAGCGCGCCGGCGTGCTGAACGCGAGGCTGGCCGACGGCACCGTCAAGCGGGTCGCCGCGGATCTGAGCGACCTGCTCGTCGACGGGTTCGCCGGTCTGCAGGCGCTGGCTGTGGACCCGGACTTTACGACCAACCGTCGGTTCTACACGCTCCAGGGGCACACCGGACGCGAGATGCAGGTGATCGCCTGGACGATCGACGCGGACTACGACGAGGCCACACGCGTCGTCGATCCCCTGGTGGAGGGCATACCGGTCGGTCCGGGCCCTTGGCACTCGGGAGGCCGGCTTGTGTTCGGCCCGGAGGGATATCTCTGGATCGTGACCGGCGACGGGCGGGTGGTAACGGGCGCGCAGGATATGACGTCCCTTGGCGGCAAGGTCCTCCGCGTAGACCCACGGACGGGCGCCGGGGCGCCGGGCAATCCGTTCGGCGCCTCCTCGCCGGTGTACGCCTACGGCTTCCGCAACCCCCAGGGCCTGGCGCTGCGCCCGGGCACGGACCAGATGTGGCTGGTGGAGCACGGCCCGAAACACGACGACGAGATCAATCTGCTGGCGCCGGGGGGTAACTACGGCTGGGACCCGATCCCGGACGACGGCACGTTGGTCTTCTACGACTATTCCGACGAGGCCGGCGTCCCCATGACGGACCTGGCGAAGTTCCCATATGCGCGCCAGGCCAGATGGTCCTCGGGATTCCCCACTCTGGCAACCAGCGGGGCCGTTTTCCTGGATGGCTCCCAATGGGGGGAGTGGGAAGGGCGACTCGCGGTGGCCACGCTCAAGACGAAGTCGCTTCGTGTCTTCGAGTTCACCGAACAGGGCGATTTCGTGGGTCAGATCGTCGTTCCGGAGCTCGACGGCAGCCAGGGCCGGCTGCGGACCCCGGTGCTCGGCCCCGACGGGGCGCTGTACATCGCCACCTCAAACAAACCCGGCGTCGACAGGATTCTCAGGGTGGCCGCCAACCGTGCCGCGACCGGCGCGCCCGTCATCAGCGGCACCGTCGAAGTCGGCGAATCGCTGACGGCGGACGTGTCCGGGATCGCCGACCCCGACGGGCTCGACGATGCCGCGTTCAGTTTCCAGTGGGTCCGCAGCCACTCCGGGAACAACTTCTCCGACATCGAAGGAGCCACGGCTTCGACCTACACCCTGGTTATGGCTGACCTTGGCAAGACCATTAGCGTGCGGGTGTCGTTCTATGACGACTGGGGCACCCAGGAGACGCTGGCCAGCCCGAGGACCGTTAAGGTATCAGTCGTGGCGTGCACGGCTGGCGAGCAGGCCCCGGCGGCAACGGCGGTAGAGATCGAAGCCGTCCCCGCTATCGTCGAGTCCACCACCGAGGAATACTTCGTGCTCTACGTGCGGCCCGACCTGGATTCCGAACGAGAGTTCCCGGTCTCGGTGACCCTGGGCGAAGACGGCACTACAACGCTGACCGAGCAGCTGTCCCCGCTCCCCAAGGAGCATTACCGGGTGGAAAAGTTTCTCATCGCCGACCCGGCCGACATCGACAACGACTGCATCGACGACATCACCGAACTGGGGTACCCGGTGCGGATGAACCCGCTGAACCCCGCTAGGGCGGTCCCCTTTCATGATGGCGCTGTTGCCATTCCAGACCGTGAGACATTCGAGGCGCTTTCCTACAAGGGCAGAGATGTTCCCTATCACCGCCATCTCCAGGACCTGGAGTTTGTCAAGTTCTACATTATCGGCGTGGCTACCGACAACATGGGCATCTATTTCATGAACACCGAGACCCACAGAATACATCCCGATTTCGGGGATGCAATTGGTCTCTGGGAGGACCCACTCTGGGGACAGGGGTACATGGGCGGCGAGATCATATACCACCCAAATGTGGTTGCTCCCGATGGTTCCCTCGGCGTCTACCTCTACCAGTTCCAGCCTATGGATGTATACCCCTTCGGCGATGTGGCCCGTTCGTATGAGGTTTTGGCGGCCATCATGCCGTTGCTTGATGACAACCTTGCCTACTACCCGATGCTGAGGAGAGCCCTGCCGCTCTATCACAGAGAACGCGCCCTCTACGATGATTCCCGGATCAATGTGGTGTTGAGAGAGGACATCCTGCCAGATGTTCCGTTCAGCCCCCTCAACGTTGGGGATGGGTACGGTTTCCTTAGGCTCATGTCGATGGAGGAACGCCCCGACCCGCGCGACGTGGTGATCTACGAGACCATCCCCAACGAGCTTTCCCGGGTCGCCGGCCTCATCACCACCGTACCCCAGACACCGCTTTCCCACGTCAACCTGCGGGCCGTCCAGGACGGTGTCCCCAACGCCTTCATTCGCGACGCCCTCGACGACGGCGACATCGACGATCTCATCGGCACATACGTCCACTACAGCGTCACGGCGGACGGCTACTCCATCCGCGCCGCCACTCCCGCCGAAGTCGAGGCCTACTTCGCCGCTTCGCGCCCTCCCGGAACCCAGACGCCGGAACGGGATCTCACAGTCACCCAGATCACCGACCTGGACGACATCGGCTTCGACGACTGGAATGCGTTCGGCGTCAAGGCGGCCAACGTGGCCGTGCTGCGGACGCTGGGTTTTCCCGACGGAACCGTCCCCGACGGATTCGCGGCGCCCTTCTACTTCTACGACGAGTTCATGAAGCATAACGGGTTCTATGACGATATCGAAGAGATGCTGGAAGACCCGGACTTCCAGTCGGACTATGGCACCCAGGAGAAAGAACTCAAGAAACTCCGCAAGAAGATCAAACAGGGGGAGACGCCCGACTGGATCATCGACGCGCTGGAGGAGATGCAGGCCACCTACCCCGAAGGGCAATCGCTGCGATATCGGTCGAGCACAAACAACGAAGACCTGCCGGGCTTCAGCGGCGCCGGGCTGTACGACTCCAAGACCCAGGACCCGGAGGAGACGGAGGAGGACGGCATCGACAAGTCCATCAAAGGGGTGTGGGCCAGCCTGTGGAACTTCCGGGCATTCACTGAACGCGAGTTCCACCGCATCGACCACCTGGCGACGGCCATGGGGGTGCTGGTGCATCCCAACTACTCGGATGAGCTGGCCAACGGCGTGGCCGTCAGCTTCGACCCTATCTACGGAACGGAGGGGAGCTACTACGTCAACACGCAACTCGGCGAGGACCTGGTCACCAATCCCGACGCACACTCGGTGCCCGAGGAAATCCTGTTGGACCTGTCCGGTTCATACACCACCCTGGCGACCTCCAACCAGGTGCCAGGAGGACAACTCCTCCTGAGCGACGCTCAAATTGGCCAGTTGCGCCGGCATCTCCAGGCTATCCATGACCATTTCGAAGGTCTGTACGACCCCGGACCCGACGAACCCTTCGCAATGGAGATCGAGTTCAAGATCACCAGCGACGATGTTCTGTCCATCAAACAGGCCCGCCCCTGGGTGTTTGGCGTTCCCACCTCGGCCGAAGCCTCGGGAACTCCACAGGAAGAACCGATATGGTCGGCGACCTTGACGGTAGGGATCGGAGAGAATTTTGCCGGCTATACGACATTCCTGTCTTCGCCGGAAACCAACACCCTGGGCGCTCTCTCGTCCAACACCATCACGTTGGACAATACCAGCTACACCGTCAGGGCTCTGGGGGTCCTGAACGGTAAGCTGATTCTCTCAGTGATGCCAAAACTGACTGCCGACTTTGTCCTGGTGGTTGGGACGGACGAATTCGCCTCTACCGACGCATCGACCCTGGAGGGAGACTCCATCTCCATCATCCAGTTCCAGTGGAACGACCCGGGACTAAACTTGCCGGAGGGGAAAGAGGTCGCCGTCAGAGTAACTGAGCCAGCCGAGAACACCCCGGCCCTGGGCGCGCCCACCATCATCGGTACTGCGCAGGAGGACGATATGCTGACTGCGGACACCTCCGGCATTGAGGACGCGGACGGGCTGGCCAATGCTTCCTACAGCTACCAGTGGGTCCGGAACGACGGGGTATCCGACACGGAGATAGAGGATGCAACGGACTCGGCCTACACGGTGACGGATGATGATGTTGGCAAGACGATCAAGGTACGGGTGACATTCACCGACGATGCTGACAACCAGGAGTCCCTGACCAGCGATGCGACGGGCCCGGTGATTGCGGCGCCCAACCGTCAGGCCACTGGCAAGCCCACCATCGACGGGACGGCCCGCGTGGGCCAGACGCTGACGGCGGACACCTCGAACATCTCCGACCTCGACGGGATAACCAACGCCACCTTTTTCTACCAGTGGAGGGCCGGGGGCCTGACCATAAGCGGGGCCACCCGCTCCACCTACACCCTCACCGCCAACGAGCAGGGCAAGACCGTCACGGTAAGGGTGAGATTCGTCGACGACCGGAACAACATCGAATCGCGGGCCAGCGATGCGACCGAAGAGGTGGCGGCGGCACCCAACCGTGATGCCACGGGAGCTCCCACCATCACCGGAATGCCCCAGGTGGGACAGACTCTGACGGCGGACACGTCTAACATCGCCGACCAGGACGGGCTGTCGAACGTTTCCTACGGCTACCGGTGGATCGCCGGCGGGTCGGACATCGACGGGGCCAACGGCTCAACATACACCCTGTCGGAGGACGACGTGGGCAAGACCATCAGGGTGCGGGTGTCCTTCACCGACGATTCCGGTAACAGGGAATCCCTGACCAGCTCTGCGACGGCAGTGGTGGCTGCGGCCCCGGAGGGCAACAGCCCGGCCACGGGCGCCCCGGCCATCGGCGGTACGCTGCAGGTGGGCGAGACCCTCACCGCCTCAACGTCGGGCATCGCCGACCAGGACGGCCTGGACGACGTTTCCTACGGCTACCAGTGGATTGCGGGAGGTTCGGACGTCGGCGGGGCCACCGGTTCCACCTACACCCTCACCTCCAGCGAGCAGGGACAGACCATCAGGGTGCGGGTGACTTTCACCGACGACGCTGGCAATGCAGAATCGCTGGCCAGCGCTGCGACCGCCCAGGTGGAAGCCAGGCCCAACACCCCAGCCACGAGCCAGCCCACCATCACTGGCACGCCCCAAGTGGGCGAGACGCTGACGGCGGACACCTCCGGCATATCGGACGACGACGGGCTGACCAACGTTTCGTACAGCTACCAGTGGATGGCTGACGGCGTGGACATTCAGAACGCGACCAGCTCCACCTACAAGCTCGTATTCCCCGACCAGGGCAAGACCATCAAGGTGAAGGTGTCCTTCACCGACGACCGCGACAATGAGGAAACTCTGACCAGTGCGGCGACTGTGGCCGTTACTGCAGCTGCCAACCGCGGGGCCACGGGCCAGCCCACCATCAGCGGCACGCCCCAGGTGGGCCAGACGCTGACGGCGGATACGGCAAACATCGCCGATGAGGACGGGCTGGACGACGTGTCCTACGGCTACCAGTGGGTTTCCGGCGGTACGGACATCGATGGGGCCACCGGCTCCAGCTACGAGCTCACGTCCAGCGAGCAGGGGCAGACCATCCAGGTCCGGGTGACTTTCACCGACGACCGCGACAATGAGGAAACTCTGACCAGTGCGGCGACTGTGGCCGTTACTGCAGCTGCCAACCGCGACGCCACGGGCCAGCCCACCATCAGCGGTACGCCCCGGGTGGACCAGACGCTGACGGCGGATACGGCAAACATCGTCGACCAGGACGGGCTGACCAACGTGTCCTACAGCTACCAGTGGATCGCCGGAGGGTCGGACATCGGCGGGGCCACCGGCTCCACCCACACCCTGACCGCCAGCGAGCAGGGACAGACCATCCAGGTCCGGGTGACCTTCACCGACGACGCCGATAACGAGGAGTCCCTGACCAGCATTGCTACTGCCGAAGTTGCGGCGGCGCCGGTTCCCCTCACCGTCAGCGTGACGGTTTCTGCCCCGGCGACCCACGACGGCTCGTCCGAGTTCACCTTCGAGATCGAGTTCAGCGAGGAGTTCGGAATCAGCTACGCGACCCTGCGGGACCACGCCTTCAATGTAACGGGCGGGTCCGTGGAGAGGGCGCAAAGAACGGACAAGCCCAGCAACATTCCCTGGCTCATCACGGTAAAGCCGCAAGGCACCGGGGACGTGACCATCGTCCTGCCCGTCACCACGGACTGCGGAGCCGACGGCGCCATCTGCACCGGGGACGGCAGGAAACTCTCCAACTCGCTGAGCGTCACCGTATCGGGGCCGGGAGGCTAGGAGCGGCGGGCTGCGGACAGCATTGCAGGCCGCATACATGGACGTCCGGGCGGGCTCACCGCCACGCCCGGACGGGCGCTCACCCTACGTGGGAGCGGCTGAGGCGGCGTCATCTCGCGCCTCCCGCCATCGTGCTGCGCCCACCGCCGCACGTACCGGACGCTCCCGCCGGAGAGGGTCCAGGTGAGCTCCTGCGGGAGGACCGGCTCGATGCCGAGACAGCGCACACATCACAGCAGAAGAACCTACGTCTTCCCCGACGACTTCCCGGAGCGCCTGGTGCGCTTCAAGGAGGAGTCGGACCTGCCGTGGGCGGAGATCGCCCGCCGCCTGGGGACCTATCCCCACACCGTGAAGCGGTGGTGGAAGGAAGGGGTGCGGCCCCATTTCCGGCACCAGATGGCGCTCCTGGACCTGGCCGACGACCTGGGCCTGGGCCATCTGTTCACCGACTGGAGCATCCGGCGCGAAACGGGGAATGGGACGCCCGGCTCCGCCGGGGGCGAGCGCAGCGCCGCGAGGGTCCTCAGACCGGCGGCGCCGCCGCGATGCAAGAGCCCAAAGCGAAAGGCGGCGCATCGGCGGGGCTCCCGCGACCGCAGGGGCTGAAACGCAAAAAAGGCGGCATACATTGGCGTGCCGGGGGAAGGACACCGAATCGCGGTGTCCTTCCCCCGAGTCTCTAGGCGGCGGCCATCTCCGGCTGCTTGAGCATGGCGGAGTAGCCCGGCATCAGGACGGGCGTCATCGACAACCGGCCCGCGCCGTCGTACCCGGCGCGGTAGGCGTACTCCGCCTTCGCGCCCCAGGGCACCCGACCGCCGACCCGGACGGCGGGACCGCCGAGCCTGCCGCTGCGCCCCGGCCCGCCCGCGCCGTGCACCACCATCCCGCTCCGCTCGCCCTTCCGCCAGCCCAGCACCTTCACCTCGGCGGGCATGACCCGCTCCTCCGACTTCGCGCGCCGGAACAGCACGGCGTGCAACCTCTTCAGCACGCCCGCCGACGGAGTGGACCTGCCGTTCATGATGTGGGAGAGGTACGAGGAGCTGATGCCCGCTCGCCGTGCGACCTCGTTCTGGCTGAAGCCGTGAGCGTCCATCCGGTCCCACACGGCCTTCGTGTCGACGCAGGCAAGCTGCGCGGACGCGACCGTCATCTCGGCCTCCAGCGCCGCCTCGACCAGCGCCTGGACCCTCACGCCCATGCCCCTGCGGCCGCGAGACACCTCCGACATGTAGCTGGCGGACACGCCGACCCGCTCGGCAAGCTCACGCATGGTCATGCCCAGGGCGCGGGCGCGCTCCCGGACGTAGCTGCTCTGCCCATTCACCACGCTCGCCGGGCGGTTGGCGCACTGCGCCGGGGCAACCTTCGCCGGGGCCTTGAGCGCCGACTCGATCCGGGTCTGGACCTTGACGCCCATGTTCTGGCGGCCACGGGCAACCTGCGTCATGTATCCGTAGGACACCCCGGCGCGGTCGGCCAGGTCCCGCATGGTCATTCCCATCTCGCGGGCGCGCTCCCTGATGAAGCTGCTCTCGCCGGTCACGGCGCCGCCCTGGCGGTAGACGATTCCCTGGCCGGGGACCTCTCCCAGGACCGCCGCGACCTTCTGGCGCATCTTGGGAGTCCACTGCCTGCCCCCGTTCGCAAACTGCGACAGGTAGCCCGCCGACACGCCCATCATGGCCGCGAGCTCCTTCATGGTCACCCCCCGCCGCCTCGCCGCAGCCCTGAGCTCGCTCTCCGCCGTCCTCGTCGTCGTTCCGGTTGCCATCGTTGCCGTCGTCATCGGTCCGTCCTCCTTTTGTGTTGTGTTGCCTTTGGCCTGCGCCCGCCTGCGGGCAAAGAAGAAGGGCCGTTCCCGGATGGGAACGACCCTTGTGCGTTGGGATGTGCTGCGACAGGGCCGCAGCGGTCAGCGACCGAGCGGCAGCCTGCCGAGGCTCAGAGCGAAGACCTCAGAACCGCCGCAAAGCCTGCTACCCGTGCCGGACATCCACGGCGTGGGCTATTCGTGATGGGTTGACGAAAGACGCACTCCGCCCACGGTCGGATGCCGGACGCGGGAGACGGAGCGGGGGTGAGAGAAGACGCAGCTTGGCCCAGGGTGATTCGTTGGGGAATCGACTTCCGGGGGAACTGCTATGGGGGAAGCGGCCGGCCTACGACTTCATCAGAGGTCAGCGCATGGGAGAAAGACGCAGCTCGGCCCAGGGTCAACAACGTCAGTGGGAAAGCTGCGAGACGTGAAGCGGCCGGCCTACGACTTCATCAGAGGCCAGCGCATGGGAGAAAGACGCAGCTCGGCCCAGGGTGAACAACGTCAGTGGGAAAGCTGCGGGACGTGAAGCGGCCAGCCTGCTTGCAACGGCAGACCGGCGCATGTCGAAGCTGCGGCCCGGCTGCGTGTCAGCCATGCCGCGGGCATGAGGAGCCAGTCGAAACGACAGACGCATTTCGACCGACTGGTGGAGGACGGGGCGCAGGGTGCGGTCCGTCCATGAGTCCAGCGGGAGAAGCGATCAACTCCAACCGCCAGACCGGTGTCCAGCGACGGAAGCGATCAACTTCAATCGCTGAACGGGTGTCCAACGGGTGAAGGTCTTATCACTCCAACCGCCGGACTGGACCGAGGACGAAGGGATAAGTCAACTCCGTCGTTTCGGCCCGCGCTGCCTGCGAAGGACCAGCGTCAACTCCGTTTCGGCAGCATTCCCTCGTGGGCGACCGGGGGAGAGCGAATCATCCTCCGGTCATGCCCGTGCAACAGGGATCACGCACCCAGGTTTCTATGGTCGGAAACCTTGGAGAAAGCCAAACAGCGCAGTCATTATCGCCCGGCCCGGCGCCTCGATGAGAGGGCTTGCAGGCCCCCTTCCGCAGATTGCCGCCAAAGTGTTCACAAAAGTTGACGGCGACCCCCCGCGCCGGGAGCCTGCTACTTCCGCCACAGCCACAGGGTGAGAACGCGCCGGAGTAGCTCCCACCTTGCCCGCGCTCTCCGCGTGTCGTAGAGCGCGGTCCTTCGCCAGCCGGTCTGGCCGTCCCGTGCGAAGCCCCGCAGCGGGTACGTCTCCGGGGGAAGCGTCATCCCGTGCTCCTTCCAGCAGCGCCAGCTCCACCGTCAGCAGCCGCTCCTGGGTCGCCAGCCACGACGGACCCCCGCCCCGGCTGGGGTGCGCGGCCTTCATCTCCCGCCACTCGCCGATCAGCGGCCAGGCGTCGGCGAACACCTCCTCGTCGTCCTCGGCGGGCTCGCGGGTTACCAGGTCGGGGAACTCCCGCCTGAGCGTGGCCCTCCGCCTGGGCTGGCCGGGTCTGGGCGGAGTGGCATCGCCCTGGGCTGACCCGTCGGTCCGGGGCTGCGCCAGCCTTGTCTCCAACTCCCTGAGCGCCTTGGCCTGCTCCTCCCGCACGGCCCGCATTGCGTCCTCCAACGCCCTGCGTCCCACCCGCATCTCCTTCCCCTGCGCCTCGACGACGCCCTCCAGCTCCTCCAGCCGCTTCTCCAGCCCGTCGTTGCGCTCCCGCTGCCGGTCGGCGGCGGAGCCGATGCCCTCCTGCAACGCCCGCTCCAACGCGCCCCGGACCCGCCGGGACAGCACGCCCTCGTCGAGGCTGGCGCCCAGCGTCCGGTGGTCGAGGCCCAGGACCGCCGCCGCTCCCTTGCGCCCGTGCTCCCGCTCCAGCTCTTGCAGCAGCGCCATGAGACGCACGTGCTGCATGTCCTCCACGCTGTTGCTCTTGCCGAAGACAGGCTTCCTCGCTTCCATCGACACGCCTCCATTCCAGACTTTCGACCCCGGCCCGGCCCCAGACGCCGGCCCCAATTTCCACGGGCTGCGTCTTGTCAACCAGTGGGGGTGGTTTTGCTCGATTTCGCCGTTTTTCCGGGCTTGGGTTTGTTCACCACTATGGCCCGTTTTGCACCCCGCGGGCGGAACGTGCCCTTACGACAAAGTGTTCACTTTTTACGTCCTGTAGGGGGCGATTTCCCCCTGTTTTAGCTACGAAACCACGACCCCAGACAAATTGTTGCCAAAGTCCTTTCTCTGTACACCCCAATGACATCACGGAAGGGGCGTCCAAACCAAGGGCCTATAGGGGCCCTCATATGAGCGCCCCTTCAAGTAGTTATGCCGGGCGTCCCGGTTGTCCACACTCTTTCGGGACAGCCGGCTCTGCTCAACCGCTCCCAGAACTGGCTCGCCAGGGAGATCGGGGTCAGCCCCGGTTACGTCTCCAAGCTGGTCAACGAAGGGCGAGCGCCCTCGGGACGCATCCGCGAACGGATGCAGAAGGCCCTCGGCGTGAACGACTTTCACCAGATCTTCAGATTGGAGGCAACAGATGACGAACCATAACGCTGAACCCCGTTTCGACGGGACCGACCGGACCACCGCACACGGACGGATGCTGCCCTACCAGAGCGGTGTGCTGTCCCCAGACTTCAAGGACCGCCTGGAGAGCCTCAAGGAGGCCAGCGGCCTCACCTGGAGCGCCTTCTCCCAGACCATCGGCGTGGACCGCAAGCAGGTGCGCCGCTGGCGCAGGAAGGGCGTCGAGCCCTCCGGGGGAGCGATGGAGTCCCTCTACCGCTTCGCGGGCCGGTTCCCCGGCGGCCTGGACATCCTCATGGGCGACGGCTTCCAGATGAACCTCTGGGAGACGGACGACCAGGAGGATGAGGAGAGCTAGACCCGGCCCACAGAGGCCGCCGGCATTCGCCCGGTCCGTCCGCGCCGGCGGCCCATTCACCAGACCTGTAGCGATATGAAAGACGATAAGAAACAGAAGAGACGGGGGAGGCCGGAGGCGGACCCCGAGGAGATCGGCGTGATCAGGGTCTTCTCCAACCCCGGACCCGACGCCGAGGAACGGCTGCGCCGCCTCATGACTCTGATGATCAAGCACGCCACCGGCAACGGGGTTGCTTCGACAAGCGCCGACCTTGACCTCAACCCGGGGGAGGACGAGACTGGTCCAACTGAGAAGAAAAGCTCATCTTCTCAGGACGTCCCGGAAGCAGATGACTGATGCAGGCCGCCCATTCCCTGACCGCCAAGTCTCCCCTCTCAAAGCCACGCCAAGAAGACATTGCACAAAGCGATGATAGGGTGTATGGTAGACTTATATATGAAGAGTCTACCCGTATGAGGAGGCCGCGGTGAGCATCAACATAAAGAACGAGGAGACGTGCCGGCTCGCCAGCGAGCTGGCGCAACTCACCGGTGATACCATGACCGGCGCGATCACGGTGGCTCTCAGGGAGCGCCTGGAGCGCGAGAGGAGCGAGCGCAGCGCCGAGGCCCGCGTTCAGCGACTTCTCGCCATCGGAAAACGCTGCGCAAGCATGTTGCGCGACGGCCCCTCCGCCGTCGAGCACGGCGATTTCCTGTACGACGAACGGGGGTTGCCAAAGTGATTGTAGACACGTCGGCGGTCCTTGCCATCCTTTTCCACGAGCCGGACGCGGAACGCTTTGCATCGGCCATCACGACGGCATCTTCCCGCCGCATGTCCGCCGCCACTCTCCTGGAAACGACCATCGTCCTCGAAAGTCGCAGCGGCGCCGCTGCCGGATACGAGCTTGATTCCTTCCTGCAAGAGGCCGAGATCGAGCTGGAGCCGGTCACCCCTGACCAGGCACAGGCGGCGCGCAGGGCCTGGCGAAGGTTCGGCAAGGGCAACCACCCGGCGGGACTGAACTTCGGCGACTGCTTCGCCTATGCCCTTGCCGAAGCCACCCGGGAGCCTCTCCTGTTCAAGGGTGGAGACTTCGACCTCACTGATGTCGAGGTAGCCTGAGACCAAACGGGGCTACCTGCTCAGCGGCTCCGGGCATGTGGGAGGCGGGTTCGTACGTAAGGAGGAGTGATGGCTAAGACCACCTATAGAAAGACGGAGGGGAACCGGGCGGCCATCTACGCCCGCGTGTCGGACAAGAGCCAGGACGGGGAGGACAAGACATCCATCTCCGAGCAGACAGGCGAGATGGAAGCCTACTGCGAGAGCAAAGGGCTGACCATCACCGCCCGCTACCAGGAGGTGGGCAGGGGCTGGTCCAAGAAGCGGCCCGAGTTCCAAAGGATGCTGGCCGACGCCAGGAAGGGACGCTTCGACACCATCGTCTGCTGGAAGTCCGACCGGCTCAGCCGGGGCATGTACCCCGCCGCCGCCCTCATGGAGGTCGTCGAGGCCCACCAGATACGGCTGGAAGCCGTCATGGACGCCATCGACATGAAGACCTTCGGACTCATGGCGGCCATCGGCAAGATAGAGCTGGACAACTTCCGGGAGCGGTCCACCCTGGGCAAGCGTGGGACGGCCAAGCAGGGACGGGTGCCCACCGGCGGCCTCCCCTACGGATACCGCATCGGAGACGACGGCAGGCCCGAGGTGGTTGAGGAGCAGGCGGAGGTCGTCCGCCGCATCTTCGACATGTACGTCAATGAGGGGATGGGGTCCCCCTCGATTGCCGTGCGGCTGACCGACGAGGGAATCCCCACCCAGACCGGCAAGCTGCTGTGGCGTCAGTCCTACATCCATTACGTTCTGGCGAATGCCACCTACACGGGCACGTGGGTCTACGGAAAGGAGCGTCACATCTCCACCGAGGACGGGACGAAGTCCTACGACCAGCCGAGGGACACCTGGATAGAGGTCCCGGTCTCGTCGCTGGTGGACGAGGAGACCTGGGAACGGGCGCAGAAGCTGAAGAAGCAGCGGAGCAGGACGGCCGGGAGGAACACGAAGGTGCTCTACCTGTTGCAGCACCTGCTGAAATGCGCCGAGTGCGGCCACAACTTCCATGCCAAGTCCACCTGGAGGACCACCAACGTTCGCAACGGCAAGAAGTACCGGTACGACCTTCCCACTCCTCGCCGATACTACAAGTGCAACGGGATGCAGAGCCTGCGCCTGCGCTGCCGGGAGCGTCACTACATCAGGGCCGAGCGGTTGGAGGAGCCGATATGGAGCGAGGTCAAGCGGGTGCTTCAGAACCCCGACCTGATCGTCGCCGGTATCGACACTCTCGATTCCCAGGAGGGAGGCGGGATGGAGGAGGAGATCGCTCAGGCCGAGCGAGACCTGCGGAGCATCCAGATGGAAGAGGACCGCGCCATCAGGCTGTTCGTATCAGGGAAGATCACCGAAGCCCAGCTCGACCATCAGCGCAAGTTCATCACCGAGCGGCTTGAGAGCGCCAGGGCGAAGCTGGACGACTACCGGGCACGGGAGGCGAGCGGAACTGAGAAGCGGCGGCTGATGGAGACTGTCCTGACGTGGGCGAGGAACGTCGGCCAGGGCATCGACGAGCTGACCGATGTGCAGCGCAAGGAGCTTCTCCAGATGGTCGTGGAGCAGGTCGTCATCGACAGGGACAACAACGTGGACATCACGCTGGCTATACCCATCGACGATGATTCCTCAGACCCTGATTCTCCTGAACCCGATTCCCCTGAGCCTGATTACGTCGCAGTTGCGTCTAACAAATCTTGGTCTGGAAGTTCAGCCGCTTCACCAGGAAGCGGGAGCACGCCGTCGCCTTCAAGTCCATGCTGCGCAGGCGGGGCATCCGCGTGGTCTCCATCACCGAGCAGGCCGACGACTCCGCCACCGGCAGGCTGCTTGAGGGCATCATCGAGAGCGTGGACGAATTCTACAGCGAAAATCTTGCCCAAGAAGTCGTCCGGGGCATGAGGGAAGCCGCCTCCCGCGGCTTCTGGGTCGCCAGCAGGGTTCCCTACGGCTTCAGCAAGGTCATGGTACAGGACGGGGCCAAGAAGCGCCCCTCCCTCGAACCTGATCCTGCCACCGCGCCCGTTGTGGAGCGCATCTTCGGGATGGCCGAGGCTGGCCGGGGCATCCTGGACATCACCCGGACCCTCAACGACGAGGGCATCGCCAACCCCACCGGCAGGCTCTGGTCCAAGAACGGCGTCCACATCATCCTCAAGAACGAGGCTTACACGGGAACCCTGGTTCAGGGCTCGCAGTTGCGACTAAATCGTCGGTGGGGATGCCAAGCGTAATGACAACGTTATTGTCCCGGTCGATCACCACCCTGTCGAGGAGAAGCTGCAACATCTCCCTTCGCTCCTGTGGGGGCAGGTTGTCGAGACGGTCTCCGACCCTCCCAGACCAGTCGACAACGTACTCCAGCAGCGCACGCCGATCCACCTCAGCCGATTCTCGCATGCGATAGTCTTCCAGCTTCGCCCGCAGGTTTTCCAGCCGTTCGGTGATGAACCTGCGCTGGTGGTCAAGCTGCTTCTCGGTGATCTTGCCCGACACATACAACCTTATCGCCCGATCCTCTTCCAACTGAATGTTCTCAAGGTCGCGCTCCGACCTTGCGATCTGCTCCGCAAGCCCAGCGTCTTCGCGGTCATCCAGGGCGTCGATGCCGGCGACGAGAAGGTCACTGTCCTGCACGACCCTCTTGACCTGGCTCCATACCAGCTCTTCCAGCAGCTCGGCCCTGATATAGGACCTGTCACGGCATTGGAGGCGAAACTTCTGATGCCCATAGCAACGGTAGTATCGGCGGGGAGGATTCAGGTCATACTTATAGGCTTTGCCGTTGTACCTGACCGTTTGACGTCTGGTCGTGCGGCAGCCGAAAAGCATCCCGCACTCCGCGCACCTGACCATGTACTGTAGGAGATAGAATTCCCTGGTGTTGCGCTTGGAAGGCGTCCACCGCTGCTTCCTGAGATTCTGAACTCGCTCCCACGTTTCATCGTCCACCAGAGGCGGGAACGGGACTCCAACCCACGTATCCTCGGGTTGCTGGTAAACTCTGGTCCCGTCCTCAGTCGAGACGTAGCGAGCCTTGCCATACCACCAGGTGCCCTTGTATGTCTCATTCCGGAGGATGCGCTGCACCTGAGAGTCATGCCACCGCTTGCCCGGCGTGCCCGGAGGAACGTCGTCTTCTTCAAGTAGTCGAGCGATAGCGCGAGCGCCCATGCCGTCGTGGACGTAGTGATGGTAGATGCGTCTGACGACCTGCGCTTCTTCCTCGTCTACCTGGGGCGTGCCGTCTTCGCCAATCAGATATCCATAGGGAACCTGGCTGGTTGGTATTCGACCCCGTTTAGCTGCCCCGCGCTTGCCCATTGAGGCGCGCTCTCTGAAGTTGTCAAGCTCAATCTTCCCAATCGCCGCCATGAGGCCGAAGGTCTTCATGGCGATGGCGTCCATGACCGCTTCCAGCCGTATCTGGTGGGCCTCGACCACCTCCATGAGGGCGGCGGCGGGGTACATGCCCCGGCTGAGCCGGTCGGACTTCCAGCAGACGATGGTGTCGAAGCGTCCCTGTCTGGCGTCGGCCAGCATCCTCTGGAACTCCGGGCGCTTCTTCGACCATCCTCTGCCCACCTCCTGGTAGCGGGCGACGATGGTCAGCCCCTTGCTCTCGCAGTGGGCCTCCATGTCGGAGGTCTGCTCGGAGATGGAGGTCTTGTCCTCTGTGTCCTGGCTCTTGTCCGAGACGCGGGCGTAGATGGCCGCCCTGCGTCCATTCATCCGCTGATGCAAGTCCATTTCGGCCATGATTGCCTCCTTCCGTCTGCTCAGAAACCAAGCAGACCGCCTCCTGTCGGGAGCGGGTCTGCTAGCAGTACGATGCCACTGCATCCACCGGGACGCCTTCATGATGCCGCCATACGGCATTCTCTCCCGACCCCGGCTCTTATTCAACTAAGAAACTATCTCAAAACAGCAGTCGGTGCAGACGGCGGTACCAGAGCAGGGCGCACGCCAGTTGAATCAGGCCCACGTAGTTGGACACCTTTTTGTCATAGCGAACCAGAATCGCCCGGCACTTGGACGGCCAGGCCAAGGTGCGCTCCACCACCCACCGCCGGGCCGGATAGCGTTTCACCCCGCTGGCGTCCAGTTTCTCCTCCCCTATGCGTCGAATGTGCGCCCGGTATCCCCCGTCAGCCGCCGCGGCTCGGCCCGTGGGGTTGTCATATCCCTTATCCGGGCACAAGTTCTCTGGGGATTTCCCAGGACCGCCAGGGCGGGCCACGACGATGTCCTCCGGTGTCTGCCGCAGCAGCTTGGTGTCGTGAACGTTGGCTCCGGCAACCACCACGCTCAGGGGGCCTCCGCTCCCCTCAACCAGAACACTCCGCTTGCTGCCTGCCTTGGCCCGGTCCGTGGGGTTGGGGCCAATCGCGCCCCCCCAAACAGCGCTTTACCCATGGCGCAATCCGCCGACTGCCATTCCCAGTTCACCCCGCCCAACTCCTGGCATTCTTCAACCAGGACGGACCAGATTCTCTCCAGCACGCCCAACTCCACCCAGCGCTGGAAGGTCCGGTGGATGGTGCTGTCATCCCCCAATTCCTTCGGCAGGCGGTTCCACTGGCAGCCGCTGCGCATCCGGAAAATGATGCCCTCCAGCATCCGTCTGGGGGCCACGCGTTGGTGGCCCGTGGCCTTGGGCGGGTCCAATTCCAGAATTACGGGATGAATCTGCTCCCAGAGATGGCCCGGAATCTCCCAGATCGTCGCCAATGTCTCGGCCTTTCCCATCATCCACCACCCTACTGTGTTTACCCCATCTTAACTCGGATGGTGCCCCTCGATCCCGTCTCTACGCCACAATTTGAGATAGTTACTAAGTTCCGTTCGCTTCAATCAATCACGCTTACAGCCAATTCTCCACCGGTAGGTCGGGAATTCGCTGGAAATGCCGAATGTTTCCCGTGACTACCGTCAGGCCGCGGGATAGCGCGATCGCCCCAATTCTGAGGTCTGCCTCACCAAGGGGCGTCCCCCGGCGCTCCAACTCCGCCCTCACCTCACCGTAACGACGCGCTGCGGCAGAATCAAAGGGGAGCACCGGCAGATTCGGTAGAAGAGCATTTTCAAGCCGATCCAAGAAGAGACTTGTATGTGTTCGCAGCCGATGTGCCCCATAGATCAGTTCTCCCAGGGTGATGCTGGATGTGAACTGGTCTTCCGGAGGCACTGAAGCCAGCTTGGCGACCAATGCAGTGGAGGGGGTGCGTTTAGCAAGGTTGCTCAGGGTGTCCGTGTCCAGGAGGTACATCAGACGTCGAGTTCTACCGGGCGTCCCAAGTCGTTGTTCCGCTCAGTGTAAATCTCCTCTACCAGGGACTCCACGTCTTCGTCGCTGATTTCCCGCCAAGCGCCCGCCAGAGCGAGGGCTCCCTGGGGCCGCGCCGAAGTCGCCCGAGCCCGTTCCAAGTATTCCAGATCGGCGACCCTTACCAATGCAACCCATGGCTTACTTCGACGCTCAATGATGACGTTCGGCCCTCCATAGGCTACCTCTGAAGCTATAGCCGAAAGCTGGGCTTTCGCCTGCGCTACGCTCACTCTCTTCACCATCAGTCACACCTCCAATTTCATGACTAAGTGACCATGATGACCTATTATACTACAACTTAACCAAACCAGCAAGGTTGTTAGCGGTGAGGGGCTGAGAGGAGTGCATTAGGCATCTCCCTCGTCATCGTTAGGGAAGGCTTCGGGAAGCGAGCGCCTGACCGCCTCGGCTCGCCTGTCCCTGGCAGCGTGCCGGAGAAGCAGGGATAGGAGGCGGCGCAGCCGGTCCTCGGCGTCAAGCGCGGGGTTGCAGTTGATCGCCGCCACGCGCAGTTCTGCGGAGGCTCTGTCGTTGAGCTTCGGCTTTTCCGTGCTCTTGGCGTCTTTCAAGGTCGCTGCTCTCCTCGCGCTTGCGGGCGTTCAATCCCCAAAGGCGAAAGTCCGCCCTCACAGCGAACGCCCGCTCTTCCGATAGTGTGGGCGATGGGGGAGCCGGACGTTATCCCTCGGAGGGGATTTCATCCATGTAGTGCTCTGTGAGTACCACTTACGGCTAAAGTCCGTTGCCCGGTGGGTTCGAGCGAAGGAGGTGGCGAAGATGGTGGGGAGACGGCGGGCCGGGACCGACCCGCCGGACCGATCTAGGGGCGACGGAGGGCTTTCGCCGTGGGGAGAAGATGGCCTAGGCCCATGCCGTCGGCCAGTTCCTGGAGAGCCAGGAGGTGGCGCATGTTGGGCAGGACTCCCCGCTTCCGCCACCGCCACAGGTTGAGGGTGCTGGTGCCGAGAAGGCGGGCTATCTCGGCCCACGCCAGACCGGAGGCCTCCTTGAATGCTTCGAGGCCCTGGGCAAAGTCCCCGGTCAGGATGTGGACCGCTCTCTGTCGCCGTACTCGCTTGCGGGGCATAGCGTCACTCCTCCCGCAGGGGTGAGAGGAAGTCCTCTCCCATGAGGATCGCCAGGCCGCCCGGTATCCGCGGCGCGAGCAGGACGAGACAGTGGTAGGCCCCGCCGCACGGCTCGGTCCCGTTCTGCCACCTCAGCACCTGCTTGAGCTCCACGCCCAGCACCTCGGAGAACTCGTACCAGGTGAGGCCGCTGGCCTCCTTCAGACGGATGAGGCGATTCACGAAGTCGCCGGGCAAATCGCCGCTGAGGTAGGGTGCGGGACGGCCGTCGATGACCGGATCGCCCGGATACGCGGGCAGGCGGGGGGAGCTAAGCGTCGTCGTCATCGTGTTGCAGTTCGAAAAGCTCATGGAAATCATCCACCTTCAGAGCCTTCTGGATACGCCGCCTTATGCGTCCCGAGGGAGCGCGACCCTCGTTGACCAGCGTGGACAGGTAGCCACGGCTGATCCCCACCTCACGGGCCAGCCAGTTCTGGGAGCGGTCCAGCAGGGCCAGCCGCTCCCAGAGGGCTCTTGTCTTGAGCAGGACGACGATGCGTCCTCGGGATCGCATGGCTTACCGGAAGCCTCCTTGCTCTAAGTATAACTTATGATATAGTGTAAGCATAAGACATATGGCATGTCAAGAACTATTGTGCTATTATCTAAGCTGTGATTATTCTCTCATATGAGCGTTGAACAGGAGAGGCTGGAACCCATGACCGAAGACCGGGGCTACCGATGGAAGAGCATCGGAGCCCGCATCAAGGAGGCTAGGCTGAAGGTCGGCCTCACCCAGAGGCAGGTGAGCGAGATGGTGGGGGTCAGCCCCCACGCCGTCTGGTCCTGGGAGGCCGGGAAGATGAAGCCCACCCCGGAGCACCTGCTGGAGTTGGCCTACCGCTGCGAGACGAGCACCGACTGGCTGCTGGGCCGCGACGTGGTGGAGGCGGAGATACTGAAGGAGGCGGACGTCTCCTTCAGGGACGCCATAGAGGGCCTCCCGATGGAGGACCTGGAGTCGATCATGGAGTTCATCCGCTTCGTGCGGGAGCAGAGACGGAGGAGGGAACGGGCCGAGAGATGAAGCTGGCGCAGAGGAAGGCGGAGCAACTGCGGCGGAAGCTGGGGCTGTCCGGCCGGGTGGACGCCGAGGAGGTCGCCAACCTTCTGGGGCTGGTCGTCAAGCCGTGGCCGCTGGAAGTTCAGGAGGAGATGCAGATGGGCCGGTTCATCGGCGTGGCCGAGCGGCTCGATTCCCGGTGGCGTCGCTGGGTGATAGCCCACGCCATAGGCCACAAGCTGCTTCACACCGGCAACCACCTGTGGATACGCGACCACACCAGTCTGGGCGGCCTGTACGAGCGGGAGGCCGAAGACTTCGCCCGCGCCCTTCTCGTGGACGCGGACGAGGCGATGGAGGAGGGGCTGAGCGAGCTGTGGGAGGTCGCGGAGCACTTCGGCGTGCCGGAGGAGATGGTGGTGCTTCAGCAGCTACTCCCGATGGAGTGAATCTGCTTACGACGAAAGGAGGTTGACCAAGAGTGCGATACCCGAATGTACGTGTGCGGATCGCAGAGGAATACCCCTTCGGTTACGATGGGGAAGACGACGAGTTCTACGGCGTGGAGAACCCCGACGCCTCCCGCATACTGGAGCGGGTGCGCAGCGCCCTCAGGGAGGGCGGGGTCAGCGATGAGGAGATAGAGGCGTACACGAAGGAAGCCACTTCACGCTGCTACAATCACCTGCTGTTCACGACGATGATGTGGGTGCGGATACACTGGGATGGCCCTGATTACGCGACGCACGAGGCATAGAGCCCTCGTCTTCGTGTTTCAATGATGGAACGTTGAATCGAACCGGTGTAACCGCCATCTCGGCGTGGGCGGCCCATGTGTTGGCCTGGGGCGCCGGGTTCTGGATGGTCTTCGGTCCCGTCTACAAGGGGATATTGGTCACTCCTTCCATGCCGGGAGAACCCGCAAGAGAAGCCACAAGGCACATATCCAGCCTGGTAGAAGCGAATGGCCTGGGGGTGATCTGGCTGCTGCTCGTTCCCGTCCTGCTTTCGGGCCTGGTGCCCCTGGTCTTCTGCGACGTGGGTATATCTCTATCGGGCTGTTCTACCTGCCGGTCGCAGCGATCACCGGCTCCATGAAAGGCAGCGCCGACGCTAAACCATGGGGGTCCGAGTAGGGCGGGCCGAGTGGCAAGTCTGTGTCCATCAGCCGTCCGTCAGGGCAGTGACAGTCTCCCAGCTTCCTGGGACGCTCCAGGCCCGTCCCAGCGGGCCTTCCCGCTCGATCAGCCCTTGATGGGATACCAGCAGTGGCACATCCACTCCGGCCCGGTCCATCCTTTCTGCCGACAACCGCAGGAAGTGGGTGGCCGCCAGTTCGTCGTGGAAGACGACCAGGACGGCGGGGTGCGCACCATGATCGTCGGTGGGACGGTGGGAGGAGTAGTAGCGCAGGTAGGGCGCAAGCCGCTCCTCCATCGTCGTGGGCCGGACGGCTCGGCGCTCCCACTCGAGGAAGAATGGCCAGTTTGTGGAGCCTCGGCGCAGGATGCCGAAGGCGTCGGAGTTCACCGAGCGCAGCCCTCCGGCATGTCGGAAGTAGCGGGAGGCCCGGAACGGCGGGTCGAGCTGCGCCAGGTCCCAGCCCAGGGTGCGTGACTGTTTTGCCAGCGCGGAAATGAAGTCGTGGACGGCCCCGGTGTGCTCGGCGTTCCTGAGCAGCTGGCGACTCCTCCTGCCGGAGACGTTGCGCCAGTCTTCGGGAGAGCCGGGGTCTATGGGCTCGACGCTCCACCGCCTCCTCGCCGCGCCCACCGAGGAGCGGTCCCTCCGCACCAGCAGCGCCAGCCCCCGGTCGGAGAGGGCCAACTGGCGGCCCCCGATGGCGACCCGCCGGAGCAGTCCGGCCTTCGCCAGGGGAGCCATGATCTCGTAGAAGCGGGCGCGGGAGACCCCCATCAGCCCTCTTAGGTGCCCAGGGGCGATTCCCGGCCAGTCGTGCAGCAGGTCGAGGAGGCGCTTTGCGGCGGGCTTCAGCACGGCTGGCAGCAGCCAGTCCGGGGTCTTCACTCTTGGACTTGGCAGCGAGATGTCCTCGGGGGGGACCGCCCTCAAAGGGTCAGGTTCCGTGGGGAGGACACCCCTGGACACCACGTAGGAGGAGAGGACGTAGCGGAGGTCTAGTGAGACGGCGACGGAGGGCAGACGCCAGACGGGTTCCGAGGGGCCTGCCAGGACCGCGTCCCTCTCCAGGGCCAGGAGAGCCGACACCGGCGAGCCTTCGAGAAGCCTGCGGGCGTGTCTAAGCCGCACCTCGTCGGGCACGAGCATGAGGACGGCTCCGGGGAGCGGTCCCTCCCTCAGCCGCCAGAGACGTTTCGAGAACCCCGTCCTGTCCGAGGTCGGCCCCTGTCTGACCACACCCACAAAGCGTCCGTCGGGAAGCTTGATGGCTGCGTCGAGGGGAGCGGCCCTGTACCAGCGCAGCCCCACGGGACCGCACTCTGCGGCGATGGTCGAGGCCAGCCGGTAGATGACGGCCACGGCGTCCAGCCGCTCCAGGAGGATGCGCCGCCACCGGGCTGACACCGGATACCTGCGAAGAATCCCTTCCAGGGCGATATGGTCGGATGCGGCCAACAGGCGCAGCCCAGCGACGGTGAGCCAGTAGCGCCGGGTGGCCTTCAGCAGTTCGGTGGCGTGGGGGACGGACGCCGCCAGCCCCCGGCGTTCCAGCGCGGCCGCGGCGTCGTAGGTCGTGCGGTCGGCCGTGCCGGAGACGGCGGCCAGCTCCAGCCGGTCGATGAACGGCATGGCGGCCAGCCGCCGCAGGGTTGTCACGTCTCGTTCCGTTGCTCTCACGACGCCTCCCCGTCGGCGTCACCCTCCTTGGAGGGATTGTTGTTGCGGGTGCGCGGCTTATGCTTCTTGGGCGGCTGGGGAGCGCCCTGCTCCTCGGTCTTCGCCTCCCCGTTATTGGGCTTGGGGGCATTCACGCCCTTCTGAGAGCCTCCCACCTTCTTGGCCGACTCCACCTCACCGGCGGCCATGTCCTTCGCCGCCGTGACATAGGAAGCGGCGTCGGCTCGGATGCGGGCGGCCCTCGCTGGGTCTCCTCCCCCCGGCTCCCTGACCGCCATCGAGAAGGCGTCCATGCGCTCCTTTCCCACCGTGGCCCTGACGTAGCAGTGGTGCACCGGCAGCGAGGTGATGTCGTCCTCGGTCACCCGCTCCTTGCCCAGCTCCCACACAAGCTGCCTGGCGTCGCTGCCCGCCACCTGGAAGACGGCGAGACACCCCACGTTGGCAAGGATGGTGTCGCGCATGGTGCGGGAGAGGTCGTCCAGCTTGGCCAGGCTCTGGGCGGCGAGGATGAACGACGCGCCGAACTTGCCAAGCTCCGACAGCATCGACTCGTAGTCCACGCCGGGCATCGACTGCATCTCGTCCACCACCACCAACGCCCCCCGACGCTTCTCTGGAGACAGGCTTCCCTGCTCCCGTATCACGGCGTCAACCAGGTTGAGGATCGATGCCCCCACCAGGGCGGCCACGTCCCGGCCGGCCGTTCCCTGGGCGGTGGACACCAGCAGTATCCCGCCATCATGGATGGTCTTTCTCAGGTCTATGGTGGAGCGGCGCTGGCCCAGGATGGCCCTCGCCCGCTTGGAGGAGGCGTAGTAGTTGAGCCTCGTCTGCACCGGAGCCAGCGCCTCGGCGCGGTACTGGTAGGTCCAGTTCTTGAAGTCCCTGGCCCACCACTCCGACAGGTAGGAGTCGCTCACCTTGGCCAGCACAGTGTCCTGGAAGTTCTTGTCGTCGGAGAGGAGCTTGAGGCCGTCGAGGATGGTGTACTGCTCGTCGGCGTTGGTGCGCTCGTTGGCCTCGTGGAGCGTCTTGACGGTGAACTCCAATATGGACTGCATCCTCGGCCCCCACTGGTCCCACAGGCCCTTAGCCACGCGCACCACCGAGTCGGCGGTGCGGTCACGGTCGGAGAAGACGCGGGTGTCCAGCAGGTTTATGCCGGGCGCTCCCCGCTCGTCGGCTAGGTCTATCAGGCGCACCCGGTCGATGAGCGACTCGGGAACGTGACTGAGCACTCCCCCCACAAGGTCGGCGTGGGGATCGACGACGACGATGGCGTCCGGGTCCCTGCCCGCCGCCTTCTCCTCCATCTTGTGGGCGACGACGTGGTGCATGAGGGTGGACTTGCCCATGCGGGTGCGGGCGACGTAGAGGTGGTGGCGTCTTAGCAGGTCTTCGGAGAAACGTATCTCCCTGGGACTGCCCGCCGTGGTCTCTCCCACCAGCGCCCCGCCCCTGACGCCCTTGGCGGAAGGAATGAGCGCCCTTGCGCCCGACCGCTCCACCAGGGGCGTCTCGTCCCTGGCCCCCGGCGGATGCCAGAGGGCCGCCGCCTCGCGGACTCCCAGGACGCTGCGCTTGCCGAACAGGCCAGGGCCTGACGGGTGCATTGCCAGGGGGTCGGGCGCGGCGGGCCGCACTTTGCCGACCTTGAAGCGCGCGCCCGCCGGATTGTCGTAGTGCCGGTAGGCCGCCGCCGCCCGATCCAGGAGTTCGCTTCCGCGCTTAGGGTTCGCGTCCGTGGGCAGTATCGCCGTGACCTGTATCTCCGCTTCGAAGGCGATGCGGGAGACCTTCTCCTTGATGAGCAGCGGGTCGTAGACGCGGCTGCGGGCCTTTTTCCAGCGGTGCCATGCCCAGCCGCCCGCGGCGAGCCCCAGGACCGTCCCCGTTCCCAGTAGCGCGGTCTTCCATATCTCCCCGTCCTGCACCCACAGGTAGCCCTGAAGAGCGGCGACGGCGGCGACGCCGAGGACGGCCATGGTCACGCCATCCATGCGCAGGGGTCTGGTCTGGTAGGTGTAGGATGGGTCCCGCCTCTGCTCCACGGCAGGTTGGTGGGCCTTCTCCATGTGGGCCTGCGACCAGTCGGGTCCCAGGGAGCGCAGCATGAGCCGCGACACGACCCGCTCACCGTCCTTCAAGTCGCACAGGGCTCCCATGAGAGCGATGATGGGATCGGACCCTGGGTCGAGCAGGTCGTCGTCCTTGAAGACCCTGAGCGGCACGTACTCGGGGCCGTCGGCCCTGAGCGTCATCGACCACGCCTGCTCGCCCTCTTCGGTCCGAAACGGGTCGTCCGCCGGCTGTACCTCGTAAATGCGCGCCTGGGGATAGTGGGCGGCGATCTGGGCGCGCGCCACCTGGTCGTCGAGGCAGCGGGCCATCAGAATCACGCCGTCGGCGTCCCCGGCCAACTCCAGGGAGAACGGCTCCGGCACCGCGATGGACTGGAGCAGGTTCTCCACCCCCAGCAGGGTTCGTTCGCCTGCGCGGGGCGGGGTCACCGCCAGCAGCACGGGCCTCTTCTTCTCTCCGTCGTTCATCAGCCACTTCATCGGGTTCGATTTCATCTTTGTTCTCCTTCTTCTATTGGGGTCTTGGCATGGTTCGCAGTACCGTCTTTCCGTGTCTCTTGGTCTATCTCCATCGTTCATCCGTTGCTTCCTCCTGTCTCGCGTTCTGTATCTGTTGGCAGTTCTACCTGTGACCGCCCTGCCTCCACTCGATCACGGCCGTCTCCTCCGGGGTGGCCTCGATGCGCACGGGGAAGCGGTTGCCCTTCGCCAGCAACAGGCCGTCTCCGCGCGGGCACGACAGCAGCCAGCGTTGGAGGTCCTGGGGCAGGTCGAAGGCGTCGCCGACCGTGCTGATGGCGGCGGCGTCCTGCTGGAGCAGGAGCTTGAAGGCGGCGTTCTGGAGGAGCGCCCTTCCCGAATGTCCGGTGATGGTGCGCGATGAGTCCTCGGAGAGAAGGTCCTGGACGTCCTGTGTTATGAACTGCAAACCGAGGCGGTGCTTCCTCGCCCGCTTCGCCATGCTGACCATGAAGGCCGCGCCTTCGGGGTGCTGCATGATCGACCACACCTCGTCCACCACCAGCAGCCTCGGCTTGGGGTCCTGGGCCGCCGCCGCCCACACCGTCTCGGTGCAGACCATCGCGGCGGCGGGCCGAAGCTCCGGCTCCAGCAGCCGCAGGTCGAAGACCGTCACCAGGGCCTCGTTGCCCAGCAGGTCGTCGCCCTCGTCGGAGAGCAGGTTGCGCAGGCTGCCGGTGGCGAAGGGCCGCAACAGGCGAGAGAGGTCGTTCGCCTCCCCTTCGAGGTAGGCGTAGAAGTCGCGGAAGCCGGTCCGCTCTCTGGTGTGGGCGTAGTAGCCCGCCAGGGCGTGGTCGAGGGAGGCCCTGCGCTCCGCGCCGAGGCTCTCGCCCACCATCACCTCGATGAGCCTTCTCAGGCTGCCGATGCGCTGGAGCAGCTCCTCCGAGTCGCCCCTGTCGATGACGAAGGGGTTCATGCCCTGGCCCGGAACGCCTGGGGAGATGACTCGCCCTCCTGCCGCCCTTGCCATGTCCGCGTACTCGCCCTCGGGGTCGATGACGTAGGCGGTGACGCCCCGGCACAGGCCCCTGAGCATCCCCAGCTTGGTGGCGAAGGACTTGCCGCTGCCCGACCTTGCGAGGACGGCGGTGTTGGCGTTCAGGTGCGTCCCGTCCCAGGGGTCGTAGACCACCGGGGCGCAGGCCCGCATGTCGATGCCATAGAGGGTGCCGCTCCGGGTGTCCAGGTCCGGCGGCGAGAAGGGAAACAGCCTCGCCAGCGACGACGTGTCCAGCGTCCGCCACACGGCCACGGCGTTGAGGGCCAGGGGCAGGGTGGACAGGATGCCCTCGCGCTGGCGGAAGGCCAGGGGGTCCAGCTTGCCCAGCGTGGCGGCGAAGTGGGCCTTGGCCCGCTGGGTCATCTCTTTGAGCGACGTCTCGTCCTTGGCGTGAAGGGTGATGGAGAGCGACGCGTGGAAGAGCCTTTCGCGTCCCCGCTGCACCTCGTCCCTGAGCCGGGTCACGTCCTCCAGGGCGATCTCCGCCTCCGGGGACATGGTGCGGCCCCGCTTGAAGGACAGCGACTGGGCGGACTCGAAGCGGACCTTCTGCCACTCCAGCGTCCTGGCCGCCTGCTCAGCGGGAATCGACCCCACGTGGATGGACAGGTCCATCGGCGCGCCTGCGGCCATGAGGCTCTGGAGGAAGCCGGGGGCCAGGGAGCGGGGCCACTTGCCCAGGTGGAGGGAGCGGACCAGGCGGTCTCCGACGCGCACCTCGCGGCGGCGCATCTCCACCTCCACCGGCGTCTCCTCGTCCATCTCGGCGGGGGTGCCGCCCAGGGCCGAGGCCAGCATCAGCATCCGCAGACGCCTGCCGTTGAAGGGGTGGACGGACAGCCCGGCCCGCGCCAGCAGGCCGCGCAGCTCGTCGAACCGCCCGAACTCGCACACGGCGTAGAAGCGCCGGTCGAGGATGCCATCGCGGGCCTCCAGGTCGGTCAACAGCCTGCGAAGCGACTCCGACGCGGCCTCGGTCTGCGGCGGCAGGTTGCCCGGTTGGGCCTCCGTGAGCTTGTCCCGCAGCCCGCCAAGGCGCGGCGGGTGCTGACGGATGAGGAGCTGCACGGGGAAGTCGCAGGCGTTGAGCGCCCCGGCGAAAGCCCCCAGCTTCGGCTCGTCTATTTCGAGGCCCATCACCTCGCACACGCCGAGCTTCACCCCGTCCAGGCGCACGGGGCCGTCCTCCTCCAAGTGGGAGAGCATGAAGAACGGGGGTAGGGGTGGCGGCGGCTTGGGGGCCGGGTCCTGGGGTTCGGTTGAAATGTCCTGCGGAACGGCTGCGCTATCCGGCGGCCCCTCCGCTCCGGTTGTCTTGATTCGTTCAATCGGCTTCTTCAACTCGGTCTTCTCCTTTGCGCTAGGGGGTGGGGAACGGGACGAGGCCGCTGCGCAGCAGCGCGGCGACGGCCTTGGCCAGAAGGACCAGCACCAGGCCGACGACGGCCATCACGACGGCGCTCTTGGCCTTGCCGCCGCCCCGCTCCTCGGCTCCCTCGGCCATCAGGACGAAGCCCGCCCAGACGATGGCGAAGAGGCAGAGTCCGGAGGCGGCGTAGGCCATCGCAGTCAACACCCGGTCGAAGGCGTCCAGCATGGCCTGCTCCTCGGGCGGGGCCGCGCCGGTGGTCGCCAGCGCAGCCCCGGCCAGAAGGGTTGCCGTCAATAGACGCCTCACCAGGGCCACTCCCATCCCAGGATACTGAACCAGTCGCTCAGGCCGTCTGCGGGCTCCTGCTCGGCGGGCGGGTCAACCGGCTCAGGCTCCGGCAGGACCAGCGCCTGGAAGGGGTCGTCGGCCCCGACACTCGACGCCAGGGCCAGGGCCTCATCACGGCTCCGGCCGATGGGCGACCGCTCTACCGTCTCGGCCTTCACGTGTTCCTTGTGCTGGACGTTCACCGTCACCTGCCTGGCGATGGTGGCGCTGGGGACGTAGGCGTAGGCCGTCGCGGTGGCGGACGACGTGGAGCCGTCCTCGCAGGTGGCCGTCGCCGTCTCACTGTCGGAGTCGCTGTCCCCCGGGCGATGGAGATGCACGGTCTTGGTGACGTGTTCGACCCGGGCCGGGTGGTGGGTGAGCCGCGTCAGCGGGGGCATCGGGATGCTGAGACTCGCCTCAAGGTCGGCCTCAATGGACACGGCGTG
Organism: Dehalococcoidia bacterium; assembly: GCA_965197405.1. Taxonomy (GTDB): domain Bacteria; phylum Chloroflexota; class Dehalococcoidia; order Lucifugimonadales; family JAGWBF01. Next base: position 3,333,358 of record OZ240206.1, on the reverse strand, counting down.
GACGGCCTCGCCCGCTCCGACGGGAAGCCGGAAGCGGGTTTCGCCGCCCGGCACGAAGGACGCGCTGGCCTGGGAGCCGCTTCCGGCGACCGTGAGGGTTCCGGCGATGGCCGTCACCTCGGCGTCCATCAGCGCCGTCTCGGTGACGCTGGCGTGTCCGGCCACCGTCTGAAGCTCGACCGGGTGCTCGATGGTGGACACGCACTCGGAGGCGACGGCTCCTTCGACGACCCCCGGACTCCAGCTCAGGGAGACGACCCGCAGGTCGCAGAGCTCCCCGTCGATGGCCGGAAGGGGGTACGGGATCTGTCCGCCCTCGACGGTGACGGCCCCAGCCTGCCCCAGCGTGTCCTCCCACGAGAAGGTGAAGGACGGAGCGGGTCCGTGCAGCGGGAGGGAATAGTCGATGCTCTCCCCCTCGTCCAGGGAGGCCGATCCCCAGAAGCGCAGCCAACTGCCCTCCGGCCCGCCGAAGGCCCGCACCCGGATGTCCAGGGCGGTGGCGGCCCGCAGGGTGACGGCGGCCCGGTCGCCGGAGACGGTGAGTCCCTCGACGAAGAGCCGCCGCCCCTCCACCGGCTCCGTCACCTCGAAGTCGATCTCATCCCGCCACGGCTCGTGGTCGTCGGCAAGGGCCGCCTGTGGGACGGCGACCGCCGCCGCCAGAGCGACGGCGGCCATGACCGCGAGGAAGCCCTTCGGCTTCTTCTTGCGCTTGTCCTTGCCGTTGATGTTGTCCTTGTCAGCCTCCGTCCTCTTGGGCTTGCCGAACCAGCGGTGGGGGCGGAAGGGCATCCGCCCGCCCTTCCGCCCCCGGCCCTTGCGCTTGGGGCGGAGGCGGCGCAGGGTCTTGCCCGCCCGCCTCGCCATCAGCCGCAGGGGGCCGGGGCCGCCCTTCACCTGCTGGGCCGGGGCGGGCGGCTCGCTCCGCATCAGCTCGGACGGCGGCCCGGCGTAGAGCCTCGCCCCAAGCCGGTACTTCAACAGGTCGGCGGCCACCAGGGGCAGCCGCCGACCGCCTATCTTCCCGACGACGGCGACCAGCCCAACCAGGCCCATGAGGACGGCAATCGCCATCCTCATCTCGGACGGCCCGACGGGGGCGTAGCGGTATGCGCCGTAGGACAGGGCGCACACCGCCGTCATCGCCACCACCTGGGGAAACGTGAACCACAGCAGCACCCTGTCCTCGGCCTGCACGTGGGTCGGCACCTCATGTTCTCTCATAGCTCTCTCTCCTTCCTGCGTCCGCCTACTCCGTGGGGTTGGGCACGTTGGGGTCCACCGGCGATCCCACCACCGCGTTCATCACCAACTCCACGACGCCGTAGGCCACCATCGCCAGGACGATGCCCGCCAGGGCGGTCATCATGGCGCTCTTGCCGCGCTCCATCTGGTGGGGCGCTCCGCTGGCCGTGAGGTACAGGTAGGCCCCGTAGATGAAGAAGCCCACGCCAATGGCCCCCACGACGCCCAGCAGGATGCCCACCAGGTTCGATATGGTCTGTGTCAGGTCTTCCATTCCTTCTCTCCTCTCGGACTCCGTTTCGGAGTCTCTTGCTGGTCTCTATCGGTCTCGCTGTCTCCGCTCGGCTAGCTGCACATCGCTCCCACCTCCTTCGCGTTCTTGATTGGGCCGGGCCGCGCCGCATGGGTTGTAGTTGTCGTTACTCGTCGGCGCTTTTGGGGGCGTCGCCGCCCGCGTCTCCGCCGCCCGATGGGGTCGCCATCGAAGCCGCCGAGCTGAGGCCGCTCGCGGCTGCCGAGACGCCCGCGCTGGCCGCCATCGCGCCCACCGCCATCCCTCCCGGACCCCCTGCGGCCCCGCCCGCCAGCAGCCCGATGGTCCGGGCCGACCGCATCAGCGACGAGGGCAGGTTCATGCCGAAGTAGAGCATCGAGAGCCATGAGTCGAAGGTGCCCGCGTTGCCCAACATGGCGGGGACGCGGCTCGCCATGTAGATGAAGGCCAGGGACATGAGCAGCTTCCAGATCAGGTCCTGCACCGGCTCGAAGGCCGCTATCGCGGCGAACTCGCGCAGGAACCCGAAGCCCAACGCCAGGGCGATGAGCTGGATGGCCTGCTGGAACACCGTCGTCATGAAGAGCCGGAGCCAGTGGCGGCCCCAGCCCGCCGTGTGGGGCAGTATCCATAGCCCCAACGCGATGGGGGCCAGGGCCAGCAGGATGTCGATGAGGGCCAGGCGCAGCACCATCTGCACCAGGACGTAGAGCACGAAAAAGCCGTAGACCAGGTAGAGCGCCGCCAGCAGCAGCGCCATGCCCACGCTCCCGGCCTGCACCGCCGTCATCAGCGTGCTCAGGGTCGAGCGCAGCATGTCGCCGGGGGTGACGTTCAGGGAGTAGGCAATGAAGCCGGACACGGCGTCGGCCACGTCCAGGACCAGGGCGCACCACCAGAGGGACGACGCGGCGGCCACCAGGCCGAGGACCAGGCGGGGGACCATCTCCCGCCACCCCGCCTGGGCGCGGCCCACGTGGTCGGAGATGATGAACGAGAGGCCCATCCAGCCGAGGATGACCACCAGGGCGGCGGAGGTGACGGCCCAGACGACCATCCACGCCTGCTGCACCAGCCAGTGGCCGTAGGTCAGATCGGGAGGGGTGCCGGTGATGATGTCGGCCACGTCTACCCTCCTCGGCAGTTGTCGGCGTCCTCGCCGGACGCCCGCTCGACAACTCCGCAGAGGGTCCCGTGGACGCCCTCGATGACCCAGCCGGCGAAGGCTTTGGCCCAGCGCGCCGGGCTTAGGGCGGACAGAATCTTGTCCCAGATGCGCCCCGGCTGGTGGATGGGTATGACGGCGTAGAAGTCGCCCCTCTTGCCGTCCTCGGCCTCGGCCAGCATGACCAGCAGGTAGGCCCGGTCCCGGTCGAGCTCGAGGTGCTCTTTCAGGTCTGGGTACTCCCACGAGTACTCCCAGCCGTCGCTGCGCTTCTTCTCGCCGCCCTTCACCCGGTACATGGCGCTGATCCAGTCGCCGGTGTCGGCGTCCCGGATGGCGTAGAAGAGGTTTGCGATCTTGCGGTCGAAGACGGGGCGGGCGACGAACTGTCCTCCGCCCTTGCGCTCGACGAACTCCCGGTCTGCGTTGACCAGGACGATCTCGTCGCCGGGCGGGGACTGGGCCAGGGCCGTGTTGCTTGCGGGGATCGCCAGAAGCGCCGCCAGGAGCAGCGCGGCGGCCAGGGGCATCAGCCGCCCGGCTCTGCCAAGGGACTTTCGGATGGTCGATGGAACTCCCACGTTTCGCCTCCTCCTCGTCGATGGGCTCGTGATGGTTGCCACCGAGTGTGGAGGCGCGGGAAGACGAGCATTATCCCTCGGAAGGGATTTCATCCATGAAACCGTTTCATACATGCAATCCCTTCCAGGGGATTACCCGGCGAGGGGCCGGTTTGATGTCATGGGGCTGTACAGGGAATGGAGTCGGTCTGCAAGTTTGCAAAGTGGGTCTTGGGCAAGCTGAAAGAGGAAGGGAAGCCCTCCCTATAGGACGAAAACGGCGAACACTTTGTGTCAGGGGCCGGTTGCTGCGGGGAGGGCAAATCCCCCGTATGAAAACGGCAAGTTTGCAGACGGCAGACCGGCCCTTGGGTCGCAAAACCCCAAGCTATAAACCGCGATTTTGCAGAGGGAGGAAGGAATGTCAGAAAACGGAAGCCAGCAGGCAAGGACCGCAAGCGGCGATGAGCGGCACGACATGAGGCTGATGACCCTGCTGCGTGGGATGGTTCGGGAGAAGCGGCTGAAGGGAGCGGCGGAGACTCTGGGGTTGGATCCCAGGACCGTGCAGACGAGCATGGAGCGCGGGGAGCTGTCCGAACTGGTGCGGATGGCGCTGGAGCGGCACGTGATGGCGGACGGCAACGAACAGGCGGCCCAACAGCGCGAGCGGATTGACGCCCTGGACCGGCGGGTGGATGCGTTGGAGATAGAGTTCCTAAGCGGCCTCGAAGATGCCCGCAAAGCGATGAATGAAGATCTTCAGGCGCTGCGTGAGGAGCAGGTCAGAGAGCCGAAGCCCATGGGGCGGGGGCCGGCTCAGCCTGTGACTCCCCGGGGCGCCCGGGCGGTGTCCAAAGTGGCGCAGGAAACCGGAAAGCCGGCGGCGGCCAGCGTCCCGAAGCGGCTGTACCCCGAGCTGGTGACGAAGGAGCCCGCGTCCGATGACGAGGAGGTCTACGGCGAGGCGTGGCCGCTCATCCACGAGTGGCGCGAGATCTGGAAGGCGGGGCACAGGGGCACCGGCGAGGGCCTGGAGTGGCTTCGCATCGAGGAGCGCGTCCGGGCGCTGGAGGTTGCCATGCTGGAACAACACGGGCTGACCCTGCCGCCGGAGACGATGCCTCTGACGGGCATGTGGCGCAGTGATCAGCTGAACTGGCGCAAGGAGACCCTCCACGATGTACATAAGGCCCTAGCCTGGGTGGAGTTGCGGCGGTGGGTGCGGAGGGTCCTGACCTTCAACCTCTGGAGAAACTAGTACTGTTTCCAGATAGATTTACAAGGATATGAGAAGGCAGCCATACTTGGGTATGATCTTTCTGTGAGGGAGTATCCAGACATGGCTGCCATCAAGTATAAAGTCAAGCTGGCTGAATCCGAACGCTCCCGTCTCAATGAGGTTTCCCACCGGGGCAAGCCGTCAGTCCGCACCGTCAAGCGGGCGCTGGCGCTGCTCAAAGCGGATGAAGGACTTCGGGACGCTGAGATAGCGGGTGTGCTTTTGACCAATGCCGCCACCGTTGCCAGAGTGCGGAAGCGGTCCGTCGAGGAAGGACTTGAGGCCGCCATCAATGACAAGCCAAGGCCGGGCCGGGAGCGCAAGTTGGACGGCAAGCAGGAAGCGCACCCCGTATCCAGTACGGGGCAGGCTCTGTACTGCGAAGAGTACGACCGGGAGCGTCCGGTGGTGTGTTTCGACGAGTCCTCCAAGCAGTTGCTCGGGGACGTGAGGCCGCCCGTCAAAGCCAAGCCCGGACGGGTGGAGCGCTATGACACCGAGTACCAGCGAAACGGGACCCGGAACCTGTTCATGTTCTGTGAACCGAAGGGTGGGTGGAGGCACGTCGAGGTGACCGGGTGCCGGACTGCCGTGGACTTCGCGCACCGGATGAAGTGGTTGGTGGACGAGGCATATCCTGACGCCACAGTGATCCGGCTGGTGCTGGACAATCTCAACACCCACAAGCCCGGCTCGCTCTACGAAGCGTTTGCGCCGTCCGAGGCGCGCCGCATAGCCAAACGCCTGGAGTTTCACCACACACCCAATCACGGAAGCTGGTTGAACATGGCTGAGATCGAGTTGAGCGTCTTCAGCAGGCAGTGTCTGGACCGCCGGACCGGCGATGAAGTGTTGCTGAAACGGGAGGTCGCGGCGCTCGAACGCGAGCGCAATGAGGCCGCCGCCATCATAGACTGGCGGTTCTCCACCCAGAGCCTGCCCTCGGCCACGACCGGGGGACGCTCGCAGTAAGCTCAAACATGTATATCCAATAGAATTAAATTGAAACGGTACTAGCCCATGTCGGAACGGCGCTTAGGGTTTCGTGGAACTGAACAGAACACTTTGGGCGTGGATGACGCTAAACCCTTCCTTTCGCACGGGCGTTCGGCAATAATGGAGTCAGTTTCAGGCTTTTCCAGCGTTTCCCGCCGAGAAACCTGGAGGGTTCCCGTCCCCCGAATCCGGGACCGGCTGCATAGGACTGAGCACTGCGCTCTCCGAACAGCCGCCCAGGGGGTCAGACCGGAGGGATCGAGCATCGCGCTCTCCAGAAGGCCGCCCCGGAGGGACATATTCGCAGCGGCCACGGCGCATTCCGCTTCGGCCCCTCGGACACCCTCGTATCGAATACGGGGCAGGCTTTGGTCGAGGTGCGCCCCCGTATCAAGTACGGGGCAGGCTCTTCGCACCGGCCGAGCACTCACGTCTTCGCGGCTGCTCCGTAGGTCTTTTGCCCTAGGCCGCTTCTTCTCTCACTCCGGCGTCCCGCATTCGGCTCGTGGTCGGCTGCGGCGTTGGAACTGCGACACGGGTTCACGCAGTCAAGGACATCGAAGTTCAAGCACATGAAGGAGGTATGACAAGCATGGAAGCATTGCGGACACACGACATTGGGGAAGGAGGCGACATGGAATCGGAACGGACGGACATCGACGACGAGGGAGGCATGGACGTGAGGGAGCAGTACGTGGGACCAAGCGCATTGTGGATCGCCAATCGGCTGCCGCATCACGTCAGCTTCGAGCGGGGCTGGTTCTGGACGACGGCGGTCTGCCATGGCGGGGAGTCGGACCGGCTGGCGTTCAAGCAAAGGCCCGGCGGCAACGGCATTGACGCGCGCTGCCACACTGGGGGCTGCTCTCACGAAGTGGCGGCGGACGCCCTGGGGGTGCAGATAGGGTGGCCCCTTCGGAGCGCCTACGAATCTCTGGCCGAGCCGGTTGACAGGCTCTGGTGGCTCAGGGAGTGGCCTAGGTGGAGGTTCGAGTGGTATGGCGTGGCTGGGCTGGCATTCTCCGCTCCGTTGCTGCTCGGCCATGGCCTGGAGGTGGCGATCCTCAACTGTCTTGGGTTCAGCGTAGGCTCGTGGCTGACGTCACGAGCCCTGATGCGACGCCGGGCAGGGAGGTTCCGCCGCTGACGGACTTGAGCCACACATAGCACGTCCCAACCAGAAGGGTCGGTTCCAACCAGAGCCGGCCCTTCTTCTTTGCCCGCAACCGGGCGCAACGCAAAGGCAACACAACGCACAGGAGGTACATGATGACAACAGCAACATTGGCAACTGGCAATCGGACGATGGCGACGGTGGGAAAGCCCCGGCGCAGCCTCGAAGAGCTGGTGGACCGGGTGATGGCGGCGCTGTTCTCGGAGCAGCCGGAGACGGCACTGGCGACGGAGACACCGAGCGTGGCCAAGAGCGTTCACGAGGCGCGGCGGCTCAGGCAGGCCGGGGACGTTGACGCAGCTCTGGCGGTACTCGCCGGCATGGACACGACGAAGGCTGAGCCGCATCAGGCTCGGTGGGCCTACGCCGAGTGGACGGACCTGGTGAGGCGGCGCTTCGGGGGGCGCGACGTGATGCTCTACAGCCAGGACGTGGGCCGGGCCGCCGCGCTGGTTCCCACGAGCGACGGCGGGACCCTTGAGGTCGCGGCGGTCCTTGGGCTGCGCTGGAAGACCGGCAAGCTGGTCTCCCGGCGCAGCCTGCGGGGGCTGAGGCCCTTGGTGAAGGCTTGACTCGCACTCTCGGCGCAATCCCGAACTGAAACGCACGTCCTCCCCGGGCCTCTGCGACTCGCAGGGACCTGGGCTGCGCCTGCTTGAACGGGCGGAGCGAGCCGCCCGGTAGCAGCCTCTATCGAGGGTCTCCGGCCCTCCCCACTCCCTCAGCCCGCACTCCCTGCGGGCCTCCATCCCCCTTTTCCCAACTCCACAGCCATCGCATGGGTCCTCTCCCGACCCTCTTCAACGGAGAAGACCTGTGCTCGATGCGAGACGAGGCTTGCCCTTGATCTGACTCAGGGGACTTGCCTTGCACACGGCGTCCCCTATGGGTACGCCGCAACCGGCCGTGCGACACGGCCACAACGCCACTCACGGAGGCAGTCCCGGCCACCGGGACGCGATACCGAGCGGGACTGTCTCCCACAGGGGGGCGGTCCCGCTTCTTCATTACAAGGAGGAAGCGACATGACGACGGCAACGACGGCACAGACCAATCGGACCAAGGAGACGGCGGGAGCTGAGAGCGAGCTCAGGGCCGCGGCCAGGCGGCGCGGGCTCACCATGAAGGAGCTTGCGGCGCTGATGGGCGTGTCCGCTGGCTACCTTTCGCAGATTGCGAACGGGAGCAGGCCGTGGACGCCGAAGATGCGGGAGAAGGTCGCGGCGGTCTTGGGAGAGGTCCCCGGCCAGGGGACCGTCTACCGCCAGGGCGGCGTGGTGACCGGGGAGAGCAGCTTCATCAGGGAGCGCGCCCGCACCCTGGGCATGACCATGAAGGACCTGGCCGACCGCGCAGGCGTGTCCTACGGCTACATGTCGGACGTATCTCGGGGCCGCAGGCACATGGGCGTGAAGGTACAGGCCAGGGTTGAGTCGGCGCTAAAGGCTCCGGCGAAGATCGCCCCCGCACAGTGCGCCAACCGTCAGGGATGCGTGGTGAGCGGGGAGAGCAGCTACATCCGGGAGCGTGCTCGTGAGCAAGGTATGAGCATGCAGGACCTGGCCGACCGGGTGGGGGTGTCCTACGGCTACATGACCCAGGTGTCGCGCGGTCACCGGAACATGGGCGTGAAGGTCCGGGCGCGGGTCGCGTCGGTGCTGGAGGCTCCGGCGAAGGTTGCCCCTGCGAGGCGCACCGGCGTTGATCGTGAAGCCGTGTGGGGTCGGATGGATGCTCACAGGCTCAGTCAGAACGAGGTTGCCCGTCGTGCCGGCGTCAGCTCCGGGCATCTTTCGAGGATCATGACCGGCAGGAACAATCCGTCGCCGGGGGTTCTGAAGAAGCTGCACCGGGTCCTGTTCCAGCGGCCGAAGGCGGAGGAGCGGGTCATGCCCGCCGAGGTGAAGGTGCTGGGTTGGCGGAAGGGCGAGCGGAGCGGGATGGTGGTGCGCGGCGCCGGTGGGCCTGGGCGTGGCAGTAAGGACGGCGGCGGCTCCATTCGGGTCGGCGGCCGGGTGCCATGGGGCGCTAAGGCGGAGTACGCCTACCGTGCCGGATACGACGGCGCGGGCCGGTTGTCAGTGACCCACGTCGTCGAGCGGGGCTACTCCGCCATGCTGAAGCAGCCGGAGGCGACGGCAGCTTAGTCCTTTTCTAATGGGCGCTCTGCTTGGAGCGGGAAACGAAGGTGGTCGACACGGGTCGCTGGACCGCACTGGAGAAGGGGAGGCCGCCAACGCAGCGGCGGCCTCCCCAGGCTCGTTCATATATGTCGCCTTTCTTGCTTTTCGGCCCGGACCGCCAGGCCATGTGTGCACCCCCAGGGTCTTTTCAAAGTCGCTCAACCCTGCCTGATGGTGAGGCAGGTCCGTGAAAAGTGTCTAATGTCCACACCCGTCATTCCCACGAAAGTGGGAATCTACAGCTTGGGCTCCCACTGGATTCCCTGCCTGCCGCAGACAGGCCGGAATGACGATGTGCGGTTTTACAGAAAATGAAAAGACCCGTGTGCACCCCAGGGTGATCGCATCATAGCCTAAAATAAGTCAATGCTGCCCATAAATCAACCTAAATACGAGTATAATATACATCCAACATGGTAATTCTGGAGGTCCTTAATTACGAATTTACTTTATATGCGATTGCCCTGGTGTGCACCCCTTTTTTGTCTAAAACCACCGCAATATGGTAGAATCGCATCGGTAGGAACAATGCCCTGCGAAAGGGGTCGAAGAGATGGCAACGCCAGTCCGCCGGCCTGCCGAGGAGACGGGTCGCCTCGGCGACGAGGTATACGATAGGGACATCCGCCATCTTGTTGAGGCGGACCATCATGGCGAGTACGTCGCCATCGACGTGGACAGCGGGGACTACGCCATCGCCGGTAGCGTCCTTGCCGCAGCGGAGCGTCTGCGTGCCCGACGCCCGGACGCCGATGCCTGGTTGGTGCGGGTGGGGCATCCGACGTTGCGCACCTTCGGGGACAGTTCCCTGTGGAGATCCAAGTGATCGAGGGTGTGGTGAACGGCTTTCTTGAAGCGGTAGTGAGCCTTCCGGTACGAGGTCCGGAGGACCGGGAGCGGGAGATAGAAGCCGTGATAGACACCGGGTACAGCGGCAATCTCGCCTTGCCGCCGGAGCTGGTGGCTGAGTTGGAGTTGCCCTTTGTGATCCGCAGCCGGTCGGCTCTGGCTGACGGTACGGTGGTGGCCTTCAACGTCCACGGCGCCACAGTGGTCTGGGACGGTCGGCCACGATACATTGACATTGACGCAGTGGGCGTCGTACCCCTGCTGGGCATGGACCTGATGGACAGCCATAGCCTGTACGTGGAAATCACTGACGGCGGGCGCGTAATCATAGAACCGAGGGGTAACCGCAACACCGTGTTCAACCCTGTTTATCTCCCATTGACGCTTGTGGGCGCGGGCGCTTCCCGCCCCGCCGGGGGCCTCCCGCGCCCCGCTTACCCCCCCCCCGACTTTCAGGGGCTGGCATACCCCGAAGACGGACAGACCGCGGTGGTGTGGGCCGCGCCCTCGGATGTGGGCGAGCCTGTCCTGACTCTTACCGGGCGCGCGGCTCGGAAAGGTGATCGCCTGAAGGCCCAGGCCCTCCTGCGGGAAGCGCCACAACCCCGGCGCAGTAGGTTGCTTCGCCCCCTTGACAAGCAATCGAGGTTTGTAGTTTCATAGTGGATGATACGATGGATCGGGAGCACATTGACGACGAAAACGCCGCTGTGCTCCGGGTGATGGAAGACTCGATGTCACCCACTCTTGAGGGGGGCGACGCCATCCTGGTGGACTACGGCCGGTCATCGCTGCTTGGTGACCACATTCTCGTGCTACAGGACAGGCACCGGATGCTGGTGAAGCGGGCCAAATACTGTAGACGGTGGTGGTTCCTGAGCGACAACCCGACCCATAAAGCGTTCCCCCTGGAGGAGCACATGATCATCTTCGGAGAGGTGAAGTGGTGTGGGCGGGCATTCTAGCGTAGTAATGAGTGAGGTAATTTGACCAGGGGACATTTCAAGGAATACTCTCACCTCCTCTGCTATGGCCGCAGCCCCCCTGCCTGTCCTCGACGAGAGCGGATAGGCAGGGGTGGCCCTGCGGTTATACCCGTTTGTGATAAACATAGTAGCAAGGAGTGTACGACATAATGGCAACTAGATACGGAAGCATGGCATACAAGGGAATCATCTTGGTGACGCTGCTGGCTCTCGTGGCGGCGTTCTTGGCCATCCGGCCCGTCGGGGCGCAGACGCAGACCGAGGGATGCCAAACAGTGGGCACGACTGCTGACGACAGGAAAGCGGTTTGCTACTACGAATTCGTAGAGCATGGCATAGGCCAGGTGGCCAAACTGTCAGCGCTAGAGAAGGACTTCACTCAGGTCGTAAAGGTCTGGGAATTGGTCGTCGACGAGAACGACCCGGCCGGCAGCGCGGCCGATTTGACCGCTTTCCCCGACTATGGCCACTTCAGCATCGACCGGGATTCGGCCGTGTTGACTTTCAAGAGTCCGCCCGACTACGAGAATCCGCGGTCGTCGGTTAACACTGGAAGCCTTGCAGATATGAACGTCTACAAGGTAATGGCGAAAGTCGGAGACGGCGAGAAGTTTTTGCGTGTGCAGATAACGGTCCAGGTCAGAGGCAAGGAAGAGCCAGGGACCGTAACTTTCTCAAACCGCCAGCCCGAGGTCGGGGAGACGCTTACGGCTACGTTGGCTGACGGTGACATCAGAGGACTCCGCACCCCCGACTGGCAATGGGAGGTGGAGACCGACACTGGCTCTGGCGTCTTTGAAGAAATTGACTTGGCAGTGAATGCCGCCTACACGCCGCGAGCCGGTGACGTGGGGAAGAAACTGCGGGCCACTGCGCAGTACCAGGACTCGCACGGGACAGACTATATCGGGGTGTCTCTAGAGTCCAAATTCGCCGTGCGGGCCGCGCCTGCCGCGAACGTTGCTCCCATGTTCCGGGACGAGGACGAGGACCCTACTGAGGACGGCATGCAAACCAGCAGGCGGATAGAGGAGAACACCCCGCCTGGAATGAAGGTCGGCCCGCCGGTGTTCGCCACCGACAACGACCATCTGGCATGGAACCACGCCAGCGACCCCGGCGGCCCCCGCGACGTGCTGACCTACTCGCTGGGTGACGGCGTTGCAGATACTACCGGGGATGGCGACACTCTAGACGATGGACTCTTCTCCATCGACCAGATAACCGGCCAGATTATGACCAAGTCTCCACTGAACAAGGAAAGTGGTCTCGCCGACCGAGACGACGATCCGGCCAACGGCATTCAGTTGGAAGTTACGGCCAATGCCACGGACCCGTCCGGTGAAATTGGCCGGGCCATCGTGACCATCCACGTGCTTGACGAGGTCGAAGCCCCACAGGTAATGGGCCCGGCCGCGTTGACCTACTTCGAGAATCAAGACTCTGATGGCACAAGCCACCTTCTTCTGTTTAGAGACCCTACCCAAAGCGACGCTGAGCCACCTAGCCCTGCTCACCCTTCCCCTGCTGACGTTACAGCAGACAACCAGGCTACCTACATGGCAACCGACAACGACCTGGACGACGACGGAACTTTGAACGCCGCAGATAGAGATATCGAGTGGCAGATCACTGGCGACGATGCCAGCAAGTTCCAGTTTGTAGGGTCGGAAAGTGCTTACACAAACTCGGCTGATGTAGACGGCGCAGTAGTCGACACCGGGCCACCCCCGACGGTTACTACGCCTGCTATGGCAGCGTCCCCGGTGCTCCGATTCAAGAGCGCGCCTGACCTCGAGAATGCGGCAGATAAAGGCGGGACCCCGGGGGACAACGTCTACGAAATCACGGTGGTCGCCTGGGACGAGGACTGGGAGATAGGGCGGAGAGACGTCACCATCCGGGTGGCCGACTCGAATGACGAAGGGACGATCACCCTGTCGCATGTACAGGCCCAGGTTGGCACGCCGATCACGGCCACCCTGAAAGACCAGGACGACATACCGACATTAATCACTTGGACATGGACGGTGGATGGCAATACGGTTGCGGCAGACACCGTCAAATCTTCGGGCGATACTTCCACCTACACCCCGGCAACCGGAGAGGCTGGTGTGCTGGCCGTCACCGCGAGGTACACGGACGGCGGCGGCAACGCTGAAACGGCTACGTATCCACTGTCAGGTGTTACGCCAGTTGAAGTGCGGGCCAATGATGTTGATCCTGACGACACAACAACCCCTCTCGTGGATGAGAGCGGCCTAAATACGCCTCCCAAGTTCTACTCGGATGACGTTGCTGACGTGACCCTCATTGCCAACCGTAAGGCAGAGGACGAAGTCACGAGCTACACAAGGTACGTACTGGAAAACCAAACCATACAACTCACGAAGACGGAGCTTGAGGCTCGGACTGACACCGATACCGCCACTGTCGGGCATCAGGTTGTCTCCACCGGCAGATTGAACGTCTTTGACGGCTTTTTGGAAGAACGGGCAGACCGGGAGGCCGACCCGCGCGCTGACGAACACGTCACTAACGACACTGCCAATTTGCAGTTCGATCTGAGCGGGGCTGACGCCAACAAGTACTTCTCGATCCAGAACGCTGCTACTCCGGCAGGCCAGCGCGGTTTGATCAGCACGAAGATGGCACTGGACTTCGAGACCAAGAGCACCTACACGGTTATGGTCACGGCCACTGACCCAGCCGGCCGGATGGACACGGTTACCGTGACCATTGAAGTGCTCGACGTGCCGGAGATAGAGGGGGTGGAGCAACGCATACGGGTCGATGAGAACACAAAGGAGATAGCCGCCCTCTATAACAGCTACACGCAGAAAACGAACCTGGGCGGCTTGAAGTGGTCCCTTTTGACAACCGATGCTACTCCGGGCTTGGAACTACAGACCTCCCCTGATTCGCACAACAGGAACAACCCTGGAAGCATCGACTGTCACTATGATGCGACCAACGAAGGTCTGTGTGACAATTTCCGGTTCTCCCGGTTCAACACATCCGATACCACGCTCCTGTTCGCCATCGGCACCGGCGAAGATCACGACGCGCCCAACTTTGAGGACCCGAAAGACAGGGGCACAGGCGACGAAGAGGGCGACAACATCTACAAGATCGTGGTGAGGGTTGCCTTCGCCAACCTGAGGTCCCACGGCGGGGTCAATCACCCCAATCCAGAAGACGACGAAAAGAACGACAGAGTGATATGGATCAGGGTGGACGACGTGGACGAAGCCCCCAGCTTCGCCGATGACGCCTCCACACGGCTGATAGCTGAGAACAGCGACGACACCCTGCCAAGTATCTCGATAAACAGGAGCGTCCTTGGCACGGTGACGGCAACGGACCCCGAGGACACGGGCAGCGCCGACGGCAAGAAGCTGACCTATACCCTCGATGCCGGGACCTACGACAATCTGTTCCAGATAGTCCCGTCCTCCGGCGAGATTCTGACCCGGAGCAGGTTGAACTATGAGGCCCTGGATGAGTTGGAGGAAATGGGCCCCGACGGCGGGCAACACCGGATAATCGAAGGGCTGCGAGTTACGGCTACCGACTCCGCCATGCCAATGGGCAACTCGGACGGTATAGACGCCAACATACGCGTCAACGACGTAAACGAGACGCCAATACCGGTGGCGAACCTGTCCATATCTGGTGACGCCACCAGAGTCTCCGATTACGCCGAGAACCAGGAAGACACCACCGTGGGCACCTACACCGTTTCCGGCGACAACGAAGACACGGCAGTGTGGGGGAACCTGGAAGGCCCCGACGCCGGCCACTTCAAGCTCGAACGCACGGACGCGGGCCGGACGCTCAAGTTCAAGACCGCCCCCGACTACGAGAACCCAATGGGCGGCGAGAATGACAACTCCAACACCTACGAGGTAACCCTGAAGGTCACGACCCCCAGCGACTCCGAAGATATCGGCACCCTCGATGTAACGGTGGAAGTGACCGACGTGCCCGAACTCGGTACGATCTCCGGCACGGCCAGCCCCGACGATTACATGGAGAACGGCACGGGCCCCGTGGCCACCTACACCACGACCGGTCCAGACACGGCCACTTGGTCCGTGGAGGGCGACGACAGACGTGCCTTCAGCATCAGCAGCGGCGGGATGCTCGAGTTCAGTAGCCCGCCCAACTTCGAGGACCCGGCGGACGCCAACACCGACAACGAGTACATGGTCACGGTGAAGGCTACCGGCGGCGGCGAAACGGACACCATCGACGTGACCATAACCGTCACCGACGTGCCCGAACTCGGTACGATCTCCGGCCCGGCCAGCCCCGACGATTACATGGAGAACGGCACGGGCCCCGTGGCCACTTACACCACGACCGGTCCAGACACGGCCACTTGGTCCGTGGAGGGCGACGACGGGGGGGCCTTCAACATCACAGGCGGGACGCTCGAGTTCAGTAGCCCGCCCAACTTTGAGGCCCCGGCGGACGCCAACACCGACAACGTTTACATGGTCACGGTGAAGGCTACCGGCGGCGGCGAAATGGCCACCATCGACCTGACCATAACCGTCACCGGCGTGAACGAAGCGCCAATGGTGAGCGGAGACGCCACACCAGATTACGAGGAGAACGGCACGGGCCCTGTGGCCACCTACACGGCCACCGACCCTGAGAACGACATGATTACCTGGAGCCTGTCGGGAGCCGACATGGGCGATTTCACCATCGAAGGCGGCGTGCTCATGTTCAACAGTCCCCCCGACTACGAGGCCAAGGCGACCTACACGGTCATGGTTACAGCTACAGACCCAGATGAGGAGAGTGGCTCCCTTACCGTCACCGTCATGGTCACCAACGTGAACGAGAACATGCCCATGTTCCCTGCTGAGACGGCGACCCGCAGTATAGTCGAGAACCAGCCAGCAGGTAGACTCATCGGCGCAGCCATAGCTGCCACGGACGCCGACGACGCCGACACCCTGACCTACACCCTTAGCGGCACTGGCGCGGCTTCCTTCGCCATAGACAGCACGACCGGCCAGCTGAGGACGAAGGCGGCCCTGGATTACGAGACCAAGATGACCTACATGGTCACGGTGAACGCCAACGACGGCAACGGCGGCACCGACTCCATCGACGTGACCATCAACGTCACCGACGTGAATGACGCGCCTGCCTTCCCGTCTACCGAACTTGGCGCCCGCGATATCGCCGAGAACACGGCGGCGGGCATGGACATCGGCGCACCGGTAGCGGCCGCCGACGCCGACACGGGCGATACCCTGACCTACACCCTCGGCGGGACGGATGGGGCTGACTTCGCCATAGACGATGAGACCGGCCAACTGATGACCGCCGTGGCGTTGGACTACGAGACCAAGCCCACCTATATGGTGACGGTCACGGCCACAGACCCAGATAGGGCGAGCGACTCCATTGATGTCACCATCACCGTCACCGACGAACCGGAGCCGGAGACCGTGAAGGACCTCTACGACAACAACAAGAACGACAAGATAGACAGGGAAGAGGTGCTGGACGCCATTGACGACTTCTTCGCCCCTGACGCCAGCATCACCCGCGAGCAGGTGCTCGACCTCATTGACCTCTTCTTTGAAGGTCTACTAGCAAGCTAAGCCCCGGAGCGGAGGCGTACAGAGCATAGATTAGGAGGAATAGCTTGGTCAGAAACATAACGACATTGCCACCGCTCTGGCTGGCAACCGTGATAGTGGGACTGCTCCTGGTAATCGGACTGTCGGTCTGGCCTTCGGGCCAGGCCGGCGCCAGCGGCCACGGCGCCACTAGGTCCTTCTCCCCGCCCTCGGTTGCCCCTGGGGGCGAGATTACAGTAACCATCCGGGCCAGCAACTACGGCAGCTTCGGGAGGGTCGTGGAGACCCTCCCCGGCGGGTTCAGCTACGTGCCAAACTCCACCAACCCGTCCAACATCAGGACCACCACGAGTGGACAGGATGTCCGCTTCACCCTTCTGGGCGCGAACCTGAGCTTCAGCTACAAGGTGACCGCCTCGGACACGGCGGGCAGTCATACATTCCGTGGCACAGTGAACGACGACACGGGAGACATCCGTTCAATAAGGGCTTCCAACGTGACCGTCACGGCTGGACAGACGGAACCCGGCGCCACCAGGTCCTTCTCCCCACCCTCGGTTGCCCCTGGGGGCGAGATTACAGTAACCATCCGGGCCAGCAACTACGGCAGCTTCGGGAAGGTGACGGAAACCCTCCCCGACGGGTTCAGCTACGTGCCAAACTCCACCAACCCATCCAACATCAGGACCACCACGAGTGGACAGGATGTCCGCTTCACCCTTCTGGGCGCGAACCTGAGCTTCAGCTACAAGGTGACCGCCTCGGACACGGCGGGCAGTCATACATTCCGTGGCACAGTGAACGACGACACGGGAGACATCCGTTCAATAAGCGCTTCCAACGTGACCGTCACGGCTGGACAGACGGAACCCGGCGCCACCAGGTCCTTCTCCCCGCCCTCGGTTGCCCCTGGGGGCGAGATTACAGTAACCATCCGGGCCAGCAACTACGGCAGCTTCGGGAAGGTGACGGAAACCCTCCCCGACGGGTTCAGCTACGTGGCACGCTCCGTTGACCCCTCCAATATACGGGCAGCGGTGGACGGCCAGGAGGTCGCATTCACCCTCCTGGGTGATACGACTTTCAGCTACAAGGTCACGGCCTCCAGCACCGGGGGCAGCCATCCCTTCACGGGAACCCTCAGCGATGACCAAGGCAACATGCACACCATCAGAGAGTCCAGTGTAACGGTGGACGTCCCGGTGCCCACGGCCACCCGCAGCTTGTCCGCGTCACAGGTGGACTATGGCGCGGACCTGACGGTGACCATACGGGTTGCCAACTACGGCAGATTCGGCCAGGTGGTGGAGACGCTACCCAGCGATTTCAGCTACAAGACAGATTCCGTCAAGCCATCTGATATAAGCGTGGCAATGGACGGTCAAAAGGTGACCTTCACGCTACTGGATGAAACAAGGTTCACCTACGTGGTGACCGCTCCGTCCACGACGGCAACCGGCACATTGTCCGGCGTTCTCAAGAACGACCAGGGAATCTCGACCCCCATCAGCCCCTCCACCACCGTCAGGGTTCAGGCCCCCACAGGCGCGCGTGGCCCACAGGGTCCGGCCGGGCCACGCGGCAGCGGCGGCGGCAGGGGGGGCCAGGGAGAGCAGGGCGATACGGGATCCCGGGGAGAACAGGGCCTCCAAGGAGAACAGGGCCCCCAAGGAGAGCAGGGTCTCCAGGGCGAGCAAGGCCTCCAGGGTGAGCAGGGTCTTCAGGGACAGCAAGGCGAACAGGGCCTTCAGGGGCCACAGGGAGAACAGGGTCTCCAGGGTGAGCAAGGTCTCCAGGGGCCACAGGGTAAACAGGGACCGCGCGGTCTCCAGGGCGAGCAGGGACCGCCCGCCCCGCCCAGCCCGCCGGATACCCAGGGTATGCAAGGGCCACAGGGCCAGCGGGGAGAGCCGGGTATCCAGGGAGAACAGGGTCTTCAGGGGCCACAGGGTAAGGAAGGGCCGAGCGGCCCGCGGAGCGAACCTGGCCCGCAAGGCCCGCAGGGTGAGGTCGGCCCCCAGGGCATTCAGGGTCTCCAGGGTGAGGCAGGAACTCCCGGCGCCCAGGGTGAGGCTGGCGGCGG
This sequence comes from Dehalococcoidia bacterium, assembly GCA_965197405.1. GTDB lineage: Bacteria > Chloroflexota > Dehalococcoidia > Lucifugimonadales > JAGWBF01. Next base: position 3,314,952 of record OZ240206.1, on the reverse strand, counting down.
CGGAGCCCTGCCCATAGTCGCACTGGTCATCGCCATAGTGGCGGCGCTCGGAGCCGTGGGGGTATTCGTCACCCGTTCCCGATAGAGGATAGAGTAGCGACTTGCTTCTGGGCCTGGCCGGGGGGGGTGGGCGACCTACACGCCCTCCGGTCAGGCCCTTCTCTATACACACTCGGCCGGTGAAAAGCGAGGCTATGGTGGTCGAGGTGCCCGTCCCGCAAGTCATTGAAGAGTTGAAGGGCAAAGGCTGGCGGCCCATAGACATCGCCCGGACGCTGGGAGCAACACTGAAGAGCGTGCAACACTGGTCGCTCGGTCATACCAGACCCCGATTACATCGTCGCATCTCGCTGGTCAGGATGCTGGCGGAGGAGCCGCCAGCCGTAGCGAAAGGGCGAGAGGCTGCGACCGTCCCCGACGCCATCACCGCACTCATGGCGATGGGCTGGCCGGTGAACGTGATCGCCAAGAGGATGGGCGTTCATCGCCATGCCGTACAACGCTGGAAGGACGGCATATCAGCACCCCGCAACGCGCACCGGATCTTGCAGATGTTGGAGGAACGCCCCCCGCCCAATAACCATAAGACCCTGCTGAGGTTGATGTCTCACTACGCCGAGGACGGGGTCTACGACCAGGGATATGAAAAGCTGGCCTCGCGGATGGGGGTTGAGTATAGCTACATCAGCAAGCTGTGCCGGAAGCTGTCCCAACAGGGCTTCATCACGCGCCTGGAAACGGGACCGAGCCGCTCGGCGCGGTGGAGGGTGAACGCACAGGAGTAAGGAGGAGCATGTCTAAGAGCCTGGTTACAATCTTTTCAGGATTAGCACCGGGAAGGCGAGAACCACCATTTGCAGACTGGTATTGAGCTTTCTCTCGCAGTTCTTCCAGAGTCGGCGGCACTTCTCCAGCCAGGCAAAAGACCGCTCCACCACCCATCGCTGCGCCAGCACCACGAAAATGTGCAGTTCATTGCGTTTCACCACTTCCACCGAGGCTCCCAACAGGCTCTGCACCGCTGCGGCAAAGGGCTTCCCGGTGTAACCCCCATCGACCAGCACTTGCTGCACCCGGCTCAGGTCGGCCCGGCGTTGGTCAAACATCGCCAAAGCCCCAGCCCGGTCCGTAACGTTGGCGGTGGTCACATGAATCGCATGGGGCAGCCCCTGTGTGTCCACCGCGATGTGACGCTTAATCCCGGACACCTTCTTGCCCGAGTCATAGCCCTTGTTCTCGGCGCTGTCCGTGTTCTTGACGCTCTGGGCGTCCACGATGCAGAAGCTGGTCTGCTCTTTTCGACCATTGCTCCGTCGGGCCGCTCCAACCAATTGTTTTTAAGACCTGCTCCAGAATGGACTCTTTCTCCGGGTCGGGCCGCTCACTCCATTGCCGGAAATACTTGTAGCAAGTGCGCCAATCGGGGAAGTCCGCAGGGAGCATCCGCCACTGGCACCCGCTTTTCAGGAGGTAGAGCACCCCGCAGAAAACGTCGTACAAGTCCACGGTGCGGGGCTTGGTCCGTCGGCGGGCCGACTCCAACGTGGGAAGAATCCGGGCAAATTGCTCCCGGCAGATGTCGCTGGGATAGGAATGAGACATGATTACCCTGCCTTGGTAATAGTCTCAATTTAACATATCCTGAGAACGTAGACAGGTTCTTAGGTGGACCGGGATACCCTGGAGAAGGTCAAGGAAGCCCTCGAGCAGTACAAGAGGGAGGTGGAGGCGTCGGAGATGAAGACGACGTCCAAGGATACCCACGCCCGCTACGCAGGCTATTTCGTGGGGTGGCTGGATGACGACTTCCAGCCTGGCTCAAGGGTGCGCTGAGATGGCAGCCCCTAACTTCGCGGACAAGACCAACGTATTAAGGAGAACCCAGGCGGTCAAAATAACTGAAACGGAAATCCCCGACATGGACGGAACAGTCCGTAGGGTCAGAACAATCGAAGCCGCACACGCTCGCCTTGAGCGCGCTGATGGCACCATAGAAGAATACTCCGACTGTACAGCGAAGGAATGGCCCTGGTCACGCGAGGGCAGTCCTAGGGAATGGCGCTTGCATGGCATTCCAGTGACCGTGCTTCCCATGTTTCAGCGGGGATTGGGCAAAGCTGCTATCAAATCAATAAGCCTCTTATCCGAGAGCAGCGAGGTCATAATCAAACTTGCGGAGATAACAATGGGAACACTTCTCTCGGAGACGGGGGAGGACTTCCTTTCTGGCAAGGAAGTTCCGCCCGAGAGGGAATAACGTCTCATGAAAGGCAGCCTCCGGCACCTGTTGCTTGCCTTCATCACGGCTGCCATCGTCGCCATCGTCGCCTGCACACCTGAACCCACCGTTGAGGTACGCTACTTGCCAGCACCCACCACAGTCATTGACGAGTTGTGCCAGGAGATGCTTGAGTTGGCAAGGGAACGAAAGGGCCTACTGAGATCTCCTCAACTGGCCCTGGTTCAGGAGTGCATCCGGCATAATGGACGGGTGGACTAGCAGAGATTGAATTAGGAGGCTAAGCTATGGCCGGCATATTCAGCACTATCGAGGCACCAACCAAGACCGAACTCAAGAACCTGGTTACACAATGGGAAAGGATGGCGAAAGATGCGGGGCTAGAAGACATCCGTCTTGGGTATGACCCTGAAAAGGTAGAGAAAACAGAAGACGGATACAAAATACAGGTTTGGGCACACAGCTAACCCATGAAAGGCAGCCTCCGGCGGCGCAGCGACGGCTCCTGGGAGATAACCCTCGACACCGGGCAGGACGGCCTCGGCAAGCGCAAGCGCAAGTACCTCACCGTACGCGGCACCAAGGCCCAGGCTCAGCGCAAGCTCCGGGAACTCCTCTCCACCCTCGACAAGGGCCTCACCCTGCCCACCGGCAAGATACTCCTCCGCGACTGGCTCGACCAGTGGCTCCATGAGATCATCGCCCCCAACCGCCGCCAGCGCACCAAGGAGCGCTACGAGGGCATCATACGCCTGCACATCACACCCCACCTCGGCCACCTGCAAGTGGCGCGGCTCGCACCCTCCCACATACAGGCCCTTCAGTCCAAGCTCATCGCCCAGGGCATGGCTGCCGAGGGCGTGGGCCTACGGAGATTCTACCTACTCCAACAGTCGCGCCGACGGCTACCACAGTGCCACCTGCGCCAACCCCAACGGTTGCAACTACTCCGACACCTGTGACCCCCGAAGAGGAGGGCGGCGGGTTCCCTGTATGGGCAATCGTGCTGCTAGTCATTGGAGTCCCGGCGCTGATAGGGGGAGGCTGGTACTTGCTGCGTCGGGTACGGGCCTAACGAGCATAGTCGTGCTCCATCGCAAGGGGGTCGCCCAGGAGTATACCGGGTGGACCCCCTTGCCCCTTTACGGGCCACCCCGAGGGTTCGAACCACATTGGGCTTCGTGATCAATCGTCAAGCCCAACCCCCCATGTGTACCTGATTTTTTGGTGTTGATTGGATAATCCATATCCTGGTCTGGGGCGTCGACGCCAAGGACAAGGCGGACCCGGTGCGGGTGGAGAAGGCATTCCCCGCCATCGTCTCCAAGTCCCGGTTCCGCAGGGTGAACCGCAAGCTGCGCTCCCGCGCACCCAGGAAGAGCCATCCTCGTAGAGTGGGCAGCACCTATCTTCTCAGCGGGCTTGTCAGGTGCAAGGCGTGCAACCGGGCGCTCTCCGGCCAAGACGCCAAGAGCGGGAAGTTCGCCTACTACGTCTGCCAGTCCCTCCTCAAGCGGGGCAGTGGCACCTGCGACGCCCCCAGGCTCAACGCCCGGCGCTTCGAGGAGAAGGTCGTAGGGAAGATTCGGGAGAACGTGCTCACCGAGTCCAACATCAGGGCGTTGGTGAAGATGGTGGACGAGGAGATGGACGGGGTGGCCAAGGAGCAGCGGCAGAAGCTGGAGACGATAGAGGCGGAGCTGGTGGACGTGAAGCGAAGGCTGGGACGGCTCTACGACTTGGCGGAGACCACCGACCTGGACATCGACGACTTCAAGCCCCGCATCAGAGAGCACCGGGAGAGGCTTGAGGCCACGGCGGAGGAGGCCAGGGCGATGCTTTCACAGCGCAGAGAGGTCCTGGACGACGTGGAGACCATCACGGCCTACGCCTTGGACATGAGCATGTTCCTGAACGAGAGCGAGTTGACCGAGCGAAGGGCCTTCATCGAGAGCTTCGTGAAGGAGATCGTCGTCACGCCCGACAACGCCGTGGTGCGCTACACGATTCCGATGCCCGACGACAGCCCCATACCGGGGAGAGACGCCGAGGAGATGGCGTTGAACGGCTCGGTTCTGTCTACCGTCAAGTTTGGTGGACTTCCGTTTACGGAAGATACCACCGAGCCGTTCAGCGGTATCTCCTGGACTTTTTTTCCCGGAATCAAGCTATCGTCGGGCATCGGAACGGTGTAGCGGACGACGGCGTTGTCGGGCAGAAGCTCGATCTCCTTCACGAAGGTCTCGATGAAGGCCCTGCGCTCCGTCAGCTCGCTCTTTTGCAGGAACCTGCTCATGTCCTTGGCGTAGGCCGTGATCGTCTTCACGTCGTCGAGGACCGCCCTGCGCTGGGCCAGGATTGCCCTCGCCCCCTCAGCGGCGGACTCAAGGCGCTCCTGACGCTCCTTGTGGTCTCGGATGCGGTGGGCGAAGTCGGCCATGTTGAACTCGGTCGTCGTCTCCACGAGGTCGTAGAGCCGGTCGAGCCTGCCCCTCACGTCGGCAAGCTCCTTCTCGATGGTCTCCAGCCGCTTGCGCTCGTCGCCGGCCACGTCGTCCATCTGCTCGTCCACGACATTGACCAGGCTCCGAATGTTGCCCTCGGTCAGGATGTTGGAGCGAATCAGGCCGACGACCAGCTCTTCGAACTGCCGTGCGTCAACCCTGGGCGAGTCGCAGGACCCGGGCGCGCGCTTTACGAAGGAGTGGCAGACGTAGTAGGGGAACGTGCCCCTGCTGGAGTACCGGCCCGATAGCGCCCTCTTGCACCTGTAGCACTTGACCAGTCCGCTCAGCAGGAAGGTGCTTCCGACTCTGCGGGGGTGGGAGACCTTGGGGGCGCGGGAGCGCAGTATCCTGTTCACCCGGTCGAACTGGGCCTTGGCGACGGTGGCGGGGAACGCCTTGTCCACCCGCACCGGCTCGGCCCCGTCCTTGGCGTTGTTGCCCCAGACGAGGGTGCCCAGGTACGCCTCGTTTCTGAGGATGTTGTGGACGGTGGGCTTGTTCCAGAGCTTACCCCTGGGGCTGGAGATGCCCTCGTCGTTGAGGATGCGGACGATCTTCATCATCCCCTTGCGAGTCTCGGCCAAGTCGAAGATGCGCTTGACGATGCCGTTCGTTTCGGGGTCCGGCTCCAGGGCGGGCCTCTCCTTGGGTCCGTCCTGCACCTTGACCTTCCTGTAGCCGTAGGGGGCCATCGGAGCGACCCAGAAGCCACGGGATGCGGCCTCGCGCATTCCGCGCAAGACCTCCATCGCCAAATTCTCGCTGTAGAACTCGTCCACGGTCTCGATGATGCCTTCCAGGAGCCTGCCCGTGGGGTTGTCCTCGGCCTGCTCGGTGATGGAGACGACGCGGAGGCCCTTGCGCCTGAGCATGGACTTCAGAATGACGGCGTGCTCGCGCTTGCGGGTGAAGCGGGAGAACTTCCAGACCAATATCTCCTCGAAGGGCGCCTCGGTCCTCTTGGCCTCGTCCAGCATCTTCTGGAACTCCGGGCGGTTCATCACGCGTCCGCTCTCCGCCTCGTCCACGTACTCCCGGACGACCTCGTAGTCGTTCTTGTCGGCGTAGTCCCTGAGCGCCCTCATCTGTGCGGACACGGACAGGTCCACGTCCTGGCGGTCGCTGGAGACCCTGGCGTAGAGGGCCGCCGGCGTGCGGTCGTTTCGTTCACTCATCTGTTGCTCCTCCTTGTTGCTTCCTGCTGGTTCGGCGCGAGCGCCGCATCTGCGTCCTCTCCTGTCTGCGCCACTCCCTCTCCTCCAGGTAGAGGCGGAACGCCTCGCGCAGAAGCTCGCTCAGCGTGCGGCCGTCCTCCCTGACCGCCTGCCTGAGCTGGTCGTCCATCTCCGGCGGCAGAGAGAAGGTGACGGTCCTTCGTTTCTTCGGCATGTTTTTTTGTCTCTTGATGTAACAATATGTCTTACCCTTATCATGGACGAATCGGACCTCCGTTGTCAAGGGAGTCGCTTCCCATACCGCCGACTGCCTCATGGAAAGGGACAGACCTGATGCCCAGTGCTGGCCCGGGGGGACCCTGGTAGCTCTGGGCGTTGAGGACGCTGCTAGGACTCAGTCGCGAGAAATCAGCCCTGTCTGTGGAGTCAACTCAACGTACAATAGCGTCGGGGAACTCCAGGGCTCATATAGGGTTGTTTTGAGCGATCTCATAGTTAGTTGTTTGCCTGCTCTCCTTCAGTCTGAGCGTTTCTAAATGAGCCGATTAACCTGAACATATAATCGGCAACGAATATAGTGTTGAGACTATTTTGCGGCGACGAGTAAGAGACGAGGCCATGCATCGCAGCGTGGCGATTAGGCACCGGATCCTGCCCAACCCTCTGTAAGTCGTCTTCGTCTACCCTGCTAAACAGGCCAAATATCCTTTCGTCCAACGCATCATCGGAGCGGTCCCTGATCGATGCAGTTAGGTGCCCAAAGTAGTCGAAGTCGAACCATCCTCCGGGCAAGAAATCTTCCAACACTTTGTCATTGACCAGTGTTTCGACAACCTTCTTATACTTCTCACTCCCGGTTTTGCGCCCAAACAGTTCGGTGCGTAGCACTCGATCTATTTCCGGAAATAGTACACGGCACACGCTCCGGTGGAGCCCATAGCCATGGGCGTCAAGTGCCTCGCGAAACGTCGCCTTTGCTTCTTCATCAACATTGTACTCAGCGAGATGGGATTCAATGGTCCTACGTACGCTGGACCAATTCTGCTCGTAGTATTCGTTGAGTTTACTGCGAACGGCGTAGGCATCGCCGGAGCAGTCCTCGACTAGGTTGAGAGGGGTAGTATAGTGAGGTAACCAACCTGCGGCATTCAGCACCTTGGTCATTTGGCCCCATTTGGCCATCGCTACCAAACCGCGTGCCACAGGCTCCGCGTAAGGGGTAACGATGTCTACGAATTGTTGGACTCTGTTGCTTATGGTTGTGATTATGCGGACTAACTCTGAATTTTGGGTGTTCATGGCGCAAGTAACCTCGGGAGTTTCTTCGATGCTGCATAGCTGGCCTAGCGGTTAGCTTCTGCTTCGCCGACACGTCCTGCCACACCAACGGGACCTCGCCTTCCTGGAATCACCTCAACCGGCGTGGGAATCAGCCACTCCGATCCGGCCTTCGTCGCTCCCCGTACCCTTCCGTTGCGGGCAAGCTGACGCACCCTCCGTTCCGACACGCCCAACCGGGTGGCCGCCTCCTTCACCGTGACGTTGGCGACGTCATCGTCGGGGGACTCGGACTCCAGCTCGAACTCGACGGGACTGGGCTCCCTGAGCGTGCTCATGTCGTGGATGAGAAAACCGATCACCTCGCCGTCGTCGTCCAGCCGCTTGAGGACGCGCTCGTCTTCGGTGGGGGTGAAGTACCCCTCCCGGAACGCCCACAGAACCTCAAGCATGTCCCCTTCATGATCGTATGAGACAAACACCTTCTTGCGCGTCATGGGTCACTCTCCTTTGATGCTTCGGCTCAGGTAGGCGGTGAGGATGAACGAATAGCCCGTCTCCCTCTTCACCACAAGGCAGATGTATCGGTTCCTGTCCCGCAGGTCCGGGTAGAGCCGGTAGTAGAGTTGTACCGAGGAACTGGACCTAGAGGGAGTCACCGTGTCTGGGCTGGCAAGGGTCTCGGCGAACCGGTGCAACTGGAAGGCCATTTCAGGGTGCCTTCGCAGGATGTGCCGGAGTCGCTCGTCGGTGAGCCTGACCTCGTTTCCATGCTCATCGGTGAAACGCCGCACGCCGGACTCCATTACCAGATACCGTTCCGTAAAGTATACCGCGCCAAGCCATAGAACGGCAATGTGCCGTCTCTGTGCAGCGTTTGAGGGGCGCTCACTATTCTTCCTCTTCGCCGCCGTCCTCCACGGCTTCGGGCCGGGACGATGCCTCCGCCTTCTCCTCCATGTAGGAGCGGATGGCGACGCGGGCCAGGATGCGCAGCCCCTTCAGGACCGCCCTGCGATGTTCAGGCGTGTAGGACGGCATGGAGGTCTCCAGGGCGTCTTCGAGCTCCTGTCCTCCGGGCCTCTTTCGTCCGTTGTTTCTTCTGGGATCTCTCATGTTGCGCAGTCGCAGCGGCGAATCGGTTGGGCTGCTGGCCTCTCGTTTCAGGTCTGTGACGGGCCGCCGGCCTCCTTCAGGCAGCAGAGCCGTCTCGAGCGCCCGCCGAAGCAGCGTTCAGCGTTGCGCCTGGACCGGATCGCGGATTTCAACATCAACTCGTTCGCCTCCCTGAGGGTCTGCCGATGCTCGTCGGAGCGCGTTGGCGATTCCCGCCTCGCCGCCGCCCGGCGATTGGCCTGTGGATTCCTTCCGCTATCGCTTCTCATCCCGCTTATCCCGCTTCTGGGCGTCTCATGGGCCGGGCGCCTGCCGTCCAGTGTGAGCGGTCGAGACGTTGGGCATAACTACCCATGAGGGCGCTCACGTGAGCGCCCCTGTAAGACCTGGGGCGAATACCCCCGTTGGCGATGCCGTTGGGGTGTACAGAGAAATGAAGTTGGTTGCAAAAATGCAAGTCGGGCCGTTTCGTAGCTGAAATGGGGCGGAGCACCCCTCTACAGGACACAAACAGTGAACACTTTGACTTGCGGGTACGTTCCGGCGTGCGTATGCAGGTCCCGTAGCTGAGAGTTGCGTTTATGTAGGCGGCTGGGGTTGGGGCGGGGTTGCAAAGGCCATAGCTGGCAGTTGCACTTTTGCGGGCCGGGACGGGCTGCTCACGCCGCACCTTCCCTCGATGCTCGGTGGAGTGGGACGGCGATCCCCACTTCGCCGACCGACGATTGGTCGATGGTCTCCGCGCCAACTCATTCACCTCCCTGCGGTGTGCTGCGGTTCACCGGACCGCGTCAGTCGCAAAAAAGTGTGAACAAATCAAACGGGAAATAAGACCCCTGGTAGCTCTGCGCAAGGATGCGGGGTGCTATGGGCGGTTCCCCTGTGGCTCTGCGCAGGGATGCGGGGGGTTATAGACCCTCTTTTTTTCCGCCCCTTTCGTGCAGTATTGGGGGTGTACAGGAGTTTCAGTTTGGTAGCAGAGCGGCCTGAGTCGTGGTTTCGTAGCTGGAACAGGGGTAAATCACCCCCCTACAGGACGTAACCAGTGAACACTTTCAGAAAGAGTGCGTTCCGGACGGCAATGACATCGCCAAACGTGGGGAATGACATCGGCGGGACCGTGGGAGCGGCTTCCCAATGACATTAGGCCCCGGAAAATGCGATTGAAGTGGGGGTGCATGACGTCCCCGAAAACCGTGGCCTGAGAGCGGGAAAAGGGCTGGCCAGTGGCTGACCGGAGACTCAAGCGGAGTTTGCAGAGGGAGAAAAGAGCCATGAAGACCACCGAACACGGCATCGACAGCAGCAAAGACGTGGAGAACGTCTACCACATGAGGCTCATGGCGCTGCTGCAAGAACTGGTGCGGGACAAGGGATACAAGGGCGCTGCGCGGGTGCTGGAACTGGACCAGCGGACGGTGGCCGAGTGCGCCAGGACGGGGCAGCTGTCGAGGCGGGTGAGGCAGGCCCTGGAGCGTGCGTTGCAGGAGGGTGTCGGGTCGGCTGCGGCCCGGCAGCGGGAGCGCAACGAGAAGCTGGAGAGCCGGGTCGAGGCGTTGGAGAAGGGGCATGAGGCGTTGGCAAAGGACTATGACGCCCTGGGCAAGGAGGTGCGGAGGCGTGTGGCCGCCGTCGAGGGCCGGGTCGAAGCCCTGAAGCGAAGCGATGCCCAGGGGACCGGGGCCGGTCACGCCGGCGCCGGTCCCTCCCAGGCGGCAGCGGACGGCTCGGAGAGCGGTGCGCGGGGCATGGGCAGAAAACCTCCGCCGAGGCCCAGGTTGCGGCGAGAGTATCCCGACCTCGTGACCCTGGAGCCCGCCGAGGACGACGAGGAGGTGTTCGGGAAGGCGTGGGCGCTCATCGTCGAGTGGCGGGAGCTGAAGGACGTTCACCCCAACGCCGGGAAGAGCCTGGACTGGCTGCGCACCGAGGAGCGGTTCCTGGCGTTGGAGCTGGCGTTGTTGGAGGAGCACGGCATGACCCTCCCCCCGGCTAGGTTTCCGCTGAGGGGCTTCGACCGCAACGGTCAGGTCACCCATCGCCGGACAGCGCTCTTCGACACGCGGAGAGCGCTGAAGAAGCGGGAGCTTCTGAACACGCTGACCCTCCGACTGTTGTGGCGGTAGCCGGGCCGGGCCTGCGGCGGCTTTGCAGGCAACTTTAGTGAACGATTTGGCGGCGGTTTGCGAAAGGGGGGCCGCAGGCCCTCTTTTGCGGGTCTCGGGCCGTTGATAATGACTGTGCTGTTAGGCTTTTTCCAAGGTTTCCGACCATAGAAACCTGGGTGCGTGATCCCTGTTGCACGGGTCCAACCGGAGGATGATTCGCTCTCCCCCGGTCGCCCACGAGGGAATGCTGGCAATGCGGAGTTTGACGTTGGTCCTTCGCAACCAGCGCGGGCTGATACGACGGAGTTGACGCTGGTCCTTCGTCCTCGGTCCAGTCCGGCGGTCGGAGTGATAAGCCCTTCTCCCGCTGGACACCCAGTCCGGCGATTGGAGTTGATCGCTTCCGTCACTGGACACCCGCCTGGCGGTCGGAGTTGATCGCTTCACTCGTTGGGCACTGGTCTGGCGGTTCGGGGTTGATCGCCTCATCCGCCTGACGCACGGGACGAAGCGCGCTCTGCGCCTTGTCCTCAGCAAGCTGGTCGGAGTGCGTCTTGCGTCCGACCGGCTCCTCATGCCCGCGGCATGGCTGACACGCAGCCGGGCCGCACCTTCGACACGCGCCGGTCTGCCGTTGCAAGCAGGCTGGCCGCTTCACGTCTCGCAGCTTCTCCCCAACCTGCACGCTACGCATCCTGGGCAAGCTGCGTCTTTCTCCCATGCGCCGACCTGCGTCTGAGTCGTAGGCCGGCCGCTCCCCTCATAGCAGCTTCCCCATGACGTTCTGCACCCTGGGCAATCTGCGTCTTTCTCCCATGCGCTGACCTGCGTCTGAACCGTAGGCCGGCCGCTCCCCTCGTAGCAACTCCCCCGGAGTCGATTCCCCAACGAATCACCCCCGTATCAAGTACGGGGCAGGCTCTGGGGCGAGCTGCGTCTTCTTTCACCCCCACTCCGTCTCCCGCGTCCGGCATCCGACCGTGGGCGGAGTGCGTCCAGCGTCAACCCCATCACCGAAGACTCGCGCCGTGGATGCCGCGCGGGTCAACAACAGAAAGGAGGCGGCTATGCACGTCCGGCACGGGCAGCAGGCTTTGCGGCGGTTCTGAGGTCTTCGCTCTGAGCCTCGGCGGGCTGCCGCTCGGTCGCTGACCGCTGCGGCCCTGTCGCAGCACATCCCAACTCACAAGGGCCGTTCCCATCCGGGGACGGCCCTTCTTCTTTGCCCGCAAGCGGGCGCAGGCCAGAGGCAACACAACACAACAGAAGGAGGACGGACCGATGACGACGGCAACGATGGCAACCGGAACGACGACGAGGACGGCGGAGACCGAGCTGAGGGCTGCTGCGAGGCGGTGGGGGGTCACCATGAAGGAGCTCGCGGCCCTGATGGGCGTGAGTGCGGGATACCTGTCGCAGTTTGCGAACGGGGGCAGGCCGTGGACTCCCAAGATGCGCCAGAAGGTCGCTGCGGTCCTGGGAGAGGTCCCCGGCCAGGGGACCGTCTACCGCCAGGGCGGCGTCGTGACCGGCGAGAGCAGCTTCATCCGGGAGCGCGCCCGCGAGATGGGAATGACCATGCGGGACCTGGCCGACCGCGCCGGGGTGTCCTACGGATACATGTCGGAGGTGGCCCGTGGCCGCAAGCACATGGGCGTCAAGGTCCAGACCCGGATCGAGTCGGCGCTCAAGGCCCCGGCGAAGATCGCGCCCGCGCAGTGCGCCAACCGCCCGGCGAGCGTGGTGAGCGGGCAGAGCAGCTACGTCCGGGAGCGCGCCCGCGCCCTGGGCATGACCATGCGGGAGCTGGCCGAGCGGGTCGGGGTGTCCGCCAGCTACATGTCGGAGGTGTCCCGCGGCCGCAGGGGCATGGGCGTGAGGGTCCAGGCGCTGGTCGAGGCGGCGCTGGAGGCCGAGGCGACGGTCGCGTCAGCGCAGCCTGCCTGCGTCGACACGAAGGCCGTGTGGGACCGCATGGACGCTCACGGGTTCAGCCAGAACGAGGTCGCACGGCGAGCGGGCATCAGCTCCTCGTACCTCTCCCAGATCATGAACGGCAAGTCCACACCGTCGGCGGGCGTGCTGAAGAGGCTGCACGCCGTGCTGTTCCGGCGCGCGAAGTCGGAGGAGCGGGTCATGCCCGCCGAGGTGAAAGTGCTGGGCTGGCGGAAGGGCGAGCGGAGCGGGATGGTGGTGCACGGCGCCGGTGGGCCGGGGCGCCGCGGCAGGCTCGGCGGCCCCGCCGTCCGGGTCGGCGGCCGGGTACCCTGGGGCGCGAAGGCGGAGTACGCCTACCGCGCCGGGTACGACGGCATGGGCCGGTTGTCGATGACGCCCGTCCTGATGCCCGGCTACTTCGCCATGCTGAAGCAGCCGGAGATGGCAGCCGCCTAGCGAGGCGTGGGCGACGGCCCGGCGGTACTGCGCCGGGCCCGTCAGAGCCTGTCTCATAATTCCCTTTGCGGCTGAAATGATGAAGGCATGGGCTTGGCAGCGGAGACATGAGGGGTAATGAGGAGTAGATTATTGGTGGACGCAAGGTACGCCGGTGCCGGGAGGGAGTGATGCCGCTTCGAGAGTTCAGCCGGGAACAGGCTTGGCTGTTGCCGCCAACTTTGGATGATATGCTGCCCGAGGATCATGGGGCCCGTTTCGTTGCCGTCTTCGTCGACAGCATCGATAGGTCCGGCTGGGAGGAGTTGGGGGTCAGCCCACAGGGAGAGGAGCGTGGGGCGGCGGCCTACCACCCCCGGATGCTCCTTGGGGTCTGGCTCTACGGCTTCATGACCGGAGTGCGCTCCACCCGCAAGCTGGAGACGGCCTGCCGGGAGCAGTTGCCCTACATGTGGTTGAGCGGGAATCAGCGTCCCGACCACAACACCCTGTGGCGGTTTTACTGCGAACACCGGGAGAAGATGCGGGGGCTGTTCCGGCGGACGGTAAAGACGGCGGTAGAGGCGGGGCTGGTGAACTTGGTGTTGCAGGCGGTGGACGGGACGCGAATCTCGGGCAACGCCTCCAAGGACCGCACCCTGGACGCCAAGGGGCTTAGGAGGTTGCTGAAGGGAGTGGAGGAATCCATCCGCCGGTTGGAAGCTGGCAACGCCCAGAGTGATGAGCCGGCGGCGCCCAGCCTGCCCCAAGAGTTGGCCGACGCTCAAGAACTCCGCCGGAAGGTGCAAGAGGCCCTGAAGCTGGTTGAAGCTGGTGAAGGAGCCAGCCGGGCGAACCTCACCGACCCGGACGCGGGCTTGTTACGGACCAGAAACGGTTTCATCACCGGCTACAACGCGCAAGCGGTAGCGGCGCCCTTGGGGGAACCGGAGACCCCGGAGGGAGCGTCAGGGATGCTCATCACGGCAGTGGGAATCAGTTCCAGTACCGACGACCACCCTTGGCTGCTACCGATGATCGAGGAATCGGCTGGGAACACCAAGGGACTTGAGACCGTAACCTTGGCCGACGCCGGCTACCATTCGGGGGCGAACCTGTTGGCCTGCGAGAGCGGCGGCCACCAAGTTCTCATGCCCGGAGCCGATAGTGGTCAGCGGCTGGCTCCTTACCATAAGGAGCAATTCATTCACCAAGCTGAGACCGACACCTACCAGTGCCCCCTAGGGGCGAGGCTGGAGTTTGTGGAATCGTTGAAGCACCGGACCGGCTACGGGGTACGCCGTTACCGGGCGCCAAGGGCGGTCTGCCGGTCCTGCCCGGCCTTTGGGGAATGCACCAAGGACCGGCAGGGGCGGTCGATCAAGGTGAGCGAGCACGAACTCTGGTTGCGCCGCCACCGGGAACTGATGGCCACCGGAGCAGCGAAAGCCCGGTACCGGTTGCGCAAGCAACTGGTCGAGCCGGTGTTCGGGATTCTGAAGGAATGCCACGGGGCCAGGCGGTTCCTGCTGCGGGGGCTGGCCGGAGTACGGGCCGAATGGACGCTCTTGGCCACCGCCTTCAACCTGGCCAGCCTCTACCGGCTCCAGAAGCGGGGACGGCGGCCTAAAGCGCAGCGTTCCAAGGGATACGCTACCCGCGTTTCTCCCGCCCCGAGCAACCGCTGCCGCGCCGCTCGTCGCCGCGCCTCGTTCACCACCAGATTTTCAGCCCGGCACCCTACACCTTCCCCCAACCATCCTCGCTGCATCCGGTTTGTGGGACAGGCTCGTCACTCTGGGGGGAGGCCGTCGTCGATGCGGCAGCGGCCTCCCCCGGCTTCCCATGTATGCCGCCCTTTTTTGTTGCCCGAAATCATCGCCCGGCTTCCCTGCCTCCGAAACAGAGGCAGGGGGAGCCTCACCTAGAAGTCACGTCCGCGCGGCGGCGCTACCGCGCCGCCTGCCCCTGGCCCGCGCCTCCCTGCATCTCCAGCGCCTCGCGGGCCAACTCCCTCGCCCCCCGCGCCGCGGCGTGCCCCGGCTCGATGCCGAGGATGGCCTCGAAGTCCTCGATGGCGCTCTCGAACCGGGCCGCGTACATGCGGGCGATCCCCCGGCTGTAGAGGACGTCCCTGTTCCGGGGGTCGATGTCCAGGATCCTGCTGTAGTCCTCTATGGCCAGCTCGTGCCGCTCCAGGCTGGCGTGGGCCAGCCCCCGGGCCGCGAGGGCCTCGGCGTTGCCGGGGTCCAGCTCCAGGGACCGGTCGAAGTCCCCGACCGCCTCGTCGTAGCGGCCCAGGTTGCCCAGGGCGACTCCCCTGCCCCGGAGCGCAGAGGCGTTGTCGGGGTCGAGCCCCAGCACGGCGTCGAAGTCGCCCAGCGCGGCCTCGTGCGCTCCCAGGTTGACGTTGGTGATCCCCCTGGCGTAGAAGGCGAGGCCGTACCTCTCTTCGAGCCCGATGGCGGCGCCGAAGTCCCTCAGCGCCCTGTCCATCCGGCCCATGTCGCGGTATGCCATGCCCCTGTGGTAGTGGGCGTCGGCGAGTTTGGGATTCAAATCTATGGCCCTGCTCAGGTCCTTCACCGCCCGGTGGCGCTTGCCCATCGCCACCTGGGTCAATCCCCGGTTGTAGTGGGCGTCGGCGTCGCCGGGGGCCATGGTGACGGCCACGTCGAAGTCGCTCATCGCTCCGGCCAGGTCGCCCAGCTCCGCCTTGCACGCCCCCCGGCTGTAGTGCGCCACGGCGTCGCCGGGGGCCAGGCGGATGGCGGCGTCGTAGTCCTCCACCGCCTGGCGGTGTTCCTCCATAGCGGAGTAGGCGCGAGCCCTGCCGAGGTGGGCTCCCGCGTTGCTGGGGTCCAGGGCGATGATCCTGCCGTAGTCCTCGACGGCTTGGCGGTGCTCCCCCAGCTCGCTGTACGCCAGCCCCCTCGCGGACAGGGCTTCGGCGTCGCGGGGGTTCGCCTCGATCCTCTCCGTCAGATGCTCGACCATCCGGCGAAGGCCCTCGCGGCCCATGCCGTCCATCATCCTGCGGAACCTCTGGTACTCTTCTTCCGATGGATTCCCCTGGTCCATCCCGTCATGCTCCTCGTTCATGACGCTCCTCCTGCATGTCCTGGCGTTCTCTCTACCGGGCGGGTCCCTCGTTGCGCGGACGGCGGCCCTCGATGGCGCAGGCTGCGGCCTGCGGCCCGGACTCGAATCCGTCTCCACCGGCGGGACGCCGCGCCGGGCCGTCCCCTCGCGGCTTGGCCTTTCCTCGGCCCCCTACGGGACCGCCGCCAACGACGTCCACCGACGCGGAGCGGCCTTGGGGTTGGAACAAGGGGTGAGGGCCGTGGGACGCGACGGTCCGCGCTCGATTCCGATAAATGGGGCCGGTGGCGGCCTTTGGTTGTCGTTGGGGGCGCCGATGGCGGTCCTGGCAGCGGCGCTGGGGCGGGGTCGGCGGGACAGCATGCAGGGGAAGACAATCGCGGACCGGGCCGGTGCGACTCTGTGGGGCGGTTGGGTAGTCTGGTGGACGGGTCAGGCGCCGTCGGTGCCGTCAGGCAGGCAAAGGCAGGGCTCGCAATCGAGCCAGGGCGCGAGTGAACTGGGTTTTCCAAGGCCAGCCCTGTGGCAGATGCAAAGTGAGGCGGCGGGCCGAGCGGGTGAGCCGTCCGGCCAGGGAGAAGAAGCGCCGCCGGAGGGTCTTGGTGGTCACCACCCCCTCGCCCAGACCGATGCGCGCGGTCCAGCGGGCCAGGTTATGGGCCAGCACCTGGACGGCCAGCCAGGCGCCGTTGGCGGGGAAGCGGCCCGAGGGGAAATGGTTGAGGCCGACGCCGTGCTTGAGGTCTCGGATGGCATTCTCGATCTCGGCGTGGCGGCGATGGTCGGCCTCCAGTTCCAGGGTTTCCCCGTCCCGGTCGGTGATGAAGCCGTGATAGCTGTAGCTGGCGAAGAGGACCAGTTGGGAACCGGGCGTGGGCTTCACCCGCCGGACGATGAGCCGCACTGGGGCGGCTGCGGGCTCACCCTGGAAGGGAGTGTAGGTGGTCTCGGCCACGTCGGCGCCGCCGTCCATCCAGTAGGGGACGGGCGTCCAGTCCTCCTCGGGAATCGCCTCAATCAACTCCCTGAGGCGGGCGTGTTGGCGGATGGTGATGGAGAAGCGGACATCCATCTCGCGGCAGGCGGCGACCAGGGCGTGGGCATAGAAGCCGCTGTCGGCCCGCACCGTGAGTTGTCCTGTAGCCTCAGCATGGCGCACCCGGCTCACGGTCTCCCGCAGGAAGTGGGCGGCGCCCCGAACGGTGTTGGCCCGGCCCTCGCGCAGCCGAGACATCAGCACGTCGCCAGTGCCGGCGGCGATGGCCAGCAGCGGGTGATAGCCCCGCTGGCCAGTGTAACCATGGTGACACGCCCCCTCCTTGGCCAGTCCGTAGGTCTCGCAGATGGTGGAGTCTAGGTCGATGGTCAACGGCCCTTCGCCGGGTCCCGCACCAGCGGCCCAGGCCCGGGACAGCAGCTCCCGGCTCACCCGATCCAACTGGCGGACGTGGCCCCACCGGAAGCTGCGCAGGAAAGTTCCCAGGGTGGATGGCGCCTTGACTACGCAGCCGATGGCGCCAGCTGTCCCGCCCCTACGCAACACGTCGGCGTCGTCAATGCAGTCGCCCCCAGCCAGCGCCGAGGCCACCAGGGTCAGCAGCTTGTCTCCCGGGTTCGCCCGCCCCGGCGCGTCTCCCAGGTCGACGTGGCTGTCGACGACTTCACGCAGGCCCAGGTGCTGGGCTAGGGTCACCGGGAGCAGCAGCCCAGCATTGGCCACCAGGCGGGGGTCGTCAAACGCGATTTGGATGCGATCGGGATGGTTGCGTGGTAGCATCTATTGGGTGCTCCTTGTTCTGGGGTCGGCTTTGCTGTTCCAAAACCATTATCCCAGATTCACAGGAGCACCCTCTTGCCGCTTCAGGACACTGACCCGACGCCCTCACGACAGCCCCGACTCCTCCTTGAACCGCTCCAGCCGCTCCGGGAAGTCTTGGGGGACCTGGTAGGTCACTCTGCTGTGGTGGATGCGCTGTCGAGGCATGGAATCGGCGGTCCTTCCGCAGGACGGCTGCGATCTCTCTCCAACTGCGATGTCCGGGCCGTCCGGAAACCCCAGGCGGGACGGTGTGCGGAGTGCAAGCTCCCTCCCGCAGTCGGTCCAACCCGGAGCCCTGGGGGAGGCCACGGCTCCGCTTTGCCGGAGGGTGGCGGCCTCCCTAGTTTTATCCATGTGTGCGGGCTTTTTTCGTTGCCCTCTACCGGCCCCGACCGCTGACGGTCGGCGCCAACTCGTCGGGCAACTTTCTGCCGTCGCTCGTGCGGACGGCTCCCTGACCTTCGCAGTCCTCGATACCCGCTACGGGGCCTCCGGGATGTCGATGTGGAACCAGAGGGACCGCTCGCTTGTTCCGTGCTCGTTGATGGCCTTGATGCGGTAGGTGTACGTGAGGCCGGCCGCCACCGTATCGTCTGTGTAGGTCAGCGCCGCAGTGCCCGTGTCCGCGACCAATACGCTGAAATCGCCCCCTGTATCGTTCTCGCGGACGCGCCGCAGTATCACGTAGCCGGTGATGGAGTCGTCCTGGGGGTCGTCCCACGTGAGGACCACCTGGCCGTGCGACTCCGTGGCTTCGAGGCCCGTGGGCTTGTCGGGTACGGGCGCTGCCGGAGTGTCGATGTGGAACCAGCGGGAACGCTCACTCGTTCCGGCCCCGTTGATCGCCTTGATCCGGTAGGTATAGCGAGTCTCCGCCGACACGGTGTCGTCGGTATAGGTGGTTGCCGCCGTCCCCGTGTTCGCCACCAGCACATCGAAGTGGCCCTCCGGGTCCACCCCGGGAATGCGCCGCAGGATGACGTAGCCGGTGATGGAGTCGTCGCCGGGGTCGTCCCAGGTGAGGGTCACCGAGTCGTGGGTCGCCGTGGCTTCGAGGCCAGTGGGCTTGGCCGGCGGCTCCGTGGGTTGCGCACCGGCAACCGCGCCCGTCGCCGCGCTGGTCAGCGTCTCCCCGTTATCGGCGTCGTCGGTGAAGCTCACCTGCACCGTGATGGCCTTGCTTTCTTCGCTATCGGTCAGGGTGTAGGTCAAGCCGGTAGCGCCTGCGATTTCGGCGTCGTCTGCAAGCCACTGGTACTCGTACTGGACGTTGCTAAGCCCGTCGGCGTCGGCGATCCCAGATGTGTTCGCCGTCAGCGTCTCGCCCACCTGCACCGTTCCGCTGATGGCCGGCGCGCCGGTGGCGGGAGAATTGGGCGTGGGCGCTGCCGACACCGCGTCCGTTGCCGTGCTGGTCAGCGTCTCCTCGTTATCGGCGTTGTCGGTGAAGCTCACCTGCACCTTGATGGCCTTGCTCTCTTCGCTATCGGTCAGGGTGTAGGTGGCGTTGGTCGCTCCCGATATGTCGGAGTCGTCTGCAAGCCACTGGTACTTGTACTGGACGTTGCTAAGCCCGTCCGCGTCGGCGATGCCCGATGTGTTCGCCGTCAGCGTTTCGCCCACCTGGGCCGTGCCACTGATGGTGGGCGCGCCCGTCGCCGGGCTGTTGTCAGGCGTGTCCGCGTCTTCTGAGCATGGCTCGATCTCGTCGCCCTCCGCCACCTCGGGTACGGGCACACCCTTCCAGTCCGATGCGTTGGTTCCGTACGACTCCTCGATCTGCGACCACTCCGATGCCCCGTCGCAGCTGGCCGCACCAACCCGCAGCCACGAGAGCCCATGCAGGTTGCTCACCACCGCGCTGGAACCGTGGAACGCGATGTCCACTCCCTCGGCGGGCAGGTCCAACCACTCTTCGTCTTCCAGGTGGTAGTACTGGACCACGTACCACCCGGCGTCCTCTATGTCCTGCCAGTCCAGCTGCACCATGCCGTGATGCAGGATTTCCGTGTCCGACAGCACCGGAGTGCCCAGGACCACGGGGCATGGCTCGATCTCGTCGCCCTCCTCCACCTCCGGTACGGGCACTCCCTCCCAGTCCGATGCGTTGGTCCCGAACAACTGCTCGATTTGCGACCACTCCGATGCCCCGTCGCAGCTGGCCGCACCAACCCGCAGCCACGAGAGCCCATGCAGGTTGCTCACCACCGCGCTGGAACCGTGGAACGCGATTTCCACTCCCTCGGCGGGCAGGTCCAGCCACTCTTCGTCTTCGACGTGGTAATACTGGACTACGTACCACCCGGCGTCCTCTATGTCCTGCCAGTCCAGCTGCACCATGCGGTGATGCAGGTTCTCCGTGTCCGACAGCACCGGCGTGCCCAGGTCCACCGCCGAGCCGGAGGTGGGAGTGGCGCTCACCTCCTCGGAGGCCGGGCCGTATGGTCCGTAGCTGTTGCCGCTGCCGTTCCCGGCCTTTACCCGGAAGACGTACTTGACTCCATTGGCCAGGTTGGCCTGGGCGTTCGTCGTATAGGTCGTCTCTTGCGATGTGCCCCAATCGTTCCTGTCGTAGTCCTTGCCGTCGACCCTCCACTCGATGCGGTATCTCGTCGCGGGCGGGTTGCCGTTGTCGGCGGGCGGGTCCCAGGAAAGGGTGACCTCCTGGTTTCCCGGGGTGGCGGTGAGGTTGCGGGGCGCTCCCGGCGGGCCGTCGCCCAGCACCGGACCCGTGGGCGCGCTGGTCAGGGTCTCCTCGTTGCCGCCGTCGTCGGTGAAGGTCACCCTGACCTTGACCGACCTGCCCTGGTCGGCTGCTGCGAGGGTATAGGTCGAGCCGGTCGCACCCTCGATATCCGTATCGGTTGTTCCGTCACCGGATACCCACTGGTAGCTGAACGTCTCGCCGCTCAGACCGTCGGCGTCGGAGATGCCGGTGATGTCCGCCGTCAATGTCTTTCCCACCTGCGCCGTGCCTCTGATGGTCGGCGCGCCGGTGGCCGGAGCGTTGGATGCCGGCTCCGGCCCGGACCTCACCCAGTCCGAGCCCTCGCCCGGGCCGGACTCGTTGCGGGCGGTCACCCGGTACTCGTACCCGACGCCCTGTTCCGCGCTCTCATCGGTATAGCCGGTATCGGCGCTGCCGGTGTCCTCCACCAGGGTGTGGTGGTCCCTGGGCTGCCCGTGGGAACGCTGGGGACCGCTGCCCTGCCCGTCGGCGGGGCGGCGCTCGATGCGGTATCCGGTGACCGCGGGGCCGTCGGGGGGCTGCCAGGTCAGCCTGACCCCGCCCTTCTCCTCGACCGCCCGCACGTTTTTGGGCGGCGGCGGGGCGGACCTGTTCCCGTTTGCGGCCTCGCGGGTGACCGTGACGGTGTAGGTGCGGGTCGAGTCGCCGTTGCTGGAGATCACCGTGACGGTGATGACGGTGTCGCCTTCTGCGAGGTTCACATCGTGGTCCGTCGTGTTGGTGTCGGCGTCGTCGGGATCGATGTCCATATTGGCGCCGCTCTGGCTGGCGGTGGCCGTCACCGTGGTGGTGGTGGCCGTGGTCGTGGCGGCGTAGGCCGTGGTGCGTGGGTCGAACGCCGGGGCCAGGGTGATTCCGCCGCTCAGCGCCAGCACCGACAGGGTGGCGTCGTCTTCGATCGCCGGCTGGCGGGTGACCGTGACGGTGTAGGTGCGCATCGAGTCGCCGTTGGAAGAGGTCACCGTGATGGTGATGACGGTGTCGGCGTCTTCTGCGAGGTTGACCTGGTGGCCGCTTGCGTTGAGGTCGGCGTCGGCGGGGGCGGTGATTCTACCGGTGGCCCCGTTCTGACCCTGGGAGATGGCGATGGTAACCGTGGTGGAGGAGAGTCTCGTCGTGGCGGTGTATGCCGTGGCGCCGGGGGCGAACGCCGGGACCAGGGTGATGTCGCTCAGCGACAGCGCCGACAGGGTGGCGTCGGCTGCGGTCAGGCTGCCGTCCACCTTGTGGTCGTCCTTTCTTCCCTCCTCATCGTGGTCGAGATCGGCGCGGAGGCCCGAGACGGCGCCGACGATGGTCTGGCTGTCCTGGAGGGCTAGTGTGGCGTTGGTAGAGTCCTGGTTGCCAATGAAAATGCCGTTGTCGTCGTCGTCGCCGGACTGCACCGTGTAGGCGAACACCAGCTCGGTGGTGCCGTTGCCGCGCGCCAGCCGCGCCCGCTTCGCCCCGCCGACGGAGAGGCCGAAGTCGACGTCTCCGGTGACGTTCACCGCCTCGCTGAAGGTGACGGTGATCTCGATGTCCTCCCCCAGCCCGTAGGTGTCGTTGGCGTTGGTCGCCTGGGGGGTGGAGGTCACCTCAATGTCCGTGATAAGGGGGCGCAGGTTGACGAGCTGGTCATCGTCGTCGAGGACGCGCGTATGGGTCAGCGCGGCGTCCACGTTGGTGTCCTCGCGCTTGATGCTGCCTCCGTTGAGCTTCAGGGCGAAGGCGTCGATGGAGATGCCGTCCCGGTCGGTGTCGTCGTCGGTGACTGTGTATGAGAACGACAGCACGGTGGAACTGCTGTCGCCGGCCGCGTAGTCAGCGTCGCGCTCCTCGCCGCCGATTTGCAGCGGCAACTGCGGCGTCCCCATCACCGTCACATCCTCGCTGAAGGTCACGGTGGCCTTGACCACCTCGCCGGTCCGGTAGTCGGTCCCGTTGGCCGGGTCCGTTGTGATGGCGGCCGTTGTCGCGTAGGGAGCGTCCGGCGCCTCTACGAGGAAGACCGGAGAGAGACCGTACAAACTGAGGGATCTGTAGGTATCTACGCGCCGGCTACCATATCGCAACGGGCCGTTCTCGAAGTAGGGAACGCCGACATAGGCTTGCCCGCCGTCGCTTCCCAGGTGCCTGCTACCGGAGCGAACCCCGTCGTACCGGGAGCCCGTCCAGATTATCCGGCGATTAAATTGTTGTTCATTGGCGTCCACGTCGTAGAAGGTACGGGAGTTGCCCGATTCGAGCCTCACCG
The DNA here is from genome assembly GCA_965197405.1 of Dehalococcoidia bacterium. GTDB lineage: Bacteria > Chloroflexota > Dehalococcoidia > Lucifugimonadales > JAGWBF01. Next base: position 3,292,250 of record OZ240206.1, on the reverse strand, counting down.
GGTTGGTGTGGTCCCAGTCGCCGTCGTAGAAATCGACGTAGTTGTCGGCGGCCTTGGGGCCCTTCAGCCACCAGATCTGCTCGCCCCGCCCGTCGCTATCCTTATTTGAGTGGGTGTTGTCCCTGGGCGAGGCGCCGCCCTTGGTCCCGACCAGCGCCCGGAAACCCGAGCTGTAGTCTTGGATGGCCGAATGGCCCGAAGCCACCGCATCCTGCACGTGATCGTTGTAATCGTCGACATCCCCCGATTCACCGTTGCGCCTGTCGGAGGTGACGATCAGCAGGCGGAACGTCTTCCCCGTGGCGATGCCCGGCGGCCTCAGGTCCCAGTCGTGAGGCACCCCGATCCCCGCCGGGCGGGTGACGGTGATGGTGTATGTGCGCACTACGTCGCCGTTGCTGGAGGTCACCGCGATGGTGATGACAGTGTCGCCGACGTCCAGGTCCACCTCGTGGTCGGTGGTGTTGATGTCGGCGTCGGCGGGAGTGATCGCCACGCTGGCGCCGCTCTGGGTGGGCGTGGCCGTCAGAATGGCCGTCACCGTGGTGGGGGCGGCATCCGTCGTGGCGGTGAAGCTGGTGACCGCCGTGCCCGCAGCGCCCGCGGTGAACGTCTGGTCCAAAGTGATCCCGCTCAGCGACAGCGCCGACAGGGTGGCGTCGGCTGCTGTATTGTCGCCGTCCACCTTGTGGCCGCCCTGGGTGCCTTCCACGCTGTGCTCCAGCAAGGCGGGGCGTCCCGAGTCGACGCCGACGACGGACTGGCCGGCCTGGAGGTCGAAGGTCGGGTGGTCGGTGTTGTGGTTGCCGATCCAGATGCCGTCGTCGTCCTCGTCGGCGGCCTGCACCTTGTAGGCGAACACCAGTTCGGTGGTGCCGCTGCCGCTCTTGAGCCGCGCCTGCTTCGGCCCGCCGGCGCTGATCCCGAACTCGACGTCTCCGGTGACGTTCACCGCCTCGCTGAAGGTGACGGTGATCTCGATGTCCTCCCCCAGCCCGTAGGTGTCGTTGGCCGCCTGCGGGGTGGACGTCACCTCGACGCCGGTGATGAGCGGCGGCAGGTTCACCTTGTGGTCATCGTCGTCGAGGACGCGTGTATGGGTCAGCGCCGCGTCCACGTCGGTGTCCGTGCGCTTGATGGTGCCTCCGTTGAGCTTCAGGGCGAAGGCGTCGATGGAGATGCCGTTCCGGTCGGTGTCATCGTCGGTGACAACGTATGAGAACGACAGCACGGTGGAGCTGCTGTCGCCGGCCGCGTAGTCAGCGTCGCGCTCATCGCCGCCGATTTGCAGCGGCAACTGCGGCGTCCCCGTCACCGTCACGTCCTCGCTGAAGGTCACAGTGGCCTTGACCACCTCGCCGGTCCGGTAGTCGGTCCCGTTGGCCGGGTCCGTCGTGATGGCGGCCGTCGTCGCGTAGGGAGCGTCCGGCGCCTCGACGAGGAAGACCGGAGAGAGACCGTACAAACGGAGGGATCTGTTGGTTGTTACCCACCGGCCACCAAGTCGCAACGGGCCGTTCTCGAAGTAGGGAACGCCGACATAGCCTTCACCGTCGTCGCTTCCCAGGTGCCTGCTGCCGGAGCGAGCCCCCTCGGCCGTGGCGCCCGTCCAGATTATCCGCTTATAAAATTGCTCGTCATTGTCGTCCACGTCGTAGAAGGTACGGGAGTTGCCCGATTCGAGCCTCACCGGGTTGGTGTGGTCCCAGGAGCCGTCGTAGAAATCGTCGTAGTCGTTGGCGGCCCTGGGGCCGTTCAGCCACCAGATCTGCTCGCCCCGCCCGTCGCTGTTCTTATTCGAGTGGGTGTTGTCCCTGGGCGAGGCGCCGCCCTTGGTCCCGACCAGCGCCCGGAACTCCGAACTGTAGTCTTGGATGTCCGAATGGCCCGAAGCCGCTGCATCCTGCACGTGGTCGTTGTAATCGTCGACATCCCCCGATTGACCGTTGCGCCTGTCGGAGGTGACGATCAGCAGGCGGAAAGTCTTCCCCGTGGCCACGCCCGGCGGCCGCAGGTCCCAGTCGTGGGGCACGGTGGTCGCCGCCGGCGTGGCGGCGACCGACGCAGCCGCGCCCGCGGCTCCCTGAACCATCACCCGCACCTCAAACCTGTACGCCGTGCGGTGGTCCAGGTCGGTCAGCGTAAGGCCGGTGGTCGAGGCGTCGCTGCCGTCGATCTCGGTCCAGTCCGGGTCCCAGGTGTTGCCGCCGTCGTCGCTCACCCGGTACTGGTAGCTGTCGATGTCGCTGTTGTCCGGATCGTTCCAGGAGAGGTCGACCTGCCGGTAGCTGGCCTGCGCGTCCAGGCCGCCCGGAGCGTCGGGCGGCGTGACGTCGCGCACCGACAGCGTGTAGGTGCCGGTGCTCGTGCCGTTGCCCCTGACCAACACGTAGTAGCTGCCGGCGTCGGTCGGCGTGAAGGTCACCCGGCTGTTGAGGTTGCTGCTGCTGATGTCATTGTTGTCCCCCCCGGATATCGAAGAACCAGTCGAATCGGCGATCGCGAACAGTTGCGGGTCATCCAGGCTGCCCCTGTTGGTCCCCGCTCCCTCCAGGTCGACCTGGTAGACCTTGCCTGCGTTCAGGTCGACGCGGAACGCGTCCCTGTTGCCACCGGTGTGGATGTTGCCCGTGGCCGAGGCCCCGACCTCGACCCGGCCGGTGGTGGAGGTCGTGTCGGGAAAGTCCGTGTCGGCCTCCGAGGCGCCGTTCGCGCCCAGCACGATCACCGACACCGTGTAGGTGCCCGGCGCTGAGGTCTCAGACGATACACTCACGTAGTAGGCGCCGGCCGCGGTTGGCGTGTAGATAGCCCGGGCGTTCTTGCCCACGCCATTATCGGAGTCTTCTGTATCTGCAATCCCGTCGCCCATCGAATCGGCGAGGAATTCTATAGCCGGGTCTACCAGGGTGCCGCGGCCGGTATCCGCGCCCTCAAGGTCGATTTGGTATCGCGTGCCCGCCTCCAGCACGACCTTGAACCAGTCCACGTCATCTCCGAATTCGATGTTGCCCGTGACCGAGCCGCCCACGTCCAACTCCCCGGTGGTGGTGGTGTCGTTGGGAAAGTCGTCGTCCGGCGTGGCGGTGACCGACGCAGCCGCGCCCGCGGCTCCCTGAACCACCGCCCGCACCTCAAACTTGTACTCCGTGCGGTGGTCCAGGTCGGTCAGCGTAAGGCCGGTGGTCGAGGCGCCGCTGCCGTTGATCTCGGTCCAGTCCGGGTCCCAGGTGTTGCCGCCGTCGCCGCTCACCCGGTACTGGTAGCTCTCGATGTCGCTGTTGTCCGGATCGTTCCAGGAGAGCTCGACCTGCCGGTGGCTGGCCCTCGCGTCCAGCCTGCGCGGCGCGCCGGGCAGCGTGTAGCGCGTGATCTCGATCGCGTACTCCTTGGTCACGCTCCCGTCCGCCGAGGTGACCGTGATCCTGTACGTGGTCGGCGTCCTAAGGAGCACGGTCACCTGGTAGCCGGGGCTGGCGACGCTGGCGTCGGTGGCGACGGGGAGGTAACCGACCGTGGCCTGGTCGTTCACCGTCGTAGTCTCGATGGTGACAAAGTTGACGCCTGAGCGGGCCGGGAGGACGACCACGACCTCGTAGGAGAGGGTGTCCTTGTCAAAGCCCTCCACGGTGACGCCCTCAATGCTCAGGTCGGCAAGGTCGGCATTCTTGTTGGCGGGAACTGCCGGCGTTTCCGACTCCTCCGTGCTCCACGGGCCGTTCCCCGCGCCGTTCACCGCCCGCACCCGCACCGTGTACTCGGTGTCGTTGGTCAGGCCGGTGATCTCATGGGTGGTGGCATCGGCCGCGGCGGTTGCGGACTGCCCGGCGGTGGCGGCCTCGGCCCAGGTCTGGGCGGCGGTCTTCCACTCCACGTCGTAGCGGGTGATGGCGCTGCCGCCTGTCGCAGTGGGCGCCGTCCACGACGCTGTCAGCTTTTCGTGGCCGTCGGTCAGCGTCAACCCGGTGGGCTTGGCGGGCCGGTTGATCACGTTCTCGGTGAACCCCGCTGCCTTGTTGCTGCTGTTGTCCTGCAGGCCGCCCGTGGCCGGCGCGGTGTACGCCACACTCACCGTCTCGCCCGCCGCAATCGCCGTGGTCGGGGTGACGTTGAGGGGGTCGTGGATGGTCAGTGTCACCGTATCGGCGCCGCTCAGCGCCGCGCCCAACGGTTTCCTCGGCAACGCCGCGCCCACCGTCACCGCGAACTCCCCGGTCTCCACTGTCGAGCTGCTGTCCAGCGCCTGGTCGAAGACGATAAGGATGGTCATACCGTCCTCCGACACCTTCGCCGACGACACCGACGGCGCCGTCGTGTCAGCCACGTTGGAGTCGTCCACCCTGTGGCCCGTCTGGATGCCGAGCGCCGCATGGCTGAGATAGGCCGCAGTTTCAGTGTCGGCGCTGACGATCTTTTCGTCGTCGCCGAGCCTGATGGCGCTGTCGCCGATCCGGATGCCGTCCGTGTCGAGGTCGGTGAATCTCAGGCCCACGACATAGCTGAACACCAGCTTGTCAGTGCCGTCGCCGGAGCTGTGCGCGGCCCGCCGCCGCGCTGGCGGGTCCGTGCCCTCCGTACAGGAAGCGTCAACAGCCCCAAGGCAGAACTCGAACTCCGGCTCGCCGGTGACTGTCACCGCCTCGTTGAATTCGACCGTGAACTCGATGGTCTCGCCTCGTCCGTAGGTGTTGTCGCTATCCGGGTCTGAGCTCACTTCCACCCCGCCGGCGACGATCGAGGGGTTGTCCGCACGCTTCGCTTCCGACCAGTCGCCGTAATAGTCGCCGCTGTTCCATTCAATGACCGCCCGCATCCGCACGTTGTAGCCGGCGCTGTCCGCGAGGCCCGTGATTGTGTACGGGCTGGTGGCGCCGGCCGCAACCGTCGTCCAGCTGTCGTCGACGTCGGCCGCGCCGGTCAGCTTGTAGCGGGCCTGGTAGCCGGTGACATCCAGGCTTGAAGCGATCTCGGGCGCACTCCAGGCAAGCAGCAGCCCGTCACTTCTAATTGCAGCCTGCGTGACCTCGGGCACCCCCGTTTCGCCGTGCACGAAGATTGCACTGCGCGCAGCGGAGGCGGAGGCGGCCTCGTTCCACACCGTGACAGTTAGTTTGTAGACATCGCCAATCTCCGGCGAGGGCAGGCTCTCCCTGATCGGCGAGTCAGCCGCAGGCGCAGTCTGCTGACTGTCGTCCGACTCGATGACTAGGTTGCCATCGCCTACCGATTTGGTCAGGAACCAGTTGTAACTTTGGAATGTGCCGCCGCCGAGATCGTCGGGCGCATCCCACGAGAGCTTCGCGTCATAGCCGCTCGTCGTCTCCTCAAAGACGAGCTGAACATTCTGCGGCTTGCCCGGAGCAGCCGGACGGTTGGACGCGGCAATCGCGTCCGTGCCGGTGAACGACTCGACCTCGTTGCTCGCGGCGTCGGCCAGGGCGTTGGAAGTCGGCTTGTCGTAGGCGACGGTGACCGCCGCGCCCGCCGCGATGGCGTCGGCGGAGGCCATGGTCAGGGTGACCGTGTCGTCACTGATCGCCACGCTCGCCGGGTTGACCGCAGTGCCTCCGTCGACGGTGACCCCGAACGCCGACGCCGCGGGCTCCGAGCCGGTGGCGTCCAGGTCCTCGTCGAAGACGACGTCGATGCTGGTGCCGTCCTGGGACACAGTCGCCGAGTCCACCGTCGGGGCGGTGGTGTCGGCGCCGTCGTCGTCGACCAGGCTCACCGACGCGGTGGCCAGCGCCCCGCGGCTCACCGCGTCGGGCAGAGTGCCGAAGCTCAGGTTCACGCTCTCGCCGTCGTCGTCCACGCTGTCGTCGGTGGCGGTGACGATGAAGGTGGCCGAGGTTTCGCCGCTGTCGATGGTCACCGACGTCTCCGACAGGGTGTAGTCGCCGCTCCCGGCCCCGTTTGCGCCTGCGGCGGTGACGGGGATTGTCACGGAACGCTCCGGGTCGGCGCTCAGATTGACGGTGACCGTGGCGGCGGTCCCGCCCTCGGTGGCGGTGTAGCTGGCCGCGCCGAACTGGACAGTCACGGCGACCGGCGTGGCGTCGTCGTCCCGCGTGATGTCGATGACGCGCAGCTTGTAGCCGCCCTTCTCGAACGACTCGCCGCTCGCCGCGATGTAATGGGCGCCATCGGCATGGGCGTGAAACGTCACACGGAACAGGTGGTGGGCGCTTGATTCGTCGCGGCCAAACGTGTTGACAAGCTGACCGCCATTCCTCCCACGGATCGTGTTGATCTGCGGGAGGCGCAGGGTGAGCTCGCGGTCCAGGAGGGTGTCGGGGGCGACGAGAATCGCGCCCTTCATGTCGATCCGGTAGGTCCGGCCCGCCTTCAACTCTACCCTGAACCAGTCGGTGTCGAGGTCGTTGCCGATCGTGCCCATGACGGAGCCGCCCACCTCCACCTCGCAAGTGGTGGTGGTGTTGCGGGGACAGTCGTCGACGCCCTCCGAGACCGACTGGGCATGGACCATGGAGAAGGGCATGGCCATCGCCAGGGCCAGGGCCGCTATGACGGCCAGCAGGACGGGGAATCGTCGTCTATCGGTGCGAGTCATGGCCCCTCCTCGTCCTTGTGCGGAGGTATGGGACGCCCCCAGTCCGGTCCACAGGCGTCAGCCAATGGCGGCGCGGAGGGCGCGGTGCGGTGCATGGTTGAAGGCATCGGACGCTGGCACGCGGCAAGCGCCCGGGCAAGCGTCCTTCGAGGACTCTGAAGGTTTCGGGCGCGCGCTCAGAGGGAGCGGCGATGGGAGAGGGCCGGGCCTGCCGGTATGAGCCGGAGGGGGCGAGGGTGCTAGAGCGAAGGGAAAATCGGGGGGGGCTGACAAGGGTATGTAAGAACGAGATTATAGCTACGAACCAGCCCCGCCACCCCTGGATTCCGGCCTTCGCCGGAATGACGGAATGGGTCTGGTAGTGGATATTGGAGAGCGATCTTGCATCTGACAAAGCCTACTCCACTATATGGGTCTCACGTTCAACTGGGTAAGTCCCGAATGAAATACATACCCTTGTCAGGGGGGTGAACGTCTGTGCTAGTTAGGCAACGGAAGGCAGTCTCGAACGCGGCCGGTGCGGCCACTTTCTCCACTCCGTCTATCGGCCTGTCGAGTGCCAAGTGAATATCTCCCGAAAAATGGGCAGCCATGCACCGCATTTTACCAAAATGTCTGTGAGGTATCTGTGAGAGTCAAGACTTTTCCAACCGAATCTGTTGTGAGTTTTGCCCGGGCCAGCTATAATTGGGGCTGGCCGGGCGGTTCGCGTCCCGAATCCCGCATCCGGCGCGGCGGCGGCTCATGGCCGTCGGCAGCCCGGTTCGAGGGGGGAAATGGAACAGGCAGACGAGCCTCAGCGGGAGATAGCGGAGCTGCGGGACCGGCTGGCCCGCCTCAGCCAGGCCAGCCTGCGCATCAACGAGAGCCTCGACTTCGACACGGTGCTCCAGGGGGTGCTGGACTCAGCCTGCTCCCTGACCGGGGCGCGCTACGGCGTCATCACCCTCCTAAACGAATCGGGACAGGTACAGGACTTCCTCTATTCCGGGCTGACTCCCGAGGAGAGCCGGCGGTTCGCCGAATTTCCCAACGGGATGCTGTTCTTCGAGTACCTGAGCAGCATCAGTGAACCGCTGCGGCTGCGGGACTTCCACAGCTACGTCAGGGAGTTGGGCCTGCCCGAGTTCCGCCCGCCGATGGCGGTGAGCTCCCCGCTGCCCTTTCTTGCCGCGCCCATCCGCCACCTTGGGGAGAGCGTCGGGGCCTTCTACGTGGGCGAGAAGGATCTGGAGTTCACCCCCGAAGACGAGGAGACCCTGGTGATGTTCGCCTCCCAGGCGGCGCTGGTCATCGCCAACGCCCGCAGGCACCGCGACGAGCAGCGGGCCAGGGCCGACATGGAGACTCTGATCGACACCTCGCCGGTGGGCGTCCTGGTGTTCGACGCGAAGACGGGCGGCGTGACGTCGGTCAACCGGGAGGCCAGGAGGATCGTCAGCGGCCTGCACATGCCCGATGGCTCTGCGGAGCAGCTCCTCGACATGCTGACCTTCCGGCGGGCCGACGGCCGGGAGGTCTCCCTGGAGGAGTTCCCTCTGGCCCAGGCGCTGAGCACGGGCGAGACGGTGCGCGCCGAGGAGATCGTCATCGAGGTCCCCGACGGGGGGAGCGTCACCACCCTGGTCAACGCCACGCCCATCCGCTCGGAGGGGGGCGAGGTCGTTTCAGTGGTCGTCACCCTACAGGACATGACGCCGCTGGAGGAGCTGGAGCGGCTGCGGGCCGAGTTCCTGGGCATGGTGAGCCACGAGTTGAGGACGCCGCTGGCCGCCATCAAGGGCTCCGCCGCCACGCTGACGGAGGCGGCGTCCGACCTGGACCCCGCCGAGATGCTCCAGTTCTTCCGCATCATCGGCGAGCAGGCCGACTACATGCGCGACCTGATCGGCGACCTGCTGGACGTGGCGCGCATCGAGACGGGCGAGCTGCCGGTCGCCCCCGCGCCGGCGGAGGTGGCGAGCCTGGTGGACGAGGCCAGGAGCAGGTTCCAGAGCGGAGGGGGCAGGAACAACCTCCGCATCGACCTCTCGCCGGAGTTGCCACTGGTCATGGCGGATGGGAGGCGCATCATCCAGGTGCTGAACAACCTGCTCTCCAACGCGGCCCGGCACTCCCACGAGGCGTCGGCCATAGGGGTGTCCGCCGTGCGGGAGGGCTACCACGTGGCCGTCTCGGTCACGGACGAGGGCAGAGGGATCGCCGCCGAGCGGCTGCCGCACCTGTTTCGGAAGTTCTCCCGCATCGACGGCGAGGACCGGGGACGGGACATCGCGGGGTCCGGCCTGGGCCTCGCCATCTGCAAGGGGATAGTGGAGGCCCACGGGGGCCGGATATGGGCCGAGAGCGACGGGCCGGGCCTGGGGGCGCGGTTCACCTTCACCATTCCGGTGGCCCAGGACGCCGGTATCGGGGCCGCCAATCTCCCGGTGCGCTCCGGGCGGTCGGAGAGGGAACGGGAACGCATCCTCGCGGTGGACGACGACCCGCAGACGCTCAGGCACGTCCGGGACGCGCTCACGAATGCGGGCTACGCCCCGGTCCTGACCGGAGACCCGGAGGAGGCGCTCAGCCTGGTGGAGGCGAACGACCCCCACCTGGTGCTGCTGGACCTGATGCTGCCGGGGACCGACGGCATCGAGCTGATGCGGGGCATCCTCGACATGGCCGACGTTCCGGTTATCTTCCTGTCAGCCTACGGCCAGGAAGAGACCATCGCCAGGGCCTTCGCGAATGGGGCCGACGATTACGTGGTCAAGCCCTTCTCGCCGATGGAGCTTGTGGCCAGGATCAAGGCGGCCCTGCGCAAGCGGGAAGCGCCCGAATGGGCCGAGCCGTCGGAACCCTTCGTGCTGGGGGAGCTGGCCGTCGACTACGCCGAGCGTCGCGTGACACTGGCCGGGCGTCCCGTGCGGCTGACCGCCATCGAGTACGGACTGCTCTTCGAGCTTTCGGTCAACGCCGGTCGCGTGTTGACCTACGACCGGCTGCTGCGACGGGTCTGGGGCCTGCGGAGGTCGGGCGACTCGCGGCGGGTGCGCACCGCCGCCAAGCAGCTCCGCCGCAAGCTGGGCGACGACGCCAACAACCCCACATACATTCTCACTGAGCCTCGCGTCGGCTACCGGATGGAGAAGGGGGAGGGGGCGTAGGCGTAGGCCCTCTCTAACCTTGCGTTCCTCCACCCCCACGCATCACACTACAGGAATCGACAGACCTCGGTGCGCCGACAGGCTGCCGAGCGACATCTCGAAGATGGCGGTATCTACCGTAAGCGGTGGTGGGCTGGACTTGACGAAATCAAGAACCGAGGCCGATTCCGAGATCGCTCCGTCGCTCGGCATGGGGACCGTGTACGTCAGCGTAGCCTCGTCACCAGTCACCTTGATGCCCTCAACGAAGTTGCGGATGAGCGCCTTCCGCTCGGGGATCGTCCCATCCTTCAGGAAGTCCCGGAAGTCAGCCACGTACCGCGCTACCTCCTCGGTGTTGGGCAGCTCCACTCTCCTCTGCTCAATCTGGGTCTCGGCGTCCTCTCTCGCAGCCTCCAGCTGCTCCTCACGGTGCCTCAGAGACATGATGCGGGGCGACAGGACCTCCAGGGTCAACTCGCTCGTCTCAATGGCCTCGTAGAGCTTCTCAAGACGCTTCCTCACGTCGGATAGCTCCGCCTCGACGACCTTCAGCCTGCCGGACAGCTCGCCGGCCATCGCGTCGATCTCCTCGGCCACCAGCGTCACGAGGGCCACGATGGTCTCCTCGTTGAGGATACGCTCCCTGATCTTCTCCACCACGAACGTCTCCAGCTTCGGGGCGTTCAGGTAGCGGGCGCTGCACGTCCCCGCTCCCTCCCTGAACAGGGTCCCGCAGATGTAGTAGGCGAACTGGCCGCTCTTGGCTCCCTGGGCCGAGTAGGGCCTGCCGCACACCCCGCACTTGAGCAACCCGCTCAGCAGGAACTTGCTCCCAACTCTACCGGGCCTCTGCACCTTCGGGGCGCGCTCGCTCATCGCCTGCTGCACGTCCTCGAACAGCTCTCTCGACACCAGCGCGGGCCACGCTCCCTCAACACGCACAGGGTCGGCGGCTTCCTGGCCCTTGCTGCTCTTGCCCCATACGGCGGTGCCGGTGTACGCCTCGTTTCGCAGCACGTAGTGGAGCGTTCCCTTGTACCAGCGCTTGCCCCTGTTGGTGATGCCCTGGTCGTTCAGCTCCTTGCATAGCTCCTTGAGGCCGCTGCCCCGCAGGGACTTCTCGAATAGCTCCCGCACCACGGGGGCTGTGGCCGGGTCAACCTCAAGGGTGGGGCGCTCCTTCGCCCCGTCGCTGACCTTGATCTTCCTGTAGCCGAAGGGGGCGTTGGAGCCGAGGAAGAAGCCCCTGGAAGCGGCCTCCCTCATCCCCCGGACGACCTCCTGCGCCAAATTCTCGCTGTAATATTCGTCCACGCTCTCGATGATTCCCTCAAGCAGCCTGCCGGTGGCGTTGTCCTCGGCCTGCTCGGTGATGGACACCACCCGGATGCCCTTGCGCCGCAGCTGGGACTTGAAGGCTACGGCGTGCTCGCGCTTGCGGGTGAAGCGGCTGAATTTCCATACGAGGATCACGTCGAAGGGGGCCTTCGGCTTGCCGCCCTCCTCGATCATCTCCCTGAACTGGGGCCTGTCGGCGACGCGGCCGCTCTCGGCCTCGTCCACGTACTCGCGGGCCACGGAGTAGTCGTTGGCCCTGGCGTATTCCTTGAGCGCCCGTAGCTGGGCGGACACGGACAGGTCCACGTCCTGCCGGTCGCTGGACACCCTGGCGTAGAGGGCCGCCGGCGTTAGGGGCTGTAGATGCTTCTTCATGCTGTCCTCCATTGCCTGTAATTACCGAGTCTTACTCAGTATCATGACTCACCCAGGGGGCCATTGTCAAGGAACGGCTGTCGGCCGCTGCCTCTATCACTCCACTGAAACCGCAAGATACCGGAAGCTGCCGTATGACTTCCCAGGGAAGTTGGAATACTCCCGCCAGCGAAGACGATAAGAGTCCCGTATCTGTATCGGCGATTCTCGGCCCCGGACCGTTCCCGAACTCGCCCGGGCCGTCCACGCCAATGCTCCCGAAACCGCCCGCCCCTCGTGTACACGAAAGTCGGCGTCCACCGTGTCTCTTTGCGTGGGAACCTTCCAGTATGAAGAGTCGTTGGTCAGCAACACAGCATATGCAGCCTTGCATTGCTCCAGATTAGAGCGCATAAGCTCAAGTCTCTGAATGTCGAGGAGAAAGTCATACCGCCCTTGGTCTTGTGCGCTTTGGTTGCGGAGGACAAAGGGCTCGTCGTCTTGCTCCAGTTCCAATCCCCGAGTCTTGTACTTCAATTCGATAGCGATCCCTTCCAACGGAAGCCAGATGTCTAGGAACCTCCTCTGGTGTTCTACCTGCATGACATCGACCTCTAACCTGACCTGGCTTTCCGGCATGGCCTGGTGCATATGCCATGCCAGGGCGTGCTGGAAGTCTGCTTCCGAATGAAACACCTTCCGCGAGTCCGCCAGGCTCCCCATAAGACCGTCAATGTCAATCATGTCAACTCGGCCCTTGACGTTGGTCGAACCATTCCTGAAGCTCTGCCCATTGGCGCTGCTCTTGTTCGCGCTGCTCTTGCCGTTCCCGTTGCTGCTGCTCGCGACGTTCCTGCTCTATCCGTTGCTGCTGTTCCGCCTGCTCTAGCTGCTCTCGTCTCTGTTGTTCCCGGTTCAGGAAGTAGCACCCGCCCTCTTCACACCTTTGGGGATAGAAGCATTCTCTGTCCGGGTTGTTCGGGCACATGACTCTTTCTGCTTCTTCCAGGCAGGACGGGCATTGGCTGCTGCCTCTATAGTCCATGTACTCCCCATGACTCATACAGTAGCGGGTGGCGCACCGGTCGCAGGGTCCGTATACCTGTCGCTCCGCCTTGTGTAGATTGAACCTGTCGTGATACGGGTCCATGTACAGGAACCAGTTCCCTTGGATTTGATCGCACCCGGTGCACACGTTAGCCAGGTACTTTCCTCCAACGGTGGAGCTGAATCTGCGCTCCAGAGTTACCCCATTCTCCCGAGCGAATTCGATCTCCTCGGTGGTGAAATAGTCTTGCTCAAGGCTCCCACCGTCTTTGTCTCCCGTAGCGACGTTCACGTTCTGGCCGCATTTCCAGCAGTCCTTCGTGCTGACCGTTACCGTTCTCAGCGGTAGCGGTGCGTCACACTCCCTGCACTTGGGTCTGCGGCAAAGAAGGTTGTGGGCGTCTAGAACTATCCGTCCAGCGGCGAGCTCCTCTAATCTCGCTTTGGCTGTCAGGGACGCGTCCAGAGCCTTGTTCCTTCTTCTCCCTGTGAACTCCCTTTCGGCCCTTAGATGGATTTCTACCACCTCAGTGCCTTCTTGCAGGGCCTGCTCATGGACCGTCCCCTCGGGAGCATGGCTGTCCACCACTTCTATGAACCTGACAGGCTCGCCATTCTCATCGAGCAGGCTGATGTCGGGGCGCACCGTTCCCACGAGCTTCTCTCGGCTGACGCTGGAACCTCCTGCTACGAGGTTTATCGTAAGCTCTTCTCTGCACTGGTTACATGACGCCGTGGCTTCGAGGTTTCCTCCCAGGTTCTTGGTCACGAGTTGCTCGATGATTGCCACCGCTTCGTCATGTGGGGTGCGCTTTGATGACTTTCGCGACATCAAAACACCTCCTTGCTAAATTCTTCAACGAACGAAGTCGGCCAGATACAGTCTGGTGTCATCCTTCTCCCAGCGCCGACAGGAAGCGGGGAGCGTTGAGGATTCTCACTCCCTCGTGTGTCCCAAGCGGCAACAGGTGCCGCCGGTCGCCGGTGACCAGGTAATCGGCGGAAGCCTCCACGGCACACTCCAGGATGCGGTTGTCGGCGTGGCCCCCCTCGATCACCTCCGGGAGTCTACGGGGGTAGATGACCGTCGCGGCATTCCCAAGCGCGCTGAGAGCCTGGGACGAGCGTTCCGCGTCCCAATCGAACTTACGCCCCAGCACCCCGGCAGCTTCCTCCAGGATGAAGGTGGACACATAAAGCTCGAACCGTCCCCTGAGAGCCAGTTCGAGCACCAGGCGCTCATTGCCGGGGAAGTTCAGGCCGGAGACTATGACGTTGGTGTCGAGGACGACTCTCATGCACGGACCGAGCCAACCTCAGCCCGGTACTCTTCCACCAGCCGGGACACGTCATCGGGACCGATGCCCTTCTCCCTGGCCTTCGCCTCTCCGTACTGGAGCAGTTGTCTCCACTCGCACTCCTCGATGTAGCGGAGCACGGCCTCCCGGAGGAATTCGCTCCGGGACCGTCCCTGCTGCTTCATCACCTCGTCCACCCTGTCGGCCATCTCCGGCGGCAACGAGAAAGTAATGGTCTTGGTCGTTCGCGGCATGTTCAAACCCCTTGTTATCGAGTCTTACCAAGATATTGCGCCATTTCCGACACCCCTGTCAAGCGTCTCCGGCGCTGGCGCAGAGCACGCGGACAAACCCCCTCTTGGGGCGCGAGATTCCAGGGGACATGGCGGGGTCTCACCCGTGTACAGGAGATTGGGTGAATCGTGAAGTTGCAGCTCGGGCGGTTTCGTAGCTGAAATCGGGGTGAACGGGGCAGTCTGCTAAACCGGAGCGAGCAGTTTGGAGCGGGAGAGCCGGGGTCTTCAGAGGAGCGTCGCGTAAGGTCTGATTCCTCAAAATTGGGGGTCCAGTTCCCAAAAGGGAAGTCGGCAAGCGGGTGGTACCGGCCGCATATCGGCCATGTCGGGCCAAATCGACCCTCCGCAGGGCCATCCGTAGCTGCGCAGGCTGTTGGGTGGCCGTCAATTTCCCCTTCAGGAGCCGGATCTGATGTCATACCCGTGTACAAGGAATGGCGTCAGTTCCCAAAAGGGAAATCGGGGGATGTTTTGAACCTGAAACAGGACGAAAATAGGGAAGTCGGGGCCGTTGTTGCGAGCACTTTCTGGTAAGGGCTGGTTCACCCGATTTGGGCGTCAGTTCCCAAAAGGGAAGTCGGGGCGGTCGCCAGGTATGAAACCACGTCCCAGCCCGGCCCGGAGCTAAATGGGAGCGAGCAGTCCGGGAGACCGCAGAGGCGATTTGGGGGAGGGTTCACTTCCCCTATGGGAGCCCTAAAGGATGTGGGGGTGGTGGTCCCGGCGGCGGCGCCGGTGATCACCGGGTCGGGATAACCAGGGCCTGCCCCTGCGGAGTATGCCCGGGCGATATCTGCATCTGGTCGGGCTGTGGCGCATGTCCCTCATAAAGTGCATCGCGTGTGATGCACCTTCCAGGCTCCGCCGACATGGAGGGGTGCGGACCATGTGGAGGGGCTGTACAGGGTATTGCGTTTGACGGCGAAGTGGACGCAGGGGCAATTTCATAGCTGGGGCAGGGGTAAATCGCGCCCTACAGGAGAAGAAAAGTGAACACTTCGTTGAAAGGGCGCGTTCAGGCCAAATCCAACGAAACTCGTTGGATGGTGGTGGGCATGACGCGGCGGCAAAAGGGCGGGTGCGACGGAAAACGGGGCGCGGAAGGGGATGGACGTGGGGGTGCAGGACGCGGCGGAAACGGCGCTCCCAGTCCCTCGGAAGGGGCGCTGACGCAGCGCTCACCGGGGCCGGGACATGGTGACACGTCAACCATGCGGCGGGGTCTGTTGGCGGTGGATCGGGGTCTCGATGCCGGTCTCCCGGGGCTCCGAACCGGTGGGGACGGCGGCCCCGTTTGGCCCATCCGGTTGGCCGCCGGTCGATGTGGAGGGGGAGTACACGAAAATGGGACCTGGGGGAGAAGCGGACATCCGGGGCCACTCAGCTATGCAAACGGGCTGATTTCGGGGGTATGTCGGACAAATCCAGCGAACACTTTTAGAAAGGGTGCGTTCCGGACGGCAATGACATCGCCAAACGTGGGGAATGACATCAGCCGTCCGGTTGGAGCGGGGTCCCAATGACATTAGGCCCCCGAAAAGGCGATTGAAGTGGGGGTGCGTTACGTCCCTTGAAGACGGAGACGGAGACCGAGGTGACGGGCCGACAGCGCTTCCCCTACCTCAGCACAAACCACCACAGGAGGACGCTGCCGACCAGCAGCACGAGCAGCACAATGGCGGCCACGCGGAAGACGTTGAGCGCTAACGTCGTCACCTCGTGGTCGGAGACCTCCCTCTGGTGCTCCAACTCAAGCTTCACATACGGCCCTCTGGCAGTGGCTGCGGCCTCCCTGGCCTCGTCTCGCTCCCGCTCCAACTCGGACGCTCTCAGCTTCCACTCGGATACGCTCTGCTCCAACTCCCGCACGGTCCCCTCAAGCTCATGCTCCCTGTTGATCGTCCGGCGCAGCAGCTCCTCGTCGGTGATGTACTCCCCCGCCATCCGCACGAACACCCGGCGGCCCTCCCTGCGGACCTCCACCTCTCCCTGCCTGATCTTCCGGTCCAGAGTCGAGAGGGAGACCTCCAGCTCCTCAGCGGCCTCCGCCTTCGTCACCCAGCGGACGGGCTCATCCATCGCTCTTTTCCTCGCCCTGCGACTGACGCCTCCGCCTCCAGTTGAACAGACGCAGACCCCGCCCCTCAGCGTCGGGCGCATCCGCCGACTCCTGGCTGATAGCGTCGTCCTCGGGCTCCCGTGCCGCCTCCAGGGCCTCCACGCGCTGCGTCAGACTCTCCACCAGCGCCGCCAGTTCGTGCGCCGCTTCGAGCGCCACCTGTATCCTCGCCTCCAACCTGTCCAGCGGCGGCGTCCTCTCCCACTCCGGGTCGTCCAGGTTGGCCATGAGCCGCCGGACGGCAAGGGCCATATTGCCCGTCAACCGCTCCCGGCGCAGGGCCAGCGCCACCGTCTTTCGGTTCACACCCAGGAGGGCCGCCGTCTTGCGCTGTCCTTCCCGCTCGACCAGCCACTCCACGACCCACTTGAGGTCGGGCCTATCGTCGTCGGCCCTCGATGCCCGTCCGTCACTCATTTCCATCCTCTACAGGGGTGGCCCGCTTTTGCAATTTCATCCACTTTTCGCCGGAACCAGCCCTTACTCAAAGTGTTCACTCGTTCCCGTTAATTTCCTCCGAATGTGGCGCAAATTCCTAGCTGGCTGGCCCAGGATGTCCGTTTCTGCCCGCCCACCCAAAATCGCGTCGCCCTCCCCCACATCGTTTCGCGCCAAAACTGATGGACCAAACTGGGCCGCGGATGCCGCCGACACGCCAAATCCTGCCCCGATCAGCTCTGCGGACACGCCGGACAGGTTCAGCCATAGCTAGTTCCCTCCCTATCGGCTGACACGTCAGGGTTCCCAAAGTGCAATCAAGTTGTCATCAGACTCGTCCTGTATTTTAGCGCAGCTTCCCATAATTGTCCCTGACCGGTCAGGCGACACGTCACCCCCGTTTCGTAGCTCAAACAGGAGTGATTTGGGGGTCGGCGGACCCCGGCAATCGGCCCGCTGATGCCATTTTGTACCCCCCAGACAGCATGGAGGGGAGATAGGGACGTATCGTCGCTATCTATTCCCCCCTACAGGACTGTGACGCATCCGGTGGTAGAGTGAGTCCCATTGGTAGGAGCTCAGTGCGGACAGGGGAAGTCGGGGAGACTCCGGTTCCCACAGTGGACGCCATGATTTTCCGAGTATCCCCGTGTGTGACAGGACGAGGATGCAGGACACGAGGATGGGCAGGGACATCCGGCTCAAGTGGGCGGCGGTGCGCACGTAGGTGTCCTCGACCTCCTCGGTGTCCACGACGAAGAGGGTGGTGGGGAACGGCGGCTGGTCTTCCCTAGGCTCGTTCGACCAGTAGTAGTCCTCGTATGGACTCAGGCGGGCGATGACGCCCCTGGGGTGACGGGCTCGCAGCTCGTACTCAAAGTAGAAGGGGATGTGAAGGCCCCCGGCGAGCAGGTGCCCCACGGCGTCGGGTGCGATGGCCGAATCCCCCCAGTTGTAGGTTCGGTCGGACCGGGCGGTGGGGACGGACCACGCCAGCTCGCTGCCGGGGTCGGCCCTGGCCTCGGCCTGAAGCTGCGACAAGAACCAGGTGATGCCGTCGGCGTGCTTCGTCTGCCTCGCCCATGTCTCAATGCGGTGGCCCGTGTGACGCCTGCGGCCCTGTTTGTCGGTGGTGAGGGCGGCGCTCCATATGCCCCGTGTGGTGGGGAGCTGGGCGCGGTCCCGGTGGGTGACGTAGCGTATGCCCTCGGCGGACAGGGTGTAGCGAACGTCTCCGCGCTTTCCTCTCTGCTCGACCAGGCCCCAGGTATCGACGAGGCTGCGCGTCATCTGGCTGACACGTCCCTCCGAGACGCCGAGCCAGGTGGCAAGATGCTCACGGGGGATCATCGGGTGGTCGGTGATGAGGTCCAGCGTCCGCTTCTCCGACGGGCTGACGCCGAAGGCCGGCGCAGCCCCCGCCATCCGCTCGGGGTCGGGAATGGAAGCCCTCTTCCGCTCCGGCGACTGGGCGCCAGTCCCTCCGCCTGGCTTGCCGTAGGCGCTCACCGTCTCCAGCGTGTAGTCCGTGAGGCCCAACAGCCCCGTGGGTTCGCACCAGAGGCGCAGGTCCCGTCTTTCGAGGGCGTCCCTGGACTCCACGGCAACGTAGCAGTCACGGAGGTCGTTGTTGATGCAGAACCTCGCCGTCCGCCGCAGCTCCCATGCGCTGGGCACAAGGATCAGCGCGGTTCCGGGACGCCGGTCATAGTCGTACTGCGCAATGGCCCGCAGCCGGTCGTAGAGAGACCGGCGACGCAGGGCGAGACCCTGGCGCACGATGCCGAAACTGCGGCCGTCGTGGAGCGTGACGGCGGCGTCGAACCGCCCCCTGCGGTGGAACTCCACGCGGGACCGGAGCCCGTCGATGCCGGGGGAGAGTGACGCGGCGAGCCGGTAGATGCTGGACACCGCGTCCATCCGGCGGATGAGCAGCGTCAGCCACTCCCTGGACATGGGGTAGGCCCGCACGAAGTCCGAGGGGGTCTCGAAGCCGAGAAACCCGGCAGTCTCACGGATGCCGTTGGCGGTCAGGTGGTATCTCTGGCTCGACGGCAGGTGTGCGGCGCCGTGGCTGATGCGTCCCACGATGCCCTCTGCCAGCAGGTCGGTCAGGGCTCGGTGAACGGTCGCGTGCGGCTCGCCGAGAATGAGCGCCAACTCCGCCGAATTGACGAAGGGCGTCCGGCTGAGGGCGTCGAGCAGCTGTCGTTCGGAGATTGCCATGTGTTGAGAGTAGCAAAGGAGTGGTTCGATGGGCAGCCCTCACATGTCAGCACCGGCACCAAGTAGGGCGTCCGATGGTCTGAAAGCGTGGTGGGGTTGGCGCACAGTCCGCTTCACAAGGCCAGTCGTTTGGTGCTTCGTAAGCGGCGGTATATTACCCGTATACCGTCAACCTCGTGGAGAGGCAAGTTGCACCCGAAACGATTCTGAAGTCTAAAGCTGAGCAAACGCCCCGCGCGCTCCCCGCCATTCCCCCGACTCCGATGGGAGTCCCTTTGCACGTCCGCTTCGCTTCCTGAACACGCCGGGCTGATACCTGACGCGGCATGGGTATAGAGGCTCCTAGTAGTCATCTGCCCACGAACTTCTATAGACAAATGTCTAGATAAATGCCTAGAGCAAAATAGACATTTGCTCCTTATATCCGGCCTAGAAGCTCAGTACGATTTATGTTGGTCAATGCCGCCTTAAGGACGGTTCGCCGCGCCATGGGTGGCGAAAACCCAGGCATGAACCCAAAGAAGCGCTCATCGTCATCGGCTGGCTGTTGGCGGGAGCCTGTGGACGAAAAGACCGGGGTGCCGAATGTTGAGGCTCAAACGAGGATGGAGAAGGGTAAATAAGTTCTGCCTGGCCGCGCCGCCCGCAGCCCTCACAACGCTCCCTCAGCAGTCCCCTCGGCGCAGGGGCGGGCGCGTACATCTTCACCGCTCCCCAGCGGGGTAACTCATTGCATCTACCGTAGGAGGAAGCCATGAACCTCGTCATCAGGACTATTTCCACAGCATCCGCGGTGGCCGCCGTGATTCTGCTGGCGGTCATGTCGGCGCCGGGCCAGCCCGCTCTTGCCTATGGACTGACCAGCGAGCGTGTCCCATCCCAGGACTTCGATACGCTCCGCGCGGCCGGTATCGACGAGCCCATAGGCATCTGGTCGGACGGCGAGACGATGTGGGTGGCCGACTGGTCAAGCGACAGGCTCTACGCCTTCGACATGACGACCAAGGCCCGCGACTCCGACAAGGACTTCGACGCCCTCGGCGCGGCCAAGAACACGAACCCGGGCGGCATCTGGTCGGACGGCGAGACGATGTGGGTGACGGACTGGTCCGATGACAGGATCTACGCCTACAGCATGGCGACCGGGGACTACGACTCCGCTAAGGACTTCGACACCCTTGACGAGGCCGGAAACGAATGGCCTATGGGGCTGTGGTCGGACGGCGAGACGATGTGGGTGGTCGACGCCGCCGACGAAAAGGTCTACGCCTACAGCATGGCGACCGGGGCCCGCGATTCGACCAAGGACTTCGACGCCCTCGACGCGGACTGGCCCATAGGCCTCTGGCCGAGGTCAACAGACTGGTTGGTCACGGACGGGGAGGTCGGCCAGGTCTACGCCTACAGCCGGGAGACCGGGGCTCGCAACGTCTCCCGGGACCTCGACACTCGCATCGCCCGGAATGGAGACCCCGCCGGCATCTGGTCGGATGGTGAGACGATGTGGGTGACGGACTTCCGCGACGCCAAACTCTACGCCTACGAAATGCTCGACTACGACCGCGACGATGACGGGCTGATAGAGGTCGCCAACCTGACGCAGCTCAACGCCATCCGCTGGGACCTGGATGGCGACGGCGGTGTGGATGATACGGCATTCGCCGCTGACTACGACGACGCCTACCCCGACGCTGCCGAGGGCATGGGCTGCCCCGAGAGCGGCTGCATCGGCTACGAGCTGACGGCGGACTTGGACTTCGACACGAATGGCAATGGCTCCACAGATGCGGGCGACGCCTACTGGAACGACGGCGCGGGCTGGTCGCCTATCGGGGGTGAATACAACGAGTTCTCCGCCACTTTTGACGGCGAGATTCACACGATCTCCAACCTGTTCATCGACCGGGACGGTGCTGGCCTGGGCCTATTCGGCTATACAGGCACAGGCAGTAACATCAAGCGGATAGGGCTGGTTAGCGTCAATGTTGGCGGCCACGAAGGTTTGGCTAACCATGTCGGCGGTCTGGTCGGATTGAACCAGGGCTCAATCAGCGACAGTTACGTTGCCGGCAGCGGCTCCCGCATAGGCGGGCACATCCGTATTGGCGGCCTGGTCGGGATTAACATCGGTCCAATCGCCGACAGCTACGCCACCGCCACCGTCAATGGCCGACTCGATGTTGGCGGCCTAGTTGGGGGCAACGGCGGCCCCATCACCAACAGCTACGCAACAGGCAACGTGATCGGCACTGGCGACGACAGTTCCAGAATTGGCGGCCTGGTGGGCGGATGGGATGGTGAATTCGATCTCGGCCCGATCACGCGCAGCTATGCTAGTGGCAACGTAACCGGCGATAGGGGGGTCGGCGGCCTGGTTGGAGCCAGCAGAAGTCCAATCACCGACAGCTACGCAACAGGCAACGTGACCGGCGATAGGGGGGTCGGCGGCCTGATCGGCGCGGTCACCACGTTCTCGCAAACAGTTACCAACAGCTACTCCACGGGCAGGGTGATTGGCAATAGCGACGTCGGCGGCCTGGTAGGCGATGACTTCGATTCTATCCAGGTCACCGCCAGCTACTGGGACACCCAGACATCCGGCCAGTCCTCCAGCGCAGGGGGCGAGGGCAAGACGACCAGCCAGCTGCGGTCGCCCACGGGCTACACGGGCATCTACGCCGACTGGAACCTGGACCTGGACGGTGACGGCACCGACGACGACCCCTGGGACTTCGGCACGTCGAGCCAGTACCCGGTGCGTAAGGGCGTAAGCCTGGCCTACGACCGGGACGATGACGGACTGATAGAAGTCAGCAACCTGGCGCAGCTTAACGCCATCCGCTGGGACCTGGATGGAGATGGGGGTGTGGATGACACGGCAATCGCCGACGAATACAGCGACGCATTCCCTCATGCAATCGCGGGCATGGGTTGCCCCGAGGGCGGCTGCACGGGCTACGAGCTCATTGCCGACCTCGACTTTGACACCAACGGCAACGGCCAAGCGGACTCAGGCGACGACTATTGGAACGGCGGTGCAGGCTGGGCGCCCATTGGAAGTTTTTCTGCCACGCTGCAAGGTAATTCACATTCCATTTCTAGCCTGTACGTAGACCGCGCTTCAGAAGGCTCTGTGGGCTTGTTCAGCCATATCAACGACAGTGCCGAAATACGCAGAGTAGGCCTGAACAAGATCACGGTAACTGGCGGCCGCAACGTTGGGGGGTTGGTCGGGCACAATTCCGGCACGGTCAACGCCAGCTACGCCACAGGCTCAGTGGCTGGCAGACGCAACGCCGGTGGGCTCGTTGGGTTTAACACCGGCGCCATCACCACCAGCTACGCCACAGGCTCAGTGACTGGCAGCGGCGCATCCGGCGGTGCCGGTGGGCTGGTCGGAAATAACTGGACCAGCAGCAGCACCATCAACGCCAGCTACGCCATGGGCTCGGTGACGGTCAGCGGCACATCCAGCGGAGGGGGCGGGCTGGTCGGGAAGAGCACCGGCACCATCAACGCCAGCTACGCCATGGGCTCGGTGACGGTCAGCGGCACATCCAGCAGAGGGGGCGGGCTGGTCGGGAGTAACTGGACCAGCAGGGGCACCATCAACGCCAGCTACGCCATAGGCTCGGTGACGGTCAGCGGCATATCCAGCAGGGGGGGCGGGCTGGCTGGGCGGAACACCGGCACCATCAGCGCCAGCTATTGGGACACCCAGACCTCCAGCCAGTCCACGAGCGCAGGAGGCGTTGGGAAGACGACCAGCCAGCTGCAGTCGCCCACGGGCTACACGGGCATCTACGCCGACTGGAACCTGGACCTGGACGGCGACGGCTCTCCCGACGACCCGTGGGACTTCGGCACGTCGAGACAGTACCCGGTGTTGCCACTCAAAGCGTCGGCTTCGCCGCTGCCGGAAGTCCCGCAAGACCCTCTGCCGATCTTGCAGGCCGGAGACTCAGACTTGGAACTCCATACCCTCGACGCGGCCGGGAACACAAACCCCGGCGGCATCTGGTCCAACGGTGAGACGGTGTGGGTGACGGATGAGTCTGATGACAAGGTCTACGCCTACAGCATGGCGACCAGGGCCCGCGAGTCCGCCAAGGACTTCAACACGCTCATCGCGGCGGGAAACAGGGACCCGCGAGGGATGTGGTCGGACGGCGAGACGATGTGGGTGGCGGACGGGCAACTCGAGAAGGTCTTCGCCTACAACCTTACAACGAAGACGCGTGATCCTTCCCGGGAGTTCGACACACCCGACGCGGGCTGGCCCGTAGGTCTGTGGTCGGACGGCACGAACATCTGGGTAGCAGATTGGGAGAGTAGCCGTATCTACGCCTACAACTTTGCAACCAAGGCTCGCGACCCATCCAAGGACTTCGACACTTCAAGCGCTATCGGAAACAGGGGTCCCACCGGCATCTGGTCGGACGGTGAGACGATGTGGGTGGCGGACTGGCAAAGTGACCTTGTCCACGCCTACGACATAGAAGCCAGGGACCGCGTCTTTTCGATACGGACGGCAGGGAATGGACAACCCATAGGCATCTGGTCCGAAGGCGAGACCATGTGGGTGGCAGATTCGTCGGAAGCCAAGATCCACGCCTATGCTCTGCCCGTCGCTGCAGCTCCCACGAACCTGGCGGCGGAGGTGAACGAGGACGGTCACGTCGTGCTGCGCTGGGATGAGCCAGACGACGATTCGATAACCGGCTACCGCGTTCTGTGGCGAGACCGGGACGAGGACGCCATTGGCCAGCTCCACATCCTGGTGGAGGACACCGGCAACTCCGAGACCGCGTACACGGACAGGTACGTGAAGCCGGGAGCCCGGTACGCCTATAGAGTCGTGGCGATCAACGCCCTCGGCGTCAGCGAGCCCTCGCGCTGGGTGCATGTCGAAACGACCGCCGCGCCCACCCCGGAAGCAACTCCAGAGAGCGTCTCGGAGGGAGACACGGACCTGCCCAACGACAACTCCACCCCCGGTCGTGTTGCGGTTGGGAGCTCGGCCACCGGCACCATCGAGACCCCTGGCGATCAGGACCGGTTCGCGGTTGAACTCGAAGCGGGACGCACCTACCAGTTCGATCTGACGGGCAGCCCTGGCGGAGGCGGGACGCTTCCGGACACCTATTTCCGGGCGATCTACAACAGCGAGGGACAGTACCAGCGGGACACCTACAACGACAATTTCGGGGGCAGCCGCGACAGCCGGGTGACGTTCACGCCAACGGAGAGCGGGACGTACTACGCGCGGGTGTCGGGCGACCGGGACGAGGTAGGAACCTACACGCTGAGCGTGACCGACGTGACGCCACAGTAACGGGGGACGGCGCAATGTGGCCGGGCTGGGCCAGAGTGGACACGCCGGGCAGCTGACGACCAGCGTGGATCGAGGGCCAGGGCAAGCCGTCCAGCGGCGTTTACGCCTTTGCCGCCCCCGGCCGCAAGTAGTTGATATCAGGGTATAGGAAATGAAGATCGCAATGTGTAGATGGGGCCATGAGTTCTTCGTCAATGGGTTCCGCATCATGGTCGTGGTCGGCATTCTCGTAAACGCCGCATTCTGGGGACCTGCATTGATTGCGCCTCAGATGATCAATGATACTTTCGGATTCGACCCCGGTTACCACACCGTTTGGCTGCGGAACGTTGGGATGCTACTGCTGATTGTGTCCATCACCAATGCCGCCGCCGCGCTTGATCCATATCGCTACCAATTGTTCGCGTGGCTTGTGGTCGTAGGGCGACTCATCGCGGCGTCGTTCTTCCTAGAGATTTGGCTGTTCGATGCCCTCGAATCGTCCGATAGGCCCAATGCGTTCAAGTGGTTCTTCCTAACTGACGCTTCGCTTGGCGCCATCAAGGGGATCTTGCTCTATGCTGGACTGAAGCAGCGCGATGCCGAGAGTAGCCCTGATACCTCACAGAAGAACCGGAAGGTGTAGCGAAATGGACGTGATCTTCGAGCCGCTCGAATTCCGAAATCTTATGGTGAAGAACCGCATCTTCCGGTCGAATATCGCGGGACGTTTTGACAATTACGATGGCTCTGGCAACCAGGCTCGCATCAACTGGGAGCTGAAGTTTGCCAAGGGCGGCGTAGGCGCAATCATCTCTTCCTTTGTTCCGGTGACGATACAGGGGCGCATAGTACCTAACTACGCGACCATTCACCGAGATGAGCATATTGCGTTTTGGCGAGAACTTGGACTACGAGTCCACGAGTATGACTGCAAGTTCATCTTGCAGCTTAGTCACTCCGGGCGGCAACGTGACATCCGTGGTGTCGAGTATGGCAATGGCATCAGCTCCACGGGCAAGGCTGAGCCGCTGCACGGCTTCCAGTGTGAGAGCATGACTTTGCGGGACATTCGCGAGACGGTGGACGCCTTCGCTCAGGGGGCGAGGCGGGCGAGAGAAGCGGGCCTCGACGGAGTCGAGCTTCACGGGGCCAACGGATACCTGATTACGCAATTCCTCAGCTCCGCGATCAACGACCGACGAGATGACTACGGAGGCTCGCTGGAGAACCGGGCGAGGTTCGTGAGAGAGATCGTTCGAGCCATTCGGTCGGAAGTAGGGGCGGATTTCCATCTTCAAATGAAGATTAGCGCTACGGACTACAACGACGATCTGGTTCCCTGGGAACGCAAGGGGACCACCATCGAAGAGTCGGTGCAGGTCTGCAAGTGGCTCGAAGAGGATGGCGTGGACGCTATCCACGTATCCGCAGGCAGCATGTTCCCCCATCCTCGCAACCCAGTCGGGGACCTTCCCATGGAGGCCCTGGTGCAGAACTACGGGGTGATGCTGTCGAGTGGAGTGCGCACGCACCGAAATCACTGGATTTTCCGCCGATGGCCTTTCCGAAGCTTATTCCACTGGCGCTGGACACGTGCGCACGGAGGGCAGATAGAAGGCATCAACTTGCCGGACTCTGCGGTCATAAAGCGAGCCGTTAGTGTCCCGGTAATCTGCACAGGAGGGTTTCAGACGGCTTCGGTCATTCGGGACGCGATCATGCGCGGGCAGTGCGACGCGGTGAGCATCGCGCGCTCCCTGGTGGCAAACAACGATCTGGTGAGGCTGTTCGCAGATGGTCATGACAGACCGCCAAGGCCGTGCACCTACTGCAATAAGTGTCTGGTGAACGCGGCGAACAATCCCCTTGGGTGCTACGAGGAGTCTAGGTTCGACTCCCGAGAGGAGATGATCGAGCAGGTCATGTCGGTGTTCGAGCCTCGTCCTTTCTCGTAGGCGGTGGCTAGAGCGTGTTGAGTGAGTAAGTCTGAGGCGAGTGTATAGGTGACAGATATGGCAAGGGGCAAGAGAATCGCTCTGGTAATCGGGGCAATTGTGACGCTTGCGGCACTGGGGATCGGCATTCCCGGTCTCCTCTGGTCCCAGAGGAACCTAGTCGAGGTCCACGACGACCCGGTCTCTCACTTCAAGTATGGCTCTGTTGGCGCGGAAGAGAGGAACGGCATTCCCTACTGGGTCTGGCTGGTTCTGCCGGACGTGTTTCCCGAGCATCTGCCCGATGGTCCGGGAGAGGGGTATGGCAGGTTTGGGTTCATCTTCGAGCCGGGGGCGCCCAAGGGCCGTCCGATTGGCACATCCTACAGGGAGGCCCCGGTGCCAATGGTGGGGCTGAACTGCGCGGTGTGCCACGCGGGTATCGTGAAGGAGTCTGAGGGGGCCGACGGGCGAATCGTGCTGGGAATGCCCGCGCACCAATTCGATCTGCAGAAGTACCTGTACTTCCTGTTTGCAGTCGCGGCCGACAGCCGATTCGGCCCGGATACGATCATTCCTGCCATCGAGAGAGTCAACCCGGACTTCTCCTGGATCGATGGCCTGCTCTACAGACACATGGTCATACCGCAGACCAGGGAGGGCTTGTTGAGGGAGGCCGAGCTCTTCTCCTGGATGAAGCAGTTCCCGTCCCCCGGTCCGGGGCGCGTCGATACGTTCAACCCGTACAAGTTCAATATCTTTCGTTTGGAAGAGGAGAATCCCCACGTGGGCACCGCCGACCTGCCGTCGCTGTGGAATCAGGCTCCGCGGGAAGGCATGTGGCTGCACTGGGACGGCAACAACGACTCGGTGGAGGAGCGCAACAGAAGCGCGGCCATCGGCGCGGGCGCGTCGCCCGAGTCGCTCGACCTGGCCGCAATGCAACGAATAGCGGACTGGATTGCCACCCTGCCGCCACCTGCTTTCCCAGGTGACAGGATAGATCAGGACAAGGCGAGGGAAGGGGCGAAGGTCTTCGCGCAGCACTGCGCCGTCTGTCACGCATTCGATGGGCCGCAAGTGGGACAGGTGGTTCCCATAGAGGACCTCGGAACCGACGCGGAACGCCTGAACTCGTTCACTTCCGACCTGGCGGAGAAGATGAACACGCTGGGTGAGGGCCATCCATGGAGGTTCTCCAGTTTCAAGAACACTCAGGGATATTCCAACATGCCGCTGGATGGCGTCTGGCTTCGAGCGCCATATCTCCACAACGGGTCGGTCCCCAGCCTGCGAGACCTGCTCGCGCCTCCCGAGGAACGCCCAGTCGTGTTCTACAGGGGATACCCGGTCTATGACTACGAAAGCCTTGGTTTCGTGTCGAGCGGCGTGGCGGCCGAGGCGCTGGGGTTCAGGTTCGACACCAAGGAGCGCGGGAACGGCAACCAGGGACACCTCTACAGCACCAATCTGGACGAACAAGAGATCGAAGCTCTGCTGGAGTATCTGAAGACGCAGTAGGCAAAACGACGTCGCGTCAACCCTCGAAGACAGGACAGAGGCCGGAGGCGCATAGTTGAAGCAGGCTGACAAAGGCTTTCCCTCGACTGGGTTCGTTGACCTTCTGCGGCTTCTTGGCCGGTGTGTAAGAAGCTTCGCCAGTGGACCTCGTCCCTTTGACTTCGGCTTGATCTTGCAAGACTGGCTTGAAGGGCTGGTCCGCCGCACCGGAAGCGAAAACGTCGTTTTGAACCTGTACTTCAGAAAACTCCTCGTGGTCACAGGACGAGAGTTGTCGACACACATTGTGGCTCAACCCCCCGATGTCCAGGGCTACGTTGAAGGAAGGACCAAAGCCAGGGCGATGTCGTTTCTTGCTCCGCAGGCCCTGACGATAATGCACGGGGATCAGTGGCGGCGTCTACGGCGGTTCAATGAAGCGGCTCTCCGCACTGCCGAGGCGGACGAGCGGATGGAGTTCATTGTGAACGCGGTTCGCGAAGCGTTCGGCGAGCCGGTATCGGGCATCGGCGACGTCAGGAAGTGCATGGCCCAAGCCATGAGGACGGTGGTCTTCGGGACTGCCGACGTACCCGACCACTTGGTGGAGGATGTACAGACGCTTTTCGCGTATGTCCAGAGCCCCATCAGAAGGACCCTGCTCGGCTGGGTCGTGAGAGGGCGCCGGAAGCGGTTCTACGACGCGCTTCGCCTACTCTGGAGTGAGAGTTCGACATCGGGCGCTCCCAGCCTCATTGCCGCGGCCAAAGGCGCGGCTCACGACAGGGGACACTCCCAAGAAGAGCTCATACAACAGATTCCCCACTGGATGTTTACATTCACCGGGTCGGGCACCGACTTGCTGGCCCGAACGCTTGGGATGGTGGCGTCTAGGGATGACGTCTATGCGAGGGTCAGAGCTGACGTGATGGAGCAGGACTCGACGGGCCGCGCGTCGGCTGTCATGAACATGGAATATCTGGAGTCCTGCCTGCTGGAGACATGCCGCCTCTTCCCTCCGGTGACCCGCACCTTCTGCGTCGCGCCTCAGGGGGATACGTTCGATGGCGTCCGAGTACCGGCCGGAATGGAGACCCTGCTCTGCTTCACTGCAGGCCAACGAGATCTCACGGTGGACGTAACGGCCAACCACTTCCGCCCCGACAGGTGGATGGAACCCGGAAGCAATGCGGGCGCTGTCTACCCCAGCCTCTTTCTGGGGGGGGCGAGAAACTGCCCGGGCAAAGATCTCATCCTGTTGGTGTGCAAGGCCGCCATATCAACACTGATGGAGTTTGGTCGGGTGCGGTCACAATGTCCAGAGCTATCGGAAGATCCTGTATCGACGTCGTTTCCGAAGGATGGACTCAGATTCACAACGCACACCTATGAACTTGCCTCGGAGGGAAGCCATGAGTGACTCACAACCAAGCGGGCGGCATCCTGAAGTAGCGCGGCTGATCGAAGAACGCAAGTTTAGAGAGGCCATCGCGTCTCTCAGTACGCGGCTGGCGGAAGACTCCGACGGCCAGCTTCACGCTCTGGTCGCAGTCGCCCACTACGGCCTCGAAGAGTACGGTGACGCTGCCGAGAATTACAAGCGAGCGCTGAAGCTCGATCCGAGCAGACAGGCGTGGCGAGATATGTTGACGCAGTCCCGCGCGAACGCGGTCGCTGAAGTGAACGTGGACGTGCCGGACATATCTTACTTCGATCGCGACGCGCTGCTCGCCAGGCCAGCCGTAAGGGACGGCTCTCTGCCGTCCACTCCGATGGCGACGCCGAGGCGCAATTTCTTCCAGTGGGTTCTACTAGTGCTGGGAAACGCGGGAGGGGCGGTTGTGTCGCTGTTCATGAGCGCAGTGACCAGCGCTCTGGGCGGTCTGGCGGGCTACCGCGACAAAGTATGGACAAACTGGTACCGCAGGCCTTATTTCATCGGCATTCTGACGCTGGCCTACATGCGAGATCAGCTCAACAAGAACAATCTCAAGAGAACCTATCCACCTGGATCGTTGATAGGCTTTCAGCCGGAGGAACAGCCTCCGCCTCCGGGTGTACGATTCTTCCGCACGGCCGATGGAAGCTGGAACAATCTGGCGGACCCCAAAGAGGGAGCGGCGGGCACACGCTTCCCACGTAACGTCGCCAACTCCGCCATCCAGCCTGAGACCGGCGATACACTCATGACGCCCAATCCCAGGGCGCTCAGTCGAGTGTTCCTGGCCAGAGGAGAGGAGATGAAGGAAGTGCCATTCCTCAATCTTCTGGCCGCCTCCTGGATCAACTTCCAGAACCACGATTGGGTGCACCACGGGGAGCCTCTGCGCAACAGCGTACACGAGATTCCCCTTGCGGAAGACGATCCGGCGCGGAAGAAGCACTGGCAGACGAAGATGTTCGTCGGCAGGACCCAGGCCGATCCCACGCGTATGTCCAATGGGGAAACGACCCCCGTAACGTTCATCAACGAGGTCACTCACTGGTGGGACGGCTCTCAGATATATGGCAGCGATCAGGAGACGCTGGACAAGCTCCGAACAGGGGGCGATGGCAAGCTCAGGCTCGATGACGCGGGCAATCTTCCCCTCGACGACAAGGGGGTCGAGCAGACCGGTTTCACCAGGAACTGGTGGATCGGCCTGACCATGCTTCACACCCTGTTCACCAGGGAGCATAACGCCATCTGCGACCGGTTGAAGAACGCCTATCCCGATTGGGATGACGCCCGGCTGTTCAACGTGGCCCGTCTGATCAACGCGGCGGTCATGGCAAAGATACACACCATTGAGTGGACGCCCGCCGTACTCCCGAATCGTGGTCTCGACTCCGGTCTGAACACAAACTGGTACGGCTTGTTCACCACCTACAGGGCCGCTGAGAACAGAAAGACGGTCGCGGACATCAACATGCGAAACCCGGAGATGGGAGGCGTGGTCGGCAACCCGATCAACAAGCACGGCCAGCCCTACGGCCTGACCGAGGAGTTCGTAGAGGTCTACCGCCTGCACTCGCTTTTGCCCGAGACGATCAGAGTCCGAGGTATCAGCGACACCGACACGGTGGAAGACGTGCCGTTCGTTGAGACCCGCCAGGCGGGATCCGGCAAGTTGACCGCCAGAACGTCAATGGCCGACCTGTTCTACTCTTTTGGCGTTCAGCATCCGGGCCAACTGGTGCTGAACAACTACCCCAATTTCATGCGAGAGCTTAGCGTCCCGGGCAACCCGCTCTTCGATATGGGGTCAGTCGATATCCTGAGAGCTAGGGAAAGGGGTGTGCCTCGGTACAACGAGTTCAGGCGTCAGCTGGGTCTCAATCCCATTCGCGAGTTCGACGACCTCACCGACGACGTCGAACAGGTACGGAAGCTCAAGGAAGTGTACGGGGACCAACCGGGCGACGTGGAAAAGCTCGACCTGCTCATAGGCACGCTTGCGGAGGGACACCGCCCCACCGGGTTCGGGTTCGGCGAAACGCTGTTCCAGATATTCATCCTTAACGCCACTCGCAGGCTCCAGGCGGACCGCTTCTACACCGACAACTACAACGAACAGACCTACACGAAAGAGGGCCTCGCATGGATCGACGCTGCCGATTTGAAGACCGTGATCCTCCGTCACTTCCCGGAGCTTGGCCGGACGGGACTGGGAAACGTCAAGAACGCCTTCGAGCCATGGGACACTGGAGAAAAACTCGACCCTGAACGGCACCCGCTTCGTGAGTTTAACAGGGACCTCAGGCCGGATCCGTGGCTGGGCGATGCCCACAGGTAGCCTAGGGATAAGTAAAGGCAGTCACTCTATGATTGCGGGATACGACATACTAACCCCCTGCGTTGGAAGAACCGCATGAAGAACATTGTCATCTGCTGCGACGGGACAGGGGCCGAGTATGGTCGCAACAATACCAACGTGGTCAAACTGTACCAGCTGGTCGTACGCGATTCGGACCAGATCGCCTTCTATGATCCAGGTGTCGGGACCTTCAGTTTCTTGGGACGGGAAGTCGGCCGCCGCGTGGGGATCCTGTTGGGCAGGTTCTTTGGAGCGGGCCTGCAGCAGAACGTGGAGGATGCCTACAGATACCTTATGGACCGGTATGAGGCGGGGGACAGGGTGTTCCTCTTCGGATTCAGTAGAGGAGCCTTTACGGTTCGCGCGCTCGCGGGCATGTTGCACAAGTGCGGCCTGCTGCAAAAGGGCAGCAACAACCTCATTCCGTACGCTTCGAAGATCTACAACAGACATGACAATCACGAAGTTGCCGCTGGGTTCAAGGAAACGTATTCCCACGAATGCAAGCCCTACTTCATCGGTGTATGGGACACCGTAGGTTCTATGGGCTGGTTTTGGGGGAAGAAGTTCTTCGATACCGTCCTGAATGGGGACGTGGCATATGGCTACCAGGCAGTCTCAATCGACGAACGACGGAGGCACTTCCCTGTAAGCCTTTGGAACGAAAGTCGCAGGAACGAGCGCCAGATCATAGAGCAAGTCTGGTTCCCAGGCTTCCATTCGGATGTGGGCGGGTCGCATCCTGACCCGAGAGTGTCGGATATCACGCTGAGGTGGATGTTGGAGAATGCGCGGGACAAAGGACTGCGCTTGAGAGATGGTTGGGCGGACAGCCTTGATCCCGATCCACTAGGCGCAATCCAGGAGTCCCGACGAGGCATGTGGCTTATCTGGCGTCCGGCACAGCGGCGCATTCCCGAATCGGCGAAGATTCATTCGAGCGTGCTCAGACGCATGGAGGATTCCGCCATCCTGTACCGTCCCCACAACCTGCCTGCTAAGTACCACGTCGTAGATTGATGAAGCAGCAATTGACTGAGAGATCCGTATACCTTCCGCTCCGCCCTTGCCCAGCCCTTACCGAGTGGTACCTGGCAGGGCAGACCAATATCTGGCTACAGCGCCAAACTGAATCTCAACTCAAAAGTTCTTGATTTTATCAAGTCTGGTGGGCCCGGATAGACTCGAACTATCGACCTCGGTCTTATCAGGACCGCGCTCTAACCACCTGAGCTACGGGCCCATGCTTGTTGAATAAATTATAACCAGTCGGGCTGGCGTGGACAAGCCTGGCCCAGTCCCGACGATTCATGTTCCCGGTCGAGGGGTCACCGGGGGCGGGGCTAGCTGGCCAGACGGTTGTTTTGCTCCATCTGGAAGTATATCCTGGACTCATAAAAGTGTCAATCGAAGCTACTGAGCGGACAGGACGATTGCAAAGTCAAAATAGCTGGCCGGACAATCGAGCGATAGTCTGATCCGGGCTAAAAGCGCAACTCTTGGCGCGTAAGGGCATGGACATCTTGGTTGGAAACCACCCTTCCAGGCGCAGGGCGTTCAAACTGGCATTCACCAGAGTGGCAAAGACCTCTCCCAGCCCCGGACGGCGCAGCGTGTGCCGGTCTTCATCCCAGCTACGGTCTTTCACATGGTGCAGGCTATTCTCAACGCTCCAGTGGTTTCGGAACAGCCGGAGCAGTCCGTCTGGGGTGCATCCTCTGGAAGGTAGACTGGTCAGCAGATACCACCGCTCCTTGGATACTTCACCAGTGGCTATCTCTACGCTCACTTTTTCCACCATTGCCCCCTGCTGTGCCCCAGGAAACCCCAGTTCCTCCCGGATGTAGTCGGCTAGTACAGTGCTGGCCCAAAGCCTCCGGGTCTCGATTTTGCCCCCCCTTTGTCCACAGTCTGCGCTTGCGGTTCCCCCAGTTGGTCCTCTGAAAACCCGTCCGCCAGGGCGGCCAGGACCGTAGGCCGGTTCCCTTTGACCCGCACCAGGTAGTCCCGTCCATAGCTCACGATGGCCTGGCAAAGGTCCCGCTCTGCATACAGGGCGTCCATAGTGAGCAGTTGCAAGCTGGGATAATGCTCAAACAACTGGGCCAGTTGGGTCCGCAACACTGCCGGTTCGTACCGCTTCTCCGTCATCGGCCACTGGGCCAGGCACAGCTTCAAGTCATGGGCCAGGACGTTTACCATCCCCAGAGGATTCCCGGCGGCATCTTCGGACTGTCTAGCCCACTTCCCATCCACTGCGGCATTCATCGGTTGGTCTGGCGCTACCCTCTCCATCCAGCCAATCAAGGCTCCTTGTAGTTGCCCAAAAGAGACCCCGGCCAAGGTGCGGGAAATCGTGGTAGCGTGGGGAGGCCGGTCCTGAACAAAGCCCAAGGGTTCCTTCAATCTGGGCCAGTGTTTTTCTCCGAACAAAGCTATATGGGCCATCGTTGTTTGACCGCTCACCAGTCCCAACAGGCTCAAGCGCAAAATCGCCTGAAAGGGATGTCTGATTCCCCGGGCTTTTCTAGGGTCTGGTATCTCTGCCAAGCATCCGAAAAGAGACTCCACCGCCGTTCCCATAGTCTCTCATCACCCCCTTTTCATTTCCTCTCTCCTCTTTCTATCCCTTTTACGCCCACTTTGCAATCGTCCTGTCTTCCGCCAGGGTTGGTTCATTCTCGACGCTAGTAGTCAGTCAAATCTGTTTTTGATGGTAGTTTAAAGAGTCTGAACCAAGGCGCTATACTGAGCAACAGACTGGGTTGAAGTGAGGTGGTGGTATGGTCAGGGAAAAGTACGGAGTCAGGTTG
This sequence comes from Dehalococcoidia bacterium, assembly GCA_965197405.1. Lineage (GTDB taxonomy): Bacteria > Chloroflexota > Dehalococcoidia > Lucifugimonadales > JAGWBF01. Next base: position 3,258,068 of record OZ240206.1, on the reverse strand, counting down.
ACGCCGGAGCAGCGGAACCAACTGGAACACTTGGTTCGGGCTGGTAAAAGTACCGCCCGGGTGACTATTCGGGCGCGGATACTGCTCAAGACCGATGCAGGTTGGTCTGCGCCCCGGGTGGCGCAAGCCTTGGATGTGGTCGAGGGCACGGTGTTCCGCGTCAAGCGCCGCTTTGCCGAAGCTGGGTTGGCTGGGGCGCTGCAAGACCGGGTCCAAGCGAACGGGTACCGGAAGCTGGAGGACCTGGGCGAAGCCCACCCCGTATCCAGTACGGGGCAGGCTCTGATTGCCTTGGCCTGTAGCCCAGCGCCGGAAGGACATGACCATTGGACCCTGCGCTTGCTGGCGGGCAAAGTGGTGGAGTTGGGGTTGGCGTCATCCTTGTCCCACGAGACGGTGCGCCAGCGGCTCAAAAAAACGTCCTTAAGCCGTGGCAGAAGCAGGAGTGGTGCATCCCCGAGGTAAGCGCCGACTTCGTGGCCCACATGGAGGACGTCCTGGATTTGTACGCCGAACCCTATGACCCGCAACGGCCGGTGGTCTGCTTTGATGAGACCTCCACCCAGTTGTTAGCCGAGACGCGGCCCTCTCTCCCTGCCGAGCCGGGGCGTCCGCTGCGTCGGGACTACGAGTACCGGCGGGAGGGAACCCGCAACCTGTTCCTGGCCTGTGAGCCCCTGGCTGGCTGGCGGCAGGTGGCGGTGACCGAACGGCGCACCATGCAGGACTTCGCCCACCAGATGCGCTGGCTGGTGGATGAGGCCTACCCGGAGGTCGAGGTGGTGCGGGTGGTGCTGGACAACCTGAACACCCATCGCCTCGCTTCGTTGTACGAGACCTTCCCCGCGCCGGAAGCCCGGCGGATAGCTAAACGGCTGGAGTTCCACTATACGCCCAAGCACGGCAGTTGGCTGAACATGGCGGAGATCGAGTTCAGCGTGCTATCCCGCTCCTGTCTGAAGCAGCGGCTCCCCGACGCAGAATCGCTCCAACGGGAAGTCGGGGCCTCGGTGCAGGAGCGAAACGAGGCGCGGGTCACCATCAACTGGCGGTTCAAGACTCAGGATGCCCGAACCAAATTACACCGCCTCTATCCCTTCGATTCCAAATATGACTGACTACTAGGCGAATACAAGCCCTGCCGCGTGTTATTCCGAAACGCTCCCTAGATGTCATTCCGAGCGCAACGAGGAATCTAAAACGGCACCTAACAAAAGCTGGAATCAAGCCGTACGTGCCGGAACAACATGGCGGTCAGCCAGGACCTAGACCCCCGCCCGGCCTACTCCTGGCTTGACCCGGGGGCGACAATGAACCACGACCCTGAGCGAGCACAGGCGCGGTCGCGATAGAGAAGGGCTTTACGAAGCTGTCCGCGTAAAACCCAGCAAAGACGAGTGGATTACCAACCGCTATCCGCTTATCGAAAACGGGTTCAGCCGGGCCCAACGCCTTAATTGGTTCAACGAAAACTACCCGGACCGCTATTTACCTACCAGTTCTTGCATTGGCTGCCCTTATCATAAAGACTCGGTGTGGAAACATCTCAAGTACAATGACCCCAAATCTTTCCAAGATGCTGTTTTCATTGACCAAGCCCTGCGAAATGCCCCAGCCACTCGCGGCACAATTAAAGGCGAAGCCTACCTGCACCGGTCGAGGACTCCCCTGGGTGAGGTGGATTTCAGCGACGTTACCAGCTACTACAACCTGATGCTGGAAGAGTGCGAAGGGCTTTGTGGCATCTGACCCAAGTCATTTCCCACGTGTTACGCTGCTTCAGCTCAATCTCACTCCACCCTCCATGTGCAGGTGGCCCTGACCCAGGAACGCCCTTACCCTCTCGGGTGGGCAGCAGCAGCGACTCTGCATCGCAAGGACTTTAGCCGTGGAATCCGGGCTGATACTGATGGATGAGCCTTGCTCGGCGTTGGACCCCATGGCCACTCTGGCTATCGAGGAGCTCATACGCTCCCTGGCCCAGGAGTATACTATAGTCATCGTCATCCATAATATGCAGCAAGCAGCCAGGGTCTCGGATGAGACCGTTTTCTTGACCATGAGCACTGACAGGGCGCGCTACCTGGTAGAGCACGGGCACACCAGCCGGATATTCACCAACCCGGCTGACAAGCGCACCGAAGACTACATCACAGGGAGATTTGGCTGATGGACACTCCGATGCAGGTAAGGGCTGGCTTCGACCGGGAGCTGCGGAGGCTGTAGGACGAGGTGCTGATGATGGGTAACGACCCGCCTCTCAAGCCCCTCATAGACATCCCCCGCATGGCCGACAGGGCCACTGATATGCTGAGGCGCAGCCTGGATGCCTTGGTCCAACGAGACACGGCCGTCGCCCGCAAGGTCTGCGACGATGACGACGAGGTGGACTCCCTCTACGACCAGATATACGGGGACCTGCTTACCGATATGATTAACGACCCCTATAGATGGCTGCGCGGCGAGGCTAACTCCAACTCCACGCCCGCCCAAAGGCGAGAGTCCGGGGCGAAGCAAGTGAAAGAGTGAAGCGCGTCTGGCCTGTTTGCGCCCGTAGCCCGGGGCGCAAGGCCGCGTCGGTAATCTCGAAAGCGGAAAGACCCTGCGATTGACCCCCGGGACAAACGCATTCTATAATCTGAAGCAAGAAATGGGCAGTCAGATTCTCGACTCGTCAGCCTTGGATTGGCTCATTCGGGCACAGGTCAACTGATGGTTCACGACGGCTGCCGGAAGAATCCGGGATCCCAGACCGTCCTGATTTTGTCTGAGTTTTTGCCTGGTCTTTGTCTGGATATGGTGCCCCGTCTACGCCCTCGAATAGCCTAGGCCGTAGGCTATAGCTTGGAACAATTCCGGAATCGGGGGCAGTTGACCGGCCCTCATGGATTAGTCTTCTGTTAGAATTCGGATACACGATGGGAGGGGAGTGATGCAAACCTTCGAAGGGGGGTTCGCCGCAGCAGAGAAAGCGGCGGACTCGGTGTTGAAAGCATTGGGCGATGTTTCCAAGCTCGCCAGGCAGATGAGAAAGGCCGCACAAGATGGCAATATCGCCGCCGTGAGAAGACATAGCAAGCAGCTACAGGATGACCTTAATCTTGTTAGGCAAGCGGTCGCTAATGCAGCAGATGCTTGGCCGTTCACGCTCGAGAGTGAGCGGGAATACCTTCAAGAACAGTACGCCGGGGAGTTGAAGGAGGAAGGTAGAAAGAAGGGCCTCCAGGTATTTGATAGGGACGGCAGGTTGATTGCCCACCCGTCGGTGGTCCGGGTCATGCCGGGCGACCGTGCGGTGCGAATTGACCGGCGTCAGATGTCCACGATTCGCCCCAGTAAGGTTGTCGAGGTCCTGGGGAACCTTCAGAAGCGGCCTCCCCGGTTCAACCCACAGCAATTCTTGGAGTCTCTGTACCAGGCTTACCTAGCCCTCACCGGGTCTGACACCGCGGACAGGCTGAAGCTGGGAGGGGTTGGGCAGGTAGTCCAGTTGAGCCGCATCTACAACCTGTTTACCGGTCTGCCCGGGGCGAGCCGGGAGTACAGCCTGTTGGACTTTGCCCGGGACCTGTATAGCCTGGAAGCCAGCGACGTGAGGAGAGTCCAGTCAGGGGCACGAGTTTCCTTCCCGGCGTCCACCGGCACCAGAAACCCACGCGGGACCATCTCCTTCGTCGGGCCGAATGGAGAGACTATCGTATACTACGGGATTCAGTTCACCGGAGCCGGCCAATGACCAACACGCTTCCTATCCAGGAGTGGCTGGACGTAATCAGGGACGAGTACCTTCAGGGATTCGTGAAGGATGGCGGGGCATCCATCAAGTTCGCCGTGCCCACCGGAGAAGACCTGACCCCGTTGCTGAAGGACGCGTTCACGAGGATGGCTTCCGATCTCGGCTACATGGTGGTCGGCGTTGATTCCAGCGATACCCGGGTTCACATGCCCCAGGATATTTTCTTCCGAATCGCCTCACAGATTGATTGGAGATTCCTGGCGAGGCGGGCGGTGCTACGGTTGTGCGAGGACCTGATCTATCATACCGACACGATTGATCCCAGGAGCGAGACCCCGATTCTTGAGGGTATCAGCGTTGCCAACGCGGTTGAGGAAAAACAAATAATCCGTGACCTGCGAGGGGTATTGCCCCAAGCCGTTACCCAGAATGGGAATATGTCGAGAGATTTCCGGTCTGCGATGGCTGATCTGTGTCGCCCAGAAATGGGTGGCGCCGGGCAGGACCAAGAGGCCGTCTTACTGATAGATTGGTTGACCGGCCTCAGGCCTAGAGTTTCTACCGGCGGTGGCTACTACATCTACAACAAAATTGTCCGAACCAACGCCAGACATTTTTTTGAATCGCTTCTGTATTGGGCGAGGTTCGTCGGGTACTCGGGGACCGTAGTCATTTTGGACAATTCGCGGGTGACACTGCGTCGAAACCCCCGGGACGGTCTCCGGTTCTACTCCCGTTCCGCTGTGATGGACCATTACGAACTCTTGAGGGAACTCATTGATGGTACAGATCGCCTCGGAGGTTTGTTTATGGTGGTGCTTTCCAACGAAGGGTTCCTGGACGACGATCCCCGAGGTAAAGGTTTTTCCATCTACCGCGCCCTCATGGGTCGGATCGCCGAAGAAGTTCGGAGCCGCAGCCAGGCCAACCCCATGTCTACCCTGGTCCGCTTGGCCGATGCGCCCCGGTAGGAGCAATCGAAATGGTAGACGACGCAAACACTTCGAGGTTGAAGGATCGCCGAGCGCTGGAGGCGCTGAGAAACGGCGTGCCCAACGGGGATGCGGTCGCCGTTTTAGGGTGTAACCAACCGGCTGTTGAACGCGAATTCAAAGATTTCTTGTCCCGTGTATCCAACGAGTCAGACACACTGGACTCCGGCCTCGGGATGCTGGTGGCTGGAGACTTCGGTTCCGGGAAGTCTCACCTGCTGGGTTACCTGGAAACCCAGGCCCTGGCCCAGGACTTCGTGTGCAGCCGGGTGGTCATCAGCAAGGAAACGCCTCTCTTCGATATGGACAGGGTCTTTAGGGCAGCCGTTGAAAACGGGAGGGCTCTGGGAATTACCGGCCGCATGGTGGAAGAAATCGCGCAGAAACTGGACTACGACTCCCGAAGTTACGCCGATTTTTCCCTATGGGCCAATCGCGAAGACAACGGCCTGCATCGAATCCTGCCCGCCACTCTGATGGTTCATGAAAAATATAACGATTACGACGCCCCCAAGTTGCAGAACGAAATAACCTCGTTCTGGTCTGGAGGAGGGATTCAAATAAAGAACGTGCGCAAAGGTCTGAAGCGTGTTCGCCAACTCCAGTCCTATCCCTTCAGAGCGCCTTTGGCCAGGGATATGCCGCCCCAGAAGTTGAGGTTCGTGCTGGAGCTAATCAAGGCCGCCGGCTACCGGGGTTGGGTGATCCTGATGGACGAAATCGAGCTGGTTGCCAACTATAGCTGGCTGCAAAGAGCCAGGTCATATGCTGAGCTGGCCCGCTGGATGGGGCAGGCAACGGGTGAAAAGTACCCGGGCCTGGTTGTAGTCGGCACTACAGCCGCAGACTTCGCCGAAGAGATTCTCAACCGGAAGGAGGACCGGGACAAAGTTGTTCCGCGCCTGCGCGCCAGAGGGCGGGACGCTGACAACCTGACCGCTGCCCGGGCTGAAACCGGGATGATGCTCATCGAAAGGGGACAACACGTGCTGGGAGAGCCTGACCACGAGTTGTTGTCCGACCTTTATGAAAAACTGAAGGTCATCCATTCCCAGGCGTACGACTGGAACGCTCCCGACATCAACCACGAGATTGGACAGGGACCGCGTCGGGCCATTCGGCCCTTCGTCCGGCGGTGGATTAACGAGTGGGACTTACGCCGACTGTACCCGGAATTGGAGCCGGATATAGAGATGACCGAGTTAAAATTCAGCCGCGAAGAAGACACGACACTAGAGCAGCCGTCTTCCGACGACCCCGATTCCCACACAATTCGAGAGGACGACGCGCCTTTCGACCCGGATTAGAGGCCTTGCGTTGCCAGTGCCCTTTCGTGATTTGAGTGAAGAGGAACATCCCGGCGTTGCCGCCTATCTGCGGTTTATAGACGAGCCCGACGGCAAAGGCATCCGTAGCGCCCTGTTCATCATGTCCACTCGCGGAGACCCACTGGAGTTCAGCTTTACCAGGATTGACGTCCGCTTGAGCGTCCTCTGGCGCGCTGGCCGGGCAAGGAGCCGGGCCGTGACCTCTTTGACCAAAGCGTTGTTTGAATCGGCCAGTCATGTCCCCGACGTCGTGTTTGCCCTGGCGAATGAGACGCCGGCAGAGGTGTTTTCCGAAGACCTCGGGGTCCAGATACCGGTGTGCATGATTGCCACCCAAGGTCCAGGCTCGGTGGCGCCATTGGAAGAAGCTCAACGCCCTTCGGACTCCGTATCTCTCATCTGGGTAAACGGCCAGCCTGCCCCCGGGGGAGCGCCGGCGAAGATGGTTGAAATCCTCGACGGTCGTCGGTTGCTGCTGGAGCCCTTTGACCGCGCAGCACTGGGAATACAAGAGGCTTTCGAATCGTGAAGTTTCTGCCGACCTGGTGGAGCAGGACCAGGACCTCCGAGCGACGCCCGCGGATTCTGCGGCGGCGCCAGCCCAAAGCCGGACCGGTGCTGCACATCCCTTTGCCGGGGATCAGTGCATCCGCAGCAGCTAACGCAGTCATTGTTGCAGGTCCTCCCTTACCAGTCTCCTGGTTGCCCCAACCCGCAGGAGGCGTCCCGGACTCCGTGACGTCGGTTGTATTCGACCGGGCATCAGCCGGCATCTCTAACGGCGGGGCCGCCGTCTCGAACGGGACGGGGCAATCGGCGACGCCTGGACGATCATCCCAGGGGACGCGTGCCGTGGTAAAAGAAACGTTGGCGGAGCGGCTAAGGCGGGTGCTGGCCCCCCTTTCCGATTATCTCCTTCCGGGTCCCGATTCCGTGCTGGAATGGCCCGGCGAGCTGATGCCATTCCAGCTGGACGGTGTCAGGACATTGATGGGAAGCGAGAAACTGCTTCTGGCCGACGATATGGGTCTGGGCAAGACCCTTCAGGTAATCGCCGCTTTACGGGTCTTGATTGTGCAGCGGACAATCGCCACGGCTCTGGTGGTCGCGCCGGCTTCGATTCTGGACCAATGGCGTCAAGAGCTACGCAAATGGGCGCCGGAGCTAAAGGCAATGGTGATAAGGGGCAACCCCATGGACCGGGCATGGCAATGGGCAGCCCCGGTCCACGTCGCAATCGTCAGCTATGAAACGTTAAGGTCAGATTTCACCGAAAGCCCCCAATCACCCCTTGGGAGAAGGACCTGGGATGTCCTGGTGGCGGACGAAGCTCAGCGCATCAAAAACCGCAACCCCACCAGCCGGGCTGTGAAGGGCATCAAACGCCATCGCTCTTGGGCGTTGACTGGCACCCCGTTGGAAAACAACGAGGAAGAGCTGGCAGCCATCATGGAATTTGTTGACCACGATGATCTCGTGTCCCAGAGCAGGTACTTTCCCGGCCTCGAGCTGCGGCACCGGCACCGCGAGTTGCAACTGCGGCGCAAGAAAGCCGAGGTACTGCAAGACCTTCCTCCCAAGTTGACCACCAAGCTGCGCATTCCACTGCTCCCCAAGCAGCGCCAGAGCTACGACCGGGCGGAACGGGAAGGAATAGTGCATCTGCGGGAGTTGGGGAGGGATGTCCGGGTGCAGCACGTCCTGGAGCTAATCTCGCGGTTGAAGCAGATATGCAACGCGGAGCCGGAGAGCGGGCAATCGGGCAAGTTCGAGGATATTCACGACAGAGTCGAGACGCTAGCCAGGCAGGGCAACCGGGCTATCGTGTTCTCCCAGTACACCAGCGCCGGCTTCGGCGTTGACGCAATGTCCCAGGTCCTGCGCGAGTTCCACCCACTGACCTTTACTGGCGTCCTTACGTTGGACGAAAGACGAGACATAATTCGCCGGTTCAGGACCGATGAGAAGCACAAGGTCCTGGTTGTTTCACTGAGGGCCGGCGGTGTCGGCCTCAATCTCCAGGAAGCCTCGTACGTATTCCACCTGGACCGCTGGTGGAACCCGGCAGTGGAGCGGCAAGCTGAAGACCGCAGTCACCGCTACGGGCAAACGGTCCCGGTCCATGTGTTCAAGTATTCGTGCATAGATACCATAGAGGAGCGCATAGACCGGATACTCGAGCAGAAACAGGAGCTGTTCGATGAGCTGGTGGACGATGTATCCATTGACCTTGCCGCCTCTCTCTCCGCAGACCAGCTTTTCGGTCTCTTCGGGTTAGAAAATCCCACCGCGAGCCAGTACCAACGGGGCCATTGGACCCCACGAAGCTCGTGAACCTGCATCGTTAGAGTCCAATTGGGTCACACCCTCATTGATAGATAGACCCAACCATGCCGTCACCTGGCCCGCTCCAGCCACCCGTTGATGTCCAGACCGGTGTGGCGGCACGCGTGCAGCACGATCTCTCCCGCCGCCCTGGCATCCTCCACCGCATCGTGGTGCCGGAACGTGATGCCCAGGTCTCCTGCAATGTTGGCCAGATTCCAACCTCGGCGTCTGTATTTCTCGGGCCAAGCGCGACGGGCAATGGCGGCGCTGTCAAGCCATGTTGTTCGGACACGCTCCAGCCCATACTTTTCCATCGCCCCATCGAGGGACACCCGGTCGAAGGCCGTGTGGCTTACGAGTACCACCCCGTCCAATAGACGACGAAGCCTGGCTTCTAGCTGAGGCAGAGTTTGGCTGTCTTTGACCGTGCCTTCGCTAATGCCGTGTAGCTCTACGTTGAAGGAGTTGAACCGCACTTCAGGGTTGACCAGGATTGACAGTTGCTCTTTGATTTCGCTGGCGCGGACGCGGACAATCCCGATCTGGCAAATGCTCGAAGGGTTGGCGTTGGCAGTTTCAACGTCTATAACGTTGAAGGTCAGGTCCCCCATGACCCCTCTCCGATTTGACCGGCGCCCCATGCTGTTCACTCCTCCCCGTCGCTCATTCCTCAACCACGGCGTTTAAGGACTTCAGCGAGGTGCCAACGCCGCCTCCGTATCTGGGAATCGCAGTATAACATATCAGATGCGTATGATATGATGCTAGTTATATTCATATGGAGGAAGTATGCGCATATCCGAACGCGGGCAGATTACCATTCCCAAGCGCCTGAGAGAACAATTCGGCATGACTCACGACGTCGAAGTTGAGGTCACCCCAACCGAGCACGGCCTACTCATCCAGAAACGCGTGGCGGCTAAGCACCCGGTGGAGCGAGTGTACGGCATCCTGAGCAGTGGTGGAAACACCGACGATTACATCGAAAAGATACGCGACAGATGATCACTGCTGTAGACACGAGTATCCTGCTGGATGTATTCCTCCCTGACGAGCGCCACGGCCCCCGTTCCAAGGAGTTGCTTAGAAACGCCTATGACAGAGGGGCCATTCTCGTCTGTGACGTGGTCTACGCGGAGCTCGTGCCAGCTTTTGATGACCGGCCCACGCTCGATAGGGCGCTGCGAGAGATGAGTGTGGCACTCTCTCCGATCGATACCGCCATCGCCTATGAAGCCGGGTCTCGTTGGTTTCGATACCGGCAGTCTGGCGTGTCGAGGGGCCGGATTATTGCCGATTTCCTGATCGGCGCCCACGCCGTTGCTCGGGCCGATGCCTTTCTCACACGGGATCGCGGTTTCTACGCAACTTATTTCCCAGAGTTGCAGGGGCCATAAGCTGTCTGTGAAGAAACCGGTAGAGGGTACGGACGTTAGCTCGACTGACAGCATCGCGGGGAGTACGTGGATGAGACCGAGAGCGGGTGTATCGCCACCGGCCCAGTTCCGGGAGGTAATGGACGGGGGACCATACAACGTTCAGGTTTAGGGGGAGGGATGCTCCGCCTAGCGACCAGGTAGCTCTCCACAAGCAAGTCAGGTACAATCAGGGGACGAACTTACATCAGTAGAGGGAAGTGAGAGGGCAAGGCTTGCTCTTAATTTCGGCCTCACCCTGTCCAACTGATTGGGTCCGCCTCGCCCTTCGTCGGAGAAGTAATTGTAACCATGTTGAAAAAGCTGTTTGCCATCGTCCTGGGTGCGATAGCCCTTGCGGTAGCGTTGCACTTCATGTTTACTCCCTTCTACGCGGACATTGTGGACATTGACCGAGTGTGGTATGTCCTGGACTGCTTCATGGCCTTGGCAGTGCTGGTAGTGTTGGCTGTGCACTACTTCCGCAAGCGGACCCTGGGTGAGCGCGGGCCGGACGAGTCCATTACTCGTGAATACCTGGAAGTCAATCTGGCGTTCTACGCATCAATTGTGCTGGCCATCTGGTTCTTCTGGAACTGGTTCGACGACCTCACCGTTGACGCGGATTCCCAGGGGCAGATTAATCTGCTTATGTGGACGTTTGTGGACCCCCTCTTCGTACTGGTGTCGGGGATTACCGGCTTTCGTCTCTGGCGCGACGCTTCCCGCGAATGAGTCGGACCTGTTGCCGGGCCTGCCTCTGAGCGCCGGGCAGCTCGACGGCAAGGGCGCTCCGGATAACGTGAGAATGTTCTTTCTACCTGGAAAGAAGCCAGGCGACAACCCTGAGACCAGCCCCGGCCTGGTGGGCCGCATTGCGGCGGCCTTTCGTCCCTACTGGCTCCGGGTAACTTTTGTCGGTCTGCTTATCCTGGTGACCGCCGGGGTGGGTGTCGTGAACCCCGTCCTGATCCGGGTGGTGTTTGATTCCGCCCTCTTCCCTTCCAGTGGCGGCCCGGACCTGGGCCTTCTCTGGATTCTTTGCGGGGTCATGGTGGGTGTCACCGTCATCAGCGGCGGCCTGGGTGTCATCCAGACCTTATTTACCAATCAGATCGGCCAGAAGGTCATGCGAGACCTTCGCGATCGTCTGTACCGGCACTTGCAGAGTCTCTCCCTGGGCTTCTTTACCGACACCCGGACCGGGGAGATTCAGTCCCGAGTGGCCAACGACGTGGGCGGGATTCAAAATGTCGTCACCAGCACCCTTTCCAACGTCCTCTCCAATATCGTCATAGTCATCAGCACACTGGTGGCCATGCTCATCCTCTCCTGGGAGCTGACCCTGGTGGCCATAGGCACTGTGCCCATCTTTGTCTTCCTCAGTCGAGTGGTGGGCCAGCGCCGCCGTATCGTCGCCGCCGAGGCCCAAAAATCCGCCGCCGAGATTACCGCCATCACCCAGGAAACCCTCTCCATCTCCGGCATTATGCTGGCCAAGCTCTTCGGACGGCAGAACCAGGAGATTCGGAGGTTTCATCAGGAGAACCAGAGCTTGTCGGAACTGGCGGTGCGTCAGCAAATGACGGGGCAGGCCTTCTTTACCACCATGCAGATATTCTTCTCCGTCTCCCCGGTGGTCATTTATGTGCTGGCCGGCTACCTGCTCACCGGCGATGGTCCCGCGGGCGTATCCGCCGGAACTATTGTCGCCTTCACAACCCTTCAAAGCCGGCTCTATTTCCCCATGGGCAGCCTGCTTCAGGTATCGGTCGAGCTTCAGGCTTCCCTGGCCCTCTTCGAACGCATCTTTGGATACCTGGACATAAAGCCTCAGATCGTAGATGCCCCCCAAGCAGTGTACCTGGGACCGGAGCAGGTGGCCGGCGACGTTTCCTTCCAATCGGTCCGCCTCCGATACGGCGACTCCCAGAACGGCGCCGGTGCAGCGGGTACCACCCAGAACAATGGGGCCGAATCTCGTTGGGTGCTGGACGACGTCAGCTTCCACATCCGGTCCGGCCAGCTAGCCGCCTTCGTCGGGCCCAGTGGCGCCGGCAAGACCACCATCTCCTACCTCATCCATCGTCTCTACGATGTCACCGAGGGATCAGTCCGCATTGACAACGTGGACGTTCGAGACATCAAGCTGGAGTCCCTCTCCGGTCTAATAGGCTACGTCACCCAGGAGAGCTACCTGTTCCACTCCAGCATCCGAAATAATCTACGCTACGGCGCCCCAGACGCCACCCAGGAGGAGGTGGAGGAAGCTGCCCGGGCCGCATTCATCCATGATCGCATTATGGAATTCCCCGAAGGCTACGACACCATCGTTGGCGAGCGTGGGTACAGGCTGTCGGGGGGCGAGCGCCAGCGACTCTCCATCGCCCGCGTCATTCTACACCAGCCCAGGATACTGATCCTGGACGAGGCTACTTCAGCCCTGGATACCGCCAGCGAGCGGTTCGTCCAAAGGGCCCTGGAGCCTTTGATGAAGGGCCGGACCACCATCGCCATCGCTCACCGCCTCTCCACCATCATGGCTGCCGACGTTATCTACGTCATTAATCATGGCCGGATAGTGGAGCAAGGCACTCACCTGCAGCTATTGTCCCAGGCAGGCCTCTACACCAGGCTTTACCAGGAGCAGTTCGGCGGGGGCAGATAGAGTGCCACTGCAAAGACGGGGTTATCCTTCCGAACGGCGCGGTGGTCTCGGGTGATGGGGCTGGAGGCGACTCCGCGCAGAGCTTTTGAGTAGGTAGCTTCTCCGCGAGTCTCGACACAGCGAGTGACAGGGCTACCCTTTGAAGCTGGCTATCTCGCTATAGTCCATCGTCCCCAATCTCGCCAATCCAGTGTACGTTCTCGGTGATGGGACTCGCCGCTCTGTAGAACCTCTCGTCGGCGGTCCACAGTTCACACTCTAGTGTCTCCGCTAGTGCAAGATAGTGCGCGTCATAGACAGCCCCCTGATTGAGCTGGCTTGCCAACTCCAGCGCTCTTCCGTAAATGTCGGGAGGATCATGCAACTCAATCCCCGACGCCAGCAGGCTCTCGACCAGGCCCACGGCTTCTTCTACGCTCATCTCGTTCCCCATTACTCGCCTGTGAAGGGCGTTGGCCACCTCCACAGGCATGAAGTGTGGCGCTGCCATTCGGGTCCCCCCGCCTTCCCAGGATCGGGCGATTGCGCGGGCCTCGTCAGACCTTCTTCTTTCACAAACCACTTGACCGCTAGGCTCGCGTCCACGACGACATGGCCGTTCACGAGATGTTCCTGGACTCGCGGGCCTCCCGGATGAACTCAACCGAGTCTCCGGGAAACACCCTGTCCCCCAATATCTCATCTCGAGTCGCCTCCAGCCTCGCGAAGGAAAAGCGGCCAGAGCGTTGGCCGGGCGCGCCGTTGGCCTCGTCTATCGCCAGTTCCTTGTCTATGGCCGTCAGGCAGTACTGCCGCATACTTATGCCCTTGAGCGCAGCCATCACCTTCAGGCGTCGCTGTACCAGAGGGTCCAGGTCGAGGGTGAGACTCTTCTTCTTGGCTTCCATTGCTGCTCGCTCCTCAAGATGACTTGCTTGGGTCAAAACTACTGCAAACACAGAAGAGCGTCAATACATCCCGAATACTGCCCGTCATGTCCGGGACCATCAGCTCACCTCGTCCCGCACCCTGTCCAGGAACCGAGACACTTCGGCGGCAAGGGGCTTATGGGCGGGTTCGCGTAGCCTGGGGTCGTCCCGGAGGAGCGCCGTCGCCTCCTCTCTGGCGAGCTTGAGCAGGTCCTGGTCCGAGAGGCGAGCGACGCGCAGGCTTGGCAGACCGCTCTGGCGGGTGCCGAAAAAGTCGCCCGGCCCCCGGAGGCCCAGGTCTACCTCCGCAAGCTGGAAACCGTCGTATATGCGCTCCATCGCCGAGAGGCGCTCCCTGGACTCAGGGGAAGAGTAGTCGGCCAGCAGGAGGCAATAGCTCTTGTGCTCGCCGCGACCCACCCGCCCCCGGAACTGGTGCAGCTGGGACAGTCCGAAGCGGTGCGCGCCCTCCACCACCATGACGGTGGCGTTGGGCACGTCTATGCCCACCTCCACCACCGCCGTGGACACCAGTATGTCTATCTCACCGTCGCGGAACCTGCCCATAACCTCGGCCTTCTCTCCCGAGGGCATCCTGCCGTGAAGCAGGCCCAGCCGAAGGTCGGGAAATACCTCGGTGGAAAGGCGCTTGTACTCTCCGGTCGCGGCCCTGGCTTCCACCGCCTCCGACTCCTCGATGAGCGGGCATATGACGAAGGCCTGCCGCCCGTTGCGTATCTCTTTTCTCACGAAGCCGTAGGCTGCATCTCGCCGCTCCGGGGGGACGCTCCGGGTCAGCACTCGCTGCCTCCGCGGAGGCAGCTGGTCTATGACGGATATGTCCAGGTCGCCGTACAGAGTCAGGGCCAGGGTCCTTGGTATCGGCGTAGCGGACATAACCAGCACATGGGGGGCCACTCCACCCTTCTGTCTCAGGGCTGCCCGCTGCATTACCCCGAAGCGCTGCTGCTCGTCCACTACCGCTAGGGCCAGCCGGGGCATCTCTACATCCTCCTGGATGAGGGTGTGGGTGCCGATGATAATGTCGAGGCTTCCTTCAGAAACCCGCCGGTAAAGCTCTCTTTTCAAGGATGCTCTGGTGCTGCCCGTGAGCAGGCCCAGGGAGATGGGGTCCGGGAGGGGGTCCAGGTAGACGGTGATGTGGTTCTCCTCCCGTACAGGGGTTGCCAGGCCCGCCAGCAGCCGGGATACCGTGGCGAAGTGCTGCTCTGCAAGCACCTCCGTGGGGACCATTATGGAGCCTTGATGCCCGCTCGCGACGGCTGCCAGCAGGGCTGCCAGGGCGACCACCGTCTTCCCGCTGCCCACCTCTCCCTGGAGGAGGCGGTTCATGGGCGGAGTGCCCCGCGCCAGGTCGCCTGTTATTTCTCCCAGGCACCGCTCCTGGGCGTCAGTGAGTCTGAAGGGCATGGATGCGGTGAAGCTCTCCAGGACTTTGGGGTCGGCCCGGACCGGTATACCCTCCAGGGAGTCCTGCCAGTCCCTGCGGCGCATGAGCACCGCCATTTGCAGCAGCAGAAGCTCGTCGAAGGCCAGGCGCTTTCTCGCCGCCTCCAGCCCCGACGGGTCATCGGGGTAATGGGCCTGCATGATGGCCTCGGGCAGGGACATCAGTCCCCTCGGCAGGCTCAGGGCGTGCCCGGCCCTCTCCCTCAGCTCTTCCGGGAGGAACTCCTCCAGGAGGGGCGACCACCGGTCAAGGGCCTCCCATACGATGCTCCGTATCCTGCGGGGGGTAAGGCCATCGGTGGAGGGATAGACGGGGACCAGCCTGCCCGTGTGTATCAGGCTGTCCTGCCGGTCCAGCATCTCGAACTCGGGCGACTGCACCTGCATCTGCCCTTTGTAGATGTCCGCCTTGCCACTGATGGCCACCCTTGAGTCGGGCTTGAGCAGCCGGGCCAGGTAGGGCTGGCCGAACCAGACCACCCGGAGATTCCCCGTCTCGTCACCCACCACCGCCTCAGTAGCCTTGAGTCTGCCCCGGCCCAGCGTGGTCTGCCTGGCCTCCCAAACGGTGGCTACTACCGTCTGCTCCTGGCCCGGCGCCAGGTCGGAAATCTTGACGACTCTCGAGAAGTCGTTGTGACGTTTGGGGAAGAGGTAAAGAAGGTCCTGGATGGTGGACACGCCCAGCCGATGCAGCTTGGTCGAGAGCTTCGCGTCCACGCCCCGTAGCTGGTCAACCGGCGACTCCAGGGTGAGACCCGGTGGAAGGGGCGCGCGCCTGGCGGGAGGATCTTGTGGCGGAGTGCCGGGCTCCGACTCTGCCCAATCGGGATGGGTGGAGCGGGGCGCGTCCTCCTGGCGAATCGGGGCGGGCGTGTCCGAGGGAGGAGGGGGGCTATCCTGGTCTGAGTCCGGCCCGCTCGCCTGACGGTCCGCATCCTGGTGGCTTGGTCTCTCAAGGGCGAGGCTTTCGAGCCTTGCCAGCCAGAGCCTCACCCACTCCTGCCGTTCACTGAGGGTCCTCTGGCTATATGATACGCCCGAAAGCTCCCCAGGGTCCGGGTCATCCACTGCGGCAGCGATGTCCGGGGCCATCCGCTCCAGGAAACGGTCCAGGCCCCCGATTACGGCGGTGTTTTCAAAGCCCTTGCTCTCCTCCAGCTTCAGTATTTTTTGGAAGGACTCCAGCAGGGGTTGAGCGTCGGAGGGAGTGTTTCTGGGGGTCATCGCAAGGCCAGTTTACCACGACGGGAATCCCCCGTGCAGGGTGCAGTTTGCACAACGAGCAATGAAAATGGGGCATTTTCAAGCCGATTGCCTATGGTCTTGCCACGGCCACATGAGAGGATGAGAATGGCGGCTGGCCCTCCACCGTCACTCCCGCGAAAGCGGGAGTCCAAGAGTGGCAGATAGATTCCCGAGCAAGCGGGAATGACAGACGAGCATCTTCATACCAATGACGGCCGCTAGCGGGAGGCCGTCACCACTACGCCCAATGCGCCAGGCCCAAGGTACGTACCCACTACCGGGCCGAACCTGGTCACGATAATCTCTTCTTGAGATGCCAGGTCCCCGAGGCGTTCCTTCAGGGCTTCCGCGTCGCCGGCTGTGGTGCTGTACACGATGGACAGGCGACTCACGGGCGCCAGTCCCCTTATGATGTCCACCAGCCTTCCCACGCCCCGCTCCCTGGTGCGGACCCGCTCCGCGGGGTGGGCCTCTCCATCCTTGATTGTGAGTATCGGCTTTACGCTGAGAAGGGAGCCGAGGAAGGCGCTGGCTTTACCTATGCGGCCTCCCTTCTGGAGATATTCCAGGGTGTCCAGGAGGAAATAGCAGTGGGTCTGAGTCATGGAGGCCTGGACCCCGGCAACCACCTGGTCGTAGGAAGCGCCGGATTTTATCATCTGCGCCGCCGCCAGGACTATGAGACCCAGCCCCATAGAGGTCAGCTGCGAGTCAATGATCTCTATGCGCCCCGGCCCGCCTGACCCGGATGAAGGGAGCGCTTCCCTCGCCTGTATCGCCGAGTTAAGGGTGCCGCTGAACTTGGCGGAAAGATGGACGGATAGCACGTCATGTCCTTCATCCGTCAGGGGTCTGTACACCTGGAGGAAGTCGTTCACGGAGGGTTGGGCCGTGGTGGGCAGCCTGGCGCTGGACACCAGCCGGCGATAGAACTCGTCGGAGCCTATGTCAATCCCGTCTTTGTACACCTCGTCGTCAAAATGCACGTTGCACGGGATTACAGTTATGCCCCAATGCTGGGCAAGCTCCTGGGGCAGGTCACACGTGCTGTCCGTAACCAACTTCACCGCCATGATACGCGCCTCGCTTATGATAGCGACGATGTATGGGCCGCCGCTACCGGCTATTCCCCGGCTATTCCAAAGAAGCAATGTATTGATAGAAGGGCTGTCCCCCGTGCACAACCTCCACGCCGACCCCTGGGATGGTTTCCCGTAGCTGGGCTGCCGTTTCCGCGGCCTGGGTCTCCTGCGTGTCAGCACCCCAGTAGAGGGTTATCAGCTGGCCTTCGCCGGGTCCCTCCTTCGTCAAGGTCTGCTGGAGCGCTTCGAAGGCTGAATCCGCAGCCACTACCAAATCGCCCTCCACGAGGCCGATGTGCTGCCCTTCCTTCACGTCAAGTCCCCCCAGCGTGGCCGGGCGCACTGCCCTGGTCACCTCTATGGTCTTCACCGTATGAAGGGTCCCCTCCATAGATGGGAGGTTGCCGTCCAGGGGACCTTCGGGGTTGAAGGCCAGGAGCGCGGCGATGCCCTGGGGTATTGTGCGGCAGGGGATAACGTGCAGCCTCATGCTATCGTCGGGGTATTGGGCTGCTATGGTGGCGGCCTGCCGGGCTACAGGTATGATGTTGGGGTTGTTCGGCAGCAGGATGACGTCGGACGCCCCCGTACCCTTGGCCGCGTCCAGCAGCTCCTGGGTGCTGGGGTTCATTGTCTGCCCGCCGGTGATGATAGCTGCGCAGCCCAGTCCCTTGAACAGCTCGATAAACCCGTCCCCCCAGGCCACCGCCAGCACGGCTGTAGCCACTGGCCGGCTCTCCGGCTTCTGGGAGGCATCCGAGGTCCCGGTCTCGCCGCGATGAAGGGACACAAACCCCTGGTGCTGCTGGTCCATGTTCTCCATGCTGACCTGGCCGATGGTGCCGAGGGCTACGGCGTAGCTTATCACCGGCCCCGGGTCGTGGGTGTGTACATGGACCTTTACCAGGCCCGCGTTCCCCGCCACTACCGCGGACTCGGCTATGGCGGATAGCTCGCCGCGAATCCCGTCCACGTCCAGGTCGCTCCCATAGATGAGAAGCTGGGTGCAGTAGCCGTACATCTCATGCTCGGTGGCTGCCAGGTACTCCTCGTGTACCACAGGCTGGGCTGACGTTGCAGCGAGTGGGGTATCCTCCGAGGACCCATCTCCATAAAAGGGGACGCTCATGTCAAGCTCAAGCTCGTCCACGTTCTCCCCGCGCAGATGTCGCCAGGCCCCTTCGAGGAGGGTCACAACTCCCTGGCCGCCCGCGTCCACAACGCCGGCCTCTCGCAGCACCGCAAGCTGCATGGGAGTCCGGGAGAGCGCCTCTTTCCCCGCTTCCAGCGCGACCTCCCATGTGGATAGGGCATCCAGGGGGAGGTCCTGTCCGTCTGCGTGCCGGGATGAGGCTAGGGAAAGCTCGCGCATGACCGTGAGCATAGTACCATCTACGGGCTTGCTGACGGAGGTATCGGCCGCTTTGGAGGCTAACCTGAACGCCTCGGCCAGGTCCTGCCCGCTTAGCCTCTCCTTCCCCTCAACGCCCAGGGCCAGGCCGTGGAAAAACTGCGAAAGAATGACGCCGCTGTTGCCCCTGGCCCCCAGAAGGGCCCCCTGGGCCATGGCCGCCATGGCAGCTCCGGCGGAAAGAACAGACGCTCGCGAGGACTCCTCGTTTACCGAGCGCATGGTCAGGAGCATGTTTGTGCCCGTATCGCCGTCGGGTACGGGGAAGACGTTGAGAGCGTTGATGGTGTCCCTGTGTCTTTCCAGGCAACGGGTGGCAGCCTCGAAGGCGGTACGCAAGTCATGCCCGTCCAGGAGCACGGGTGAGGCGTGCCCTGCTCCTCCTTCGGGTCCCCGTCCTGCGGGTAACCCTTCGGTCAAGTTGCTCATAGCCAGCCTCCCTTGTAACTCCTCATGTGCTATGGTATCCTATGGGGGCTGCATCTGCATAGCGTTTATGCGCTCTATCCTACAAAAAGTGAATGGGGCCGTCAAATCCCGCACTGTACCCGTCGAAGATAAGGACTGCATTATGAAGTGTCAAGTTTGTGGCAAGCTCGCCATGTCGGGCAACAACGTGAGCCATTCCAAGAGACGCACCAAGACCCGGTTCCTACCCAACGTGCACAAGCTGAGCTTGGCGGTGAACGGAGAGACAAAGAAGGTCAAGATATGCACCCGCTGTCTCAGGAGCCGTCACAAGCTCTCGAGGGCTTAGGGGCGGATAGCACACTCGTCGGGCCGAGGGCTGCCCTGGATGCTGTCCCTCAGCCTCTTCATCGCCGTCTCCACCGACTCTGTCTTGTTGAAGACGGCAGAGCCGGCCACCAGGATCGTGGCCCCCGCCATCGCCGCGGCCGGGGCCGTCTCAGCGTTTATGCCGCCGTCAACCTGGACCTCCGCCCCGTACCCCCTGTCCTCCAGTAGACCCTT
Source organism: Dehalococcoidia bacterium (assembly GCA_965197405.1). Classification (GTDB taxonomy): domain Bacteria; phylum Chloroflexota; class Dehalococcoidia; order Lucifugimonadales; family JAGWBF01. The sequence continues at coordinate 3,238,510 of OZ240206.1, read as the reverse complement.
CAGCCTGGACGCCTTGCCCAGGGTCTCCGGTATCATCTTCTGGCCCGCGAAGCCGGGGTTCACGGTGCCCACCAGGGCTATGTCCACGTAGTACAGCACCTCCTCGATGGAAGCCAGGGAAGTGGAAGGGTTTATAGCTACGCCGACCTGTAGGCCCGCGTCTTTGACCTGGTGTACCAGCCGGTGCAAGTGCAGGGAAGACTCGCTGTGGACGATGATATGGTCGGCGCCCGCCTTGATGAAGTCGGGTATGAAGCGGCCCGGCTCCTCAATCATCAGGTGAACGTTCAGGGGCAGGTGGGTAGACGCCCGTATTCCCTCCACGACCACCGGCCCCATGGTGATGTTGGGTACGAAATGGCCGTCCATCACGTCCACGTGTATATAGTCGGCCCCCGCCCGTGTGACCTCCGCCACCTGTTCTCCCAGACGTCCAAAGTCGGCGGAGAGAATGGATGGAGCTATCTTTATCTCCGAAGCTCTTTGTCCGCTCATCTTTCCCTTTCTTAGCCGGGGCTTCAGGCTGAGTCCAGGAGCATCCTGGCCTGCGCCAGCGATTCCTCCACCTGGCGGGGCGCGGTGCCCCCCTTGACGTCGCGGGCAGCCACCGATGCCTGGGGGGTTATGCCGTAGACATCTTCCCCGAAGTGGGGTGAGAATTGCAAGTACTCCTCGATGGTGAGCCGGTGGAGTTCCTTTGCCTGGGACGCGGCGTAATGGCAAAGCCTTCCCACAATTCCGTGGGCCTCCCGGAAGGGCACCCCCTTCTTGCTCACCAGGTAGTCGGCCAGGTCGGTGGCCAGCATATGCCCCCCTGCCGCTGCCTGGGCGAGGCGTTCTGGGTCTATCTCGAGGGATGCAATCATGCCCGTGAAGGCCTCCAGGGTTGCCAGAAGCGTATCTATGGTATCGAAAGCGCCCTCCTTGTCTTCCTGCAGGTCCCGGTTGTAGGTGAGGGGAAGGCCCTTGAGCACCGTCAGGATGCCCATGAGATGACCATAAACGCGACCCGTTTTGCCCCGGGCTATCTCGGCGAAGTCGGGGTTGCGCTTCTGGGGCATGATGCTGCTTCCCGTCGTGTAGCCGTCCGCCAGCTTTATGAAGCCGAACTCCTGGGAAGACCAGATGATTAGCTCCTCGGCCAGGCGGGACAGGTGCATCATGCAGATGGACGCTGCCGAGTGGTATTCAACGAGGAAATCCCGGTCCGACACGGCGTCCATGCTGTTGGGGCTTATGCCGGCGAACCCCAGCTCCCCTGCCATGAACTCTCTGTCCGTGGGATAGGGCACCCCCGCAAGCGCCCCGCTGCCCAGGGGAAGGACGTCGGCCCGCCGGTGGCAGTCCCGGAAGCGGGAGCGGTCGCGCTCCAGCATGTGGAAGTAGGCCAGCATGTGGTGTGAGAAAAGGACGGGCTGGGCACGTTGGAGGTGGGTGTACCCGGGCATCACGACGCCTCTGTGGGCCTCTGCCACGTCTACGAGGGACTTCTGGAGGCTGCGAATAGAGCGGGTGGTCTCCGCCACCGCGTCTTTGACGTACATCCTCATGTCCAGGGACACCTGATCGTTGCGGGAGCGTGCGGTATGGAGCTTGCCCGCCGCTTCGCCGCCTATCTTCTCGTGGAGGCGGGCCTCCACGTTCATGTGGATGTCTTCCAGGTCTTCCTTCCAGGGGAAGGTCCCATTCTCTATCTCCTCGCGGATGGAGGTCAGCCCCGTTACAATAAGCCCGGCGTCCTCATCGGATATAATCCCCTGCTTCGCCAGCATACGGGCGTGGACTATGGAGCCGGCGATGTCCTGACGGTACAACCTCCGGTCGTAGTGAATGGAGACGGTGTAGCCGTATTTGCGTGTGTCCATCTCTCGACGCCGTCCTGATAGTCCGGTGCTATCTATGCCATTCTCTGGGATGGTCTACATCATATACTATATATACTATGACTGTATGGGTTGTCCGGTCAATTTCATAAACAGCGCGGCAATTGTCCACCCTTAGCCCGGTAAAAAATAGTGAGGTTTCCGTTTATCTCATTCCGTTATGAACAATATCGCAGCAGGAGCCGCCAGCATGATAGCAATCATAAAGTCCCCCTCGCCCATTGCCCTCGCCAGCGCCGTCTTGTTTGGCGTGGCGCTGCTTTGCCTTGCCGCCTGCTCGTCCACGCCAACGCCTACACCAACGTCCGCGTCCGATAGCGCCTCGTTGCAGGAGTGCGCGGACCGGGTACTCAACGTCGGGTTCTACGCCTTCTTCGAGCCGCTCAGCTACAGCGCCGACGGCGACCCGGCCTCCGAGGGCTTCAACACTCATCTCGGCTATGAATCGGACCTGCTGACCGCTCTTGAAGCTATGGAGGGCGCGGGACTGTCCTTCTCCCGGCGCGGCATCACGATCTGGGACGGCATCTGGCCGCAATCAGCCGGGCCGCGGTACGACATTGTCGGGGGTGGCATCACGATCCTTGACTCCCGCACCCGGGACGCGACGGGCAAGCGGGTGGTTGCCTTTACGTCGGGCCACGTCGCCTTTCGCCAGTCGCTCCTGGTGCGCGCCGAAGATTCGGAACGTCTTGCCAGCCATGACGACCTGACCGGCGACGTGCGCGTGGGCGCTCTCGCGGGCACGACGGGGGAGTTCCGCCTGCTGGAACTGACGGGCCTCGTTGATTCCGATGGCGTTCTGACCGCCGGTGCGCGCGTAGACACGCCGCGAGGCACGATGGTCGCCGATGGCAGCCCGGATTACAGGATTACTGCCGCTGGCGAGTCCCCCAACCTTGTGGGGAGACAGCACCTTCACCCTCCCGGAGAGACCATGCCTCAAGTGGTCTATCTTGGGGACGAGACCGGTGAGGTGGACCTGCTCGAAGCCCTCGCCGGTGGAGAGATAGACGCGGTGGCCCGGGGAGAAGTCGGCAATCGTGAAGCCGCCTCCGCTTATGGCGGGGCATTCGTGGTGTCCGCCCTCGACGATGAGGCTGAGCACGGCGGCTTTACGCTGGCCGTGGAGGACGCGGAGTTGGCTTCCTGCCTGGATGAGAAGCTCAACTGGCTGACCGACGACCGGAGCATAGGCTATGGGGAGTGGAGTGAAGACCCCTCGGTATTCATGCGCCGCGCCCGGACGTGGCCGGACGTGGAATGACGGAGCGCGGTGACCTCTCCATCATGTCCTCGCGCTAGAGAAAGGCCCGCGTTTCCTCTCGCGGAACTTTTTCCGGCCCAGGTACGTCTATGTACTAACCGATAGTACCTGTGACATCAGCGTTAAGGAGTTGGTGCGAGATGAAAAAGCTCTCCATATTCGTAGCTATCGCGGTCCTGATGATGGCGCTGGCGGCCTGCGGCACGAGAGATGTGACACCCGGACCGTCGCCGACTCCGGCACCGCCGGGATCTCCGGACGTTACGCCGACATCGCCAGGACCTACCCCGCAAGGTCCGACGGACCAGGGCAACGGGCCCGGACTCCCGCCGGTCGCTTCCCCGATACCGGCCCCTTCGCCGGAAGTGACGACTGTGCCCGGCCTCGCTCCGGACAGCTTCGTGGCCGTCGTCCCGCGAAGGCTTCGCACGGGCTATTCCGAGCAGGTCTCGGTATCGCTCTTCAACGCCAGCCGGCCCGCGGCCGGCAACGTGCGCCTCACGCTTCTCGACGCGGGCGCTCCGGTGGGCGTCGTCGCCGCCCGGGTGGAAGGTGCGACGAACGTCACATTTCCGGTGCCGCGCCTGGAGCGGGGCCGGTACGAGATCGAAATTCAGGTGGAGGACGTCCCGGAACCTCGCAGAGCCTCCGTGGAGGTTGAGGATGGCGTGCTCCTGTTCGTCGAGACGGACAAGCCTATCTACAAGCCCGGCCAGACCGTCCACATCCGGCTAATGACCCTTGACGCCCTGCTCAAGCCCTGGCCTTCTGCTGCGACTATCGAAGTGCAGGACGCCAAGGGCATCAAGGTCTTCAAGAAGGAGGTCGAAACCGACGACTACGGCATGACCTCCGTCGAGCTTCCACTCTCGACGGAGCCGAACCTGGGCGTATGGAAGCTCACCGCCATCGCCGGCGACCAGAAGAGCCAGCTGGACGTGCGCGTCGAGGAGTACGTCCTGCCCAAGTACGAGGTCAACGTGGCAACCGAGCGCAGCTGGGTCCTCGCCGGCGACCCAATCAGCGGCACGGTCTCCGGCGAATACTCCTTTGGCAAGCCGGTCGTGGGCGAGGTCGAGATTGTCGCCTCGCGGTACGTCGGCCAGTGGGAGGAGTACGCCCGGTTCAACGGGCCTATAAACGGCGAGACGACCTTCGAGCTGCCCCCGGTGAAGTTCGTCGCGGGCGTTCCGGCGGCCGGCGGCCAGGGGAACGTCACCCTCGACGTGACCATATACGAGAAGGGGACGGGATATGAGGAGAGCACCACCCGGCTGTTCTCCGTAGCAGCTGCCCCGGTGACCCTGAAGGTCATACCCGAGAGCCGGGTATTCAAGCCCGGCCTGGAAATGTCGTACCTGGTCGTCGCCCAGGAGCCGGACGGCTCGCCGGTGGACACCGACGTGACCCTCGTCTTCAGCTACATTGACAAGGTGTTCGACCCAGTTGACGTGGAGACGGTCCGGGTCGCAACCTCCAATGGCAAGGCCATCGTCAAGGCCGATTCACCCCGCGACGCCGCAGCGATGCTGCTGGAAGCGGACGCGGGCCAGGCATACACGTCCCTCATTCTGCAATCGGGCCATTCGCCCTCGGGCAGCTTCATCCACGTCGAGCAGGTGACCGGGGACGACGTCCAGGTCGGCGATACCCTGCGGTTCCGGGTCAACTCGACCCGGGAAGCTCGCAACTTCTACTACGAAGTCCTGTCCAGGGGCACCGTCATATTCACCGACGTTACGTCGGACCCGGACATCGAGTTCGTGGCGACGGAGCTGATGGCCCCATCGTCCCGCATCCTCGTGTACCAGGTCCTCCCGAACAATGAGATTGCCGCGGATTATCTCCCCTTCAGCGTGGAGGCGGCCTACCCACATGACGTGCAGGCCGGCTTCAGCGCCGAGGAGGTGAGGCCGGGAGACCCCGTTGACATCAACGTACGGACACAGGGCGAGGCGCGGGTCGGCCTTGTGGCCGTGGACAAGTCCGTGTTCATCCTGGCCGAGAACCGCCTGAATCTCCAGCAGGTCTTCAATGACCTAGAGAGGCTCTACCTGGAGCCGCAGGCGGAGCTCCACGCGGCCGACCGCTTCGACACAATCACGACCCGCGGCGCGTACGAGACCTTCGAGGATGCGGGAACGATTGTGCTGACCAACAAGGACGTGCCGTCGGGCGAGAAGTTCGAGCTGCCGCGGGCTGTTATGGATGATGCGGTGATGATGGAGGCCGCAGCTGAGTCTGCTCCTGGCGTAACCCCCGCCCTTGCCCCTACTCCTGCCGCCAAGAGCGCGCCGGAAGGCCTAGCCGAGGTGCAGCGAGTGCGCCAGTTCTTCCCCGAAACGTGGATATGGCAGGACGTTCACACGGACGAGAATGGCAGTGCCGTCGTGCCCGTTGAAGCGCCCGACAGCATCACCACGTGGATGCTCCGCGCCGTCGGCATGTCCAAGGAGCATGGCCTCGGCATAGGAGAGGGCCAGCTGCGGGTGTTCCAGCCCTTCTTCCTGACCGTAGACCTGCCCTTCTCCGCCATTCGCGGCGAGGAGTTGACCGTCAAGGTCGCCCTGTTCAACTACCTCGAAACTCCCCAGGAGGTCTTCGTCGAGATTGAGGAGGAAGACTGGTTCGACCTGCTGGATGAGCCGCTGAAATCCCTCACCATTGACGCCAGCGACGTCGGCGGCGCCGAGTTCATGATTCGTGTCAAGGGACTGGGCAGCAACCCCGTCAAGATCACTGCGCGGAGCGCCGAGGCCGCCGACGCCGTCATCAAGGACCTGCTGGTCGAGCCGGAGGGCGTCGCGGTGGAGGTCGTGGATAACCAGGTGGTCTCCGACGGCCATTCCCACGAGTTCCGTCCCGACCTGCCCTTCGACGCCATTGACGGGTCCGGCCGGGCCTATGTCGCACTGACGGGGAGCTTCCTGACCCAGACCATCGAGGGCCTGGAAAATCTCCTGAGAATGCCCTTCGGGTGCGGCGAGCAGAACATGATTCTCTTCGCGCCCAACGTGTACGTGGCCCGCTATCTGAAGGAGACGGGCCAGCTCAAACCCGAGGTCATGGCCAAGGCCGAGCACCTGATGCTGGTGGGCTACCAGCGCGAGCTGACGTACCGGCGCGACGACGGCAGTTTCTCCGCCTTCGGCAACAACGACCAGGAAGGCAGCCTGTGGCTGACGGCCTTCGTCCTCAAGACCTTCGCCGAAGCGAGGGACCTAATGTACATAGACCAGGCGGTCATTGACGACGCGGCGGCGTGGATAGAGCGGCACCAGCTGAGCGACGGCTCCTTCGAGAACGTGGGATTCCTGCACCATCAGGAGCTTCTCGGCGGGCTGCAGGGGCGCGAGGCGTTGACCGCCTATGTGACCGTCGCCCTCCTGGAGGCCGGCCGCGACAGTGCTGCCACAAGCGCCGTCCGGTATCTGGAAGGCAAGCTGGACGAAATCAACGACCCGTACACCATGGCCGTCACGTCCTATGCCCTGGAGCTGGTTGACAGCGCGCTCAAGGACGAGGCCTACGAGAGCCTGATGTCCATGGCCTCCGACGGCGACGACGGCGCGCTGTACTGGGGCGGCGGCGACCTGCCCGTCGAACCCTACCCCGAGGGCGGACACCGGCCCGACTCTCATGGCAACCATAGCGCGGCCATAGAGACGACGGGATACGCGCTGCTTGCCCTGCTGGAGCGCCAAGATCTGATAAACGCATCGCGGACGGCCAGGTGGCTGGTTGGGCAGCGGAACGCGCTGGGCGGCTTCGGCTCGACCCAGGATACCATCGTCAGCCTCCAGGGGCTTACCTCCTTCTCAACGAAGGTGGAGGCGGACACCGATATGACCGTCACTCTGGAAGGCGGTAGCTGGCGGAAAGAGGTGAGCATCACCCCGGAGAACTCGGACGTGATGCAGATCGTGCAGGTCCCCCTCGGCAGCGTGTTGGTCGTGACAGCCGAGGGCAAGGGGGACGCCGTCCTCCAGTCGGTCCTCCGGTACAACGTCCCTGAGAGGCGGACGGAGGTCCGGGACGTGTTCGACATCGCCGTGGACTACGGCACCGACCACGTCGAGGTGGACGACCTCATCACCGTCTCCGCCTCTATCACCTTCACGCCCCCGGTCCCCGTCGAGGCGGGGATGGTCGTCCTCGACCTGGCGGTGCCGACGGGGTTCGAGCCGGTGCGCGAGACGGTCGGGGCCCTCGTCGAGGAGAGCGACAACCTCAAGCGATTCGAGATTGCGGGGAGAAAGGTCATCCTCTACGTCGAGGACATGATGCCGGGCGAGACGGTCTCGCTGGAGTTCCAGGCGCGAGCGAAGTACCCCGTGCGGGCTAAGGAGGTGGTCTCCCAGGCGTATTCCTACTACCGGCCCGAGTATCGCGGCGAGACCCTCGCGGGCGCGATGACCGTTACACAGTGATGGGGCCTAGCGAATTTGGCTCACCGACCAAACTACTTCGATAGGAAAGGTTAATTCGGTATGGAAACTACTGAGCTATTCGAGGACGCGTTGAAATGCCTGCAATAGTATTACAAAGATTTCCGATTCTTTGCAGAGCGTGATATAGTTTGGACTGTACAGTTGCGACTCTTGCGGCAAATTGAAGAAGACGGTCTCCCATATCGTGTATTCAATGACCACAGAATCTTGGCTGGAGCCCTCACTGATTTGGCAATCCTCAACGGCGACTCCATTGAGGTGGCCGCGGAATTCAAGTATGAACCATCGCACGACCGTAGTATCAATCGCGGTGGAGATATTCGGGCATCTAAACTTAGCCCTTCAGTCGTCTTTTGGACCGCGAAAGGAAGTGAGGGAAGTGTTGAAAAAGATGTTCAACGTGTCCAAGAGTACGTTAAGCATGGGAAGGCGAAGGTGGCTTATTCGATATTCATAGATGAGGGAGGGCACTTCCGCCATCGTGACCCTCACCCAGGGAGCGAGTGGAGAGATTGGGGCGCTGGCATATGGGTGCTTTGGTCACGGGCAAGCTGAGGGCGAGTGAATGGATTGAAGTCGCGGTAAGCTATCGGTATCTGTCCGCCAGGTCCCCGGTCTCGTAATCGGGGTAATGTTTTGATGGGTCCTCGACCAGAGACGCGGCGATTCCAAAGGGAATTATATACAATACTACCTATTCATTATTAGCTATCTCCTGACACATATCTTTTTGTTAGGCGCCATTTCGGATTCCTCGCTCCGGTGCGTTCGAAATGACCGGGGAAGAGGCAGAGTCTTTCAATTGTCACCCCGAGCGGAGCGAGGGGTCTAAAGTTCTGGCTGGTTGCAGTGTTTTTCTGGCTGGTAATGCCTTGATTCCGGTTTTTGTTAGGCGCCATTTTTAGATTCCTCACGGAGCGAAGCAGAGTGAGGAATGACACGCGGCGGGGGCCTGCCTACCGCAGGCAGATATGCGTTCACCTAAGTCAAGAATTGAAAGACCTCAGGGGAAGAGGCCCGCAGGTTGGCATTAAAGGACCTTGCCGGGCCTGTTCAGACCTGGAACGTTGATTGACACGCAGATTTGCCGGGAGTAAAGTTGTGCCAGCGACAGACAAACGACAGACAATAGAAAGCCCCAATGGACCTGGATGTAAGATGGCCCTGGAGGACATAATATTCTTGTGGGGAGGTGCGAGCATGACAACCTCGCGGCCCAGAGTCAGAGTGCTTGGCACAGGGGGAACCATAGCCGGAATCGGGCCTCATCGCCTGGACTACTTCCTCTATGTCGAGGTTGGCAGGCTCTTGAGTATCGAGGAGTCGCTGGCCCGCATCCCGGAAATAAACGACGTCGCCGAAGTCCAGGGCGAGAACCTCATCAGCGAGCGGAGCACTGCCATAGGCTCCCCCCACTGGCTCCGGATGGCCCAGCGCATCAACGAAATCTTCCGCGAAGACCCCGGTGTCGCTGGTGTGGTGATGACGCACGGGACGGCCACCCTGGAGGAGACGGCCTACTTCCTGCACCTCACCGTAAAGTCCCCCAAGCCGGTGGTCATCACCGGGGCGATGCGTCCCGCTTCCGCCCTGGGGACGGATGCCGACCTCAACCTCCTGGACGCCATACGCGTTGCTGCCTGCCCCGACGCGGAGGGCAGGGGTGTCCTGACCGTGCTCAACAACGAGATTCAAAGCGCCAGAGATGTCTCCAAGTCCAACACCTTTCGAGTGGAGACCTTCAGACCCAACGAGCTGGGCTTCCTCGGGTATGCAGACTCGGACGGCGAGGTGGAGTTCTACCGCACCCCAACCCGTAAGCACACCACCGAGACCCCCTTCAACGTGGATGGCGTACAGGCCCTCCCCCGCGTGGATATAGTGTATTCCTACGCAGACGCGGACGGGCTGCTGGTGGATGCCGTGCGGCAGAAGGGGTCCGACGGCCTGGTGCTGGCCGGGTTTGGCGCCGGCCTCTCCCCTCCCGCCGTGTGGGAGGCGGGAGCCCAGGCGGTGCAGGATGGAATCCCGGTGGTGATAGCCACCCGCTCCACGGCGGGGCGGGTTGTCATGACGCCGCTGATGGAGGAGTTGGGCTTTATAGTCTGCGACAACCTGCTGCCCCAGAAGGCGCGCATTCTCCTGAAGCTGGCCCTCACCGTCACCCGCGACCGCAGGGAGATTCAGAGGATGTTCCACGAATACTAGGGCCCGGCTACCGGACCCCTGACAACGCTTTTATCCGGCTAACGGCCCTTTCGAGGTCGTCGTTAATAATCACCGGCTGGTTGTGTACCTGCGCCAGGTGAAGGATTCCTTCCTGTAGCTGCATGAGACGCGCCAACTGTGCTTCCGAGAGCCTGCGGCGGGAATGATTGGGGCTCAGCGCGCGGAACTTCAACGCCTCTCTGTCGGGGACATCCAGTACACAGAGCAGGCTGGCTCCAAGGGGTGCGGGGTCCAGGACCCCGGGGATGAAGTGACTGCCCTCCAGAACTATGCCTATCCCCTCTCGAACAGCCCGCCTGATGCAGGCTTCAATAGCCGGTTTGAGCAGAAGCGACTGCTGGATGGCCCCTTCCAGGAGGGGACTCCTATCTGCACTTGGGACGCTAGACAGGGCCTCATAGGCGTCGTAGGTATGCCTCTGGAGGAGGCGAGATTCCGCTTCGGGGAGCAGGTGGCTGATGGAGGCCCGGATGAATCCCGTGCTGATATGGTGAGACAGGCCCAGCTCTTTGACCAGCACGTTCCCTATCGTGGTCTTCCCCGTACCTGAGACCCCGCCTAGAAGGATGACCTGTGGCCCCTCGGCCCCGGCCTGGGAAGAAGGCTCGCTTCCTATCTGGCACCTCCCACTTTGGCTCCGGTAGAGCGCCCGGCCTCGGCACACGACACGGTGGGCAGTTTACTCCTGGCAGTGCCTTGTGTCAAGCGCACCTGGTCCCGCTCACTCAGCACCAGGGTAGGCAGGACCAGGGCAGGAGTGTTGCATAATGAGTCAGATCATAGAAGAGTCCCCGTGAGCGTATGTCCCGGCGGTCATTCAAGCCCGCAGCTACTTAACATAAATATATACCGCCAGATTCGTTGACATCCCCTCAAGCCGCTCTTATAATTATCTTACCCCAACCGCCTGACGGAGTATCCGATTCTATCGAGGGAGCCAGTATGCCCGAGCACGATATAGTGGTGATAGGTGGCGGTTTCTCCGGTATGCGCGCCGCCATCGCGGCAAGGGATGCCGGGGCCGACGTAGCCTTGGTCTCCAAGGTCCATCCTCTCAGGAGCCAGTCTTCGGGCGCTCACAGTGGCATCAACGCCGCCCTGGGTCCCGACGACGCCTGGCAGTCCCACGCCGAAGATACCATCAAGTCGGGGGACTACCTGTCGGACCAGGACGCCGTGGAAATCATGTGCCAGGAGGCCATCCGCGATGTGGTCCAGCTTGAGCGCATGGGCGTCATCTTCAGCCGGGATGACCAGGGACGCATAGACGTGATGACCTTCGCCGCGTCCTCCCGACCCCGTACATGCTATGTCGGCGATTCAGCGGGCCACATTATTATGCAGGTCCTCTACGAGCAGCTTTTGAAACGGCGAGTCCGGACCTACGACGAGTGGTTCGTCACTTCGTTACTGGTGGAGGATGGGGTCTGCCGGGGGGCCATTGCCCAGGATATGTCTTCGGGCAACCTCCAGCCCTTTTATGCCAAGGCGGTGGTCCTGGCCACCGGCGGTCTGGGGCGAATGTACCAACCCAGCACATCTGCCTTTACGGCCACGGCCGACGGCGTGGCGCTGGCCTATCGAGCGGGTGTGCCACTGATGGATATGGAGATGGTCCAGTACCATCCCACCACCCTCAGAGGCAGGGGTGTGGTGATTACCGAGGCGGCCCGGGGGGAAGGGGCCTATCTGGTAAATAAAGAGGGCGACAGGTTTATGTTCTCCTATGCCCCCCAGGCCATGGAGATGGCGGCGCGAGACCTGTGCTGCCGGGCTGTAGAGACGGAGATCACGGCCGGAAGAGGGGACGAGTGCGTGTTCCTGGACTTCCGCCATCTGGACAAGGACCGCATAGAAGACCGCCTCCCGGAGACGCGGCTTCTGGTGAAGAACCTGGCGGGCATTGACCTGGAGAAGGAGATGGTGCCCGTGCAACCCGCCATGCACCGCCCAATAGGGGGCATCCAGACGGACGTCAGAGGGGCTACCACCATGCCGGGGCTGTACGCCGCCGGAGAGTGCGCCTGTGTCGGCGTCCACGGGGCCAACCGCCTGGGTGGCAACTCGCTCCTGGAGTGCATAGTGTTCGGCAGACGTGCCGGGGAGGCCGCGGGTGAATACGCCAAGGACACCCCGCTTCAGAGGGCCTCCGAGTCTCTGCTGGCCGACGAGCAGGGGCGGGTCGAAGATATGGCTGCCCGGAACGGCGGGGAGGACACTATAGGTTCCCTGCGCCGCGAGTTGGCTTCGACCATGCACCGCAAGGCCGGCGCGTACCGGAGCAGGGTCGGTCTGAGGGGAGTTGCAGACAGCATCAACGACTTGAGGGAGCGGTACACCGGAGTAGGTGTTCCCAGCACCGGCGGCGCCTACAACCCATCCATCCCAACCCTGTTGGAGCTGGGAAACATGCTGGACGTGGCCCAGGTCATCGCGGCTTGCGGCCTGGCGCGCCAGGAGAGCCGGGGCGCCCACTTCCGGACCGACTACCCCGAGAGGGACGACGCTACCTGGCTGCGTCACACTATAGCCACCCATACACCCGATGGGGTATCGCTGGCTTACAAGCCGGTAGTAGTGACCCAGTGGCAACCGCAAAGGAGGTCATACTGATGGAGGTTACCTTCAAGGTTCATCGTTACGATCCGGCCAACGGTGGCAAAGGCCAGCTCCAGCCCTATGCCCTGGACGTGGAAGAAGACGCCACCGTCCTTGATGCCCTGATGCGTATAAGAGAGGAGCAGGACAGCACCCTGGCCTTTCGCGGCACCTGTCGCACCGGCTTCTGCGGCGATTGCACCATGCGCATCAGCCGGAAGAATGGGATAGCATGTTGCACCACCGTAAAAAGCGCCGTGCGCGACGGAGAGGTCAGCGTCGAGCCGATTCGCCTCATCAAGGTGTCCAAGGACATGATGTTCGACACGCAGAGCATGGTCTACAGCAAGTACGAGGCTGTAGACCCCTGGATAGAGCCGGCGGGGCCAGAGCCCGAGCGGGAGAATATAGTTCCCAACGAAGTCATACAGGACCTCCGCAAGGTGATGAGTTGCACCATGTGCTGGCTCTGCGACGAGGGATGCACCACTATGGTGGTGGACAGAAAATTTGTGGGGCCAGCCGCCTTGACCAAGGCGTACCGGGCGGTCGCCGACCCTCGTGACAGCAGGCAGACGGAGCGGCTGCACAGCCTCAGCGAGGACCACGGCCTGTGGGACTGCTGCCACTGCTTCGAAGCCAGCGAGCACTGCCCCAAGGGGATTGACCCCACCGGGCGCATCTTTGCCCTCCGGGACCGCTCCATCAAGGCCGGTGCCGGCAGCCCCACCGTGAAGAACCACTACCAGAGCTTTGCCGCCTCGGTGAAGGCCCACGGCTGGCTCGACGAAGCCCGCCTGGCCATAGATACCGAGGGCGGCCCCACCAACATCAAGGGGCAGCTGAAGCAGCTACCCCTGGCTTTGAAGGCCTTCAGGAGAGGCAAACTTCCCAAGCCCTACTTCTTGCATGAGAAGAGGCCGGGGGCCGATAGGATCAAGCGCATCTTCGAAAAGTGGGAGGAAGAGAAATAATGGCGTACGCATTTTACCCGGGCTGTGTATCCAAGGGCGGCTGCCCGGAGCTATATCCTGCGGCGAAGCAGGTGGCCGCCAGGCTGGACATCGAGCTTCACGAGCTGAAGGACGTGGGTTGCAGTGGGGCCGGCGTGCTCAGCCAGGACGTGTCCGACCCCATCAACGCCCGGACGCTGGCGAAGGTCGAGCGGATGGGGATGACCATGATGACCATCTGTAGCACCTGCCAGGGGGTGTTTACCCAGGCCAACCACCGCCTGAAGTCCGACCCCGAGTACCGGGACCGCATCAACAAGGAGCACCTGGCCTCCGAGGGGCTGGAATACAAGGGCACCGTGGACATAAAGCACTTCCTGTGGGTCCTCGACGAGGAGTACGGGTTGGACAAGCTAAAGGACCTGGTGGTGCGCCCCCTCTCGACTTTGAAGGTCGCTCCCTTCTACGGGTGCTACCTGCGCCGTCCCCCGGAGCTTATGGTCCCCAAGGGCTTTGAGGGTCGCAAGAGCGTCCTGGAGAACACCATAGAGGCCCTGGGAGGCGAGGTCACCAAGATTTCGGGCAAGGGCAAGTGCTGCGGCTTCCCCATCCTCACCTCCAATGAAGAGAGTTCCCTGGAAATGTGCGGCACCCACACGTTGGAAGCACGGGAGAACGGGGCCGACTGTGTGGTCACGCCGTGTCCCCTGTGCCACTTGGAGATGGACGGCAAGCAGGCTGACGCCGCTAAGCACAAGCAGGCGAACATAGACATGCCTATACTGCACCTACCCCAGCTTGTGGGCTTGGCCCTGGGCTTCACCCCCAAGGAGATGGGCATGGACAAGCATATAGTCTCCACCAAAGACGTGGAGGAAAAGCTGGAGGCAATCAGGACCTAACGCCGGTATAGCGTGGTACGGCCTATCAAGAGGTGAAAGATGCGCATAAGGGTGGAGCCCAAAGAGTTCTTCATGTATTCAGTGTTCTTGGCCTTCAACCCGGACCAACCCGATGCCGAGGACAAGGCCGTCAAGGCTTACCTGGCCGAGCACGAGCTTGAGCCGAAGGTGCAGGGCAAGGACACGTTGGATGACAAGGAATTCGACGTCATGTATTTCGGGGGCTGCTACCTGGGCAAGCACCTGAACGTGATAGGCGATATGCAGCGGAAGGCCGTAGAGCGGGAGATGCTCGCCTCGGAGATAGAGCGCATCCTGAAAGAGGAAGCTACAGACCCGGCCGTCCGTAGCGCGGCTGAGAACACTCCAGAACTGAAGCAGGTCATCGCCGGCCTGGTCCAGGAGTTCCATAACGAGTCCTCTTTCGCCCCCGACGGAGAAGAGTACCTCAAGGTTACCCTGGAGCCCGCCGTCGTCCAGCAGAAGTTTATGGAGATGGTCGGATCCGAATATGACCTTTAGCTCAGTCGCCGGACTTGTGATTCAGGCTGCACCTTTGGTTCAGGGGAGTTGAAGAGGGCCAAATCTCTCTCGACATTCGGTGTAAAGCCATGTGAAAATAAAGGTAATTAGCCCCCTTAGCTTGCGTCGCAATCTAAGGTGATGACACCCAGGGAGTTGTCAAAGCAACTCCCTGCTATTTTATTGCCTCCAACAGTCTGACAAGAAATTGCTATCAATGAGAACCACCCGGTCCGCTACTTCCCTCAGCTTTTGCGAACCGCTTACGCTAAACAGAGCGACCTCCATTAAGAGCCTATCCTAAAAACCGGTGAAACCCGCTGAGTAGTGAATGAGGAAGGAGGCAGAGGAGCGGCTAAACTTGGGGAATGACGAAAGCGAAAGAACCCAAGCCGCCTCGACCACCCCGCGCCGGCCCAGCCTCTCCGACCAACCCCACCACCGGCTCCTTCCAAGTATCCGACGAACTGTGGGAGGCACTGGCTCCACTCCTTCCCCAGCGGGTGAATACCCATCCCTTGGGCGGAGGCCGCCCCCGGGTCCCGGACCGGACCTGCGCCAACGGTATCTTCTACGTGCTTCGCACCGGTTGCCAGTGGAAGTCCTTGGATGCCACCGGCATTTGCTCCGGCTCCACCGCCCACCTGCGCTTTCAGGAATGGGCCGCCGCCGGGGTGTTCCTGGAGCTATGGCGGACCGGGCTGGAACGCTATGACGAATTGAAGGGTTTGGACTGGAGCTGGCTGAGCATGGACGGGGCCTTGACCAAATCCCCCTTGGGCGGGGGGGAAAACCGGTCCCAACCCCACGGACCGGGGTAAGAGCGGGGTCAAACGCAGTCTCTTGACCGAAGCCGGGGGCATTCCGGTGGGGCTGGCAGTGGACGGGGCCAACCGCCACGATATGAAGCTGGTGCGGGCCACGGTGGACAGCCTCCCCGTGCCACGCCCCGCGCCCAGCCCGGAGCATCCCCAGGGTCTGTGCTTGGACAAGGGCTACGACTTTGATGAGGTGCGCCGGACCGTGGACGAGTTTGGCTTCACGGCCCACATACGCAGCCGTGGGGAAGAGGCTCAGGCCATCAAGAAAGAGGCCGGCTTCAAAGCCCGGCGCTGGGTGGTGGAACGCACCCACAGCTGGATGAACCGCTTCCGGCGCATTTTGGTCCGCTGGGACAAGTCTCCCACCAACTACATAGCCTTTCTTCATTTCGCCTGTGCCCTTATCGCTCTCAGAGCCGCCGGGTTATTAGGATAGGCTCTAAGATGGTCGCAAGGTAGCGCCGCACGGCCCTGTCCTCAGGCGCGGCTACGCTGGAAGTCCCGTTATGCGGCACGTCAGGAGCGCGGCCAGGAAGAGAAGCCCCGCCATTATCCCCGTCAGAAGGAACCAGTGCCGCGCTTGCACGATATGACTTCCCCTTCCACCCCCACTGTACCTGAAGCATCCCCGGCCACAACTCTTCCTCTTCTTGTTTTACCATGAAAGTGGCCTTCGTCATACCCGCGAAGCTTGTCCCCGTGAAAACAGGGAACGGGTATTCACGGCCCCGACACCCCTGGACGATCGCGGACGAGGAGATGGCAGTGAGAGAGTCCAGCATAGTGCCCCGCTGGCTCCCCACCCGTGTCGGCGGGTACGACCTAAGGCTTCAGGAAATTCACCACCAGCCTGGCGAACTCCTCGGGCTGCTCGATCATGGGCAGATGTCCCCAACCGGGCAGCACCTCTGCGTCAGAGTTGGGGATGTGGCGGGAGAATTCGTCGGCGTAGGCCGGCGGTATCAGCTTGTCCTGCTCACCCCAGAGGACTAGGGTTGGCGATTTGATGCGGTACAGGCGCTTTCTCAAGCCCTTGTCCGGGATGGGCCACATAAACTTACCCGCCGCCGTCAGGTCCTGGATGCGGTCCAGGGCCAGGACTCTTTGGGCCTTCTGGTCATCCGGCTGGGCCGTGGCCTCCTTCGCCGCATCGGAGTTGGGATCGGCCCACAGCGCCAGGTCCAGCTCCTGGGGAGTCATGGCGAGGAAGTCCGTTGTGGGGGTGTCGTCCCTCCAGAGTCCCACGGCGCTGACCAGGACCAGCTTCTTCACGCAGTGGCGGCAGAGGGCAGCCATCTCCGCAGCCACCATGCCCCCCAGGGAATGGCCCACCACGTTGGCGCTTTCCAGCCCCAGGGCTTCCAGCAGATCAAGGTAGTACAGCGTCAGACCGAGGACATCGTCCACGTGCTCCAGCCCCGGGGCCTCGCCATAGCCCGGATGAAGCGGGGCATAGACGCTGAAGTGCTCGGAGAGGCGGTCCAGGAAGGGCGCCCATCCCTTCTGACCCACGCTGCCGTGAAGATAGAGCAGGGGGTCTCCCTTCCCGGCGTGCAATACAGGGGTGTTGAATTTCCCCTCTTGCAAGGATAGTTGTAGTCTTTCGGGTTGCACGGGGCTCCTTTGTAGAGACTGGGTGTGGAGACTAGGGCGCGATGGATGGGGTGACCCGGTCCGACTCGGGCAGGGGCGTGGGCCACCAGCGGTTCTCGTACTCCGACCACATATCCTTGACGTAGGGCATCACTTCCCTGGCGAATAGCTCGGTGTTCTTCATCGCCAGACCCTTGGGCATATCGCCGAAGTGCAGGAGCAACATCAGGTTGCCCACCCTCAACTCTTCAATGGCGTGCCTCAATTCCTCTCGCACCGTTGCCGGGCTTCCGGCGATTACGTTACCCTGGTTGATGTAGTCCTTCCAGGTAAAGCCCGCAAGCTGCCGGTTCCTCGTGTCCGCCGCTCCCCTGGCAACGCTCGAACCTGAACTCACGCTTCTGAGGGTGCGGTAGCCCGGGGGATTATTGAAGAAGGCGGGTACGTGGAGGCATTTTTTGAAGAAATACTCTATATGGGGCTTGTACTCCTCGACCTGCTCATCGGTCTCCGAGACCACCACAAGCTGTAGAAAACCCGCGTGGTACGGGTTGAACTCCACGCCCGACCGGTCTGCCTCCTCCCAGAACCCGTCCAGCACCGATTTTCCCACCTGGTACCCGCCGTAGCTCAGGTAGCAGTATACATAGTCGTGCTCGATGGTCCACTCCCAGGTCTCTAGGCTGCCCGCTCCGGGGACCCAGATGGGCGGGTGCGGCTGCTGGACCGGGCGAGGCCAGGTGCTCACGTATCGCAGCTGAGTGTACTTGCCGTTGAAGGAGAAAGGCTCCCGCTCCGTCCATGCCTTGATGATGAGGTCGTGGGCCTCTCTGTACTTCTCCCGTTGGGTGACGGGGACCTCCCCGTAGGAGAAGACGGTGTCCTGGGAGCTGCCCAGGGGCATACCCGCCACAAGCCGTCCCCCGCTAATCCCGTCCAGCATGGCGAACTCTTCGGCTACCCTCACGGGGGGATTATACAGCACCAGGCTGTTCCCCAGGACCACGATTGCTGCACGGGAAGTCCTGCGCGCCAGGGCGGAGGCGATGAGGTTGGGCGAGGGCATCAAGCCGTAGGCGTTGTTATGGTGCTCGTTGACGCAGACCCCGTCAAAGCCCATCTGCTCAGCGTATTCCAACTCGTCCATATAGTCGTTATATAGCTGGTGACCCTTGACCGGGTCGTAGAGGTGGTTGGGTACATCCACCCACACGCTGCGGTACCGCTCCTCGAAGTCATCCGGAAGGTACTGGTAGGGCATCAGATGAAAGAAGCACAGCTTCATGGCGACCTCCATGCCAGGGGTGAGGATGACGGGCTGACCCGCCCGGAGAGTGGGTCACGCGGGGGGCCAAACGTGGCGTTGGCCACTTCCAGAGGGAACGGTTGCGCTAGAAGGTCCCTTCTTCAAAGTACGCGGCTAGCGCATTTCGCTGGACCTCATGGTGCTGAAGCAATCGCTGCAGTACACGGGCCTGTCGCCGCGAGGCCTGAAGGGGACCATGGTATCGGAGCCGCACTGGGCGCAAACGGCGGGATGCATCTCTCGAGCCGGCTGGCCGAATCCGCCCCGCCTCTCGCTTTTGCGCGCCTCGCGGCACGTCGGGCAGCGCTTGGGTTCGTTGGTGTACCCCCGCGAGGCGAAGAACTCCTGCTCTCCCGCCGTGAAGGTAAAGATGTTGCCGCATTCCATACACGTGAGGGTCTTGTCTGAAAGCGTCATCGGACGACCTCCTTGGTATAGGGTCCTGGAACTTTGATTTGGCTCAGTAGAGGTCATCCGGCGCTGGGGTAGTGGGAAAGAAGCTGCCAGTGGGTAACCTTACCTTATGCCACGCGTATTATACTCCATAATCACCCCTATGGGAACAGGGCGCGTTGTCTGCCCGGACATAGGTCAACCCACCATCTCCACAACACCTACGCTTGACACCCCGATTGAGCTTACTTAGACTACGCAGGTAATCGGTTGCATCCCGCAGACGCTTTTGACCACTAAAGCAACACGAGGAGGGGCTATGGCAGGCAGGATTCCCACGGAAGAAGAGGTCCTTGGCTACTTCGAGTCTCTCTCCCATTGGGGCCGCTGGGGAGAGGACGACCAGCTTGGCGCCCTTAACTTCATCACGCCGGAGAAGAGGAAGCGGGCCGTTGGTCTCGTCCAGGAAGGGGTCACGCTCAGCTGCGCCCGGCCCATCAGGTACGACCCCGCGCCTGACGTGCCCTTCCCACCCCTGCATTACATGATAGAGAGCGGAGAAGGCTGGTCCAGCGGAGACAAGGTAAGCTCCCGCCCCACGGCCGCCTCTTCCGACTTCTTCGGCCTGATATTTCATGGACACTCCATCACCCACATGGACAGCCTGGCCCACTTCTTCTGGGAGGGTAAGCTGTATAACGGCAGACCCGCTCATCTGATTTCCACGAGCCTGGGCGCTACTGTGGAGTCCATAGACCTGGTGAAGGACAGCATCGTCACCCGCGCCGTCCTGGTGGACGTACCCATGGTCCGCGGGACCGACTGGGTGGAGCGGGGCGAGGGCGTCATGCCCGAGGATATAGAGGCTGCCGAAGAGCGGTGCGGCTTCCGCGTGGAGGAGGGAGATGTCCTGCTGGTGCGCACCGGCCAGCTGAGACGCCGGGAAGTAGAGGGGCCTGTGGACCCCAACGTCGCCGGCTCAACGGCATGCCAGGCCGCCTGTCTCCCACTGTTCCACGAGCGGGGCATCGCGGTGATAGGCTCGGACACTGGGAATGACGTGATACCCAGCCAGTACCCGAGGGTCCGCAATCCCATCCACCAGGTGGGCATAGTGGCTATGGGCCTGTGGATTCTGGACAACGCGAACCTGGAAGAGCTGGCCCAGGCCTGCCAGCAGCGGAACAGATGGGAGTTTCTCATCTCCATAAGTCCCCTCAGGATGCACAACGGCACCGGCTCGCCCGTGAACCCCGTGGCCCTTTTCTAGGCCATATACTATACTACCCTGGCCCTATTAGCGCGGAGATGCCGAATGGCCCACAGGCTCAAGCAGATACCCGAAAGCCTCCTGGTCCGGCTGTGGAAGGAGAAGGCGTCCCGGGAGGTGTCCTTCAGGGCCGGGGATGGCCGCCGGTTCAGGGTGGTCTATCCCGGAAGAGCGGGGACAACCGCCGGGCCGGACTTCCGGGAAGCCGTGCTTGAAGAGGAAGGCATGGGCCTGGTGAGGGGTGACGTGGAGGTGCACGTGACCCAGGGGGACTGGGACGCCCACGGCCACGGCAAAGACCCTCGGTACAACGGAGTGGTCCTGCACGCGGTGGCCGGCATGGGTACAGGCCCCACGACACTCCACAGTGGCAGCCGTGTGCCGGTGCTTTCCCTGGAGCCCCTCCTTGGCGACCTGACGCCCTCATTGGAAGATGGGGAAGATGGGGAAGACGGCCCGGACTTGTGGCCCCTGCTGAAGACCCACGGCTACGTCCCTCCCAAAACCCCTGATGAGATGGGCCTGCTGCTGGACAGGGCTGGCGAGAGCCGGTTCCTGGGAAAAAGCGGCACTTTCCTGGCCTTCCTCAAGGAGGAGGACTCGGAACAGGTGCTCTACTCGGCCCTGATGGAGGCCTTGGGCTACACTCAGAACCGCGAGCCCTTTCTGGAGTTGGCCCATAGAGTACCCTATCGTCTCTTGCGGAAAGCCGCCCTGAAATCGTCACCCGATGAGAGGCCCCGGCTGCTCCAGGAGGTACTCCTGACAGCCGCCGGTTTTCTCCCTCTGGTAGCCGGCGCAACCGTCCCTGGTGACGGACGTACCCGTTCCTTCGATGCGCCGGCGCGCTCTGGGACCGCCGGGAGAACGCTGAGCCGTGTCAGGCCCATGAGCGGAGAGCAGTGGCACCTGTTTCGAGTGAGGCCGCAGAACCACCCGCGTCAGCGTATCATGGGATTTGCCCATCTCCTGGACCTATTCCTCCCCTCATCGGAGAGAGGCCGGGAGAAAGGCCCTCCGCCCTGGGCCAGAATAGGCCTGGTGGAGGGCATGGCCGCTCTGGTACGGGCTCCGGCAAGCTCAGCCCGGGAGCGCGGTTGCCGGAGCGCTCTGGAAAGCGCCCTGGCAGGCGTTTGCGGGTCCTCGCCACAGGAGACGGGTCCTGGCATGGAGGAAAAGAAACGGGCCCTGATAGGCAGGGGGAGAGCCAGGGATATGGCCGTGAACTGCGTGTTCCCCTTTCTTCATGCGCTGGCCCAGCTTGGGGGCGATGCCCACCTTGCGGGGTCAGCTTTGGAAGGGTACTATATGGCCCCAAAACTCGACGAGAACGAGATAACGCGGGAGATGCGCCCGCAGCTCTTCTCACGCCTGGAGACTGTGGATGGTGAAGGTTCGAAGGCGGACGGCCACGGGCCTAGAAGGAGTTGGGAGAGGGTGATACACAACGCCAGAAGGCAGCAGGGGCTGCTCCACCTTCGCTACCTGGCATCCTCGCCGGCTGCTATTCCAGGTCCGGCGTCCGGATAGGGGCCAGATTTTCGCGGCGTGCCCACCTTGTTCATTATCCTGCTGGATGCTATAATCATCCCGTTGGATGGGGATTCGTCTAGCGGTAGGACGGCAGACTCTGGATCTGCAAGCCGTGGTTCGAATCCACGATCCCCAGCCACACCCGCCCCGTGTGGCGGAGCAACCCTACGGGAAGCCCGGTTGCCCCGTGCAGCGCGTAGGGTGCAAAGATGCGGCGCATTCGTCTAGTGGCCTAGGACACCGCCCTCTCAAGGCGGAGATCGCGGGTTCGAACCCCGCATGCGCCACCAATTCCATTGGTACGCTAGCTACAAGCCGTCTCATAAATATCGGACTCGTAAGACTGGTCTAGTGGTAATTCATCTGTACCCTGCTAATTGCCCACCAACTCTAGGCGGTCTCCGTAACGACGAAAATCCGCGACATTGAACGTTAGCAGCCTGTGCTCCCCGTGGGCCAACATCGTCGCAACGATGTTGGCATCATGAATCTGCCGTCCTCCTATCGAAACTTCACGACACAGCGCGACCAGCGACTCAGTTACCGCAGGGCCGTCCTCAAGGACCTCGAAGGCGTTTATCAGCCTGTTCACGTCGTCGAGCGCGTCCTCACGCGTGATGGCAACCGACCAAGTCTGCGGTCGTGTGACGACAGACAGGTACTCACGTATGACCTGTCGGCTGATCCTCACCGGTTCGAGGTCTTGAAAGGCCCGTTCCAGTCTTGCCCTGGCGATGTCGTGGTCCGGGGCGTCAAAAATACGTGAGCTTACAAGGACGTTGGTGTCTATGAACATCGGGGGCTAGACCCTGTCCTCGTGTATGTCCTCTCGCCTGAGACTCAGGCCTTCCGGCCACACTGCCGTGGGGTGGACGGGCCATACCTCATCAAGGCTGAGCTTACGAAGGGCCTCCGGGCGCTTCCGCCTGAGCAGCAGCGTCTCAGCGTCCATATCTACATCGGCTGTCTCCCATCCGGCGACGCTCCAGGCAAGAGCCTGGCTGTGGCCGTTGCCGCTGCTCTGATTCGCCCACCAGGGCCGGTGAAGACGTGCGGACGGGGGCAGTTCAAAGCCTATGACCGACTCGATCTCACCGAAGGAGGCCCTCCACTCATGGGTCTGAAGACCACACAGGTACGTATACAGTCTCTGGTACTTGCCCCGGACCGCCATTTCCCTATATTTCTGCTCCCGGTCTATCGCCATGCAGAGCCTCCGGTGTGCGAAAGTAGCCGCTTGGTATTATTATAATTAGTTAGTATGCACTGCTCAAGCATGGTGGTTCGTCAACTGTGTTAGTGTTTAGATATGGGTGGAACAATCTCCAGGTTCGACACTCTTGTTTGGTGCTTGGCCTTGAATAATCGCGAGGGCTCGGTCATTACCTGAAGGAGGCTTTGATGCTTAATGGAGACCGCTTGCGACGTGCCCAAGAGCGGATGCGGGAAGAGGGGATAGACGCTTACCTCATCCTGACCCACGATGACTACATCTATTTCTTTGGAGAAGACCGCTTCCAGCCCCGGGCCATAGTGCCGGCGACAGGGTTGCCTATAATCGTCACCTTCCAGGGCGAGGAAGAGGAAGTCAAGGAGTCCCTCGGCGTGGATGATGCCAGGGTTTTCGGCACCGTGGGACAGCAAATCAAGGACGTCGTCGGGGTGATGCGCGAGACGGCGAGCGGCAAGGAGTCGATGACTGTGGGTGTGCAGATGTGGTTCAACACGCCCGCCTTCCTGCTTAACCTATTTCAAAGGGCCAATCCGAAGGTGCGCGTCGTTGACATCGCCCCGGTCATGGACGAACTCCGTATGATCAAGGACCATGCGGAGGTCCAGCTGATGCACAAAGCGGCCCAGATCGCGTCGGTGGGAATGGAGACGGCCGCTGCCTGGCTCGGGCCGGGTATCGCCGAAAACGAGGTGGGAGCCGAGATAGAATACGCCATGAGGAAGGCTGGAGGGCAGGGTGTGGCAACACCCGTTTTCGTGAACTCCGGGGTTCGCTCAGGCTGGCTGCACGGCACCACGTCGCACAAAGAGATCCAGGTTGGGGACCTGGTAGTGGTTGATGTGGTCCCCCGTTATAGAGGATACTGCGCCAACATGGCTCGCACCTTCGTCATCGGAGAGCCTACTTCGAAGCAACGAGAGATGTATGAAACTTACCAGCGCGCTCAGGCGATGGGGGTCGGGGCGGTTAGGCCCGGAGTTAGGAACCGGGACATTGACATTGCGGCCCAGAAGGTCTTCTCCGAAGCGGGCTACGGGGATTTCTACATCCCCGGAATCAGCCACAGCATCGGGCTGGACTTCGAGGAGATGCCTCGCCCGACCATCCATCCCGCGGACTCTATGATTGAGCTTCGCGAGGGAATGACCCTCACAGTGGGACATTCAGTGCTATCGATCCCAGGGGTGGGCGGGGTACGGATTGAGGACACCTTTCACCTGACGGAAGGCCACCCGGAGCCGCTGACTGCTTGCAGCTTGGGTTTCGAGCTTCCCCTAGCCCGGTAGAGCATGAGCCTCAACCACCGGGCTATCTGAGTCCATTCCTCGCTGCCGGCAGGAGCACAGTGCAGCAGGTTCCGCTGCCCTGCTGTGCGCCGTGGGATACGTCATAGGGACTTGACCGCGCTCTCGATGGCCGAGGTTGCGTCCTGGTAGTCCGTTCCCGGCGAGAAGGTCAACGGCTCTCCCAGCCGCACCTCGACCCTCCCCCGCCGGAGGATGGGGAACCGTGTAGGGGAACCCAACCTGTGGATGTGCAAGCGGAGAGGGACCACGGGTATCCGGCCCTCGACGGCCACGAGACCCGTACCGTTCATGAAGGGCTTGATCGGCCCCCCGACGGTGAGCTCTCCCTCGGGGTATATCAGCACCGACCAGCCGTTGTCCATGATCTTGCCCATGTTCTCGAGGCTGGGCCTCACGGATCCCTCCTTGGCCAGCGGGAAGGCGTTGCCCAGGAGGGGGTTCATGATCCACCAGACCGGGTTCTTCCAGAGGTCGGCAGCCCCTGCCACTGCCATGCGCCGACGCCACTTGAGGGGGACGGCCTTGATGATCAACGGGTTATCAAGGCCCAGGTTGTGGTTCGACGCGAAGAGCACGGGGCCGGTGATTCCTTCCAGGTTCTCGCGCCCCACCACCTTGAGGCCATAGGGAAGGCTCACCAGCGGAAAGACAACTGCTCGTTGGAGAAGCCCGCGAAGGATGCGGCACCACAACTGCATCCCCCAACCCGGAAAGCTCATCAGAGGCGGGTTCCTTGACCCCTCTACTATAAGGGCCTCCAGCTGCCGGACGGTCATTTCCGGTCCCAACTGGCCCTCATCCATGTAGACGCCCAACTCCGCCTCTATTGCCGACAGCAGCTCGACGCGGCCAAGGGAGTCCAGGTCCAGGTCGCCGCCGAGGGTTGCTTCGTCCCGTACCTCTCCGGCAACTCGCCTGCTCACCTCGCCGATGATCTGGTGCAGGCTCCTTGCCCCGCCAGCCGGACTGCCGCCCGGAGGGGATACGGCCGGACTCTCCGGCTGTATCTTGCCGAGAATCGTGTCTATCACAACCCCTTTCTTTACTTTGAGGGTGTGGGTGCGGGGAAAGTCCTCATCCGGCCAGAGGGTGAAGCCTCGGATCCTCTGCTGCTCCGCCAGCTGGCCGTTGGCCCAGGAAACAACCTCCTGGGCCGTATCGGCGTTGTCAAGAATCAAGGCTGCGTGCACCTCCACCGACGGACCCCTCGTCAGCCCAACCACCGCCGCATCGGTGACGCCGGGGTGCTTCGACAGCACCGCCTGGATGTCGTCGGGAAAGACATTTTGGCCGCTGGGGAGCACGATCATGTCCTTTTTCCTGCCCTGGACATGCAGGAACCCCTCGTCGTCCAGGAACCCCAGGTCACCGGTCTTGTACCAATCTCCTTCGAAGGCTGCCGCGGTCTCCTCGGGTGCGCGCCAGTAACCAGGGGTGATGTTGTCCCCGCGGGCCAGAATCTCACCTTCGCTGCTAATCTTTACCTCTACGTTGGGCAGCGGGCGGCCGGTGGAGTCGAGGCGGCGTTCCCGCAAGCTGTGGTTGCTGATGACCGGGGATGCCTCGGTGGTCCCATAGCCCTGTACAATCTTGACTCCGAGCAGTTCCCACTTGCGTCCCAAGTCCTGGTCCAGAGCTGCGCCGCCCGACACTATGAAGTCGAGCTTTCCGCCAAACTGCCTGTGTACCCGGCGGAACAGAAGGCGTCTCAACGGAAAGGGTGTCGCCTCGGCTATCCTGAGAAGCCGGTCCCAGAGAGCTTCCCTGCCCTGTCGTTTTACCTCCCGCTCAATTCCATTCATCAGGAGCTCCAACGCCTGGGGGACGAGAAGCATGATCGTTATTCTACGCTCACGCATCGTCCGGGCCAGAACAGTCGGCTGGCGGCTGGTCGGATATGTGACACTGGCGCCGTGGTACAGCACGATGAACAGTCCACCCATCTGCTCGTACATGTGACTGAGGGGAAGGATGGACAGGAGCCGGCTTGAGCGCTTGCAGGAGATGTACTGGGATACCCCCTCTATGTTCGCCGTCAGGTTCCGGTGGGTAAGCATGACGCCCTTTGGGTCGCCCGTCGTGCCGGAGGTGAACATGATCTCGGCAAGATCGTCGGGCTTGATGTCCACATGCTCCGGCTGGGGCAAACCCTGGATGTCGGCCTCCAGCTCCTCGAAGGTAATTTCCGGGACCCCCAGTTCCACCCCGCCCTTCGGAGTTAGCCGCGACGTGAAGGCCAGTTTCGGGTCCGTCCTGGATATGACCCTTGCGACGTAGTCGGGCGCGCTGCGAAGGTCCAGGGGGACCAATATGACCCCCGCTCTAATGCACCCGAAGAAAATGATCACCCAGTGGGGGGAGTTGGGGCCCCACAGGATGACCTGGTCCCCCTTTGCCAGGCCGCGGCGCTGGAGGAGAGTTGCAACCTGGCCCGACTCGGTCCACAGCCGGGAGTAGCTCCAGCGCTGGTACCGGAATGCCGGCTTGAACAGGAGAGCATCGTGAGGCCCGTACCTCTCGACCGCTCCCCGGAGAAGGTCTATGACGGTCTCACCCACTGGCGTACCGGACATAGGGGCGTGTTTCATAGCTGCCTCCTGGCCGCTGCGGGCCGTCTGAAGGATTTCAGGTCCTTTGTGAAGGTGCGTGGGACGGCAGAGTTCGAGACCGGCAAGCCCTGGCCCATAGCGTCCACTGCCACGCCGCGCCGGAGTCATTCAGCGTGCTGTTGAATGAGCCTTCGTAGAGCTTCCCGGGACTCCTCACGCATGGGAGGGAAGTGGCTGAAGCATATGGTATCGAAGTCCAGGCCCAGGAGCTTCTCAACCGACCGCATAGCCTCCCTGGGGCATTGGGTGACTCCGTGGGCCGGCGGGCTGAGCCTGCGGGCGAACTTGTACTGTAGCGCGTCTCCAACGATGATGGCCCCTTTGTAAGGCAGGTGAAGGGCAATGCTGCCCTCGGTATGTCCGGGCAGGTGGACCACGCGCACCTCGGTCCCGAAGGGGATAATGTCGCCGTCCTCGAGGCGGTCATCAACAGGAACGGGGCTTCCCATGAGCCTGCTGACGACGGGCTGGGCCACCTTCCCGATCAATGCGTTTTGCAGCGGGATCGGAGGCCGCGCCGTGCCTGCGATAATGTCGGCCTCCCTCCGGTGCGCGGCGACCGAGACCTCCCTTCCCGCGACCAGCCTGCCCAGGCCGCCGGAATGGTCCGGGTGGGCGTGGGTAATGACCACCTTTGCTATCTGTTCGGGAAACAGTCCCAGCGACTCCAGCCCCTGTAGTATCGTGCCAGAGCTTCCACACAGCCCCGCGTCGACCAGCAGCACCTCGCCATTCTCGACCAGGACGGTCACCCGGGCGCCGATAGCCCGGACTTGGAATATCCCACCGGTGATTGCTATCGGCTTGCCGAATCTCATGAGTCTCGGTTGTGCGGCTGCCCGTCTCCAAGCCTCCCGCCGCCGCTCCATTGGCATCTCACCGTAGTCCGTCTTTGGGGGGGCGGAAGGCGATTGCAGCCGACCGGCCACGTCGGCCTGGCAGGCCTCATGGTGTCCCCAGGGACACTGCCCGCAGCGCCGCATTTGGGCTTGCAATCACATTGTAGACTTTTCAGGGCGGGTAGGACAAGCCTTCCCACGGGCTTCACAGGGTCTTTCAATTCTCGACGCCAGGTGAATACAGGTCCCCGCCGCGTGTCATTCCGAGCGCAGCGAGGAATCTAAAATGCTTGGATAGCAGCACGTCTAAGAAGGCAAGGACATTAGACCCCTCGCTCCGCTCGGGGTGACAATTGAAAGGCCTTGACGGGCTTCAGGACTGGCGGTTTCCTGTGTCGCCAGTTGTAGCGAGAGACGGCCCCCGGTGATACACTGGCGTGGCTTGGCCTCGCGATTGGGTTGGTCCCAGTCCATACTCAGGTCTGTTTCTAGGAGGAAACCATGTCCATCCTGATTCGTGCGACAGCGGCTTACATGGTGTTGGTGGCAGTAGCGGTTGCAGTGCACTTCATTATCACCCCGCTGTACCACCCGGGCGGGGACGCGCCGTTCTCGGCGTGGGACATCCTCAACTGGTTCATGGCGGTGGGGATGGTAATCACCCTGGCTGCCAGCTACGCGCAAAAGCGGCGTGTCGATGGCGAAGCTTCGGCGGACCTGAAGCGTTACTTGGGAGCAAACACCGTTTTCTACGCTGCAGTCGCCATGTTCATCCTGTTCTTCTGGAACTGGTTCAGCGCTCTGTCTCCCAACAACCAGCCCGACGGTCAATACTGGGTCGTCATAGACACCCTGATGCCCATCGTAATGGGTGTCACCGGCTGTCGGACGTGGCATAGCGTTGCCGGATAGTCCCGTCTTCCTGGAAAGGTGTGGACCTCGCCGGGAATACCGGTCTGGGAGTCATCCGAGGAGAGCAATGCGGGCGTTCGGCGCCTGACCCGGCCGGTCCACGGGACGCCGCTTCTTGTAGGAACCGCCCGGCTTCCACTCGCCGATACGGGCGGGCCGTACTGCCGATGGCGCCTTAGTCGAGCGTCTTCCGGGTCACCACCTGCTGGACTCTTCGGCGTATACGTGGTCGGGCAATGTGTAGCGGATTCCACCCGCGTCGTACGCCGAAACGTCAAGCAAGCCCGTGAACCTGCTGAAGTTGCTGTTTTGGCGACGGCCCGCAAACAGCCTACCCAGGATATGCTCATAACGGTGTTGCAGTTTGAACCACCCGACAGCTCCAAAAGAGGAAAGGGGCGGATACATCAGTGACCGGGCGGCCTCATTTCCGATAAGTCCACGGGAAAGGCGGTACACATACTGGGCTAAGCTGTGCCGGCCCTTGGGGTCGGTGACCCCGGCAATCAACGGAGCCGAGTTCACCAGAGAGTGCGCCATCACGACCGATTCAATTTCGGGATCGGGTTCGCACATGAGGCCGACGCGGTACAGTTTCAGGGCTTCTTCCGCATCGCGAAACAGGATAGTATCGGGAATGCCCATCAAGTAACCGGAGTAGCGCCAAACGGCCATGAAGCTCGCGTACTCTTCTTCATTGTAACCGGCGCCCAGGGTTTTCATGTGTTTCAATAACCTTGCCGAAAAAGCGGAAACAGCGTAACCCAAATGGGCCGCGCTAACCGGAGCGCCCCAAGCTTCGGCATCCCACTCTGCCGTATTGTTCAAGAGTTGCCTTATCCGGGCGTGGACTATCCTGATGCGGACTGAAAGTTTCCAGCCCTCTCCATACCTGTACAAGCCTCCGGGAAGGAATATCTCCATCATGTGACGGTTATTCTGCCCCAAGCGCCTGACGCCCTGGTCACGCACCCGTCCGGTGATGATGAAGGACTTTGCTATATTCGTTGTAAAGCCTTCTATCAGGACTCCTGCCACGAATGCCGCGAGGACCAGGTACGAGTTCCGGTGAAACATGCGGACAGCCGGGGCGAACCCTGCATAATCGAGCCATTCCGGTGGAGTTTCCGCGTCTTTGAAGAATTTTCTCAGCGACTCCGGCGCGTCCCTCAGAGCCTCCTCACCTTCTTCTTCCATAGCCGCTCGAATGAACCGTTCTTGCTCTTCCCGCCTAAGCTCTGTGAGGTCTTGCATCATAGCTTCGCCCAGTGGGTCTCCAATGAGCGTGTGCGCAACGTAATTGGACGCTATTTCAGGCTCAACAGCACGGGCCTTTTCGTACCCCGCCTTGTAGTCAGCCGGTATGTTCTCGGTCGGTATGCTCATGGCTCCTCCCATATCGCCGCCATATCTACAATATTAGCTGCATTCTTCCTGCGGTTCTACCCGCAAGTCGGGAAGCCAACTCAACCAAGATGGCAGGTACCAGTTTCGCCTGCCCAGGACCTCCATGCTGGCTGGGACCAGGACCGAGCGCACCAGCGTCGCGTCGAGCAAGACGGCCACGGCCAAGCCGAAGCCCACCTGCTGGTTGATGATGGTCGCGCCGGAAGCGAAGGCGCCGAACACCGCAACCATTATGAGGGCTGCCCCGGTGATGATGCCGGCGGTCGACCGCAGCCCGTAGGCCACCGCCTCGGCGTTGTTGCCGGTCTGGTCATAGCGTTCCCGGATGCGGCTCAACAGGAACACATGATAGTCCATGGACAGTCCGAAAAGAATGGAGAACAGGAACAGCGGTATCCAGACGTCAATGACCTCGGCACGTTGAAACCCCAGGAGGTCCGTCGCCACCCCTTTCTGGAACACCAGGACTATCAGTCCATAAGCGGCGCCGACGGAGAGAAGGTTCATAATCACGGCTTTGATGGGGATGACTATCGAACGGAAAACCAGCATCAATATCAGGAAGCTGCATCCAAGCACGAACGCGAATACAATGGGCGTGTACACCCGCACTATGGAGAACGTGTCCGCGGCCTCCGCAGTCACACCTCCGACCAGGACCTCCGCGTCGACCCCGTCGAAAGCGTCAGGGACGTACCGGTCCCGGATGTCGGTCACCACGTCCACCGTTTCCCGGCTGCGGGACTCTCCATCAATGAATACCGTGAGATGGGCTAAGTCCCTGGACTCGTTGATCATTGGGACTGGAAAGACCTCCACTCCAGGGTGGGCTGCCAGGGAAGCCTGCAACTTTCCTATCCCATCCTGTATGCCCGGACTGTCTATGTCTCCGTCTATGACGATGTCGGTGGGGTAGACCAGCCCAAAGGAGAACTCCTCTTCGATAACGAAGAAGGCTTCCCTGGTCTGGGCGCCTTCCGGGAACACATCAACGCCGTTGAGTCCGGTGTTGATTCCCGGCCACTGGAAGTAGAAGAGGATGGCGACTATCATGGGCGCCCCGACGGCGACGATGCTGATGACGGGGTAACGCATGACGATCCTGGTTATCAGTTCCCAGAACCCCTGCCCGGAGCCGTCTCCGGACCGGGAGGGCCGGGTCGCTTTCCTTCCGAAGAATGGTACCGGCAATCGGTTCAACCTGTCGCCGTGAACCGCCAGATTGGCCGGCAGGAATGTGAAGGTGGCCGCCAAGGCGACCAGCACGACCAGTATCGCCCCGAGGCCCAGGGACTGGAAGAAGGAGAAGGGCACTATCAGCATCCCGCAGAGGGCGATGACCACGGTTACGCCGCTGAACAGCACCGTGCGGCCCGCCGTTGCGCCGGCACGCTCTATAGCCTGGTACTTGTCCAGTCCGCGCGCCATCTCATCCCTGAACCGGGAGATGATGAGTATCGAATAGTCTATGCCCACGGCCAAGCCAATCATGATGATCATGAGCGTGACGAAGAAGACCAGGTCCAGGGCCTGGCCAATTAACGCCGTTATGCCAAGGGCGACTATGATGGCGATTAAGGACAAGCCTATGGGCATGAGCACGGCGACGATGGTGCCAAAGAGGACCACGAGGATGACGAGAGCGACCGGGATGCCGATCCTCTCTCCCTGGCGCAGGTCCTTTTCCGCCAGCTCGTTTTGCTCGTGAGAGATGCTGGCATCCCCTACGGTGAGCACACGGAAGCCGTCCTCGCCGTTCGCTTCCTCAACGATGTCCACGACATGCTGGACGTTTTTCACTGCCTCTTCATAGCTGCCGGTCATGAAGAGAGGCATAATCGTGGTCTTGCGGTCGGCGGATACGAGGTTCTCGTCCGGGGGACTGGACAGATAGTAGTTCAGCACGGGGGTTACGGTGTCGTCTCCCAGAGAAGCTATCTCGTGGTGGACCGCTTCGACTTTCGCCCGGAATTCCGGGTCATCCACGGTCAGGGACTCCGACTGGACGATGACTATTTCGGTTAACGGAGTGGTGCGACCGCCTTTTTCTTCCAGCAGACGTTCTGCGCGGGAGGACTCTGCCCCTCCGCTGAGCTTGAGCTCGGTGGTGGTGGCCGGCTTGAGGATGTCCACCAGTTGAGGCCCAGGTCCCAGTTCGCTGTCAACGGCGAACCCGCCGGCGATGATTCCCACTATGGCCCAAACGGCGAGAACCGTTTTCGGCCTTTGGGCGCAGAAGCGGGCCAAGTATCCTGTTGAGAGGAATTTCAATGTTTGCTTTCTATGGCTGGAGGTCCTCCGGAAGGCGACCCTTTGCGGTGCGTGTTTTCGCAATCGTTGCGATGTACAGTCAACTGCCTACCAATATACCCGTATCTCAAACGTCGTTCAATACATGGTGATACAGGCTTGACACAAAGCGGGGATGCGATGGAGACGGTATTTCTTCTACGAGGGTGGTGAAGCCCGGTCAGGCACGGGCGCCGCGACGGGGAAAGAATACCAAGGCGCGCCAAGGAGGATTAGCGCCTGAACCTTGTGGGTTTCGACTCCTGGAGATTTCAGGGCCGGTCGCGGAGCTCCCGCAGACCGATACCCGCTTGACGACGCAGCCTGTTGACATTGTCGCGTTCCTGGTCCGCCGCTTTGAAGGCGTCAACGGTGAAGGGCCTCCAGGAATTGATCAGGGCCCGGATAGCTCCCTCTTCTCGTTCCGCCGCTTCCACCAGCAGAGTGTACATGGGCAGCAGATAGCCGGATTGGGGAAGGTCCCGCACCCTGCGGCCAAGCTCGCCGGTGCGCAGATTGAACTGGTCCAGCGACCGGAGCACCTCGGTACGGTCACACCCGCCCTCGGTCTCCCGCCAACGGTTGTAGCCTTGGTGGAAGGCGTCCCACTCTACCAGGAGGCTCCTGTAATCGTCATTGAAGTCCTGAATATCGGCCAGGTGCTCCACCGGACTATCGTCAGCGAGCGTCTTGATTGTCCGGCTGACTTCCCTCAGAACGGCTTCACTTTCCTTGATGATAGTATCCACCACGAGCGTCTTGATTGTCCGGCTGACTTCCTTCAGAACGGCTTCGCTTTCCTCGATAACAGCGCCCATCCGGCCCAGGAGTGGCCCCGTCTTCCCGCCGGATACTGGCCCGGGAAAGGGTTGGGTGGGAGGTGGAGGAATTCCGGAGTCCGGACTCAGCGAAGGGACGTCAGGAATGGTGAAGTCCTGGGACAGCAAGGCGTCATTCACCGCATCATTCACTCTGAGCAGGGCCGCAAGCTCAGCTTCCGCCGCTTCCTGGAGCATCTTGATCATGCTTTCAGTGGCATCTGACGAGGGTAGTGCAAGTACGGCCTCGACCACAACGCTGAACTGTGCGATAAGCTGCTCAAGCCGGGCGAGGACTGTGGCGTTGTCCAGGCCGCTCGCTTCCTTCTGAAGTTGGGCGTAGTCATCGTGAAACTTATTCCAGTCGTTCTTGATGACGCGAAGGGCATCGGAGAATTCCCCCATTTTCTCATATTTCTCCTGCAACTCCGCAGGAATGGGGAAGTCCCGGGGCAGCAAAGCGTCACTCACATCAAGCAGGGCCACAAGCTCGGCTTCCGCCGTCTCTTGAAGTATCTCAATCAAGGTCTCGGTGGAGTCTGCCGGCGGCAGTCCGGATACAGCCTCGACTACAGCGTCGAACCGGGCGATAAGCTGCTCGAGCCGGGTAAGGACTGCGGCGCTGTCCAGATCGCCCGCCTCCTTCCGCAGCTGGGCGTAGTCATCGTGAAACTTGTTCCAGTCGTTCTTGATAACATCAAAGGCATCGGAGAATTCCCCTATTTTCTCGTATTTCTCCTGCAGCTCCATTGCCAGGTCTTCCGCTTCCTTCTGAGCGCGGGCGGCGTTGGAACGCTGCTCCTCGACCTGCTCAAACAGTGAAACGGTATTGGGCTGCCAGCGGTCTCGCAGCTGGTGGAAGGCCGCCTCCTCTGCCTCGGCGGCGGCTATGAGTATGTCGGCAAGCTCTCGGGTGGTGGAGGCCCTGGGAAGGTCCCTGGCCTGCTCGGTCACGCCGTTGAAGCTGACGGCGAAGTCCTGAAGGGCCTCCTCGGCTGAGCTTCTGTGGCAAGGGGTCAGCCCGGCGCGCCAGAGGTCAAGCTCTTTATGGAGCTGGTCCCATTCCTCATCAATGGCCTGCTGCTGCTTTGCAAACTCATCCATCGCCATCCGGTCGTTTGCCGATAAAGGTCGTGCGCCCTGGTCGGGCGGCGCATCCGGGGGCGACGTCACCGGTGGGGTATTGCCGGGTCCGCCGCAAGCGGCCAGAGAGGCCAGGAGTAGCAGCGCTATGGGCAGCAAGAGATGGAGCCTGAATCGTACCTTCATGGACTATTTATGCACCCCCACGAAATCGGTCACCAGGTCGCCTCTGAATTCGCCGGTGAGCAGGCGGTTGACGGCGTCCCTCAAAGTCCCCGGAGTATCGGCCAGGACTACCAGCACGTACCGGTCCTGGTTCCGGTCGAGTAGAGTAATGGCCGTCCTCTCCGGTTCCAGGTCCGGAGCGAAAGGAGTGCCCAGGGTGTCGTCAACGCGTATGCCCGCGGCCTGGAGGTATTGACTCACCTGAAGCGCGTCCTCATAGAGCCCCAGGAACACCGTGTCCCGGCTCACGTCTTCCTCCCCGCTAATCTGGGAAGAAACCTGCTGGGCCGCTAGGCCGTTCTTGACCTGTGTGCCGATGCCCCAAAGGGACGGCCGCCCCAACAGGATGTCTATGCTGTTTTCTAGGCCGCCCTCATAGAAATGTGGGAAGTCGGCCAGGTCAAACTCTCGCTCGCTGACCGTGAAGTAGTCCGCTATGTTGGACATCAGCTTGTCATTGTCCAGCAGGGAGTTATGGGGAGGGACCATAAAGGTGAAGTCCGCAATGGCCAGGACGTTACGACTATTGCCCCAGGCGATGGGGTAAAGGTCCTCGGCGGTTTCCACGAGCGAGGACCTGGTATTGGCGTCGGTAAACGCCAGGCCGGGGCCGGAGGACCGGACTGAGCCGGCGGTGTACAGGGTTATGGCGTCCAGTCCGGTGGTAAGCTCGTCAGGTTGGAACTCTCTAACGAGAATGTTCTGGAAATTCAGGTCGTATTCAATCACGTTGTAGAGGTAGTCCGGTTGGAAGTCCAGCCCGAACCTCTCGGCCAGGGTGTTTATCTGATGGGGGCGGGTCGGGTCCGAAACCAGCAATAGCTTCCCGCCCTTCTGCACGAACCGTTCCACCAGGGCTGCTTCCGCCTCCGAGTAGGCCTCCCGGGGAAGGATAACCAGGAAGCTGTCGGCGCGCCGCAGCTTTTCCTCCAGCCGGTGCAGCCGGGTCCCTTCTCCGCCGGAATAAAAGTCCCCGGAGTCGCCAATGAACTCCACCTCATATCCCCGATTGGCAACCCGTGAGCTAAGGGTAATGATTTCGCTCTCTCTGAACGCGTTGCCGTGCATAGTGTCCACCAGGAAGAGGCCCCTCCGGACTTGGGCCGTGGGCGAGTCTACGAAAGCGCCCGAGGAGACACGGGGCGAGGTTATCCGTTCAAAGGGGACATCTACAGTCGGCGGCGGGTCATAGTTCCCCCGGTAAAAGAAGAAGAACACCCCCCCGAAAACTGCGGCGGCGAATATGGGCAACAGGGCTAAAATTCCTAGTCTACGGGCCATATCCCACGTACAGGTAGTAAACGTTCGGACGACGTATATCGAGGGGGAACTCCGGGAGAGGGTCCTCCCGGTTTGCACCCAGCCTTCCGTACAGCATCAGTCCTCGCAGGGCCTGGAGCCTTGTCACCATGCCGTTGGAGTCCCCTGCGGATGCTTCCAGGACGGGGTCGCCCATGTTGGAGTCCCCTCTGTTGGAATCCATCGAAAGCAGGGACAGGGCGTCGGCAAGCCCGGGGCTACTCCCTTCATCCGGGGACGAGAAAATACGCTCTAGCTTCCGGAAGAACTCCCGCGCCACCTCCACATTTACATCCACCAGGCCGTAGTTGGCGATTCCCGCCAGTTCCGCCGCCTTCTGGAGAGCGTCACTATCGCCGCCAACTTCGTCTGCCAAGCCCAGCCTTACGGCCTCTAGGCCGGAGTAAATGCGTCCCTGGACCAGCTCATCCCGGGAAATACGCAGCTTGTCTCCCCGTTCGCTAATCACCATCTGAGCGAAGGCCGACTTTAGCTGGTCCACCGTCCCGATCCAGTCTCTTCTCGAAGCTCCGTCCAGCTTGTAGGGGCCGCTGAATACCACATTCTCCTCGGGTAAGGGGGGGACCAACGGCCCGGTAAAGGAAACTACCCCCACGTTTCCCACCAGGGACGATGCCTTGGCATAGGAATGCGTAACACCCATAGCCATCATGTACCCACCACTGGCAACCAGACCGTTCATAACCAGCACTACAGGCTTTTCTTCCCGCAGCTTGCGGGTCTCGATGTACAGGCGCTCGCTGGAAGCGGCGCCCCCGCCGGGAGTGCTCAGCTTGATGACCACCGCCTTGATGGAATCATCCCGGCGGGCATAGTTGATATACTCACCAATCACGTAGGACGACTCCTCGGAGATGACGGTGTAAGGTATGTCAATTACGCCAATCTTGGGTTTGCCCGGAAAGGCGTAGACAAAGATCAAGGCGCCCACCGCCACGCCCAGGCCGGACATGAGTGGCACAAGGACGTACCAGCTGGTCAATACTCTTCTCATTGCTGAGAGGGCACCCATTAACACCTCGGAGGCCCTGTAGGCCGGATTTTACGCGGTCAGATTCTACCTGGAAGCTTTGAAAAGGTCATCGCAAGAGGCCGATTGGACTGGCGACCCAATTGTACTTCAGAGTCCGGGTCATATCAACTGGTACGACGCGGAGCGATGCGCGGATGCCCTGGCCGTGGACCGCTTTTGAGTTGCGGGCAGAGGCTAGACCTCCGGAAAACCACCGTCCGCCCTCGGGGCCCCGGTGTCAGGAAAGGCCGGCGCATACTTCGCGAACGATGCGGAAGACCGGGTCCTGGTTGAACCTCCGCTCAAACTCCTCGGAGATTTCGTTGACTTTACGCAACGACTCATCGCCGGGT
This sequence comes from Dehalococcoidia bacterium, assembly GCA_965197405.1. Lineage (GTDB taxonomy): Bacteria > Chloroflexota > Dehalococcoidia > Lucifugimonadales > JAGWBF01. The sequence goes on along the minus strand of OZ240206.1, from coordinate 3,201,381 downwards.
TCCGCCAGCAGGCCCACTACCAGCTTCCCCGGTTCCCGTTGCAGGTTGCCGTTTGGCTCCGTCCACTGGCCCCGAAAATCTATAACGGTCAGTCCGTCGAGAAAGCGCGGCGTGATGGTGTCGGCCAGAAACGCCTGCCATTCCTCCTCGCTCACCGTGTTCCCGGCGCTGTCACTCAGCCCGAAAAAGAGGTCATAGCCCAGCCAGCTATCAAAACCCTCGGGGCACGAGTCGTCGTCGGCCTCGGAGCAGCCTGCCAGGGCCAGCGCCAGCACGGCCAACGCCGCCAGGACCAGTACCTTGCTCATACTCCGCAACTTGTCTCCACACTCCCATAGGTTGCCTCCATTATTGAACAACATCGCGTGTCCCTGCAACAATTGAAGGACACTGCTACGCGGGGTTATTTCATTGACCCGGAGTTTTAGGCCATAGTAAAATCCGTCATGGTCACAGGGCAGCCACAAGCTCAGATGCAGTATTGAGTACAGCCATCCTGGCCCACCACAGCTACACAAAATCGAGGACCTTCGTGCGAGGAGGTCAACTTGCGGAAACCCACCCACCGGGCCCGGTGGATTGGCTTGCTATGCTTGATGGCCGCCGCCCTGCTGTCGGCGTGTGGCGACCAGCCGCAACCCACTATTACGCTGACACCGACGGCCACGCCGGCATCGTCGCCGACCATCACGCCCACGGCTACGTCCGCACTTGAGCCGACCGTGACGCCAACCCCCACGCTGGCACCGACGACCACACCGGCATCGTCGCCGGCCGTCACGCCCACGGCTACGTCCGCACCTGAGCCGACCGTGACGCCAACCCCCACGCCCGGACCAACCCCTGCGCCAACCCCGATGCCGGCCTCCTACCACGTCGAGAGCTTCGACGTGGAGTTTACTGGCGGGGGTAACGGCCTCGTCAGTGCGGAGTTCTCGGTGGCGGTGAGTAACCTGGGCGAGATGGAAGGCATTGCGTCCGTGCCGGTGGAAGTGATAGTGGACGATGGGGAGCCTGAAGTGGTGCATATCGTCCGTCGTCTGGCCGGAGGTGGTGTCACTTCATTCGTCTTTACGCGGGAGCTTTCGCCGGGCCACCACAAGGTAGCGGTCAGAGTCGCCGGTTCCGACGCCTTGCTGGACGTAAACGCGAAGGCGTCTGACCTCACCATAGAGATATTGGAACACAGTATCACCGGCAACGGCTTCATCGAGTTCCAGGTGAATGTGGTCAATAGGGGAGACCTTGTCGCCGAGCAGGTTGTCATATCCGCAGATTGGGACCTGGACCCGGACGAGTGGTCAGACGTTGACCCCGGAGGCCCGTCAGGTCGAGATGAAAGCGCGGCTGTGATCGCCGGGCTGGGTCCCGGGGAAAGCGCTGTTGTTTCCCTGCCCTTTGAGGTCGAGACCGGCTCATACACCTTCAGGTTCGGCGCCGCGACGAAGACCATCGAAGCTCAGGTGGATAACAACTCCGCCGAGGCGATTGCGGCGGTGGACTATGTCCAGCTGGTGGTCACCATTGATTCGGTGCGCCACCTGGGCTACGACCGGAGCGGCGAGGGCATGGTTGAGATTGACGTTCTGGTGGCGAATGAGGGAGTAGCCCCCAGCGGCCAGATGACCCTTGGAGTCAGATGCGACGAGGAACATGCCCGTGGATGCTCCCAAACCCTGGCCCTGGAGTCGGTCCCCGCCGGCGCTGCCGCCGGAGGCGTGATTCCCCTGATCCTGCCCCAGGGTGAGGCTGAGGTGCTGGTCTTCGCCGGCGCCCCCGACGATGGCTACCCCTGGGGAGACGCCAACGTCAAGGGACTCGCCATAGAAGTACCGGAACACCCGGCCGTCAAGCTGGCCCTGGAGGCCGAAACGGCGGTGAGCGGCTACTGGTCCGACGGGACCGCCAGCGTCGAGCTTACTCCCTCCCTGCGCAACGACGGCTATCGCGAGCTTGAGGACGTTCAGGAGATAGCCGTCGCGTGTCTGCAGGGTGGGATGACCATAGACGGCTGCGGTGCAGAGCTAGCCATCTCGCTGCTGGATGGATTCGGGCCGGCTGCGGCTGATACCCTCACACTGCGGGTCCCGGCGGGCGCGGTGACGTTCCGCATGGACTACGGAGGAGACGGGCCGGCTGTGGTGGAAATAGACGTCCCCGAACGTATCCTGGGGGTGGACAGGGAAGTCTGGGAGTGCTTCAGCGACCCGCCGAAGGTGTTGGAGCCGGACTACGACAACATTGACAACATTGGCTACTACGGGGACTGTGCGGGTTGGGGGACTGAGACCATCGAGAAGTGGGACCAGGATGCGCCGGTCATGGTGTGGGCGACGGGACGTGAAGACTATATAGCAATAGTAGAAGAAGTTCTCGACGAACTGTCCCCGCTGCTAAATCTTCAATTTGAGTGGGTGGATGCAGAGACAGACGCCGACCTGAAGGCGCACGTGGGTATTCCGGCATCTCAGGCGATCGGCCTTGGATATGCTGACTACTGCGCGGAAGTGGCAGGATGTGGAGGGCCTGATAACTACGGGGATGTGGTGCGAAGCGCAAGTTTCAGCGTATGGCTAAATGAAAGCGAATGGTGGAGGGATATGGGACTGCTGCACGAGCTTAACAGACACGTAACGATTCACGAGGCGCTGCACGCCTTGGTCCCGATACACCACCGGACACACCCAGCCAGCATAATGAACACACGCAACGCCCTAAGCTTGCCTGTATTGAGTTCTATGGACGAAGCCCTGATTCGCCTGCATTCCCACCCCCTGGTGAAGCCGGGCATGACTATGCCGGAGGTAGAGGACCTCATAGTGTTCAACGACGAGCTGCTGGACCCGCCGCAGACCCAGGCCGAGGGTCCGGACGCCTATGAAATCGCCAGGCTCGCCTATGTCGCCCTGCAGGAGGCAGGCTCGGCCAGGTTCAGGGTCAGGGGGTCTTGGAGCGGCAGGCGCTGCGCCCACGAGTACGGGTGGGCGGACTACGAGATAGCGAACTTTGGGGACGCTCACGCGAGGTTGGTGCACTTCGACGACGGGGTTGATCAATTCTACCTGATTGATGCCACGGATGATACCGGAAGGGATGAGTACTGGAGCGGGTCTGGGGGACGGTGGCTGCAAGTTGACAGCGACGAGGTTTTCGATAAGACCAACTGGAGAGAGGCGTTTTCCAGTCCCCACATAATGCTTGCCAGAATTCTCTACTTCGCCGGCGAGGGAGACATCGGAGTCTCACGGTCCGATGGGGAAGTGCGACTGACAGTTGAGGTCAACAACGCGTACATGTCCCTGGACTGGTCGCGGGATGAGACGTTGAGCGCTTTCCTGGCCCTGGATGAAGAGACCTACGAGATGCTGGAATACACAATGACGTGGCACTTCAGGCCTTTCAGCAGCCGTTCCTGCTCCGGATACGAGATCAAAGCTACCGGCGGCGAATACGGCATCCAGATAGAGCTTCCCCACGTTATTGTTGAGTGGTCGAAGAACCTGTCCTGGACTAATTACATGCCGTAGAGCCGTAGATAGGATGGAGCATGACTATGGTCGTGACTATAGTATAATCTATAGTAGCCTTACGGACGAGGACAGGAGCATGGAAACGTCTAAGGACAAATCAACCGGACCCAGGACGATCAAGGCCTCCGAGTTCAAAGCCAGGTGCCTCCAACTCATGGACGAGGTCGCCGACAGCGGCGAGGAGATCGTCATCACCAAGAACGGCCGCCCGGTCTCCAGGCTGGTGCCATACCGGGAGAAGCCAAAGACGCTCTTTGGCATCGACCGCGGGAGGATAGAGATTCTCGGCGACATCGTCTCTCCCATGCCTGCGGAGTGGTTCGCAGACCCTGATGCCTCGGGGGAGAGCCTCTTTTGATTCTTCTGGACACCCATGTCGTCATTTGGTTGCAGGTCGATGACCGGAGGCTGGGACCGCAGACCCGCCGGAAGCTCGATGGCGCCCGGCGAGAGAATGACGCGGCGGTTTCTGCCATATCCTTTTGGGAAGTTGGTATGCGAGTACAGAAAGGCCAGCTTGACTTGAGCTTTGATCTGGATGCCTGGCGTCGCAGTCTGCTGGACCAAGGGCTGATTGAGGTCTCCATAGATGGCGGAATTGCCGCCCGCGCTGGGCTTCTGACCGACATGCATGGCGACCCGGCGGACCGCCTTATCGTCGCCACCGCCCTGGAAGGCCATCAGCTGGTGACCGCCGACCGGCGCATTCTGAACTGGCCCGGCCAGCTGAGCCGGCTGGACGCCACAGAGTGAACGTGGGTGCTGACGGGCTATTGCTCGGCGCGTGAGCCTTTGGTGATTCGGGCCTGCTCGACCGAACCGTCCTCGGCAACCTTCAGTCCTATGTAGGGTCCCACTTTCTCGTTGAATAGGGCGACGGACTCCTGTCCCTTCCCAGGGTAGCCCAGCCGCCGCAGCCAGCCGGGGATGACGTGCTCCGGCAGCACGACGGTCTGGATGTGACGGACTATATCTTCGGAGAACGGGACAGGCTGTACGCCAAGCTGCTGGTTAATCTGCACGGCAACGACGTTCTGGAAGGGGGCGAGGCGCAGCCCTTCCAGTTCGGCCTTTGCGCCTTCCTCGATGATAATCTGCTGCAAGTCCGCCGGTATCTCGTCCCAAACGTCCTTGTTGACCACGTTGTTGGTGTACCCAAAGGCAATCACCGGCCCAGCCATAAAGTCCGCCACCTCGAACAACCGGTTGGGCGCCGCCAGCAGGAGGGCGGTAGCAACGGCGTCAACTAAACCGCGCTCCAGCGCGGGGTATATCTCGGCTGGACCCAGGAATACGCTCTCGCTCCCCATCCCTTTGATGAAGTCCGACATGGCAGCCGAGTGAGAGCGAATCTTCAAGCCCTGGAAGTTCTCGAGAGTCACTAATGGCTGGTTGCCAAAAAACCACTGGTCGGAGCCGGCGAACCAGTTGCGGTTCAACACTTGGCTGCCCCCGGTGGCGTCGCGGATAATCCCGTCTATGTCCGGGGCCAAGCCGGTCAGTACCTGATAGGTGGTTTCCCAGCCGGGAGACATACCCCAAAGGGACTGTATCTCAAGGGCCGGCAGCGCGCCGGCCACGTAGCCGGTATAGATGTTTACCATGTCCAGTGTGCCGTTGCTCACCTGTTCCAGGGTATCCGCGCCGGTCAGCCCCAACTCGATGAACGAGACTACCGAAAGTTTGACCTGGCCGTTGGTGCGCTTCGCCAGGTTGGGCGCCCAGTGGGCCTGAATCAGCACGCACGTGGGCAGATTGCGGTCAATGCAGGTATGTTGAATCTCGATGCTCTCCCCGGAGGAGGTCAGCTCGGTTGGGTTGGTCAGATTGGCTTTCTGAATCAGCCCCTGATAGTAGTCGCTGTTGTAGATGAACATATGGCCGGGGATGCCCAACTCCGGCGCGCCGAACAGAGCGGCCATGGACCCTTGGATGTACTGCTCTTCGGGCACCCGAAACATCAGTCCCTCGTGCGGCGGCGGCCCGATTATCTGCATGGGGTCGCCCACGAAAATCGCGCCCGGCCTGCCGGCGTGCTCCGACGCGTATTGGGCGAGCATCCCCGTCTCGGAGGGCGGGGCCGGAGTCGCCGTGGGCCCTGGCATAGCTGTCGGGGCTGGCGCCATGGTAACGGCGGGGACTGGCGTTGCGGGTTCCGTCATGGCTGTTGGGTCTGGATCCGCGGTGATGTCGGGAACCGACATTGCCGTTTCAGGCGTGGCTGTCGGGGCCGGCTCCGCCATGGCGGTGGGGACCGGCGTTGGGTCCGCCGCGGCAACCGTTGGGGCCTCAGAGGGCGCGGGGGCCGTGGGAGTGGGCGCCGCTTTCGTAGCGGTAGCCTCGGGAGCGGTGGGCGCAGTGGTGGCGGTGGGCGCGGGTTCTTCGCCGCCGCACGCCGCCAACCCCAGGGCCAACGTGAGGGATACTATGACAGTGGCTATGACGGAAGGACGCCAAAGTTTCATCGTGAAGCTCCGCTTGTCTCAGCTTTCGACGGTATTCCGATTGGCTACACGCATTGTAATAATTGGTTGCGTCTTAGTCAATCACGATATGCGCGGATACAGGGTCTAATATGCCGGCTCTCACAGTATACTTGTAATGCAGTTAGCCTATCCCACTTGTTCTATTGACCTTGGAATCCATCGCCTCTTTCTAACCCTTGCGTCCGAAATCCCTTGAGCCGTACCGCGGGAAGCCTCTTGAGGGTCTGGTTGAGCGGGTCCACTTCTATACCCACCGATTCCAGGGCAGTCACTCCCAGCAGAGGCTCGGCGTCCGTCTCTCCAAATATAATTGTGGCCCCGACGAACTCCCCCATAAACTCCACTTGCGCGACTGTGATGTCCATTCGGAGCTCGCTGCCGTCGGCCAACTCGTACCTGCGCTGTCCCTTGGGCGTAAGCCCTATGGATTCCAGGCATTGCCTGGGCACGAGGCAATCGGTAGCGCCCGTGTCAACGAGAAAGAGCCCTTCCCAGACCCTGTCGGGTTCAGCCGGGTTCCGTATGGCGACGGTTACGTGTGTTGCTCCCATTTTGGACCCTCCTTATGTTTCTCCAAGCTTAGCAGGCCTCCATGACTTATTATATAGGATTTCGAGGGTGACATCGCCGAAGCCGGCACCGAGAAAGCTGCTCTGGGATGGCTGGAAGATCTGGGTTGACAGGTAGCGCAGGGACCGGACCTCTTTCGCATCTTGTGTCGGCCAGCATACGGTCTATAATGGACTTGTCCAATGCCTCCAAAGGGGCGTTGATAGTGCAAAGCCCCGGACCTCGTCGAGCATGGACGGTCGCCGTAGTTTTGGAGCTATCGAGAAAGCTGCCCTGGACTCGGTCGTTCCGCCGCACCCACGAGGTCCGCATGACAGGAGGTGGTTCCGTTGTCCCCAGCGTTAAGAGCGCTGCCCGTAGTCATCACTGCAATCCTTGTTGCCGTCGCCTGCGGTGCATCGGAGGACGCCGAGATCTTGGAGGTTACAGTCGGACCGGAACTGAAGGAGTGTGTCGGCGTAGGCCCCATGCTGTGCATGGTCGTAGATGGCGGGTTGTTCTACGACCGCATAGAGGGCTTTGACCATGAAGAGGGGCACGTCTATCGGCTGAAGATAGAGCGTTACGACGCCTGGCCGGACATGGAGGAGCCGCCGCAGGACGCATCGAGGTACGGCTACCGGCTCATCGAGGTTCTGAGCAAGACGCCGGTGGAGTGATGCGATTTGCGGCCCGCTCCGTTCTAGAGTGAGGTCACATCGCGGGTCAATATGGGGTCGTTACCACTCGAAACTATCCCACTGCGGGCGCGTCACCTCTGTTGCCGCCGTCCCAATTGTCTTGCCCTGCTCAGCCCGAACCTTGGACGACGCCCTATGCAATTTGACCTGCCCCGAGTACCCGACGCTGAAGGCCCCAACCGCGCCTATTCGGGCGAGTCACCCAAACATTTCAATCATGGAGATTTGGTCTGGAGTTAGCTGAAGTGCGGGGTTGTTTGGCGATGGATAAATCCCAGCGCCATCCCAAAGATGGCGTCTGACCCTTATGGCTAAGGCGTCAAGTTGGACCGCTGCGGGGTCCCTCTGCTTTTCGACGTGAATTATTATATAATGGCAGCGTAGTCAGATGGATAGCATCAGCGTTCTTCTGGGCACGGGAAACCCCGCCAAGCAGAGCAGGCTGCGCTGGCTGCTGGCGGGTCTCCCTCTGAATCTCACCACGCCCGCCTCTCTGGGTGTCGTGGCTAATGCGCCCGATGAGCATGGGGCCACTCACGAGGAGAACGCGCGCCTCAAAGCTGAGGTATGGTCCCGCACCGGGGAGACGCTGGCTATCTCCTCCGACGGCGGCCTCGTGGTCCCAGCGCTGGGCCGGCGGTGGCAGAGCCTCCTTACGCGCCGCTTCGCCGGAGAGGAGGCGGACGATGCGGCCCGCCTGGAGCACCTGCTCCGGCTGATGAGGCCCTACAGGGGACAGGAACGCGAGGCGTCCTGGGTTGAGGCCCTGGCCATCGCCAGAGACGGTCGGACCCTCGCCTCGTGGGAGGTAGAGGGGGCCACCGGCCTTCTTCTTGATGAGATTGGCTCAAGCCCCGTGGTCCCGGGCTTCTGGGTGTTTTCGGTGTGGTATTTCCCCGGCCTCCAGAAGACTTATAATGAGCTGGATGAACGCGAGTTGGAGCGTCTCAACGACCACTGGAGCCAGCTTAAATCTCTGGTACGACAATTCTTCCAGGTTGGGAAAGCATTGCCATGAAAAGACCTGACATCCTGCGGAACTCTGTGGTAGTGCCAGGTGGTATTTATGGAGAATGAAGGCGTATGAGGAGACGGGAACCATGAAGAGCAAAGTCTACACCACCCTCGACGATGCCGTGGCGGACATTCCCGATGGCTCGACCATCATGTTCGGAGGATTCGGCGCGCCGGGTCTGCCGCGGAACCTCATCGGCGCCCTGCTGAGGCAGGGGGCCGAGGGCCTCACGGGTATCTCCAATAACCACGGGCGAGTGGGGGACCTGATGGACCCGGGCAGGCTGATTGAGGCGGGTCGGGTGAAGAAGATGGTATGCGCTTTTACCGCCGCTCCCCATCCCTCCCTGGCCCTGACCTTCGAGAAGATGCATGAAGCCGGGGAAATCGAAGGGGAGCTTGTGCCCCAGGGGACTCTGGCCGAGCGTATCCGGGCCGCCGGCGCCGGCATCGGGGCCTTCTACACCCCCACGAGTGTGGGCACTGAGCTTGCCAGGGACAAGGAGCACAGGACCATAAACGGCCGCGAGTACGTCTTGGAGTACCCTCTACACGCCGACTACGCTTTCATCCGTGCCCACCGGGCCGATGCCTGGGGCAATCTTCAATACCGCCTGACCCAGCGGAACTTCAACCCCATCATGGCCCAGGCGGCTCGAATAACCATCGTCGAAGTCGAGGAGGACATTCTGGAGGTCGGCGCCCTCGACCCCGATCACGTACATACGCCCGGTATATTTGTGGACCGGGTCGTCAAGATACCTCCCCTGCCGGAGGGCATCTGGGAAACGCCGGTCCGGTGACGCGCCCTCGTATGAGAACTTATAGAAAGAAAGGAGTGGTAGATGGAGAAGACGCCTCTCAGCAGACAGGCTATGGCCAATAGACTGGCGATGGAGTTTCAAGACGGCTGGGTGGTGAACCTTGGCATCGGGGTGCCCACCCTGTGCTCAAACTACGACTTCAAGGACAGGACTATCATCTTCCACTCGGAGAACGGGGTCATCGGCTATGGCCCCCTGACCGCCGAAGGCGAGGAGGACCTGCACCTGACCAACGCCGGTGGACAGTACGTCACCCTCAATCCCGGGGCGGCCATTGTCCACCACGCCGATTCCTTCTCCATCATTCGAGGCGGCCACCTGGACGTTACGGTGATGGGGGCCTACGAGGTGTCTGAGAACGGCGACTTCGCCAACTGGAAGACGGCAGGGAGAAAGGGAGGCGGCATCGGCGGGGCCATGGACCTGGCCGTGGGCGCTCGGCGGGTATTCATCGCCCTGGAGCACACCACCCGGGAGGGGCGCCCGCGCCTCCTGAAGCGCTGCACTCTGCCCGTGACCGCCGTGAACGTGGTGAAGCTGGTGGCGACCAACCTGGGCCTCTTCGAGGTGACCCCCCAGGGGTTCCTGCTCAGGGAAATTGCTCCAGGCTATACCCCGGAAGAGGTCCAGGACGTCACCGAGGCCAGGCTCATCATCCCCGATGACCTGAAGGAGTTCCAGGCTTAGGCCCGTATCAAGCCCCCTCGGGGGTGTACTTCTGTATCCACCATTCAGCCAGGTCCGTCCTCCTGGCGAACCACACGTCCGGGAAGCGCCGCGCGTAGTCCAGGAACATTTCCAGGCCCTTCGCCGGCCCAGGCCGTCCGATAATCCGGTCGTGAAGGCCTATGGACATCATCCTGGGGTTGGTAGCGCCCTCTTTGTACAGCATGTCGAAGCTATCTCGCAGGTACTCGAAGAACTGCTCTGCCGTCAAAAAAGTGCCCCGGACGAACCGCACATCGTTGTTGTCCAGGGTATAGGGCACTATCAGCAGGGGCTTGCCGTCAACGAGGACAAAGAAGGGTAGGTCGTCGCTGAAGTCGGTGCTATCGAAGAGGAATCCCTCATCCAGAAGGATGCGGCGGGTGTCGAAGCTGCGCAGGTAGCGGCAGAACCATCCTTTCATAAGGTAGCCGGAAGTCTCCTGGACCGACTTCACCGTTCGGCGAATCTGGTCCCGCTCGAAGCCGGGGTCCATCCCCCAATGCTGCTCCCACCGGTAGCCATGCCCCACGATGTCGTGACCCAGCTCGGTGAAGCTGCGCGCGGCCTGGGGATTGCGCTCCATAGCACGTCCGCACGCGAAGATGGTCCCGTTGACCTCGTACTCCTCCAGCAGCCGCAGGATGCGCCAGACCCCCGCCCGGCTCCCGTACTCGTATACCGACTCGTTGCCCAGGCTCCGCTCATCGGGGGGAAGAGGATAGAACTCCCCCGCCGTCTCGCGTTCGGAGTCGCCGTCCAGGGGGTTGAGCTCCGCCCCCACTTCGTAGTTTATGACCACGTTCACGGCGATACGGGCGTCATTGGGCCACTCCACCCTGGGCACGTTCTTGCCATAGCCTATAAAGTCCCTCTGCTCCTGCTCCACCGTAACACTCCTTTCCGGCAAAGGTCCCCCTGGCCCTATGCTTATGCGTCACGGTGGTACTGTACGCCAGAGGGGATTTCTGGTCAAGCGCGGCGACTATGGGCTCTCTGGCGGCAGGGTCTTTCAGTTCTTGATGATAGCTTCCCGTAGGCAGATCCCCGCCGCGCGTGTCATTCCTCACTCCGCTTCGCTCCGTGAGGAATCTAAAAATGGCGCCTAACAGAAATCGGAATCAAGGCAGTACCGGTCAGAAAAACACTGCAACTAGCCAGGACTTTTAGACCCCTCGCTCCGCTCGGGGTGACAATCGAATGACCCTGATGGGTCTCTCTGGCGGGTTGACACTTCGACCGTACCGAGAGATGATAGACGGTGATTTCCGGGGTTTCTGGAATTTCTAGGATGAGGGGGTCTCGATGAAAGCAGCGGTGCTGTATGAGTATAACACTCCCCTGGTGGTGGAGGAGTTGGATCTGGACGGGCCGAAGGCCGGTGAGGTGCTGATTAAGACCGGGGCCGCGGGAATATGCCGCAGCGACCACCATTTCATGACGGGACACGCCAAAACGATTCTTCCCACGGTCCTGGGCCACGAGGGTTCCGGCATCGTGGAGGAGGTGGGAGAGGGCGTCACTACGGTCAAGCCGGGGGACCACGTGATTCTCTCGTTTGTCCCCAACTGTGGCCGCTGCCACTTCTGCAACACCGGGCGTCCCAACCTGTGCGACCTCCATGCATCCACGCCCGGCACGATGTTCGACGGCACTATACGGCTTCACAAGGGAGACCAGCGCATCACCCACTTTGGCAAGGTAGCCTGTTTCGCCGAGCGCTCCGTAGTGCCGGAAAGCGGGTGCATCCCCGTGCCAAAGAGCGTGCCCCTGGACGTGGCGGCCCTCATCGGCTGCTGTGTCACCACAGGGGCGGGCGCTGCCATATTCAACGCCCAGGTACAGCCCGGGAGCACCGTTGCCGTGGTGGGCTGCGGCGGAGTGGGCCTGAATGTGATCCAAGGCTCAAGGCTGCTCAACGCCTCCAAAATCATCGCCGTGGACGTGGGAGAGGGTCAGCTGGAGTTTGCCATGAAGTTTGGGGCCACCCATACCGTCAACGCCTCTCACCAGGATGCCGTGGCCACAGTGAAGGAAATCACCGGCGGCCTCGGCGTGGATTACGCCTTCGAGGTCTTCGGCTCTGCCGAGACGGTGGAGACCGCCTACTCGATGGCCCGGAAAGGGGGGGACGTCGTTGTGGTGGGCATCGCCCCCGTCGGTGAAAAGGCCGGTATAAGCGCCGTCTCTCTGGTGAGGGACGAGAAGGTGCTGAAGGGCAGCTACTACGGCTCGGCCAGGTGCCACGAGGACATGCCCAAGATGGTGGACCTCTACCTGTCGGGCCGTCTCAACCTGGACGAGCTTATCACACGCAGGTATGACCTGGACCATATCAACCAGGCTTACGACGACCTGATGGGCGGAGGAATAGGCCGTGGGGTCATTGCCTTCCCGTAGCCGCCGCCAGGCGGAGAAAGCGGATAGCCTGGTGGTCCGGGTAGTCGAAACGGAGGAGGACCGCCAGGCGGCTTTCGCTATCCGCATACAGGTCTTCGTCGAGGAGCAGGGCATACCGGCACAGGAGGAGCTGGACGAAGACGATGAGAAGGCCACTCACGCCATAGCGCTATTCGATGGGAAGCCCGTCGGAACGGGACGTGTCCTGTATCTGAAATTGGGTGAGGCCAGGATCGGGCGTATGGCTGTCGAAAGCAATTCGCGTCGCAGCGGTGTCGGGAGCGGTATCCTGCGGACCCTGGAGGACGCCGCGAGGCGGGACGGGATGACCCAGGCCGTGCTGCACGCCCAGACTTACGTAAAGGCCTTCTACGCTGCTCATGGCTACGTTGAAGAGGGGGAAGGTTTCCTGGAGGTGGGCATCGAGCACGTCCGGATGAGAAAGGCCCTCTGACATAGCCCCGGTACACCGCCCGCGACGCTCGAGACCTTTGAATAACTCCCCAACTGGGACAACATCGTGGAAGTGAAGCAACTCCCGCCTAGCTACAGCCCCGGTCCCTGGACTCCCACTTTCGTGGGAGTGACTGTCACGCAAAGGTCTCAGACGTTCAGGGTGAGGGGGAAGAGGGTTTGGAGGCCATGACCACGTACACCGGGTCTTCATAGGGGCCGTGCCGGGGGTTGCGGCACGTTCCTCTTATGTCCTCATAGCAGTCGGCATATTGGAAGTAGGACGCCACAAGGTCCATCTTTCGCGCATCGTCGCTCACCGTCCATATCCTCACCGCCTTTGTGAAGAACATCCTGTTGGAAAAGATGACCAGAAACTGTCCTCCAGGCTTGAGGATGCGGTGAACGTCCCGGAACACCTCGACGGGCCTGGTCAGGTACTGTACTGATACACTTATCACAACGGCGTCAAAGCTGCCGTCGCCCAAGGGTAGGCTCGGGTCCTTGTTGACGTCGTGCACCACGTAATCGTCCAGGTCCGGGTTCTCCCGCATCTCCACCGCGTTGAGTCCCAGCCCCACCATCCGCGACTTGGGGTGGCCGGCGGGCCAGTGAGACCTCCAGCTGCTCATCAAGTCCAGAATGACCGAGTCGGGGGGAATAACCTCCCTGAAAAGCTCCCCGATGGTGGCTATTGCCTGGTCGTCTATATGCACCACTAGCCTGGGGACCTGGTAAAACAGGCTGTCGTCGCTCTCGTCCTGGCGCATGAACTCAAAGGGTGAAAAGGGTCCTGGGCCAGCTTCCGCCATCTCCCCCCCCGTAGAGCAATCTAGGGCAGTCCAAAATGCTGCCCCGATTGTATCCACCTCGCCCCCGCGTTTCAAGGCCTGTGGATTTTTATTCCCCCTGGTGCTACTATATGGGCATAAGCCTAGCTACGACAGACCTCTCTTTCCGGATGAGAAATACGGCGTTGTAAGGAGGAAGGTATGGCAGACAATGACATAGCTCTAATGGCCCACTTGATGCGACGCGCTGCCTTCGGGGCCACGAGGGATGATCTGGAGGCGTATGTCGCCAGGGGTTACGAGGCCACCGTCGAGGAGCTGCTGCACCCGGAGGAGCAGCCGGACTGGGAAGAGGACCTCTACGTGAGGGCCTATCCCGAGTTCCAGGACAGGCCGGCCATCGAGCCCAACCAGGCGCTGTGGACCTACAGAATGATTAACTCCATGCGGCCCCTGGAGGAGAAGATAGCCCTCTTCTGGCACGGCGTACTCTGCTCCGGCTATGCCAAGGTGGACAACGGACGCCAGATGAGCCTTCAGATCGAAATGTTCCGGCGCCATGGGCTGGGGAGCTTTAGAGACCTCCTGGTAGAGCTCTCCAGGGACCCGGCCATGGTCTACTTCCTGGACAACGTTGATAACCACAAAGGCTCCATCAACGAGAACTATGGCAGGGAGCTTCTGGAGCTTTTCTCCCTGGGCGTTGGCATGGACGGGCAGTTCAACTATACCGAGGATGACGTGAAGGCCGCCTCTCGCGCCTTTACCGGTTGGAACGTGGCCCCCACCATGCCCGTGTTCCCCTATGGCCGCAGCGATTGGCAGTTCCTGTACGACCCGGCGGACCACGATAGCGATGAGAAGACCTTCTTGGGACAGACGGGGCGCTGGAACGGCGAGGATATAGTTGACATAATCGCTCGCCAGCCGTCCACTGCCCGCTTCATCTCTCGCCACCTGTACAACTTCTTCGTGGCCGATGAGCCTCAAGTGCCGGCCTGGAAAGATACGCCGCCCCGCGATGCGGAGGCGGTTAAAGTCCTGGAAAAGGCCTTTGTGGACAGCGACTACGACATGCGCCACGTGCTCAGGGTGCTGTTCAACTCCGACTTCTTCAAGTCGGAGGCGGTGAGGTACGCCAAGGTAAAGAGCCCTGCCGAGGTGGTGATTGGCACCATGCGGCTGGTGGGCGATTACAAGGCTCCCAAGCCGGGCCTTTTCCCCGTGGCCCTGGAAATCCGCTTCATGGGACAGGACCTGATGAACCCGCCCACGGTGGAAGGCTGGCATACCGGAAGGGAGTGGATAGACAGCGGGACCCTGCTGGAGCGGATTAACTTCGTGTCCGACCAGGTGGGCAATGTCGAGTTGCCCGGTGTGCGGGCTATCGTAGACCGGCTGGCCGCCCGAAGTGATACCGCCACCCCGGAAGGCTTTGTTGATGGCTGTCTGGACCTGATGGGACCTCTGGAGATTATCGAGAAGACTCGAAACTCTCTCATAGCCCATGTGAGCCAGGCCGGGCCCCTGCGCCGCGACACCGAGGGAGACCGGGCCAACTTCGCGAGAAGGGTCGGGGAGATGCTGCAAATGATCGCTGCTTCAGCGGAGTACCAATACACCTAGATTAAATGGAGCAGCTTACTTGGCCCCATACCAAAATAATGAAAAAGTGACGAGGTGGAAATGAGCAGCGTATTTTTCGGCATAACCACACGTTCCTTTAGCTACGATCACACCATCGGCCGGTCCGAGTACTCCGGGCCGGGGTTCAGGCACCCTATGGACCTGGCTATCGGCCGGGGAGACGTGATATATGTGCCCAGCCGTTCAAGGCAGGACCGGCCCGACGGCGTCCGGGTCACGGTGTGTACCGTGGATGAGGACTACCTGAGAGAGTTCGGGCGCTTCGGAGAGGATGAGGGCCAGTTCATCTGGCCTTCCTCGATTGACCTCGACAGCAGCGAGAAAGTGTACCTCGCGGACCAGTGGCTGAACCGGATTTCCGTATTCGATAAGGAGGGGGACTTCCTGGGCAAGTGGGGCACGGCAGGGTCCGGGGAGGGCCAGCTAAACCAGCCCTCCGGCATTGCCTTCAACAGGGAGGACGACCTCTACATCGTTGACAGCCACAACAACCGGGTCCAGAAGTTCACCAAAGACGGCAAGTTTCTGGCGGCCTGGGGAGAGGCCGGCGCCGGCCCGGGCCAGTTCAACCTTCCCTGGGGTATCTCCATTGACCACAACGGCGATGTCTACGTGGCGGACTGGCGCAACGACCGAGTCCAGAAGTTCACCCCCGACGGCGAGTTCCTGGCCGAGTTTGGCTCCTCGGGGAGCGGCGTCGGGCAGTTCAACCGCCCTGCCGCCGTCGCCGTTGACAAGGATGGCGACATTTACGTCGCCGATTGGGGCAACAACCGGGTCCAGGTGCTCACCCCGGACGGGCGGCATATCACGGCCTTCACCGGCGATGCTGAGCTGTCCAAGTGGGCAAGAGCGAAGCTGGAAGCCAACCCCGACATGATGAAGCAGCGCAATCTGGTCAGGGACCGGGAGCCGGAGCGGAGCTTCTGGAACCCGGTGGCGATAGAGATTGATTCCCAGGGCAGGGTCCTGGTGGCGGACTGCCAGCGCCACCGCATCCAGGTCTATCAGAAGGATAGCGGCTAGCCCCCGCCTCATACGGCTCGGGGAGACCTGATAGGTAGCGTTCCGATTTAGATGGTTTGGTCTGTGCAGGGGCGGGTTTGAAACCCGCCCCTATGTGTTCTCCGCGTTCTCTCTCAGGTCGCTCATCCGTCCTCTGATTCCCGGGGGAAGATAGCGTCGCCCTCCAGGTACGTCACTCCCTGGTGGCGCATCATCGAGGCGGTGTTGGCCTTGGCGATGGCCCTCAGCACGTTGGAGACGATGCCGGTGCTCTTCCGTATGTCCTTGCGAGGGGCGGGGACCACGGACGAAGGCCTATCGTCCAGCAGGCCCCACCGGGGCGGCACCTCGTGCCGGAGGATAAGGCCGCTAGGGGCCATGATGTAGTGATAGTCCGCCAGGGCCAGGAAGTTGGGATCTCTGAACTTTATGCTGTACCTGTCCAACCTCTGCCTGTAGGCCCGCTCCTCGTGGTTCACTCGCTCATAGTCGGCGCTGGCCTGGCGGTAGGCCTCGAGGCTCTCCCAGCTATCCGGGGCTTCCCGTTGGGCGTATTCGGTGGCCTGGCGTAGTATCTCCTCGGCCAGTCTGCTGCGACTCTCGACGACAGGCCCCCTGGCCGCCAGCCTCGCCCGGTCACGGGGGCCGTGATTGTCCCTGAACAGGTCGGCCCGGCTGGCCTTCACCTCGACGACGTAAATCGTATTCCCAGGCCCTACGCCAACAACGTCTATCGTCCTTCCCGAAGGCCCCTCCAGCTTTACCTCCAGCCCGATGGAGTGGCAACCGGCCTGCCTGTAGAGCCACTCCCACGCGGCCCACTTCAGCCGGTAGGCGCTGTCTGACTCGTTGCCTCGTTTGAAGGGACCGGCACTATCCATCATAGCTCCACATAGTCCTGGCTTCCTAGCGGAGGTTTCACTCGCAAAAGGGGGGGTCTCTACCATCGCCCTGCCCCCAGGGACTTTCAATTGTCACCCCGAGCAGAGCGAGGGGTCTAAAGTCCTTGCCTTCTTAGGCGTGCTGCTATCCAAGCATTTTTAGATTCCTCGCTGCGCTCGGAATGACACGCGGCGGGGGCCTGTGTTTACCTGGCGTGAGAATTGGAAGACCCTAGCCCTGCCCCACGTCGAGTACAAGCTTACGGCGTACCGGCGGCCCTTGCAATCCCTTCCTATCCATGATAGCTCCAGCCAAGAGGGGTCCCCCTGCCGGCGCTGGGATGCTTTGCCTGTCCGTTGACACGGGCTAGCTCCCATAGTATAAGTACATCGGGTAATAGCGGTGGACTTGCAGCCTCATAAGACCCCTCCGACGTACCCTGGGCGAATCTCTATCAACAGGGAGGCCATAGAATGGCTGACTATGAAATATTCGACCTGGGCGACGTGGTGCTCCAGTCCGGGGCGACGCTCCGGGACGCCAAGCTCGCCTTCAAGACCTATGGCAGCCTCAACAGCGGAAAGAACAACGTCATCGTCTACCCCACCTTCTACAGCGGGCAGCACACCGATAACGAAGGGCTGATTGGAGAAGGGATGGCCCTCGACCCAACGAAATACTTTATAATCGTTCCCAATATGTTCGGCAACGGGCTGTCGTCGTCGCCGAGCAACACCCCACCCCCCTACGACAGAGCGCGCTTCCCTCACGTAACAACCTACGACAATGTCATGTGCCAGCACCGGCTTGTGACCGAGAGGTTCAATATCGAAGAAATCGCCCTCGTCTTCGGTTGGTCCATGGGCGCCCAGCAGACTAACCAGTGGGGGTGCCTCTTCCCAGATATGGTAGAGCGCATTCTGCCGTCGTGCGGGTCGGCCAGGACCTCGCTCCACAACTTCGTCTTCCTAGAGGGTGTGAAAGCGGCGCTCACCACTGACGACGCCTGGCAGGGTGGCTGGTACGAGAGGACGCCAGCCAAGGGCCTGCGAGCGATGGGGCGGGTCTACGCCGGGTGGGCCGTCTCCCAGGCCTTCTACCGCGAGAAAGTTTACCTGAAGATAGGCTACTCCTCCCTTGAGGACTACCTGGTCGCGTTCTGGGAGGGCAGGTTCCTGAGACTCGACGCCAACAACCTGCTGGCCATGCTCTGGACCTGGCAGAATGGCGACATAAGCGCCAATCCGAAATACAACGGCGACTTCCAGAAGGCGCTGGGAGCCATCAAGGCCAAGGCCATTGTCATGCCGGGCATGACGGACCTGTACTTCCCCCCAGAGGACAACGAAATCGAGGTCAGTCACATGCCCAACGCCGAGCTTCGCCCCTTCCGCTCCATTTGGGGCCATCTGGCAGGCGGGCCGGGCATCAACCCCGAGGACGCCAGATTCCTCGACGACACCCTGAAAGAGCTGCTGGCGAGCTGAAGGCTGGCCGAGAGGACCATCACCGCGCCGTATCGCACATGACCTCCAGCGCCCGTAACTGCTCAGCCTCGAGGTGGTATGTGAATTTGCCGGACGAATCGTAGGGACAACCCTTGTGGTTGCCCTGTCCCCTGCATATACGGATGGGGCATCCACAAGGGACGCCCCTACTCGGCAAGCGACACTATTCTCGAAACTCGCCCAAGTCACCTCATCAAGTCTGAACTCTTACCAGCGTCCTCCCGTAGCGCGGGGCGTCCTGGCCTCATGCTATAATGTCGCCACTCTTCAGAAGGGAGGGCCGACAAAAATGGCCCATGCCGGCCTCAGTTTGGATGGGATGGTTGCCCTCGTCACCGGCTCCGCTCGCGGCATCGGACAGGCCCTGGCCATTGGTCTTGCGGAAGCCGGGGCCGATGTGGCCGTCTCGGATATGCCGGACCGCCTGGCCCAGGCCAGGACGACCCAGGAGTCGGTAAAATCGTTGGGACGTGACAGCCGGGCCTATGCCCTGGACGTGCTGGACATTGGCAGCATACCAGGGACCATAGGCCAGGTGGTGAGCGACTTCGGGAGGCTGGACATCCTGGTGAACAACGCCGGCATCCGAATACGTAAGCCGGCCCTGGAGGTCACGGAGGAGGAGTGGGACGCCGTCGTTGATACCAACCTGAAGGGCGTCTTCTTCTGCGCCCAGGTCGCCGCACGCCACATGATCAGCCAGGGTGGTGGACGCATAATCAACGTCGCCTCTCAGCTGGCCGTCGTCGCCAGGGACGACAGGGCCCCATATTGTGCCAGCAAGGCCGGGGTAGCCAACCTGACTCGCGCCCTGGCGCTGGAGTGGATAAAGTATGGCATCACAGTCAACGCCATCGGCCCAGGACCCACGACGACGCCCGGGATGCTGGCCGCGGACAATCGCCCGCCCGACGAGGTCCAGCACGACCTGGACGCTCACATGCCCCTGGGCCGTCGAATGGAGCCGGAGGAGCTGATGGGAGCGGCTATCTACCTGGCCAGCCCCTCGGCGAGGGCTACCACGGGCCACCTGCTCATAGTGGACGGGGGCTGGACGGCCCTATAGTCCACGATATGCTCAGGACCGCTATAGCCTTGCGAAGGCCGCATAAGAGGATAAAAGAGGATGGGAATGGCGGCCACGTATCAACAGGTGGGGGGACACGGGTCCACACCGGACCTTGACGGCGCTTCCGGCTGAAGTAGCATCACCCCCATCGAAGCCCTTGGACGTGAGTAGGTCTGCGGTCCGCGTTGACATCCGGAATCAGGAGGAGACGGCGTTGAGCAGCCAACTTTACCGGCCCGGCGTTACCGGCGACACGATCCTGGAGGCGCAATTCGACCGTGGCATCTCCCCGTACCAACGGTGGTGGGGAGCAGGCGTTCTCCTGATTACGGTCGTGGGCATACCGCTCATCCCCTTCTGGCTGCTGCTGAGCCTCTGGTACGGCCCGGAGTTTCTCCGACGCCTGTCGGCGCGGCTGACCACCCATGCATTGGAGATGCGCAAGGGCGTGTTCTTCCGCAGCGAGTCAACCATTCCCCTGAACCGGATCACCGACCTCCGCATGCACGACGGGCCGTTGATGCGCCACTACAATCTGCGAGGCATGAAGGTGGAGACGGCGGGACAGTCGGGGAGCACTGGAAGCGAGGGAGACCTGATGGGCGTAATCAACGCGGCGGAGTTCCGTGACGCGGTGCTGCGCCAGCGGCAGAAGGCGTTGGACGCCGAGCAGTCCGCGGACCCTCCCGCTCCCGGCGGAGCCGGAGGGATTGCCGACATCCTGAGCGAGATTCGCGACATCCTGGCACGAATGGAGGCGAGGGGTTAGCAACACACCTGCTCACAGTGAACGGCCTTATAGCTCCGCGAAAGGAGGCGGGTCCTATGTGCGGGCGGTTTACCCTGAGGTCAGACCTCGATGAGCTTCAAGACCGGTTCGCCTTTGAAGCGATGGGCCTGTCCCATCAGCCCAGCTACAACATAGCGCCAACCCAGAGAGTGTTGACCGTCGTGAACGAGCGGGACTATATACAATCTTACAATTAAATACCTAGATCACTCTTTATCACACCCTACGACTGCGCCTTTTCAAGTTCTTCCTTAATAGCCTCAGAGATAACGCTATATGCTTTTGAAAAACGCTTTATGGCTCCATCTGAACTGGTAGAATTGCCAACAGTTGCCAATGTAGTCGCTGCTTCAATCTTCTTCATAGTCAATTCTAGAGGTTCGTGATGCATCAATACCCTCCTAACTCTTATGAAACTGCGATAACTACTCCAACAACAATTCCTGTCGCTGCAACAACTACACCAACAGAAGCCACTCCTAAGCTAACAATCCACCGAATAAGCCTTGCTTCTGATTGAATAACCTGCTTAGCTAGCTCTCCATGTTGCTTTTGATTCTCAACAGCGAAATCCAAAAACCAACGTGGAACATCATCAGGAATAGTTTTCATATTTTACTCACAATTATTAAAACTGATCTTACTAAACCCTATTGATTCTGTTCCTGTTGACTTCCTAATTCAGCCAGCCGCTCAAGCAACTCTGGATTTTGCAAAAGCATGGGAAGAGACGCACTTAAAAGCTTCTCTTCCATAGTTTCTCTCTGAGGGCTCGCAATAGCCGTAATAGTGTCCACAAGTTTTTGCTGAGTAGTATCTACAGTTGCCTGAATCACTGCTGCTTTCTCACTAATTTCAGACAACACGTCTTTTGTTCGATTATAATTCTCAGCGCTTTTACGCTCTGCTTGAGAGCTATACCAAATAGCTACTGACGCGAGCACTACTGACACAACTCCTACTATTAGAGAAATAGCAAAATAAGCATCCATTAAGTTACTCCAATCTCTATTACCTTACAAAACAATTATACACCACTCTATTTCTTCGGCGGTGTCTTGTCTTGCTTCACCGGCTTGACCAGCGCCTTGATAGCTTCCTCGAACGTGAACGGGAGTAGCTTCAGCTCTGGTAACTTTTTCTTGCGTTGCTGCTTATTGCTCTTACCCATCATCCCTTAACCTTCGCCTTTCTTCTTCCTTCAACCTCTGGTAGTCTGCCTCTCGTTTATCTTGATCTTCTCGTCTCCGTCGTGTAGCGTCCATCATCCTTCTCTCATCTTCCATCTCTCTCTGCGTCACCGCGTGAAACTCTGAGATAGCTCGTGAAAAACAATAAGGGATTACCGCTATCCCTATCGCTACTCCTACCGCCTCTTGAGGAGCACTTTCTGCCTCACTTAACAATATGATAGTCACCAAAATAGCGACTACTGAGCAGATAGCAGTTAAAACCCAAAGTATCTTCATGTGAAGGTGCCTCCTTGTGGCAAGGATGTAGCTTCTCTACCACAAGTCGCCAACCCTCATGCGTAAGCCCCAAGGAGGCATAGAGGCTATGCCCTTGCTCACGGCTTACGCTATTTACCCTGTTTGGCTACTCGTGGTAGAGTAACTTCATCCTATCTCACCATTAGAGACAGTGTCAACAATCTGACCGAGGAGCTATCTGCCATGAAAGATGACATTAATCCACCTCCCCCACAGTTGCCAGACGAACTACTCGTATCAGAGGTAATGGTTCGGGCCGACAACGTCCGGGGAGTGACCCTCTCCGATGCCGGCACCAACAAGGATCGTCTTGGACTGACCTTTCATCTTCATGGAGATCCTGATGGTCTTTCAAAGGTAATGTACGTCCTAACTTTTGAAACCGCTCATGACCTTCACGAAAAGCTGCAAAGCGTTTGTCCTCACTGTTAAACATATCTCTACTCCTACGCTATCAAGTCCTTATAGCGCAACCGCTTATTGACCATTCCTAACATGATGCGCCTCACCTGCTCCCAGAAACCAAAGGGCCGTAAGTTATGCCTCTCAGCAAACTCCACGGCGTACCGCTCGGTGTGCTTGGGGCTGATGTAGTGGTACGCTCCCATGATGCCCCGCTTCAGCATTGACCAGAAACCCTCTATACCGTTGGTGCTCACGTCCCCAACAGCGTACTGTCCCTTGCTGTGGCACACCGTAGAGTGATTGGGAAGTCCCTGATATGCTTTAGCTTCGTCCGTGAACACTTGAGCACCCGGCTTCACGTGCTTCCTGATAAAGCCTTGAAGCGTATGTTTAGTGGTATCTGGCACTACCTTCACTACCACCTGATTAGTGGCCCTGTCCTTGATGCCAGCTACTATAGTCTTGGGCTTCACGGGCAAGCTCTTCTTGTGCCAAGCGTGTCTGTTCTTAGCTTTCCCACCAACGTAGGTCTCGTCTACCTCTACCGGACCAGCAAACAGCCCGTGCTCACTCTCCAGCGCCTTGCGTATGCGGTGCGCCAAATGCCAGGCTGTCTTCTGCGTCACTCCCAATGCTCTGTGAAGCTGCATACTTGACACGCCCTTCACCTGAGTGGTCATAAGATATGCAGCTAACGCCCACTTGCTGAGCGAGAGGTTAGACCCCTGCATAACTGTTCCTGACTTTACCGAGAAACATTTCCCACAATCACCGCACCTGAAAGCTACTGGCCCGTAACTGTTTCTGCGAGCTATCCTCAGTGACCCACAGCAGTAGCAAGCTATCCCGTCGGGCCATCTAGCCTGGATAAACAACTGCTCAACCTTGCACTCATCTGTAAACTGCCTGACCGCCTCTACCAGGGTTAACGTTTCCTTAGTCATCTATTCCTACCTATACCTTTCTATTCTCTATACTTCTAATATACCGAGCTTTCTTAGGTAGAAATGCTATGATTTGAGAATTGGGGTGTCCCGGGTGAGTGGATGGCTACACGGGAGGTTCGACTCCTCCCCACTCACCGGGACCTGAATATCAATTATGGCGTAAGATTGTATATAGTCCCGTGAACAAGGGACGGAACCGGGCTGAATATATGCGCTGGGGCTTGATTCCCTCCTGGGCAGGGGACGTCTCCATCGGAGCGCGAATGATAAATGCCCGGGCGGAGACTTTGGCGGAGAAGCCGAGCTTCCGGCAGGCCCTGCAAAAGAGGCGCTGCCTGGTCCTGGCCGACGGCTTCTACGAGTGGAGGAAGGCGGGCAGCAAGAAAATACCGATGTACATAGCCCTGAAGTCCGGAGATCCCTTCGGCATGGCGGGGCTATGGGAGACGTGGAAAGCCCCGTCCGGCGAGACCGTCCACTCCTGTACCATAATCACCACGACCCCCAATAGCCTGATGGAGCCAATCCATAACCGGATGCCGGCTATATTGCCGCGACAGGCGGAAGCTGCCTGGCTCGCCCAGGATATTGAGGACCAGGCGCTGCTGACTGGGCTACTTCGCCCCAGGCGCTCTGAGGACATGGAGGCCTACGAAGTCTCGACCCTAGTGAACTCTCCCTCAAGCAATGCCCCCGACTGCATCGTGCCTGTTGGGTATCTGGTGTAGGGCTGTCCACGACCTTGCCGCGCCACATCAGGAGGGATGAAAACGCCATTTTCAGGTAATACAGTCTCCCACTGTATGTCATTCCGAACGGAGCGAAGCGGAGTGAGGAATCTAAGGCGAAGGCTTACCCGATAGCATGGATTTTTAGATTCCTCGCTGCGCTCGGAATGACATAAACGGGATGCAGCCCATTTTCATGGTAATGGAGATAGACGGATACCGGGTACTTGGGACAAGGCCCGCACCCCTATTTACTGGCCCTTTCCTGGTCTTTCCCATGCAGGGCGCGCCATATCTTCTCCGGGGTCAGAGGGGTGTCAATGTGCCTGACCCCGGAGTCTGACAGGGCGTCCATGACGGCGTTGGCTATCGCCACGGGGGCCGCTACGGTGGGCAGCTCGCCGATACCCTTCGCCCCTATGGGAGTTACCGGAGAGGGGGTCTCCATTGTGTCTAGGACCAGGTCCGGGAACTCTTCCGCGGCGGGGAGGGCGTAGTCCAGGAGGCTGCCGGTCAGGGGTTGCCCGTCCTCGTTATAGACCATCCCTTCCGTCAGCGCCTGGCCTATCCCCTGGGCGATCCCCCCGTGCATCTGCCCCTCTACCAGCATCGGGTTTATGATGCGACCACAGTCGTGCACCGCCGCGTACCTCAGGACTCTCACCTCCCCCGTGTCCCTGTCCACCTCGACCACCGCCACATGAGCGCCGAAGGAGAAGGGATTGCCGGGCAGCGTAAAGCTGCCACTGAAATCCAGCCCCGCCTCCTCCCCGGAGGGAAGCAGGTCCTCGTCGTAGGCAGCCGAGGCCGCCTCCGCGAAGCTCAAAGTCTGGTCCGGGTCTCTGAGGTTGAATACCCTCCCATCCTCGAAGGCGACGTCACCGGCAGGACACTTCAGCAGGTGCGACGCTATGCGAGACAGCTTCTCACGGGCTTGCTGCAACACGACGTACAGGGCCGAAGCGCCGACAACCGTTCCCCGGCTTGCCGCCGTGCCTCCCCCGGAGGGGAATATGGCTGTGTCACTGTGAAGCACCTGTACCTGGGAAGGGGCGATGCCCAGCTCGGCAGACACTATCTGGGCAAAGGAGGTCTCGGTCCCCTGGCCGTGGGGGGATACCCCGGTGTAGGCGGTGACCTCGCCCTGGCGTCCTACTTCAACCCGGGCGCTGTCAACCCTCATCTCTCCGGTCCCGCCCGATGCCTTTACGACGGTGGCCAGGCCGACGCCGATGAGCGGTCCCTCGTCGGTCTTGTTCCGGGCCTTTTCACGCCAGCCGGAGTATTCCGCCAACTCCAGGACCCTGTCCAACCCCCGTTGGTAATCACCCGAGTCATAGGTGAGGCCGGTGGGGGTCCGGTGGGGGAAGGCATCCGGCGCGATGAGGTTCCTTCTTCTCACCTCCACCGGGTCCAGGTTGAGGTCTCTGGCGATTAGGTCCAAAGTCCTCTCCACACAGAAGGCGCTCTCCGGCCCCCCTGCGCCGCGATAGGGTCCCGTCGTGGGCTTGTTGGTGAGTGCGCCGATTATCTCAACGCTCATGGCGGGCGTCTTGTAAGGTCCGGCGATGCGTTGTCCGGCGAGGAGGGGCACCGCCGGGGTGGAGGTGAGGAAGTATGCCCCCAGGTCCGCCACGATCCGGACACGCATACCCAGAACGGTGCCGTCCTTCTTCGCTGCGGCTTCTATGTCCACGGTATGGCCCCTGCCGTGGAAGGCCAGCATATTCTCCTGCCGGTCTTCCACCCATTTGACGGGCCGGCCCAGGACCAGGGAAAGATAAGGTATCGCGACCTCTTCTGAGAAGAAGCAGCCCTTCTCGCCGAAGCCGCCTCCAACATCGCCTGCTATGACCCGCACACTGGCCTCCGTCCGGCCAAGAAGCTGGGCCAAGTGCTTTCTCACCTGGTGCGGCTCCTGGGTGGAGTCCCATATAGTCAGGAGGTCCCCTGACCGCTCGTAGTGAGCGACCACTCCGCGAGTCTCCAATGGCGCAGGAGCGAGGCGTTGCACCTCGTACCGTTGCTTGACAACCAGGTCGGCCTGGGCGAAGGCGTCCGCCAGGTTGCCCCCTTCGTGGTGTATCCTCATCCCCACGTTGGTGCCCAGCTCCTCGTGCATTGGAACCGCGTCATCCTTTATAGCCTCAAAGGGGTCGAGGAAGGGAGGGAGCGGCTCGTACTCCACCTGTATAAGCTCTGCCGCGTCTCTGGCGGTATGACCCTCCTGGGCTACCACCACCGCCACCGGCTGCCCCACATAGCACACCTTGTCCCTCGCCAGTATGGGCTGCTCCGGGGCGTTCATCTCATCCAGCGCCTGTCCCCACACTATAGCGCCGGTGGGAAGGCCGCTCGCGACCCCCGCGACCTCCTCCCCCGTGAGCACGGCCGCCACCCCGGAGAGGTTGCGCGCCGCAGAAACGTCCACTGATTTAATGATGGCATGGGCGTGGGGACTCCGGAGCACGTAGGCGTGGAGCATGTCCGGCAGGTTGATGTCATCCAGGAAGGAGCCCATGCCGGTGACAAGTCTGGGGTCTTCAAACCGTTTCAAGGACCGTCCTGAATCGCTCAATCTATCCCTCCATCCACCCTTGGCAGGGTCGGTTAATTGGCAATCCTCTGGTTTCTCCCCCTGGTCATTCCGAACGCAGCGAAGCGGAGTGAGGAATCTAAGGATGCTCTGAACAAGTCATGGACTCTGCATTTCCTCCTTTGCGGATATGCTGGTGTGCCGGACTTATTCAGAGGTCCCTTAAAATAGCGCCCGGCAAAAACCGGAATCAAGCTGTACCGGCCAGAACAACGGCACGGTCAGCCAGGACTTTTAGACCCCTCGCTCCGCTCGGGGTGACAATTGAAAGGCCCTGCTCACCTTGAGGCCTTTCGCGTGAAGCTCTTTGTGGAGGCTTTTCAGTTCCATCTTACCGGCGCGGTGGTCAGGGCTGAAGCTTGGGCAGCACGTCCCTGGCAAGAATTTCCGCCTGCTCTACGGCGTCGTGCACCGGATTCAGCATCAGCAGGTCTATGCCTTCGGACACAATCTCCCCCAGCCCCTCTATGCACTCCTCCGCGCTCCCGAACACCGATACTTCCGGGGCCATGGAGGAACGTCCATAGTGCTGTCCGAACCATTCCTGAAGCCTCCGGGACGTTCCTGCCTTGTCTCTGTCCACCGTCACGTAGACTCGCTTGGACAGCGAGAAGGTTGAAGGGTCGCGGCCCTCCTCCTCCAGGTACTGCCGGAGCAGCTTTAGCTCGGCCTTGAAGGTCTGGGTGGAAGAGGACCCTGCTCCCATCCACCCGTCTCCCAGCCGGGCGGTGCGTCTCAGCGCTGCGGGCGAGTGGGAGCCGAACCAGATCGGGGGATGAGGCTTTCTGAAGGGCTTGGGATTCACACTCGCGTTCTCGACCTGCCAGAAGCGCCCGTCAGAGCTAACCCCGTCCTCGGTCCATACCCTCTTCATCAGGCGGATGCCGTCTTCAAATCGCCTTGCCCTGGCCTTGGGAGAGAGGCCAAAGGCAGGGTAGACGCCGGGGAACCCTCCCAGCCCCACCCCGACTATGAGCCTCCCGCGAGATAGCTGGTCCAGCGTGGCCAAGCTCTTGGCCAGGGGAACGGGGCTTTGCAGCGCAGTCAGCATCACCGACGTGCCGAGCTCCAGGCGACTGGTGTGGGCCGCAGCGTAGGAGAGCAGCGGTATGACGTCCAGAGTGGGCAGCCCGCCTATCACACGCTCCTGGACCCAGCCGCTATGGTAGCCCAGGGACTCCGTCCTGGACAGGAAATCCGAGATTAGCGAGAGGTCTATTTCCCCTGTGGGGAAGACCTGGGGTATGGCAATTCCAAAACCTAATTTGCTCTTCTCCACTATGCTGATTCCTCCTGATACCGGTTCTAGACAGTGTAATGTTCCATCATGGCGTCGTCCTTCTTGGGAGCCTTTATGTGAGCCTTTATGTGAGATTGTACTATAGGCTGAACGTTCCATGCCAGCAGACCGACTGCATTGACAACCCCCTCGCATTGAGATACCTTATCCATGATATTCCCCGGCTGTCTGGGCACGCACCGCAATTGTAATATTTCAGGAGCGCCACAATGTCTGCCACCAAGCAATACCCCAGAGATATTGACCACATATTGGGATATACACCCGGCACCGTCATACCTGACGAGGTGACGGAGTACCGGTCCGTTCGCGCCGCTCAGCAGGTCATGCTGCACCGGTATCGTGAGCACGGTATCGAGGGTATCCATAATCTGATGGGACTGGTGGACGACTCCACGGTCCCCGACTTCTTTGAAGGCCCCGCCTACCAGGAGCGGTTTCTCGGAACCGTCCTCATGGAGGAGGAGTTGACCGGCCTGGCCCGGCGTCACCTGGGAGGAGACGAGGGGTACACGTCCCTGGTATTCAACCGTGTAACGGCGGGGACCATCACCGTGACCCAGGCCCTGGTCCCGCCAGGCTCAGTTGTGCCCTACGTGGTGCCCCCATACCCGGGAATAGGCGGCCACGGCCACCCCTCCGTCCCGAGAGCGGTGGACCTTGCCCGCTCCTTCTGCCCGGAGGTCACCAGCCCCCAGGCCCTGGAGGACCTCCTGAAGAGAGAGCCCCAGGTGCCTCTGGTGGTGGTCTGTTCGTCCTACCGGGGGGCGCTAAAGGAGGAGGAGCTGAGGGGCGTTTGCGAGGTGGCCCATGCCAAAGGCATCCCCGTCTACGTGGACGACGCCTCGGGCGCCCGGACCCGCACGGCGGTCTATGACCAGCGACCCGCGGGTGAGCTGGGGGCCGACCTGATTATGACCAGCTGCGAGAAGGCCGCCTTCTTTGGCCCGCGGGCAGGCCTTCTGCTGGGTCGAGCGGACCTGATGGATCACATCGGCGCTAAGGCGAACATGATGGGCACCGAGGCCCGCCCGTCAGTCGTGGCCGCCGTCTTGCAGACGCTACAGGAGTACACGCCGGAGCGAGGCCGCGAGCTTTTCGCTGAGTGGCTCGAACGGAGTCGCGGCCTGTGGGAGCTTGCCAAGCCTTTCCTGGGCGAGAAGCTCCAGTATGGCGCGTACGACGGCATATACCTTCCCCTGGACGCCTTCATGGAGATGGTGATGGAGCGGGCCGGCATGGAAGAGACGGACCTGGCCCCCGTGGACCTCAGCATAGCCCACGCCATGCTCATGCTCCGGGGCTTCGGGTTCCTGAGCGTGGCCTCGCTGCACTACCCGGGCGCGTCCAAGCTGGTGAGCGTCAAACCGAACTCCCTGCGCGAGGGGGACGACATCAGCGACGAGGCCATCGTCGAGGGGGTGGTCGCTTCTATGGATGCCCTGGTCCGCATCCTCCCCGACCGTGCGGCCCTGGAGCGTGTGCTCTTCAGCCCGCCGGAATAGGGGCTGTGCGTCGCCAGGCCTGGTTAGAGAAAGCGGCGTGTAGATGAGGGCGGATACAAGGACGAAGACGGAGAACGATGTTGGGGAAGGAGAAGACAATGACCTTGTCCGTAGCAGTCCGCGATATCTTCGCCGATGCCCGGGCAGTCCACGCCCAGGCCATAGAGCGCTTGGCGCAGGGGGATATTCGAGACGCAGCAGAAAAAGCGTGGTGCGCCACGTTGCGGGCCACCGATGCCCTTATCTTGGCCCGAACCGGAGAAGAACCGAACACATCGCCGGATACGGGTACGGGATTAGATAGATTAACCCGTGAGGACCCTCGGATTACAACGCTGGTTGGGCGCTATTACTCACGGCAAAGCACATTGTACGGAGGTTGCTTCTACAAGGGACTTCTCAGCGATGTTCCGACGATAGAGCGGCGCATCCGTGAAACGGACAGGTACATCCTGGACGCTATGGGCTTGGCGGACCCTCTGTGAAGCGCACTCCGTGGAAGGCAGCCTTCAACAGTGCGCGTCGGCTCCCGGAGTTAACCGCAGGCCTTGGGCGACCCCCTGGGCAAGCGGCGGCGGAAGACCCTCACCGAATAGCGGCCAGAGGCGACTTTAGACCCCTCGCTCCGCTCGGAGCCTGCCCCTGGCTTGAACAGGGGGTGACAATCAAAAGACCCTACTCCGGCTTGACGATGGTTGCGACCTCGTCTATCTGAACGTTGGGCTGTATGTTGGTGTAGTTGGGTATGTCGGCGCTCAGCTCTTCGAGATGCTCGCCCACGACCTTCTGGTAGTCCTCCAGAGAGTTGAAGAAGAGGTGCGTCGTCACCACGTATGGCGCGGCACCGGTGCCAGTCACCGCAGACAGCCCTTTGTCCACCTCGTAGCCCTGCATGTACGACCCAAACCTGTCCTTCACCATCGGCATGTGCACGTCCACGTAGTAGTCGTAGTCGAACTTTGCCTCCGGTCCATCGGGGTATAGCACCAGCACTCGGATCATCTCGCACCTCTTCATAAGAATAAGAATGAACGTATACCAGTATATCTACAACCCGGTGCCGCCGCAAGGAAGTCTTACGGCATGGCTCAGGGTCTTTCGATTCTCACGCCAGGTAAATACAGGCCCCCGCCGCGTGTCATTCCGAGCGCAGCGAGGAATCTAAAAATGCTTGGATAGCAGCGCGCCTAAGAAGGCAAGGACTTTAGACCCCTCGCTCCGCTCGGAGCCTGCCCCTGGCTTGAACAGGGGGTGACAATTGAAAGGCCCTACGGCATGGCTGCGGCGGTGTCACGGGAGGAGAATGACTTTCCCGAAGGTCTCTCTCGCGGCGACCACCCGGTGGGCCTCGGCAGCTTCGGCCAGAGGGAAGGTGCGGTGGATAACGGGCTTTAGCCTTCCTTCATACACCATGTCCACGACCTTCTTCAGCGCCGGAATAGTAGCGAACCTGGAGCCTATTATTCTTAGCTCCCTGCGGAACATCGGTATTATGTCCAGAGGGACCACCTCGCCGCCGTGGCCTCCCGCCGTGACGACGGCGCCGTCCTTCTTGATGCACTGGAGGCTCTTGGTGAACACCTCTCCACCGACATGCTCCATCACTATATCCACGCCCCGGCCCCTGGTCAGGTCCATCACCTTCTCGGTGAAGTCCTCGTTGCTATAATTGATGAGGTGGTGCGCTCCTAGCTCCTTGGCCCTTTGAAGCTTCTCGTCGGTGCTGGCCGTGACAAAGACAGTGGCGCCGGCCATACGGGCTACCTGGACTGCGGCGCTGCCGATGCCGGAGCCGGCTGCCTGAATGAGGACAGTCTGCCCTGCCTGGAGGTCAGCGCGGTTGAGGAGCAGGTGCCATACTGTGCCGAAGGCGACCTGAGTCGCCGCGGCTTGCTCGAAGCTGACGTGCGAAGGGAGGGGGTACAGCGTGGAGAGGGGGACGCTCACAAGCTCGGCATAACCCCCAGGCATACCACGCAAGGAGGATGAGCCTTCGCGGTCACACAGGTTGTCCTGCCCGGTGAGGCAGTATTCGCAGGCATTACAGGGAACGCGGCATATTACCAGGGCGCGGTCGCCCTCCTTCACGGGACTTCCCTGGCCGCGGATAGCAGCCACCTCGCCGGCGTACTCGATGCCGAGGGTGTGAGGGAAGGATATGGGGAAGCGGGAGACCCCCTCGCGAATGTCCAGGTCCACGTGATTGACCCCCGCGGCTCTCACCCTCACCAGGG
Source organism: Dehalococcoidia bacterium (assembly GCA_965197405.1). Classification (GTDB taxonomy): domain Bacteria; phylum Chloroflexota; class Dehalococcoidia; order Lucifugimonadales; family JAGWBF01. Next base: position 3,169,822 of record OZ240206.1, on the reverse strand, counting down.
CCTCGCCAGGCTCCGGCTCCGGGTCCGGTGCGTCCTCATACACCAGCACTTCCGGCCCTCCGAATCTATGGAACCATGCTACGTTCATCCTTATCTCCTTACGCAGGCGAGCCCAGGTCTATGCAAGTGACCCGGCACTCCAGTTCCCTTGCCGGGGTGTGGCCCCGCTCTAAAGGTCCGGCGGGCGGCGGTCGTGCCATTCCGTGTCGGACTCGAAGGCAAAGGCGGCCCTCAGCAAGGTCTCTTCGTCGAAGGCGCGCCCTCCAATTTGAAGGCCGATGGGCATCCCCGACGACGTGAAGCCGCAGGGGACCGTGAGCGCCGGAAGGGCTGCCAGGCTGTAGGGCGTGGTAAAGGAGCGGGCGCCGAAGTGCAGCTTGATGAACTCTTCGGTGCTCTGAAAGACCGGGTTCTCTTCACCGAACCTGGGAGTCGGGTTGTTGGACATGGGCGAAAGCAGGACGTCGAACCGGCTGAGGGCGGACATCATCTGGTCCCGGAGGAGACATCTTGCCCGCTGGGCCTTGTTGTAGATGCCCGCCGATACCAGGGACGCCGACATCAGCCGCGCCCTGGTCGCCGAGTCGTAGTCCTCTGCCCTCGTCCTGAGAAGGTCGAAATGCACGTGGGCGGCGTCGGTATCGCAGATGGCCGTGAAGAAAGGGGCCGACAGGCTAATCAGGGGTACGGACACCTCATCCACCGAGGCGCCCAGCCCTTGGAACACCCCCGTGCTCCTGTGGAACGCCTCGCGAATGTCGGGATGCGCCGATTCCGGGGGGACAAGCTCTTTGATGACGCCCACCCGCATCCCGCGTACCCCGTCCCCCAGCCTGCGCCTGTAGTCCGGCATGGGCATCCTGCTGGACATCCTGTCCTGCGGGTCGTGGCCTGCGATGGCTTGCAGCACAATGGCACAGTCCTCCACGCTCTTTGTCATGGGCGACGCCGTGTCCATGGACCAGCACGCTGGGAAGATGCCGTGGCGACTCACCCTGCCGTAAGTGGGTCTGATGGCCACTATCCCACAGGCTGCCGCCGGGATACGGCCCGACCCTCCCGTGTCTTCGCCGATTGCCGCGGCGCACAGCGAGGCAGCGACGGCGACTCCCGAGCCGCTGCTGGAGTGACCCGGAATCCTGTCCAGGTCCCAGGGGTTCCTGGCGTCGCCAAAGGGGTGCTTCCTGGTGCCGCCCAGGGCGAACTCCGCCAGGTTGTGCTTGCCCAACAGGAGGGCCCCCGACCCCTTCAGGCGGCTCACCACCGTCGCGTCCTCGTCGGTAATCAGGTCCGCGTAAATCTTGGACCCCATAGTGGTCCTGATTCCCTTTGTGAAGAACTGGTCTTTGAGTCCTATAGGGACCCCATGTAGCGGTCCCCGGTACTCGCCGCGCAGTATCTCCGACTCTGCGGTCCGGGCGGCGGCCAGAGCTTCGTCACGGCAGACGGTGATATAGGCGCCCAGGCGTTGGTCCAGCCTCTCGATGCGCTCCAGGTAGGCTTCGGTCAGCGCAACCGGCGATACTTCCTTGCGTTCAATAAGTGATGCCAGGTGCGCCACATCCTCAAATACGTGCTCCTGGACTGTCATTCCGTCTGACCTCCCTCCGTGAGAAACATAGGGGGAAAGATGGGCAGCGGGTCCGTCCCGCTCAGGTCGGTCCCCGCCAGCTTGTTGAGCTCCTCCATGAGGGCGGTAAATCTGTAGGTCACTTCCGCCAGGTCATCGCCGGGTATGGTGAGTCCCAGCCCATGAGCGAGCCTCTGCACGTCCTCCTGTGACAGGTCCGACGGTAGCTCTGCCGGGGTCGGGTTTTTCGCTCCCATGACACCTCCTCGGCCCGAAGTAGCGCCAAGGGCCCACCACGTCTCGGGAAGTAGACGCGGTGGGCCCTTCTCTCTCGATTGGTGGGGGGACTGCTATCCCTTCAGGTGTTGGTCGAACCAGGCTATGGTCTTGCCCCAAGCGTCTCTGGCGGCCTCTGGCCGGTAGCTCGCCCTGGCGTCACAGTGGAAGCCGTGCCCACAGCCCGGGTACATGTGGAACTCGTAGCTCTTGCCGTGCTTTTGCAGTTCGGCCTCAATGGTGGCGACGTCCGCAGGCGTGGGATTGGCGTCCTCTTCTCCAAACAGGCCCAGCACGGGGCAGCCGATGTTCGCTGTCTGGTCCAGGGGAGAGGGGCCTTCCGACCCCAGGGGCTGGAGGATTCGACCGCCGTAATACACCACTGATGCCTTGATGTCCGAGAGGTTACAGGCGGCCAGGTAGGCCACCCTGCCTCCGAAGCAGAACCCGACGATCCCGATTCTATCGGCCTGCACGAAGGGCTGGGCCTTCAGGTACTCGACGGCGGCGGTCACGTCGGCGATGATGTTGGGGTCGGTGCACCTGCCCATCCGGTCAATGGCCGACTGCATCTCCTCGTGAAGTCCGAGGGTCATCCTGCCCTCACGATGGAATATGGCCGGGGCCAAGCCCACGTAGCCCTGGGACGGGAGCCGGTCGGCGACGGACTGTATGTGAGAGTTCACCCCCCACACCTCCTGCACCACCACCACAGCCGGGTGCCTGCCCTCGGCTTCAGGCTGGGTTATATAGCCCTCCATGGTCTGCCCGTTAACTCCCATATCTATCCAACGGGGTGGCATAGATGTTCCTCCTTGTTCAAGTATTTGTGGCCGTTTTGCGCCGGTCCTGCCCTGTTCCGGACTGCAGGCTCCCGTGCCAGGGTCATTGTCCCTGGAAGCGGACGTCGGTGCTTGACGAAAACCAGTGTAGTGGCACGCTCTGGCGCTGTCAACACTCCGTAACGCGGCTGTGGGTTGCGCGGCCTACTGGGTCCTTCCCCGTAGCCGCGGGTCCAGCATGTCCCGCAACGCGTCGCCCAGCATATTGAAGGCGAAGACCGCCAGCGTTATGGCAACGCCGGGACCTATGGACAGGTGGGGAGCGTGGACGAAGTCGGTCTGGGCCTTGGCGAGCATCTCTCCCCACGTGGGTGTGGGCGGAGGTACGCTCAGCCCCAGGAAGCCCAAGGCGGCTTCCGTGATGATTGCCACGCCTATGAGACTGGTAGCCAGCACGATGTAGGGGGCGATACAGCCGGGGGCGACGTGTCTCCATATGATGCGTAAGTCGTTGCAACCGATGGCCCTGGCGGACTCCACGTACTGGCTCTCTTTGATAACGAGGGCGCTGGCCCGCACAACTCGCGCCCCGTAGGGCACCATTGGCACGCCGATTGCCACGATGACGATGGTCAAGGAGCGGTCCAACACCGACATCAGCGCCAGGCCCAGGATCAGCACGGGGAACGCCATCAGTATGTCAACGATGCGCTGGACAACGGCGTCCGTCTTACCCCCCAGGTAGCCACTGGCCAGGCCCATAATGCCCCCAATTAGTGTGCCAAGGGTGGCGGACGCAATGCCGACTATGAGGGATACCCGCGCCCCGTGGAGCAGGCGGCTGAGTACGTCCCTGCCCAGATAGTCGGCGCCAAGGAGGTTGTCGCCCCAGGCCGGCGCGATGTGCTTGGGGGCAATGCCGATAAATGTAGGGTCGTGAGGTGCAATGTAGGGGCCGATGATGCCGATGATAATCAGGATGATTATTATGAACAAGCCCAAGGCCCCCAAGGGTTGGCGCCTGGCAAAGCGCATCGTTGCTTTGAAGGACGTGACCCATATCGCCCTGCCTATGGCAAGTGCGTCCGGCCTTCTGCGGGCTTCAGCTGTGCTCAATTCTTTTCCTTAAAATCAGATTAAGCGTAACGGATTCTGGGGTCCAGCCATGCGTACAGGATGTCAGTGAGCAGGTTGACGAGTACGACCACGGCGGCGAATATGAAGATCATGGTCTGGACCATGATGAAGTCCCGCATGAAGACCCCGGTCCACAGCAGGGTCCCCCAACCGGCCAGGTTGTATATCTTCTCCGTTAGCACCAGGCCGCCCAGCAGCGCGACGAAGTTCAGGGACCCCAGGGTAACGACGGGTATTATCGCGTTGCGCAGGCCATGCCTGATGACCACCACCTGCTCCTTCAGCCCCTTTGCTCTGGCCGTCCTCATGTAGTCCTCGAAGAGCACCTCCAGGAGGGAGGAGCGGGTCATCCGGGCCGTGAACGCCACGAGGAAATAGGCAAGGGTAATGGACGGCCATAACATCATTTCGAGGTTCGCGCCGAGGTTCTCGAATGGGCTGACGTATTGCCAGTCAGCCTGGTAGTTAAAGGCAATTGCCAGGACAATCATAATCACTATACCTAACCAGAACACAGGTATAGAAAGGCCCATGACGCTGAAGATTCTGGCGGCATAATCTATCCATGTATCGTGATAGATGGCGCTTATGGCCCCCAGTATGACGCCTATTATGAATGAGACGAACATCGCGTAGATGACCAGGTTGAGCGTTACGGGGAAGTGGTCGGCTATGAGTCCGGCTATCGGCCTTCTGGTCAGGACCACGGAATCTCCCAGGTCTCCGGTGACCATGTTCGCTATCCAGTCCCCGTACCTCTCGTACCAGGGATCATTGAGGCCCAACTCCTCCCGCAGGGCCGCTACCCCCTCCGGAGTGGCCCCGCGGCCGAGTATGGATATGGCGAGGTCCCCCGGTATGATTGCCATGATGATGAATATAACGAGGGATGCTCCTATGAGGGTGGGGATGGCCAGGAATACCCTTCTCATTATGTAGTTCCACATCGCCATGACTTTTTAGCTCCTCTGGGACATTCGGGACGTTGGCTGCGGAGAATTCGCCCTCTAGCCGGCCGGCCTCGTCTGCTTGCAACGGACTGCTCCGGTTGTGGTTATACCCCTATGAGGCACACGCCCCTGTACTCTCAAGAGTTCAGAGGCGTGCAATTTGTGACCCCTCGCTTTGGGTCTGGTGGTCTACTGAGTAGCCTTGGGTAGCTCGTCCAAGTCCAGCCAGATGGTCTCCATTCTGGCGATGTCGGTCCGGTAGCCGGGGGCGTCATGCCAGCCCATCACGTAGTCCCGCCGGATGTTTTCGGCCTTGCCCCAGTACAGCACCAGGTTCATTGACTGGGTCATCGCCCATTCATCTATCTCCCAGGCTATCCTCTTGCGTTCCTCCTGGTCGGACAGGTATAGCTGGTCCTGGAAGAGCTGGTCTATCCTGGTGTCGAAGAGCCTGTGGAATCCCCAGAGGGACCCGGTTATGTACGTCGTGGTGAAGTGGGAGATTGGGTCGTCGAAGTCTATGATGCTGAACATCCCGTTCATATTGAAGTCGCCAGAGATGTTGTTCCCCCATGCCGTCATAATCTCCATTGGGTCCAGCACCAGGTCAACTCCCACTTGCTTCATCATCCCCTGGATGATGGGCCCGTTGAACTCGCCAACGTGCTGGGTGGGTATGGAGTAGGGTACCTTGCTCCAGTCAATCTCGCCGTTCTCCGCCTCGTAGTCCGCGAGCAGATCCCTGGCGTTCTGTCTCCGGGCTTCCATGTCGGTGCCGTAGCCGGGAAGCTTCTCTACCCTCTCCTGGGGCAGGGCCCACTTGCCGAGGGGATATGTGGCTGTTCCCAATACGCCCCTCTGGTCGCCCACGCCCTCTACAAAGAACTGGGTCTTGTCAATGGCTTCGGCGAAGGCCTGGCGCACCCTGATGTCGTCGAAGGGCTTCCTGGTGGTGTTCATCCAGAACCCGAAGTAATAGAAGGTGGGGAAGGCATAGTGGATGACGCCCGGGTCCCGGTCGGCTATGGCCTTCAACTCGGAGTACTTCAGGGTCGGGATTGTGCCGTTGTCGGTCCAGAAGACGCGCTCGGTCAACACGGCAGCAAGCCGGGTCTGAGTATCAAGGATTTGATGGGTGTCAATGGCATCCAGGAAGGGACGGCCCGGCTTGAAGTAGTCGGGGTTCCTCTCCATCTTCCAGAGCTGGATGGTGACCGGCTCCGTCAGTCTGAAGGGTCCTGTGCCTATCGGCTTGAGATCGTCGGACACGGCGTGTACGGGGTCTACCTCGGAGATGTGCTTGGGTATGATTTTCGCATATCCATCGCCCAGCACGTCGAGGACAGCCGGGGTCGGGCCTTTGACGTTGACCACTACCGTGAGTGGGTCCGGGGCCTCCACATTATCTATCAGGTAGACCCACGGGGTATTGTTGAAGTTGCCTTCCTCGGCTCCCTCTCCCGTATTCCCGGCGACCTTCCCGTTATTTATGATGCGGTCGTAGGAGTATTTCACGTCCGCGGAGGTGAAGGGCATTCCGTCATGCCAGGTTACGCCCTCGTTGAGGTGGAAGGTGTAGCTCAGGCCGTCGTCACTGACCTCCCAGAAATAGGCCAGATCGGGTACAATCTCCTGCCAGTCGTAGGGGTTGAGCCAGATCAGGCCGTTCAGCAGCTGCGGCAGGCTTTGCTGGACGCCACCCACGTGCTGGTGATAGTCGTGGCCGGTGACGTTATGGTTGAATACGTTCAGGAACTTGCCGCCGTACCTGGGGGTTGTGCCGTCGTATCGTTCGGCCAATGCTACGGCGTCTCCATAGACTGCGACTCCAATATCAATCGGCGGCTCCGTCATCATTGGCATTGCAGTCGGCGATGGCGCCATTACCTCCGTTGACATCGCCGTCGGTGCAGTGCTGGGAGCCGTAGCCGCCGGGCCGGCTTCTGTAGGTTCAGGGCTAGTGGCTGTGGGCGCAGGGCTCGTGGCCGTCGGTGCGGGGCTGGTAGGGGTGCTGTCCTCGCCGCAGGCCACCGCTACGACCAGCAAAAGCGCCAGGGGTGCGAAGAGCAAGAACTTGGGATTGAGCAGCCATCTGTACCGCATTATTCCTCCTCCGTAAGCTGGGATCCTGGAGTCCCCGCCATGATCGAGTCTTTTCGTAGTGTAGACTTATCCAATAGTCTTGGGCAATATTCTTATGAGATTTACGGCGCGCAGAATAGCAAACTTTCATTGGTTTGTCAATGGGCATGTCTCAATAATGCGCGGCAATAGCGCAGGGCCATTGCAAAGTCAGCCCAAGCGCCGTGAGAGGCGCCTCAAGAGTCCCTTCTCCCGTCAAACGCTTGATGCAAATTGAGTTTTACAAGTTGAAATCAGGCTCGTGGACTAACTCAGGTCTGCCAAAGAGCTTATGGGCCGGACACGAATACTTGTTTAATGTGCATCAAGCGTGTCAAGGGAGAAGGTTGGGATGCGGGTGGCCGTTTTGCAGAGGGGAACTTCCCCCTCATCCTGACCCTCTCCCGCCAGGGGAGAGGGAACTTTGCAATCGGCCTGGCAATAGCGACTCTACCCTTGACAGCACTCAGCGGCATTGCTAACATTCCCTGAATCGAGCCTGAGTCGAGATGGAGTTAATGATTAAGTGAAGGTCTGGGCTTGCCTCGCCGTTTTCTCTCTTCTGGCTGCTCTGGGAGCGGCCTGCGGCGGCTCTGATGGGCTTGGGGAAGGCGTCATCGCCTTCAAGTCCGATAGGGATGGCAACGAAGAAATATATGCCATGAATGCCGACGGCTCCGACCTGGTCAACCTCACCAATCATCCCAGTGATGACCAGGGGCCTGCCTGGTCCCCCGATGGCGGCAGGATCGCCTTCTTCTCGGATAGGGAGGGCGGCACCAACCACGAGATATATGTCATGGACGCCGATGGCGCTAACGTGACCCGTCTCACCTTCAACGCCTCCGTGGATGCGTGGCCTACCTGGTCCCCTGATGGCAGCATGATCGCCTTCCAGTCCAACAGGCACGGCAACGAGGAGATATATACCATGAATGCCGACGGCTCCAACCAGGCCCGCCTCACCATTGACCCTGACCATGATATTTACCCTGACTGGTCTCCCAAGGGCGACAAGATAGCTTACATGTCCGATAGGGCAGCCTTCTATAATATTGAGGTGTTCGTGATGAACACCGACGGATCTGACCCAATTAACCTCACCCACAACCGGTTCTTCGATGAGACCCCTTCCTGGTCCCCCGACGGGAGCAAGATAGCGATTCACACCAACAGGGACGGCGACCTCGAGATATACGTCATGAACGCCGCCGATGGCAGGATGCCGACCAATCTCACCAATAACACCACCCCCGACCTCTACCCCGACTGGTCCCCCGATGGCAATTATATAACCTTTACCGCCCTCAGAGACGGCAACTCCGAGATATACGTGATGAACGCCGACGGCTCCAACCAGGTCAACCTCACCGACAACTCCGCCGCCGATACCTGGCCCGCCTGGTCGCCCTCTGTTGCTCCATAAACCAGTCTGAGGCGTCTGTCTCGACGGCCCTCTACAGCTGCGCGACGCCTGTATGCTATCCCGCGTCTGGAGGCCGGCAGGGTCTTTTAATTCTCGACGCCAGGTGAATACAGGTCACCGCCGCGTGTCATCCCGAGCGCATCGAGGAATCTGAAATGCTTGGATAGCAGCACGCCTAAGAACCTGTCTACGTTCTCAGGATATGTTAAGTTGAGACTATTACCAAGGCAGGGTGATCATGTCTCATTCCTATCCCAGCGACATCTGCCGGGAGCAATTTGCCCGGATTCTTCCCACGTTGGAGTCGGCCCGCCGACGGACCAAGCCCCGCACCGTGGACTTGTACGACGTTTTCTGCGGGGTGCTCTACCTCCTGAAAAGCGGGTGCCAGTGGCGGATGCTCCCTGCGGACTTCCCCGATTGGCGCACTTGCTACAAGTATTTCCGGCAATGGAGTGAGCGGCCCGACTCAGAGAAAGAGTCCATTCTGGAGCAGGTCTTAAAAAAAATCGGTTGGCGCGGCCCGACGGAGCAATGGTCGAAAAGAGCAGACCAGCTTCTGCATCGTGGACGCCCAGAGCGTCAAGAACACGGACAGCGCCGAGAACAAGGGCTATGACTCGGGCAAGAAGGTGTCCGGGATTAAGCGTCACATCGCGGTGGACACTCAGGGGCTGCCCCATGCGATTCATGTGACCACCGCCAACGTTACGGACCGGGCTGGGGCTTTGGCGATGTTTGACCAACGCCGGGCCGACCTGAGCCGGGTGCAGCAAGTGCTGGTCGATGGGGGTTACACCGGGAAGCCCTTTGCTGCAGCGGTGCAGAGCCTGCTGGGAGCCTCGGTGGAAGTGGTGAAACGCAATGAACTGCACATTTTCGTGGTGCTGGCGCAGCGATGGGTGGTGGAGCGGTCTTTTGCCTGGCTGGAGAAGTGCCGCCGACTCTGGAAGAACTGCGAGAGAAAGCTCAATACCAGTCTGCAAATGGTGGTTCTCGCCTTCGCGGTGCTAATCCTGAAAAGATTGTAAACAGGCTCTTAGCTGGACTTTGTACAAAACATAGAAGAGAACAGGGTAAGCTGACAAGACCAACCCACTACGAAAGGTCACGTCATGCTCACCCTGCCCGATGTCATTATACCCTTGCACCAGCCGTTCAAGGTGATGTTTCAGGCCAGGACATGGTCGAAGGCCCAGGTGCTCCTAATTGGGGCAATCCTGGCGACGCGCAAGCGCACCGTCACCTCGGCGCTCCGGGTCATGGGGCTCAGCGACGACACGAGCTTTGCCCGTTACCACCACGTTCTCAACCGTGCCGGGTGGTCGCCCCTTCGGATGGCACACTGCCTGCTGTTGCTCTTGATCCAACACCTCGATCACAGCGATGGCCCACTGGTGTTTGGGATCGACGAGACCCTGGAGCGGCGACGTGGTAGGCGGATCAAGGCCAAGGGGATATATCGCGACGGAGTGCGGTCCAGCGCAAGTCATTTCGTCAAGGCCTCCGGCCTGCGCTGGGTGAGCCTGATGTGGCTGGCTCCCATACCCTGGGCACATCGGACATGGGCGCTGCCTGTGCTGACTGCCCTGGCGCCCTCGGAGCGATATTACCAGGAGATGGGTCGGACTCACAAAAAGCTCACCGATTGGGCGCGTCAGATGATCGCCCAGCTCCGTCGTTGGCTGCCTCACCGCACCCTGGTCATCGTAGCTGACAGTAGCTATGCCGTCCTCGACCTGCTGCACTTCTGTCAGTCCATGACTCGCCCGGTCACTTTCATCACCCGGTTGCGTCTGGACGCCGCGCTCTATGAACCCGCTCCACCTCGACTGCCCGGACACATGGGTCGCCCACGGCTCAAAGGTCAGCGGCTGCCCACACTAAAACAGCTCCTCGATCAACCGGCAACCCCGTGGACTGCCGTGATGGTTCCCTGGTACGACGGTACCCTACGCAGAGTGGAGAACGCCTCGCATACGGCGGTCTGGTATCACAAGGGTAAGGCTCCAGTCCCTATCCGTTGGGTCTTGATACGCGACCCGATGGGTGCGTTCCGGCCACAGGCCTTGTTGTGCACCGACCTCAACTCGAGCCCACTCGAATCATCGAATGGTTCGTGTTGCGATGGCAGCTGGAGGTCACCCCGTATCCAGTACGGGGCAGGCTCTTCCAGGAAGTTCGCACTCACTTGGGAGTGGAAACTCAGCGCCAATGGTCTGACCTGGCCATCGCCCGCACCACACCGGCGCTCTTCGGGTTGTTCTCATGGGTTACACTGGCAGCACATGCACTGGGCCGGGGCCAAGCCGTACCCGTCCGCTCAGCAGCTTGGTATCACAAGGCCCTGCCCACCTTCTCCGATGCTATCGCTCTGGTCCGCCATCACCTGTGGTTCAACTCAGACGTTTTCGGCATATCCCCTGCTCAACCCAACATCCGAAAACTCCCTCCCACCATACTTGACCGCTTCATAGAATCGCTGACCTACGCAGCCTGAATGTACAAAGTCCAGCTAAGAAGGCAAGGACTTTAGACCCCTCGCTCCGCTCGGGGTGACAATTGAAAGGCCCTGGGAGACTGGCTGCATATATTGACATGCCCTGGCGCCTGTAGTACGATTCGGGCGCGGGCAGCCGTGACCGCACCGGATGCGCCCATAGGCGGCCAGCAAGACCCCGCTTATAGTGGCGTCTTTTAATGAAGAGCCTGCAAGAGTTGCTTTACATAAAGAACGCCTGAAAACGCTACGTCACTGAATAAAATGCAGGAGGACCAGTCATGGCTAGCTACAGGATAATATCATCGGATGACCATGTGGTCGAGCCGGCGGACCTCTGGACAACCAGGGCCGAGGCCAGATTCAGAGACCGGGCCCCGCTCATCACCCGTATGCCGGGAGACACCACCGATTGGTGGTACTGCGACGGCGTCAAGGGCATGCACATGGGAATCGGCTCCCAGGCGGGCTTGAGGTTCGAGGAGCCGGAGAAGCTGAGGTTCGCAGGCTCCTTTGAGGAACAGCGTCCCGGCGGCTACATCCCGGAAGAGCACATAAAGGACATGGACGTTGACGGGATAGACGTGAGCGTCCTCTATCCCAGCGTCGGCCTCACACTGTATAGCACGGTGCCGGATACCGAGCTTCTGACGTCCATCTTCAGGACGTACAACGACTGGATCGGCGAGTACTGCCAGCCGTTCCCAGACCGGCTCAAGGCCATCGGCATGCTCAATATAGACGTGGTGGATGACGGCATAAAAGAGTTGGAGCGGTGCGCGAAGATGGGGTTTGCCGGAGCCATGATCACGGTGTACCCTCCCGAGGACCGGTCCTATGATTCACCCGAGTACGACCGCCTCTGGGCAACAGCCCAGGACCTGGGGATGCCCCTCAGCCTCCATATCGGCACGAACCGTCCGGCCCCCGGCAACGAGTTCTCGGACGTGGAAACCATTGCGCCGTCCTTCTTCGCCAACGTTGACCACTGGGTGCGCATGTCCCTTGGGCATCTGATATTCAGCGGCGTGTTTGAGCGCTATCCAAAGCTGATGATAGGGTCCATAGAGATGGAGCTTTCCTGGATTCCCCATTTCCTGGACCGCATTGACTACACCTACACGCAGAGACCCCCGGGTGAGAAATACGGCTGGCACCGGTACGAGGAAGACATGCTCCCCAGCGACTATTTCCACCGCAACGTGTTCCTTGGCTTTCAAGAGGACGGCATTGGCATAAAGGACCGGCACCTCATAGGCGTGGACCAGATCATGTGGGGCTCGGACTATCCCCACCCTGAGACCACCTTCCCGAAGAGCCAGCAGATTATCGAGGAGCTTCTGGCGGACTGCACCGACGAAGAGAAGGCCAAGATAGCGGGCGAGAACGCCGCCAAGCTATACAACGTCTAGCACCGGAACGCCTTCCCGGCCAGGTCAGTTACCCTGTCGCGTCAGGGCAGTCAGTACCTCCTGGACTTCTTGGACGCTGTGCAAGGCGTAGTCCGGCTTCTCCTTCAGGACGGCCTCCACGTTGACGGAGCCCCACAGGGCGGCGGCGCTGGTCGCCCCCGTCCTCTGGGCGCACTGTATGTCCACATGGCTGTCTCCCACGTAGACGACCTCCTCCTTCTCCACCGAAAGGGCGTCCATTATTTGCCGGAGTCCCTGGGGATTGGGCTTGTACGCCCGCCCGCCGTCCAGGAAGAGGACGCAGTCGAAGAGGTTGGAGATTCCCGTTGCCTTGAGCTCCTGGCTGCCATAGACCTGGTGCTTGTCCGAGAGGAGGGCAATCAGGTAGCCGCTGTCCTTCAGGGATTTCAGCGTCTCCAGAACGCCGTCGAAAAGCGCTCCCATGTCCTTCACCCTGGAATGGTAGAACTCGAGGTAGTGCCTGGCGGCCTCTCGGGTGTTGTGGGGAAAGAGTAGCTCCAGGTGGCGGGCAAAGGGCACCGAGAAGTTGGCCGCTATCCAGTCCGCCGATGGCGGGGATAGGTCCACCGCATCGGCGGCATACTGGGCCGCCTTCACGTGAATGTCCCAGCTATTCCAGAGAGTCTGGTCCCAATCAAAGGTGATTAGCTTCATGGCATCAACGATAGTATTATAGAACATATAAGCTTTGAGGTATAGGGATGCAGGCAAAATCTTTTGAGATAGAGACCTCCGATACCCATACCGAGTGGGCGGAGATTCAGGACGGCCTGATTACAATACACCGGACCCCTCATGCGCCGGGTAGGGAGGATGACGTACTGCTCCAGTGGGACGTTGACGTGCTGCACAACCTCATCGCGTGGTCTATCCGGGAAGGGGGGGTATCGGGGCCGGTGACAGCCTACTTCTCCGGCCCGCTTGCCCACCAGATTCGCGAGCATTCCAGGGAGCTGGGCATGTCGCCGGAAATGTTCGTCTGGCACGCCGTCAAGGTGTTCATCGAGGTGGGCGCAGGCCCTTAGCCCGGATGCACGACGGAGGTATAAGAGTTGGCACGGGAACGACATGCTGACCTGGTCCTCAGCAACGCGCGAGTCCTGACTATGGAGCCGGAGAAGCCCAGGGCCGAGTACGTGGCCCTAAAGGGCGGCAGAATCCTCGGCGCAGGAGATAAAGAGCAAGCATCCCACTTCAAAGGCCCGCGCACCAGGGACATAGACTGCCAGGGTATGACGCTGGTGCCCGGCTTCAACGACGCCCACTGTCACCTGATGGCCTTGGCCTCCAGCCTTCGCGGCGTGGACTGCGGGCCGGATAAAGCCGGTTCCATTGCCCAGGTCGTGAAGCGGATAGGTGAACGGGCTGAAGGCGTCCCCCCTGGGAAGTGGATAAGGGCATTTGAATACGACGAGTTCTACCTGGCGGAGAGGCGTCACCCCACCAGGTGGGACCTAGACAGGGCGACCCCCCTTCATCCGGTGCGCCTGGACCACCGCACCGGACACGCCTCCGTGCTCAACAGCCGGGCCCTCGATTTGCTGGGCATATCTCGCCACACCCCCGACCCGATGGATGGAGTCATCGAGCGGGAGACAGGCGGCGAACCCACGGGCCTCCTCTTCGAGATGGGCGACTACATACGCAGGGGCGCAGGGACCGGCACGGACCAGGACGCCTTTCTGGAAGGAATAAAAGAGGCCAACGGCCTGCTCCTCTCGGTAGGAGTAACCTCTATCCAGGACGCCAGCCCGGGGAACGACTTCCATCGCTGGCAGACCTTTCGCTCGCTCAAAGAGACGGGCCATCTGGTCCCCAGGGTTACGGTCATGGCGGGCGCGTCCCACTTGCAGTCGTTCCGCGACGCAGGCCTTGGCCCAGGGTTAACGCCGGGTTCCGGGGATGAGGCGCTGAGGCTGGGCGCGGTGAAGGTTATGCTGGGCCTCACCACCGGCGCACTTCACCCTTCCCAGGCAGAGCTGATGGAGATAGTCACGCTGGCCTGCGAGAGCGGCTACCAGCTAGCCTTTCACGCAGTGGAAGAGGAGGCCGTGGAGGCCGCGGCGAATGCCCTCATCGAAGCTCAAAAGGAGGCTCAAAGGATTTTGCCCTTTTCCAATGCTAGTCACAGGGCCAACGCCCGCCACAGAATCGAGCATTGCTCCGAGTGCCCGCCTCATCTCGTGGACAAGCTCAAAATCGCCCACGCCCTGGTGGTGACACAGCCGTCCTTCATCTACCACAACGGCGAAAAGTACCTCTCTCTGGTGGAGGACAGCCTCCTGCCCCACCTGTACCCTGTGGGTCCCCTGGTTGCCGCCGCCATACCCGTCGCGGCAGGCTCCGATGCCCCCGTTACCCGTCCCGACCCCCTCCTGGGCATTTACTCGGCGGTGACGCGCCGGACCCGGGGAGGACCGGCGCTCTTTCCGGCCAATGCCGTATCTGTGGAGGATGCTCTCAGGATGCACTCGGTCAACGGGGCCTACGCGTCCTTCGAGGAGAAGGAAAAAGGCTCCATAGCGACGGGGAAGCTGGCGGACCTGGTGCTGCTGGACTTGGACCCGACAATGGTGGAGCCTGAGCGCATCAGAGAGTTAAAGGTGATGATGACGATGGTCGGTGGAGAGGTGGCATGGCAGCGCTAGCGCGTCCTCTCCATCACGTAATCGGAAAGCTGGAGGATTGAGCGTCGAGCGGGATTGTCGGGGAGAGGCTCGACAGCCTCCCTGGCCTTGAGGCAGTAGCCGCGAGCGACCGCGTAGCAGTCCTGGATAATGCCGGAGTTCTGAATCATGTCCAGCGCTCTCTTCAGGCTATCTCCGCTCGCCCGGTCGCTCTGCTGGAAAAGCTCCTGGATTGGGTTCTCCTTGGGATACCTCTCTATGAGCATTATCCCCGGCAGGGTCAGGACCCCCTGGAGCAGGTCGTTCCCCACGGGCTTCCCTATCTCCTCCGTGTCGCCCTCCACGTCCAGAATGTCGTCCACTATCTGGAAGGCCATCCCGATGCTGTAGCCGTAGCTCTTGAGGGCCTGGACCGTCTCCTCGGGCACGTCGCTCAGTATAGCCCCCGTCTCCCCTGCCGTGCGGAAGAGGGAGGCGGTCTTCCGGTATATCCTGTCCTTGTAGTCCTCCCGGCTTTGCCTCCAGTTATTCGTGTTGAAGTGCTCGAGAAGCTCGCCGCTCGAAAGCTCCATTATGGTCTCGGAGAAGCGCCGGATTACCCGCACGTTTTGGGTGTCGCATACGAAGGTGGCTGAAGTGGCGAAAACGTAGTCGCCCAGGAGTACCGCCACGTTCTTGCCCCACACTCCGCTCACGGTCGCCTTGCCCCTGCGCAGGGGGGAGTTGTCCACCGTGTCATCGTGAATCAGGGTGGCTATATGAAGCAGCTCCACAGCCGTGGCCATGATGATGGGCAGGTTATGGTCATGGGAGTGAAAGCTGGCGGCCAGCAGCGTGATGGCGGGGCGCACCCTTTTCCCCCCGCTCTGGCAAACGTAGTCCAGGAGCTCGGCAACATAGGAGGTCTCCACACCGGAGAGGGTGCGAAGGCGCTCTTCCACACGAAGGAGGTCTTCCTTGATGGGCTGGTATATTAGCCCGGTGCGGGAGTCCAAACCCTCAAGCAATAGCCACTTCCTTCATCTCTACTCAGGCAGTTGCACTCAGGGCGCGACTACGTCGCCTTTGCCCCAAGGCGATTCGTCTCTTCCTCTATCACGGACTCGTCCAGCTTGACATAAAGGGGCTTCGGTTGCGCCAGGTCCTGCCCCACCTCTATCTCCTGGAAACGCCACCCGTTGCCCTCCACCTTGCCCGGAAAGCCCAGCATGTCATGTAGCTGCTGGGCGCTGAAGGGCATGAAGGGGTACGTAACGGTTTTCAGGGCTGAGAGGATGTTGAGGCACACCCACATGGTGGTGGCGGTCCGGTCTCGGTCCTCTTTGAGGGTCTTCCAGGGCGCTCTGGTATCAATGTAACGATTGCCAAGCTGGGCCAGGCTCATGGCCGATGCTATAGCCAGGCGAAAATTGCAAAGGCTGATATGCCCCCCCACCTCTTCCAGGTAGAGGGCTTTGCTGCGGTCCAGAACGTCCCTGTCGAGGTCGTCCAGATGCTCCAGGTCCGGCTGAGGGACCTTCCCCTCGAAGTTGCGGTAGGTGAGGGTGAGCACCCGGTTCACCAGGTTCCCGTAGGTGGCTACCAGCTCGTCGTTGTTGCGCCGCACGAACTCCGACCAGGAGAAGTCCGAGTCGCCGGTCTCCGGCATGTTGATGGACAGATAGTAGCGCAGCGGGTCCGGGGCGTGCCGCTCCAGGTAGTCGGGCAGCCAGACGGCCCAGTTGCGGCTGGTGGAGAACTGGCGGTTCTCCAGGCTCAGGAACTCGTTGGCGGGCACGTCGTAAGGCAGGTTCAGTCCGCCGTAGCCCATGAGCATGGCGGGCCATATCATCGTATGGAAGGGTATGTTGTCCTTGCCGATGAAGTAGTAGGCCTTCGCGTCCGGGTCCTTCCAGAAGTCCTCCCAACCGTCGGGCCGGCCCTGCCGCTGCGCCCACTCCTTGGATGCGGATAGATAGCCGGTGACGGCCTCGAACCACACGTAGATGCGCTTGCTGTCATACCCTTCAAGGGGCAGGGAAACGCCCCAGCCGATGTCCCTGGATATGGCCCTGTCCCTCAGCCCGTCCTCGAGGTAGCTCCGGGTGAAGTTCAGCACGTTGGCCCTCCAGTGGGCCTGCTGCTGCACCCATTTCAGCAATGGCTCCTGGAAGGCGCTGAGGCGCAAGAAAAAGTGCTCCGAGTCCTTGAACTGGGGGGCCGTCCCGCATATCCGGCAGCGTGGCTCCGCCATGTCCTCGGGGTTCAACGTCCTGCCGCAGCTATCGCACTGGTCGCCCCTGGCGTTGGGGCTGTCGCAGTGAGGGCAGGTGCCCTCGATGTATCTGTCGGGGAGGAACCGGCTACAGCTCGGGCAGTAGGGTAGGAGCATGGTGTCCGTATAGATATAGCCCTTGTCGTAGAGGGTGCTGAAGAGGTCGTGAACCACCTCGCGATGGTTGTCGGTGCCCGTGGTGGTAAACAGGTCAAAGCTGATGCCCATCTGCTGCCAGGAGCGCAAGAAATCGGGGTGAAACTTGTCCACCACCCCCTGGGGTGTGAGTCCCTCCTGCTCCGCCCGGATGGTGATGGGCGTGCCGTGCTGGTCGCTCCCCGAGACCATCAGGACCTCGTTGCCCTTCATGCGATGGTACCGGGCGAATATGTCGGCGGGCAGGTAGCAGCCCGCCAGGTGGCCCAGGTGGAGGGGGCCATTGGCGTAGGGCCACGCTACAGCTACGAGTATGCGCTGGGGCATGTACTGAGTCCCTCAGTGTAGTTTTGCGACTTGGGCGTCGGGCCGGTTTCAGTGGACTTCACGACACAGGATGAAAGGCTCTCCGGTAGGTGACTATCGGTATCGCGTTCCGACGACTATGAATCGGGGGGCGGCCACTCCGTTCCCCCTTCGGCAGGCCCCTCCCCGGGACTTCGGGCCAGGCCGGCCGCCACTACCTCGCGGAAGTCGCGAGATATGACGCGACCCCACTCCCGCGCGTGATTGACTCGGAACGAGCCGCGCTCCTGTCGGAGCAGGTTGCGGGTGCTGTCGCTCATCTCATTGACGTCGTTGCCAATGTCGGGGACCTCCGGGTGCGCCTCTCGGATAGCGTCCTCCATGCCGTCTATGGAAGGGACCAGATCGGGGGCCGTCTCGATAAACAGACTTATCTCCCGCATATCCTCATCAGATGTAAAGAATACGAACACGGGCACAGTGTCCCGCCGGTGCTTGGGCAGGAAGGCGTCGGCCAGGTCCCAGTTCTGGTCCCGCATGAATACCCTGACATCCAGCTTCCCGGCGTCCTCCGCGAGCTTGTACAGCACCGGGGTGGTGGTGATGTGGTCGCCGCACCAGTCCTCGGTGATAACGGCGACGTGGAGAGACGATGGGAGGCTGGCGAAGTACTCCCTGTCCTCCGGGGGGATTTCAACGTTGGCGAGCACCTGGGAGAAGCGCTCCCGGTTTATCTTCATATTGGCTATGTGCTCCTGGGGGGTCATCCCCTGGAGGAAGCGGTCAACGGTCATTGACATATCGTACCTCCTGTGGTGCAGGTGGAAGGCCCGTCCGTCTCGATGTGGCTCAACATGGCTCGACGCGGCCCAAGCTCCATGAAGGCTATGAGGTAATTGTAGCTCTATATGAAAAGCTGTCAAGGGGATTCGGCATTCAACCAAAGCCTGTACGCATCCCTTCTGGACACTCCGTGGGCCTGAGTTACCATACTGATGGCCTCTTTTGCCTTGAGCCCCTGGGCTTTGAGTCGCCGTAGCTCATCTTTGGCCTGCTCCAGGTCCCCGGGAGCCTCCACAGCCGGAGCGCCCTCCAATACCAGGGTAAACTCCCCCCTGGGGTCATGGAAGTGCTCGAGAGACTGGGCCAGAGTGCCCCGGAACACCTCCTCGTACACCTTGGTGAGCTCTCTGCATACGGCGACGTTCCTATCCCCCAGGATAGCCAGGGCATCCTCCAGGGAGCCGCGCAATCTGTGGGGAGCCTCGAAGGCCACGATGGTATAGGGCTGCGCCTTCAGCGACTCCAGCAGTCGCCGCCTCTTTCCTTTATGACGAGGCAAAAACCCTAGAAACAGGAACGGCTCGGCGGGCAGTCCTGAAGCGCTCACCGAGGCAGTCACCGCCGACGGCCCCGGGACCGGGACTACGGCGACCGACGCTTTGATAGCCTCCAGGACAAGCTCATAGCCCGGATCGCTAATCCCCGGCATACCCGCCTCCGAGACCAGGGCTACGTCCTTTGTCCGGAGGGCCTCCAGCAAGAAGGGTATCTTCGCCGCTCTGTTGTGTTCGTGATAGCTGGTAAGTGGCGTCCTGATACCGTAGTGGCTGAGGAGCTTCCTCGTGGTGCGCGTGTCCTCGGCGGCGATAAGCCCTACCTCCGCCAGGACTCGCAGTGCCCGGAGGGTGATGTCCTCCAGGTTGCCGATGGGGGTTGCTACAATGTAGAGTGCGCCCATGACCGGTCGGGTATGATGGATACTCCTTAGAAAATGCTGATGGCTACCTAATTATATAGCATTATCGTTGCATAGTACCTCATCTGCCATGCGGCCAGACTGTCAAGCAGAGTGATACAGATTCAGAACATTCTTTCTCAGACGCACGGTAAGGCCCGTTACCCGGCATTACGAAATCAGGAATTATTGTGAAATAGATAACAATATCTGTGAAATTATCATCAATGTCAAATATGTTGACAATACTATTTTAATTTGATATAACTTGCTAAGCTCCACGAAGCAACCTTGTGAATAGTAGGTACGCTACATAAAGACATGGGGGTATAGTCATGGCCCGCTTTTGGTTCCTGAAACCCAGCTTCCTGATGTTCGTACTCTTGTTGGCGGTCCTGGTAGTAGCCGTGGCCTGCGGGGACGGAGAAGCCGACACGCCCACTGCACCCGCGCCTGAAGCGACGTCCACGAGGGCTGCGCCCGCGCCTGAAGCGACGTCCACCAGCGCCGCACCGGATGCTACCACTCCTTCAATGGCGCCGGCAGCCACGGCTACCAGCGCTGCGCCCGCGCCGGTCCCAACTCCTACCACCGGCTCAATGGTGCTGGACCCCACGGCGCCGGCGGAGCTCGCTACCGTCACGCCCGTGGCCCCGCCAACGGTTGCAGGGCTTCAGCCCAGGTACGGTGGAGTTTATCCCATGTCTATGATAGGCGGGCAGCGCACCTGGGACCCGCACGCTGCCGCCGTCTTCGAGGACCATCACTGTGGCACCACGATGTATAACCAGCTGATTCAGTACAACCCGATCAACAACAATGAGATAATTGCCGATCTGGCCCACTCATGGGAGTCGAGCGAGGACGGATTGACGTGGACCTTCCGCTTGACTGAAGGGGTCAATGGACGGACGGGGTGGAGCTCACCGCAGATGATGTGGTGTTCAGCATAAACCGGATGGTCGAGGCAGGGGACAGGCCCCAGACGGGCAAGATACGGCTCTACCTGGACAGCGTGGAGAAGGTGGACAACTATACTGTGAATGTGAAACTGACATTCCCCACGACGGCCTTCATACAGTACATGGCCACATTCTGGTATAAGATTGTGCCCAAGCACTACTTGGAGAATGAGCCGACGGACTTCTTGTCGGAGTTCAACAATAATCAGGTGGGGACTGGCCCCTTCTTCCCTGTGAGCTTCGAGCCGGGCGTTTCCTGCGAGTACACGAAGAACCAGGACTTCTTCAGAGAGGGGCGGCCCTATCTTGACGGGTTCAAGGCGTTTGTCATAACGGATAGAGGAACGGAGATCGCCGCCTTCAAGACGGAGCGGATATTGGGCAGCATATCCGTCGTGAACCAGTTGAGCCCCGAGGACCTCCTGAGGGTACAGGAAGACGAAGACTTCTTGAGTAAGTTCGACATCTGGGGCGGTCCTCCACTGGTCTCCCTAATTGTTATGGCCAATACCAGGGTAAAGCCCTTCGATGACCCACGGGTAGTCAGAGCCATGTTCCTGGCCCTCGACCGCCAGGCGATTACAGAGGGTTTCGGGCTGGGGTTCTGGGCGCTGGGTACGCCTATGGAGTCGGATAACCCGTGGGCGCTGCCCCTGGACGAGCTACTGACGTTCCCTGGCTACCGGCAGTTGGACGGCAAGAAACACCCCGATGATATAGCGGAGGCGCAAAGACTGATGAGGGAGGTAGGGTACAGCGAAGATAACCCGCTCAAGGCCCCCTTCCTTGCGCCAATCGTCGTTGACTGGCCCGATATGGCGCAGGTCGTGAAGGCGCAGTACCAGGAGATATTCATAGACCTGGACGTGGAGACCCATGATATAGGCGGGTCCATTGGCAGGTTCAACGCGGGAGATTACGTGACAGGGGGTCTTGGCGACGCATCTTCGATATATGACCCGGATGACCGCTTCCAAAGCTCGTATACGGGGTTTACCACCCGGAACTTCACCGATTGGAGCGACCCCGAGGTGGACAGGCTTTTCCAAGAGCAGTCCCGAGAGCAAGACCCGGAAGTGCGCAAAGGGTTGGTGTATGAGATGCAACGGGTGCTGCTGCGGACCGCCCCTGCGACCATTGAGATGACACAGTTGGCCTGGGGCACTATCATCAGCAAGAGACTCAAGACGGAGATTGGACATTACCACAAGTGCAACACGCTATACAAATGCTACCAGAATGAGCACGTATGGCTGGAACCCAACTAAGTTAAGAAGTAGCTGTGGCTGGGAGCCAAGGCATCACTGAGGAGGACTTCCTCAATGACAAGCCCGACGGCTCCCAGGTTCACGCTGGCCGCTCGGATGGACCGGAAGGCCTTGGGCGTGCACTCCTGCTCTCGGCCATTGCCATATCGTACTCCACCGCGGGTGTAGGCGCAGTCCATGCTTGAACTAGGGGGCGGGCACAAGCCAGCCCCTTCTGGCTTGGTTCGGAGGCGGACCCAGGGCCTGCAATCGTATCACGTCACAAAGCCTCCGTTCCCAAATGCCGTGGGCCGGGTTTTTCAAATGTTAAACCCGTCAGCAAGAAGGAAGCGCGATGCAACAGTATATCTTTAGGCGACTCCTGTTCTTCATTCCCACGATAATCGTGCTCAGTATATTGGTCTTCCTTTTCATGCGCGTCCTCCCTGGCGACCCGGCCGTACTTATCCTCTCCGGACGTTCAGGAGAAGGTGTGTATACGGAGGAAGACCTGGCAATCCTGCAACACAAGCTGGGAACTGACAAGAACCTTGCCGAACAGTACGGCAGATGGATTTGGAGCCTGCTACACGGAGACCTTGGCAAGTCCTTCTACTATGGCATGGAAGTTCGAGAGCTGCTAGGCTCCCGCGTTACTCTGACGATAGAGCTGACCATCCTGGGGGTGTTAATCAGCTTCGTATTAGCATTGCCTCTGGGAGTCATCTCGGCCCTTGCCCGGAATAGTCCACCCGACTATATTGCCAGGGTCTTCAGCCTTTTGGGTTTATCCATCCCCACCTTTGTGGTGGGAATCGTGTTCGTGTTTCTTCTAGTCCGCTACTTTAACTGGTTCCCTCCCCTTGAGTATAGGGACATCTGGGAAGACCCCGCGAAGAACCTGCAACAGTTGATATTTCCCGCCATTTGCATCGCTATATGGACAATGGCTTTCATAGCCCGGGTAACCCGCTCTTCCATGCTGGAGGTCCTGCGGGAGGATTACATCAGAACGGCCCGGGCCAAGGGACTCAGGGAAAGGAGAGTGCTTCTGGTTCACGCCCTGCAAAACAGCTTCCTGCCCATCCTTACGGTCACCGGCTGGACTTTTGGCATCCTTCTTGCAGGGGAAGTGATTGTGGAGACAATCTTCCTGTTGCCTGGGATGGGAAGGCTGTTGATAACCAGCATCTTCAATAGGGACTATCCTGTGATTCAGGCGGAGGTCTTCGTTATCGCAGGCATGATCCTGCTGCTGAACCTATTGGTTGACGTAATTTATGCTCGGTTGGACCCAAGGATACGCCTTACCTAGCAGGCAGTGGCCCATGGAGGCATTTGGGGCATGGAAACTAAGCAGAGAGCCGACGCTGAGGTCCACGTAGTTTGGACGCGGCGCACCCTTCTGATTCTCAGACCCACTATTAGATTTGTGAGGCGCCAGCCCCTGGGGGCGATAGGCGGCGTTATCCTGTTGGCCTGTATAGTAGTGGCCATCTTTGCGCCCGCAATCGCCCCCCATGATCCCTATGAGCAACATCTAACCTTCAGGTATGCCTCACCGGGGGAGATAATCGAAGGGAAGAAGATGCTGCTGGGTACCGACTCAATAGGCAGAGACATCCTGAGCAGGCTGGTGTATGGGTCGCGGGTCTCCCTTCTTGTAGCCCTGATCAGTGTAGGGATAGGCGTGACCGTTGGGGCCTTGGTGGGCATTTTCAGCGGCTACCTGGGCGGTAAGGTGGACCTCGTAGTCCAGCGCGTTATAGATGCTTTCATGGCCTTTCCGGCCCTTATCCTTGCTTTAGGAATCATGGCCGTCCTGGGACCCTCACTGCAAAACGTAATTATCACCCTGGTCGTGTTGTTCATACCTGGCGCTTGCCGGATTTTGCGCTCAGAGGTGCTGAGCGTTAAAGAAAGGGTATACATTGATGCGGCAAGGTCCCTTGGAAGCAGGGACCTCCGCATTGTCTTTCGCCATATAGTGCCTAACTGCATGGCCCCCTACATCGTCTTTGCCACTGCCAACCTGAGCTTTGCCATCATAATAGAGGCGGGTCTGAGCTTCCTGGGGGTGGGCACTCCCCCGGACGTACCCTCATGGGGTGGTATGTTGTCCATAGCGGGCCAGAAGTATGTGGAGGTCTCTCCCTGGTTAATTCTCTTTCCCAGCATCGCCATCAGCATTGTCGTGTTCGGGTTCAACCTTTTCGGGGATGCCATGCGCGACGTTCTGGACCCACGGCTGAGGGGATCGGAGATGGGTTAAGCGGCTATGTCAGAAGCCCAGACCCCGCTCTTTGAGGCTGACGTGGCCCTGGCTGCCGAGGACGATGTGGTCCAGGACTTCAATGCCCAGGAGTTCCCCGGAATCTCTCAGTTGCCCCGTGATGCCCACGTCCTGGGGACTGGGTGTTGGGTCTCCCGATGGGTGATTGTGCACCACTATGATTGCCACGGCGTTGTCGCGGATGGCGGGCCTGAAGACCTCAGCCGGACGCACAACGGAGGAGTTGACGTTCCCTATATAAATCTCGCTGACGCCGGTGACATGGTTCTTCGTATCCAGAAGGACCACGCGCAGGTGTTCCTGGTCAAAGAGGCGCATTTCTGTCATTAGATTTGCTACGTCTTCGGGGCAGCTTATCACCGCCCTATCCTCGGGGTGAAGGGAAGCCAGCCGTCTCCCAAGCTCAAAGGCCGCCATGAGCTGGCAGGCCTTTGCTTCGCTGATGCCCTTGAGGGAACAGATTTCGCCATAGGTAGCGCGGGCGAGACCCGGCAATCCCTGAAAGTGAGAAATCATGCGAATGGCGAGATTGAGGACGTTCTCTCCGGTGACTCCGGTGCGCAGCAGGATGGCAATTAGCTCCGCGTTGCTCAGAGAGCCGGGGCCGTAGTCCCGCAGCCGCTCCCGGGGGCGTTCTCCCACGGGGAGGTCTCGAATCATCGTAGTGTACGTGACGCCGCTCTCCGTCGTCATCTGCCCCCCTTGCGTGATAGATTACCGGCGACTACATGGGCATTATACAGCCTTTTAACTCTGAATACCCGGTATGGGGGTCAAGCGACGGGGCCTTTCAAAAGTCCCTTCGCGTATTGATTGGAGAAGGTTAGGATGAGGGTGACAGTCGCGTCAGAGGAACCGCCCCCTCACCCTAACCCTCTCCCACAGAGAGGAGAGGGGACTTCGCAATCGTCCCGGGCCAGGCTTTAGAGCCATCCTGGGCTTGGCTAATCCTTGAAAACTGAAAACCTCTGGTCGGAAGTCAGGGCCTTTCAATTGTCACCCCGAGCAGAGCGAGGGGTCTAAAGTCCTTGCCTTCTTAGGCGTGCTGCTATCCAAGCATTTTCAGATTCCTCGCTACGCTCGGAATGACACGCGGCGGGGGCCTGTATTTACCTGGCGTGAGAATTGAAAGACCCTTGGTCGGAATCCTCGGCACCACGATTGAGGCCTGGGTTATGCTATACTGGGGCATAGCCTGGAGATAAAGACACGCAGAATCACGAGGAGGGACGGCAATGACCACACAGGTGCAACCCCAAGACAAGACCATCGCCGTGAATGGGCTGGACCTGCACTACCTGGACTGGGGCACTGTGGGAAGGCCCACGATGGTGCTGCTCCACGGGCTGAGGGGCCACTCCCATTCCTGGGATGACTTCTCCGCGGCCGTGTGCCAGGACTACCATGTGCTGGCCCTGGATCAGAGGGGGCGCGGCGACAGCGGTTGGGCCAAAGATGGAGACTACTCCACCGGAGCATACGTGGCGGACCTGGCTGCGCTCTCCGACACTCTCAAGCTCGATTCCTTTGTGCTCGTGGGGCACTCGATGGGCGGGCGCAACAGCATGTCCTTCGCTGCCCGCTATCCGGAGAAGGTACAGAAGCTCGTCGTCGTGGACGTAGGCCCCGTCATTGACCCCGTTGGCGGCGAGCGTCTCAGACAGGAAATCCTCACGGTCCCCGAGGAGTTCGACTCCTTCGAGGCTGTGGTCGAGTACATGACCAAGGAGAACCGCTACGCCTCGGATAGGGTGCTGCGCAGGCGTTTGCAGTACGCCACAAAGGAGTTGCCCAACGGCAAGATTGGCTGGCGCTATGACCTGGCCATCCGGGAAGAAAGGCGGCGGGGCGCCACGCCTCCGTCAGCAGAAGACGTATGGTCGCCCTTGAGAAACATCACCTCTCCGACACTCATCGTGCGCGGTTTGGATACCGATCTATTGAGCACTGAGGTGGCCGCGCAGATGTTGGACACCATACCCAACTGCCAATTGACGGAAGTCGAGAGAGCGGGGCACATGGTGTTTGAAGACAACCCCGACGGCTTCTTGGAGGCGGTGCGCACCTTCCTGTAGCAACCCGGGACGGCTCCGCGGCGCCGGGTAGCGTTGACAGTTCCCGGCGTTCTCCCTGGGGAGGATATGCGGCCCCCCGTAGGGGTCGCGGCTTTCGCAGGAATGGTCGCTTGGCGCGGCGAGGAGGGTTGCGCGCCGGCACTGACCTGGCGGGAGAGACCTAGCCAAGATTCCCAGTTCGTCTAGTAGCGGGGAAGAGGAGGAGGCCTGCTCATGGCCTCCAAATTCATGTCCATAACCATACGTCTGGTTCTGATCACCCCCTTGATCGGGGTCTGGCTCATGGCGGATCAGGAGCGGAGCTACGCGTGTCAGTGTATATGGGCATCGCCTTCCCGGGGGCTGGTAGAGGCTGATGCGGTCTTTATGGGCAGAGTTGTCAACGTTGGCGTAAGCGAAGCGGTCAAATACGACCCGTGGATAGCCGAGTTTGATGTGGGGACCGTTTGGAAAGGGCACGTCTGCCAGACGACGTACGTATACACCGCTGGCCCCGGCTCGCCCTGCGAGGGGGTAGTCTCTTTTGCGGAGGGCGCAGTATACATCGTCTATGCTGGTTATACTGACGAAGGTTTGTGGCCTATGTTCTGCGAGTCCAAGCTACCGGAAGCTATAGATGACTTAGCAGAGCTCGGCGAGGGGAAAACACCTGCAAAGGGTACGGACACTCCTCCGCCTGGCATGCGCATGACGGGCGGTGGATGCGGTACATCGCCGCACACGATTGACCTTTCGTTCTTAGGACTGCTGTCCGGTCTGGCATGGTTCGGCCTGCGAAGGCGAAAGCTCTGAATCGGCGTTGCGCCATGATGGGGGGCCGGCAAGGGGCCTTCCGGCCACATATTGAAGGCTTACCAGCGCCCGCCCCTGGGCTAACATCGTATATAATTCCCTTTCCATTTGGAGGTGACAACCAAGTTGAAAGGTGAGCATCCCCTCTCCCTCGACGGGAAAGAGCTAGGGTGAGGGTGCTCTAAGAGTAATCGCGGCCAAAATCATATGCAACTGGCGCTAGCGAGGGCCGTCCACGCTCACCGTGATGATGTCCACGCCGTGATACTTCTGGTGACGTACCGACGACGCGTAATGCCGCAACAGTCGGAAGGATATTTCCCGGCCGTCCCGTATGTCCGGCGCTTCTCCCAGGTATGCCAGGCGGTCCTCCAGGTTCTCCCCTTCGGATGCGAATACGAACTCCAGTTCGGCTCCGCCT
This sequence comes from Dehalococcoidia bacterium, assembly GCA_965197405.1. Lineage (GTDB taxonomy): Bacteria > Chloroflexota > Dehalococcoidia > Lucifugimonadales > JAGWBF01. Next base: position 3,142,756 of record OZ240206.1, on the reverse strand, counting down.
CCGCCCGCGCGAGCGGTCACGACCAGGCGCCGGGCCTTGCCGTCACGGGAAATGTCCTCTTCTTCCGATAGCAGGGTGGTCAGCGTCTCCTCTCCCACCAGCAGCAGACGGTCTGTCGAGCCGGTGTCCCACCTGGCCCTGGCTGCAAATCCCCGGAGAAACCCTGCCAACTTCGGCAGGGCCTCCGAGTCCAACGCGGCCTCGAGACGCCTGCGCCGGGGGCCTGTCAGCTCGATGAACACCATCATGATGACGGCGACGAGAGCGCCCGAAGTCATGCCGTTGCCAAGCAGTACACTCAGGAATCCGTCTCCCAGCAGGTCCGGGAAAATCAACTGGTTCTGGAAGCCCACGCCGACCCAAAATGCCACTCCTGCAACGGCAGCCTTCCGGTGGTCCATGCCGTCCTGGATGATAATCTTCATGCCCTGCACGAAGAGCAGCCCCATAAGGGCGGTGATATAGGCGGGCTGCCACCGGGGCGGGTATGGCAATCAGCACCGCCGTAATCTTGGGGAAGAAGGCCAGCGCCACGAAGATGACGCCAATGACGACACCCACACGCCGAGCGGCGATTCCTGTGACCTCGACGAGGGAAATACTGGTCGAGTAGGTTGTGTTCGGCAGTGTTCCGGAGACGCCCGAGAGCAGGTTTCCCACGCCGTCGGCATTGAGGGCGCCCTGCACCACCCGGAAGTCGGTGGCCCGCGGTCTGCGCTGGGAGACTCGCTGGATGGCTACACCGTCGCCGATGGTCTCGATGGCGCGCACCAGGGTGACTACCACGAAGGCCGGGAGCAGTGCCCAGAACTCAACACCGGGGGTCACGTCGAATCCCGGCCACGATCCCAGAGCTACGCCCACCCACGGCGCATCCAGTATCGGCTGCACGTCGAACAGCCCGAAGGGCGCCGCCACTGCGCAACCCACGACTATGCCGATGACGGGCGACCACAGGCGCCATGCCGGTGCGCCGCGCAGCAGCAGAGCTACGACGACAACCAGGGTGGCCAGGGCCGCCGCAACCTCCGAAGTGCCTTCGGGCACCACCGTCAGCGAACCGAATACGATGGGCATGACCGTTGCGGCTATCAGCATAATCACGGTTCCGGAAACCACCGGGGTGAATATGCGCCGCAGCAGCGATAGCCGGGCCGCCAGTGCAAACTGGAACAGCGACGACACGACGACGAGGCTGGCCATGGTGGCCGGGCCGCCCTTCGCCAGCGCGACTGCACACACCGCGATGAAGGCCCCCGACGTGCCCATCACGAGCACGTTGTCCGGCCCCGACCAGTCCAACCCGGATGGCCTGGATGATGGTCGTGACTCCGCTGATTAGCAGCGCCGCAAAGACGCCCCACGATATGTAAGAGGGTGTGTGATAAGTTCAAATTAGGTTGGTGCTAAGCGTCGGAGCATTAGATGAATCATAGCTATGTGGGTCCAGGCCTCCGTTGTATCGGACAGAGCTTCGTAGTCCTTGCTCAGCCGACGGCACCTGCTGAGCCACGCGAATGTTCGTTCAACCACCCATCTTCGCGGCAGCACCTGAAAGTGGTGGCTGTCCCTGGGGCGCTTGACAATCTCGAGCGCCCAGCCTGTCAGGGCCCAGACCCACTCGATCAGCTTTCCAGCATAGCCAGCATCGGCCCAGACCAACCTCATGCGGGGAAACCGCCCTATCAATTTATCGATGACCAGCTTCGCTCCATCTCTATCCTGGATATTGGCAGGATGCACCACCACCACCGCCAGCAGCAACCCCGTGGTATCTACAATGATGTGTCGCTTTCGACCGTTGACCTTCTTGCCAGCGTCATAGCCACGAGGCCCCCTTTTTCCGTCGTCTTAACAGACTCGCTGTCTATGATGGCCGCGCTAGGTGTTGGGTTGCTGCCTTCGGCCTTCCGAACTTTGGGCCGCAGGGCCTCATGGACTCGTTCCCATGTACCATCCTGTCTCCATTCCCGAAAATACCACCACACGGTGCCCCAAGGCGGGAGGTCATGCGGCATGGCTCGCCACGTGCAGCCGTTGCGCAGAACGTACACAATGCCGTTGACGACCTCCCGTAGGTCTACAGTACGTGGCCTTCCCCCAGTCTTGGCTGATGGGAGTAGGGAAGCCAGAACATCCCACTGTTCGTCGGTCAGGTCGCTGGGGTATGGTTTGCGTTTCATACCTCCATTCTAATACATGTCCAAGATTTCTCACACACCCTCTTAGAGTCCGGCTGCTGGGCAATCCTGGCCACTATGACCACCGTCAAGACCACCGATGCCACGATTACCATGGCCGCCTGGAAGCCGACGCCAAAGGCCAGCAAAGGGGGAGGACTCTCATTTCGGCTCGTAGAGAAGGTTTTCGTTTTCGTGTGCGACAGCCATCGGTCACACCTCAGCTATGGTCAAGGTTACGTGGCTCCTTCAAGATTCGCGCGGGCTTGCGCGTTCGGCAGGAAGCCGCGGCATCCACGCGGTCCCGCGTAGGAAGGGCGGGCCCGGCCCTGGGGTACATGCCGGCCGGCGACGGCGGCCTGTTGAGACCCGGGTTGACGGAAGGGAAGGGGCAGGACCTCCTCCGGCCCACATGCTCACATATCCAGCACTATGGTGGACCACCCGAAGTCGCGCGCGCCATAGCCCTCGCCGCTGTAGGGGTTGTAGTACTCCCTGAACCCGGCGTTTTCGATAAGCTGCTGGCTCTTCGCCACTATCTCGCCGGCCAGCTCCGGGTAGCCGTGATGTCGCAGGGCGTGACTCAGGAACCAGTTGGTGTTCATCCAGGTGGGGCCTCGCCAGATAAAGCCGTGAGGGTTCCCGGGCATGAACTTGGGCTCCGATGCCGCCACCGAAGGCAGCGGGTAGGGCAGCCAGAAGTGCTCCGGAGAGGTCAGGAGCCCATCCACCAGGCGGCGAACGATTTCCCTGGGCAAGTCCTCCAGTATCAGGGGCATGAGGGAGCTGATGGTCACAACTCTGACCGAGCGCTCGGCAACGCCCGACAGGTCGAAGAAGGCCCCGGCTTCCTCGTCCCAGCACTTGGCTATCAGGGCGTCGCGGGACCTGTCCGCCTCTCGGACGTACTCGCTGTTGTCCTCCCTGCCTTCCATTAACCTTGCAAGGGCGCGCAGTCCGAAAATATAAATCGAGTTGAACAGCACGTCCTCGAAGTTGAAGAGGTCGGCCTGGAGTATTCGCCTGTCGTCCCCACGCAGAGGCTCATACTCTTGATATAGCTTCTTCAACTCCCGTATGAAGCCCTGGTTGGTAAGATCCTCCAGATGAAGGTCGTCGTCGTACTTTGGGGAACAGTCTATGCCGGACTCTTCGGGCTGGATGATCGCGAGGAGGCCGTCATCGTCAGGGTCGCGGTTCTCTCTAAGCCAGCGATAGTAGGCTTTCAGCGTGGGGATAGCGTCGCTCAGGAACGCCTCGTCGCCGGTGGCCTGGTACGCTCGCTCGACAGCGTAGGCCAGGATGGGGGGCTGTATGGTGGAGCTATAGTAGGGGGAAGTCCTGCCCACCAGGTTCTGGCTCAGGAAGTCGTCGCGCTTTTCCAGTTCCCAAAAGATGATGTGAGGGATGAACCCGGAGGGAAGCGCCCCGCTCAACAGGGTGGCAAGCTCGGCCTTCGCCAGATCTTTGTCCAGGTGGGTAAGGGCGATGGAATGAAAACAGGAGTCCCAGAACCATTGGAAGGGATAGCTTCGCAGCGCCGGACAAACGAAGGTATATTCCTTCCCGTTCCAGTCCGCCCGGCCCCTACGCAGGTTGCCCAGCAGAATCCCGCGTGCGCCAGCTTCCAAGGCCTCTCTATCCATGACCCTCTCCTGATTCGTCAGCGTTAGACTACTTCTACCTTGATTGGTATAGCTCGATGTACCGCTTTGCCACCACGGGCCAGGTGAACTCGGACAGGGCATATTCCTTTCCCTCGGTGCCCAGGCCCTCGCGCCACTCGGTGTCGTTGACCAGACGGACCAACGCGTCCACAGCCGCCCTGGTATGAAAATCGGGGACTACCACCGAGCCTCTGGTCAGAAGCTCACGGTTGGCTCCCACGTCATGGGTGAGCACGGGAAGGCCGCTGGCCATCGCCTCGAAAAACACCAGCCCGAAGGCCTCGTATCTGGAGAACAGGGCGAAGATGTCACTCTCCGCATACCACCGCTCCAGGTCCGCGTCGCTGACCTCACCCGTTATGATTATCTCTTCCTCCAGGCCCCAGTTCCGCACGGCGTACCGGATTTCACTCTCTGCGCCCTCGTCCCGTCCAACCAGCACCAGCCGGACAGGATGCTCAAAGCGCGCCCTGGCCTGCCGATAGACCTCCAGCAACCACATCTGGCCTTTGTGCGCCCCCAACCGGCCGACGCAGAGGACCTGCACGGCCTGCCGGGGCGCATCGGCTCTGGCCACGGAAGAGGGCTTCACACCCCACCCAATAACGGACATTTTCTTCTCCGGCACACGGTACGCCCTCTGCACCCTCTCTCGTTCCAGCCCCGTCAGCGGCACTACGTCGTCCACCAAACTGCAAAGGGGGATGTTAAAGAGGCGGAGCCATTGCCGCGTCCAGGGTAAAGTGTGAAAGGAAGGGGTGAAGACCATCCTGGCCTTGCGTCGTCCCCACAACCACGCCCAGAGGTGGCCCCAAAACCAGCCGTCGCCCACGAAGTGGACTACTGTGGGGTCGAACTCGTCCAGGTAGCGTCTTATCTGGGTGGGTGAAAACCACACCAGGGGAACGGAGTACAGGGGTAGGGACTTGAGGGGGAAGCTCGATAGGCGGAGGATAGTGATGCCCTCCGGGGTGACTTCTCTGTCGGGCCAGTCGGGATGAGGGACCCTGGGAAAGGCGTACTTGCCCGTCAGGACTCCCACCGCCTCCACCTGGGGTGAGGCGAGATACTCGAAGGCCAGCCCTTCAATGGCCCGCTCTATTCCGCCCAGGTACGGTCGGAAGTAGGGCGTGAGGAAGAGGACTCTTATACCATCGGAACTCACGGTGGAACTCACAGCTAGCTCCATACCCGGCCGGGGCGTCCGAGTCTCATACGGCCGGTCCCCAGGCCCTGATGATTGCCATGCTACGCTCTGCTCAGAGGAGTGTCAACCCTGGGGAGATTGGGATTAGCAGCAAGGGGGACATCTGGTAGAATAGAGCCATTCTTGGTATCGAGGTGAAGGAATGCCCGGAGAAATAATACTTGCAGGGGGAGAAGAGTTTCGCCCCGGCTGCGAAGAGATGGACCGCCTTATCCTCGAGGCGAGTGGATCGGAATCGCCGAGGGTCGTCATTCTGCCTACGGCTGCCGTCACCGGCCCCCAGAAGGCTGCTGCTGATGGCGTCAGGTACTTCTCCCACCTGGGAGCGAACGCATCAGAGCTTATGGTACTCCGCCAGGAGCAGGCCAACGACGAAGGGCTTATCAAAGCCCTCTCCGGGGTCTCTGTGGTCTACTTTACCGGCGGCAATCCCGAGCACCTGCTGGCCACCCTTCAGGGATCAAAGCTGCTTGAGGCGCTTCGGGAAGAGGTGGGCAAGGGGGCGATACTGGGAGGATCGAGCGCAGGGGCTATGGTCATGGGCGCTATGATGTGGGGGCGCATGTCTCGAAGATGGCTCCAGGGGCTTGGATTCGCGGAGGAGGCGGTCATACTGCCTCACCACGAGGGCGGCGACCCCAATACGGTGGTCAAGTGGCTGGAGAGCACGGAGCTACCGCCGGGACTGAAGGCGCTGGGTGTGGACGCCAGGACGTGCTGCTTTGGGACTCGCGGCAGCTGGAAGGTGCTTGGACCGGGCCAGGTCACGGCTTATCAGAACGGCTCGTGGACGGTCCACAGCTCGGGTGAGACTCTGCCACAGGAGTTCTAGCGCCGGAAGCCGTTACTCGTTCCAGCCCTTTATCCGGCCCCTTTCAGGTACTCCTCCGCCTCTCGGAGGTCCTTGAAGGAGTCCACGCTCCTCCAGAAGAGGCGGGAGCGGAGGGCCGCCAGCTTCCCCTCCAAGGCCAGGGCGGGGAAGGTGGATGTCTCGTGGTCTCCCAGCTCCGGCAAACGCTCCTCGATCTCGCGGGAGAAGGCATAGATGCCTGCATTGATCCAGTAGGGAAGCTCCACCTTTTCTCGAAACCCCTCTACCACGTCGTCCTGACCCTTCAGGTCCACCAACCCGTAGGGGCTGACAAAGGGCACTACCATGATGGTAGCCTGGTGCGCTGGGTTGGCTTCCTGGTGCGAGCGGAATCTATCGGTGACGTTGGTGAGATTTTCATCGGTGATAATATCGCCGTTGGTGACGACCACGCATCTTTCGCTCTCAGGGACAATGGACATGCCCTTGCGGATGGCCCCTCCTCTGCCCAGGGGGGTGTCCTCAATGCTGTAGTGGGCGCTGAAGCCGTGGGCGCTGCCATCGCCGAAGAACCCTTCGATAGCCTCCCACCTGTACCCCGCGAGAAAGACGACGTCGGTGACTCCGCCCCTCTTGAGCCACTGCACCTGGTGCCAGAGGATGGGCTTTCCGCAGACGGGGACCATGGGTTTCGGGATAGTGTCCGTCAGCGGGCGGAGCCTCTCCCCCCTACCTCCGGCCAAAATCAACGCATACATCTTCTCGCCTTAAGAAAGGCTCTGCGGCGTGCAGGCCCACCGGCCTGCCGCCGGAAAATCCGAGGGGGACCGTACTATAATTTACGGTCCCCCTCACCCACAATTTGCGTCAGACCGGCTAGTCTACCATGTCATAGCTGCGGAGCAGCTTGCCGGGCAAGGCGCCTGTGCAGTTGTTCCCCTCGAAGGTAACTTCGCCATTGACCAGGGTGTAGCGCATACCGGTAGGCTTCTGAATCAGGCGGCGCTCTCCGCCAGGGAAGTCAGTATCGAAGACAGCCCTGTCGTACATGAATCCGAGATCTGCCTGATTGTATACGATTACGTCGGCCCAGTTGCCCACCCTGAGCGTGCCGCGGCCCTTGAAGTCCGAGAACCAGGCCGGCAGGGCGCTTATCTTGTAGTGACCCTCCTCCAGGCTCAGGAGCTCCTTATCGCGGACCCAGTGGGACAGGAAGTAGACGGGCCAGGTGCTGACGGTAAGGAATCTGGTGTGGGCGCCACCGTCAGAGTTGGAGACATGGCTGTGGGGGTCCGTGATGCCCCGCGCGATGATCTCCTCATCCTCCTGGGCCGCGGGGTGGCTGAACTCGGTCTGCAACTGCTCATCAACGGCCAGGTCCAGGAAGGCGTCCAGGGGGTGCTTGCCCTGCATACTGCCAATCTCGGCCATGCTGAGCCCGTCGTACTTGTAGTTCCGCTCGTAGGCGGCTTCGACTACCCTCACCCGGTTCCAGTCGGTGCGGACGAGGTGTATAGGCTCCCTGTTCTCCTCCACGTCCCTCTTCATGGCTTCACGGGTTGCGGGGACGCTCAGCTTGGCCATCCGGTCCTCTATACTTCCCACCAGAGGCTGCACCCAGTTGGGCATGTAGTCAAAGAGGTTGTACTCTGCCAGCGTGAATTGGGCCGGAACGGGGAGGGCGAGCTCCTGCGCGAGTACGGTGAGGCCCTCGGCCCGGCACGCCTCATACCACGGCGCGGCATCTATGCCTCCTCCTATGTGGAGCGGGCGGCCGCTGCTCCTCATCATCTGCGCCAGCATATCGTATTGTTCCTTGCGCTCGTCCGCGGTGTGCCCGAAGCCTACTGTCCATCCTATATGGCCTACACCGAACTCGCTCATGACTTCGGCCAGCGCTACAAACTCCTCTTCCGAGGCTACGTGGCTGGGGAGGAAGCTGCCGTCTTCGGGCCGGTCTTCCATGTTCTTGTCCGCCGAGATGCCAAATGCTCCGGCCTTCATGCCGTCGTACATAATCTGCTTCATCTGGTTCAACTCGGCCTCTGTTACAGAGGTCCTCTGACGCGCGGGTATCATGCCCAGCACGTAGCCGCGTAGGGGCGAGAAGGGGACCAGCGCGCCCACGTTGACGCCCAACCCCTGCTTGTCCAAGCTGTCCATGTACTCGGGGAAGGTCTCCCAGTCCCAGCGCATACCCAGGCGCATGGACTGCAGGGGGATGGCCTCGATGCGATTCATCATCTGCATGTTCAGTTCCCTGTCCTCGGGCCTCGTCGGGGCAAAGCCAAACCCGCACTGGCCGACGGTCAGGGAGGTCACCCCGTGCCAGCCGGAGAGGGTGGCGTAGGGGTCCCAGTTGAGCTGTGCGTCGTAATGGGTATGTAGGTCAACGGCGCCGGGGGCCACGATACAGCCGCTGGCGTCAATCTCCCTGGCGCCTGCCGGATTGATCTTCCCGCTAATCTTGGCTACCTTTCCATCTTTGACCGCCAGGTCCGCCTTGTACCGGGGGATTCCGGTGCCATCCACGATAGTGCCGCCGCGAATAACCAGGTCATATTCAGCCATTCTGTTTCCTCCGCTCTTTTGTTCCTGGGGCTATATCCAGGTATTTTGGCGCGTCCATTATAACATATAACATCAACTCCGGTAGCCGCCTGGCTCTACATTGCTGGGGAGTGCAACTAGAGCCCTGCCATCGGATAGGGCATCCGGCTTGCTTCCGGAAAAGCCGTGAGGGGACCGTAGTGAACGGTCCCCTCACTTACATGGCCGGGTCAGGGAGACGGTTAGTCTACCATGTCATAGCTGCGGAGCAGCTTGCCCGGCAAGGCTCCCGTGCAGTTGTTCCCCTCAAAGGTCACGGTGCCGTTGACCAGGGTGTATCGCAGGCCTGTGGCCTTCTGGATCAGGCGGCGCTCCCCGCCGGGGAAGTCGGTGGCGAAGATGGGCTTGTCGTATACGAACCCAAGCTCCTCCTGATTGTAGACCATGATGTCGGCCCATGTTCCGACGCGCAGCGTGCCGCGGTCTTTGAAGTCGGTGAACCATGCCGGGTACGCGCTCATCTTGTAGTGGGCCTGTTCAAGCGTCATGATCTGCTTGTCCCGGACCCAGTGGGACAGGAAGTGGACGGGCCACATCGAGATGGTGAGGTACCGGGTGTGCGCCCCACCGTCGGAGACGGAGATATGGGAGTTGGGGTTCTTGATGCCCTCTTCCAATAGCTCCTCGTCGTTGACCGCCACCGGGTGGCTGAACTCGGTCTGCAACTGCTCGTCAATGGCCAGGTCAAGCAGGGCATCCAGAGGGTGCTTGCCTTCCATCCGGGCTATATCCGCCATACTCAGGCCTTCGTACTTGTAGTTCCGCTCGTAGGTCGCCTGTAGTACGCTTACCCTGTTCCAATCGGTCCTGGCCGCGTGTATGGCTCCGGTGGCCTCCTCCACGTCCTTCTTCATGGCGGCGCGGGCGGCGGGGTCACTCAGCTTGGCCATGCGCTCTTCAACATTGCCTACCAGGGGATCTATCCAGTTGGGCATGTAGTCGAAGAGGTTGTATTCCGCCAGCTTGAACTCGGCCTGGACGGGCATCTCGACCTCTTGAGCGACGACGGGAAGCCCCTGGGCGCGGAGCGACTCGAACCAGTCAAAGCCCGCCTCGTCCAGGGCCAGGTGCATCGGGCGACCGCTGCTCTTCAACATCTGAGTCAGCATGTCCCTCTGCTCGACGAGCTCATCCTCGGTATGGCCCAGCCCTATCGTCCAACCTATGTGGCCGACGCCGAACTCGGACATAATCTCGGCCATTGCTATGAACTCTTCCCTGGAGGCTACGTGGCTGGGCAGGAAGCTGCCGTCCTCGGGCCGGTCTTCCAGGTTCTTGTCCGCAGAGATGCCGAAGGCTCCGGCCTTCATCGAGTCATGGAGAATCTGCTTCATCTGGTTCAGTTCGGCCTCTGTTACAGAGGTCCTCTGACGGGCGGGTATCATGCCCAGCACGTAGCCGCGCACGGGCGAGAAGGGGACCAACGCTCCCACGTTGACGCCCAGTCCCTGTTTGTCCAAGCTGTCCAGGTACTGGGGGAAGGTCTCCCAGTCCCAGCGCATCCCTTGGCGCATGGACTCCAGGGGGATGGCCTCAATGCGGTTCATCATCCGCATGTTCAGGTCTCGGTCGTCGGGTCTGGTCGGAGCAAATCCGAATCCGCACTGGCCTATGCTCAGAGAGGTCACCCCGAACCAACCGGAGAGGGAGGCGTAGGGGTCCCAGTTGAGCTGTGCGTCGTAATGGGTGTGCAGGTCAACAGCGCCGGGGGCTACGATGCAGCCGCTGGCATCAATCTCCTTGGCGCCGCCTGCGCTGATCTTTCCGCTGATTTTGGCTACCCTGCCATCCTTGATAGCCAGGTCCGACTTGTACTGGGGAATGCCCGTGCCATCAACAATGGTCCCGCCGCGAATAACCAGGTCGTATTCAGCCATAACATGTCCTCCCTATTCCAAATTGCCTGGTACTGGACCCGAAGGCCCGCCTTTCAGCACCATCATTATAGCATTCAGCGTCTTTTTGTCAATTTTTCGGGCAATTGCCTCCCGACGAATAGTATCATTGACGGTATTACAAAGGCTGGAGGGCATGCAATGACCGACCACTACACTTATCGAGTAACCTGGTCTGCTGAAGATGAAGAGTACATTGGCTTATGTGCTGAGTTCCCATCGCTGAGCTGGCTGGCACCTACCCCGGAAGAAGCGTTTTCCGGCATCAGGCGGCTGGTGTCCGACTCCCTCGCCGATATGCTGGCCGTCAACGAAACGGCACCGGAGCCAATGGCTGACCGAAGGTACAGCGGAAAGTTCATGGTGCGACTGCCGCCGGAAACGCACCGTGCTCTGGCCGTACGAGTGGCGGAGGAAGGCGTGAGCCTGAATCGGCTCGTAAGCGTGAGACTTGCGAATGAGGCCATCTGACCGGAACAGGAGTCTATTCGGGTAGTGTCGATGAAAAGGGCCGGGGACGGGATGGTGGGGCCAACGGATGTTAAAGTGTTTGTCTCAGCGTCAAAAGGGCCGCCTCGTGCTGCTGGTCGGCGTGGTAGGAGCTGCGCACCAGCGGGCCGGAGGCTACGTGCTTGAACCCCAGTGACTCCCCGATGCCCCGTAGCTCCTCGAACTCGGCGGGGGTATAGTACCTGGCGATGGCGACGTGCTTCTTCGAGGGACGCAGGTATTGGCCTATGGTCAGCAGGTCGCAGTTCACGCTGCGCAGGTCCTTCATGGTGTCCACGACCTCGTCCCATTCCTCGCCCATGCCCACGATTATTCCAGACTTGGTGGGCATTGCCGGGTCCAGGTCCTTCACTCTGGCCAGCAGCTCCAGGGACCTGGGATAGTCTCCCCTGGGCCTGACCCGTGGGAAGACCCTGCGTGTGGACTCTATGTTGTGGTTGAGGACGTCGGGGCGCGCCTTGACCACCGTCTTCAGCGCTGGCAGCGAGCCGTCGAAATCGGGAATGAGGACCTCTACCTTGCAGCCGGGGACCTCCTGATTTATTTTGCCGATGCACATGGCGAAGATGAAGGCCCCCCCGTCGGCAAGGTCGTCCCTGTTCACCGAGGTGATTACACAGTATTTGAGGCCCAGGCGACTGACGGTTTGGGCCAGCCGGTCCGGCTCGGTGACGTCAATCCCGGTGGGCCTGCCGGTGGTGACGGCGCAGTAGTGGCAGCGGCGGGTGCATATATCCCCCAGAATCATGAAGGTGGCGCTGCGGCTCTCCCAGCACTCGCCGATGTTGGGGCACTGGGCTTCCTCGCAGACTGTGTGGAGCTCCGAGTTGCGAAGGAGGTTCTTGAGCTCGATATAGTTGGGCCCGCCAGGCATACGCACCTTCATCCACTGCGGGAGTCTGGCTTTAGTACCCGTTCCCGGACTCTCCTCCAAGCTACCCCTCCAGAAATCTTGATGCTCAATGCTGCCCCAAGAGGATACCACAATCGCCCGCGACCGGGTAGGCTAGATGGAAATACGCCGTGGCCTTATGCGGCACTTCTCGGCCAGTATGATGGCGTCTATGTGTGCTACCGCCTCCTGCAAACAGCCGTCGCGGTTTACCACTTTGTAATCGAAGGCGGGCAGGCGCTCCATCTCCCGCCAGGCGGCGCGGGTCCTGACCTCCAGGGCTTCGGCCGACTCGGTGCCCCTTGCTCCCAATCGCCGGCGTATCTCCTCCATAGAGGAGGGGGCCAGGAAGATGAACACCGCCTCGGGCAGTAGCTTCTTGATTGTGGCAGCGCCCTGCACGTCCACCTTGAGTATGGTGTCCAGGCCCTTTTGCATGGCTTCACTGACCTGCCGCCGGGGGACGCCATACCAGTTCTCATATACCCGGGCGTGCTCCAGAAATTCGCCCTTCTCCATCATCGCTTGGAACTCCTCCGGCTCCAGGAACGTATACTCCACCCCGTCTCTCTCTCCGGGACGCATGGGACGCGTGGTGGCGGTGATCGCGAAGTGCCGGGGGAGTCCCAGGTCGCGCAGGCCGTTGAGCGCCGCATCCTTTCCGGCCCCGGAAGGCCCCGACAGGACCACCAGCAGCGGTCCCCCGGAGGTGTGAGAAGGGGTGCGAGAACATGAGGTATGGGGATATTCTGAGAGATCACCCATCAGGGCGGCTTTCTGGCGAGTCGTACAGCCCCTTCATGTGCTCCCAGAACTGGGGGTAGGATATGCTGGCGGCCTGAGCACCGTCCACCGCGGTCTCTCTCTCTGCCAGCAGCCCGGCTACCGCCAGGGCCATGGCCAGCCGGTGGTCGCCGTGGCTGCGGCACCGGCCACCGGTGAGCCGCCCCGTCCCGTGAATCACCATGCCGTCGGGCCGCTCCTCTATGCCAGCCCCAAGCTTTGATAGCTCCTTTACCGTGGTCAAGATTCGGTCAGACTCCTTGACCCTTAGCTCCTGGGCATCCCTGATGACCGTGGTGCCCCTGGCGAAGCAGGCCGCAACCGCCAGCACTGGCAACTCGTCTATAATCAGGGGTATCAACTCGCCGCCCACCTCGGTGGCTCTGAGGTCGCTGGACTCCACCAGCAGGTCGGCTACCGGTTCGCCACCCTCAAGTCGAGGGGACTCCCGGCTGATGCGGGCGCCCATAGCCTCCAGGGCTTCAAGTATCCCAACACGGGTCGGATTCACCCCGACGCCCTTTATTTTTATCCTGGCATCGGAGTGGCAAAGCCCTGCCACCATCCAGAAGGCGGCCGAGCTAATATCCCCGGGTACGTGGACGTCCACGGCTGAGAGCTTTCCCGGCTTCAAGACCACACTGAGGCCGTCCTCTTCCACCTCCGCACCCATAGCCCTTACCATGCGCTCCGTGTGGTCCCGGGAACGGGCAGGCTGGTGGAGCACCGTCTCTCCCTGGGCCGATAGTCCGGCCAGCATGATTGAGGACTTGAGCTGGGCGCTGGCTACGGGCATGGCGTACTCGATTCCCTTGAGGGAACCGCCCCGGATTGCCAGAGGGGCCAGCGTGTCGTTATTCCTGCCCTGTATCTGTGCCCCCATGAGCCTCAAGGGCTGCACTATCCGCCCCATAGGTCGGGAGCGGACGGAGGAGTCGCCGGTCAATACGGAGAGGAAGGGCTGGCCCGCCAGGAGGCCCGAAAGGAGACGGATAGAGGTGCCGCTATTGCCCGTGTCGAGGGTGTCATCAGGCTCATCCAGAGATGCCTGGGAGCCGTGCACCGTCACGGTCCCTTCGTCCCGTCCGGGTTCTATACGGACTCCCAGTCCCTTCAAACAGCGTGTGGTGGAGAGAACGTCCTCTCCACCGGAGAGGCCGGTAACCGTGGCCGTTCCGTGGGCGATGGCGTTGAGGATAAGGGCGCGGTGGGAGACGGACTTATCTCCGGGTGGGGTTACAGGGCCCCTCAGGGCTTGCGGCCTTTTGACAACTTGCCTCACGGTCCGACCTTCCCGGGCTATATTCTTCCCCTGCTGGCCTTGGTATCCTTGTCACGGTCTCCCTTGCCTCCCCAACCAAAGAAGCGGCGCCGTGCGTCCGAGCTACCTACGAACATGCTCGTCATATTTTCTGTGGCTGAGGGTATCCGGTCCCTGGTGTCGTCGTCTGGGGATGGAGGCCGTACCGCACCGGCGATCCACCTGTTACGGGCCTGGGCGGCTTCAGTGAATACCTTGTCCAGGGCCTCTTTCTTGGCTTCCTCGTCACCGATGAGTATTCGCCGTATATCATACAGTTCCCTGATGAAAGCGTCTATCCAGTGGACCGTGCCCTCGTTATTCCTGAGAAATATATCTCTGTGGCTGGTGGGGTCGCCGGAAGCCAGGCTGGTCACGTCCCCGTACTGGGTGGAGGCAAGCTGGGCGATGTCGGCCCAGGAGGGGCTTTTGGCGGTACAACCCACGAGGGCGGCAGAGACGAGGACGGGCAGGTGGCTTACAGCGCACACAAAGCTGTCGTGTTCCATTACGTCCATGAAGTAGGGCCTGCCTCCTATGGAGCGAATCATATCGGTTAGCAGCTTGACCGCGTCCTGCCTGGCCCCCGGACTGGGAATGACGCAGTAGGGGCGGCCATCGAAGAGGGAGGCGTCTGCTAGTTCAGGGCCGGAACCGCCTTTACCGACGAGGGGATGGCCTCCCACGAAGTTTACATTCCGGGGGAGGTACTGCTCTGCCCACTCCAGGACTTCGCCCTTGGACGCGCCCGTATCGGTGACGAGGCATCCTTCCATCAGAGAGGGAGCTATGATTTCTATCACGTCCTTCATCACGCTGACGGGAGTGGCAATAATTACTATCTCAGCGCCCTCGGTGGCGCTCACGAGCTTGCGCTCCACCCGGTCTATAGCGCCCATGCTCTGGGCCTTTGAGGAGTGGCTGCGCTCTATGTCCGTACCGACAATCTCGATGTCTTTGCCACCGGACTTCTTTATTGCAAGACCGAGAGAAGCGCCGATGAGGCCTGTACCGACTATTCCTATCTTAGCCACCTCGTACCTCCATAGTAATTAAGCCGTTATCCTTGTCGTCCCTGCACCCAATTCAGTTCCATCCAAAGGACCTTAGAGAGTGTCTAAAATCCATGCTCTCGAGTAAGCCCGCGTCCGAGATTCCTCACTCCGCTTCGCTCCGTTCGGAATGACACATTTGCGTCGTCCCTGCCTGGCCTGCCTGGACGCGGACAAGGTGACAGGTGAGCGGCCGCGAGAACTTATTAAACACCGCCTTAGAAGTCCTCCTCATCTTCCTCTTCCTCCACGGGGATGGGGGCGCTGCTTGGGCCAGGGTCCGTGCGAGGCAGGATAGCGCTGGCCCTTCTGGACTTGCTGCCCTGGGGTCTCGGGAGGTTCAAGAGCGACTCCTTCATCCCTTCAAGCTCCTCTGCGGAAAGGGCGTTGGCATCCACCACCAGGCCGTTCACCCCCATATCCCTCAACGCCTCCAGTTCGCCTCTGGTAAGGACTCCGGGCACTTCCAGCAGGAGATACTTGCTGAATGCGCTACGTACCGCGCCGACGGTTATGAGGTGTTGAAGGGTCAAGGGCGGCTCTACTGAGTCCAGGGACAACAGCACTGCGTCCACAGGCAGGTGTTCGATGGCCCGAAGGGAACGTGTTTCCATGTCCGGCTGGATGCACAGCAGATAGGCGGTGTTCTCATTCTTCTCTATGGCTCCCAGCAGTGCGCCCTCGGGCTCGAAGGCCAGGAAATCGCACCCCTGCTCCCTATAATGACTCGACTCTTCGCCCTTGAGGCCCTGGACTCTGAGGCCCCAGGGCACACTGTCAAGGGCCTGGGCCACCTGTCCGGGTACTTCCCCCTCGCCCCCCCCGCTTATGAGGGCGGCATCGGCGCCTATCTTCGCCAGGACGGAGGCCCCCTGCGCCGACGAGTCCCGACTCGATAGCATACCCACCAGCGCCATGGGCGGGACCTTCTCGGCGCGGGCGGCGGCCCCAAACCCCATAGATGCGGGAGCGCCGCGATTGATCCTTTCCAGCCTATCCAGAAGTTTGCTCATCTAATAAACCTTCCTGTCAGCCCAGAGTTTCCCGGAGTTCCCCAGAGTTCCAATAAGTTTCTATCCATGATACCATCTGGCGACATCCAGTTCCAGGGAGTCCCTCGACAACTTTGTTGCCGGGCCAACCACCGGTACCCAATGTGCTGCTTGCTGAAATAGGGGACTCTATTCACGGGTCGAGGCTCAATTGCTAAGGGGTTAATCGAAGGAGACGGAGCGACGGTCGGGCATCGTGGCCGCTTTCGAGAACCGCCGTTGCGGAAGGAGGTGCCCTCTGAGGCTTGTGTAGGCCAGGACGACCAGGAATAAGAAGGCGGAAAAGAGGACTATGCTGGCGCCGGAGGACACGTCCACGTAGTAGCTGAGGTAGATGCCGGCCAGGCCGCAGAAGGCGCCCAGCCCCGTAGATATAATCAGCACCTTCTTGAAGCTATCGGTCAGCAGGCGCGCTATAATGGGCGGGATGACCACCGCAGCGGCGATCAGAGTGACTCCCAGAATGTGCATAGATGCCACTATGGTAGCAGCCAGGACCAGAGAGAATATAGTGTCCACCCACGCCGTCGGGACTCCGTAGAAGCCCGCCACCTCCGGGTCGAAGGTGTTGAAGAGGAAGAGCTTATAGCCGACAAACAGGATGAGGCCCGCGGCGGCGGTTACTACGATGATGGTCAGCAGGTCGCCCTGGGAGACTCCCAGGATATTGCCGATGAGGGCCGTTTCAAAGTCTCGTGTGAAGGTCTTCTGACGGCTTATGAGAGCGACGCCCAGGGCGAAGCTGGCCGTGGTGATGATGCCTATGGCGGCATCGGCGCCTATCTTTCTCTTTCTGGTCGTGAGGGTGATGAGCAGCGCGGAGAGGAAGCCCCAGATGGTCGCGCCGGCAAAGAAGTTGAAGGCCATGATGTGGCTGACCATGGCCCCTCCAAAGACCGCGTGGGCGAGGCCGTGGCCGATATACGCCATGCGCCTGAGTACGATGTACACCCCCATGAGGCCGCACAGGCCGCCCACAAGGGTGGCGGCGATCATGCCTCTCACGAAGAACTCGTACTGGAAAGGCTCAGACACGTTCGCCTTCCTTCTCAGCGAGCTCAACGAGTCCTTCCTCCGTCGTGTCCTGCCGGCCATTTTGAGCGAAAAAGTGGGGACTCTCCGCTACCAGGGTCATCCCCTGGTAATGTATCACCGGCATCTCGGCGTTGTAGGTTAGCCTGAAGGTCTCCGGGGTGAACACCTGGGCAGGAGGCCCCTCGGCCAAAATCCGCCCGTTCAGACATACCACCCAGGGAAGATGGGCCGCAACCGCGTTGATCTCATGGGTGGTCATGATGATTGTGACGCCCTGGTGGTTGAGCTCGTGGAGCAGGTGCATCACGTCGTCCCGCGTCTTGATGTCCACCCCTGCGGTAGGTTCGTCCAGCAGAAGAAGCCGTGGGCTGCTCACCAGGGCCCTGGCCAGGAAGACGCGCTGCTGCTGGCCGCCGGACAGCTCCCGTATATGCCGTCTCACCAGGTGGGAAATGCCCAGCTGCTCCAGCATATCCAGCGCCAGCTTCCGGTCCCGGCGCCGGTGCCAGGGGAAGAGCAGGTTGTCCATCGTGCGCCCCATCAGGACGACCTCTTCCACTGTGACAGGGAAGTTCCAGTCAATGGTCTCCAACTGAGGCACGTAGCCCACCCTCGGCCTTTTCTGGGCGGTGGAGACACCGTCTACCATGACCTCGCCCCGGTACAAGTCCACCGCTCCAAGGACAGAGCGCAAAAGAGTGGTCTTACCCGAACCGCTTGGCCCCAACAACCCGACGAAATCGCCGGGCATTATGCTCAGGTTCACTTCCGAGATCACCGGCTGGCCGTTGTAGCCGCAGGTGGCGTCTTTTAGCTCGACTATAGGCTCCCCTGGTCCGGACTCATGGGGGTATGGATGAAGCATAGGTCTACCTCACTGGGGGTATACAGCCCCGCTCTGACCTTCGAACACCGGTCCCGGATCGAATCCCGCCAGGGCGTCCACGTTGCCGCCCAGGGCCGGTATCATGATTTCCATGTTCTGTAGCATCAGTCCAAGATAGGAATGGCGCGGGTCGCCCGGCTCGCCGGGCAGGTCGTCGTCCCGAAGCTGGTCAATGAACATCGCGTCTCCCTCATCGGCAATCTGCTCCAGCACGTCACTGGAGAAGACCTCGGACCCGAATACCGCGGGCAGATTCAGCTCCCTGACCTGGTCTATGAGTTGCGCTACCTCTCTCGACGAAGGCTCCGAAAGGTCCGACGGCTGTACCGCGCCGACGACTGTCATTCCATAGCGTCCGGCAAAGTAGGCCCACGAGTCGTGATATGTGAGCAGGCTGCGATTGCCCGGGGGAACTGTCTGCACGGCGGCGGCGATACCCTCGTCTAGCTCCATTATGCGGGCCTTAAAGACCTCGAAGTTCATGGCGTGATAGTCGTTGCTGGACGGGTCCAGGCTTGACAGAGCATCGCGCACCAGCTCGGCGTACCGCAGGGCCAGCAAGGGGTTGGGCCAGAGGTGAGGGTTCGGATGGCCCTCGGACTCGGGGAAGGAGAAGTCGAACCGCCACTCGTCCTTTGAAATAGTCCGTTCCCCCAGGGACAGTATTACCGCCCCCGGCTTCTTGTTGGCCCTGGCCATCTCCAGGGTAGGCTCTTCCAGGAATAGCCCGTTGAGCACGATGAGGTCCGCGTCAGCCAGCACCCGGGCTATGGACGGGGCAGGCTCGAAGGTGTGGGAGTTGACCCCCTCCGGCACGATGCCTTGCAGGCTTATGCGCGTGCCGCCGATGTTCTCCACTATGCTGGTGATGGGTGACACGGTGCTTATCACCTTGAGGAGGGGCGCAGACATCGTGGGGCCTGGGCCGGTCGCCGTCGTTGCGGTACGTGTGGGCGCCTGGTCCTCACCACAGGCCAGGGCGACTAGGGGAAGGGAGATAGCCAGGAGCGCCATAACCACAGGACCTAGCATGAAGATTTTCCCTTGCTGTTTCGCGCTGTGTCCAGGCTCCCCAGGCATATACCACGCGAGAGACGCCTTTCCATAATCCTATTGTACCGATGCCTGCGTCTGGTCACTTATGCAACTATAGGCTTCTGCATTTGGTGGCAGGTGTCTATTGTAGCACGTTCCCTTGGGCTGTCAAGTCGAGCGAAAGCGCCCCGTCGCTATTCTCTGGGGAGATGGGTAGTCCTGTACCCCTAGCCCTCCGCGCTATGCGGGGCCGGCTATCAGGCGCTGCCGTATCTCCGGGTCGCCGGCTATGTCAATTGCGGTCCACGCCATCGCGAGGGCGCCTTCATAGACGGCCCTGTCCGCGGTCTCGCTTATACAGTGGGCCGTGAACTCCGGCTGATGGTTCACCGCCGGCAGTGAGTTGATTCCAATCATGGGATGAATGGACGGCAGCGCGAGGGATACGTTGCCCATATCCGTTGACCCCACTGCCCGGTCCAGAATGACGCCCAGATTCGGAAAGCTCCTTCCAAGGGCCTCGGCGTTGCGTTGGTACGCGGCGGCGATCTCGGTATCGTGGACCATATGGGCATAGGGGCTATTACCCCCGACGACCTCCAGCGTCGCTCCGGTGGCAAGTGCTCCGGCCTCGAAACAACGATTGACCTTCGTGCGGATCTCCTCCATCTCCTCCAACACCTGGGACCGGACCATGTACCTGGCGCTCGTGTGGGCCGGGACGATGTTCGCCGCGTCGCCGCCCTTCGTGACTATGCCATGAACCCGGTCCGTTGGTCTCATGTGCTGCCGCAGAAGTCCGATGGCGGTCTGGGCAATCGTCAAGGCATCCGCCGCGTTGATGCCAAGCTCCGGAAAGGCTGACGCGTGCGCTTCCTTGCCAGTGTAGTGGACGTCGAACATGGAGGCGGCGATAATCTTCGGGATAACGATGTCGAAGGGTGCCGGATGTACCATCATTGCCGTGTGTATTCCCTCGAAGGCGCCCCCCTCCAGGAGCAGGATTTTGCCCCCGTTGTTCCCCACCTCCTCGGCCGGCGTCCCGATCACGCTCACAGTCAGCCCCACGTCGTCGGCGACCTGAGCCGCCGCTATTCCTGCTCCTACGGCCATGCTGGCGATGATGTTGTGGCCGCAGGCGTGTCCAATGGCCGGCAGGGCGTCGTACTCGGCGCAAATTGCTATATGCAGGGGGCCGCTGCCGGCCCGCGCAACGAAGGCGGTGGGCAGACCGCAAATCCCGGACTCGACGGCGAAGCCGGCGTTTGACAGCGCCTCCGCCACCCAGGCCGAAGAGAGCGTCTCCTCGAATCCCAACTCCGGATTTGCATGGACTCTGTGACTGAGACCTATCAAGTCATTGCGGACCGCGTCTATGCGCTCTTTAGCCCCTGCTTTGGCTTCCATAGCCTCTCCTTTGATTCTGGCTGATTACTATGAGAATGCCCTTCGTCATACCCGTGAAGCTTGTCCCCGTGAAAACGGGGAGCGGGTATCCACGTCCACGGCATCCTTGGACTCCCGCGAAAGCGGGAGTGACGGTGGGGAAGTCCAGCCTCTGTTTTCATCCCCTTATACGGTCTTCACAAGACCATAACGATTCCGGTGCCTGTTCCTCCTCAGGCCGGGCGGAAAGTTACGATGGGTCTCTCCGGGTCCAGGTCTTCCGCATCCAATGTCACCTGAATCCCCGTCTTGATGGTTTGGGGACTGCTGGCGTCTACTCCCACGATGCGAGAAGCGATGCGCGGGCCTTCCTCCAGGACCACTACGCCGGTGCAGTAGGGGTTGTTCCTGCCATAGCCCTTCTGACTCATGTACACCGGCACGATGGAGATGCTGGTGAAGGTGCTGAGGCGGCCATTGCCGCTGAACTCGTACCACTCCATGTCCCTGCCGTGGCAGGCAAAGCACATGGGGCGCGGCTCCACCGATAGCTCACTACAGGCGCGGCAGCGCACGCCCATCAGCCGTTTTTCTTCCTTCAAGTAGGAGTAAAAAGAGGCCGCGTTGAAATCCCTAGTGTCTTCAGCCATGTCGCCCCCTAGCCTCGCCGCAGGATGTTGACCACACAGGTGCCGCCCGTGCCGCCGACGTTATGGGTCAGGCCGGCTTCCAGGTCCGGGTTGTTCACCTGGCGGGGTCCGGCCTCTCCCCGCAACTGGTGGAAAATTTCGGCTACCTGGGCGATACCTGACGCACCCACCGGATGTCCCTTGGCCTTTAGCCCGCCGGAGGTGTTGATGGGTTTATCGCCGGTCAGCGAAGTCCTCCCTTCGTCCACGGCGCGGGGGCCTTCTCCGGGGGCGAAGAACCCCAGGTCTTCCGTCGCGATGATCTCGGCGATGGTGAAGCAGTCGTGGACCTCCGCGATCTGTATGTCTTGGGCGCCTATCCCGGCCATCTCATAGGCCTGGGCCGCCGCGATCTTGGCCGCCGAGAGTGAGGTCAGTTCCTCGGCGTGGTTCAGGGGCCTTCCGCTGGCCTGGCCCGTGCCGGCTATGTGGACCGGCTTGTCGGTGAAGTTGGACGCCAAGTCCGAGGAGACCAGCAAGACGCACGCCGCTCCGTCGGTAACGGGCGCGCAGTCGTAGAGGCGCAGGGGCCAGGCTATCCAGGGATTGGCCTGGAGGTCGTTGAGGAAGTCCATTTCCTCCTGCCAGTCCGGGACCGGCTCCCCCCTCTGCTGGGCGCGCGCCTGGCGGCGCTCCATCAAGTCCCTGATGCTCACGTTGAACTGGGCCTTGGGGTTCAGTTTCCCGTTGTTGTGGTTCTTGATACCAACCTTCAGCAGGTGGTCCAGGTTGGTCTCGTACCGGTCCATGTGGGCCTTGGCGATGGCGCCGAAGATTCCCGGGAAGGTCAGGCCGGCGGGGACCTCATAGAGGCCGTCGGCGGCAGAGGCCAGCACGTCAGTCACGCTTTCAATGGGCAGGTTGGTCATCTTCTCCACGCCCCCCACCAGCACGATGTCGTACATTCCCGAGGCAATGGCCATTACGCCCTCGCGCAGTGCGCTGCCGCTGCTGGCGCAGGCGTTTTCGACGCGGGTGATGGGAGTGGGCGTCATTCCCAGCCAATCGGCAATGATGGGGGCTGTGTGACCCTGGCCTTCGAACAAGTCCGAGGAGTAGTTGCCTATGTAGGCCGACTCGATGTCCTCCACGTCCATCCCCTGGTCCATGTGCTCAAGCATGTCCTGGTAGGCCTCCACGAACAGGTCCCGGCTGGCCTTGTCCCTGAAAGCTCCGAAGGGGGACATGCCTGCCCCTACGATGGACACGGGCCTCCCTAGCTGGCGTTTCCTGGGTGTCGTTGCCATACGCGCTTTCCTCCTCGATATTTGTCGCCGGCCTAAATATGTTTGTAAACATGCTTACGCGTTGTCACTATGCCGGACGTGCCCGGCCACTCGCAGGCCCGCTATTTGGTTGCCGGCACAAAGAGGGACAGGACCACGTTGGGGTCATCCACCGTGGGCATGAAGGTGGCTTCAACGGGCATGTCAATGTAGATGTCCTCGGGTGCGATGTTCAGGATGTTGCTGACGATGCGCAGCTCTTCCTGTTCCTCCAGCTCGATGAGGCATATGTTGTACGGGGTCTGCTCCTTCTCCCGGAGTGCCCTGTGCACGGGATGGCGGGCTATGAGGTGGGAGTATACCTTGCCCCTGCCGCTCATCCTGGTCCACTCGTAGTTCAACGAGTGGCAGTACGGGCACATGGGGACGGGCAGGTGCCGGAACTTCTTGCAGTCGGAGCATTGCTGAATCCGTAGCTCGTGGGCCTGCGCTCCCTCCCAGAACCCCCGCTCGTAGTCCGGCAGGTTCTCTAAATCCGGCAGGGGGAGGCCTTCCAGGGGGGCGGTCATTGCCCTGGACCTGGTGGTCTGCTGCTCTTCCTGTGTCATCGCCTCTCCTTAATGTCCTACTATCCTCTACGTATGACGACCGCGGCGCTCAACTGAGCAGTGGAGCTGCAAGATAGCACCCGGTTAATCTGCTTGGCGGGGGGCTGGGAGGTCGAGGTGCCCCGGATGAGGCGCACGGCCTCCTGGGGGTGGGTCAGGCCGTGGATGTAGGCCTCGGAGTGATTGCCCCCGTGGGTGTTGGTGGGCAGAGCGCCGTCGAAGCGGATGTTGTGGCCGCCCTGAACGAAGTCCTTGGCCTCGCCGAAGGGCACGAAGCCGTAGGCCTCCAGGCTGAAGAGGCAGAAGGGGGTGAAGTGGTCGTAGAACATGAGGGCGTCCATGTCCTGGGCTGTGAGCCGTGCCCGTGCCCACAGGTCCCGGGCCGTATTGGTGGACTCGGCGATGGTGAGGTCGGGCCGGTACATGATGCCCTCGTTCATGTGGCCGGAGCCCTGGGCTGCCGCTTCCACCAGGGTGAGGGTATCGCTATGACGGAGGTCGCGGGCACGCTCCTGCGTCGTCATAATGATAGCGGCCGCGCCGTCGTTCTCCTGGCAGAAGTCCAGCACGCGCAGCGGCTCGGCGATGATGCGGGAGCTCTGGTGGTCGTCAATGGTGATAGGCTCACGACGGAGTGCCCTGGGGTTGCGGCTGGCGTGGTCCCGGAGGGTCACTGCGACCCAGCCGAAGTCCCTGCTGGTGGCCCCGTACTTGTGCATGTACCGGCGGGCGAACATGCCGAAGGCGTGGCCCGGCGAAATGGCCCCCCAGGGGACCTGGAAAGCCCGCTGTCCTCCCATGATAACATTCGAGTCCAACCCCTGTCCCAGCCGTACACCGGAGCGAAGGTTGGCCGCCCTGAAGCACACGGCGTAGTTGCAATAGCCCGCGGCGATGGCCCCGGCGGCGTGGGCCACCGTGGCGTTGGCGGCGCCCCCTCCGTAGGCGATGGCCTCCCAGTGGCGCAGGTTCTTGATGCCCAGCGAGGTCACCAGCAGCGTTTCATGGTTGCTGTCCATCTCGTACCGGAAGGAGCCGTCAATGTCGCTGGGAGAGATGCCCGCGTCGTCGCAGGCGGCCTTTATGGCCTCGCAGGCCAGCTGTATCTCGCTACGGCCCGAGTTCCACGAGAACTCCGTCTCACCGATGCCGACTATGGCAACTTTGTCTCGAATGTTGTTCATGTCGGCAGGGGTAATATTTTCCGCCATAAAGCCCCCTCGTCTATACTACTATCTAGTAAAGGTCCTGGCCGGCCTCGGCTACGGCTCCTCCCAGTCTGCGATGCCGCGCTCTTTGAAGTCCCGGACCTCTTCCTCGCCGTACCCCAACTCCTGGAGAATAGCCTGTGTGTGCTCCCCCTTCAGGGGGCCGGGGCCTGCCCTGCCAGCCGTGTGGGAGAAGCTGAGCAGCGGGCTGTAGCGCCAGAACTTGCCCAGGCGCGCGGACTCCACCTCGGTCAGAAAGCCGTTCTCCCGGACGTGGGGGTCTTCGTCGTAAAACCAGTACATCCCCCGGTCCTCGGCGTGGACGCAGGCAACGTCGGCGTCGGTCAGGAGCTTCTCCCACTCCAGGGGTTCCCTGGCGGCAAATACCTGCTCCAACTGCTCCGCAAGGGCGGCGTCGTTCTCCTCGCGGGCCTCAGAGGTGGCAAAGCGGGGGTCCTCGAAGAGGTCCTGGCGGCCTATTGCCTGGCACAGGGCGCGCCACTCCTCCTCGAAGGGACACGCCAGGAAGACCCATCCCTTCAGGGCCCGGTACAGCCTGTAAAGGGCGTTGAGGCCGTACCCCTCCGGGTCCGGGAGCTGGCGCGGGGCCTTTCCCTCGTGCCAGAAGAAATCGTTCACGTTGGCGTAACCGTTGGCCCCCAGCATGTTGGACTCGATGTACTGGCCCCTCCCCGTGTGCTCCCTGGCGTACAGCCCCATCAGCATCGCCACGGAGTTGACCATAGAGGCGTTGTGGTCGTTGCTGCCATCGTTGGCCCGGCCCAGCTTCCATGAAAGCTCCTGGATTTCCTCAATGGTGAGGTCCTGGTCCGGGGGCGGGACGGTGTCCCGGCCAATCTGAGTCATGGCGCCGCCGCAGACCGCTCCGGCGATGGGGGCCATAGAGGGGCGATGGGAGTGGGGACCGGTAGAGCCGTAGCCGCCGGCGTAGAAATAGACCAGCCTGGGATTGATTTTCGCGAGCTGCTCGTAGCCGATGCCCGTGCGCTCCGGCGCCCCGGGACGCATGCTGTGCAGCAGGATGTCGGCTTTTGCGGCCAGCTTGTGTACGATCTCCTGCCCCTCCGCAGTCTTCAGGTTCAGACACACCCCCTCGGTGCCGGCCATGGTCCGGTGGATAGGCAAGCCTCCCAAGCTGTGCCTGCTGTAGTCCCCGTCGGGAGCCTCAATGCGGATTACCCGCGCCCCCAACTCGGTCAAGAGGGCGCACCCCAGCGGCCCATTGATGACAGTGCCCAGGTCCAGCACGGTGACGCCCTCCAGGGGGTGCTTGGGCAGAGGGCCACCGGAGCCATTCGCCGCCTCCTTCTTCGCGCCGTTGAGGCTGCCAAGGACCTCCCCGGTGTGCTGGCCGGGGTCCGGCGCTGGTCCCTTGGGGCCACCGGGGGTCTCTCGCATGAGCGCCAGGGGGCCGAGCTGGTGCGTCGCTCCCAGCCGGGGGTCGTACAGGTCTCGCGCCTGGCCGTTGTGCAATACCTGGGGGTGCTTCATCGCTTCTTGGGAGGTCATGTAAGGCTCTGCGGCCACATTGGCAGTCTGGTTGACGAAGATGTCCATCCATTCGGCAAGGGTCTTTTCGCGGACACTCTCCAGCATGATCTTCTCCAGCTCTTCCCGGTCCTTCTCGGTCATACTGGGCGCGTTCTCGAACCGGGGGTCCTCATAGACGTAGCTCATGCCCAGGTAGCCCATCATCTCGCGAAAGAGACGTTCGACGATGTTCCCCAGCTGCATCCAATGGCCGTCTTTCGTTCTCGTTGCCAGGTATCCCGTGGGATTGGGGCGACCAAGCCCGATATACTGGTCTGCGGGGTAGTTCACGGGGTCGCTGACGGCCATCTGGCCCTGAATCCAGCCGCAATGGTCGAAGGGCGTAACGGTCCGGAGGAGGTTGGTCTCGACTTTCTGGCCCTGGCCCGTCTTGTCCCGTACGTAGAGGGCGGAGATGACGCCGCGTATGATGGCCATTGCCGCGGAGTGGCTCGCGCCCTGCACTGCCACGTAGTTAGGCCCGTCTCGTCTGGTCTGCCCGGAGAACATCATCATCCTGCCACTCTTGGCGGCCACCACTCCTTCATACCCCTTGTAGTGGGCATAGCGCCCCCTGGGGCCAAAGCCGGTGAGAGAGCAGTAGACCAGGTCGGGACGCTCGGCGCTCAGCGTCTCGTAGTCAATGCCCAGGCGTCCGGTGACGCCGGGCCGGAAGTTCTCCGTGACCACGTCGGCCTGCTGTGCCAGACGCAGGGCGTTGGCCTGACCATCCCGGGTCTTGAGGTCCAGGATGACGCTCTTCTTTCCCCGGTCCCACTGAATGGCCCCCGGCCAGTCACGGAACGGGTCTCCGCCGGGAGGCTCGACCTTGATGACGTCCGCCCCGAAGTCGGACATTACCATCGTGGCGACGGAACCGGCCATGCCGCGAGTGAAGTCCAGGACAGTGATACCTTCAAACACCTGTGCCATGGCTTTTCTCCTTGCTATTGTTTAGGAGACATGCTTTTGCAGCCTACGTTTGCAAAAGGAGCACACCCGGTCATGGCAATTGTAGTAGCGCCTCCCTATGGCGTCAATACCGCGTGTCCCTATACCAGGCTTGTTTCATTCTCGGTGTTGCCTGTCTGCCGCCAGGCCGGGGTGAATGCAGGACCCCGCCGCGCGTGGCATTCCGAACGTAGCCCCTCGACAAGCTCAGGATAAACTGCGCTGAGTGAGGAATCTCAGACGCGGGCTTATTCGAGAGCATGGATTTCTAGATTCCTCGCTGCGCTCGGAATGACATCAGAGGGGGTGCAGGCTATTTTCATCGTAGTGACACATTGCCACCGGGGGGACGGAGCAGGCGGCGTTTGACACGGGCGGGAATGGTGAATATATTTCTTCTGGTGAAAGGCGGTTTCCAGTCGTTAGAGTTCATGGGACGAGGATTCCAGGTCAGGTTGAGGAGGTCCGGAGGCTATGGTCCGCAAGTGTATTCTGGGCGTGTTTGCCCATCCCGACGACGAGGTATCGGGCAGCGGCGGCACTTTCGTTAAATACGCCCGCGAGGGGATGGACGTGTTCGTCGTCACAGCCACCCGTGGGGAGGAGGGTGAGATAGGTGCCGGCGCGGGGCCGATAGACCGGCAGACCTTGCCCGAGGTGCGCGAGATGGAGCTGCGGGCCGTCCTGGAGAGCCTTGGCGCCCATCCTCCGGTTTTTCTGGGCTACAGGGACCAGCATCTCAGGGAAGCCGACTTCCCGGAGTTGGTGGATAAAGTCCTGGCAGAGATGGAGCGCACGAAGCCGGACGTGGTCGTTGCCTTCGGCCCCCTGGGTATAACCAGGCACGACGACCACATAGCAATGCACCATGCGGCGGTGGAGGCCTTTCACCGGTATCGCTTGTTGCCGGATGCGTCGCCGCGGCTGTTTTACGTGGCCCTCACGAAGGAGTTGAGCGAGCAGGCCGGACTCGACCTCGAAGGCCCGGACGTGGAACCCACGGTCTTTATTGACATAACGCTGGAGAAACCGGTGAAAGTCGCGGCGCTGCGAATGTACCGCTCTCAGGACGACGCCCAATGGCTGGCAAATATGGTGGAGGCGTCCACCTGGGGAGACACGGAGATGTACCACCAGGCATACCCGCCATTGCAAGAGGGGCATACCGCTCAGGGCTTCTGGGAGTAGCTCGTAGAGCCTTCGAGAAGCTTTATCACCTCGTCCGTTGACTTGATAACCGCGTCCTTGTAGCTCATGCTGAGAATGGAGTGCTCGTGAAGCTGGGGGGCCATCGCTGCGGTGGCATCCTCCACCACTATGGTCCCATAGTCGTACTCGGCTGCGCTGCGAGCGGTGGACTCCACGCACCCATTGGTGACCACCCCGGTGATGATGAGATTCCGGATGCCCAGGTTGCGCAGCAACCGGTCAATGTTGGTGGAGTGGAAGGCGCTGGAGGTCACCTTGCTGATAACCAGCTCGTCCCCTTCAGGAGCTAGCTCCGGCAATATCTCCGCTTCTTTGGTGTCCCTTGGCGTCCGCAGACCGAGGGCCTTGTACCTCAATGTGCTGTCACGGCCGTCTTGAGTCTGGGAAGCGACCCGAAGATGAATTACCTCAATGCCGTTTCGCCGGGCGGTCGCCAATAGCC
Source organism: Dehalococcoidia bacterium (assembly GCA_965197405.1). Lineage (GTDB taxonomy): Bacteria > Chloroflexota > Dehalococcoidia > Lucifugimonadales > JAGWBF01. The sequence goes on along the minus strand of OZ240206.1, from coordinate 3,114,571 downwards.
GTTGGATATTGGGGACCACCATCTCTCCCATCCTGCTCCAGTAGTAGTCGAGGGCTGGGCCGAAGCCCAACTCCTTCGCTCGTGCTCCCAGTCCATAGTCCGGGTGGGCATCCACGTACTGCATGTCCACGATCATCAGGGCCGTGTTCTCTGTCGTCAGGTCCGGGTCCGGCAGCCGGCCGAAGATTGTCTGGAGCATCTGCCGCAACTCTTCATTGGAAATGGCCTTGGGAATGGCGTTGGAAATCGCGCCGGTCGTGCTATCGCTCATGGGGTTTCCCTCTTCTGCGTCGCGTGTTCGCGGCTGCTCTGCCCCTGCGTTTGGCCTACTCGTAGGGTTGCAGCTTGACCTCGTGCAGAGCGGGTATTACCTCCCGGCCAAACAGGTCAATGGAGCGCATGATGTCCTTATGAGGTATGGACCCATCGCTGCCTATGAGAATGAGATAGCCGGGGCTGAGGCGCTCTACGGTATTTCTCAGTTTCCTGGCGACCGTCTCCGGGCTGCCGACTATGATGGCGTTTAGCTCCTGGAGCCGCTCGTAGCCCATCCCTTCGGCGCTCGGCCCTGCCGGTCTGCGTTTCATCAAGGTAGCTGCCGCACGGGACTGGTAGCCTGGCGGGTCGTTGTGCTCCCTGGGTCCCCTCATGCGGTGGTCCTGGGTCCACAGGAAGTTGCGCCCAATCTCCTGGGCCTTCTCGTCTGTGTCGGCCACCAGGGCGCGTAGCTGGTATCCGAAGTGCTCCGGGCCAGGCTTGAAGCCGACTTCGTTGGCCGTATCTATATAGACCTGCTTCAGCTCCAGGGTCAGGTCTATCAAGGCCCCAAGGTTCATGTAAGCGTAGCCGTGGCTGGCCGCCCAGATGACGCTTTCAGGGCTGCTGCCCCCCGGGAACCAGATGGGGGGGTGGGGCTTCTGCATGGGCAATACCCAGGGGTTCACTATCCTGTAGTGGTAGTACTTGCCCTCATACCTGAAAGGGCCTGGCTCAGTCCAGCACTTGATTATGAGGTCGTGGGCTTCCTCGAAGCGCTCCCGGTTCTCGGTGGGGTCTATGCCCGACATGAGGGTCTCCGTAGCGCCCCCGCGCACGAAACCGGAGATTAGCCTGCCGCCGGAATAGCAGTCCAGCATGGCTATCTCTTCCGCCATCCTCACCGGGTCATTGACGGGGATGATGTTCCCCAGGATGGCTATCTTAGCCCTCTTGGTGACCTTGCTAATCACGGCGGCGTCCAGATTTGCCGAGGGCTTCATGTTCCAGTAGGAGGCGTGGTGCTCGTTGGTCATTATGCCGTCGAAGCCCACCTCATCGGCCCAGGCGTACTGCTCATGGTACTGGTTGTAGAGCGCGTGGGCCTTCTGGGGGTCGAAATAGGTGTTGGGGAACGTTATACGGGAAGGGTACTGCTCGATGTCCTCGTCGTTGACGTGAGTGTAGGGTTGCTGCGAGTGAAAGTAGACTTCCACCTTATCTGTCGTCATCGCCGACTCCTTGCTTGTGGTTTGGCATAGTATACCACATCGTTGCATACCACACTGCTCCGGGCCGTAGTTATCCAGGGCCTTTTAATTCTCTGCGCTCATTGGATACAGGCCCACGCTACATGTCATTCCGAACGCAGCGAAGCGGAGTGAGGAATCTAAAATGCCGCTTAACAAGAACGGGAATCAAGCCGTACCAGCCAGAACCGGGATGCGGTCAGACAGGATTTTAGACCCCTCGCTCCGCTCGGGGTGACGATTAAAAGACCCTGCGTAGTTATCCGGGTTACGGCCCCTTCCGCCTGGGGCGGATGTGCTCACTCAGCCAGCCGGTGGCCATCTCCATTACCTGGCTCGAGTATGGCTCCTCATAGACGCCGTAGTGAGGAATGTTCGGGATGACCCATAGCTTCTTGGGTTCCCCGGTCCGCTTGTACATATCTACAACGCTCTCGGCGGGGGTGACGACGTCCCTTTCGGCGGCGATGTACAGCATCGCCCTGGGTGAAATGCGGTCCACCACGTCCACCGGTTTGAACTCCCGCAGCTTGGCCGCCGTGGCGAGGGAATACGCGGTGCTCTTGAAGCCCTCCATCCCCGGTATCTCGCCGATTAGCCGCTCCCGCTCCTTCGCAGAGGAAGGGTCCCCCACGAGAATCTCACCCGGCGCCATCAGCTCGGACTTTCCCGTAAGCACGCGAGACTTCCCATCCCGGTCAATGCGGTCGAGGAGGTCCAGCCACTCGTAGTAGCGCCGGAGGCTCTTCAGCCAGCGGTCCCCGTCTCCCCAACCGGCAACACTGACGGCGCACTTGACGCGCCGGTCCACGCCGGCTACGTAGGGGACCATGCCGGCCCCGAAGCTCCATCCAATCAGAGCCAGGCGCTCCGGGTCCACCTTTGGGTTAAGCTCCAGGTAGGTCAACGCGTTGCGGATGTCCTCCGCCTGCTCCAGGGGATAGAGACGGCCATATTCGCCCTCGCTTTCGCCGACGCCCCGGTAGTCCCAAATCAGGGCCACGTACCCCATAGCGGCGAAACGCCGGCCGATGTCGGGGAACCAGAAATACTCCTTGATTCCCACCATGCCCTGGCACATCACGATTCCGGGGCAGGCCCTGTCTCCGGCATCCTCCGGCTCGTACATTACCGCCGCAATCTTGAGGCCGTCGCTGTAGAAGCTGGTTTTCGTCTCCATGCCGTCCCTCCTCGCTGTGGTCCCGATTCCTTCGGCTTTCCTGTGTGCCGTAGTCCATGCCTATAGCCTATGATAGAGGACATTGTACCCCACCGAAGCGCCGAATCAAACCCTGATAAAATGGTCGCAGTGTTTCCATTCGGATAGTTGAGCTTCCTCACTCCGGTCAGAATCAGAATGGCCTCTGGCGGAGGCCTGCCTTCAGCAGGCAGCGTCGAGAATGGAAAGGCCCTGCACCTAGAGTTCGATCGGTTACGTCAACCGATTAAGGATATGGTAAAATAGTGCCACCATCGAACGAAGAAGGATTAGGTATGTCACCGGACTACACAAAGATCATCACCGTCGATCCGGCGAAGCGCGGTGGGAAGCCCTGCATTCGCGGCCTTCGCATCACCGTATATGACGTGCTGGAGTACCTGGCGTCGGGAATGTCCGAGGACAAAATACTAGCTGATTTCCCAGACCTGGAACTGGAAGACATCCGAGCGTCTCTGGCGTTTGCCGCTGACCGAGAGCGCCGGTTGGTGTCGCTTCCTCCCGTATGAGACTATTGTTCGATCAGAACCTCTCTCCTCACCTCAGGGAGGCGTTGCGGGGCCTCTATCCAGAATCCCTCCACGTCAGAGATGCCGGGCTTGAGTCTGCCGATGACCGCATGGTGTGGGAGTATGCCAGGGACCACAAGCTCGTGATCGCTTCCAAGGACTCCGACTTCCGGCAGCTGAGCTTCACCTTCGGACATCCTCCTAAGAGCCTATCCTAATAACCCGGCGGCTCTGAGAGCGATAAGGGCACAGGCGAAATGAAGAAAGGCTATGTAGTTGGTGGGAGACTTGTCCCAGCGGACCAAAATGCGCCGGAAGCGGTTCATCCAGCTGTGGGTGCGTTCCACCACCCAGCGCCGGGCTTTGAAGCCGGCCTCTTTCTTGATGGCCTGAGCCTCTTCCCCACGGCTGCGTATGTGGGCCGTGAAGCCAAACTCGTCCACGGTCCGGCGCACCTCATCAAAGTCGTAGCCCTTGTCCAAGCACAGACCCTGGGGATGCTCCGGGCTGGGCGCGGGGCGTGGCACGGGGAGGCTGTCCACCGTGGCCCGCACCAGCTTCATATCGTGGCGGTTGGCCCCGTCCACTGCCAGCCCCACCGGAATGCCCCCGGATTCGGTCAAGAGACTGCGTTTGACCCCGCTCTTACCCCGGTCCGTGGGGTTGGGACCGGTTTTTCCCCCCGCCCAAGGGGGATTTGGTCAAGGCCCCGTCCATGCTCAGCCAACTCCAGTCCAAACCCTTCAATTCGTCATAGCGTTCCAGCCCAGTCCGCCATAGCTCCAGGAACACCCCGGCGGCGGTCCATTCCTGAAAGCGCAGGTGGGCGGTGGAGCCGGAGCAAATGCCGGTGGCATCCAAGGACTTCCACTGGCAACCGGTGCGAAGCACGTAGAAGATACCGTTGGCGCAGGTCCGGTCCGGGACCCGGGGGCGGCCTCCGCCCAAGGGATGGGTATTCACCCGCTGGGGAAGGAGTGGAGCCAGTGCCTCCCACAGTTCGTCGGATACTTGGAAGGAGCCGGTGGTGGGGTTGGTCGGAGAGGCTGGGCCGGCGCGGGGTGGTCGAGGCGGCTTGGGTTCTTTCGCTTTCGTCATTCCCCAAGTTTAGCCGCTCCTCTGCCTCCTTCCTCATTCACTACTCAGCGGGTTTCACCGGTTTTTAGGATAGGCTCTAAGTCATTTGGGTTCGGCGCGGAAACTGCTCAACATCAGAGATCGAGTCAGTCCTCCGCAACCGGTACTATGACCTGCTCGCCTTCTATCAGGATGAACAGGGCGCTTTCCTCGCGCTGAGCTGAACTCTTACTTCCATCCTCGCGCGTCCTCGCTACACGAGCAGATCAAGGCTACCAAGTTCCACAGTACCTCCTCACTCTTGCCTATCCTTGTCTACCTTTGATAGGTGAACAGCAAGCAGACAGTGGAGCCGGTTCTTGTCAGGTGTTATTCTAGACGGTTGACACGACATGAAGCGATTAGTACACTCACCTACGTGGCTTGGACCATTCCCCGCAAGCCCCGAGGAGCGCCGGATGAAAAGTATCGAGATAGACCGCAGCAAGCGACTCAAGCAGCAGCCTGAGAAGGGCCACAATCGCTGGCACCCGGACATCTTGCCAGTGATAGAGGTGGACCCGGGGGAAGATGTCGTCATCGAGACCCGCGACGCCGTGGACTCCCAGATACTTCCGGACATGACCCTCGACGACTTGCAGAATATGGATACCAAAGTGGCCCACGCCCTGACGGGTCCGGTGTACATAAAAGGCGCCAGGCCTGGGGACCTTCTGGAAATCGAGTACCTGGACGTTATCCCCCAGCCCCACGCTTGGACTCGAATCCGGCCAGGGGGTGGCTTCCTGCGCGACCTGTTCCCCGTGTCTTACCTGGTCCACTGGAACATCAAGGACGGCTGGGCAACCTCACCCCAGCTTCCTGGCGTCCGCATTCCCAACGGCTCCTTCATGGGCACCGCCGGACTCGCCCCCTCCCACGCCCAGATGGAGGAGTGGACGCGCCGGGAGGCCGATCTTGCATCACGAGGCGGCGTGGCGTTCCCGCCGGACCCGGAGGACGCCATACCATCGCGGGACCACATCGCCAGCGAGGGACTCCGCACCATACCTCCCAGGGAGAACTGCGGCAACGTGGACGCCAAGCAGCTGACCAAGGGATCGAGACTCCTCATACCCGTCAGTGTTGACGGGGGCCTCTACTCGGTGGGTGACGGCCACTTTGCTCAGGGCGACGGCGAGTGCTGTCTAACGGCCGTCGAGATGGCCGCTACAGTGGCGGTCCGCTTTCGTATACACGAAGGCGAAGCGGCCCGGCACAACATCCGCTGGCCTCGCTTCGCCCATAGCGACTATTTCATCTCTCCTGAGTGGGCAGCGCCGCGAAACTTCATCGCCACGATGGGGATGCCCATCCGGGAAGACGGCACCAACGAGGGAGAGGACCTGACCCTGGCGACGCGCAACGCACTGATAAACATGATAGACCTGCTCCAGGAACGGGGCTGGGCTAGAGAGCAGGCGTACATCATATGCAGCGTCGCGGTGGACTTGAAAATCAGCAACGTGGTGGACGTGCCTAATGTCACCGTCTCGGCCTTCCTGCCCGAGGACATCTTCCAGGGGTAGGGACCCGGTCTCGCATTATGCTTCTCATTGGCAGAGGGAATTATCACTCAGAGTTCACACAGGAGGTAGGATATGGCCGAGCGACCATCGGATGACAACGCCCCCGCAACCGCCATGTTTCCACAGTTCGAGTCGGAGCTGTACGCTATGGTTGACGCCGAGGTAAACGGCCTTACCGACGAGCAGCTAGGCTGGGAGTCGGAGCGCTGGGAGTGGAGCAAGTGGAGCATCCGGCGCCAGGTCAGCCACATCGCCTTCTTCATGCGCGCCTGGCTCATCACCCGGTGGGGCGAGCAGCTCTTTCCCCAGGGACTTTCAGAGCTAGGCGAGCTGGCCGACTTCCCGGCGTCGCCCGACCAGCGCTGGCTCGAGGAGAGCAAGTACCGCGAGCTGCCGGACCTCCTGACCAAGGTGGACGAGAGCATGAGGCTCGCCCAGCTTGTTCTTGCCAGCGAGACGGTGGGTTCCATGGCCCGGAAGGAGATACCCGGGCCTGACTCCTCACCCCTCTGGAGTCAATTGGCTAACGCCCATCCCGTGGGGATGCGCCGGGACGACGAGAACCCCAACTCCAGCTACATAACGTTGGAGGCCACCTTCCGGCACATGTACTATGAGGTAACGACCCACCTCTACAACATCCAGCGCCTCAAGCGCGCCCAGGGCCTCGCTGCGGCTCAGGAGATACCCTTCGAGGGGTACTGGGCACTCCCCGATTGGGACCGGAGCGAGCCTTAGAACGCCTACGATAGCGCAAATACGCACCGCCAGGGAGGACACGATGGAGATTAAGTACGGTCTGATTAGCTGCGACTCCCACGCCCAGCTGGACAGGGACGCCTTCACCAGCCGGATGTCCAGGACGAAGTGGGGGGATGCGGTCCCCCACATAGTGGAGACGGATGACAAGGCCAACATGTCCACACCCTACGACTACACGGTGCAGAGGTGGTCGGTAAACGGCCAGATTGTGGGCGACAGGGGTGTGTCTAACTGCCCGACGGTGATGGATGACCCCATGCGCAAATACTTTCCCCAGCGCTGGGAAGAGGTGCCAACCTACGTGTACAGTCCCAGGGACCGCCTCTGGGCGCTGGACAACGACGGGGTTGACGCCGAGGTCCTCTTCCCCAACGACCCCGTTCAGAGCGCCACCTTCTTCCAGGGTGATGCCGAGTTCGAGTTGGACTGTGTCCGCGCTTACAACGATGCGCTCACCGCGTGGCGCGAGGTCAGTGACCGCTACGTGCCCCTGGCCATCATTCCCTATCTCAGCAGCATCGAAGCGACCGTGGCCGAGGTGACAAGGGCTGTGGATAAGGGCCACAGGGGCATCATCATGCTCGCGGAGCCTAGCCAGTCCCTCAAAGGCCTCAACCACTTCAACGACCCCTACTGGGACCCCCTGTGGGCGGTCTGCCAGGACCTTGACGTGCCCATACACTGGCACGCGAGCGCCGGTATCAAAATGTCCATACCCCAATGGAAGGGCTACACCCGGAACCAGGTGCAGGCGATGGGACCTTCCGGCAGCTTCTCCGTGCCTGCCCAATTTATACCCAACCTGATTTTCTCCGGCGTGCTGGACCGCTTCCCAAGGCTGAAATGGGTATGCGCCGAGACGGGCCTGGGTTGGGTGAACTACATCCTCGAGGGCTGCGACCACGAGTGGGAGAGGCGCCACCTGTGGACCGAGGGAATTACCTCACGTCCCAGCGAGCTCTTCCGTCGCCAGGTATACGTGGACTTCTGGTACGAGGAAGCGGGCATCCAGCAGCGGAACTACATCGGCATGGACAACATCATGTGGGAGTCGGACTATCCCCACTCGACCTCGACCTACCCCGAGTCCTGGAAGTTCGTTGACCGCACTCTCGAAGGCGTGCCCCAGGGTGAGAGAGACCAGCTGCTATACGGGAACGCCATGCGTGTTTACAAGCTCTAGGCCGGCGTTGTCCCTGCGATAGGGGCCGAGTCATAAGGTTGGAGGAGACGCCCGCTTTGGAGTTGAAGCACGGACTCATCAGCGTTGACGATCACGTCCAGGAGCATCCGGAGGTCTGGACCCAACGGATGTCCAGGTCCAGGTGGGGCGACAGAATCCCCCGTATGGAAGGGCAGCCCGACGGCACCGAGTGCTGGGTCCTGGAGGGCAAGAAGCTGCCCCTAGCGGACGTGGTCTCCGTGGGCGCAACCCTGCCCGACAGGACGATGGAGCCCCGGAGATGGGAGGACGTGCCCGATGCCGCCCACGCGCCCTCGGAACGCCTGAAGGCTATGGACGTGGACGGCGTGGACTACTCCGTGCTGTACCCGTCCGTCGCCGGTCTCGCGGGCGAGGCCTTCGGGCGATTTAGCGACCCGGATCTGGAGCTAGCCTGTGTCCAGGCGTACAACGACTGGCTAATTGAGGAATGGGCCGGCGCCAGCGAGCGGTTCATACCCCAGTGCATCGTCCCTATATGGCCTGTAGACGCCACCGTCAGGGAAATAAGGCGCGCCGTTCAGAAGGGGCACAGGGGGGTGGTGCTGCCAGCCGTCCCCATGCAACTGCGGGACGTCCCCCACATCAACGAGCCTGATTACGACCCCGTCTGGGCTACCTGCCAGGAGCTTGAGGTGCCGGTGTGCTTCCACGCCGGCTCCACCACTCAGATACAGTTCCCCGCCTACTCGGGTCTATCGAGCGGCCTAGCGGCTGCCCTGGCGGCCCTGACCAGGCCGGTGAGCAACGTCCTGGTTGTGGCCAACTTCCTCTACTCGCGCATCCTGCTGCGCTATCCGGACCTGAAGGTGGTCTTTTCCGAGAGTTCCCTGTCCTGGGGGGCCTACGAGTTGGAGACCGCGGACCACCAGTTCGAACGGCAACGGCTCTACCTGGAAGGGTACGACCTCAAGCCTTCTGAGATGTTCCGCAGGCAGTGCTATCTGACAGGCTGGTATGACCGCTCTGCCATAGAAGCCAGAAAGTATCTCGGAGTGGACAACATCCTCTGGGGGACCAACTTCCCCCAGGCCACCTCCACGTGGCCTACTACCCGGGACTACATCGCCAGGAGCTTCCAGGGCGTCCCCCAGGACGAGCGGGCCAGGATGCTGTGGGGGAACGCGGCGAAGCTCTACAAGCTGTAGCGTCCACTTCAACCCACTTCTCTCCAGAGGGAGCGCATGTCAGATAGGAAGTACTGGCTCTTCAAGTCTGAGCCTACGGCTTACTCTTTCTCGGATTTGCTCGGCGAGCCGGGCGGCACCGCCGAGTGGGACGGGGTGCGCAACTACCAGGCGCGCAACTTTATGCGCGACGATATGAAGGTCGGTGACGGCGTACTCTTCTACCACAGCAGCAACGCATCGCCGGCGGTAATCGGGACGGCCCGCGTCGTCGGGGAGGCGTACCCGGACACCACCGCATGGGACCACAAGTCCAAGCACTACGACCCCAAGAGCACTCCCGATAGTCCCATCTGGTTCATGGTGGACATCCAGGCGGAGGGGAAGTTTGCCAGAGAGGTGACCCTGAAGGAGATCAAGCAAAATCCCCGGCTGGAAAACATGCTGCTGGTGCGTCGTGGAATGCGCCTCTCCATCCAGCCCCTACAGGAAGACGAATGGAACGAGATAGTGGCCCTGGGAAGCCAGCCCTGACCACCAGACCCGACTGGAAGCTGCCGTTGACATAAAGTAGGCCCCCGGCTATACTCGCCCTTGTCTGGGGCACAGCGCCAAGTCAAACCGGGAGGAGTAGGATGACGCAAGAGACCGCCCAGATTAAAGACCGCTATGGGCTTCCCATGACTACCAGCTCGACTCAGGCAGCCGATAGCTGGGTGGAGGGCATGGATCTTCTCCTGTCCCAGGAGTTCGGCCCGGAGGAGAAATTCAAGCAGGCCATCGAGGCGGACGAGGGGTTCGCCCTTCCCCGCGCCGCTTTGGCCGCCTTTCTGATGTTCCAGGCCAGGCTGGAAGAGGCCAAGGAGAGCGTCGCCCTCGCCAAGTCCCTCGCGGAAGGCATCTCCCGCCGCGAGCGGCAACAGGTGGAGGCCGTCAGCCTGTTTGTCAACGGCCAGGGTCGCCAGTCCCTCGCTCTCATCCACGAGCACCTGGACGAGTACCCGCGAGATGCCCTGATGCTCAAGCTGGTCCACCGCCTCTACGTGCTGGGTTGCAGCGGCGGGGGCGTGGCGGACTACACGCAGGAGCTTCTCGCCCTGATGAAAACTCTGGAGCCGCATTACGGCGACGATTGGGCCTTTCTTGGCCATCATTCCTTCGCTCACCATGAGACCGGCTTCTTCGAGGAGGCCCGACGGCTGGCAGAGCGCTCCCTGGAGATGCGTCCCACCAACGCCTACGCGTCCCACTCGGTAGCCCACGTGTTCTTCGAGAGGGGAGACCACTCCGGAGGCACGGACTTCCTCGGCAACTGGCTGCCGGGCTACGACAGGCGCGCCTCCTTCCACGTCCACCTTTCCTGGCATCTGGCGCTTTTCGAGTTGGCTATGGGCCACTACAAGCGGGCGCTTGACCTCTATGATGACAATATACGGCCTTCCGTCATAGAGAAGAGCGCCATATCACTGGCCGACAGCGCCTCTCTGTTCTGGCGCTTGCAGCTATATGGAGGCTCCACCCCTCCGGTCCCCTGGGAAGAGCTGAGAGGCCAGGCTGCCCCGGCCATCGGAAGCTCCGGCCCGGCCTTTAGAGATGCCCACGCCGCGCTGGTCTTCGCCTCCGCCGGTAACGAACCGGACCTGGGCCAAATGGTAGACCGCCTGCGGAGCGCTGCCGACAAGGGGGATGCGCTCGCCGGCGAGGTCACTTTGCCGCTGGCCCAGGGAGTTGGAGCCTTCGCGCAGGGTGATTACAATGAGGCGATACAGTTGCTAGAGCCAACCCTGGACCAGCTTACCCGCATAGGTGGAAGCCACGCCCAGCGCGAGGTGTTTGAGGACACCCTGGTGGAGGCATACCTTCGAGCGGAGCGTTTCGACAAGGCGGAAGACAGGATACGCACACGCCTGAAGCAGAGGGCATCGGCGCGCGACACCTTCTGGCTGGGTCGCGCCCAGGCCAGCAGCGGGCAGCCAGATGCTGCCAGCGCCAGTCTCGACGAGGCGACCCGGAGATGGCACAACGCTGATCCGGACTCGACCGAGCTTGCCAGTCTGAACTCTCTGTCCGGAAAAGCGCGCTAGTCCATTGTCATACCGTAGGCGGACCCAGGCTGCCCGCCTCCGCCGCCTGCGCTTCGTCGGGTCCCGGCCAGGGCGGGGCGGTGAAGCAGAGAAAGCGGAGCGGCCCTTCCGGAGAGGCGCTGAACTGGAACCGCCAGCCGATGGGTATGGTCAGCGCGGCGCCTGCCGACACGGACACGGGCGACACCGCAGATGGGTCGGCATCCGGCGGGCAGCGCCACACCCGTCCCTCGCCCTCCAGGATGTACCATATCTCTTCGACCTGCTGGTGCCATACCGGCCTTGATACCTGGCCCGCGGGCAGAGTCACCTCGCACAGGCTCGCTTTCTCTGCAAGATGCCTGTGGTCAATCAGCAGTCGGATTTCCGACCCATCGGGCGCCAATGTGTCCGCATCCGTACCGCGACGGCCAAGGGGTGGCACCGTATTACCCATAGAGAACCCTCTGAAAGACCTCTCGTTACTACTCATGGCGACACCGATTATAGTGGGTAGGTATTAGCGCAGCAATGGCCGTAGCCCTGTCAGGCCACATAAGGGGGATGAAAACGGCGGAATGTCGAGTAGGGGCAGGCGATATAGTCGGACCGGCTAAAGCGGACAGCCAGATTCCCGAGTGGGCCTTGGGCGACCCGTTGAGGGAGTGGTACGCGACCCAGGTATGGGGCAAGCGCGTGGACGATGACGACGCGCTCTTTGAGATAATGAGTCTCCAGGTCTTCCAGGCCGGCCTGAGTTGGAACATGGTCCTGGCCCGCCGCGACGCCTTCAGGAACGCCTTTCACGGATGGCGCATAGACAAGGTCGCGCTCATGGACCCCTCGGCAGTGGAGCGCCTGCTTCAGGACTCGTCCATCATTCGCAACCGGAGGAAGATCGAGGGCTGTATTGCCAACGCCCGCATCGTCCAGGTGATCCAGCAAGAGCACGGCTCCTTCTGCGAGTGGTTCTATGACGTCCTGGAGGGCGACGACCTCAGCGACCTGCAAAAGGTGCTGCGGAAGACCTTCAAGTTCATGGGGCCGGAGATCGCCCGTATGTGGCTGATGGCGTGTGGCCGCATCCTCTCGGGCGAGTAATGCCGATAGCTATGGATGCCTCGATAGCGGCATAGAGGGCTTGGGTGTGCAAGCCCCTGGCAGGGCCTTTCCATTGTCACCCCGAGCGGAGCGAGGGGTCTAAAGTCCTTGCCTTCTTAGGCGTGCTGCTATCCAAGCATTTTTAGATTCCTCGCTGCGCTCGGAATGACACGCGGCGGGGGCCTGTATTTACCTGGCGTGAGAATTGAAAGACCCTGAAGCCCCTGGGGGTCGGTGTTGACTGTGGTCTGGCGAGCCTCTATAATCGCCCCAACGCAGGGACGGGACTCGCTAGACCGCCGTGCCCGCCCGTGCGCCTGTCCTTATCAACCGTTGCCAAACCTATAGGGAGATTCCTGTCGAAATGTACGCCTCTCTCAAGCCTATCCTGGTAAAAGAGCTAGCCGCAATTCACGAGTCCGGCCTGCACAAGGCCGAGCGTGTGATAACGTCGAGGCAGGGTAGGCTGATTCACTACGAAGGAAGGGAAGTCCTGAACTTCTGCGCGAACAACTACATGGGCCTCGCGGGTTCGGACGAGATGGTGAGAGCGGCCCAGAACGCTTTGCAGAAGTTCGGGTTTGGGCTGTCTTCCGTGCGGTTCATCTGTGGGACCCAGGACATTCACAAGGAGCTTGAGGAGAAAACCGCCGAGCTCCTCGATATGGACGACGCCATTCTGTACTCGTCCGGCATGTCCGCCAACATAGGGTTTTTCGCGAGCTTTCTGACCGAGGAAGACGCGGTGCTGTCGGACTCTCTGAACCACGCAAGCATAATTGACGGCATCCGGATGTGCAGGGCAGAGGTAAAGGTTTTCAAGCATCTCGACATGAGTGACCTCGAGAGCGGGCTGCGGTCTACCCAGAATAAGCGGGTCAGGTGCGTCGTCACGGACGGCGTTTTCAGCATGGACGGCGATATTGCACCATTGAAGCATATCTGCGACCTTGCCGAGAAATACGACGCCCTGGTTGTCGTGGATGACTCCCACGCGACCGGGTTCATGGGCGAGCATGGCCGCGGGACCCACGAGCACTGCGGGGTTGAGGGCAGGGTTGACGTCATAACCTCGACCTACGGCAAGGCCCTCGGCGGGGCGAGCGGCGGGTTTGTCGCGGGCCACAGGGAGATCATTGACATACTGCGTGAGCGCTCTCGGACCTATCTCTTCTCCAACTCGCTGCCGCCCGTCGTCACGGCGACCGCGCTCTTCGCGATTTACTACATCGAAGGCCACCCGGAGATTCGTGCAAGGCTTTGGGAAAACACTCTCTATTTTCGAGACCGGATGGTGCAGGCCGGGTTCACCGTTCCGGATTCGGTCCATCCGATAGTGCCGGTGGTCCTGGGAGATGCCGAGAAGACGCAGCGCATGGCCAGCGCGATGCTCGACCAGGACATCTACGTGATTGGCTTCAGCTACCCCGTCGTCCCTCAAGGGTCAGCTCGTATACGCGTGCAGATTTCCAGCGAGCATACCAGTGAAGACCTGGACAAGGCGGTGGATGCCTTCGTGGAGACGAGTCAGGCCGATTCAAACTGAGGTGAACGTGCGATGGTAGACCGGAAATCATCCCCTCAAGCCGGGGATACGGACGGGAAGAAATACCCCACCGGCCGTCCGGTGGTGCGTGGGACCCAGGGCATCGTGTCAGCCGGCCACTATCTTACCTCAATAGCAGGCATGCGTATGCTCCTCGATGGAGGCAACGCCTTCGACGCAGTGGCGGCAGCCGGGTTTGCAGCCACCGTTCTGGAGCCGACGGCGTCCTACTCGCTGGCTACCGAGGGGTGCTTCATGCTGTACCATGCCGCGACTGGCGAGCTCCGGGTATTGAGCGGCCAGGGAGTCGCCCCCGGACGCGCCACGGTGGACTTCTTCAAGCAGAGAGGGCTGGACAAGATTCCCACCGGCCCCGGTCCAAATGCGGAGTTGGCCTTCACAGTGCCCGGAGTGGTGGACGCCTTCATCCTGATGCTGGAGACCTACGGCACCAAGACCCTCGGTGAAGTCATGGCCCCGGCTATCGGGTATGCCCAGAACGGCTTCCCCGTATACGAGTACATGCACCGCAAGCTCCGAATACCCCAGTGCATAGAGCAGTTCAGGCGATACCCCCCGGGGGGCATGGACGTGTTCTATCCGGGGGGCGAGCCTGTGCCAGTGGGCGAGATGCTGGTGCAGAGTCAGTTGGCCGCGACCCTGAAGAAGATGGTGTCCGCGGAGTCCGACGCGGGCGGCGACCGCCTGGCCGGACTGCGGGCGGCCCGCGAGATGTTTTACCGGGGCGACATCGCAGCGACCATCGTCCGGTGCTCTGAGAGGGTAGGCGGCCTGCTCACCCTGGAGGACCTGGCCGGCTACCACGCTCGATTTGAAGAGCCAGTAATGACTACCTTTATGGGATACGAAATCTGCGCCCAGTCCACCTGGAGCCAGGGAGCCGTGCTGTTGCAAGCCCTCAATATCCTGGAGCGCTTCGATTCCCGGGGACCGGAGGCCTTGCGCGCCATGGGCCACAACTCGACCCAGTACATTCACACCGTCGCGGAGGCCCTCAAGCTCGCCTTTGCAGACCGGGAGGGCTACTACGGCGACCCCGATTTTGCCCGCGTGCCCGTTGACGGCCTCCTGTCCAAGGAGTACGCGGCGACACGAGCCAGGCTTATCCGGGGTGACAAAGCCTGGCCGGAGGCGCCGGAGGCGGGGGACCCGTGGCGCTACGCCGGTGGAGCGCCCCTGCCCGCGACGGTAGCCGCCGTGACGGCGGCTACCGCCCCCGAGGACGACGGCTACCAGTCTGAAGGGGGGACTACCCATTCCGCCGCCATAGACCGCGACGGCAACATAGTTTGCGCCACCATCAGCGGCGGCAAGTTCGATTCGTCCGTATTCTTCCCGGAGTTGGGCTGCACTCTCAGCACCCGCAGCGAGATGTTCTTCGTGGACGAGCGCCACCCCAATGGGCTGCAGCCCGGTAAGCGCCCCCGCACCACCCTTGTGAACTACATGGTGTCCAAGGACGGCCAGCCCTTGATGACCTTCGGGTGCCCCGGCGCCGATGACCAGGCCCAGGCCGACCTCCAGATACTTCTGAACGTCCTGGTCTTTGGCATGGACCCCCAGCAGGCGGTGGAAGCGCCCCGATTCTCCTCCCAGAGTATGGTCAACTCCTTCTACCCCCGCGTCTATCTGCCGGGGCGGCTCAGCGTGGAACCGGGTATTCACGGGGACGTACGCTCGGATCTGGCGGCCCTGGGACACAAAGTTGTGGGCGTTGAGGCCTGCGGCTACGGCGCGGTCGTGAACCAACGCGAGCCTCAGACCGGGGCGCTCAGCGCCGGGGCCGACCCACGCGTGGCGACCTATGCCATCGGCTACTGACGACCGGCTTCACAGACAAAAAATCAAGGCCTACCAAGGACCGTTAAGACCTGCAATAAAACCTGCGAGGAGGGCAACGATGGCGGCAAGCCAGCAGCTGGATACAGTGATCGAGATGCTCAAGGCAAGGTTGGCATTACCCCTCAAGACCATCGAGGAGAACCGGGCGTCATACGAGCAGATGATGTCCCGGTTCAAGCTGGACGACGACGTGACATGCGAGCGTGTCGGCGCCGGTGGCGTGCCCGCCGAGTGGATCACCGCACCGGGGGCGCAGGAGGACCGGATTATGGTCTACCTGCACGGCGGCGCGTACCTGATAGGCTCCATGCGGTCCCACCGGGTTGCCCTGTCTCTGATGTCTCGCGCCGCGGGGGTGCGGGTCCTTGGCCTGGACTACCGCCTGGCCCCCGAACATAACTTCCCCGCTCCGGTGCAGGACACGATAGCCGCCTACCGATGGCTCCTGTCCAACGGTGCGGACCCCAAGAAAATCGTGTTCGGCGGTGACTCGGCAGGGGGAGGGCTGACCCTGGCTGCCTTCGTCGCCCTGCGGTACCTGGGGGAGCCGATGCCGGCGGCGGGAGTCTGCATCTCGCCCTGGACGGACCTCGACCATACGGGAGACTCCATGATTACCAACGCTGAGGTTGACCCTTCCATAAGCCGCGACCGCCTCGCTCCCCAGGCCAAGATATACCTTGGCGGCAAGGACGCGAGAGCGCCCCTTGCGTCCCCCCTATACGCCGATATGAGCGGCCTGCCGCCGTTGCTCCTGATGGTGGGCTCGGTGGAGGTGCTGGTGGACGATTCGACCCGCGTCGCGGACCGGGCCAAGGCCGCCGGGGTCGAGGCGACCCTGGAGATATGGGATGACATGCCCCACAACTGGCCTCTGTTCGCCCCCATACTCCCGGAGGGACAGCAGGCTATTGACCGCATGGGCGAGTTCATCCGCAAGCATACGGGCTGAACCAACCGGGGTCGTTTCATTCTCGACGTTAGGTGTGAATACAGGCCTCCGCTGAGTGTCATTCCGAACGGAGCGAAGCGGAGTGAGGAATCTAAAACGGTGCCTAACAGAAGCCGGAATCAAGGCAGCATCGGCCAGAACAAGGCTGCGGCGGGCTAGGATTTTAGACCCCTCGCTCCGCTCGGGGTGACAATGAAAAGGATGGGCTGAACGAACCCTGCTGCTTGATGAGCGAGTTCCCGGCTTAAGTAAGGAGGAGACATGGCTCGAATCGGAGTTGCTCTGGGCGGTGGTATGTCGCCGACTGACATGGTGGACTGCGTAAAGCTGGCTGAAGACCTGGGTTACGAGTCGGCCTGGGTGGCCGAGGGGCATGGAGGAGACCAGTTCTCCACCCTTACGGCCTGCGCCGTAGCGACGGAGAGAATCCTTCTGGGCACCAGCATTAGCAGCGTCTACGTGAGGAGCGCGCCCACCCTCGCTATGGCCGCCGCTTGCGTGGACCATTTCTCCAACAAGCGGTTCATCCTGGGACTTGGCTCCAGCCACAAGGTCCAGGTCGAAGGCGAGCATGGTCTTCCCTACTCTCGCCCCGTAACCCACGTCAAAGAGACTACGGAGGTCATTCGTGCTCTCCTGCGGGAAGGAACGGTCTCCTATCACGGCAGCACTGTGGACATCGAGCGTTTCGACCTGTGGTTCGAACCAATAAGGCCGGAAATCCCCGTGTACTTCGCGGCGGTCTTTGGGCCTATGCTGGAAGTGTGCGGAGAGGTGGCCCAGGGTTCGATACTCGTCTGGAGCACCCTAGAGAATGCGAGAAGGGCCGCGGAGCAGATAGCAGTGGGCGCGAGAAGGGCCGGGCGCTCTCCCGAAGAGGTTGACGTGGCGTGTATGCTGCCGTGCAGTGTGGGGAGGAACGCGGATGAGGCCAGGGACCCCATTCGTGGGATAGTCGCGACCTACGCGGGCTTCTTTCCCCGTTACAAGAGACTTATGGGCGAGAGCGGGTTCGCTGACGATGTGGAAGTCATCAGGCAGGCCTGGGTCAGCGAGGGGCTGGAGGCCGCGACCAGGGCGGTCCCCAACGACCTGGTAGACGCGGTGGCCTTGACGGGGACCCCCGAGGAGTGCCGGAGGAAAATAGAGGAGTACAGGCAGAACGGGATCACGCTGCCGATAATCTTCCCCGCCGGGGGAGGGATTTCCCCCGAAGGGCGAGGGATGACCGTCAAGGAGGCGACGCAGGAGTCCATCAGGGCCTGCGCGCCCTCCGGATAGTTAGCGTCTTTCCATTCTCGACGCCAGGTGAATATGGGTCTGCCTGTGGCAGGCAGATTCCCGTCGCGTGTCATTACCATGCAAATACCCTTCGTCATTCCCGTGGAAACGGGAATCCACAGCCCCCGGTTCCTGGACTCCCGCTCCCCGTTTTCACGGGGACAAGCTTCGCGGGAGTGACGGTGGGGAAATCCAGCCGCCATTCTCATCCTCTTATCTGGCCTTGCCAGGCCATAGCGATTCCGAACGAAGCGGAGTGAGGAATCTCAGAGGCGGCCTCATTCGAGAGCATGGATTTTTAGATTCCTCGCTGCGCTCGCAATGACATGATGCGCGGGGCAGCCTAGAGGAAACTCAACCACCTGAATGGAACGCTACCGAGTGCGAGGAACCCCTTGTAGGGCGGGCTAACCCCTCCCTACTGCTAGTGCAGGTGCTCTCGCAGCCAGTCGGTAGCCACCTCCATTACCTGCCCCTTGTAAGGCTCTTCATAGACTCCGTAGTGGGGTATGTTCGGAATAAACCACAGCTTTTTCGGCTCTCCGGTCCGCTCGTACATATCCAGGGCATCGTCAATGGGGCAGACGGTATCGCCCCCTGCGATGATGTAGAGCATTGCCCTGGGCGAGATGCGGTCTACCACGCTCGACGGTTTGAACTCTAGCAGCTTCTCCGCCGTCGCCAGGGAGTACGTGGTCATAGAGGCGTTCTCCATCCCCGGTATCGCGCCGAATATCCTGTTCCTCTCCTCGTCGGTCGAAGGGTCCATTACCAGGAAGTCCTCCAGCCCCATCGGGGTTGACTTCCCCGTCGCCACCCTGGACTTCTTGTCCGCTTCGATGCTTTTGACAAGTCGCCGGAACTCGTAGTCGCGCCGCACGCCCCGTATCCAGCCCTCCCCATCGCCCCAGCCCACCACGCTGATGCCGCACTTCACCCGCTCGTCCACCCCGGCTACATAGGGGACCATGCCGCCCCCGAAGCTCCATCCGATCAGGGCCAGGCGCTCCGGGTCCACCTTGGGGTGAACCTGGAGGTAAGTCAGGGCATTGCGTATGTCCTCGGCCTGCTCCAGGGGATACAGGCGTCCCTCCTCGCCCTCGCTCTCCCCCACGCCTCGATAGTCCCATATCAGCGCCACGTACCCCAGTTCGACGAACCGGCGGGCAATCTCGGGAAACCAGAAATACTCCTTGATTCCTATCATGCCCTGACACAGAATGATGCCGGGGCAGGTCTTGTCGCCGGCGCTCTCCGGCTCGTATAGCACTCCCGCTATTTTATAGCCGTCGCTGTAGAAGCCAACCTTCTTCTCCATCTCTATCCTCCGCGCAATCGTTCATTAGTCTCTCAGGCATTAGTCTCTTAGGGCCCCTGCCTTTCGGGCTACCTCCAGCAGCCGGCGCGCCTCCGTGACGTGCAAGTGCTCGATGAGCCTGCCGTCCACCGTGATGGCTCCCCGGTCCGCCGCTTCAAAGGCCTCAATCACCCTCCGAGCGTAGACGATTTCCTCCTGGGTCGGGGTAAAGACCTCGTTGACGGGCTTGATGTGGCTGGGGTGAATCACCAGCTTGCCCTCATACCCCAGGGCGTGCTCACGCCTGGCGGACTGGGCGACCGCGTCGAGGTCCCTGATGTCCTGGGCGTAGGGCGTGCCTATGGGTATCTCGCCTGCGGCGCGAGCCGCCAGCATGATTCTGGTCATCGGGTAGAGATATTCCAGCTGGTCGGGCCCGACCCTCGCCCGGGTGGAGAGACCGTAGTCCCCGCCACCGAAGGCGAGGGCGACTATGCGAGGACTGGAGAAGGCGGTTCGCTCCACGCTGATGACGCCCAGGGCTGTCTCGATGAGGGGCATGAGCTTTGTCCTTCCCCCGGTCACGCCCAGTCGTTCCTCGGCCTCCGTCACGATGCGGTCCGACGTCTGCACGATAGCCTCGCCGTCTGCCTTGGGGACCAGGACGAGGTCAACGCCGCCCTCGACCACGGCCTTCAGGTCTTCCTCCCCCCAGGGGGTGGTCACGCCGTTGACCCGCACCACCCGTTCCTTGCCCCGGAAGTCCGCAGCCCGGAGGAAATGCTTGACCATCTCCCGCGCCTCGGGCTTCTGCTCAGGGGTCACGGCGTCCTCCAGGTCCAGGACGATGCTGTCCGCCTCCGACTCCAGGGCGCGAGCGAGGAAACGCTCGTTGTTTCCCGGCAGGAAGAGCATAGAGCGGCGGAGAGTTATCACGGGAGTCCTTCTTTCATCTTCGGCATCTTTAGCATCTTTGCGTCACAAGCGGGGAGCGGGCCTTGCCTTGGATTGCTCAGACTACCCCTTTCGCTGTTATGCCGCCCCAACGAACCAATATCGGAACCGTTATCGAGGAAGCCGTCAATACCCTGCTGGCCCAACTGCTCCGGGGCTACGGGTTGTCGTCCAGAGTGGAGCGGCACAGACGTTTGCAATTCAGAAAGGTCCACCCTGAATGGACGCAATCTCGTCTCTGTCCAACTCGTAGAATTCGCAAAACCGGCAGACCGACGTATCCGATCGCAACGGAAACTCTATCTTCTCGACCGGTACATTCAGATTGGCATCAATGAGGTAAGTCTTCATCGCCGAAATGCTATCTCGAATGGCTTCGATGCAGTTGTCGAGGTCGTCCTGAGTGAAGTAGTGGTCTTCAGCGGTGCCGTGGGCAAGCTGCTCGATTCGCACTCTAATGTCCAACTCGCTTACTCCGTAGCGTTCGCGGACGTACAGGGCATACACCAAAGCCTGTTCAGCATTGTCGCTCTTCACGTACCCGGATTTCCAATCAATGCCCATCCAAGTGCTATCGCCCTTTCGATAGATCAAATCAGGCACGGCGTGGATGTCCGTACCGTCAATGTTGAAAGTGATGAACTCCTCGACGTTCTTGACCTCGACACTGGGGGATGCCATAGCCTCTCGAAAGCTAATGGAGTCCAGCAAATTCCTGAGGGACTTCATTATCTGATCTTTTGCATCGGCTATCTTGTCCTCGCCGATGCCAGTGTCGTAGTAGGACTCGTGGAACATCCGCCGCCACTTGGGTGAACGCTCCCACGACCGCCTGTCCTTCGACTCAACCCAGGCCTTATTTAGGCGATTCCGTGCAATAGAGTACAGGTTCTCGGCTGTGGGTACAGAGGCGCCGGATCGTGCCAGGTGCATGGCAGTAGAAGCCGCCTCATGGACAGCGGCGCCTATCTCCAACGGCAGGCTGGTGAGGTTCTTGAGCCGGTATGCGAGCCGAGCGTTCTCCGGCGCCTCAGTTTCCCAGCCGTTGTGGGAGTCATAGTAATGGTAGTAGTACATGCGGGGACATTCCTGGAACATTGCGCGCCGGCTGTGCGACCACGAGAACCTTGGATGTTCGCTGCGCTCGAAGGGCATGGACCTGTACCTCAAACGCTATAGGGAGTTTCGGGTTCTCTGCAAACGCTGGAATCCGAAAACGGGAGTGGCCTCGACAAGGGCATTATATTCTGGCTTCGATGCCATTTCAAGCCTCTGCTCCGGGCGGCGGCGGCGCGGGCGCGGATGCAGGGTGTTTCAATTCTCGACGCCGGTGAATACAGGCCCCCGCCGCGTGTCATTCCGAGCGCAGCGAGGAATCTGAAATGCTTGGATAGCAGCACGCCTAACAAGGCAAGGACATTAGACCCCTCGCTCCGCTCGGGGTGACAATTGAAAGGCCTTGGGCGCCGGTGCGCATCCGTTGCCAAGTCAGGTCTAAAACCTTATGATAGACGGCGGAGGCTAGGATATGATTCTCAGACCTGCAAAAATGTTCTATGGCTGGTACGTGGTAATAGGCAGCTCGCTGGTGTTCTTCGGTGTCGCCGGCAGCCAGTTCTCCTTTGGCGTCTTCCTCAAACCCATGACCGAAGAGTTCGACTGGAGTAGAACAACCCTCTCCCTGGCCTTCGGCACGACCTTCATGCTCTCGGGGCTGTTGAGGCCGATAGCGGGCTACCTCGCCGACCGATATAACCCCAAGACGGTCGCCCTCGCCGGGGTTGTCGTGACGGGCGCTATGCTAATGCTGCTGCCCCTGATTGGCAACCTCATTCACCTTTACCTCATCTTCGCAATGATGAGCGTAGGCATTACCCTGGGAACGGGGCCTTCCCTGACCAAAATCGTCAGCGCATGGTTCTATCGCAACCGAGGGGTGACTCTCAGCTTGCTCAGCGGCGGGGGTTCCGTCGGCGCAATTATCCTGGTCCCTGCTGCGTCCTCCTTCCTAATCGTGTTCAGCTGGCAGGAGGCTTACCTGTTCCTGGGGATTCTGCTGCTGTGCCTGATATTACCCCTGGGCTATTTCCTGATTAAAAACCGGCCTCAAGACATGGGCCTCCAGCCCCAGAGGGACGAATCCCCCAGACCGGATACGTCCGGGGATAGAGAGCCTGGAGTCCCGGACCAGGCGATTGGGCGGGACTCCACCTTTGGAGAAGCCCTCCGCTCCGCCTTTTTCTGGAGGCTGACCTTCGGATATTTTGTCTGAGGGTACTCCATGAGCTTCGTGAATGCTCACTTCGTTTCCTACGCTAGAGACCTGGGCTTCCATCCCCTGGTGGCCGCCGCAGGGTTCAGCCTCATAGGACTCTGGGCCATCGTGGGGACCCTCGTTTTGGGACATCTCTCCGACAAGCATGGGCGTCGGAACATCCTGACCTTTTCCTACTATCTCAGAGCGATGGGGTTTTTCATAGTGCTCCTGTCCATGGGCATATCCTTCCTGAGCATACCTCCCCTCGGCCTGGCCGCCCTGCTGGTGGGAATCGTTCTGGTGGGTATCTCATGGAACGCGGTTGTCGGCGTTACGGCTGCCTACGCCTCGGACCGCTTCGGCATTGCCAACCTGGGAACAATCTATGGCGCTATGTTCGCCGTGATGCCCCTTGGCTCCGGGCTGGGAGCCTTCCTGGGGGGTCTGTTCTACGACGTGCGCGGGACCTATGAGATTGCCATATGGTCCAACCTGGTGCTCCTGATAATATCCGCCCTTCTTGTCTACATTCGCGACCAGCGCCCGGCAATAAGGGAGCCAGTCCCGGCAACAGGCTGAAGCCAAGGCCAGGCTATTACTGGGCAGGGCAATAGCATTAGAAATACCGCCTTCGTCACTCCCGCGAAAGCGGGAGTCCAGAAGTGAGAGATAGATTCCCGCTTTCGCGGGAAAGACAGGTGAGTATTTTCATGGTAATCGCCGAGAGCGATGCAATCCAAATCCAATAGCCCTGTACTACTGGGAATACAGCAGAGGGGGTAGCTATGCGAGTCGGTGTAATTTTCCCGCAGACCGAGATAGGCGCGGACCCCGGGGCGGTGCGCGAGTACGTGCAGGCGGCGGAAGACCTGGGCTTCGCTCACCTGATTGTCTACGACCATGTGCTGGGTGCGGACCCGGAGCTTCACGAAGGCTGGAAGGGGGGCTACTCCTCCAAGGATATGTTCCATGAGCCTTTCGTGGCATTCGGCTATATGGCCGCCATCACCACTCGCCTGGAGCTGGTGACGTCAGTCATAATCCTGGCCCAGAGGCAGACTGCCCTGGTTGCCAAGCAGGCGGCGGAGGTGGACGTGCTCAGCGGTGGCCGCCTTCGTTTGGGAGTCGGCACCGGCTGGAACCGTGTGGAGTATGAGGCCCTGGGAGAGAGGTTTCAGAATCGAGGGCGGCGAAGCGATGAGCAGATTGAGCTTCTGCGGGCCTTGTGGACCAAAGAAGTGGTCAACTTCACCGGTCGCTGGCACCAGGTGACCCACGCGGGCATCAATCCGCTCCCCGTCCAGCGTCCCATTCCCATATGGCTGGGCGTTGGCGGGCTCGACCCGACACCCCCCGACCGGGTCCTGCGCAGGGTCGCACGCCTCGCGGACGGCTGGTTTCCCCAGTTCGCCCCCGATGACACGGGCCGGGAATACCTGGACCGTGTCAATTCCTACGCGCGAGAGGAAGGTCGGGACCCCTCGGCCATCGGCATCGAGGCCAGGATTAACATGATAGACGGCCCGCCGGAGTTCTGGAAGGAGCGTCTAAATGGATGGGAGGCCCTGGGGGCGACCCACATCTCGTTCAATACCATGAAAGGTGGTCTGAGCACCCCGCAAGACCACATCAACGCTATCCGCCGGTTCAAGGAGGTGGTGGAGGGCTAGCGCTGGCGTTTCGGCTTTGCCCCCGTGGGACGGTGGACGTAGCCGCCGGGCAAGCTAGTGGAAGGGGCACGCGGTGAGGAGGGCCTTCCCCCACCATTCGTCGGACGCTTCACCCTCGCCTTCCAGGTTGCTGGAAGCGCTTCCCGAGGACCCAGAGGAAGGGCCGGAGTTGGTCCGGTCGAGGTTGGGGGCGCCGCCGGTTACGGCGAGGGCGAAGCTCTCGTCCTGCGTCTGTGCGCCGGCCGAGACGGCCCAAGCTCCGAAGAAGATGGTGAGCACGATCATCAGGACCACGACGATCACGAATGTGATGGGCATCCCTTTTATTCTGCGGTCTACGAACAAGGTTCACACAGTCCTGTTAAAGCTATAGATTTATTCTCAATCCAAAGCTCCATACTGTCAAGTGATATTATATAATATACCGTATCAGAAGGGGCCATTTTAGAAAGAGCGGGGTCGTTTAATTGTCACCCCGAGCAGAGCGAGGGGTTTAAAATCCTGGCTGGCCGCGGTCTTGTTCGGGCGGTTACGCCTTGATTCCGGTTCTTGTTAGTCACCATTTTAGATTCTTCGTCGCTCCGCTCCTCAGAATGACCAGGGAAAGGGGTCCGTGAATTGACAATTAAAAGGTCCCTTTAGAAAGGGATGCCTATGGAGATACGTGAGCTCATCAGCTTCTATCACGTTTCCCGGCTACGTAGTGTATCCAAGGCTGCCGAGTTTCTGGAAATCGGGCAACCGACGGTAACTACCCATCTGCAAAAGATTGAGAAGGAGTTTGGCGTTGTTCTGTTCGACCGTATAAAAAGGCCCATTCAGCTGACATCCGATGGGGTGACCTTCTATGCCCTCGCCAAGCCTATGGTCGAAGCGATAGCGGAAGGCATAGAGAATCTCAAGATGAATCTGGACTATCCGGAGCATCGCGGCTCTTTCGTGATAGGTGCGTACCCCGACCTTGTGCTGCATCACCTTCCGCCCATAGTCAAGGAGTTCAGGACTCACTATCCGAGGGTCCAGATTAAGCTGGCTGCCCGGGCATATTCGAGGCTGATTGAAATGGTGTCGGCGGGCGACCTGGACATAGCCCTTGGCAACAAGCCCGAGCCTGATAATCCGACCCTGGACTTCAAGTACCTCTTTACCTCCGACTTCGTACTTGTGACCCCTCTCGGCCACGAGCTTCTCAAGCTGCCCGAAGTCACCCTCGCGGACATTGCCCAGTGGCCCCTCATTCTGCTGGACACGACGAGCCACAGCCGGCGCACGTTGGAGCAGGCCCTTCGGCGAGAGGGCCTCCAGTACGACGTCACCCTGGAAATGGACATCATGGAGATGGCGAAGAGGTACGTGGAGATAGGAATGGGGATAGCCTTCACCCATGATTACGTGATACAGCCCGAGGATAGCGCCAGGTTGGGTATCCGGTATCTGACAGGTATCTTCCCATCCACGCAAATGGGGCTGATTACCCTGAGAGGCAAGTTTCTCAGCAGGTCGGTGCGAAACTTCATAGATACCCTTGTCGCGAGGCTGGGCGAATAGCCCCCTGCCTTCTCATTCTCGACGCCAGGTGAATACAGACTCCACCGCGCGTCATTCTGAGGAGCACAGCGACGAAGAATCTAAAATGCCTCACGAGCAAAAGGACGCCAAAGAGAAGGATTTTAGACCCCTCGCTCCGCTCGCGGTGACAATTAAATGGGCTGGGCGAGTAGCCCCGGCAGGCATTGACCGTAGCTGGTGGCCCTATGTGCGGCTGTTGTACCAGTAGTGGGGTGGCCCGTCTGCTGGCAGCCAGCTTTCATAGAACCGCTCAACATATGGAAGAAGCTCCTGCACTACCTGTCTTGTCTCCAGCACGGAGGACTCTACAGGCCTGGAGTAGCGGTCCCTTAGCTCTTTGGCCACGTCCTCTTTGTTTATCCTGGTGAACCTGCCCTCCCGCAAGACCACCTCTCCGTCTATGATAACCGTGTCCACGTGCTGGGCCTTCCCGCGATAGAGAAGGGCGTCTATTATGTGAATGTCGGGGTCGAGGTAAGGCTCCTGGATATACGCCATATCCAGGAGGACCACGTCGGCCCGCCGGCCCTTTTCCAGGGCGCCGATCTGGTCTTGGAAGAAAGTGGGCGCGGCGGCGTTGGCAGTCCCCATGCCGAGGACCTGGTGAGAGTTGATAGCCGGTGCGCCTATTCCCGGCTGCCGGTGGAGCTTGGAGACCAGCCGCATCTCCTGGAGCATGTCATCGTCGTCGTTGATAGCCGTGCTGTCGGTGCCAATAGCCACGTTGACGCCCTTGGACAGCATACCGTTGACAGGGGCCACACCGTTCTTCAAACGCAGGTTAGAGCTGGCGTTGTGGCACACCGTGGCGCCGGCCTGCGATAGCAGGTCTATGTCCTCGTCGGTGAGCCAGATGGCATGGGCGCACGAGACCTCCGGGCCAAGAAATCCCAGGTCATTGAGATGGGCGACGGGCGTCTTGCCCCATGTCCTGGTCCCGTACTCCTTCTGGTAAAAGGTCTCCACCAGGTGTATGTGAATGCCCGTGTTGTATCTGGTGGCATACTCCTTGGTGCGCTGGAGGAAGTCGTCGGAGGCCCACTGCACGTTGCTGGGACTCAGGAGCACTTTTACTTTGCCGGAAGGGCCTGTGCCGTACTTTCGGTGCGTGCTCTCGAAGAGGGAGAAATACTCGTCCGCGGACAGGTTGCTGGCTGCCAGGTATCGCTTCACGTGCGCGGCCAGGTCCGGCGGAAGGCCTGCTATGAACTGCTCGTCGTCGGCGTAGACGACCCGGTTCTGGTCGCGAAAGTATATGGAGAAGGCGGTCCTCATGCCTGCGTCGCTGAAGGCCCTCAATATCTCACCCACGTCCCCTTCCAGGCCGGAGACGGGCGTCTGAGGGTGGTTGTACATGACGGTGGTGGTGCCCGACTCTATCATCTGCAGGGCTGTGTAGAGGGTCACCAGGTAGTGGTCGTCGGGACGCCGGCCCCAGCCGGACAGAATCCACGTCTCCAGCGAATCGTCGCAGGCCCCCAGTTGGAGGGTGGTGACGCCTCTGCCGTGGTGGTGGGAGTTCACCAGGCCGGGGAACACTATGTGCCTCTGTCCACCGATCTCTTCATCGGCGTCGTATCGAGACTTGAGGTCATCATAAGGGCCGACATCCTCGATGACCCCGTCTCTCTGGAAAACGGCGCCGTCAGCGATTACCGCGCTGGAACCAGCGTCGGGACCAGCCCTGGCTACCACATATTTGCCGCGAATGATGGATGAAGCCATAACTCTCCTCCGGCGAAGACGTTGCTTGTGAGCTATTATACACGGGCTTTGGCGTGTCTGTACAAAACTACGCCAATGTTCTCCGGCTTTCCTTTGAGGTCAGGGTCTTTCAATTCTCGACGCCAGGTGAATACAGGCTCCCGCCGCGTGTCATTCCGAGCGCAGCGAGGAATCTGAAATGCTTGGATAGCAGCACGCCTAAGAAGGCAAGGACATTAGACCCCTCGCTCCGCTCGGGGTGACAATTGAAAGACCCTGCCTTTGAGGTTCCTTTCCTTGACACCATACAGGCCAGGCTCTAAGCTATTGTTGGCTTCAGCTTTTCCTCTTGGACTTGAACGAATGGGCAATGGCAGCCATGTCTACCCTACCGAGCTGGCATCGGTGCAGGAACGCCGCTTGAGCAAGGCCGACCTGGAGGGGCTTCTGGGTCGCCTGGAGACGCGTGACGTAGTCAATGGAACGACCATTTACGTCGGCCCCGGACGCTTTCAAGACTGCCTGCAACGGCTGCCCAACCAGGATGGCGGCTGGCCGGAAAGACTGTCGGGCCTGCCTCCCGGCGTCGAGAAGTCGGAAACCGGGTCCGTCATATTCTGGAGTGAAGATAGCAGGACAATCATCCTGCCTCCCTTCCCTGTGGAGCGGGACCAGCTACTGGAGGGCTGGGACGCCTCCCAGCTACGGGCGCTTCTGGGCAGGGAATACCTGCTGGGAGTGGTGCTGCTGCGACTGGGGAGATTCGCCGTAGGGGTGTTCCGCGGCCAGGCGCTGCTGACCTCCAAGACCGATACCCGGTACGTCAAGGGCAGACATAGCGCAGGCGGGCAGTCGCAGAAGCGGTTCGAGCGCATCAGAGAGAAGCAGATTCAGGAGATTTTCGATAAGACCTGCTCCGTCGTAAAAGAGCGGTTCGCTCCCTACGAGGACCAGCTGGACTACATCCTTCTGGGCGGGGAAAGGTTCACCCTTCAGGGGTTCCTCAAGCGCTGTGACTATCTGCAAAGGCTATCCCCCAGAATCCTGGGCAGGACTCTGAACGTGAGGGAGCCTAAACGGGACGCCCTGGAGGGGACCATCGGGACAATCTGGGAGAGCCGGGTGCTGACTATTACGTGCAGAGACCGGTAGAGGTCGTCACGGAAAGCAGACAATTAGAATGTCAGGTTAGATGAGTATGACCGACCCCACCCTTGACGGCGAATTGGCCGCCGACGAGATAGCTAGCCAGCAGCGCCCAGGCCTGCGGGAAAGCTCCCTGCGGTTGGTGGAGTTTCACCTGGTGAAGAAGAAGCTGGCAGGCTACACCACCTTTTCTCTAGCCCGGGAGTTGGCCCTTGACCTGATGCCCTCCTACGAAGCTACCGAGGTGGCGCAGCGCCAGCAGGAGACGACGGAGGCATCCCGCTTCCTGGAAACGACCTCCGGTCTGGAGTTGGCTGGCGCCA
Organism: Dehalococcoidia bacterium; assembly: GCA_965197405.1. Lineage (GTDB taxonomy): Bacteria > Chloroflexota > Dehalococcoidia > Lucifugimonadales > JAGWBF01. The sequence continues at coordinate 3,085,856 of OZ240206.1, read as the reverse complement.
AGGACCTGCGCCAGGCGCTCCAGCGGGCCGCGTTGGGGGGTCTCCTCACGGGCGAGGAGCTACGGGACGTGCACGACACCCTGAAGGCGGCTCGCGGCGCCCGCGCCGCCGTCCTCCGTCAGAAAGGCGCTCCAATCCTTGGCGCGATGGCCCAGGACCTGCTCGTCGTGAGAGACCTGGAAAGGGAGCTTGTCTCCGCCATAGGCAGGTCCGGTGAGGTGCTTGACAGCGCCAGCCCCGCACTCCGGGAGCTGCGCGTCGAAGCCAGGGCCGCGTACCAACGACTTACGGACTCGCTGGAACGCACCATGAGGCGCATACAGCGCCACAATATCCTTCAGGAGCCTGTCGTCACCCAACGGAACGGCCGGATGGTCCTTCTGGTAAAGACCGAAATGAAGCACCGGCTTCCCGGGATCGTCCACGATGTTTCCGATAGCGGCGCCACCATCTTCGTGGAGCCTATGCAGGCCATTGGCCTGGGGAATCGCTGGAGAGAGATGCGCCTGGCGGAGGAGCGTGAGGAGGAGAGGGTCCTCCGCGCTCTCTCCGCTAAGGTGGAAGCCCATAGCAACGACCTTCTCCGCAGCCTCGAGCTGCTGGCCCGCCTCGACCTGGCTATGGCCAAGGCCCGCTATGCCCTGGCAATCCGCGCACTCCCCCCCACTATAATTGAGGGCGAGCAGCAGTATATATCGCTGGTGGATGCCCGCCATCCCCTGTTGGAGCGAGAGGCGGTCCCTGTCAGCCTGAAGGTGAGCGATACGTGCTCGCTGCTCCTGATTACCGGCCCCAACGCGGGGGGCAAGACGGTGGCCCTGAAGACCGTGGGTCTCCTCACCCTGATGGCCCACGCCGGGCTTCATCTGCCCGCCAGGGAGAGTACAATCAGTCTCTTCGACGGGGTCTACGCCGACATCGGCGACCAGCAGAGTATTCAGCAGTCCCTCTCCACCTTTAGCTCTCACATCGAGAACCTGCGGGCCATCATGGACCAGGCCACCGGCAAGTCGCTGGTCCTCATAGACGAGCTGGGGACCAGCACCGACCCCGAGGAGGGCGCTGCCCTGGCCAAGGCTATCCTCCACCATTTTTCCCACCGGGGCATCACCCTTCTGGCCACCACTCACCAGCGGGACGTGGCCGCCTTTGTCCAGGAGCAGCCGGGGATGATGAACGCCAGCGTCGAGCTTGACCCACGGACCCTGGCGCCCACCTACCGGCTGACTCAGGGTCTGCCCGGCAGAAGCTATGCCCTCACGATTGCCTCGCGCCTGGGACTGGAGGAGGGAATTATCGGCAACGCCCGCTCCCTCCTCGCTCCCGCCCACCAGGGGGCGGAAAGCCTTCTCAGGGAGCTTCAGGAGGAGCGTCACCTGGCCCAGGAGGCCCGCAGAGAGAGTGAGGAGGCCCTGGCCCAGGCCGAGAAGAAGAGCGCCGCACTGGAGGAGCAGCTTGCATCCATCCAGGACAAAAAAGCGGAGATTATGGAAGAGGCCCAGCACCAGCTTCAGCAGAGGGTCGAAGAAATCAGCAAACGTCTGCGTAGCGCGGAGGGGGTCCTGGAGCAGCGCCCGTCCTGGCCGGCCATACCCAGGCCTGTGGTGCCCAAACCTGTGGTAAAAGAGGCGCTCAAGGAAGTCGCCCAAGCTCGACGGGATCTGCGGTCTCCAGCCTGGCAGCCACCCCCCAGCAAACGCGGCGACTGGCTGAAGCGCCTCCAGTCCGGGGACCGTGTATACCTGCGAGGCATACCAAAGCCCGTGGAGGTAATAGCCCCACCTGGGGATGGGGGCACCGTGGAGGTCCTTCTTGGCACCATGCGGGCACGTCTGCCGGTATACCAGCTTGACAGGCCGGCGCAGGCCAATATGACCCCCTCCCACGATGGAGTGTACCTATCTCGCCCCGTCAAGCGGAGGGCCAATACCGAGCTAGACCTTCACGGGACCAGGGTGGATGACGCCCTTGAGCAGCTGGAGAGTTTTCTCAACGATGCTACGGTGAGCGGCCTCTCCGCAGTGCGTATCATCCACGGCGTGGGCACCGGCGCCCTGCGCAGCGCCATCCGGGAATACCTCGGCCATCATCCCCTGGTGAAGTCTGCGGGGCGGGATGAGGGTATCGCCGCCGACGGGGTAACCGTGGTCCGGCTTGTTTGATTCATCCCCTCAGAGTCACACCCGAAGGGGAAGGTCCGGTCTCTATTCTGCCGCCTTCTCTCCGTAAGCCTTCAGGCCATGCTGGCGTGCCAGGGCCTTCAAGTCGAGTTGGAGGATTTGTTTGCTCATCTGGGGCATGCGGTCGCGGTCCCCAATCTTGTCCCAGGCCACGTCCACTTCCACCTCTGTGATGCCCTCAATCCCTCCTAGACCCTCTTTCACCGATGTTACCAGCCTAGTCATGCCGAAAATGCAGCAGGGAAGGACCTTCACGGATACAGCCCTCTCCGGACTCACCTGGACATCCTGCACCAGCCCCAGTTGCCCCACGCCAAACCTGAAGTCGCAGCAGCCGATGTCCTTCAGGGCCTCCATGACTTCGATTTTCAGAGGTTCCCGGTCCCCGTCTTTGGCTCCTTCCATTGCGTCCTTTCCCCCCAATGGAGATGCGGTCCTGGCGCTGGCTCAAGAGGGTGCTTCCAAAGGTTCCTCCTTGGGGCCTCCTCGCCCTTGACGGGAGAGGATTGAGGTGAGGGTGTCGGAACAACTCCCCCTCATCCTAACCTTCTCCCGCCAGGGGAGAAGGGACTTCGGAAACATCCTCTAAGACCAGGGCGCTGCTAGTCCGGCGGCCTGCCGCTTGGAGAAATCATCCCCTGCGATCTCTTTCTTTTTCGCTTCCACGTCTATCCCGTGCAGCCGGGCCAGGTTCTCGCCCAGTATCTTCCTCTTGATCTCAGGGGTAAGCTGGGGATAGCCGTAGCCATCGGTCAGGTCTTGGGGCATCTCGAACTCCCAGAAGGCTTTGAGCGCCCACTGGGGGTGCCACAGAGGGACCTCCGAACCCGTCACTATTCTATCGGGGCCGCCCCAGAACAGGAGCTTGCCCAGCACTTCGGCGAACCACCGGGGGGCCTTTCCTATGAAGTTCATCGTTGCCGCCAGAGATACGTGGATGTTGGGGAACCTGACAATCTGCCAGCATATCTCGTCCAGGAACGGCAGGCCCGGGTGGAAAATGACAAAGTTGAGGTCTGGAAAATTCGCGGCGGCCTGGTCAATGTCATACACCTGAGTGCCTTCGACAGGCTGGGGACCCAGGGGGACCCCCTTGTGAACGGCTATGACGTTGATTCCCAACTCCCTGGCCTTTTCGTACAGTGGGTATGCGACCCTGGGGTCGTCCATTCTCCAGGGAAAGGGCGATCCGAAGTCGTACCGTATGTTGTAGAACTTGAAGGCCTTGACCCCGTACTCCTTCACCTGGAGCTCCATGAGGTCCAGGGCTTTATAGCCTTCCAGGGGGTTCACCGTGCCCCAGGATACGACTCTATCGGGGTTCCTTTTGGCCATCTCGGCGCACTTCTGCCAGTCCGAGAGGCCGTCGTGATAGAAATCGGTCAGCGGCAGCGGTTGCGCCACCAGCATATCCGTGTTGCTCTCGTCGAACACGACCTTGGTAATCGTGTCTATGTCCCAGTCCCGAAGGAACTCGTCCTGGGACAGGACCTTCTCCCCGCCAGGCGTCAGAGCGCCATGAAAGCCGTACAGGTGCTGGTTGAACAGTTCCCCTCCCCCGTTCTTCACGTTGGAGGCGCTCATGTTATAGAGATGAGTCACGGCATCGAATACGAAAGCATCGCCTATCATGGTCCTGACCCTCCTTCCTCAAGCGTCAGAGCTTTCCCCATGTGAGCCAACTTGAGTATATGCACGACCCGTCGGGCAGTCAACCCCCGCCTTGAAAGGCCCCGGTCTTTTTAATTGTCACCCCGATCGCAGCGAGGGGTCTAAAATCCTGCCTGACCGCAGCCTTGTCCCAGCCGGTACGGTTTGATTCCGCCTATTGTTAGTCGCCATTTTGGATTCTTCACTCCCCTTTACTCCGTTCGGAATCACTATGGCCCTGCTAGGCCGCATCAAGGGGGATGAAAATGGCGGCCAGCTTTCCCCACCGTCACTCCCGCGAAGCTTGTCCCCGTGAAAACGGGGAGCGGGAGTCCAGGGACCGGGGCCGTGGATACCCGTTTTCACGGGTATGACGAAGGGTATTTGAATGGTAATGACACTCGGCGGGGTCTGTACTCACCCCTGCCGGCGGCAGACGGGTAACATTGAGAATCAAAAGGCCCTGGCCTCACTTCCCCTGGAACCGGGGGGCGCGCTTCTCTATGAAGGCGCTTATCCCCTCCTGGAAGTCTCCCGTCAGGGTGATTTCACCGATGGCCCGGGTCTCTTCGTCAAGCTGGGATGCCAGGTCCGAGTCCCAGGAGCGGTCCATCAACGCCTTTACTCGTCCGTAGGCCGCAGTAGGTCCCGAGGCCAGGCGCTGGGCCATCTCCAGAGTATGCCTCTCCAACTCACCGACTGGGACTACCCGGTGCATGAGGCCCATCTCCAGGGCGCGCTGGGCGCTGATGGGCTGGTTCATCAGATATATTTCCATCGCGAGACCTGGCCCCAGGAGCCGGGGCAGGTAGTAGGTGGAGCCGCCGTCGGCTGTGCCGCCGATGTTGGCGTAGGCCAGGAAAAAGCGGGCATCCTGGGAGGCTATCCGCATGTCGCAGGCCAGGGCCAGACTGAACCCGGCCCCGGCGGCGACCCCTCCGATGCTGGCGATGACGGGCTTGGATAGCTGCCGTATTTTCAGCACTATGCCCCGGTGCAGTTGGTCCGCCAGCACTCTCACACGGGAAGACAGCTCCTCCGGACCCTTCTCCAGAGCCTGGGTAAAGTCCCGCAGGTCGGCCCCGGAGCAGAAGGAGTTGCCGCTGCCCGTGATGACCACAGCCCGCACATCCTCCGCCATGCACTCCTCCAGAGCTTTGGAGAAGTCCTCCAGCAGGCCGGAGGAGAGGGAGTTCCGGGACTCCGGGCGGTTGAAGGTTATGGTGGCGACACCACCATCTTTCCGAAGGTCCAGTTGCTGCTGGTCCACCTGACCACCTCCTTGTCTTCTTTGCAAAATATACTATCACAGATAGGATAGCGTTGCGTTTTAGGTGGTTTGGCAATGGCAACACGCGCGAGGCGACGCGGAGAAAACTCGACCATCCGAATGAAAACGCTATTCACTAACCGCTAGTGGAGGGAGTGGGATGGAGCACAGGTTTCTGGTACAATCTCCACGTTGTCTTCACCTCGATGATGGACTGGGCTTCTGCGGGACCGGCCGCCTGCCAACCGCGTGATGCTCAGGGCGAAAGAGAGCCAGAGAATGGCCCAGGATGACGCGGACGTCAAATCTGTTCTGGCGGCCAACCGCCGCTTCTACGATGCTTTCGGCAACCTCGACATCGCCGAGATGGAGAGGGTCTGGGAGAACTCCGACCGGGTGTTGTGCGTCCATCCGGGCTGGAGGCTTCTCAGAGGGTGGGAAGACGTGCGGAAGAGTTGGGAAGGAATCTTTTACAACACTTCTCTGATGCACTTCAATATCACCAACGCCCAGGTGATCATCCAGGGCGATTGCGCTTGGGTCTCGTGCGTGGAGAACATCACCAGCGTCGTTGACGCACGGGCCACCAACTTCGCCGTCCAGGCGACCAACATATTCATAAGGGACGAGGGCGAATGGCGGATAGTGCACCACCACGCCTCGGGCTGACCTCAAGCCCCTTCTGAGTCCTTCCAAGATGCCGTGCCCCTTGAAGCAGAGCTATTCAATCCTTGACTTAGATGAACGCATATCTGCTTGCGGCAGGCAGGCCCCGCCGCATGTCATTCTGAACGCAGCGAAGCGGAGTGAGGAATCTCAAATACCGTCTGGAACGGAGTGTGATATTATATAGCGACTGAGGCAAGGACGGAACATGCAGGCGTTGCCCTGCCCACGCAGTCGTCTTGAATTACCGCAAACGAAACACAGGAGGTGGACTATGCCGGAGTACAGGCTTTCGGTGGGAAACGTGGAGGTGTTGTGCTTGACCGACGCCGAGACGGACCTTCCCGTTCCCCTGGGAGAAATCTTCCCCGACGTCCCGGCTGACGCCTGGGGCCCCTTTCAAGAGAGATACCCGGAGGTGTTCAGAGGCCCCGATACTTACCATCTCCATTTCGATAGCTACCTGCTTCGCTCTCAAGGGCGCACCATCCTGGTGGATACCGGCATAGGGAACAGCGAGACCAACCCGGAGATTAGCGCCCTCACCGGCGGCGTCTCAGACGGGCAGCTGATGGCCGAGCTACAAGCCGCAGGGGTGAGTCCTGAAGAAATAGACACGGTTTTTATGACCCACCTGCACCCGGACCACGTGGGCTGGAACCTGAGTCCCGGAGGCGATGCCCGCAAGCTGACGTTCCCCAATGCCAGATACGTCGCCCACCAGGTGGACTGGGACTCTTTCAAAAAGCCGGAGATTCATGGGGAGTTCCCCTTCAACTACTGGGAGGAGACCCTCGGCCCCCTGGAGGGCTTGGGGGCTATTGACCTTCTACCGGGAGAAACGGCCCTGACCGATGAGATAACGGCCATACACACTCCGGGCCATACGCTGGGTCACATGAGCGTCGTCATCGCCTCCGGCGGCCAATACGCCGTCATCGTAGGCGACGCAGCGATTCACCCGGCCCAGGTGACCGAGGCCGACTGGGCTGCCCTGGTCGAGATGGACCGGCCCGCCGCCGCTCAGAGCAGGAGAAAGCTCTTTGAACTGGTGGAGGCGGAGAACGGCGTCCTGATAGCGTGCCACTTCCCCGCGCCCGGGTATGGGAATCTGGTGCACGTCGAGGGGCGTCGCTACTGGCAGGGGCTTTAGTGCGGCAAGGGATTGGGTACAACCGGCCGGGCCTGTGCCCTTGGCGGCGCGGAAATATATCAAGTGAAATGCAGGAGGTGGACCATGCCACGAAGCAAGCTAACCGTGGGGAATGTGGAGATAATAGCCCTGGACGACAACGAGGCGTCTCTGCCGTTGAGCGACCTGTTCCCCGGCGTTCCGGCGGAAGCCTGGGCCCCGTACCAGCAGCGCTACCCAGAGTCATTCGACGGCACGGATAACGCCCACACCCATTTCGATTGTTACCTGGTCCGCTCCGAGGGCCGGACTGTGTTGGTGGACACGGGTATAGGCGGCAGCGCGACCAATCCCGGAACGGTGGACGCCTTCGTCGCCGGGGTGGACGGGCGGCTGATGGCTGAGCTGGAGGCGGCGGGTGTGAGACCCGAAGACGTGAACACCATTTTCATGACCCATATGCACCCGGACCACGTTGGCTGGAACCTGACTCACGGCGACGGTGGTGCCAAGCTCACCTTCCCCAACGCCAGGTACGTGGCCCACCAGGCGGACTGGGATGCCTTCAATAACCCCGACATCCGGGGGCAGTTCCCCTTCAGCTTCTGGGACGAGACGGTCGCTCCCCTGGCGAACATGGGAGTCCTCGATCTCCTGTCCGGGGAGAAGGCCCTGACCGGCGAGCTAACGGCTATACCGACCCCGGGCCATACGCCGGGACACATGAGCCTGGCCATCGTTTCCGGGGGACAACACGCCATAATCATGGGAGACGTGGCGGGCAATCCTGCCCAGATAACGGAGCTTGAGTGGTGCCATATCTTCGAGATGGACCCCGCTCAGACTGCTCAGACCAGGAGACAGCTGTTCGACCGGCTGGAGGAACAGGACTCTATCCTGGTCACATGCCACTATCCGCCGCCCGGGTATGGGAAGCTGGTGCGCGTCGAGGGCCGCCGCTACTGGCAGGCGCTTTAGAGGGTGTTTCCGAAGTCCCTTCTCCCCTGGCGGGAGAAGGTTAGGATGAGGGGGAGTTGTTCCGACACCCTCACCTCAATACTCTCCCGTCAAGGGCGAGGAGGCCCCAAGGAGGAACCTTTGCAACACCCTCTAAGAGCCTATCCTAAAAACCGGTGAAACCCGCTGAGTAGTGAATGAGGAAGGAGGCAGAGGAGCGGCTAAACTTGGGGAATGACGAAAGCGAAAGAACCCAAGCCGCCTCGACCACCCCGCGCCGGCCCAGCCTCTCCGACCAACCCCACCACCGGCTCCTTCCAAGTATCCGACGAACTGTGGGAGGCACTGGCTCCACTCCTTCCCCAGCGGGTGAATACCCATCCCTTGGGCGGAGGCCGCCCCCGGGTCCCGGACCGGACCTGCGCCAACGGTATCTTCTACGTGCTTCGCACCGGTTGCCAGTGGAAGTCCTTGGATGCCACCGGCATTTGCTCCGGCTCCACCGCCCACCTGCGCTTTCAGGAATGGGCCGCCGCCGGGGTGTTCCTGGAGCTATGGCGGACCGGGCTGGAACGCTATGACGAATTGAAGGGTTTGGACTGGAGCTGGCTGAGCATGGACGGGGCCTTGACCAAATCCCCCTTGGGCGGGGGGAAAAACCGGTCCCAACCCCACGGACCGGGGTAAGAGCGGGGTCAAACGCAGTCTCTTGACCGAAGCCGGGGGCATTCCGGTGGGGCTGGCAGTGGACGGGGCCAACCGCCACGATATGAAGCTGGTGCGGGCCACGGTGGACAGCCTCCCCGTGCCACGCCCCGCGCCCAGCCCGGAGCATCCCCAGGGTCTGTGCTTGGACAAGGGCTACGACTTTGATGAGGTGCGCCGGACCGTGGACGAGTTTGGCTTCACGGCCCACATACGCAGCCGTGGGGAAGAGGCTCAGGCCATCAAGAAAGAGGCCGGCTTCAAAGCCCGGCGCTGGGTGGTGGAACGCACCCACAGCTGGATGAACCGCTTCCGGTGCATTTTGGTCCGCTGGGACAAGTCTCCCACCAACTACATAGCCTTTCTTCATTTCGCCTGTGCCCTTATCGCTCTCAGAGCCGCCGGGTTATTAGGATAGGCTCTAAGACCCGGATTAGGCTTGGAATAGAAGCCCTACGCTTTAATGGCTCCCGTCTCCCTGAGCTTGGCTATGTCGTCGTCGGCATAGCCGGCCTGGAGCAGGATGTCCCTGGTGTGCTCTCCGAGGTCGGGGGCCCTATGGCGTATGCGCCCCGGGGTTAGGGATAGCTTGACCGGGATGCCGATGTTCTTCAGCACACCCAACTCGGCGTCATCCAGTTCCACAAGCATCTCCCGCGCCCGGACGTGGGGGTCGGAGTAGACCTGCTCCAGGTCATTGATTGGACCGCATGGTACGCCCGCCTCGCCCAGCGCCTTCACCCAGTGCTGGGTGCTCTCCCGGCAGAAGGTCTCCTCCAAGAGGGCCGCCAGCTCCACCTCTCGTTTCTTCCTTTCGCCACTGTTGGCGAACCTGGGGTCCGAGAGTAGCTCTTCCCGCCCGATGCCGCGGCACATGGCCTCCCAGGTGGGCTGGGTGGCGGCGCCGATGTTTATGTAGCCGTCCTTCGTCCTGAGGGCCTGGTAAGGGGCGGACAGCCTGTGGGCCGAGCCAAGGGGTCCGGGGACCTGGCCGGTGGAGAAGTAGACCGACGACTCCCAGAAAGTGTAGGCTATGCCCGCTTCCAGGAGGGACATATCCACCTGTTGGCCCTCTCCCGTGCGGAGTCTATGTATATACGCGCTCAGGGTCCCATAGGCGCCGTACATGCCGGCGGTCAAGTCGGTGATGGGCACCCCTACTTTCACTGGGGGGCCGCCGGGCGTTCCCGTCACACTCATCAAGCCGCTCATGCCCTGGGCCACCAGGTCGAAGCCGCCGCGCTCCCTGTAAGGCCCCGTCTGCCCAAAGCCCGATATGGAGCAGTAAATGAGGGATGGCTTTATGTTTTTAAGTCCCTCGTAACCCAGGCCCAGCCGCTCCATAGCGCCGGGGCGAAAGTTCTCCACGACCACGTCCGCCCTCTCCACCAGGGCTTTGAACACGCCCCGGCCCTCCTCGGACCGCAGGTTCAACGCCAGGCTGCGCTTGTTCCTGTTGATTGCCAGAAAAGCCGCCGACCAGCCGTTGATGAAGGGCGGACCCATCCTTCGAGTATCGTCGCCGCCGTTGGGGTTCTCCACCTTGATGACGTCGGCGCCCATGTCCGCCAGCAGCAGGGTGCAGAAAGGCCCCGCCATTATCTGGGTACAGTCGAGAACAACCACGCCCTCGAGGGGCAGTCCGGGGTCGGAAGGCATCTTCTCCACTCCTTAGCTATACGTGAATAGACATCTTAACCGGTCTCACCCGTCATTCCCGTGAAAACGGGAACCCAGAATAGCTCTTGTACACTGGACTCCTGCTTTCGCAGGAGTGACGACGGGAAGTCGTTAGGATTCAATGTAATTTTTGCGCGTCGGTAATTACCTTGAAGTTGGGATATTGAGCTAGCAAGGCGAGAGTTCAGGACCTCGGAGTATTCAGAGTGTCCTCGGTTGCCTTCATATGCTCGCATACTTCTCCCGTCCGCCCCACCCCTCCAGAGTCCATCACTACTACCGTTCGGCCCTCAGAAATGAGGTGTCGAACGTCGTGTTCTATGGCAGCAAGCCTACGTGGGTGAATTGGACGGGGATTATAAATATCAGGATCAAAAGTAGGGTATTCACGGACTAGAATTTGGAGGTCCTTGTGGCGTTGGTCAAGCCACTCTTGGAAAGACGGCTTATTATCGCATTCTGATGGATTGTCCCATCCACCGTAGAATGAATAGTAAGAGAACTCACTAAGCTGCTTTCGATTTCTTTTGCGCCCCAGAAGCGAAATAATCACTGTATTGGGACCAGGCAACCCCCTGACCCAGGAGGAAACTAGGTCGTCTGGCACATCCCCGTCTGGCCCTTTAGACCTGCCAGGCCGGGCGCATGTGAAAAACCAAGCATCCCAGTCTGGAGAAATGCTTATCCTCCATCGTCGGAGTTGACAAGGTTCCATAATACCTCTTAATCATAGTCACGCAAGGGAATGTGGTTGGTGGAATCGCTGTCGGCAATCATCAGGGCACGCCCTCTACCGCAGGCCCTATCGCGGCGCCGTGGGCTGGCTTTACCGCTAGAACTCCGCGTTCTTGGGGGTCCTGGGGAAGGGTATAACGTCCCTGATGTTCTGCATGCCGGTGACGAATTGGACCGTCCGCTCGAAGCCCAGGCCAAACCCGGCGTGGGGTACGGTCCCGTAGCTGCGCAGGTCCAGATACCACCAGTAGTCCTTTTCATCCAGCCCCAGCTGCCTCATGCGCTCCAGCAGCACGTCGCTGCGCTCCTCCCTCTGACTGCCCCCTATGATTTCGCCTATTCTGGGAACGAGCACGTCCATAGCCCTGACGGTGCTTCCGTCGTCGTTCTGGCGCATGTAGAACGCCTTGATCTCCCTGGGATAATCGGTGACTATGACCGGCTTCCGCATCTTTTTCTCCGTCAGGAACCGCTCGTGCTCCGATTGGAGGTCCTGCCCCCACTCCACGGGGAACTCGAAGCTTTCCCCCGAAGCCTTCAGAATTTCCACGGCCTCGGTGTACGTCACCCTCTCGAAGCTGGAGTTTACGACGCCCTCCAGGGTCGAAACGGCGCTCTCGTCGTACCACTGGTTAAAGAAAGCCATGTCTTCCCCGCAGTGCTCCAGCATGTATGCGAAGATGTACTTCAGGAAGTCCTCGGCAAGCTCGGCCAGGCCGTCCAGGTCGCAGAAGGCTACCTCCGGCTCCACCATCCAGAACTCCGCCAGGTGTCTGGAGGTGTTGGAGTTCTCGGCGCGGAAGGTGGGGCCGAAAGTGTACACGTCGGCCAGGGCCAGGGCAAAGATTTCCGCCTCAAGCTGGCCGCTCACCGTCAGGAAGACGGGCTTGCCGAAGAAGTCCTCTCCCTGGTCCACCGAGCCGTCCCTCCTGGGCGGGTTTTCCAGGTTGAGGGTCGTGACGCGGAACATGGCCCCTATCCCCTCGGCGTCGCTGGGCGTAATTATAGGGGACTGTATGTAGAGGAAGCCCCGGCTCTGGAAGAAGCTGTGTATCGCGAAGGCCATTGCGTTCCTCACCCTTGCCATAGCGCCGAAGGTGTTGGTGCGCGGCCTGAGGTGGGCGAGCTCCCGCAGGAACTCCAGGGTGTGCCGCTTCTTTTGCAGGGGGTACTCTTCAGGGTCGGCAGCGCCCAGCAGCTCCAGCCCCTTTGCCTGGACCTCGAATCTCTGCCCCTTGCCCGGGGACTCGACAAGATTGCCCACCACGCTCACGCTGCACCCGGTGCTCAGGGATTTGACCAGACTGTAGTCCGGCAGGGTCTCGTCCACCACGACCTGGATGTCCCTCAGAGTTGACCCGTCGTTAATCTGTATGAAGGAGACGGCCTTTGATGAGCGCGTGGTCTTGACCCAACCCTGCACGAGCACCTCGCCGCCTGCGGATTCGCGCTGGAGAATTTCCCTTACCTTGGTGCGCAACATGGACAGACTCCTTTACGCCCATTCTGGAAAGCACGTCAAGCCGGGTAGCGAGGTCCCCGCGAAGATGAGGCTTTATAATGAGCTAGGGCTACCCCCTGTGCACGCCATCATTAAGGCGTCGGTTGGGACCAGTCGTTGGCCCACCGGGTCCACTGCAAGCAACGCCCGCTCGAGAGTGTACGCGCCCAGTAATGCAACCCCGTCGTCATCACCAAAGACGATGATGGTGGAGAACATTTGCCCTTCGATTCTCACATGGGCGTCTCCGATGGCCCGCTGGATGATGGCGCCGTCCGCCAGTCGGGACCCGACCCTTTGCAACGGCTCCACGCCCAGGCGGTTGAGGATGGCAGACGGGATAACGGTGAAGGTCGAGCCGGTATCCACCAAGGCATCAACCTGTTCGAATTCGTCGCCGTCCGGACCGCCTATTTCTGAGGAATATCGAAAGATGCCCATTCGGCTATTCTCATACTGGTCAACCAAGTTTATGGGTACCTCTTTATCCCTCGATTCAAAGATGTTCGACTACCAGGATGTATGTTACACCCAGAAGGGTTGGTATGCCAACAGGGTCTTTTAATTGTCACCCCGAGCGGAGCGAGGGGTCTAAAATCCTGCCTGCCCGCGTCCCGGTTCTGGCTGGTACGGCTCGATTCCCGTTCTGGTTAAGCGGCATTTTAGATTCCTCACTCCGCTTCGCTGCGTTCGGAATGACATGTAGCGGGGGCCTGTATTCAATGAGCGCAGAGAATTAAAAGGCTCTGGGTATGCCAAGGGAAGATGTCTAAAGCTGGGGCCTCCGCTTTTGCCAGCCGGTGGCCTGCTCGTAGGCGTAGGCGATGCGGAGCAGGGCGCTCTCCGACAGCGGGGGGCCTATCAGCTGCATACCCACGGGGAGCCTGCCGGCCAGGCCGCAGGGGACGGATATGGAGGGCAGGCCGGCCACGTTGACGGGCACGGTATAGACATCGCTCAGGTACATCTGGACCGGGTCCTCGGTCTTCTCTCCCAGGCGAAAGGCTACGGTGGGCGAGGTGGACGTCACGAGGGCGTCGCAGCGCTGGAACACCTCCTCGAACTCGCGGCGGATGAGGGTCCGTACCTTCTGCGCCTTCAGATAATAGGCGTCGTAGTAGCCCGCGGACAGGGAGTAGGCACCAAGCATTATGCGACGCTTCACCTCGGCCCCGAAGCCATACTGGCGCGTCTTCTCCATTGCCTCCCGCATGTTGTCCGTGTCCTGGTAGGAGAACCCGTACTTCACCCCATCGTACCTCGCCAGGTTGGCGGAGCATTCCGATAGGGCGAGAATGTAGTAGCACGCCAGGGCGTAGGGTGTGCTGGGCAGTGAGACCTCTTCCAGGGATGCGCCCAGGCCTTCCAGCACCGAGGTGGCCTTCATCAGGGTATCCCTCACGTCGTCCTCCATGCCCTCGACGAAATACTCTCTGGGCACGCCTATGCGGAGGCCCTTGATGTCGCCTGTTAGCGCCCGGGTGTAGTCCGGGGCCTGGTAGGAGGGTATGGAGGTGGAGTCCCTGGGGTCATGGCCGGCGATGGCGTTGAGGACTAGGGCGCAGTCGGTCACGTCCCTGGTGATGGGGCCAATCTGGTCCAGGGAGGAGGCGTAGGCTATAAGCCCGAAGCGGCTCACAAGGCCGTAGGTGGGCTTCATCCCCACCACGCCGCAGAAGGAGGCGGGCTGGCGGATGCTGCCGCCTGTGTCGGAGCCCAGGGCGTAGATGGCCTCGCCCGCGGCCACCGCTGCCGCGCCGCCGCCGCTGCTGCCGCCGGGGACCCTCTCCAGGTCCCAGGGGTTCCGGCTGGGGTGGAAGGCCGAGGTCTCCGTCGAGGACCCCATGGCGAACTCGTCCATGTTGCCCTTGCCCAGCAACACGGCGTCTTCAGTGTACAACCGCTCGACCACGGTGGCGTCGTAGGCGGGAATGAAGCTCTCCAGCATACGAGAGGAGCAGGTGGTGCGTATGCCCCTGGTGCACATCACGTCCTTTACCTGCATGGGCACGCCGGTAAGGGGCGTCGGGTGCAAGTGCGATGAGGCCAACCGCTCGTCGGCACGCAGGGCGCCGTCAAGGGCCGCCTCTGCCGTAACGGTGACGAAGGCTTTTACCCGGTCCTCCACTGCCTCGATACGCTCGAGGCAGGAGCGAGTCAGCTCGGTGGAGCTTATCTCCCGTCTTTTCAGGAGGTCGCGGGCCTCGTGGATGGTCAACGGGTACAGGTCGGTCAAAGTATGCTCCCGTATGGGTCCTTTGGGGTCGTTTGACGCCACCCCGGCGATGCGTGGTTGTTGCCACACTGGGGAGCGCCTTGGCCCTATTCTTCCAGGGCCACTCCAGGCCAAGATTATTCCAGGACTATGTTCACCCTGAACACGTCGCCCTCTCGCCGGGGTGCGTTGGCGAGGACGTCTTCCGTGGAGAGGGAGCTTTGGGGTTCGTCGGCGCGTACCACCGTCTCCACCGAGACGGAGTGGCCTGTGGGCGGCACATCCTCCGTGTCCAGCTCTTGGAGGACGCGGAACAGCTCCAGGATGTGGGATAGCTGCTCCGGCATCGTCGCTAGGTCCTCCTCGGTCATGCCGATGCGGCATAGAGTGGCTATGTGCCGCACTTCTTCACCGGTAAGCGCCATTTCTTGAACGATGACCTCCCTGGGTAGTCCGCTGGGGCCAGTGTACCAGAAACGGGCGAGGCCCCTCAAGACGTCCGGTGAATGGAGACCCCCGTCGCGTGTCATTCCGAATGGAGCGAAGCGGAGTGAGGAATCTAAAATAGCGCCTAACAGAGACCCGAATCAAGGCAGTGCCGGCCACGACAAGACCGCGGTCAGCCGCAACTTTGGACCCCTTGCTCCATTCGGAGCCTACCCCTGGCTTGAACAGGGGGTGACAATTGAGAGACCCTGGGGACAGGGGCGCCTCCCGTTTTTGCCGTTTACTCTATCCCTTGTCTGCTCTGGGTGGGGAAAGGTATACTGGAACGTGAGTCCACCAGACTAGATATGCTCCGTCTGTATCTCGCCACGGGGAATAGTCCCGCTTCGCCGGGTATGGGAGACTTAGATACTTGCTGCTGACCCGCCGTTTCTGGCTGGGGTTCATAGTAACCGTCGGGTTGCTCCTGCTCTTTCTATGGAAGGTGGACTTCCAGCAGACGGGCAGAGAGCTTCAAAACGCCAATTACACCTATCTAGTCCCCGCAGTCCTGGTCTACTTTATCGCCCTGGGATTCCGGTCCCTGCGCTGGCGGTACCTGCTCCTACATCTCAAGCCCATACCTGCCAATCGCCTGTACTCCGTAGTGTCCATCGGCTATCTGGCCAATAACATCCTGCCGGTGCGACTCGGAGAGCTGGTGAGGTCTCATTTCGTTGGGGAGAAAGAGGGGATTAGCAAGGCTTCCGCCCTGGCCACCATCCTTGTGGAAAGGGCCCTCGACGGGCTCACCCTGCTGTTCCTTGCCGCGATCGTCTGGCCCTTCCTACCCTGGACTTCCGTCCTCAGGAACGAATCGGGGGGCCTCGACACCCCCTGGCTGGCCGTAAGCATCCTGGTGGCCGTAGTCTTCGTCGTTGGATTCGCCGTCCTGTTCCTGTTCGCCACCTCTCCCCGGTTGGGGCGCGGTCTCGCGCGCCTGATGGGCAGGGTGTCGCCCCGGGGCATTCGCCCGAAGGTAGAAAGCTTCGTACATCTCCTGATAGAGGGTTTGGGGGCTTTCAGGAGTCCCCGCAAGCTGGCCCTCATCTCCCTGCTGTCCCTGCCCGTGTGGCTGACGGAAGCGGCTACCTACTACATCGTTGCCATCTCCTTTGGCCTCGACCAGCCCTTTCAGGTAATCCTGCTGGTCACGGCCACATCCAACCTTGCCACCGCCGTCCCATCGAGCATAGGGGGTATAGGCCCCTTTGAGGTGGTGGCCAAGTCCACCCTCGTGGCCTTTGGAGTGGCCGGGGAGCCGGCGGCTGCCTACTCGTTTTTCGTTCACATCATGGCCCTGTGGCTTCCCGTCAACATCATGGGCCTGCTCTTCCTGTGGAGAGAGAACCTGTCCCTCTCCCAGCTTGCCAGGAGCAAGCAGATAGACATACCCCTCATCCCCCAGACCGAGGGAGGCGTCCTTGCGGACTACGGGGATGGGGTGGCCGGCGAAGGAGAGGAGAAATGAAGGTTGGCATCATTGGCGGAGGCGCAGCCGGCCTGTCGGCTGCCTTCGAGCTTGCGAAAAAGGGCCACCAGGCCCACGTGTACGAGCGTGCCCCTTTCCTTGGCGGGCAGGCGTCCACCTTTGAAGTCGGCGGGGGGCGACTGGAGCGCGGCTACCATCACCTGTTCACGAGCGACACCCACATGATAGACCTGATTCAGGAGTTGGGCCTCGGTGACAAGCTGGCCTGGATAGAGTCCAAGGTGGGTTTCTACTACGGCGGGCAGATATGGAAATTCAACTCGCCCGGCGACCTGCTCAGGTTCACTCCCCTGAGCCTTGCCGAGCGGCTTCGCCTTGGACTGGTGACTCTCTATCTTCAGAAGACCAGGAACGGGTTCAAGTTCGAGGGCGTCACCGCCGCCGAGTGGTTGGAAAAGCGAGTGGGCAGGCGGGCCTATGAGGTGGTGTGGGAGCCTATGCTGCGGGGCAAATTCGGAGAGCACTACAACGAGATTAGCATGACCTGGCTGTGGGGAAAGATTTACCTGAGGGTGGCATCCCGGCGCAGGCCCTGGGAGAAGGAGAAACTCGTATATCCTACGGGCAGCTTCGGAGAGGTCTTCGATACCCTCGGGGAGCGCATCGGACAGATGGGCGGAGAGGTCCATATTTCAGCGGGGGTGCGCAGGGTGGTGATGGATGATGGCAGGGCAACCGGTCTGGAGGTGCAGATGCCGGGCGCTGAAGCGGAGGTACGGCCCTATGACGCAGTTGTCGCTACCACTCCCTCCTACGTGTTCACCAGGCTCGTCCCCCCTCTGCCCGAAGACTATGCGAGCAAGCTTTCCAACGTGACATATCTGTCGGCGGTCCTGATGGTCCTTGTCCTGAAGCGGCCCCTGTCGCCGATGTACTGGCTCAACGTGGCCGACCGCTCCATGCCGTTTGTGGGGATTATCGAGCAGACTAACTTCGTTGACCCTTCCCTCTACGGGGGAAAGCACGTCGTGTACTTCTCCAACTACCCCAGCGTACAGAACCCCCTCTATCAGATGAACGGAGAGGAGCTGCTCGAGGACTTCCTCCCCCACCTGCGTAAAATCAACCCCGACTTTGACCCTTCGTGGGTGGAGGAGTACTACCACCACAAAGTGGATGCCGCTCAGCCCATCATAGGGGTTAACTACAGCCGGCGCATACCCGACCTCCGGACCCCCATCAAAGGTCTCTACCTGGCCAACACCACCCAGATATACCCCGAAGACCGGGGGACCAATTACAGTGTCAGGCTCGGCAAACAGGTGGTGGACATGGTCCTCAAGGATTTCCGCCCCTGATATGGATGATTCCTTTGGTGGAATCATTCATAGTGATAGTCCGTGTTAGGTAGATACAGGCCGACGCGGATCATTCTGAGGAGCGGAGCGACGAAGAATCTAAAATGCCTCGCTAGCAAAAGGACACCTTAAGAAAGAGGATGATTCTAGACCCCCCGCTCCTCTCGGGGTGACAATTGAATGCGGGGTGACAATTGGATGACCCTAGCCTTGGCTCTAGTCTATCGTGCTCACAATTCCTGTTGAAAGCCCCTGGCCCTTGTGTTACCATTGGCGTATCGGCTAGTTATAAATTTCACGACCCAGATGGTCCTTTGGCTTTGCATAGCTACCTGGCATACTCACCCATACTCATCTGCCGGGGCGAAAACCAATGATTATGGATGTGAAAGAACTTAAGGAGCGGATAGCCACAGCCCTGAACTCCCAGGAGCAGGCTACCGTGACCCTCCTCTCTTCCCTCCTGGCTGTCCAGGACGAGTTGGGGTATGTGCCCGAGGAGGCGATAGAGGAGGTGGCCAGCTTTACCAACTCCACCGTCAACGATGCGTGGGGGGTGGCCTCCTTCTACACCAATTTCCTCTTCGCCCCACCCGGCGCGCATACAGTGGAGTTGTGCTGGGGCCCATCCTGCCACGTGCTGGGAGCCATGCAGGTCATAAAGGCCGTTCTGGACTGCCTGGGACTGGAGGGTGAGGGGAACACCTCCGACGGCAGCGTAACCGTTCGTTTCAACACCTGCCTCGGGGCCTGTGCCCAGGGGCCGGTTATAAGCCTGGACCATGAAATGGTGGGCAGGCTCTCCCCGGATAGGGCGAGGCAAGCGGTCGCGTCCCGCTACCTGGGACAGGGGAGCGGGACGGCGGAAGCCCTGCCTAATCAGCACCAAGAACATCAAGAGGCCTAGCCGTCTACCAAGGGTCTTTTAGTTGTCATTCTGAGGAGCGAAGCGACGAAGAATCTAAAACTCTTGGTCGGAGAATCGTCCTTGACTTGCAAGGGGGATTTTAGACCCTTCACTCCATTCAGGGTGACAATGAAATGACCCCGGATGTCTACTAGAGGGGAAATGGCCGGGAGTTTTGAAGACATACAGGCCGAGGCCGGGCGCCGCTGGCAGTTGCTGACTGACGGGGCCGTGCCGTGGATACGGGTAGGCACTGCCATCTGTGGGAAGGCGGCGGGCGCCGACCAGGTGATTGCCGCCATACACGACGAGCTTCAGCACCATAATGTCCGGGCCACTGTCAGCGAGGTCGGCTGCATGGGCCTGTGCTATGCCGAGCCGCTCGTTGACATAACGATGCCCAGTGGGGCAAGGCTGTTCTACGCCAACGTGACCCTCAGCGAGGTGCCGGCCATCGTCTATTCGCAGCTGGTGCGGCAAGAGCCCGTCGCCGACCTGGCCCTGGGCTATACCGACGGCCCTGGACTTGACGGCGTCGAAGACCTCAACGAGCACCCCATGATGAAGGGGCAGCTCCGCATTGCCCTGCGCAACGCCGGAACCATAGACCCCTACGACGTGTACCAGTACATAGCCAACGACGGCTACAGCGCCCTTCAAAAGGCCCTGACGCAGATGACCTCGGAGGAGACCCTGGAGGAGGTCAACAAGTCCGGTCTCAGGGGGCGCGGTGGTGCTGCCTTCCCCACCGGCACCAAGTGGAGCTTCCTCGCCAGGTCGCCGGGGCCGGTCAAGTACATCCTCTGCAACTGTGAGGAGGGCGACCCGGGGGCCTTCAACGACAAGGGAATCCTGGAGAGCGACCCCCATACCCTCGTGGAAGGGATGATACTCGCGGGCTACTCCACCGGGGCCAGCTATGGCTACGTGTTCATCCGGCACGGCCATGACGGGCCTATCGAGAGGACCCGGCAGGCTATCCGCCAGGCGCGAGAGCTTGGGTTTCTGGGCGACAATATCTTCGGCTCAGGCTTCAGCTTCGACATGGAGGTATCGCTCACCGGAGACTCCTACGTGTCCGGCGAGGAGACGGCCTTGATGGAGTCCATAGAGGGGAGCCGGGCCATGCCCCGCTTCCGACCACCCTTCCCGGCCCAGGTGGGGCTATTCGGCAAGCCCAGCAACATAAACAACGTCAAGACCCTCGCCTACGTCCCGCAGATAGTGGGCAGGGGCGGCGATTGGTTCGCCGGCATAGGGCAGGACCGGAGCAAGGGCACCGCTATCCTATGTCTCTCCGGCAACTTGAAATACACCGGCATGGTGGAAATACCCCTGGGTATGACCCTCCGGCAGGTGCTATACGATGTTGCGGGCGGAGTGCCCGGCGACAAGAAGCTGAAGCTCCTCCAGACGGGCGGCCCTCTTGGAGGGGTGCTGAGCGCCGACCAGCTGGAGATACCCTTGGATTTTGAGGCCATGGCCCAGGCAGGAGCAATTCTGGGGTCGGGGGGCATCATCGCCGCCGATGAGGACACCTGCGCCGTGGACATGACCCGCTCCCTCATCGCCTTCTGCCAGTTCGAGTCTTGCGGCAAATGCTTTCCCTGCCGCCTGGGCATGACACACCTCCTGGAGATGCTTGAACGCATCTGCCGCTTTGAGAGCGAGCCTGGCGATCTGGAGCTGATGCGCCAGGTGGGTCAGAACATGCAGGTCGGCTCCCTCTGTGGCCACGGGCAGCTGGGATTCAACCCCGTTGCCTCGGCCCTTCGCTACTTCGGCGACGAGTTCGACGCCCACATGACGGAGAAGCGGTGTCCGACAGGCAGCTGCTTGACTGACAGGTACTCGCCTCAACGCACCCGCAGGTGAAGACGCCGGATAAAGGCATAGGAGTCTCGCCATCACGTAAAGGCCGACCCGGATGTGAAAGATGAGTGAAAGATGGTTGAACAAGCCAACGAGGTCACAATCACCATAGATGGTGTTCAGGTCAAGACTCGGCCTGGAAAGATGGTAATTGAGGCAGCGATAGAGGCCGGCGTCTATATACCCTACCTTTGCTACCACCCCGGGATGAAGCCCTTCGCCGCCTGCCGGATGTGCGTGGTAGAGGTGGAGGGCGGGAGGGGTTACCCGGCATCCTGTACCCTTCCCGTGCAGGACGGCATGGTGGTAAAGAACGACTCCCACCAGGTGTACCAGCTACGGCGCTCCATCATCGAGATGCTGATTTCCGAGCACCCCCACGGGTGCCTGACGTGCCACCGCGTGGACCTCTGCGGCCCCCAGGACGTCTGCCTGCGTCACGTCTCGGTGAACGACCGGTGCGTGACCTGTCCCAAGAACGAGCGGTGCGAGCTGAAGGACACCACTCGCTACCTGAACATGGACCTGGAATCCCCCCTGAGCTATAAGTACCGCAACCTGCCCATCGAGGTAGGCGACCCCTTCTATGACCGGGACTACAACCTGTGCATCGTGTGCGGCAGGTGCGTACGGGTGTGCGAGGAGGTCCGGGGCGACAACGCAATCACCTTCACCGAACGGGCCGGGCGGGCCCTGGTAGGCACATCCTACGGGACCTCCCTTCTGGAGTCGGGATGCGAGTTCTGCGGGGCGTGCCTGGATGTATGTCCCGTGGGCGCGCTGGTGGAAAGAGACTACAAGTGGGAAAAGGCCAGCAGAGTGGAACGGACCATCTGCCCCCACTGCCCCGTTGGATGCCAGTTGAACCTGGAGGTGAACCAGTACGACAAGGTAATCCGTGCCATACCCGAGCTCAACTCCCCCGCCAACCAGGGCCAGGCTTGCTTCAAGGGCAAGTTCGGCCTCGACTTCGTGAATAGAAAGGACCGGCTAAGGAAGCCCCTCATACGCCGTGACCTGAGTGAAGGCTTCGAGGAGACCACCTGGGAGGAGGCCCTGGACTACATAGCCGAGAAGCTGCCCCCCTATAAGGGCAGCAGATTCGCCATCCTCACGTCCCCCAACAGCACCAACGAGGAGCACTACTTGGCCCAGAAATTCGCCAGGGTCGTGATGATGACCAATAACGTGGACCAGACCTCCAACACACGCCCCGGCCTGGTTGTCGGGCTGGAGGAGGCCCTCGGCTACAGCGCCGCTACCAATCCCGTCTGGGACCTGGAGGGCGCCCGGTGCATCCTCGCCTTCAATACCAACGTCACCGAGGAGCACAACGTAGCTGCCGTGCCCATCAAACGAGCTGTCAAGGCCGGCGCCAGGCTCGTCGTCATTGACCCCAGGGAGGTGGAGCTTACCCGTTACGCCCACATCTGGCTCAGGCCCCGGCCCGGCACAGAGGTCCTCTTGCTGGGCGGGCTTATGAAAACCATCGTCGAGGAGGGTCTGGAGCACACGGAATGGGTCCAGGAAAACTGCCAGGGTAGGGACGACCTCATCGGGGCACTGGAAGCCCTCGACCTGGACTCCGTAGCCCAGGAGACGGGTGTGTCCGGGGACCGCATAAGGGAGGCCGCTCGCGCCTACGCCGGCTCCGGGGCTTCCGCCATCCTCTACGCCCTGGACAACATATCTACGAGCCTACAGAGGGACTGCGTGCTCTCTCTGGCGGACCTGGCCCTGCTCACCGGCAACCTCGGCAAGCCTTCGGCGGGTCTCTATCCCATGAGGCAGGGAGCCAACGAGCAGGGCGCGTGGGATATGGGTTGCGTGCCCCACCTGTTGCCCGGCTACCAGGGACTGGACAACCTGGAGGCGCGACGTACCGCAGAGGAAAGCTGGGGAGGGCTGGTCCCAATCGAAAATGGGCTTGACCTGCGGGGCATATTCGACTCCGTAAAGCAGGGCGAGATCAAGGCTATGTTCATAGTGGGCGACAGCTCCAATTTCACCACTGGCGAGCTGTCCGACGGGGACCAACGGGAGACGGACTTGCTGGCCGTCCTGGAAAGTCTGGACCTCTTGGTGGTCCAGGACCATTTCCTCAGCCCCACCGCTCAGAAGGCCCACGTCGTGCTGCCCCGCTCCACCTTCGCCGAAAAAGAGGGCACCTATACCAACTTGGAGCGTCGCGTCCAGGCCCTCCGTCCTGCACTGAGAATAAAGAACAGCGAAGCTCAACCCGAGTCGTGGGCTATATGCCAGATAGCCCAGCGGATGAACACCGGTGGGTTCGATTTCGCCGGCCCAGCCCAGGTGATGGATGAGATAGCCGGGCTGGTCCCCATGTATGGTGGCGTATCCCATCATAGACTTGAGGCCGAGGCTGTCCTGGTTGCCAGACCCGACCCGAGCAACCCGCTCCCCATCCAGCTACTCTACTCGGACAAGGAGCGCCGTGGACTACAGTGGCCCTGCCCGTCGCAGGACCATGAGGGTACGCCTGTGCTCTATGCCGGTGGGTTTCCCAATGGGAAGGCGAGGCTGATGGCGCCTGATTTTAAGTCAGCTATGCCCCCGGTACGTGAGGGCTATCCGTTCCTGTTTGTGCCTGGAAGGGTGCTGTTGCAGTCCCAGCGGGAAATCGAAGTGGTCAAGGGCCGGTCCAACCACATCGAGAGGGATGAGCTGGTAGAGCTAAGCCCCGAGGACGCCGGGAATCTGGGCATCGAAGAAGGGGACCCCGTCGAGGTCAAGACCCTCTCCCGCACCTTCCAGGGGAAGGCCGCTATCAAAGAGGCGGCCCAGACGGGCGTGGTCTCGTCCACAAGTCTCTTCGGGCAGATGGCGGTAGAGCTGGAAGCCAGCGATGAGCCTGACCCCATGTCCGGGGTGTCCGGCCTGGTAATAACCCCCGCCGCCGTAGCCAAGGTCTCGGCCTGACGAGTCCGGGCCCCAGGGCAATCACATTAGAAATAACGCCAGAAATAACGCCAGAAATAACGCCAGAAATAACGCCAGAAATAACGCCAGAAATAACGCCAGAAATAACGCCAGAAATAACGCCAGAAATAACGCCAGAAATAACGCCAGAAATAACGCCAGAAATAACGCCAGAAATAACGCCAGAAATAACGCCAGAAATAACGCCAGAAATAACGCCAGAAATAACGCCAGAAATAACGCCTTCGTCACTCCGGCGAAGCTTGTCCCCGTGAAAACGGGGAGCCGGGGAGTCCAGAGGCCGCTAATACGGCAAAATGGAGGGAATTATAAGTGGAACGTGGTGATGCCAAGCTGATGGAGCGCGACCGCCGTCTGAGGGACGCTATATCCAAGCTGCCCAGGGCGAAGCTGGTGGACCGGACCGACGTGACCGATGACCTGATGGTTATCAAGCTGGAGCCGGAGATAGAGTTCACCTTCAAACCGGGGCAGTACTGCACTCTGGGACGTGGCAGCGTGGAAAGGGCCTACTCCATTGTGTCCGCCCCCCACGAGCCGCAGCTAGAGATATTCGTCGAGCTTGTTCCTCTGCCCGACGGGGTCCTGACGCCGGTGATGTGGGAGCTAAAAGTTGGCGAGTCCATGAGCATCAGACCCCGCGCCAAGGGCATCTTCACCATGGATGAGAAGTATCACCATCACCTGATGGTGGCGACGGTAACGGGCATCGCCCCCTTTATGAGCACCATACGCAGCTACCTCTACCGAGGCGGTCAAGGCCACAAATTTTACGTCCTGCAAGGCGCCAGCTACTATGATGAGTTCACCTACATGGAAGAGCTGGAAGAGCTGGCTAAAGACCACCCTGAGACGGTAATGTACGTGCCCACCATCAGCCGCCCCACGGAGGAGAAGAATGTGGACTGGAAGGGCGTCACCGGAAGGGTCAACGCCATAGTTGAGGAGTATATGGACAAGCTCAGTCTGGAGCCTCAGACGGCCCTTGTATACGTCTGCGGGCATCCGGGCATGATAGAAGACGTCAACGCCAAGCTGTCGCCCCAGGGCTTCAAGGTCAAAGAGGAGAGGTACTGGAAGCAGTAGGCCCGTGCGCCTCTCTCGATTATACTGAACACCACGACGGATTTGACTCCCTGAACGCGCCGAAGGGTCCGTATCTTCTACGGACCCTTCGCTTTCCCCAAGGTTGCGGCGTTTCGGATGCCCTGCTCCCCCTCTATAGCTCCGGGTTGAGACCCAGGAGCATCAGCGCCCCGAGAACTGGCATGGCTATGGAGAATATCAGGTAGAACCAGCCCGTCACTGTCCTCATCCCGGAGGACGGAGGCTCCCCCTGCCCCGCAGGTCGCAGGGCCAGGTAGAAGAACAAGAGGGCCGATAGCACAGCTAGCATGATGGCTACCACACCCATGAGCCAGGTGTACCCTATGATTTCGCCGCTATCCAGTATCCGGTCTCCGATGAAGAAGTAGATGGCGAACACGACGGAGACGACCCACACGAGAAGGCTATAGAACCCCAAGCCTCGTGTGTCTAGGCTCCACAGGTAAACCCCTGCGATTAGCATCGAGTAGACCGCCCAGACCAGGACGAAGACCGACATGGCAGTTGCCGGCGACATGAACGCTCCCAGGTCCGCCGGCGCCTGGATGACCATGGGCAGCTTGTCCTGGAACAGCACGATGCCAAAGAGCACTATAGCCACGCCGACGGCGATGAATCCCAGTGTCCGGGGGTTGGCGTAGAAACCCAGCAGGTGCCACGATTGGACCCACAAGACCGCAGGCAACACCAATAAGAATGCCAAGTCCATGCTGTTGTCACCCCCTGATTAGAATTGCTATGGCCTTTGCAAAGCCACGTAAGAGGATGAAAATGGATGGCCGGCCTTCCCCACCGTCACTCCCGCGAAAGCGGAAGTCCAAGGACGTCGGGGATGTGGATACCCGTTTTCACCGGCATGACGAAGGGTATTTTCGTGGGAAAGACGGGTGGATACTGTCATATGAATTACGGTATAGCAATCGCATTTGAAAAGTCAATTTAATCGGGCGAGATGTTTGGCGTTTATTCCTCATTCCCTGAAGAGGCGCGCTGCTGTAAAATGGCTGTAAATGCCAGGGCCGGGAGGGATGCCTTGACCCCTGTCCGTCGCCAGTACCTCAGAATCAAGCAGCGCTACCCGGATGCTATCCTGCTATTCCGCCTCGGCGACTTCTACGAGACCTTCGATGATGACGCCCGCTTGGCGTCGCGAGAGCTGGACATCGTTCTCACCTCCAGAGGCATGGGCAAAAACCTCAAGGTCCCCCTGGCCGGCATCCCCGCTCATGCGCTGGAATCTTACCTGGCGCGGCTGATAAAGAAGGGCCACAAAGTCGCCATCTGCGAGCAGCTCACTGATCCTGCGGATTCCAAAGGCCTGGTAGAGCGCGACGTAGTCCGGGTGGTCACTCCGGGCACCGTGCTGGAGCCTTCTCTTCTGGAGCAGAAGTCCAACAACTACCTGGCTGCGGTGGCGATAGAAGACAATGAAGCCGGGCTCTCCTACGTGGACATAACCACCGGCGAGTTTTTTACCTCTCAGCTGTCATGCGACGAGTTGGCCCTTGAGGTTGACCGGGTTTCCCCCGCTGAGCTTTTGGTGTCGGATGCCCACGAGACGCCGGTGGGGGCTGGTGGAGAATATACGGTGACTCCCTTCGCTTCATCCGCCTTCGACTATGAGAACGCCCGCCAGCTCCTCCTGGACCACTTCGGGGTAATCACCTTGGAGCCTTTCGGCTGCGCCGGCTTGCCCCTGGCAGTCAGAGCGGCGGGGGCCATACTCGAATACCTGATACAGACCCAGCGTGACTCTCTCCAGGAGCTTGATTCCCTTAGCACCTACTCCACCAGCACTTTTGTGAACCTGGACCACCAGACCCGGCGGAACCTCGAGCTTTTTCAAGGTGGACGATGGGGCGCCACCGGCCCCTCTCTCTACTCCACCCTGGACCTGACTCGGACTCCTATGGGGGGCCGTCTGTTGAGGCGGTGGCTGGGCCAGCCCTTGCTGGACATTGACGAGCTGGGCCGGCGGCAAGATGCGGTGGCCTTCTTCCATGTCAACCTGTTGAGGCGAGAGAATACCCTGGACCTCCTATCGCGAATAACGGACATGGAGCGGGTGCTGAACCGGGTACGCCTGGGCGTAGCCACTCCCAGGGAGTTGGTCACCCTGAAGATGAGCCTGGAAGCGTCGTCCGAGGTCCTGGCCCTTTTCCACGAGGAGGACGCCCAGGCTATATCCTGGCTCCGGAAGAAGCCCGCCCTGGGCCACGCCGAAGGGATGCAGCCCTGCGACGACGTGGTGGCCCTCATAGAGGCGTCCCTTGCCACGGAACCCGCAGGCGATCCCGGAGAGGGCAGCGTCATCAGGGAGGGGTTCTCTCCGGAGCTGGACGAGCTGAGGCTGGCTTCCCGCAACGCCAGGGAGTTCATCGCCGGCCTGGAACGAAAGGAGAGGGAACATACCGGCATCAAGACGCTCAAGGTGGGCTATAACAAGGTCTTTGGCTACTACATCGAAATAAGCAACCCAAACCTCCCCCAGGTCCCCACCGACTACATGAGGAGACAGACCCTGGTGGGTGGAGAGCGTTTCATCACTCCTGAGCTCAAGGAGTATGAGTCCCTTATCCTCAACGCGGGGGAACGCATCGCGGAGCTGGAGCGCGCCCTCTATAGACGGGTATGCAGCCAGATAGCAGAGCGGTCCAAGGCTATAAGCGCCCTGGCAGATGGAATTGCCCACATAGACGTGTTCGCCGACCTTGCGGAGGTGGCTTTCCGCTACGGCTACGTCAGGCCACATCTGACCTGTGGCGAGGGCATCGAAATAAAGGGCGGCAGGCATCCGGTGGTGGAGCGGGTCATGCCTCCGGGCACCTTTGTACCCAATGACACTTACCTATCCACCTCAGACGCCCAGCTTGTGGTCCTCACCGGACCCAACATGGCGGGCAAGAGCACCTACATACGCCAGGTCGCCCTCGTCGTGCTGATGGCCCAGATAGGTAGCTTCGTGCCTGCCGAGTCCGTGACTATTGGCCTAGTGGACAGGATATTCACCCGAGTGGGGCTTCAGGACGACCTGGCGACTGGGCAGTCCACCTTTATGATAGAGATGGTGGAAACCGCCTCCATCCTGAACCAGGCCACATCCCGCTCCCTGGTAATCCTGGACGAGATAGGCAGAGGCACGAGCACCTATGACGGCCTCTCCATCGCCCGGTCGGTGGTCGAGTACATTCACAATAGCCCGCGCCTGGGCTGCAAGACCCTCTTCGCCACCCACTATCACGAGCTTACCCAACTGGCCGGCACCCTGCCCCGGGTGCGAAACTACACCGTAGCGGTATCGGAAGAGGGGAGCGACGTGGTATTCTTGCACCGCATCGTACCCGGGGGAGCGGACAAGAGCTACGGCATCCACGTAGCCCAGCTTGCCGGCCTTCCCCGAGGGGTGATAGTCCGCGCCTGGGAGGTGTTGAAGGCCCTGGAAGGGGGCGATAATGGCCGGCGAGAGGTCAGACCCAGAGGCGTCCGCGCTCAGAGGGGATCGCCCCTTCAGATGCCCCTGTTCAATGGACCATCCCCCGTTACGGAAGAGCTTTTGGGGATGGACGTGTCCAACATGACGCCCCTGGAGGCCATCAACGCCCTCTATGAACTCCAGCAAAAAGCCATCAACTCCCCTGGCAAACGGCATGAGTCCTCGGGTACAGTGGATGCGGGGTAGAGCGCGGGATTGCTTCTACTCCGGCCCATTCCCCGGCCATTTCAATAAGTACACAGACCGCAAGCACAAGGAGGCTATGATGCCGAGCAAAGTCACCCTGTACTGGTGGAGCAGGTGATCCACCTGTCGCAAGGCGAGGGAGTTGCTCTCGCAAAAGGGTGCTGATATAGAGGAAAGGGACTTTTTCAAGGACCCCTTCTCCGAAGCGGAAATTCGCGGCCTCTCAGGGAGGCGCGCTCTTTCGGACATATTCTCCTGGAGAAGCCCCAGCTTCAAGGCCCTGGGCCTGAGCAAAGATGAGGCTGGAAGCCTCGGCGACGACGATCTGGTCCGTCTCATGCTACAGGAGCCCCGGCTCATTCGCCGCCCCATGGTCCGGATTGGGGACGAGCTTATTATCGGCTCAAATGCCAAGGAGCTGGAGAGGGCTTTAGGGGCGCTATAGGGAAGCTGCCCCTTCGGGGCAAAAGGTCAGGTTGCGGAATTCGACGGGGCATAAGTATAATGGCAGTGGCCTATTTCGCAACTGCCCTGCGCGCATTGCAGCGGGTATCTGAGGAGCGGCGATGAACATCTTCTTCGACGTGGACTACACCATCCTGGGCCTCGACGACAGCCTTCGCCCAGGGACCAGAGAGACCTTCCAGCGCCTGCTGGATGATGGGCACAAGGTCTATATCTGGTCGGGCTTGGGGCCGCGTTGGGAAGTGGTGCGCAAGCACGAGTTGGAGGAGTTCGCCAGCGGCGTCTATGAGAAACCCCAGCACCACTTTGTGGAGCGGCTGGAAGAGTTGAAAGTGCCCCTGGTGCCCGATTTCGTGATTGACGACTACCCGGAGATAGTGTCCGCCTTCGGGGGGGTCTGGGTCCCTCCCTACTTCTTCAAGAGAAGTGCGGATGACCAGATGTCGAAGATATACAGCATCATCGCAGAGTACGTTGAAAAGGGCCACTCAGACGACAGGCAGTACCGGGCAAAGGGGTCCAGGGTTCCCCTCTTCTAGGGCCGGGTGACTTCGGGTTATAGTGGGAGTACAAGGTTAGTCGGGCTATAGGATGGTGACATGGCCATAACGTTAGAGCTTCCCCAGGTCGGCGAGTCCGTTGTAGAGGGGATAATCGGCAAGTGGTTGAAGCAACCCGGCGACAAGCTGGAGAAATATGACCCCATCGTGGAGGTGGTCACGGACAAGGTAACTATGGAGGTCCCTTCCCCGGTTGACGGGGTCTTGGCCCGTGTCCTGGCTGAAGAGGGGGAGACTGTGCCTATGGGCGCTCCTATAGCCGAGATCGAGACCGACGAGGTCCAACCTCCGGCGCCTCGGCCCACGCCATCCACATCCTCCCATGCGCCCGCAGCGCCGGGAGAGGTCACCACTACCGGCTATCTGATGAAGGACGTGCGACCCGTTGGGCCCACGGGCGGCGGCATCGAGGAAGAGCCGGAAGAGCCACTATCAGAGAGTGGTCCGGGCGCTGTCCAGAAGCCCCGCGAGGAGCGCGCCCGCTACTCCCCCGCCGTACGCCGCCTGGCCCGCGAGCACGGTGTTGACCTGAGTAGGGTGACGGGCACGGGCGTGGGAGGCCGCATCACCAGGAACGACGTGCTGGGGTACTTGGAGGGGCAGGTAGCCGCTGCCACCCGGACGGAGACCCCGCCCGCAGTCGCTCAGCCTGCTCCGACGCCGAGGATGGAGCCGGCCCCCGCAGGGACGAGCCTTGAGGATGAGGTCGTAACCCTCAGCCCCGTCAGGCGCATTATAGCCCAGCACATGGTGAAGAGCGCCACCGAGATACCCCACGCCTGGAGCATGGTAGAGGTGGACGTGCACGGCCTGGTGGAGTATCGGAATAGCTTGAAGGGGGAGTTCCAGAGACGAGAGGCGGTTGAGCTTACCTATCTGCCCTTCGTCATCAAGGCCGTCGTCGAGTCCCTCAAGGAACACCCTATGCTGAACTCCACCTGGGGCGAGGACAAAATTGTCCTGAAAAGACGCATCCACATGGGGGTAGCCGTCGCCGCCCAGGAAGGTCTGATGGTCCCGGTCATACACGACGCTGACTCCCTGAGCATTGCAGGGTTGGCCAAGGCGGCCCGCGAGCTAATCGCTAAGGCCCGCCAGGGCAAGCTCGGCCTCCAGGATGTCCAGGGAGGGACCTTCACCGTAAACAACACCGGGGCCCTGGGTTCCGTGGTCTCTCAGCCCATCATAAACCATCCCCAGGCGGCCATTCTCACCACGGAGGCCATCCGGAAGCGGCCCGTCATAGTGAACGACGCCATCGCCATCCGTCCCATGATGAACGTCTGCCTTTCCTTTGACCATCGCATCGTAGACGGGGCCGAGTCCGGGGCCTTCCTCCAGTCGGTGAAGGGGCGCCTGGAGGCCATCGGTCCGAACACGCCCATCTACTGAGGAGGTCTGCCGTGTCGCCTCCTGCCCGGTGCCGGATTATGAGGGCCGGCGTGGTCGAGTATCTGCGGGCCTGGGAGCTACAGAAGGCCCTGGCCCAACAGGTGTCCGAAGGCGCACAGCCCAACACCCTTCTCCTCCTGGAGCACCCGCCGGTATATACCATCGGACGACGCGGCAGCCGCGACCATGTCCTGCTGGATGATGGAGAGCTTTCGGAGCTTGGGCTACCCCTCCACTTGGTGGACAGGGGCGGCCAGGTCACCTACCACGGCCCCGGCCAGCTGGTGGCGTACCCGGTGGTTGACCTTCGAGGTTGGGGCGGCCCCGTCAAGTACGTGCGTACCCTGGAGCAGGTAATCGTCAAGACTCTGGCGAATTTCGGCATCGCTGCAGGCCTGGTGGAGGGGCTGACCGGGGTCTGGGTGGCGGATGAGGAGGCTTGTCCTGAGCGAAGCCGCAAGATCGCCTCCATCGGTGTCAAGATAAGTCGCGGCGTCGCCTATCACGGCTTCGCCCTCAATGTAAATACGGACCTCTCGCCCTTCGACCACATCATCCCATGCGGCATTACCGATCGCGGGGTTACATCTATGGAGAAGCTGCTGGGGCACCCCGTGGACGTGGACCTGGTGGCCTACGCACTGGCGTACCACTTTGGGAGCGAGATGGGCCTGCGCATGGTCGAGACGGAGACCTCGCTTCAAGACCTGGCGATTAGCCAGGCCCCCCTTGGTGGGAGCTTGTGACCCCCGGCCGGCCACCGCTGCATAGCATTAATAACATCGAAAATTGGGAGAGGTATCACCATGTTCCTGGAAGTAGACGTATCGGAAAGCGCCAACTGCTCCCTCTCCATGGTGAGGGTGTTCGATGCCATGCAGGAGCCTGTTCAGGTGTCGAGGATAATGGCGTCCGACCCCGAGGGCAATGACCTCATGTGCGACGTCACAGGCTGGTCGAGTGAAGCAGGTCCCTGCCCCGCGTACGCCGTACTGGTGGAAGACTCGGGTGAAGGCGTAGCCATGCTCGTCTACGGGGGCGACGAGGGAATCAGACTGAAGCCCGCAGGCTCTCCCGAAGGCTGGGACTTGAACATCCCCGGGCAATGGGGTGAGGCCTGTCTGCTGCTGGACAAGGGCGTGGCGTTGGGTTAGCGCTTTTCAAACTTTATGCCTAGCCGACCGCCAGAGCGTACACCTCTTCGACGCCCTCCGGCAGATGGTGCTCGGTCCACGTGGCGCCGTCGTCGAGTGAGGCGAAGACCTGCCCGCCCCGGCTGGCGCAGTACACCTGGGAGGGAACGCGCGAGTTAATCGCCACCGCCATCATGGTGCTCCGGGGCGTCACGTCGTGGTCTACCCGTTCCCAGGTCTCGCCCAGGTCCCGGCTCCGGAACAGCGCCCCGACCTCGCTGCGCGCCGCGCCTCCGACGGAGACGTACAGCGTATTGGGGTGTTGGGGTGACAGCAGCAAGTCCCGCGTATAGGTGATGGGAGAGTATTTCCCAAGGTCAATAGGCTCCCAGCGATTGCCGCGCTCCCGACCGCGGAACATCCCTTGCCGGGTGCTTATGTACGGAGTGTCAGGCTGCTCTGCGCTGACCTGTACCCCGTGCAGGTCCAACCGGTCCTCGCCACCCTCGGACAGACCCGCGTTGATGGGTTCCCAGCTCTCCCCGCCGTCCAGGCTGCGAATCATGCCGCCCACCTCCAGGGCAGCGTATATCTCGTCAGGCTCCCTGGGGTTCACCGCCATAGCGATGACTCGCGTGTCAAAGGACATGGAGACTATATTGTCACCCAAGGGGATGGGCAGAGAGTCCCAGGTGCGTCCTCCGTCCCGGGTGCGGAAGATTTGCGCGGGCGCCATGCCTACGTACATTAGCCTCGGGTTGTGGGGGAGGAGGAGCAGCGACCAGACAACACTGCTGGCCACGGGTATGTCAATGCGCCTCCAGTGGTCGCCGTGGCTGCCGCTTCTATAGAGTCCATCCTGGGTCCCTGCGAACACCACACCGGGTTGTAGAGGATGGATGGCGAGCGCTCGTACCTCGGGCGATGGCGGCAGGCCGTTGGTAAGCTCCTCCCACCGGTCTTCCTCTGGGGCTTTCCGGTAGAGGCCGCCCGTCCCGGCGCCCGCGTAAACGTAGGGTTCCGGAGTCGTGGATGTGCCGGATGGTGTATCCGATGCCATGGGTGTTCCCTTCTACATGAGGTGAAAATGCTTGAAGGTCTCGGCGTAATCCACACCCCGTTGCTCACCTGCTCGCCGCCTCCAGTCCCGCATCCAATAGTCGTCCTCGTGCCCCTCCCCAACCTGGGATACATGCTCTTTCAGCGCCTCGATGGCCACATCTATGGTCTCGGAGACGTCAATCCACTTGTCGGGAGTCTCGTTGTCTGACAGCAGGACCTCTCTCACCTTGTGAGGCTCCAGCCCCTCCTCAAGCAACTCCGGGAAGGTCATCCGGTCGCGAGCCGTCGGGAATACTGCCGACATGGCTGCTTCTCCCACGGCCAGGTGGTCGGGGTGCCCGATGAAGCCCCCTCCCTGCAGGTTCCTCAAGGGGCTTGGGCAGATGAGAACATCCGGCTTGTGCCTCCTGATTTCCCTGGCGATGTCTCGACGCATGTCCAGGGTCGGCTGAAGCATCGAGTCTTCGTATTCGAGAAATACCACCTCTTTCACTCCGAGGACCCTTCCTGCTTCGACCTGCTCCCTCCGCCTCATTTCCACCAGGCGCTCCGGGGTCATATCCGGGTCGCTGCTGCCCTTGCTGCCGTCGCTACAGATAACGTACACCACCTCCATCCCCTGCTTGCACCACTTTGCCACCGTCCCCGCGCAGCCGTACTCGGCATCATCCGCGTGGGCTACTACCACCATCCCACGGCGATAAGGCTCTTCCTGGGTCATAGAATCGCTACCTCCAAAATCGAGTCTTTTGCGCAGGGCTAGCCAGGCGAAGGCTATGGAAGACGTGTCCCGCCCAGGGCCTTTGCCCCTCAAGGGTCAGCCTCGTTTCGTTGTCACCCCGAGCGGAGCGAGGGGCCTAAAGTCCTGGCTGACCGGGTTCTTGCTCCGGCTGGTGCTGCCTTGATTCCGATCTTTGTTAGGCGATATTTTAGGTTCCTCACTCCGCTTCGCTCCGTTCGGAATGACGCGCGACAGGGGCTGTATTCTCCTGATGCCTAGAGTGAAGTGACCTTAGCCTAACAAATCAGCTTGGGGGAGAGGCGGGGACAAGACCGCTTTCCGTAGTCCATGCACTACGGGGTACGTCTCTCCCCACTGGATACCAGGAGGTCAGTCCTATCGCTCCATTTCTTGTAGAAGCGCTTGAAGTTACTGAAGCTGAGATGGTGGCGCTCCGTCTCTCCCAGGGCGCTCCATTGGCGATGCTCGTGGCGCACCACGGGGAGAGTCCCATCGGCTACGATGCGATAGCCCTTGTCCTTGAACTGGAAGCTGAAGTCCAGGTCCAGGTTGCGGTAGAACCTGAAGACCTCCCGCATCAGCCCAACCTGCGGGAACAAGGCCCGTCGAAAGGCGATGCAGTAGGCCTGCATCGCGTCGGCATCGCCCGATTCCACCTCTTCGTGAAAGTGCTGCATGTTCTCGCTCAACAGCCCCCAGGGACCGATGATGCCGATAGAGCTATCCTCCAGCCATCTCCCGATGGGGCCGAGCACGTCGCCCAGCGCTTCCACGGAGGTATCAACTATCACTATGTTCCTGCCCAGGCTCTGCTTCAGCCCGATGTTCTTGGCCGTCCCCTCTCCAAGGACGTGGTCGCAGTGAATGACCCTGGCGCGGGGTTCCCTTTGTTGCAGCTCCTCCAGCCATTCGGACGTGCCGTCAGTGGAGCCGTTGTCCACCACTATTAGCTCGGCTGAGTACCCCTCGGCCCACTTGAGCACGCTTTCAGTGCAACGCTTGACGTCATCCATGTAGTTGCTGGCGGTCACCACGAAGGAGAAGTCCAGCTGAGGGGGCAGGTCAAGACGGGACTCCACCTCTTTTGCCGACGAGACCGACTTCCAACGCTCCTCCTGCTTCTCCAGCGTTGTCTTGGGGCGGACCCTGGTATCTGCCATCATGTCTCCCACCAGGTAGCCGCTGGTCGAGATGGCGCCCCGTAGCTCATCGGCCTTCCGGTACTCGGCCTGTTCTCGAAGACCTCTCCTCTCGGCGACGGTGCTCTTTACATCGTAGGGCAGATCGTAGCTGGCGGATACTTTGTCCAGCCCCAAGCCCAGGATGCGGTCAAACTCCAGGAGTAGCTCCAGCTTCGCCTGGTCGGGCAGGTCCGAGCGGACCATGTCCCACGTAAGCCCCAAGGCCCTCGGCATGTCCAGGTCGTTTTCCACGGTTTCGGAGAACCGTCCCTGCCATTCTCGCGACTCCTCCGGCTGGCTGGTGAGGGGGGCCAGGCTCCGCCACTCCCATACCCGGTCTCGAAGGCTGGTGAGGGCGCGCTCGGCGGCCTTGAGGGCGTGAAAGGTGAAGTTCATCCGGTGCCTGTACCTTATGGTGAGACACAGGTATCGGAAGGATATGGGGTCGAACCCCCGCTGCTCCAAGTCGTCCAGGATGAATTCGTTCCCTGCGGACTTGGCCATCTTGACGCCGTCGGCCAGGAGGTGCTGGCCGTGCACCCAGTAGCGCACGAAGGACTTGCCAAACGCTCCTTCACTCTGGGCTATCTCATCCTCGTGGTGGGGGAAGATATTGTCCACCCCCCCGGTGTGTATATCCAACTGCTCGCCCATGTACTTGGTGGACATGGCGGAACACTCGATGTGCCAGCCCGGGAAGCCTTCGCCCCAAGGACTGTCCCACTTCATCTCCCGGCCAGGCTCCGCCGTCTTCCACAAGGTGAAGTCTCGCGGGTCCTTTTTCAGCGGGTCTACCTCCGCCCTGACGCCCTCCAGCAACCCCTCTTGAACGTTGCCGGAGAGCTTGCCATAGTCGGCGAACTTGCCCACGTCGAAGTAGATGTTGTCTCCGGCCTCGTAGGCGTAGCCCTGCTCAAAGAGCCGCTCTATTATGGCTATCATCTCCTGGACGTGCTCGGTGGCCCAAGGGAAATGATGGGCGGGAAGAATGTTTACTTTCTCCTCGTCCCGGTGAAAGGTCTGCGCGTAGAACTGGGCTATCTCCCGTGGGGTTTTGCCCTCGGCAAGGGCTGCGAGAATGACCTTGTCGCCACCTGTCTCCAGCATCTCCTGACGCATGTGGCCCACGTCCGTGATGTTCTTGACGTGGGTTATCCTGTAGCCGTTGCGCTCCAGTATCCTCCTTACCCAGTCGGCCATGAGGTACGTGCGCAGGTTGCCCACGTGGGCGTAGCGGTACACTGTGGGGCCACAGGTGTACATGCGGACGACGCCGGGCTCCAGGGTCGTTATTTCTTCCACTCTCTTGCTAAGGGTATTGTAGATGCGAAGCAAACCTTCACCCCTTGTCAAGACTTTCTTTGAGAAGATTCTATCACGTATCAGCCACAATTGCACCTGCACCCAGGACGATTGCAAAGTCAAAATAGCTGGCCGGACAATCGAGCGATAGTCTGATCCGGGCTAAAAGCGCAACTCTTGGCGCGTAAGGGCATGGACATCTTGGTTGGAAACCACCCTTCCAGGCGCAGGGCGTTCAAACTGGCATTCACCAGAGTGGCAAAGACCTCTCCCAGCCCCGGACGGCGCAGCGTGTGCCGATCTTCATCCCAGCTACGGTCTTTCACATGGTGCAGGCTATTCTCAACGCTCCAGTGGTTTCGGAACAGCCGGAGCAGTCCGTCTGGGGTGCATCCTCTGGAAGGTAGACTGGTCAGCAGATACCACCGCTCCTTGGATACTTCACCAGTGGCTATCTCTACGCTCACTTTTTCCACCATTGCCCCCTGCTGTGCCCCAGGAAACCCCAGTTCCTCCCGGATGTAGTCGGCTAGTACAGTGCTGGCCCAAAGCCTCCGGGTCTCGATTTTGCCCCCCCTTTGTCCACAGTCTGCGCTTGCGGTTCCCCCAGTTGGTCCTCTGAAAACCCGTCCGCCAGGGCGGCCAGGACCGTAGGCCGGTTCCCTTTGACCCGCACCAGGTAGTCCCGTCCATAGCTCACGATGGCCTGGCAAAGGTCCCGCTCTGCATACAGGGCGTCCATAGTGAGCAGTTGCAAGCTGGGATAATGCTCAAACAACTGGGCCAGTTGGGTCCGCAACACTGCCGGTTCGTACCGCTTCTCCGTCATCGGCCACTGGGCCAGGCACAGCTTCAAGTCATGGGCCAGGACGTTTACCATCCCCAGAGGATTCCCGGCGGCATCTTCGGACTGTCTAGCCCACTTCCCATCCACTGCGGCATTCATCGGTTGGTCTGGCGCTACCCTCTCCATCCAGCCAATCAAGGCTCCTTGTAGTTGCCCAAAAGAGACCCCGGCCAAGGTGCGGGAAATCGTGGTAGCGTGGGGAGGCCGGTCCTGAACAAAGCCCAAGGGTTCCTTCAATCTGGGCCAGTGTTTTTCTCCGAACAAAGCTATATGGGCCATCGTTGTTTGACCGCTCACCAGTCCCAACAGGCTCAAGCGCAAAATCGCCTGAAAGGGATGTCTGATTCCCCGGGCTTTTCTAGGGTCTGGTATCTCTGCCAAGCATCCGAAAAGAGACTCCACCGCCGTTCCCATAGTCTCTCATCACCCCCTTTTCATTTCCTCTCTCCTCTTTCTATCCCTTTTACGCCCACTTTGCAATCGTCCTGCACCTGCACCCGCGCTCGTTGACAAGGGCAACGCTGCGACTCTACAATCCTATCAAGACCTATCAAGGGACCTGTATCACCCTGTGACGGCTTGGTGGCGTGATGACTACGGTGAGGCAGCTTTACGAGCTTCAAGAGTTGGACCTGGAGATTACCCAGTGCAGCAATCGTCTCTCCTCCATTGACAGCCAAATGGGCGAGCGGGCGGAGCTAGTCGCTCTGCACGACGAGCTTGAGACACAGAGGGCTTCCCAGCAGCATTTGCGCTTGCAGCACAGTGCTCAAGACCTGGAAGTGGAGTCACTGAAGGAAAAGCTGAAGGGTATCGAAGGCAGGCTTTATGGCGGCACGGTAACTAATCTCAGAGAGCTAGAGGGCTTCGAAAGAGAGGCAACCTTCCTGCGGGACCAGCTAAAGGAGTCCGACGACAAGCTCCTGGAACTGATGATGGGACTCGAAGAGGCCCAGGGGAGGCTCCAAGCCCTCGAGGACACCAGCCAGCGGCTTGAAGAGGAGTGGCGACTTAATCAGGCAGAGCTTGCAGAGGAGCGAAGGGTGCTGGAGGAGACCCTGAAATCCCTGGAGTCCCGTCGCCAGGGGCTTACCGTGGGCATGGCCCAGCAGGAGCTCAAGCGGTACGATGACCTTCGGCTATCCAAGGGTGGCGTGGCTATCGCCAAGGTTGAGCGGGGCCTCTGTCGCGGCTGCCGCATGGCGCTTCCAACTCACCAACTCCAGCGTGCCAGGGCGGGGCGCGAGACGGTGTTCTGCAACAGCTGTGGCCGAATCCTCTACGTCAGCTAGCCGAGTTTTGGGTGTTTTCGCAGGTTGACCCCCCCTACGGGATGTGTTAGAGTTCTCACGGGCCTGGCAGGCCGGGCGACTGCTGCCCCGGAAGCCCCGCGCTGAGCGGGACCGGGGGAGAGGAAAGTCCGGGCTCCACCGGGCAGAGTGCTGGGTAACTCCCAGGCTCCCCGGCGGCGACGCCGGGGGGACGGAAAGTGGCACAGAAACATACCGCCCCGGGTTTCTGCCCTGCGCATCCGGCCCAGCTATCTGGAAGACCGAGCCTTCCAGAGGACCGGGCCACTGCGCAGGGTAAAAATTGCCGGGGTAAGGGTGAAAACGGGCGGTAAGAGCGCACGGCCGACTGTGGCGACACGGCGGTGGCCAAACCCCACTTGGAGCAAGGCCGAATAGAGGGACCATGGGCGCCCGGCCCGTCCCCGGGTTGGCTGCTTGAGTCTGGCGGCAACGCCCGACCTAGAGAGATGGTCGCCATCCTGAAGAAGGTCATAAAACGGCCCCTCAGGATACAGAACCCGGCTTACAGGCCTGCCCGGCCCCCTGACAGGACTCGATGGTTGAATGGCTAAATGCCTCCTTGTGTCAAATCTACAGAATGGGTACAAGCGTCAACAAAGCCCCAGTGATGGTCCTGCGAGGTCACAGTTTATGAAGGGTTTCGGACCTATGGGCATGAAAGAAGAAGGCTGTGCTGCGGTGGTAGAGGGCCTGGAGGAGATAGGGCCGGACTACTTCATCCACGTCCCCGACAGCTACGGCTCGCCCGTGATTCAGCATTTCCAGGACCACCCCACCGTCCGGTGCTTCCCCGTAGCCAGGGAGGAGGAAGGCATAGGCATAGCCGCCGGCCTGGCTCTGGGCGATAAGAAGGGTGTCCTTTTCTACCAGGACGTGGGCCTGGGCAACTCGATGGTGGCTCTCACCACCTTTGCCCTGGCCTACCATGTGCCCGTACTCATATTGGCTATACGCAGGGGCGGGTTTGGGGAGTTCAACTCGGCGGTGCACACCTTTTCCGAGCACGCCATCAGAATGGTAGAGTCCATGAGCATCAAGGCCTTCGTCCTTGACTACCGCGTCCCCGTTCCCCAGTGGCCCCAGGCCATCGTACGCGCCTACGAGTATATACACCTTACCCACAGGCCCGTCGTCGTCTTCCTCAACCTGAAGGAGTAGGAAAGGGATAGAAAGCGCGCGTATGCCGGTCCAGAGAATAGACGCCTTGAAAGCCATCTCCGCAGAGTTCCCCAATGATCCTGTAGTCCTGACGTGCGGCGCCACCTCCCGCGAGATGTCCCACCTTGGCAAGAGACCGAACCATCTCTATGTGGTAGACTCGATGGGGCTGGTAAGCTCCATAGTCCTCGGATTGAGCCTGTCCCTGGAGGAGAGCTCCATCAGCCGGTGCGTGGGCGTGGAGGGTGACGGCGGAATGCTCATGAACATGAATGCCCTGAGCACCATCGGTTACTTGCAGCCCCGGAAGCTGCTCATGATAGTGTTGGACAACGAGTCCTACGCTTCTACCGGAGGTCAGCCCACCTTCACAGATAGGTTGGACCTGGCTGCCGTGGCCGGCTCCTGCGGGCTAAAGACCTGGAAGGCCAACGACGATGCGGGGCTGAGGAGCGCCTTGGCCTCCGCCCTGGAGGTGGACGGCCCCGGCTTCATACATATGAAGATAGCCCGGGGGAACGCCAGCGTACCCCTGCTCCTGGACGACCCGGTGACCCTGGGACACAGCTTCTCCCTGTGGCTCAAGAAGCGTGTAGAGGCATGAAGAGAACGTTCATAGACATGCACAGCCATTCCGTGTCCTCGGACGACTCCAGGGCCACCGTTGAGCAGTACCTGAAGTGGGTACAGGTGCTCAGGAAGCGGGGCTACACCCTGGACGCCATCGTTCTGACCGAGCACCGCAAGTTCGATAAGGACGCGGACTACTCGTCCCTGGCCCAGGAGTACGGGGTGCTCGTGCTGAAGGGATCGGAGTTGGATACCCGCCACGGCCACTTCCTGGTCTATGGCGTGAATGAAGGGCTGCTCAAGGCCGTTGATTTCTCCGACGTGACCATGGACTCTCTTCAGCTCATCAGGGAGGCCGGAGAGTGCGGGGCTATAGCCGTTCCCGCCCATCCGGGAAGACCGGGCATAGGTCTGTGCGAGTTCATAGGCGATGGCGTCCGGTTCTCCGGTATACATATCGTTGAGGCGCTGAACGGCGGGAGCCGCAAGGGAGAGAACGAGCGCGCTGTGCGCCTGGCCCAGGAACAGGGGTATAAAGGGATTGGCGGCAGCGACGCCCACCTGGTCAGCTCCATTGGCTCATGCCTCACCCTGTTCAAGACGAGCATACGAAACGAAGGGGAGTTGGTGGAGGCCCTCCGCTCCGGGGAGTTTAGCCCGGTCCGCCTGGAGGATACCGACCCAGACGGCCCCGCATGGGAGTGAAAGAGGAGCAGCAATGGTGCTAGATCTCGAATACGACAGGTCCCTCCTGGGCAAGGAGCATAGAGCAGGGCCCTTTGAGGTGACCAGGGAGCTAATCCAACATTATTGCAGGGCCATTGATGAGACCAACCCGGTATATACCGATGAAGAGGCTGCCAGGAAGGCGGGCTACTCCGGTGTCATTGCGCCGCCTACCCTGTGCATCATCTTCATCCGGGGAGTGACAATACCGGATATTAATCTGAATTTCGGCAGCGTGCGGTTCCACGCCGGGCAGGTGGTGGAGACGTTGGCCCCCGTGGTGGCCGGGGACTCGCTGATGGCCTCGTCCTACCTCAAGGAGGTCTACCCCAAGACCGGCCGCTCCGGGACGATGGTCTTTATCGTGTGGGAGACAGTCTTCACCAACGGAATGGGCGAGAAAGTGGCGGCGGTCCAGGAATCTTACGCTGTGAGAGAGTAGGTCATGGGACAGGGAGCTATCCAATACTACGAAGACGTGGAGCTTGGAGATGAAATCGGCCCACTGCAAAAGGATATAAGGCGGGAGGCTGTGGCAGACTTCTGCCAGGTCTGGGACAACCCCGTACCCAACCGCTTCACCGACGAAAAGGCGGCGAAGGAAGTGGGCCTGGCGGGGCCTATAGTCCCCGGCGCCATGAGTATGGCCCTGATGGCCCAGCTTCTCACCGGCTGGTGCTCCGCGCCTCCGGGGTCGCCCGCGGGGGTCTTGAAGCACCTGGACGTGGTGTTCCGCCAGCCGGTGCCTCACAGGCCGGTGGTTATCGCCGCCCTGGTGACTGACAAGCGAGAAGAGGGTGGGGAGTACCTGGTGGAGTGTGACGTGTATATGTCCAACGAGGAGAGCGGCCGGCTCGCAGGGGGCAAGGCCATAATATCGTTGCCCAGCCGCCAGCCCTAGCTCGCCCAGGCCCCGGAGCGTGTCGGGGCAGGGACCTTTTGCTCCTCGACGCTAGATGAATACAGGTCCCCGCCGCGCGTCATTCCGAACGGAGCGAAGCGAGGAATCTGTAACAGCGCCTAACAAAAACCGGAGCGAAGGCAGCCCCGGCCAGAACTTTAGGCCCCTCGCTCCGCTGGGGGTGACAATTAAAGATGGAGCCTCTCGAAGGGAGGAGCCTTGCCCGGAAACGTAGTGTCGGCCATGTTGCGGGAAGGGCTGTATACCCGGGTAGTGGGTAGACGGATAATCTATTTCCCCCGCCTCTCCTCCACAATGGACGAGACGGCGCGTCAAGCCCGGCAGGGAGCAGAGGAGGGAACCGTCATACTGGCCGAGGAGCAGGTTGCCGGGCGGGGCCGCTTCCAAAGAGTGTGGGTCTCCCAGCCTGGAAACCTCTACCTGTCCATACTCTTCCGGCCCTCTCTCCAGGCGCTCCAGTACCTCAGCATAATATCCGGCGTGGCCGTAGCCCGCGCCATACGCAAGTCCACGGGCCTGAAGCCCACCATCAAGTGGCCCAACGACATCAGGTTACGCGGTAAGAAGGTCTCCGGCATCCTGGTGGAAAACGCCCTCCAGGACAACGACGTACAATACGCCGTGGTGGGGATTGGGGTAAACGTGGCCCTGGACCCTTCTACGGTGGACGCTCTAGCAGGTCTGGCCACCAGCCTGAACGTAGAGACGGCCAGGCAGATTGACCGGGAAGTGGTCCTGAAGCACCTGCTTCAGGAGATGGACGGCCTCTATTTGGCCCTCAAGGGCCAGGACTTCCACATGCCGGTAGAGGAATGGAAGGGACTCCTGGATACCCTTGGAAGCCGGGTGGAGGTGCGGTGGCAGGACGACGTGTACACGGGCTATGCCGAGGACGTGGACGAGGTAGGGAACCTTTTGCTGCGTCTGGAAGACAATACGCTGGCGACCCTCCCGGCGGGAGAGGTCACATCGGGGGAGAGTCCCCAGGATAGCCAGGA
Source organism: Dehalococcoidia bacterium (assembly GCA_965197405.1). Lineage (GTDB taxonomy): Bacteria > Chloroflexota > Dehalococcoidia > Lucifugimonadales > JAGWBF01. Next base: position 3,042,992 of record OZ240206.1, on the reverse strand, counting down.
TTAGGAGGTAGGGGTTGCTGGAGCGGCTTAGCCTCGATGGAAAGATAGTCATCGTTACAGGGGGTGGCACGGGTTTGGGAAGGGCCATCGTGCGCTCTCTGGCAAGGGCGGGAGCGGACCTATCCATTGCCTCCCGGAGAGCAGGCCCCATAGATGAGGCGGTGGCCGAAGTGAAGGATCTGGGCAGGGAGGCGCTGGCCATTCCCACCGATGTGAGCGACTCCGGCCAAGTGAACGACATGGTTGCGCGCACCCTGGAGCGTTTCGGCAAGGTGGACGTGCTGATAAACAACGCGGGAAGGACCTCGGAGAACGTCCACAGCCCCATTTGGGAGATAAGCGACGAGGAGTGGCACGCTGGCATTGGCACGAACCTGAGCGGCGCCTTCTACTGCGCCCGCGCCGTCTCCAAGCACATGGTAGACAGGGGCGGCGGGAAGATTATCAACGTGTCTTCAGGTTTCGGCTTGCGTGGCGGGAGGGACATATACGTATACGCCTGTAGCAAGGGCGGTATGATGCAGCTCACCCGCACCCTGGCCATGAGTCTGGGGCGATATGGGGTCACGGCCAACACAATCGTGCCAGGGTTCATACCAACCAGGGGCACGGACTCCATGCGGGACAGCCTGCCCACCTCCGGAGACGTGATACCCATCGGCAGGCTGGGGGTCCCGGGAGATATAGGCCCCATCTCGGTTTTCCTGGCCTCCGACGCCTCCAACTATATGAACGGCGAGATGATCACCCTGGACGGAGGCGGTCTGGCCGGAGGTTTCTCACCCACGGGCCACGCCCCCGAAATCCCTCTTGAGATTTGAGGAGACTAAATTGCCCATCATCGAAGAGTACAGTCTGTCCAACAAAGTCGCCATAGTCGCTACCAATAACGACTTTGCCACCCCGTTTCTGGCGGAGGTCCTGGCCGAAGCCGGGGCCAATGTCTTCGTCATAGCGCGGAGGGATGAGGTAGTAACCGAGGCCGTGCGAAGGGCGAGGGGTGTGGGTGGAGAGGCATACGGGACCCTGTGCGAGAGCACCCTCGAGGACTACGTGGAGACGGCGCTGCGCGACGCTCTGGACCGCTGGGGGCGCGTGGATATACTGGTAAACAACTTCCGCACCGAGTTCGCCAAACCCTTCGACGGGGTCACTCTCGACGAGTTCGAGGCGGTGATGGACTGGAACGTGAAGACGGTCTTCCTGCTATGCCGGGCGGTAGGCAGGAAGATGCTGGAACAGGGCGGCGGAAGGATAGTTAACATAATATCGGGATTGGCGGAGCGCGGGCTATGGAACTCCGCGACCTACTGCGCCAGCCAGGGCGCGGTGCTCCAGCTGACGCGGGCGCTGGCCCTGGAATGGGGAAGGCATAACATACGAGTCAACGCCATCGGCACCGGCTGGTTCAGCGAGGAGGAAGTGCCGCCGGAAGAGGCGCAGAAGGAGCTTCTGGTGCGTTACATACCCCTGCGACGAAGGGGCCACCCCAGGGACATTGGGCCTCTGCTGGTCTACCTGGCCTCCGATGCCTGCGACTACACCACCGGCCAACCCGTCTACGTGGACGGCGGCCTCATGGCCCATCCCTGAACGCCCGGACTGGTCTAGTTGGTCTACAGGGCGTCCATAAGACCGGGAACCTGCTCTCCTCCTGTGGGCACGGTAATTGACGAGCCTTTGAAGTCGTCGCCTATGGGCTGGAACCTTCCGCCGAGGTGCCCGGCAAGGAACGCCTCGGTGACGGCGTTGAAAGAGAGATTGTTCTCGGGCCTGGCGAATCCATGACCCTCGTCGGGGTACAGGACATAGGTGACCGGGATGTCCTTCTCCTGCATCGCTCGGACGATCTGGTCCGACTCGGCTTGCTTCACGCGAGGGTCGTTGGCCCCCTGCCCAATCAGCAGGGGCCTCTTGATCCGGTCCACGTAAGTCAGCGGGGAGCGCTCCGTCAGCAATGCCCGCCCTTCCTCGGTCCTGTGGTCTCCGACCCGCGTCGCCCATAGCTCGGTGGTGGGCACCCAGTAGGGCGGGATGGACTCAATCAGCGTTACCAGGTTAGACGGCCCCACAATATCCACGCCGCAGGCGAAGTAGTCCGGGGTGAAGGTCATACCCACCAGCGTGGCGTACCCGCCGTAGCTGCCGCCCGATATGGCGACGCGCTGGGGGTCCGCAATCCCCTTTTCGATGGCCCATTGGACCGAGTCAATCAGGTCGTCGTGCATCTTGCGGCCCCACTCGAGGTTCCCCGCGTTGATGAACCCTTTCCCAAGGCCGGTGGACCCCCGGAAGTTGACGCTCAGGACAGCGTACCCGCGATTGGCAAGCAACTGGTGAGTGGGGTTGTAGCCCCAGCTGTCCCTTGCCCACGGGCCGCCGTGCACGTCGAGCACAGTGGGCAGGGGCCTGTCCGGGATGGCGTCGCCGTCGCTGTCACTCCCTATGGGAAGGGTGTAGTAGCTCACGATCTCCCACCCGTCGTGGGACTCGATTACGACGGGGTGCATCTTCGCCAGGGGCAGTCCCTCCAGTTGCATGCGGTTCGTAAACAGGAACTCCGCCTTCATCCCCTCGCGGTCGTATTGATAGTATCGGACGGGGCCGTCGTCCATCAGGTAAGCCACAATCCAGTGCTTGTCGTCAAGGGTGCGGCTGACTACCTCGGTGTCGCCATCGGCGACTGTGCGAAGGTATTCCAGGTCCCTGTCTATGGAATCATCCAGGACCTGCCATTGCTTGCGGTCGTAGGTGAAGGCGACGGCCTCTATAGTCTTCTCCGTCGGGTGGACCATCACGTCGCTCACATCCGCCCGCGGGTCTTGGGCTACCACCGCCTCCTCCCGGGTGTCCAGGTTGATTGCAGCCATCGCGGCCGTGTCTCTGCCCCGGCTGTCAATCATGTAAAGGGTCTTGCCCGTCTTGTCGAACCCGATGGGCGACGTGGTCAGCAGGTCGGCTGCCTCGACTTTCATAAAGAGGTCCCATGCGCCCGCGCCGGTTGGCGTCAGGGCTTCGCTGCCACCGTCGGACGTGAGCCGGACGGCCAGCCGGACGTTGTAGTCATCGTCGGTGAGGAAGCCCGCGAACCCCTCGTTCTCCAAGACCAGCTGCCTCTCGCCCGTGCCGATGTTGACGCGATAGAGGTCGTGGAGCTCGGGATTGCGGTCATTCAGGCCCACGATTATCTCGGACGGGAAGCTGGGGCTGACCTCCTGGATTCGGGCCTGCACACCCTCCATAGGGGTGAGGTCCTCGATACGGCCGGTGTTCAGGTCCACGCTGTAGACGCGCCAGTTCTCATCCCCGCCCTTGTCCTGAAGGTAGATTATGTGCTGGTTAGTGTACGCCCAGAAGTAGATGCGTACGCCCCGCACCTTCTCCCTCGTCACAGGCGTAGCCGCTCCAATATCGGCAACTGGGCCTGCCCATATATTCAGCACACCTTCGACCGGGGCCAGGTACGCGATCCTGAAACCGTCATGGCTGAGCCTGGGTGAGGCCTTGTCCGGGTTGCCGAACAGGACTTCGCGAGGGATGAGGGGGAGCGCTCCTTGTTGTGTCACGGTTCATTCCCTTTCTTCATCGAATCACACGGCGAATCCCATATCTAGGAAGGGTACTTTTCGAGCCACCAGCGGGCGATGTCTATCCTGCGAGCGAACCAAACATCCGGTCTCCCACTGCCATGCTCGAGGAACTGCCTGAGCGCCACTGCCCTGGAGGGCCTGCCGATAATCCTGCAGTGCAGGCCGACGGACATCATCTTGGGGTGGGTTGCTCCTTCCCGGTACAGCAGGTCGAAGGTGTTCGCGGCCGTCTCGTAGAAATCGCTGGGCTTTGCCATTCCGCCGCGCCAGAACTTGGTGTCGTTTACTTCCAGGGAGTAAGGGATGACCAGCCAGCTCTTTCCGTTCACATTCGTGTAGTAGGGCAAGTCGTCGTTGTAGGAGTTGCAGTCATAGATGAACCCACCCTCCTCCACCACCAGCTCCCTGGTGTTGACGCTGGGGCCGTAGCGGGTGTACCAGCCGAGGGGCCGCTGTCCCGTGGTGCGGGCAATGGACTCCACCGCCTTGCGGATGGCCTCCCGTTCCTCCTCCCGGCCCATCTTGAAGTACTCCTCCCAGCGATAGCCGTGTCCGAAGACCTCATGACCCCGCCGGACGATCTCGCGTCCGACCTCGGGATTACGCTCCAGGGCCACTGCGCAGCAGTAGAAGGTAGCTTTCACGTCGTACTCGTCGAGAATGTTCAGGATGCGCCATACCCCGACCCTGCTCCCGTACTCGAAGAAGGACTCGTTGGCGAGGTCGCGCTCTCCCAGAGGGACCGGCGACTCGGTCTCGCCCATGCTCTCCCCGGTTGGGTCCCCGTCGAGAAGGGAGTACTCCGACCCTTCCTCGTAGTTCACGACCACGGATACCGCGATACGCGCGCCATTGGGCCATTCCACCGCCGGTGGGTTAAGACTGTAGCCTACGAAATCTCGCTCCGTCATCTGAATCTCCCTTCGCTAATAAGGTCTTCTCTTCGAGAGTTCCCCCGCTATATTATATGGGCGGCCTTCTCGTGTGCCAGTCCGTGGCTTGCTCATAGGCATGGGCCGCCCTCAGCACCGTCTCCTCGTCGAAGGGCCTCCCCGCGATCTGAAGGCCGATGGGCAGTCCGTCGTCGGAAAAGCCGCACGGCACCGTTATAGCTGGGAAGCCGTTGAGATTAAATGGCCGCGTGTACTGGGTAAGGGCAGGCCGCGACCCCATGACGATGTCTCCAACTTTCACCTCGGCGGCGCCGATCTTGTGGGCCGTGATGGGGGTCATCGGTCCCACCAGAATGTCCACGTCCTCCAGCAGGTCGCGGCTCTGGCGGATGAACAAGGCACGAGCGCGCTGCGCCTCCAGGAAGTCCGCCGCGGAGATGAAGAAGCCGGACTCTATGAGCAATCGCACCGGGGGATAGAGCTGTGGACCGTGGGTGAGTACCAGCTTCCTGTGGTAGGCGGTGACCTCGACCAGCTGTATGGCAACCGCGATAGCCATAGCGTAGTGGTACATAGGCCAGGATACCTCGGTCACGGCAGCCCCCAAGTCCCCCAACACGTCAATGGCGCTCCGCACCGCCTGTTCCACCTGGGGGTCCAGCGGGACTTCAAAGTACTCCCTGGGCACTCCCACCCGGAGACCTCTGACGTCGCCGTTGAGCACGCCGGCATAGTCGGAGACCGGTACGTTGGCCGACACCGGGTCGTTGGGGTCGTACCCGGCCACCAGGTCCATCGCCAGCGCGCAGTCCTCCACGGTCCGAGCTATGGGGCCCGGATGGTCCATGCTCAAGGAGAGCCCGGAGATTCCGTGGCAGCTGAGGCGGCCATAGGTGGGCTTGAGCCCTGCCAGGCCGCACAGGGACCCGGGGACTCGGATGGAGCCTCCCGTATCGCTGCCCATGGTGAAGGTGCACTCTCCCGAAGCCGTAGCGGAAGCCGATCCCCCACTGGAGCCGCCGGCTATAAGCTCCGGGTCCCAGGGATTATGCATGTGCCCGTGGTCGGGATTCTCTCCCGTGATGCCATAGGCCAGCTGATGGGTATTTGTCTTCCCAAGGAAAATGGTCCCCGCCTCCCTCAGCCTCGTCACTATCGTGCCTTCGAACCCGGGGACGAAGTCGTCGAATAGCTTGGAGCCGGAGGTGTTGGGCACTCCCTTGACGTAGTACATATCCTTCAGCCCCAGGGGAATGCCGTGGAGCGGGCCTCGGTACTGGCCTGCCTGTATCTCCTGCTCCGCCTGCCTGGCCGCCTCTATGGCCTCGTCGGGCATCAGGGTGATGAAAGAGTTCAGAGCAGGCTCCAGAGCACTGATGCGGGCCAGCTGGGCCTCGACAATCTCCACCGGGGAGACCTTCTTGTTCCGAATGAGGGGGGAGAGTTGGCCCGCGCTCAGGTAGCAAAGCTCTGTAGCATCCATAGCGTCCACTCCTTGCGGGGCTTAGCCTGTCCCGACGCGTTGGCTAACGCCTCCGTAGTACACCGACGAGGCGATTGTAGTGGTACTTGGGAACGTCGTCAACATCGCGCTGTCCTACCTTTCCCCTCTCCAAAATCCCAGGGCCTTTTAATTCTCTGCGCTCATTGAATACAGGGCCCCACCATATGTCATTCCGAACGCAGCGAAGCGGAGTGAGGAATCTAAAATGCCGCTTAACAAGAACGGCAATCGAGCCGTACCAGCCAGAACCGGGACGCGGTCAGGCAGGATTTTAGACCCCTCGCTCCGCTCGGGGTGACAATTAAAAGACCCTCTCCAAAATCCATGTGAGGATTGACAGGGGATAGGGCCACTGGTATCTTTGAGGTTGCCATGACGAGACTCGATTCCAAGGGTTGCCGGACTAAAACCAGGGGATGCAGGAGGGACGACTATGGCGGAACCATTTGAGCTTACGGCAACGGAGGCGGCCAGAAGCATGCGCCAGCGGGAGCTATCCCCGGTGGAGTTGGCCGAGTCCCTGCTACGGGGCATAGACACCCTGGAGTCTCAGCTAAAAGCGTGGGTATACCTGGACCGGGAGACTGTGCTTTCCGAGGCGCGGCAGAAGGAGGCGGAGCTTGCCTCCGGAGGCGATGTCGGGCCGCTGCACGGCGTCCCCGTAGGACTGAAGGACATCTACTATACCGCCGGAATCCCCACCACCGCTTGTTCCAAACTTTATGCCGATTTCGTGCCTGAATACGATGCCACCACGGTGGCCCTGATGAAGCAGGCCGGGGCCATCATGCTCGGCAAGACAGTGACCACCGAGTTTGCCTGCCTCGACCCGTCGCCCACCATAAACCCCTGGAACCCGGCCCACACCCCCGGCGGCTCCAGCAGCGGCTCTGCGGTGTCCGTGGCCGCTCGCATGTGTCCCGCCGCGATGGGTTCCCAGACGGTGGGGTCGGTGCTGCGCCCGGCCTCCTACAACGGCGTGGTCGGCCTCAAGCCCACCTTTGGGCGGGTCAGCAGATACGGCGTCGTCCCGGTCAGCTGGTCCCTGGACACCGTGGGCTGGATGTCCCGCACCGTGGAGGATGCCGCTCTGCTCTTGCAGGTCATGGCGGGGCCGGACGCGCAGGACCCGGTGGCTCATCGCCAACTCCCGCCTGACTACCTCTCCGGCCTGGAGTCGCCCGCCGCTCCACGCATCGGCCTGCTCCGCCGGTACTTCTACGAGCACGCCGACGAGGAGACTCGCCAGCACGTGGACGGCGTGGCGGAACGCCTCAGCCGGGCCGGGGCCACGGTGGAAGAGATTCCTGTGCCCGACAGCATAGACACGGCCTTCGATGACCAGCTGCTCATTATGGCAGTGGAAGGCGGGGCCTTCCACCAGCCCATGTTCGAGACGCGGGCGGACGAATACCGGCCAAAGCTGCGGGAGATGATTAGACGAGGGCTGAACACGGATGGGGTCAGCTATTCCCGCGCCCTGGAGCGCCGCCGCCAGTTTATCACGGACATGGAGACGCTGGCAGAGAAGGCGGATGTATTGCTGACCCCTTCAACCCCAACGCCTGCTCTGGCCGACGTGACCAACACGGGCACCCCCATGTTCCAGGGTCCCTGGACATCCTGTGGGCTGCCCGCCATATCAATCCCTTCGGGGCTGGCGGCTTCCGGCCTTCCCTTCGGGCTTCAGCTTGTGGCTTCCCCCTTCGCAGAAGCGAGATTGCTTGCAGCGGCCCGCTGGTGCGAAGCTGTCCTGGACGTGCACCTGCGCCCGCCGGCATCCGCTTGATATGCGAGTCTTCACTCAAGTCAAGTCCCGCCACGGAGAGAGAAGGGCCTTTTAATTCTCGACGCTAGGTGAATACAGACCTTCACCGAGTGTCATTCCGAACGGAGCGAAGCGGAGTGAGGAATCTAAAATGACGCCTAGCAAAAATCGAAATCAAGGTAACACCGGCCAGAGTAACAGCGCGGTCAGCCAGGACTTTAGACCCCTCGCTCCACTCGGGGTGACAATTAAAAGACTTTGACAGAGGGAGACACGCCCTGGGATACTGCCATACTGGATAGGAGGTGAGAACGTGGTCACAACGCAAATAGAGATACAGTCCGGGATGATACAATACGCCAGCCAGGACGGGACACAGATTGACTCCTACATGAGCCGCCCTGCCGCTCCGGGCCGCTATCCGGGCGTTATAGTCACCATAGAAGCCTTTGGCCTCGTGGACCACATTAAGGACGTGGCCGACCGCTTTGCCCGCGAGGGTTACATAGCCATAGCGCCCGACCTGTATACCCGCGAAGGCTCGCCGGACTCCAGCAACATAGACGACGTCGTGAAGGCGTTGTTCTCATCCCCCGACTCCAGGGCCGTGGCCGACCTGGAAGGCGCGGCCGCCCACCTGAGAAGCCAGCCGGACTGCACAGGCAAGGTCGGAGGCATCGGCTTCTGCTCCGGGGGCAGGTACACCCTTATTTTCGCCTGCAAGAGCACCAGCCTAGATGCGGCCATTGACTCTGCCGGCGGCTTCGTCGTCGAGGATGAGCAGACCGAGCTTCGCCCCCAGTCCCCCGTAGATATGATACCAACCCTCTCCTGCCCGTTGCTGGCCCTCTTCGGCGAGGAGGACCCCAATCCCCCGCCGGCCCACGCTGTCCGTATGAAGGAAGAGCTGGACAAGCACGGCAAGACCTATGAGATGCGCATGTACCCCAGCGCGGGCCATGCCTTCTTTGCCGACTACCGCGACAGCTATCGCCCGGTGGCGGCACAGGATATGTGGCACAGGGTGCTGGTCTTCTACGAGAAGTACCTCAAGGCATAACAGAAGTAGAGGATGGGGCCGAGGCCCTATCCTCTACTTCTACCCCCGCAGGGGCCGGAAGAACGCGCGTATGTCCTCTGCCACGAGGTCCGGCTCCTCCAGAGCCGCGAAGTGTCCACCCCGGGGCATCTCCGTCCAGCGCTGCACGTTATGGGAGCGCTCAGCCCACTCTCTGGGGGGAGGGCTTATCTCCTTTGGAAAGCGCGCTATCGCACAGGGGACCTGGATGCGGTCTCCCTCTCCAAGCCTCCAGGGGTTGTGCTGGGACTCGTAGTAGAGGCGGCAGGAGGAGTTGGCGGTCTCCGTCACCCAATAGATAGTGACATTGGTGAGAAGTTCGTCCTTGGTGTAGCTCCGCTCCACATCTCCGTCGCAGTCGCTCCAGGAGCGGAATTTCTCTACGATCCAGCCCGCCAGACCCGCGGGAGAGTCGTTTAGCCCGTAGGAGAGGGTCTGGGTCTTGGTCCCCTGGATGTGTCCGTACGCGCCCTCGGCCTGGGACCACCGCTCCCGATCTTCCATCAAGGCCCGTTCCGCCTCGGATAGCTCCCGCGACCCGGGTCCCGTGTAGGGGAACATGGGACCTGCGGCGGCCTGGGTCGTGTGAATACCCACCACGTTGCCGGGGTAGGCGAAGCCGAGACGGGCCGTGAGGATGGCTCCCCAGTCGCCCCCGTGAGCGCCGAAGCGGTCGTAGCCCAGCGCTTCCGTCATAAGCTTTGCCCAGTAGTCCGCCATCCTGAATACGCTCATCCCCGGCTCTGCCAGGCGGTCCGAAAAGCCGTAGCCCAGCAGAGAGGGGGCCACCACGTCAAAGGAGTCCGCCGCGTCTCCTCCGTAGCTGGCAGGGTCGGTGAGTCGGGGTATGAGCTTGTACATCTCGAAGAAGGAGCTGGGCCATCCGTGGCTTATGACGATGGGCAGGGGGTCAGGCCCCTTGCCGCGCTCGTGGATGAAGTGGACGTTCAGTCCATCCACATTGGCCCGGAAGTGGGCGAAGGAGTTGATGGCCTCCTCCTGGACCCGCCAATCGAACCGCGTGCGCCAGTATTCCACCAGCTCCTTGACGTAGGCCAGGTTTGAGCCATAGTCCCAGCCGGAATCCTCAATCTCGTCGGGCCAGCGGGTGCGGGCCAGGCGTTCTCGCAGGTCTTGAAGGGTGGCTTCCGGGACCTGCACCTTGAAAGGCTGTACGTCCATCATGTCCTCCTTCTCTAGCTGTGCGTCCCCTTCGGAATGGGAGTAGTTTAACACAGCCGAGTGGTTTACAGGACACTGCCCGGAGAGCTTCCCCAGGGTCTTTCACTGACGCGTGAGTAAATATCTAAACCAGGCCACCCGTCATTTCTGCGGAAGCAGGAATCCATCAATCCCTGCAGTGGACTCCCGCGAAAGCGGGAGTGACGTTGAGGAAGCGCGAGGATTTGGTGATCCTTTCACGTATCAGTAATTCTTGACGCTATGTGAATTCAGGCCCCCGCCGCCTGTCATTCCGAACGGAGCCCTTCGACAAGCTCAGGATAAACTCCGCGATGAGGAATCCAAGAAGCCTCTCCTAAAAAGCATAGCCCCTAGATTCCTCGCTGCGCTCGGAATGACATGAGAGGAGTTTCGGATGACATTATGCGCGGCCTGTCTGTCGCCAGGCAGGGACGACGCGAAGGAAACTCAACCACCGAAATGGACGCGACGCCTGATTGAGTAACTGTTCAGAGTAGAGGGGAAATCAAGAGACTGCGGCATTCCAGGAAGGGGTTAAGCCCACGGGCCCGCCAGGTCCCGAAGAGGGAAGCCAGGGTCATTTTGCTATCGCTGCCTGGCTCCGAGCGAGTGCCGCCACTGATCTTCCGGCTCACGACCAGATGTCTCAGGCTCCGTTCCGCAGCGTTGTTATCCGAGGGGACTTGTGGGTGGGACACAAAGACAAACAACTCTTTGATATGCTTTTCTATCCGTCGGCAGAGCCGTCCTTGGGGTGCCAGGGAGTCTTCCAGGAAGGGGCGGCACAAGGCAAGCAATCCCTCTTCTAACACCAACTGCCCCTGGGATGGGGTCCGTTTCCCAGCCGACACCCAAGTCCTGGCCTTGACGTAGAGCCGATGCACTGCCTGAACCCACTTCACCAAGATGGGGTCTTCGGGGTAGAGCACCTTCAACTCATGGATGTCCCGTAGCAGGTGGGCCCAGCAGCGTTGTTTGAGGCCAGGGTAATGGTCATATGCGGCGTAGAAGTCGCTCACCAGCACCCCACTGAAGGTCTCGCCCAGGACCTCGTCCACCACCCCCTTGCCCCGACCCCGCCGTAGGAAATACCGCTCCGTGGACGTGCTGAAGGTCCACACGTAGCCATTGGTCCCCTCCTCACGCCACCCAGTCTCGTCAGCATGCACCACCGGACTGCCACGGATACGCTCCAGTATCTCCTCTAGGGCCCCCATCCCAAGCCGGGCCACATGGTGGACGGCCCGGACGATAGCCCCAACGCTCAGCTTCAACCCATGCACCATCTTCAAGTACCACTGGATGGTCCCTATGGGCAGCCTGCCTTCTTCCCGCAGGGTGGCTATCAGGCTCACCAGATTGACACCCAACCTCTGGCGCCCTACGGCCAACCGACTCAGGGACTTTCGGGGCAGCCGCCGTTTCCGGCACAGCGGACACATCCGAGCAATGAAGACGTGCTCTGTGACTTCCACAGGGACCACAGCAAGCTCGATGACCTCCCGGCTCCTCTGCACCCATCCCCCGGCCAAGCCAGTCCCACATTCCGGGCACGACTCCGGGGCATGTACCACCCGCCTCGTCGGTTCCATCCGAGCCCTGGCAAAGCCATGAGAACGTGGTTTGCGCCGTTTCTTCATCTCCACCACCGGCTCGCCTTTGGCTGCTGGCTTGTGCCCAGGCATCCCCGACCTCGGCCCCCTGCCGCTGGATAGCTTAGCCTCCAAGCTCTCAACACGCTGGCGTAGTTGGTCTATGACACCTCTTTGTTCCCCGATAATGACCAGCAGGGTTTCCCGGCTGGCTTTATTCAGGTCAACCTCCTTTTCCATTGTTCTTTTATGCCACAACTCCGCCACAGAGTCCAGTGGTTTCCATCGGCAAAGGGGCCTTCCCCAAATCCATCTCATCAACTCTGAACTGTTACCTGATTGACTCCGCATTGACACCCCAGAGGGTAGCTGCTAGGATTATTCAGGAGCTACAGGAAGCAAGTCATCCTGGCCCGGGGAGTTGTCAGAATGGTAGGCATCAAAGCCTTTGGCGCGTACGTACCCAGATACCGGCTGGGCAAAGACACGGCAGGGTGGGGATCGTCATCGGAGAAAGCCGTTGCAAATTTCGATGAAGACAGCGTAACTATGGCGGTGGCTGCGGGAATGAACTGCCTGAAGGGTGTGGACCGGGGGGCAATAGACGGCATCCTGTTCGCCACGACCTCTCCCCCTTACGCGGAGAAGCAGTGCGCCGCCATAATAGCGACGGCCCTGGACCTGCGCCGGGACATCTTTGCTGCCGACATAACCGGGGTCCTGCGGGCTGGCACCACGGCCCTGAAGATGGGTATGGACTCCGTAAGCGCCGGCTCGGCCAGGCAGGTGCTGGTGATAGCCTCCGACGCCCGGCTCGCCACCCCAAGGGGAGAGATGGAGCGCAACCTGGGAGACGGCGCCGGCGCCGTGCTTCTGGCCCAGGATGGAGTGGCCGCCACCATCGAGGGAGTCCACTCCATCACCGAAAACATGCTGGATATGTGGCGCTCCCAGGGAGACTCGTTTGTCCGGTCCTGGGAGGACCGGTTTATGAACGAGGAAGGGCTTGAGCGCATTCTCCCCGACGCCGTGGGCGGGTTCATGCAGAAGTACGACCTCACCCCCAAGGACTTCAGCAGGGTTGCCTTCTACTCCCCCGATGCACGGCGACATTCTCAGCTGGGGAGGCGCATGGGGCTTGCCCAAGAGCAGATGCAGGACCCCCTCTTCGGAAAGGTAGGCAACACCGGGGCCGCCTACCCCTTGATGCTCCTGATAAGCGCCTTGGAGGAGTCCGCAGACGGCGACCTGCTTCTGACGGCGAGCTATGGCGACGGGAGCGACGTTCTCTCTTTCCGGGTGAATGAAGGCATCGAGGCGCTGAGGGACCGGCTAGGTGTGAGCAGGCAGGTGGAGTCCAAGGCGGTGCTCCCCAGCTACGAGACCTACGCCCGCTGGCGAGACGTATGGACATCGGACGCGGCGGCCAGGCGTCCCGCCCCTGCATCGCCGTCGGTCACCGCCCTCTGGCGAGAATCGGACCAGAACATACGCCTCTACGGGGCCAGGTGCAACCAGTGTGGCTCCATTCAATACCCTCCCCAGAGGGTCTGTACCATATGCCAGGTTAAAGACGATTCCGAGCCTTTCCGGCTGTCGGACCAGAGGGGGACTGTATTCACCTATTCCATGGACTACCTGGCGAGCACCACCGATACCCCCCTGGTAATCACGGTTGTCAACTTCGAATGCGGTGGTCGGATGTTGTGCATGATGACCGACAGAGAGCTGGATGAGCTTCAGGTGGGGATGCCCGTACAGATGAGTTTCAGGAAACTGCGGGTAGTGAACGGGATACACAACTACTACTGGAAGTCCACACCGATACGGGCCTAATCCGGAGGCATCCGCTCCCGTGACCACCGGATTCCACATAACGCGATTTGCCATAACACGAGGAGGAAGACCATGCGAGGCATAAAAGACCGGGTTGCCATCATCGGAATGGGCTGCACCAATTTCGGAGAACGGTGGGACGCCAATGCCGCCGACCTGATGGTGGAGGCGGCCTACGAAGCGTATGAGGACGCTGGGGTGGACCCGAAAGACATACAGTCCGCCTGGCTGGGTACGGTCCAGAGCTTCCGCACGGGCCAACCCCTGGCTCAAGCCCTCAAGCTGGACTACGTGCCCATCACCAGGGTGGAGAACGCTTGCGCCACGGCGACGGACGCCTTCCGTAATGCCAGCTACGCCGTAGCTGCGGGTATCTACGACATCGTGCTGGCCGTGGGCGTTGAGAAGCTGAAGGACTCCGGTTTCTCGGGTCTGGCCGTATCCGAGGGCGTAGGCAGTGACGTTGCCCCTCCCACTCCCCCGCCTTCCCAGTTCGCCATGGCGGCCACTCGCTACTTCCACCACTACGGGATACCCTACGAGGAGGGAAAGCGGGTACTCGCGCAGATAGCGTCGAAGAACCACCACAACGGCACGCTGAACCCCAAGGCCCACTTCCAGCGAGAGGTGAGCGTGGACCAGATAATGAACGCCCCCATGATTGCCTGGCCCCTAGGCCTGTACGACTGCTGCGGCGTCAGTGACGGGGCGGCGGCGGCCATCATCACGACTCCCGAAATTGCCAAGAGCTTCCGTCGGGACTACGTTCTGGTCAAGGGGCTTGGCTTGGCGGTGGGTTCCTTTGGGATGCTGCGGGACGACTGGGACTTTGTCCACTTCCCGGAGAACGTGCGGGCCGCGCAGGCAGCCTACCAGGAGGCCGACATTACCAACTCCCGTGAGCAAATTGACCTGGCCATTGTCCACGACTGCTTCACGATCACGGAGCTGATAATCGCGGAGGACCTGGGCTTCAGCGCTAGGGGAAGGGCCAGAGAGGACGTGGACGCCGGCAGCTTCACCCTTGAGGGCGACCTGCCGATAAACACCGACGGCGGCCTGAAATGCTTCGGCCACCCCATCGGGGCCAGCGGCATACGCATGATCTACGAAGTCTACAAGCAGATACAGGGCAAGGCCGGGGGGCGGCAGCTGAACAAGGCCGATCTGGGCCTTACCCACAACCTGGGCGGCAGGCCCGGCTCCTTCACGGCTTCGGTGTCAGTCTTCGGCCGGGCGGACTAGGGTCTGCTAACACTAGCGCATCGTATCGAATTATGAGTGCGAACAACTGGTGGCCTAAAGCCGTTGTTTAGACAGCTCGGGGCAAGCCTTTGGTCAACTCCCCTCCAGGAAGGTCGGACGTAAATCATCGAAATTAGATTTACCATATCCGACGGAGGATTGAGAAGGGGATATGAATGTCCCGAAACGCGACATGTCTAGCACTGGCAGGTGTCTTTCTATCGGTTCTTGCCTGCTCTAACGAGTTGTCGGATTATTCTCATAAGATGAATCCGATTCTCCAAGCCCACTCAGACGAATTCGCCAAATTGTATAATGACACTGATTCTGTTTCGGATCGACTGTCAGCCGCCTCAAGCAACACGTATGGCCGAAGAGAGACTACCAACGAATTGATGAATATTGCGGCCGTTCTTCAAGAGTCCTTGGAGCAATATGAACGTAAGTCGGTCGAACTTCTGGAGCAATGGATATTGTTGAAGGTCCCGAAAGATGCAATTCGCTTCCACGAATTGACTTTTGAAATGATGCAACTCAGATATGATGGTGTAGTACTTTGGCGAAATCAGACCATCTTATACAATCCGAGTGACGTTGATTTTTGGTTCAGCGAAAAAGCGGACGAAAAATTCGCTCGTGCTGAGAGATTGCTAATACAAATATTGGCAGAAGCACGGGAATTAGAGGATTAGAAATCTCCATGGGTTAAAGGCCTTGTCTAAGAGACTTATATTTACTGATGCGTGAGTAAATATCTTAACCAGCACTTCTCACAATTCCAGCTTTAGCAGAAATGACTATTGAGAAGCCGGAGTCACGGTGAAGAGGCGTTAGAGTTTAGTTTAGTGTTCACGCATCAGTAAAAGCGCAGGCGCGACCCGGGACGTCTGGTTAGCACCTGCGATTTTGTAAAATGGTCTGAATCGCCTCAAAAATTCCACAGAGAAACCGAGTATAAAATGAGCTTGATCGACGATATCCGGACAGACTTGGTTAACGAATCTGCCGGTCTGTCCAACACCTTGAGGAAGGCGAAGATACTGGCGAGCGAGATCGGTCTGCCAGAATTCCGGGAGTGGGTGGATTTCGAGCTTAGCGGATACCCGGACAAGGATAAAGTTCCAAGCTATAGGTGCTTTCCCGCGACCAATCTTGGTAAGTTCTCTGGACCTTTTCAAAGCGGGCTAAGAAATGTAGTGCTACCCACTTACAATCTACCCAACCCGGTGAAGGATTTCGCTGAGAACCTGGTCTTCCTGGAAGGTGTAGGTGCGCTTGAAGGAATACTGGCTCAAGAGTCAACGTCGTACCAAAAGAAGTGGCCTCAAGAGTTCGTGTTTCTATCTCGGGAAGCGATTCCCATGTCGGGGGGCATGGTATTGGTCGATGCATATCAGGCTTTGCCTCCCTACCTCATCTCCGGGATCTTGGATAACGTCAAAAACAAGCTCTTGGATTTCATGCTTGGCCTACAAGAGAGCGAGGGCACATCTGAGGGATTGAATAAGGGGGTCGTTGGGCAAGAAGTCATTCGGAACCTCTTTTATATGAACATATATGGGAACCACAACATTGTTGCAAGTGGCGAAAACGTGAATCAAGAAGCCAATCTAGTGCAAGAGGGTGACGTTAGTTCCTTGTTGAACCACTTCCGTGAACTCAATGTCAGCACCGATGACCTCCGTGAAATCGAACACGCTGTTTCACAAGAGAAAGAAGCGCTTAACGGGGAATTTGGTCCTAAGGTACGTGCTTGGATCGGAGGAATGGTTTCGAAAGCGGCATCCGGCACGTGGAAGATTGGCCTCGATACAGCTTCCAAGGTACTGATGGACTCACTAAGAAGGTTCTACGGATGTTAAGCTGGGCGAGCAAGCCCTCCCCCTGAACGTCGAAAAACACCAACATTGTCGGGTAACCCCGTTAATATCATCATGTTGCGTAGAAGTTCGAAAGTATAGCTCTGTTACTGATGCGTGAGTAAATATCTTAACCAACACTTCCCGCAATTCCAGCTTTAGAAGAAATGACTATGAGAAGCCGGAGTGACAGCGAAGAGACTTTAGAGTTTGGTCTACTGTTCAGGCCTCAGCAACTGGGAGTTGCGTGGCGTCAGATTAGAAAATGCTGCCTGTCTGGCGATGCGGAATTACCACTTTCTTCGTCTGCACAAAGGAGCTCGGTTCTCGTACATCAGTTCATTTGCAAGTATGTGATGGCAAATATTCCGGTTGACTACCTTGAACCCGACGGTACCCTAGGAAAGAAGTAATCCCTCTTGTCGTTGGAGATGACGCCGCGGAACTGAAGGAGGGCCTGGAAACGCGGCAGGGATGCTTAGTCCTCCTGGAGGAGCGGCGCCTCGGTAGCCACCATAGCGGTGGGACGCCACATAAGGGGACTCAGAAGCATCACGGGAAGCATCAGCAGGAGCCCCGCGCCCGCCGCGATGCCAATGGCCGCCGGCGAGTTCAGAAGGGTGGCGAGCGCCCCCATCGCCACTATACCCAAAGGGCCTATTCCAAAGCATATTCCAAGGACCCCCAGCGCCGTCCCTCGCCGCTCTGGGGTGGATGACATAATTACGATGGTGCTCTGCATGGTGGTAAAACCTGAAGTCCCCAGCCCCACCATCAGCAGCATGAGGAAGGCCAGGGAGTACCAGGGCGACAGGGCAAAAAGCAGCAGCCCCGTCAATTGCAAAGCGCTCCCAATGACAAAAATCCGGCCATGATAACGGGTAGTGCCCAGATACACTATGACTCCAGCCCCTATGAGCGCCCCTATTCCATTGGCGGAAATCAGGACGCCCGTGAGACCGGCGCCCACGTGCAGATGGTCTCTGGCTACCACCGGAAAGAGTTGTAGGGCGCTGAACGCCACGAAGTTCATTATCAGCGTGATGGCCATTACCGCCCGGATAGTCCTGTTGCGAAGCGAGTAGCGCACGCTCCTGAGAAGGCTTTGCCAGATGGGTTGCGACGCGGCAGGGGGGCTGGCTATTCGACTCCGGACCTGGATGATTCCAATCAGGGAAAGCGCGTATAGGGACAGAAGAAAGGCATAGGCCCCCGTAAAACCCGTTATCTCAATGAACAGGCTGGCCAGAAGAGGGCCTAGAATTGTGCCGATGGTGAAGGTAATCGTGTCCAGGGACATGGCCCTCACCAGGTTTTGCGACCCGACGAGGTCGCGGATAAAGGACTGGCGAGAGGGTATGTCCAGCACGAAGACCCAGCCCAGGGCAAGCGCCATCAGGAGGGTGTGCCAGGGCTGTACCCAGTCTGTAGCAATGAGCGCGAGGCCGACAGACATCACCAGGACGTTCCCACACCGGGACAGTACCATGATGCGCCAACGGTTGGCGCGGTCGGCGATGAGGCCTGAAAACATCCCGAAGACCAGCCAGGGCGTGAACCGGAGCGCCCCGACCAGGGCTACCCACAGGGCGGAGTCGGTCCGGTACAGGACCAGCAGGCCCAGCACCACCATGTCCATGTTCATACAGACGTTGCTCAGGGTGGTGGAACCCCAAACAAAGCGGTAGTCCCTGATCTGGAAGACGCTCAGGGACCGGGATCTAGGCCCTTCCGGAGCATTGGACTCATGCGGGTCCTGGTTATGACTCAATTACAGCGCTTGCCAATAGCGCCGTCCTTCAATGCGCACCACTCGTCCGAAACCCGGCGAGGGAAAGTGGCACACGGCCAGGCTGGCATTCTCCGCCTCCGCCCGGTCGAACAGCTCCTTCCTCGTCCGCGCCGCTATTTCATGGTCCATCTGGAACATATGGCACCAGCAGTTCTCCGTGAGCAGGGCAGGGTGGATTGCCACGTCACCGGTGATGAACCCGCGCTCTCCCTCGGAAGCGACGGCTAGACTCATGTGGCCGGGTGTATGGCCGGGTGTATGAAAAGCCGTTATCTCATTGGTTAGCTCCTGGTCCCCCGATATGAGATCGAGGACGCCCAGCGTCTTCAGAGGGCCGAGAGTGTCGTCCCAGTGCTTGACGGGCATTTCCGCCTGCGTCTCAGCGCTTCCGAAGCTTTCCCAGTCTGACTCATGGATAATGTAGCGAGCGTTGGGGAAGGTCGGGCGGACGGCCCCGTCCGGCTCCTTGGTCAGGTTCCAGCCGACATGAACGGGGTGAAGGTGGGTCAGGAAAACCACGTCAATATCCTCGGGGCGGACGCCCTCCTCCTGTAGCTTCGTCATCAGGCGTCCTCGCACTCCCCCGCCGAGCCACGCCATTATCTCGGGTTCCGTCGGACCCGGGCCGGCCCCCGTATCTACCAGGATAGTGCGCCCCTGGGAGCGAACCAGATAGCTCCTATAGTTGCCGCGGTAGTGGTCCGGGCCGCCGAACATATGCGGGTACCGTTCTCGATAGGGTTCCCAGTCGCTGGCCGGCACATCCGGGAAGATTTGACTGAGAGGTATCGGGTAGTTTACCTCGACATCGGTGAGACTGACCACCTCTACTTTGCCTATGGATAATTTGCCCTCGCCCACAGATTGTCTCCTTCTGTATATAGCTGTATATAGGGGAATATAGTCGTGAATAAAGTCGCCAGGATGAGGCTGGATTGAGCGCCACCACTATAGACGGAGGGCCAGGCAATTGTCAACGCGCAGCAAGGCCCACTGGTGGACTGTTTGACATGGGCAAGCGATGATTATAGACTACGGCTGTTCACTTACGTGACTCCACCGCCATATTTCAGCCTGCCTGAGAAATGTCGGCTGGCTGCCTATCTTTGAAGCTAGCATAGACCGTATTGATGGCCCTGCCAGGCTTGCTGCCGTGAATTGCAAAGGGGGGAAATATGCCGGATTCACCGGATTCACCGGATTCAAAGGAAGTCGCAGACGTCCTCGTTATCGGTGCGGGCGCTTCGGGCGCTGCCCTGACCTGGAGCCTGAGCAACGCCGGCATCAAGGTGGTCTGCCTGGAGCAGGGTGGCTGGGTAGACCCCTCGGCCTATCCCACCAAGCATCTGGACTATGAGCTTCATCGCCAGGGCGACTACAACCCTGACCCTAACTACCGGAGATTACCCCAGGACTATCCGGTAAACAACCTGGAGTCGGACCTCATTCCCTTGATGTATAACGCCGTGGGCGGCAGCACGATTCACTGGGGCAGCCATTCCCCCAGGTTTCACCCTTCCGACTTCAAAGTCCGGACCCTGGATGGCGTGGCCGAAGACTGGCCCCTGACCTATGAAGAGATTGAGCCATATTACGACGTCAGTGAGCGCATAATGGGAGTCTCAGGACTCAACGGAGACCCGGCGATTCCTCCCCGGTCGGACCTGCCCATGCCTCCACTGGGCATAGGGACCTTCGGAGAGACCCTGAGCAAGGGGTTTGAAAAGCTAGGCTGGCACTGGTGGAGCTCGGAGGCGGCTATCGCCTCAGTACCCTACGACGGCAGGGCCGCCTGTAACTACTGCGGGCCCTGTGACCTGGGATGCACCCTCGGAGCGAAGGCCAGCGTGGACATCACCTACTGGCCCAAGGCCATCCGCAATGGAGCAATTCTAAAGACCCATGTGCGCGTGAGGGAAATCACCGTAGATAAAGAGGGCTTGGCTCAGGGCGCAATCTACTATGACTCCGATGGCTCGGTCGCTGAGCAAAAAGCCCGCGTGGTGGTGATGGCTTGCAACGGGATCGGGACACCCAGATTGTTGCTCAATTCCAAGTCCGGCCTCTTTCCTGACGGCCTGGCTAACAGCAGCGGCCTGTTGGGAAAGAACCTGATGTTTCACCCGTCGGCCCTCGTTACCGGGATTTTCGAGGAGCATCTGGACACACAGAAAGGCCCTCACCATACCGCCATACGAAGCCGGGAGTTCTACGAGACGGACCTCAGCAGGGGCTTTGTGAGGGGTTATAACCTGCTGGGAGCGCGGGGATTTTCCGGCCCCGTGTCAATAGCCAACGGAGGACCTGCCGGCGGCAGGATTCCCTGGGGCCCCGGTCATCACAAAGCGTTCAGGGAGAGATTCGGCCACAACGCCAACATTGTCATCCTTTGCGAGGACCTGCCGGAGGAACACAACCAAGTTGTCCTTGACCCGGAGTTGACTGACGGCAGCGGCATCCCGATTCCCAAAGTGAGATACAGGGTTGGCGAGAACAGCCGCAAGATGCTGGACCACGCGATCGCCAGGGCGATGGAGGTCATGGATGCGGCGGGGGCCAAGAAGCTGTCAATCGCGAGCCGGGTCCATGCCGAGGCCTGGCACATCATGGGCACTGCGCGCATGGGCGCGGACCCCGGGGCGTCCGTGGTAGACCGGTGGGGCGCAGCCCACGACGTGCCCAACCTGTTCATCGTGGATGGCAGCGTCTTCGTTACCAGCGCCGGCGTCAACCCGACTCCTACCATACAGGCCCTGGCCCTGAGAACGGCGGACTATCTCAAAAGCGAAGGCCAGCACCTGGCAACCCGGGAGAAGGCTTAGGGCATCATTCCGAGAATCCGGCCTCAGATGGAGGAGAGCATGGCAGAGGGGAACCGGGTGTTCACCGAGTCCCAAGAAGGTCTACTGAAGGAAGTGGTGAACTGCATAGTGCCAGCGGAGGACGGGTTTCCCGGCGCCGGGGACCTGGGGGTGGCGTCTCACATTGACGCAACTATAGCGGAGTCTGCTGCCATGAAGAAGCTCTTTCTCGCGGGCCTTGCCCATGTCGAGATAACGGCATTCAGGACCCTGGGCAGGGACTTCGTCGGTCTTTCACCCGAGGAGAAATACCGGGCGCTCAGGCAGGTGGAGCAAGAACGGCCCGATTTCTGGGACGCCTTGGTACAGCAGACTTACAACGGCTATTACACGGACCCCGCCATTCTCTCCCTGATTGGGCAGGAGGTCCGCCCCCCTCAGCCTCGGGGCTACCCTATGAGACCCTTCGACCTGAAGCTGCTGGACAACGTTCGGAACCGGGCTCCACTGTACAGAAGGGTATAGCTGGCAAAGCCTTGATCATAGAGGTGGGGGTTGTACGGGGCGCTACTATATAATAGTAGCGCCCCGCCTCTGAAGCAGCCTTGAGCGTAGACCTAGACGACCCCGGAGACAGTTTCCATTATCAGTCGGGTTGCCACGTAGGGGTCAACGTTGGCATTGGGGCGCCGGTCCTCTATGTAACCCTTGCCTTCCGCCGCAACCTGCCACGGGATGCGCACGGACGCGCCGCGGTCTGAGACGCCATACCGGAACTCCTTGTAAGAGCAGGTCTCGTGCAGGCCGGTGAGACGCTCCTCTATGCCAGCCCCATAGTTGGCTATGTGCAGGTCGTGCCTTCGGCCCAGGGCCTCGGCGGCATCAACGCAGGCCTGGAAGCTGGACCTCATCTCCTTGGTCGAGAAGTTGGTGTGCGCCCCTGCCCCGTTCCAGTCCCCTCTGGCGGGCTTGGGGTAAAGGGTGGCGTTGATGCCAAAGTCCTCGGCAATCCGGTACAGCAGCCACCTGGCGACCCACAGCTGGTCCGAAACGTCCAAGGCCCCGAGAGTACCTATCTGGAACTCCCATTGGCCGGGCATCACCTCTGCGTTGATGCCGGCGATTTCAAGGTTGGCCCTCAAGCACGCATCCATATGCGCCTCGACGACTTCACGACCAAAGACCTCATCTGCTCCAACGCCACAGTAGTAGCCGCCTTGGGGTGCGGGAAATCCTACATCCGGGAAGGCTAGAGGCCTGAAACCACGGAAGAAGGTGTATTCCTGCTCAATGCCAAAGATATACTCTTGGTCGGCATGCCTTTCGGCTACCTTCACACACGCTGCCCGGGTGTTTGTCGGGTGAGGAGTGAAGTCTGTGAGGAGGACCTCCGACAACACCAGGATGTTGTCACCCTGGCGCACCGGGTCCGGGCAGGTAAATACGGGTCTCAGGACGCAATCGGAGGCGGCCCCGGGGGCCTGATTGGTGCTCGAACCGTCGAAGCCCCACATTGGCAGTTCCTCGCCCGATTTCACAATTTTCGTCTTGGCGCGCATCTTGGGCGTAGGTACAGTCCCATCAATCCAGATGTATTCTGCGCGGTAGCTACCCATACTTAATTTCTCCTTCACATGAAGTTTTTGGTCGCCGGATGGGGCCTGACCTGCGTTGCCTCGACACAAAGCATCAGCCCTTTGGCTCCTCCAGCTTACACAGCAATAGTCTCTAATATAATAGCATACGGGCGGCATTTGCAACCACTTGAGAAGACCGCCAGGATGCTGTCATGGGATGCCCTTGTGCCGGTCCACCGGGACAGGAAAGCACGCTCGGAATACCCGCATATGCCTCTGGGAGAGTGAGCTTACTTCGTCTTTTTTGCCCTGCGCCCCTCGTGAAGGGCCCTCTCCACGTTTCTCCCTCCGGCCAGGGTCTCGTTGCGCTGAAGCACCAGGTTCAGGCCGGCGTTATAGGCCACGTTTTCTTCCAGATCATCGGCCATGAGGACGTAGTTGGGGTCGCCGGCATTTTGCGCGTCGACCATGCGGGTCATTCTGGCAAACGCATCCCTAACCTGACGGTCGGTGAGGACATTGTGGTGCAGCCAATTTCCCCCGACCTTGGCTTTTATAAGAAGGGTCGCTCTGTCTTCCATCCTATTCTTGCCGTCTATGTCCGGGACCTTGGAACATCCGATGCCCTGGTCAATCCAGCGCACGCTGTAGCCCAGGGTGCCCTGGGCGATGTTGTTTAGCTCCTTCTCTATCTCGCCTTGAGTCAGCTGCCTATCTCCAGCCAATGCTGGGATTACAAGCATGTTGTCTTTGCTCACCGGGCTGGCTCTCAGGCGGCCCAGAAGCTCTTCCTGCCTTGCGGCAACGTTTACCAGATGGTAATGCATGGCGTGAATCGTTGCAGCGGTGGGGGACGGCACCCACGCGGTGTTCGCCCCGGCCTGTGGGTGCGCGATTTTCTGCTCCAGCATGGCAGCCATGTCATCCGGGAACACCCACATCCCTTTGCCGATTTGTCCGACCTTGTGGAGACCCGTTGCCAGGCCGACCCACACGTTGTACTCTTCATACGCCTGAAGCCAGGTCTCCTGCCTCATCTCGTCCGTTGGGACGACAGGCCCGGCCTCCATCACAGCGTTAATCTCGTCCCCGGTGCGGTCCAGGAACCCGGTGTTGATGAAGATTACCCTTTCCCGGGCGGCCCGCACTGCCTCGTACAGGTTGAGGCTCATCCTGCGCTCTTCATCCATGATGCCGATTTTCACAGTGTTCGCCGGCAGTCCAAACGCCTCTTCCAGCGCCCCGAATAGCTCGACGGTGGCGCTCACCTCCTCGGGACTGTGCATCTTGGGCTTTACGATGTAGACGCTGCCCGTCTTGCTAAACTTTCCCTGGTCGTGAGTTGCGGTGAGTACCGTTATCAACGCGTCCAGGAACCCCTCCGGGACCTCGTCGCCGTCCGTGGCGGTAACCGCATCGGTATACATATGTATGCCCACGTTACGAATCAGGGGCATGCTCGTCCCGGATAGTACCAGCCCGTTCCCTTCCGGGTCAACGAAATGCTTGTCCGGGTTAAGCCTTCTGGTAATAGCTCGACCGTCTTTCTCCAGGGTCGCTTCGAGTGTGCCCCGCATGATTCCGTCGAGATTGCCGTAGATATGGGCTTTATCTTCGGCGTCCACTGCGGCGACAGCGTCCTCCAAGTCCAGGATGGTCGTTGCCGCCGACTCCAATAGCACATCTTTGACGCCAGCTTTATGGTCGCGCCCCACCGGATGGGTGCGGTCTATCTGTATCTCGATGTGGAGGCCGTTATTCTTTAGCAGGACACTGGTCAGTTCCCCGCCTGCACCGGCGTTAAATCCACAGAACTTGCCGGGGTCGCTTAGTCCGGCTTCTGCTCCGTTTTCCAAGGCAACTACCAGTAGCTTTTTGCCGTCCACATCTTTAGCTGAGAACCTGGTTACATCGGCAAAACGGCCCGATTCTAGCCCGGCTACCCCATCCAGGAACTCATTTGCTTGCTTTATGACTTCTTCGCCGCGTTTGGCGTTATAGCCGGCCCCCCTTGCTATCTCGCCTTCATCGGGCACGATGTTCGTGCCGTAGAGCGCATCATACAGGCTGCCCCAACGAGCGTTCATCGCATTCAGGGCGAACCTCGCATTATCCAATGGCACCACCAACTGAGGAGCGGATATTTCAGCCAGCTCGGGGTCCACGTTCCGGGTGGTCACGTGAAAGGCTGCTCCCTCGGGCACGATATAACCTATCCGGGACAGGTACTCTTTGTAATTATCAACGTTGCTGGGCCGGCCGGGGTGTTCTCTATGATATGTGTTGAGCTGCTCTTGCAGGTCGTCGCGGCGGTCTAAAAGGTCTCTATTGTGCTCCAGCAAAGATTTGCCGGTGCCCTCACTCTTCCTTAAGAGCACTCCGGCGAACTTTTCAAAGATTACCGCTGCCCCATAACCGGTGCCTCCGGCGATTTGCTCCACAGTGTTGTACAGCGCCTCGTCTACGTTTAGTCCGTGGATAGTTGGCATTTGGTGCACCTCTCTCCCGCTATAATGCCGAGGCTGAAATCCACGGCCGTCTTCACCCTATTAGCTCAGGGTGACATTCCGGTGTGTGTACAGAGCGTCATTACGGGCAGCCTTCTTCAGGTATGCCCAGGCGTGCCGGAATATGCGTGGATATGTTGGATATGTAACGAGGTCATCCCGAAAAGGCTTCTATCGTAGCCCTGAAAGACCCCATCGGGTCGGCGCCAACTGCCAGGGGCGCTATCACAGGCAGCTTCACGCCCAGAGCTCGGCGGGCCTCAACCTCTTGACGGCACTGCTCGGCGGTGCCAAAGATGCCCAGCTCACGTTGCATAGTGTCGCTGATTGCAGCCGCCGCGGCGACCGCATCGCCGCGTTCGAGGGCCTGGGCGACCGCATCAGCTTCCTCCTTGAAGCCGCTCTGCTCGAAATAGCTCTTATAGAAGGGCATGCTGGAGTAGCGGGCGATCTCCTGCTGCAAGGCAGGTAGCACCTGCTCCGTTATGTTTAACCCGTCCTCCACCACGGCGACGCTCAGGTAGCACGCCACGTCTATATCATCCGGATTGCGCCCGGCCCTCTCTGCGCCGCGACGGAGATGTTCCATAGCTCGTCTGATGTAGCCGGGCGATGCCCAGATCAGGATTACTCCGTCGGCAACCTCTCCCGCCAGCTCTATCATCCGGGGTCCCAGGGCGGCCAGGTATATGGGTATATCGGGCCGCGCGGGGGTGACACCCAGACCGGAGTCCTGGGTATTGAAGACCCGTCCTTTGTGAGTGAAGCGCTCTCCCTGCAGCAACCGGCGGACTATCTCCACCGTCTCGCGCATACGGGTGATGGGCCGGCCAAAGGGTACGCCATGCGCATACTCCACAAACCTCTGGTGTCCCACTCCCAGGCCGAGAATGAAGCGCCCCTGGGAGATGTCGTCCAGACTGCTGGCGGACATGGCCAGCAGCGTCGGCGTTCTATAGAATATGGGGAGGATGCCTGTGCCAAGCCTGATGCGCCGGGTAGCCGTGGCAAGGTACGTCAGTTGAGTCAGGGCATCGCTGCCTATGGCCTCGGGCAGCCAGATAGCCTCATACCCTCTCTCCTCGGCCAGGGAGGTCATCTCCAGTGACTCCTGTAGGGTGAAGGGCAGCCCGCCATTCAAACGCATTCCAAGTCGCGTCATGTCTCTCCTCTTGCTCCAAGAGATGGCGAAAGTAGAGGACCGTTACTTCCTCCGCCATTTCCCATTTGGACCGATTTGTGCCTGAAGCGAAGGCGCATCCATTATGGACGAGAGTTTAGCACCACCTCCCAGAAGCGTCAAACACTCGACCGCGCTCGAAACACCGTGTGGTCGTGGTCTTTGCGGTCTGCAGAGGGGCCTTGGCCGGTGTCAGCCCATCGCATTGGCGTTGGGTAGTCCCAGGGCAAACTGCCCGTGGTTCTCGTAGGAAGAGTCACTCACCATCAGATGTTGGGCTGCCGTGTTGATGTCTCGCAAACAGCGTTGCAGAGTACTCGACAGGTATACAGCCTCACCCCCACCGTAGCGAAAGGCCAATGAGGTAATGTCCGCGGCGACCTCAGTGGTAAACGCGGCCGAGCTTCGCATCTCAGCCTGTAGCCCGGGACTGAGCGCATAGTCTCGACAGACCGTCTCCCATGCCTCCTCGAGGACCTCGATTACGAGCGCGCGGGACGCTCGCAGACGAAGGTCACACTCGCCTATGGCCCTCTGGAAGGAGGGCCTCATGGCTAGCGGGGAGGTGCTGCCATACCCCCGCCGCTTCTCCCGGGCTAGCTCTATGATCGCGTCGAGGGCCCGCCGTCCTACGCCCAGGGCGAATGCAGAGTGTTCATTCGCCACAAACGCCGGAATACCCAGGTGGTACAGTGGCCCGCCGCGCTTCGGCAAGGCTCGCATCACATCCCAGGTGAACGCTTCGGGGACGAACAGATTGGAGACCGAGAAATCGTTGCTGCCCGTACCTTTGAGCCCCACAACCTGCCAGTTATCGTGAATCTGTGCTTCCGAAGTGGGGAAGACGACCATTCGTCGCTCGGTCCCACTTCTCTCATCGGCCCCATTAGACCCATCGGGTGCGACAAGCGTTCCTGCGGAGACCCACTGGGAGTGTAGGATGCCGCTGGCGAAGGACCAGCGACCGCTGACGATATAGCCGCCCTCCGTTGAGACTGCCTTGCCAGAGGGCATGAATACGCCCGCTGCCCTGGGCACGCACCCTCCGGCGAATACCTGCTCAATCGCCTCGTCGGGGAGAAAGACGGCGAGCATGGCGGCGGCGCTCGCGCCGATCATCGTACACCAGCCCGCAGACGGATCAATGCGCGTCAAGGCCTCAATAACCTTGAGCTGCGTCACAGGGTCGGCCTCGGCGCCCCCGAAGGCTGCGGGCAGCTTCAGGGCAAAGAGTCCCGACTCGTAGAGGGCATCCACCGTCGCCGCCGGGAGCGTCGCGATCGCCTCCGCCTCGTCCACGCCGGCTGTCAGGGTCTCGCGCACATCCTCCACGGCGTCGAGAAGCGCCCTAAGCTTTTCCTCGCGTTCCCTCGGAAATACCCGTCCCATTCCGTCACCTAGTCAATATGGTATATCCTGGCGGCATTCCCACCGGCGATCTTGGCCTTCTCCTCCTCGGTACAGTCAACCAGGATCTCCTCGAGTATCTGCTGGCTCCTTGGGAAGGTGGACTCGATATGAGGGTAATCCGCGCCCCACATGAGGCTGTCCACTCCTATGATGTGGCGGTCCCTTATGCCCAGGGCGTCTTCCTGGAAGCCGTAGAACACGTTCCGGTGGATGTAGTCGCTGGGGAGCATGTCCTCGCCAAACCGGTGCGAATCACCCATGGGGACCCTCTGACTGTAGGCGTAGTCTATCCGGTCCAGAAAGTGGGGAATCCAGGCCAACTCGTGCTCTATCGCCCCTATCCGCAGCCTGGGATAGCGCTCGAACACGCCGCTCAGGGTCATCCCGCTGAGGGACATTCGCACCCAGTGGTCCATGTTAATCAGGGTGGAAAGGCCTCCGGCGCCGGAGCTAAACTCCTCGCCCCGATTCGTGGCGGCATGGAGGCTGAGAGGCATGTCCAGATCTTGGGACGCCGCCCAGATGGGTTCGTACTCCGGCAAATGATACCCTCTGCCCTCCGGGGGATATACCGTTATCATGGCCCCTATAAGCCCCATGTTCGCGCAGCGCTCTAACTCCTTTATACCCTCCTGCACGTCGTCCACGTTGACCATGGCAATGCCCTTGAGCTGCCTGGGAAACGGCTTGCAGAACTCTGCAAGCCAGTCGTTATACGCACCGAAGATGGCCGACGTGAGCTCGCTGTCGGGCACGCTGAAAAGCAAAAGCCCGGTGGTGGGATAGAGTATGCCCGCATCCATCCCGTCAATGGCAATGTCCTTCACGTGCTCCTCGGGAACGTAACCCCCAAGGGGGACGTTTTCCTGTGTGGCGTCGAGACTCAGCTTCTCCGGCTCCTCAAACCTCACTCCCGCCTGTGTCCCCGCTGCAACGGGCATTATCGTCTTGCCGTCGCATTTCCAAAAGTCGCCGCCGCTTTCCTCACGGACAATGCGCGGTGCCCGGTCCTTGAACCTGGACTCGACCCTGCTTGTCCATAGGTCCGGTGGCTCCACAACGTGGTTATCCGATGATATGATCCGGTAGCTAGCCATGCTTGAGCCTCCTGCGTTTTGTCTTGTAAAAAGCCTTTCTCAGCTTTGATGCGGGTATGACTTTCTCAGTCCAAGGGGACTCAAGGGGAAATTGCGGCGTCCCAGGCCTAAAGCGTCAGAGAGGGCCACATCGCCAGGCTCCCCCCGTCCACCGGCAGCATAGCGCCTGTAACCCAGCGGGCCTCGTCACTGACAAGGAACAAAGCTGCCCAAGCCACGTCCCAGGCCGTGCCTTCCGTCCCCAGGGGCGTGGACAAGACGCGCTGCTCCTTCGACTCTTCCGTTGCCCATTCGTGGGCCGTCATGGGTGTGAGGAGGGTCCCCGGGTGGATGCCGTTCACTCGTATGTTGTCCCTGCCGTGGGCTACCGCCAATTGGCGGGTCAGGGCGTCAATCCCTCCCTTGGCGGCCGCGTAGGCTATGACCCTGCCCCCTCCCCGTATCGCGGCGCCCGAAGAGATGTTGACAATAGCGCCGCCGCCACCCTCAATCATCCTGGGCACCGCGTACTTGCTGACCAGCATGGCGCTCTTGAGGTTTACACTAAGGACTCGCTCCCATTCCTCCTCGGTTACCTCCAGCAGAGAGCCTTCGACGAGTATGGCCACGTTGTTGACCAGGATATGCAGGCCGCCGTACCGGTCCAGGGCGGCCTTTACCATAGCTTCGCAGTCTGCGGCCCTGGTGACGTCAGCCTCATATAATGACGCTTCGCCCCCCTCCGCCCGGATGGTTGCGAGGGTCTCCTCGGCTCGGTCGGCCACCAGGTCCACCAGCAAGACCCTGGCTCCCTCCCGCGCAAAAACGATGGACATGGCTTTGCCCGTCCCAACGCCCGGCCCGCTGGACCCGGCGCCGGTGATGATGGCGACCTTTCCCTCGAGCCTTGGCCGTCTTTCCTCCATACTGTCCACCTTCT
Organism: Dehalococcoidia bacterium; assembly: GCA_965197405.1. GTDB lineage: Bacteria > Chloroflexota > Dehalococcoidia > Lucifugimonadales > JAGWBF01. The sequence continues at coordinate 3,013,141 of OZ240206.1, read as the reverse complement.
CTGCGCCAGGGTCTTTCTCCGGTTAGACAAGATTGTAGCATAATGAGGGGAGACCCTTTCACCCCGGATGCCTGGGTGGAGTGGAAGCGCTTTCGGCTAGGGTCCCGGCGGGTTGTCCGGGTCGAAGTCTGCCCGCTCCAGCACCTGGCCCGTGAAGGTAGCGGCGGTCCGGCTCGCGAGCCAGACGGCGGCGGGAACAACGACATCGGGCTGCTCCATCGGCATGTGGGCCGTGCCGGGCCAGTCGCCATTGCGGTTCATCCAGGTGTCAATCCGGCCAGGGTTCAGCACGTTGACGGCGATGTTGTGGGGACGGAGCTCCTCGGCCAGGCTCAAGAGTATCCTTTCGAGGGCGGCCTTGCTCATGGAGTAGCCCACTCGACCGGGGCGATATACTCGCGCCGACCCGGAGGTAATGCCGAAAATAGCGCCGGAGCTCTGGGCCAGCATGGTGGGCAGGGCGTATTTACATAACAGCAGCGGACCCCGCACGTTCACGGCTAGGCACCGGTCCAGAAGGTCAACGTCCAGGTCCACCACCGGCGATTCACAGTCTATGCCGGCGTTGCACACCAGCACGTCCAGGCGTCCAAAGCGGGCAACGGTAGTGTCCATCAGGTGGCGAATGTCATCCACCTGCGTCACGTCGCACCTGACGGCGATGGCCGTGCCGCCGCCTTCGTTAATCCTTCGCGCGGTGTCGTGGACCGTCCCGGAAGCGTACTTCTCGAACCGGGTCCCCGCCGAAGTATCGGTCTCAGTACGGGCGGCAGCCACAACCCCCGCCCCGTGGGCAGCCAGCCCCAGGCAGACGGCCCGGCCAATGCCCCGGCTGCCCCCGGTGACGACGGCCACTTTGCCATCCAGTGTCATCTCTACTCCTTATCCATATCTTATGAGGTCTATGAGGCAGGCGCCCATCTGTCTATAGCGTTCTGGGCAAAGTCGGGCCGGACGATGCTTTCATAGGGTTGGCGCGACTTGACCAGGCCGGCCTCCACCAGAACGTCCTGCAAGACGTTGTAGCCGTCCTCCCTCAGCAGGGGGTCCTCGGCCCATGTGTGCTGCTCTTTGTATCGCGCCACGGCCTTTGCTATCACGCCGCCGTCCACGCCGTGAAAGAATGGCCCAACGGAGTCGGCCACAGCCTCGGCATCCTGCTCGGCCAGCCATCTCTGGGCCTTGTAGAAGCCATCGGTGAACCGCTGTACCGCCTCGGCCCCGGAAGGAAGGAAACGATGGGTGACGGCAAAGGAGCTGTAGGCTATGTGACCGTTCACAGGACCCAAAGCGGCTGCCACGTGCCCCACGCCTTCGTGGACCAGCTGCTCCACGGCGGGCTGCGGTATATGGATAAAGTCGCCTTCCCCACGCCTGAAAGAGTCCACCGCTTCCTGGAGGGGAAGCCCATCTATTGTCCGGACATCCTCGAGGTCCACCCCTTTGCGTTTGAGGGCGTACTTGAGGGAAGCCCTGGGCATGGGCGAGAACCCCACGGGGATGAGGGTAGCGCTTTTCAGGTCGGTCCACTGGAAGCGCTCCTGGGGCGCACGGCCGACCAGGAAGAAACCGTCGCGACTGTTAATCTCGATGATATGCAGCGGCACAGCCTCAGCGCCCCAGTCGGCGGAGATTATGCTTCGCATCGGGCCGCTCTGGACGATGTCCGCTATTCGGGCGTTCAGGGCGCTCAACCCATGATGCCCCGGTGGGCAGGTGGAGAACTCCACGTCCAAGCCTTCTCGCTCGAAAAAGCCTCCGGAGACGGCCACGTAGATGGGTGTATAAAACAGGGAGCGGAACGTCTCCATGACTCGTAGCGGCCCTCTCCCGGTAGCAGCGGCCATAGCGCACGGCCTCCCTTCCCCTCGCGATTCAGTCTCTCGATAGCAGGGACCAACCCGTCATCCATCGTTTCGTCAAGTGTATCACGCCTGCAACGAAGAGAGTAGGGGCGGGTTTTCCGGCTCTCCGCAGCGCTTGACAAGCGGATTGCATTGAATTATCCTCGGTGCCAAACGGGGACCCTCGGTAAGGGAGGGCTTGCCTTCTCTGATGCTGCTTTAGGAGGAAAACATGCTGTTTGGAGCATCCATGTTCGCCACTGACTACGCCATCCGCCCGGACGACCTGGCCCGTCTGCTGGAGGAGCGGGGGTTTGAGTCCATGTGGGTCCCGGAGCATACCCATATCCCCGCAAGCAGGCGAAGCCCCTGGCCGGGCGGCGGTGATCTGCCACAGGAGTACTGGCATACCTATGACCCCTTTGTGGCCCTGACCGCTGCCGCCGCGGCCACCACCAACCTGAAAGTGGGGACCGGCATCTGCCTGATGATAGAGCGCGACCCGATTATTACGGCGAAGGAGGTGGCCAGCCTGGACCGGCTCTCCGGGGGGCGGTTTATCTTCGGCATAGGAGGAGGCTGGAACGCCGAGGAGATGGAGAATCACGGGACCAATTTCCGAAGGCGCTGGGGGTTGCTTCGCGAACAGGTGCTGTCCATGAAGGAGATATGGGCCAACGACGAAGCGGAGTATCACGGCAGGTTCGTCAATTTTGAAAAGATATGGTCCTACCCCAAGCCTGAACAAAAGCCCCATCCACCGATCATCATGGGAGGGGATGGCCCCACCACCTTCGACAGGGTCATCCAGTATTGCGATGGCTGGATGCCCATCGGCGGCAGGCCGGCCCAGGGACCCAGCCTGCCGGAGAAAATCGCCATGCTCAGGCGTCAGGCAGAGGAAGCGGGGCGAGACCCGGCCTCTATTTCCGTCACCATATTCGGCGCTCGACCGGATGCGGACTTAATAAAGGGGATGGAAGCGGCGGGCGTGGACAGGATAGTGTTTGGGTTGCCTTCAGCAGAGCGAGATACGCTGTTTCCACTCATAGATGAGTGCGCCAAGCTGATATAATGAGGCCACGTTGACATATCAGGACGCCGCGAGCATACTCGTGCTATGGCAGACCCAAGGCCGCCTGGCCGGATGGGGGAAACCGAGTGGGCCATCCCATATACACCGGTAGAAGCACCGGTAAAGTTGGACCAGGGCGCTTTGCAAAATAAAACTCAGGGAGGTCACGCATGGCTGGTTACAGAATCATATCCTCAGACAACCACGTCTTTGAGCCGCGAGACCTGTGGACAGACAGAGTCGAGGCCAAGTACAAGCACCGGGCTCCCCACGTTGTCCGCATGGAGGACGGCACGGACCGGTGGTTCACGGATGGCATCAAGGGACAGAGCGCCCTCGCCGGAGCGCAGGTCGGCTTGAGATTCGAGGAGCCGGAAAAGCTGGGCCACGTCTCCACGATGGAGGACGTGCGACCTGGGGGCTACATTCCTGAAGAGCAGATAAAGGACATGGACGCGGATGGAGTAGACGTTAGCATACTCTATCCCACAGTTGGATTGCAGCTATACTGCACAGTCCCCGACAGCGAGCTTCTTTCCGCCTTGTTCAGGGCCTACAACGACTGGCTCGCGGAGTTTTGCCAGCCCTTCCCCAACCGGCTCAAGGGCATTGCCATGGTCAACGTGGACGACGTGCAAGACGGCGTGAGCGAGTTGGAGAGGACCGCCAGGCTGGGCCTCGCGGGGGCCATGATCACTATCTATCCCCCCGAGGAAAGACAGTACGATTCGCCGGAATACGAGCCTCTCTGGGCAGCCGCCCAGGACCTGCGGATGCCCCTCAGCCTGCATATCACCACAAATCGTCCGGGGCCGGGTCAGCAATTCATGGAGCTTGATAGCGCGAAGCCCGCCTTCTTCACAAACGTGGACTACTGGGTGCGGATGTCCCTTGGCTACATAATCTTCGGCGGCGTATTCGAGCGATACCCGGCGCTACAGGTGGGTTCCGTCGAGCAAGAGCTGTCCTGGGTGCCCCACTTCCTGGACAGGATGGACTACACCTACACCCAAAGGGCATTCGGGTCTGGCGATTACCGGTTCAAGGGAGACCTGCTTCCCAGCGACTTCTTCCACACCAACGTATTCCTTGGCTTCCAGGAAGATGGCCTTGGCATAGCTTGGCGACACCTCATAGGAGTGGACAGCCTCCTGTGGGGTTCGGATTATCCCCACCCGGAGTCCACCTTTCCGAGAAGCCGCGAGATCATTGAGGAGATTCTCGTGGACTGCACCGAGGAGGAGAAAGCCAAGATTGTAGGCGCGAACGCTGCCAGAATATATGACCTCTAGGGGCCGAGGTTTCCAGCCCCCTCTTAGTAACTATCTCAAATTAGCGAGGCTCCATAGGCGGCGGTACCAGATAAGGGCGCAAGCCAATTGAAGCAGGCCCAGGTAATTGGTGGGCTTCTTATCGTAGCGCACCAGTATCGCCCGGCACTTGGACAGCCAGCCCAGGGTGCGTTCCACCACCCACCGCCGGGCCGGGTGGGTTTTCTCGCCCGATTGGTCCAATTTCTCTTCGCCAATACGCCGGATATGAGGCTGGTATCCGGCGTCGGCGACGGTCACGTGGCCGGTGGGATTGTCATACCCCTTGTCCAGGCACAGGTTTTGGACCCCTTCCGGCCGGTCCACCACTATGCTCTCCAGCGTCGGCCTAAGGAGTTTCGTATCGTGGACATTGGCTCCGGCCACCACCACGCTCAGTGGCCCGCCCGCCCCGTCGACCAGGATGCTCTTCTTGCTCCCAGCCTTGCCCCGGTCCGTGGGATTGCGTCCAATGGCGCCCCCCCAAAACGCGCTTTTCCCATGGAGCAATCGGCCGACTGCCATTCCCAGTTTACGCCGTCCAATTCCTGGCATTCTTCGATCAAGGCAGCCCAGATGCCATCCAGTACCCCACGCTCTACCCAACGCTGGAAGGTCCGGTGGATGGTGCTGTCATCCCCCAGTTCCTTGGGCAAGTGGTTCCATTGGCAGGAACTGCGCATACGGAAGATGACCCCTTCCAGCATCTTGCGCTGGTCCACCCTTTTGCGCCCCTTCGCCTTGGGCGGGTCCAACTCCAAAATCACGGGTTCGATTCGCTCCCACAGGCCATCGGATATTTCCCATATCGTTGGCAGAGTCTCGCTCTTTCCCATCATCCACCACCACATGCGTTTCCCCTATCTTAACCGAACCCCCTACGTTTTCTCCCTTTCAGACCAATCCTATTTTGAGATAGTTTCTTAGCTACCCATGGACGCGGTGGGTACTCCTGTATTGGGAGTACCCACCGCTATTGTGAAATTATTCTCAATCTGCAAATGATTGACAAAATAATGGAAGGATGATACTCTACGCCATGTTTGGCCAACTCAGGCCAAAGAAACCGGCATCATTGACGTGAAGGTTGCTCAGGGTGGTGGATGCCCACTAAAGACGGAGGTCCGACTATGAGGTATTCCTGGTTGCTCAACCCCAGATTCCTGATGCTCCTGCCCATGTTGGCAGTCCTGGTAGTAGCCGTGGCCTGTGGAGAAGACGACACTCCCACGCCGGCGGCGACCTCTCCTGCGCCGACAGCCATGATGGAGGAGCCGACGGCGATGATGGAGGAGCCGACAGCCATGATGGAGGAGCCGACAGCCATGATGGAAGGCCCCACGCCCACGGCTATGATGGAAGGCCCCACGCCCACGGCCATGATGGAAGGCCCCACGCCCACGGCTATGATGGAAGGCCCCACGCCCACGGCCATGATGGAAGGCCCCACACCGACGGCTATGATACAGCCCACCCCCACCAGCACGCCCCCACCCATAGACCCCGGCCTTCAGCCGAAGTACGGTGGGATTATGAACATGCAGGCAATATCCGGGCAACGTACCTGGGACCCCCATGCCGGCGGCGTCTTTGAAGACCTTCACTGCGGCAGCAGCATGTATAGCCAGCTAATTCGGTACAACCCCATCAACAGTACCGAGTTGGTTGCCGACGTGGCCAGGGATTGGTCGGTGAGCGATGACGGGCTGATCTATACCTTCTTCCTCAGAGAAGACATCACGTGGACGGATGGCGAGAAACTCACCGCTGATGACGTGGTGTTCAGCTTTGCCCGGATGCTCGAGGGAGGAGAGAGGCCTCAGGTCAGCAAGATAGGCCCCTACGTAAAAGAGGTTCGTAAGGTAGACGAGTATACAGTAGAAGTGGAGTTGAACTGGCCCTCGACGGTCTTCGTACAGTTCATAGGCACATTCTGGTACAAGATACTGCCCCAGCACCATCTGGAGGGCAGAGACCCGGACTTCTTGTCGCAATTTGAGAACAACACAGTGGGGACCGGCCCCTTCATCCCCGTGGAGTACATCGTGGGCCAGTCCTGCGAGTTCGCAAAGAACGACAACCATTTCGTGGAAGGACGACCCTATATTGACGGGTTCAGGGGCCAGGTCATAGTTGACAGCGGAACGGTAATCGCCGCCTTCAAGACGGAGCGGATAGTGGGCGGCCTGTCCATGGTGAACAACCTGCTCCCCGAGGACCTCGTGCGGCTTCAGCAAGATGATGACTTCATCAGCAAGCACGACATCTGGACTGAGGCACCCAATCCAGGCGCATCCCTATTCGTCATGATTAACACCAGGGTCGAACCCTTCGACAACGACAATGTGAGGAGGGCAATGTTCCTGGCCCTTGACCGGCAGACCATGGCAGATGGCTTTGGGCTGGGCTTCTACCCCGTAGGCCGGCCCATTGAGGCGGACAGCCCGTGGGCCTTGCCCGAGGAGGAGCTATTCGAGTTCCCCGGCTACAGGCAGCTGAATGGCATGAAGCACCCCGACGACATAGCCGAAGCCCAAAGGCTGATGGCGGCCGAGGGTTACAGCGAGGACAACCCCCTCAAGGCTGAGATACTGGGACCGGTGGTTATCGGCTTCCCCGACCACGCCCAGGTGATAGCTGACCAGTACAGGCAGATATACATAGACCTGACCGTGCGACAACAGGACATATCGTCCTCCTTCGCCTCGTTCACAAACCGAGACTTCGAGTTGGCGGCCTTTGGCGACGCATCTTCGATTCACGATCCCGACGACCGCTTCCAGAGCGCATATACGACCAGGACCCCGCGGAACTTCACCGGCTGGGACGACCCGGAGGTACTCCGGCTGTTTGACCTGCAGACTCGAGAGGCGGACGTGTCAAAGCGCCGGGAGTTGCTGCACGACATGCAGAGGCAGGTGCTGCGAGGTGCCCCGGGAGTCGTTGAGTATTTCACCCTTGCCTTCATCCCGGTCACCAGCAAGAAAGTCAAGACGGCCCTCGGCCACTACCACAAGTGCGATAGCCTGTACAAATGCTACCAGCATGACGTCGAGTGGCTGGACGACAAGTACTAGACACCCATCGTCCCTTGGGTTGAGGACCCAAGACCTGGGACCAGGCAGTAAGGCCTGGTCCCAGGTTGCTTTTTAGCCTTGCGACGTAGAGGGAAGTGCAAAACTGCCCATTTCGCTCTCAGTCTGTCTACCGTCATTTCTCGCGCACGCGGGAATCCAATCCACAGGCGCCCGCACGCCCCCCCAACATCTCGCCGGCGCAGCTGTCCGGCTATTCCGAAATGCGGAACGATTGCCAAATATACAGCGACTACGGTAATCGATTGTGAAATTCTCAATCTATAAACGATTGACAAAATAATGGAAGAATGATACCCTTTGCGGTGTTTACCCGACTCAGGCCAAGGAGTCCCGCCCCCCTGATTCGAAGGACGATCAGGTTGTTGGAAACCCACTAAAGACATGGAGGTCCGATCGTGAAGTATTCTCGGTTACTGAACCCCAGGGTCTTGGTGCTCCTGCCTATGTTGTTAATCCTGGTGATAGCCGTAGCCTGCGGTGAGGAAGACCCTACAGCCACACCGCAAGTCCCGTCTGAGCCGACGACCACATCGCCTGCACCCACCTCTCCCGCAGCGATGCCGGAGGAAACGCCGACGGCAATGGCAATGGAGCCCACGGCAACATTGTCGGTGCCCACCGTCCCGACGGCAACGCCCGCGCCTACCCCCACAACTCCGCCTGTGGAGACAGGCCTTCAGCCGAAGTACGGTGGACATTATTCCATGGCGTCAATAGGTGGGCAGCGCACATGGGACCCCCACTCTGCGTCGGTCTTCGAAGACCTTCACTGTGGCAGCTCAATGTGGAGCCAGATAATCCGATATAATCCGATCAACTCTAGTGAGCTAATTGGCGATGCGGCCGAAAGATGGGAAGTGCGCAACGGTGGATCGACGTACACTTTCTACCTGCGTGAGGGAATTCAGTGGACAGACGGAGTGGAGCTCACTGCAGATGATGTGGTGTTCAGCATAGAGCGGATGATTGGGGGAGGGGATAGGCCCCAGGTGAGCAAAATCACCCCCTACGTAGAGACGGTGAAGAAGGTAGACAAGTATACTGTGCAAGTTGACCTGAATTTCCCCTCGGGAGCCTTCATACAGTTCATCGGTACATTCTGGTATAAGATCCTGCCCAAGCATTATCTGGAGGATAAGCCAGATGATCACTTAAGGTCATTTGAGAATCTTGAGGTGGGGAGTGGCCCCTTCAAGCCTAAGGAATTTACCCCCGGCACTCTCTGCACGTTCGAAAAGAACCCCAACCACTTCAACGAAGGGCGGCCCTATCTTGACGGGTTCACGGGCCACATCATCACAGATAAAGCGACGCAGCTCGCCGCCTTTAAGACGGAAAGGATATTGGGCAGCCTATCCCTCTGTGAATGCCAGACGGCCCCCGAGGACCTCCTGAGGCTTGAGGATGATGAAGACTTCATGAGTAAGTTCGACATCTGGTATGGTCCAACTCAGCCCGGCGCATCCCTATATATAATGCTCAATCCTTCTGTAGAGCCCTTCAATGACCGACGGGTTAGGCAGGCGATGTTCCTGACCCTTGACCGCAAGACCATTGCGGACGGGTTTGGGCTGGGAAGATTCCCTCAAGGTCGGCCTATTGAGACGGACAGTGCATTTTCCCTGCCTGATGAGGAATTGGAGAAGATCCCTGGTTACCGAACACTGGATGGTAAGAAACACCCCCAGGATATAGCGGATGCAAAAGAGCTGATGAGGCAGGCAGGCTTCAACGAAAACAACAGGCTCCAGGTGGACTTCATTGCACCAATCGTCCTTGATTTCCCCGATCACGCTCAGGTGATAGCGGACCAGTACAGGGAAATATTCATAGACCTGCAAGTGAGGCCTCAGGAAATAGCCTCCAGCATCCAGTCGTTTACGAACCGAGATTTCAAGGTGGGGGTCCTTGGTGACGCACCCTCTATCCACGATCCGGATGACCGCTTCCAGAGCTCGTACACAGTGTTTACTCCCCGGAACTTTACCGATTGGCACGATGAGGAGATAGACGAGATCTTTCTACAGCAGCAGCGAGAAACGGATCCAGCGAAGCGCCTGGAGTTAGTGTACGAGATGCAGCGGAAGGTGCTTCAAGCTGCCCCTGCGGTCATTGAGTATATACAGATTATCTATTTCCCAATTGTGAGCAAGAGGATCAAGACGGCGCTGGGACACTATCACAAGTGCAATACCCTATACAAATGCTACCAGCATGACGTCGAGTGGCTGGACGACAAGTACTAGACACCCATCGTCCCTTGGGTTGAGGACCCAAGACCTGGGACCAGGCCTTACTGCCTGGTCCCAGGTTGCATTTAGGGGGCCGAGGAGCAACGCACGCTGCCCCTTCGGATTCCAGTACAAGAGCACAAGAGAGTTTATGTTGACGGTGTCTGAGGGCGGGGTTATAATAGCCGGGCCAGTCCCAATTAATCCCTATGTGGAAGGTGATAGAGATGTACGAGAAACCTCACCTGAGCCTCGACCAGGTCCAGGCGGCGATGTCGGCTATGCTTGAGGAAGCCCGTAAGGACCCCCGACCCATAGCCATAGCCGTACTCGACGACCAGGGCCTCCTGCTCTCCTATGCCCGTATGGACAATTGCGCCCTGATTCCGCAGAAGATGGCCGTCAAGAAAGCCTATGCGTCGGCCAGCACCGGAGCGGACTCCCTGGACTTTGGTCAGATGCTAAAGAGCCTGGGGCTGACCGGAGCGGAGCTGGGGGACCCCAATCTGGGAGCGGTGGAGGGTGGACTGGCAATCCTCCGGCCCGGAGACGGTTCTATCCTGGGGGGCATCGGCGTCAGCGGCTATCCCACCGGCGCGGAGGATGCGGCCATCGCACAGATTGGCCTGAAAGCATTGGACCTTTAACCGAGAACGGGACAGGGAATGGATTTGATTCCTGCCCTTGATTATGGCACACTGTTATCAACGTGAAGTCCCCGGCCCCGTCCGGGGACTCCTTCTTGCGCTTTGGAGACTGATTCCCCGGCCTTGAATACGCCAAAGCTACGGGGCAGCCGGACAGCGCTGCCTTTCTCGACTTGAATAGACGTTGACCTATCCTGGCAGAATGGGAGGTCGCATGGCTAACCGGCTGATTAACGAGACGAGCCCCTATCTCCTCCAGCACGCTCACAACCCCGTAGACTGGTACCCTTGGGGAGAGGAGGCCCTACGGAAAGCCCAGGCAGACGACAAGCCTATCCTCCTGAGCATAGGGTACTCCGCCTGCCACTGGTGTCATGTCATGGAGCGAGAGTCCTTTGAGGACCCGGAAATCGCCGGCGTTATGAACGAGCATTTCATTAGTATCAAGGTGGACCGGGAAGAGCGCCCAGACCTGGACAGCCTTTACATGGGTGCAGTACAGGCCCTGACCGGCAGCGGAGGATGGCCCATGACAGTCTTCCTCACGCCCGATGGAAGACCCTTCTATGGTGGCACTTACTTTCCCCCTGCGGACTCCAGGGGAATGCCGGGCTTTCCAAGGGTGCTGGCGGGAGTGGCAGAGGCTTACCGCACGCGTCGCGGCGAGGTGGTCCAGGCCACTCAACAGCTGGTCTCCCATCTCCAACACGCGACGCAGGTACACCGGAGCATGGACCCCCTGACCCCGGACATCCTCCACCAGGCGTACCAGAATTTGGCCCAGAGCTTCGACTACCAGAATGGAGGGATCGGCTCGGCGCCCAAATTTCCACAACCCATGACCTACGAGTTCATGCTCCGCTACTACCATCTGACCAAAAACCCCAGGGCGCTGGACATGGTGGAGATGACGCTCCACAGAATGGCGATGGGCGGCATCTACGACCAGATAGGCGGCGGGTTCCATCGCTACTCCACCGACCCATACTGGCTCGTGCCCCACTTCGAGAAAATGCTCTACGACAACGCCCTCCTGAGTCGCCTCTACCTGCACGCGTATCAAGCCACCGGTAATTCTCTATACAGGCGCATCACCGAAGAGACCCTGGACTACGTGCTCAGGGAGATGACCGACCCTTCCGGTGGTTTCTACTCCACACAGGACGCCGATAGCGAAGGCGAAGAAGGAAAATTCTTTGTCTGGACGGAGGACGAGATTGAGGCTACCCTGGGCAGTGAGGAGGGACCTCTCGTCGCCGGATACTTCGGAGTGACCGAGGCGGGGAACTTCGAGGGGAAGAACATCCTTAACGTCCCCCAGGGGGCCGATTCCTTCGCCGCCGAGATAGGCATGACCCTGCAAGAGCTTGAGACATCCATCAGTCGAGCAAAGCCCCTGCTGCTCGGGGTGCGGGAGCGCCGGGTCCACCCTGGCCTTGACGACAAGGTCCTCTCCAGCTGGAATGGTCTTATGATGGGCAGCTTCGCCGAGGCTGCCTCCGTCCTTCACCGGGAGGACTACCGGCGACTGGCGGCAGCCAATGCCTCATTCCTGTTGGAGGAGCTGCGGAGTGATGGCAGGCTCCTGCGCACCTACAGGGATGGCAGGGCCAGCCTCAAGGGCTATCTTGAGGACTACTCCTTCGTGGCTGACGGCCTGTTGTCCCTGTACGAGGCCACATTTGACCATCGCTGGCTGGACGAGGCCCGGTCCCTGGCAGACAGCATGATTGAACTATTCTGGGATGACGGGGACAGCGCCTTTTACGACACGGGGACAGACCACGAAGCCCTGATATTGCGTCCGAGGGACCTGTTTGACAACGCCACCCCCTGCGGAAGCTCCGTGGCCGTGGACGTCTTGCTGCGCCTGTCCGTCCTTACCGGGGATAGTGAATACGCGCGTCGCGGGGCTGCCGCCCTTCGTTCCATGCAGCAGTATCTCGGCCGCGCCCCGATGGGTATGGGCCACTGGCTCTGCGCCCTGGACTTCTACCTGTCCACTCCCAAAGAGATAGCTATAGTGGGCGGGCGGGACGACTTGTCCACCCAGGCCCTGCTTGACGTGGTCTATGGACAATACCTGCCCAACAAAGTGGTGGCTGGCAAAGATTCCGGCCTATCCGAGCAAGGCGGCGCTGATATGCCCCTGCTTCAGGACCGGGGAATGGTAGGAGGCCGGCCCACCGCCTACGTGTGCCAAAACTATGTTTGCCAGCTTCCGGTTACCGAGCCTGAAGCCTTGGCAAGCCGCCTGGATAGCTGACTTCCGGGGAGCCTTTTGCGGGGCTACCCCCCGCATATCAAATCAGGGTATAATGTCTCAGAAATCTGAAGCCTATTTCGACGGGCCAAGCCGAAACCGCGTCATACACTAACCGTCAAGAAAGGAGCTAGTATGGTAGACAAGCAAGCCATAGAAGCGGCAAAGGAGCATTTCGCCACGGTGCTTGAGCAGCAGCTGGAGCGGGTCGAGAGGCTCAAAGCAGGGGAAGAATGGACCGACTACAGCAAGGTCAGTCCAATCATCGTCGGCATGATAGGCGGCGATGGAATAGGCCCTTACATAGCCGCCGAGTCGCAGCGTGTCCTGGAGTTCTTGCTGAAGGACGAGGTAGCCAGCGGCAAAGTCCGGTTCCGCACTATCGAAGGGCTGACAATCGAGAACCGGGCTGCCAACCTCAAGAGTATTCCTGATGACGTTCTTGCCGAGATCAAAGAGTGCCATGTTACTTTGAAAGGCCCAACCCATACACCGGAACGAGGCGACGGCTGGCCCAATATAGAGTCCGCCAACGTGTCCATGCGAAAAGAGCTAGACCTCTTCGCCAATGTCCGGCCCGTGCGCATCCCCAAGGAAGGCATAGACTGGACTTTCTTCCGGGAGAACACGGAGGATATGTACGCCGTGGGCAGCCAGGGCGTGAACGTGACCGATGACCTGGGGATAGACTTCAGAGTCATCACTTCCCAGGGCTCCGAGCGCATCATTGACGCCGCCTTCGCCCATGCAAAGCGGACCGGCAAGGACAACGTGACGGTGGTCACCAAGGCCAACATCGTCAAGACCACAGACGGCAAGTTCCTGGACATCGCCAGAAAGGTGTCCGGCAGCTATCCCGATATAAAATGGGAGGGCTGGTACATAGACATAATGACGGCGGCCCTCATCAATCCGGCGCGCCAGAAGCAGTTCCAGGTGCTGGTGCTCCCCAATCTCTACGGCGACATCCTCACCGACGAGGCGGCCCAGATTCAGGGCGGCGTGGGCACTGCGGGCAGCGCCAACGTGGGCAAGAGGTACAGTATGTTCGAGGCCATTCATGGCAGCGCCCCCCGCATGGTCAGGGAAGGTCGTGCCCAGTACGCAGACCCCAGTTCCATGATGCGCGCCGGGGCGATGCTGTTGACCCACATCGGCTTCGAGGAACAGGGTAGCAAGCTTCACAACGCCCTGGACATCTGCGGCCAGTACGAGAGAAAAATCGCCATCACGGGCCGGGACACGGGCTGCACGGGCCAGGAGTTCGGAGATTACCTGATGCAGACCGTTGAAGACCCCGGGCTCGAGTCCCGCTGGAATGAGTACGTCAACGCCTAGAGTACGGAGGATTGAAAATTACATGCGCAAGAAGGTGACAGTCGTAGGCGGGGGAAACGTGGGGGCTACCACTGCCGAGCGTATCCATGCGCTGGGTTACGCTGACGTGGTCCTCGTGGACGTGATTGAGGACCTGCCCCAGGGGAAGGCCCTGGATATGCTCGAATCGGGTCCTGTACTGGCCTCCGACTCCCAAATCATAGGGAGCAATGGCTACGAAGAGACGGCCAACTCCGACCTGGCAATCGTCACTGCGGGCGTGGCGCGCCGGCCGGGCATGAGCCGCGACGACCTGCTCCTCACCAACATGAAGATTATAGGCAGCGTCACCCAGGAGGTGGTCAAGCACTCGCCTGACTGCGTCATGATAGTTGTGACCAATCCCCTGGACGCCATGGTCCAGCACGCCTTCGAAGTCAGCGGGTTTCCCCGCAACCGGGTCTTCGGCATGGCCGGCATTCTGGACACCTCCCGGTTCCGCACCTTCATAGCCCGCGAGCTGGACGTGTCCGTGGAGGATGTTCAGGCGTGCGTGCTGGGCAGCCACGGTGATGACATGGTGCCGCTGGTGCGCTATACCACCGTGGGCGGTATACCCATCACCGAGCTTCTACCCCAGGAGGCTATAGACGCCCTGGTGCAGAGGACCCGCCAGGGTGGTGGAGAGATAGTACGGCTCCTCAAAGCAGGCAGCGCCTACTACGCCCCCTCCGCCGCCATCGTCCAGATGGCCGAAGCCGTGCTCCTGGACAAGAAGCGCATCCTGCCCTGCTGCGCCTATCTGGACGGCGAGTATGGCATCAACGGCCTCTACGTTGGAGTCCCGGTGAAGCTGGGGGCCAACGGGCTGGAGCAAATTATAGAGATAAAGCTTACCGAGGATGAGCAAGCCGCTCTCAACAAGTCCGCCGAGAGCGTGCGCGAGCTTGTAGAGATCATGCACAACTCGTCGGCGGGAGGCTAGTAGACGTATTGGTCGGCAGCGACGCCTATCCTTGCTAAGAGGGGCACACCAAATGTGGCCAATGATTGCCGAGCCCGACCTGCGTTGCGCGGAATGCCGCCACACCATCCAGCCGGGCCGGCTATGCCTGTCCGAACTGCCTGAAGAAACCCCGGTCAGCGTCAGCCGTGGCGATTTCAAAAACTATTGCATCGGCTGTCCTCAATGCTGGGCGCAGGGCAAGCATGCCTGCTACGTCCGCCACTTGGACTCCGGCGGAAACACGGGCAAGACGCCCCGGAGCCTGCCCTGTGCTCGATGCGGAAGGCGCATGGAGGCTGGGGAAAAGGCCGCCGTTGAGATTTACTACGAATGGCCGGAAGCCGCGGAAGATGGCAAAAGCTCCGCAGGCAAATGGTCCGCAGTGGGAGAGACAACTGCCGCCGTTGGTTTAGATATAGATACTAGCTCCCGTAACTTTAATCCCCTAGTGCGCGGCGTGCCGGACGGCTCTTTCGGCAACCTCAGCGAAGGTCTGCAACGTAAGTTTATGGATGCCGGGCTAAGGGACAGTACCCGCACTTTTGCCCAAGCGCAGAGTTTTTACCAGGACAGCATCCCGTATCCGGTGCGAAACTTGGGTGAGAAGGCAGTATGGCGATACGTTGATGGCAAGGACGCCAGCCATATCCAATCCGCCCACAATGCGCCTCACTTGGCCGCTAGCAACGACAACATCATCTGGGAAAACTCCGGCATCAACCAGGGGCGCGGTGCTGAAAATATGACCGGTAGCGAGCATTTGCGAGCGCAGGCCACCAACGCTTTCGACACGCCTAAGATTTCGTTCCGTGAATGCCTGGAAACAGCGAAAATGACTGCCTTCTACTCCGCCCTACTAGAAACCCCGATAAGCGTCATCGAAAATGCGATCCACTACCACAAGGGGCGTAAAACAGGCGAGGAAGCCGTCAAGGATGCCGCCAAGGCGATAGCAATGCGGGCCGCCACAGGAGGCGTGGTGGGTTTTGCCGTAACCGGAGCGGTTGCTCTCCTCGGGGCCGGACCGCTGCTCGTAACTATCGCCCCCATCCTGATGCCCGTAGGATTGGCGCTGTACGGACTCAGCGCGCTAAAGCGCATCCTGAACGCACTGAAGGACGGCCTGCCGCTGCACCAGGTGGGCACCTACTTTTGCAGCCCTCGCTGCCATACCATGTTTGCCTATGAAACGGGAATGTCGGCGTTGATGCGGTGGGAAGCAAACCGGGTTGCGGCTACAATCTAGTCCCAAGCAGAGCAAGGAGGATGCGACGATGTCCGACTACCCCTTTAACCTGCTAGGCCACCAAATACTTAAGAGCGGCAGTGGACGCAAGGACGGCGAAGCCGTCAAGAGCTTGAAATTCACCCTGACACAAGGAATCGTGATTGCAGAAATTAGGCATCACGGACATGGTGACTTCAAATTGAAGTTCGTTCCTGCCGAAGGACTTAGTGAAGGCCAAGCTACCGCCGCCTCACTAGGTGGGGCGGTGGCCGCTGGTGCGGCCATAGGCAGCGTCGTACCAGTAGCAGGAACAATTCTAGGAGGCCTTTTAGGTGCGGGTGCTGGGTGGCTCGCTGGCAGCGCAATCAAGGGAGCGATTGGTCCTACAATATGGACTCCAGTCGAACATAAGGGAGAGATAGACACTTGCAATATTGTAAGAGTAAAGGAGGACGAAAAGGATTGTCTGCCACCCGGCAAATACCGCTTGGAAGTGGAGTCCAAAGCTAAGTGGACTTGCCGTTTCATCCAGCCCAATTTGGGGCAATCATTTGGTCCCCTAGTCGCCGATGACGGCGAGACTCACGATGATGACATGCACGCAGGATTGTATATCATAGGTCCCCTCACGTCCGGTACCAGGCCTTTAATAGCGAACATTCGGCACAAGGGTGGTGGAGGATTCTATGTTGCTGCTTACAGCGTTGACGGAACACACCAATGTATTCTGTACGAGCAGGAAGGCCAATTCCACGTTGAAGACGTCCGAACCGAATTGAAACCCGGCAAAGAATACATGCTCTACACCATAGCCGACGGTAATTGGAATCTGCGTTTCACAGAGGGGTATTAGGTCGTGTTGTCATTTCACTGCACCTAGATGGGAGCAGCGGCGAGAGATGGCACCTCGTGCCTATAGATGGGCGCAGGGCGCTCAGGGTGAAAGGCTCTCCCTGGCCCTGGCTATTGCCAGCTTGAATATCTCGTAGGGCTGCGCCCCGGTAAATAGCTGGTTGCCCACGAGAAAGGCGGGGATGCCCCTTATGCCCAGGTTCACGGCCTGCTGGAACTGGGCCATCACCGTCTCCCTGTAGTAACCCGATTCCAGGCGCTCGGAAAGCTCTGCCCAGTCCAGCCCACATTCCAGGGCAAGCTCCCGGATCACCGCCATGTCGCCCAGGTTCTTGCCGTCCTCCCAGTAGGCCTTATACGCAGCGAGATGGAAGGGGTCGAACTGCCCCTGCTGCTGGGCGTACTCCGTGGCCTCCAGCGAGTACATTGTGTAGGGCGTTATGTCGGACCTCCGCATGACCAGCCCCGCTTGCTCTGCATACGTCCGCAAGGGTTCGCCAAGCTGGTCGCCCGACTCCCCGGGCCGGGGTTCGCGGGGCATTCCTTCCTTGGGTATGTCAGGGCGCAGAAGGAAAGCCTTGCCCTCTACCGTCACGTTGTACTCTTCCCTCAACCTATCGACCCTCTCCAGGCCGATGTAGCACCACGGTCAGATATAGTCGTACCAGACGGTTACATTTATCGGGGCCTCATCGCCGGATGGCCTCGCTTCTTGCTGCGTCACGTCTCCTCCTCGGTAAGCTGGGTAAGCAACTGCGGACTCTCCGTCTCGGAGCGCCGGCCGCCTATCAAGCCAAGCTCTAGGGCCTTATGCGTCTATCCGGTATACTCGTACGGCGGTGTCGTGGAGCATCGCTGCGCGCTCGCCGGGCGAGTAGCCCTTGGACAATCTTTTGAAGGCATTATACATCACATTGTAGGAGTAGGACACCTTGTCCACCGGAAAGTTGCTCTCGAACATACACCGCTCAGGTCCGAACCGGTCTATGCAGTAGGTCATAAGGGGGGACATTGCCTCGACCAGCTCTTCAGAGCCTATCGGCTCATCCCGGGTATGCCAGTCAAAGCCGGTGCGGGGCATCCCGATGCCACCCAGCTTGACTGTGACGTTGGGGCATTCCGACACCGCCGCGATGCCCCTCCGCCATATGGCTAGCACCTCGTCGTCCCGGTTGGCGTAAGGGCCGGTCCGCAGCAGGCCCCCTATATGGTTCAGGATGATGCTCAGGTCTGGGACCGCGCGGGCAAAATCCGCCAGCTCGGTCATCTGCGGGAAGTACAGCCAGGCTTCCAGGGACATGCCCATGCCTGCCAGCACACGCGCCCCTGCCCGGAATCTGTCACTGGCCAGCTGGCCTTCCATATTGTGAGCGGCGGTGTTTTCCACCTCCGGGTGGGGGTCCCAGGTGACCGAGTGGCGGATCCCGCGAAACCGGTTGGGGCTGGCCGCCTGCAACGCTTCCAGCACCGGCTTGACCCCTTCTCCCAGGTTCAGGTTGGCGTGGCCGACGATGGCTGCCGCAGCCCGGCCGGGGCCGTACAGACCGCTGCTGCTGGCGGCGGCCAGGCCCTGGACAAACTCCACTTCCCCAACGGGGCGCATCTCGTCCGGCCCGTCGGAGCGGTACATGGCTCTCGCCTCGACAAACACGGTGGAACGGACATTGTGGCCGCTATTGATGTCGTCGGCCAGCTCGTGGAGAAGGTAGCGCTGGTGGGGAATGCGCTCGGTACGGAAGTCCCAGAAATGGTGATGGGGGTCGCAGATGGGAACCTCCGGCTCCAGCGTGGATTCCTGGGTTAAAGCGAGCCAATCTTTGCCTCCGAATGGCATAGTAGCACCTCCATTGCAGTGTTTGGCGACCCAATCGTTTCAATGGATGATAGGCTGGAAGAGGTCTCATGTCAAGGAGTCGCTGTGCGTGTGTGCGTGGCGGGGAAGCTATGGCCCGGAGGACTCATTCTGTCCGTAAACGTCGGTATCGGGATAGAAGGCGTACCACCCGAACCAGTAGGCTGTACGGCTGGGGAGCCGCTTGAGGCGCTGGGTCGGGTCCTCTGTCAGCACCAGCGCTTCCTCTTGCACCTGCCACTGCCTCCCACGCTCGTCCACCAGAATTGCTGCTCTACCTTCACCCGGCTGGACCTCGGAGAAGGTGTGAGCGCCGCCTTCGTAGGCACGCACCCCCCCTTCAGTGACTACCACAAGGCCCTCGCCGCCCAGGGAGTCGTTTATCACGGGTTCCACGCTGAGCGTCTCCAGTGGATAGGCCCTGGAATGGCCGTTTATGCTGAGTCCCAGCACATGGGCCTTCGTGGGCAGGCGGCCGCTTCGCCTTGGCACGGGAAATATCGTGTCAGAGCGTCGCCGGTACTCGTAATAGGTGGACTTGGGGTCCTCCTCAGAGCGGTAATGGTCAGGCGCATAGATACCCGTGTTGACATCCAGGACTGTGGTATCAGGATGAGCGGCCCGCCACTCATCCCAGGTCGTTAACAGAACGGGCAGAAGCTCAAGCTTGATGCCGCTGTCCACCAGGGGGCCTACCACAGGCACGCCCAGGAACTGGTGCCACAGGGTGTTGGTGTTGCGGTCGTACATGAGCTTATTGCTCTGATAGAGCAGGCCGGAGGTGCCGAACTCCAGGACTCTTTCATCTATCTTATCTGTCTTGTCTACCTTTCTGGAATACACGATTCCGGAACCACAGAGGGTTCAATAGGCCAGGACGATTGGCATACCGCCTACTATATCATTTGCCATTTCATGGGGGTTGAGGACTCGCAGCGGATAGGCCCTGTGCTCGCCGTTGACGGATACCCCGAAGACGCGGTCGGACGGGCTGAGGTAAATAGCCTCGCCGGCTGAAACCACGGAAGGGTCGGTAAGGTCAGGTATGCCGTCCTTTGCCACGCCCCCCCAGACTATCTCCTCCAACCGGATGCGCGTCTTCACGCCGTCATAGAGGAACGCCCCCATTTCAGGGTCGAGGAAGGATAATAGCCGGCTTTTCCAGGCGGCGTACCCCTCCGGCCCCTGTACCTCCGGGTGGTTGCCCAGCCACTCGACCCACCAGTTCCAACTGAGCTGCTCCGGCTTGGCCAGGCCGTGAGGCTGACCGGTGAGCCTGGCGAGATAGGACGCCAGAGAAGCCTTCGCCTCGTCTTGACGCGGGAGAAAACGCATGAAGTCTATGAGGAGCGGGATGTAGGACGGATTGCCACTGTAGGCCATCTGCCGCGCAACGTCTATCAGACTCATTTCAAAGATGGCATCCATAAGCGCCTGTGGGTGGTCGGACGTTTGCTTGGTTGCCGTCGCCTCGGGCGTTGGTCCCGTTCCAACGGCAAGCCGGGTCGTGGGTGTATTGCTTGGCCCCAGTATTGGTATAGGTGTGGGTATGGAGACCGAGGCGGGGGTGGCCCCCGCGCTGGCAGCGCCCCCGGTCTCACTTGGGGTGGGACTCACCTGCGTATTTGCCGAGGAGCAGGCGACCGACGCCACCAGCCCCAATGCAATCATCAGAGCGCTGATGAAGCGTATCCTTCTGGCACAGAAGACGCCCATTGCGAGCAGCTTGGGCGCTACGCGTCTGCTGAAGGTGAGGCCGGGGGCGCGGAGAGACAGAGGTTGCTCATGGTCGCTCAGCTACCCCCTCAACCTCCTCCAACTTCGCCCTTCACCGTGTTTGGCAGCCAGAGGACGATGTCAGGGAAGACTATTATAAGGGCAATCACTACAGCCATCACGAGCATGAATGGGAGTACCCCGATAAACACGTCGGTGATGGTGTGCTGCTCCGGCGCGACCCCCTCGCGTTCCGCGGCCTCATTGGTGACGTCTCTTCGGATACCGTGGAGGATGTAAAGCTGTATCCCCTCGGGTGGGCTTATGAGGGCCGCTTCCACCAGGATAACCATTATGATGCCGAACCACACCAGGTCTACGCCAGTCGCCGCAAGCACGGGGGCCAGAATGGGGACGGTAGTGACCAGCATGGACACGCTCTCCATAAAGGTGCCCAGCAGCAGGTAAAATACCACCAGTATGATAACCAACTCTACCGCGCTGAGATTGAGATCGACCACCCATTCGGAGAGGTCGTGGGCTATCCCAAGCCTGGCGAAGGCGAAGCTCAGCGTGAAGGCGGCGAACACGATCAGCATTATCATCGAAGAAGTGCGGACAGTGCTGAGCAACGCCTGTCGAAGCATCTCGAAGGTGTCCCGGAACGCTGCCATCCCCACTTCCGACGTTATCGGCGCCGCTGCTATCGCTCGAATGTTCGCCTTCGTTGTCTGTGGCAGAAGGAGCGTCATCCCGGACTTGTCGAAGGCTCCTGCCAGCTTTGGCCGCCACACGTGTCGCAGGTTGTTCAGGACGGCCAGAATCAGGGCGCCCGTAACCCCAAAGGCGGCGGCTTCCGTGGGAGTGGCTACGCCCAAGTAAATCGTGCCCAGCACGGCGAAGATTATTATCATAACGGGGACCAGCGACAGCAGTCCCGCAACCCGGACTCGCAAAGGCGCCATGCGTTCTCTTGGGGCCGTGCCGCGCCACACTACGGAGACAATTATGATCATTATCATGAAAGACACAGTGAGCAGGAGACCTGGTAAGAATCCACCCAGATATAACCTGCCTATGGACTCTTCCGCCAGCACGCCGAAGAGAATCAGCCCGATGCTTGGTGGAATGAGAATGCCGAGGGTGCCTCCCGCAGCCAGAGAGCCTATGACCAACCGTTCGTTGTAGCCCCTTGCCCTGAAGGAGGGTAGCCCCACCCTGCTGATGGTGGCGGCGGTGGCCACGCTGGACCCGGAGCAGGCTGCGAATATGCTGCACGACACGATGTTGGTATGTATGAGACCCCCCGGCAGTGGCCCCACCCATCCGGAGAGACCCTCGTACATGCGTTCCCCCATGCCGCTGCGCAGCATTAGCTCTCCCATCAGGATGAACAGAGGGACGGCAACAAGGATGAACTGGATGTTCACCTCCCACGCCTTGTTGCCCATGATATTCCACAGGGGGTTATCGGAGAAGAAGTGCATCAGGACGAGGGCCAAGCACCCCAGGGCGCCGGCCACGTAGAGCCCGGCCATGAAGAACGCGCCCATCAGTCCAAATGCTGCACCAATTACCATGTCTCTTGCGGTCTCCTAACTCTTCCTAGCCCTTGGTGGTCCATACCGGCCGTCATCCGAACACTGGACTCCCGCTTTCGCGGGAGTGACGGTGTGGTTTAGTAATTTATTCACGTATCAATAAATGTCGGGCCTTAGAGGACCTCTTTTTGCTCGATAGCTGAGGCGGCATCCGGCGACGGAGCCAGTGCCTCCTCGGACCCGCCCATCATCCTGTGAAGCACCGGCAGGAATCTCTCTGCCAGCATGCTGATAAGCATGTGAACGGTGGTGAAGGCCAGCAGGCTGACCCCTATTGCCAGGACCGACTGGGGTATGAATAGCTGAACGCGGGGGTATACGAGGGTGTGGGAGTTGAACTCGTAGGAGCCTAGCACCAGTATCCATGCCTTCCACGACGTGATGGAGGCGAAGAAGGAGATAGACGCCAGGGCCAACCAGTCGGCCACGAACCGCACCGGCGGGGGCATGAAGGGCAGCAGGATGTCAATTCGTACGTGGGCGCCCGTCCTCAGCGCGTAAGAGAAGCCCCAAGTGATGGCGAACACCATCACGAAGCCGCTGAACTGGTCTATGGCCGGAGCCTTTATGATACCCAGCTTACGGGCTATCACCTCGTAGGTGATAAACAGGCTCAGCAGCAGCAGCAGCACGCCGCAGGAGTAAGCTGACCACTTGTAAAACGTGTCCGTAGCCGTCGTGAAGGTCCGGATGCCGTTCAGGATGCTGAGACTGATCGTGTGTTTCCCCTGGGATGGGGGACGGCCTTCAGCAGACGGTGCAGTGAGTTCGCTCAATCAGTACCTCTTCCATGCATCACCGAGTGGGTGCTACTTCGCCGTGCCGTGCCTACTCTGGTTGCCGGGGACTCCAAGGCTGGGGTGGCGAGGCCGCTTGCTACATGGGTAAGGGCCTTCGCCACCCTCAGAGTAACCTCCGTGTCAGAGGGGGTCCGTCTACCATCAAGCCTCTATTGAATCTTCTTAGCCTTGCCGTCGGGTGTGACCTCGATGCCCAGGATGGGGGCTACCTTCTCGTTGTATATCCTCACCGCCTCCGTGTCATACCCACCCGCACGATTCACCCAGTTGGGCAGTATGGAATTTATCGCCGTCTCAGATATCCGCGCTTCCATCTCCGGCGTGAAGGGACTGTACTCCATCCCCAACTCTTCCGCATTCCCTATACCCTCCTGGTCCCATACGTCCGCCAGCCTCAGGTTCTCCGCCTCCGCCTTCGCTCCCTCCTCCCGGAGTATCTGCTGCAGGTGGGCGGGCAGCGAGTCCCACCTGTCCTTGTTCATCGTCTGCAACGTGTGCACCTTCGCCTTTATCGGCCCCACCAGGTACTTGGTCACCTCGTGCCACTTCTGCGGTATCCCGGCATCCGGGTTGGTCACCGCACCCTCCAGAATCCCACGCTCAAGGGCCGTGTACACCTCGGCAAAGGCCATCACCTGGGGGTCCGCACCGAGACCCGCCGCCAGGTCTGCCAGGGGAACGCTATGGGTACGGGTCTTAAGCCCTTTGAAGTCCTCCAGACTGTTCAAGGGCCTCTTGCTCCAGAAGAACTGGTTGGGGTAGAACCCGTAGAAGAGCACCTCCCCTCCCCATATATCCCGTATCAGCCTGATTTCGTCTCCCCTCACGGCCTGCAGCACCATGTTCTGGGTCGCTGCGTCGGGGAACAGGCCCAGCAACTCGGGCATCTCCATGATGGGGAAGTCGGAACCCACGTAGCCGCTGTATATCTCGGTGAACTCCAGGGTGCCGTCCTTGACGAGGCGCAGGGCGTCCTGGCCGTGGATTCCCAGCTCAGGGTAGGAGGTCAACTGCAACTCCAACTCCCCGCCGCTGCGCTCGTTGACCCGCTCTATGAAGTCCTGGTACACCAGCTTACACGTATTCACCGTCCGGTTGATGCACGAGAACTGTATCTTGATGGCCTCGGCGCCAGGGGCAGGCGCGGCCATAGTCGGCGCAGGCGATGTAGGTTGAGTCTCAGGCTCGGCGGCCATGGTTGGCGCGGGCGTTGTGGGTTCAGGTGCAGTCTCGGCTGCGGTGGTTGACGTGGGTGCCGGCGCTGTGGGTGTGTCCTCCTCGCCTGCGCACGCCGCCGCGATGATTAGGACCAGCAGGGCTGCCGCACCCAGTAGTAGGAAGTTCCGCATAAGACCGCCTCCTCAGAACGCATATTTCTCCGGTGGGGCTAGGCCCGCCCACCGCTCCGGGCTGGAAGCCCATGTGGAATCTCAAAATAATTGGAAACAAGGATAAACCACACATATGGAATTGTCAATGGGTTGTGTCGAAGTGGACTCCATACGCCAGGCGGTGTTACACTTGTATTGGCATGGGGGTCGCTATGGACGTAAAGGAAGCAGTTAGAACGGCGAAAGAGTATCTGAGCGACCTCTTCGAGACCGAGCAAATCATAAACGTCGGCCTTGAAGAGGTCGTGTTTGAAGAAATGTCGAATAGCTGGAGAGTCACCATTGGTTTCTCGCGGCCCTGGGACCGGAAAAACGTCCTGTTTTCTGCGCTGGGTGAGGGACGCCTCGACCGCTCCTACAAGGTCCTTTGCATCAATGCCGGTAGTGGTGAGGTCGAATCTCTCACGGACCGCCTGCTGAAGGCTTCCGAGTAAGCCGATGGCCCCCGCCTGGTCCTCAATACTCTGCCTTCCCTGTCGGAGGGAAAAGGAAGTACGTCCGATGGCCACCATGCAGTCGCTACGTGAGAGGTACGAGAGTCTGGACAGGAGAATCTCCGCCGCCGGGGAAGAGGCGATAGATGCGGCCTGTCTGCTGGCCTTCGAGTATGAGTACCCCGACCAGCCCGCCCAGGTCTGCATAGATACCGATGAGTTCACCGCCCTCTGTCCCTGGACGGGCCTGCCCGACTACGGCGTACTCAAAATCACCTATACGCCGTCGGACCTGTGCATCGAGCTAAAGTCGCTCAAGTATTACCTGCTCTCATACCGGGATGTGGGAATCGTCCAGGAGCACGCGGCCAACCGCGTACTCAAAGACCTGGTCTCTCTGTGCCAGCCCCGGTGGATGAGGATAGACCTCGACTACAAGGTGCGGGGCGGGCTGCACACCACGGTGTCGGTAGAGCATACCGCTGCCCATTCTCCGCGCCCGGGACACGCTCAGGAGTAGGGTCATGGGAGGGAAGTACCAGGTCCGGATTGAGCTTACGTTTGCCAGTGGGCACCGCCTGCTGGAGCATAACGGCAAATGTGTCTTTCCCCACGGACATACCTACAGGGCGGAAATCTGGGTGGCCTCGGAGTCTCTGAACGAGCTGGGCTTTGTCGTAGACTTTACCGAGCTTAAAGAGAAGGTAAACGGCTGGATAGAGGAGCAATGGGACCACGCATTCCTCCTGAATAGCGAGGATGCGGAACTCCTCAACGCCCTGGGGGCCGTCAGCGGCAGTCGAATCTTCGTCTTTCCGGGCGAAAACCCCTCGGCTGAGGTGATGGCCCGTGAGCTCTACCGGCGAGCCAGGGACCTGTGCGGCATCGAGCCTCTGAAGGTCAGGGTCTGGGAGTCTCTCACCCAATACGCCGAGTTCCACGAGACCCGTCCGGAGCTTGATGAGGGACTGACCAGTGATGGATAGCATAGGGGTGACTCTTCTTTCCGGCGGTCTCGACTCCACGACAGTCACCTCTTACGCCAGGGGCCGGGTCCACAGCCTCACGGCCCTCACCTTTCACTACGGCCAGACCAACAGCAAAGAGGTCCAATGCGCCAGGGAGGTGGCGCGACTCCTCGAAGTCCGGCATGAACTGTTGGACATCTCGGCTTTCAGCAAGGCAGCGTGGTACTCGTCCCTGACCAACCCGGAGCGGTTCCCCATACCCGAGGACCGGCCCGTGGAGAACATGGGCGGCTCCTCCGATGGCGGGCCGGAGGCAAGCATCCCCATCACCTACGTGCCCCTCCGCAATACCTTCTTCCTGACGATGGCCGGGGCATTTCTGGAGAGCCAGGTCCTCTACGCCATCGAGGCCAAGGGCATGGACCCGCGGAAAGCCGAAGCCTGTATTTTCATAGCGCCGAACGCCATAGACTATAGCGGCTACCCGGACTGCAGGCCCGAGTATTACGAGAAGGTGAGCGACGCGCTGATGCACGGCAGCAAGCTGTGGACCCAATACGGAGTTCCCTTCCGCATAGAGACCCCCATTATCCATCTCTCCAAGGCGGAGATTGTCAAGCTGGGGCTTGATCTCGAAGCGCCGTTGGAGCATACCTGGAGCTGTTACCAGTCGGGGGAGTACCCTTGCGGACGCTGCGACAGTTGCATCCTCCGGGCGAAGGGCTTCGCAGAGGCGGGCCAAAGGGACCCCCTCCTGGCCCGCCTGGGAGTGGTCTCGCCGTGAAGGACTCGGACGCAGGGCCAGGCACGTATCTGAGGGTTAGCCGGCAGCCCAACGGCGACCCCGAAATCTTCCACTCCATCCAGGGAGAAGGCCCCTCGCTGGGCACTCCGTCGGTGTTCCTCAGACTGGCGCTGTGCAACCTGATTTGTACCTGGTGCGACACCAAATACACCTGGGACTGGCGACATTACGACTATAAGAGCGAGGTGATGGAGCTGTCGGTGGAGCAGCTACGGGAGAGCATATCGGGATATGACTGTCGCCACCTAGTCATCACCGGCGGGGAGCCTTTGCTTCAGCAGAAGGGGCTGGCGCCCCTGGTGCGGTCCCTAGCAGAGAGAGGCTTCTCCTTCGAGGTCGAGACAAACGGCACTATTGCACCCGGCCCGCAGCTTGAGCGCGACATAGACCAGTGGAACGTCTCACCGAAGCTTGCCAACTCGGGCAATGCCCCTCACCGGCGAGAGACAGCTCAAGCCCTCCGGTCTTTCAGCGCCCTTGCCAACGCATACTTCAAATTCGTCGTCGTTCAAGATTCCGATGTAGAGGAGGTCTGCTGCCTGGTACAGAAGTACCGGCTTCCCAGGGAGCGGGTCATCCTCATGCCCGAAGGACAGACCCCTGAGACGCTCCAGGAAAGGGGCAGATGGCTCAGCCGGGTGTGCATTCAGAAGGGGTTCAGGTTCTCTCCCCGGCTGCATATCCTCCTCTGGGGCGATAAGAGGGGCACTTGAGGCGCATCCGGCTACCCACATCTACGCATTTCTACGCATTTCTACACATTGGGCGGCCCAATTAGAATGTCATTGTCCTCTACCCGTACTGAATAGACCGTGAGAGCCTCGTCAGCGGGCGGAGACAGCGCCTCTCCGGTCTTCACGTTGAACGCGCTCCCGTGCAGGGGGCACTCCACCTCCTCGCCGATCAAGTCCCCCTCGGATAGGGCGGCGAAGGCGTGGCTGCATATCTCATCCACTGCGTGGTATTCCCCCTCCAGGTTGACCAGCAAAATCCGGTCATCCCCTATCTCTATCAGCTTCATCTGCCCCGGCGATAGCTCGTCGGTTCGGGCCACTTTAACAAAATCCTCAAGCATGAAACATTCCTTCCTCTTTGATAGCCTCGCTGGAATGACTGCAGGGCTTTTCAATTGTCACCCCGAGCGGAGCGAGGGGTCTAAAGTCCTGCCTGACCGCAGTCTTGCTCTGGCGGTACTGCCTTGATTCCGGTCTTTGTTAGGTGCCATTTTAGATTCCTCACTCCGCTTCGCTTCGTTCGGAATGACACATGGTGGGGGCCTATATTAGCCTAACGTCGAAAATGAAACGACCCTGTGGATTATTTCCGAGTGGAGTTGACATCTCACATTCCCCTGGCTACCCTGGCTACCTTGTCTATCGCTGTATCCACATCTTCCGGGGTAATGTGCCGGTGGGTCACCATGCGGAACCTGCGCTCTCCGGGGTAGGAGACTTTGACCCCTTCCTGGGACAGCCTTCCCATAAACTCCGGGACCGAGCCAAGACTAGGATCAACGTCAACAAAGACGATGTTGGTCTGAAAACGCTCGGGGTCCACGCTTATTCCGGGTATCTCTGCCAGGCCCTCAGCCAGCCTGCGGGCGTGCGCCTGGTCCTCAGCCAGCCGGTCTACCATGGTCTCAAGGGCTACCACTCCTGCCGCCGCCAGGACTCCGGCCTGGCGCATCCCACCGCCAATCATCTTTCGCCACTTTCTGGCCTTGTCTATGAACTCCTGGGAGCCGCAGAGGAGGGAACCGACGGGCGCGCTCAAGCCCTTTGAGAGGCAGAAGCTCACGTCGTCCACGTCTTTCACCAGCTCCTTCGCCGGCGTTTCCAGGCAGACGGCAGCGTTGAATATACGGGCGCCGTCGAGATGGACGGCCACGCCACTCGCGTGGGCCACGTCGCCTATCGCTTTCGTGTCCTCCGAGGTAAGGACCCCGCCGTTGCAGCGGTTGTGAGTATTTTCCAGGCAGACCAGGGCCGTGGCGGGGAAATGGACGTTGCCTTTGGGCCGGATAGCCGCCGCCACGTCCTCCGGGTCTAGCCTCCCCTGGTCATCGTTGGGGATGAGGCGAGTCTGGACGCCCGCGAGGGTGGCGGAGCCGCCCACCTCGTTCCAGAACATATGGGCCTGGCTGCCCATGATTACCTCATCGCCCCGGCTGCAATGAGCCAGGGACGCTATCAGATTGCTCATGGTGCCGCTGGCGGTGAACAAGGCCGACTCTTTGCCCATCATCTCCGCGGCCATCTCCTCCAGGCGTATTATCGTAGGGTCTTCCCCCATGACGTCGTCGCCCACCTCAGCCTCAGCCATAGCCTTCCTCATCGCCTCCGTGGGTTGAGTCACGGTGTCGCTTCGCAGGTCAATAACCTTCATGGGCCGCCTCCAATACTTTGAGATTACCTTGAAATTACCCTGAGATTTCAGATTATTCTATCAGGACTCCTTGCCAAACTCTAGCGTGACTTCTAATATGGAGTACGAGAAGGGAGATGCGCCAGACTTCAATAGATTTCAAGAGCGGAGGCCTGACCCTGGAAGGGGTGCTGGGCTTTCCCCAGGGGCTTTCAGAGGAGCTCTCGGGGGTGGTCGTCTGCCATCCCCATCCCCTATTTGGCGGCAACATGGACAATAGCCTCGTCATGGCACTCTGCCGAGCACTGGACGAGGAAGGGTTCGCAACCCTCCGGTTCAACTTTCGCGGGGTAGGCAATAGCGAGGGTCCCTTCACAAAGGGCGAGAAGGAATGTGAGGACGTGCGCGCGGCCTTGGACGTGCTGCGCCGCTGGCCCGGCGTGGACAGGCGAAGGCTGGGCCTGGTGGGCTATTCCTTTGGCGCATCCATGCTGCTCGCCGGTCTCCCGGCATACAAGGCGGCCAGAGCTCTGGCCGTCATATCGCCGCCCCTAGCGTCCTTTGAACACCAGAAGATTGGCAGAGACAAACGGCCCAAGCTCTTTATCGTGGGAGGTAGGGACCGCCTGGTCCCCCATCGTTCCCTGAAGGAGCGGATTGATTCCCTTCCTACACCAGCCGAGCTACAGATGGTCGAGGGCGCGGACCACTCCTGGCGTGGATACGAGGCGGAGGCGGCCCGTGAGACGACGCGCTTTCTTGTGGACACTCTCCAGAGATAGGAGTACATGGAAAAACAGGAGAAGCAAAGACGCCTCGCCCCACTGAGCCTGGTATCCCTGTACAAAGACCCGGTCCTTATCGTGGCTTTGGGCCTGGTCTTTGCCCTGGACCAGATTACCAAGGCGGTGGTGCGCCATGAGCTTCTGCTGGGTGAGTCCATCCCCAGGGACGGCACCTTCCGCATAACCCACACTTTCAATACCGGGAGCGCCTTCGGACTCTTCCCGGACCAGACCCTTTTCCTCATTGTGGCCTCCTTCGTGGGGATAGGCATCCTTCTTCTGGTGTACCGGCACCACCCCTTCCCCGGCTTCCCCCTCCGGCTGAGCATCGGTATGCAGTTGGGGGGGGCCTTCGGCAATCTGGCAGACCGGCTGCGTTCAGGACAGGTGACCGACTTCGTTGACCTGAGCTTCTGGCCGGTCTTCAACGTGGCGGACGCCTCCATCGTGATAGGCATTATCATAGTGGCCGGCCTCTTCGTATTCGTGAAGAAAGAAGAAAAGAAGCCACCCTTCGCTGTTTACCCCGGATACGCGGATAGCTCCGATGTCGAAACCCTACCACAAGTCCTCAGTGGACGCGGAGGGTCTGATGAGGGGCTTCTCACCGGGCCGGAGCCGCTTGTTGGGACCCCGGGCCCGTTGGAAGACCCCGCCATAGGGAATATGCCGGACGAGGAGCGCGGCCTGCCTGCCCGCGATGTCAAGGACTCTGCCGGTGAGGATGGGAAAGTGTTGTGACCACCAGAGAGTTCGTGCTGGCGGGCAGCGAGGAGCGTTTGGACATTTTCCTCGCGAGGCAGGGGCAAGGGCTTACCCGGTCCCAGGCTCGGCGTCTCATGGAGGAGGGGCAGGTCCTCCTGAATGGAAGCGTTCCCAAGGCGAGTCAAAAGCTGCGCCCCGGAGACCGAGTCTCCGTCACGGTGCCGCCTCCGAGACCCGCGAGCCTTGCACCCGAACCCATCCCTTTGGATGTTGTCTACCAGGACGAGGAGTTCTTGGTGATAGACAAACCTCCAGGGCTTGCGGTGCATCCTTCCCCCGGCCACCCCTCCCATACTCTGGTCAACGCTCTCCTGGCCATCTGCTCAGACCTCTCGGGCATTGGGGGCGAGATGCGCCCCGGCATTGTCCACAGGCTCGATAAGGACACCTCCGGCCTTATGGTGGCGGCGAAAACCAGCCGTGCCCACCTCGACATCGCGGGGCAGATCAAGGCTCGAACCGTGCGTAAAGGCTACCTGGCGCTTGTTCGAGGCAAGGTTCAATCGCCTGAGGGGATCATAGAGGCCCCCATCGGTCGCGACCGCCGGGACCGCAAGCGCATGGCCATAGTCCTGGATGGCCGTGACGCGAGGACCAGGTATAAAATACTGCGAGACTTCGCCGACCACTCCTTCCTGGAAGTTTTCCCGGAGACCGGGCGTACCCATCAAATAAGGGTCCACTTCGCCTCAGAAGGGCACCCGCTGGTGGGCGACACCCTCTACGGAAAATCCAGCCCTCTCCTCGGACGGCACTTCCTCCACGCGCATTTGCTGGGGTTCCATCACCCGTCAACCGGAGAATACCTGGAATTCACCTCCCCTCTCCCCCTAGAGCTGCGTAGAGCAATAGAGACCCTTGAGCAGTAGAAGAAAGACCATCGTTCAGCTGCTTTGCCCTCTGCTAGTCGTGGGTACGATAGTGTCATGCGCCGGGGGAGAGGACCACATTATCGTCGGAGATGCCCCGGCCCTGGGAGTTCACACCGACCAGGGCGACATAGATGAGGGCCGCCTGGAGGTGGGGGAGCTTATCGAGAGGGGAAGGCTCCTGATGGAGGTCCATTTCAATACTCTGGACGGGGCAGGACGCCCGGAGACTACCGGGACAGGCGACCCTCGCCGCCGCCGCGACATGCCCAATAATTTCAACCGGATTTCCGGCCCTGATGCCGGTTCATGCGCAGCTTGCCACAACCTCCCTCGTACCGGAGGAGGCGGCGATAACGCAGCCAACACCTTTGTCCTCGCCCAGCGATTGCCCTTCGTCAACTTCGACGAAAGAGAGGGCGACGGCTTTATGGACCACACCCTTATGAGTGTGGGTAACGAAAGGAACACGCTGGGGATGTTTGGCGCCGGACTCGTCGAGTTGCTGGCGCGCGAGATGACGGCAGACCTCCGGAGAATCAGTGACGCTGCGGTGTCCAGAGCTGCGGAGACGGGCGCTGCCGTGGTCGCGGACCTGGTGAGCAAAGGCGTCTCTTTTGGCTGGATTAGGGCGCTGCCCGACGGTTCGGTGGACACTAGCAACGTGGAAGGGGTTGATGCAGACCTCGTCATAAAACCCTTTCACCAGAAGGGGGTTGTGGTGTCTCTCCGGGAGTTCACCGTCAGCGCCATGAACCACCACCACGGGATGCAGGCGGCAGAGCGGTTCGGGGACGGGGCTGACCCCGATAACGACGGCGTGATAAATGAGCTTACTGTCGGTGACGTTACGGCTGTCATCATCTTCCAGGCGACCCTGCCCGTGCCCGGCCGGGTGCTGCCATCCCACCCCGAGGCCCGGAAAGCCGCAGAGCACGGAATGGAGCTATTCAGGACTATAAAGTGCAGCGTTTGTCACATACCGGCGCTGCCTCTCAACGACCCGGTATTCACCGAACCCAACCCCTACAACCCGCCCGGTAACCTCCGGCTAGCCGATGTCTCCAGGCCCTTTGCCGTGGACCTCACCGAAGATGGGCCAGGTCCCTATCTGGAGCCGGAGCCGGATGGCGTGGTGATGGTCCCAGCCTTCACCGACCTCAAGCGGCACAAGATGGGCAATGCCCTGAACAACGAGACATTGGTGCAGAAGGGAGTTCCCACCGACGAGTGGATCACGCGGAAGCTGTGGGGCATGTCCAGCGAACCTCCTTTCCTGCACCACGGACGCGCGACCCTCATTTCCGAGGCCATCATGGCCCACGGCGGCGAGGCCAAGGAGTCCAGGGACTCTTTTGCCGCCCTCCCGGACGAGGACCAGAGGGCGGTAGTGGAGTTTTTGAAGACCCTACAGGTGTTGCCTGAAGGGACTGAAAGCCTGGTGATAACGGCGGAGGCCGACTGAAGACCCGCTTTGCACGTATACCCTTTCATAACCTGCCTTTCAGGATAGCCAGGGTTGTTTCATTGTCACCCCGAGCGGAGCGAGGGGTCTAAGGTTCTGGCTGGTACTGCCTTGATTCCGGTTTTTGTCAGGCGCAATTTTTAGGTTCCTCACTGCGTTCGGAATGACATCTTACACGGCTCAGTTTGGCGGCCTTAATGTGAACAGGCCCTAATCTGGACTTTGTACAAAACATAGAAGAGAACAGGGTAAGCTGACAAGACCAACCCACTACGAAAGGTCACGTCATGCTCACCCTGCCCGATGTCATTATACCCTTGCACCAGCCGTTCAAGGTGATGTTTCAGGCCAGGACATGGTCGAAGGCCCAGGTGCTCCTAATTGGGGCAATCCTGGCGACGCGCAAGCGCACCGTCACCTCGGCGCTCCGGGTCATGGGGCTCAGCGACGACACGAGCTTTGCCC
This sequence comes from Dehalococcoidia bacterium, assembly GCA_965197405.1. Classification (GTDB taxonomy): domain Bacteria; phylum Chloroflexota; class Dehalococcoidia; order Lucifugimonadales; family JAGWBF01. Next base: position 2,979,990 of record OZ240206.1, on the reverse strand, counting down.
GTTACCACCACGTTCTCAACCGTGCCGGGTGGTCGCCCCTTCGGATGGCACACTGCCTGCTGTTGCTCTTGATCCAACACCTCGATCACGGCGATGGCCCACTGGTGTTTGGGATCGACGAGACCCTGGAGCGGCGACGTGGTAGGCGGATCAAGGCCAAGGGGATATATCGCGACGGAGTGCGGTCCAGCGCAAGTCATTTCGTCAAGGCCTCCGGCCTGCGCTGGGTGAGCCTGATGTGGCTGGCTCCCATACCCTGGGCACATCGGACATGGGCGCTGCCTGTGCTGACTGCCCTGGCGCCCTCGGAGCGATATTACCAGGAGATGGGTCGGACTCACAAAAAGCTCACCGATTGGGCGCGTCAGATGATCGCCCAGCTCCGTCGTTGGCTGCCTCACCGCACCCTGGTCATCGTAGCTGACAGTAGCTATGCCGTCCTCGACCTGCTGCACTTCTGTCAGTCCATGACTCGCCCGGTCACTTTCATCACCCGGTTGCGTCTGGACGCCGCGCTCTATGAACCCGCTCCACCTCGACTGCCCGGACACATGGGTCGCCCACGGCTCAAAGGTCAGCGGCTGCCCACACTAAAACAGCTCCTCGATCAACCGGCAACCCCGTGGACTGCCGTGATGGTTCCCTGGTACGACGGTACCCTACGCAGAGTGGAGAACGCCTCGCATACGGCGGTCTGGTATCACAAGGGTAAGGCTCCAGTCCCTATCCGTTGGGTCTTGATACGCGACCCGATGGGTGCGTTCCGGCCACAGGCCTTGTTGTGCACCGACCTCAACTCGAGCCCACTCGAATCATCGAATGGTTCGTGTTGCGATGGCAGCTGGAGGTCACCCCGTATCCAGTACGGGGCAGGCTCTTCCAGGAAGTTCGCACTCACTTGGGAGTGGAAACTCAGCGCCAATGGTCTGACCTGGCCATCGCCCGCACCACACCGGCGCTCTTCGGGTTGTTCTCATGGGTTACACTGGCAGCACATGCACTGGGCCGGGGCCAAGCCGTACCCGTCCGCTCAGCAGCTTGGTATCACAAGGCCCTGCCCACCTTCTCCGATGCTATCGCTCTGGTCCGCCATCACCTGTGGTTCAACTCAGACGTTTTCGGCATATCCCCTGCTCAACCCAACATCCGAAAACTCCCTCCCACCATACTTGACCGCTTCATAGAATCGCTGACCTACGCAGCCTGAATGTACAAAGTCCAGCTAATATAGGAGAACCAAAAGACCCTGTTCAGGATAGCGTGGCGAGGTCCCACGCAGGCAAAAGCATGGTAGAATGTACCCTTGAATGGAACCTTGGAGGTGGTCGTCTTTGGAAGGAAAGGTCCGTGTCCGATTTGCACCCAGCCCCACCGGCGAACCCCACGTGGGCAACCTTCGCACCGCGTTGTTCAACTGGCTTTTCGCCCGCAGACATGGCGGGGAGTTCATCCTCCGCGTGGAGGACACGGACAGGGCGAGGTATGTGGAAGGGGCGCTGGAGGCGATCCTGGACTCCCTCAGATGGTTGGGGCTTGACTGGGATGAAGGCCCGGAAAGGGGAGGACCCTATGGCCCCTATCTCCAGTCCCAACGGCTGGACATTTACCAAAAGGCCTCCCGTGAGCTGGTTGATAGCGGCTACGCCTACAACTGCTACTGCTCAAGGGAGCGCCTGGATGAGATGCGCAGGGAGCAGCAACTCCAGAAATCCCACGCGGGCTACGACCGTCACTGCCGGGACCTCCCCCCTCAAGAATCTCAGCAGTACGCAGCCCAGGGTATCGTGCCCGTGGTGCGTTTCAAGATGCCCCTCTCCGGGGATACCCAAGTACACGACCTCATCCACGGAGAGGTGACCTGGCAAAACGAGCTGCTGGAGGACTTCGTCATTCTGAAGTCCGACGGCTACCCCACCTATCACCTGGCCAGTGTAGTAGACGACCATCTGATGGAGATAAGCCATGTGCTGCGGGCAGAGGAGTGGCTTTCCAGCACGCCTCGCCACTTGCAGCTATGCCAGGCCTTGGGCTACACTCCCGCCCGCTTTGCCCATTTGCCCATGATTCTCGGCCCGGACCACGCCAAGCTGTCCAAGCGCCACGGGGCCAGCTCTGTCTTGGAATATCGCGATGAAGGATTTCTCCCGGAGGCTATGGTCAACTTCATGGCCCTTCTGGGATGGTCTCTGGATGACAAGACAGACATAATGTCCAGGCACGTAGTCGCTGAGCACTTCTCCCTGGAGCGGATAGGCAAAGCGGGGGCCGTCTTCGACAAAGAGAAGCTGCTCTGGATGAATGGGGCCTATATTCGGCAGCTAGGCCACGAGGAGCTGGCCGAGAGAATGCTCCCTTTTATGGATAGCTGTCTTGCCCTTGAGACTGACGGGCCGGACAAGGGATACCTGCTGCGCATCGTGCCCCTGGTGCAGGAGAGGCTCAAGACCCTGGCGGACTCGCCGGAGCTGACCGGCTATTTCTTCCAGGAAGAGATAGTCTATGATTCCGGCCTGCTCGTCCAGAAGGGTATGGACGCAGACGCCACTTCCCGGGCGTTGCGAAGCGTCGTGGAGGTCCTGGGTGGGCTGAAGACCTTCGACTCTCCCTCCTTGGAGGGGGCGCTCAGGCAGGCGGCCTCCGACTTGGGCCTGTCGGGAAGGCAGCTTTTCGGCGCGCTGCGCGTGGCTACCACGGGCAGGACGGCCGCTCCGCCCCTCTTCGAGACTATGGAGGTGTTGGGCAAGACACGCTGTCTCAACCGTATCGAGTCCGCGGCAGAGAGCCTGAAGGCTAAGGACGATGGGACATAGCGGGCAAGGGACCCAACAAAAAAAGGGGACCAGAAGAGGCCAGAGAATATGACGACGAGCAGTCCCACCCCCTCTACGGACTTCATCCGGACGATTATCGCCGAGGACTTGAAGAAAAGTAAAAATGATGGCCGGGTGATGACCCGGTTCCCCCCGGAACCTAACGGCTACCTGCACATCGGGCACGTCAAGTCCATCTGCCTCAACTTTGGCATCGCCACCGAAAACGGCGGGGTCTGCAACCTGCGATTTGACGACACCAATCCGGCCAAGGAGGAAGTTGAATACGCGGAGTCCATCAAAGCCGACGTCGAGTGGCTGGGATTCAACTGGAGTGACCACCTGTACTATGCTTCGGACTACTTCGAGAGGCTGTACCGGTACGCGGTGCAGCTTATCGAAGAGAGCAAAGCCTACGTTTGCGGCCTCAGTCCCGAGGAGATAAGGGAGTATCGAGGCACACTGACCCAGCCCGGCAGGGACAGCCCCTACCGTGACCGCCCGGTTGGGGAGAACCTGGACCTGTTCGAGCGTATGAGGGCGGGACAGTTCGATGAGGGCTCCCACGTGCTTCGAGCGAAAATTGACATGGCGTCGCCGAACCTGAACATGCGAGACCCGGTCATCTATCGAATACTGCGCGCGGAGCATTACAGGACGGGGGACAAGTGGTGCATCTACCCGATGTATGACTTCACCCAATGCCTCTCCGATTCCATAGAGGGAGTCACCCACTCCATCTGCACCCTTGAGTTCGAGGACCATCGCCCGTTGTACGACTGGTTCCTCGACGAGTTGAGGGTCTACCATCCGCAGCAGATCGAGTTCGCTCGCCTCAATCTCAGCCACACTGTGATGAGCAAGCGAAAGCTCCTGACGCTGGTGGAGCAGGGGTATGTCACCGGGTGGGACGACCCGCGTATGCCCACCATAGCGGGCCTCCGGAGGCGCGGCTACACGCCCGAGGCCATCCGGAACTTCTGTGAGCGCGTCGGGGTGGCCAAGAGGGACAATACCGTGGATATAGCTTTGCTGGAGCACGCTATTCGAGAGGACTTGAACCGGTTGGCCCCGCGCGTCATGGGCGTGCTGCGTCCCCTTCGAGTGATAATTGACAACTACCCGGAGGACCGGATGGAAGAGTTGGACTCCTTGAACAACCCCGAGGACCCCGGCGCCGGGTCTCGGAAGGTCCCCTTTTCGCGGGTGTTGTACATCGAGCGGGAGGACTTCCGGGAGGACCCGCCGAAAAACTTCTTCCGCCTGGCCCCGGGGCGAGAGGTGCGGCTGAAGGACGCCTACTACATCACCTGCACGGGCATAATGAAGGATGAGCGCACGGGAGAGGTGATAGAGCTGCACTGCACCTATGACCCGGAGACGCGCGGGGGCCGGTCCGAAGACGGGCGCAAGGTCAGAGGCACGTCCCATTGGGTCTCCGCCGCCCACTCGGTCGAAGCCGAGGTCAGGTTGTACGGTCCCCTCTTCCTCAAGGCAAAGCCTGAAGACGACGAGGACGACGGCGCCGACTTCAGAACCCATTTGGACCCGGACTCGCTAGAGACCCTGACTTCGTGTCGTGTTGAGCCAAGCCTGGCAAATGCAGCGCCGGGAAGCCGCTACCAGTTCCTGAGACAGGGCTATTTCTGTGTTGACCCGGTGGACTCCACCCCGGGAAAGCCGGTCTTCAACCGGACGGTGACGCTGCGGGACTCATGGGCGAAGGCGGAGAAGGCTTGAGAGAAAAGGCTATGACGCCAGCCAAGCCAGCCCAGGGTCTTGTATCTTAACGCTTTCAATTCTCGACGACAGGTGAATACAGGCCCCCGACGCGTGTCATTCCGAGCGCAGCGAGGAATCTAAAATGCTTGGATAGCAGCACGCCTAAGAAGGCAGGGACATTAGACCCCTCGCTCCGCTCGAGGTGACAATTGAAAGGCCCTACAAGCCAGCCTGAGTTCACTTGCGCTACAGCTACGCCTGTGGTATATTCGCACCGAAATAATAGCGGATAGATGTAAAAGATTATGCTTGACGACTATTTCCGCCAGTACGGGCTCATCGCCATATTTGCCGTCGTAGCCCTCATAGTGCCCGCCAGCATGATGATGGTCTCTTGGCTCGCCTCCAGGGCGCGCATCCGCCCCCAGGAGCCCGATCCCGTGAAGCTGGACATCTACGAGTGCGGGATGCAGACCATCGGCGGCAAGTGGGGCCAGTTCAATTTCCGCTACTATATGTACGCTCTCCTATTCGTTATATTCGACGTAGAGGTGATTTTCATCTACCCTTGGGCCGTCCACTTCAACAAGCTCGGCCTGTTCGCCCTCGTCGAGATGGTGATATTCATACTTATCCTCATAGTGGGGTGGCTGTACGCTTGGCGGAAAGAAGACCTGGAGTGGAGGTAGTATGGCTTCCGAGATAGCACAGGGGGAAGGCCCCCTCTACACGCGCACGTCGGGCATTGACAGGGAGGAAGGGGAGGCGGTGGAGCTGATGCGGCACACCCGGACCCACCCCTACCCGGAGCCGCTCATTCAGGTCCCCGACGACCTGGACCGCAACGTCATGGTCACGTCAGTGGACGCGCTCCTCAACTGGAGCCGCAAGTCGGCGCTCTGGCCCGTGGCCTTCGGCCTAGCCTGCTGCGCCTTCGAGATGATGGCCACCGCTATGGGCCGTTTCGATATAGCCCGCTTTGGCATGGAGGCCTTCAGGGCCACGCCGCGACAGGCAGATTTAATGATCGTCGCGGGCACCGTCACCTGGAAGATGGCGCCGGCCATCCGGCGTATTTACGACCAGATGGGAGAGCCGAAGTGGGTCATCTCGATGGGCGTCTGCGCCACCAGTGGCGGGCCTTACTACTCCTGCTACAGTGTGGTGCCGGGGGTCAATCACATAGTGCCCGTGGACGTATACGTGCCGGGATGCCCCCCGCGCCCCGACGCCCTCCTCTATGGCATCATGCAGCTTCACGAGAAGATAAAGAAGTACAGCTTGCGAGGCACGACGGCGGGGGTGCGATGACCAGGGTCCTGGGGGGCGAGGAGGTGGCCGAACACCTCCATAAACAGCACCCTGGCGTGGTGGAGGGTTGGGACGGCTCCGGCCTGTGGGTCAGGCCGGAGAGTATCCTGGACGTGGTGAAGTTTCTCAGGGACGAGCCGGGGCTCGAGTTCAACTACCTCAATGCGATTTCGGCAGTTGATTCCATTGAGTATTTCGATGTGGTGTACCATCTGACCTCCCTCGGTCATAACCACAGCGCCGTGATAAAGGCCAGGGTCTACGGCAGGGAGGACCCGACTATTTCGTCGGTGGTGAGCGTCTGGCAGGGGGCCGACTTCCAGGAGCGGGAAATCTGGGACCTGATGGGGGTCCGCTTCTCGGGACACCCCAACCTCAAGCGCATCATGCTGTGGGACGGCTTCCCTGGGCATCCCCACCGCAAGGACTTCCAGGACGCGGTGGAGTACTGAAAGCGCCATGCCTATCAAAACAGAGCCGGTAACGATCAACATTGGCCCCCAGCATCCCAGCACTCACGGGGTCTTCAGGCTGCGGGTCACTTTCGACGGCGAGACGATCGTGGACGTCGAGCCGGTATTCGGCTACCTGCACCGAGGCTCCGAGAAGCTGGCCGAGGAGCGCAACTACGTTCAGGTGATAACTCTCACCGATCGCCTGGACTATGTCGCCTCTATGACCAATAACCAGGCTTACTGCCTGGCCGTCGAGAAGCTGATGGGTATAGAGGTCCCCGAGAGGGCCAAGTACCTGCGCGTCATAGCAGCCGAGCTTCAGCGCATCGCCAGCCACCTGGTCGCCACAGGCTTCTTCCTCCAGGACCTCGGAGCGCTGGGTACTCCTCTCATGTACTGCTTCCGGGAGAGGGAGCGAATACTCGACCTCTTCGAGATGCTGTGCGGCGCCCGGATAACGGTGAGCTATATGCGCCCGGGGGGGGTGTACTTCGACACTCCCGACGACTTCTGGCCCGCGCTGGGCCAGTTCCTGGAATATATGCCCTCGTACATAGGCGAGCTTGAGCAGCTTCTGATTGAGAACGAGATTATCCTGGTAAGGGTCAGGGACGTGAGCAACATATCCCTGGAGCGCGCCATAGCCTGCTCCAGCAGCGGACCGGTGCTCAGGGCCAGCGGCCTCCGTTGGGACTGGCGCAAGGCAGACCCCTATGACGTTTATGACCGCGTCGAGTTCGACGTTCCCGTCGGCAGCAACGGCGACAACCTGGACCGCTTCTGGGTCCGTATGCAGGAGATGCGCCAGAGCCTGAGAATTATAGACCAGTGCGTCGAGCAGATACCGGCCGGGCCTGTACGGCCGGAACTCCCGCTGGTGCTCAGGCCGCCTGCGGGGGCTGAAGCTTACGGGCGGGTCGAGTCGCCCAAGGGCGAGTTGGCCTTCTATCTGGTGAGCGACGGGAGCATATCCCCCTACCGTTGCAAGATACGGTCGCCTTCTCTTTTGAACCTCACCATCATCAACGACCTGCTGGTGGGCTGGAAGCTGGCCGACATGATAGTCTCTCTTGGCAGCATTGACATCAACATGGGAGAAGTTGACCGATGAACTGCCAGATTGAGGCCGGCAGTCTCCTCTACAATAGCGTCCTCTTCCGCCATATCTACAATGGGATAGGCCAGTTCTTCCCGGAGCAGATATGCTGGCTCGACTACTTCATCTCCGGCTTCATCATAATGTTCATCCTGGTGAACGGCGTCCTTCTGGGCGCTGCCATTTATATATGGGCGGAGAGGCGCATTCTTGGCAGATTCCAGAACCGGGTGGGGCCCAACCGGTGGGGGCCATTCGGCCTGCTCCAGCCCATCGCGGACCTGGTGAAGCTCATTACCAAAGAGGACCTCATACCCAGCAGCGCCGACAGGCTGGCCTTCACCCTCGTGCCCATAATCATGGTCATGCCCCTGATACTCATGCTGGCGGTCATCCCCTTCGCCAGAAACACCTCCCTTGCCGACCTGAACATAGGAGTGCTGTACATAATAGCCATCACCTCCGTTACCACCCTGGGCATATTCATGGCGGGCTGGTCCTCGGGGAACAGGTTCGCCATGTTCGGCGCCATGCGCGGCGTCGCCATGCTCATAAGCTACGAGGTGCCCACGGTGCTGTCCCTCGTGGGGGTCGTCCTGCTTGCGGGCTCCATGCAGATGACCGAGGTCGTGAATGCTCAGACGCTGCCCTTCATTGTGGTCCAGCCCCTCGGCATGGTCGTGTTTCTCCTGGGGATTTCCGCAGAGCTGAACCGCACACCCTTTGACATCGTGGAAGCGGAGTCGGAGCTTACCGCGGGATACCATACGGAGTATAGCGGGACCAAGTTCCTGCTCATCCAGGCCGCCGAGTTCGGGGGAGTGATTGCCGCGTCGGGCGTAATGGCGACCCTGTTCCTGGGCGGCTGGTCGGGACCCTTCCTGTCTGGGCAGTTGGGCGCGCTGTGGTTCCTCCTGAAGGTCGTCTTCTTTGCCTTCCTCTTCATCTGGGTCAGGGCCACCTTCCCGCGCCTGCGTATAGACCAGATTATGGCCTTCGCGTGGAAATTCCTGTTCCCCCTGAGCCTCATCAACTTGTTCGCCACCATGCTGGAGGTATACTTCCTGCGCGACGCCGCCGGAGCTCTGACCAGGGCCGACCTGGGGATTATGACAGGGATAAACATGGCGCTGGCCGTGGGCGCTTTATCCCTATTCGGCACCATGATTAAAGACAAGGTAAAGCCGCCAGTCAGGACGGCGGCGGTAATCTCCCCAAGGACGCCGACCCTCCCGGTCGGGTCCGGCGGGCGAGTAGAGACTGACTAAACGGAGATTGATTGAGATGTACGGACTTGGTCTGGTCAAGGGCCTATTGGTAACGATGAAAAACCTGCGACGGAAGCCTTTCACCGTCCAGTACCCGGAAGAGAGAGTGACCCAACACCCGCGCTTCCGGGGCGAGGAGTTCGCGTGGTATGAGGAGCGGTGCACGGGCTGCGCCTCCTGCGCCAAGTATTGCCCCCTGGGTATAATCCGCATCGTCACCAGCCCCAGCGGCTCCGCGCCCCAGGAGGGCGACAAGTACAACCTGGAAGTCTTCGACATTGACATTGGCCGGTGTATGTTCTGCGGCTTGTGCGTGGAGGCCTGCCCCTACGACGCCCTGTTCATGGGCAGCGGCTTCGAGCGGGGAAGGTACGAGAGGAACGACCTGGTCATCCACATAGACGAACTGCGGCAGGCGGAGAAGCGGCCAAGCGCCTGGTTCCGACCCCAGCTTGAGGCGGGGAAATACAACCCCCACGAGGGTAAGCCCCTCTCCTGGCGCGAGGCGGGACGGGAGCACTGGAGATGGCACGAGGGCGAGAAGGCCGGCGCCCGGTTCCGTCCTGAGCCTGGCGACCCCGAGAAAGAGAGCCGCTAGGTGGTCTTCGAGGATGTAATCTTCTGGGTGCTGGCCGTTGGCAGCGTGGCGGCGGCGCTGGGCGTGGTCCTGCTCAGGGACATCTTCCGGGCGGCCCTCCTGCTGGTGGTGGTGTTCCTGGCGGTGGCCGGGTTCTTTGTGATGATGAACGCCGAGTTCCTGGCCGTGGTGCAGGTGCTCATCTACGCGGGGGCCGTCGCCGTCCTCATCATATTCGCCATCATGCTCACCCGCGAGGTACAGCGAGGCAACCTTGCCAACCGTCTCACCTCGCCGGCGGCGGTGCTGTTCCCGGTCCTCCTGCTGGTCGCCCTGGTCTTTGTGGCCGTGGACACCGACTGGAAGCTGCTCTCGGACCAGCCCCAGGAGCTTCAGGAGAGGGTTGAGATGGTCCAGGCCAACAGCATCGCCGGGATTCCCGAGGAGCAGCGGGCCGAGATAGGCGGGCCGGCGGAGCGTTCGGGCATCGGAGAGCTGCTGATAAGCAACTTTGTGCTTCCCTTTGAGATTGCCTCGGTCCTTCTCCTCGCCGCCATCATAGGGGCGCTGGTCCTGGTACGGGAGAGACAGTCATGAGCCTCGAGCATTTTCTGATACTGTCGGGCATACTGTTCTGCATAGGGCTGTATGGGGCGCTGGCCAGGCGCAACGCCATAACCGTCCTCATGTCCATAGAGCTGATGTTCAACGCCGTCAACATCGCTCTGGTGGCCTTCGCCAAGTACGTGGTGCCAACGGGCGTGGAGGAGCATCTTGGGCGCATGCTCACGGGCCAGATCTTCGCCATCTTCATAATCACCGTAGCCGCCGCCGAGATCGCTCTGGGGCTGGGCATCGTCATCGCCCTCTATCGCAACCGCGAGACGGTGGACGTGAGTGAGGCGAATATCATGAGCCGGTAGGAGAGACCTACTCTTCTCCCTCTTATTCAACAAACCAGGCAGCAAGCCGGGCAATATCCTGGGACTCACGAGTAGACATAACCCACCCCGCCCTTGCCAAGGACGGGGACATACATAGAGGAGGTCCAGGTCGCGAGAATATGTGGACGGAGTTCAAGAGGGCGCCCAATCTCATAACGGCGCAGATGTGGAAAGAGGTCTTCGAGGGGGAGGGTCTGCCCACCCGGATACTCCCCGACGGAGACATCCTCGACTGGGGAGAGCGGGTCCCTTTTCGGATTCTAGTCCCCAAGGGCAGGGAGCACGTGGCAGAGGAGATACTGAGGAAGCTATAAGATGATCCCAGAAGCGGCTGTATGGACTATCTTCTTTCTGCCCCTCGCTACCTTTGTTCTTATCGCCCTCGTTATTAGGCCCTTCTTCAACGGCTTTCCCCAACAGAGCGGTCTGATCACCATCCTTGCCATAGCGGGTTCCCTGGCCCTCTCCGCCTGGGCGTTGCGGTCCGTGATTGCCGGGGGAGGCGAAGTAGGCTTCACTCCTCACGAGTGGCTGACCGTAGGGGACCATACCATCCGCTTCGGCATCATGCTGGACTCCCTCACGGCGATAATGCTCGTGGTAGTCACCGGCGTGAGCCTCATGGTCCAGGTATACTCTCTGGGCTACATGCGGGGCGACCCGGGCTACTCCCGCTACTTCGCCCTGATGTGTCTCTTTACCGCCTCCATGGTAGGGCTGGTAATATCCAGCAACATCCTACAGCTATACGTATTCTGGGAGCTGGTAGGCGTCTGCTCCTACTTCCTGATTGGGTTCTGGTACAACCGGCCTGCCGCGGCGGCAGCGGCAAAAAAGGCCTTCATAGTTACTCGAATCGGCGACTTCGGCTTTCTGCTGGCAATCCTCTACCTCTTCTTCAACACCTCGACTTTCGGGGCGCAAGGGCTCAACTCTCTGGAAATAGCCGATATACATGCTGTGGCGGCTGCGGGCCTCCTGGGAAGCACGGCCATCACCTGGCTGGCAGTGGGCATCTTTGCGGGAGCGGTGGGCAAATCGGCCCAGTTCCCCCTGCACGTATGGCTGCCCGATGCGATGGAAGGCCCAACCCCCGTCAGCGCGCTGATACACGCTGCAACCATGGTGGCCGCCGGGGTTTTCCTGGTGGCCCGCTTCTTCCCCGTCTTCCAGGCTTCCGAGGACGCCATGAGCGCCGTTGCCATAGTCGGGGCCTTCACCGCTATCTTCGCCGCCACTATGGGACTGGTGGCGAATGATATAAAGCGCGTGCTGGCCTTTTCCACCATAAGCCAACTGGGGTACATGATAGCTGCCCTGGGAGTGGGCGCGTACGGGGCGGCTATATTCCACCTGTTCAATCACGCCTTCTTCAAGGCCCTCCTGTTCATGGGAGCGGGCAGCGTCAACCACGCGACGGGCACCTTCGACATGAGGTACATGGGCGGCTTGAGGCGGGTCATGCCCTGGACGTATGCGACGATGATGATAGGCTCCCTCAGCCTGGCCGGGATATTCCCCCTCTCCGGCTTCTGGAGCAAGGACGAAATTCTCCTCCACTCCTGGCGGGGTCATGGAGCCGTGGATAGCGTGGTGTTCTGGCTCCTCATAGTCGGCGCCTTTCTCACTGCGGCCTACGCCTTCCGGATGGTCTACATGACCTTTCACGGAAAGTTCAAAGGCGGAGTGGACAAAGAGCTGGAGGAGCGGGGCGCGGGCAGCCCGGCAGGGGCCTCTCACGGCGTGCATCTGGCCGAGTCTCCCTGGGTAATGGTCTTGCCCATGCTCATCCTGGCGGCGGCGGCTTTCCTATCCGGGGTCTTTGTCAACCCGCAAGTTGAGTTCCTGGGCACCCCGAGCCATTGGTTCAGCCATTTTCTGGGCGAGAAGGCTGACATAAGTATTACCCTTGCGGTGGTCTCGGTGGCAGTGGCGGTAGCGGGGATTGGAGTGGCGACGAGCATATACCTGTGGCCGAAGGTGGCCCTGGGTGACAAAATGGTCCGCCTTCCAGGGGTAGGCCGCTCCTTCAGTGGAATCCACAAGCTGCTCTTGGAGAGGTACTACATGGATGACCTCTACGAGAGGCAGATTGTGTACAGGGCCCTCTACCGGTCCCTGGGCGGCACCCTGGACTGGTTCGACCGCAGGGTCGTGGACAACGTGGCGGAATTTGTGGGCTGGTTCTCCCGAAACATAGGCCGGGCCATCAGCCTTCTCCAGACGGGCCAGGTGCAGGGTTACGGCGTGGCCATATCGGTGGGAGTCATCATAATAGTGGGGGTCTACATCATATGGGGATGAGGCTTTGTCCTGGACTCCTCTTGACTGGCGAAGAAAAGCGGCCTGCTGAAGGGAAGACGTAACCGTGGGATTCGAGGGAATACTCACGGCGACGGTCTTCCTGCCCCTGGCAGCCGCCCTCCTCATCGCGGTCCTCGTAAGGGGAGACCGGAGGGTTCGCATCTGCGCGCTGGCCGTGGCTGTGGCAGAGCTAGGCCTCGGCATCACCGTGTTCGCCCTCTTCGATGCCTCGGCAGCCTCCGGTGGCGACGGCGGCCAGCGGTTCCAGCTAATTGACAAGTTCAACTGGATAGGCGAAGACTCCTTCTTCAACAATCAGACCTTTGCCGCCAGCTATCATCTGGGGGTGGACGGGCTTAGCGCGCCGATGGTGATGCTGACGGGGCTGCTGGGCCTGTGCGCGGTGCTGGCCTCGTGGAACATCAAGCTCAGGGTGAAGGAATACTTCATCTGGCTGCTGGTGCTCCAGACGTCGGTGATGGGCGTCTTCGTGTCCTTGGACTTTCTCCTCTTCTTCCTCTTCTGGGAGCTGGAACTGCTGCCCATGTACATGCTCATCTCGATTTGGGGCACGGGGCGCAAAGAGTACTCGGCCATGAAGTTCCTGATTTTTACGATTTTCGGCAGCGCCTTCATGCTGGTCGCCATCCTCGCCGTGTTCCTCACCCCCGGCGTCGGCACTTTCGACATGGTGAAGCTGGCCGAAGGAGGAATAGACCCCAGCAGGATACTCATCCCCGTCAACGTGGTCTTCTGGTTCTTCGTCGCGGCCTTCGCCATAAAGCTGCCCGTCTGGCCGGTCCACACCTGGCTCCCCGACGCCCACACCGACGCGCCCACGGCGGTGAGCGTGATGCTGGCGGGCGTGCTGCTGAAAATGGGGGGCTATGGGCTGATACGAATCTCCGTGGGAATGTTCCCCAACCTCGACATGGCCCGGGAGTTCGCCTGGGCGCTGGTGGTGCTTGCCGTGATAAGCGTCCTCTACGGGGCCATCGTGACGCTGAGGCAGACGGACCTGAAGCGACTCATCGCCTATAGCAGCGTGAGCCACATGGGCCTGGTGCTTCTGGGGGTAGGAGTGGGCCTGGGGGGCAGCGCGTCCTCCGGCATGGCCCTCACGGGCGCCAGTATGCAAATGTTCGCCCACGGCACTATAACCGGCCTCCTTTTCCTGCTGGTGGGACTGGTCTACGACAAGGCCCATACTCGCTACATCCCCGACCTGGGGGGCCTCGCCAGCCGGATGCCTATCATCGCCACGGTGTTCCTGATAGCGGGTCTGGCCTCCCTCGGCCTGCCGGGCCTCAGCGGGTTCGTCGCCGAGGTGCTGGTGTTCCTTGGGTCCTTCAAGGCCTTTGCCTGGCCCACGGCAGTGGCCGCCTTCGGCATCGTCCTCGCTGCGGGGTATATACTGTGGATGATTGAACGCGTGCTCTTCGGGGCATCCAGGGAGCGCTTTGCCGGGATAACTGACGCGGGGGTCATAGAGGCCATTCCCCTAGTCTTGCTGGTGATAAGCATAGTGGTAATAGGCTTCTACCCGGCCTTCCTGACCGACGTGTTCGACGCCGGCGTGGAGCCTATAGTACAGGTAACGCAGAGGGTAGTGGGGGCCGGTCCGTGACGGGCGAAGATGTTCGATTGCTATCGCCGGAGCTAGCCCTGGTGGGCGTAGCGCTGCTGGTCATTATCCTCGACCTGGTGGTGCGTCGCAAGGGCTTCCTGGCGCTGGTGGCAGGGCTGGGGCTCCTCATCCCCTTTGGCTTGAGCATATGGCTGTGGATTGACGTGGATGAAGAGGCCGGAAAGCAGCTGGTGGGCATCTTCAATACCCTTACGGTGGACCACTTCGCCCTGTTCTTCAAGTTCCTGGTGCTGGGTGTGGTGGCCCTCATTGTGATGGCCTCCGTTGACTACGTGGGCAGAATGCAGCGCTACCAGGGAGAATACTACGGGCTAATCCTGTTTTCGGCAGCCGGAATGATGCTGCTGGCTGCGGCAGGGGAGCTTATAACCATATACATCTCCCTCGAGCTCACCACGCTGCCCCTGGCCGCCCTGGCCGCTTTTCTGATGAACGCCCGTTCAAGCGAGGCAGGGATCAAGTTCCTGCTCCTCAGCGCCATCAGCTCGGGACTGCTGCTTTACGGGATGGCCCTCGTCTTCGGCTTCACGGGCAGCACGTACCTGCCTGAGATTACCAGCGCCCTATCCCAGCCTTTCCCCGACGGCGTTCCATTCGGCAGCTATGCTCTTCTCCTGGGAATAGTCCTGATAGTGGCCGGGTTCGGGTTCAAAATATCATCGGTGCCCTTCCAGATGTGGGTGCCCGACGTGTACGAAGGCGCGCCGACACCGATAACGGCCTACCTGTCCGTGGCCAGCAAGGCGGCAGGCTTCGCCGTTCTGCTGCGAATCTTCTACACGGGCTTCGGAGCCTTCGAGTTGGACTGGGGCATACTCTTCGCCTCCCTGGCCGCGGCCTCGATGATAGTCGGCAACCTGGTTGCCATAAGCCAGAGCAACATCAAGCGCCTGCTGGGGTATAGCACCATCGCCCACGCGGGATACCTGCTTGTGGGGCTCGCCGCCATCGCCGCGACGTCCACTCAAGAGCGGACCATCGGACCCTCCAGCGTCCTGTTCTATCTGGGAGCATACGCGGTCTCCAACCTGGCCGCCTTCTTCGCCATCATTGCCATTACCAACAAGATTGGCAGTGACCGGATAGAGGACTTCGCAGGAATGGCCCGTCGCGCCCCCTATCTGGCCGCGGTGCTGGCCCTGGGGCTGGTGGCGCTGATAGGCATTCCGCCCACGGGCATATTCATAGCGAAGCTGTATATATTCAGCGCCGCAGTGGACAGCGACCTCCTGTGGCTGGCGATAGTCGGTGTGATAAACAGCGTTATCTCCGCCTACTACTACCTCAGAGTGGTGAGGATTATGTACCTGGAGCCTCCCCATTCAGAAGAGCGGGTGCCTTCCTCTCACGTCTTTCGCGTGGCCCTGGGCGTGTCCGTCCTAGGTGTCCTGGTGATAGGCATAGTGCCGGGGCCTCTGCTGAGGCTGGCGGAAATTGCAGTGGGCACATTGCCCGGGGTCGCCGGGGCGACGGTGGGTATCCCCGTCCCCTGATTCAGCCTCGGCACAGATACGGTCTTTGTTGACACTCAACTTAAGCAATGCTAGACTTCCGATGAACTTCTCCACCGTCACCCCGCGAAAGCGGGAGTCCAGAAGCCGAGGATATGGATTCCGCCTCAAAGCTTGCCCCGTACTGGATACTGGGGCCGGAATGACGAGATGAGGTTGCAGGCTATCTTCATGGTAAAGGCATGTAAGTATTTTCATGGTAACGCCCGATGAAGCGTGTTGAGACCATCGGAATAATCTACAACTCGCGAGTGCCGGAAGCTCAGGAGCTGATTTCAGCCCTGAGAGAGCGGCTTAATCTAAAAGACAATGCCTGGGTGTGCTCCGCCTCGGAAGTGGACCCCGACAAGCCCGAGGCCAAGGGCACGGACCTTATAATCACCGTTGGGGGCGACGGCACCATCATTCGCGCCGCCAGGCTGTCGGTCCCGCATGGAATCCCCATACTGGGCATCAACATGGGCAGACTCGGTTTCATGACAGAGCTCGAGGCGCACGAAGCCCTCAACAAGATGCCCCAGTACATGGAGGGCACTGCCCGGCTGGAAAAGCGCTGTATGCTCCAGGTTGATATAGACTCGAGTATTCAGGAAGGCTCTTCCTGCCATATCCTGAACGACGTGGTTGTGGGTAGGGGTGCGGTGTCCAGGCTGGTGAAGATAAGCGCTTTCATTGACGGCGCTCACCTCACCGACTTTCGCGCCGACGCCGTCATAGTATCCACCGCCACGGGCAGCACCGGCTACAACCTCTCGGTCGGCGGCCCTATCCTGCCGCCCCAGGCGGGCGAGATTATACTCAAAGCCGTAGCCCCTCACATTGGCATGGCCCCGGCGCTGGCGCTCCCTTCAACATCCCTGATTGAGCTTACGGTGGAGACGGACCACCAGGTCATGGTCAGCCTGGACGGATACGTGGATATGGAGCTGACCACCGGCGACCATATCAAGGTCCAAAAGAGTCCCCGGCAGGCCCATTTTCTCCGGGCCGATCCCCCCGCCCACTTCTACGCGACTCTTACGAGCCGGCTGGGTTTTGGCGGAGGCCAGAGCAGCACAAGGGCAATCCAATACTAGGTGTGTCCATGACCGCCCCACAGAACGAACCCACAATAGAAAGCCGCCTTGCCTACGAGGGCAAGATAGTCAACGTACGGGTGGATACGGTGCAACTCTCCCGTGGATACCCTGGCGTCAGGGAAATCGTGGAGCACAGCGAGTCCGTGTGCATTGTGCCCCTGGATGAGCAGGACGAGGTGCTGCTGGTGCGGCAATACCGGAAGCCCGTCGAGGCAAGCCTCGTGGAGGTGCCCGCCGGAGGTATCGAGCAGGGGGAGTCCCTGCAAGAAGCGGTGCTCAGGGAGCTTCAGGAGGAGACGGGGTATACGGCGGACCGCTTGCAGCACCTCTCCAGCTTCTGGATGACCCCGGGGTTCTGCACCGAGTTGATGCACGCTTACCTGGCTACCGGGCTCCGGCCCAGCAGCCTCCAGCAGGATGAGGACGAGGACCTGGATGTGGTCAGAGCGCCCCTGAGCAGGGTCCCCGATATGGTCCGCAGCGGTGAGATTAAAGACGCCAAGAGCATAGCATCTCTGCTCATGGTCCTGTATTTGGATAAGTGAGCGGTTAATTAAAATCAATAAGGCTTGAGCTCGAATAATCCTCGGAGGAGATAGCCATGCTTGAGCATGACGTTCTTGTGATAGGCGCAGGTCTGGCGGGGATGCGCGCCGCTTTAGCGGCCCACCAGAGCGGCGCCAACACGGGCATCATCAGCAAAGTCTACCCGGTCCGCAGCCACTCCAACGCCGCCCAGGGGGGCATAAACGCAGCCCTGGTGGACAGGGGAGATAGCTGGGAGGAACACGCCTACGATACGGTAAAGGGCAGCGATTACCTGGGCGACCAGGACGCCATAGAGATGATGTGCAGTGTAGCGGGTGAGGAGTTGATCTCCCTGGAGCACATGGGAGTGATATTCAACCGCGACGAGGACGGGCATCTGGGCACCAGGGCTTTCGGCGGGCAACGCCGCGCCAGGACTTTCTTCGTGGCCGACTTCACCGGCCAGGCGATGCTTCACGTACTGCATGAGCAACTCATCAAGTCCGAAGTCACCAGCTACGAGGAGTGGTTTGTGACTACCCTCATCATGGAAGACGGCGAATGCTGCGGCGTTGTCGCCCTCGAAATTCGCACCGGCAGGTTCTACGTCATACGGGCCAAGACCATCATACTGTGCACCGGGGGGTTGGGTCGTGTATACGAGCCCAGCACCAACGCCCTGATAGTCACCGGAGACGGCATGGCCCTGGCTTACAAGGCCGGAGCACCCTTGATGGACATGGAGATGGTCCAGTACCACCCCACCACGCTGAAGGGAAGCGGCGTCCTGATAACTGAGGGAGCTAGGGGCGAGGGGGCCTATCTCCTCAACAAGGACGGCGAGCGGTTCATGGAAAAGTACGCCCCCAATATGATGGAGCTCGCCTCCAGGGATGTGGTCTCCCGGTCCGAGACCATTGAGATAGCCGAAGGGAATGGCATAGACGGCTCCGTTCTCCTGGACTGCCGCCACCTGGGTGAGAAACTCATAAAAGAAAAGCTCTCCCAGATATATGACATAGGTCTCGACCTGGTGGGAATTGACATAACAAAAAAGCCCATACCCGTGCAGCCCGGGATGCACTACCAGATGGGCGGCATCAAGACAGATGTGGATGGCAGGACCAGAGTACCGGGCCTCTACGCCGCCGGAGAGTGCGCCTGCGTCAGCGTTCATGGCGGCAACCGCCTGGGCGCCAACTCCCTTCTCGACACTGTGGTCTTCGGACACCGGGCAGGGAATCATGCCGCCGAGATTTCCGTGGGCGCAGAGTACAAGTCCTTCAATGTAGAAGCCTGGGCTGAGAATGAAGAGCAGAGAATAAGGGGCATGCTGGAGCGGCAGGCCAACGGGGACAGGGTGGCCAAGATAAGGTGGGACATGGGCACCTCGATGGGCGAGCACCTGGCGGTCTACCGGGATGAGGAGGGCATGACCCAAGCCCTCAATACCATAAAGGACTTGAACGAACGCTACAGCCTGGTCCCCGTAGAGGACAAGGGCCGCGTGTTCAACACTGACCTGGTCTTCGCACTGGAGTTGGGTTTCATGCTGGACTGCGCGGAGACCATAGCCGTCAGCGCCCTGGAGCGACGGGACAGCCGGGGGGCACACAGCCGGCGCGACTATCCCCATCGCGACGACGAGAACTGGCTGAAGCACATACTGGTGACCGACTCGGAGGAAGGCCCCCAGGTCTCCCACCTCCCCGTCGTCATAACCCAGTGGACACCCGAGGAGAGAAAATACTGATGAACGTCACATTCAAGGTCAAGCGCTACAACCCGGAGTCGGAGGTCCCCCAGTCCTACTGGTCCGAGTACGCTGTGGAAATAGACGAGTTTACCACCGTCCTCGACGCTCTCATCGAGATTAGGGAAGACATGGACGGCAGCCTGGCCCTTCGGTGCTCCTGCCGCAGCGCGATATGCGGCTCATGCGCCATGCGCATAAACGGCCATGCCAAGCTGGCGTGCAAGACCAGGGTAACGGAACTCTCCCCGGAGGGAGAGACGATTACCGTGGAACCGCCGGGGGTTATGCCCGTCATCAAGGACCTGGTGGTGGATATGACGCCCTTCTGGGACAAGGTAAAGGCCGTGGAGCCCTGGCTTCAGCCTCAAGGGCCGGAACCCGAAGGAGAGTACCTGGCGCCCAACGAGGATATGCTGCACCTAGCCGGGGTGATGGACTGCATTATGTGCGGCGCCTGCGTCTCCGACTGTACCGTGCTCGAAGTGGACCCCAACTTCCTCGGCCCCGCCGCTCTGGCAAAGGCCTACCGCTTCGTGGCAGACCCCCGGGACTCCGAGGACAAGGCGCGCCTCGCAGCCCTGAGCGAGTACACGGGTATCTGGGACTGCACCCGGTGCTACGAATGTGTGCAGGTGTGCCCCAAGGGTGTCGCGCCTATGGACAGAATCATGACCATGAGAGACAGGGCCATGCGTGCGGGGTTCGATGGCACGGTGGGCGCCCGCCATACCGATGCGTTTACCGAGCTTGTGGGCCACAGTGGATGGCTGGACGAGTTGAAGCTTCCAATCAAGACCGTAGGTATGCTGAACATGCCCGCGATGCTTAACTTCGCCCCGGTGGGCCTGCGGGCCCTCAGAAAAGGGAAGATGCCCCCCATCGTCCACAAGATGTTGCCCAACGTGGAGAGCGTGAGACGCATCTTCAAAAAGCTGGAGCCGGGAGAGTAAGCGGCGCAAAGCCGGACTGCTCGCAGCCAGGCAGTAAAAATTCAATCTCAGAGGGTAAAAGACAAATGGTAAAGTACGCGTTCTTCCCGGGTTGTGTGTCCAGAGGGGGATGCCCCGAGCTCTATCCTGCGGCCCTTGAGGTCTGCCGAAGGCTGGGCATTGAGTTGCAGGAGCTTACGGGCGCTTCCTGCACAGGCGCGGGGGTGCTCCAGGAGAAGAACCAGTTCCTGGGAGACGTGCTGAACGCCCGTACTTTCGCCATGGCCGAGCAGATGGGTCTGACCATCATGACCATCTGTAGCACCTGCCAGGGGGTTATGAGCCAGGCCAACAAGCGTCTCAGGGACGACGCCGAATATCTGGCGAGGGTGAACGCTCATCTGGCGGAGGAGTGGCTGCAGTACAAAGGCACCGCGGTAATCAAGCACCTGCTATGGGTAATTATAGAAGACGTGGGCCTGGAAAAGCTCAGCAGCTACGTAACCACGCCTCTGACGCACCTGCGGGTGGCCCCGTTCTACGGCTGCTACATCCTCCGGCCCAGCGACGCCCTGGGCTTCGACGAGAATCCCCAGCGCCAGACATCTCTGGAGACGGTCATCTCCGCGCTGGGGGGTCAGGTGGTGGACTTTTCGGGGAAAAGTCGCTGCTGCGGCTTTCCCATATTGACTATCAACGAGCGCAACTCCGTGGCGATGGTGGCCAATCACACCACGGAGGCGTTGGACCTTGGCGCTGACGCTATGGTCACGCCCTGCCCCCTGTGCCACCTCAACCTGGACGGCTACCAGCCCAAGGCGATGAGCCAGACGCAGCGCAGAATAGACCTTCCCATTCTGCACCTACCACAACTCATCGGCCTGGCGATGGGACTGGACCCCAGAGATCTGGGCTTGCAGCGTCACATCATCCCAACCACCAATGTCCTCAACCTGACGAGGTAGACCGTCAGCCGCAGTCTCTAGGGATACTCTGAATAAGCCATGCGCCTTTAACCGTCTCTCCCGCGAGACTTGCCCCCATGAAAACGGGGAGCGGGAGTCCATGCCCCCTCTCCCCGGGAGAAGGTTAGTAGATATGTTATCTGGACGAGATGCGGTCCAGCCCTGTTCTAACCCTTGAGCTTCTCGATGGCGGAGGCGAATACCTCGATGGTCCTGTCCAGGTCCTCCGGAGTATGCGCCAGCGAGGCATAGAACTTGTCCGGCCAGCTTTTCAGTATGCCCTCCTCCAGCAGAAGAGAGTTGAACCGCGTCATCATCCCGCTATCGGCCCCGAGAGTGGACCGGTAATCCGTTATGGGCTGGTCGGTGAAGTAGAAGCCAAAGATGGGGTCCTCGCCGGAAGGCTGCATGGGGATTTCAGCTTCGCTACAGAGCCTTTCCAGTGCCTCCCTCAACAGTCGCCCCGTGGAGTGCAGACGCTCATAGGCTCCCTCTTTCCGTAGCTCCGCCAGGGTCGCCAGCCCGGCGGCACAGGCGACGGGATTGCCGTTGAGAGTCCCTATCTGGGGCACGTAGTTACCGGGGTCCGCCGCGGCCGAGTCGTATACGGACATGATTTCCTCTCTGCCGGCTATCACGGCCAGGGGATAGCCCCCGCCCACTATCTTGCCCATAGCTGCCATGTCAGGGGTTACGCCGTAGTACTCCTGCGCGCCGCCGTAGGCCAGCCGGAAGCCCGTAACCACCTCGTCGAATATGAGGGGAATCTGGTAGTGGGCCGTGGCCTCCCTCAGCGCCTGGAGGAAACCGGGCTTTGGCGACAGAATGCGCTGCATAGGCTCCACTATCACAGCCGCCAGCTCGTCATGATGTTTCTCGATTATGGCCGTGGCGGTCTCCGCGTCGTTATACGGGGCCATGAGGACCGTTTCGCGGACGGCCTGGGGTATTCCTGCCGAGTTCGGGACGGGCTCGGGGAAGTCCCTCAGCGCACCGGCGCCCGGCGTCACGCTCATCTGGGCGTAGTCGCTGGTACCGTGAAAGGCGCCCTCGAACTTCAGGATTTTCTCACGTTTGCGGAAGCTCCGAGCAATGCGGAGGCACTGGAAGCAGGCGTCGGTGCCGCTGGTGGTGAAGCGCACCTTATCGGCGCAGGCGACGGCCTTCACTATCTCCTCGGCCAGGAGCACCGTATTTTCGCTGGTGGCAAAGAAAGTGCTGCCCTTTTCCACCGCCTCCACCACCGCAGCCACCACGGCAGGGTGAGCGTGGCCCAGGACGACGGGGCCGGAACCCATCAAGTAGTCTATGTACTCCTTGCCGCTTACGTCCCATACCCTGGAGCCTCTACCCTCTTTGAGGATAAAAGGGGCCTCCTGGTTCACCATCAAGTTGCCTGTGTTGGCCCCCGGCAAATAGCTGGCTGCCTTCTCAAACACTTCCCTGGCGGCGCTCTCCGGCATCTCTCTTCCTCCTTATATCGGGTTGTATCGGGCTGACTTACACAGTTACTTCTAGCTCGAACCTTATATCTCCCGCTTTGGCAAAACGGGTGTCCGCGGGCCTAGCCCGGCGCGGAGGCTGGAAGAGGAGGTATCAACTCCACGCCCAGAGCCTCTTCGCACCAACGGGCCACTGCCAGAAGCCGGGCCTCTCCAAAGGGCGGCCCCGCCATCTGTATTCCCATCGGCAGGCCCGCCTGGCTCAGACCCGAAGGGATTGTTACCGTGGGCAGACCCGCGAAAGTCCAGGGACTCTGGAACACGGCATCGCCGGTTGTGTTCAGGTCCCTGGGCGCCGGGGTGGGAGTGGTGGGGGTGAGGAGAGCATCCACACCCTTTGCCATAGCCGACATCTCGTCGTGGAAGTGGCGTCGTATTCGCTGCGCCTGCAAGTACCTGACGCCAGGGACCAGCATACCGGACTCTATAACGCTGCGTATTCTCGGCCCGTAGTCGTCGGACCTATCTCTGAAGGACTCCTCATGGAAGGCTGCACACTCCACGTTCATAACTATGCGCTGGGCGGCGTGGCACGTGGCAAAGCTCCTGGGCAGCCCTATTTCTTCGATGATAGCGCCGGCGCGGCTGAGGCGCTCGACAGCGTCTTCCGTGTTCCTTCGCGTTTCGTCGTCGCACCGCTCCAGGAAGAACTCTCGTATCAGTCCGATCCTTGGAGGGCTTTGTAGACTACCCAGCGCCCCTCTGTAGTCGGGAACAGGCTCCACGGAGGAGCTAGGGTCGTTGGGGTCGTGCCCCGCCATAGCGCCCAGCATGATGGCGGCGTCCTCCACGGTACGGACCAGGACGCCCACCGTGTCCAGACACCAGCTAACCGGCACGACGCCGTACCTGCTAATCCTCCCGTATGTCGCCTTGAGGCCGACGACCCCGTTATAGGACGCCGGCCTGCACGTGGACCCACCGGTCTGGGAGCCGAGGGTGGCCGGGCACATGCGCGCGGATACCGCAACCGCGGAGCCACTGCTGGAGCCTCCGGGGGTATGGGCCGGATTCCAAGGGTTGTGGGAAGGGGAGGGGTCGGAAGTGGCGAACTCCGTGGTAACCGCCTTGCCGAGAATAATAGCTCCGGCCTCTTTCAGACGGGCTACACTGGTGGCATCGTAGGTGGGAACAAAGTCCGCATATATCCTGGACCCCGCAGTGGTCTTCATCCCGGCGGTGTAAAAGATGTCCTTGAGACCCACCGGTATCCCGTGGAGGGGACCCCTGGGGCCGCTCTCTTCAAGCTCGTTGTCACGATGCCGGGCTGCGCTGAGGACTTCCTCCCGGTCAATGGTTACCCACGCATTGAGGGCGGGTTCCAGTCCTTCGATACGGCTGAGAAGAGACTCCACCATCGTTACAGATGAGAGTTCACGTCTCCGTATGCGGTCTTCGGCATCAGCTATCGTCAGGTCAAAAGGCTCTGCCATGAGACCTCCTGCTCAATTGTGAGGCGCTGTCCAGGAATCTGCGGCGGTCCTCGAAGAGAGTGTTTCCAAAGTGCCTTCTCCCCTGGTGGGAGAAGATTAGAGTCTGCCCTGAACGTAACCGAAGGGATGAGGGCGAGTTGATTGTTTTCTTAGGCCTCGTGCTCTTTATGTAACACTCATCACCCTCACCTCAATCCTCTCCCGTCAAGTAAGAGGAGGCCTTTAGGCAACGCCTTGGAAAGCACCCTCTAAAAGAAGAAGGCTGGCTCCTCTTCCCGGTCGGGCAGGTTTTGGGACACCAGCCAGATGAAAGCGGCCATGTCGCCGAGTGACGTCCGGATAGCCTCGGCCCTCTCGCGCCCCCATAGCTCCGCAGCTTTGGCGACAAGCTCCTCGGCGATTCCATCCTGAGACAGTACGGGATTCATCCCTGTCATTGCCCGTCCTCCTCATTGTATGCACGGTATACACGTGGCTCCCGCAGGCATTCTTCTCTGCCGCCCTGTGTCCTGGAATGGACTTCAGCCACCGGGAGTGGTCTCCTGTATCTCTATGCTCTCTATCACCACGTTCCGCATCGGCTTGTTGCGTGCGCCGGTCCTCACTTTAGAGATGGCGTCCGCCACATCCTGCCCCTCCAGCACGCGGCCGAATATCGTGTGCTTGCCGTCCAGGTGAGGCGTGGGAACAGTCGTGATGAAGAACTGGCTGCCGTTGGTATTCGGGCCTGCGTTGGCCATGGCTAGAATACCCGGGCTGTCGAACACGAGGGACGGGACGAACTCGTCCTCGAACCTGTACCCAGGGCCTCCCGACCCCGTGCCTGTGGGGTCACCACCCTGGATCATGAAGTTCTCCATGGTGCGGTGAAAGATTACCCCGTCGTAGAAGCCCTCCCTGGCAAGGAAGACGAAGTTGTTCACAGTTTTGGGGGCCTCCTCGGGGAACAGCTCAATGACCATGACCCCGTGATTGGTGTTCAGGGTGGTTACGTATCTCTTGTCCGTCTGGATCGTCATCTCTGGTGGTCCTGAATATTGTTTGATTTCCGCTCCTCCTTCCGTTCGTGGGATAGATACTGGAGTAGGGGCAGTCCTGGTGGGCACTGGAGTAGGGGCAGTCCTGGTGGGTACTGGAGTAGGGGCAGCCTTGGTGGGTACTGGAGTAGGGACAGCCTTGGTGGGTACTGGAGTAGGGGCAGTCGTGGTGGGCACTGGAGTAGGGGCAGCCTTGGTGGGCACTAGAGTGGGGGCAGCCCTGGTGGGCACTTGGTCTGCATCGTCCCCGCCGCAGGCTGCCAGCAGGACGGTCACAAAGACTATCATCAATACTATCGCCGGCACTATCTTCATTGCCATATTATAGACCAGAAGGCTGCTGTGAGTCACTACCAAATCTGCATCACGTCCAGCTCAACGCGTCATATAGCGGGATGAGAGGTCGGGGCATTGACCGGGCTTGCCGCCTGTACTACACTGCAATCTATAGCAGGAACTCTCTCCGGTTCCCCATGGAGCACGTCTCCTTCGGGAGTGACAACGACAGGGAATGGGTCTTCGGAAAAACGGCCCTGTCCCTGTGGAAGTTTGGTCAGAGCTGATATGCTTCAAAAGATTACCCGCCAACAGGAGGAAGGGTTATGAACTGCCCCAGGTGCAGCGCCAGGCTGGAGTTGGAGACTTACAAAGGGATTGAGGTTGATAAATGCCCCAAATGTGAGGGCATGTGGCTGGACCACAGCGAACTTGACGAGCTCGAAGACGCGGTGATGGATGAGGACCAGATCAAGGGGACAATGATGTTCCGCTCTCAGGGGAGCGACCTTCTTTGCCCCAACTGCCAGAGCCACATGCAGTGGTTCAGATACCGGCATTACGACCTCGAAATGGACTTCTGCGAGGCAGAGCACGGCTTCTGGCTGGACAAGGGGGAAGAAAAGCGAGTCCTTGAGATAATGGACCGGAGGATCAAAGACCTGCAGCGGTCAACCAGCGCGGAGGTCGAATGGGGCAAATTTCTCAAGAGGGTTAACTCCAAGTCCTTCATGGACAAGCTGAAGGACCTGTTCAGAGCGTAACGACACAGAGACATTGGTAGCTCATACGGACAAGACTCCAGCCAACCGTATACCAAGTCTCCTTTGACGTCCCCACCCCGGAGGCTATAGCCGGGCACGAGGGAAAGAGAGTTGCATCAGAAGGGGGTGACATGCCTGGGGCAAAGGTGGTCTGCCTGGCCACAGCCGCTATGAAAGACCGTGCGGAGTTCACCGTAAGCGTGGCTCCACCGGACTTGCACGTTGTATGGGTGGACAACGGGTTATCCGACGAGGAGAAAGCTACGCTATGCAAGGATGCCGATGCCATCATAGCGATTCCCGCGGATGTTTCCGTGAATCTTCTCAGGAACTGCCCTAAAGTGAAGCTCATACAGGGCCTTAGCGCCGGCTACGACCGTCTGGACGTTAAAGCCATCGGCGAGATGGGTATCCCCATCGCCAACAACGGCGGGGCAAATGCCATCGCCGTGTCCGAGCAAACAATCGCCCTGATGGTCTCCGTCTGCAAGAGAATGATGGCCCAGTGGCACAGCGCCGTACAAGAGCGCAGGTGGAGAGGCGACTTGACGGGGCTTGACATGGTAGAGATAACCAACAAGACCGTCGGGGTCGTCGGGCTGGGGCGCATAGGCAAGCAGGTAGCCAAGCGGCTCAAGGGTTTCGACACTAGGACCATCTACTACGACATCGTTGAGATGACCCAGGAAGTTCAGGAGGAACTGAACGCCCGGCCGGTGTCCTTCGAGGAGCTACTCGCCCAGTCGGACATCGTGACGCTGCACGTCCCCTTGACACCCAGGACCCGTGGGATGATTGGCGAGCGGGAGTTGGATATGATGAAGGCGACGGCGTTCCTTATAAACGCCTGCCGCGGCCCGGTAGTGGATGAGAGGGCGCTGTACCAGGCTTTGCAGAACAGGCGTATCGCCGGGGCCGGGCTGGACGTGCTGGAGGAAGAGCCTACACCCTCGGACAATCCCCTGTTCAAGCTGGACAACGTGGTAATCACGCCTCATATGGCGGGCTTCAGCTATGAGACGAGCCTGCGCGCCGCCGACTTCGCCTACTCCAACATCAAGCGTGTCATTGCGGGAGAGCCACCCGAATCTCTGATTACCCCCGACTATTAGTATGTTAGAAAAGCCACATTGCCCGGATTGCAAGGCGTCCATTCAAAGGCCCGGGGAGCGGGTCATGCCCGACGGGGTGGTGGAGTACCGGTGTCCCACCTGCGCGTACCAGATTCCCCTGCTGGCCCCCGGCCCCCGGCAAGAGGAAGCTTGTCCTGAGTGCGGCGCCAACCCCATACCGGAGGCGGACGCCTCCGGCGTTGATAGCACAGGGCTCCTCAACTTCCTGTTCTGCGACTCCTGTGGATGCCTCATTGGCCGCTACTGGGGGATGCTAAAGTTGACAGGACCTTGAAATTTTATCGCCTCGATTCTAATGCTGAAGAGGGGCATATACAACAAAAAGAAACAGAAACCATGAAGTCGGCAAGCTCTTTATGTCTATAGCCATCAAACGGGCGTGTTAGCATTTCATTTAGGCCTATGGTAATATGTACCCAGACTGATTTCAGGCCAATTTCAGACTGCAAAAGAGGTGGGCATGGCAACGCTGGAAGAACGTTTCGGACGTTTGGAGGGGGCGTATGAGCATCTGGCTACCAAAGCTGACCTAGCCGACCTCAAGGCAGACCTCAAGGGCGATGTGGGTAATCTCAAAGCTGAGCTCAAAGGTGACTTGAACAAGGTCATTATATCGCTGGCGGGGTTACAATTGGTTACGCTGGGCGTTCTTGCTGCCATCATGCGGCTGCTAACCTAAAAGCCCACCTAAAGAGAAGATTATGACCTACCCCCGTATTGAGTATGACCCTGAGGCTGATGTGTTAGCCATTGATTTGGCCGATTTAGCTCAAAATGCCCTCGTCCGAACACTAGATTTAGATAACGGCAGCATTGTTATCCAGCTGGGGCCCAATGAAACCCCGGTTTCCATTGAAGTTTTTGATGCCCATACTCGATATTCCCAAACCATGCTGAAGCGGCTGGCGCTGCGCAAGGACCGGTCCTTGCCTTAAATACGGGACAAGGTGTGACTGGGGTAAATCATATCTCCCTGGCGCATCTCCTTGGGCCAGAGGATGACTTTCTCTCCATCCTGCCACTGGACTATTAGCACGGAGCGCCCTACCTGGTTCCCCGTAGCCGGGTCCAGCCTGAAGCGGCCGTAGAATGTGGTGAAGTCCAAGCGGCCAGCTACCTCCCGCAGAGCGCCATTGTCCAGCGTTCCCGCCTCCTCAACGCACTTCCGGGCTACCAGGCCGGAAGCGTACGCCTGGGCTAGGGCATAATCGCCACCCTCTCGCCCAAATTTCCCAAGTCTCCCTACGAGTTCCTGGGGTGATGGGCCGTAGTCCGGGACATAAGCGGCCTCCGGCTCCCACTGGCTCGGCCCTACGAAGCCCGCCGCGTGATGCCCCAGCACCTCCTTGAATTGCCCTATTCCCGCTGCCACCAGGGCGATGGTCTTGGCCTTGATGGGCCAATCAACCATTTGCCGGGCGAGAGTGAGGTCATCCTGGATGCGGCCCACGCCTATGATAATGTCTGGCCTGCTCTGCTCTAGCTCCCTCAGCAGCGGTGAGAAGTCGGCTGTGCCCGGAGGGTATTGGCGGTTGAGGACTATCTGGAAGCCCTTCTCCAGTGCGTAGGACTCCACCCCCGAGGCAACGGCAACGGGGAAGGATCCCCGGTTGGAGCGTAGTACCGCCACCTTTCGCGCAAGAGGGTCCCGCTCCCTTACCAGGTCAATGACGCCTAACAGATACCGGCTGGCCGGAGTGAGTATGCCTACGGTCCAGCGGAAGCCCCGGGCGTATATCTCGTCCGAGGCCCCCCCGTGGTTCCACAGCACCCGCCGGAACCTCTCGGCAACGGGGGCAACGGCAATGGTGAGGACACTGGAGTAAGGTCCGAGGAGCAGGTCAACCCGGTCTTCCAGGATGAGCTTTTCCGTCAGCGCCCTGGCTACCTGGGCCTTGCTCTCGTCGTCGTAATGCTGTAGCCGGACCAAGAGGCTTTTGCCGGCGGACCGGACAAAAACGCCTCCCCCCGCGTTGGCGTCTCCGGCCCATGCCGTCGCCCCCTCCAGCGCCTGGCTTCCCTGGCTACGAAATTGGCCCGTCAGGGAAGCCACCATCCCCACCTTGAGAAGTCGGTCCTCTTGCATGTGACCATGCCTCTAATGGGGCTGTGGGGTTGCTAGCTCTCCTGCAAGGGACGGAATATTCCGAAGGAGCTGGTGTAGCCATGTAGAAAAGTGGTGCCCCCCACCTGGCCGATTTCCCCGTTGCAGAAGAATCCCCCCAGGGGCAAGGCCCCGATCTTGCTACGGAACAGGTCCGTGTCGTGGTCCGGGCGGCCATAGAGGTACTCGCCACGGCCAAGGCAGGAGAACAACATCGCGCCCTGGCAGAGGTCAACTTCCCTCTCCGTGGCGTACTTGCTGAGCAGAGTTGCCAGGTCCTCGGCTGAAGTCAGGGCGTCCCGCAGGTGGAACTGGACGCGCTGGCCCTCTTGCAGCATTTCACCGATGGCCATAGTGCCGGTGCGGCCGTCCAGGCCGATTATGTTCCGAATCAGGAAGTCTCCCTGCCCCGGCTTCTCGATGAAGTCATCCATGACAATGCCAAGGAAAAGAGAGTGCTGCATCAGCTCGCGGTCCCGCTGGCTCGCCGAAGAGAAAATCTCCCTCAGCACCTCCAGGGGTGTTCGCTCGTCCATCTCCAGGAGCAAGTTTTGCTCGTTCTTCGTGACGCTCATAAGTTGGCCGACGGGACGGCAGCCCTGGGCCACCACGGTGTCCACTGCTATGTTGCCCTGCAGAGCGATGCCTATGGCCCCCGACCGGTACACTTTGTCGCCCAGGAACAGTGCGTTGTCACCCTGCCTCTGGCCGCCGCTGGCCATCCCGCCGATCTTCACGCTCTTGCTGAAAGCGTAGTCCAGCCCCACGACGAAGTTTTGCGCCGGGAAGCTGAACGGGTCTATCAGCAGCAGGAACCTGGGGTCGTTTTCCGCAGATACCTTGAGCGCCTCCTCCCACGCATCCGGGCTGGCGTCCATGTCCGGCAGGTCATTTCCCTCCACGCGAAAGGGCAACAGCTCCACGTCGGGGAGGTGTGCGGCGGTGAGGGAGAACCCGGGGCGCCGTTCTATCTCCCGTCCTCCTCCGATCACACCACCTGCTGAGCACCCGAAAAGGACCCTTGGCCCCAGCTTGTCTCTAATCATGGCGGGCACGTCTTCGTATTGCGCGGCGAAGTGGCCGGAAGCAAAAGCCACCGCGAGGTCGGGGGTGTCTCCATCCAGGTCTCCCAGTATCGAGGAGACGCATTCATCCACCGCAGCCTCAAGGGTCTGCTGGTCCGAAACCGCAGAAGTCCATTTCATACCCCATACCTCCATAGTTGGGAGGGCCCCAAAATAGCCACGGGACTCCTCCGCTTGTTAACGACAGTATACCAAAGGTTCGAGACGCTGACACCTTTATAAGCGGTAGAGGCCCATATTATCCCAAGCTCGAAAGAGCAGCTACAAAGGCAACGATTCGAACCGGTGCAATATAGTATAATAGCGTTTGATGGCCCCCTCACCCGAGTCCGGGTGGCGCCGCGACGTTTCCAAACGCCAACCGGACGGCAACCGTATCAATGATCACTTAAGCTGAGATACAAGGAGGATGCGTGATGGAAGAGATGGGATTGTTTGAGGCCATGTACAGCCAACGTTCAATAACGCGTTTCAAGCCGGACCCGGTGCCCAGAGAGCATATTGACAAGATCATCGAAGCGGCGACCAAGGCTCCCAGCGGTGGCAATACCCAACCGTGGGAGTTCATCGTGATTACTGACCGGGACCTCGTAGCCCAAGTCAGCCGGATTTACAGCGAAAAGTGGTTCGAGATGCTGGGCACGGAGCCTTCGCCCGATGAGACCCCGGCCTACCGGGCCGCCCGGTATCTGGCCCACCACCTGCACGAGGTACCGGTGCTAATCCTGATTTGCGTAGTTGACCACAGCCGGACCTATGTCCCCGATATTCCTGGGCAGTCTCCTCTCAGAGACCGCCTGGGTTCGTCCATATGGCTGGCGGCCCAGAACCTCTTCCTGGCAGCCCGCTCCTTGGGCTTGGGGACTCGCCTGACCACGACCCACACCCGTAGGGAGTCCGAAGTCAAAGAGCTTCTGGGCATCCCGGACTACGTGGAGACGGTCGCCCTTACGCCCTTGGGCTACCCCAGGGGCAGGTTTGGCCTCACGGACCGCCGTCCCGCTGCGGAGGTAACGTCCTACAACAAATGGGGCAATAGGGGATAGCTGCACACGCGGGACGACGGATGACGCTGTGACGACCCAGGCCTATATCTCCACCAACCCCTTGCGTGCTGCGGCGAAGAAGTAAATCGTGGCTAGCGACCGGTGAGGGGACCAGCGACGGGAGAACTCTTCAGCTTCGGGGTCGGAGATGGCCTGTCCGCCGAAGTACAGGTTCGATATGATGCGCCTCAGAGCGAGGTCGCCCGACGGAAAGGCGTCCGGCCGGCCCAGGGCGCGGATTAGCAGCCACTGGGACGTCCACCTGCCCACGCCTCTGAGTCCCATGACCTGCTCTTGTACCCCTTCATCGGAGAGAGCGCCTATACCCTCAAGCCGCAGCGAGCCGGAAGCCACCTTTGATGCTATGTCCAGGATATACTCCGCCTTCCTTGTACTCAGCTTGACGGCTTTCAGGCCCTCTACGCCTGCCGAGAGGATAGCTTCAGGGGTCGGAAAAGCATGATAAACGTGGCCGTCCACGGAAAGTTGACGGCCATATGTCTCGATGGTGAGAGCATGGATGAGCCTCGCTACGTTGGCAGCTATCTGCTGGCTCATGATTGCCAGGACCAACGCCTCGAACACGGACCCGGCGCGGGTTGGGTGGAGGCCATAGAGTTCCTGGACCATGAAGCTTATGACGGGGTCCTCTCGTGCGATGGCGTAATAGCCCTGTAGCTTGATGTCCGTTCCCAGTATCCAGGCGACCTTTTCAGCCGCAGCTTCGGCGTCGCCCTCGTTGGTTGCCTCTCCCGATACCTCCACTTCCAGCTCGGGGGACTCCACCACTCCCGTCGAGCGCGCCGATGCCAGAAGGAGCCGGTCGTCAAGCTCGATGAGTTGTCTGTATACGCCGCTATCCTGCCGGTCCTCTCCCTGGCGGCTCTGGAAAGACACATTGTGCCCCACAGTCAGGTCAAAGTCGAAGGGTGGGGCCGACTTGAGCAGCGCTCTGCCTTTTTTCAAGGATGCCTTTCTAACCGAAGGGGGTCTTGACCCATCCTTCTTCGAAGGGGGTGTTGAAGAGATTGACGTGGCTTTTCTTCTGGAACTTCCATTCCCCGTTCACCCGCACGTACTCTTCATCGTCTATCCCCGCCCGCCACATCGCCTTGTTCCCGTCGGACACGGTGCAGGGCATGAAGGTGTACCAGCGAGCGCGGGCGGCATCGCCTTCGATTTCGATGCGAGGGTTCTGGATATAGTGTATGGCGAAGGTGAAGATTTCCGAGGCCCCGCGAAAGAAGCCGCGAATCGCCTCGCGACCCTCGTATTTTCCAAGGCCCTCGCTCTCCCAGACCGCGTCCTCGGCAAATAGCTCTGCGATCTTATCGGCGTTGTAGCTGTCGTCGCAGTGGGACGAGTACTCGGCTTTCAAGTTCCGTATGGCTTCCGCAGCCTCCAGGTCCCTTACCCTTTTTTCAAGCTCTTCAAGGTCCATATCGTCACCCCTCTTTCGGTATGCGGCGCGCCGGACGCTTTACTGTCCCCGCCGACAACGAGTGTAGTGGCACATATCGGCGGTGTCAATTCCTGGGTCGAAACCAGGCGAGAGTCGGGCTTCCGGCGATACCTGCGCACTATAAGAAATGTAGAAGTTGACGGGTGTCGTGGGTAGCTGCTACACTCGTTCCCACTGAGCCGGACGCCGCGCGCTTTGCAGATATAGGACCTACCATGCAGAGCTTCCCCCGGCAGTCTGAACAGGAAGAAGGAGGAAGACATCATGCGTGAGGGGGTCTTCATCTTCGATGGGCACACCCATGTATGGGACGCAAGCAAGGAGAACGTGCGCAACAAGTGGGGCGACACATGGATTGAGTCCTTCTACGCCTACCACAAGGCGCTAACGCCCGACAAGAAATGGGAGATGGACTTCGAGAGCACCTTCCGCAAGGTGGACTTGGACTGGTACATAGATTCCCTGTTCATCAACGGCGAGACCGACATGGCGATGCTCAACACAACGGTGCTCAAGGAGTTCTTCATCAACGGCTTTCACACCGCAGACCGCCACGCCGAGGTCAGGGACAAGTATCCCAACCGCCTCATCGCCCTCGGAGCCGTGGACCCACGCGACGGGAAGACGAGCCTGGATGAGATGGAGAGGCAGGTCAAGGAATTGGGAGTACGGGGATTCAAGTGGTACACGGCGGAATGGAAGGGCGCCTCCAAGGGCTGGAAGGCCAATGACCCCACCGTCTACCCCTTCTTTGAAAAGGCGATAGCCCTGGGCGTGAAGAACATGCACTTTCACAAAGGGCCAGGGGTCCAGCCCCTCTCCATGGAAGGCTTCGACGTTCGAGACATTGACGAACCCGCCGCCCTCTATCCGGAGCTAAACTTCCTCGTGGACCATGTGGGCCTGCCCCGGCTGGAAGACTTCTGCTGGATTGCCACGAAGTCCCCCAACGTTTACGCTTCCATGGCCGTGGCCCTGGCCTTCGTCGCCAAGCGTCCCCGGTACTTCGCTGAGATTATGGCCAACCTGCTCTTCTGGGTGGGAGAGGACCGCATCATCTACGCTACCGATTTCCCCATCTGGTATCCTCACTGGCAGCTGGAAGGGCTGTGGAACTTCCAACTGCCCGAGGACCTCAAGGCCGAGTTTAGCGTGGACTTCACCCCCGATTCCAGGCGCAAGATTCTGGGGGAGAACCTTGCCAGGCTGTATGGTGTGGACGTGGCCGCCAAGGTGAAGGAGCTTGAGGGCGATGAGCTGGTCCAGCGCAAGGCCGTGGCGAGCTAATGCGGGCACGTCAGCCAATAGGTCAGGGTCTTTCAACTGTCACCCCGAGCGGAGCGAGAGATCTAAAGTCGTAGCTGATCGTGCTGTTGTTCTAGCCGGTACTGCATTGATTCCGGATTTTATTAGTCACCATTTTAGATTCCTCACCCCGCTTCGCTGCGTTCTGAATGACTAGGGGAAGAGGCCCGCAGGCGGTGAAGTCACGTAGCCAGGGAAGCCGTAAGGAGTAGGTCGCCATGACCGAGCAACCGGTCCTCACCAGGGAATCCGTCCTTGAGACTCTGAAGGACGTCCAGGACCCGGAGGTGCGTCTATCCATCCTGGCCCTCAACCTGCTGGACGACGTGGACATTGCGGGCGGCCAGGTCACCGTGCGTTTCCACCTGACTACACCCTTCTGCCCCGCGACCTTCGCCTCCTCCATCGCCGAGGACATCAAGCAAAAAGTCTCCCAGCTCCCCGGCGTGTCCGACGTGGAAGTGGAGCTGCTGAGGCATTACTCCGCGGAAGACATTAACCGGGAGGTCAACGGCGCCGCCCGAAGCCCGCTCCCCCCCGGCAATACGTACGCCAGCAATAACTCCGAAGGGACCTCTGACGGCCTTTACTCCTTTGAAAGCAAAGCCCTCCTGTCTTATGCGTCGGTGAGAAGGCTGGTGCAGAGGGTAGAGAGAGCGACCCGGTCCGAGTACCGCGCTCGCTGGTCCGTCCAGGGGCTACAGAGGTTCCGGGAAGTGATGGGCATCGCGGACCTCGATGGCTATATCGTCGAATGCAAAGGAGGCCACGCCGACCCCGATGCGGCGCTCGCTCATTTCTGCAATGCGCTGTACGAGAGAGGCTATCCCACGTCGGCGGTTGCCGGACTGTGCTCCGGTCCCAAGCTGTGGATGCGGGCCAATGGTGTAAGCGTGGGACACCGGTTCTTCACCGGAGGAAGCGTTCAGGATGCCTCCCCGCTTCCATTTCCACAAATGGGGTCTCGTATGCGTTTCAGCCTGATTGCCCTTACCTCCGGCGACCTTAGCCTCGCGGAGTTGACGGCGCTGAGGCTGTCGGACTTCGGCGAGTGGGATGGCAAGCGGGGCCTCTTTCCCGACGTTACGGCGGACCCCCTAGCGGTCCTGGTGGGGGCCGAGGTAGCCAAGGATGGTCAGGAGCGGATAACCTTCCTGTCCTATGATGCTCAGCGCGCCCTCCTGTCGTACCTGGCCGAGTCGAGGAGGGATACGCCCGCCCCGGTCCTGGCCGATTCCCCTGAAGGGCTGCTATCCGACAATGAGATGAGGCTGGTGAGACGCTTGCTGTCCAACCTGGTGAAGACGGGCAATGAGGCGAACGTCTTTCTATGCGTGGCTGCCACCGAGGTGATGGGGAAACTGGGTTAGTCCAAGCTCACGACAGGCTTGCCAGGGCCTCGACCTGCTCATCCACGCTGGACAGGTCTGCCAGGATCTTCAGGACCAGGCCGTCTTCGCCTATGACCACCGCCGGGCGTCTCCCCCCCGACGGGTTAGCCAGGTACTTCTCATCTCCGTCCTTCGACATCCCGTAGGCCGTCGCGATGCTTCTGTCGGGGTCCAGGAGAATGGAGAAGGGCAAGCTCTCCTGCTCCACCCAGGTGCGGTTCGCTTCCTCGCTGCGCTCGTTGACCCCAAATACCACCACACCTTTGGCCGTGAAGTCCGGGTAATTGTCACGGTACCCGTGACTGTGCCGGGTTCAATTGTTGCCGCCGGGCGAAGAGTAGAACCAGAGCCAGACCTTCTGTCCCTTCAGGTCCGAAAGGCTGACTTCCTTGCCCGTATGGTCCACGGTGGTAAAATCCGGCGCCCTGTCACCCTCTTTGAGCACGCCTTCTCCTCCCTTGATTCTTGTGTTGTCCTCAGACGTTCAGTGCCACCAGTCTAAAGGCGCGGCCCGCCCCCTGTCAACGAAAGCAAGGCCGCTCTTTCAGCGTCAACCGCCTCCTACCCATCTACCCGGCTCCAGCGTGCTTCACATGCCGTCTAGGGCGTAAAAGTCCAGTAATAGTCGCAACCCGAGTAGCTGGCGCGGAGCGCTTGTCCATTGGAGATGCTGTCAAAGCTCATAGATTCGGGCGACTGCTCGTCCTCGCCAATCCTGAAGGTGGCATCCCCGGCGGGCACCAGCAGTTGCCCGGCGCCGGAAGGGTAGACTAGCATCAGAGAGCCCTGGCGCAGCACCACCCTGAAGTTGGAGATACCGGGGTTATGCGCCCTGTAGTGGCCCGTGTATGATTCCCACTCTTTGGGATAGTCAAAGCCCGTAGGCCCCGTATGATGGTCATTGGTGTACCGGTCCGGGCCGTGAAAGACGGACACGACCTGATTGCCTTTCTGATTATCTTCGCGCTGGAACTCCAGCAGGAACAGGTCAAAATCGGGATGCCCTGTGTAGAAGGTATCGGTATCGCGCCGCTCTAGGATGCACCTTTCGCCACCGTGTTGCAGGACCAGCTTCTCATCCTCACTCGTGAGGGTCAATGTCTTATCGCCCGTCTTGTAGGTCCCGGCGTAATCGGCCGCGTTCTCCGTCCTGGTGGGGTCCGTAGCTGGCGGAAGTGGTGGCGCTTGCTCGTGGTGAAGCGCGGCGCGCAGCTGTTCGAGTCCGAACAGCGCAAACTCGGGCACGTTATACGAGTCCCCCAGCCCATTGACGAGAATGACAACGCCCAGCCCGTCGTCCATATCCGCCAGTATGGACGATAGATAGCCGGGGGTCCCGCCACCATGACCAATGCAAGCGTGGCCATTGATGTCAATCATGTTGAGACCGTACCCGTAAAAGCAGCCCCCCCACATGGGGGCTGCGATCAGTGGCTGGGTCATCAGGCTGAAGCTCTCTTCGGAAATAACCGGGCCTCCGGGTCCCTGGCCGCGGTCCATCAGCATCCGCAGATAGGCTGCCATATCCGCCGCCGTGGATGCCAGGCACCCATCGCCTGCGCCGTACTCTCCCCAGAGCGCGGGTACGAGGGGGTAGCTGGGGTGCTCCGGGCGGTCGTCATAGAAGCACCGGTAGCCCACCGCCGCGCGCTTGCGCGTCTCGAAGGTGATAACGGCGTCGGTCGCCGTCATGCCAGTGGGGCCAAGGACGCGAGACTTTATGATGTCCTCGTAGCTCTGGCCCAGCAAATCTTCCAGGAGGAATCCGAGGGTCTTGTAGCCAATGTTGGAGTAGTGAAAACGTTCCCCCGGTGGAGCGGACGTCCTGGTATTGCGCAAGGCCCAGGACTCGTACCGCGCATGAGGCGCAATCTCGGTGCCGGTCATTAGACCGGCGCTGTGGCTCATCAGGTGATGGACCGTGATGGGCGCGTACTCCGATTGGACCTGGAACCAGGGCAAATAGCGAGTAATGGGGGCGTGCAGGTCCAGGCGGCCCGCCTCGTGTTCCTGCAACAGGGCGATGTTGGTAAATGACTTGCCGATCGAGCCAATTTCGAACAGCGAATCTTCCGTAACCGGGGCGCGCGCGCCCACGTCGGCAAAGCCGTAGGTTGATACCCTGAGCAGGCCCTCGCGGTTAGTGAGGGCCACGGCCATGCCGGGGATGTTGGCCTCTTTTATCCTGCGCTCGATAAGCTGGTCAAGGCGATCGAAGGCTCCTTGAAAGTCTGTCATAAACCGCTCCTTTCGTGCCGTCTCCCTATGGACTTATTCTGGACTTATTCCGAAATGTCTCCCGTGTCCGCGGAGGTCTCCCGTCAAGTATACTTCATTTACATAATCATGGGCTTGCCGGCAGCTGTGGAAGGCTGTGGACACGGCATCCTGGGTCTGCTAACATTGAAAACAGGCGTATTCTAACCAAACAAATAAGAAATCTGTTAGAAACATCTACAGCAAGGAGCGTTCATGGCTCTGGTAAGCGTATCCGAAGCGGCCCGGCGACTGGGTGTCTCCACCGATACCGTAAAGCGGCGCCTCAAAAAGGGCGGCCTGCAAGGCCGCCGCCAGTCCAACGGGCGGTGGATGATTGATCTGCCCGACAAACCGGATGCGGCCAGCAGCGGCCCCGCTGCGGCAAGTCCACAACGCACCCAACAGCAATCATCCAAGCCTTCTCCCTGGTGGCGTCGGTTGCTGCGGCTGGGTAGGGCCTGAGTCCTCAATCCACTTGCGATTTGCAGGAGCCGGGCACGATATTCCGAAGCCGGCCACGGCTCAGCCTATGACAAGCATCTCGTCGGTGTTGAACCTGTCGGAGAGTAGCTGCGGCCCCTCTCCGGTTATGAGTATCATATCCTGTAGATGCCAATAGCCAACGTGGGGCTCCATAGCCAGCACCATCCCCTCCTCCAGCCGCCGGTGGGAGGTGCTCACTATATAAGGCTGCTGCTGATGCCACCAAGCCCCCACCCCATGCCCCACCAGCGACAGTCTGCCCTTGTGCCCATGCTCTGCGTACTTGTTGGCCGCGAACTGGTAAATGTCGGACGCCTTCACCCCCACCCTGCACTGCTCCAGGGTCATCCTGTATATATCCCGCATGGTCCTGTAGGTGCTCTTTTGCTCCTCGCTGGGTTTACCCAGCACCACAGTGCGCGACTGATGGCCCGGATACCCGCGATAGTAAGAGACGTAGTCGTTCCGGATAATGTCTCCCGCCAGAAACGTCGTGTCTCCCTCACCACCGTAGACCACCGTGTTCCTGCTGGAGTTAAGGATGCCGTGCGCCCACTGTGCGCCTCTCCGGATGCAGCCCTCCACAATGCGGCTATGGACCTCACGCTCGGTATCGCCCTCCCGGACCGCCGGGAATACCTCAAGGTACGCATCATCCAGTATGTCAGCCGCTTCCTTCAACAGCTTGATCTCTCCCGGCGTTTTAATCCAACGCACCTGCGCCATCATCTCGGTGCAGTCCAGCATCTCCACGCCGGGCAACAGGCTACGGACTTCTTCCCACCGGGCCGCGCTCAGGTAGGTCTTCTCGAAGCCGACCCTTTCCGCCTGCAACCCCATTTTGTTAATAAGCCCTGCCATTACCTCGTAGGGAGACTCAGCGTAATCATCATAAAGCTCAATGGATTGAAGCCACGAGTCCCGCCTGGCCAGGGGAGCGGCGTAATTGTTCAGGACCATGGTTGGCTCTCCGTGGCGCGGCCAGACCAGGAGCACTTCGCGAGGAGAGTCGGGAAAGTCGAGGTGCCTGGCGAGGGTACCCGGATAGGCAAAGCCGGAAAGATAGGTAAACTCCTTCCCTGAGCGCACAACGATAGCCGAGAAGCCGTATTTGTCCATGTACTCGTTCAACCTATCTACGTTGGCGATCACTTCTCTTTGCGTATTCTGCATGGGCTTATCTCCCGCCAGTTCTACCGGGCTGGGTTCAGACATGGCAGTGTCCGTTGCGATGTGGCGAGGGGGGAACGTCAAGGGACGGGTTCATGTCGAAGAAGCCCACCGGCTTCATAGTGAACCCGGTGTAGGCCACAGGCATAACGGGCCAGTCCTCGGGCCGGGACACATGGTGATGGCCGAAGGTGTACCACACCACTATGTCGGTGTCCTCGACGCTCCGGTTGGCCTGGGTCCAGGCGGGCAACCCCTCGCCGCCCGGGTGCTGATTCGCGTAGTCGCCGGCGGCGGCCTTTTCATCGGGGCTGTAAGGAGTAACCCACAGGTGCTTCGTGATAAAGCCGGCGCGCTTGATTACGCTCGCGCTGGGATGGGCAAAGGGTAGGATGTTCTCGCCCGGCATGAGCTTGTAGGCCACGGGCTGACCGACGGCGTTCTGTACTGATGGATTTGCGATCACCCAGTAGCGACCGGTCATTGGGTCTATGTTGCGCTGGGCCTCGGACTCTGTTGCCAGCAGGGTGGATTCCGTGAAGAAGGCGTTCCCGTGGGGATTGTCCGGCCCCAGGGGTTCCGCTACCGTATTCACCTCGTAGGCGGAGTTGCCTTCGCCATCCACATTCATGTCGAGGCGAACATTGAAGAAGTGTTGGTGGATATGGGCGTTCAGCTGCGGGGCTATCAGCGCCCCATACTTCGGGACTTCACCCGGCGGGACAGCCGCAGTGTTGACGATGCCGGTCAGCTTCACCTCGTACTGGATAGTCCCGTCCTGGTAAAAGTACCAGTAGAAGCCGTATTCGTAGTTGCCAACGGTCGAAATGGAGGATATGACCAGACGCCGTGAACGCCGCACCTCGGCCTTTCCCGTGCGCATGTCCACGTGCTTCCAAAGAATGCTGTAATCCTCCTCGTGCATACAGATAGCGTTGGGAATGGTCGCGACACCACCGCGATTGTCGTTCAACACGGCATCGAAGTAGTGAATCTCGCCGAGGCAATCGCACCCCAGCTCGAGGGAGTTAGCCAGGCTGCCAATGCCCGCTTCCCCCACGTCGAAAGCGTTTTTGCGGAAATGGCTCCCGCTGGGGTCGCCATAGGGCACCACCATCTCCGAGAGAGATGCCCGGTAGATAATCGGGCGCACCCTCCCCTTTTCCTCGTAGCCGATGGTGTGAAGGATGAGGCCCTCCCGAGGAGTGAAACCGACTCGCAGGTGCCACTTCTGCCAACGGACTTTGTGTCCCTCGACCTCAAAGCTCGGTCCTTCAGACTGCGCTATGTCCAGCGGCTTGAGGTCCTTCCGGGGTTCACCCACGAACTCGGCAGCGTAGTTTCCCGGGTTGGGAGGCAGGGGCATCACTCCCAGGTCCTCGACCCTGATGACCTCCATCTTGTTGAGGTCCACCACGGGGGTGACTCCCTCGATGGGACGGGCGTAGCCGTTGTCGTTCGGGCCGGACCTGACCCAGCAGCGCCCCAGGATCAGGCGCAGGCCCTTCTCCTCTTCTATCCCAAAGTTGCCGGCGGGCCATGAATCAATCATCACCAGGTCAACGTCCGTGATGCCCCGCTTCCGGATAGCTTCCTGAAATTCGGGGTTGGCTTTGATGACCGCTTCGCACTCGAAGAACTCCTCCAACATGAGCCTCGGCTGCACGTCGGGGACATGCTTCCATGACACAACCTTGCCTTCCGTGAGGGATACTATGGCTTCGTAAGTTGAAGCGGTGTCTTTATCGAGGAGGACTATAAACGCCTCCCTGGGAATCGGGTCTCCCTGTTTGAAGCCGAGGACCGTCTGCTTCGGCGGCTCGTTGAGGACGACCGTTTCGAACCTTACCCGCGTGCCAAGCGCGCGTCCGGACCGCAAGATGGCTAACGCCTCTTCAATTTCGCCGGATGTCAGCGGGTCAAGGGGGTGCTGGCCTGACGTTGCGATAGACGTTGCGATAATGGACTTCTGCTGGGAATCAAGGGGAGTTGTCATAACTATCTCCTATTTACACGAGATTCTTTCAACGACCGGGGGTATGGAAGCCGGCATCAATGTGTGCCGCGCTGGGCACACAGGAGCATGGCCCCTAGTCTGCCCGTTTGGGCACCAGAAATCGCCGGCGCAGCGTGAGCACCTGCTCGTTGCGCTGGTTGAAAGCCCGGGTCTCCAGGTAGATAATGCCGCGGTTGCCCCGGCTGGCCTCCCTCTTGTCGAGGATTTCCGTCTCGGCGTGGACCGTGTCCCCCAGGAATACGGGGCCATCGTGCGTTACCCTCTCATATTCCAGATTGGCGATGGCCTGGCCGCTGGTATCCCGCACAGTCATGCCCACCACCAGGCTGAACACCAGGGTGCCCACCACCAGAATCCTGCCAAGCTGGTGGTCCTCCATGTAATGCTCATCGGAGTGCAGAGGGCTGTCGTTGCGTGTCAGCAAACAGAAGAGATTGTTGTCCGACTCGGTAATCGTCTTGCCCGGCCAGTGTTTCGTGATTTGGCCCACCTGGAAGTCCTCATAGAGGCCGCCGTAATGCTGGCGGCTGTCAGTAACGTTGCTCACGCTTCTCTCCTTCCAGCTCCGCTGTGGTGTTTCTATATTGCTTCTAATATGTGGGTAGCCCTTCTGAGCATCGGGTTAACCAGGCACGGGTACGCCCGGAATCTTCAGCCGGATGCTGCCCAGGGTGTATCGGGTGGTATAGTAGAGGGTCCTCCAGTCTTCGCCACCCCAGGCTATGTTGGTAGGCCAGTCAGGGCCGCCTTGCCTGGCAGTCGCCGCGCTCAGAATAGTCCCCAGGTGCTTCCCGGAAGCGTCCATGACCCATATGCCCCCAGGCCCCGTGCAGTACACGTTCCCCTCCACGTCCGCCTTCATCCCGTCGGGGGCGCCGGGTCGCTCTCCCTTCACCTGGCAGAAGACGCGGTCCGTGCCCAAGGAC
The DNA here is from genome assembly GCA_965197405.1 of Dehalococcoidia bacterium. GTDB lineage: Bacteria > Chloroflexota > Dehalococcoidia > Lucifugimonadales > JAGWBF01. Next base: position 2,937,694 of record OZ240206.1, on the reverse strand, counting down.
AGCGAGCCGGTGGCCTCCACGCTGAAGGCCCTTATGTGCCCCCTCCGGCTGTCGTTCACGTAGAGAATGGTCTCGTCCGGCGAAAACGCCAGCCCGTTGGGCAGGACGAAATCCCGGACCAGCAGGTTGATGGTGCCCAGGTCCGGGGAGACCCTGTACACCCCGGCGAGGTCCAACTCGGACTCCACGTTCAGGGTGATGGGATCGGTGAAGTATATGCTCCCATCGGATTTCACCACCACGTCATTGGGGCGGTTCAGCCTCTGAGAGCGATAGTTGTTTGCCACAACGGTGATACTCCCATCGGGCTCCGTGCGCGTGACGCGGCGAGAATCGTGCTCGCAGGCTATCAGTCTGCCCTGGCGGTCCCGGGTGAGTCCATTGGCCCGGTTGGTGGGCCTATGGAAGAGGGTCGCGCCCTCGCCGGACATCCACTTCATCCTCCGGTCGTTGTGGATGTCGCTAAAGAGGAGGTATCCCCCCTCCTTCCACCACAAAGGCCCTTCCGCGGGCCCCATTACACCGCCGTAGCCGATGCTAAGCTCCTCCACGTCCTGGTCCGATGACACGATGCGGTCCAACTCTGAAGACACCTGCTCGATAGGCATGACAGCCTCCCTTCTGACCTTGCTTTTGCATCTAATAGTCGAGGCCTTCCCTATGAATCACATCATACTCTTAGCTCTGCGTGGAATCAAACTCGGATGGGCCTCTATCTCAGGTCTCAGATTCACCGCACTTAATTACGAAATCAGGACATCACAAAGAGGAACAGAGAGTATTTGTGACGATATTCTCCAATTCATAAGGCATTGACAAGGATATTAAAATCTGGTACGCTCCCACAGTGATCCAGTCCTGGGTCTGCCGGATTCGAGGATGTCGGAAATAAAGGAAGGGGGCTTAGAGATGGCGGAGTATGACATCATTCTCAAGAGTGGGACCATCGTTGATGGGACGCGGACACCGCGCTATGTGAGCGACCTGGCTATCAAGGATGGAAAAATCGCCAAGATTGGCGGCCTGCGCGGCGCCTCTGCCGACAAGGTACTGGACGCCTCGGGCCTCGTCGTTGCCCCGGGCTTTGTGGACCTTCACACCCACTACGACGCCCAGATACAGTGGGACCCCTACTGCACCGTATCGTCATGGCATGGCGTGACCTCCGTGGTCATCGGCAACTGCGGGTTTGGATTTGCCCCCTGCGCGGCGAACGAAAAAGACCGGGACCGGGCCATGCTGGGCCTAACCCGCAACGAGGCGATTCCCTATGAGCCGATGAAGGTTGGGATGCTGTGGGACTGGGTGACCTTCCCGGAGTTCCTGGATAGCATAGACCGCATCCCCAAGGGGATTAACGTCATTAGCTACGTGCCCTTGACGCCCATGTATGCCTGGGTGATGGGGTACGAGGAGGCCAAGTCAAGGCGTCCCACAGAGGCCGAGCTACAGGAGATGTGCCGGCTGATAAATGAAGGCATGGATGCCGGGGGCTGCGGCTGGTCTGCCCAGGTCAATGGTCCCCAGTCCGTCCAGCGGGACTACGACGGCACGCCCATGATTACCGACCTGATGACTGAGGCGGAGATGTTGGCCTTCGCTCGTGTGCTGGCGGAGCGGGACGAAGGCTCGATAGAGCTGGCTTATCGCGGTGCGGATGAAGGCGGTATGTTCCTGAAAGAGTCCAGCATGGGCATGTTCGAAAAGGTTGCCGAGGTCGCCAACCGCCCCGTCCTCTTCCAGGCGGTGATACCGAACGACGTTGACCCCGAGATACACCGCCAGAGGCTTCGCTGGCTGGAGGAGTGCGCCAACAAGCGGGTGAGGGTATACGGCCAGGGCGCGTTGTTCAGCCAGGGGCTGGAGATGACCTTTGAGGACTGGAACCTCTTCGACGATAGTCCGGCCTGGAGACAGGTGACTATGGGGTCCCTTGAGGAGCGCAAAGCCAAGATGGAGGCCCCGGAGATTCGAGAGTCCCTGAAGACGGAGTGGGACGCAGGCATCAGGCCCGAGCAGGTCATCGCCGGTGGCCCTGCCGCGCTGATTATCGAGGGAGTGGGGAGTCCGGACCTGGAGCGCTATGTGGGGCAGACCATTGAGCAGATTGCCCAAAAGGAAGGCAAGCACGTAATTGACGCTCTGCTGGACATAGTAATAGAGGACAACCTACAGACCGAGTTCCAGGCCCCCGTAGGGCAGGACAACGCTCAGTACCCGGCGGAGACGATGCAGTCGCCCTACGTAATCGCCGGCGCGTCCGATGGCGGAGCGCACGTGAAGTTCATCCCCGGCGGGACCTACTCGACGAAAATGCTGACCTGGCTGGTGCGAGACGAAGGGCTGATGAGCCTGGAGGAGGCCCACTACAAGCTGAGCTATCTCCCGGCTTTCCTGGGCGGGTTCAAAGACCGGGGCTTTCTCCGCGAGGGCGCGCCCGCCGACGTCGTGGTCTACGATCTGGAAGGGCTGAAGCTGCTGCCCACTGAGATCGCCCATGACCTGCCCGGCGGCGATTGGAGGCGCATCCAGAAGGCCGAGGGGTATCGCTGGATACTGGTGAACGGCCAGGTGACTTTCGAGGACGGGAACCCCACGGGCGCCCTGTCCGGCAAGCTCCTGCGGCATGGCACCGGATAGCCGCTATACGCTTCCCCCTTTTGCCATGCTACCATTGACTTAAGGAAGGCCCCCGGAGATAAGTCCGGGGGCCTTCACTTTTCATAACGCTACAGGGACGCCAGGCTTTTTTCAAAGCCACCTTATAGTTATCCGGGCCTGGGCCGGCCACTCACGTCTCGACCTGCTATGGCTATTCAATTCTCGACGTTAGGTGAATGCATATCTGCCTGCGGTAGGCAGGCCCCCGCCGCGCGTTATTACTATGAAAATGCCCTTCGTCACACCCGTGAAAGCGGGTGTCCACATCCCCGACGCCTCTTGGACTCCTGCTTCCGCAGAGCCTGCCCCTGCGAAAGCAGGGGAGTGACGCTGGGAAGGCTGGCCGCTATTTTCATCCCCTTATGTGGCCTCACAAGGCCATAGGCAATTCCGAACGGAGCGAAGCGGGGTGAGGAATCTCAGACGCGGGCTTATTCGAGAGCATGGATTTTTAGATTCCTCGCTGCGCTCGGAATGACATAAACGGGGGTGCGGGTGGACTGCCTGTAGCACGCAGTCGCCAGGCGGGAACAACGCACAGGAAACTCAACCGACTGAATGGAAACGCTGCCTGACCTGCTACGGTTCTTGACGCGGTTCCGAGGGGCCACTACAATTGTTCTGGTCAAGGTCGAGGGCACATAATCAATCTCGCACCAAGATATATACTATATATAATGAGGTGTCCACATGGATGAGGCTGCCAAGAAGACTGCGCTGCGCATGATCCCCTACGGGATGTTCATCTTGACCTCCAAGAGCAAGGAGGGCCAGGAGGTGGGAGCCGCCACCATCAATTGGATTACCCAGACTTCCTTTGCACCGCCCCTCGTGGCCGTGGGGGTCAAGGCAGACTCCACGAGCCACCAGCACATCAGGGATACAGGCGTTTTTGCGGTCAACGTGATTAACCAGGACCAGATAAACCTGGCCTTCAATTTCTTCAAGACTCACCACCGTGAAGGCGACTCCATCGGGAGCGAAAGCTTTGAGCCTGGAGGAGAGACGGGCTGCCCTCTGCTGCTGAACTCCCCGGCATGGTGGGAGTGTCGCGTGGTAGGAGAGGTGGCCGAGGGCGACCATACCCTCTTCGTAGGCGAGGTGCTCGAAGCCGGCGTCAGGGGTGAGGGCCAGACCATCCTCATGCGAGACCACAACCTGAATTACGGCGGCTAGCCACCTGACGCCTCCTAAACTTGTCCAGGGTACCTCTGAAGCTATGAAAAATCGGAAGAGTTCGACGCCCGCCCCTGCAATCCTTTCCTCTGGGGGAGACGCAAATGTACCTTGATCCCCGTCTTCTCGCGCTGACGCAAGGCGTGCGTCTCCGAATCCTTCTCGCGGCCCTTGTTGGACTGCTGGCAGTCGCAGCCGGTGTGGCCCGCCTGGCGGTTGCCGCCGTGGTAATCGTCAAGGTCATTCACGAAGACGCCGGGGGCCTCTCCACCCTTATAGCCCCCCTGGTAGCGATGGCCGGCCTGATTGTGCTGCGGAGCATCTTGCAATACGTGCAGGAGATGATTAGCCACCACACCGCCAGCATCGTCAAAATACAGCTCCGGAAGCGCCTCTACGAGCATTCTCTTGCGTTGGGTCCAAGCCACTTCGACCAGAGCCGCACGGGTGACGCGCTGCTATCCCTCTCCGACGGCGTGGAGCGTCTGGAGGCCTTCTTCGGGAGATACTTGCCCCAGCTAATCGTCGCGGCGGTGGCGCCGGTGCTCATTTTTGCCTTCATGGCCGTCGTTGACCTGCGCATCGGCCTCGTCTTTCTCGCCTTTGCCCTGCTGACCCTCATAATCCCCAATCTATTTCATCGCTGGAGTCGCCGCAAGAGTATAGCGAGGCGCGAGGCTTACGGGGCCCTGGGGGCGGAGTTCCTCGACAACGTGCAGGGCCTCGCCACGCTGAAGGCCCTCGGCCAGAGCCGCACGCGCGGCGAGCTGCTGGCACAGCGCGCCAGGGAGTTGTACCGCTCCACGATGGGAGTTGTGGCCGCGGACAGCTCCACCAGTGGAATTACCTTGCTGGGCATCACGGCCGGCGCTGCCGTCGCCCTCGGCTGGGGGGCTGCCCGGGTGGGCAGCGGCGACCTGGAACTGCGTCCCCTGCTGATTGTCCTGATGCTGGGCGTGGAGATATTCCGTCCCCTGCGAGAGTTGGTCCAGCTGTACCACCAGGGGTTGATGGCCATGTCGGCGGCGGACGGCATTTTCCAGATACTCGATACCTCCGCAGAGGTCAAAGAGACCGCCCAGCAAGCAAGGGGCCAGAGTGCCGGCCCGGACGGCCGGGATGGGGCTACTCCCGAGACGGCGCTGGCGCCGGAGATACGCTTCGAACACGTTAGCTTCGCTTACAACCGCGGCAAACGTCCGGCTTTGCACGACGTCTCATTCACGCTCCACGCCGGCGAAACCCTGGGCCTGGTCGGTCCCAGCGGCGCGGGGAAATCCACTGTGGTCTGGCTCTTTCTCCGCTTCTTCGATCCACAGGAGGGACGTATCCTGCTGGGCGGCCATGACATACGGGACCTCCCTCTCGACCTGCTGCGCCGGCAGACCGCCGTCGTGACACAAGACACCTACCTCTTCCACGGCACGGTCGCGGAGAACCTGCGCTTCGGCAAGCCCGATGCGACCCAGGCGGAGCTGGAGGACGCCGCTCGTGCGGCCAATGCCCACGAGTTCATATCGGACCTGCCCCGGGGATACGACACCATCGTTGGCGAGCGGGCCATTCGCCTCTCCGGCGGGCAGAAGCAGCGAATCGCCATCGCCCGCGCCCTATTGAAGGACGCGCCCATCCTGGTGCTTGATGAGGCTCTATCCAGCGTGGACGCACAGAACGAGACGGTGATTCAGGAGGCCCTGGACCGGCTGATGCGCGGCCGGACCACTCTCATCATCGCCCACCGCTTGTCCAGCGTGGTCGGTGCCAGCCGCGTCCTGGTGCTGGATGGCGGTCATCTGGTCGAGTCCGGCACTCACAGAGAGCTGGTGGCGGCAGGGGGCGTTTATGCGCGGTTGATGGCGAACCAGCAGACCGCTACGGACCCGGATATGATGATAGCCACCGCTCTCCCCGGCAAGGCCGATGGACATGAGGCAGCGCATGAAATGGGGGCGGCACATCACGCGGTCTCACATTCCGTAGATGGTCTGGACGAGGCCTCAACCGCTTCGCTAGCCAGCAAGTCCCTGTCCATTCTGACCGTTTGGGGAAGGCTGCTGGACCTCGTGCGTCCCTGGTGGAGTCAGCTCGCTCTGACCTTCGTCCTGGGGCTGGCGCACCACGGCTCAATCATCGGCGTGGGTGTTATCAGCGCCCTGCTGGTGGGGCAAGTCATTACAGGAGGCGACCTCACCCTTCTCTTGGTCTTGCTGGGCGTCTTTGTACCTCTGGCCGCCTTTTTCACCTGGGCCGAGTCCTGGATGGCCCACGATCTGGCGTACAGGCTACTCGCCGAGATGCGTATCCAGATGTACGAGAAGCTTGACCCTCTGGCACCCGCCTATATGGTGCGCCGCCGGTCAGGAGACGTGGTGAGCATCGTTGGCGGCGATATTGAAACTATCGAGTTCTTTTTCGCGCATACCATCATCCCGGCCTTCGTGGGCGTACTGGTCCCTGCTGCGGTACTCATCACCATTGGCGTGATAGCCTGGCCCATGGCCCTGGTGCTCGCTCCATTCCTCGTCGCCGTAGCCGTGAGCCCGTTTTTTGCTCAAAAGCGGTCTGAGGACCTGGCACAGGAACTGCGAGGCCAGATTGGCGATGTGCATGCCCATATGGTGGACAGCATTCAGGGGTTGCGGGAGATCCTGGCCTTCGGGAGGGGTCCCTCCAAGGCTGCCGATATGGTCAGAGATGGCTGGCGGTTCGCCCACCACCAGCTGCGATTCCTGAAGGAGCGGGCGTTCCAGTCCGGATTTATCGAGGCCATGACTGCGCTGGGCAGCCTTGTCGTCATCACTATGGGCGTTTGGCTTTTGCTCCGAGGTGACATAACACGGCCTGAGCTTATTCTTGCCGTCATACTCTCGATAGCTGCTTTTGCGCCCGTCTCCGACATCGCCAGGACTATGAAGGAGCTTATGGAGACCCTGGCCGCGTCCCGGAGGGTCTTCGCCATCCATGATGAACCCGTGCCGGTGAAGGACGGCCAGGGGGTCGCGGCAGAGGACAGGCAGGGCGCAAAAGAGGCCCCTTCTATTGGGTTCAAGGGAGTGAGCTTCTCCTACGGGCCAGGTGAACCCCAGGCGCTTCATGACGTGACGTTTACCGTAGACCCGGGCCATACCGTGGCCCTGGTGGGACGCTCCGGTGCAGGCAAAACAACGTGCGCCAATTTGCTGATGCGCTTCTGGGACTCGGATGGCGGTCATATCCTCCTCGGCGACCACGACTTGAGGGACTACCGTCTGGATGACCTACGGTGGCAGATTGCGCTGGTGTCTCAAGACACCTACCTGTTCAACACCAGCGTCCGCGAGAACCTGCGCCTGGGCAGACCCGATGCCAGTGATACCGACGTTCAGGAGGCGGCGCGGCAGGCCAATGCCCACGACTTCATCACGGCCTTCCCCGAGGGCTACGACACCAGGGTGGGGGAGCGGGGCATCCAGCTTTCCGGCGGACAACGTCAGCGTATCGCCATTGCCCGCGCCCTGCTGAAGAACTCCCCCGTGCTGATACTGGACGAGGCTACGTCTCACCTGGATGCCGTGAACGAGCAGCAGGTGCGGGAGGCGCTCGACCGGCTGGTGGAAGGCCGGACCACCCTGATCATAGCCCACCGGCTCTCCACGGTCCGCGACGCCAATAGCATCGTGGTGCTGGATGATGGAAAGCTGGTGGAGCAGGGCAACCATCACGAACTGCTGGCGAGTCACGGGTTGTACGCCCAGCTTGTCTCCACCCAGCTGGTCAGCGCCACTTCCGGACCGTCCCACCACGCAGCCGACGACCATCACCCGGCGCATGAGGACTCACCCTGGCACGACATAACACACGACCGCCATCATCACCACCACTGAGCTGTGTCAACTGTCAGAGTCTTTCGGTTCTCGTGAACTATCTGAGGGCCGCTCGTAGTGTCCTGTGCTAGGATAATCCTTTCTTCGTCACTCCCGCTTTCGCGGGAAAGACGGGTGAGTATTTTCATATAAATGCCCTTTCACCCTAGAACAGTCCCAGCATCGGCCCTCAATGATTATTGCAGACCCATAGAGACGGATAGAAAGGAGGTACGCCACCTTGATTAAGTTCGGCGTGATGGTCATGCCCCAACACCCCACTACGGACTCGCCAATCAAGAGGTTTCGGGAGACGGTCGAGATGACACGCCTGGCGCGCGACGCCGGTTTCGACTCTATTTCGTGTGGGCAGCATTACTTGTCTCCTCCTTACCAGAACCTCCAGATAATACCCCTGCTGGCCCGCCTTGCCAGCGATTCCGGAGACATGCGTCTGGTCCTCTCCGTGCTGCTGCTTCCTCTCTACAGCCCGGTGGAGGTGGCGGAGAACGTCGCTTCCCTGGACGTCATCAGCGAGGGGCGTGTGGTCTTCGGAATCGGACTTGGATACCGGGACATCGAGTATGAGGCCTTCAACGTGGAGCGCCGGCATCGTGTCGGGCGCTTTCTCGAGTCCCTGGAACTGATAAAGAGGCTGTGGACAGAGGACGAGGTGAGCTTCGAGGGCAAGCATTTCCACCTGAAGGACGCCGTGTGCACTATACGCCCCGTCCAAAAGCCCTATCCCCCCATCTGGATTGCCGCCAACAACGACGCGGTCATCAGCCGGGCCGGGTTGCTGGGCTATCCCTGGTATATCAATCCCCACGCTACCCTCAGCACCCTCGACCGCCAGATAACGCTATACAGGGAAGGCCTCGCGGAGGGCGGGAATCCAACGCCCGAAGAGATACCCATCACCAAAGAGTTGCACGTGGCCCGGACACGAGAAGAGGCAATCAAGGTAGCGCAACCTTACCTGGAGGCCAAGTACCAGGCTTACGCCGACTGGGGCCAGGACAAGGCCCTTCCCGGCCAGGAGAGCTTTCAGGTCCCTTTCGAGGAGCTGGCCCGGGACCGGTTTATACTGGGCGACGTGGAAGAGGTCGTCCACCAGATAGAGGAGCACCACCGGCGTCTCGGGGCCAACCATTTCATCTTTCGCGTCTGGTGGCCGGGGATGGAAGCGTACCACGCCTACCGCGTGCTGGAGATGATGGGAGAGCATGTCCTGCCCCATTTCAAGAAGGCTACGCCTGAGCGATAGCCTGAGCAATCGGAGGTAAGTCATGGCCACAAAGAGCAAGGGTCTTCGCGGGACTGCCAACACTCCCTGGCCGATGTTCCGGCACGACCTGCAACACACGGCGAGGTCCTCTTTCGCCGGCCCCCAAGTGCCAGAGGAGAAGTGGAGCTTCGCCACGGGGCAGGCCATATACTCCTCGCCGGTCATAGGGGAGGACGGCACCATCTACGTCGGTTCGAGGGACAAGAACCTCTATGCCATCAACCCCGACGGCACGCTCAAGTGGAGCTTCGCCACCGGGCAGGCCATCAACTCCTCGCCCGCCATAGGAGCTGACGGCATTGTTTACGTGGGGTCCCGGGACAACAGTATCTACGCGGTCAACCCTGATGGAACGCTCAAGTGGAGCCTCGCAACCGGTCAGACTATCTACTCATCGCCGGCTATAGGCGTGGATGGCGCTGTGTACGTGGGGTCTTATGACGGGAGTCTCTACGCCATCCACCCCGACGGGACTCCGGAGTGGAGCTTTGCCACCACCGGCTTCGTCCGCTCATCGCCTGCCGTAGCGACCCATGGAGCCATCTACGTCGGCTCCTCCGATAAGAGCCTGTATGCCGTCAACGCGGGCGGGACCCTCAAGTGGAGCTTCGCAACGGGGGGCAGCATCTCTTCCTCGCCGGCCATAGGGGCCGACGACACCGTCTACGTGGGGGCCGAGGACAAATGGCTCTACGCTGTCAGCCCCGGTGGGGCTTTGAATTGGAGCCTGCGGGTAGGGAACATCGTGGCCCCGGCTATAGCGGCAGACGGCACGATATACGTGGCCGCAAATGACGACAAGCTCTACGCGATCAGCCCCGACGGCTCTATAAAGTGGGGCTTCAAGAACGACGCTATCATCCTCTCCTCCTCCCCGGTCGTGGGGGGAGACGGAACCATATACATAGGCTCAGACCAAGGCAACCTCTACGCCGTCAACCCCGACGGCACCCTCAAGTGGAGCTTCGCGATAGGCAACCTGGCCGACTCATGCCCCGCCATAAGGTCCGACGGGACCATGTACGTAGGCTCATACGATGGCAAGCTCTACGCCATCGGGGAGGCCGGGCAACCTGGTCCGGGCGAATGACCTCATTAGGGCGTGCTCACGCAAAGGAGCGCAACGCCGTCGAGAGGGACCTTTCATTGTCACCCTGAGCGACAGCGAAGGGTCTAAAATCCTCTTGCTGGGCGTTGTTCCGCCGTGAGATATTTTAGATTCCTCACTCCGCTTTGCTCCGTTCGGAATAACGCGCGGTGGGGGCCTGCCTGCTGCAAGCAGGGCAGACAGGTAACGTCGAGAATTAAACAACCCTGGGAACGCCATCGGGAAGCTGGCGATACGTATTATATATAATGAGGTCGGGGGCATCCCAGGGCCTTTCAATTGTCACCCCGAGCGGAGCGAGGGGTCTAAAGTCCTTGCCTTCTTAGATGTGCTGCTATCCAAGCATTTTAGATTCCTCGCTACGCTCGGAATGACATGAGAGGGGGTGCAGCCTATTTTCATGGCAATGACACGCGGCGGGGGCCTGCATTCACCTGGCGTCGAGAATTGAAAGACCTGGAGGACATTCCACAGGCAGGGGCGCGACCCGCTTAGCAGCCGGGGGCACGTGACATGCCTCTGCGGAGGCGGGCTATCTCCTGGAGCTCTTCGGCCAGCTGCAGCGTCTTCAGGGCAGCGTCCTTCGCAAGCTGCTGCTTCTCCGGAGTGTCGGCGTACTTGGGGAGCAGGGTGCGCCCCAGCTCATGGTGATAGCTCTCGTCAGGCTGGATTATCTCCTCGTACAGCTTCGCTGTCTCCGCATCTCCCCTGGCCTTGCAGTAGTCAATGAACACCTGGTTGCGCCCCTTGGCCAGGCCTTCACGGGTGAACTGGCCCGCGGCCACCCGCTCCACGGTAGTTTGCAGGCTCTCAAGGTACTGGAACATGGGTGTGTAGCCTTCAGCCAGTGGATTGATGGTCGAGGTGTCATGCCCCATCTCCCGCAGGCGCTCCTCGATGAGGCGGTAGTGCTTGGCCTCGTCGCCGCACTGGCGGGCCAGGGCCAGCTTCACGTCTATTTCGGGAGTGGCGCCCATCCAGAGAGCCGCCTCTTCAGAGGCTTCAATCTCGTTCTTGAGGGCGCCTATCAACATAGACGCTATCGTAATGTCAGGCGCAGGATCGTGCGCGGCGGAAACGCCCGTGATACGGTCCAGCGAAGCGTAAACCACCCCTTCCAACTCCCTGCAAAACTCTTCTCCCGTCATACTTCCTTACCTCCTGATGGGCTGACGCGTACTCGCGCGCCAAACCCTGTGCAAGATACCCAGCCGGATTGAGACCATGATATGTTCGGGCCTCCACAGTGTCAAGAAGCGGAATTGACCGCGCCCGTTGAATCCATTATAGTGCCACTATCGGCCACTGACCAGCCTGGATTCCCCGTACGAGTGAGCAGGTATGACCTCCAGGTCCATCCTTGGCAGCATTGAGGAATCCCGCAAAGAGCTGCTGGACCTCAGCCTCCGCAACCCGCTGCTGAACTACCGTTCGCTGAGAGCACGCGGCGTCGAAATGGTGGGCGAGAGTGCAGCCCAGGTTTTCGGCACGCTGGTGATCGAAAGAAAGACGATGTCCTTTCTGGCGGGGCAGGTGGATGACGACGGCCCTGACGGAGACTGGCCGTATGAAGACCACCCGGAGGAGGCCGGCCAGGATTCCTGGCTGCTCGATTACGGAGTTTCCCAATACCGCGCGGCCAACCAGACCGACCGCCGTCTCCAGACCGGGGAGTCGTCGGCAAACCTCGAGAAGCGGCTGCTGAATACTTACCGGCTCGCCAACTCCGCCATTGAGGAAACCGGCGTCAACACCCTTTTTCTGGCTCTGGGGATGCTGCGGTGGTACGAGGCCGACCAGAGCCAGGAGGTGCGCCGCGCCCCGGTCATTCTCGTTCCGGCCCGGCTGGAGCGGGCGGGCATCCGCGACCTGTTTCGTGTGTCGTACATCGGCGAGGATATCGGAGCTAACCTGTCGCTGCTCGAAAAGGTCCGCACCGACTTTGGTCTGGTGCTCCCCGGACGGGATGAAGTGGAACAGGTTGCCGACCGCACCATCGGCATTAACGATTACTTCGCCCTGTTCGCGGGGAAAATCGAGCAACACGGCCTCACCCGGTGGAGTGTAGACCCGGACAGTGTGGCCATGGGGTTCTTCGCCTACAACAAAATCATGATGTACCGAGACCTGGATGACAGCGTCTGGCCGGATGGAGACGGTATCGCGGAAAACGAAATAATCAACGCCCTGTTCGGCGACGGGTTTCGGGAACCTGCTCCGGCGATACCCGGCGACGCCCAGTTGGACGCCTACCTCAGCCCACAGGACACCTACCACGTGCTGGACGCCGATTCGTCCCAGTCGCTCGCTATTCACGACGCCCTGGGCAGCGGGCCAGGGGGCCGCAACCTGGTTATACAGGGACCACCGGGCACCGGCAAGTCCCAGACCATCACTAATATCATCGCCGAGGCCGTCGCCCGGGGCAAACGAGTCTTGTTCGTTGCCGAGAAGATGGCTGCCCTGGAAGTGGTGAAGCACCGGCTGGATATAATCGGCTTGGGCGACACTTGTCTTGAACTGCACAGTCACAAGACAAACAAGCGGGAAACCCTCGATAGCTTGGCCCGGACACTGAACTTTCGAGAGACAGCCCGCGACGACGAGGTTGCGAAGAAGATCTTCTCTTCTTTCCGGCATGGGGTGGCATCTCCAAGGGTAAGACAATTATTGGATTTCCGCGACGCGATCGGCTCCGGCTTGGACGATTTGGGCCGGGCGAGAAGTCAACTGAACGATTACTCCGACGCTGTCAATACTCCCGTTGGCCGAAGCGGTGTCACGCCTTACGAAGCCTTCGGGGAATTGTTGGCTCTTCGCTCCACGATGGAGGGAGACGGGAACCCCATCTCCTGGGAGCAGATAACCGGCCCGGATTCCGAGATGCACGGCTGGACCGGCGATGATTTCAAACGCAAGCGAGAGGTTGTAGACGAGCTTCGGCTTCGGCTGCAGCGCACCGGCGTTCCCAATCAGCATCCCTTCTGGGGATGCTGTCTCCGCAGCCTGTTGCCTGCCAGTCAGGCATCCTTGTCGGAACAGGTAGAAGCAGCGGGGCGCGCCCTGGAAACCCTGGCCGGTTCGTCCGGCGAACTGGCCGACGACCTGCACCTGGACCGTCCGGCCGACGCTCCTGATTTTATGGCGAAGGCGTCCGCCCTTGTGGATACCGCCGGGCACGTCGCTCGTGCCCCCGACCTTAGCGGTCTCAATCTGCGGACGTCGCAGTGGCAGTCTTTCCCCGAGCACATAAAGGAGTTGGTAACCAAAGGCCTCCGGTGGCAGCGCATACGTGCGGAACATGATTCCTCTCTGTTGCCGGAGGCTTGGGATACTGACCTTCGACAAGTGCGGCAAGTGCTGAACACCACCGGGCGCAGTTTCTTTGGGCGTCTGTTCTCCTCCAGCTACCGGCAGGCCCGTCGGCAGCTGGCTGCATTGCTGACCGGCGAATTGCCCAGCCATGTTGACCGGCAAATCAAGCTGATTGACGCCATCCGGGCGGAGCAGCAATTGCGGGCGGAATTGGGCGATAGCGAGTCCGGGAGCAAATTCCCGGGGGCGGTAGCTCTGGGCGCACGATGGGCCGGATACAACAGCGATTGGGACGCCGTGGCCCCCGTCGTCCATTGGTGGCTGGAGTTGCAGGATGAAGTGTCCGCAGGTCGCGTCTCCCCCGATGTCGTTCGCGCACTGCAAAGCCGGACAAACGCCAATCGCGACATCTCTCAACCCCCCTCTCCAGGGGTAGGGCAAAGTGTGGAGCTAGCCAGGACCACGGATAAAGTCACCAGAGCTTTGGACGCATACCTTAATTCCGCCGGAGACTTGCTGTCCGCGCTGGATATGGCCGACAAGGTGCGGTTCAGTAATTCCGGCGGGTTAATCGGCCTTCCCTTTTCCGAACAGCGGCGCGTGGTTAATGAGTGGGCCGGCAGGCTCACGGAAATCCAAGACATCATTGGATTCAACAACGGGGCCGACGCTGCCTTGCGGGAAGGACTGGGCCAGGTGGCTACCATCGCGGAGCAGCATCCCAACGCCGCAGCGTCCCTGACCGGATGGTTCAAGCGAGCTTGGTACGAGAGCATCGTTGAAACTGCCTTCGCCGAGTGGACGTCCCTACGGAACTTCGACGGCCAGGTACACGAAGGTCGCATCGAGAGGTTCAAGGAACTGGACCGGCAATCCTTGGGACACAATCTCAGCCGCGTCGTCATGGCCCACCTCGAAGGCCCTGCCCGCGTCAACGACCTCCCCCGGCAATTGGTCCGGGTTCGCGCCTCGGACTCGGAAAACGACGGGGCAGCTGATTACGAAGCTGCGTCCGTGCGCCGCCGGCAGGAACAGCTACGGGTCTTGCGGCGCGAAATCGAAAAGAAAAGCAGGCATAAACCCATCCGGCAGCTGGTGGCGCAAGCCGGCGAGGTCATCCAGGAGCTAAAGCCCGTCTTCATGATGAGTCCCCTCTCCATTGCGACTTATCTGGCGCCGGGCAGCGTCAAGTTCGACCTGACTATATTCGACGAAGCAAGCCAGGTGAGGCCGGTGGATGCTCTTGGCTCGCTGCTGCGCGGGCAGAGGGCTGTGGTAGTGGGCGACAGCAGGCAACTGCCGCCCACCAGTTTCTTTGACCGCGCTGCCCAGTCTGACGACGCTGACGACGATGCGGACGAAAGCGTGGTGACAGGTATCGAAAGCATCCTGGGGCTGTTCAGCTCCCGGGGCGCTCCGTCGCGGCAGCTCCGCTGGCATTACCGCAGCCGTCACGAGTCGCTCATCGCCGTATCCAACCGGGAGTTTTACAACAATAACCTGGTGGTGTTTCCCAGCCCGGACTCCGGGCGCGAGGCCACCGGGCTACGCTGGCATTACCTTCCCGATACCGTATTCGACCGCGGCCGGAGCCGCACCAACCGGCAGGAGGCCGAGGCCGTCGCCCAAGCGGTGATGGAACACGCCGCCCACAGCCCGGATCTGTCCTTGGGCGTGGCCGCATTCAGCCTGCCACAGTCTCAAGCGATTCAGGACCGGCTGGAAATGCTCCGCCGGCAAGATGCCTCCAATGAGGACTTTTTCGCGGCCCACCCCGACGAGCCCTTTTTCGTCAAGAACCTGGAGAACGTGCAAGGTGATGAGCGCGATGTCATCTTTATCAGCATCGGCTACGGGCGTGACGCAAACGGGCAGGTCTCTATGAACTTTGGACCAATCAACGGTGCAGGCGGGGAACGGCGGCTGAACGTCCTCATTACCCGTGCGAAACAGCAGTGCCACGTGTTCACCAACTTGCGCGCCGACGATATTGACCTCGACCGCACCAAGGCCTTCGGGGTGCGGGCGCTGAAGACGTTTCTTGCCTACGCGGAGACGGGGGTGATGCCTGGGGACGTTCCCTACAAGGGCGATTCCGACGTGGACTCGCCCTTTCAGCAGGCGGTTGCGAGGCGGCTTGAAGAGCGCGGCTACTCGGTGCGTCAGGAAGTCGCCTCGGCGGGGAAATTCATAGACATCGGTATCGTCAACCCGGGACAGCCGGGCCGGTATATCATCGGCATCGAGTGCGACGGGGCTTCATACCACAGTTCCCGCTCGGCCCGCGACCGCGATCGGCTGCGGGAGCAGGTGCTGCGGGGCCTCGGTTGGAAATTGCACCGTATCTGGAGCACTGATTGGTTCCGCAATCCCGACCGGGAACTGGAGAGGGCGGTCGAGGCTATTGAGCGGGCCAGGGCTACATCATAAAATGAGGCCGCTCAATCCTTCCCGGGTAAGACTACAGGCGCGGTGTCATGGAGTCCGGTGGACCGCCTCTTCATAGCGGCGACGCCTGTGGGCGGTGACCGGTGTGACTCCGGCGGCGATGTCGCGTTTTATGCGCTCCTCCATCTGGGCGAACCGCCGCGCCCAGCGGAGGGTTTCCGTGACTGCTTCGGGGGACACTACCACGACGCCGTTCTGGTCCGCGAATATAAAGTCTCCTGGGCGCACCTGCACACTCCCCAGCGTTACGGTGACGTTGTATCCCTCGAAGCCTATGCGACCCCTCACCGAGGTGTTGACTATTCCCCTGCCGTAGACGGGCAGGGTTAGGGCCGCCATCTCGTCCACGTCCCGGGTGGCCCCGTCTATGACACATCCACTCATGTTGTAGTGCCTGGTGGAGAAGGCGGCGATGCCCCCGAAGCTGTTGCTGTCGGTGCGGCCTCCATTATCAATCACCAGCACATCCCCGCCGCGGCTCGCCTGAACAGCCTCCAGAGTGCCTATCACGGTGGAGTAGGCGGCCTCCGGGCTGAGCTTCATGGTCATGGCCGGACCGGCTATCTTGGGGCATCCATGCCAGAGGGGCAGTATGCCGGTCACCTGGCCCTGGATGCCGAGCCGGTCAAGGGCATCTGACAGGTTGCACGTCGAGAGGCCCTGAAACGCGGATGAGACCTGGCGGACGTTGGGAAGGTCTGCCATCAAAGTTCCCTCCTGCTTCCATATATTATCTCTATATTTGGCTCTATATTCCGACCCCTTCTGAATCATCGAGATCATCGAGCAGGGCCAGCCGTAGCTGCTGCGTCGTACCGAAGCCGGAAACGCCCACTCCCAGCAGGCGGAATGACCGGCCCGGCGTTAGCTCGTGGGACAGCAGCCGCCACGCCAGACCCAGGATGGTGCTCTTGGAGCGGGTCTGCATCGGCAACGTGGACTGCCGGGTGAAGGTGGTGAAGTCGGCCAAGCGCAGCTTCACAGTGACAGTCCTGCCGCTCAGGTCTTTCCTCTCCAGGTGACGGGCCACGCTGTGGGCCAGCTCGGTCAGCTCCGCATAGAGTCGCTCCGGGTCTCTGATGTCCGAGGCGAAAGTGGTCTCGGCGCTGATGGACTTGGTGGCCCTCTCGGTATGGACCGGCTCCTGGTCCTGTCCAAGAGCCTTGTCCCGGATTGCGCTGCCCCGGCTGCCGAAGCGCTGGATATACCAGTTTGACGGTTGCTCGGCCAGGTGCCCGATGGTCTCGATGCCCTCCTTCTGCAACCGCTCTGCGGTCTTGGGGCCGATGCCCCATAGCTTGGCCACGGGCAGGGGAGCCAGGAAGGTCCTTTCCTCGCCAGGGGGCACCACCACGAGACCGTCGGGTTTGTCGAGGTCCGAAGCTATCTTCGCCACGGACTTGCTGACAGCAACGCCCGCCGACAGGGTCAACCCCGTCTCTGAATGGACCCGGCGCTTCAGCCCCAGGGCCACTCCTAGAGGGGCCGCCCCTTCAGCCACCACAGAGGTAATATCCAGGTAGGCTTCATCGAGGGAAAGAGGCTCCACCAGCCCCGTCAGGTCGCGGAAAATCGCCATCACCTGGCCGGAGACCTCCTTGTAGCGGTCGAACCTGGGGTGGATGATGATTCCCTCCGGGCAGAGCCGCACGGCTGTTATCATGGGCATGGCCGAGCGCACGCCGTACTCGCGGGCTTCATAGGAGGCCGTGGCCACCACGCCCCGCTCCTCGGGCTGGCCGCCCACCATTACCGGTCTGCCCCGCAACTCCGGGTTGTCCAGCTGCTCCACCGCAGCGTAGAAAGCGTCCAAGTCGGCATGAAGAATATGACGCAATGCCAATACCCTTTTCGCTTCGACTATACCTATTTTACCTCACTTATTTTATCTCAGGGAGCACCCGGAAATGGAGGTCCGGGCCATGTCTTTTGATTGTCACCCCGAGCAGAGCGAGGGGTCTAAAATCCTGGCTAATCGCAGTCTTGCTCTGGCCCGTACGGCTTGATTCCGATTTTTGCCAGGCGACCCTTTAGATTCCTCACTCCGCTTCACTCCATTCGGAATGACACGCGGCGGGGCTTGTATTCATCTGGCATCAAGGATCAAACCTTGGAGGTCCGGCTGTCTGGAAAAGCCAGGGAGTAGCAAGAATATGCTGCAAGCGCGACGGGGCAGGCGGCTTTGGGCGGCTCGGAAGCAATTGACGGGATGGGGGAGCGGTGCTATACTCGCTTGCACTGAGAATGGGCCTGTGCTTAGGAGGTCTGTCCTTGCCCCAAGACCAGTCCCGAGAGGGACGACAGCCTCTCGCCGGTTACCACGTACTGGACATGTCGGGACCCCTGGGCGTGTACTGCGGCAAACTCATGGCGGACATGGGCGCCGACGTCATCAAAGTGGAACCGCCGGGCGGCGACCCAATGCGCCGCATCGGGCCTTTCGTTCACGACCAGCCCCATCCCGAGCGCAGCCTGTACTGGCTCCACTTCAATACGAATAAACGCAGTATTACCCTGGACGTTGCCAGCACCGAAGGAGCCGCGCTGTTCCTGGGCCTAGCCCGGGAGGCCGACGTGGTCCTGGAGACCTTCAAGCCCGGATACCTGGAGTCTCTGGGGCTGGGCTACCAAGACCTGAGTGCCGAGAATGAAGGGCTGGTCCATGTGTCGGTCACCCCTTTCGGGCAGACGGGGCCGTATAAGGATTACGCGGCGTCGGACCTGGTAGGGTTTGCGATGGGCGGCTACATGTACGTCACCGGCTGGCCTCACACGCCACCGACGCGCCTCTGGGGTTCCCAGGCCTATCACACCGCCTCAAACCGCGCTTTCATAGCCAGCCTCCTGGCTATCTATGACCGGCTGAACACGGGCGAGGGCCAGCATGTGGACGTTTCCATGCAAGAGGCTGTCGCGGCCACCACTGAGCACGTCAACGCTGCGTATATCTATGAGGGCGCGCCCGCCGTCCGGTGCGGATTTCGTCACGGCGGCCAGTTCGTGGCTACCTGGAAGTGCAAGGATGGCTACGTCAGCATATCCACCAATAACCGGGAGACTTGGGACAACCTGCGCGCCTGGATGGCCGAGGAGGGCATGGTCGGCGATTTGATGGATGAGAAGTACGACGACCTGTTCATCCTGCGCGGCGAACATTCAGCCCACATCGAGGAGCATATCCAGGCATGGGCGCTCAATCATACCCGCCAGGAAATTACGGAGTGGGGCCAGGCGAGGCATCACCCCTGGGGGCCTGCCGCCACGGCCCCGGAACTGCTGGACAACCCGCAGCTCTGGGAGCGAGGTTTCTTTGCCCAGGTCGAACATCCCGAGCTCGGCTGCACGTTCACCTATCCGGGCGCGCCGTACGTGCTGTCCCGCTCTCCCTGGAGGCTTCGCAGCGAAGCGCCGAGCACCGGCCAGCACAACGTTGAGGTGTACCGGGATAGGATGGGCCTCTCCGACCAGGAAATGGGACTCCTGGCCCGCATGGGCGTAATCTAGCCCGAGGCTTCAGCCCAGGGGAAAGTACAGCTTACGGAGCGACCATGAACACTGCTCCACCGGACCTGAACGGACGCTACGCCCTCAAGGGAGTGCGCGTGGTGGACTTCACCTGGATACACGCCGGTCCCTCCGCCACCCGGGTGCTGGTGGACCAGGGAGCCGAGGTCATCAAAATCGAGTCCAGCCTGGCCCTGGCCGTGGCGGGCGGTCCCGTCTCCCAGACGCCCCGGGGAATCGGCTACCGCCACAACTGGAACGCGGGCAAGCTCTCCCTGGCCCTCAACATGAAGACGCCCCAAGGCATAGACATCGCCAAGCGCCTGGTGGCAATATCCGACGTGGTGACTGAGAACTTCAGCGGACGGGTCATGCCCAGATGGGGCATGGACTACGAGAGCCTGCGCCGGATAAAGCCCGACATCATCATGCTCAGCATGTCGGGCCTGGGCCGTACCGGACCCTGGAAAGAGAGGGTCAGCTATGGGCAGACCCTTCAGGCCTGGTCCGGCTTCTCGTATCTGACCGGCTTCCCCGACACGGACCCCTCCGGTCCTGCCAGCGCCTACAGCGATGCCGTGGCCGGAATGTCCGGCGCTCAGGCGTTGCTGCTCGCCCTCATTCACAAGGCCCACACCGGCGAAGGTCAGTGGATAGACCTCTCCCAGTTCGAGGCCCTGTCCACCCTTCTTGAAACCCTGGTCCTGGACTTGAGCGTGAATGACCGGGGTGAGACCATCCGGCGGACCGGCAATCGCCTGCCCCACGGCGGCGGCTCTCCCCACGGCGCGTACAGGTGCAAGGGAGACGACCGGTGGGTTGTCGTTGCCGTTTTCACAGACGCTGAATGGGCCGCCTTCTCCCAGGCCATAGGAGGCCCGGCATGGACCGGCGACGAGCGCTTCGCGACGGTCCTGGGCCGGCATAGCCATGCCTACGACCTGGACCGTCTCGTGGAGTCCTGGACCGTTCAGCACACCCCGGAAGAGGTCATGGAGCGCCTTCAGGCTGCGGGCGTGGCCGCCGGAGTCGTCCAGTCGGGCGTTGACCTGGTGGACAGGGACCCTCAGCTGAAGGAGCGAGGCTTCTTCCGCAGCGTCACCGATACCCAGGGCGCGTCCCGTACCATCGAGGGCGCTCCCTACAAGCTGTCCCGCACCCCTGGAGGAGCTGTCCGGGGCGCTCCGGAGTTCGGCGCCCATCAGACTTACATTCTAAGAGACCTCCTGGGCATGTCCGACGAGGAGCTTGCGGAGTGCGCTATCGAGGGCGTCTTCGAATAAGCCCGATCCACGTTGACATAAAGTAGGGCCGCAATGCCCTATCGGATAGAGACGGGACCACCTGTACACCCAAAACTGTGAATCAACAGGGTTATTCAATTCTCGACTTAGGTAAACGCATATCCGCTTGCAGCAGGCAGATCCCTGCCGCGTGTCATTCCGAACGGAGCGAAGCGGAGTGAGGAATCTAAGGCGCAGGCTTATTCGAGAGCATGGCCCTTAGATTCCTCCCTGCGCTCGGAATGACAGCAGCGGAGACGGGCGATGTGAGAGGGGTTGGGGGTGACATGATGTACGCCCTACCTATCAGCAGGCAGGGACGACGCAGAGGAAACTCAACCACCTGAACGGAAACACTACCTAAATCAACCCAGTCCTTGTCACACAGGTATGGATTGTATAAGATAGGAGCGCATAGCTCGGCAGGACTTATTCCATCAACGAGGAGGACATCACATGGTAGGCAACGGAAACGGGGACGGCCTGAGTCGCAAAATGGCGGACTATTATGCCGCGCTGGACTATGAAAGCCTGTCACCCGAGGCGGTAGATAGGGCCAAGTATTTCTGCTTGGACTACCTGAGCGTAGCGATAAGGGGTTCCAGGACCCCTTCCTCGAAATCCATGCAGCAAGCGGTGAAGACGCTCAGCCGCGACGGGGACTCCGTCATCATGGGCACCTCTCTCCGTGCGGCCCCGGAATACGCGGCCCTCGCCAACGGGACCGCGGCCCACAGCCTTGAGATGGACGACGTGAACAACGATTCGTCCCTCCATCCGGGCGTGGCCACCTTCCCGGCGGTCTTCGCCTGCGGCGACCTGGGGACCGTCAGCGGCCGTGAGCTTATCTCCTCCATCGTTGCGGGGTATGACCTGATGATACGGCTGGGGCGAACCCTGGACCCGCGGAAGCATTACGGCAGGGGGTTCCATCCCACTGGCACGTGTGGCACATTCGGGGCGGCGGTGGTCGCCTCCCGTCTGCTGGGACTGGATGCAGAGCAGACAAACTGCGCGCTGGGCATCGCCGGGAGCCAGGCGGCAGGCTCTCTGGAGTTCCTGGCCCAGGGCGCGTGGACGAAGCGTATGCACCCGGGATGGGCCGCCCACAGCGGCGTTATAGCTGCCCTGCTGGCGAAGGAAGGGTTCCTTGGCCCAACCACGATTTTCGAGGGGCGAGACGGCTTTTTCCACGGCTACTCCGACGACGTGGACGCCTCCAAAGCCCTTGAGGGCCTGGGCGAAACGTTTTACATAAATAAAGTCAGCATCAAGCCCCACGCGTGCTGCCGCTACAAGCAGGGACCCATAGACTGCATCCTGGAGATTATCCGGGAGCACGACCTCAAGCCCCAGGAGGTGGAACAGGTGGCTGTGGGGGTGCTCAAGGCCGGGTTCAACGTAATTGCCGCGCCGGAGGAGCAGAAGCGAAACCCTCAGAACGTTATAGACGCCCAGTTCAGTATGCCCTTCGGCGCCGCCGCCGCCATCATACACGGGCGGGCCTCCCTGGAAGAGTACACCGAGGACAATCTGACTCATCCGGGCATCCGAGAGCTAATGTCCAAAGTCCAATGTGTGGAGGACCCGGCCCTTGAGGTGAACTATCCCAGCCGGTGGCCCGCCTGGGTCGAGGTGGAGACTCGCGACGGCGGCAAGCTCCGGGCGCAGATTGAGTACCCCAAGGGAGACCCGGAAAACGCCCTCTCCTGGGACGAGTTGAAAGGCAAGTTCCGAGACCTCACCAGGGGAATCCTGTCCGCCGACAGGCAGGAAGAGGTAATAAGCACTGTGGACTCCCTCGAGAGCCTTGAGGATGTCCGGGTGCTGGCCCGCATGACCGGCGTATAGGGTGCAGATTATGAGCATGCCTTTGAGCGGTATTCGCGTCCTGGACCTGTCTCAAGCTCTGGCGGGCCCCGCGTCTGCCCGAATGCTGGGGGACCTCGGCGCCGAGATAATCAAGGTAGAGCCACCGGAGGTCGGGGAGGCGGCGCGGCGCATGGGCACCTCCTTTATGAACGGGGAGAGCGTCTACTACATGACCTTCAACAGGAATAAGAAGGGCATCGCTCTGAACCTCCGGACAGAGGGGGGCCGGCAGGTCCTTTATCGCCTGGTAAAGGTCTCCGACGTGGTGTTGGACAACTTCCGCCCAGGGGTGATGGCCCGCCTGGGGGCGGACTACGAGACACTGAAGAAGGTCAACCACTCCATAATCTGCTGCTCGGTTTCAGGCTTTGGACGGGACGGTCCTTACAGCGACCGTCCCGTCTTCGATTCGGTGATACAGGCCCTCTCGGGGGCCATGAGCGTGACCGGCGAGCCAGGCGGGCCTCCTAACGTGATGGGTTTTGCGGTGACTGACATCGGGGGCAGCTACGGCGCTACTGTGGGCATCCTCTCTGCCCTGATGGCCCGTGAGCGCAGCGGGGAGGGGCAGCAGGTTGACCTGAGCCTTCTGGATATACAGCTGACCTTCCAGGGCCACCTGTCCGAGGCTTACCTGGGCGGGGGCAACGTGCCCGGTCCGGGTGGTTCGGTCCAGTCCGCCAACCTGCCCAACGGGGCTTTCCGCGCCAAAGACGGCAGATACTTGCAGATTCACTGCGCCACCCAGAAGTTCTACGAAATCCTTGCCGATATGATGGCCGCCAACGTGGAGGGGTTCGAGGGCCTGCCCCAGGACCAGCGGTTCGTCACCATAGACGGACGCAGGAAAAACTGGGGAGAGCTGAGAGCGCTCCTGGGCCAGGCTTTCGCCACCAAGACCGCCGATGAGTGGATGGAGCTCCTGGGGAATGAGTTGCCGGTAGCCCCCGTCATCACAATCGCCGAGGCCTTTCACGACCCCCAGGTACTGCACCGGAACATGCTGGTAGAGGCGGACCATCCGGTGGCGGGAAAGTACAAGATGCCGGGCAACCCCATCAAGATGGGCCAGGAAGAGGTCTTTCACCCTGCGCCCACCCTGGGCCAGCACAACGAGGAAGTGCTGGGGGGTCTGCTGGGATACTCCTCCTCGGAGATAGAGGCCCTCAAAGACGGAGGGATTATATAGAGGCAGGCCCAGGATCCGGTATTATGGCCGCGACGCGGAGGTAGTCATGCCAGTGTACGAGTATTACTGCGCCAGATGTCAACGTACCTTTGACCTGATGCGACCCATGTCCAGGAGGGATGAGGAGGCGAACTGCCCCCAATGTGGCGATGGGGGACAACGGCAGCTTTCTACATTCGGGTTCAAGGATGGGCGCTACGGCCACTTCTTCAAAACAAGCGCGCAGACGGGTCATTCAACTCAGGCAACCCATTCGCCGAAAGCCGCAGGTGACTCGGAGGAGTAGGGAACCACTTACTCCCGAGCAGCCAGGCACTGCATACAGGAGCAGGCGCTTCTGAGGAATTCATAGGTATAGATGCCCGTGTAGTGGGTGTCACTCCAGAGAAACTCCACGGCGTAGTTGCCTATCACCATATAGTCCACGGCCTGCACGTCAAGGGGCACCGTCTCCGGGTCCAACCGTGGGGCGCGCGTCCACTCGTCAATGCAGTGAGCACAAGGGCATCGCAGCCGGAGGAACCTGTGGGGGTAGATGCTGCGGTGGCCGTCCCCCCAGTCTATGCGTATCCCCTGCTCTGCTATTTCAATGCTGCCGGGATTCGTGCTGGTGCTCAATGTAAACTTCCCGCGCCATTGGCTGGGCCATTATTTACATAACATGGGGTTGCTGACACACAATGGACTGCCAACAGGACGCTGTACTTCAGGATATGCCCTTACGTCTTCAGGGTACAGCCACCATTATATCTTAGATGTCCCCTTCTGTCTGCCCGCCCAGCCAGGGTCTTTCAATTCTCGACGCCAGGTGAATACAGGTCCCCGCCGCGTGTCATTCCGAGCGCAGCGAGGAATCTAAAATGCTTGGATAGCAGCACGCCTAAGAAGGCAAGGACATTAGACCCCTCGCTCCGCTCGGGGTGACAATTGAAAGGCCCTGCCCGGGGTCTTTCAATTCTCGACGCCAGGTGAATACAGGTCCCCGCCGCGTGTCATTCCGAGCGCAGCGAGGAATCTGAAATGCTTGGATAGCAGCACGCCTAAGAAGGCAAGGACATTAGACCCCTCGCTCCGCTCGGAGTGACGATTGAAAGGCCTTGCCCGCCCAGCGAGCGATTATTCCGGCAACTAGACATAAAGCATACTCGGGGAAAAGGATTGACAACCGGAGCTTTGCCTGTATAATACACATCAGCCAGGAATTGGTCTGACCAGTTGACCATCAGCCCCGCTATGGAAGATTTCAAGATCATAAAGCGAAGAAGGCTCTACCAGGACATTGTCGGCCAGATTCAGGGGTTCATCAAGGAGGGCATCCTGAAGCCTGGCGACAGGCTCCCCTCGGAGCGGGAGTTGGCGGAGCGCCTTCAGGTCAGCCGGAGCTCGCTCCGGGAAGCCATACGCGCCCTGGAGCTACAGGGGTTGGTGGTGAGCCGTCCCGGTGCCGGAACGTTCATCAGCACCGAGAGCCTGGACAGCCTCATCTCGATTATCGCCTCCTCTCTCACGGAGGAGCGGGACGCTCTCAACGACATCTTCGAGGTACGCCACCTTCTGGAGCCTCAGATCGCGGCCCTGGCAGCCGAACGGGCCACCCCGGAGGACATTCAGAGAGCGATTGAGGCGCTGGAAGAACAGGAGCGCCAGATAGCCAGGGGAGAGACGGGGGTTGAGGGCGATACCGCCTTCCACTTCGCTATGGCCCAGGCCACCCAGAACTGGGCGCTGGTAAAGGTCGTCTCCACCATAGCGGATATACTGCGCCAGTCTCGCGACCAGTCGCTCCAGACTCCGGGCCGCCCGCAACGCTCTCTCGCTTCCCACAGGCAAATCCTCGATGTGGTCAGGCGAAATGACGCAGAAGGAGCTAGAGAGGCCATGCAGCACCACATATCTCAGGTCGAGCCGGCGCACTTCCCTGTCCGAGACGGTTTAGGGCCGGCTTCCCTGGCGGCAACGAACCTGTTAACATAATGTGAAGACCCGCCTGCATAGAGTAGGCAACCCTTGAGGTAAGAGAGTGCTTAAAGACCCATCCGGCCCACCCTGAAAAGACCCTGAGGCAACCATTGGGGTAAGAGAGATTCACGTAAGGAGGAAGGAGGAAAAGCTTATGGGCAAGGTAGCTGTCGAGGTAGTGTACCGGGGGATATTCCAGAAGACGCTGGCCAGGAACATCTGTCGCGGTATCGTTCTCGCCGCCAGAAAAGAGGGGAAGGTAGGGACATCCTTCGGGCGCTATGGCGACTCCCCGGAGCGCAACGGCATCCCGGCCAAGAACTTCGCTGTGGTGGCCGATACCGCAGAGGAGCTGGAGGAGAACCTAGCCATGTACGAGGCTGACGACGTGGACGTCACCGTAGCCGTGGACGATACTCTCTGCAAAGGGGTGGAGTCCTGGGGATGGTATGGCCTCCAGCCCATCAACCAGCTCACCAAAGAGAACGGCACGCTTCTGGTCACATCCATGCAGAGCAGGGCCGACCTCATTCAGGACACTCATCAGAAGGATATGCCCTACAACGTCGGTATAGTGAAGGGGACGACCAGCTTCTCCGGCCTCTGGGTCTACAAGGACGACCACACCGATGTGAGGATACTGGGCGCGCTCTGCAAGGTCTGCCCGGACCTGGTCAGCATCGAGACCATGGAGGAGGCCATAAGGGAGCAGTGGAGCAATGAGACGAAAGTGCAGTCCGCCCGGAAGTCCTACGACCGGACGGAGACCGGCGTAGTAGAGCCTGGAGAGGGCAACACAGAGGTCCCCTTCAGCTTCGATCTGCCCGGCTGGACGCAGATGGAAGAGGGGATAGTGGTAAGGGCGATACCCCAAGGTGAGGGCTTTCGGGGGGGTGACGGGGGCTACGAGCCTGAAAGGAACCCCTATTTCAAGAAGTACAGCACCCGCAGCATGCGCCCCGTGGTGGACTTCGATACCTGCATCAAGTGCACCCTCTGCTGGCTCCAGTGCCCCGACACCTGCTTCGACGTCACCCCGGACGGACTCTACGACGCCAATATGGAGGCCTGCTGTGGCTGCGGCGTCTGCGAAGCGGTCTGCCCGGTGCCGGACTGTGTCACGATGATTAACGAGGCGGAGTTTACCGACAACGCCGGCCAGTGGGAGATGTGGCAGAAGGACAAGGACGGCTACAAGCAGTGGATGACGGACCTGATTCAGAAGCAGAAGGCCGAGGGCAGGTCCCACGGCTTCCATCATGTCGGGCAGTACGGGGAAGAAATCGCCCAGATGGAGGACATACAATAATGGCAACAGCGGAACATCTGGAGCAAGAGCAACTCATCAGCGGCAGTGAGGCCATCGCCGTGGCCTGCGGCCTTGCGGACGTGGACGTAATCACCGCCTATCCCATCCGGCCCTACGATACCGTGATGCAGTACGTATCCAGGCTCGTGGCCGATGGCGACCTGGACTGCGAGTTCATCGTGGCCGAGAGCGAGCACTCCCAGTTCGAGATTGTGAAACACGCCAGCTCCGTCGGCGCGAGGGTTTTTTGCGGTTCCAGCGGCGTGGGATGGTTCTACGCCTTCGAGGCAATCACAGTCACCGCCGGCCTCAGACTCCCCGTGGTGGCAATGGTGGGCAACAGGGCGCTGGATGATCCAGGCGCTTTCGGCGTGGAGCATAACGATGCTCTGGCGGTGCGGGACCTGGGCTGGATGCTCAACTGGGTCTCCACGGCCCAGGAGGCCCTGGACACGGCCATCATGGCCTGGCGAATCGCCGAAGACCCCAGGGTATTCTTGCCCTGCGCCATCAGCGCCGACGGTTCCTTCCTCACCCACTCCCAGGCCATCGTCAAGGTCCCTGACAAAAGCCTGGTGCAGCAATTCCTGCCTGCTTACGATAGGGGCAGTCTGCTCCTGCACCCGGACAACCCCATCACCATCGCGCCCCAGGTCAACGAGGACTGGCTGATGGAAATACGGAAGCAGACGGACGAAGCCATGCGCCGGTCCAAAGGGGTAATTGAGGAGGTATACGAGGAGTTCAAGAATACCTTCGGCAGAGGAAGTCCCAGCCCCTTCTACGAAGAGTACATGACCGACGACGCGGAGATAGTCTTCGTTGGCATGGGGACCCTAGCGCTGCCCGTAAGGGTGGCCGTCCGAAGGATGAGGGAGCAGGGAATCAAGGTGGGGTTTGTGCGGATAAAGTGGTTCCGCCCCTTCGCATACCAGGAGATTCAAGAGGTACTATCCCGTTTCAAGGCCATTGGCGTTATTGACAGGGACTACTCCTATGGTGCACCATCTTATGGAGGAGTCCTGTTCCAGGAGATACGGTCTACCCTGTACCCCCTCGAGAAAAGACCCCTGGTGCTCAGCTTCATCGCCGGGCTGGGTGGCCGGGAAGTCCGAGGGCAGAACGTCATAGAGATGACTGACATAATCCGGCAAGCGCTGGAAACGGGCAAGGTAGAGCAGGAAAATTATTGGATAGGAGTAAGGAGTTAATTATGGCTACTGTAACAGACCTCCCCCAGGTAAAGGGAGTCAAGAATATACCGGTAGAGGAGATGTTCACGTCGGGCCACAGGACCTGCCAGGGTTGCGAGTCGGCCCTGGTGATGCGCCTCATGATAAAAGCTGCGGGTGACAGGACAATCGTGGTGGGGAGCACCGGCTGCATGTACGTGGCCAACACCACCTATTACACCACCCCCTGGGTCGTGCCCTGGATGCACACTCAGCTAGGCTCGTCCGGGTCCGCGGCCACGGGCACCGCCGCCGCCCTCAAAGTCCTCATGCGCAAGGGCAAGATGAAGGAGGAGCCTATCAACGTGATAGCCTTCTGTGGAGATGGCGGCGGCGCCGACATGGGCCTTTCGGCCATCTCAGCTTCCCTTACTCACCCCGAATACAATCACCTTGTTCTGTTGTACGACAACGAGTCCTACGCCAACACCGATATTCAGGTATCGGGCATGTCACCTTGGGGGGCCAACTCCACCTTCAGTCCGCCTGGCAAGGTCCACCGCATCATGAATACTCGATGGAAGAAGAACATGGTTGGTATGCTGGCCGCAGGGCACCCCGAATGCCGGTATCTCGCCACCGCCTGCGGCTCCTATGGCCTGGACATGACCAACAAGGTGCGCCGCGCCCTCACCATAGGCGGCCCCACTTTCATTCACAGCATTGACCCCTGCCCCAAGGGATGGGACTACGACCCCAAGTTCTCCCACGAGCTGGGTATGCTGTCCATAGAGACGGGGCTATGGGTGCTCTACGAGATAATAGACGGCGAGCTAATCCTCAACGGCCCCTCCAAGGCGATAGCCAAGGGTATGAGGAAGCGCAAGCCCGTTGAGGAGTACCTATCGCGTCAGGGCCGCTTCGCCCACTTCACCCCGGAGGACACCAAGTACGTCCAGGACAAAGTGGACGAGATGTGGGAGAGGTGGTGGGGCCCGGGCGTAGTGCCCGTCAACATCAAAGAGGACTAGGGATACACCCCACGCTAGGACATGTCAGGTTGTCGAGGGCCCCAAGTGATGGGGCCCTCATTTAATTTGTGCGCCGGTATTCTTAACATGGGTTGACCTGGATGCCCTTGTTGTCATAATCTAATGCTGGGAACGGCCCTCGAAGCAAATCGGGCCACCAGGGTACTTACCCGGTCGTGCCAACTACCAACGCCGGAGGCGGCTCATGGCTCCAGAGACCTATGACATCATCACCGTCGGAGGGGGACTCGGCGGCTCTGCCCTCGCAAAGGCGATGGCGGAGCGCGGCGCCCGCGTGCTTGTGCTGGAGTCGGAAGCCCGTTTCAGGGACCGCGTACGCGGAGAAGCGATGATGCCTTGGGGAACGATGGAGGCCAGGGACCTGGGAATCTATGACACCCTCATTGCCTCGGGAGGACACGAGCTCCCGTGGTGGGACTCCTACCGGGGACCCACGAGGACGGGGCATCGCGACTTCTCGACCACTACGGCCCCCAAGGTGCCGGCCCTCGCCTTTTATCACCCCGGAGTGCAGGAAGGACTCCTGGAAGCCGCGGCGAGCGCCGGTGCGGAGGTACGACGCGGCGCGAGGGTGCGTGGGACCAAGACAGGCGACGCCCCGACTGTTGTGGCCGACATAAGCGGTCGCCAGGCTGAATTCCGGGCGCGTCTTGTGGTCGGCGCCGACGGGAGAACCTCCATGATGCGGGGCTGGAGCGGCTTCACCGTCCGGCAAGACGCGGAGCAGAACCTGGTGGCGGGCGTATTATATGAAGGTATACCCGTTCGAGACGATGCTTGCCATTTCTGGCTGAACTCTTCCCTGGGTCTCGGTGCTTTGCTCTTCCCACAGGGACACGGCCAGGTGAGAGCGTACCTCTGCTACGGGACCGGCTCCGGGCGCCGCCTCAGCGGGGATGCGGACTTGCCCAAGTTCGTTGACGAGTCTTTGAAAACGGGAGTGGCAGCCGAGTATTACACCACGGGAAAAGCTATAGGCCCGCTGGCGACCTTCGATGGCGCGTCCACATGGGTGGACCATCCTTACCGGAAGGGCGTGGCCTTGATCGGTGACGCTGCGGCAGCCAGTGACCCTACGTGGGGCCAGGGACTATCTTTGACCCTCCGTGATGTCCGAGTCCTTCGGGACCAGCTGCTCCAGCACGAAGACTGGGACGATGCGGGGAACGCCTACGCACGGGAGCATGACCGGTACTATGGGGCGACGCACACTATGGAGTCCTGGATGACGCAGATGTTGATGCGGGTGGGGCCTGAAGCCGACTCGATTCGAGAGCGGGCACTCCCGTTATGGCGGGAGGACAGGTCCCGGCTTCCGGACACCTTTTTCAGCGGACCCGAGCAAACGTTAGACGAGGCAGCCCGAAGGCGGTTCTTCGGGGAGGGGTAAAGCGCCCCTCATCCTCGAGAGTTGCGGCCTTTCCAAAGAATCGTAAAGGAGAAGAATATGAAGAGGCCTACCCTTCACGACGTTCTGGAGGCTCGAAAGACCATATCTCCCTACCTATCCCGCACGCCTCTGCACTACTACGCAGCCCTCAGCCGTTTCCTGGATGCGGAGATACGCCTCAAGCATGAGAACCACCATGCCCTGGGAGCCTTCAAGGTACGCGGTGGCGTGAACCTCCTGGCCCGCATGAGCGAGGAGGACCGCAGTCGTGGAGTAATCACCGCTTCCTCGGGCAACCACGGCCAGTCTGTAGCATACGCCTGTAAGCTCTTCGGAGCACGGGCCATAATCGGCCTCCCCCAGGGCGCAAACCCCCTCAAGGCGCAGTCCATGAGGGACCTGGGGGCCGAGCTGATTTTCCACGGGAAACACTTCGACGAAGCCAGGGAGCACTGTGAGCGGCTGGCAAAGGAGGAGAGCTATCGCTACGTGCACCCCGTGAATGAGCCTCTCATCATCGCAGGAGTGGCAACCGAGAGCCTGGAGATAATCGAGGACTTCCCGGACGTGGACTACATTTTTGCCCCTATGGGCGGTGGCACCGGTGCTGCCGGCGCCTGCATTGTAGCCAAGGCAGCTAACCCGGATATAAAGGTTATCGCCGTGCAGTCGGCTCAGGCCCCGGCCGGATATCTCTCCTGGAAGAAGGGCGAGATTACCGACGCCCCTATGGAGACTATAGCCGAAGGGATGGCCACCGCTACGGCCTACGAGCTAACTCAGGGCATACTACGGGACTTGCTGGACGACTTTCTCCTGGTGGATGATGGCGAGATAGACCGGGCCATTGCCATGCTCATAGAGAAGGCCCACACCCTTGCAGAGGGGGCTGGCGCTGCACCCCTCGCCGGCGCCATCAAGTACCGTGAAGAGATAAAGGGTAAGAAGGTAGCGTTGGTTATCACCGGCGGCAATATAACCCTACCCCGTCTGAGAGAGGTTCTGGACGCCTACCAGCCCGCATAGGTACGCCGGAGGAGCCACAATCCCTGTGCCGCGTTAAAGCACATCAAGACCGTTAGGGGGCGAGGAAACGGGCTAGCTCGTCCCTCTCGAACCGGGGCAAGGGTTCCAACTCGTGCCCTCTGATTATGCTAACACCCTCCTCCGGGCCGGTAATCCTACCTATCTCAAAGGCGTCAATCCCTTCCTTTTCAAGGGCCGCGAAGAGTCGTGGCACCCCCTCGGGAGGCAGCGTAATAACCAGCGCCCCCGATGCCAGCAGGCCCAGGGGGTCTAGTCCGAGGGCGTCACAGATTTCAGTACATTCGGTCAGGAGGGGAATACTTCCCTCTTCGATCGCCAGACCCACACCCGCCGCCTTGGCCAACTCCCACAGGCACGTCGCCAGACCTCCCTCTGTGGGATCATGGAGGGCGTTCACGGGGACCGCGGCGCAGGCTGTAAGTGCGTCCTTGACTACACTTATACCCGGAGAAAAAAGGAACTCCTTCGCTCTGGATACAGCGCCGGCAGTAACTCCGGCATCCGATAAAAGGTCCGCCGCATCCTGGGCCAACAATGCACACCCTTCCAGGGCGATACCCTTGGTCACGACTATGCTGTCCCCGTCCTGTGCGCCGCCCGTGCGTACCATTTTACCTTTTTCCACTTCGCCCAACATACATCCCATTATGATGGGCTGTGTAATGCCTCTACTCACCTCGCTGTGCCCCCCCACGAGTGTAACGTCTAGGGAGGCACAGGCTTCCAGAAGCTGATGGAAAATACCCTCTGCATCCTTCTCCGTGAAGGCCTCCGGGACAAGCAAAGTTGCCAGGAACCACCGGGGTATAGCTCCGGCACAAGCCACGTCGTTGGCGTTTACCTGCACCGCATACCAGCCGATGAGATGGGTGGCGAAGGTTATGGGATCGGACTTGACCACCAGGACCCTGTCTCCGAAGTCCAGTAGCGCGGCATCCTCCCCGACCTTGGGACCCAGGAGCACCCTATCGTCTTTAATCTCTACCCTGGAGAGCAGACGTTCGAGCAAGTCCACCGGGAATTTCCCCAGTTTCATCCTAGCTCTCCTTATCCATCATCGGCCCCGCCGCACCTCATGGATGGGGGCCAATCGGCAGCGCCGGCCCTTCTTTAACCGGCCAGGCCACCCAAGCTCATTTCCATAATCCCCGTTCATAATTCTCCATGAGGTTACTACGGTTCGAGGCGCATGTCCACATTCAATAGCGCAGGCATTAGACATTGCGCCACCCTTTGGCAGTCGGTATAGTACGGGTTGGCCACCATTCACTTTCCTGAGCGTGCACGCATGGACTACATTTTTACCTTCCTGTGGAGTATGATGCCCGTGGGGGAACTGCGGGTAGCCATTCCCCTGGGAATACAGCACTATGGCTTACCCTGGTACGGGGTTCTGCCAATAGCGGTCATAGGCAACTTGGTCCCGGCGCTATTCCTGCTACTGGCGTTGCCCTGGCTGGGATACCTCGTGACCAGGTCCCCAAATCCCCTGGGCAAGCTTATCATGTGGCGCAGTGAGCGGCTGAGGAGACATAATGCACAGAGGTTTCAAAATTATGGTCCCCTAGCGTTACTGGTACTGGTATCCGTACCACTTCCTTTGACAGGAGTCTGGACGGGATGTCTGGCCGCCTGGGTCTTTGAAATACCATTCTGGCGAGCCCTTCCCCCCATAGTTTTGGGGGCTGTGATAGCCGGAGGAATAGTGACCGGGCTGACCAGTTTAGGGATATTCGTAGCTGAATAATCGCAGAATTGGAGTGTTCTAAACTTTTCTTAAACTTTTTTAAGATTTTATATAGACAAATCTTGACAAACTTCCGAGCATATGGTAATATGCTTTCCAGTACACAGGGAGTAAGGAGGCAGACAGATATGGCTAGGAAGACCAAGCTGATGCAGAGCGTTGAGGAGACTTACCAGAGGTCCTTGGAGCGGCTCCTTCCCGAGTTGGTGAACGAAAAAGGGCTATCCGTCACCGCCGAGGAGCTGGGAGTGAGCAAGGCCACGTTGGGTTACTGGCTCCTGAAGCTGGGAATCAGCGTGCGGCGAGTAGCCCTATCCCCGGGCGAGACCCTCGAAGTGAAGCGAGCGGGCTAGCAGATACCCCGGCTAGTCCCGTCGAAACATACCTCCTTGACATGCCTCTCATCGTTGTGATAGAAGTAAGCAGCGGCCCCACGGGGCCAACTGCTGTGTCAAGGAGGTCACGTGAAAGTAGGAGGCCTTCTCGCTGCGGGTACCCTCAGTCTCTCGCTGCTGCTGGCTGCGGCCTGCGGTGGTGATGGCGGCGCCTCTCCTACTAGCACTACATCCGCCCCTACCCAACCCACAGCCACCTCTCTATCTCCCACCGCTACCTTGATACCCGCTGCCACCTCTCCATCCCCTACTGGTACAACCGTCTCCCCAACGGTCACCACACCAGCGCAGCTAGAAACTCCGCCCTCGAATGGTAGTGAAGACCTCGTCGCGAAGGGTAGGGAGCTATACCTGAACGTCCCGCCCAATGCGGCGCCACAGGCCCTCTGGTGCTATCAATGTCACTTCATCGAAGGTATACCCGAGGCAGCCGGGCTGATAGGGCCGGACCATACTCATATAGGTTCGGATGCGACTGACAGGGTGGCGAGTATGTCGGCGGAAGACTATCTGAGGGAATCCATCATGGACCCCGAACTTCGTGTTGCAGAGGGTGTAGAGCGGGCCACAGCGGGCCTGATGACGAAGGCCATTGTGGAGAAGCTCACAGACGATCAGGTTGATGCGCTGGTGGCATTCCTGCTAGCCCAGGAATGACCCAGAGAGCTTTCAAGCCCAATACCGTCACAGGACCGATTTGAAGAGGGCTGGCCTGGAGAGAGTTGCTAGGCCAGTCCTTTATAATTGTCTCTAAGAGGTCGAGAATCTCGTTGACGCTGAAGCGCAGAAGCCCTTATACTGCACTCCACCACAGTGAGGGAGCAGGAAATGAGACTGTCCTGCCTACAAGAGAACCTTAGCAGGGGCCTTGCCATAGTCGGGAGGGCAGTGGCCACCAGGACCACCTTGCCCATAACCCAAAACGTGCTGCTTGCCACAGACCAGGGTATGCTCAAGCTGTCGGCCACCAACCTCGAGATAGCTATTACCACCTGGATAGGCGCAATGGTCGAGGAAGAGGGCTCGATTACCATACCCGCACGGCTCCTTACCGAGTTTGTGGCCTCTCTGCCCTCGGAGCGCATAGACATGGCCATGACAGCGCAGACCAAGTCTGTGCAGTTGACGTGCGCACGGGCCGAGGCGCGTATTAACGGCACGGACGCCGAGGAGTTCCCTCCGATCCCTGTAGTAGAGGAAGGGCTCGCGGCAAAAATAGAGTCCCAGGCGCTTAAAACGGCGATAAACCAGGTAGTGTTTGCCGCCGCTACGGAAGAGTCCCGGCCGGTGCTGACGGGTGTGAAGCTGGAGTTGGAGGGCCAACAGTTCACCATGGCCGCTGCCGACGGGTTCCGACTGGCGGTACACCGCGGCCAGCTCGTTGAACCTGCGGAAGAGCCCATCAGCATCATCATTCCTGCCAGGACCCTCAACGAGCTTAACCGCTTCCTCGGCGACCAGGATAGCCCGGTGGAAATAATGATGACCCCCGCCAAGGGCCAGGTGATGTTTCATTTGAAGGGCATCGAGGTAGTATCCCAGCTTATCCAGGGCACATTCCCCAGCTACTCCCAGCTTATACCCGAGAGCTACCAGACGCGTACCGTCTTCGACCTCCAGGACCTGCTGAGAGCGGCCAGAAGCTCGGCTATCTTTGCTCGCGATGGAAGTGGAATTATCAGGCTCCAGATGTTGCCGGGTCAGGAGGGCTCTTCCGACTCAAGCGCGGAAGCCAATACCGGTAAAGTGGTAATTTCAGCCAAGGCCGAGGAGATAGGCGATAACCTGGACGAGGTGGATACCATCATAGAAGGCGAAGAGTCCAAAATCGCCTTCAACAGCAAGTACCTGCTCGATGTGCTATCAGTGATGGAAAAGGGCGAGATAGCCCTGGAAACTACTACGTCATCCAGCCCTGGAGTCTTCAGGCCCATCAGTTCCGACAGCTACGTTCACGTCGTGATGCCCATGTTCGTCCAGTGGTGATAAAAAGGGCATCCTTCGCTCACTGCACAGCCCCCCTTCTCCCCTTAGCTTGCTACCTTCCCCGCAGGGATTGACATAACGTGACGGGCGGCTCAAGGACCCCTATCCTGGAACTTACAGGTCAAGAGAGAACGCGCCTGGTGAGGTCACGTCTCGGCAGACCCACGAAGGGCTACAGCGCATCCGAAGGGCGGATACCCTCCTCAATGGTACTCTGACTGGCACCCACATATACCGGTCTCTTTGCCAGCAAGAAGAAGACGGCGCCCAGTCCGCCCAGCGCTGCCAACACGACAAAGGGGAAGAAATAGCTGCCCCGTGCATCGAACACGGCGGCCGCGAAGATGGGCGCCAGCAGCATGAATATGAACATCGGCGCCATCGAAAGTCCCGTTATGGTGCCGAAAGCCCTCTGTCCGAAGTAGTCGCCCCGGATGGCCGTGGCCAACGGATTGCTCCCACCAAAACCCACTCCATACAGCACTCCGAACAGCATTGCCATGGGGACATCATGTATCAGGACCGCCATCCCGAATGTACCCGCCTGTATGGCCACGAAGAAGGCAAGGGCTATGTTTTTGGGCACCCGGTCACCCGCAATGCCTCCCACGATCTGGAACACCGCGCCGAAGACCATTTGCACCGACCAGACAAAGGACGCCATCTGTAGGGAAATCCCCTGGTCGGTCAGCATCGGCACCAGATGCACAATAATGGTCGCCGTAAGCATAACCGAGAGGCCCTGGCCGAGGGTAATGAACCAGAAGGCGGGGGTGCGTACCGCCTGACGGGCCGTGAACTGCGGTTCTTGTCGCATTTCCGGGTCCGCCTCGGCAGCCTGCTCGGCTATTGACGAACCGGGAGGTGGGTCACCGTCGGGGTAGTCGCCCGATTCTTCCGGAGAATTGCGTATCAAGCGGGTTACGGGCCAGGCGAATACCAGAAATATAATCCCTATCCCCAGCGCGGTAATCCGCCAGCCTGCATGTTCCGGTACTACCGCCCAGGCCAGCGCCGGTACCAGGACGATCCCACCCAGAAAGTAACCCTCGCCGGCTATCGCCATAGCGGTGGTGCGCTTGCGCACGAACCACTTGTTCAACGCCGTCATCATCGGGAGCCATGTACCTGACGCGGACCCCACCATGATGAATCCGAAGGCGATATAAAACATCGGCAGGTTGCTGGTCTGGCTGAAGAGGACGAACCCAAGACCTACCAGCAGGAGTCCGAATAGGACGGTACGCCGCGTCCCTATACGGTCTATGACGAACCCGATGATAGGCCCCAGGATGCTGCCCTGAAGCTGCGCCAATGAGAAGGCGCCGGTTAGCTGGGTCCGGCTCCAGCCAAACTGTTGCTCCAGGGCTTTAACCCAAACGCCCACCCCGCCCCATATGGGCGCGGTAGCCACGCCAACCACGAGCACTGAGAGGCCTACCAGCTTCCAGCCATAGAATATGCCCTGTGCGGGAAATAGCGCTCTCAGGTACTGGCTCATCTGTGCTAAGGCAACCTTTCCAGGGGGAGTACCTTTTTAGAGGATGACGCGTAGTTTCTTCCGTCTTGGTGAATCTAAGACAGACACTATATACCTTAACGTGCCTTCAGGCAATGGAGCTACCGGCTCGCGGTGGCGTTTTCATTCAGGTGGTTGAGTTTCCTCTGCCGCGTGCCGTGCATCATGTCATTCCGAGCGCAGAGAGGAATCTAAGAACTATGCCTTCGAGGACGGGCTTCTTAGATTCCTCACTCCGCTTCGCTTCG
This sequence comes from Dehalococcoidia bacterium, assembly GCA_965197405.1. Lineage (GTDB taxonomy): Bacteria > Chloroflexota > Dehalococcoidia > Lucifugimonadales > JAGWBF01. The sequence goes on along the minus strand of OZ240206.1, from coordinate 2,900,184 downwards.
TTCGGAATGACACATTGCCACGCCAAACCACCTAAAACGCAATGGAGCTACCGGCTTGCAAAGCCTGTGGGCTGACTATCGCGACCCGCTCCACCCCCGGCGCAGACTACATGGTAGAGATTCAGGGTACACGGATAGTTATTGTGATAGCCGTCTTGTAGTGGTATCATCCCGAAGAGGTACAGGCCGAAGAAATGCAGGAAGGAGGTAACAGCAAAATGACCACCGTAGGGACTGGTAAACACACCTACAGGTTAGTCCAGGACTGGGCCAGGCTGCCCGAGGGCGAGGATTTCGGAGTGGTCAGCGCAGTGGCCACCGATTCCGAGGACCGGGTCTACGTCTTCCAGCGCAAAGACCCCCCGGTGCTGGTATTCGACCGGGAGGGCAATTACCTCAGCTCATGGGGTATTGGGGCGATCACCAACCCCCACGGCATCTACATCGCCGACGACGTTGCCTACCTGACCGACCGCGACGACTCAGTGGCGCTGAAGTTCACCCTCGACGGCAAGCCCCTCCAGGTGCTGGGCCAACGGGGTGTACACTCGGACACAGGGTGTGAGAACCCCGGTGACCTGGTGCCCAGGGCCGCCGGCCCCTTCAACTACCCCACAGAGCTGGTCCCTGCTCCCTCGGGAGACTTGTACGTCTCCGATGGCTACCGCAACAGCCGTGTGCACCGCTTCTCGGCTGACGGCCACCTGATAGCCTCTTGGGGCGAGCCTGGTAAGGCCGGACCCAACGAGTTTCACCTGCCCCACAGCATCCTGGTGGACGGAGATGGACAGGTCTACGTGTGCGACCGGGAGAACAGCCGCATCCAGGTCTTCTCTCCGGACGGCCGGTACATCACCATGTGGACCGACGTACAGCGGCCCACCGACATCTCTCTCGACAGCGATGATGTCTTCTACGTGAGCCAGCTGGCAACCGACGACTCGCCGCCACAAATAAGTGTACTGGACAAGCAGGGCGGGGTACTTGCCAGTTGGGACTCCCGCTCGGCCCACGGCTTGTGGGTGGACTCCCACAAGGACATATACCTGGCGTTAACGGGCGAGAAGAGCGTGGACAAGTACATTCGCCAGAGCTAGGCGGTAAAGTTAGAGGGTGTTTCACAAGTCCTGCTCGGCCCTCCTCTCCCTCGATGGGAGAGGATTGAGGTGAGGGTGATTCTTCTGACGCCCCTCATCCCAGCCTTCTCCCGCAAGGGGAGAAGGGGCTTTGAAAACACCTTTTTAGAGGGTGTTTGATAAGTCCTCGCAACCGGTCGCTTGTCACCCTGAGCGAAGCGAAGGGTCTAAAATCCTTGCTTTCTTGGCCGTGCTGTCGCCCAAGCATTTTAGATTCCTCACTCCGTTCGGAATGACAGGGATGGGCCGCAATTGCTCTGAAAACACCCGCTTAGGAAGCGGCGTTATTCCTACTCACCGGGGCCTATCACCGCGGACCTGCCCTCTTCAGTTACAGTGTAGTAGCCCGGGGAACCGGGTACTCGTTCCAGCCAGCGGAACTTGCTCCTGGCGGCGTTACGAATCGTCTGGAGGAAGTCGGAGGGCTGATGCCATCCCGCAAGGTCGAACAGGCGTGCAAGCTCTCTCTCGGAGACGGCCTCCATGCCAAGCAGACTCCGGGCGGCTTCGGCGGCTGCGACAACCCGGCGCATGTCCCCCACGGGGGCGAGGGCGTTGCAGTACCGGGCAAAGGATTGCTCAGCCTCCGTCCCTTGCTCAGGCTGCCCGGGTGTACCAGTACCGGCAGGTTGGCTCTCCGGATCCCCCGTACCCTCAGAGGTAATGGGTACTTGAGTTACATTTTTACCTTCGGTCTCCACCTCTTGCGATACTGTACTCGAGATAGTACCCGCCAGCTGTGTCTGCTGTCCCACCTGCGTCTGCCCCATCTGCATTTGAATGAGGTCCCTGGGCAACTCCTTCAGCGCGATGCCCACCACTTCTCGGAAGACCTCAGGCTCGCTGGCCTCGAAGGTTATGACAGTATTACCCGGCAGGCTGATGGAGACCTTCAGAGACATATTGTGTACTCCTCTTAATTCCTGTAAGTACACATTACATAAAACCGGGAGAGAGGTCAAGGAGTAATCGAGTAGAAATGTAACAGAATTTGAGGGAAAGGAGGTTAGAGGGACTCTTTGAGTTTGGTCGCCAGGGAGCGAGTCATTCCAGGTACGGCGGCGATGTCATCTACAGCTGCCTCTTTTATGCCCTTTATGGAGCCGAAGCGCCGCATGAGCATACGCTTCCTCTTTGGGCCGATTCCGGGCACGAGGTCAACGGACGAGGCTACGGCAGCCTTGCTGCGACGCTTGCGGTGGTAGGTGATGGCAAAGCGGTGGGCTTCGTCCCGTATGCGCTGCACCAGATAGAGGGCCTGGGAGTTGGGGGCCAGGACAATAGGCTCAAGGGTCTGGGGTACAAACAGCCATTCGTTCTCTTTGGCGATGGAAGCCAAGGGTATGAAGTCTATGCCTAACTCCAGAAATACCTCCAGCGCCGCCGAGAGGTGGCCTTTACCCCCGTCAATGAGCACTAGGTCCGGTACAATCCCCCAACTCTCTTCGCTCTGAGTGGTGGCCTCTCCTTCAGGCTTCTCCTCGCTTTCATGGCCTCGCCTCTTACCTCTGAGGGCTGCAAGACGCTTGAAGCGGCGGCGCAACACCTCTTGCATCATGGCATAGTCGTTTATGCCGTCAACGGTCTTGATCTGGAAGCGCCGGTAGTGGGCGGGCTTGGGGAAGCCGTCCTGGAAAGTCACCATGCTGCCCACCGAGTTGGTGCCCTGGATGTTGGAGATGTCATAGCACTCTATTCGCGAGGGGAGGTCTGGCAGGTTGAGCTCCTCTTGAAGCTCTGCCCTAGCCTGCTGGACCGCACTGGTATTGGACAGCCACTTGGCCCGCCTCTGGACAAGGCCCTGGGCGGCGTTCTCCGCTACCATCTTGATCAGCTTGTGCTGTTCACCCCTCATGGGACGGGCCAGGGTGACGGAGCGGCCTTGCTTCTCCTTGAGCCAGTCCTGAATCAGCTTCTCGTCCTCCAAGAGGTACTGGAGGACAACTCGCGGTGGGATGAAGGAAGCCGACTGGTAGTACTGTTTTATGAACTCCGCCAGGATATGCCCCGGAGGGTCATCCTGGGTCCCCTCCATGATGAAATGGTCCCGACCTATGAGCTTGCCCTGGCGGATGAAAAAGATTTCTACCCAGGCCTCGTCTTCCCCCTCGGCCATCGCTATAGCGTCCAGGTCATGGTTGGCATTGGACGCCACCTTTATGCGCTGCTCCTCTATGACCTGCTGGATGCTGCGAATCTGGTCCCTGAGCACTGCGGCCCTCTCGAACTCCATGTTTTCCGAGGCCCCTTCCATCTTGTGGCGGACCTCTTCGACTATCGCATCGGTGTCGCCATCCATGAACATCACCACTTGGTTTATGACCTCATGGTACTCGTCCCGGTCCACCAAGCCGATGCAGGGGGCGACGCACCGGTTTATATAGTACTCCAGGCAGGGTCGCGAGTCTTTGCCTGTTATCACCTTCGTGCAGGAGCGATAGGGGAACAGCTTCTTCAGCAAGTCCATGGTCCTCCGTATGCTTCCCACGGTGGCAAAGGGGCCGAAGTACCTGGCGCCGTCCTGCGCAACCCGACGGGTGATGTACACCTGGGGGAAGTCCTCTTTCAGGTCTATCTTGAGATATGGATAGCTCTTATCGTCCTTGAGACGGGCGTTGTAGGTGGGCCGGAGCTTCTTGATGAGGGTACATTCGAGGATGAGGGCTTCGGCCTCGGAATCGGTCACGATGAACTCGAAGTCAACGACCTTCGAGACCATCCTCTGTATCTTGGGGGCGAGGTTATGGGGAGAGCCGAAGTAGGAGCGGATACGGTTTCTGAGGCTGTTGGCCTTGCCCACGTAGAGGACTTTGTCTTTGGCATCTTTCATCATGTAGATGCCGGGCTTCTCCGGGGTAATCCTCAGCCTGTAGGCGAAGTCCTTCTGTTCCATGGAGAGTTCTAATTCAGAACGAAGCTGAGTGCGATGAGTACGACCAAGACCACTGCCGCGAACCCGAAGATTCGCCTTATCTCCGGCCTTACGTAGTTGTAGACTCGCGGCTGCGGCGCGGCCTGCCTGCCGGGAGAGGGTCGCTGGGCTGCGGCAGGCTCGAGTCTCACGGCGTCGGGGCGGTTTTCAGCCGGAGGCGGAGTCCCATTCTTGGCTTCCTCCACCTCCGGAACCGGGGGGACGGTAGGAATACCCGAAGGACCCCTCTGTTGCCTTTTCTTGCGCTGGCCTAGCTGGGTCTGTCGGGATGCTGTTCGCCGAGATTTGCTTCGCTGGGGCATTAGCTGATTACCTCTCCTTTGCCTATCCACCCGGTTAACCCGTTCTGGGATGGCTCCTGTCGTACTCCTCGCGCACGTGATCGTTGGTGAGATGCGTGTAGACTTGTGTGGTAGTGATGCTGGAGTGGCCTAGAAGCTCTTGAACGTGCCTTAAAGAGGCCCCTCCCCTCAGCATGTGCGTGGCGAAACTGTGGCGCAAAATGTGGGGAGTTATGGGCTTGTCGAAGCAAGCCCTCTTGGCCGAGGTTTTCAGGATGTTCCACACCCACTGGCGGGTGAGGCGGTCTCCACGATGGTTTATGAACAGAGCCTTCTCCTCCGGCGGAGCTATCTTTTTACCCTTTTCCACAGAGGCTCCATTATCGCTCCCAGAATCTCGGACCATTGACGGCGAAAGCAGCACGGACCGGGCTTCCTCCATGTACCTCCTGAGCACCTCAAGGGCCCTGGGATACATGTAAGCGATGCGCTCCTTGGAACCCTTCCCCATACACCGTATGTAACCCTCCTGAAGGTTCACGTCATGGGTGTTGAGGGATACCAACTCGCTCACTCTGAGGCCGGTGGCATAAAGTATCTCAAGGATGGCCCAATCCCGTTTACCTTCGGGCGAACCCTCCTTGGCGGCCTCGTCCAGAAGCCTCTCCACCTCGTCTTCCGAGAGGAACTTGGGGAGGCTCCTCCCCACTCTGGGAGCGGTCAGAAACTCGGTGGGGTCCTGCTCGATGGTCTCTTCCTGTATCAGAAAGTTGAAGAAGGACTTCAATGCGGCCACTTTCCTGGCGGTGGTGGCATCCTGGTAGCTCTTTTTACCTCTCAGACTCGATACGTAGTCCACAAGGAGTCCCAGGTCTATCTGACTCCATGCTCCATCCGGGTCTGTAAACGCGGTCAGGGAATCCCCGGGGTGGCCGTTGCCGAGCCGCCCCTGGACAAACTCGATAAACTGGTGCAGATCATTCCTGTAGGCCTCCAGGGTATTCAGCGAAAACCCCTTCTCGACCACCAGGTGGTTCAGGAAGGAGTCCACAGACTCTCTCAATACTTTCTCGCTTCCTCTCAGGGAGATAGGGTGTCCAAGTCTCAATTTTATCATAAAAGCCAATCTTCAAGTAGCTGCATTTTTTCGATGCGCGGCGTTTTTCTTGCAGCGCCCGGCCTGTGGTGCTATACTCATCGGACTTTATCCGGCAGCGTTTCCCCTTAGTTAGATGGTGTGGCAGTGGGATAACGCGTCATTCCGAACGGAGCGAAGCGGGATGAGGAATCTAAAATGGCGCCTAACAAAAACCGCAATCAAGGCAGTACCGGCCGGAACAATCGCACGGTCAGCCACGACTTTAGACCCCTCGCTGCGCTCGGGGTGACAATTGAATGGCCCTGCCCAAGGTGAATGGCCCTGCCCAAGGGGCTGCAAAGCTTGACATAATGCAAGATAACCGGATTAGAGTGAGAGTCCCGGCTACTACAGCCAACCTGGGTCCCGGCTTCGACTGTCTCGGCATGGCCCTGGACCTGTGGAACGAGGTGTGGATCGAGGTGGATGAGAGGACCGGCGTGTCGGTGCATGGCCAGGGAGCCGCCGACCTGCCATCGGACAGGAGCAATCTCGTTTACCGGGCCATGCAGCGCCTTTTCGCGGAAGCGCGTCTCCCCATCCCTGAAATCCGCCTTCACTGCCACAACGAAATACCCCTGAAGCGAGGTTTGGGCAGCAGCGCCGCCGCTATAGTCGGCGGCCTGGTGGCAGCCAACCTCTTGATAAAGAGGCTTGGGGAGTCTGAAAGACTCGTCTCCGGAGATAACCTCCTTGATATGGCCGTACACCTCGAGGGACACCCCGACAACGTGGCTGCCGCCCTTCTGGGGGGCCTTCAACTGATCGCGAGGGAGGAGGACGGCCTGCTATCCGTCCCTGTCCCCGTTCCCAATGATATTCACGCCGTGCTCTTCGTACCCGACATGACTATCGCTACGGAAGAGGCCAGGGCTGTGCTCCCTCGCCGCGTCAGCAGAGACGACGCGGTGTATAATATGGGAAGGACGGCGCTCCTGGTAAACGCGTTGGCGACGGGAAGACTGAGCGACCTTCGCGTTGCCACCCGGGACAGGCTGCACCAGCCCTACCGCCAGAAGCTGTTTCCTGCAATGAAGGTCATCTTCACGGCGGCCCTGGCAGCCGGCGCCCTTGGGGTGTTCCTATCGGGCAGCGGCTCCACAATACTGGCCCTGACCGGAGGTCGAGAGATGACGGTGGCCTATGAGATGGCCGAGGCGGCGCGCCAGGCCAATGTCATAGGCCAGGTGAAAATAACCAGGCCCACCCTTCAAGGCGCTCATCAAGTGACAGGCGATAGTCTGCCAACGCGGGAACTCTTCACGTCCTAGAAAGGGACCTATGGCTCTGATAGTCCAGAAATATGGCGGCAGTTCGGTGGCCGACGCAGAGAAGATAAAGGGAGTGGCAGGGCGCATCGGGCGGGCCAGGGATGAGGGCACGGAAGTGGTGGTAGTCGTGTCGGCCATGGGCAACACCACCGACGAGCTTGTAGACCTGGCCAACAGCGTCTCCGGCGACCCCGACCCGAGGGAGCTGGATCTTCTGCTGTCCACCGGTGAGCTGGTATCCTCCACTCTGCTGGCTATGGCCATGCGGACCCTCGGGTACAGCTCCATAAGCCTCAGCGGCTTCCAGGCAGGCATATGGACCGATACAATGTACGGAAAGGCCCGGATAGCCCGGGTGGATACGGCGCGAGTGCAGAAGGAGCTAAAGGAGGGCAAGCTGGTCATCGTGGCGGGGTTCCAGGGCATGACCGACGACATGGACATAACCACCCTGGGTCGCGGCGGCTCCGACACCACTGCCATCGCTCTGGCGGCGGCCCTCGACGCTCAAAGATGTGAGATATACACCGACGTCGAGGGCATCTACACCGCAGACCCCCGTGTCGTACCTGAAGCCAGGAAGCTCAGGGAAATAGGCTATGAAGAGATGCTGGAGCTCGCCAGCTATGGGGCCAAAATGCATCCACGCTCCATAGAGCTGGGATCCGTGTACAATGTGCCCATATATGTGGCCTCCAGCTTCAAGGATTCCCCGGGGACTTTCATACATGGAGGGGCAAAGAGTCCGATGGAACAGAGGGTTAAAGTGACCGGCATCGCCCACGACCTGAACGTGGCGAAGATAACGTTGCGGGGTGTCCCGGACCGCCCAGGCATAGCAGCTACCCTCTTCGAACCCCTGGCGCAGGTAGGGATAAGCGTGGACACCATAGTGCAGAACGCCAGCACGAAGGACCTCACCGACCTGAGCTTTACCGTTGCTCGCACCGACCTCAAGAGGGCTGTGGAGGTAGTGGGACCAGTGGCGAAGTCCATGGAGGCCGGAGCACTGACCACCGACGACACCCTCAGCAAGCTGAGCATCGTGGGCGCCGGTATGCAAAACTCCCCTGGGTACGCCTCCCGTATGTTTCGCGCTCTGGCGGACGACGGTGTCAATATAGAGATGATAACCACGTCGGAGATACGTATAACCTGCATCATCTCGGAGGCCAGAGTCCTGGACGCCGTCCGCACGCTGCACCGGGCTTTCCAGCTGGAGGAAGAATAGCCTTCTCCCCTGTTTCCCACCCTGTACATCAAATCGGGTGTCGTATATATAATAGAAGACTGGTATGTCTACAGGCCAAGCCCCCACACCGGAATCAAAAGGTCCCTACCTCTCCATAATAATTCCGGCTTACAATGAGGAGTCGCGCATAGTGGGCACCCTGCGCGACGTGGTGGGCTACCTGGGCTTGCAGCCCTACGCCTGGGAAGTGGCGGTCGTGGACGACGGCAGCTCCGACGCCACGGCATCGCTGGTCAGGTCCTTCAAGCAACCCTACCCGGACGTACACCTCATCAGTGTGCCTCACGGCGGCAAGGGGTGGGCGGTCAATCAAGGTATGCTGTGGACCACCGGGGAGTACCGCTTCCTGTGCGATGCCGACCTCTCCATGCCAATAGAGCAGATCGCCCGGTTTCTGCCACCCGAGAGCTCCCGGTTCGACGTCGCCATCGGGTCCAGGGAGATAGCCGGGGCGAGACGCATCGGAGAACCTCCCCGACGGCACATGATGGGGCGCGTCTACAACCTGCTGGTGCAGGCTCTGGCCGTACCCGGCTTGTCGGATACCCAGTGCGGTTTCAAGTGTTTCCGGGGGCCGGTGGCCCAGAAGCTCTTCGCCCTTCAGAGGCTCTACGGGTTCGCCTTCGACGTGGAAATCCTCTTTCTGGCCCGCAAACGCGGACTTCGGATTAAAGAGGTGCCCATAGACTGGTACTACCGGTCTCAGAGTAAAGTTAGACCCTTCAGGGACCCCGTGATTATGACCAGGGATATTCTAAAAATACACTGGCACTCTCTGAGGGGCAGATATAAAAAGTTATAAAAGCGCTCTAGCGGGTGTAAAAGAGGACTCGGTTTGAGCGTCCATAACGGGCTTCCGGTCAATGGCTATTTCCTCGACTCCGCTTAAATCGTCATAGAGGTCGTCAGGATAGACTTGACCTGAAGAGGGTTTTAGTGTATCCAGTTAGCTGTAGCAATCGCCTATGGCTTTGTCAGGCTACATAAGAGGACGAAAACCCCATTTTCATGGTAATTGCAGAATGTCGGGTAGGGGCGATTCGCGAATCGCCCCTACGGTAGGTTGGACGAAGGGTATTTTCAAAATAATGACAGATCCGGAAAAGCAAGATTTGGCCTGAAGAAAGGGGCGCCAACCCCTTGCCCTGAGAGAAACAATGTAATAGTCTGGGGAAAAGATGCCCGGCGAATCAAGTCTCTGACCCGGAGGAAACAGACCGAGTGATGGATACGGCCCAATCAGAAGAGAAAGCAAAGCTCAAAAGAGAGAAGAGCCGAGAGGCCATAGCCCTAGCCCTGCGAGGTAAGTGGGAAAAGGCAGCGGAAGTTAACCTGGTAATACTCCGGGTTTTCCCCGACGATGTTGAGGCCTTTAACCGATTGGGGAAAGCTTACCTTGAGCTAGGGTGCTATCCGGAGGCCAGGACCGCCTTTGAAAACGCCGCGAAGATTTCGCCATATAACACCATCTCCAAGAAGAACCTGGAACGCCTGGCCCACCTGGAAGAGACCACTTCACCCCCCAAGCATGGCAAGATTGCCACGCCCTACCTTTCTATAATAGAGAAGAGCGGCAAGTCTGTGACAACCCAGCTGCGCAAGCCTGCGCTGCGTGACGTGCTGGCGAAGATGGCGGCGGGAGACAGGGTGAGACTCGAGACCAATGAGCATGCCGTCATCGTGACAAACGATCAAAACGAATACCTGGGCAAATTAGAGCCGAAGCTGGGTATGCGTCTGACCCGCCTCCTGAAGGGCGGCAACTGCTATGATGCCGCTGTCATCAGCATAAATCGCCAGGACGCCTCGATAGCCATCTGGGAGACCTATCGCCACCGCGACCTCAGCGACGTATGCTCCTTCCCCACCCGGAGCAGAGATGACTATGGGGCCTACTGGAAATCCCCTCTTCTCCAGCAGGATATGGACAACGAGATGGAGGGCGAGGAGGCATACCCCTCCTCGTGGAGGCAAAGCTACGTGGAAAACCCCGAGCTTTCCAGCGGGGAGGAGTCATCCTGGTCGCGCTACGCCGGGAAATCGGTGGAGGCAGGCCCGGGTAAGGAAGAGGACGAATAGCCTTCTCACATCCCCTCGCTGACAAGAGTCCCGCACCTGCTATGCCTGTTCCGCCTCCGCGACAGAGCCGGACCAAAGGCCCTTCCACACCGACCCGCCGCTAACCCTGCGTGCGCCTCATACCGCGTCACCCCGGCCCCCGATCCCGATGACCCGGCCTCTTTGACTGCGCGTCCTCAGTGAAGTAATATACGTGCATCGGATTGCCGAGAAAAGCCGGGCCACAGACGGGGAGGAGACGCCGACATGAAGGCAGTTTACATAAATCAGCACGGCGGGTTGGGAAGCCTCACCTTCGGCGATAGACCTGGACCGGAGGCTGGGCCGGGAGAAGTAGTGCTGAGAGTCAGGGCGTCTGCCCTCAACCATGCAGACCTCAACGTGCTTGAAGGCCGTACCTCAACGGGTGGCCTCCCCCGAATCCTCGGCATGGACATTGCCAGCGAGATAGTGCAACTGAGTCCCGCAGTGTCGGGGCTCAAGGAGGGAGACCGGGTGCTGGTGGACAACAGGGTCAAGTGCGACGCCTGTGACCCTTGCGTCCTTGGCATTGACGAGTACTGCGTCAATCAGGTGCGTCTGGGTGTGGACCTGGATGGAGGCCACGCCCAGTATTGCAAGGTTCCCGCCGTCAACGCCCACAATATTCCCGACTGGATGGGGTTCGAGGAGGCCGCGTCCCTCCCCATAGCCGGGCATACGGCCTGGCACTGCCTGGTGGTCAGGGGCACTCTCCGGCCCTGGGAGGACATACTGGTCCACGCCGTAGGAAGCGGGGTGGGCAGCGCCGGGCTGGCGATAGCGAAGCACGTCGGAGCCAGGGTCATCGCCACCGCCGGCAGCGATTGGAAACTGGAGAGGGCAAAAGAGCTGGGCGCCGACGAGGTCGCCAACTACACCGCGACCCCCCGGTTCAGCCAGCGAGTCAAGGACTTCACCGGAGGGAAGGGCGTGGACATGGTCTTCGACGTTGTGGGGGCTGCGGTGTGGGATGAGAGCCTGTTGAGCCTGAAGCCCGGCGGCAGGCTGGTTATCACCGGCACCCCATCCGGGTCGCAGTATGACATGGACCTGTCGGTACTCCAGACCAGGCCCCTGACTCTCATGGGGAGCGGAGGGCGCAGCCGCCGCAGCTTCGCCGACATGATGAGAGTCGTGAACAATGGCGGCCTGAGGGGTGTGGTGGGCAAGACTTTCCCATTGCAAGACGCCGTCGAGGCCCACAAGACTATGAGGGAGCGCAATTTCTTTGGTAAACTGGTGCTTGTAGCGCCTTAAAAAAGAGCATATTCAGGTGAAGGAGGAAATATGAAGTACGCAAGGTATCTCGCCCACGGGCAGGTCAGCTACGGTGTATTGGACGGCGAGACCCTCCGGGAGATTACCACTACGCCCTTCGAGGAGTACGAGATTACCGACCACACCCACGGGCTGTCCGAGGTGAAGCTCCTGCCTCCCACAGCCCCCTCGAAGATTCTGGCCGTGGGGCTGAACTACTCCAGCCATCTTCACGACCGCCCAGCCCCGGAGGAACCTCTCATATTCATCAAGACCCCCTCGTCCCTCATCGGCCACGGAGACGCCATAGTCCGCCCCGGGGACGTGGAGACCCTGGACGAAGAGGGTGAACTGGTCATCGTCATAAAGAGCCGGTGCAGAAACGTCTCCAAAGAAGACGCCTTGAGCTACGTGCTGGGCTACACCTGCGGCAACGACGTGAGCGCCAGGGAGTGGCAGAGGGGCGACGGCCAATGGTGGAGGGCCAAGTCCACCGATACCTTCTCCGCAGCAGGCCCGTGTATCTCGGATGAGATTGATCCGGGGAACGTGATGCTGCGGGCCAGGGTCAACGGGCAGGAAGTGCAGGCCGAAAGCACCTCTTACTTTATCTTCGACGTTCCAACCGCCATAAGCTGGATTTCCCGGAGGATGACCCTCGAAGCCGGAGACCTCATCTTCACGGGCACTCCGGGCACCCCGGCCCACCTCAACGCCGGCGACATCGTGGAGGTGGACATAGAGGGCATCGGCGTCCTGTCAAACCCCGTGCGCATGGAAGAATAGATGAAGAGTAAATGAGGCAGGCCCACTAGCCACTGACCACTGGTCACAGGCCACAGAAAGGGGGAAACGGCCATGACAACGGGCGAGAAGGCCGACGTGCTGGTCAAGGGAGGCCTGGTCGTCACCGGCCAGGACATCTCGCTCCAGGACGTGCTCATAAAAGACGGGCGGGTGCAGGAGCTGGGCGGCGACCTCTCTCAGCGAGAGGCGTCGCGAGTGATAGACGCTTCCGGGAAATACGTGATGCCGGGGGCGATAGACGCCCACTGTCACCCGGTGTACGTAGACAAGATGGACCAGTATTCCATCTGCGCCGCCTATGGAGGGATAACAACGGCCATCGCCTTCATAGGGAACGTAAGCTCCTGGGGTTTTAGCGGCTACACCACCGATACCATTAAAGAGTTCATCGAAGAAGGAGAACGCCTCTCCCATATAGACTTCGCGGTCCACGGCACATACACGGCGGCAGATGAAGATACCCTGAAGCGTTCGGTGCCCGAGCTGATACGCATGGGGGTCATCTCCTTCAAGATGTTCCTGGCCTACCGTCGCCGCGGCATGATGATTTCCGAGGACGGCCTGATCCAGATAATGGACCTGGCGGCCAGGGATGGCGGTCTCCCCATGGTCCATGCCGAGAACGGCTGCTGCATAGACTACCTGATTGACCGCTACACCGACGAGGGTAAGACCTCAGCCGAGTGGTTCCTCCCGTCCCATCCCAACATCCTGGAGTCCGAGGGTGTGAACCGGGCGGCGGTGTTCTCTCGCATTACGGGTAGCCCGCTCTACCCTGTGCACCTCAGCACCCACGAGGCGATGCCCCTGGTGCAGCGTTTCAGGGAAGACGGCCTGCCCCTCTTTACAGAGACCTGCCCCCACTACCTGACCCTCACCAACGACGAGATATTGAAGAAGGGGCCGCTGGGGAAGGTGGGGCCACCCCTGCGCCAGCAGGAGGACTGCGACGCGCTGTGGCAGGCCCTGGCCGACGGCACCATTGATGTCATTGGCAGCGACTCGGGCGGCATGACCAGGCTCCAGAAGCTGTCCGGCGGCATGACGCCCAGCTTGCAGGATAGCCCCGATGGGGCCACGGGTGGGAACATCTTCGAGGCGCGCTACGGCCTGAATACCATAGAGTTCATGGTCCCCGTCGTATGGAGCAATGGCGTCAACAAAGGCAGAATCACCCTCCCCAGGCTGGTGCAGGTGTTCTGCGAGAACCCGGCCAAGATATTCGGCCTCTACCCCAAGAAAGGCTGCCTGCGGCCCGGCTCCGACGCCGACCTGGTGATATGGGACCCCGCCAAGCCCCACTTGGTGGACAAGCAGCACGGCAACACCGACTTCTCCAGCTTCGAGGGATTCGAGCTTCTGGGAATGCCAGAGTTGACCATGCAGCGGGGCGACGTAATCATGGAAAACGGGGAGATTATGACCCAGCCCGGCCGGGGCCGGTTCCTGCCCGGCGACCCCAACGCCGCCGCCTACGCCCCAAAGGGCCACAAGATAGATTAGTGTGATTGCGTCACTGCATGGCAATGTATAATGAGGTATGGGGATATGGAAACACAGTACGACGTCAGCAGCGATATGCTATGCCTTTACGGGTAAGGCTACAAAAAGTTGACATAATAATGGGGTCGCCGTTCCCTGCGGACCTCACGTGAACCTCCTCACATGAACTTCGATGGAGTGTGAAATGCGTATATGTTCCTTTCTGCCCAGCGCCACCGAGATTATCTACACCCTGGGCTTGGGTGAGCAGTTGTATGCCGTCAGCCACGAGTGCGACTATCCCCCGGAGGCCCGGAAGCTGCCCTGGGTCGTGCATAGCATCTTCGAGGACCGGGAATACCCAAGCGGCGAGATACACCAAATCATAGAGGACCGCATGGTGGAGGGTAAGGGCATCTACGATATAGACGAGAAGGTCCTCATGGAAGCCGACCCGGACTTGTTGCTCACCCAGGAGCTTTGCGGGGAGTGAGCAATAACCGCGCGACAGGTTGTCGCCGCTACGGAGAGCTTGACCAAAAAGCCGGCGGTCCTATCCCTTGACCCTACATCTATAGAGGATGTCCTGGGCGACATCCTGCGGGTAGGCCAGGCGACCGATGCCGAAGACGCGGCCCAGCGTGTCGCGGCGTCACTGGGGCGCAGGGTCAACACGGTGAAGGAGAAGGTGGGCCTCGCCGGCGGCAGGCCCAGGGTGGCCTGCCTGGAGTGGATGGAGCCTATCTTGTGCGCGGGGCACTGGGTCCCTGAGATGGTGGAGCTAGCCGGGGGAGAAGACTGCCTCGGGGATAAGGACAAGCCTTCCTTCAGAATAGAGTGGCAGCAAGTCTTGGACCAACGCCCCGACGTGATAGTGGTCACGCCTTGCGGCTTCGACGTGAGGCGAGGACTCCAGGAGATCCAGCTGCTGACGGAGCGGGAGGGCTGGGAGTCCTTGCCGGCAGTCCAAAAGGGGCAGGTATACGTGGTGGACGCCAACTCCTACTTCAGCCGCTCGGGGCCTCGGCTGGTGGACGGGCTGGAGATGATGGCCGAGATACTCCACCCGGAGCTGTTTTCGGGTATGGTGCCGGAGGGGGGGGCTGCCAGGCTCTACGGAGAGGCTTTCAGGGTCAGTTGAGTCTGGGGCCTTGAGGTCCGCGCTTGGCTATCTCTTCCTTTAGCCGCTTGTTCGCTCCCTCAAGCAGGGGTATCTCGTAGTACAGGCGCTCGCCGCTGTAGGGAAGCTCAAGAAGCCGTTGCTGGGCCCTGAGGGGAATCTCCAGGTAGCGGCCTATGGTGTAGGAGAGCGACGCAGGCTCTTCGGGGATGGCTGCTTCACGGATCCACCCGCCCCGGAGGCCTGCGAGGCCTTGCAGGTACTCAATGAGAAGCCCTCGCGCCCTCTCAAGCACGCCTTCCCCAATCTCCCCGACCTCCTCGGACAGGTACTGCACCCTGCCCTTGAGGTAAGGCACATCGTGGACCGTATCCACCATGCGAAAGCGTCTCTCCCCCATAGTATCCAGGTTCATGCGACCGTCCTCAAGCCGCTCGACCCGGGTGATGCGGGCGGTGGTGCCCACGCTGTAAGGCTTCGCAAAGCCGCCGACTTCCCTTCCCTCGCGGATTAGCAGTACCCCAAAAGGCTCGTCGCTATCGAGGCACTCGCCGATCATCAGCTTATACCGCTCCTCGAAAATCCGGAGGGGCATAGTCATGCCTGGGAAGAGGCCTACGCCCAGGGGGAACAGGCGAAGCTCCTCGGTTGTTTCGTTGCTCTGCGTCTGCTCTTCTTCCATTTCAGTGAGAAGTATAGTACCGGAAGCACTGGAACGCAAGTGTTCAATTCCCAGACAGCAGGGCTATCGCATTTGGATTTTGGTGAATTGGGATAGCAATGTGGCCAGGTAACTGTTGTCCCACCCGGCCCGTTTCAGTTTGCCTCTCATGGATCCTTTGGAGGGTTCCAGCCGGGCCAGATTAAGCGCCAGTTTGCGTAGCAGAGCCAGATTGTCCGGGCAGTTGTCCTTCCGGTTTCGGGACTGGTCCTCATTGAAGACCACGTCCAGCACCCAGTGCAGTTGGTTCTCGATTCCCCAGTGGGCCCGTGCGATTTGGTTAAACCGCTCCGGCGGGAATGCCTGGCTCAGCAGGTAGTACCGGCTCTCGACGCTGCTATGGCCTCCCTCCTGGCGACTGGCGGTTATCTTCCCCACTGCCGCCAGTCCGGGCCACTGGTGCCGCTCCTGCAGCCAGGCCACGTCGCTGCTTATGCTGGCCGTCCGGGTCTCGATACGCCCGTGCCCCTTGTTGGTCTGGCTTGCCTCTGCCACGGTCGTGGCCGAATCGTCAAGGAACAGGCGCACATCATCGTTGAGAGACCCCTGATTCCCCTTCAGGGCCAGCACGTAATCGGCCCCTTGGTCCAGCGCCTGCTGGGACGGCCGTCTCTGGCAGTGCATGGCGTCAGCGGTGACCACCATTCCCGGCAGGGCCAGCATTTCCAGGAGTTTGGGCACAGCGGTGATCTCGTTGGACTTGCCATCCACGGCCAGTTGTCCCAGCACCAGACGCTGTTCTGCGGCCCAGGCATTGACTAGGTGCAGAGGCGATTTGGCCTCGGCGCGGTCATAAGAGCGGCGCAGCGTCTTGCCGTCTATGGCCAGCACACCCTCGCAGCCTTGGGCAAACTGGCGCATGAACCCCAGAAACCACTTCTGGAATGCCTCCGGGTCCAACAGGCGGAACACTCTGGAGAAGAGCCTGCCCCCGCGAAAGCGGGGGTGTCGTGGCTGGGAATTCCATTCCTGAGCGGCAGGAAGGATTCCAAGAACTCCCGTTTGGAGTGCCCGAAGAGGGCCATGTCGGTACAGGTCTCCCCCCCACACAGTATGGTGCATAAGGCAATGACCAGTATGTCGTGCAATGAATGCCGGCCTGCGTTTCCACTCCGGGGATCCTCCAAGGGGTCCAGATCGTCGATCGCCATCCCCATCACCACAACCTCCACACTTCCCCTCAATCAACCACTCCAAGAACGCCCCTATTATCTATCACTCGAACACCCTCCCATATCTCCCTTTCAAATGCGATAGCCCTGTCCCAGACAGGTGGCTCCTACTAAATTGAAACAGGTCCCGGGGCCATGTGCTAGAATATACCGGAAGCTGGCCCCAGAGGGGCCTATTGTGGGGGGACTACAATGAATAGCAACGTTGCCCAGGATGTGGCTGGTCTGAAGGAGCAGCTCATTGAGACGAGGCGAGACTTTCATCGCAACCCGGAGTTGTCCTTTCAGGAGAGGCGCACGGCGGAGATAGCGGCAAGCAAGCTGGAAACATTGGGGTGGAAGGTGAAGCGCGGGGTGGCGGAGACGGGTGTCGTGGGCCTTCTGGAAGGCAGGGGGCCGGGGCCTACTGTGATGATACGGGTGGACATAGACGCGCTGCCCATCCAGGAACCCAAAGACAGGCCCTACTCCTCGTTGGTGGACGGCGTTATGCACGCCTGCGGCCACGACGGGCACACGGCGGTGGGTATGGCGGTCGCCGAGCTCCTCAGCCGGTACAGAGACTCTATAAAGGGCAATATCAAGCTGGTGTTCCAGCCGGCGGAAGAGATTATGAGCGGCGCAATCCGCATGATTGAGGAAGGAGTGATGAAGGACCCGGACGTGGACCGCGTGCTGAGCTTTCACCTCTGGAGCGGCCTGCCGGTGGGACAGATAGTGTCCCAACCGGGGCCTATCTTCTCAAGCGCCGATGAGATAAAGATTACCGTAAAGGGCAAGGGCGGCCACGGCGGCATGCCCCACCTCTCCGTAGACCCCATTCTGACGGCCTGCCACGTAGTCACTGCGCTCCAGACTGTGCTGAGCCGCGAGATTGCTCCCACCCAGACCGCCGTCCTGGGGTTCGGAACCATACACGGCGGCACGGCATTCAATGTCGTATCAGACCAGGTGGAGTTAAGCGGAACCGTGAGGACCCTGGACGATTCGGTACGAGAGTTTATCCTGAAGCGGACAGAAGAGATAGCCTCATCAGTGGCTGGAGGACTCCGAGGCGAGGCCAGGTTTGACCATGTGCGCGGAGCGCCTGCGGTGCTGAACGATGGCTCAGTGGCCGACCTGGTGGCCGAGGTGGCAGTCCCGGTCGTCGGCAAGGACAACGTGGTGAGTATAACCCCTCCCCAAGTGGGAGACGATGCCACATTCTTTCTGAGGGAAGCCCCGGGCTGCTATTTCCTGGTGGGATGCGCCAATGCGGAGCGAGGCATAACGGCCTCCCATCACAACGCTCAGTTCGACATAGACGAGGACTCTCTGCCCCTGGCCACCCGCATCCTCACTGATTCCACACTGCGCTACGTGACATAAAGACTTGCGAAGGCAGAGCGGGCCTATAAGGCCTATCCTGCGTCAACCCTGCGTACTTGCCGCCGTACTTGTATGTACGAGGCGGAGGGTGACGCTCACTCCTCAAGCCTGACAAAATTCCGCAGGACCCCTATGCCGTCCACCTCTACCTCTACGACATCCTCCGCTTCCAAAGCCCTGCTCGCGCCCGTAGTCCCTGAGAAGACCAGGTCGCCCGGGTAGAGTGTCACCTGCTGGCTGATGTAGCTGATTATCCTGGGAAAGTCGTGCACCATGTCGCAAGTGTTGGCCCTCTGCACCTCCTGACCGTTGAGCCTCACTACCATGCTCAGGTTGGAGGGGTTCACTCCTGTCTCTATCCACGGGCCCACAGGAGCAAAGGTGTCGGAGCCTTTGGCTCGCCAGAAGGTCCAGTCATCCTTTTGCCAGGCGCGTTCGCTGATGTCGTTGCCGCAACTGTAGCCAAGGATATACTTGGAAGCGTTCTGAGGGCTGATTCTACGGCATGTTTTGCTTATTACCGCCACCGCCTCACCCTCGTAGTGGACGTCGCCGCCGGAGTCCTTGGGTATAACTATAAAGTCCTCATGGCCGATGAGCGCGCTTCTGTTCTTGTGCCACGGCTCCGGATGGTCAATTGTCGGTGTCTTCTCTTCACCCAACACAGCGCTCGCGAATTCCAGGTGTTCCGCGAAGTTAAGGCCGGGGCACCATATTTGCATAGGATCGGTGGGGGCCAGCAGCTTGACTTCGCTGAGCTTGTGCTTGGTATCCGTGATTCTAAACTTTGCAAAAATGCTCCCTCGAATCTCGCTGACCTGGTCTCCTTCCACCACCCCATAGGCAACCCTTTTCTGGCTTCGAAAACGTGCTATCTTCATCCCACACCTCCCATGTTCCTTCTTCACATGTTGGGAATTTTAGCGGGTAAACCCTGCCTTAGCAAGCTATTGTTCCTTGGGCATAATTGAGTTTAGAATTGGTGGAAGGCTACTCTGAAGGCCATTGACCGGCGGTTATCGTGGCACTGGAGGTACAGTTTGGCATCGTTTATCGTATTGGCTGCCATGAAAGGGAGGTTCATCTCGGACAACGGAAATGTTTATGATAATTTCCAGATGATGGGTTATGTGGAGGCCGGGGACCCAACCAACGCGGTAGCGACCTTGTTCGAGCAGCCCCCATACCCCATCAGATGGGAAGATGTGGAATATCTCTGGGCCGAGCGCCTTGCAGATGGCCCCGACTACGGTCACTACGGTGATTACCAGCGTGTCTACGTCGAGTCTCTGAGGCGTCGCTGGAGCACAGTTGGCTCCTGAAGCCCGCCTTCAACCCAGGCTGGCAGCCACCGGCAGCACCCGCTCTGCCAGGCGCTCTATCACACGGATGCATTCGTCCAAAGTCTCCACGCGAAAGTCGTAGGTCAATTGGTCTATGCCCAGCTCCCGGCAGTAATAAACGTCGTCAACGACCTCCTGGGTGGTCCCTATCACGGCACCGCCGGTACGCACCAGGGCCTGCTCCGTCAGCCCTATGTCCGTAAAATGGAGGCTACGTTTTAGCGATATGGAGATGCTGCCGGGGTCCCGGCCCGCTTCTTCGGTCTGCCGGCGCAGGTAGGGAAGGCCCCGCGCCACGAAGTCGGGGGTCTGGCGGGTCGGATGCCAGCAATCGCCATATATCGCGGTGCGACGCAGGGCCTTTCGGGTGTGTCCTCCTATCCAGATGGGTATGGAGGGCTTCTGCACAGGCTTGGGGTAAAACTGGATGCCGCTGATGTTGTAATACTTGCCGCGGAATTCCGGGTCCGGCTCTGTCCAGAGGACCTTGAAAATCTGCAAGAACTCGTCGCTCATCGGACCGCGCTGGCTGTAGGGCACCTCGAGGGTATCGAACTCCTTTTCCAGCCATCCCACGCCTACGCCACAGATCATGCGCCCGTTGCTGAGCACGTCCAGCGAGGCGAACATCTTGGCCTGGACTACAGGATTGCGGTATGGCAGGATAACGACCGTGCTTCCCAGCCTGATGGTCTCCGTACAGGCAGCCAGATAGCCCAGGAGAGTCATGGTCTCCAGGAAAGGCTCCTCGGAGGGACGCGCGAAGGAGCCGTCAGCAGTATAGGGGTACTGACTGGTGCCGCCCGTAGGCAGGAAGATGTGGTCCCCCACCAGAATTGACTCGAATCCCAGCTCTTCAGCCCGCCGGGCGAATCGTTGCAGGCCAGGCCCGTCGGTCACTTGCGGAACGCCGATTCCTATTTTCATGCTTCATACCCTCGCCCATCAGATTACATAAGTGAGAACGCAACGCTATGGCCCGCCAGGGCCACGGCTCTATTGTCACCATTATAGGCGCTTATAGCAACCTGTACCGTGGACTCATGTGACCCCATCTTAATCCGGCAGGCAGGCCGTACCATGTTCACCTCCGGCCCAGCAGGGCCTTTTGACTCTCGACACTAGATAAATACATGCCCGCCACTTGTCATTACCATGAAAATGCCCTTCGTCACACCCGTGAAAGCGGATGTCCACATCCCCGGCGCGTCTTGGACTCCTGCTTCCGCAGAGCCTGCCCCTGCGAAAGC
Source organism: Dehalococcoidia bacterium (assembly GCA_965197405.1). Lineage (GTDB taxonomy): Bacteria > Chloroflexota > Dehalococcoidia > Lucifugimonadales > JAGWBF01. Next base: position 2,879,554 of record OZ240206.1, on the reverse strand, counting down.
AGGGGAGTGACGCTGGGAAGGCTGGCCGCTATTTTCATCCCCTTATGTGGCCTCACAAGGCCATAGGCAATTCCGAACGCAGCGAAGCGGAGTGAGGAATCTCAGACGCGGGCTTATTCGAGAGCATGGATTTTTAGATTCCTCGCTGCGCTCGGAATGACATGAACGGGGTTGCAGATGGCCTGCCTGCTACAGACAGACGCCGGGCAGGGACGATGCAGAGTAAACCAAACCACCTAAAACACAACAGACGCAACGCTATCAGCAGCTAGCCGGGTCTTGCGCCGTGGGGCCGAGGGTGATAAGTTGTACTTGGGCCAGAGTCATTGCAAGACGACTATAGAGGCAGGAGGTGGGGCCGGTCATGGCTACTCTGTGGGCTAAACGGGCAACTTACGACTCCATAGCGGTGGGCGATGAGCTTCCCATACTGGTGAAGCACGAGTCGAAGGAGACTATAGACCTGTACGCTCGTTACGCTCCTGCCGGCCCCCGACCGGGTTGGCGTAACCTGCATACCGACGAAGAGTACGCCCAGAAGGGCATCTTCGGCGGGACCGTGAACATGGGGCCTGCTACCGTCGCATATGTGGCCGAGCTTCTGGAGAAGGCCTTCCCTCTGAGCGACCTCACGAGCTGCGGGAGCCACCTGGAGATGCGGGCCACGGAGCCTGTCAGGGCCGGCGATACCATCACGTTCACGGGCTTTGTGACGGGCAAAAGGGAGGAGGACGGGCGCAGGCTGGTGGACTGTGAGGTAGTAGGCTCGAACCAGTCGGACCAGGTCGTGGCGCGGGCCAAGGCCAGCGTGTCTTTTCAGGGGAGCGCGTGAGGGACCCCTTTGAGCGGGCAACCGCCGCCACTATTCACTATCAACTATCCACTAACGAACGCCCCTCACGAGGAGCAGACAACCCCTCAAACGGTAAGCAGCGCCTCGAAGTGGTCTTCGTCGGTCAGACCCCCGGCTTCGGGCGTCAGCAGGAGCCAGCGATTTGCATCAAGCTCGGCGCTGCCACAGCGTGGGCAATGAGGTTGAGGGCCATCGCCGGTGGACCAGGGGAAATCGTGCCGGCAAGCGCGGCAGATGTACTCGGTTGTCGCCATGAAGGTCATCCTTTATACGGGTGCAGGAGTTTGGCCGCAAACCCCTCTAGTTCCTTGCCAGGAGGGCGTGGAACTCCAGAGTCCCCAACTCTCTCATCTCGCGTATGCAGGCCACGGAGTACTCGATAGCCATCCTGGCAAAGCCGGAATACTGCAGGACGTTGGAGCCGAGGGTCACTTCCGGGACCGGCCGTTCCAGCCCTATTTTTAGCTGGTCCTTGGCGGTCGTATCCAGGTGGAGCCGGATCTCCTTGCCGCTCATTCTCTCTATCTTTGCCTTCATGCGATTGAGGAACTCCTGATCGTCCATGTCTGAACTCCTCTTTTGCTCGACAAAGCCGACGGGCGCATGGGAAATATGGACCGAAAATGCGATTTGAAGCACGCCCTCACCAGATTATACCATCTCGGTGATTTTGTGGGGGACAAGAGGTAGAAAGTGCCCGGACCCGGGGCGTCTGTCTTGTTTGTAGTAGGCCCCACGGCGGTGGGCAAGAGCGCTCTTGCCCTGCACCTGGCCTTGGCTTTCAATGGTGAAATTGTCAACGCCGACAGTCGCCAGGTATACCGCTCGATGGACATCGGCACTGCCAAGCCCTCCCCGGGGAACAGGGAGCGAGTCCGCCATCATCTGATAGACATTCTCGACCCGGACCAGGACTTCAGCCTAGCCGTGTTCTTGCATATGGCCCGCGAGGCCGTCCAGGACATCCAGAACAGAGGCAAGCTGCCCATAGTCGCAGGAGGCACGGGGCAGTACGTCTGGGCGCTCCTCGAAGGGTGGCAGGTCCCCCACGTTCCCCCCCATGCCCGGATAAGGCGGGAGTTGGAGGACGAAGCCAGGCGAGACGGAGCGGATGCGCTGTACCAGAGGCTCCGTGAGGTTGACCCGCAGACGGCTTCCATGATGGACCCTCGGAACCTGCGCAGGGTGATACGCGCCCTGGAGATTTACCTCACCGTTGGCGTGGCCCCCTCAAGCCTGCGACGCAAGCAGGCCCCACCCTACCATTCATTCATCATAGGGCTTACCCTGGACAGGAAGGCGCTCTACGGCAAAATAGACCGCCGGGTGGATGACATGCTCGGCAGAGGGCTGGTAGAGGAGGTGCAAGGCCTTCTCCATGTGGGCTATTCACCGGGCTTGCCCTGCATGGCCAGCATGGGCTACAGAGAAGCGGCCCTCTATCTGAATGGCGAGCTTACCCTGGAGGAAGCCGCTCAGCGAATCAAATATGAGACTCACCGCTTCGCCCGCCGCCAGTATGCCTGGTTCCGCCTGGCAGACCCGCGTATCCACTGGGTGGAATCCAGGCTCGATATGGAACGCCAGGCTGAGGCTCTGGCGAAAAAGTTCTTAAGGGAAGCCTCCGACTGTGGTAAAATAGCCTCAGCTAGCGAGGAGATAGTAGAGTGAGATTCACCAAGATGCACGGAGCAGGGAACGATTACATATTCGTAGACGCGCGCTCCGTCGAGGCTGACTGGCCCGCCCTGTCCCAGGCCATGAGCGACCGGCACTTCGGCGTAGGCAGCGACGGCGTCATACTCATCCTGCCTTCCGAGGTGGCCCATCTGAAGATGCGCATGTTCAACGCCGACGGCTCCGAGGGGGAGATGTGCGGCAATGGTATCCGCTGCTTCGCCAAGTACGCCATCGAACGAGGTATAGCCCAGCCCGATAGCTCGGAGATTCTCGTCGAGACTCTGGCTGGCATAAGGACTGTCACGCCCGTGATGCAGGATGACAAGGTGGTACGGGCCAGAGTCGCTATGGGTGCGCCTCGACTGGAGCCCCATGAAGTGCCGGTGACACTCGACGCCACCCTCGGGGAGAGGGTAGGAAGGGCGGTGGTCAACTACCCGGCAGAGATTGGTGAAGAGGTTGATAGTACCCTCCTGAATCTCAGCTTCGTATCTATGGGCAATCCCCACGCGGTGGCCTTCATTGACCAGCCGGTGGACGAGTTCCCCCTGCACACCATTGGGCCCCAAGTGGAGCGCCATCCCATGTTCCCCAGGCGGGTGAACTTCGAGATAGTTAACGTGGAGGACGACGGCACGTTAAATGCACGGGTATGGGAGCGCGGCTCGGGAGAGACCATGGCCTGCGGCACCGGTGCCTGCGCCATCGCGGTAGCATCCAGGCTGCGCAGCTTGATTAGCGACACAGTTGACATAACTCTTCCGGGTGGCACACTCAAAATCACCTGGGACGGCGAAGGCGAGGTATACCTGGAGGGGGATGCAGTAGAGGTGTTCGAGGGCGAGTGGAAGGCGTAATAAAGTAAAAGAGAAGTAGAAGAGGAGTCACGGCGATGCAGTTCTCAAAGCGTCTCAGCCGGTTGGCGCCCTACCCCTTCGTGGAAATCTCCCGGATTATCGCCGAGAAGCGGGCCGCGGGAGAGGACGTAGTTACCTTTGGCATCGGCGACCCGGACATACCCACGCCGCCTCATATAATAGAGCGTCTGGTCCAAGCCTCCTACAGTCCGCCAAACCACCGCTACCCGGAGACCGACGGCCTGCCGGAGATGCGCCGCGCCATCGGCGACTGGTACGAGAAGCGGTTCGGAGTGAAGCTGGACCCCGATAAAGAGGTGCTGCCCCTCATCGGAGCCAAGGAGGGCATAGGCCATGCGGCTTTCTGCTTCCTCGACCCCGGCGACGTCGCGCTGGTCCCCGACCCGGCATACCCCGTATATGGGGTGGGGACCATGTTCGCAGGGGGCGAGAGCCACCGGATGCCCCTCCTGGAGGAGAACGGCTGGCTCCCCGACCTGGACGCCATCCCGCCGGAGGTCGCCAGGGACGCCAGGGTGATGTGGCTCAACTATCCCAACAACCCTACCGCCGGGGTAGCCAGCACGGAGTATTACCAGCAGGTGGTGGATTTCGCCCGCAGGCACGATATAGCAATACTTCACGACGCCGCCTACAGCGAGGTGGTCTATGATGGCTACAGAGCGGCGAGCTTCCTGGAGGTGGAAGGCGCCAAGGACGTGGGCATCGAGTTTCATTCCCTGTCCAAGTGCTTCAACATGACCGGGTGGCGGATAGGCATGGCCGTTGGCAACGCCGACATGATAAAAGCCCTTTTCCAAATCAAGGCCAACCTGGACTCGGGCATCCCCCAGGCGATTCAGGAGATGGCTATAGAGGCCCTTTCCGGCTCTCAAGCCCCTATCCAGGAGAACAACGCCATATACCAGCGTCGCCGTGACAAGCTTGTCGAGGTGCTCACGGGGCTGGGCCTGGGGGTCACACCGCCGAAGGCATGTCTGTACATCTGGGCCAGGGTCCCCCAGGGTCACACCTCCGCCGGGTTCGCCCAGCATCTCCTGGAAGACATAACTGTTGTGGTGACCCCTGGCTCCAGCTACGGCAAATATGGAGAAGGCTACATACGACTCTCCCTCACCACCCCCGACGACCAGGTGGACAGGGGAGTGGAACGACTGAAGTCCTGGAAAATACCCGCACCCGAGAGATAGGAGGAACATCCTATACCTAAAGCAACGATAGCAACGGGACCACCTGCCGAGCGCGCCATCCTGGTCGGCGTGGAGGTGAGAGGTCAGGCCAGCCTGTGGAGCCTGGAAGAGTCCCTGGAGGAGTTGGCCTCCCTCGCCAGCACCGCAGGGGCCGAGGTCGTTTCCGTGGTGAGCCAGCGGTTGGACAAGTCCAGCCACTATTACCTGGGCACTGGGAAGCTCGAGGAGCTCAAGCACGTCCGTGCCGAGAAGGACTGCGGCCTGGTCATCTTTGATGACGAGCTCACCCCTACCCAGCAGAAGAACATGGGAAATGCCCTCGACGTCAAGGTGATTGATAGGACGGCGCTAATCCTCGACATCTTCTCGCGCCACGCCCGCACTCGTGAGGGCCAGCTACAGGTGGAGCTGGCACAGCACCAGTACCTGTTGCCCCGTCTCGTGGGGCAATGGTCCCATCTGGAGCGTCTGGGCGGAGGGATCGGGACGCGAGGCCCCGGTGAGACCCAGCTGGAGACGGACAGGCGTCTCATCCGCAGGCGCATCCAGAAGCTGGAGCAGGAGCTTCAGGTGGTCCGGGAGCGACGCGAGTCCTACATGAGCCGGCGCAAACAGGCCAGGCTCCCCGTGGTATCGCTGGTGGGCTACACCAACGCTGGCAAAAGCACCCTTTTCAACACCTTGAGCGACGCCGGAGTCGAGGTCCAGGACCAGGTCTTTTCCACCCTTGACCCGGTGACCAGACGCATCTGGCTTCCCACGGGGGGGCAAGTATTGCTCACGGATACGGTGGGGTTCATCCACAAGCTGCCCCCAACTGTTCTGGCCGCCTTCAGGGCCACCCTGGAGGAGCTTCAGAAAGCCGACCTGCTGCTGCACGTCATAGACATAACTCACCCCAAGGCCCCCGAACAGGCGGAGGTAGTGGAAGACACGTTGAGGGAGCTGGGGCTGGAGAACGCGACGAAGCTCCTGGTGGTCAACAAGATGGACCTGCTGGCGTCCCACGCAAACGGGAAGCAGGGAGAAGAGTTGCCGACCCTGTCCAGATACCCCAGCGTACTCGTTTCCGCCGCTCTGGGATGGAACCTGGAAGGATTGCTGGAGGAGATAGAGGAGCGTCTGCAAAGCCTGGGGGTGTTGATGCCAACGGTCCCGGCATAATGGCCCAACGCGGTGGCCCAAAAGTGATAGACAGAGCCTTTTGGGGCCGGACCATAACCCCGAGATATTGGTTCGCACAATATATGTTATGTTAAAGAAACCCTGTTTTTATCGTCAGGTATACATAACATACAGGCGGGTCCGGCAGAGGGTAGGAGAGGATGGCAGGGTTGTTTCATCGAGAATGAAACAACCCTGGAGGCGATGGCCCCGGCTACTCAAGAGGACCGCTGGGCTCGAAGTCGAAGGGTCCGCCGTACCTGTCGTTTTTCAGCCGGTGAAGCTCCATGACCCAGCCTAGGTTCTGGTCATGGGCCGCCTCATCCCTCAGAGACGGCTCCAGGTACATGGCCTCCTCCAGATGGCGCACGCACCCGTCAAGGTCACCGGCCTTTGAATATAGCCGGGCGGTATTGTAGTGGGCATCGGCAAAATCCGGAGCGGCGGCAACGGCTGCCAGGTACTCCTTCAGCGCCTCTTCCACGCTCCCCATAGCCTCGAAAGCGGCCCCCCTGTTGTTGAGCGCCTCGGCGAAGTCGGGACGCAGGACCAGCGCCTGCTCATAGTCCTCAAGAGCGTTGGGGTAATCTCCCAGCGCATCGAAAGCGAGACCCCGGTTGTTGAACGCCTCCGCGTCGCCGGGCGACAGCATGAGGGCCTGGGAGTAATCTGAGATTGCCTCCTCGATATACCCCAGGTAGTAGCAGGTCCTGGCCCGGTTAAAGAAGGCGTCGCCATTGGAGGACTTGCACTCTATAGCTGAGGTATAGTCGGTGATTGCCTGTTCATGCTGCCCTAGTTCGTCCAGGGACGCCCCGCGGTTGAGGTAGGCGTTGGACAAATCCGGCCGGAGAGCTATAACGCGGTCGAATTGCTCCACGGCTTTGTCGTGCCGCCCCAGCCGGGCCAGCACCACACCCCGGTTGTAATACGCTGCAAGGTAATCTGGCCTCAGCCGGATGGCTTGGCTATAGTCCACCAGAGCGACTTCAGGCTCACCGAGATCGTCGTAGGCGTTGCCCCGGTGGTAATAAGCCTCAGCCGGGGACGCCTGCTGATTGATGAGCGTGGTAAGCTCGTCAATCGCCTCTCGAAATTTCCTCAGCCTGGCATAAGCCAGACCCAGATTGAACCTGGCCGCCCGGTCCTCCGGGTCGTCTTCCAGGACCCGCACATAAACGGAGACGGCGTCGGCGAACCGGCCCACGGCAAAGCAACCGTTGCCATAGGCAAGGTCAGCCGGTACTGGCGAGGAAGCCTCAAGGCCGGTCAACACACGTTCCAACGCCAGACGGGCCTCGCCGGTAAGCGTCCCTCCGCCAGCTGGAGGAGTCAGGTAGGTCATGCCTATGGAGTTGTCCGTCAGGAGCTTGGCTAGCTTGTCCAGCAGCAGGCCGGGCAGTTGCATTATTCCACCTCGTTTACACCGGGCACCTGGGTAGGACTTCCTGGAAAGCTGCCTGTACGCAGAGCAAGTCCGGGGCACAGTGTAGGCATGTATGACCATTTATGTCAAGTTAAAGTTTGCCGGACCATATCAGGCCCTCCCATGCGGTCAGAAATGGCCGGCAATCGTCCCCTAGCTCAGGTATTCGTCCTGCCAGCGCGAATAATCATGGCGCGCCTGGGCGATGTCCAGGAGCTCGCCGGAGGCGATATTGTCCTTGAGGGCCTCCGGAGGGCCTCCGTCCTTCAGGTGCTTGAGAGTATCATAAACGGCCTTGGCCGCCGCGTAAAACGGCAGGTGCCCCTGCAAGGCGACCCGGACGCCATTGGATGCCAGGGCGCTTCGATCACCCAGGGATGATGGAGCGGTGCCCAGAAGCAGGGGTAGGTTGGTGGCCTGGTGCACGGCTTCCAGCTCTTCCCTCGTGTTGACACCCACAAGGAAGATTCCATCAACTCCGGCCTCTTCGTAGGCCTTGATACGCTCCTGCGCTTCGGGGATGCCCGCATGGCTCAAGGCGATAGTGCGCCCGATTATAACCAGGGAGGGGTCCTGGCGGGCCTCAAGGGCGCCTCGGAGCTTGCCCACCATCTCCCGGGTCGAGACCATTTCCTCCCCCCGGGACCCAAAGGGCCTGGGGAGCACGGTATCCTCGATGGTAAGGGCGGAGACCCCGGCTGACTCCAGCTCTTCCACAGTCCTCATCACGTTGAGAGCGTTGCCGTAGCCGTGGTCGGCATCTACCATCAGGCTCAGGTCGCTGGCCCTGGTTATGCGCCTGATCTGCTGTGCGAACTCGGTCAGGGTGAGCACGACCAGGTCCGGAGCGCCCAGCACCGTGGCCGAGGCGATGGACCCGGAAAACATGCCTACCTCAAATCCCAGGGACTCGGCCATCCGGGCGGACATGGGATCGAAGACCGAGGCGGGGTGAACACAACGATTATCAGCAAGAACTCTGCGAAAGCGGTCTCGTCGTTCAGATAGCAGCATAGCTCTCCTTGCTCTTGAATATCTGCTTCCATGAACACATCTTACACACCTGCCTATAGAACTGAAAGCCCTGAGAGGGACTCCAGGGTCTTTCGACTTTCAAGGATTCGTCTTGTCATCCTCGCGAAAGCGGCAATCCACCATTGGGCACACTGGACTCCTGCTTTTGCAGGAGTGACGGAAATTATCACCAACATAGGAGAACTGAAAGCCCTGAAAGTGGTTCGGCCAGTCTTGACAACCGGCGTATCTATGTTACTATGCCGCCGTATGCCGTCATCTACAGGTGGCAGGCCGGTCCCGTCGAGCATGGGGCACGAACGAGGAGGAAAATCATAGTGGCCGGTACACCAGCTACCGAGTTCTTCGAGCGAGAGTACCAGGTGGTCCAGCTGGCCCGCCTCATACAGGACGGGCGGACCTATTGGGTAGCCGGGGGTGGCGGCCCGCTATACGCCGTCCTTCTGGCCAAGGCATTTCACGCCCCCCAGGCCATGTACATCACCGAAGATGGGGTGTTGGCCCCGGAGGCGGCGCTGCCCCTGGAGCCTATCGGCAACATGGTAAGCTCCCGTGCGTCCTATAGGGCCCTTGAGTGGGGGACTATGAACACCGCCGGCGACTATGCCAGGCTGGGCTACATAGATTACGGTATCTTGAACAGCCTGCAGGTGGACCCTTTCGGCAATATCAACTCCACCTGGGTCGGTGACTATCCCCATGAGGGCAGGCGGTTCGGCGGCCCCGGCGGCGCCGACTCCATTGCCGCCCTCTGTTGGCGGACCATCGTTTCTATTGACATGCAGCGGAGAAAGTTCGTCAATCATGTGGACTTCATCAGCTCGCCGGGGTTCCTGGACGGCTCTCCGGGGGCCAGGGAAGCTGCCGGACTGCCCAGAGGCACAGGGCCGTGGCGGGTGGTGACCTCATGGGCGATATTCGACTACGAAGAGAAGAGCCGGTACATGCGTCTCATCGCCGTCGCCCCCTTCGTCACCGTGGACCAGGTGCTCTCGGAGATGGAGTTCCAGCCGAAGATAGCGGACCATATGGAGGTGCTGGAGCCGCCGACCGAGGAGGAGATCGCTCTCCTCCGGACCAGGCTGGACGTAGAAGGGCAGTTCTCCGGTTCGGGCCGGATGATTGTGCGGCAGGATGACGGGACTTACGCCTTCATAGAGGGCTAGCCATCCGGCGGAGGGTGACAGGATGCGCGTTCTGGACGAGGGAGACGCCCAGGTCCATATAGTCGCTCCCGACGATTTCCGGGAGTGGGTGCGGGAGCACAAAAGCAGGACGATGGAGTCCAAGCTCATGTCCGAGAAAGAGGCTATTTCCCGCTACGTTGAGGATGGGGACTACCTGGTCTACGACTGCGAATACATCCATCGCGGCCCGGCTGCCCTGGAACGCGAGCTAATCCGCCAGGGGAAGAAGGACCTGTGGGTCGGGGGGAAGTTTACCTACGTGGATATAGGCCTTCTTGAGGCGGCGAAGTGCATCAGTAAAGTGGACGTGGGTTTCTTCGCATCCGGCCCAAGCATCACCCGGGCGGTGCTGGAGGAAAGGGTCCGGCTCATGGAGTACAGCAACGTGGTCATCACCATGCGCCTCAAGGCGGCGGCGATGGGACTTCCCTTCATACCTGTCCGGTCCTTTGGAGGGACATCGGGCTTTCGTCACTCCGGGGCCAAGATTGTGGAAGACCCTTTCAGCGGCCAGCCCACCGTCGTCGTCCCGGCCCTGAACCCGGACGTGGCCCTGATTCATGTTCAGCAGGCGGATGTCTACGGCAACGCGCGGGTCTTCGGCACAGGGATTGCCCATCGAGACTGCGCCCTGGCCTCGCGCAAGGTCGTCCTGTCGGCGGAAGAGATCATCACCACAGAGGAGATAAGGCGCGACCCGGGCCGCACTGCCATCCCCTACTATGCGGTGGACGCTGTGGTGGAAGCCCCCTTTGGAGCTTATCCCGGAGAGTGCCAGGGCTACTATGCGCCGGACAATGAGCATGTGCTTGAAGCGTTCGGCGCCGTCCAGGGGATAAATGGGGCACAGTCCTACCTGGAGAAGTACGTCTACAGCGTAGCCGACAACCGGGAGATGCTGGAGAAGCGCGTTGGAGCGGGAAAGCTGCTGGACCTGCGCCGCAGGGTCGTAATCAGAGAGGGCTATAGGGCCTGAAGGCGGGATCTTCCCGTCCTTGCTCAGAGGCATGAGTCCCCCCCACCCACCGGGAGCCGCCAAACCTCATGATAATTCCCCCCGGCTAAGCCATGTCCTTCTCATTCTCAACGTTATGTCAATGCGGGCCTGTCTTTAGAGGGTGTGTGGTAAGGTATGGTTACACTTCCTTTCCCTCGACGGGAGAGGATTGAGGTGAGGGTGACGCGATGGTGTCCCCCTCATCCCTTCGGCGGACTCAGGGCAGGCTCTAACCTTCTCCCACCAAGGGAGAAGGGACTTTCCACACACCCTCTTAGCAGGAGCGCGATGGGGAGGTCCTGCGAGTTCCGGCTTCATTATTGACACGGATAAATACCGTCAATTATCATAGTTTATATGCAAACCCTTCCCCTAGTCCCCACGGGTTTCACCTGAGTGGATGCCTGCCAGAGGCGGGTGTCACCTCTGTTGGTGTCCGGTATGGCTAAGCTAGCCACTCCCCGTTAAAAGCCCCACGAACGTGTCCCCCGTTCCTCTCCAGGCCTGCACACCGTGAGTGCCGCGCGAGACATTGACAAGTCGCCATGTGTGCATCCCGCCGTTTTGAGACCTAATTTGAGACCTAATTAGAAGAGGGGGACTCGTATGCACCGGTTATCCTGCAATGCGCCTCCGAGGTCCGAGGCGTCCCCCGACCAAATAAAGCGGCCCTCAATAGGAGCTCTCAGGAGGCTGCACTGGAAGACCTGGAAGATATTGCTCCTCGTCCCGGTCCTCATGGGCATGGGCCTGCTGGCCTCTTGTGGGAGCGGCGAGTCCTCCGACAAGGTTATGTATATAGGGGGCATTCCAGACCAGGAAGCCGCCACGCTGAACCGGAGGTTCGGAGCTGTCGCCGACTACCTCAGTGAAGAGTTGGACGTGAAGGTCAAATACGTACCCTCCGTCTCTTACGCCGCCTTGGTGACCGCTTTCGGTGGGTCGGACATCCACCTTGGCTGGTTCGGCGGACTTACCGGAGTGCAGGCGAGGGCGGCTGATCCGGGCGCGATGACCATCGCCCAGCGACCCAGGGACACCGAGTTCCATTCCGTCTTCATCGTCCAAGCCGACCTCGACGTACAGGACCTGCAAGACCTGAAGGGGCTGACCTTCACCTTTGGCAGCGAGAGTTCTACCTCCGGCCACCTGATGCCGAGGCACTTCCTGGTCCAGGCCGGCGTGGACCCGGAGCAGGACTTCCAGGGTAAGCCCAGCTTCTCAGGCTCTCACGACAAGACCTGGAAGCTCGTGGAGAGCGGCTCCTTCCAGGCCGGAGCGCTGAACGAAGCGGTCTGGCAGAAGGCAGCGGAGTCGAGCAAGGTGGACCTCTCCAAAGTCCGGGTTTTCTACACCACTTCCGCCTACTATGACTACAACTGGACCATCCGGCACGACATGGACGAGACCTTTGGAAACGGCTTCACTGACAAGGCGCAGGCCGCATTGCTGGCGATGGACTCGGAGCAAAAAGAAATACTGGGAATGTTTCAGACGGACGGCTTTATAGAAAGCAACAACGAGAACTACGAGGCCATCGAAGCGGTGGCGCGCGAGTTGGACATCATACGATGACGGCGATGACGGGCTACACAAACGGTCTTGCTCTCATGTTTGTCCTTGAAGGTGTGGGGAAAACCTATCCTGGCAACGTAGCCATCGCGCCGGTCTCACTGGAGATACAGGCAGGAGAGCGGGTCGCCATCCTGGGGCCGAGCGGCAGCGGAAAGACGACGTTGCTTCACCTGATGGCGGGGGTAATCAAGCCCGACCAAGGGAATATCTTCATCAACGGCCAGCCCCTGCCCAGCATCCGTCCAGGTCGCGAGCTTGCGAGCCTGGTGGGTGTCGTCCACCAGCAGTTCGATCTGGTGCCCCATCTGTCGGTAGTGCATAACGTCCTGGCTGGCAGGCTGAGCCAGTGGAGCACCCTTCGGTCCCTATTCTCTCTGGCCTCTCCAAGAGAACGCCACCTCGCCCTGGAGGCCCTGGGAAAGCTGGGGATCGCCGATAAGATGTACGAGAGAACGTCCAGGTTGTCCGGCGGAGAGCAGCAGCGAGTAGCTATGGCGCGGCTGCTGGTCCAGACACCGAAGGCCATCCTGGCCGATGAGCCTGTGGCCTCCCTGGACCCGGCGCGTGCACAGGACCTGATGCGGCTGCTCACTGAGGTAGTGCAGGAGTCGGGAAAGACGCTGGTGGCGAGTCTGCATTCAGTGCGTATCGCTCGCACCTACTTCTCCAGGGCTATCGGCCTACGGGACGGAGAGCTCCAGTTTGACCTTCCCATCGGCGAGCTGACCGACGGAATGCTGCACGACCTCTACGACATTATAGGGTTGGACATTGAAGGCTAGGGTGGCCTTCCTCCAGAGCCGGAGCTTTCTAACTATCCTTCTGGTGGGCGCCCTTGCCTGGAGCATCTCCGAGATTAACTGGAGAGGCCCCCTGGTCCATACGGGAGGCGCCGCCTCAGCCTTGGAGTTCTTTGCCGCCATTGGCAGCCTCGACCTTTCCCCGTCCTTTCTAAAGCTTGCCCTCGAAGCGAGCTGGTACACCGTCGCCTACGCGGTGGCCGGGATTACGCTGGCTATCGCTCTGGGCCTTCCGCTGGGGGTCATAGCGTCGGGAGTGCTGGCAAGGTCCACTTCCACCCGGTGGTCCATGGTGCTGGTCACACGGGCCTTCCTCGCCCTGACCCGCTCCATCCACGAGCTGGTGTGGGCGTGGCTCTTTGTGTCCGCCATCGGGCTATCCCCGATGGCAGCCATCCTGGGCCTGGCCATCCCATACGGAGGCATATTGGGCCGGATTTACTCGGAAATACTCACCGACGTTCCGCCGGAGCCTCTGCGTGCCCTGAGAGCCTCCGGCGCGTCGGAGTGGAAGGTATTCCTCTACGGCAGGCTGGTCATGGCCCTCCCCGACATGCTCAGCTACACCTTCTACCGCTTTGAGTGCGGCATCCGTGCGGCGGCGGTCATGAGCTTCGTGGGTATCGCGGGGCTGGGCTACCAGATACAGCTATCCCTCGACGACCTCCTGTACGGCCAGGTCTGGACGCTGCTCTTGTTCCTGGTTGCCCTGATTCTCCTGGTGGACGTATGGAGCACCGTCGTGCGAAGGAACCTGGCGCCATGAGTTCGAACACCTTCGGACGAGGGACAGCAGGGCAGCAGGCTCCCTCCGCCAGGGGTACGCCCATTATCAGGCGTCGTCCCGGCCCAATCGGGCTGTCTATTATAGTGGTCTTCATCCTCGCCGGGGCATCGTGGGGATTCATTCTGGCAGGGGATAATAGCGGGTTCCCGGACCTCTTCTCCGGGAAGACCTGGGAAAGCGCCGGGGCCTTTGTCGGAGAGCTGGCAGGGAGTGGGGAGACTGGAGGAGACGCCGCCTTTCTGCAAATAGATAAATGGGCACACGCCGGAAAGCTAGCGTCCGAGACCCTGGCCATGAGCATCCTGGCCATAACCTTCGCCGGTGTGGGCGTACTGCTCACCTTCCTGCCCGCCGCGCGCAACGTGTCTGTGGGGGAGTTGGCCCCCATAAGCCAAGAGCGGCTCGGGTGGAGCGCCCTTTACTTCCTTCTGAGGGGTATTTTCATATTCACTCGCGCCGTGCCTGAGCTTGTCTGGGCGATGATAATCATCTTCTTCCTGTCTCCCGGCATACTTCCGGGCGCCCTCGCCCTGGGTCTCCACAACTACGGCATACTGGGCAAGCTCTCCGCGGAAGTCGTAGAGGACCTGGACACCCGCTCGGCGAAGGCTTTGAGGGCGTCGGGGGCCGGAAGGTTCCAGATGCTTGCCTACGCCATCGCGCCGCAGGTGCTACCCCAGTTTATCACCTACCTCCTGTACCGGTGGGAGGTCGTGATACGCACCACCATCGTCGTGGGGTTTGTCAGCGCCGGGGGGCTGGGGAGGGACTTCCGCCTCAGTATGAGCTTTTTCCACTACACGGATGTAGCCCTGCTGTTGGTCTGGTACGTCCTGCTGGTGATTGGGGTGGACCTTCTCTGTGCCTCGCTGCGCCGGCTGGTCCGCACGTGAGTCGCATGTTATGTATAGTAACTGCTCAGTGACTTTTCAACGGCTTTGGAAGGCCGCGACAAGCCAGTCTTGGGAATTGACATCACCCGCCGGATATGATACCTTCGGATACAACTTAAAGGCTGAGATGGAGACGAGTAGACGGGGAATGGCGTCCAGAGAGTCTGGTATGGTGAGAGCAGATAGCCCCAACCCGCTGAAAATCACTCCGGAGCCGTTAGCTGAACCCCCAGGCAGCACTCCTTTGGCAAGTCCAGAGGCGGGGAAGTAAGCCCGACCGGGCTCATCGCCCGTTACCAACGATGAGGCATGTTAGTGCCTGCTTGAGAGGTCTCCCGTACGCGGGAGGTAATTAGGGTGGTACCGCGGGAATATAAATGTCCCGTCCCTATGGGGGCGGGACTTGTTTTTGTACATCGTCCGTGGGTTTCCCGAAATAGCGTCTCCAGCAGGAGTAAGACCATAATTTTTGGGAGGCCGCAATGAGACTCAAGGGCGCTGAAATTGTCTGTGAGGCCCTTCTCCGCGAGGGTGTGGAGGTGATTTTCGGGCACCCCGGAGGCGCCGTCTTGCCCCTTTACGACGCCTTTTATAGCTACAACCAGCTACGTCATATCCTGATGCGCCATGAGCAGTGCGCTGCTCACGCGGCAGACGGGTACGCCCGCTCTACGGGCAAAGTGGGCGTTTGCGTAGCGACTTCAGGCCCCGGCGCCACAAACCTCGTCACCGGAATTATGAGCGCCAAGGCTGACTCGGTGCCCATGGTAGCCATAACCGGCCAGGTCGCCAGGTCGGCTATGGGCACCGAAGCCTTCCAGGAATGCGATACCTGCGCCATCACCGCGCCCTGTACCAAGAAAAACTACCTGGTTATGTCAATCGAAGACCTGGCCCCGACAATATACGAGGCCTTTCGCGTGGCCCAGGACGGCCGGCCAGGCCCCACGCTGGTGGACATACCCAGGGACGTTCAACAGGAGATGACCGAGTTCAACTACATGGAGGTGCCCCAGAGGACCTTCAGCCAGCTCCTCTCTGAAACCAGGAGCGCCCTTCCCAGGGCGGCAGCGCTGATTAACCAGGCCCAGAGACCCCTTATATTGGCGGGCCACGGGGTCCTGACCTCCCGGTCCTGGGATGAGCTGAAGGCCCTATCGGAGAAAACGGGAATACCCGTCATCAATACCCTTCTGGGGCTGAGCTCCTTCCCCCTCAGCCACCCCCTCAGCCTGGGGATGCTGGGTATGCACGGCATGTACTGGGCCAACATCGCCGTGGACCAGGCTGACCTGATAATCGGCCTTGGCATTCGGTTCGACGACCGCATCACCGGAAAGCCGGGGACCTTTGCGCCCAACGCAAAGGTGATACACGTGGACATAGAAGCGTCGCAGATCGGACGCAACGTGTCTGCGGAGGTGGGCCTGGTGGGGGACGTGAAGCCTGTCCTGGAAGGCCTCCTGCCTCTGGTGCATCACGTAGACAGGGCATCCTGGCTCACGAGGCTGAACACTCTGAGAAGGGAGCACCCTTCCCTGGAGATACCAAAGAGCGAAGGTCTGCTGGCACAGCACGTCCTGAAGGACTTGAACCAGCTCATCCAGGAAGGGAACGATATAATTGCCGTCACCGGGGTGGGCCAGCATCAAATGTGGGCTGCCCAGTACCTTCTGTTCAACCGCTCCAACTCCTTCATATCCTCCGGCGGTCTCGGAGCTATGGGCTACGAGATTCCCGCCGCCCTGGGCGCTCAGGTGGGCATTCCGGAAGCTACTGTGTGGAGCATTGCCGGGGACGGAGGCTTTCAGATGACCCTCCAGGAGTTGGCCACCATTGTGGAGGAGAAGCTGCCCGTAAAGATAGCCCTCTTCAACAATGGCCACCTGGGGATGGTGCGCCAGTGGCAGGAGCTTTTCTATGAGAAGCACTATAAAGCCGTCCCAATACCCGGGCCGGAATACGTGAAGCTAGCCGACGCCTTTGGCATACCCGCACTGAGGGTGACGCGCAGGGAAGAAGTGATGGCCAGTCTGAGGCAGGCCCAGGCCCATCCGGGGCCCTTCCTGATAGACTTCGTTCTTGAGCCACAGGAGAACGTCTATCCAATGGTGCCAACAGGGGCTTCACTGGCCGAAACAATGGAAGACCCCAGGACGGCAATGCCCAGACAGTAGTGTTTACGGCCTTCCCCATCTTTGCCCTCGTCAAACACTCCCCGAGTGTCTCGAGGGCCTTTTACTGATACATGAGTAAACATCTAAACCATCCGCGCACGTCATTCCTGCGGAAGCATGAATCCACCAATCCATGCACCGGACTCTCGCTTTCGCGAGAGCGGCGGCGGCGGGGAAGTCCAAACTGCCAGTTCTCATCTCTCATACGTGGCCTCGGCAAGGACATAAACAATGCGTGGTCTATCCCCCGCGTTGCCGATGTCCAACTGACGTCGAACAAGTATAAAACTTCGCTAAAAAATTTCGACTAAAATTGCCCTTATCCGCCTTGACTACAGTGTTTCAGAGTATCCTTATAATTCGACTATTGTTCTGGGACGAGACCCATAGACCGGTCCGAATTGAGGCTAACCCCGGACGCCTGAATACATGAACCAAGATGAGAAATGTTTAATACAAATTCATCTAACTTCCCTCTGACAACGCCAAACACCAGACCCCTGTGCTTGATGAGGAGGATGTGTTCACGAAACATTCACGATGTGTCCCTGGGGGCTTGGTGGTCAGGGCCGGAGGTGGGGACCCACTCTAGGAAAGGAGGGCTCAAGTAGCCGAGTTCCATCTAGCTTCCTACGGGAAGTATTTAGGAGGTGACAGTGCGCTAATGATGACCACATCTGTTAGAGTATTGAGCGACGGAATTATTAAATTTGATGGTGGAACAATGTTTGGGCAGGTGCCCAAGGTCTGCTGGGAGACAAAGGTAGCGAACGACAGGAGGAACCGTATCACCCTTGGCCTCAACTGCCTCCTCATTCAAATGGGTGACAAGACCATACTGGTTGATGCCGGCGTGGGCTCCAAGGAGTTGGGCCACGAGAAAGAGACCTATGGACTGGTCCCCAGCAGGCTCATCAAGGGACTCAAGAACCTGGGGCTTTCCCCCAAAGAAGTTGATGCAGTCGTACTCACTCATTTGCATTTCGATCATTGCGGGGGTTGCACCAGACTAGACCGGGCCGGAAACCTGGTGCCCACCTTCCCTAAAGCTAAATACTTCGTACAGAGTGCGTGTTGGGAAGATGCGTGCAACCCTAATGAAAGGTGCCAGGAAGCCCACCGGTCTGAGGACTTCAGACCTATCGAGGAAAAGGGACAGCTGGAACTCCTGGACGGAGATGAGGAGCTCTTCCCTGGGCTATGGGTCAAGACGACCAACGGCCATACGAGAGGCCACCAGGTGGTCCTGGTGAACCACGGAGGGGAGAGGATAGCTTTTCTGGGCGACCTGGTCCCCACCCCCTATCACCTGGACCTGGGCGCTATATCGGCCTTTGACCAGTACCCAGAGGAGACCCTGGAGATGAAACGGGAGTTCCTGCACCAGGCGGAAAGGGAATCTTGGTTGATCATATTCGCCCACGGCTACGACCAGAAAGCCGGATATCTGGAGAGAAGAAATGGTCGCACCGTCTTGAGGTCAGTGGAGCTGTAGCGGGCGCCCTTCCGAATTAGTCCCAATCAAGCCGTACCCCTATTGGAAACGAAGGCGGCGGTCACCGGTGTATGAAAGAGGTTTCCCACCGGTGGCTGCCGCTAACTCGTCCCTCTAACTCTCCCGCCCGCCAAGCCCCTCTAAAGCGCCTCAGCCAGGATGCTCTCGTCCACCTCAGCCAACAATCTGGCGAAGGTTGTCCGGTTGGTAAGCGGTGTTTCCTGGTGGGTATACACCTTCAGGTAGTTATCAGTCAGGCCCAGGTATGCGGGCTTGCCCCCTCGAAGGCCTACCCTCTCCCAAAGCACCTGCCTGGTTGTGCCTATAGACCCGCGCCGGAATGCAGAAGCCTGCTGCCGAGCCAGGGCCAGCATCTCCCCCATGCGCTCTCTTTTGATTTCCTCGGCGACGTGGGGTCCCATGTGGGCCGCACTGGTGCCGGGCCGCACCGAATAGGGGAATACGTGCATCGCGGAGAGGTCCAGCTTTTCTGCAAACCGCAAGCTCTCCTGAAATTGCTCTTCACCCTCGCCGGGGAAGCCAACAATCACGTCGGCCGTAATGGCTGCGCCAGGCACTCCGGCCCGCACCCTCCGTGCTGCCTCCGCGTACTGGGCCGTGGTATACCGGCGGCGCATCCTCTTTAGCACGTAGTCGCTGCCACTCTGCAGGGGCATATGGAAGTGGGGGCATAAACGAGGATTGTCCCATAACTCGAGAAGGCCTTGGGTTACCTCCTGGGGCTGGAGGGACGAGACTCGCAGCCTCTCTACCCTCGTTTGGCTGAGCAGCAGCTCTATCAGACCATCCAGATTTATGCCAGCAAGGTCGAACCCATATGAGCCGAGCTGGGTGCCAGTGAGCACTACCTCTTTGTAACCCTCTTCGACTCTGTCCCCGACCTGACCCAGCAGCACGTCAGGAGGTATGCTGCGTTCTCTACCCCGCACTTTCGGCACAATGCAGTAGGCGCATACCTGGTTGCACCCTTCCTGTATCTTTATCATAGCCCTGGCCCGGCTGGGGCGGCTACCCGACGGGGACGACGGAAAGCCCTCGCCAACGACACGCGGCGCTGCCCGGTCCCCTCGCGCTGCCAGTACCATCTCAACCAGCCGGTCCTTTTCCGAGTTGCCCACCACGAGGCCGACCTCCGCCATTCGGGCAAGCTCCGGAGGCGCCCGCTCGGCGTAGCATCCCGTCGCTATCACCAGGGCAGAGGGGTCCTCTCGATGAGTGGCCCGGATGGCCTGGCGCGCCTTGCCGTCAGCCACGTGAGTAACCGTACAGGTGTTGACAATGCGGATGTCCGCCGGCTCAGACGGGTCTACTACCCTGTAACCGGCCTGAAGGAAACGGCGGGCCAAAGACTCGCTGTCCGCCTGGTTCAGCTTGCAGCCATGAGTCTGTATGGATACCGTTCCCACTCCCCCCGGAGCTTTATCGCTGCTCTTGGGCATCAGCGCTGGGACCCTTCTTCGTCGGGAAGCAATTCCCACAGCTTTTCGACTGCGTAGCTCACACGTTCCGCGGCCTGGTACAGCCGGTCACGTCCTGAGCGCGAGTCCTCAACCGTGTAGGAGAGGGTAGAAAAGTTGGAGAGCTGGTTGAAGGCGTCGCGGATTCTCCTGTTCCTGGTCTCTTTGGACAGCAGGGCGAGGTAGCTCTTCATCTCTGCGTCGTCCTTCAGCTCTACGCCTCGGCTGCCGGCTACGGCTTTGACCGCGCCTGCCAGGCTGCCCCAGAGGAGCTCCTCGGCCCTTTGCCAGTGGCCCTGGCGCAGCTCTCTCAGAGCGCTGGCCCGGTAACGGTTGCTCTGACTTACGTGTCTGTGTATGCTTGACCGCTGCATGGCCGATCGTGCCCTCACCGCTCAGACGGGGAATCCGGTCTTACGGTTCCTGGGGATGGGGCGCTCGAACTTCAAGTGGGACTTTATATTGGCCAGGGCCAGGCTGACGTAGAGCTTCCAGTGTATGAGGCTGTTCTGGAGGTAGGCGGCAGCCCGGCCTGAATGGAGCTTTACAGTGTTTCGTGCCCAGGGCAGCGGGGAGGGGAGCTTCAGGCGGAGGAAGCCCTCGTAGAGGAGGTAGGACGCCAGGGCGACGGCCCCGCCGCCCACTGCATCGAGGATATAATGGTTCCCTGTGAAGATAATTGCGAAGAAGGTCATGGTAGGATACAGGATGCCGAAGGGCCTCAGCCATTTGTGCTTCATCCTGAAGAAGAGGACGCCGAATATGACGGTCCAGCTGAAATGCAGGCTCGGCATTGCTGCGAAGACGTTGTAGTATATGGCAGCGGCCATATCCCGGCCCCCATACCAGGATGTCAGCCCGCCGAACTCGTGGATTGTGTCAACGAACCCATGCTCGGGCATGAACCGGGGCGGAGCCAAAGGGAATGCAGCAAAGAGTATCAGGGCGAAAAAGAAGCTCACGAGGATGACGTTCCGATAGTAAAAGTATTTGGGCCGGTCTTTGACGTATACGGCTATGGCTGTGATAACGATGATGGGGGCGTACGTGATGATGTATATCCAGTTGAAGAGGATAATCAGGCCCTTGGCATGGTCTATAGCCCAGGCTTGCCACTGAGGTTCCCAGAAGAACCCCCTCCCGAACTCGAATGCAACAACCCGCATTGCGTTATCGAAAGAGACTATCTCAATATCGGATATAACGAATTTGCGGACAATCATGTAGACAAAGTAGACGGCTACGAGAAAAAGCATCTCCGCCGCAAATCTGGGAGCGCCCGCCCGGATGGAAGACAGCAACGTACGCGTTTCTGTGCTACTCGGATCGCTACTCATTGACCTTCGCACCGGCCTTTTGCTTTTCCGAGGAAGTCGGCGGGACTGGCTGAAGGGGCTTATGCCCGTTGAGCTGAAGGGGTATAGCCACACCACGCTTCTTCCCAGGCTGGCTATCCAGGTAGACGTTGCAGTTCAAACAGCCTACAGGGATCTTGGGAACGAAGCTATCCTTGAAGAGGCTCCTCGCGGTGACGTACCGCTCATTGTTCCAGATTTCCTTGATGGAATGGGTCTTGACATCGCCGAAATCGTCGGAGGCGTCCGTTAGATAGCAGCAGGGGGCGTACCCTCCATCCCAGTTGACGACACCAGAGCGCCACAGCCGCCAGCACCGGGTCCCGCCCTCTGCGTAGGGCTTGTCGAAGGGCTGTTCTCTGAGGAACTCCTCGGATGCTACGGGAAGCCATCGCCTGGTCACCTCGGGGTCATCCTCTCCGTGAGGGAAGTCCACTTTCTTGAAAACGATATGGTCCACCCCAAGCTCTCTGGTCATTTTGCGCGCCTCGGGAATCTGGTGCTCGTTCTGGCGCATGACGATGAACTGCCATTCCAAATAGGGCGTCTTGGAACCCAGCTCCTTCTTCTTTTGGACCAGGAGCTTGATATTGTCAATGACCCTGTCCAGGCGTCCTCCCACGCGATACACCTCATAGACATCCTGTGTAACGCCATCAAGGGAGACTATAAGAACGTCAAGGCCGGACCGGATGATGCGCTCGGCCATGTCGGGCGTGAGGGGCTTGTTGAGGTTTGTGCTGATGAAGGTAGCTATGTTGGCCTCGTTCGCATAGGCTACATACTTGTCTATCTCCCTATTGAGGAAAGGCTCTCCCCAGCTATAGAGGGTGAGCCAGACGCAGTGGCTCTTAATCTGGTCAACGACCTTCTTGTAGAGGTCGAAATGCATCACGCCCTTCTGGCGATTGACGGTTCCCAGCCCGGTATGGCAAAGAGGGCATTTAAGCTGGCAAATGTTGGTCGTATCTATCTCCCATTCGTACGGGCGGCCCTTGACCACGGTGCGGCCTAGCCGCAACTGGACCTCGATGAGGGCAAAATTGATTGCCTTCTTCAACGTCGCATGACGCAGGGTTGTTTCGAGCCGTTGTGCAGCCCGGCCGCCGGCTATCGCTCCGATAGCGGACCCGTTGACCTGAAAACGCTTCTCCAGCGTCATCAGGAACTTTAGTAGCAACGATACCTTGAGGCTCAATTTCCTACCCCTCAACCACGAACAGCGCTACAGTCTTTCAGGGCTTGCGTCCATCATGTCGCCCGAGCGCCTGTCGCGCTATTTCAAGATTTGCCGGTGTCTGTGTAGTACGGATTCGAAAGGTTATGGGACTAGAGCGTGCCGTCTGACCCGAAGTTTTCACAAAGCCTTTAAGCTACGTTTGTGGTGTAGGTGCTAGTGCCCCACAGTTTACTTCCAGCATCCCACCATGTCAATTATAGGTTGCGCTTATCTTGCCTGATTTTATCTTGCATTCATAAAGAGATATAATGTACCCGTAAAAACCAGGATAGGAGTGCGTTATGACAACCAGTGGACTGAAGCTAAACCATATCAATCATGTGGTCACTATGGTAAAAGACACGAAGCGCAGCATGGAGTTCTACTGCGATTTCCTAGGGATTAAGCAGATACAAAGCCAGGTGGATAATCCTGAAATCACCTGGCTCCAGCTACCCAGCGGGGTGATGCTCCACCTCATTGAGACCCAAGATGCCCCGGCTCACCCGCCAAACATCCATCACGCATTCGAAGTCGAGGACTTCGACTCTGCGAAGAAGGCCCTTGATGATAGGGGTATCAGTATTGAGAACTCCGGGGTGCGTCACGACGGGCAGCAGTACCTGTTCATCAGGGATCCTGACGGCAACCGGGTAGAGCTCTGCACCCCTTCGGGCTTCTAGGGGCCGCACCGGCTTAGAGGGTGTTTCCAAAGTGCCTTCTCCCCTGGTGGGGGAAGGTTAGGATGAGGGAGAGTTGTTCCGACACCTCCACCCCACCCTCGCCTCAATCCTCTCCCTCGACGGGAGAGGAGGTGCGCTTTTACCTTATCACACACCCTCTAAAGGTCAGTCTTCCTCCTCTCGTTCCCGCCGGTCTGCCCGCATTGCCAGGGCCGGGATAAGGGCCACTAGGGCAAGGACGGCTGCGACCTGGAAAAAGTTGTGGAACAGGGACAGCCCGGCGGCGTTGAGACCGGCGAAATACTCTTCCCTCCGGGCTTCTAGGGCCTCTACGGTCTCGCCGGGCAGCGGTGCGAGGGGCAGCTCCAGTCCGGCGGTGAGCGCCTGGAAATGCTCCACTCCCCAGGCCGATAGCGCCGCCAGCCCCAGCGTCATCCCGATCATCCTGGATACCGTGACCAGGGAGGCGGCTGTGCTCCGGTAGTCCTCGCCGACGGAGTTCAGGGCCCGGGTCATGATTGGCGTGTTGTTCAGGCCGGACCCGAACCCCGCCACTGCCAGGTACAACGTCAGCCAGTGCTCTCCGGTATCCAACTCCCAGGTGCTGGCCAGGAAAAGCCCCAGGGCGGTCAACCCCAGACCGACGGCGGTAACGGGCCGGATACCGATGAAGCCCAGCAGGTATCCGCCCACCACGGCACCCACCGGCATTGCCGCGGTCATGCGCAACAGCCACCACGACCCGGTTAGCGGGTCTTTGCCCATCACCGTGTTGGCCATCAGCGGCACCGTCACCATCGCAATGATCAACACCGCGCCTTCCAGCAGCTGGGTCAGGTTAGCGGTCGCGAAGGCCCAGGAGCGGAACACGAAGGGGGCCAGCAGGGGATACCACGTCCGACGCTCCAGCATTATCAGAGCCGCCACCAGTACGGCAACCGGCGCGCCGATAATGAAGGGCGTCGGCGAAGAGAGGGTAAATAGTCCCTCCCGTGACAGTGCCAGGGACAGCATGACCAGGATAGCCACCAGGAGCGCGCCGCCCACATAGTCCACGCGCACGCCCGGGTTGGGACGGTTGGGCAGCCACATCAGGGCCAGGAACAGGAGTGCGCTCTGGGGCACGTTGAGCCAGAATATCCATCGCCAACCGGCCAGCTCGATGATGGCCCCGCCGTAGGCCGGCCCCAGCATAAACCCTGCCTCCGCCGCCGCCACGACGGTCCCCAGGGCCAACCCGCGCCGGCGACGGGGAAGAGCGGTGCTGGCGATGGCCAGACCTATAGGGACCGTAGCGCCGCCCCCGACAGCCTGGACTATCCTCGCCCCTATAATCCACTCCAGGCTGGAGGCCACTGCCACCAGGACTGTACCGATACTGAACACTATCAGGGCAGCCTGATAGACCCTGGCGTAGCCGTACACGTCGGCCAGACGACCCATCAAGGGCATTGCGGCCGTGTAGCCCAGTAGAAAGGCGGTGACTATCCAGGAGGCCCGCTCCAGGCCGGCGGGGGTTGCGGGTATTTTCAGGTCCGGCATTACAGTGGGCAGGGCGGTGACTACTACCGTCTGGTCCAGGGCGGTTACAAAGGCGCCGAGGCCTATCACTGTCAGGACCAGGGAGGCCGGCATTGTCCGAGACTTCATCACTACTCCGGCGGCCTCTCGCTACTCCCTCTGTGGCAGCGCTATCTCCACAGGCTTGCCAAAGCTGTGTATGGCGAGGATGCGTACCACGTCGGGACTGTCTGTCGAGACTATCGGGCCCTCTATCCTGACTTTCCTGAGCAGTCCCTCCGACTGGCCTATCCATAACTCAAGCTCAAGCTGGTGTCCCAAGTGCGCGCCGGGCACCAGGACGCCCAAGCTCTCGGACAGCACAGTGCCCTTGACACGCTGTGACGGCGCACCGTCTACCTCCTCTGTGCCGGTGAATACGGGAGCCTGCAAGTCCATAATGATGTCGCTGAGGGTGCTTCCCAGGTCGGTAAAGTCAAAGGGAAGACTTTCTACAGGCGTCGGGTTCCATTTATCTTCGTCTATGAAGTCCCGTATGAACGCCCGGTCCCCGGACACTACAACGTCTATCCTGATAAAAGAGCGGAAGAGGGTAGACATCGCCTCTGCGCTCACCCTGAACCTGTCGGGCATGTCCACCTGGCCCTCCAACTGTTGTAGCTCTACCCCGGGGAAAAGCTCGACAGAGCCTTCGCCCTCGTGCACCAGGCTGAAGCGCGCCGTGTTCAGGGTCATCATCCTGTTGCTCGCCCTTTCCATCACCTCGCGTGGCGATGGCGTAGGAGTCGGCTCCTGGGTAGGCGCAGCAGGCGTCGGCTCGGGCTCGGGCGTGGAGGTCGAGGCAGCGCTGCACGACAAGCTCCATAAAAGGGCGATAGAAAGCAGGCCGGACCCCATCAGGAACCGGTATATCTTCATAAGGCTTCCCCTCAGCTATGCGTGGCCTTTACATCATATTTCAGTGACGCCGGAAAGTTACCTCCAGGACCAGAAGGCAATATGGCTCGCGGCGATCGCGCGAGGGGTGGCCCCCTCCTTCACGTCCAGCACGTAAACTTTGTCACCCCCGGCGGAGTCCCCGTTTCGACGGAGCGCTCTCGTGGCAACGGTGCCGCTGAACACTATCCGGGAGCTGTCCGGAGACCAGATGGAGTTAGAGTAGGCGTACTGGTCGAAGAAGCTAATAAGGGTCAGGAAATCCGATGAGGGGAAAAACTCCATCAGAGGGATGGTACGTTCTGTCTCCCTATCAACGTACTTCCAGATCAAAGAGCGGCTCTCAGGCGCCAGGCCAACGTACGCTATCTTCTCTCCATCAGGGGACCAGAAAAAGGCTATCAACGGCTCGTTGACCAGTATCCTTTGCGAAGCGCCGTCGCTACTGACTATCCTCAGCCGCTCGTAAGAAGCGGCAGATTCCGGGGCGCTGATAATGTCGGCGACGGCTATTTCATCCCGGGTGGGGGACCACAGGAACGCCGATGAAGCGCCAACGTCCAGGATACGCTCGCCTCCAACCGGCTGGAGCTTGGCATCGCTGGCGTATAGAGCGCCCCCCGTCGCGTATACCAGCTTGCTGCCATCCCTGGACAGAGCCGGTGCCCTGAAGCCCGTGCCCACTTGCCCCAGCGAGTCCGCCGGACGGACCTCCCCACCAGCCGGGGAAGCCATGACTAGCTCCGGGCCGTTGTGGATGAGGAGTGCGCTGCTGTCGCTGGCCCAGCTGTAGTAGATGGGGGCCTTTCCCATCAGTCGCACCGGTCCCCCCCTTTCCCCGGGGGTGCTGACAAACAGGGCAAGCTCACCGGGGGTAGCGGCTACAAAGGAGATATGGTTGCTGTCAGGCGACCAGTATATGTAGTGTGGAGCGTTCTGCGCTATGGGCCCGGTATTGGGCTCGTTATCGTATACCTTGGTTGTCTTGCCGGTGGAGGCATCCACCACCTCCACGGAAAGGGAGATGCCACCCTGGACTTCCACTATGTGAGATGCCGCCAGCTTCGTACTATCGGGGGACCATGTAGGCCAGGCATAAAACACCTGGCTTAGAGGCGCTTGCCCTAATATGTGGCCCGCCGGCCCAACTCTGAGGTCGCTATTAGTGAGCCTTTGAGACCCGGTGCCGTCAGCTTTTATGGTGAATATGTTTCCGTCCAGGCCTATATAGGCTATTCGGTCCACTGTCATATCTTTCCCCTCCTGAGAAGGCGTAGGCGTTGTCGCGGTGGGACGCCGGGTAGTCTCCTGGACCGGGGGAAGCGACGCGCCTCCTTCGCGTTGCCTGGCCGCTCTCCTTTCGTTGCAGGCCGCCAGTACCGTGAGGATGATGAGCGCCATCAGGAGAACAGTCAGGGACCTGTAGGCGATTCGGAAGCTCCGGGCGGTGCGCATTGCCGACCTCAAAAGTGAAGATAGAAAAAATACAGCCTATGCCGCGTTCTCCGCCTTAGAGTAGTCCCGCCGCCAGGAACACCCCAGCCAGCGCCAGCGCCAGTCCGGAAAGGCGCGCCACCCAGTGGTGGCCGCGCGGCACAAGTTTCTCCACGAAAATGAGGAGCGCCAACCCTCCCATCCACGCCAGGTTCATAACGCCGACGGGGAACATCACCACCATCAACGCCCAGCAACAGCCCAGGCAATACCATCCGTGGTGTATCCCCATGCGCAATGCGCCTCCATGCCCCTCCCGCCAGTCGTGTACTATGAAGCTCAGTGGCGTGCGACAGTGGGAAAGGCACCTGTCTTTCAGAGGGCTTAGCTGGTATAGGCCGGCCCCGATAAGCACCACCCCTCCAACCACATTCGCCGCAGAGCTGAAAGAGGGGAAGGCATCCACCAGGGACTCCAGCCCCACCTTGGTCAAATACCCAGGCACTCCGGACAGGGCCCAGACTATCATATATCCGGCAAGGAAGACCCAGGTGGGAACGTAGACCTGGCCGCTGGCACGACGGTTGCGGTAGATGGTGGAAAAGGCGTACACCAGCGGCAGCGTGGCCGGCAACATCATGGCCGACATCATCACCACCCACATGGGCAGGAACAGGGCCGCGTCCTCCCAGAAGGAACGCTGGTCCATAGGCATGGACATGGGACTCATGCTCCGGGACTGGGAGTAAATATCGGACCAGGCCAGCCCTGCCAGTGCCAGCAACACCAGAAGGACAGCCAGGGTGTCCCATCTCAAGACCGGGAGTTTTGATGACGTAAGTTTCTGTATCCCAAGCATGATTAGCTGAAAGTCATGGCCGCATTACAGGGGCAGGGCTATTGCCCGCCCCGTCTGGGCGCTGCGAGTGACCGCCTCGGTGAACTCCATGTACTGGACGCCCACCTCAAAGGATGTACGGGTCACCTTCTCCTTGCCGCGAATGGCGTTGACGAACTCTTCCTCCACTCTCCATCCGCCTTGCTTCTCCGCCGGAACGGGGATTTCGGCAAGCCGGTCGTCACCCCGGCGTCCGCCGTAAAGGGCCAGGGACGGTGGACCCTCTAGGCGCAGCGTCCCCTCGGTGCCATACAGCCAAACCTCGCTGGCCGGCGCAAGCCCCGTGACCGTGCTGAAGCTCATGCGCGCCTGGGCTCCACAGGCCATCTCGCAGGTTATGTCAACATGGTCGGGTACAGTTACGATTTGCACTTCACCGCTTTCATCTCGCCTCTTCTGTGCGCATACCCTGGTCATAGCCATGACCCTGGAGGCCGGGCCAACCCACCGCATTATCGCCTCGTACCAGATGCCCATACCCAAAATGTTATAGCCGCTCAGGTCGCGGTCCTGTCGCCAGTGAAGGTTGCTTTCAGTATCTACGAAGCTGCTATCCGTTACCCTGAGATCAATAGATAGGACATCTCCCAGGTATCCGCTGGCTACGTGCTCCTGAATCGTGGAGTCAACCTTGAAAGTGAAGGGTGAAGGGACAATCTGCGTGACCAGGTGCGGCTTCCGACGAGCGGCAGCCAGCATGGCGTGGGCCTCCTGAGCGTTCATGGCCATGCGCGCCTCGCATAGTACGTGCTTGTTGTTTTCCAGGGCGGCCAGGGTAACTGGGCAGTGCATGTAGGGCCAGGTGCCTATGCAGATGGCGTCCGTATCATCGGCCTCCACCAACTCCAGCCAGTTGTCGTAAATCCTGGGAATCTCGAACTGGCCCGCGACTCTCTCGCCGGACTCCCGGCTGCGATTGCAGACGCTGACAATCTCTACGCCCTCCATCTCCCGAAGGCCGGGGATATGCCTGACACGGGTGTTGTTTCCCGCCCCGACGATGCCTACTCGAATGACTCCATCGCTCATCCTGCTACTCCTTGCGTTCTCGTCTGACGGCTTCGATTATAGGGGCGACCGCTTCTATAGTCCATACTGACGAAGGAAGCACATCGGATTGCATTGCACCTTTCCGATTACGACATCGTTGACATGATCATTGCTGGCCGCTACATTGGGTAGCAAGTCGAGGGAAGAGGAGGTGTCTATATGGCTACCCACCGGGTGGCCCTTATTCCAGGAGATGGAGTGGGCCCGGAAGTAGTGGATGAGGCCAGAAAAGTGTTGGACTCACTGGCGGCGCAGGATGAGACCCTCGGCTTCCAGTACACCCATTTCCCCTGGGGCTCCAACTACTACCGGGAGACGGGCAGAATGATGCCGGAGAACGGTCTCGAGCAGTTGGAACCCCACGATGCTATCTTTTTCGGGGCCGTGGGCGACCCCGACATCCCCGATCACATCACCCTTCATGGCTTAATCCTGCCCATACGCAGAGGCTTCGATCAGGGCATCTGCCTCAGGCCGTCCTATCTCTATGAAGGGGTAAGCTCGCCCCTCGCGGGTGTGGAGCCCGGGGAGATAGATATGGTCGTCTTCCGAGAGAATACCGAGGGAGAGTATGCCAACATGGGTGGCTTCCTCTACCAGGGCACGCCTGAAGAAGTGGCTGTGCAGTCCTCCATCTTCACCCGCAACGGCACCGAAAGGATAATCAGGGCCGCGTTCGACCATGCCCGCAACCGGGACCGGAAACGTAAGGTGACATCAGTGACCAAGTCCAATGCGATGGCCTATGGCATGGTTTTCTGGGACAGGGTCTTCCAGGAAGTAGCGAATCAATATCCCGACATCAGCACCGATTCGCTACTGGTGGACAGGGCCTGCATGGACTTTATCCGTCGCCCTCAGCAATTCGATGTTGTAGTGGCCTCCAATCTATTTGGAGACATCCTCACCGACATCGGCGCCATTATCACGGGGAGCATGGGCCTGGCTCCCAGTGCCAATATCAACCCCGAAGGGCGCTACCCGTCCATGTTTGAGCCAGTCCACGGCGCTGCCTTTGACATCACCGGTAAGGGTATAGTCAATCCCCTGGCTGCGATCCTTGCCGCCGCCATGATGCTGGAGCACCTGGGCGAGACCGGAGCAGCTGGCCGGGTCAACCGCGCCGTGGAGTCGAATCTGAGGGAGTCCCGCGTAAGGACGCCGGACCTCGAAGGCAACTCCAGTACATCCGAGATCGGAGATGAGATAGTACGCCTCCTGTCTGTTATGGAGTAAGCACAGATGCGCTCCGGCCCCGGTCCGGATATTTGACACCCCTCTAAGGCTGGGGTAAAATCCCTCTAGTCCGAAAGAAATATGTTGCGACGGAGGTAGGACTGATGGCCAGCATCACCGTAACCGTTAACGGCACCCGGCACACCAGTGACGTGGCCCCCCGTCTGCTCCTCGTCCACTACCTGCGTGACGTGCTGGGCCTCACGGGCACCCATGTTGGCTGCGATACCAGCCAGTGCGGCGCTTGTACTATTCATGTGGATGGGCTAGCGGTCAAGTCTTGCACGATGTTCGCGGTACAGGCCGACGGGGCCGAGATACTCACCATCGAGGGTCTGGCGAAAGACGGCCAGCTTCACCCGCTTCAGGAGGGCTTCTGGGAGGAGCACGGGCTCCAATGCGGCTTCTGCACTCCGGGCATGATAATGACGGCCCATCAAATACTGGAGCGAAACGCCAGTCCCACCGAGGAGGAGATACGCCGCAGCCTTGCCGGAAACCTCTGTCGCTGCACCGGGTATCACAACATAGTGAAGGCCATCCAGTACGCCGCGCGGAAAAGCTAGGGCGTACTCGCCACCCCGCCTTCAGGGGGATTCTCCGGAGACCCGGGGCTTCGTCTTACTCCAGAAATAGGCTCCAGAAACAGGAGGTCGCAAGATGACCACCAGCTCCTTTGAATACTTTGCTCCCAGCACCCTTGCGGAGGCCCAATCGCTCCTGAGCGCCCACGGGGGAGACGCTAAAGTCGTGGCGGGAGGCCACAGCCTCATCCCCATGATGAAGCTGAGGCTGGCCGAGCCCAAGTACCTGATTGACCTGGGACGCATACCGGACCTGTCCTACATAAGGGAGCAAGACGGCGGCCTGGCTATCGGCGCCATGACCAGCTATTACGAGATAGAGACCTCACCTGCCGTGAGGAGCGGGTTCCTGGCCCTGTCCGAGGCCGCTTCCCTCGTGGCCGACCTGCAGGTGCGAAATAAGGGCACCATCGGAGGCTCGCTTTCCCATTCGGACCCCGCTGCGGACCTGCCGGCAACGGTCCTGGCCCTGGAGGGTCAGCTGAGCGCA
This sequence comes from Dehalococcoidia bacterium, assembly GCA_965197405.1. GTDB lineage: Bacteria > Chloroflexota > Dehalococcoidia > Lucifugimonadales > JAGWBF01. The sequence continues at coordinate 2,848,533 of OZ240206.1, read as the reverse complement.
AGCAGCTCCGGCGGGCAGCGCACCATCGCGGCCGATGAGTTCTTCGTGGACCCCTTCTCCTCCGCGTTGAGGGAGGACGAAATCCTCACTGAGATAAGCATACCCGCGCTTCCGGCGAATACGGGCGGCTCGTACAAAAAGTTCGGCAATAAGGCGTCCCACTTCGCCATCGTGGGCGTAGCCGCCTTTGTGACCATGAGCGGGGAGGATTGCCAGAGGGTGCGGATAGGCATTACCGGGGCTGGCGCCAGGGCCACAAGGGCCAGAACTGCGGAGGATGCCCTCGAAGGGAAGAAGCCAACGGAGAGCAACCTGGCCCAGGCAGCACAGCAGGCCGCCCAGGGCATAGACTTTCTATCCGATATTCATGCCTCGGAGGAGTACCGGGCCCACCTGACCCAGGTCTTCGCGAGACGGGCCTTGGATGAAGCTATCAGCCGGGCTCAGTAGCCGACCCTCATGAATGCCCAGGTCTGCGTCAACTGTAGCTCAACTCTACGGCCGGGCCGGGCATTTATCCTCAGAACGTCTCAGGGCGAGATTATCAAATGCCTGCCCTGCTCACTGCGCCACTGGCCCATGCTGCGAAGGTCCCTTCTCACCGCTCTCGTGGTAGGGACTATCATCACCCTGCTGAACCAGGGGACCATAATCCTGATGGGGTCGTGGGACGCGAACCTGTACTGGAAGATACCCCTGACCTACTGCGTGCCCTTCACGGTGGTCACGTATGGGGCACTCAGCAATGGCCGCAGGTGAGTCCTTAAAGCCCATCAATCCTTCCGGCGAGGCGGAAGTCGCGGCGGGTGAGGCCTCCCTCGCTGTGGGTGGTTATGGAGAGGCGGACACTGGTGTAGTTGATGGTGATGTCCGGGTGATGGTCTATCTCGTCGGCTACCTCGGCCACGCGGTTGACGAAGGCCATAGCCTCCTTGAAGGACGGGAAAGCGTAGTCCTGTAGTATGCGGCGGCCCTCCTGCCGCCAGCCATTCAGCCCGGCCAGCCTGTCGTCTATCTCCTCCTGAGAAAGCAGGGGCGGCACGGCTAAACAACCCCCTCGGCTTTGCCTCCACTATGGCATCTCATACGGAGCATACGTTTGCCTCCTGTTTAGATATCCAGGGTTGTTTTATTCTCGACGTTAAGTAAATACAGGCCCCCGCCGCGTGTCATTCCCATGAAAATACCCTTCGTCATACCCGTGAAAACGGGTATCCATATCCCCGGCGTACCTGGACTCCTGCTTCCGCAGGGATGACGATGGGAAGGCGGCCGCTATTTTCATCCTCTTATGTGACCTGACAAGGCTATAGGCAATTCCGAACAGAGTCCTTCGAAAAGCTCAGGATAAACTCCGAAGTGAGGAATTTGAAATGACGCCTGATAAAAATCAGAATCAAGCCGTGCCGACCAGATAAGGCCGCAGTCAGCCAGGATTTTTAGACCCCTCGCTTCGCTCGGAGCCTGCCCCTGGCTTGAACAGGGGGTGACAATGAAACGACCCTGATATAGGCATCAGACCGGGAGAATTTCGAGGCCGTGGCCCGCCTGTTTATGGGCCTGGGCATTGCGTATATAGTTGGCTGTGGGAGCTTCCAGGCGCTTGCGGTTCGCCTCGCTCAGTGGCCTCGCCTCCCCGGGCACCCCTATCACGAGGGAATTGTCGGGGATTTGGGCGTTTGACCGTACCACCGCCCCTGCCCCTATGAGGCAGTAGTCCCCCACTTCAGCTGATTCCAGGATAACGGCGTTGATGCCCATAAGCACATTGTTGCCCACTTTGTGCCCGTGGATTACCGCGCCGTGGGTCACCAGCACGTTATCGCCTATGTCCAGAAAATCGTCGGTGTGCACGACGCAAGTGTCCTGGATGACCGAGTTCCTGCCTATGGTTATCTTCCCAAAGTCCGCACGGATTACCGCACCCGGCCAGACGCTGGAGTTCTCTCCTATCTCTACGTCCCCCACGATGTAGCAAGCCTCGCTGATGAAGGCCGTGGGGTGAATCTTGGGGGTCTTGCCGTTAAAACTGCGAATCACAGCTTCCTCCTCATGACGTGGCCTCTGACTCAACCGATTATCCAAGTTTTCCACCCAACATTCTAACACTTTTTGACGCCCGCCAACGGTCCGGGTTGTGGGTGAGCACTCTACCTCGAGACCATATCTTTGTTGACTCGGGTCTCACCTTATGGTACAAGGGATACTACTCTGACGAAACGGCATCCGCAAGACTGAGACAAGGGCGAAGAGTCGGGACTGAGTGGATGAAAAACAGGACTCTTCCATAGTCGGTGAGACTTTCAGGGCAGGGTTTACCGGAAAAAGGAGTGGGAAAGATGAAACTGGCTTCTTTCGAGGTCCAGACCAGGATAGGCAGATTCACACGTATCGGCAGTGTGCAACCGGATGGTGTCATCATAGATTTGAGCTCCGCAGGCGTAGCTCTCAAATCCCACCAGGGCGAGCCACAACCCTACCGACTCGTTGAGGCCCTGGTGCCACCGGACATGAAGCGCTTTATCGAGGCAGGCAGTACGGCCCTAGATGAGGCCCAGCGCGCCGTCAATTATGTCCTAGAGGAACGGGCTAAGGGTGGGACACCGGAAGGCCCCCAGGGAGAGTCCCTGGTATTTCCCATCTCCGACGTGGCGCTGCTTTCCCCTCTGCCCCGTCCCAATTCCCTGCGGGACTTCATCCTGTTTGAAGGCCATTTCCGACGCTCCTACGATGCTATGGGCATCGAACCGCCTGATGCATGGTACAAGCTCCCTATCTACTACAAAGGCAACGCCGCATCTATAATCGGCCACGGACAAGACCTTATCTGGCCGTCGTATACAGAGCAGCTGGACTACGAGCTGGAGATAGCCATGATAATCGGCAAGGAGGGCCGAAATATAAGTAGCGAGAACGCGGGAGAGTATATTTTTGGCTTTTCCTGCTTCAACGATTTCAGCGCCCGGGATATACAGGCGGAGGAGATGAGCGTTCGCCTTGGCCCCGCCAAGGGTAAAGACTTTGGTTCGGCCATAGGACCCTGGATCGTGACCAAGGACGAGGTGGGCGACTACCACAATCTGGACATGACCGCCCGTATAAATGGGGAGGTATGGTCCGAAGGCAACTGCCGCGATATGTTCCACTCGTGGGAGCGCATGATTGAGCACGTATCCATGGAGGAGACGATCTATCCGGCGGACATTTTCGGCTCAGGCACCGCCACTCGCGGCTGTGGCCTGGAGATAGGACGCTGGCTCAAGCCCGGAGATGTCGTAGAAATAGAGATTGGGAACATCGGAGTGCTCCGGAACAGGGTCGTCAGGCCATAAGCCCAATTCCCACGGTGTTCACGGGCGAGACCATCGTTGCGAGGTCTACCGATTCCCCTTCGCGCTAGCGGGACTCAAAAAGCGATGATAGTCCGACCTACAGTTACAGCACCGCTATGGCCTCTATCTCTACCTTCAGGCCTGGGAGCGCCAGCGCGCTGATCTCCACCAGAGTGTTTGTGGGGTATTCTCCCTGGAAGCACCTCTCATAGGCGGCCTCCCGCTCCGAGGCGCAGGCGTTCCACTCTTCTATGCTGGTAACGTAGGTTGTGAACATGACCAGGTCCCGTGCGGAGCCGCCCTCGGCCTCCACGATGGCCTTGAGCCTGTTCACCGTGACCTCGAACTGTTCTGCCATAGACCCGGTCTCCGCTTCACTGGCGCGGGCGGTAGTCCCGGCGATAAAGAGGAAGTCGCCAGCCCGCACTGCTCGGTAGAACTGGCCCCGCGCCGGGGCGATGTCAGGGTAGGTGCGCCTCAGCTTCTCCATATAGTCCTCCCTCGGTCTGGTGTAGCCTGGTCCGCTATCCGGGCGGTCTGCCGCGTCACCTCTTCTCGACAGTCGGCCCGCCAATCAGAAGGTACAGAAGAGGCTCGTCGGTAAAATGCAAAAGCTCCAGTCCCGCTGCCTGGAGGAGCCTGCGGGCCTCCTGCTCATCGGGAAGGAGATGGGGGACCATCAGTGGGTCCGACTCGTGTAGACGGCAGGCGAAGTCCCGGCCCATAGGGTGGCTTATGACGACGCGTCCCCCGGAACGCAGCAGTCCCGCCGCGGCCTGAGCGGCCTCCTTCTGGTCATACATATTGCTGAAGCAGGCGTTGAATATGATCACGTCCACAGGGTCTGATCCACCGGCCAGCTCCAGAATATCTTGCTGGCGAAAGACGACTTTATCCTCGAAACGCTGCCGAGCGCGCCGCAGCATCTCCCCGGAGAGGTCGCAAGCAGTCACCCGGGCCGGACAATAGGTCAGGATGATGGGTATGAGGGCGCCCGTCCCGGTGCCAACATCCAGCACCGAATCAGTTTCCTTGATAGCCGCCCCGGCCACGATGGCCTCCATTCGCTCCCAGACGTCCGGCGGAATGGGCTGCTCGAAGAAGGAGACTGACTGGTCAAATTTCTCTTGCTGCCACCGGTTGTGCTCTCGACGCCCGCGCCCTTGCTGAAGAGAAGAATCATGTTCCGTCACGAGACCTTCCTTGGCATCCCAGATAGGGCATCCAGGTTGGGGCATCCCAGCTAGAGGTTAACTTATCAGAAAAGCGGCCTTTGTCAAGACCCAAAGAGCGGCTGGCGCGCCGGGCCTCTTCACCGTCACCCCGAGCGGAGCGAGGGGTCTAAAGGCCTGGCTGACCGCGACTTTGTTCTGGCCGGTACTGCCTTGATTCCGATTTTTGTTAGGCGCCCTTTTAGATTCCTCACTCCGCTCCGCTGCGTTCGGAATGACACATTACCAATGCTACACCATCTAAAACGCAACTCTACCGGCGTGACGGCGCGCAGGCTCGGTTGATTGACGGGAAGAAACGTGTATACTACTTTACCAGGAGGCCCCTGAAACCTCTCCCGGAGACAGATGATGGCCAGTCTTAATCTCTCCGCCTTCATTCCCGCAACACCGGAGGACGTGTACCGTCACGTGACCGCGTTTGATAAGGATGGACCTCTGGAAGGCGAATTCAAGACGAAGTATGGCAGCGTGCTGAGCCGCGATGGAAACGTGTTCGTGACCCAGGAAGAAGTGGGAAATGGCAAGGACGGAGACGCCGAGAAGATTACCTGGAGGTGCACTTTCGATTACCCGAGTCGCCGCTTGATGGAGGCGGTGGACTCCACATGGGCCAATCGAGTAGACGTGGTCCGTCCCGCAAGAGGCGGCACCAGGTGGAGCATACGCTGGGACACTCATGTAGGCGGCGTCATAGGGTTGGTGCAGCACCTAGTGTTCCGGCTGGTAGGACACAGACGAGTACGCCGCGCGATGGTGGACCCCGTGAAGGAGCATTTCAAGGAAGTATTTTGAGGGTCCCTTTAAGAGTGATTGAGGTGGACTTATGACTGATTTCCTGCTCGTCCATGACGCGGGTCATGGGTCTTGGAGCTGGGGAAGAGTTTGGGGCTATCTTACGGCTCCCGTGGAGCATCCCCCCAGGCTGTATGGCAGGAGCGCGGTAGGCAAGGTGCTTGCGCTGGACCTCCCTGGGCACGCCGCAAGGCCCAAGGAAGACGTGTCCGGTCTATCCCTCGATGACTTCGTATCTGCTGTGACCAACGAGGTGAAGTCCCAGGGCTTGCATGACCTGGTAATGGCCGGCCACGGCGTTGCCGCACCGGTCCTCCTGCAGGCAGCCGCAAGGTTGGACGAGCCTCCCAAGAGGATAGTCCTGTTCTCCGGGGTCATTCCCCGCGATGGCAAGAGCGTCCTGGACACCCTCCCTCGCCTGAGCAGACTCGGCTTCAAGACGATGGCCAGGATGAACCGCGTCGCCAAGAAGGACCTCAGACTTCCCAACGCCGTAATAACCAACATCTACTGCAACGGCATGGACCCCTTCGACGTGGTACAGATAGTAGGGCGTTTCAGAGCGCTGCCGCCGCAGCTATTCCAGACCCCCATCTATCTCGACGACCTTGCTCCGGGCCTTCCCATGACCTACGTGCCCCTGTGGCGGGATAGACTGGTCTCCCTGGATATTCAACAGCAGATGGCGGTCCGGCTGGGAAGTGTGGAGGTAGTCCCGGACCTGGACGCCTGCCACGAGGTGATGACCGAGCGCCCGAAGCAGGTGGCGGACATTCTCCTGAAATACGTGTAGCGGGGCGCGGCGACTTCGCGGTCTAGGTCAAGGCCAGCAGACCTATTTTACCCTGGGTCCTTGGACCGGGCCGTTTTCCAGGCTATCTCCGCGAACTGGTCGGCCCGAAGGCTGGCCCCGCCTACGAGAGCGCCGTGGATGCTCTTCTCGTTGACAAACCCCTCGACGTTATCGGCGTTTACGCTGCCCCCGTAGAGCAGGGGCACCTGCGCCGCCACCTGCTCTCCATAAATCTCGGCGAGTGTCCGCAGGATGACGCCGCCCATTACCTCCGAAGCGGTCCCTGGGGTGGCCGCAACGCCGGTGCCGATGGCCCAGATAGGCTCATAGGCCATCACAACCCCTGATATATTATGTAAACTATCGAGGCCGGCTTTCACCTGGCCTGCAACGACATCGGCAGCCCGCCCCTCCTCACGCTGCTCCAGGGTCTCACCGACGCAAAGAATAGGCCTCAGCCCTGCCTCGCAAGCGGCCTTTACCTTGAGATTTATCAGCGCATCGCTTTCGCCGAAGTGCTGCCTTCGCTCAGAGTGCCCAAGGATCACATACTGACACATATCAGCCAGCATTGGGGGAGATACCTCTCCGGTGAAGGCCCCCTTCTCTTGATAGTGCATATTCTGAGCGCCCAGCTTGACCGAGCTTCCCTGTATTGCCCTGCTGACCGGCTCCAGGGATATGAACGGGGGGCAAATCACCTTTTCAACTCGCTGCACAGGCTCAAGGGCCTCCTTCATATCCAGGGCCAGCTTGAGGGCCTCGCTCACCGAGGTGTTCATCTTCCAGTTGCCAACGACTATGGGAACAGGCATGATTATATCCTCAAGAGATTGTAAAAGGCTGTGCCGGGTGGTCGGGTACTAACGGTCACGCGCCGAACTTCATCAGCTTGCCCGCGTGAGCAAGGGTAAGAAGCATGGCCTGGGTTGCGGGCAGCCTGCCCAATGGACCACTACCACAGGTGCGCTCTGAGAAGGAGTCTACGCCTTCGCCCCGCGTCAATGGCGAGTGGACCAGGAAAGGCACGGGGTGCCAGCTATGGGCGGCCATGATGGCGGGCGTGGAGTGGTCTCCGGCTATCGTGAGGACGTCCGGCCCCAACTGCCTCAACCGGGGGATGTGGGAGTCCAGGTCCTCCAATGCCCTCACCTTGGCCTCGAAATCGCCATCCTCCCCGGCGGCGTCGGCGGGCTTGTAGTGGATATAGAAAAAGTCGTGGTCCTCGTAGTGCTGGTACAACGTGTCCAGCTCTTCCGAGAATGTCCTGCCCGTGGGAATGACCTTCATGCCCACCAGGGAAGCGAGGCCGCGATACATGGGGTATGCGGCGATGGCTGCGGGGGTCAACCCGTACCTGTCTCCTATTCCCGGCAGATGGGGCAGGCCGGAAAAACCCCTGAGCAGCACCATATTGGCTCGCTCCTCCTCTTTAATCAGGTCCCTGGTCTGTTTGACAAACTCGTTCACAACCCTGGCGGTCTTTTCTCCGTCGGGGGCCAGGGCTTTCGCCTCCAGGGCCGGTAGCCCGGTGCGCTGAGGGTCTGTCTCCGTGACCATATCGCTCAGTCCATCACCTTTCAAATGGAGCACAAACCGGTAGCCCTCCACCGGGTGGACATTCAGATCAACCCCGTCTACCTGAATCTCATTCATGTCCCTGCACAGGGGGAGCGAGACCTCCGAAGGGATGCGCCCGGCCCTGCGGTCTACGAGGAGTCCCTGCGAGTCTACGGTACAGAAGTTGCCCCTGGCTGAGATGTCCCCCTCTCTGAGGTCAATGTCAATGCCCAGGGCCTCCAGTGCCCCTCTCCCGATGAGGTACTTCAGGGGATCATAACCGAAGAGGGCCAGGTGTCCAGGGCCACTGCCGGGGGTAACGCCGGGCAACACGGGGATGGTCAGCCCGCAGGCGCTCTCCCGGGCCAACAGGTCCAGGTTGGGCGTGTTGGCGGTTTCAAGCTCCGAGAGCCGGGTATCGGGGTTGGGCAGACCGCCCAGCCCATCCACCACCAGCATCACGATTTTGGAGGGCGTGGTGACGTAAGAGTCCTTTATAACATCCAGGTCAATCATCGCGGTCCTCTTCCGGGGGAATTACGGATGGCCTCGCCAGGGCCACGTAGGAAGGATGAAAATGGCCGCTGGACTCCCCACCGTCACTCCCGCGAAGCTTGTCCCCGTGGAAACGGGGAGCGGGAGTCCAGAAGCCGGGGATACCCACTTTCGCGGGTATGACGAAGGTTATTTTCATGAGAACGGTCCGGGAGGCTCATGACGAGCTTTTGTCCGGCAGAGCGGCGATCCCCGGCAGCTCCTTTCCTTCCATGAACTCCAGGGAGGCGCCGCCGCCCGTTGATACGTGGGTCATTCTGTCCATCAGGCCCAGATTTTCCACGGCCTCGGCAGTGGAGCCGCCGCCTACCACGACGGTCGCATCCAGGGCCGCGAGGGCCTCGGCTATCCGGCGCGTGCCATCGGCAAAGGGAGGGAACTCGAACACGCCCATAGGCCCGTTCCAGATGACGGTCTTGCAGGCCCCAAGTCCTGTCGCAAAGTCTGCAACAGCTTCGGGGCCGATGTCCATGACATAGGACCCGGCTGTGACTCGGTCTACAGGCACTGCGCGGCTACGTCCGGAGTCCGCGCTGAACTCGTCGGAGACGACCACATCTTTAGGGAGATGGACGTCAATACCTTTATCTGCGGCCCGCCGGAGAATCTGGGAGGCGAAGTCCAGGTTGTCTTCTTCGACTGACGACGCACCAGTCCGGTGGCCCAATGCGCTGAGAAAGGTGACGGACATTCCTCCTCCAATGAATAGCCGGTCTATCCTGTCGAGGAGGTTTTCCAGGACCATAATCTTGTCACTTACCTTGGCGCCCCCCAAGAGGGCCGCCAGCGGCCTCGCGGGGTTGTCCAGGGCCTTTCCCATAAGCTCCAGCTCCCGCTGCACCAGGAGGCCCGCGACCGAAGGCAAATAGCTGGGCACGCCCACGGTGGAGGCATGTCCACGATGGGCGACGGCGAAGGCGTCCATCACGAACAGGTCTGCCAGGGAAGCCAGGGCGCTGGCAAACTCCGGGTCGTTTTTCTCCTCGCCAGGGTGAAAGCGCAGGTTTTCCAGCATGACTATATCGCCGCCGGACATCCCGGCTACGGATGACTCCACCTCGGGGCCGGTGCAGTCCTTCATACTCTTGACCGGTCGTGATAGCAGCAGAGACAGCCGGTCCACAACTGGGGCCATGCGCAGCTCTCCCACCACCTTGCCATTCGGACGCCCCAGGTGGGAGCAGAGGATGACCTTGCAGTTTTGCTTCAGGAGGTACTGGATGGTCGGAAGGGTCGCTCTCAGGCGTTGGTCATAGGAGGCTATCGCTTCAACGCCCTGCTCGATGGGGACATTGAAGTCCACCCTCACCAGGACGCGCTTGCCGCGGACATCCGCGTCTTTCAGCGTTCGTTTTGCCATGCTTTATCGTCCCATGCCGTTATGTGCTCGCACAGCTTCTCCAGCTCCTCCAGACCCCAGGGGGAGATGCCCACGTTTTTCAGAGATTCCATAGCCTGCCGGCAGTGGGACCTGATCATTTTCTCCGCATGTTCCAGCGCAGACTTTTCATTCAGGATATTGATGACTTGCCGCACGTCGTCCGGCTCCAAGACTCGCTTGAAGTATATAGTGCCAAGCTCTCGCTTCGTGCGTATGTCCCCGACCTCCAGGGTGTAGACTATGGGCAGAAGCTTCTTCTTGTTCAGCACGTTATCGGAGGGCATTCCTTCTCCGGAAGTAGCCCAGAGATCCTGAACGTCGGCCCTTATCTGGTAGGCTACCCCAAGGGCCTTTCCGCACTCTTGGAAGGCGCGCACCGAGTCATCGTCTTCCGTGGCCGCCAGCGCTCCCAGCCCCATCGCGCAGGACATCAGGGCGCCAGTCTTCGCAGTCGCCATCTTGAGGTAGGAATTCACTCCCACCTCCAGCTTCTCTTGAAAGACCAGGTCCATGTACTGGCCTTCGCACATAGTCAGGCATGACTCGTCCAGGAGTCGCATGGCATCAAGGACCCGGGAAGCGGCCATGCCCCGGTCCCGTAGGCGCATGAGGGCAACGCGGGCGAGGGCGTGCATCCCATCACCGGCATTGATGGCCTGGCCGGGGCCCCATATCCACCACACGGTGGGGCGTTGACCCCGGTTGGGGCTTCCGGACTGGACGTCTTCGTGTATGAGGGCAAAGTTGTGGACCAGCTCCACGGCGGCAGCCGCGGGCAGAGCCGGGTCGTGCTTGCCCACGAGAGACTCGCAGGAAAGAAGGGACAGGACGGGATGTATGCGCTCGCCGGACAGGCCGGAAACGGGCGTACCCTGGTCATCCATCCAGCCCAGCTGGTAGAGGAGCATGTTGTACAGCAGGCCCTCCTGCCAGGCGAAGGTCTGCCGTAGCTCCTCCTCCAAGGCCTGTCTGTACCTGGAGTAGAAAAGGTCAGATGCTTGCGTCATTTTACCCCTGATTTTACCCTTTTTACTCTTGGGGCCGGGCCTTCCCCGGCGGTTGGTGCTCCATGATATGGGACTCGCTCTCCATGAGTGCAATCTTCCGCAACCGGCGCTCGTGCCTTCCACCGTCGAACTCGGTGGAGAGGTAGACTGTAGCTATCTCCCTGGCTATCCACTCGCCCACCATAGCTCCACCCAAGCAGAGAACGTTGGCGTCGTTGTGCTGGCGGGCCATTGAGGCGCTGAGAGGGTCTGAACACAAAGCAGCCCGTACGCCTGGGACCTTGTTAGCAGCTATGCTCATCCCTATGCCCGTGCCGCAGATGAGCACGCCACAGTCGGCTTCCCCTTCTGCGACGGCCCTGGCCACCTTTTCCGCCACGTCCGGATAGTCCACATGCTCTCCGTCGTAGCAGCCCACGTCCTTGTGGTGATAGCCCAACTCGGCAAGAAGGGGGACCAGGGACTGCTTCAGGGGGAACCCGCGATGATCGCTCCCTATCGCTATGAGCTTTTTACTCAATACTTCTCACTATCGGGTATTACCATGAAAATGCATGCCTGTCTTTCCCGCGAGAGCGGGAAACTATCTGGCATTTTTGGACTCCCGCTTTCGCGGGAGTGACGAGAAGCGGGGCCACCCTTTTTATCCTCTTATATGGCCTTGCCAGGGCCACCGGCGATTTCCACAGGCATTGAGCAGAGGGACTGGAGGGAGTCGTAGTCTATGGCCCCCGGGCGCAGAAGCACGGGGCTGGCCCTCGTGAGGTCCAGGACTGTTGAAGGGGTCCCGATCATGGCCGGCCCCCCATCTATGATATAGTCCACCCTGTCCCCCAAGAGCATCTTAACGTCCTGTGCGGTCGTCGGGTTGGGGCCTCCGCTGGGGTTGGCGCTGGTGCCCGTAATGGGCCTGCCCAGCCCCCGGACCAAGGCCCTGGGCACCGGGTGGTCGGGCATCCTCACCGCTACCGAGTCCCTGCCGCCGGTCGCAATATCGGGGACCTCTGAAGATTTCTTGAGTACCAGGGTTAGAGGGCCGGGCCAGAAACGGTCCGCCAGCGCCCAAGCCGTGTCCGGTACGTCAATGACCAGCCGCTCCAGGTCTTGAATCGCCTCCACAAGAATGGGCAAGGCCATCGCTCCCGGCCTGCCCTTTATCTCGAAGACTCTCTCCAGGGCCTCGGTGCAGAAGGCGTCAGCTCCCAGGCCATACAGTGTATCGGTAGGAAAGGCTATGACGCCCTTCCTACCCAGCACGCTGATTGCTTCTTCTATCGCCCTGTCGAGGTTGGTGTAGTCATGCATCCGGGTTATTTACTGGTCTGTTGAGGTCCCTCTGGCTGCTTGACCGAGTATATCACAGGTGCTAAGCTGGGGTCGAGCCGTAGCAAAGCATTTCAGGGAAGTGATGACAGAGAAGCAATTGTCTCCAAACCGGAGAGTGGCCACCAGCGACCACCTTGAAGTCTCGACCTATCTGGAGATAGCCGAAGGGAAGGAGAGCAACAGCCCGGAGCTGGAGACCGGGCCTCAAGGGGTGGGCGAAGGCATACTGATAGTGGACTTCGGCTCTCAATATAGCCGCCTCATCGCCCGCCGTGTGCGAGAGCTTAAAGTGTATTGCGAGATCGTGCCGCCCGACGCCACCTGGGACCAGGTGTCCTACATCAACCCCAAGGGTGTGATACTATCGGGAGGTCCCTCCAGCGTCTACGACGAGGGGGCCGGTCTTGCCCCCACCTGGGTCTACGAGAAGCGCATTCCTGTCCTGGGTATCTGCTACGGGATGCAGGCATTGACCCACCAGCTGGGCGGGCGGGTGGTGCGGGGCCTCAAGAGGGAGTACGGCCACGCGGTGCTTCACCAGAATACACTGCTATCTCCCCTGTTTGCCAACTTGCCGACTTCGATGCCGGTCTGGATGAGCCACGGCGACCAGATTGAGGAGCTTCCTCCAGGGTTTGTATCCCTGGCCTATACCGATAATTCCTCCGTGGCAGTCGTCGGCAGCGAGGGCAACATCTTCGGGCTTCAGTTCCATCCCGAGGTGGTCCATACCGTTCACGGCAAGACTATTCTTGAGAACTTTCTGTACCATATCTGCGGCTGCCGGGGCACATGGACTCCACTGAACTTCGTAAAGCAGTCCCTGGACTCCATCAAGCAGCAGGTCGGCGATGGCAAGGTAATATGCGCCCTGTCCGGAGGGGTTGACTCGGCGGTGACGGCCACCCTGGTACACCAGGCCGTCGGCAACCAGTTGACCTGCATCTTTGTCAACAACGGTCTGCTCCGCCGGGAGGAGCCTGAGCGTGTCCTAGACACCTTCAGGCGCAATCTCCAGCTCAACCTGGTCTACATGGACGCTTCCGGACGTTTCATCAGCCGTTTGAGCGGAGTAAGCGACCCCGAAGAGAAGCGCCGGGTTGTAGGAGAGGAATTCATTCATGTGTTTGAAGAAGCGGCGGAGGAGCTGGAGAACACCGAGTTTCTGGCCCAGGGCACCCTTTACCCGGACGTCATAGAGAGCCGCACCCCCGAGAACAAGGCCGCCGCTAGGATAAAGACTCATCACAACGTGGGCGGCCTGCCCAGTGACATGAAGCTAAAGCTGATAGAGCCTCTCAGGTATCTCTTCAAAGACGAGGTGCGGGAGATAGGGCTTGCCCTGGGGCTTCCCCAGGAAATGGTCCATCGCCAGCCCTTTCCAGGCCCGGGCTTGGCCATTCGTATTATAGGCGAGGTGACAAAAGAGAAGCTGGACATTCTTCAGAGCTGCGACTGGATCGTCATAGACGAGATCAAGGCCGCCAATCTCTATCACCAGCTCTGGCAGAGCTTTGCCGTTCTCACTGATAGCAGGAGCGTGGGGGTCATGGGAGACTACCGGACCTACAACCACGTCGTAGCTATACGAGCAGTGAGCAGCGAGGACGCCATGACCGCCGACTGGGTACGCCTTCCCTATGACGTGCTGGCCCGCATCTCCAACAGGATCGTGAACGAGGTGCCAGGTGTGAACCGCGTGGTCTACGACATCACCAGCAAGCCGCCCGGGACCATAGAGTGGGAGTAGACCCTTAGAGTGGCCTTCTCCACCGAAATACAGGGCGAACTGGACGCAAGTTTGCTACCCTGGCGGGATGTCTCCACCCGCAAGATGTTTGGGTCTATGGTCTATATGGCCGGCGACAAAATGTTTGCCTTCATACACGATGACAAGCTGGTGGTCAGGCTACCTCAGCAGGAAAAAGCCAGGGCTGCCGAAAGCGGCGGCGCCAGGCCCTTCATCCACGGCCAGAACGGCCAGTTCGGCGACTGGATGGAGTTTCCCCTGGCCAGTCCCGAGGGGATAGAAGGCGCGATTCCCTGGATTAAGCAGAGCTACCGTTATGTCCGGGTTGCCTCTACAGACCAGGTCCGAAAGTCCGGAAGAACAAGACAAGGCGTCCATTGGGACAAGGCTTAGGGATACGTCCGCATGAACATCCTTGTAGTCGGCTCAGGGGCCAGAGAGCACGCCATCGCCTGGAAGCTTACGGGTAGCCGCCAGGTGGACAGGCTGTTCCTCGTGCCCGGTAATGCAGGCACCGCGTCCATTGGCGTGAACCTCAAGGGTCCCATCGAAGACCTGATGGGCCTGGCTGATCTGGCGATGGCAAAGAGCGTTGACCTCACCATCGTCGGGCCGGAGGTCCCGCTGGCCAGGGGTATAGTTGACCTGTTCGGTGAGCGCGGCCTTGCCATCTTTGGCCCCACGCGGGCGGCAGCCCGGATAGAGGCCAGCAAAGCCTTCGCCAGGGGGCTTATGCTTAGACACGACATCCCCGGCCCGGAGTTCAAGGTCTTCCACGACTACGACAAGGCCCACAGCTTTTTGTCGAAGCACGAGGGGCCTGTTGTGGTAAAGGCCGACGGCCTGGCGGCGGGCAAGGGCGCTCTCGTTTGCGCCGGCAGGGACGAAGCCCTGAAGGCCCTGCATGACTGCATGAAGGCCAGGTCCCTCGGCGTCGCGGGGGATGTCGTGGTGGTGGAACAATACCTGGAAGGCTGCGAGGTGAGCGTCTTCGCCTTTTCCGATGGGGAGCATCTCTCTCCCCTCGTGGCCGCCCGTGACTACAAGCGCCTCCTGGATGGCGACGCCGGGCCGAATACGGGCGGCATGGGCAGCTACTCGCCGCCGGAGTTCTGGACGCCGGAGTTGGCGGACCGGGTCGGGAAGGAGATAATGGCCCCCGTGATAAGGGCCTTGAAGGAGGAGGGAGCACCCTATAAGGGAGTGCTTTACGCCGGACTGATGGTCACGCCCGACGGCCCCAGGGTACTGGAGTTCAACTGCCGCCTGGGAGACCCTGAGACCCAGATCATCCTTCCTCTTCTGAAGACGGACCTGGTGAACGTGATGCTGGCCTGCATAAGCGGCGGGATGGAAGACCTGTCCATTGAGTGGAATGAGGGAGCGTGCGTGGGCGTGGTCATGGCTTCGGGTGGCTACCCCGGGGAGTACGCCAGAGGTCTGCCCGTCACAGGGCTTGAGGACGTGGATGCAGATGTGGAGGTCTTCCACGCGGGGACCAGGCCTGGAGACAGGGGAGAAGAGGGCCAGGTCTTCACCGACGGCGGACGCGTCCTGACGGTGGCAGGCCGTGGGGCAACGATGGCCCACGCTAGAGAAAAGGTCTATGACAACATCAGGAGGGTACATTTCCAGGACGCCCACTATCGCAAGGACATAGCCCATCCGAAGGCGGCTGCGGCTTTATGAGGTATGAAGATGACCTCTCCCGCCCTTTTCCGGGTCAACGAGGAATCTCCCCACATTTTATGTAAAGCTAATATGCCGGCACGCCCAGGCTAAGAGACCTTGAGGACTAGCATTTTCGTGATTCGTGAGAGGAGGCAAAGATGGAATGGTCATCAGAGCTAAGGTCCCTCAGAAGCGAGATAGACTCCCTCAGAAGAGAGCGGCAAAGACAAGCCAGAGCAGAAGAAGCGGACCGGGAGAGGCGTTTTGCCCGGGCGCGAGAGGTGTTTCAGTCCCTCAAGGTCGAGGATTCATTGAATGAAATGAACAGGCTCCTCCTTGACGGTCAGGGCGATCTGAGGCTGTACGCCCCCTGGGAGGTGGAAGAGGATGCCGAGAGCGGGTATGACGACGTGGTAGATGACGACGAGGACTTCGACGAGGAGGAAGGGGAGGTATTTTCTGCTATACTGACCTGGGAAGAGGGTGGGACCCGGGAAATTGCCGTAGATATAGGTATGACGGACAGGGGGTTTTACCTCCAGGTCAACGGTGACGACGTGAGGAGCCCCGACGAGGGTTCTGTGAAGCAGTCATTGATAAGGGCCCTCAGGGAAGAGATAGGCCTCTAGCAGTGGCGGCACCGGTCCGAAGCGCTTGTTCAGGAGTGTGAATCGTTGCCATTAGTGAGTGTAGTCATGGGGAGCCGGTCCGATGAGGCGGTAGTCCAGGATACCATGTCGGTGCTGGAGGAACTGGGGGTCGAGTACGAGGTACGGGTGATGTCGGCCCACCGCAACCCGGAGCGGGTCAGGGAGTACGCCCTGGAGGCGCCGGGAAGGGGAGTCGAGGTGTTCATCGCCGCCGCAGGCGGGGCCGCCGCACTGCCGGGCGTCCTGGCCGCGTGGACCTCCGCGCCCGTAATAGGCGTTCCCCTTGCCAGCAGCGAGCTAAAGGGGATTGACGCCCTCATGGCCGTGGCCCAGATGCCTCCTGGGGTGCCGGTGGCCTGTGTGGCGGTGGGGTCCTGGGGGGCGCGCAACGCCGCCTATCTGGCGGCCCAGATTCTGGGGCTGAAGTACGATAGGATAAAAGAAGCGTATGAGCAATACCGGCAAAGCCTACAGGAGAGATGACCCCATCCGGAGGGCAAAGCTCCCACCGGCTGTCCTGTGCGATTTCGACGACACGACCGCCGTAGAGAACGTGGCGGAGTTGCTGCTGGACCATTTCAGCGAAGATGCCTCCTGGAGGGAGCTGAGGAAGCAGTCCCGGGACAAGATAATCACCCTCAGGGAGTACCAGGAGTCGGCCTTCAGCAACGCCTTCAGGAACAGCGGGGCCGGCAGGGAGGACATGAAAGCCGTAGTCAGGGCCAAAGCAACCCTGCGCCCGTATTTCAAGGAGCTCCGGCGACACTGCCAGGCCGGAGATATACCCCTCGCCATCGTCACCGTGGGCCTGGACTTCTATGTGGAAGCCCTGCTGGAGAGGGAGGGCCTGGAGGATGTGCCTCGATATGCGGTGAAGACCACATTCACCCCCCAGGGGATTGGATATGAATATCCCCATCCCTGGGACGGCAATGGGGCTTCGCCCCTCGACGTATGCCGCCAGTGGGGTACGTGCAAGTGCAGCGTCCTGAACAGGTACAGAAAGCAGGGCTACGGTATCTTCTACGTGGGCGACGGGCGCTCCGACTTCTGCCCGGCCTCCATAGCTGACCACGTATTCGCTCGCAGCCATCTCGCCCAACTCTGCCATGAAAATCAGGTGACGCACACCGAGTTTGAAGACTTTCGAGTCGTTATCGAGGCGCTCGAAAGCCGGATGGACCAGCGTCAATCCGGGGAAGCGGCGGTGGAAACAGAATGATAGACCGCTACTCCCGGCCCGAGATGAAGCGGGTCTGGGCCGACGAGAACAAGTATGAGAAGTGGCTCCGGGTGGAGCTTGCGGTGTGCGAAGCGTGGGCCGAGGAAGGGGTAATCCCCAAGGACGACATGGAAAAGCTCCGCCATGCCAGGTACGACCAACAGCGTATGGACGAGGTCTTCCAGCGCACGCGCCACGACGTCACCGCTTTCCTCCGCTCGGTGACTGAGGGGTTGGGCGAAGAGGGCCGTTGGCTCCACCTGGGCCTCACCTCCAGCGACGTCATAGACACCGCCCTCAGCTTGCAGCTCGTGGAGGCCTCCCACATCCTCCTCGAGGACGTGGATGAGCTAATCGCAGTCCTGAAGATAGGTGCGATGACCCATAAAGACACGGCGATGATGGGCCGGACCCACGGCGTCCATGCCGAGCCAACCACATTCGGCCTGAAGCTGGCCCTGTGGTGGGATGAGATGGGCCGGCAGCGAGAGAGGCTGCACCAAGCCCTGGCTAGCATCCGCGTAGGCAAAATCTCCGGCCCGGTGGGGACCCACGCCACCGTTCCACCAAGCGTAGAGGAGCGCGTATGCCAAAGGCTGGGGGTGAAGGCAGCCCCGGTCTCCAGCCAGATAGTGCAGCGAGACCGCCACGCCCACTTCGTGAACACCCTGGCGCTCATCGGAGCATCCCTGGAAAAATTCGCCACGGAGATACGCTCGCTCCAGAGAACGGAGATAAGGGAGGTGGAAGAGCCTTTCGGCGAGGGACAGACCGGCTCCTCCTCCATGCCCCACAAGCGGAACCCGGAGCTTTCCGAGCGGGTCTGCGGGCTGGCCCGCCTGATAAGGGGGCACAGCGTCACCGCCCTGGAGAACGTGGCTCTCTGGCACGAGCGGGACATAAGCCACTCCTCCGCCGAGCGGCTTATCCTACCGGACTCTTGCCTAGCCCTGGACTATATCCTGGACCTCTTCACCTATGTAGTCCGGGGACTCAGGGTACGCCCCGAACGCATGTGGCAGAACATGGATGCGACCAGGGGGGGGGTGTTCAGCCAACGGGTCCTGCTGGCCCTGATTGAGAAGGGACTCTCCAGGGAACGGGCCTACGACCTTGTCCAGAGAAACAGCATGTGCAGTTGGGACCAGGAGGAGGACTTTCGCGAGCTGCTCAAGTCCGACGAGGAAGTGACTGCGCATCTATCCGACGAGGAGCTGAGCAGCCTATTTGACTATGGCTACTACTTGAGGCACGTGGACGATACCTTCAGCCGTATAGGGTTGGTGGCGGGCAACGTGCCCACAAGTACAGCGCTACTGGAATAGGAGCATCAATGATCATTGAAACCCAATTGCCCAACCTTCTTCACAGGGGCAAGGTCAGGGACACCTACGACTTGGGTGACGGCCTGCTGTTCATGGTTGCTACAGACCGTATCTCCGCCTTTGACGTGGTGCTGCCCAACGGCATACCATATAAAGGTATGGTGTTGGCCCAGATGTCGGCCTTCTGGTTTCGGAGCACGGCTGACCTGATTGACAACCACTTCATAGCGATGGCCGATGATGCGGGGGCTGTCGAGAGGTACAGGGGGACTCCTCTGCTGGCGGAGCTATCTGCGGAAATAGCCTCCCAGGCGATGATTGTCAAAAGGGCCGAGAGGATAGACGTCGAGTGCATCGCACGGGGCTATCTAACGGGCTCTGCGTGGGCCGAGTACAAACGAAGCGGGACCCTCTGGGGCCAGGCGCTGCCGCAGGGCCTCATAGAGGGAGAGGCCCTGCCGGAGCCTCTCTTCACACCCACGACCAAGGCTGAGGAAGGCCATGACCAGAGCATTACCCTCCGGGAAGTGGCGGACATGGTGGGCGAGGACACGGCGCGGCAGCTGGAAGAGAAGACCCTGGCCTTGTACAGCTTCGCCCACGATTATGCCCGGCAGCGGGGCATCATACTGGCGGACACCAAGATGGAGTTCGGCCTTCTGGACGGAAAGCTGATTCTCATAGACGAGCTTCTCACGCCCGACTCCAGCCGGTTCTGGGATGCCGAGGGGTACGAGGCGGGCCGCTCGCTGCCGAACTTCGACAAACAGTACGTCCGGGACTGGCTGGACTCCCAGGGCTGGAACAGGGAGCCACCCGCCCCGTCGCTACCCGAGGACGTGGTACAGAGGACATCCCAACGTTATGTGGAGGCGTACCGCCGTCTGACCGGTGAAGAGCTTTCCATTCACGTAGGATAAAGGATACAGAGTTGCCAGAATCAAAGGGCCGGAGAAGGAGTCGCAGGAGGCCACTCCAAGCCCGGAGAGGCGGTGGGGCCTCCACGCCCGCGGGCGGCATTCGTGACGAAACGCAGACCGCCGGGTCTCGGTGGAGGCCCAGGATACGACGCAGGACGTGGCGGAGGGTCCGCCGCTGGAGCTTCCTGGGCGTGGCCGGGGCCGCCGCCTTGGCCCTCATCATCGCGTTTGTCGTCCAGTCCTTCCCGGCGGGGCTGGGTGGCATCGAGACTGTTGCGGGAGATGGGGCGCAGATTGGCGATCATTGGCACGCGGGCCTTGTCCTCGAGATTTGCGCAGAGAAGATAACCCTCCCGCCGTCTGGCAGTGGAGTCCATTCTCATGGAGACGGCCTGATACACGTTCACCCGCACAAGGAATCGGAGACCGGCGCCGGGGCGAATTTGGGCCGTTTCTTCGATAGCTTTGATGGTCCCCCGATGCTTATGGAGTCCGACCGCATCCGGGTGCCCGACGGTGAGCTGTACGAGAACGGGCAGCCGTGTCCTGATGGCGAGCCGGGCAACGTCCAGGTCCTGGCCAACGGCGAAGATATAACGCAGACCTTCAAAAGCTACACCCCACGGGAGGGCGATTCCGTGGAGGTCTACTTCAGATAGGATACGGGGTGGCATCCCCACGGGCGGCATTCAGAATGTTCCTGGCAAAGATTTATATAACCCTCAAGCCCACGGTGAACGACCCCCAGGGGCAGACCATCCTCGGGGGGCTTAAAAGCCTCGGGTTCGGCTCGGTGGATAGCGTGAGGATGGGGAAGTACCTGGAGGTGAGGGTGTCAGACCGGGAGCGGGGGCAGGCGGAGGAACAGGTGAATGGGATGTGTCGCAAGCTGCTGTCGAACCCGGTGATTGAAGATTTCCGCTTCGAGCTGGAGGACCTGACTCCCCCTGGGAACTAGGGCCTAGCCCTGGACGGTGCCCTTGGTGCTGGGTATGCGGCCGGCGGACCTGGGGTCCATCTCCACCGCATAGCGCAATGCCTTGGCAAGGGCCTTGAACAGCGCCTCGGCTTTGTGATGAGAGTTCGTTCCACTGAGTATCCTGGCGTGCAGTGTGATGCGAGATTCCATGGCGAAGCTCTCCAGGAAGTGCCTTACCAGGTCCCCCGGTAGGCTCTCGACCATCTCCTCGCTCAGCGATATATCCAGGGACGCGTAGCCTCTCCCGCTGAGGTCCACGGCGATCATGGCAAGCGTTTCGTCCAGCGGTACTAAGGCGTGTCCCATCCTGTGAATGCCCGTCCCATCGCCCAGCGCATCCCGGAAGGCCCTTCCCAGTGTTATTGCCGTATCTTCCACCAGGTGGTGCCACCCCGTTGACAAGTCCCCGTCGGCCCTGACGGTTATGTCAATCAGACCGTGCCTAGATAGCTGGGCCAGCAGGTGGTCCAGCATACCGTTGCCGGTCAAAATGTCGTAGCGGCCCTCCCCATCCAGGTCCAGGGACAGGGAGATACGGGTCTCCCCCGTGTGGCGCTCGATAGTGGTCTGCCGTGACTCCACTTTGCTACTCCTTCCACGGCCTTCGAGACATTCGAGATGGTGTTCCTATGAAAATAGCCCGCTCCCGCTCCGATGTCATTCCGGGCGCAGCGAGGAATCTAAAAATCCATGCTCTCGAATAAGCCCGCGTCTGAGATTCCTTACTCCGCTTCGCTCCGTTCGGAATGACATACGGCGGGGACCTGTATTATCATGGAAATATCCTTCGTCACACCCGTGAAAGCGGGTGTCCACGTCCCCGACGCCTCTTGGACTCCTGCTTCCGCAGGAGTGACGCTGGGAAGGCTGGCCGCTATTTTCATCCTCTTATGTGGCCTTCACAAGGCCATAGCGATTCCGGGGTTGGACCGGGCCTCTTCACGGCGAAGGCTCAGGACAGCTCGCTCAATATATCGTCCAGCGCCGCTACCAGGGCGTCGTTTTCATGGGGCAGCCCCACGCTCGCCCGCACAAAGTCCCTCATTCGCGGACTGGAGAAGTGCCTCAAAAATATCCCCCTGCGGGCAAGGGCCTCGAAGACCCTTTCCCCTTCCCCCTGGGGAAGCTGGCAGAGGATGAAGTTGGCCTGGGACGGCCAGGGTCGCACGCCCGGCATACCCTCCAGCGCGGAGAAAACGCGGTCTCGCTCCTTCACTATCATATTCACACGCTCCACCAGCATCTCCCAGTCTTCCAGGGATGCCAGCAGGGCTGTTTCGGCTGCAAGATTCACGTTGTAGGGGGGTTTCATGCTCATCATCACCCTGGAGACATCCTGGTGCATCACTCCAAGTCCGATGCGCAGGCCCGCCAGCCCCGCCCACTTGCTGAAGGTGCGGAGCACGATAAGATTGGGGTACTGGTGCGCCAGGGGCAGCACCGTCTGCCCGCAGAACTCATAGTAGGTCTCGTCCACCACCACCAGGATTCCCATGTCCAGGAGTCGTCGTATCTGCCCTTCAGGGGCGATGTTGCCGGTGGGGTTGTTGGGAGAAGCGAAGAGGATTGCCTTGGTCCCTGGGTCAATCGCCTCGCTCGTGGCCTCCAAGTCTATCTCGAAGGACTCATCTCGCGGCACGGTCACCACGTCGCCGCCGCAAACGCGCGCGCAGATGGCGTACATGCCGAAGGTGGGAGCGGGGTCTATGATCTTTTCCCCTGGGCCGAGGAACATCCGGAGGACCAGGTCTATAATCTCGTCGCTGCCGTTGCCGGCCACGATGTGCTCCGGCCCCACGCCCAGGTACTCGGACAGCGCATCCCGCAGGCGCCGCTGCTCAGGGTCGGGATAGAGGTTGTAGTGCTTGAACTGTCCCAGCGCTTCTATCACCTTGGGAGAAGGCCCATAGGGGTTTTCGTTGCCGTTGAGCCTTATGACCTTGTCCGCCGGTATCCCTGCCTTCTGGGCCAGCACCTCCATCGGGTCCACACCCTGGTACGTGTCCAGGCTACGGATGTGGGGTTGCAGCAAGTCCTTTATATCCGTTATATCCCTCATGGCTCCTCACCGTCTTCCTGGCCGTACGCCCCATCCTGAACGGGAACAATGGGAACATCATTGAGCCTGGCCTCCACGGCCCTCGCGTGTCCCGTCAGGCCCTCGGCCCTGGCGATAAGGGAGGCGGCCTGGGCCAGACCACGGTACTCCTCGGGCTTCAGGCCGACCACCGGCATGGTCTTCAGGAAATGGTGCACGCTCAGGGCGGAGCTGAAGCGGGCCGTGCCACCTGTGGGCATGACGTGACTGGGGCCGGCCACATAGTCCCCCATCACTTCCGGGGAGAACGGTCCCAGGAATACCCCGCCGGCGTGCTTCACCTTGCCCACCCACTCCCACGGCTCCTTGACCATCATGCACAGGTGCTCCGGGCCGATGCTGTTGGCCAGCTCCAGGGCATCATCGAGGCTGTCCACGAGAATCACCTTGCCCTGCCGCTCCATAGACACTCCGGCCATCCCACCCCGTTCAAGGGAGGCTAGCTGCGTGTCAAGCTCTCCTTCCACCTCTCCCACAAGGGATAGGGACGTTGTTATCAGGATGGGAGAGGCCAGGGGGTCATGCTCTGCCTGGGCAAGCAGGTCGGCAGCGCAGTAGACGGGGTTCGCAGTCCCGTCGGCGATGACCACCGTTTCCGTGGGGCCGTACAGCCCGTCTATGTCCACCTGGCCGAATACCAGCTTCTTGGCGAGAGTGACAAAGAGATTGCCGGGGCCGCAGACCTTGTCCACCCTGGGGACGGTCTCGGTGCCGAAGGCCATAGCTCCGATGGCCTGGACGCCCCCCACCCGAAAGACCCGGTCCACGCCTGCTATCTTCGCCGCCGCCAGGACGGCCGGGGCAGGGCTATCACCGCCCCTCGGAGGGGTGGTCAGGACTATCTCGCCGACGCCCGCTACCCTCGCTGGTATCGCCGTCATAAGGACTGTCGAGGGGTACGAGGCAGTGCCGCCGGGGATGTAGATGCCCACTCTCCGGAGGGGCATCACCAGCTCGCCCAGGCCGGACGAGAGGTCAACCCAGCTTTTGCGTAGGGTCGCGGTATGGAAGCCCTCTATCCGTCTTGCTGCCAGGTCAAGCGCGCCAAGCAGCTCCTCCGATACCTGCCGGGACGACTTGTCTATCTCGTCTTGGGTGACCTCTATGGCCTCCAACTCCACCCCGTCGAAAAGGCGAGCATAGTGCCGGAGGGCGCTGTCGCCCTGCTGCCGCACATCCTGGAGGATACGCCGGACGGATTCCTCGGGAGATAGCCGTTCGCCAAAGGCCTCCTGAGTCCTATCCATCACCTCCGGGGGCAACGAGCTCAGGTCCAGGGGGTCTACCGAATAGACCTGCTTCTTGGCCTCAGCCAGGCCTCTGATTACTCTAAGGTTCACTCCAGGTACTCCTCTATCAAGTGTGCGGCCTTCTCGATAACCTTTTCTCGATAGGAAGCTATCTCCTCCATCGGTATCTCATTGTATACACCTTCCAGGCTGCTTGGCACACACTGGAGGAACTCCTCAACCACCTGCATGGCATCGCCATTGTTCTGGGACATCCTGCGTGCGGCAAAACGCAAGCGCTCCCAGGTAAACTCCCAGGTGGTGAAATCAGTCACCCACTCCCTCCACTTGCCCAGGGTTTCAGCGCTGATGAACTCCACCCCCACACCGGACTCGGAACCGTTCAGGAACGTCCGCACCTGCTCCATATCTCCCAACTCATCCCTGGAGACCTTGTCCATGTCCAGTTGCAAGGCCCTGTCCCATATGTTGGCCTTGACCTGGTCCGGGAAAAGCTGCCGGTCGCCGAAATAGGGGCGGTATATATGCAGAATCCAGGTCTCGTCGGCAACCAGGTGAGTAAAATAGCCCGAAAGAAAGGCCTTGGTCTCATCGCTTACCCTGGAAGAATCGGCTAGGGCGGGGTAGGTGTGGAGGAGTCCTCTGACCCCCGTGCCGACGTGCTCGACAGTGAGGGGGGCGAAGTGGGTCTGGTAGCGCTGCCACTTGGTCATTATCCTGATGTCCGGAGACGTGGAGCCTAGAAGGAACCTGCCCAGGTGCTCGTCAATGGTTGAATGGCCTATTCTGCGGGCCACCTGCAAGGCCAGGCTCAAATGAGTCGGCAAGTTTGGCACGTCAACTCTCCTCTAAGGGTTCCAGAAGCCTTTCACAGGCCCAGCGTTAGTCTCCGAAGAAATATCTGGTTTAAGAGGTCACACATTGCTTCCTCTCGTCATTCTGAGGAGCGGAGCGACGAAGAATCTAAAATGGCGCCTAACTTGAAACTCGCGTCAAAGCAGTACAGGCCAGAATAAGACCCCTGTCGGGCAGGAGTTTAGACCCCTCGCTCCGCTCGGGGTAACGATTAAATGGCCCTGGGAGGCGCCGCAGCTTTTCTATATGTCTGAACGGGAGTATTGTACACTAAGAACAGGGCATAGGGAATAGGCGATGAGCAGGGAGCACGGCCTTTCGATTATGCAATGGCCTGCGGGGTGTGTGGTCATACCATAGAAACCAAGGAAGCTAGATATATATAGGAGGGGTATCGTGACCAACAAGACCATCGAACCGGGTGACAAAGCTGATGCCATCCACGGCCTCGTGCGCCACGTCCTGGCCAGCCGCTATGAAGACCTCTCTCCGGAAGCTGTAAAGGCCACCAAGACCTTTCTGCTCGATTCCTTCGGGGTGGCCATTGTTGGAACGCTGGCCCCGGGCGTCCAGCAGATGCTCCGGGTCCTCCAGAGCTGGGGAGGCAAGGAGGAAAGCACCGTCCTGGTCTCCGGCGACAGGCTCCCGTCTCCCTCCGTCGCGATGGTGAACAGCTTCCTGATGCACAACCAGGAGTTCGATTGCGTCCACGACCTTGCCGTGCTCCACCCATTCACTACCGCTTTGCCCGTGGCTTTAGCCGTTGCAGAGACGAAGGGGGGCGTCACAGGTCGGGAGCTTCTAACCGCCGTTGCCCTGGGAGTGGACGTCTCCTGCTCCATCGGCGTCTCCTCTAGGGCACCTATTAGCCATTTCCGGCCGGGCACAGCCGGCGCTTTTGGCGCCACCGCCGCGGCAGGGAAAATTGCGGGATTCGGCGAGCAGGCCCTGTCAAACGCGATGGGCATTGTCTACAGCCAGATTTGCGGCACCCTGCAACCCCATCACGAAGGCGCGATGGTGAACTCCATGCAGACCGGGTTCAATGCCAGGGCCGCGGTCACTGCTATCGCCCTGGCAGCGGAAGGCGTGATAGGGGCCTCGGAAGTCCTGGAGGGCCGGTATGGTTACTTCCGGCTCTTCGAGGGGGAGTACGACCTGGACGATGCCATGACGAACCTTGGCCGCTCCTGGCAGGTCGAACGCGTGGGCCATAAGCCTTACCCCTGCGGGCGTCTGACCCATGGCGCGGTTGAGGCTGCCCTGGCTCTGCGCAATGCCCATAGCATAGCCCCGGAGGATGTGGCGGAGTGCCAGGCCTTCGTCCCGCCCCTGGTTCACCGGCTGGTGGGGCGTCCCCTCGACATGGACTCCCCGCCGGCGCAGTACGCCAAGCTATCCATCCCCTTCGTCGTGGCGACCGCGCTCATCAAAAATACCCTGTTCGTCACCGACTTCTGGGACGACGCCCTGCGTGACCCGTCGGTGCATGAGCTGGCGCGGCGCATCCGAGTCGAGCAGGACGCCAGTATCCAGGATGAAAACGCTATGGTCCCGGTGCGGCTCCGGATGCGGCTGAAGAATGGCGAGACCCATGAGCTATCCCTGGAGCAGGTGTTGGGGCATCCGGACAAGCCTCTGACCAGGGAACAGCACTTGACCAAGTTCCGGAACTGCTGGGAGGCCGGGGCCGGACACCTGCCACAGGCCAACTGCCAGCGACTCATAGACCTCGTGGATGGCTTTGAGGATGTGACTAGGGTTGAGGAAATCGTCCAGCTACTCACCCCCTAGCTCTGTCAGGCATTAGATCAGGGTCGTTTCATTCTCGATGTCAGGTGAATGCAGGCCCCCGTCGCGTGTCATTCCGAACGGAGCGAAGCGGAGTGAGGAATCTAAAAGGGTGCCTAACAAAAACCGGAATCAAGGCAGTACGGCCAGAACAACCGCACGGTCAGCCAGGACTTTAGACCCCTCGCTGTGCTCGGAGCCTGCCCCTGGCTTGAACAGGGGGTGACAATTGAAAGACTCTGGCATCAGCTTATATGGTGTTGACGCCATTCTGATTCACCACTACAATTGCCTCGTAAAGGTGGTCCTCTCTTTGGACTTAGATAGCTTGGCATGGAGGTGAAAGGCCGATGGCTTCTAACATAGTGCTGTCCAATCAGGAGTACAACGTGGTGGGCACAAGACCCATTCGCCACGACGGGACGGACAAGGTAACGGGACGGGCCCAGTATGGCGACGACGTTCAGCTACAAGGGCTCCTTCACGGCAAGATTTTGCGAAGTCCACACCCCCACGCACGGATTAAGTCCATTGATGCCAGCCGAGCGCTGGCCCTCCCGGGGGTGAGGGCAGTGGTAACGTCGGCGGACTTTCCCACCTTCGTGGACCAAACGACCGACGTGGGCGAGGGGGGAGCGATAGACCTGCAGTTCCTGAGCAACAACTTCATGGCGGGGGCCAAGGCCCTTTACAAGGGCCACGCCGTGGCAGCCGTTGCCGCGACCAGCATCCACGTAGCCGAAGAAGCGCTGGAGCTGATAGATGTGGACTACGAAGTGCTGCCTCCGGTTATAAACGTGCTGGACGCCATGAAAGCGGACGCCCCAGTCCTTCACGATAGGCTGGCTACACTGTCGAGCGTGGACATCATGCCCCCAAGCGGGCTGAAGTCCGAGGACGACGCCAGCAAGGGCACCAACATAGCCAACAGATTCGTGTTCGAGGTCGGCGATCTGGAGAAGGGGTTCAAAGAGGCCGACGTCATCGTCGAGCATGAGTACGAGACCGCGACCGTACACCAGGGCTACATAGAGCCCCACAGCGCCACCGCATTGTGGAACGCCGACGGCAACCTCACTATCTGGTCCACCAGCCAGAGCCAGTTCAACGTAAGGGACGTGACCGCTAGCATACTCGACATACCTGTTTCGAGAATCAAGGCCATCCCGACGGAAATCGGCGGTGGATTCGGAGGGAAGCTGGTCCCATACCTGGAGCCGGTCGCCTGCCTGCTCTCCAAGAAGACGGGGAAGCCGGTCAAGCTGACCATGGGCCGTACCGAGGTATTCGAGGCGACCGGGCCCACCTCCGGCGGCTACCTGAAGGTGAAGATGGGCGCTACCAAAGACGGGCGCATCACAGCTGTAGACGCCTACCTGGCCTATGAAGCCGGCGCCTACCCCGGGTCGCTGGTAAACGCCGGCGCTCAATGTATCTTTGGGCCTTACGATGTCGCCAATGCCCGCGTGGAAGGGTACGACGTGGTGTCGAACAAGCCCAAGACCGCCGCCTACAGGGCCCCGGGCGCTCCGGCTGCCGCATTTGCCGCGGAGACGGTCATAGATGAGATATGCGAGAAGATAGGAATGGACGCCCTGGACTTCCGGCTGCTCAACGGCTCCAAGGAGGGCACACGCCAGATTACCGGCGTCAGGTTCCCTCGTGTAGGCAATCTCGAGACTCTCCAGGCCTCTAAGGAGCACGAGCATTACTCCGCGCCCCTGGAGGGGGCGAACCGCGGCCGTGGAGTCGCCGGCGGTTTCTGGTTCAACGCCGGGGGGCCATCGAGCGCCACAGCCAGTGTGAATGCCGATGGGACCATCAGCCTTGTCGAGGGGTCACCCGACATCGGGGGCACCCGCGCCGCCGTGGCCATGCAGCTTGCCGAGGTCCTGGGCATCCCTGCGGAGGACGTGCACCCGGTGGTGGCGGATACGGACTCGGTGGGATATACGTCTATGACCGGGGGCAGCAGCGTGGCCTTCAAGACCGGATGGGCCTGCTACGAGGCGGCCCAGGACGTGAAGCGGCAGATGATAGAGCGGGCGGCCAGAATATGGGATGTCTCCAGCGGTGATGTGGAGTTCTCGAATGCGGTCCTCACCCACAAGTCGGACCCGGAGCTGCGGCTCACTTTCAAAGAGCTGTCCGGCATGTTGAACTCCACCGGCGGCCCCATCGTCGGGCGCGCCAACGTAGACCCGTCGGGTGTGGGAGGCGTCTTCGCGCTCCACATCGTGGACGTGGAGGTGGACCCGGACACGGGGAAGGTTGACATCTTGCGCTACACCGCGTTGCAGGACGCGGGAAAAGCCATTC
The DNA here is from genome assembly GCA_965197405.1 of Dehalococcoidia bacterium. GTDB lineage: Bacteria > Chloroflexota > Dehalococcoidia > Lucifugimonadales > JAGWBF01. The sequence continues at coordinate 2,819,722 of OZ240206.1, read as the reverse complement.
ATCCCAGCTACGTGGAAGGGCAGATGCAGGGAGGCGTGGTCCAGGGCATCGGCTGGGCGCTGAACGAGGAGTATTTCTATAACGACCAGGGCGAGATGGCCAACTCCAGCTTCTTGGACTACAGGATGCCCACCAGTCTCGACCTGCCGATGATAGACACGGTGATCATAGAAGTGGCGAATCCCGGCCATCCCTACGGAGTCCGGGGCGTGGGAGAAATCCCCATCGTACCCCCCATGGCCGCCATAGCGAACGCCATTTACAACGCCATCGGCATAAGGATGGTCAAGCTCCCCATGTCGCCCGGCAGCATTCTGGAAGCGCTGTGGGAAAAGGAAGCGAAGAAGTAGCCACTTACAGGGTAATGGCATTAGAAATAACCCCACCGTCACTCTCGCGAAAGCGGGAGTCCAGGGACACCGGGGCTGTGGATACCCGCTTCCGCGGGTATGACAAAAGACATTTTCATTAGAGGTCGGTGGTGTCGCAAAAAGCCGTACTGGATGGTGTACGAGTGTTGTCCCTGGAGCAGGTGCACGTCCTGCCCTGGGGGACCGCCTTTCTCGCCGACTTTGGCGCTGAAGTCATTCGGGTAGAGAGCGCGGAGCACATGCAGGACAGGCGCTCCGGCCCCTTCCCCGACGACGACCCCGGCGAGGAGTGGTGGAACGAAGGGGGGACCTTCGCCTACTGGGCACGCAACAAGGAGAGCCTCTGTATGGAGGTGACCCACCCACTGGGCAGGGAAGTATTCCTGAATCTGCTGGAAAAGTGCGACATCGTTACCGATAACTTCCGTCCCGGCACGATGAAACGCCTCGGCCTTGACCATGAAAGCCTGGCCGAGGTGAAGCCGGACATCATCACCCTTAGCTGTACGGCCTACGGGCATAGCGGGCCGTGGCGGGCCTATGGGGCCCGTGCTCGCACGGTGGACGCCGCCTGCGGCCTTTCCTACCTCACCGGGTACGAGGGCGGCCCATCCATCCGCGCCAGCAGCAACTACATGGACCATACGGGGGGGTTGAACGTCGCATACGCCCTTCTCCTGGCCCTCTACCAGCGTCGAAAGACCGGCTCAGGCATGAGAATTGACCTGAGCATGTACGAAACGGGCGTTTCCTGCATCGCGCCCGCCATCCTCGAAGCGCAGCGAGGAGTATCCCGGCCACGGCTCGGCACCGCCCATCTGTGGAAAGCCCCCCACAATGTCTATCCCTGCCGGGGTGATGACCGTTGGGTCGCGATCGCCGTCTCCACCGACGATGAATGGCGACGCCTCAGAGAAGCGATGGGCGAGCCTGCCTGGGCGGCGGATTCCCGGTTCGACGGCGGCCTCGGACGCTGGGAGCATAGGCAACAGCTGGACGAGCACCTGGGCCGGTGGACCGCTTCCCAGGACGACCAGGACCTGATGCACCTCCTGCAAGGGCACGGCGTGCCCGCCGGCGCTGTGCTTACCGCTCGCGACCTGGTGTCGGACCCGCACCTCAGAGAACGCTCCTACTTCGACCTGTTCGACAACGGGAATGCCCCCCGGGTTGGTCCTCGCGTGTATGCTGGCCGGCCTTTTCGCATCCCCAAATCCCCATTGGCCCTGAGCCGGGTGTCGGCCCTGGGCGAGCATAACCTGAAGGTCTTGCGCGACGTTGCGGGCTTCTCGGACTCCGAGATAGAGAGACTGGCCGGGGAAGAGGTAATTTCCACTGCACCAAAGGCCGGCGAGCCTCCGCCTCCGGCAGGCCGTCAGCGGGGCATCGGCGCCGATAACACGCTCTCCGACCCCAATTACAAGAACCACCTGCTCCTTTTCGGTGTCACTACAGGCTCTTCAAGCAATGACGAGTAGCCCCGCCTGCCCTCGGAATCTCTATGCCCTTGCCAGGCCACATCAAGAAGGATGAAAATGGCGGCTGGACTTCCCCATCGTCACTCCCACGAAAGTGGGAGTCCAGGGACCGGGGCTGTGGATACCCGCTCCCCGTTTTCACGGGGACAAGCTTCACGGGTATGACGAAGGGCATTCTCATGGCAATACAGGCCCCGCCGCCTGTCATTCCGAACGGAGCCCTTCGGCTGCGCTCAGGATGAACTCAGCGGAGTGAGGAATCTCAGACGCGGGCTTATTCGAGAGCATGGATTTTTAGATTCCTCGCTGCGCTCGGAATGACATCAGAGGGGGGGCAGGGTATTTTCATGGCAAAATCAAGATACAGGAATTGAGATGCTGGGAATACTGGACGACGTACGAGTCATCGAGCTCACCCACAGCCTGTCGGGGGCCTTCTGCTCCAAGCTGCTGGCCGACCAGGGCGCAGATACCCTGAAGGTCGAGCCTCCGCGTAGGGGCGACCCCGCACGCTACGAGCCTCCCTTCATCGGCGGGGAGCCTCACCCGGACCGGAGCTCCCTGTTCCTGGCCTTCAACTCCAACAAGCGAGGCGTCACCCTGGACGTGGGGACGCCCACGGGGCGGGACCTCTTCCTCCGGCTAGTTTCCGATAGGGATGTGCTGGTCGAGAGCTACGCCCCCGGCTACCTGGATACCCTGGGCCTTGGCTACGAAGTCCTTCAACAGGTGAATCCCCGGATGGTCGTCACGTCCATCACCCCCTTCGGACAGACGGGGCCGTATAGCCACTACCTGGGCAGCGACCTCGTCGCCCAGGCAATAGGGGGGTTCCTCTATACCACGGGAGAGGGCGACCGCCCCCCTATGGGGACAGCCCTGGAGCAGATGGAGATCGTGACGGCGCGAAACGCTGCCATTGCCACTATGGCGGCGCTCCTTCACCAGAGGACGACGGGAGAAGGGCAGCACGTTGACGTGTCCGTCATGGAGTCGGTCGTCAGTACGCCGCCTAGCTTTATACACCAGTACAGCTTCACCGGGGTCATCGCCGGGCGCGGCTTCGCCGACCATAACGTGATGGACGGGATGCACGTTCCGGCCAGCGACAGCGAAGTGACTCTCACCACGGCAGGCACAGGTGGGAATCCGATGGAGACGTGGGCCGAGTTTCTCGAGGAGCCACGGTTGCTCGACCCCAAGTTCAGCAGTGCCAGGGGTAGGATACAGAACTGGCAGGAGTTGCTCGACCTGATTCAACCCCGCCTGGCGGGATGGAAGGGCATTGACTTGATGAAGGAGGCGATGGACAGGCGCCTAGTGATAGGCGTGGTCCAGAGCCCGGAGCAGGTCGCCAACTGCCTTCACCTGGCGGAGCGGCGGAGCTTTGCCGAGTTGGACCACTCCGAGGTGGGCGCGCTCAAGTATCCGGGCGCCGGCTTTCTGATTAACGGCGACAACCCCGTGGAAGGGGGCCGGGCCGCGCCCAGCTTGGGCGAGCACAATGAACAGGTGTACTGTGGAGAGTTGGGCCTCTCCAACGAGGAGTTGGCCTTGCTGCGGACCTCAGGGGTAATCTAGCCGACGAGAACGCCCGTCAGGGCCTTCAGCACCGCGCCGGTGGTTGTGACGGTTCCAAAGCCGTAGCTAATCGTTCTGAGCGTGCCTTCGTGCCGCACCGGGTCTATCGCCGCCACCGCATCCGACGGCACGACAATCCGGTAGTCCCGGAAGAAGGCGTCGCGAATGGTTGACTCAACGCAAATCTCCGTAGTCACGCCGCAGACCACCACCGTATCCACACCCAGGCCCCGCAGGACCACCTCCAGGTTGGTGTTGTAGAAGGCGCTATAGCGCGTCTTGTCCACGATGAAGTCGTCGGGACGCGCCCCCAGGGCCTCCACAAGCTCGACGTCCCAGGTCCCGCTCGCCAGTGCGCCGGCATCCCGCGCCGCGGGGAACAGATCGGCGAAGCACCCCGCGTCCTTGTAGTCGGGCCGCAAGATGTAGCGGGTAAAGATGACCGGGACGCCCTCATCGTGGCACGCCTCCACCAGTTTGGCTACCGGCCCCACAGTGGGCTTCAAATGAGTATTGTCCAGCCCAATCTTGACCAGGAAGGTGTCGTCGTATATAAAGCCGTTCTGCATATCAACGACAATGAGGGCCGTCTTGCTCTTATCGAAAACGAGGCTGTCTACCATCAAGCACCTCCCATTATGACATTATGACAACTTGGTTGGGTTGCCCCGGCCTCTAACTTTCATATACTATCCTCTACCCGCGCAAGGGGCGGAAAAAGGCGCGCATATCCTCGGCCAGCAACTGCGGCTCCTCCAGGGCAGCGAAGTGCCCGCCCCGGGGCATCTCCGTCCATCGCTGTACGTTGTAGGCGCGCTCGGCCCACTCCCTGGGAGCCGGGCTTATCTCCTTTGGAAAGAGGGCCACGGCGCAGGGCACGGTAATTCTCTCCCCCTCGCCCATCTTCCAGGGATTGTGATAGTTCTCGTAGTAGAGCCGGGTGGAGGAGTTAATGCTCTGGCTCACCCAGTAGACGGTGACGTTGGTGAGAAGCTGGTCCTTGGTGTAGCGACTCTCCACGTCCCCGTTGCAGTCGCTCCAAGTACGCCATTTCTCCACAATCCACGCCGCCGTGCCAGCCGGGGAGTCGTTCAACCCGTATGCGAGGGTCTGGGGCTTTGTGGACTGCTGGTGCTGGTATCCTCCCTCATCCCTCTGCCACTGTGCGAACGAGTCTATGAACGCCTGCTCCGCCTCCGACACCTCGCGAGTCCCCGGCCCCAGGTATGGCTGGGCCGTGAGGACCGTGGTCACATGGATACCGGCTACCTGCTCCGGATAGGCAAAGCCGAGGCGGGATGTGACACCGGCGCCCCAGTCACCGCCCTGGGCACCGAACCTGGTGTATCCCAATCCTTCCGTCATAAGCTTCGCCCAGAGGTCGGGAATCCTGACCAGGTTCATACCGCGCTGGGTCGGGTGGTCCGAAAACCCGTAACCCGGCATGGAGGGCACCACCACGTCGAAGGCGTCCGACGCGTCTCCCCCATGACTCGCAGGGTCGGTAAGCAGGGGTATAATCTCCAACATCTCGACAAAGGAACTGGGCCACCCGTGAGTGATGATGACGGGCATGGGGTTGGGGCCTTTGCCGCGCTCGTGGATGAAGTGAACGTTCAGCCCGTCAACATCTGCTCGAAAGTGGGCAAAGGAGTTGATGGCCTGCTCCTGGGCTCGCCAGTCGAACCCCGTGCGCCAGTACTCGACCAGGTCCTTGATATATGACAGGTTCGACCCGTAGTCCCAGCCGGAACCCGGAATCTCATCGGGCCAGCGGGTGCGGGCCAGGCGTTCATTCAGGTCTTCAAGGGTTGCCTCCGGGACCTGTACCTTAAAGGGTTGCACATCCATAGGTGGTCCTCCTTTGAAGATGTATCTCGCAGTCGTTGCGGCCGGGCCTCACTCGCTGAGGACTCCCAGGTGCCGGGCCATCTCCAGCATCGCCCGTGCAGTCTCCTCATGAGCAACGTCCACCATATTGCCCTGGTAGGTCACAACGGCGCTGCCCTGGCGTCTGCGCTCCTTCATCGCCTCTATCAGGCCTTTCCAGTGGGCTATCTCCTCCTGCGTCGGCGTGAACACCTCGTTGGCTATGGGTATATGAGAGGGGTGAATGAGGGTTGTGCCGGTGTACCCCAGCTGTTTTGCCTGGACGGTTGCCGCCCTGAGACCCTCCAGGTCGTGAATATCCATCCACCCGCCGGCCAGGGGGTATGGCACGTCCGCCGCCCTCGCATCCACGAGCACCTTGGACCGCAGGAAGAGGGTCTCGGTCCCTTCCGGCGTCCACTCGTACCCGATAGACCTGGCTACGTCCCCACCCTTGCCACCGCTAGCGCCCACGTGGACTATCCTTGGGGAGGCCGTGCATATCTCGTAGGCCTGCCTTATGCCACTTGCCGTCTCCAGGGCCGGGTCTATCAAAGTCTTGCCTATCTCCATGCCTGCGCGGCGCTCGAAGAACCTCAGCAGAACATCCGCCTCTGCTACGTGTTCGGGGCCTTCGGTCTTGGGAAGCATCACGCAATAGAGGTAGGGACAGGTTATTGCCTCGAGGTCGTCTCCCGTAAGACCTGTCTCCAGGCCATTGACCCGCACGAAGAGGGTCCGGCCCGCCGCCCCCAGCTCTTCCAGCATTCGTCGCACCAGCCATCGCGCCTCTGCTTTGCCCTCCGGAGGCACTGAGTCTTCCAGGTCGAGGATCAGGGCGTCGGCCCCGTACTTGGGGGCCTTTCGCATCCAGTCTTCTTTATTGCCTGGGACGAATAGGCGCGACCGTATCGGCCTGGCCCGGGATTCCCCTGATTTCATCGCGCTTACCTCCACAGCCATTCCTTCGACCGGTATGCTGGGCTTATATAGGGTGTTTTAACTGTCACCCCGAACGGAGTGAGGGGTCTAAAATCCCTCTTACAAGTCGAGGCCGATTCTTCGAGCAAGGGCTTTAGATTCTTCGTCGCTTCGCTCCTCAGAATGACAACTAAAAGACCCTAGGGGCTTATATGATGCCCTCCGCCCGGAGACGCTGCAAGTCCTGCGGGCCAAGCCCCAGGAGGTCACGGTAGACCTCCTCGTTGTGCATACCAAGGGTAGGAGCGCCCGCGAGCTCGGGCAGTGGGCCGCCGGAAAAGACTACGGGAAACCCCGTAGCGATGCCTTCTACCGGCCCATCAAGAGCGCCATGAAGCATGGGCTGTAGGGTGCCGCGCTGCCATAGGTGCGGGTCGTTCATCACCTCGGTCATGGGACGGACGGGACCACAGGGGACCTCGTGAAGCTCCATCCGGTCGAGGGCTTCCTGGCGGGTGAGGACCTTCATCCGCTTACCCACCTCGTGGCGGGCGTCCTCTATATACGCGTTCCTGCTATGGTAACTGAGGAAGCGTGGGTCCTCCAGCAATTCGGGGGCGTCGAGGGCGTTGGCGAGTCTCCTCCACTGGTCGTCGCTGGCCGCGGTGATCATCACGTCGCCATCGGTGGTGCTGTACATTCCGGTAGGCCCGGCGCGCCCAACGTTGCCCGCCCTGAGAGGGATGCCTTCGCTGATGGACTCCTCGAGGTTCTCCATGAACATGAGGGACACGAGCGAGTCCATCATGGATACGTCCAGGTGTTGCCCTTGACCGGTGCGCTCTTTCTCCCGCAGGGCCGACACGATGGAGTAACACGCAAAGAGGGGTGTTACCAGGTCGGATATGTAGAAACCCACCTTGGTGGGCGGCCTGTCGGCATCCCCGTTGATGTCCATAAGCCCGCTCATCCCCTGGACCACGGGGTCGTGAGTGGGCTTGAGGGCGTTTGGCCCCGTGTGGCCGAACCCGGAGATGGAGCAATAAACTATGCCTGGGTTGACCTGGGCCATGTCCTGATAGCCCAGCCCCATCCTGCTCATGGAGCCCGGCTGAAGGTTCTCCACCAGCACGTCGGAAGCTCGGGCCATCTCCATGAACATGCTGCGGCCCTCGGCCTTCTTGAGGTCCAGGGTGACGCCCTTCAGACCCCTGGCGCGTTTCAAGAAGCGGGAGGAGATGTCCTGGTCCGTCCGGGGCGTGGCATTCGCACCATCGGGTCCGACAAAGGGGCCGTTGCCTCGCGAGGGGTCTCCTCGCCCCGGTTGCTCCACCTTCAACACCTCTGCGCCCAGGGCTGCCAGGCTCATGGAGCAGTAAGGCCCGGCGAGATATACCGTCACTGAGAGCACCCTGACGCCTTGCAGCGGTCGCATAGCCTCTCCCATAACTCCTCCGGCGTTGATACTTCCGGTCTATTATAGCTCACTGAGCCGGGGCCGACTTGTGACATGGTGTTCTTTTACTCTGAAGGACCGCCTATGTGGAGCGGGAATAACCGGGAGAGGCCAGGAGTGGCGAGCAAGAGGGTGTGTGATAAGGTATGGTTACACTTCCTCTCCCGTCGAGGGAGAGGATTGAGGTGAGGATGATGCGATGGTGTCCCCTTCATCCCTCACGCTACGCTCAGGGCAGGCTCTAACGTTCTCCCACCAAGGGAGAAGGGGCTTTCCACACACCCTCTGAGAGAGAAAGCGGGGCTCCACCAAGGGACAGGCGGGTTGATTAGCTCATCGGATAAGGAGACAGGTTTGAGGGCGCATAAAAGCCGGACGAGTCGCTTTACTCAGGCAGCCTTTCGCGCCCCAAAGCCCTTGGAACAGAGTGATGGGCCTTGCCCAACAAGATGGCGAGTCTAGCTCTTGTTGAGCAGGCCGACCGGCGGGGCTACGGCCCGGCTCAACCCGGTTAGCTCCACATGAACCCCCAGGTCTCGTGGCTGCGGTCCCTGGACAGAGACTCGTGATAGTGGATTATCTTCCACGCGTCGCCCGTCTTGCGAAGGACGAAGGTGTTCCGGCCCTGGAACGTCATGGGGTTGTCAACGCCCTTGATGTCCGCTTTCGCCACAAAGGTGAGGTATCCGTAGGCGGCGTCGCCGATTACATCCACTGTGACGTTGTCAATGTTCATATCGAGACCGTTCACCATACTGGGGAACGCGTCATAGTAGCCGTTAATCTCCGACCAGGACGACAGGTGATCGTTGTTCTCCTCGGCGATATAGATGAGCTGGGAGTAATCCTGGTCCCAGAGGCCCTTTATCCGGTCAATATCCACAGAGCCGAAGGCCGACGCCCAGTCCCTAATCAGTCCTTGTACCTGCTCCTTGTCTGATTGGGTGCTCATAGTCCCCTCCTTTATATATAGGCTTATTTGCAACAGGTATTATACACTCCAATTGCAGCGTGTCAACCGAGACCGGCGAGCCGCGAGTCTCCGCCCATTGACACCAGCAGACGTGAGACTTTAGGATAACCTGGACTCTGCCAGCGTAAGCGCCCTGTAGGACCTCTCTGGCGTGTCTAATCCAACAGTAAGGTGGCAACTGATGGCTGATGTCTATGGCAGTGGTGACTTCCTTTTCAAGCATGTGGACGGATGGGGCAAGCTGCCCGAGGGCTGGAGCTTCGTGGAGTGCCCCGGTGTGGCGGTGGACTCAAAGGACAACGTGTACGTCCTCACTCGCGGCGAGCATCCCATCATCGTCTTCGACCGGGAGGGGAACTTCCTTCGTTCCTTCGGGGAAGGCCTCTTTACCCACCGCACCCACGGCCTTTACATAGGGCACGACGACTCCGTGCTGGTCGCCGATGACGAGCTCCACACCATCCAGAAGTTCGCTCCTGAAGGTGAGAAGGTCATGGAGATTGGGCGGAGGAACCAACCCTCGCCGAAGTGGGGGGGCGAGCCCTTCAACCGGCCCACTTCCGCCGCGGTTATGCCCAGCAACGGCGATTTCTACATCTCCGACGGCTACGGCAACTCCCGCATCCATGTATACTCCCCAGAGGGTGAGTACAAGTTCTCCTGGGGCAGCCCCGGCATTGATCCCGGCCAGTTCATTCGTCCCCATAATATAGCTATTGACGACAAGAACCAGGTCTACGTGGTAGACCGGGAGTGTCACAGGATTCAGATTTTCGATGCTGGCGGCAATTTCCTGACCATGTGGAACAACATTCATCGCCCCGATGCCATGGTGCTCAGGCACGGCCACATTTACATCGGAGAGCTAAACGGGATGGTCGGGGTTGATGATGCGCCCGGCCTCGGCCACAGGGTCAGCATATACGACCTGGAGGGGAACCTTGTGGCCCGCTTCGGGGACCCCGAGGAGGGAGAAGGCCCCGGCCAGTTCATCGCTCCCCACGGCATCGCGGTTGACTCCAGGGGAGACCTGTACGTGGCCGAGGTGGGGTACACCATCCGGGGGTCTCACATGGACCCGCCCGTGCAGCCTCGGAGTCTGTCCAAGTACGAGCTTCAGGGGTAGCGCAACCGGCGGGCGACTGCATCAATAGCCCGATAGAAACCTGCTGGCGTGCGTAGTGGGCGCACGCCAGCAGAGAGGCTTCCTCTACTGGCCCTTCCACACCGGCTCGCGCTTCTCGGCAAAAGCGCGCGGCCCCTCCTTGAAGTCTTCGGTGCGAGTCAACGTGGAGAAAAGGGTGTTCTCGAACCGCAAGGCGTCTTCCAGGACCCGCCCCAGGCTGCGCAGCATGGACTCTTTGGCGGAGCGCACGCCCAGCGGCCCGTTGCGCAGGATTAGGGCAGCGTACCTCTCCGCCGTCGCCATGAGGTCATCAGGCGTCACCGCCTCGCTCACCAGCCCTATGCGCAGGGCTTCCTGAGCGCCGATAAGCTCTCCAGTTAGCTGCATTTTCAGGGCGTTGCCCAGCCCAACGATCAATGGCAGGCGCACGGTGCCGCCGTCGCAGTGATGGAAGCCGCGTCGTACCTCGGAGCATCCAAACTGGGCGTTCTCAGACGCGACGCGGATGTCGCAGGCCAGGGCCAGCTCCAGCCCTCCGGCTAGGGCATACCCGTTGACGGCGGCGATGATGGGCTTCCATATATCCAGGCCCCGGGTTATGCCCCCAAAGCCCATGCGATTGGCATCCTGGCGCACGTCATAAGAGTCCCGCTCGCCCAGGGCGGGCGTGTAGGTCTTCAGGTCCGCACCCGCGCAAAAGGCCCTGTCACCGGCCCCGGTGAGGATTGCCACCCATGCCTCCGGGTCGTCCCTAAAGGCGGTCCAGACCCGGATAATCTCCTCGTTGTGGTCCGGGCCCAGGGCATTCATAGCCTCGGGCCGGTTTATGGTGATATAGGCGATGAAATTGCGTACTTCGTAGGTGATGGCGGACATATCATACCCTTCATGCTTCAGCAATCTACTTGCCGAAGGTCTCGGCGACCCTGCCGTAGTCCTCAAGCCTGGGCAGGAGCAGGGGCAGACCAACTCCGGCCTCGCGATATTCGGCTATGCGCTCCTTGCACCGGGCTGCCGGACCCACCACGTAGAAGGACTCGACCATATCGTCGTCTATGAGGTCAATCGCCTCTCTCCCGCCGTCGGTCTCTGCCGCCTCCCGGACTTGCCCCAGAATCGAAGGGTCGAACCCGCCCTTCTCCAGCAAAATCTCCCCTACATGGGGCTCCGCAAGGAGCCTCACGATGCGCTGTTTCAAGCTCGTCCATATACTTTCAGGCTCGTCTGTGAGCCGGACGGTCAGCATACAGGCTATGTCAATAGACCGGGGGTCTCGGTCCGCTTCTCGCGCCGCGTTGCGCACTTCTTGCACCGCGTACCTCACGTACCCGGTGGGGGTGTACGCGTTGAGCAGAACGCCGTCCGCCATAGCCCCTGCCAGCCGCAGCGCCCTTGGTCCGATAGCCGCTACGTAAATCGGGAGACGCTCCTGGACGGGCATGATGGCGAGACGGGGGCCGGTGAGCCTGAACCGGCCATTGGTTGAGGTAACTCTCTCCCCCGCCAGAAGGTCTCGGAGGATGGCGATGACCTCTCGGAGGTCGGACCTGGGGTCGACATAGGGTATACCCATCCGCTCCTGGATAACGGTCCTGTCGCTCCTGCCCAGCCCCAGCAGGAATCGGCCGCCGCAGATGCGGTCCAGGGTGGCGCTCGCCATTGCCAGCAGTGCAGGGTTTCTCGTGTATGGATTGACGACTCCCACTCCCAGCTTGATGTCCTGCGTGGCCGCTGCGAGGAAGCCCAGCAGAGCAAAGGTCTCTTCGTGAAAATACCGCTCCGTGACCCACAGGGACTCGAAGCCCGCGCCTTCGGCGATTCGGCCATACTCCCTCAGCTCGGGCCCGCTATCTATGCCGTGGTAGAGAACAATTCCAAGTCTTGCCATGACTTTCCTCTCCGGGCTTCCCCTTTGCAAGCTGGGCCTGGGAAAGTCTTCGGCTAGTTTGGTATCGTCTGCACCGACGAGATCTCGCTGAACTCACGCCACAGCTTTGTCCAGGAATCCCCTTCGTCGTCGCTGCGGTACAGGTACCCGTAGCGACTTCCGGCGAACACCACGCGAGGGTCAAAGGGCTGTATATTCACCACCCACATGGCCGTGTTCGGCTGCACCGGCAATGACAGGTCCTCCCATGTCTTACCGGTGTCCTTTGACCGCATGACTGTGCCTATGCGACCCGGCGTCGTGTCCCCAACAGTCAAGAAGACCACTTGAGGGTTGCCGGGCTGCACCATAATGCCCCTTGGGTAGCCCCAGGGAAAGGACTCGGGGACGCCGACGGAGTTCCATGTGACTCCGTCATCCGAGCTGGTATAGACGTCATTGTTGACCACTACGAACACGGTCTTGGACGGCCCTCCCGCCACGGCCACGTTATGTACGTCCAGATTGGGAATGCCATTGTCCAGGGCTGCCCACGTGTCTCCCCTGTCGTTGCTGTACCGGACGCCGTCAACCTCGAGGCCCACCCAGATGTTGCGACTGTCCACAGGGTCAATGGCTATCCCCGTGACGCGAGGGGTGCCCACGTTCGGGCACTCCTTGGCTATCTCTACGGGACGCTGCTCCCAACTCGCCCCGCCGTCGGTAGAGCGGAAGACGCCGGCGGGGGTGGGCGTGCCCGTCCCGGCGTACATCACTTCAGGCTCTCCCGCGTCTACGGCCAGCGCCCATACGCAATGATTGCTCAGTGGTGAGTCCACCAACCGCCAACTTTGCCCACTGTTCTCGCTCCGGTAAAGCCCCTTATCGGTGCCCGCATACACCAGCTCAGGCTGTCGAGGGTTGCTTGCCAGGGTCCGTACCAGGGCGTCGGAGTGCATTCCCTGGTCAATACCTATGCGTTGCCAGGTCTCCCCACTGTCGCCGCTTCGCATCACTCCCTGCCCCACCGTACCCACAAGAATCGTCATCTTGTCAGCCATACCAATATCCTCCCTTCAGCGATACGTTCATTGTATCCGTGTACGTGGAAGCCTTCAAGGGCCGGAGGAGAGGGCAATCTCCACGGGAATTGCGGATGGCCTTGCGAGGTCATGTATGAGTATGAAAATGGCGGCTGGACTTGCCCGCTCCTGTGTTATAATACCCACTGGGTATGGAAGAGGTGATTCAGGTCGAGGGGCTGTCCAAGCGGTACGGCTCCCTCATCGCAGTAGATAACATCTCCTTCACAGTATATCGCAACGAAATCTTCGGCATTTTAGGTCCCAACGGCGCCGGCAAGACCACAGCCCTGGAGGTTATCGAGGGCCTCCAGCGCCCCAGTTCCGGCCACACCCTTGTACTGGGCGCAGATACCCACCGGGACACCGCCGCGGTGAAGGAGCGCATAGGCGTACAACTCCAGTCTTCCGCCTACTTCGACTATCTCACCCTTCACGAAATCCTGACCCTCTTCAGGAGCTTCTACCGGCGCCGCGTTCTCCCCGGGGAACTACTGGGGCGGGTGGGGCTGCTGGACAAGTCCGGGACCATGTTGAGGAAGCTGTCCGGGGGGCAGAAGCAGCGCTTCACGGTGGCCGCGAGCCTGGTGAATGACCCGGAGGTTGTAATCCTCGATGAGCCTACTACGGGACTCGACCCCCAGGCGCGCCGGAACCTGTGGGAGATCATCCGGCAAGTTCGCTCCGACGGCAAGACCGTCATCCTGACCACTCATTACATGGAAGAGGCCCAGACCCTCTGCGACCGGGTCGCCATCATGGATATGGGCCGGATAGTGGCCCTGGACACCCCCGTGAACTTGTTACGTAAACTGGACTCGCCCTATGTGGTGAAGCTGGTAACCTCCAGGCCCCTCTCGCCCCACGAAGCTGAGGCTTTGGGGTGCTCCCCCGCTAATAGCTTGACCGGTAATGACCTCTCCTACGAGCTAAGAGCGAGCAACGCACCCCAGGACCTGGCTCGTGTGCTGGAGTGGGCCGCCAGTCGAGACGTGACCCTGGAGCACCTGGAGGTAGTCCCGGCTACCCTGGAAGACGTTTTCCTGGAGCTCACTGGAAAAGAGATGCGAGACTAGGGTATGCTGGCACTGCTGGTAGCCAACCTGAAAATCATGCTCAGGGACCGCCAGGCCCTGCTGTGGGCCTTGTTGTTCCCCCTGATCCTGGTGACGGTCTTTGGACTGTTCGACGTTGACAGGGCCGGTTCCGCCGACCTGGCCATCATAGACCGGGCCAACACGGATAGCTCCAGAGAGCTCCACAACAAGCTGGACTCCATAGAGTACCTGAACGTGCATATCCACTATGCCAGCGAAGCCGTGGCGCATGAGGCCCTCGGAAACGGCGACCTGGAATACCTGCTGGTCATCCCCGAAAGCTTCGCCATGCTCCCGGGTCGGCCCGGCCAATCAAGTCAAGATGGGGGGAACGGCGCGGCCTACCCGGATGCCCCCGTGTCCCTTGACCTGTACTATGACGGGAACAACAGCCGGGGCAGCCAGCTGGTGATCGAGACTATCCGGCATTTCGTGGACGAGGAGACCTTCAGGCTTACCGGAAGGCCGCAGCTACTGGAGGTCCTGCCCAGAAAGATACAGGCCGTCAGGATAGAATACTTCGACGTGCTGCTCATAGGGCTGGTTGGCATGGGCGTGATGACCAACTCGCTTATCTTCATCGCGGTGAAGATAAGCACGTACCGGAACCAGGCGGTCCTCAAGCGCATCCTCGTGACTCCGCTGCGAGTGAGGAACTACTTCGCGTCAGAGATTGTGGCCCACCTCTTGCTGACGCTGGTGCAGGCGGCGGTGGTTATCGGCGCCGGGGTGTTTATCTTCGGGGCAACCATTCACGGCAACCTTCTGTGGCTCTTCATCATACTGGCTTTCGCCAACACGATTTTTCTAAACCTGGGATTCATCATCTCCGGATGGGCCAACAGTCCTCGCGCCGCCTCCGGCATGGGGAACGCGGTGGCCATCCCGATGCTGTTTTTCTCCGGCACTTTCTTCCCCACTTCGACGCTGCCAGCCTTCCTGCCCGACCTGGTGCAGGCGCTTCCCCTGACGCCTATGCTGGACGCCATGCGGGGAGTGACCATAGATGGGCTTGGGTTGCCCGATGTGTGGCGGGAGCTGGCAATGCTGGCCGGATGGTTGGTGGTCTCGTCGGTGGCGGCCATCAAGCTGTTCAAATTCGGGTAGCCTATTACCCCTGGAGAGGCTCGGAGACCTGCTTGAAGGCATAGTACACGTCGTTATCCAGCACCAGTTTGATCCCTCCCCTGCTGATGTTCCGTGGATTGACCGGTGTGTACCACCGGTCCGTCACCAGATTATGAATCTCCTCCAGGCTTACGGGTTGATTGCCTCCGGAGAGGATCGTCCGGAACACTATCTCCTGCATGGGCATCTCGGCCCTGATGAACCCATCCTCGTTGGAGCAGCATTCGGCAATCTCTTTAATATGCTCCTCCTCGGAAGGCGTCTCCCCGTTGGCCTCCAGCCGCTCTTTGCAGGAGGAGCATCGCCGGTCCCGGAGTATGGCAACCAGAGAGCGGTTGAGTTCCTGGGCCCTGGACAGGTCAATGACGTAATAGGCCGCCTCCTCAGCGGGAGGCCCATCGGACTCCGGGGACTTCTGGAGCTCCTCCGTATATATATCCTCGGGCTCTGGTTCCTGTGTGTACATATCTTCAGGCATGGTCAAAGTTGCACCTCTTCATTCCAGTCGAGCATTTTAACCTCTACGGTCTCCCCCGCCTCCATCACGGCCACATCTTCGGGGCATATTGCCAGGCCGTTAGCCCTGGCCATAGAGGTCAAGATGTTGGAGCCCTGGGGGCCGGTGGGGTTGGCGTAGTAGCTGCCATCCCTCTTCGTCACCTGCACTCTGGCAAAAACCCGCCGGTCGTCTACGTTGTAAATAGGCCCCTCCAGAACAGCTTCGATTGTCGGCTTGGCAACATGCTCCTTGCCCAGCATCCTCAAAATTGCGGGCCGTGCGAACTCTTCGAAGGCAACCATCGTGCTCACCGGGTTGCCAGGCAAGCCCAAGTGGGGGATGGTCGTGTTTCCAGGGCCATGAATCACTCCGAAGGCCAGAGGCTTTGCCGGGCGCATACGCACTGACCAGAAGTTAATCTCTCCGCGCTCCATCAGCACGTCTTTAACTATATCGTAGTCGCCCCTGGATACGCCCGCAGACGTGATGAAGAGGTCGGAGCTGGTGCCCTGAGACAGCTTCCGGTGCATGTCCTCCAGGTTGTCCCTGGCTATGCCCAGCACTTTCGGGATGCCACCGTACCTGAGCACCGAGGCGGCCATACTGTAGCTGTTGCTATCGTATATTTTGCCCGCCTCCACAGGCTCCTCTACGCTGAGAAGCTCGTCGCCGGTAGCCAGTATGGCCACCACGGGACGGCGAACAACCCTGACGGTCTCCATTCCCAGGGATGCGAGGACTCCAATCTCCGAGGGACGGAGCGGGGTGCCGGCCTTCAGCACCATATCACCCTTCCGCACGTCCTCACCCGCTGGGCGGACATGGGAACCATGAGGCAACTCTTCGTTAATCCCGATCTCCTCCAGGCCCAGACTCTTCCCCTTCCTGTCCACCTCGTCGGTCTCCTCAAAGGGCACGACGGTGTCCGCCCCGCCGGGTACGGGGGCGCCGGTCATGATTCTTATGGCGTTCCCTGCCCCTACGGATTCGGTGGGCACCTGTCCCGCAGCTATCTGCCCGATGACCCGGAGCAGCCTTGGAGAGCCGGCGTTGGCTCCAATAATGTCCTGGTGGCGGACCGCGTAGCCGTCCATAGCGGAGTTGTCCATGGGGGGCAGATGGAAGGGCGAGACCACGTCCTCTGCGAGGACCTGGCCCAGAGCCTGGAGAATGGGCTTCTCCTCGGCTTCCAGCGGGCTGAAGTAGGCCATGATTCTCTCGTAAGCCTCTTCGACGCTCAGCATATCGCTATGTCTGTGCCCATGCCCACGCAAGTGCCCCCCGTGAGGTGTGCCCATCTCTACCTCCCTCCGACGTTAGGTTTATCGTCCAGGCAGCGTCTCAACAAGCTGGTCCTTGCCACTCTCCACATCTCCTATTCCCTGAGCTCCGCCCCGACTTCTCTCTCCAGGGCCTTGAGGACGTTCTGGGAAGCCCGGTTCACCTCCTCGGTGGTCAGGGTCCTATCGGGGGCCTGAAAGTAGACGTGATAGGCCAGGGAGCGCTTCCCCGCGGGAACATTCTTTCCGGAGTACACATCGAACAGCGCGACTCTGTCCACCAGGCGCTGCCTCATAATGACCTCCTGGACCCTGGCCGCCGGCACGTTCAGGTCTAGGACGAGGGACAAGTCCCTCGTGGCGCTTGGAAAGCGGCTGACCGGGCTGTAGCGGCGTACGTCCTGAGAGGTCGCCGCAAGTAGATTCTCCACGTCCAGCTCGAAAAGGGCTACCGGGCCTCTCTCTATTTCGAAGGCTTCCACGACGACGGGATGTATCTCTCCTATTACGCCCAGAGTCGCATCCCCGGCGACAACGCGAGCACACTTGCCCGGGTGCAGGGCGGGGTCTTGAGCAGGCTCGTAGATGGCTGTGACGCCCAGCTCCTCAAGCACCTTTTCAACTACGCCCTTGGCGTCATAAAACCCCAGGTGCCCTTCCTCTCCTGGGGAGAGCTTCAGGGCGTCCCACTGAGGCCCCGCGAGCACTCCGGCGGCCACCTCCCGCTCTTCGGGCAGGCCGCCCGACTCCTGGGAATCACGCTCACGAGGCAGGTAGATACGCCCCAACTCGAAGATGGCCAGAGGCCCCTGGTCGTGGAGCCGGTTAGCCGCCAGGGCGGATAGGAGGCTGTTGCGTAGAGTGGTGCGTAGGTACTGCTGCTGGTCGCTCATCGGGTTCGCCAGCTTCAGGGGCATAATGCCCGAATCCAGGGCCTTCACCTTTTGCAGACCTTCGAGGCTGGTAAGGGAGTAGGTGATGACCTCCTGCATCTCGCAAGCCGCCAGTAGGTCCTTCACGTTCTCCTTTAGCTCTTGCATAGGGTCAGGCTGGTACTGAGGTATGGGCGTGGAGAGCATCGTCGTTGGAATCTCTTCGTAGCCTATGACGCGGGCGACCTCCTCCACCAGGTCGTCCTCTATGTTGATGTCGCTGCGCCAGTAGGGGACCGTAACCTGCAGAGCGTTCCCATTCAAGCTATCGCACAGGAACCCCAGGGACACAAGCGCTTGCTCCACTCTCTTGATTGGCAGGTCTATACCCAGGACCTTCCGCAAACGGCCCATCGTCAGGGTAAGGGTGGGAACGGCGTACTGGTCCCTGGCCGGGAAAACGTCCAGTATGCCCCTGGATACCACCCCCCCTGCTATCTGGTGTATGAGCTGCGTGGCCCGCCGCAAAGCTATGGGGGCCAGTTCCGGTCGGAGACCCTTCTCGAATCGCGTGGAGGCCTCGGTGGAAATCCTCAAGGCCTGGGCCGTGCGGCGATTGTTGACGGGGTTGAAGGTGGCCGACTCGAGGAGAACGGTCGTGGTGGTCTCCGTCATCTCCGTATGGGCGCTGCCGATAACGCCGCCCAGGGCGGCGGCATCCCTGGCGTCTGCGATGACCAGCATGGAAGGGGACAACCTGCGTTCGACTCCATCCAGGGAGACCAGGACCTCTCCAGGTCTCGCCCGGCGGACCACCACCTTGCCCTCTCTCAGAGTGTCGAAGTCGAAGGCATGAAGGGGCTGGTTGTATTCCAGCATCACGTAGTTTGTTATGTCAACTACATTGTTTATGGGTCTCATGCCAGCCTTGAGCAGCCTGTCCTGGAGCCAGCGGGGAGACGGCCCCACCTTGATGCCCGTAATCATGCTGGCGGTATACCTGTGGCAGAGATCGGGTCGGCGATCTCAACGGAGGCTGCGGTCTCTATGGGCGGCCCCTCTTCGGGATAGGAGCAGTCGGGTTCACGCACAGTTGCGCCGGTCAGAGTGGCTGCCTCGTGGGCAACTCCCAGCATGGACAGGCAGTCGGGGCGATTGGGAGTCACCTCCAGGTCCAGGATATAGTCGCCCAGGTAGTCCGAAAGAGGCGTACCAACAGGAGCATCGTCGGGCAGGACGAGGATACCGGTGTGGTCATCGCCGGTGCCCAACTCTCGCTCGGAGCAGATCATACCTTCGGACACGACGCCGCGGATGCGCGCGGCCTTCAGGGCTTCGACCTTGCCGCTGTGGGCATTGAAGAGACCGGCGCCGACTTTCGCGAAGGCGATCTTCTGCTTCGCCGCTACGTTGGGAGCGCCGCATACCACCTGCACCCGTTCGCTGCCGATGTCCACAGCGCACAGGGTCAGGCGGTCGGCGTTGGGGTGCTGCTCGACGCTGGTCACATAGCCCACGAAGCAGTCCTTCCAACCGCCTATGGTGGCAACCTCCGCCACCTCGGTGCCGGCCATGGTGATGCGGTGGGCCAACTCCTTCACAGGCACCACTATATCCACGTACTCTTTGAGCCAGGACAGGGGGACTTTCACGCTAAATCACGCGCCCGCCGCAGCTCGTTGACCCCATCCAGGAAACCCCACCAAGCATCCAACGCCGCCACGAGGGCCGACTCCACGGCGGGCTTGTCGCGAGGGCCGGTATGCTCGGAGATGGCCTCGGCCTCTAGGCGGGAATGCTCCTTGTCCAGATGGGCGTGGACCTGGAAAAATGACAGGGCATCCCCATCGGTTACCCTGTAGCGGTCCCTCAGTCCCGCCAGCTTCTCGGCCATGACCTCCGGGACCTGGGCTTCGTAGGCGTAGACTGCCGCCAATCCTTGCTGGAAGGAGCCGGCGGATGAGATGGCGCTATAGGTATCCAGAAGGGCTTGAGTCTTGGGATGTACCGGGGCCGTCTCTGCCTTCGCGGGGGGCATTCCCAGCCCGGCGCAGAAGTCCATCCAGAGGACCCTGTGATTGCGCTCGCCGTGCTCTTCATCCCAGAGGTTGTTCAGGATGCTCTGGCGCACCGCCGCGTCGGAGCAACGGGAGTGTATGGCGCTGAGGAACCTGGGAAAGCTGGCCTCGAAGTGATAGTACTGGCCCGCGTAGAGCCGCAGGTCGGTCAGGGTGAGCTTCCCGTCCCTCCAGTCTTGATAGAAGGGATGGATTAGCAAGCTCCTGGCGGAAATGCGCTGGCGCAACCGGTCCAAAAATTCCTGGCTCACGTCCGTTGGCCTCCTGACAATAATGTTTGACCTAGAACTGCCGCAAGAATCTCAAATCGTTGGAATAGAACAGCCGTATGTCGTCAATACCGTACTTGAGCATAGCGATGCGCTCCGGACCGAGCCCGAAGGCGAACCCGGTGTATTTGCCGGCGTCGTACCCCGCGCTCTCCAGTACCCTGGGATGCACCATACCCGCGCCCATTATCTCGATCCAACCCGATTCGCCGCAGATGCGACACCCCTGGCCCTGGCAGGCGAAGCAGTCTATGGACATATCTACGCCCGGCTCCACGAATGGGAAGTAGTCGCACCGGAAGCGCACCTTGCGCTCCGGCCCGAACACTCGCCGGGCGAACTCGTAGAGGGTGCCCTTCAGGTCGGCGAAGGTTATACCGTCGTCCACCGCCAGCCCTTCCACCTGGTAGAAATGCCACTCGTGGGTGGCGTCGGTGGCCTCGTAGCGGTAGCACTTGCCGGGGACGACCACCCGCACGGGGGGCTGCATTCTCTCCATTACCCTGGCCTGCATGGGCGACGTGTGGGTCCGGAGGAGCATGGAGTATTCCACTTCCCGGTCCTCCGAGTCCTGGGGGTTGGAGTGGTCTATCCAAAGGGTATTCCACATATCCCGCGCCGGGTGGTCCCTGGGTATGTTCAGCATCTCGAAGTTATACTTGTCAAGCTCCACCTCCGGGCCTTCCACGACCTGGAAGCCCATAGCGACAAAGGCCTTGCATATCTCCCTGACGATTTGAGTAGTGGGGTGGAGCCTCCCGATCCTGAATGGCCGACCGGGGAGGGTGACGTCAATCCGCTCCTCCTTCGTCAGCCTCTCAATCTCGGCTTCCTTCAGGGTCTCCAACCTTTGGGACAGGCGTTCCTCCATAAGGGTCTTGGTCTGGTTGCCGAAGGAGCCTACCAAGCGACGCTCTTCGGGTGGGAGACCACCGATGCTGCGCAGGATAGTGGTCAGCCGGCCGCGGCGGCCCATGTAGGAGACGCGCCACTGCTCCAGCGCCTCGGGGGTGTCCAGCCCGTCAAGCTCCTTCAGGGCCTCCCCCTGAAGCTCCCTGATCGTCTCGGAAGTGGTCTCAGGTTTCATGGCCTCGGGTTTCATAGACGCTCTCGTGAAAGGTTTGCCAGGGGCACGGGTCCCAGCGCTTGCCTGCACGTTAATTATAGGTATGCCACCCAATTCGGGTCAAGGAGAGGGGCTTTTAATTGTCACCCCGAGCGGAGCGAGGGGTCTAGAGTCCTGGTTGACTGCGGTCTCGTTCTGTCCGGTGCTGCCTTGATCACGGTCTTTGTTAGGCGCCATTTTAGATTCCTCTTAGATTCCTCACTCCGCTTCGCTCTGTTCGGAATGACACGCGGCGGGGCTTGTATTCACCCCTGCCTGACGGCAGACAGGTAGCATTAAGAATTAAAAGACCCTGGGTCAAGGATAGGGCCTGCAAGGCGAAATGGAAGAAGTCCACACGGATGGGTCCGGGTCTTTGACGGGACCCGCTCACCGTTGCAGGACCGCCCTGACGGTGGAGCCAATCTCTCCTGGTGAAGGGATTATATGAGCGCCCGCTTCCCTTAGCGCCTCGGTTTTCGCCGTAGCCGTGGCGGCAGCCCCCGTTATTATGGCGCCCGCGTGGCCCATCCGCTTGCCCTGCGGGGCAGTGGCGCCCGCTATGAGGGAGGCCACCGGTTTGTCGAACTCCTTTTGTATGTACTCCGCCGCTTCCTGCTCCAGGGTGCCGCCTATTTCACCTATGAGCACCACCATGTCCGTATCCGGGTCCTCCTTGAACAGGCGCAGTACGTCCACAAAGCTGGTGCCCACCAGGGGGTCCCCGCCGATACCGACGCAGGTGGACTGTCCTATTCCCAGGCCCGTCAGCTGGGACACGGCCTCATAGGTCAGGGTCCCACTGCGGGAGACTACCCCCGCTCTGCCAGGGGCGTGAATGCCGCCGGGCATTATCCCAATCTTGCATCGTCCTCCCGGCGATATGAGGCCGGGACAGTTGGGGCCTATGAGCCGCACCCCCACGTCCTTCAGATAGGGGATGACTCGCACCATATCCAACACGGGTATTCCCTCGGTGATGCACGCGATGAGGCCCACGCCCGAGTCGGCGGCTTCCACCACGGCATCGGTGGCGAAGGAAGCGGGCACGAAGATGAGGGAGGTGTCGGCGCCGGTCTCCCTTACGGCTTGCTCCATAGAATCGAAGACGGGAACCTTGTCTTCGAAAAGCTGTCCTCCCCGTCCCGGCGTCACTCCGGCCACAACGTTTGTCCCGTAGGCAATGCACTGCCTGGCGTGAAAGCTCCCCTCGCTGCCGGTTATCCCCTGCACCGCTACTCGCGTATGTTCATCTACCAGTATACTCAAAGAGTCTCCCTCCGGTGAGCCTAAGGGTATTGTACCACGAACTTTTCGGTGGGAGGTCAATAGGAGGATGCACTTGCCGCTGGTACGCAGTCGCGTCCGGCGCCGACACGCTTATAGACACTTGCTCGCCGGAGATGAGGTTGAGGTCGTCCACTGCGATGGCGAAGGAACTGTCGTCGTCCTCCTCATCGCTCAGGTCACTGCGTCACCGTCGAAGTCCGCCGTGATGCTGATGGCAGCGTCAGCCATAGCCGTGCCGATGGTGTTGCTGGCGGTTACGGTCAGGGTATAGCTGGCCGTCGTCTCGTAGTCCAGCATACCCGCCACGGTGATTTCGCCGGTGCCCGCATCTATGGCGAAGGCGCCGGCGTCGTTGCCCTCTGTAATCGCGTAGGACACCGTGTCTCCCGGGGAGTCGGTGGCCGCGACACTGCCCACTATGGTCCCAACTTCGGCGTCTTCCCCTATCTCGAAAGTGTAGGAGAAGGCGTCGAACACCGGTCGAGTGCACTCGTCGGTGTCCACCTCGAGCACGCCCGACCAACCGCTCCACACCGCCCCATAGGTTGTGCCGTCCCCATACGCGCTCACCCGGAAAAAGTACTTCTGCTCACAGACCAGCCCGTCCACCGTGTGGGACGCGGTTGTGATAGTGTCGTCGTCCAGGTTCCAGCCTTTGACGCTGCTGACCCAGTATTCCACCCGGTACTTGCTGGTGTTGGGCACCGGGTCCCAACTCAGGGGGATGCTGCGCTTCCCTGGAGTCCCCACCCTCAGGTTCCCAGGCGCCGGCGGCTGGCAGTAGGGGATGTTGAGAGAACTCAGGTCGTTGGTGGCCACGTCCTCCAGGGCTATGGGTATGCACCCGGTGAGGCTGTTCCCCGACAGCCTTATCTCTTCCAGTTTGGGAAGCCATCTAAACTCCCTCGGTATCTCCCCCGCCAGCGAGTTGTCAGTCAGGTCCAGGTGGGTCAGCCCAGCCAGCTCCCACAGCTGGGCGGGAATGTTCCCGCTCAGGCCCTCGTTTGGGAGTTCCACCTTCGTCACCTGGCTCGGCGTGCCTCCCGTGGTGACTCCCTCCCAGCCGGTGATAGCGGTGTCCACACTCCAGTTGAGGGCGGCAGTGCCCCGCAGGGTGTCCTTGGCCGCCAGCAGCGCCATGCAGTCCTTCATAAGCCCGGGATTGTCGGCCTGGTCGGGCACCGCGAGGCCGCAGGGCGGCGGGGGCTGCGCCGGGGGGCCGTCCGGGTGGTCGTAGGCGCCAACGGCGATGAAATACTGGCGTAGCTGATTCGCGTCGCTGACCAGCATGGGCAGGCCCTCGTCGGCACCGATACGGCCCTCATACTGGGTAACGCGGGCCTGGTTGGCCTCGGTCACCGCCTGCTTGAAGGCGGGAAGCTCCATCTCCAGCACGGAGCGGTAGGTCTGGTAATCGTCAGGCTGGCGCCGCCGCCACAGGTCTCTGTCAGGATGGACAGCAACCACGGTGCCGTCCTCCTGTCGCTGCACGTCCCAGTATCCCATGAATCGCCACGCTTCGGACGAGAGGTCGACCGCCGGGCCAAGGAACATGATATGCTCCCTGCTAGGGAAAACGTCGTCGATTGCAGTCTCGACCTGCTGCCTAAACTCTTCTACGAGGTCCTGCTCGGTTTGACCTTCCTCCAAGTACGAGGTGTATTGGTGGTCCCAGTAGCTGTACACGAACAACAGAGTGGTCAAGGTGGATGGTCCGTTGCCAAGGACGTAGACGTTCGCGCGCACGTCGATGTAGCACTTGATGGAACGCTCTTCCGTCGTATCACCAAACTCATCTTGCAGATAGGATGGCGGGCGGAAAAGATCGCCGGCGGTGCAGCGCACCGTTCCGGGTAAATAGGTGCCGCGCAGCACCAGGTGTGGTACCCAAGCAGGCGGCGGTGGATCGTCGTCGAGCATCTCGCGGATGTTCAAGGGTTCGTCGCCCAACTCCGGGACGTACTGCGCCATGCCCATCTCTATCGGCGGCGCGTCGGGGTCACATGGGTCCACGGAGGAGCCGCGCGCGGGTGTGCAGGGAGGTATCTCCTCCGTCAGATACTTGGGCTGGGGCACGGTGCCCTCCGTTCGGGCGTTTTCGGACGACGGGTCGTCGCAGGCCGCAAGGACGAGTATGAGGGTGAGGGCAGCGAGCAGGAAGGCGATCTGGAGGTTACGGCTGTTCATACTCCTCCTCCTCACCGCGACTGGTAGTTCACCATCATGGCCACGACGTCGTACTTCGTCGGCCGGCAGTAGGGAAGGCCCAGAGAACTCAAGTCGTTGGTGGATACCCCTTCCAGCGCCTCCGGGATGCACCCGGTGAGGTTGTTGCCTGACAGCCTGAGCTCCTCCAGGTTCTCCAGTTGACCCAATTCCCTCGGTATCTCTCCCGTGAGGTCGTTGTCCGACAGGTCCAGGCGGGTCAGCCCGAGCAGGGTCCCCAGCTCGGAGGAGATGCTCCCGCTCAGGCTTTCCTCGCTCAGGTCCAGCCCGGTGACGTTCTTGGGCGTTGTGCTGCTTACCGTCACCCCGTCCCAGCCGGTGATGGCGGTGTCCACGCCCCAGTTGAGGGTGGCTGTTCCCGCCAGGGTGTCCCTGGCCGCCAGCAGCGCCATGCAGTCCCGCATGAGGCCGGGGTTGTCGGCCTGGTCCGGCACGGCGAGGCCGCAGGGCGGCGGGGGCTGCGCCGGCGGCCCGTTGGGGTGGTCGTAGGCGCCGATGCTCTCCATGAACTCCGTAAGGTCATGGGCGTCGCTGACCAGCATGGGATAGGTGGGGTTTGCCGCGGTGCGTCCGCCGTACTCGGTGAGGCGTTCCTGGTGGGCTTCCGTCACCGCCTGCTTGAAGGCCGGCAGCTCCATCTCCAGCACTGAGCGGTAGGTCTGGTAATCGTCGGTATAGTCTCTCCAATCGTCCTTGAAGGGATGGACGGCGACCGCCGTCCCGTCCTCCCGCCGCTCCACGTCCCATGTCCTAAAAACCTCCCACGCTTCGGCCGAGGCGTCTATCGCAGGGCCAACGAACAGCACCATCTCTCTGCCCGTAATTCCACCTCCCGGGGCGCTGAAGTAGCTGTACTCGAAGTCTCCACCCTCGGTGAGCACCCCCTCGAGAGAGCTTCTCCACTCCTCTACGACCCCCTGCTCCCAAGTAAACCAGTAGTCAAAATCCCACACCAGGACCGTCAGGGTGGGCGGCCCGGAGCCCAGGACGTAGGCGTTCACCCTCACGTCCGCATAGCACTTGATCGCGTTAGTGCTCAGGTCCCAGCTCAGGTAGGGGGGGGAACGAAAACGGTCTCCTCCGGCGGTGCAGCGCACGGTGCCGGGCAGGTAGGTGCCCCGCACCACCAGGTGCGCCACGCTGACCGTTAAGCGCTCGCCGCCAAGGAAGACCCGCATATCCCGTGGTTCAGGGCCAATCGTGTAACTACCATCGCCGGCGGATGCTTGAGCCACGTCAGGCTCGCACGGGTCCACCGAAGAGCCGGGCGCCGGGGTGCAGGGAGGTATCTCCTCCGTCAGATACTTGGGCTGGGGCACGGTGCCCTCCGTTCGGGCGTTTTCGGACGACGGGTCGTCGCAGGCCGCAAGGACGAGTATGAGGGTGAGGGCAGCGAGCAGGAAGGCGATCTGGAGGTTACGGCTGTTCATACTCCTCCTCCTCACCGCGACTGGTAGTTCACCATCATGGCCACGACGTCGTACTTCGTCGGCCGGCAGTAGGGAAGGCCCAGAGAACTCAAGTCGTTGGTGGATACCCCTTCCAGCGCCTCCGGGATGCACCCGGTGAGGTTGTTGCCTGACAGCCTGAGCTCCTCCAGGTTCTCCGGTTGACCCAATTCCCTCGGTATCTCTCCCGTGAGGTCGTTGTCCGACAGGTCCAGGCGGGTCAGCCCGAGCAGGTCTCCCAGCTCGGAGGGGATGCTCCCGCTCAGGCTTTCCTCGCTCAGGTCCAGCCCGGTGACGTTCTTGGGCGTTGTGCTGCTTACCGTCACCCCGTCCCAGTTGGTGATAGCTGTATCAACGCTCCAGTTGAGGGTGGCTGTTCCCGCCAGGGTGTCTCTTGCTGCCAGCAGCGCCATGCAGTCCAGCATGAGGCCCGGATTGTCGGCCTGGTCGGGCACCGCGAGGCCGCAGGGCGGCGGGGGCTGCGCCGGGGTGGGAGCGCCGGGGGCGTAGCCGCCGACCTTAGGGTCGGAGAAGTATTGGCGCAGCCGGTTCGCGTCGGTGACCAGCATGGGCAGGCTGGCGTCTTCGCCGATGCGTCCGCCATTTGCGGCCACGCGGGCCTGGTGGGCTGTCGTCACCGCTTGGGTCAGGGCGGGAAGCTCCATCTCGCCCACCGAGCGGTACTCCTCGAGGTCGAACCAATCTCTGTATGGGTGGAGGGCGACCACAGTGCCGTCCTCCCGCCGCTCCACGTCCCACGTATAACGGACCTCCCATGCCTCAACGGATAGGTCGATCGATCCGATGAACAGGACGACCTCCCTACCGCCGATTCCGTCCGGGGGACCGCTTGCCACGGGTCCGTCTCGCAGGTATTCTACCCGGAGTGGGCCCACACCTCCGCCTGGTGGCAGGTGCCCCCGGAGTGGGTAGTCGTACTCGAACTGCCCCCCCTCAGCCAGCGCGCGCTCATACGCCCTCCTCCGGCTCTCCAGCTGCTCCAGCCCGTAGTCATCATCGTCGCCCCCATAGGCGTAGGCAGATTGGTAGAGGCTGAACTCCACGATCACCGTCAGGGTGGGGGGGCCTGAGCCGAGGAGGTAGGCGTTCACGCGCACGTCGGCGAAGCAATAGATGATGAGACCACCAGACTCACCGCCAACATAGGACGGGTCTCGTATGCTATTCCCGGACGTGCAGCGCACCGTGCCGGGAAGATAGGTGCCCCTCAGCACGATGTGTGTCGTGAGAGTCGGTGCTATTGGTAGGCCGAGTAGATCCTCCACCAATAACGGCGCCTCGAACAGTATCAGACCTTGTGTTCCCGTAGTCCCGGTCCTTCCGACGCGGGGTTCGCACGGGTCCACGGAGGAGCCGGGCACGGGCGTGCAGAGGGGTATCTCCTCGGTAAGGTAGGAGGGTCTTGGATTGGGTGCTGGGGTTGGAGTGCGGGTAGGTACAGACTCAGGCGTGGGCGTTGGGGTAGGCGTCGGCAGGAGCGTTGAAGTTGGGAACGGGGTAGGGGCAAGCGTGGGCGTGGGCGCAGGCCAGAGCGTTGAAGCTGGGGACGGGGTAGGGGCAAGCGTGGGTGTTGGCGCAGGCGGGAGCGTTGAAGTTGGGGATAGGGTGGGGGTGACACTCTGGACCGAGGTTGGTGTTGGGAAGGAAGTGGGCCCAGCACCTTCCGTTGGGGCACCTTGGGGTGAACTGCAGGCAGTCAGGAGCAGCAGCGCGGCTGGCACGATGCGGAAAAGCTTAATAGTCGTCGTCACCGCTCAGGTCACTGCGTCTCCGTCGTAGTCCTACTTCAACACCGGGTACTGCTCCGAGGTCCCGAAGTCCCAGGCCGCGTTGTCCCAAGTGGCGTATATCCCACTGTTGGAGATGGGAGACCGCAACTCGACGGTAGTCTTGCCAGTGCCTCCGTCGCTTGTGGACAACCCAGTCGTCTCGGTGTCCCAGTAGCTGTCCGTCACGGTCCCGTCGTCGTTCTCCCCAACGAGGCCGCCGACCAAGGTCTCACCCGTCACATTCCCAGTGGCGTAGCTGTTGGTAACTGTCCCGGTATAGTTGTCTCCAACCAGGCCGCCCACGCTCTCAACACCCGTCACATTGCCGGTGGTGTAGCTGTTGCCGACGGTCCCCATGTTCAGCCCGATGAGGCCACCGACGTACCTGGAACCTGTCGCATTGCCCGTGGCGTAGCTGCCGGTGACGGTCCCACCGTGGTTCCATCCGACGAGGTCGCCTACCCTGTTGGAACCCGTCACGTTGCCCGCGACGTAGCTCTCGGTAATCGTTCCTCTGTTGTATCCCACGAGGCCGCCGCTGGACCAGGAACCCGTGATGCCAGCCGAAAGCAGCCCCACGTTTCGAATGACGCTCCCAGCCGAGGTGTTCCCAAACAGGCCAATGTCGTTCGTGTGCACACGGTCGATGAACAGGTTGGAGACGGTGTGCCCGTTGCCCTCGAAGGTGGCGGCGAAGCTCCTGTTATGGGCCTCTCCGATGGGGTCCCAGCCCTCGCCGTCGTTCCAATAGCCGTCCCTCGAGTCCACCGAGCCGGTATCGTCGGTGTCGAAGTCCAGGTCGGCGGTCAACTCGTAGCCGGTGCATCCGGCGGAGGGGCAGCCCATGCCGGCGGATGCGCCGGGGAATGCCGCGGCGTAGGCAGGGTCCGTGGCAGACCCGTCGCCGTCCAGGTCCCAGCGGATGGCGTTCAGCTGGAACAGGTTGGACACCTCAATCAGGCTGTCGTTGTCTCCGTCGTAGTCCAATTCGTCGCAGTACCGGAGGCCCAGCAGGGCCAGGTCATGGTTCTCGACGTCCCTCAGCGCCTCCGGGATGCACCCGGTGAGGTTGTTGCCTGACAGCCTGAGCTCCTCCAGGTTCTCCGGTTGACCCAATTCCCTCGGTATCTCTCCCGTGAGGTCGTTGTCCGACAGGTCCAGGCGGGTCAGCCCGAGCAGGTCTCCCAGCTCGGAGGGGATGCTCCCGCTCAGGCCCTCGTTGGGAAGCTCCATCTCGGTCACGCGGCTGGGTGTGCCCTCGGTGGTGACGCCCTCCCAGTCGGTGATGGCAGTGGTCGCCGCCCAGTCCAGGGTGGCTGTTCCCGCCAGGGTGTCTCTTGCTGCCAGCAGCGCCATGCAGTCATGGACCAGCCTTCGATTGGAGCCAGGGTCGGCGACGGCCGTGCCGTTGGCGCAGGTGGGCACTGGCGGCGGCTGGGCCGGGGTGAAGGTGGCGGTGGAGCCGTCGTCGGGGGTGATGTCGCCGTAAGCGCCGATGTCCCGGTAGTAGTCGTTCAGCCCGTCCGCGTTCTCAATGCGCTCATCGGCGAACTCGTCGGACGCCACCGCCGCCATGATGCGAGCCTTCAGGTTGGTCAGGGTCTGGGTGTGCTCCGGGTCGCCTTCAAAGGTCCCGTAGCGGACGGCATGGACCACGTCGTCTCGTCTACCTGCAGGTCCCACTGCGCCACAGCCTGCCACGCCTCGACCCCTATCGTATTGTGCGCCCCCATCGGCGCCAGAAACACCACACTCTCGCGACCACCTATCTCGTTTATCAGGGTCTTCTCGGCTTCTGCAACCATTTCAAGCAACCAACTCTCATACTCTCCTTGTGTCTGTACCGGCTCTTCTCCCAACTGGCCAGCGTCGTGCTCCCTCTGGTAAAGCTCGTAAGAGCGCGCCTCACCCCTGCGGTCGTATGCGACGGTAAGGGTATTTTGTCCCGCGCCGAGCAAGTATTCGTGAACGATGTAATCCGCGTAGCAGGTCAGGAAGAGATACTCGATTGTCAGACCTCCCCGTGCTATGGCCAGGAAGTTGGATTTAGCGGTCTCCTGGAACAAAGGGGCCAGGGTGTCGAGGGTCACGGTGAATAGGATTTCAAGGTACGATGCTTCCGGTATCTCGTCGTCCTCCTCCAACCCAAGCCAGAACCGGATCGCTCCTTCCCTCTGTTCCTGGGTCCTAGCGATGCCACGCCAGCCACAGCGGACGGAGTCTGCATCCGCCGTCGCACGAAATGCTATATGCACCGGCGACGCTCCGGCCAACTCTAGCCCCTTTTCCAGCGCCTCTTCCACCGTGGCTGCTCCCCCGACGATGTACGCAACGTCTCTACCGGGACGGCTGGGGAACAGGTCAATCGCGCTGACGTCTCGCGGCTCCGTCGGATCGACCGCCTGGTGTGGGGTGGGAAGAGCAGCCACTCTCCCCACGATTGGATTATCGGCCCCAGAGTCCGGTGAGAGACCCGGCCCAAGGGTGGGCGGCGATGCCTCTGCAGGGGGACTCCCGCCCCCGGCTTTGCCGGAGTCGCCGCATCCGGCGGCAAGCAGCAACACAAGCCCCAAGACTGCGAGGCTCGCGGACACCCATCTTCTCAATGTCACGTCCTTAATGCCAGCCACTCGTCCCTCGCCCTCTACTCGCAATATAGGAGACCGAGGCTGTCAAGATCGTTGCTCTCGATGTCCCGCAAAGCCGATGGGATGCAGCCGATCAATTTATTGCCGCCCAGGCGCAACTCACGCAAATTGGACAGACTCTCCAACTCCGGCGGTATAGTGCCTGTTAACTCGTTGTAGCTGAGGTCCAGCTTCCTGAGATTGGATAGCTCGCTCAATTCCGTCGGTATCTCCCCCGTCAGCTCGTTGTGGCTGAGATACAGAGATTTCAGGCCGTGCAGATTCTTCAACCACGGCGGTACCCCCCCCGTCAGCCCTTTGCCACCGAGGTCCAGACCCCACAGACCTGTCAGTCCCTCCAGGGCCAGCGCGATGTTCCCGGGGAGCGGATAGCTATAACCCGAGGCGTAGCGTATCCCAAGTCCCAACCCCATAGTGGTCAGGTCCAGGGTCTGGACACGGCTCGGCGAGCCTCCCACGGCAACGCCTCGCCAACTCGTGATGGGAATGTTGGTACGCCAGTTCACGTCTAAGTCCAGGTACTCCCAGCCCAGGCTCGCCTTTGCCGCCAGCAGCGCCGCACAGTCGCTCACCAAGCCGAGGTTGTCACCGGGTTCGGGTACCACGACACCCGTGGAGGAGCATATATCCGGCAGCGAGAGCACGGAGATAGCGACACTTCCGAGGGTCCTGCCACCCTTCCTGTCTCTCCCTTCCACGGCCAGCAAGTAGGATGGCGCCACGTCGGAGTCAAGAGGACCCGCCACCGTGATCTCACCCGAGGCTGAGTCAATCGCGAATAGGCCATCCTCGTTCCCTGACGTGATGGAGTACGACGCCATCTCCGTGTCGGCCAAGCGTACAGCGCCGACTGTGGCCCCGTCGGGCGCGATTTCGCTGACTTGGAATGTGTACGAGTCGGCTATGCAGACCTCCACTTCGTCGAGGTACGACAACTGCAAGCTCGCCTTGTACTTCAGTTCAGAGGGCATGCACTCGAGCAAGTTTTCTGAGAGCCCCAATTCCCCTAGGGACGGGATTCTGGTCAGTTCCATTGGAACTCGGCCCGTCAGCTGATTGTCGTCCAGCCGTAATTCCTGCAACTCTGTGAGGTTGCCCAACTCCGGCGGGATGTCTCCACTCAGTTGATTGCCGTCCAGCCGCAATACTCTCAACCCTGGGAGATTGCCCAACTCAGGCGGGAGGCTCCCGCTGAGCCCGTTGTTACTCAGGTCCAACTCTCGCAGGTTTTTAAGACTCCCGAGCTCTGCCGGCATGTCCCCGGTAAGCAACTTGAAGCTCAGACGCAGCACTTCCAGGTCGCGTAGTTGGCCCAGCTCCCTCGGGATACCTCCTTGCAGGTATGACGGGTACCCGTGTGAGCCACCCAATTCAACGTATTTAGATAGGTCCAAGGTCTTCAGATGGGCCAGCTTTCCCAGCTCCGCTGGAGCCGTGCCGGCCAAGAACGTGTAGGGGTGCATGTCTTGAACTGCAAAGTACAAGCCAGTCACACGGGGCGCCGGAGGCGTCAATATTGACGGGTACTCCCAGAATGTCCACTGGAAAAGATCGGGATAGACGTAGGTCATACATTTCCCTATCCAAGGCGAGCTTGCCAGGCCGCAGACCTCTTCTATGGTGACTCCCACCCACTGTTCCATGGGGGTGCCCGGGCTCCAGTTCACGACGACGTTGCCAATACTATATCTATACTCGTCCGGCAGCACTCCCAGATTCGGGTCGTAGGCAGACCATATATTGTCGCTGAACACGGCTTCCCTTATCCGCATGAGAGCCTTGCAATCCTCTACGAGTCCCGGATTCTTCTCCGGCTGCGAGACCACGTATCCTTCGGAGCAAGAGGCAACGGCGACGGCGGTGTCCTGCCACCCGGAGTTCTCGGCCACCAGTGCAAGTCCGCCCCTCACCAGTACCCGCAGGTCCGTGCCGTCCGGAGCCATGGTGTACAGCACAATGCTCCCGTTGGGGTAATAGTCATAGGTATATTGCTCGGCCATCAGCACCGCGACCCTGGAGCCGTCCGGGGACCACGCTGCAACGTCCCCGCCATGGAGGAGTATGGGTGATTGGCCGACGATGGAGCCGTCTTCGACGCTGACCACGCACACGGTGGTGCAGTCAACCAGTATCTCGGAGCCGGAAGGCGACCATATAGGCGACCGGAGCGGTGGCTGATAGCCGGAAGGAAGGGCAGGGCGGTCCAGGACTGTGACCAGACGGCTGTCGGAGCCGTCGGAGGCGATGGTGTAGAGGGCCACCTCGTCATCTTCACGAGATTTGATGAACGCTATCCGTTCGCCATCGGGAGACCAGGAAGGGTCACCGAGGGTGTCTGATATTCTCGTCAGGTCGGACCCGTCGGGTCTGACCGTGTAGATGGCTCGGCCACGTTCCTCTCTTTCTCGTCCAACGAACGCTATCCGCTGGCCGTCGGGGGACCATCGCGGTAAATGCCGTCCGGCGATAATATCCGGAGCAATGCTCTGCACGTCTGACCCATCCGCAGCCATAGTGTAGAGGTGGCTACTTGAGATGAAAATGATGCGGGTCCCATCGGGCGACCAGACTGGGAAATGATCAAAGTTTTTGTTGTGCGTTAGCCGGCGCGGCTCCGTGCCGTCGATGTTCGACGTGGCAATCTCGTATTGGACCCACTCTTTTGTTTTGTCATATAGACGACCGGGTCCGGTCTCCCTGGTGAGATACCAGCATGTGGAGTAGACTATCCTGGAGTTGTCGGGTGACACGTCCGCGTACATGCTAGCGTTAGCAGGAGTTGGAAATGTGGACCAATCCCCCTCATCCGGCCATCCGTCGGCGAGCTGACGCAGCCGGGAGCCGTCAGCATCTACAACGTATAGGGCCATACCTTTATCGAACAGAATATGGGAGCCGTCGAGGGTCCACTTAATCGAGTTGTGGTGAGCACGGGGCCGCAACTCGCACGGAGGACTGAAAGTGATGCCCGCAGTATCTACTCGCCATAGCGCAAGCGTGAGGAAACCCGCCGTTATCAGGACAAGGACCAACTTCACAGGATTACTCCTGTTCATCCAAGGGCTTGAGCGTTTGGTACAGGGCGTAGATGGCCATTATATCCAAAGGATGGGGTGAGCAGTCGGGTTCACGGAAATCATAGTTCATGACTGAGTCGTGTCCTCTCGAGGAATGGTGAGCGAGTTCACCCTCGCCGCCCCCCTCTCGGATTCCCAGGGTGTGGCCGCCTTCGTGAACAATATCTTCATAGACCAGATTCCCCTTGGGACCAAAAGAGGCTACTTCACAGGAGTTGAACCGCACGTCATCCTCACTGGGGATAGTATCATCACCCGGTAGGTCTCCTAAATCATCCTCAGTAAGAGTATTGCGCGGCCTGCCATCATATGAAGCATTACCCATGACCACTATATCAGTCGTTCCATGCTTTATGTCGGGAGGCGCACACATTCTTCCACGGCAACCCCAATGAATTACTCCATTCCCTACTTCTGCGAACAAGGCCGCCGTGCCACCGCCAAGCATCAGTACTTCACTCCGGGCGGGATTATGAACAACTCCAACACCCTGCAAGCCCATGAGGTTCAAGTTGTCCAGGAACTCATCCACGTGTTCTTCGATTTGCCTTTCTTCTTCCTCCCCATTACCACTCGAAGGCACGGCGCGTTTGACCGCGGCAGCTATGCTCTCGCTAAACTCTGAATAGCCGGTACACTCCCCTTCATAAGTCATTCTTACCAGTCCGCGGGTGGCGAGCTCCCACTGCTCCAAGGCGTGTTCTATTAGTTTTTCCCACGCATCTCGTGTGCTATCAGTGTCTGGTGGCGCAGCCTCCGGAAAGGTGTGTTTGCATATCCGGTACGAATACTCCCTGCTTGATATGGGGCGGTTCAAAGGAAAACTCACAACACGTTCACCGCCCCCGGCAGCTCGCTTCGACGGCCATGCCCAGGCATACCGGGCTGCATAGACACGAGTCTCCGAGACCGTCTCGTAGTAGAACTGAATGGTATATACTTGGTTGAGTGCAAGGCCATCGTTAATGGTGCCTTTCACACCTTGGACCTCCTCGACCTCCCATGGTGCCCACTGTAATGTACCATCTGCCGACTCCTCCATTGGCCAACGCCGGTACCGGACGTGGTAGGTGTTGTTGGCTACTGCGGGAAGGGACGCCGGGATACTCCATTCAATTTCCACCGTCGGCGTCACCTTGGTCCGGCTGTCCCCATCAGCCCGGTATATGGGCGTATCCATGACTATAACCTGATCGCTGTCCACGTTGACGCGCCTGTCGTTCTTAGCCAAGACACGAAATTCATAAGCATCAGCATCCACTAAGAGCCTATCCTAAAAACCGGTGAAACCCGCTGAGTAGTGAATGAGGAAGGAGGCAGAGGAGCGGCTAAACTTGGGGAATGACGAAAGCGAAAGAACTCAAGCCGCCTCGACCGCCCCGCGCCAGCCCAGCCTCTCCGACCAACCCCACCACCGGCTCCTTCCAAGTATCCGACGAACTGTGGGAGGCACTGGCTCCACTCCTTCCCCAGCGGGTGAATACCCATCCCTTGGGCGGAGGCCGCCCCCGGGTCCCGGACCGGACCTGCGCCAACGGTATCTTCTACGTGCTTCGCACCGGTTGCCAGTGGAAGTCCTTGGATGCCACCGGCATTTGCTCCGGCTCCACCGCCCACCTGCGCTTTCAGGAATGGACCGCCGCCGGGGTGTTCCTGGAGCTATGGCGGACTGGGCTGGAACGCTATGACGAATTGAAGGGTTTGGACTGGAGTTGGCTGAGCATGGACGGGGCCTTGACCAAATCCCCCTTGGGCGGGGGGGAAAACCGGTCCCAACCCCACGGACCGGGGTAAGAGCGGGGTCAAACGCAGTCTGTTGACCGAATCCGGGGGCATTCCGGTGGGGCTGGCAGTGGACGGGGCCAACCGCCACGATATGAAGCTGGTGCGGGCCACGGTGGACAGCCTCCCCGTGCCACGCCCCGCGCCCAGCCCGGAGCATCCCCAGGGTCTGTGCTTGGACAAGGGCTACGACTTTGACGAGGTGCGCCGGACCGTGGACGAGTTTGGCTTCACGGCCCACATACGCAGCCGTGGGGAAGAGGCTCAGGCCATCAAGAAAGAGGCCGGCTTCAAAGCCCGGCGCTGGGTGGTGGAACGCACCCACAGCTGGATGAACCGCTTTCGGCGCATTTTGGTCCGCTGGGACAAGTCTCCCACCAACTACATAGCCTTTCTTCATTTCGCCTGTGCCCTTATCGCTCTCAGAGCCGCCGGGTTATTAGGATAGGCTCTAAGCCTTTCTCGTCTGACAATACCGTGGTCATATCAACGACCCGGAAACACCAAAAGGGGGTACCTAAATTGCCACACCCGCTCTCGGTCCCGGCCACAGTGCCCACATATGACCAGTCGTCCTCTGATTCGGAACTCGACCTTTCAGCATCGTATCTCCTCGCTTGAACCTCATATATAACGGCGTCCGGGACGAGGTCCCACGACAATTGGATTGATTGAACTGCGCTTATGGCTCCCGTCGAGGACGGCTCCACGTCGAGGTTAAGCCCAAGTGGTGGGGTTGGAGTGTCCGTAGGCGGGACCGACGTGGGCGTGGGTGGGACCGACGTGGGCGTGGGCGGGACCGACGTGGGCGTGGGCGGGACCGACGTGGGCGTGGGCGGGACCGACGTGGGCGTGGGCGGGACCGACGTGGGCGTGGGCGGGACCGACGTGGGCGTGGGCGGGACCGACGTGGGCGTGGGCGGGACCGACGTGGGCGTGGGTGGGACCGACGTGGGTGTGGGCGGGACCGACGTGGGTGTGGGCGGGACCGACGTGGGTGTGGGCGGGACCGACGTGGGTGTGGGCGGGACCGACGTGGGTGTGGGCGGGACCGACGTGGGTGTGGGCGGGACCGACGTGGGTGTGGGCGGGACCGACGTGGGTGTGGGTGGGGGCCTCACCCGTACGAAAGTAAACTCAGAACTGGCAATCGCACTCCCGTCCACACTGAGATACGACCAGAGATTTGCCCCAGGGGGGGCGCATCCATATATCGTGTAGAAGAAGAACCTGATGGTGCTTCCTATGATCTCCTGGGTTTTCTCGAAGTCGGTGCAGCCTCGGTTGAACGCCAAGCCGTGGGTCAGGGGAACTGTGGTCAACTCGTACTCTTCATCCCTGTCGAGCCCAGTGACCTTGACGTTGAATCCGTCTGAATCGCCCACGGTAAGGCTCGAGGGAACACTGTTGAGGGTTACCATAGGAGCGGCCTGCCCCGTCGGCCCCGTCGCCTCGCTGACGGTTACCCTCACCTCCTGGATGACGCTGCCGCTGTCGGCCTCTACCAGCCGCACCTGCCCCTCTCCCACCGAGCAGGCTTCCAGCGTGACCCACGTGGGAGCTATGACGGCGGGAGTGGCCCCAGCGGACCCTGCATCGCACGATTCGCCTTCCAACACGAAGCGCTCGCTGTACTCTATCTTCACCTCCAGGTCCAAGGGGACCACTTGGAACCCCACGACCTGGGTCGTCTGCCCCACCTCCACCAACCCCGGCACCACCACCAGCTTTCCCGTGGGTTCAGGGTCACTCTCGGGTGTCCCTGGTGCGTCCTGCGCTAACGTCCCTCCCACCAAGGTCGTCAGTATGACCACCGCCGCCGCCAGGACGGCCCCGATTATGCCGTAACGCAGAAGATGACTCGGCAACGTATATCCTATATATTCGCGGATGATTAGCTGTATTTCGCCTGCGCGAGGCTAGATAGAGTGTAATAGAGAAAGACGCGGGTGTCAATGATGTGAAAGAGGGCCGAGGGGACCGGGCTAGACTCCTACGCTGCCAGCGTTTTCATCCTCTGGGCTACCTCCGCTAGTGAGTCGGCGAAGGTCACGTTCAGGCCCGAGCTTTTCAAGACCTCTTTTCCTTCATCCACGTTGGTGCCCAGCATACGCACCAGTATGGGTAGCTCGGCCCCTCGCTCCTCACACGCCATCACTATGCCCCTAGCAGCTATATCGCAACGCAGGATACCGCCGAAAATGTTGACCAGAATGTGCTTGACCTGGGGGTCTGAGAGCATAATTCCGAAGGCTCGCGCCACCTTCTCCTCGCTGGCGCCACCCCCCACGTCCAGGAAATTGGCAGGGCTTGAACCCGCGCTCTTGATGACGTCCATGGTAGCCATAGCCAGCCCAGCCCCATTGACCAGGCATCCCACCTCGCCGTCGAGCTTGACGTAGGAGATGTCGTATTCCTGGGCCTGGGCCTCGAAGGAGTCTTCCTGGCTGGGGTCGCGCAGCTCGCGCAGCTCAGGATGGCGGAAGAGGGCGTTGTCGTCGAAGCTGAGCTTGGCATCGAGCGCGATGATACGCCCGCCTCCGGTCAGCGCAAGGGGGTTTATCTCCACGAGGGAGCTGTCGCAGTCAACGAAGACTCTATAGAGCGCCTCCATGAGCTGGGCCGCCGGCCTTACCAGGTCCGGCTCCAGGTTCAAGGCGCGGGACAGCCTGCGCCCCTGGAAGGGCTGAAAGCCTATGAGGGGAACCACGGCCTCCTTGTATATCTTCTCAGGCTCCCTGGCTGCCACCTCCTCTATCTCCATGCCGCCGGACTCACTGGCTATCATCACGGGGCCTCCGAAGGCCTTTTCGATGGTCAGCCCAATGTATAGCTCCCTGATTACCTCGGCGACCTCCTCCACCAGCACCTTCTCGACGGGGACGCCCTGTGGCCCCGTCTGGGGTGTGACCAGATGCTTGCCGAGCATGGAGGCGGAGGCCTGCTCTGCCTCTTCAGGAGTGTTGACCACCTTGATTCCGCCGCCCTTGCCGCGGCCCCCGGCGTGCACCTGGGCCTTTACCACAACCCGCCCGCCGAGGCCGCTGGCAAGCTCCAGGGCCTCCGTGGGGGTCGAGGCCACGCCGCCACGGGGCACGGGCACGCCATAGCGGGCAAAGATGGACTTGGCCTGGTACTCGTGGACCTTCATACGTCTCCTATTACAAGTTCCGGGCAGGTCTCCGGGGCTGGCCGGTCTATCCCTTCTGCACCTGGGTGTTGGCCAGGTCTTCCACGAAGTTTGTGATGGCGGAGTGGTCGTAGTCGCCCCTGCCCTGGTTGATTAACGCGCCCAACATCTGTTGGACCAGGCTGGTAACGGGCAGAGGCACCCCCAGGTCCTTGCCCGTGAGAAGGGCGTTGTGCAGGTCCTTCTGGTGCAGCCGTATGCGGAAGCCGGGCTTGAAGTTGCGCTCCATAATCATGGGGGCCTTGGCTTCCAGGGCGTTGCTTCCGGCCAGGCCCCCCCTGATGGCCTGAAAGACCAGCTCCGGGTCTATGCCGGCCTTCTGGGCCAGGACGAAGGCTTCGCCTATGGCTTCGATATTCGCGGCAACGATTATCTGGTTCGCCAGCTTGACAAAGTTGCCGGCGCCCACGTCTCCCACTCTGACCACGCTCCTGCCCATGACATCCAGAACGGGGAAGCAGCGGTCGAATACCTCCTGCTTGCCGCCCACCATGATGGCCAGAGTGCCGGCAACGGCGCCAGGCTCGCCCCCGCTCACGGGAGCGTCCAGCATCTCCACGTTTTTCTTGGCCGCCTCTACTGCAATTCCCCTGGACACCAGTGGGGCTATGGAGCTCATGTCAATGATCACTGAGCCTTCCCTGGCACCCTCCAGCACGCCGTTTTCGCCCAGTATCGCCCTCTCCGAGTCGGCGGAATCGGGGAGCATGGTGACGATTATCTCCGTCCCCTGGGCTACCTCTTTGCCGGACAAAGCTCTCGCTGCTCCGTCGCCGACCAGCTCGTCCACTGGCCCCTGGCTCCTGCTGTGGACCGTCAGGGAGTAACCGGCCTTGAGCAGGTTCTTTGCCATGGGTTTGCCCATAATGCCCAGGCCGATGAAGCCGATGGGAGGACTCATCCCTCTCCCTTCTCTATTGTCTAGCTTATCCTGTATGCGCCTTGATTATGTTTGTGCACCATACTTCTGTCAAGCGTCGCCCCGTACCCATGTTATGTCCGCTGGCACTTCAGCGATAGCCGTTCCTCAGCTTTTCCCAGGCCTTGAGCACCTGGCGGTCCCGTGGAAAGGCGAGAGAGGGCAGCCCGTCCAGAGGGAAAAAGTCCAGCTCCAGCACCTCCGGCCCCGGCTTGGGGTCGCCCTCCACTATCTGCGAGTCGTAGATTACCAGGATCACAGGATGGCCCGGCTCGGAAAATACCCCCACCAGGTCCGTGACCTTCACCCGCACCCCCGTTTCCTCCATCACCTCTCTCTCCGCCGCCCGCTCCACCACCTCGCCCCGGTCAACGTATCCCCCGGGCAGGCTCCACAACCCCAGACCGGGCTCTATCCCCCGCCGCACCATGAGCACCTTACCGTCGCGCTCCACCACGGTTGCAGCCGTGACCTTTGGATCGTGATAGATTATCTTCCCGCACCGGGAGCAGACCGGTCTATCCGTCCCCCCCACATTCCTGGGTTCAAGGGGTGCTGCACAAAGCGGACAGAATTTATCATCGCCTGTCATAGCTCATACAAGAATACCACGATATGGACGACAGGTGCATAATGTTGAAGCTACCAGCCTTTTCGTATAAAGTAACCCAGTAGGTAAAAAACGTGGAGGCTGAGCGTCATGGCTTCAGGCGTAGGGACCAAGGCTAGAATCGGCGAGGCCCAGGAGTTGGCGAGGGCGCTGAGAAAGAGGGTTTCGGGAGAAGTCCGTTTCGACCCCTACTCCCGCGCTCTCTACAGCACCGATGCCAGCATCTACCGGATGGAGCCTGTGGGAGTGGTGGTCCCTCGCAACGCTGAGGACGTGCTGGCGGTGGTGGAGCTAGCCGCCAAGGAGCGGATACCCGTGTTGCCCCGCGGCGGGGGCACAAGCCTGGCAGGGCAGACGGTAAACCACGCCATCGTCATGGACTTCAGCAAGTACATGGACCGGGTCCTGGAGGTGAACCGGGAAGAGGGCTGGGCCAGGGTAGAGCCGGGGATCGTGCTGGACCACCTCAACAAACACCTGGCGCCCCTCGGCCTCCAGTACGCCCCCGACCCTACCACCGCCAACCGCGCCTGTGTCGGCGGCGGCATAGGCAACAACACCTGCGGCTCTCACTCCGTCATCTACGGCAAGACCATTGACCACATCCTGGAGCTCCGCACGGTGCTCTCCGACGGCAGCCAGGCCCATTTCAGGCCGCTGGACGGCCCCGAGCTGGAGGCCAAGCTTGCCGGTACGGGCCTGGAGTCGGAGATATACCGCCAGGTCAGGCACATTGCTCAAGAGAACCGTGATGAGATACTGGCCCGCTATCCCAAAATTATGCGCAGGGTCAGCGGCTATAATCTCGACGATTTTCTGGATGACGGGCCGCCCGCCGGGGCTGCAACCAGGCCGTTTAATATGTCAAGGATGGTGGTAGGCTCCGAGGGGACCATGTGCGTGGTCACCGAGGCAAAGGTGAATCTCGTACCCGTACCTGCCAGGAAAGCCCTGGCGGTGCTCCACTTCCAGGAGATGCCCCAGGCCTGTGAAGCCACCTGGGAGATACTCCAGCATAAACCGGCGGCCATAGAGCTGATAGGCAGGATGATACTGGACCGCTGCCGGAGCTCCCTTGGGTTCGCCCGGCTGGTGGACTTCGTGGAGGGCGATCCCGACGCCCTGCTGGTGGTGGAGTTTAACGGGGACTCGGAGGCGGAGCTTGTGGGGAAGCTGGCGGCACTCAAGGATGATATGGAAAGGAAGAGGCTGGGCTATGCTTGCGTGAACCTCATAGAGCCGGGCAGCCAGGCCAACGTGTGGGCGCTGCGAAGCGCGGGGCTAGGCCTGCTGATGAGCACCCGGGGCGACGCAAAGCCGCTGCCCTACGTGGAGGACACAGCCGTGGACCCCCAGAAGCTGGGGGAGTACGTGCGGCGCTTCGACGAGATAGTCAAGTCCCACGGCACCACAGCCGGCTACTACGGCCACGCCAGCGTGGGCTGCCTGCATATCCGGCCCCTGGTCAATCTCAAGAACCGCGAGGGCGTGGACAAGATGGTGTCCATCGCTTCGGATATAAGCGAGCTGGTATTGGAGTACGGGGGTTCCCTGAGCGGCGAGCATGGGGACGGCATCGTCAGGGGCGTATGGACGGAAAAGATGTTCGGGCAAAAAATCTACCAGGCCTTCCGGGAGGTGAAGAGCGCCTTCGACCCTCATGGCATTATGAATCCGGGCAAGATAATAGACTGCCCGCCCATCATGGAGAACCTGCGCTTTGGCAGCGATTACCATGCTGCGTCCCCGGAGACCAAGCTGGACTTTTCGGCTGACCTGGGCTATACCAACGCCATTGAGATGTGCAACGGCATGGGGGCCTGCCGCAAGGCGACGGGGACTATGTGTCCCTCCTACATGGTCACGAGGGAAGAAGAGCACTCCACGCGCGGCAGGGCCAACCTGCTGCGGGCCGTTCTCTCCGGGGCCTTGCCCGGCGAGACCTTCACCAGTCCCCGGCTTTACGATGCCCTGGACCTCTGCCTCGAGTGCAAGGCCTGCAAGGCCGAATGCCAGACCGGGGTGGACATGGCGAAGCTGAAGTACGAGTTCCTGGACCAGTACCACAAGGCCCACGGTCTCCCCCTCCGCGCCCGCCTTTTCGCCAACATCAACTCTCTGAGTCGCCTCGGCTCTCGTCTCGCGCCGCTGTCCAACTGGGCCTCCGGCAATCCCTTGAGCAAGCTCTTCCTCCAGAGGTTCCTGGGGATTCACCCCCGGAGGACGCTGCCGCCCTTCGCTCGACCCACTTTCCAGGACTGGTTCAAATCAAGGGCGGCTTCATCCAAAGGGAAGCCCGGGAAGGGAAAATCGGGCATGGTGGCCCTGTTCAATGACACCTTTATGAACTATAACTACCCCCAGGTGGGGATGGCAGCCGTGGAGATTCTGGAGGGAGCAGGCTTCCGGGTTGTGCTGGCGGACTCCCCCTGCTGCGGCCGTCCCATGATTTCCAAGGGTCTGCTGGATAAATCGAAGGCTCACGCTCAACAAAACATAGATATTCTCTATAGCTACGTCGAGCAGGGCATCCCCATCGTGGGCTGCGAGCCAAGCTGTCTCCTTACTCTGCGGGACGAGTACCCGGACCTCTTGAGCCAAAGCGAGGCGCATGAGAAGGCAAAGCTGGTTGCGGCAAACAGCTACCTTATAGACGAGTTCCTTACGCTGCTTCAGGACAGGGGAGAGCTGTCATTGGAGTTCACCGACGCCAGGAAGAAGGTGCTATTCCACGGGCATTGCCATGAGAAGGCCCTGGTAGGGACGCGTCACTCCATGGCAGCGCTGAAGCTCCCGCCGGGGTACGAGGTGGAAGAGGTGAACTCCGGGTGCTGCGGGATGGCCGGCTCCTTCGGCTACGAGAAGGAGCACTATGACATCTCGATGGCCGTCGGTCGCGAGCGTCTCTTCCCGGCGGTGGAGGCCAAGGACGAGGAGTGGGAGGTAGCCGTGATGGGCATCTCCTGCCGCCAGCAGATAGAGCACGGCACGGGGAGAAAGGCCCGCCACCTCGTCGAGGTCCTCAGGGACGCCCTCCGCTGCGACAAGC
This sequence comes from Dehalococcoidia bacterium, assembly GCA_965197405.1. Taxonomy (GTDB): domain Bacteria; phylum Chloroflexota; class Dehalococcoidia; order Lucifugimonadales; family JAGWBF01. The sequence continues at coordinate 2,776,641 of OZ240206.1, read as the reverse complement.
CGGTGGTCTGATTCCTTGGAAGGCGTTTTTCCAAAGTGCCTTCTCCCCTGGTGGGAGAAGGTTAGAGCCTGCCCTGAGCGTAGCGTGAGGGATGAGGGGGAGTTGCCGGCTCACCCGCGTACTCGCCAGATGCCCCTGTTGTCTATAATACGGCGGGCCTTGAACTCGGTGCGCTCAAAAGTCCCTTCAGGTTTCAGTTCCACCGATACGCCGACACCCAGGGCGCGCCTCAGGTCGTCGGCAATCCTGCGACTCAAGGTTTCCATGCTTTCGGGACGCTCTCCGAGGGAGCTATACACAGCCCCCTTCACCTCTGTCTGGACGGTCAGTCGGTCCAGCTGGCCCGGCTCCCTCTCCAGCAGGAGACGGAACTCGCCCCCAAACTCGTCAATGCCCCTCACCACGTCCTCTATCCTGGAGGGGAAGACGTTCTGTCCCCGGACGGTAATCATGTCGTCCACGCGCCCGTAGATGCCCTCGGTGAGGGTGGGGTACGTCCTTCCGCACCTGCACTCGACCATGTCCCACCGGGCTATGTCCCCGGACCAGTAGCGTATGAGGGGCTGGGACGTGCGCTCCAGATGGGTGTACACCGGGACTCCCTCACCGCCCAGGGGCACTGGCTCTCTGGTATCAGAGTCAACTAGCTCGGTATAGACTATATCAGTCCACAGGTGCATCCCCTGCTCCAGATGACGGCAGCCGGAGTTGGTCATCCAGGGGGTCATCTCGGCCATGCTGCCCTGGTCTACCACGTAGCAGCCGTAGGTGTCCTCAATCTCCTTGCGCGTGGAGGGCACGCTGGCGCCCGGCTCGCCCGAAAAGAACATGAGACGGAAGTTGAAGTCCCTCCTGGGGTCATAGCCCATGCTTCTCGCGACCTCGGCCATGTAGAGGACATAGGAAGGCGTAGCGTAGAGGGCCGCTGGCTTCACCATACTGATCCATTCCAAGGCCCGTTCCGTTTGCCCCGACGCGCCGGCGCCAAAGGGGAAGCACCGAGCGCCCAGCCTTTCCGCCCCCACCAGAGCGCCCCAGCTTCCGATGTATAGACTGAACACGGAGGTGATAATCACGCAGTCCCCGGGGCGAAGGCCCACCCCCCAGAGAATCCTGGCGTGGGCCTCGCCGATACGCTGCCAGTCGTCGTAGCCTATGCCAAAAGCCGTGGGCCTGCCGGTGGTCCCGGACGTGCCGTGAATGCGGGAAATGCCATCCTCCGGTATGCACAAGAACCGCCCGAAGGGGGGGTGGTTCTCCTGCTCTACCTTTATAGTATCCTTGGTCAGTATGGGGAGTTGCCTGAACTCCTCGAAGCTGCGAATTCCGGTGGGGTCAACGCCCACATCCTCGTAAAGCTCGCGGTAGAAGGCGGAACTATCGTAGGCGTACCGGACCTGGCGCTCCATCTTCTGGAGGATGATTTTGTCCCGCTCGGCGGGGTCCATAGTCTCCATGCGAGAGTCCCAGTGCTGGCTGTCGGCGGGGGGGACGTAGCTGGGGTCGTACTTGGGGGGCCACTCCATGAGAAACCTCGATACCTGGGGAGTGGTGGGGCCTATGCCCCATCCCCAGTATTTACATTCGACCTGATATAGTCCACCATCGCATCCGTGAATGTACCCACGGGAAAGACCGCATCCACTCCCATATCGCGAAGGGACTGGACGTCCTGGTCGGGAATCGTACCCCCCACCAGGAGAAGGACATCCTGCCGGCCATAGCTTTCCAACGCCTGCGTGAGCCTGGGTATGAGACGCATGTGGACTCCGGAGAGGATACTGATGCCCACCACTTGCACATCCTCTTGCATAGCCGCGCGGGCCACCTCTTCAGAGGTGACCCTCATGCCCATATACACGACCTCCATCCCCGCGTCTCTCAGGGCACGGGCGATTATCTTGACGCCCCTGTCGTGCCCGTCTAGGCCGATCTTCGCCAGGAGCACCTTTATCGGCTTATGTTGAGTCGTCATGTCTCTTTGAGTCCTGCCTTGAAAATAGCCTGCAAGCCCCATCCCGTCATTCCGGTCTTGAGCCGGAATCCATATTCCCGGCTTCTGGACTCCCGCTTTCGCGGGAGTGACGGCGGGGAGGCCACCGAGCGTTGCCATGCCGGGTATTGTGCCGCTTTGAAGCCGCATCTAGGCCGTGTTCAGGCCGGTGAAGCGGAGGTAACATAGCGAATGATGCGTGCGATCAGCCCAAGGGTCGAATCAAGGACCCCGCCCCTTCTTCCGTCTCCTTGATGCCGGGCGCGTTGCCGCCGACGGGTCTCGGAGGATGTAACGACCGGGGCCTGAGGCGTGCGGAGATTGATTTGGATGCGATTGGCGTCGTATTGGGCCCGGCGAATCGGGTCCGACAGCGTGGCATATGCAATGTTGATATTAGTCATGGCAGTTGTCGCCTCCGGATTATCGGGATGGAGGTCCGGATGATAGTGCCATGCTCTACGTAGATAGGCCCGCCTTATACCATCCCCGCCAGTATGGCGAGGTATGCCCAGTATGCCATAGTAGTCCGGGAAGGCTTCCAGCATCGTCAATCTTGCACCTCATGGTCTCATGGTGGATCGTCTACTGGCCAGACCCACTATCCTCCGCTGTCCTCCACATAGGCAAGAGCGATCAATGACCACCAAATATTATATAGCCCATCCCGGAGAATATAAAGCGCGGGCAAAAACCACCGGCAAGGCCCACCGTCAGAACACCCCCGGGTCCTTGTACTCCCCATAGACCTGTTTGAGGGCGTCCATTATTTCCCCTTCAGTGCCGCAGACCCTGACAGCTTCCAGAATGTGGGGCATCAGGTTTTCATCTTTTTCAGCAGCCACTTTTATGCTGCTGAGCGCCCTTTGGACATGGTCGTTGCTGCGGTCCCGCTTCACCCCGGCGAGACGCTCTATCTGGCGGTCCTCCTCGCTTGTATCGTACTCGAAAAGCTCCGGAGTCTGGGTGTCCCCGGACCTGTACTCGTTCACTCCCACGATGATGTAGTCGTTGGTCTCTATACGGCGCTGGTGCCGATAGGCCGCATTGGCGATCTCCCGCTCTATGTAGCCCGTGTCAATGGCGGCGAGCATACCCCTGAGCATCGCGCGCTGCTGTCTTCCGCCTTCAGAAGCGCCTCCACCAAGCTCCTCTATCTTATGGATGTATTCCCAGGCCTTCTCCTCCAGCGTGTCGGTCAGCGAGTCGAGGAAATAGGAGCCGGCGAGAGGGTCAACGGTATTGGTGACGCCGGACTCGTGGGCAATGATAAGCTGGGTCGCCAGGGAGGTCTTCATGGCGTCCTCCGAGGGAATATCGTAGGCTTCGTCGTAGCCGCTAATGTGAAGGGACTGGGTCCCGCCCAGGACCGCCGCTAGGGCCTGGAGGGAGCCCCTAGCGATGTTGTTCCTTGGGTCCTCTCGCATGAGGGTGGAGCCCAGGGTCTGGGTATGGAAACGCAGGCGCATTGACTCGGCCTTCCGGGCGCCGTACCGCTCCTTCATTATCCTGGCCCACATACGCCGCGCCGCCCGGAACTTGGCAACTTCCTCGAAGAAATCGCTGTGGCACCCGAAGAAATGGGAGAGCCTGGGAGCGAACTCGTCCACCTCCAGGCCCCTCTCCATCGCCGCCTCCACATAGGCCATGCCCTGAGCGATGGTGAAGGCCAGCTCCTGCACGGCGTCCGCGCCTGCCTCCCTGGTGTGGTAGCCGGATATGGATATGGTGTACCAGCTGGGCGCTTGACGCGTGCAGAACTCCACAACGTCGGTGGTGAGCTTGAGGGAAGGTCCCGGGGGCAGAGCGAAGGTCTTCTGGCCGTGGAACTCCTTCAGAGGGTCGTTCTGCACAGTACCTCGAAGGGCGCTCCATCCTATTCCGCCCTCCTGGGCGACCGCGAGCAGCATACTCAGCATGATAATCGCCGGGTGATTTATGGTGAGGGAGACGCTGACCTTATCCAGGGGTATGCCGGTGAAAAGCTCGTCCATATCCTTCACTGTATCCACGGCCACGCCCAGCCTGCCCACCTCATACTCTGCCAGCTCGTGGTCCGAGTCGTACCCGGTCAGGGTCGGGTGGTCGAAATCGGTGCTGATACCTGTCTGGCCATGACCAAGAAGGAAGCGGTACCGCTCGTTGGTGGACTTTGCAGTGCCAAAGCCGGCGATCTGGCGTCGCGTCCACAGCCTGCCCCGGTACATGGTGGGGTATGCTCCCCTGGTGAAGGGGTAGGTCCCGGGAAAGCCCAGATCGTTCCCGTACTCCAGCCCTCCGGTATCCTCGGGCGTATAGAGACGCTTTATCTCCAGGCCCGATACGGTGCGGAAGTCTTCCTGCCGCTCCTGGGTCTTACGGAGGGTTTCCTTAAGCTCGCGCTCCTCCCACTCCGTGCTCTCCTTGCGTATCTTTCTCAGGGAGTCCTCGCCGAACAAGCTCATTCGCGTGTCTCCTTATGTATACCTTGTGCATGCCCTGTATATGAACGTGCCTATAGGCTTGACCGGAGCTACATTCTCCACGGAAGTAAGTATACTACAACCTTTCCTTGACTCAAGGGATTAGCCCTGCTATCATCCCAGGCAACCGGTGAACGCCTGCTGTCAAAGTGTACAATACGCCTCATACGGATACCCTGTGCGGCCCAATGCGCCCGGCTTTCCCATGAAAATACTCACCTGTCTTTCCCGCGAAAGCGGGAATCTACCTGGCACTTCTGGATTCCCGCTTTCGCGGGAGTGACGACGAGGAAGCGCAGCCGTCATATTCATTTCTTTATCTGGCCTTGTTAAGGCCATAGCGACCCTGTTGTGAGGCGATATAGCTTTATAATGGCCTTGCGATGGTATTATCTCCTGCTCTTCCTCATTGCGGTAGCCCTTGTTGGTTGCGAGGCCCCAAAAGACCCGACCCCCAGCCCTACGGCAGCCCGCCCCCCGGCTTTGGAGTCGTCTCCTGCCAGGGTTGCCGGTCCCACACCAGCACCCACGCCGCTTGCCTTATTGACCCCTACAGTTATGTTAACTCCTTCCCCTGCTCCCACAGCCACCTTCATGCCTACTCTCGCGCCCGCGCCGGTCTCAACGCGCGAAGATGCCCGCCTGATCCACCTTCCCCAAGATGAGGCCCCTCACGGCGTTCCCGTCGAGTGGTGGTATTTCAACGGCCACCTGTCCGACTCCGACGACGGCCACTACAGCTTTCATTTTGTCGGCTTCCACGTCAACGACGTTCAAGTGATTCAGCCGTTGAAGGGCCTCGATACCAGGGTGCTGCACTTCACCCTGGCGACCCCCGACGGCAGCGGGGGAGTCAAGGCGGAGCGAATGGCCCTGGGGCTAGGGGAGAGGCCGACCGAGGGGTTCGCCGTGACAGCGGGAGGCTGGAGTATGGAGGGAGTCAACGGACGCTTCTCTTTGGAGGCGTCGGAGGGAGAGTACGGGCTTAGCCTGGAGATGGAAAGGACCAAGCCCCCAACGCTGCACGGGGGGGACGGAATAGTGGGCATGGGGCCTGCGGGGGAGTCCTACTACTACTCTCGTACCCGTCTGAAAGCCCGGGGAACGATCACGACGGGCGGCGTTCCCCGTGAGGTGACGGGGGAAGCGTGGATGGACCAGCAATGGGGTGACTTTGGCCGGGAGCCTGTGGGGTGGGACTGGTTCAGCCTCCAACTCGACGATAACACCGAGGTGATGGCCTTCCTTCTGTGGGACTTCGATACCGGAGAGCTTCTCCGGAAGGCGGGCACATACATATCGCCCGACGGCGCGCCCCATTACCTGCACGGGGAGGATATTGAAGTGACGGCCCGGGACTCGTGGACAAGTCCAAGGACCAAGATTGAGTATCCTGTGGGTTGGCAACTCCGGATCGTTCCGGTGAGCTTGTCCGTAGAAATAGAGCCTGTTCATATGGATGCGGAGTTCGACGTGAGCAAGCTGGGCGCTCCCGTGTACTGGGAGGGTGCCGTCACGTTCTCCGGACAGCGTGACGGCCAACCCGTTGATGGCAGAGGCTTCGCCGAGCTGGTGGGGTACGACAAGAGGGATCAACAGGACGAGGCGGGGCCAGAGCCGAGGCCGTCGGCAGTCCCTTAATGTCCAGCCGCGGTGGCAGGTCCGACAAAGGTCTCGCGGACTCGATACAGGGTCATCTCAGGCTCGATGGGCGCCACTGGAAGATAGCCCGCTTCCTCTATCTTTGCCACGATGAACCACAGTCCTTCGGACTCCAGGGCGTTCTTCAAGACTGATTCCAACCGGTCGTAGTTGGAGACGGTCGCAGTCCTGGCAATTCCACAAGCCTGCGCCACCTGCTCCAGATCGGTGTTTGTTGCGGTGTGGCTGGGCTGATGGCCCGTCTGCGCCCACTCCTCGTTATCCCACACGATGACGATTAGATTGCCAGGTTTCTCCCTGCCTATGGTGGCTATAGTTCCCATATTCATCAGAAGGGAGCCGTCGCCATCGAGAGATACTACTTTCTCCCGAGTAGATAGGGCCATACCCAGGGCTATGGAAGAGCAGAGCCCCATTCCCCCATAGGTGTAGAGGTTACGCGCCCTGTGTCCCGCGTGCCATAGCTCGTCGGAGGTGGGGCCGAGGTTGCTCACAATGGGCGCGTCCCCTACGTGCTTCAGTACCAGCTTGATGGCATCCGGCCTACGCAATTTTACCTCCGTGAAGCAGGGGAGTCAGACAAACGGCCACGGGTTGCCGGCTGGAGTAGCAGAGCTGGACCGCGCCTGTCACGATCCTGTCCATACCTTTTTCTTCAGTCAGGGTGTAATGGGGCAAGCCGAGGATGTCCAGGATAGGCCGGGTGGCCCTGCCCAAAGGGACCTGAGCGATGTTGAACTCGCCCAACTCTCCCCGCAGGTTTATAAAGAAGGGAATGGGTACGCGAAAGGGGATACACAAGCTGCTGATGGCGTTGATGCAGTTGCCAAACCCGCTGGACTGCATGAAGACGGCGGACTTGCGGCCGGCCGCGTAGGCGCCCAGGGCTATGCCTATGGCCTCCTCTTCCCTGGTGGCGGAGACGACGTGGAAGAAGGGGTCATCCTCCATCAGGCGGGTAGCCTGGGCAATGCTGATGTCCGGGACGTAGCTGATTAACGATATTTGGGCATCCTTGAGGCACTGGACCAGACATTCAGCCCAATTCACTATGGCACCCTCGCGTCAAATAAGTCAGGCTACAATATAGCAACGCATCTCACAAATGTCTATAGCCCTGGCTGGCAGGTATTCGCTACGGGAGCGGTAATGCCGGGTATGAATGTCAGCACGCACTGAGACCACTGAGATTCCACGCTTGACAAAAGGGGCGCATTGAGGTAACGTAGCATCGTAGGTGCGGAGTGCCCGGATCACGTCGTCCTGCTTAAGGGATGGACGCCGGTCATAACCGCACCCTTCTCTACATTTCCCCATTCTCCCTTCCACACCGTGAAAACCGATGGTGTATCCCAGCGTTTGAAGGATTGGCCTTTCGCCAGAAAGGCATCTCCCAGCTTCATACCCAATTTACTCTTCAGGAAACTCACAAGCCGCAGTTTCTCTTGTGCCCTTTTTGACGTGGGGTCAAAATAGCCCATTTGAGACTTGAAGTCGAACTGCACACATCCGAGCAGCAGGTCTACAAGCTGCAAGTAGATAAACATATCGGAAGTGGCCCTCAAGCATCCCTTCACTGAGCTTATCGAACACAGGTGGAGCCTATAGAAGCTATCGGTAATCTCTTTGGTTTCAGGGACCACTAACATTCCGATGCCATAGATTGGCTGTTCTTTGATCGAGCCTGACAGAACACCGGTCTCGTCTATGAAGGCAGGACAGACTTCCATGAGCCAAGTCTAAGTATGGGAACGATTAGATGTCAACAGCGCGCCCGGACCGTTTGCAGGGTGACGGCAAAACGGCCCTCCGCATTGGGTCAGGAGGACCGGCGAGACGTCCTATTGGGGCATGGTGAATATCCTGGCAACTACCTTAGTGTTGGGGTTGTGGAAAGCTGCCCTCACTTCGTCTCCAACGTTCAGGTCCTCGATTGACTTTGGGCTGCCATTTACAATAACTATCCCAGGTTTGGCGGGTATTAACAGCACGACAGGCTCACCTGCGTCCGGAGCTACGGTGGCAACACCCTTATCCCGGTCCAGTTCCAGTATAGTTCCGGTCACCCGCGCAGTTTCAGGTCGTTGTACGAACAGCGACGACGCTTGCAGAGTGAGGGGGTTGTACAGACCGGACACCACCTTTTCCCCCACCTCCAAGGCCAAAAAGTCCACTATCTCGCCATCCCTGGCTATCTCTGTCATGTCGGTAATCATTACGGTCACCATGTTCAGTCCATCGGTGAAGACGGTGAGGTAGCGGGTACCGCCGGGAGTCGTGACCCTGGCCAGTATTGTTCCCCGGAGCTCCGGCGTTTTCAGCGAGAGCTTCTGCAATTCACGGGTGCTGGCGTCGTAACGAGAGGTGGGTCTAACCAGGTCTCCCACTTGCAAGGTCCCGATGCTCCACCTCTCCCCGTCGCGTTCGATAAGCGTGTTATCGGTAATGTTCAGGGCTTCGGTCTCGCCCGTAACGGATATGATCAATATATTGCCCTCGTCAGGGCTCCCCGGTATCCTGGCTGCGGGCTTGACCTTGGGGACGAAGCTTTTCACTACACCCGAGATGAACACCTGGCCCCGGACTGCATCAAAGGTCTCAATGACCAGGGCTTCCATAGTCGTAGGACTGTACCCTACCTTCACCCGCACCAGGGGGCCCAGGTCCTCAAGCTCCGCTTCCTGCTCCCCGACCCTGACCCTCGTCTCCGGCGTGGTAGTCAGGGTCACGAACTTACCGGCGCCAAGTCTGATGATGACGGCACCGGGGATAACCACGTTAATCGTGCCTTCCAACTCTCCCGACCTGGCCTGGGCCAGCAGGCCATCCGATAGGTCTGCCCGGAGGGTGGGAAAGAGCACGTCAATAGTCTGGACTTCACCGGTCTGCGGGTCGTAGAGGGACTCGACCTCGTGGCCCCGCTCGAGGTTTTCAATCACGTCTTCCCTGCCGAAGCGTCGAATCACAGTGGAGGCGGTGATTCTGAGGCGCACTTGTGGGCCTTCTCGAGGGGAAACTAGAGCGACGCCTCCAGAGCGGTCAATGTCGTCTATGACTCCGGCAAGCATCACCGTGGGCTTGCCCAGCCTATAGGCCCCCAGTAGCTCCTCGAGGCTCCGCACGGCTTGATCAAAGATGGGCCCGAGACCCGAGTCCACTCGGTTGAGAAGCTGGGCCAGAGCGGTCAGATAACACGTAGCGTTTTCGCTTAGCCTTTCTCCCAGGTTATGCTGGTTTTGGGTCGCGTCCACCCGAATCGCAGTATTCAAGGCGCTGCTGAGGCGCTCTATCTTCTCGTCCGCGGACTCCACGGCCATCAGAGAGAGGCTGCCAGTCCTGGGGTCATGGCGCGTCAGCGCGGTCACGACCCGGTCTGGAAAGATTCCGTCCACTTCCTGAAGCAGGTCTGTGGTCACTACATTGCCGTTCTTGTCAATAATGCTGACCTGATGCTCCATAACCCCCGCTATTGCGCCGGTGACGTGGGCGTGGAGCACGGGCCTATCCGGCTTGACCAGTATCATCGAGGCCCGGAGTCTGCCATCGTCTGTTCTCTCTCCTGAGACGGCCAGGAAGTCCCCTGGCGAAATGTCGTCTGCGGTCGCCCCCGCCATGCCCGGAGCGGTGACGATGGTATTTTCCGCTACCTCGACCCTCCGTTCACCTTCGGTAGTGGTCTCCAGAGTCAGTATAGTGAGTCCAAGAGAGGGGCTGGCAATGCTGGAGACTCGACCAAAAAGGCCATCCTGCTGGCCCTGCTGGGCCAGGAGAGTGACGGAACTCGCCACTGTCCCTACCGCGATCAATACGAGGAGAACGGATGAAACCGCCAGGGTTCTGGCTATCTTTCTACGCATGGGAGTCCCTCGGCTATATTGGGCGCCCCCTGTATCCAAATATACAGGGCGCGGGAAAGTTTGAGCATGTCTCAGGGTATGTATATGACTGTCCAGACCTGTGAGCGCACGTCGCCGGCCAAGTCGGTGGCGATTACCTCGATGAGGTTAGGGCCTTCCTCCAGAGCCAGAAGCACTTCAAAGCTGCCGGACGAGTCTACGTCTGCCAGTTGTCCGTTGACGCTGACTGTTGCATCGGGGGAGGTCTGGCCTGTCACCGGAATCTCCGCCGACCTGACTATGCTGTTGTCCCGAGGCGAAGAGACCTCAAGGGAAAGGGCTGCGGGCAGCGTGGTCGGAGTGGGCACGGGCGTGGGCGTGTCCACGGGCACCGGCGTTGGCGGTGTAGTAGGAGTGGGGGCCGCAACAGTGGGGGTGGGGGTAGAGATGGGGGTGGGAGCAAGTGTAGGAGTGGCCGTTGGAGGTGTCACGGACGTGGGGGTAGGGGTAGGAGCCGGTACAGCGGCGGTAGGTGTGGGAACGGGTATCGGCTCCGAGGTCGGCGTCGGAGTCGGCGACATGGGAGTCTCTGTGGGGGTCTCTCTGGCACAGGAGGCAAACACCAGTATGAGGAGGGAGAGCGCCGTAATGCTCACCCAGACGGGCTTGGCCTTTCCAGGATTCCAGCGGGGGCACCCCCGGCGATTAAGCAGGGTATGGCATGTTGCGGCGAATGCTCGGTAAAGTTTCGAGTCGGGAGTGAACCATCCGTGCTCCAGGAACCTCATCCAATCTACCTCCAGCCCACACTAGTCCTCTTGCCCCTGGATGTTGCCCGTCGAGATAAGCCAGCGAGACATCTTATGCCATTTATACCATTGGGACAGTATATACCCTTCGAGGTTAGATTCAATAGCTGGATATGTGCAGATTATGTTAAAATCAGGGCCTGTGTGGTAAAATTAGTCTTCTTTCACATATGAGAGCAGCCATCTATGAGCGTACAAATCCGGCCATTACGGCCCGAGGACATCAATCGCGTAGTCAAGATAGAGAGGCAGGCCTTTCCCACCCTCTGGCCACCGACTCCCTTCAAGCGCGATCTGGACAACCGAATGGCGAAATACCTGGTAGCGTCACATCCAAGGGCTGCCGGCCCAGCGCACGAAAAGCATCCCGCCGAGTCCCCTTTCGGTCATCTGCTCAACGCCCTGAAAGGACTCCTCTACCCCAATAAGGACCCGGTCGTTCCTGATAACTCGCTGCTGGGATTTGTGGGTCTCTGGTTCATGGCCGGAGAGGCCCACATCACCGCCATCGCCGTAGAGGAGGAGTCGCGGGGCAGGGGGTTGGGGGAGCTCCTGCTGATAGGCTCCATCGAGCTATCCATGAGTCAGCAAGCGCGAGAGATGAGCCTGGAGGCCCGGGTCTCAAACTATGTTGCCCAGTCTTTGTACGAGAAATACGGATTTGAGAAGGTGGGCATACGAAAGGGTTACTACACCGATAATCGAGAAGATGCGGTTATCATGACCACTCAGCCGATAAGCGACCCCGCCTATCAGGAGAAGTTCCGAGCGTTGAAGGAGGCTTACGAGCAGCGGCGCGGCGAGATACGGATAGAGTTGACTTGAGAGAATAGATGTTGACCGACCTCTAAAGGGTTGGTAGAATGTTGGGAAGCCGCTGGGATTGAGCATTCGCTTGGCCTTCGTCTCTGGGCTTGGCCTTTAAATACGGAGAGTTGCCATTGTTGGGTAAATTATGCTGGTCATTGGTCTTACGGGAGGCATCGGCACCGGCAAAAGCGAGGTCTCCCGTATTTTACGACAGCTTGGAGCCGAGGTGATTGACGCCGACCGCGTGGGGCACGAGGCCTACAAGCCCCATTCCCAGGCATGGCGCGAAGTGATAGACGCGTTTGGAGAAGAGATAGTCCAACCCACCGGAGAGATAGACCGGAAACGGCTGGGAGCGGCTATCTTCAACGACCCGGAGGCCAGGGCAAAGCTCAATGCCATCATGCACCCCAGGATGGCGGACATGATACGGGAAAAGATTGGTCAACTCCAAGAGCAGGGTGTAGAAGTGGCGGTGGTGGAGGCCGCCGTGCTCGTGGAAGCCGGCTGGGGGTCCCTATTCGATGAGATATGGGTCACTTCTTCCGATGAAAAAGCGGTGGTGGAGCGGCTGCGCCAGCGCAATAACCTCTCCGAAGATGAAATCATGAGCCGGATATACTCTCAGATGCCCTCCGAGGAGAGGGCCGCTCACGCAAGCGTCCTGGTGCAGAACTCGGGCAGCTTGGATGACCTGCAACAGGAAGTGGAGTCCTTGTGGAGCAGTAGAGTGAAAGGAAAGGTCGGGTAAGTATGACTAGCGGAGCCAGCACCGAGTATACCGAATACGCCATAGAAGAGTACTTGATACAGGATGAGCCTTACTATCGTGTCGTAGGGGACGAAATAGAGCTCTTTGAAGCTGCTTACGCTCAGCAACTACCCGTCCTACTGAAGGGCCCCACGGGCTGCGGCAAGACGCGCTTCATCGAGTACATGGCCTGGAGGTTGGGACAGCCTCTCACCGTCGCAAAGAAGCGGGGCAAGGGGGGACAGGGCGAGAACGGCAGCCGCCGCATACCCCTTGTCACCATCGCCTGCCACGAAGACCTCACGGCCAGCGACCTGGTCGGTCGCTATCTTCTGGAAGTGGACGGCACCGTCTGGATGGATGGCCCCCTGACCAAGGCAGTCAAAGCGGGAGGCATCTGCTATCTGGACGAGATAGTAGAGGCGCGGAAAGACACTACGGTGCTCATCCACCCTCTCACAGACCATCGCCGCATTCTGCCGGTGGACAAGAAGGGCCAGATAATCGAAGCCAGCAGCAGGTTCCTGCTGGTCATATCCTATAACCCCGGGTATCAGAGCGCCCTCAAGGACCTCAAACATAGCACCCGCCAGCGCTTCATCGCCCTTGAGTTCGACTACCCGCCCAAGGAACTGGAGGCGGAGATAGTCCAACGAGAGAGCGGCTGCACCAATGACCATGCCACCGCCCTGGCCAAGCTGGGAGAGAAGGTGCGCAACCTCAGAGAGCACGGGATCAAGGAGGGGGCAAGCACCCGGCTGCTTATCTACGCGGGGAAGCTCATGGCGCAGGGGATTCCTCCCAGAAGGGCCTGCCAGGTGGCAATCGTGTGGGCTCTCACGGACGACCAGGAGATACATAGAAGCGTGGAAGAGGTGGTATCCTCCATCTTCGAGTAGCCTTTGTCGCGGTACGGAGTCCGGTCCACCGAGTCCGGTCCCCGGTCCAATGAGGTATGTATGGCGGATGTCTCCATAGAGTCTGTAAGACGTATACTCTCAGCCCGTCAGAAGCAATCCGTCCACGACCAGTCCCTCATGCCCGCTGCCGTTCTTCTCCTCTTGTATCTCAAAGATGGGGAGTATTGTATTCTCCTCAACAAAAGAACAGACCAGGTAGAGTACCACAAGGGAGAGGTCTCCTTCCCCGGGGGCGGCAAGGAGCCGGTGGACAGCAGCTTCCTGGACACGGCCCTACGTGAGACCCATGAAGAGATGGGAATAAAGCCCGAAGACGTGACAGTCCTCGGCGAACTGGATGACGTGGCCACACGGAGCCATTTTGGAGTGCGGGTCTTCGTAGGGACCATACCTCATCCCTACTCCTTCGACCCCAGCCCCCTCGAGATTGCCGAGGTGTTGGAGGTGCCCATGCGGGACATCCTGGACCCGGCAAATCGTAGGGAGGAGGTGCGGTGGGTGGACGGGAAATCCTCCAGGGCATACTGTTACGCCTATGGAGCGCACCTGATATACGGGGCCACCGCGCAGATAGTAACGCAGTTCATGGAATTACTCTCCGCCGCACGCGTCGGGGCAGTAAAGGAGGGGCAGTAAATTGAGTACAGAGTCCGGACATCCCGACTCGCCCGGCCACGCTGAGCTAGAGAGAGGACTGGGTAAATTACCGCCACCGGTCCTTGAGGAGTACCGCCAGGCCCTGGGAAAGATGAGCGCGGCCCTCAATGAGGACGAAATCACAGTGTGGGCCAAGGAAGGACTCACCATCGCCAACCAGACCGTGCGTTCCTGGGAGGCTGCGGTAGAGTACTTCAAGGCGGGGCCGCACGTAGCAAAATTCCTGGTCTTCTCCTCTTTCATGCAGTGGGCCCGCTGCGGCACCTACCTCTCCCAGGACTCGCCAACCCTGGCAGTATCTTACTTCAGGGCGAGTCCCGCCATCGTCCCCAACCTCAGAGCGCAGTACATACCCCGGTGGGCCGGACTGGGGCGCAGCCTCTACAAAGGGACCTGGAAGTCCAGCACCCTGGCGGCCAAGTTCTTCGAGACAAGCCCCCAACTCATCCGAAACCTGCCCTTCTGGGACGTAGAAGTATTCTCGGCCCTGGTCGAGTCCCTCTCCTACAAGTCTTACGACGTAGCCTCCGAGTGCCTGACCCTTGGACAGGCCGCACTTTCGCAGATGGGGAGAGAAAGGGAAGCCTTCCTCTCCATGTCCCGCGCCCTCACCGACGGGAGCTGGCGGGAAATAAAGACCTGCCTCGAGGTGTCCGCCAAAGTCCTGTCACCCATCGAGGAAAGCCAGCGCAGTCGCTTCTTCCGCCTGGCTGAGCGGCTGGCCAAGGCCGGCCAGCGGGAGACCGCCAGCTTCCTCCTGGAGGGGTCCCAGTCCCTCAGCCAGGTGAGCACCTCGTCCCAGCGGTACATACTCGACCTGTGTGAGACACTCCTTGCCATTTCTCCCCATGCCGTGCCAGCTTTCCTCAAGAGCTTGAACGTAGTCCTCAACAAGATAACGCTGAGCCAGCTGGACATATGGTTCCAGCAGGGTGTCAGGCTGTTGAAAGAAAACCCCGATGGAGGTCTGGCCTTCTTCAAAGTGGAGTCCAATACCTCGGAGCAGCTCTTGGAGACCCTTTCATCCAGCCTGGAACTGGACCGGGTAAAGGGAGTAATGCGCCTCTACTGCCGGGCCCTCTCGGGCTCTCCCGTAGAGATACTGAGCAGCAAGGAGCTGGTACACAAAGGCATAGGCTGGGTATCCGAGGACCACGCCTCCACGGAAGGCACGAAGGTGTTCCTGCCACCCCTGGTGGACCTCTATTACAGCAAGGACGAAAACTTTGGCTGGTTCAAGGTAGTCTCCACTCACCAGGTAGCCCACCTGGAGTTCGGCAGCTTCCTGTTCGCCTTCGACCAGCCCTCGACGCTCTTCAAGGACCTGAGGCCAAGCATGGAAACCGACGCCGTTGACGGGGCAGTGACCATACTGGAGGAGGGCCTGAACGGGCAGGAACCGGACTCCTCCAGCGCCGAGAGGGGCTATCTCACCGATATGGGCCGCTTCTTCCATCTTTTCGATGAGCGACGGCTGGCCCTGGACATATTCACCGCCCTGGAAGACGGCAGGCTGGACTGCCGGGTAAAGCTGGAGTATCGCGGCATAGTCCGCGCCTACAGACAGGTCCAGACGGGCGTTCTGGCCGAGCGGCCTCCGATAGAGGAGCTACCCTTGCGGCAAGCGATGGTGGAGTTCCTGATTCGCCTCAGCCTCGAGCAGTTCAAGGGCCTGCCGGCCCCCAAAGAGCATCTCGACACCGCCCGGGTGCTGGCGAAGATTTTCAAGCGGCTCCTCAACGGCAACGCTGCCGTGGAGGATACCGCCGAGGCCACAATACGGGTTTACCAGATTCTGTCCAAGCTGCCCAACGACCAGCTGCCGCCGGAGGACTTTCAGCCCCAGGACTTCGACGGCCAGGACGAGTTCTCGGAGGAGGAGCTACAGGAATTGCTGGAGAAGCTCCAGAGCGGGCAGCAGGAGTCGGGCGAGGGCGACGAGGGGGAGCAGGACTACGAGTCTCCTCAGGAAGTGGAGTACCGGGGCGATTTCAAACCCGAGCTGGTGCAACTCCTGAACAGGCTGCGCATGGACAAGTCCCAGCAGGCCCAGGGGGAAGCGGAGCCTATCACGAAGGAGATGCTGGAGGAGCTTCTGAAGGAGAGCGCCGAGCTGGACCTGGACGCCGAAGCTGCCAGGCTGCAAAACGCGATGGGGATGTTCGCCCAGAACATCATGAAGGAGGCCGGGGTCCCACCTCCCTCTTCGCAGCCGGGCCAGGGCTACGGCCCGATGGTCCACGAGGATGAGCAAGGCGGCTCTCTGGAAGCCCGTGAGCCAAAGTCCCAGGTCTATGACGAGTGGGACTTCCGCGCAGCCGACTACAAGCCCAGGTGGTGCATCGTTCGAGAGAAGAGCGTGGATGAGGGAGACATTAATTTCTTCACGAACACCCTGCGCAGCTATGCCGCCCTATCGGCGGATATACGGCGCCAGTTCGAGCTGGTTGTACCCGAGAACTTCCGCAAGGTCAGGAGGGTGATAGACGGGGAGGACCTGGACCTGGACGCTACCATAGAGGCCACCGTAGACCGCCGCATGGGCGTCACGCCATCGGAGAAGGTCTGGTGGCGAAGAAACAAGCTGGAGCGCGACGTGGCCGTGGTGTTCCTGCTGGACATGAGCGCCTCCACCGCCGAGGCCATAGACGAGGGTCGCCCCACGGTGGATGACCACGACGCCCCCGACGACCCGGTGGAGTACATGATGTGGCTCAGGACCCGGAGGGAGGGCCTGGTGCGTCGCCACTACAAGCGCATTATAGACCTGGAAAAGGAGAGCACCGCTCTTCTGATTCAGGCCCTTGAGACCATAGGCGACACCTACGGCATCTACGGCTTCTCCGGGTACGGCAGGGAGAACGTGGAGTTCTACGTAATCAAGGATATTGACGAGACGTTCCAGGACAGGATAAAGCGGCGCATAGACAAGATTACACCCATGCACGCCACCCGCATGGGGCCTGCTATCCGCCACGCTACGTCAAAGCTGGAGAGGCAGGACTCCAGGACCAAGATACTTTTCCTCATCAGCGACGGACGGCCCCAGGACAGGGGGTACAGCCGGGAGGGAGTGGAGAAGGAGTACGCCGTACACGACACCCACACGGCCCTCATAGAGGCCAAGCGGAAGGACATCGTACCCTTCTGCCTCACGGTGGATAAGGCGGGGCATGACTACCTGAAGACCATGTGCGGTGACATGAGCTACGAAGTGCTGGACAACATATGGTCCCTTCCCCAGCGCCTGCCCCAACTCTACCGGATGCTGACAACCTGAGGATACTCAGTGGCTAGTGGTTAGTGGCTGGTGGTCAGTGAACCCCCCGCGAAAGGGGGAGTCCATGCCCTCAGTCAGTGGTTAGTGGCCGGTGGCTGAGGAAGGACCGCCGCCGGTGAATCAACGGGAGGCGCGGGGACTACCGACCCTCCGACTGGAAGCTCACGCTTGCGGCTTCGTCCTGCCGGGGCGCGGCGGTGGACAGGTACGGCGGTTCTGAGGCCAGCCTGGAGACTACCTCGCTCCAAGCCACGGCCACAGTGTACAGTACGTTGGAACCCACGATCCTCGCATACCGGCTTTCGCCATCGAATGTGGTGTCCCCGAGGTGAAGCTCTTTAAGGTCGCTATCTTTATGAATTATCTGTACCTGGGTCTGGGGTGAGTCCAGCCCATACTGGGCAACCTCAGGCTCGTTCACCGATATACGCCGGACCTCCGGGCGGTCCAGAAGGAGGGCCAGACTAGCCCACTCGTCCGCCAGGACGGGGGCATCCTCACCATCCTCATCCTTGACTGTCCACTGGTCATCCTCAAAGCTGTACTGCACCCGTCTGTCATTTTGGGTCACAGCCATGCTGTTGATGTTCTCGACATTTATCTTGAAGGGAGTGTATGGGGGTTCGGTAGCCAGCTTGGAGATCACTTCACTCCAGGTGGAATCGACGGTGAAGAGCCTTTCCGAGGCAACGAGCCTGGCGTACCAGTTAACCCCATTGGGAGTGGGGTCGCCTAGGTGGAACTCCAGCGGCGAGCCGCTTTTATCGGTTATCGTCACTCTTGTCTGCGGCGAGTCCAGGCCATACTTGGCCGTGTCGTCAATCTGTTCGGCAACCTCACGGCTCGACCTTGGCCCACTGAGGATGAGGACCTTGCCCGACCAGGCATCCAGGAACACCTGGGTGTCTTCTCCATCCTTGATAATCCACTCCTCGTCTTCAAGGGTGTAGTCCGTGCGCTCGCCCTCGTGAATCACGGATACGCCGGCGATGTCATCAACGTTGACCCTGTACATCCAGGGGGCCTGATCTCTAGGCTCCCTGGTGCGCAGCTGCTGAGTTATGACGACGGAGCCTCCGACAATCGCCAGGACTATCACCAGTAGAATGGAGAGCCTTACGTTCATAGGTCACTAACCACCGTCATATGGCTGAGCGGCCCGCACCGGAGCGCTAGCGTCTTCTCCACCAAACGAAGCCCCCCGTCAGGGCCATAAGGACAGGGAGGAGCAGCCAGCTTGAGAACCTCATGAAATCGAACTCGTTGCTGGTCAGCACCAACGCCCGAAAGGAGAAGGGTTTGGGACGGATGTTGGCGAGAGGTATGTCGCCGACCAGCCAATTTATCGAGTTCAAGAAGAAGTTTCCGTTATCTGCCGCGTAGAAATACCTGTTGCTGACGAAGTCGGTGTCCCCGAAGACCACCAGAGAGGCCGGGGTCATTTGGGCCGGGTCCGCGGGCGGCTCCTCGTCCAAGGGGGATAGCGCCTTGAAGGCGACCGCCGGGAAGAAGGGGCCTTGCGGGTCTCCTTCCTCACGCACGTTTCGCGACGGGTCGCTTATCAGCCAGCTATCGGGGGAGGTAAACGCCAGCGCCGTGCCGACGATGGAAGACCTTTCCCCCTCTGCCTCTTCCTCCGGGACCTCCTCTTCTACATCCGGCGGGAGGAAGGCAACGCCCTCCTCCGCCGCGCTGAGGGAGGTGACCCCCGGATAGTAGACGGTGTCCAGGCGACTGGTCAGCTGGTCCACGTTGAGTACACTCTGGAAAGGCTCGGGCAATACGCTGAAGTACTGGTCCCTGCTGAGAAAGGTAATCTCCATGTTATCACCCAGCGACCTCTGCCGGTCCAGAATATGTCCCTCGCCGACCACTATGCCCCACCGCGCCAGGAAATCCCGGAAGGTTGGGGGAGTGTCAGGCTCCACAAGGAAGAGCATCCTGCCGCCACCTTTGAGGTAATCATCCAGGACCTGTACCTCGTCCGCCAGCAGGTCCGTCCTCGGCCCGGCCACCACCAGCATGTTTACCCTTCCCTCCTGGCGGTCTTCCTCCAGGACTTCCTTGCCATTGGATATGAGGCTGATGGGGGAAACGATATAGTTTTCACCTGCAAGGCCCGTGAAGGCGTAACCGAAGCCCTCGGTGTCCGGGGTGGAGTCATTTATATTCCGCTCGCCGTGTCCCTCGAGGAAGTAGACGCGCTTTTGCTCCTTGCCGGTGACTATAAGCAGCCCGGTCACAAACTCCTGCTCCAGGAACGCGGAGGGGGCTATGTGATGCCTCCTGGGGTTATCCGTTCCGGGGTCTATGCTTTGGAAGACGACCGTGCCGTTTCGGGTAACCTGGAACTCCCTCGCGGTCCCCGGGTCCACCTCGGGGTCAATGAACTCGTAAGAGAACTTGCTTGACCGTACCTCGAACTCGTGCAGCAGGTCGTCTATCTGGCTTCTCAGGGCTTCTAGCTGCAACTCCTCTTCGGCGCTGCGGCCCGGAACGAAGAAGCCCCTGGCCTCAACAGGCTGCTCCAGGTCCTTCAAGACGTCTATAGTGCGAGGGGCAAGGCTGAACTGCTTGGTGGCTGTCACGTCCACGCGGGCCGGGTTGTCAAAGGCCAGGAAATTAACTGCGGCGGCGATGCCTATGAAGGCGATGACCATTACAATGGTATTGGTGCTGTACCTGCCGCGGCGGCCGGTCAACGCCCGGCTGGCCGTCCGGAAAGATATAATCACGGAAATAACGAGCAGCCCACCTGCGATGGCGAGGACGATATAGCCGTAAAGCCGAAGGTCTGAGGCTAGGGCAAGGAGTATTACTCCCAGGACCAGGCCGCCGGCCCCCCCCAGGGCGAGGCCGGTGCTCACCCCGCCCAGCGCGTTCCCCAGGTTTTGCAAGCTGCCGAGCAGGGTCCTAGAGAGGCGTTCTTCCGGTGGAGGCCCGTCATCTGGTGAACGCTGGCTCATCGTTTCTTTACTCCGCTCAACACAGGTCCTACCTCCACCGGCGGGTCTCCAGGGACCTCACGGTAAGAAAGAGGAAAATTGCCGTCGCCGTGATGTAATACACTATATGGCTTGTGTCCACGACACCCCGGGAGAAGTCGTCCAGATGAGTGCCCAGCCCCGCCTGCTCGAGAACGGTGGATGCAACCCCTCCCACCAGCGTCGCGGCCTGGTCTATAAGGGCCAGGATGATGAGGATGCCGAAGCCCACCACGAGGGAGATTATCTGATTATTGGTGAGGGAGGATGCCAGAAGCCCCACTGAAAGGGCGGTGGCCCCGTAGAGTATCAACCCGAGGTACGAGCTCCAGATAGGGCCGGAATCGGGATTTCCAAAAGCGTAGAGGAGAATCACGTAGTAGAGGGTCAAGCTCAGAGTCACAATCAAAAAGGCGAAGCTGGCCAGAAACTTCCCCAGCACCAACTCCCAGTCTCTCACCGGCGCCGTCAGGAGCAGCTCCAGGGTGCCCAGCTTTTGCTCTTCGGCCAGAAGCCGCATGGTCAGGGCCGGGGCCAAGAGGATGAGGATGAAGCGACTGGGCTGGATGTAGCCCTCAATTCTCGCTTCGGGGAAAACCCCGCTCAGGCTGAGCCCGAAGAAGAAGCCTGTGAGGGCCAGGTAAACGAGGGCTACTATGTATCCCATAGGGCTGGTGAAATACGCCAGGACCTCTTTGCGTGCGACGGCTAGAGAGACCCTCATTCCTCAAGCTCCTCGTCAGTGGTGAGTTTGAGGAATATCTCTTCGAGGCTCATCCCAATCAGCTGAATGGTGAGAAGGCCCCAGCCGTTGCTGATTACCAGCTTGGAAATAGTGCCTCTGAGGTCCAGGCCCCGTTTGGCCTCCACAAGGTAGATGTTCCGGTCGTCGTCCGCCGAGTGGGAAACATTCACCACACCTCTTATACTACCGAGGGCCTTCGTGACCTCTGGCTCCGGCCCTCGTATCTCCACCTGCACCCGCTCCACTCCCTGCAACCGCTCGGCCAGGTTCCGGGGGCTGTCCTCGGCCATTATCTGGCCCTCGTGGATTATGAGCACCCGGTGGCAGACCATGCTTACCTCCGGCAATATGTGGGTGCTCAGGATGAGGGTATGGTCGCGGCCCAACTCTTTCATGAGGTTCCTGGTCTCCACCACCTGGATGGGGTCAATGCCTATGGTCGGCTCATCGAGCACCAGCACCTCGGGCTCGTGGAGAATGGCCTGAGCTATGCCCACCCGCTGCCGAAAGCCCTTGGACAGCTTTCCGATGATGGTCTTGCGGTAGTCCCCCAGGCGGCAGATGTCTATTACCTCTCCAGTACGCACCCTGATACGTTTCGGATTCATACTGCGCAGGGTGCCCATGAAGCCCAGGTAGCTCTCTACAGTCATATCGGTGTACAGGGGAACGGTCTCCGGCAGGTAGCCCATGAGCCTTCGCGCCTCCAGCGACCTGTCCACCACGTCGTAGCCGGCCACTGTAGCCGTGCCACTGGTAGGCGGCATATAGCCGGTTATGATGCGCATGGTGGTAGTCTTACCGGCGGCATTGGGGCCGAGAAAGCCCAGTATCTCACCTTTTCTTACCTCGAAGGTGACATCTTCGATGGCGGGAAAGTTGCCATAGTATTTGGTCAGGCCCTTCACCTCGATCATGCCAGCCATGAGGCCCCCTTCATTCTTTCATTGGCTTTAGGCTTCGGGCCGAGCCTCCGAGGGCATAGCCTTCTGGACTCATAGCCCTTATACTTATTACTATTGTATTATCCCTGTGGATGATATGCCATATACGCCCTTTTGCCAAGGGAGATTATAGTCCAGTTCTGGAAATTAAGCACACCATTTGACGGGAGAGATTTAGATGCACCTGGTTATAGACGGATACGGGGGGGACATCGAGAAGATGTGGGATGCCGATCTTGTAAGACGCTTCCTCGACGACTACCCCTCCGCCCTGGGCATGACCAAGGTCTGCGACCCGCAGGTACTGACGTACAACGGCCCGAAGGTCGAAGACTCCGGAGTGTCCGGCTTTGTGATTATCGCCGAGAGTCATATAAGCATCCACACCTTCCCCCGCAGGGACTACGTGAACATAGACGTTTTTTCCTGCAAGCCCTTTGACAACGAGCGCGCCCTCCGGGATGTGAAGGACCTGTTCTCCCTGGAAGAGGTGAGGACGTGGCTCCTGGACCGTGGTCTGGAGCACCTGGCAGGCCGCGAGGCCCTGGAAACGACCGGGTCCCGGTCTGACGGCTAACCCGATAGACAGGCCTCTTATCTCAAGCCTTGCCGGACTCATGGAGAGACGTAGCACGCAGATGATCTGCCGCCGCCCCAGGCAATTCCAGAGCAATGAAAGAAAGGGGATGGGCTATGGGGGAAACCAGCCCTGTATCGGTGCCTTTCAATTTCCTGGCCCTCCCGGAAGAGCAGGGCAGTTTGGATAGGGCCAGGGTAGTGGTCCTGCCAGTGCCCTACGATAGCACTACCTCTTTCAGGAGCGGGGCAAGGGACGGGCCAAGGGCCATAATAGAGGCGTCGTACAATTTGGAGGACTATGACCCGGAGTTGGATGCCGACGTGGCCGAGATTGGCATTTACACGGCTCCCTGGCTGGAGCCTCACATGGAAGGCCCGCGACACATGATAGAGCGCGTGTATGACGCTGCCCGCCATTTCCTGGAGCAGGGCAAGCTGGTCGCCCTGCTGGGAGGGGAACACTCGGTGAGCACGGGCCACGTCAAGGCCCTGGCCGAGCATTACCCCGACCTCTCGGTGCTGTTTCTCGACGCCCACGCCGACCTGAGAGACGGGTACATGGGCACGGGCTGGGGACATGCTTCGACGGCGCGGAGAATCTCTGAAATCTGCCCCCTGGTGCAGGTCGGGGTGCGGAGCCTTACCCTGGAGGAGAGGAAATTCATTGACGGCGGCCATGTCAAGACCTTCTTCTGGCCGCCCTCTCATATGTCAGAGGCGCCATTTCGCCCCCCCGACGCTTGGGATTGGACCGGCGTTTCCGACCATGACATTCAGCCCAGTGTGGACGATGTAATCGGCCTTCTATCGCAGAACGTCTACGTAAGCGTTGACCTGGACGTGTTCGACCCCTCCATCATGTCCGCAGTGGGGACGCCCGAGCCTGGAGGCATGGACTGGCGCCAAGTCACGTCGCTGCTGAGGGTCGTGGCGGAGCGGAGACACATAGCGGGTTTTGACGTAACCGAGCTGAGCCCCCGGGAGGGTCCCACTGCCTGCGCCTATACCGCCGCGAAGCTGGTATACAAGCTGTTGGCCTACGCCTGCCTTCTACCCGGGGGGTCTTTTGATTCTCGAAGCTAGGCGAATACAGGCCTCCGCTGTGTGTCATTCCGAATGGAGCGAAGCGGAGTGAGGAATCTAAAATGGCGCCTAACAAAGACCGGAATCAAGGCAGCACCCACCAGAACAAGGCCACAGTCAGCCAAGACTTTAGACCCCTCGCTCCGCTCGGGGTGACAATGGAAAGACGGTGTCTTCTACCCGGGGGACGGGAAGCGCACAGGGCGACCAGGCCATCCGTACAGGACTTGCCCTGACTGGCTCACGGGCGGAGCCTTCAACCCGGTTTCACCCGTGCCTTCGCTATGCTACAATATCACTCGAATGAACGAATGAAGACATAGCCCCGGCTTGGCCTTCGACAAAGGACCCATGACGACCCCCGACAGTGAGGCGACATCTATGGTACGAACAAACGGTATCATCTACGCGGACCACGCTAGCACCACCCCCCTGGACCCTCGGGTGCTGGAGGCCATGATACCCCACTTTTCCGAGCAGTTTGGGAACCCTTCCAGCATCCATACCCTCGGCCAAGAGGCCAAGCGCGCCCTGGATGAGGCCAGGGAGAAGGTGGCTGGCATTCTGGGGTGCCGCATGAGCGAAGTGGTCTTTACCAGTGGAGGCACGGAGTCGGACAACACCGCCATCAAGGGAGTCACCGCCGCCCTGCAGGAAACGGGCAACCACATCATCACTTCCACCATAGAGCACCACGCCATCCTGCACACCTGCCAATACCTGGAAAATATGGGGTTCGAGGTAACCTATCTCCCCGTGGACGGCTACGGGCTGGTGAACCCCGATAACGTGTCCCGCGCCATCACGGACCGGACAATCCTGGTGAGCATAATGTACGCGAACAACGAGATTGGGACCATAGAGCCTATCTCGGAGATAGCCAGCCTGGTCAAAGAGCGGGCCAGGGACATGGAGCGGACCATAGTCGTGCATACCGACGCGGTCCAGGCAGCCGGTTTTCTGGACTTGAACGTGAGAGACCTGGGTGTGGACATGCTCAGCCTCTCTTCACATAAGTTCTACGGCCCAAGGGGTTCCGGCATACTCTATGTACGCCGGGGCACGCCTTTTCTGTCCCAGCAGTTGGGCGGCGGCCAGGAACGGGAGCGCCGGTCCGGCACGGAAAACATACCGGGCATCGTAGGATCGGCTGCGGCGCTGGAGATAGCCGAGTCGGAGCGCGAGCACGCTAGCCGGCATTGTCTCAAGCTGAGGGACAAGATTATCCGGCGCGTGCTTGAGCGAATACCGGGCAGCCATCTGAACGGGCACCCCACCCTCCGCCTCCCCAACAACGTGAACTTCTCCTTCGATCATGTGGAAGGCGAGCCAGTCCTGCTGGGGTTGGATATGTCGGGCATAGCCGCATCCAGCGGGAGCGCCTGTAGCTCCGGCTCCCTGGAGCCATCCCACGTACTGCTGGCCCTGGGGCAATCAGCCGACCTGGCCCGGGGCAGCTTGAGGTTGACCCTGGGGAGGGACAACACGGAAGAGGAGGTTGACTATCTATTTTCGGTCTTGGTTGACCTGGTACACCAACTGAGGGAGATGCCCTCCCTCACCTCCACGGGCCTGTAGCGGGGTGTTTCCCAGGGCGTTGCCATTAGGGCCTCCTCTCCCTTGACGGGAGAGGATTGAGGTGAGGGTGATGAATGTTACATCCTAACCTTCTCCCACTAGGAGAGAAGGCACTTTGGAAACACCCTGTAGGAGAATCCGTGCTAAACTCAGCGGGAACAGTCATGGGCGACAGAGTGGACAGAGCGAGTTTGACCAAAAGCTGGAAACCCTTCTGGGGGCCGGCCCTGCTCCTGTTGCCGCTGGTGATGATGGTCCTGGCCTGCTCTGACGATAGCGGCCTGCTTCCCATAGGACGGGGAGGCAAGGGCGAGACCCTGGTTATCGGTATCGAGGACATAAACAGGGTCCAGGAGGTACGATACGAGGGGACTGACCAGAAGCATTATCTCCTGTCCCCCGTCAGCCAGGAAAACGAGTTGGTGGTAATACGCCTCAACGTGCACAACGCTCAGGCCACCACCATCTTCTTGACCGTGGATGAAGCCGCAGCTGAGTTGAGGGGGTTTGAGAACGATGAGAGCTATAACCCCCTGGACATGCATCAGCTCGATGAGGTGATAGGAAGGAACCTGCGAGTCGTCGAAGGCTCTCACCCCGCCGAAAACCGCTATGTGCCCTTCATAGCTGGCCCCATAGACCTTCCCCAGGGACATTCGGTGATAGGCTGGGTAGTGTTTGAGGTCCCCAGGGGGACCAGGTTGAGAGAGCTGAAGTGGGATGCGGGGGACACGGTATATATAAGGGGTTAGCCAGGAGGTCTGGCGGGATTGCTTGTCTGACATGCAGAGGACTCTTCACCTGTGCATCCCGGCAGCCTCGACGCCCCCCGTATGGCGAAGGCTGTTCCACATAGGGGCTTGCAGCGCCATCCCTCTGCTGGGCATATTTTTCAACCCCACCGTCATGGTAGCGCTATTGGCGACCCTTTCCGGGCTGGCCCTGCTGGTGGAGGTATCCAGGCTCCGGGTCCCCGGCCTCAACCAGGTGCTGGTGCGCTGGTTGAGACCCATACTGAAGGAGACCGAAGACCGGAGAATAACCGGCGCCACCTATATAGCCGTCTCCGCTCTCGTGGCTTTCCTTGTATTCGATAAGCCCGTCGCAATCGTGGCGCTCTTCTTCCTGTCCCTTGGCGACCCCGTAGCCGCCCTTGTGGGCAGTCGCATCGGCGGAGTGAGGTTTTTGGGCAAGTCCCCGGTGGGGACTCTGGCTTTCCTGGCGGTTGGCGTTGCGGTAGCCAGCCTGGTATCCGTGGCTGGCGTAGTGCCCTTCCACTGGGCTTTGGCCGCCGGGGCCGCCGTCGCAGCCATCGTGGAGTTGGCCCCGTCCATCCTGGATGACAACCTGACCATCCCCCTCGTCAGCGGGGCGGCCATGACCTGGATGGGCGTCTGAATAGCCGCCCAATCGCCTCTTGGCCGACCGCTAGAATTCCGACCCGTCGAACTCCTCCACCCTGGCGCGCTCGCGCTGGAAGGCTACGTACTCATCCCTGGTCATGGCGGGCCTGGTCTTTGACAGAACCTCATGAGCTTTTACGGCCCTGTCTGCCAGCAGGTCTATGACCACCATAGCCATTATCTTGGCAGGGTTTACGACGGCCTGCTCGTAGTCTTTCATGGCGTACTCTTTGCTGTGGCCCGGTCCCGTAGTCCCGGCGGTGTAAGGATGACATACCGGCATGATATGGCTCAGGTCGCCCATATCCGTGGAGCCGCCCCTGCTCCTGTCTCGCGGCATGACCGCTATCCTATCACGGCCCAGGAGACGGGCGGCGTTGCCGTGGAACAGGTCTTGGAGGGTGGGGTCGTGTCGCATGGACAAATAGCCGGGTATGTTGGTGATTTTTACCTTCGCACCCACGGCCAAGGCCCCCGCCTTGAAACACCGGTCAACCCTGGAGTTGTTTTTCACCAAGTCTTCGGGGTTCGACGACCTCACCCTCCACTCCAGCCTCACGTCTGCGGGAACGGCGTTGACCACCTCGCCGCCTTTGACGATGATGCCATGTATCCGGGCCATCTCATGTTCTCCGAGAGTCTCCCGGTTGGCGTGTATGGCTTCCAGGGCCAGGTTCGCGGCGTTGAGGGCGTTAATGCCAAGGTGTGGGGACGACCCGGCGTGAGCGGCGCGGCCGGTGTACTGGACGTACTTCACCATGTGGGCGTTGCTGGTCCCCCCTACGGCAAACATGCGCTCGCCCATGTCGCTGGCGGTGTGGCACATCATCGCCATGTCCACGTCGTCAAACTCTCCCAACCTGATAAGCTCTTGCTTCCCGCCGAGGAGCTCCAACTTGCCCTCTTCCCTCAGCGCCAGCCGCCGCTCCACCTCGACGAACTCCTCGGCCGGCACTGCAAAGGGTGTAATGGAGCCCGATAGCTCCCTCAGCACCTCCTGGGACTGGAGGCCGATGGCAGCTCCTATCATCATCCCTATCTGGGCGTTGTGGCCACAGGCGTGGGCCGCTCCGGTCTCAGGGTCGGCATGGGGGTGCTCGGAGACCAGGAGGGAGTCTAGCTCCCCTATGATGGCCACCCGGGGGCCGGGACCGTTCCCGCCTTGAAGCTTTCCCTTCACCCCGGTGAGAGCCAGGCCCTCCCTGAGTGGGATGCCCATCTCCCTGAACTTGTCGGCCACAAGCCGCGAGGTCCTGTGCTCGTTAAAGCCCGTTTCCGGGTTGTGCAGAATGTCCTTCGCTACGCCCACGATCTCGGACTTCCTCTTCTCGATGGCGTCGCAGGCTTTACGCTTCAGCTCTTCTCTGGTGGACATACCCGACTCCTAGTTTCACTCCCGGTTTCACTCCCGGTTTCACTCATTGAAGTCAAACAACTCTTCCTTGGCCAGGCTGCGCATGAAGCTGAGGTACGCGCTCTTGGTCATGTCCGGTTTATGACCCGAGACCACCCTGCCCGCCTGGGTCGCGCCGTCAGCCAGGAGGTCTACCACAGTGGATGCCAGCGCCTTGGCGGCGGTGACTACCGCAAGGCTGTAGTCCTGCACCACGTAGTCTGAGCCGTGGCCCAGACCCGTGGCCCCTCCGACGTAGGGGTGTATCGCCGGCATGAGGTGACTGACGTCGCCCATATCCGTGGAGCCGGTGCGGTGCTCGGCGCGGCCCACATTCTCGGTCCCCACCAGCGAGTTGGCGTTGCCCTCGAAAATATCGGCCAGGTTCCTATCCTGCTGCAAGGGCAAGTAGCCGGGAATGGTCTGTATGTTTACCTTTGCGCCCACGGCCATGGCTCCGGCCTTGAGCGCCCTGTCCACCTTGCGGTTGGCTTCCATGACCGCGTCCAGGGTCTTCCCCCGGACGAAGGTCTCCATGCGGACGTCGGCCGGGACGGCGCTCACGGCCTCGCCGCCCTTGGTGATGATGGGGTGCACCCGGATTGTATCATCGTCCTTGAAGGTCTCCCTGTTGGCGTGAATCGCCATGAGGGCCAGCGAGGCGGCGTTGAGGGCGTTTATGCCCAGGTGGGGAGCGCCTCCGGCGTGGGAGCCGCGCCCGATAAACTGTATCTTCTTGGCCACAATGCCATTGTTGGTGCCGCTCATACATATCTTTCTTTCCTCGGCGTTGCTGGTCGTGTGGCACATCATGGCTATGTCAACGTCGTCCATCTCTCCCAGCCTGATGAACTCCGGCTTGCCACCCAGGAACTCAATCCGGCCCTGCTGCCGCAAAGCGTCCCTGTACTCGATCTCTATATACTCCTCGGCGGGGACGGCGATGAGCACTACCCGGCCGCTGAGGGCTGGAAGGACTTCCTGGGCCATCAGGCCCGTGGCCGCTCCCAGGAGCATCCCTATCTGGGCGTGGTGTCCGCAGGCATGAGCCGCGCCGGTGTCAAGGTCGGCATGGGGGTGGTCCTGGACTATGAGGGAGTCCAACTCGCCGATGAGGGCAACCGAGGGGCCGTTGCCGCCCCCCTTCAGCTCTCCCTTGAGGCCGGTGAGGGCTATCCCTTCCCGGAAGGGTATACCAAGCTCCTGGAACTTGGACGAGACCAGGTTGGAGGTCTTGACCTCCCGAAACCCTGCCTCCGGATTGTCGAGAATGGTCCGGGAAACGCGGATAATCTCCTCGGCCCGGGAGTCTATCTCGGAACACACCCTGGCCTTTAGCTCCTCTTTTGAAGGCATGGATCACCTCCTCCAGGCAGATGTTGTCGTGTTGGCACCGATTGTATCAGAGACTACCTGAAAAGAACATTCCCCAACGCGCGGGGTCGCCAGGGCCTTTCCAATTGTCACCCCACCTGCTACTGGAGGTATATAATAGGGCACATTATGAAAGTTGTCATAGCGCCTCAGAGTTTCAAGGGCGGGCTGTCGGGAATGGAGGTTGCCACGGCAATCGAGCAGGGCATCCTGGCCCTGTGTCCTCACGCTGAGACGGTGAAGCTGCCCGTAGCCGACGGCGGCGACGGCACGCTGGATGCGCTGGTGCGGAGCGCGGGAGGCGAAGTCTTCACGAGCCGGGTCACGGGTCCGTTGGGAGAGCCGGTATCTGCGCCGTGGGGCGTCATGCGCGACGGCCAGACCGCCGTGATTGAGATGGCAAGGGCCTCCGGCCTGGCCCTGGTCCCTCTCCGACGCCGCAACCCCAGAATAACAACCACCTATGGCACGGGAGAGCTTATATGGCAGGCGCTGGACAGGGGCTACCGTCGAATTATCGTGGGCCTGGGGGGAAGTGCGACCAATGATGGAGGCGTGGGTATGGCTCAGGCTCTGGGGGTACGCTTCCTGGACTCAAACGGCAGAGACCTGCCCTCCGGTGGGGCCGCTCTGTCCAGGCTGGCACGGATAGATATGTCGGGCCTTCGCCGCGAGGTGATGGAAGCCAGGGTGACGGCTGCCACGGATGTGACCAATCCGCTATGCGGTCCCAGGGGGGCCTCCGCAATCTATGGCCCTCAAAAGGGGGCCTCGCCGGAGGTTGTCGCGGAGCTGGACAGGGCGCTAGACCACCTCAGCAGCGTGATTAAGCGCAGCCTCGGGCTGGACCTGAGGGACGCACCCAGGGCTGGGGCTGCGGGTGGCATGGGCGCAGGGTTGATGGCCTTCCTGAATACCGAGGTGGAATCTGGAATAGACCTGATTTGCGAGGTCCTGGGTCTGGATGAGCACCTGGCAGGGGCAGACCTGGTGATTACCGGCGAGGGCCGGGTGGACGGCTCGACGGTCTACGATAAAGCGCCTGTGGGAGTGGCGCGGCGGGCAAAGGCGGAGGGTATACCGGTGGTCGTCATAGCGGGCAGCCTGGGGACCGGTTACGAGGAGGTGTACAGGCACGGTATAGACGCAGTGGCTCCCATTCTGAGCAGGCCCATGAACTTTGAAGAAAGCATATCTCGTACCTATGAGCTTCTCGCCAGCGCCACCGAACGGACTATGAGGCTCCTCAAGGTGGGCAGGCTGCTTTCCCGGGGAGAAGCGCCATAGCCTGTGCTTCAACCCTCTGTCATTTGCACCTTTACAAAAGCGATGACCTCTCCCGCTATGTAGATGGCCCTTTCAGCGTCCACCTCGTCGTAGGCATCGGCTGGGATGCCGCCCGGCAGGAGGTGGGGATAGCGAGTCAAGTCATGGTATTTATCCAGGAGAACGGCCAGGGACTTGATGACCTCGAACATCCCGTTCAGAATTTTGGCGTCCTCGCACAAGTCGGCCAGGGAGTGCCCCCACACGTCCTCCACCCCCTGGTGGTAGAGATAAGCCTTGAGGGCCTTCTCTCCCGCCTGCTGGCCCATGAAACAGGACAGGCTGTAGCGGTTCCCGTCCTGGAGGAAATTGGAGTCCTCCAGGTCTCTCTCCGCCTGCCGCATCCACCGCGCCCCTTCCGCCTTTGGGTCAGGACTCATAGACCTGCCTTCCTCTCCGGAGGGCGTTCCTCAAGAAGGAATTCGTATCCTTCAACGTCTCGAACTCCTCGGGGGTATAGACCAAGAAGTTGGTGGCCAGCATCGGCCCCAGGTGGCTGGTGAAAAAGTCCATGCGCCTGGTGAAGTTGCCTGGTATGTCCAGCACCATGACCAGGTCCAGGCTGCTCTCCGGCTTCACGTCGTCCGTGGCCAGATCGCCGATCAAGATGGCCTGCCGGACGCCCAACTGGGGTATCATCTGAGTGATGCGCTCAAGCTCCTTCTCCAGGGCCTGTCGCCTGTGCCTGGCAAACCCTATCCTTGCCGGCATCTCTTCGCCTACTCCATCAGGACCATGTGGACCTCTTTGGGGCCATGAACGCCAATGACCAGCTTCTGTTCGATGTCCGCGGTGCGGCTGGGGCCGGTGATGAAGTTCATGTAGCTGCCCATGTCCCCCTCGCCTTCATAGTAGGCCAGCCTTCTGAGTATAAAGAGGTCGTCCAGGCTTTCCAGCACCTCCCGGGGACGCACCACCGCGACGTGTACGGGCGGGACCAGAGAGACGAGCCGGCTCAATCCCCGGCGTGGGAGCACGACAGCCGTGCCAGTCTCGGCGATGGCGTAGTCCACTCCCGTTATACCGATTCCCGCCCGGGCTGCCCGCTCGCGCAGTGCTTCCCTCGAATACCCCGAAGTCCGAGCCATGACCGTCACCTCAACCCCCATACCGTCGAGAGGGCCATCCACCTGCACGCTTTCAAAGACCTCCTCGTCTGAACGTACTACCAACTCGGTACTCGAGGAGGCAGCAAGGCTGCAAATGTAGTCCAGGGCCTCCTCCGGATTGGAGGTACGGGTCACATTCCAGCCGCGCAGCCGGGATACGGTAGCCAGCTTCTCCAGGAGCTCCCGGTTGTCTTGCGCCAGCTTCTCCCGGATGTGGCTAGCCTTCTCCTTGATCTGTGCGGGGGTCTCCTGAAGCCGGGCATAGGGGGTGTCCGGCGGCGACCTGCGGCCCTTTCCAAGAGCGCTCCGCACGGACTTGATGAACTCTTCCCTTTCCAGTCTACGGCCTCCTTCGCTATAGAACAGGCGCCCGCGTTCCTATTCCAGTACCCTACTTCTCCTTTGATAGCTCCTCGTCCCATATCTGGCGGAAAGGCCTAGCGGGAAGGGCGGGCAGATCCCTGTCCCTGGTCCATTGGGACAAGGGGGCGATGGGGACGCTCCTGATTTTTCCCTTTCTCGCTATGGGCGTTTGCATCAGCCGACCGGCCCTGTGCAACGTGGACAGCGCAGCCGGGCTGCTCATCAGGCGGTAGTAGGCCCGCGCAAAGAGCTTCTCCCAAAGGGTCACTTTGCGCTGCTCGGCGTCGGGACTCTCCATGAGGCGGGTACGCAGCTTCAGCAGCATGTGGGGTATATTTATCTTGACGGGGCAGGCCTCCCGGCAGGCCCCGCAGAGGCTGGATGCGTAGGGGAGGTCCTTCGCCTCCTTCAGTCCCACCATGACGGGAGAAATTACGGCGCCGATGGGACCAGGGTAGACCCAACCATAGGCGTGGCCGCCGACCTTGCCGTAGACGGGACATATGTTGAGGCAGGCGCCGCACCGGATGCAGTAGAGGGACTCCCTCAGTTCCGGGTCCCTCAGCAGGCGTGAGCGTCCGTTGTCCACGATGACCAGGTGAAACTCCTCGGGGCCATCCTCGTCCTCGGAGCGTTTTACTCCGGAGACGAAGCTGACGTAGCTGCTTATCCGCTGGCCCGTGGCTGCCCTGGGCAGGAGGCGCAGGAATATCGCCAGGTCCTCCAGGGAGGGAATGACCTTCTCCATGCCGGTGAGGGCCACATGGATCCGGGGCGCGGAGGTGCAGAATCTGCCGTTGCCTTCGTTGGTGACAATTACAAGGGTGCCCGTCTCTGCTACCAGGAAGTTGGCCCCCGTTATGCCCATATCAGCCTGCAAGAACTTCTCTCGCATGGTCTCCCTGGCAGCCTGGGCCATATCCTCTATGTCCACGAGGTTGGGCCTGTTAATCTTCTCGGCGAACAGGTCGGACACGTCCTCTTTGGTTTTGTGTATGGCCGGGGCGATGATGTGAAAGGGGGTCTCCTCTGCAAGCTGGATGATGTACTCGCCAAGGTCCGTCTCCAGGGCCTCCACTCCTATGTCGGCAAACATATGGTTCAGGCCCATCTCCTCGGAGACCATTGACTTGCTCTTCGTTACCAGCTTGACGCCCCTGGAGCGGGCCAGGCCGGAGATGATGGCGTTGGCCTCTTTATCGTCCTTGGCGAAGTGGACCTGGCCTCCGTTCTCGGCCACCTTATCGGAGAGCATCTCCAGGTAGTAGTCCAGGTTGTCCATGGTATGCCTCTTGATCTCCCTGGCTTGCTCTCTGAGCTCTTCCCACCGTTGGGGTGTAATCTCCCGGATGGCATCAAGCCTGGCCGCGTCAAAACCGCCGCCCGCCCGTTTCAGGGCAATCTGAATCTGGGGGTCCACCACGGCCCTGGCAGAGGCCTTTTTGAACTCGCGGGTCTTAATATCCGCCAACTAACTCTCCCTCATACGCTTTCAGGCCGAGGCCCCGGCACGCTGCCCTTCCCTTCCGACTCCAATAGCTGGGCCAGGTGCATAGGTCTCACGTCTATGTCCCGCCGGCTTAAAGCGCCGCCGATGTGCATGAGGCAACTCATGTCACAGGCCACCAGTGCCCCTGCCCCGGTCTTGACTACGTTTTCGACCTTATCCTCCAGCATGCTCGCCGATATGTGCGGGTACTTCACCGAGAAGGTCCCGCCGAACCCACAGCAGGTCTCGGCCTGGCCCATTTCGACGAGCTCGGCCCCTTCAACGGCGTTAATCAGGGCCTTGGGCTCCTGGGAAACGCCCAGCTCTCGCAGCAGGTGGCAGGAGGGATGGTAGGCGACTTTTCCCTGAAAGCCCGCTCCAACGTCCGTCACCCCCAACACCTTCACCAGGAACTCGGAGAGCTCGTAAACTCTACCGCTCAGCGCTTGGGCCTGTCGGTAGAGCTCGGGGTCCTGCCGGAGGAGGTGAGGGTAAAAGATGCGCATCATGCTGGTGCAGGAACCCGAGGGCACCACGATGTAATGGTTATCGCCGTCCACGCCGGAGGCTCGAAAGCTCTTGAGGACGCGCTTGGCGAGAAGCTCTCCCTCCTTGCTGAAACCGGAATTGAACACCGGCTGGCCGCAGCAGGTCTGGTCCCGGGGGAAGTCCACCTCCACGCCCAGCTTCCGCAGAAGGCGGACCACGCTCACCCCCACTTCAGGGAAGAGCTGGTCAACTACACAGGTGACGAAGAGAGACACCTTTATCTTGGACTCTGCGGCCACGAAGAAAGTAACCTCTTGAGGAATGTCTATCTCAGAGTAACAGAGAAGCTGCCCGGTGGCAACACGCACTGAGAGGGATGGCAGGGCAATCGCATCTGGATTGCATCGCTCCCAGTCATTCTAATGCGATTGCCCTGGGGCGGACGCCTCGAAACGCTCTGATTCAGGAGGCTTGGCCCAGAGTTGGTCTGCGCCGGCCATAGCCGCCGCCCGCTCCGGGCTGGCCCTCCAGGCATCGTAAATCCCGTTGCTTTCCCAGATGACCAGGGTGGTAATCTTGGTGGAGTCACTGAGAGAATACAACGTCTGGCGACTTATGAACCCTGGTGCCTTACTCTGAGCAAGGCCGTTTCCGTCGAGCAATTTCCGGGCCTCAGACACTTTATCCTCTTTAGCCCAGTGGTGAGTCAGAACGCCTATCATGATACCCCCACGAGTCAAGTCATCCGTCGTCACCTGGAAGCATACCACCGGCCCTCACTTCGTGCATAGTGGCCGGTGGTCAGTGATCAGGAACATTGCAAAGTCAGCCCAAGAGTCCCTTCTCCCTTGACGGGAGAAGGTTAGGATGAGGGTGACCGCTTTGCAGAAGGGAACTTCCCCCTCACCCTGACCCTCTCCCGCTGGGGGAGAGGGAACTTTGCAATCGTCCTGGGTCAGTGATTAGTGGATAGTGGATAGTGATTTAGTTGCCGGTAGGCTCGACTCCGAGCGGGCTTGAGAAGGACCTATTCACTAGCCACCGGCCACTAGCCACTGTTCACGCTCACCTTGACTTGAGATTAGCCAGACAATATACTAGCCTCATTCCAAACAGGGGCCAAGCAGAGGCCAAACAGGGGCCCGAGCTCCGCCTGCTTGGACTGCTTATGCCGGGAGATGTGGCGCATGGACAGAAGTAAGATCGTGGTCGTGGGTGGTGGAACGGGCAATCACACAACCCTCAGCGGTCTTAAATATCAGGAATGTGACCTCACCGCCGTCGTAGCCATGACCGACAGCGGCGGGAGCTCCGGGAGGCTCCGAGAGGAGCTTGGGCAACTCCCTCCTGGCGACATCAGGCAATGCCTGGTGGCCCTCGCCCCGGATGATCACTCCACGGCACTGATGGCGCGCCTTTTCGATTACAGGTTCAACGCCGGGAATGGGCTCCTCGGACACAGCTTCGGCAACCTCTTCCTCACCGCCCTCACCGAAGTGACGGGCAACACCGCCACGGCCATCGAGGAGGCCTCCCGTATGCTGGCCATAAGGGGGACGGTCCTGCCGGTCACTCTCACCAAGTCCACCCTGGTGGCCCGCCTGCAGAATGGCCTGGAGATCGTGGGGGAAGCCAGTATAGACCAGCGCAAGGAAAATCTGGATGTGACCATAGATTATGTCTACCTGGACCCCAAAGCCTACGCCTATCCCCCCGTCCTGCGGGCCATCGAAGAAGCGGACGCCATAGTCATGGGGCCTGGCGACATATATACCAGCATCCTTCCCAACCTGCTGGTGCAGGACGTCTCCCAGGCAATCGAAAGCTCTAGAGCGTTGAAGATATGCGTCTGTAACCTGATGACCAAAGCCGGAGAATCCGACGGGTTCAAGGCGTCGGACTTCGCAAGTCTTATCCGCGAATACCTGGGCACCACCAATCTCCTAGACTACCTGGTGGTCAACAGCGCTCCCTACCCCGAGAGACTCCTAGACCGGTACGGCGCCTACGGCCAATACCCCGTGGAGGTTGACCCAAAGGAGTGCAGTAAAGTGGTCCATGAGGTGGTGCAGGAGCCTCTCCTGTCCGCCGGCGTTTACCTCCGACACGACCCCCGCTCCCTCGCCAGGACCATCCTGGGCATCCTCAAAGAGAGGCCTTCCAGGCCCGTCGCACCCTTCGCGCTCGGGTCCTCCAGACCGTAGAGGGTCCGAAATGTGCGGCATTATCGGGTATGTGGGCCACCGGGACGCCTGGCCCATCGTTCTGACAGGGCTTCAACACCTGGAGTACCGCGGGTATGACAGCGCAGGCATAGCCATCCTCACCCCCGCAGGCCGGTTGGAAGTCCGCAAGTCCGCAGGGAAGGTCAAGGAACTCGCCGCCTCCCAGGAGGACGAGTTTCCCCAGGGTTATCTCGGCTTGGGCCACACCCGCTGGGCAACCCACGGAAAACCCACCGACGCCAACGCTCACCCTCACACCGATTGTCAAAGCCGGGTCGCGGTGGTGCATAACGGCATTGTGGAGAACTACCTCCGGCTCAAAAAAGACCTCCTCGCACGTAAACATACCTTCACGTCCGAGACTGACAGCGAGGTCATAGCCCACCTGATCGAGGATGGTCTGGAGGCGGGCATGAGCTTCGAGGAAGCCTTCGTTGCAATGAGCACGCGGCTTCAAGGCTCCCAGGCTATCGTGGCTGCCGAGAGAGGAGAGGCCGGGAGAAAGCTCCTGGCGCTTCGACTGGGCAACGCCGGCGGCGTGGTGTTAGCCCACCGCCCGGGAGAGGTCATGATTAGCAGTGACCTGCCCGGGGTGGCGCCCTTCGCGGACAGCGTCAGCTTCCTGGAAGACGGGGAGATAGCCGTCGCAACCGCGGAGGACATCAGATACATCAAGCACGCCGGGGCCGGGGGCGAGGCCGCCGGCAAGAAGGCCCGACCTATTCCTCGGAGCGCCGCTTGGGTGGACAAAGAGGGCTACAAGCACTTCATGCTCAAGGAGATAATGGAGCAGCCAAGGGTGGCAGCCAGCGCCCTGAGGGAACGAGTGGATTTTGAGAGTGGAGAAGTGGTCCTGGAGGGCTTTCCTCTTTCGGAAAGCGAGGTAAGGTCCCTCCGTAGGGTGATACTCATCGGATGCGGGACCAGCCTGCACGCGGCTATGGTGGGAAGGCACTACATCGAAGAGCTGGCGGGGGCAGGCATAGCGACGGAGGTGGACAGCGCCTCGGAGTTCCGGTACAGGAACTTCCACGTTGACGAAAGGACCCTGGTTATCTCCATAGGGCAGTCGGGAGAGACGGCGGACACTCTGGCGGCGATGTCCGCCGTGCGCGAGAAGGGAGGCAGGCTGATAACGGTATGCAACGTTGAGGGCAGCCAGGCGACGCGCCTGGCCGAGGGAACCTTGTACATGCGGTCCGGGCCGGAGATCGGAGTGGCGAGCACCAAGACCTTCATCGCTTCTCTGGCCGTCCTCTCCCTTGTATCCCTGTACCTGGGGCAGGTGAGAGGGGCCATAGATGGCGACCAATCGAAGAAAATAGTCGGTGATATGGCTGGCTTGCCCCACCTCCTGGGAAGCGTTCTGGCAAATGAGGGGGCCTACGAGCGCCTGGCAAGGCAGCTTTACAGGTATGAGGACTTCCTGTACTTGGGAAGGGGAATGACCTATCCCATAGCTATGGAGGGCGCGCTGAAGCTGAAGGAGATAAGCTACATCCACGCGGAGGGATACCCCGCCGGCGAGATGAAGCACGGCCCCATCGCCCTG
The DNA here is from genome assembly GCA_965197405.1 of Dehalococcoidia bacterium. GTDB lineage: Bacteria > Chloroflexota > Dehalococcoidia > Lucifugimonadales > JAGWBF01. Next base: position 2,738,825 of record OZ240206.1, on the reverse strand, counting down.
GTAGACCCCGGTATGCCCGTGTTGGCCGTATCTCCGGACGGCCCCCTCTACGGCAAGATGGCCAACAACATCAAGGAAGTCAAAGCCCGGGACGGCGTGGTAATTGCCATCGCCACGGAAGGCAACACGGAGGTCCGGAGCGAGGTTGATGAAGTCCTCTATATCCCCCGGTGCTCCGAGATACTCAGCCCCATGCTGACGGCAGCAGCGGTACAGCTGCTAGCTTACCACATAGCCGTGCGGCGAGGCTGCGACGTAGACCAGCCGCGTAACCTGGCTAAATCCGTGACTGTAGAGTGACCGGGGACCGGGCCTGCCTCGACCCGCCCGCTTCATCCGAAATTCCCTCATAGACATGACCAGTGAATTATGGGATAATGATTGTGTGCCTCTGGGGACGCGTGGGTTCGACAGGGGAACACTTTGAAGAATCGCAGGTCGAGGTGCCGCCCCCTCGAAAAACAGGTGGCAAAAAAGTAACTGACAAGCGCGAACTCGCTCTAGCCGCCTAAAGGGCGGCTACGTCTAGCTCTACTAATCCTGGAGGTAGGGATTCAGGCGCCATAAATCCAGGGTGCTGCCACCCTCACGCCGATAGGGGTAGCTCAAGAACAATCGGCTGGTCCGTCTGAGATTCCGCCGACAGAAGCTCAGATGGGCGAGAACAAATTGCCGGACAAGCCTGTAGCATATTCTATCGGAGTATCTTCTGGACGGGGAGTTCGACTCTCCCCCGTCTCCACCAATCCTTTTCATCGGTAGGGCCATAAGCCGCCATGCGGCGGTATCGTCAAATTAAGATGGGTATGGAGCCTCCGCAGTGCCCATTTCCCGCACGGCGCGATGACTTCCTTGGTCACTTGTGCCAGTTCGGTGTCCCGGCCCTGATACTGCCAGATTTCTCCAAGGCGTTCTCTACTATCTCCACAAGGAAATCGCCAGACATGATGGAAAGCATGGAGCCACTAGACGCACAAAACCGGCAATCCCCGTTAACGCCGAGTGGTACATGCTGAAGCTACCGGAGAGGTCCTGAACCGAGACCCTTGAAACCAGTTACGAAGGGAGGTCAAGCATGGCAAGCTACCGGATGATTTCCTCCGACAGTCATGTGGAGGAGCCGTCGGACCTGTGGACCGAGAGAATGGAACCCACGTTCAGGGAGCGCTCTCCCCATGTGGTCAGCCAGGATGACGGCGACTTCTGGTATTGCGAAGGTCTCAGGATGCTGGGAGCCGGTTCCTCCGTCGAGGTGGGAATGCGGTTTGAGGAGCCGGAGAAGCTGAGCCTGGTCAATGTCAGGGCCGCCGAGAGGCGTCTTGGGGCGTTCGTCCCAAGTGAGACCGTCAAGGACATGGACATTGACGGCATTGACGTGAATGTTACCTATCCCACCGTGGGCCTCCTGCTCTTCATGCTCCCGGACAGCGAGCTTCTGACGGCCATGTTCGCCACGTACAACGACTGGATTGCGGAGTTTTGCAACGCGGTCCCCAAGCGTCTCAAGGGCATCGGAATGCTCAACGTGGACGACGTTCCCTCCAGCATCAGGGAGTTGGAGCGCTGCGCGGAGTTGGGACTGGTGGGCGCTCTGATAGCAGCACACCCGCTGGAGGGCAGGGAGTATTTCTCCCCGGAGTACGAACCCCTGTGGGCGGCGGCCCAGGACTTGCAGATGCCCCTCAGCCTCCACGTGGTCACAAACCGCCCGAGGAAGGGGCAGGAAAGCTGGATGCTCGACTTCACTCCCTCCTTCGTGACCAACTATGACTACTGGGTGCGCATGTCCCTCGGCGACATCATATTCAGCGGAGTGTTCGAGCGCTACCCGAAGCTCCTGATGGGAACGGTGGAGCACGAGCTTTCCTGGATTCCCCACTTCCTGGAGAGGATGGACTACACCTACACCCAGAGGCCTCCCTACGGCGACCGGTGGCACCGCTTCAAGGAGGACATGCTTCCCAGCGACTACTTCCACCGCAACGTCTTCGCCGGCTTCCAGGAGGACGCACTGGGCATAAGGGACAGGTACATCATAGGCGTGGATAACCTCCAGTGGGGCTCCGATTACCCCCACCTGGAGTCAACGTTCCCCAGGAGCCGTCAGATACTGGAGGAGATACTGGTGGACTGCACCGAGGAGGAGAAGGCGAAGATAGCGGGCGGCAACGCTGCCAGGGTATACCGCATAGACTAGGCGCAGCTGCGCCGTCTAAGCGACGTGGGGAGATGAGAGACTCGAGCTTCCCCCAACTGAGCCAACTGAGTAAGGAGGAGAGACCATGCCTGAGTATGACCTGGTTATCCGAGGCGGCACCATTGTGGACGGCACGGACATTCCCCGCTACAGGGCAGACCTCGCCATCAAGGACGGGAGGGTAGTCAAAATCAGCGGGAGAATCAACCCGGGGGGCGCCAAGGAGATAGACGCCAGTGGGTGCATAGTGGCCCCGGGCGCCATTGACCTGCACACCCACTACGACGCCCAGCTCAACTGGGACCCCTACTGCTCCCTGTCGGGCTGGTTCGGGGTGACGTCGCTCACCATAGGACTCTGCGGCTTCGGCTTTGCCCCCACCAGGCCGGAGGACAGGGAGCTGAACATGCGGATGATGAACCGCATCGAGGCCATTCCTATGGAGTCCATGAGAAAGGGGATGCGCTGGGACTGGGAGACATTTCCCGAGTTCATGGACAGCCTGGACCGCCAGGGGCTGGGTCTCAACGTTGGCCCAGTGTTCCCATTCTCCCCCCTGCGCGGCTATGTGCTGGGGATGCTGCCGGCCCGGGAGAGGACCTCGGTAACCGACGCCGAGCTAAACCAGATGAAGCAGCTGTTCTATGAGGGCATGAAGGCCGGGGCCTTCGGCATCTCGACGGACCTGGCGTATGAGGACCGTCCCGATGGCGGCGGGTTCCTGCCGAGCCAGGTGGCCTCGAAAGAGGAGTACCTGGGACTGGCGGAGGTGCTGGGCCAGTTTCCGGTCGGGCATGTGGGATGGACCGTGGGGTTCGGGCACACGGCTGACGAGATCACCCAACAGCAGGATTTGCTGACCCGGATGATGCGGATTACCGGGCGCACCTTCCACGTATCCGCCGGGATGGACGCGCCGACTATGGAGTGGCTGGGGTCGGCCCGTGGCGAGGGGCTTCCCCTCTTCCTCCAGACTGTCTCTATGGACCTGGGCGCCGAGTTCAAGCTTGCGGAGTACAACCTCTTCGACTTCATGCAAAGCTGGGTGGACCCCATGATGGGCACCAGGGATGAGCGGGCGGCCAAGCTGAGGGACCCCGCCGTCCGGGCCGCTATGAAGGCGGACGTGGAGAAGTGGCAGATGGTCCACACCGATTGGAGTAAGATGACCGTGCTGGAGGTGGTCAACGACCGGAACCACCGGTACGAGGGGCTGACGGTCCAACAGCTAGCCGAAGCCACGGGTAAGGAGCCGCTGGACGCGTGGCTTGACCTTGCTCTGGACGAGGACCTGGAGACCACCTTCAGCCACTTCGTCATAGAGCAGCCCGACGAGGAGATTGCCCGGCAAATAACGAACCCCTACTCCCACATCTCGCTGTCAGACGGGGGCGCTCACACCAGGTTCCTCACCCTCAGCTACTGGCCCATTCAGTTCCTGTCCTATTGGATTCGGGACAAGGAGATAATGAGCCTCGAGCAGGCGCACTACAAGATAAGTACCCTGCCGGCCTGGATCGCCAACTTCAAGGAGCGTGGCACCCTGCGCGTGGGCAACTGGGCAGACATCATCGTGTACAACCAGGGGGAGTTGGGGTACGTGTACGACAAACCCGTCTTCGCCAACGACTTCCCCGGCGGGGAGCGGCGCTTGATTCAGAAGCCCACCGGGCTGCGCTACACCATAGTGAACGGGACAATTACCTTCGAGGACAACGTTTGCACCGGGGCGCTGCCCGGCAAGCTGATGCGCAGCTACGACATGGTGGACTAGCCCAGAGTCTTCTAATTGTCATTCTGAGGAGCGAAGCGACGAAGAATCTAAAGCTCTTGGTCGGAGATCCAGCCTTGACTTTCAAGAGGGATTTTAGACCCCTCACTTCGTTCTGGGTGACAATTAAAAACCCCTTAGACTAGCCCGTCGCGGCTCGACGTGAGCTTAGAAGGAGGGGCGGCGGCTGGGTTGGGGCCACAGCCCGTCACAGCATCAGCCGCGCCGTCTCCTCCAGGTTGGCGAGGGCCTCCTCCGGCTCCCTGGCGATGGGCCACGGGCCTTCGTCCGGGTTTCGGGTCGTCAGCCAGGTGACAACCCTGTCTATGCCGCCCTCCTCCAGCTCCTCGACGACGGCACGGTCCCTGTGCAAATTGCCAGGCATCCCAAAAGCGGTGACCTGGATGGAGGCCGGGTCCCGCCCGGCCTCTTCGGCCATGCGGTCCAGGGTAATCCGGCCCTGCTTTATCTGCTCCACTGTCGTCGGTCCGTGGGGCAGCCAACCGTCGCCCCACTCCACGATTCGCTTGAACGTGTTCCTGGCGTTGCTGCCCAGCAGGACAGGAGGATGGGGCTTTTGAGCCGGCTTGGGGAAGTACCGCAGCGGCGGGAAATTATAGTAAGCCCCGTGGTATTCGGCCGGGTCCTTGGTCCAGAGCTCTTTCATCGCCAGGATAGCGTCCCGGGTCTGAGTCCATCGGTGGTCGAAGTCGCCCCCCATGACCTCGGTTTCCTCCCTGTTCCAGCCGGCCCCGATGCCGAAGATGAAGCGTCCCCCGGAGAAGTGGTCCAGCGTGGCAATCTCCTTGGCCAGGAGCAGGGGATTTCTCTCCGGGACAAGGCAGATGGCCGTGCCCAGCTTTATGGTGGTAGTAACGGCGGCGGCCATCGCCAGACCGACGAAGGGGTCCGCTATCTCGCCGTACTCACGGGGAATGACGCTGTCCTCGGACCACGGAAAGGGCGTGAGAGAGCCTGCCGGCATGACCGGATGCTCCGGGAGCCAGATGGACTCGAAACCCAGCTCTTCCGCCCGCTTCGCCCACAGGGCCGTGTCCACCGCGTACCCGGTAAAGAACGAGAAAATCCCTACCTTCACGGTTTCCTCCTCCAGATGAATATAAAAGGGTCAAAGGGTAGAAGCGAGTGTAGCCGGTACGCCCAATGCTGTCAATCTTCGGGACGCGCCAGCTTGCCTGGACTCCGGACTGGCCAGCCGTCCAAGCCCATTCAAGGCCTTTCAATTGTCACCCCGAGCGGAGCGAGGGGTCTAATGTCCTTGCCTTCTTAGACGTGCTGCTATCCAAGCATTTTAGATTCCTCGCTGCGCTCGGAACGACACGCGGCGGAGACCTGTATTCACCCGGCGTCGAGAATTGAAAGACCCTGCAAGGCCATTGACGGGGCTGGACAGGGCTATCGCATGAGGAAATAGAGGGTGATTAGAATAGAAAAGGGCTGCCGAGGATAGGTAGCAGAAGTTAGGCAATTGGGTGGAGGAAGGCGTGATGGGGGAAATGGAGAATGTGTTTGAGGGTCTGAACGACCCACGGAGGGTCAGCGGCCAGCATCACTCGTTGCACGACATACTGGTTATAGCCCTGTGCACTCTGTTGTGCGGTGGGGAAACCTGCACCGACATGGCCCTGTTTGGGCGAGCGAAGCGCGAGTTTCTTGAGCGCTTTCTGAAGCTGGAAAACGGGATTCCCAGCCACGACACCCCCGCTTTCGCGGGGGCAGGCTCTTCTCCCGAGTGTTCCGGTTGCTGGACCCGGAGGCGTTCCACACCTGGTTTCTGGGCTTCATGGAACAGTTCGCCCAAGGTTGCCAAGGAGTGGTGGCCCTAGACGGGAAGACCCTGCGCCGGTCCTACGACCGGGCGGAAGGGACCTCCCCGTTGCATCTGGTCAGCGCTTGGGCTGCGGAGCAGCGGCTGGTGCTGGGCCAACTGGCCGTGGAGGGCAAATCCAACGAGATCACCGCCGTACCCAAGCTCTTGGAACTGCTGTCTTTATCGGGGACGGTGGTCACCGCCGATGCCATGCACTGTCAACGCCAGGTGGCCCAACTGGTAAGAGAGCAACCGGCGGACTACGTACTGGCCCTCAAGGGCAATCAGGGAACCTTGAACGACGAGGTGCGTTTGTTCCTGGATGACCCGGGCACTCCCTTGGCTCAGGCTACCGAGGTGAGCAAAGGGCACGGCCGAGTCGAGACCCACACCGCCAGCGTGAGTGGCGACGTCGCTTGGCTGCAGGATATACACCACTGGCCCGGCTTGAAAGCAATAGGTAAGGTGACCGCCAGTCGTCATCTGTATGACCGGACCAGTGTAGAGACACGTTACTACCTGATGAGCCAACTCTTTACGCCGGAGCGGTTCAACGACATCGTGCGTAGCCATTGGGGCATCGAGAACCAACTCCATTGGAGTCTGGACGTGGTGTTCAACGAGGACCAAGCCAGAAACCGCAAGGGGAATTGTGCCGAGAACCTGGCTTTGCTTCGAAGATTAGCCTTGAATCTAGCCCGGTTGGAACCCTCCAAAGGGTCAATGCGGGGCAAGCTCAAACGGGCTGGATGGGACAACGCATTCCTGGTCACCATGCTAACTCAATTCGCCAACCTTTCCATGCGATAGCCCTGCGGGGCTGGACAGGGCTGTAGAAAGTTGATAGTATATGGGCTGTTCCAGACGGACCCGTTAACCCCCCGGTCTCCCAACCCCCGATACGGATATATTACGTAAATCCAGGGAGGCGAGACTATGTCATGTTACCGGTTGCTCAAGCCCAAGTGGTTGGTCTTCATACCGCTGTTGGCACTCCTGACGGTGGTAGCAGTGGCCTGCGGAGGAGAGGATGCACCCACCCCTGAGGCGACGGCCACCAGCGCCGCACCGGAGCCTACGACTATGATGGAGGCCACCAGCGCCGCACCGGAGCCTACGGCCATGATGGAGGCCACCAGCGCCGCACCGGAGCCTACGGCCATGATGGAGGCCACCAGCGCCGCACCGGAGCCTACGGCCATGATGGAGGCCACCAGCGCCGCACCGGAGCCTACGGCCATGGGCCCGGCCCCCACCCAGGCGCCGCTGGCAACGGCTACGCTCGCGCCGGAGCCTACTGCCGTCGGCCTCGTGCCACAGTATGGCGGGATTATGCCCTACTCGGCCCAGGTCGGACAGCCCAGCACCTGGGACCCCCACGCGGCCAGTATCCTGGAGGACATCCAGGGCGGCGGCACAATGTATAACCAGTTGCTGGAGTACAACCCCGTCAACTCCACCGAGATCATACCCGACCTCGCCAAAAGCTGGGTGGTGAGCGAAGATGGTCTTACCTACACCTTCCACCTCAATGAAGGGGTTATGTGGACGGATGGCACAGAGGTCACGTCGGACGACGTGGTATTCAGCCTTCTCCGTATGATAGAGCCCGGTAAAAGGCCCCACGTGAGCCGCCTCAGAGTATATATAGACACTGTGGAGAAGATAGACAAATACACGGTAGAGGTAAATTTGCTGTTCCCATCGGCGGCGTTCATCCAGTTCGTCCCTGCGGTCTGGTTCAAAATACTGCCCAAGCATCACGTGGAGACAGGGTTAGACATGGAGAAGTTCGAGAGCAATACCGTAGGCTCAGGCCCCTTCTATCCGGTGAGTTGGACCATCGGCAGCGTCTACGAGTTTGAGAAGAACCGGAACTATTTCAAGGAAGGGCGTCCTTACTACGACGGGTTCAGGGGCCACATCATAACGGACAAAGGCACCGAGATAGCGGCCTTCAAGACCGAGCGCGTCCTGGCGAACATCTCCACGGTCAACCAGCTGAGCCCCGAGGACATCCTCAGACTCGAGGAAGACCGGGACTTCATGGACAGGTTCGGAATCTATTCGGGCGGTGGAACGGCATCACTGCATGTCATAGTCAACGTTAACGCCGAGCCTTTCGACGATGAAAGGATAAGGAGGGCCATGTTCCTGGCCATGGACCGTCACGCCATTACCGACGGTTTCGGGCTGGGGTTCTGGAGTGTCGGCGCGCCGCTGGAGCAGTTGAGCCCTTGGGCGCTGCCCATGGAGGAACTGCTGACCTTCCCAGGCTACAGGCAGCTGGACGGCATGAAGCACCCCGATGACATAGCTGAAGCCCAAAGCCTGATGAGGGCCGCCGGCTACGACGAGAATAATATGCTCAGCGCCTTATATACCGCACCCATCATATTCGAATGGCCGGATATAGCCGTGGTGGTCAAGGAGCAGATGAGGGAAATATACATAGACTTGGAGGTCCGGAACCAGGAACTCTCCTCCACCATTAACTCGTTGGTAAACGGGGACTTCCAAGTGAGCATGATGGGCGGTGCCCCGACGATTCTCGATGCTGACGACCGATTCTCGGGCGCGTACATGGAGGGGACCAGGAACTTCGCGCGGTGGACAGACCCGGAGGTTACGGCGCTCTTCAACCAGCAGACACGGGAGCTAGACCCCCAGAAGCGCCTGGAGCTTGTCCACGAGATGCAGCGGGCGGTGCTGAGGAAGGCCCCCGGTTACATGGAGTACTCCGAGAGAGGCTGGGGTACTATAGTAAGCAACAGGGTGAAGACGGAAATCGGGCACTTCCACAAGTGCGATACCGTATACAAGTGCTTCAAGCACGAGCATGAGTGGCTGGCGCCGGCATCGGAGTAATAACCCCTGCGCCCTCCTACTGAAGAACAGGCCTGGGACCAGGTTCTAGCTACCTGGTCCCAGGCTATTTCAAGGCGCTGGCGCAGCAATGATTTCGCCCCCGGAATCAAGGAGTACGGCTTATGACAATGGCGTTACTGGAAGGCATTAAAGTCCTGGACTTCACCACAGCGTTTGTAGGCCCCTTTTGCAGTCGCATCATGGCCGATATGGGGGCGGATGTCGTCAAGGTTGAGCGGCCCATGAAGGATGAGCCGGGGCGGTTCTCCCCCGACTCGCTCCCGACAAGGTACGGGGTGCCGTACCTGCACCTGAACGGTGGGAAGAAGAGCTTGTGCGTAGACCTCAAGCACCCCCGAGGGCCGGAGATTGTCCACGCTCTGGTTAAGAAGATGGATGTCTTCGTGGAGAACTTCACCCCCCACGTCGTGCGGAGCTACGGCCTGGACTATCCCAGTCTCCGTGCTCTGAATCCAAGCATTATCATGTGTTCAATGACAGGGTACGGCCAGGAGGGACTGAAGGATAACCCTGACCATGTCTGCACCGACCCGATTGCCCAGGCCATGAGCGGACTCAACTGGATGACCGGGGAACGCGGGGGCGCTCCCTACACCATCGGCGGCGGCATCGGCGACACCATGACCGGCCTGACCGGAGCCCTAGCCGTCGGTTATGCTCTGTTCCATCGCCAGCGGACGGGCGTGGGCCAGCACATAGACCTATCCATGATTGAAAGCGTCCTTTTTCTGGACTCTCTGGGGATGCCCTACGTCGCCGCGAACAAGGGCGCTGCCGTACATTTCAGGAACGGGAAGCAGAACAGCTATACCTTCCCTATGGGCGTGCTAAAGGCCAAGGATGGCTACATATCTATCCAGGCCACAAACCAGGGCCCAGACAGCGCATGGGGCAGGTTGTGCGTGCTCATGGACCGCCCGGAGCTTATCGAAGACCCTCGCTACAGGACCGACGACGACAGGATAGACCGCAGCGAGGAGGTGGTCGCCGTCGTCGAAGAGTGGCTCCAAACGGTCTCCGACGACGAGGCGGCCCTTGCTGCCCTGGCCGAGGCGCGCATCCCCTCGGGGCCTGTTCTCTCCCAGGGGGACATCCTGAAGCACCCGCACTTTCGTGCCAGGGGCACCTTCCAGGAGGTGGAATATCCGGAGCTGGGGCCTATAGAGGTGGTGGCGCCGCCCTACAAGTTCTCCGAGGCGGAGACACGAGTCCGGGGCCCCGCGCCACAGCTGGGCGAGCATAACTTTGAGGTCCTGAGCACCTACCTGAGCCTGTCCCTCGATGAGGTGCGGACGCTCACCGACGACGGAGTCCTCTATGAGTCTGAGGCGGCACGACTGAGAAAGTCCGGCTAGCCGGACTCAACCGCAGCGCCCCTGTTCAGCAGGGTCTTTCAATTCTCACGCCAGATAAATACAGGCCCCCGCCGCGTGTCATTCCGAGCGCAGCGAGGAATCTAAAAATGCTTGGATAGCAGCACGCCTAAGAAGGCAAGGACTTTAGACCCCTCGCTCCGCTCGGGGTGACAATTGAAAGGCCCTGTCCCTTGCAGCCGGCGAGTTGTCAGAGCACGTCAACTAGGGTAGACTATAACGTGCTATCAATGTCCTCTTACACCCTGAACGGGCGAGGTGACACGGGCTTGGAAAGGCCGCACCGCCGGGGCGGACCTATCCCGGTTCATGTAGCAGGCACAAGCAAATCTTGGAGGGAGAATCATCTAAATGGATATAATCGTCTACACATCCGAGCGTTGAGGCCCCTGCCACAAGGTGAAAGAGTTTCTTTCACAGAGAGGGGTCCCATTCACGGAGCGGAACGTTTCCTTGGACGAGGAGGCCAGAAGTGACCTCATCTCTATGGGACACCGGGCCACGCCGGTAACGATGGTCCACGACCAAAAAGTGGTGGGGTTCAACCCTTCCAAGCTAAAGGATGCACTGGAATTGGCTGGCCTATAGCTGCAGCTTCCCAGACCGCCATGCCCTGAACCCATGCACCGGCCCGGCTCAGGGCCTTGACTTCGGAGGCATCGGGCACGATGCCCTGCCCAGGGTTAGGCCGTGCCTGTCTCCTGCCGTCGGGTCCACGAGTGAAAAAGACTCTGTACCTGTAGGGGCAGGTAAGGCTGTCACACAGGAGGAAAGTCCTTGGAAAGGATACTGGTCACAGGGGGTTCGGGGTTCCTGGGAGTAGGGCTGGTGCGGCGCCTGGTGCAAGACGGCTATCACCCCACCGTACTGGACGTCAACGACCTCGACGCCCCTGAGCTTCAGAGCAGCGTCAATTTCATAAAGGGCGACGTGAGAGACGCCTCGACCGTGGCGGACGCCTGCCGGGATGTGGATACAGTGTTCCACCTGGCAGCGGCGGTGCTGCCCACGCGAGGGAAAAGGGCGTACCAGTCCACCAACGCGGGCGGGACTCATAACGTGCTCCAAGCCTCCCTGGACTATCAGATAAAACAGGTGGTGCACATATCCACCAGCGCCATATACGGCATACCCAGCCGGCTTCCGGTGACAGAAGAGACCGAGACCCATCCCATGGGATATTACGGGAATGCCAAATTTCAGGGCGAGCAGGAAATCCGGGCTTACCGCCAGAGTGGTCTGAGGGTCTGCATTCTACGGCCCAGGACTATCATAGGGACCGAAAGGCTTGGCATATTCCACATACTCTTCGACTGGATCAAGGGGGGCAAACGTATCCCGATCATTGGCCCGGGGGACAACCTGTTCCAGTTCATAAGCTCACGGGACGTGGTGGAAGCGTCCCTGCTGGCCGCGCAAAGGGAGAGCAACGACGAGTTCAATATCGGCGCGGAGGAGTACTCGACTGTGCGAGCTGACCTTGAGGCCCTGGTCAGCCACGCCGGGTCTGGGTCAAGGGTGGTGTCCATTCCGGCGCCGCTGGTGAAGTCCTCGCTACAGGTCCTGGACATTCTGAGGCTCTCGCCGCTGATGGACTGGCAGTACAAGGTAGCCGACAAGCCCTTCTATTTCGACATCTCCAAGGCGAAGCGCGTCCTGGGCTGGCAGCCCCAGGACAGCAACGCAAAAATGTTCACGGACTCCTACGACTGGTACGTCAATCACTTCGAGGACTCGGCGTCCGCCTATGGGTCAACCCACCGTCAGGCCGTCAGGCAGAGAGCGCTTAGAGCTCTCAGAGGCATGTTCTGACCCTCCCCTCCCCCTCGCAAAAGCTGTCTTTGGAGCATCGAGCTAGACCCAGGCATTCCCCAATATTCAGGCCGGAAGAGGCGAAATGGCCCTCCGAGGGGACTTTCACATACACACCAGCTTCTCAGGAGACTGCGACGTGGCCCCCCAGGTAGTGGTGGACCGGTGCCGCGAGGTGGGCCTCAACTGCATCGCCATCACCGACCACAACAGCATAAGGGGCGCCCTGGAGGTGCGTGAGCTTGCCGATTTCGCGGTCATCGTTGGCGAGGAGGTCAAGTCAAGCAAGGGAGACATCATCGGACTTTTCCTGGAAGAGGAGATACCCAAAGGGCTGCCACCTCTGGAGACGGTGCACCGCATCAAAGACCAGGGGGGCTTGGTGGTGGTGCCTCATCCCTTCGACACTATCAGGAGGGGGCCTCTCTCGCAAGACGCCCTGAGCGAGGTCTTGCCCTACGTGGACCTCATAGAGGTGCTCAACGCCCGCACCATCCTCCCGAGAGACCTCGAAAAATGTCGCCGTCTGGCTGCCGAGGCATCGCTGGCTCCCGTGGCGGTGAGTGACGCCCACACCCCCGGAGAGCTGGGGGAGGCCTATACCGAGCTGGAGGGCTTCAACGGCTCGGCCCTATCCTTCAAGGACGCGGTGAAGGCCGGCATGGTCTGCGGTCGCCGCTCCACTCCTCTGGTGCACCTCATCACCGCGTACGTCAAGGTCAAGAAACGGCTCTTGCCCTAGAACGTCATCACAACCTGGCCCCACCTACCAGACGGTCTCTATCTGGGGAGAAGCCGAAAGTGTCGCATCCCGCGTAAGCACCGGAGCGTCAAGGGCCGCAGCCTCGGATGCAATGAGCCGGTCGTGCATCTCGGGAATCTCCGGGAACCAGTCAAGCTTCTCAAGCTGCGCTTTGCCGAGGTCCGACAGCTCTATCCCGTCCACGGAGGCCAACACCCCCAGCAACGTGGAGGGTGCAACAGGCTGTCCCAGCTTGACGGAAAGGAAGTAGAGCTCGGCGACAGCTATCGCGGGAACAACGATGATCGCGTTGCCAGTCTCAGCCAGCCGGAAGACGGCGGAGGCGGCGGTTGTGAGACGCTCGGGCGACCGCAGATACCACCACAGGACATGGGTATCCACCACGAACCGGGCCGGACTATCCGGCACGGCTGTGCTTTGCCTCAGCAGACGCATCGGCCCGAGGCTCCCAGAGCGCCTTGATGTCCAGGAAGTCTTCGTAGGTTGCGTCGGGCAGGTAGTCCAAGGACCCCTTCAGCGTACTAAGGGAAGGCTTTCCCTCGGTAGGACATTCTATGGGGGTGAGCCTGCCGCAGGGCTTCCCACGGCGGGTTATAATTACCTCGTCGCCGACATCAAGGTCTCTGAGTATCTCACTGACCCTGGCTTTGAACTCTCTTATGCTGTATGTAGTCATGTGAGCACCATTTCTGGTCATATATGCGGAAAGATTGTCATTAAATAGTACCGTCCGACCGGTGAGCGACGCAACATACCCAAGGCAATCGTCATTGTTCCCTATTCCACTGCCCAAGACTACCTGAGCGTATCGCTTAATTTCAGCTTGGGGGGCTTAGGCCCCGTCGAAGACTTCCTTGGCGACCAGAGAGGCGTTGGCCGCAGTGGGCCACCCTCCGTAGAAGGCCATGTGGGTGATAATCTCGCCGATCTCTTCCCTGGTGACCCCGTTGTCCAGGGCGCGTTGGATATGGCCCCGGAGCTGGTCCGTCCGATAGAGAGCGGTCAGTGCTGCCACGGTAATGAGGCTGCGGTCGCGTTTAGAGAGGCCGGGGCGCTCCCAAACGTCACCGAAAAGTACGTCGGTGCTAAGCTCTGCGAGGTGGGGTGCAACCTGCTCCATTGCGCTTCGTGCCGTAGTCATGCTACCTCCTTTGGGGTTTCGCTCGTGGGCGTGTAAAGCCCTTATATGCTCATCACCACTTTGATAACCTGGTCCCGGTGCTGCTCGTACATCTCATAGGCGTCGTTCACGTCGTTGGCGTTGAAGTCCAGGCGGTGGGTCACCATCCGGGCGGGGTCAACCCACCCACGCTCCCGCAGGGCCACAATCTCCTTGATGTGAGTGGTGGGGTCTCCACTGCGGGCGCCGACGGTTGGTATGATAGTCGGTTGATTCTCCATCCACAGCCGGGTATCCACCGGCACTATGTCATCGCCCTGTATGCCGAAAATGAGCACCGTGCCGAAGCGTCGCACAAGGCGAAAGGCCATGTCCAGGGTGTCCACGTATCCCGCCGCCTCCACAGTTATGTCCGCCCCTGTGCCGTGGGTGATCTCGCGCACCGCCTCCACCGGGTCCTGCTCGTTGGGATTGATGGTGTGTGTGGCCCCGAAGTCCCGTGCGTACTGTAGCCGATAGTCCAGAGAGTCCACGGCAATGACCTGCCTGGCCCCCTGCATGGCCGTGAGCATGGTAAAGGATAGGCCGATGGCCCCCTGGCCCATGACAAGGACGCTCTTCCCCATCACGTTGCCCATCTTCTGGCAGGAGTAGAGCACCGTGCCCGAGGGCTGGCACATGACCCAGTCGGTCAGGTCGCCGTGGTCGGGGAGGGCAATCATCCGGCCTGGCCGGGAGGTAATGTACTCCACCAGGCCGCCCGCGTCGGCGGTGGGCAGGACTATGACCCGCTGGCCTTCCCGGAAGTCGTCGGTGCGGCTCTCCACCACCACTCCGGCACATTCATGGCATGGCTGGCCCATTATCAAAGGGTACTCCTCCTCGGGGTACACAGGCCCGTAGCCGTGTCTTATATCGCTGCCACAGATAGACAAGCGCTCCAGCTTGATGAGGCACTCGCCCTCCTTGGGTGTAGGCATCTCCACGTCCATAAACTCGAACCGCTTGGGTCCCACCAGCTGCGCCGCTCTCATAATCTATCCTCATCCTCATAAGTTGTCCCGGGAAAGGCCCGAATTTGCCGGTACTCTCAACGCGGGTTAGTATTCATACCAGGCATTGCCAACACGTATTGAGAACACCAATTTGCCCTGCGGGAATGCACTTGGTACAAAATACCTCATTAGCCGCCCCCTGACAAGACCCACGCGCTTTTCAAGCGCGGGGGATACGCGCAACCCGCCGATGCCCAGGGCCTTTTAATCCTCTGCGCTCATTGAATACAGGCCCCCGCTACATGTCATTCCGAACGCAGCGAAGCGGAGTGAGGAATCTAAAGTGCCGCTTAACAAGAACGGGAATCGAGCCGTACCAGCCAGAACCGAGGCGCGGTCAGGCAGGATTTTAGGCCCCTCGCTCCGCTCGGGGTGACAATTAAAAGACCCTGCCGCCATGCCAGGCAGCGTTGACTTCCATGATACCCTGGTTTACACTCCATATCGTAATACAGCGCCTTGATGGGGGGTGAGGGTCATGTCCATCCAGAAAGAGACCATCAAAGCTATGGTCCGCGACTATCGCGGGTTCGAGCTTTCCGACGAAGAGATAGAGCTTATCCGGCCCGAGCTGGACAGCTATCTGGACGCAGTGGAGCAGCTCCAGGAACTGGACCTGTCCAGCGTAATGTCCGTTCGCCTGCTTAGAGCGGATGAAGGAGGCCAGTCCTGATGGCGAACGCCGACCTTCTTAAATTGACCATATCGGAGCTGGCGCCGAAGATCAAAGCGCGGGAGGTCTCGCCGGTTGAGGTCGTCGAAGCCGCCCTCGCCCAGGCCGACCGGCTCCAGCCTACGCTGAACTCCTTCATCACCATACTTCACGACCGGGCCATGGAACAGGCGAAGGAGCAGGAAGCGGCCCTGGCGAGGGGCGAGTACCGGGGCCCATTGCACGGCATTCCCATAGGAATCAAGGACAATATCGCCACGGCCAACATTCGCACCACCCTCGCCACGAAAGTGCTGGCCGACTACGTACCGGAGGAGGACGCCCGCGTGGTCACTTTGTGCGAGGATGCCGGCGCTGTCCTTCTGGGCAAGGAGAACCTGGAGGAGTTCGCTGCCGGAGCCACCTCCAACAACCCCCACTACGGCGCCGTCCACAACCCCTGGGCGCTGGACCACGTCCCGGGCGGCTCCAGCGGCGGCGGCGGCGCCAACGTCGCGGCCCGCGTTACCTTCGCCTCCCTCGGCACCGACCTGGGCGGCTCGGTACGCCTTCCGGCGACCTTCTGCGGCGTGGTGGGCATGAAGCAGACCTACGGCAGGGTGAGCCAGCGGGGCCTCCTGGTAACCAGCTTCAACGGCGACCACATCGGCCCCATGACGCGCTCAGTGAGGGACAGCGCCCTGGTGCTACAGGCCATTGCCGGCTACGACCCCTTGGACCCCAGCACCGTCCCCGTTCCCGTTCCCGATTACTCGGCCTCCCTGGAAGGCGGGCTGCGCGGGCTGAAGATGGGGATTACGACAAACCACTATTTCGACCCCCTGGACCCCGAGGTGGAAGCCTCTGTCCGGCAGGCCATCGCCGCCCTGGAAGAGTTGGGAGCAGAGGCCAGAGAAGTCACCATAGAGAGCATGAAGTACGCGGGGACCCTGCGCATTCCGGGCCTCGCGGACAGCATAGTGACCCACGAACCCTATATCGAGGCGCGCCGCCAGGACTATGGGCCTAATGTCCTGTACCGGACGCTTGCGGGACAGTTCGTCCTGGGACGGGACTACTCCAAGGCACTGAAGGTCCAGCGCATGATAAAGGAGGAGCATGCCCGCGTCCTCCAGGAGGTGGACTTCCTGGTGACGCCTACGGCTCCCATACCGGCCCCCCGCATAGACGCAACCAGCTTCACCCTGGGTGGCGAGGAGCACCGGGTAAGGGGACCAGGCTCGGGCACGGTCTCAAGAAACACCATCCCCAGCAACCATACAGGGCTGCCCGCCATCACCGTACCCTGCGGTTTCACGCAGGCGGGCCTACCCATCGGGCTTCAGCTCATAGGCCGTCCCTTCGAGGAGGCGCTGTTGTTCCAGGTTGCCCACGGCTACGAGGCCATCTCCCCGGCCCGGGGCCATAGTCCGGTCGTAGCGGACGGGGACGTATAGCCACGAGCAGACGCCCACTTTCTGTATAGAGAGGTGTCCCTAATGGCGACCCAGTGGGACCACCGAACGGCCCAGGTGAACGGGATTAACATACATTATGTAATCCAGGGCCAAGGCTCCCCGGTAATGCTGCTTCACGGCTGGCCGGAGTTCTGGTATAGCTGGCGCAGGCAGATTCCGGCGCTGGCCGAGCGCTTCCAGGTAATCGCTCCGGACATGAGGGGTTTCGGGTACTCCGACAAGCCGCTGGCCGGTTACGATACCCGCACCGCCGCCTCGGATATGTACGAGCTAGCCCGGGCCTTGGGGCACCGGCGCGTCGCCATCGTCGCCCATGACATCGGCGTGAGGGTGGCGTACCGGTTTACCCTGGACCACGAGGACACGGTAGCGCGGCTGGCGCTGCTGGACGGCACGCCACCCACGGAGCAACTGGGGCCACAGAGCCCCCAGGTAGTGCGAGAGCGCTGGCATTCCTATTTCCACCAGCAGTTCGACTTGCCCGAGCGGTTGATACAGGGCAACGAGGAAGTATATCTGAGGCATATCTTCCGGGACTGGTCCATCAATAAATATCTCTTCACGGATGAGGAGGTGGCGGAGTACGTCCGGGCCTATTCCCAGCCCGGCGCGCTGAGAGGGGGATTCAACTACTATCGCGCGGCGGCATACGAGGACCCGCCCCACTGGCTGGCCGACGCCGAGCGCACCCTTTCCACGCCCCTGCTGTTCCTCTGGGGCAGCCGCCGCGTCAGGACCGCCGAGGCTATGGGGACCGGTCCCCTGGAAGAGGCGTGGAAGAAGATATTCCCCAACAGCCGGGGAAAGAACCTGGGAGACTACGGCCACTTCCTCCAGACGGAAGCCCCCGAAGAGGTGAACCGGGAGGTCATGGCGTTCCTGACGGAAGGCTCGTGGTAAGGGCCGGGCCGCCGCCAGCCTTTCTACAGGTACTCCTAGGGGCGGTCTCCCTTCAACACTCCATCTCCCTGTCGGATGCTATCCTTCATTCTGCTCCGGCTCCAGGCCAAGGGCCATCGCCCGCAGGATGTCGCTCAGTACCAGCGCCTGAGAACGGTTAAGGGGGGCATATGTAGGGCTACTCTCCAGTATCCCCGCTCTTAACACCAGCCAGGCCCCGTCTCCCTTTTCCACCGCCACACCCCGGTTCCTGTCTGCTCCCAAGCGTTTCATCGTGAACTCCATGGTCTGCCCTCCCGTCAGATGTGCGGCACCCCCTGTCAGTTGCTGCCTTTGGTCTAGGCGGCCCACGCCAGCCCTCAATGCCGACTGCCAGCAACACCTGGTCAATCCGGCTCATGCGGAGGCTGCCTTTCACTTGCTCACCTCATGGTACTCAGGCGTTGTCCGTCAGCGTCCTTCCAAAGGCGCCTCCGGTGTGACCTCCTCGTGCTCATAGCCCTCCCCGTACATATCGTCTATGTCATCTTCCGGGCTTACCCGGCCTTCCTCCACCAATGACTCGCAGGTTTCCCAATTTATCGCCAGCGTTCTTGATATTAAGGGGAACTCACCAGGTGACGACTCCATATATCCTTCAAACGCACAGCCATCGTCGCCCACCTTCCTGCCCTGCCGGATATACCTCTTGGGATTCTGTATCTCCGGGCCTCTGCTATGGTCGTATTCGATAACGTTGTCCCCTTCCAATAATGGCGGGGCGCCAGCCCCCTGCTCGGCGAGGTCACGTTCTCTCGAGGGGCCTGGCTCACTTGGAGGGCCTTGAGGCCCTTGAGGCTCCGACGGGCCTGCGCAGGCCACCATGACGGCCAAGGCAAGGGTGCAGCACAACAACAATGCCAGGAGTCTCATGGAGCCTTTCATCCTACTTCTCAACCAATGAAGCGGTCGCCATCCTCATCCTCTGTCATGTAGAAAAAAGTCCACATAGCCAACCCCTGGCTGGGCTGCCCTGGCCCTGGCGGAGCACCTGAGGATGAACTCGCCCGATGGGTCCAGGTCTTCGATCTCATAGAACTTGATTATTCGTCCGGAGAGAGGCGTCTCTTGTTTTTCACTCGCTTCAATGGTGTGAGGAGCCAAGTCATCTCACCGCTCCCTATATGGTGGAAGGGCAAGTCGGAAGAAGGGGGGGATCGTTCGTGGACATGCCCCTCACTTGTGGAAGTGGGGCAATACCTCTCTCCCGAATATCTCCAGTTGCTCTATGGAGTCCTCCGGAGAGCACATAGGGCGCACGACGAACTTGGAAGCCCCCGCATCCAGGTATTTCCCGATTACATCCCTCACCTGCTCCGGCGTGCCAAAGGCATTGTACTCGGTAAAGTGGGCGTCGGGGCGATGCCTGATGACGTGGGGCCGGGCCGCCGCCTCGGCCTCCCGGCTGGTGGGTGCGATGAAGAAGCCCACCAGCGCCCCTATGTGGTCCTCCTCCACCTCGCGCCCGTACTCGCCGGCGGTTGAAAAGATTACCTGCACCCCTTCTCTAATCTCGTCAGGAGTGGCCGAAGAGACCAGCCACCCGTCTCCCACACGTCCAACCCTGCGCTGTGCTCCGACACTGCGGCCTCCGACCCACACCGGTATGGAAGGCACCTGCACGGGCTTGGGGGTCACGGTCACGTCGTGAAGGGAGTAGAAGTCCCCCTCGTGGGTCACGTTGTCCTCCTGCCACAGGCGGCGGATAACGACCATAGCTTCATCGCTGCGGCGGCCCCGGTCCTCCTTGGATATGCCGCAGGCTTCGTACTCTCTCGGGTCCTCCTGCCCCAGACCTATGGCCGGCAGGAAGCGTCCGCCGGAGAGATAGTCCAGGGTTGCCATCTCCTTGGCCAGAATCACAGGGTTTCTTATGGGGAGCTGTAGGACGCTTGTGCCGAATTTCAGCTTGTCGGAATAGGCGGCTACCATAGACAGGGCCACGATGGGTTCGGGGCCGGCGCTCTCGCCAATTACCCGATCGGATAGCCAGATGGAATCGTACCCATAGCCATCTCCAACTTCTACCAGGTCGCGCAGATATTTGAGTCCCTCTTTGCCAGGAGGGAAGGCCCCGGGCATGTACCCAATACGTACTATCATGTGGTCCCCCGTTCTATGGCGATGAGACTAGAATACACCACCCACTGGTGCCTGTCCACCTCCGGTCTCGCAGACGACCCGGCCGCGAAAGTGGAGACGTTTCTCAAGATGGTGTATCATATCCGGAGGGAAGGACTCAAATCCACATACCTGCCTGGCAGCAGGCAGGTCATTGATACATAGCCGGGGTGAGACATGATATTCCGAGAAGTCCATGACCAGTGAGAATACTCCATCCGAGTTCCGGAGGCTATTTTCCGATATGGTAGGCCGGGCAGACGAAGATATTGACCTGGCCCGATGCGCCCTTTACATCTCAGGGATGGAGTACCCTGGCCTCGATATAGACCATTACCTCGACCGGTTGGACTCCCTGGCTGCGGAGGCGGGCCGGCACATGGGGCAAGAGGGAGGGTCCAGGGCCGCGATTCAACGCCTCAGCGAGTACCTCTTCGTGCACCAGGAGTTCCGCGGCAACGGCGAAGACTACTACGACCCCCGCAACAGCTACCTCAACGAGGTCCTGGACCGAAGGATGGCGATACCCATCACCCTATCCTTGGTCTACATGGAAGTGGCCAGAAGACTGGGAATGGTGTTTGAAGGCATCGGACTCCCCGGACACTTCGTCATAAGGACCGGCCCACCCGAGCAGGAGCTTTACGTTGACGCCTTCAACGGCGGCCAGCTTATGTCAAGAAGGGACTGCGAGCTTATTGTGCAGGACCTATTCCAAGGGAGGCTGGAGTTCCGCGAGGAGTATCTCAGGCCCTACACCAAGAGGGAGCTTCTGATTCGCATACTTACGAACCTGAAGCAGAACTACTCGAGGACTCAAGACTACCAAAAGGCCCTTTCCATCGCAGACCTCATAGCCGTAGCCGACCCTTCCCTGGGCAGCAACCTCAGAGAAAAGGCGTCTTTCCACTATGCGCTGAAGCAATACAGGTCGGCCATAGGAGACCTGGAGTCCTACCTGAAAGCGAATCCCCAGGCTGGCGACGCCGGAGAGGTAAGGCAGCAAATCCAGGGCATCTGGGCCGTCTTGCAGTCCCTTAACTGAGGGCTAATCCGAGGTGCCCACCCAGCCGCCCTGGGAGATGTCTATGATAACCCCGTCAGGCCCTCCGTACTTCACCTCCACGTTGGCGTGACGAGGCCCGCCCATTCCCACTCCGAGGGCTGCGTTGATCTCATCCCTGGGCTTCGAGTCGGCGGATTCCAGCTTCTGGGCCGTCTCCTCCAGGTCTTCCACCTGAAAGCCGATGTGGTGAAGGCCGCTGTACCCCATGCCGTACTCGGGCCCGGAGACCTGGTCGTTCTTGAAGTCAAGGACCGCCACGTTAATGCTGCCGTCGCTGAGATAATATCCGGAGGCGTTGGGGCCGTTCAGCTTGGCGATCTCCTTCAGGCCAAATACGTCTATATAGAACCTGGCAGTCTTTTCCGCATCCTGGGTCGCTATTGCGATATGCTTAATCTTGGCCATCTCTCCTCCTCATGCCTGCTTGTACCTGAGCTTAAAGATACCACTTTCCCCCGAACTCCGCTATCCTTTAAGCAGACTACCCCGTTGCCTTCGGCGGGCAGGGTCTTTTAATCGTCACCCCGAGCGGAGCGAGGGGTCTAAAATCCTGGCTGACCGCGTCCCGGTTCTGGCTGGTACGGCTCGATTCCCGTTCTTGTCAAGCGGCATTTTAGATTCCTCGCTGCGCTCGGAATGACGTGAGAGGGGTGCAGGCTATTTTCATGGTAATGACACGTGGCGGGGGCCTGTATTCAATGAGCGCAAAGAATTAAAAGGCCCTGCTTCGGCGGGTCCGGGGGAAGAGGGGCAACTTGACTAACGGTTATAATATTATAATAAGAGAGGAAGAGCACCCGGAAGGCCCGGAGAGGAGAGAACAGGAGGGTAATATGACTTCACCGCGAGTTATCAAGCAGGAGACCATCACGGAGGCCGAGGGAGCGCCCGGAGTCACGGTATCCAGATTGGTCACCGGGGAGAGTGGGGCGACTCAGATATCCACCGGCATCACTACCTTTGGGCCGGGGCGCTCCAATACCACCCATTTTCACAACGCCGAGGAATCCGTGATAGTGATTGAGGGAGAGGGCACGCTGATATTGCAAGGGCAGGAGTATCACGTCAAGCCCCACGACGCGGCCTTTATCACCCCCGGCACGCACCATCGTTTCATCAACACCGGCGATGTGCCCTTCAAGATTAGCTGGGCTTACGCGACCATAGACGTCTCCCGCACCCTCGTGGAAGATTAGAGGTAGCCTGTCGCTCATTCTTCGTATTTCTTGAACACCAGGCAGGCGTTCTGACCGCCGAAACCGAAGGCGTTGGACAGTACCACCCGGACCTCCGCCCTGCGGGCCTGGTTGGGCACGTAGTCCAGGTCGCACTCCGGGTCGGGGAACTCGTAGTTTATGGTGGGATGAATGATGTCATCGGTGATGGCCCCGATGCAGGGGATGGCTTCCAGAGCGCCCGCGGCTCCGAGGGCGTGGCCCGTCATGGACTTGGTGGAGCTTATCGGGATTTTGTAGGCGCGGTCTCCAAACAGCCCCTTTATGGCCAGGCTCTCCACGGCGTCGTTCAGGGGTGTGGAAGTCCCGTGGGCGTTTATATAGTCCACCTCATCCAGGGCTACGCCCGCATCTTCAATGGCCCACCGCATCGCCATAATGGTACTCTCACCCGACTGGTCGGGCTGAACGGCATGGTAGGCGTCGCTGGAGCACCCGAAACCCGCCACTTCGCACAGGACGTTGGCGTCCCGCTTGAGGGCATGCTCCAGGGACTCCAGGACCAGGATCGCGGCCCCTTCCGCCGGGACGAAGCCGTCGCGCTTGGCGTCGAAGGGCCTGCTGGCCTTCTCAGGGTCTTCGTTCCGGGTACTGAGGGCCCGCATGACCGAGAACCCTCCCAGGCCGAGCTGGCTGACACCCGCCTCGGTGCCGCCGGTAAACATCACCTCGGCGACGCCACGGCGTATCACCTCCAGGGCCTCGCCAATGGCCTGGTTGGAAGCAGCACAGGCCGTTGTGGCGGTGGAGTTATAGCCCTTCGCTCCCACTATCCGGCTGATATTGCCCGCGGCCATGTTGGCCAGAATCATGGGGAAGAAGAAGGGAGACATCTTCATACCGCCCTTCTCCACCAGAGCCCTGCACCCTTCCTCAATGGTTGGGAAGCCGCCTGCGCCATTGCCCAGGAAGACACCCACGCGGTGCTGGTCCTCGCTGGACATATCAAGCCCGGCGTCCTCAAGGGCCATGGAGGCCGCTGCAATCCCAAGCTGAGAGAAGCGCGCCATCCGGCGGGCCTCTTTTGCGTTGATGAACTGGGCGGGGTCAAAACCCTTGACCTCGCCTCCGATGCGACAGGGGAAGTCCGCCGGGTCACAGAGGGTCAAGGGGGCTATGCCCGATTTGCCTGCCACCAGATTTTTCCAGAACTCCTGAGCAGTGGAGCCCAGGGGCGTCACTGCACCCATGCCTGTAACAACCACTTTGCGTCTATTCATAGATCACCTGTACGGGCGAGGCATGCCTCACACCTCATAATATGTTGCCACCCTAATTCTACCTGGATAAAGGCTATCTGGGTAAAGGGTAAGAATCGGTCTGTAGCTCAGGATACAGCTCGGGCTCTATGCCTTTCATAGCTTCCCGGGCCTCGGCAGCCACAAAAAGGGAGCCGGTGACGAGGACCATGTGGTCCTCATGCGCCTCTTCGAGTGCTCTGCCCAGGGCCATGCTCACGTCCTCCACCTCCGACACCTCCAGCCCGCGACTGGCAAAGGCACGCGCCACCACCCCGGTGGGGGCGGCCCTGGGATGCCTGGACCGGGTAACTATGATGCGGTCGCCCAGTGGAGCCAACTCTCCTACTATGCCCTCCAGGTTCTTGTCCTGGGAGATGCCCACGATGAGGACTACCTGGCGGTACTTGAAGTAAGCGGGTAGGGAGTCTCTCAGCCTGGCCGCCGAGTAGGGGTTGTGGGCGCCGTCACAGACCACCAGTGGCGACTTCTCCAGCACCTCCATGCGGCAGGGCCAACGCACCTGCCTGAAGCCCTCCTCGATAGCAGGGCCGGATATGTCATGCCCCTGCTGCTTCAGGGCTTCCAGGACGCCCACCGCAGTTGCGGCGTTCTCAAGCTGGTAGTCGCCAAGGAGGGGCATCCATAGCTCGTAGCTCCCCAATCTGCCCTGCACCTCCAAGCCCTGGCCGTCTGTCTCGCGGCGTCCCCCGCGCCATGTGATGTCCTCCCCTACCTTTATCAGATGTGCGCCCTTTTCGCGGCATACCGACTCTATGACTCCCATAGGCTCCGGAGCCTGGGGAGAGGCGACCACCGTTGCTCCGGGCTTAATTATACCCGCTTTCTCGGTGGCAATACTCTCTATTGTGTCGCCAAGTATCGAGGTATGGTCGAGACTCAAGGACGTGATCGCGCAGACCTGTGGGCTTACCAGGTTGGTGGTGTCCAGTCTACCGCCCAGGCCCACCTCCAGCACCTGGAAGTCCGCCCTTTTCCTGAAATGACAGAAGGCCATCGCGGTCAGGGCTTCGAACATCGTCACTTCGCCGTAGTCCCCATGACCGCTCACCCACTCCAGCTCGGGCCATATCTCTTCCACTAAAGCGGCGAATTCCTCCTCGCTCACCGGCGTGCCATCGAGACAAATCCTCTCCCGGAAGGTGTGGAGGTGGGGGGAGATGTAGAGGCCCGTCCTGTAGCCCTGCCGTGACAGAACGCTGGCGCACATGGCGGAGGTGCTCCCTTTGCCCTTGGTGCCGGCTATGTGGACTGTGGGCCTGCCAGTATGGGGATTTCCCAGCCTCCGCAGTAGCGCTTCCATGCGGCGCAGGTCGTAGCGGATCCGCTCCCTGTCGGGAGAGGTTATACGCTCGTGGTCCACAAGCCCCAGGAGACGATGTAGAGCGCTCATGTAGTCCATAGGGTGTTCCTCTGACGTAAGTCCGCCGCGTTCCCTTCTAGTGGTCCCGTATCCGGCTCGGCATGAACCCCAGCGATATTTTCAGGCCTTCCCGGAAACCTATCTCCTTAATATACTCTATATTGCCCCTCAGAGGTCTGGGCTTGAACCCGAAGACCTCCTCGACGGTGTTGAGACCGGCGACATTGGGTATGGACACCATGCGAAGCTGCTCCGTGGTCGCAGGGGGCCTGGGGACCAACCTCTCCATGAGCCTGACCGCCGGGCGCATCGCCGGCAGGGGCACGTGGAGCTTCAGCCTCCGCAATCCATAGGTGTCTACTATAGTATCCACTATGTCCTCGTAGGATAAGTGGTCCGGCCCCCCGATTTCGATGGCTTTACCCATTAGCTCTTCCCTGCCCACGGCTATGGCAACACATCTGGCCACCTCGTCCACGGCTATGGGCTGGAACTTGCTCCTGCCCGGACCGGCGATGGGCACTATGGGAAAGGCCCGGACCAGACCGGCCAGGGCATTTACGAATTCGTCCCCCTCACCGAACAGCAATGAAGGTCGCAGGATCGTGTGGGGCAGCCCACTTGCCGCTACTGCCTGCTCCGCCTGCCACTTGCTGTAGAGATAGGGATACGCCGGGCTGTCCGACACCCCAATGGCGCTCATGTGGATGAAGTGATCAACTCCCTGGTCCCTGGCCGCCTTCACGACGTTTTCCGTGCCCCTCCGGTTCACGCGCTCGAAGGTGACTTCGCCCCTTTCTCTTATCACCGCCACCAGGTGGACCGCCGCATCAACGTTATGGAAAGCATTCTTGAGGGCGGCTGCGTCTTCCACGTCGCCGTGTCGAATATCCACCGGCTGCCCTGCCAACACCTCACCCCTGGAGGGACTGCGCAGCAGGCAGCGGACTTCCATGCCGGAAGAGCACAGGGCTTTCACCACCTCCCTTCCCACAAAGCCTGTAGCGCCAGTCACCAGGACAATCACGGCACACCCCTCGCCCTTTTTCACCCTGCGCGTCTTTGAGTTCAGGGGATAGCGGGGTCCCCTATGCACGCGGTCTGCGACGCAAGGCAGACCGCCTCCCTACTCGCAGACTAACAGAACGGTTACAGGGTGTCAACGAAGCGCGGTAGGGTTGGAATCCCTTTCTACTGTCACCCCGAGCGGAGCGAGGGGTCTAAAGTCCTTGCCTTCTTAGGCGTGCTGCTATCCAAGCATTCCAGATTCCTCGCTGCGCTCGGAATGACACGTGGCGGGGGCCTGTATTTATCTGGCGTGAGAATTGAAAGACCCTGGGTAGGGTTGAAATCCGAAGAATGCCCGAACCGCTAACACTCTCTAATATCAGAGAGGCCGCCGTCTGGCGGCCTCTCTCCGGGAAGGGACCGTTGACGCGGCGCTAGACGCCTTCGTCTTCGCCGTAGCGCTCCTTCAAGGCCTCCACCACCGCGGGATCGGCGAGGGTGGTGGTATCGCCAAGCGCCCGTCCCTCGGCGACGTCCCGCAGGAGGCGCCGCATTATCTTGGCGCTGCGGGTCTTGGGCAACTCGGCGGTGAAGAAAATGTCATCCGGGCGCGCTATCGCGCCTATCTTGTTCACCACATGCTGTTTAAGCTCCGCCATCAGCGCGTCCGACGGCTCTACCCGCTCCTTCAGAGTGACGAAGGCGACGACGGCCTGGCCCTTGACCTCGTGACTCTTGCCAATGGACGCCGCCTCTGCCACGGCGGGGTGGTCTACCAGGGCGCTTTCCACCTCCATGGTGGAGATGCGATGGGCCGACACGTTAATCACGTCGTCCACCCGGCCTAGGAGCCAGAAGTAACCGTCCTCGTCCCTCTTGGAGCCATCGGCGGTGAAGTAGGTGTTGGGATAGCGGGACCAGTACTGCTGCACGAACCTATCCGGGTCCCGGTAGAGGGTGCGGAGCATGGCGGGCCAGGGCTTCTTGAGCACCAGGTAGCCTCCCTGCCCAGGGCCGACGGCGTTCCCCGCCTCATCCACCACTTCGGCGTCAACACCCGGAAAGGGACTTGTGGCTGATCCGGGCTTCAGGGTGGTGATGCCTGGCAGGGGGGCTATGAGAATCATCCCCGTTTCGGTCTGCCACCAGGTATCCACCACGGGGCATCTGCCCCCTCCGATATTCTCCCAGTACCACATCCATGCCTCGGGGTTAATTGGCTCGCCCACCGTACCCAGCAGCCGCAGGGAGGAGAGGTCGTGCTTCCTGGGGTGCTCCTCGCCCCACCTCATGCAGCTCCGGATGGCCGTAGGGGCAGTGTATATTATGGTGGCCCCGTATTTTTCTGCGATGGCCCAGAAGCGGTCCCTATCCGGGTAGTCGGGAGCGCCCTCATACATCACCGAGGTAGCGCCGTTTGCCAGGGGGCCGTAGACAACATAGCTGTGCCCGGTGACCCAGGCTATGTCGGCGGTGCACCAGTATACGTCATCTTCCTTGAGGTCGAACACCCACTTGGCAGTAGCGTAGGTTCCCAGCAGATACCCCGCCGTCGTGTGGACTATGCCCTTGGGCTTGCCCGTGGTGCCGCTGGTGTAGAGGATGTACAGTATGTCCTCGCTGTCCATAGGCTCGGCTTCACACCTGAGAGGCTGTCCCTCCACCAGGTCGTCCCACCACACGTCCCGCTCCGGCTGCATAAGCTCGTCGGCGGTGCCGGTGCGGCGCACGACAACGACCTTCTCAACTGTTGGGGCACCCTCCAGGGACTCGTCAACGCTGCGCTTCAGGGGTATAACGCCGCCCCGTCGGTAGCCGCCGTCGGCGGTGATGACCACCTTGGCCTCGGAATCGTTGATGCGGTCCCTGAGGGATTCCGGGCTGAACCCTGCGAACACCACGCTGTGGGGAGCGCCAATGCGGGCACAGGCCAGGACAGCTATGGCCAGCTCGGGGACCATGGGCAGGTAGATTGTAACCCTGTCGCCTTTCCCGACTCCCAGGCTCTTGAGGCCGTTGGCGAAGCGGCACACTTCCCGGTGGAGGTCCCAGTAGGTGTATACCTTCCAGTCACCCGGCTCGCCTTCCCATATTATGGCCGCCTTATTGCGGCGGGCCGAGTCCAGGTGCCGGTCCAGGCAGTTGTAGGACACATTTATCTTCCCGCCCAGGAACCACTTGGCAAAGGGCGGGTCCCACTCCAGCACCTTGTCCCACTTCTTGAACCAGTGAAGCTCCTCGGCGAATCCAGCCCAGAAACCCTCGGGGTCCTTCCTGGCCTCTTCGTACACGGCAGCGTCGCGGATATTGGCATGTTTCGCGAATCCCTCCGGGGGGGGGAACCTCCGGTCTTCCTGTAGCAGCGCATCAATGTTGCCGGTATTCTCCACCATACGTATTACCTCCGTGGGTCCTCTTCAAATATGCTGACGATTTTTTATCACAAACGAAGGTCTTTTGTAAACGTACCGTACGAGCTACAACTCTCCCTCCCTTGTTATATTGGCGGCCAGGCGATAAAGTATAGGTGCTAAGGGAACAGAATCCGTATAATCAACACAGTCACTACTCCTACCCTGTAATCCGTTCAGGCAGCATGACGATAGCTAACGACATCCTCGAAGGGCTTAACGCCGCCCAGCGGGAGGCGGTGGAGGCCATAGAAGGCCCCCTGCTGATAGTGGCGGGGCCTGGGAGCGGCAAGACCCGCGTCATCACCCACCGGGTGGCCTACCTGGTGCGCGTGTGCGGCATCAGCCCCTACCGAATCCTGTCAGTGACCTTCACCAACAAGGCCGCCAGGGAGATGAAGGACCGCCTCCAGCGCCTGGTAGGGACCAAGGCGGACCAGCTATCCGTGGGCACGTTTCACGCCTTCTGCGCCTCCCTTTTGCGCCGCGAGGGGCGGCACATAGGCCTGGACTCCAGCTTCAGCATCTACGACGACGAGGACCAGATGAACCTGCTCAAGCAGGCTATGGAGCAGGCCGAGATAGACCCGAAGCGCTACCCGCCCCGCGCCATCCAGGGGGTTATCTCCAGGGCCAAGTGCCTTATCATGGACTCCCACAGCCTGACCCTTGAGCACCAGGGCTTCTTCGAAGAGCAGGCGGCAAAGGTGTACCAGAGGTACGAGGAGCTTCTTACCAGAAACAACGGCGTGGACTTCGACGACCTGCTAATGAAAGCGGTGCAGTTGTTTCGCAGCCAGCCCCAGGTGCTCAAGAAGTACCAGCGCCGGTTCCTCCACGTCCTCGTGGACGAGTTCCAGGACACAAACGTGGTCCAGTACGCGCTCGCGAAGCTCCTGGCCGAGGAGTACAGGAATATATGCGTTGTGGGCGACGCCGACCAGTCAATATATGCCTGGCGTCACGCCGACATACGCAACATCCTCAGCTTCCAGAAGGACTACCCCGAGGCCAGGACCGTCGCCCTGGAGGAGAACTACAGGTCTACCGGCATCATCCTCGAGGCAGCAAAGCGCCTCATCTCCGCCAACAGTATGCGCCTCGCCAAGGACCTGTGGACCAGCAAGGAGAAGGGCCATCCGGTGGTCGTTCACGAGGTCTACAACGAGGAGGAAGAGGCCCAGTTCGTCCTGAAGGAGGTGGGCCGGCTGATGGAGGAGGATGGTTTCAAGCTGGGCGACTGCGCCGTGATGTACCGGGTGAACGCCCAGTCCCGCGCTCTCGAGGAGGCCTGCCTTCGCTACGGGGCGAAGTACAAGCTGGTCGGCGGCGTCCGCTTCTACCAACGCCGCGAAGTGAAGGACGTGATCACCTACCTGCGCCTAATAAATAACCCCAACGACGAGGTAAGCCTGGCTCGCGTTATCAACGTACCCCCCAGGGGTATCGGGCAGCGCTCGGTGGAGGAGGTCACCCGCTGGGCCAGAAGCCAGGACATGCCCCTGTTCACGGCCCTGGAGCGCATAGCTCAAGAACAGGCCGGAGGTGGGCCACAGGGCCACCCACTGTCGTCCAGGGCAGCCAGGCTCATAGCCAACTTTGCCCAGCTTCTCAACGGCCTTTCGGAGGATAGCAGGCGGCTGGACGCTGTGGAGCTTATTGACGCGGTGCTGGAGCGCACCGGCTACCGGCAGCACCTTTTTGAGCGCGTGGAGAAGGCGGAAGAGCGCTGGGAGAACATCATGGAGCTGAGGAACACGGCCCAGGAGTTCCGGCTCATGGAGCCCCCGGACGGCCTCACGGACCTTCTGGAGCGCCTCGCCCTGGTCAGCGACGTAGACGGCTACGAGGAAAGCCCCGACGTCATGACCCTTATAACGCTGCACCAGGCCAAGGGGCTGGAGTTCCCGGTGGTGTTCATGGTGGGCATGGAGGACGGGCTGCTGCCCCACGCGCGCTCCCTGGACAGCGCGGAGCAGCTGGAGGAGGAACGAAGGCTGTGCTACGTGGGCATGACGAGGTCTAAGGAGCGTCTGTACCTGCTGCGGGCTTTTCGCAGGGGGTTCACCGGCGCCGGTGGCTCCAACGGGCCGTCCCGGTTCCTGTACGAGATACCCAGAGACCTGATAACCTCTGCCACACCCGCAGCCGCAGCCGTGCCCAAAGCGCCATCCTGGGGGACCTGGGGGCCATCCGCGGACACCGAGACCGGGCCTGGTCTCCCCTCTCTAAAGGCCGGCGATAAAGTCCACCATCCCACTTTCGGCGAAGGGATGGTGGTCAGCTGCACCCCCTCCGGAGAGGACTTCGAGGTCGTCGTAGCCTTCGCCGGCGGGTCCGGCGTGAAGCGGCTCCTGCTGAGCTTCGCCCATCTGGAGAAGACCGAGTAGGGCACAGCCGCCCGGCCTATAATCTTATTGACACCCATCAAGGTTGCCTGTAAACTCGTGACGACACAACAGCCCGGAGGTGAGGTCATGGCCAGCCAAGGCCCTCTTGTCACGGAGGAGATGCGCCAGAAGTCCATCGGCGCCGAGGGGAAGCCCACGGTGTTGGAGGTGGAAAAGGGCGCTATCAAGAGGTTCGCCGAAGCTCTGGGTGACCCCAACCCTCTGTGGAACGACGAAGCCGCGGCCCGCAAGGGGCGCTACGGCGGCATCGTAGCCCCTCCCACTTTTCTTCGCTCTATAAGGTTCCAGCGTCCCGACCTGCCCCTCGAGATTCCCTTCAACCGGCTCCTGGACGGGGGCAGCGAATGGGAGTACTTCGGGCCG
This sequence comes from Dehalococcoidia bacterium, assembly GCA_965197405.1. GTDB lineage: Bacteria > Chloroflexota > Dehalococcoidia > Lucifugimonadales > JAGWBF01. The sequence continues at coordinate 2,707,708 of OZ240206.1, read as the reverse complement.
GTCAGGGCGGGAGACCGCATCACGGCCATAGCCCGGATAGCGGATGTATCGGAGCGGTCGGGGAGGCTGGGCCTGATGCTCTTCACGGTCTTCGAGGTGACCTACACCAACCAGCTCGACGAGGTAGTCGCGACTCAGCGTAGCACCAGCATCTGGTACTAGACGGGGGTAACAAGAATGGGTGAACCGGTCTTTTGGGAAGACGTGCAAGAGGGCGCGGATATACCGTCCCTGCCCAAAAACCCCACCACCCGCCAGCTTGTGCAATACGCTGGCGCTTCGGGGGACTTCTACGAGATACACTACGACAAGGATTTCGCCCAAGGCAACGGGCTGCCCGGCCCCATACTACACGGCGCCCTTAAAAGCGCCTTCCTGGCCCAGCTAGTCACCGACTGGATTGGGGAGCATGGCACTCTCAAGAAGCTGTCGTGCCAGTACAGAGGTATGGATGTGCCGGGGGATAGCCTCGCCTGCAAAGGGACAGTGACCAGGAAGTACATCCAGAACGGCGACCACTTGGTGGACTGCGAAATATGGCTGGAGAACGGCAAAGGCGAGCGCACCACTCCGGGGGCGGCCACTGTCATACTGCCGTCTCGTGGATAGCAGAGCTAATCGGTCCTTTTCGACCCCGGCACGTCGCCGGGCAGGGCCTTTCCATTCTCGACGCCAGGTGAATACAGACCTCCGCCGCGGGTCATTCCGAACGTAGCGAAGCGGAGTGAGAAACCTAAAAATGGCGCCTAACAAAAATCGGAATCGAGGCAGCACCAGCCAGGTCTTTAGACCCCTCGCTCCGCTCGGAGCCTGCCCCTGGCTTGAACAGGGGGTGACAATGGAAAGACCCTGGCTGTCGGGGCACCGAAAAGAGGAGGGGTCATGGCGGACGTTCTTAAGGACAAGGTAGCAATAGTAACCGGCGCCGGCAGGGGGATAGGCAGGGGCGTGGCGAAGCTGTTGGCCTCCGAGGGGGCCAGCGTTGTCGTCGTGGACCCGGGTGTCAACGTGGACGGCTCAGGCTCCGACACCTCCCCGGCCCAGCAGGTCGTCAGGGAGATCACCGACGCAGGCGGGACAGCCGTCGCCTCCCTTGAGTCCGTGACCACCATGCAGGGCGGCGAGAACATCGTCAATACCGCCATTGACAGCTTTGGCAAGCTGGACATAGTGGTCACCTGTGCCGGCATCCTGCGGGACCGCATGGTGTTCAACATGACGGAGCAGGAGTGGGACGACGTGATAAGTGTGCACCTGAAGGGGACCTTCACGGTGGTGAAGCACGCCTGCATCCTCTTTCGTCAGCAGCGCTCCGGGAGAATCATCACCTTTAGCTCCGAGTCAGGCTTGGTGGGAAACTCGGGCCAGGCCAACTACGGCGCCGCTAAATCGGGCATCGCAGGGTTCACCAAGGTGGTGGCCCGTGACATGGGCAGGTACGGTGTGACCGCCAACTCCATCGCCCCCAGGGCGCAGACCCGCATGATAGGCGCTATACCCGAGAGCTCTAGCGAGATACGGGCCAGGAGCGGTGTGGCGAGCATATCGGGAGAAGATGACCTGGTCGCCGCCGACCCCGATGATATAGCCCCCTTCGTGGTGTACCTTGCCAGCGACTACGCCGACAATGTCAACGGCCAGACGTTCCTGGTATACGGCGGCAACATCTCCCTCATGTCCCAGCCCAGGCCCCTGAGGGCTATCTACAATGACGGCCAGTGGCAGTTGGATGTGCTGGCCCCCCTCGCTCGAGACTACCTCACGAAGGGGATTCCCAATCCGGCCCCTGCCCAACCGCCTCGCCAAACGTAGAGAAGAAAATCTAGGGAGCGCTGAAGATGACTGATCTGGTGAAAGACAAGGTAGCAATAGTAACCGGCGCCGGCAGGGGGATAGGCAGAGGCGTGGCGAAGCTGTTGGCCTCCGAGGGGGCCAGCGTTGTCGTGGTGGACCCGGGTGTCAACGTGGACGGCTCAGGCTCCGACACCTCCCCGGCCCAGCAGGTCGTCAGGGAGATCACCGACGCAGGCGGGACAGCCGTCGCCTCCCTTGAGTCCGTCACCACCATGCAGGGCGGCGAGAACATCGTCAATACCGCCATTGACAGCTTTGGCAAGCTGGACATAGTGGTCACCTGCGCCGGCATCCTGCGGGACCGCATGGTGTTCAACATGACGGAGCAGGAGTGGGACGACGTGATAAGCGTGCATCTGAAGGGGACCTTCACGGTGGTGAAGCACGCCTGCATACTCTTTCGTCAGCAGCGCTCCGGAGAATCATCACCTTCAGCTCAACCTCCGGCCTCTACGGGAACTCCGGCCAGGCCAACTATGGGGCTGCCAAGGACGGCATCGCCGGATTCACCCGGGTCGTGGCCCGTGACATGGGCAGGTACGGTGCAACCGCCAACTCCATCGCCCCCAGCGCGGCGACGCGAATGACGGTCAGCGTGCCCGACGAGTCCCGGGCCCTGCGGGCCGAGCGGGGTATCTCCGGGGGAGGAGGCGCCGCTACCGAGGGCATAAGGGGAGAGCCGGATGACATAGCGCCCTTTACGGTCTGGCTCGGCTCGGATGAGGCGGCCCACGTCAACGGCCACGTCTTTCACGTCAGCGACGGCCTGGTGGACTTGCTCAACGAGCCGGAGGTGGTAAAGGCCATCCAGAGAGACCGCCGGTGGAGCGTGGAGGACCTTATCCGGGTATTTCCCGCGACCCTGGGGTTGGAGCTGTATAATCCTGCGCCCCTCCCACCCAACCGGTAGCTCGTTCACCCCTTCGGTGAGCAGGATGAGCGGGTGAGGACAAGGGAAGCCCTACAGGCGGCAGTGGGTTGCCGGAGGGAAATGCCAACCCGGCTTAGGTGTGAGTCTGGTCAATGCGCACTATGTCAGCCTGGATTATTGTAATAGCCTGGGCCATCCGTTGAAGTAGCTCACTCCTGCGCTCGGCAGCTTCATTCATTTGCCGGATGGCTTCGTTCATTTGCTGGAAGGCCTCGGCCATGCGCCGCTGGTCCTCATCCATCAGCGCGATCATGTCGGCGACGTACCGCGCAAACTCTTCCAGGTTGCTCACGCGCTCTTCCATGAACACTCCTTGCGACTACCAGTAACCAGCGTGGGAAAGTCCCATATTGACAATATAGTTGGACTTTCCTATCTTCACACAGCTACGCCTGGATATTGCCTCGCACTTCTTTGTCCTGGTGCGATGCTTACCCTCAATGACCGCTAGTCCTGAGTGGTCTGGGCGGATGTGTCCCTGGCCGCCAGCTTTTCGTCCCTTATCTCCATCCAGTAGTCTTTTTTGATGGCCATCAGGACGAAGTCCATGCCGTTGCGCCGGACCTGCTTGACGGGACTGAAGCCGCATTTCTCGAAGGCTCGCTGGGCGCGTTTGTTCCACTGGAGAGTATGAAGGTAAAGCCGTTCCACGGAGCCATTTGAGAAAAGGTAGGCAAGCAGGGTCACTACTGCGTCGTAGCCGTACCCCTGGCTCCAATAGTCCCTGTCGCCTATCACTATACCAATCTCGGCCTGCCTGTTTACGGTATCCATGTCATAGTACATGCAGTTCCCGATGTACTTGCCGTCGCGGGTGTCTATCCCGAACCGCGCCGACGCGGGGGTGGGATAACGGAGCTGGTCTTTGAACAACCGGAGGAACTCTTCAAATTTCATCTTGATTGGGTAGGCGGCATCCAGCCTGGAAATCTCTTCGTCAGAGCGCCAGAGATAGTCCATCCACGCGTCCTCAAGACGCTTTTCCCTGAGGACAACCTTTCCTGCCGTCAGCTCCACTTTTTGCCCTCCCCAGATGCCCGACCAAGTCTTCGCGGGCTTGAGGCCCCCAGGCCAAGTCCTATAACGAAGCTCTGCCTCTGATCATAGCCAGAGCCTTCTCCATCACCCTGGCCTCGTTGGCGTATGCAAGGCTCCTGACCGCCTCCTCCGAAGGGAACCACCTGACTTCATCGAACTCGGGATCATGGTGGTCTGTAGCCCCACCCTTGTGGGCCATCAGATAGAAATGCACAGTCTTATTGCACTGGACTCGGTCATCGGGAGTCACAAACCAGTAGCTTATGTCTCCTATTGGGGCTTCTATGGCAACCTCGAGGCCCGTCTCCTCCCTGACCTCCCTCAGCGCCGTTTCTTCCAGGCTCTCCCCCTCATCCGGAGTGCCCTTGGGCAGGCTCCAGCGTAACGGGTCTCGACGACCGCACAGCACCGTTCGTATCTCCCCGTCAAGGACGCTATAGACCACCCCGCCCGCGGAAACAGGCCTCTCAACCCTGCGCTTTGTCCCTCGCTCTTTCAACGATTTTCACCCTTTTACCCTATGCAACAATAGGAAGCGACTCTTCCACTATCTCGCCGGATATAGCGACAATACATACAAGCACTCTACTGCAATTCTAAATCCCTCAATAAATCAAGTCAAGGTTCAAATCAGGTGGTTGGTTTTCCCCTGCATCGTCCCACGTATCATGCCGCCCGCAACCCCTCTCATGTCATTCCTCGCTGCGCTCGGAATGACCCATTGCTACTGTCGTCCCGTCTAAAAGGAGGGTCTTTGGGGTATAATATGCCCACAAGGGACCCCCATGACGATTGACGGCCTGGAGAGAAGGACCGGAGACGGGTCCAAATGAGGTGGCGATGAGCGGGTCGCCGGCGGTCCGGGTCAAGATTTGCGGCATACGGGAGGCCGACGCCGCCCTGGCAGCAGCCCAGTCAGGGGCCGACTTCATCGGCGTAGTATTCGTGCCGGGCAGAAGGAGAAGGCTGGACGAGAACAAGGCCCTTCGCGTGGTATCCACTCTTCGCAATGAAGTAGAAGCGCCGCCGAAGGTGGTAGGCCTATTCGCCGACCAGCCGCTGACGGAGGTGCACCGGACCACAAGGTACTGCAACCTGGATATGGTCCAGCTATGCGGCGTAGAGTCTCTCGACTATTGCGACCAGGTGGGCGTGCCCGTGATAAAGGTGGTCCACGTATCAAGCTCCCTCGACGTGGGAGACGGAGTAAAGCGCCTGTCTGAGGAGATGACGATATTAGACCAGCACGGCCACCTGACAACCCTGGACCGAAGGGTGGAAGGCTTGCAGGGGGGCACGGGCCAGAGCTTCAACTGGGATATTGCCGCAGGGTTATCTACGAAGGGGTTCTCTTTTCTCCTGGCAGGCGGCCTCACACCGGAAAACGTGGGTCCGGCGGTACACTCGGTGCGCCCCTGGGGAGTTGACGTGTCCAGTGGCGTCGAAACGGATGGAGTAAAGGACGAGAAAAAGATACGGGCCTTCATCAACAACGTCCGGGGCTATAAGGCTTTATGATACGTCTCAGGGAGGACGACTATGGCGGATACCAACACTATGCTTGACCAGCGAGACCTCCCCGACTCAAGGGGTCGGTTCGGGCGCTTTGGAGGCAGGTTCGTGCCCGAGACCCTCATGGCCGCGCTGGAGGAGCTGGAGCAATCGTATAGCCAGGTGAGGGAGGATGAGGACTTCCGGCAGGAGCTGGAAACCCTCAACAGCACCTACGCCGGTAGGCCCACCGCCCTCTACTTCGCCGCCAACCTCACGCGACACTGCGGCGGTGCGCGAATTTACCTGAAGCGGGAAGACCTGGCGCACACGGGTGCCCACAAGATTAACAACGCCCTGGGCCAGGCGCTGGTGGCAAGGCGCATGGGCAAGAAGCGCATCATCGCCGAGACCGGGGCCGGGCAGCACGGCGTCGCAACAGCCACGGTGTGCGCTATGATGGGTCTCCGGTGCATCGTCTACATGGGCTCCGAGGATGTGAAGCGGCAGTCCCTCAACGTTTTCCGTATGCGTCTGTTGGGTGCCGAGGTGCGGCAGGTGGAGTCGGGGAGCCGCACTCTCAAAGACGCCATCAATGAGGCCATACGCGACTGGGTGACAAACGTGGAGACCACTCACTATCTGCTGGGCAGCGCGGTGGGCCCCCACCCCTACCCGATGATGGTGCGGGACTTCCAGTCGGTCATCGGAAAGGAAGCGCGTGCCCAGTTCCAGCAGGCCGAGGGGCGTCTTCCGGACTACGTGATGGCCTGTGTAGGCGGTGGGAGCAACGCCATCGGCATGTTCTATCCTTTCATCGGGGACGAAGGTGTGAAGCTGATTGGAGTAGAGGCCGGAGGGGAAGGCCTGGATGCAAGCAGACACGCAGCGCCCCTGAGCGCCGGGTCGCCCGGCGTACTCCACGGCTCGATGTCATACCTGCTTCAAGACGAGCACGGGCAGGTGCTCGAGACTCACAGTATCTCCGCCGGGCTGGACTACCCCGGCGTGGGGCCTGAGCACAGCTACCTGAAAGATAGGGGACGGGTGGAATATCTGGCCGTGGGGGACAAGGAGGCCCTGGAAGGGTTCCATCTCCTCTCCCAGACCGAGGGAATCATACCCGCCCTGGAGCCGGCACATGCCGTATACCATGCTTCCAGGACAGCGGCTGGGCTACCCAAGGATGAGACTGTCCTGGTGTGCCTCAGCGGTCGTGGCGATAAGGATATACACGTCGTGGCCGAAGCAAGCGGAGTGGAGGTATAACGCGCAAAGAAGCGATGGATGTTCGGGCGAGACGTCGCCGCCGCCCCCGGACTTTGATGGGGTAAAAGAGTCCCTCAGAACGTTGTAGGCCCGTTCCACCGGGGGTATGAGCCGAATATCTTGAGCATGGATACCTGGCTTCTCACGGACTCTATGGCCTCTTTGACGCGTCTATCCTCGCGGTGACCTTCGCAGTCTATCAGGAAGATGTACTGTCCCAGGGACTGCTTTGTGGGTCGAGACTCCACTTTAGCCAGATTTATGTTTCGCCGGGTGAACTCTCCCATGACATTATAAAGAAGCCCGGGTTTGTCCTCGCTGAAGGAGAAGCAGAGGGAAGTCTTGTCACTGCCGGTGGGCGGATGGTCGGTATTGGACAGGACGACGAATCTCGTGGCGTTAGACGGGTTATCCTGGATGCCCCGAGCGAGGATAACCATGTCGTGGAGCTGCGCCGCCCGTCCTGGAGAGATAGCGGCGGCGGGTGTAGAGCTGCCTTTCATCTCTTCCACGGCTGCCACTGTGCTCAAGGAGGCGATTAGCTGCGCCTTTGGGAAGCATCGCTCCAGAAAGCCCCGGCACTGTCCCAACGCCTGGGGGTGGGAGTATACCATCTGGATGTCGGCGGCCCGGGTCCCTGGCCTCACCAACAGGCAATGCTCTATGGGCAGCACCAGCTCCCGCTGTATGGATAGCCGTTCTTCCTGGATCAGGACGTCGAGGGTGTAGGTAACGGACCCTTCGAGACTGTTTTCAATGGGCACCACCCCTTCTTCCGTCATGCCAGAGGCTACCGCCATCGCCACTGCGGGTATGCTGGGAAAGGGTTCCAGGTCGCTCTGAGGGCTGTAACGAAGGGCGGCCTCTTCGGTGAAGGTTCCCACAGGGCCCAGAAAGGCTATGCGTTTGGCCATTACTCTGCTCCTGTAAGGGTCTCGTAGATCAGATGCTCCTCTTCAGGGACCGTAACTGCCACCACGTCGTCTCCTGAATCGAGGGTCACGTCCTCAGAGGGCAGGACCGGGCCCTGGGCTTTTACCACCAGCGATATGAAGCTGTTGGGCGGGACCTCTATGTCGGCAAGGGACATCCCCACCACGGCAGCGTCGGAGGGTATGTTGATGCTGATCATCTCCACATGGGAGGACTTGAGGTTCATCAGATGCACCAGGGCGTGACCGGGTATCTCCTCCTCTATAGTGGAAAGTATGAGGTGGGTGGTATTGATGGTCACGTCCACACCCAAGAGCTTGAAAAGGGGTTCATTCTGAGGGTCCTTCACCAGTGCCATAGCTTTTGGCGTATTGAAGAGGTGTTTTGCCAACTGGCAAGCAGCCAGGTTATCCTCATCTCTGGCGGCCACCGCGATGACCACATCCGCCCGCCTGACCCCCGCCTGCTTTAGCACCTGCACTTCGGTCCCGTCACCGTGGAGCGCCACGCTACCCAACTCTTCCCGGAGAGATTCGCAGCGATGGGGGTCTTTTTCAATTACCAGGACTTCGTGCCCTATCGCCAGGAGGGCCCGGGTAAGATGATAGCCCACCTTGCCGCAGCCTATAACTACGATATACATTTGCGCTACACTGCACCACACGCGGGCCGGCTCAGGATGCGTCCTTCAGGGCTTTGTTTATAGTGTCGGTCAGCACCAGCGTGGGACAAACCACGTCTATGCCCAGTTCCTTGTAGAACCGCCCGCGCTGGGGGTCGCTGATACGGCAGAGGACTTCATGCACATGAAATATATGTCTAGCCACCTGGGCCGCCATGACGTTCTTATTGTCGTCCTCGGAAAGGGCGAGAAAAGCGTCTACATGGTTCATACCCACGCTTCTCATATCCTCCATAAGGGAGTCGGAGGTCAGGACGGCCTCCACGAGGGGTCCTTCAGGTAGAGCATCAAGGCGGTCCGGCCTGGCGTCCATGACTGTGACCCTGTGGCCCTCCCACACCAGCACGGCGGCCAGATGCGCCCCCAGGTCGTCACATCCCATTATAAGGGCGTGCATAGGTCTAGCTCCCTATGGATGGAGTGGTCCTGACCTGCTCCCTCCACAGAATCACGGGACAAGGAGCGTTTTTGAGTACGTAGGAAGCCGTATCTCCAAGGACGAACTGGCCGAAGCGCCGCTTGTAGGGGATGCCCAGGACTATAAGCTCAATGCCCCACTCCACGGCCTCCTGCACGATGGCCGGACCCGCACGCCTGGCCTGGAGGTATTGTGCTTCTACCGGGCGCTTTTCCTCCTGGCCCAGTGCCTCTATTCTGCCCAGAATAACCTCCCCGGACGTGGCGTCCACCTCTGCGTCCAGGTGTAGCTCCTGGCGGACCTCCATGACGTAGAGGGCACGCAGCTTCGCCTTGCTTCCTTTGGACAGCCCACAGGCCATACGAAAAGCGTCCTCTCCGGCTTTGTTTCCCTTGACTGCCACCAAAATACTCTTGACGTTGAGGGGCATGATCGAGACCTTAGATCGCCGGTTGTCTCGGCGGGACTGTATTCACGCTTGGACTGGCAGGGCCACTCTCAGCTCCGGGCGGCGACTCTGGAATCACTGACGTTAGAGAGGCGGAAAACATACAATTGCTTTCTTCGAGTCGAGCATGATGAAGGCTGGAGGTCATCTCACGCCGCTCGGCCGGACTCATGAGTCGTCAGCTCCATCTCCCCAGGAAGCTGCTTGGGAGAGAAATGTATCTTGCCAAGCTGTTCGCTATTGCCGGCTACTATGAGTATATCTCCCGGCCTGATTTCCTCATCTCTGGCGGGTACAAGAAAGTATTCCCGGCCCCGCCTGATGGCCAGTACCGCGATGCCATACTTGTCCCTTGGGCCGGCCAGCCCCGTCTCCTCCAGGGTATGCTTGATCTTCTGTTCCGGAGGCCTCAACTTGGTTATTCCGTAGTTGGGCGCTACCTCCATATAGTCCAGAACGCCAGGCTCGAAGCCCAAATGGGCCAGCCTTCGCCCCATCTCCTGTTCAGGGTACACAACTTTATCAGCGCCCACACGCTCTACGACGTTACCGTGAAGCTCGTTTATCGCCCGGGTGACAACGAAGGGGATGCCCAGGTCTTTCATGATAACTGTCACCAGTATGCTGGCCTGTATATCGGAGCCTATGGCCACTACGGCTACGTCGAAGTTGGACACCCCCAACTCCTTCAACACCGGCTCATTGGTGGCATCCGCCTTCACGGCATAGGTCACATGGCCCAGCATGTCCTGTACGTTCTTATCTTCCGGGTCTATAGCCAGCACATCGTGGCCCATCTGGTACAGCTCGCTGGCTACAGTGGAGCCAAATCTCCCCAGCCCTATAACCACTACCTGCTTCTTCATGCCTTCCTCCAGCTTCCTATGGGGTCCACGGAGTGGGTCCCTGGCAGGGCCGTCAACCTATTTTAACTCTTTCCTGGGCAAAACGATATACCGTAGCTTCTTCTCTCGGGGCCAGTGCCAATGCCAGCGTCAGAGGCCCCAATCTGCCCACCAGCATAGTTAGCATGAAGAGTATTTTACCGGCCATGCTAAGCTGAGAAGGAATCCCCGTGGACAGGCCGGTTGTGCCAAAGGCAGATACTGTGTCAAAGAAAAGGCGCAGGAAGGGCATACCCTCCTCGGTGAAAGTGAGGGCCAGGGTTATTGCGAAGATTACCGCCATGCCAAGGGCCGCTACCGTAAGGGCCCTGTGCACCTGGAAGTGAGGTATCTCCTTGTTGAAGGCCTCTGCCTGGAGCCTACCCCTTACGGATGAGATGACGGCAGCGATAATTACCGCGAGGGTGGCAACTTTGATCCCTCCCGCCACAGACCCGGCGGCACCCCCCACGAACATGAGAACCGGGTAGAAAAGGGCTGTGAGGTCCGTAGTAGCGCTGAAGTCCAGGGCCGTCAGTCCTGCGGTCCTCCCACTTATGGAGTGAAAGACAGACTGGAAGACCTTCTGCAACACGGAAGATGGCCCCAGAGTAGCCTGGTTATCGTACTCGGCTATGAAGAACACCAGAGCGCCCAGGACCCATAGAAATAGGCTGGCAGTTATTACCATCTTGGTGTCCAGCGTGAACCGGGAGAACCTTCTCTGTCTGAAGAAGTCGAGCATTACAGTCCAGCCTATTCCCCCGGCGATGATAGGGATGGCCACGAAGACCAGAAGGGGAACATCGGAGAAGAACCGGGACAGGCTATCGGACTCCGGTATTATGGTGAAACCGGCGTTGTTGAAGGCGGACACAGAGAGGAAAGCGGACTGCCATAGGGCCTCGCCTGTCGGGAAAACCTCGTGAATACGCCACCATATCAGCAGCATACCCACGATATAAACCCCCAGGACTATGAGGACGATGTTGCGCAATACGGCTACCAGACCTCCCAGCCGGTCCACGCCCATGGTGTCCCGCATCAGCATCCGCTCAGACAGGGTGATGCGCTGCCCAAGGATGATGAGGAAAAAGGTGGCCAGCGTCGTAAAGCCAAGGCCCCCCACCAGCATCAGGGCGAATATTACGGCATGGCCGAAGGTACTCCAGTATGTGGGGGTATCTACAACGGTGAGTCCCGTCACAGTCACGGCGGAGGTAGAGGTGAAGAAAGCCACTTCCGGGGAGGTGAACCCGTCGCCGATTTTGGCTATGGGGAGTACCAGTAAGACTCCTCCCAAGATTACCAGGACGCTGAAGCCGTAGAAGAGGATAAAGGGGGGAGTGAACCGGCGCGACGGGTGCCTCAGAGGGGTGAGCTTTACAACTTCGGGCAGCGCGTCCCGAAGCCTGGGGCGGCGTATTATCCTATCGCCGATTCTCTGCCGACGATCCATTATCACCGCCCACCTTTGACTTTAGACGCCCACCGCTATAAGTGAACAGAAGCCCCGGCGCCATACACCCGGTAAATAATTGCTCCCAAGTATAACTCAGGAGTACCAGGAAAAAAAGTGGGCCGGACCATCCGCCAGGGTCGTTTCACTCTCGGTGTTGGATGAATATAGGCCCCGCCGCGTGTCATTCCGAACGGAGCCCTTCGACAAGCTCAGGATAAACTCCGCGGTGAGGAATCTAAAGGGTTGCCTAACAAAAACCGGAATCAAGCCGTGCTGGCCAGAAAGGCACGTCGGTCAGGCCTGACCTTAGACCCCCCGCTCCGCTCGGAGCCTGCCCCTGGCTTGAACAGGGGGTGACAATGAAACAACCGAGGAAAGGGGACTCTCACTCGTGAATCCACCGGTCATGGCCGGGAATCCGATAGACTAAACCGGGCGTACCTCAGATTATAAACAGTGAGGTGAATGGACAACAAACCGGTCTAAAATGCTGGATCTTATGACCTTGACAAAGTAAAAACCCTATGCTAGATTTTGAGACCACGAAAGGGGTTGTAAATATATGATACAGCAGGCATCGAGGCCGGCGCCCGTAGAACAGCAAGAAGAAGTGGTATGCCGCCACCACTGGATCATCGAAGCTCCTACAGGTCCGATAAGTAGGGGCGTATGCCAGCTGTGCGAGGAAGTGCGGGAGTTCAAGAACTACATAGAAGCCGCACCCTGGGGCGAAGACGCTCCCGCCGATCAACCCAGCAGCCGATACCCGGTAGACTCCTCCTCAGACAACGTAGAGGACTTTGAAGAGTCCTAGCCTATAGGGCACGATAGTCCTCTCGGACTCCCCCCGGCGCGGCCAAGCCCTAAACCACGGACCTGCTCCATGTGCCCCGCCGCGCTACCCACGTACCCGAGGAGCGTAACGGACGCGTGCGGAGATACCGCCCTCAAGCTCAGGCGGACGAGGGTCTTTGAATTGTCACTCCGAGCGGAGCGAGGGGTCTAAACTCCTCGCCTTCTTGAGTGTGCTGTTGACCAAACATTTTAGATTCCTCGCTGCGCTCGGAATTGTCTATGGCCTTGCACCGGCCACATAGGAGGATGAAAATGACAACTGGACTTCCACACAGTCACTCCCGCGAAAGCGGGAGTCCATAAGTTGGAGGTATGGATTCCGGCTCAAAGCCGGCCCCGTACTCGATACGGGGCCGGAATGACGGTATGGGGATTGCTCTCTATTTTCATGGTAATGACAGGGTTGGGCTGGGTTCTTCCGATAATTGAAAGCGTTAAGATACAAGACCCTGCCAGGCGGACATGGCGGGCGGGCAAGGCAGAGTCGCTCCTAGCGGAACATATCCCGCTCCGGGACCCTCACCAAGGCCCGCGCTCCTTTTGGCTGCACCGAGGCGTCCGCCGGCTCGTATTGACAGCCCCTTATCAACGCTATGGGCACCCCGGTGACTTTACCCATCACAAGCTCGGCTGTGGCAGCCAGCTCATCCGCCAGGGCGATAACCGTTGACTTCATCATCTGGCCGTAGGCGTCTTCCTCGCCTCTGTAGTCCTGCAATGGACTCATGCCGGCCACACCTATGGCCACGTTCACGGCCCCCTCGCGCCAGGGGCGACCGAAGGTGTCGGAGATTATGACGGCCACGTCTTTTCCCAATCGCTCCTTGATATACGCTCGTATCCCCTCCGCCGACGCGTCCGGGTCAATCGGCAGAAGGGCAAGTGTACCCTCTCCGGGCACATTTGAGGCGTCCACGCCGGCGTTGGCGCAATTAAAGCCGTGACGCGTCTCGCTGATGATATTACCCCTGTCCATACGTACGATACGTACGCTCTCCTGCAAGATAACCTCAGTGTGGCGGGGGTCCCTGTTATGCCCTTCCGACAGCTGAATGGCCAGGGGCGAGGGGTCTATCTCGTCCACGTGGACTACTCGTCCCTCCGCTTTCGACACTATCTTTTGAGTGACCACCAGAACGTCGCCCTGCTCTACGGGCACATCCTGGCGCTCTGCGGCGTCCGCTATCAAGCTGGCGAGGTCATCACCGGCCTCTATTTCCGGCATACCAGGGATCCCTATCACTCGTATCTCTGGCGTCATTGCTGCTCTCCACGGCCCCGGCTTTCTGCTTGGAATATAACGCGCTCACCATACCATCCGGAGACCCAGCGAGGCCTTTCAATTGTCACCCCGAGCGGAGCGAGGGGTCTAATGTCCTTGCCTTCTTAGGCGTGCTGCTATCCAAGCATTTCAGATTCCTCGCTGCGCTCGGAATGACACGCGACGGGGACCTGTATTCACCTGGCGTCGAGAATTGAAAGACGCTGGGAAACCCATCTGAAACCCATCTATAGTATAGCGGTCTAATGTTCCCTGTGCTACAATTTAGCCCTTCAGACCGCGCGTCGAATAGGCTATGACGGGGCAGCAGAAGGAAGGCCGGCATGACTTCTTCATCGAGAAAGAGGGTCTACACCAAGTACGGGGACGAAGGGGAGACCAGCCTGCTCTATGGAGGCCGGGTCTCGAAGAATGACCCGCATACCGAGGCATACGGCATCACGGATGAAGCCGTATCTACTATGGGCCTCGCCCGCGCTCTGTCCAAGGACGCCAGGGTCAAGGACATTCTCCGAGAGCTCCAACGGGAGCTTTTCACCGTCGCTGCAGAGCTGGCCACTGAACCGGAGCGATACGACCTGTTCAAGCGTCACTTCAAGCCCGTCACACCCGAGATGGTGACCAGTATGGAGGAGACGATAGACAAGCTGGAGGAGTCGGTGGAGATGCCGAAGGTCTTCATCCTGCCCGGCGGCTCTCCGGCATCCGCGGCTATAGACATGGCCCGCTCCATGATCAGAACGGCGGAGCGACGAGTGGTGGCCCTCAAGGAGCAGGACAAGCTGACCAACCTGGACATTCTGCGCTACATGAACCGGTTGGGCGACCTCCTCTTCGTCCTCGCCCGCTACGAGGACCGCGAGCTACCCCTGGAGAGGGTCACGGGTGAGAGGAGCTAGACGCGTCCCCCTGCCGCTCTGCGGCTCGCTCGGGGTAGGATGAAGTCCACGCATTGGCCGGGCTGCGCCAGGAACATACGCATGAAAAGAAGGAGCGGCTACCTCTCTCTGCCGGCTACGGTCCTCCCGGCTGCTATGATATGTCTGGGACTCATCGGATGTGGAGGTGGAGCGGATGCGACCCTGGTATCCACCCCCTCCCAGGAGGTATCCAGGGTCGTCAGCTTTACCACAGAGGACAACGTTGAGATAAAGGGACAGCTTTTCGGGCAGAGCCAAAGGGGGGCCGTGCTATCTCACATGTACGGCGCCGACCAGACCAGTTGGTGGGAATTCGCCCAGGTCCTCGCCGAAAACGGCTACATGGCGCTTACCTTCGACTTCCGCGGCTATGGTGATTCAGAGGGTGAAAAGAAGGTAGATATGATTGTCAGAGACGTGAAGGCAGCCATGTCGTTCTTGAGAGAACAGGGGGCCTCTGATGTGTTTCTCATCGGGGCCAGCATGGGCGGTACGGCGTCGCTGGACGTGGCGACAGAAGAACGAGCAGCCGGAGTTGTGAGCCTCTCGTCGCCGGTGAAGTTCCGTGGGCTTGACTTGAACGACAAACGGGTGAGGATGCCTGTACTGCTCATGGCCGCCGAAACGGACAGGTCGGCGCTGAGAAGTGTGGAGCTTATGATTGCGGACGGCATCGTAGACAGAACGGCGGAGAAGGTGGTCTACACAGAGGACGATGACCACGGCACCGACATATTGAAGGGTGAAAACGCAGCCGCAGCCAGAGACCGCATACTGGACTTTCTGGAGGCGCACAGGCCATGAGGCCGCTAAAGGTCGCGGTTATAGACTACGAGTCGGGCAACCTTCGCAGCGTCTCCAAGGCCCTGGAGAGGGCCGGCGTGCAACCCGAGGTCACGGGTGACCCCAGGGCGCTCACCGGGGCCGACGCGGCCGTTCTGCCCGGAGTGGGGGCGGCGGATGCGGCCATGCGCGCCCTTGATCATCGGGGCCTTGTCGGGCCGTTGAAAGAGTTTGTGGCTTCCGGGAGACCTTTCCTGGGCATCTGCCTGGGCCTACAGTTGCTCATGGACAGCACCGAAGAAGGGAATACGGAATGCCTGGGGGTGATATCGGGCAAGACCAGGAAGCTGCCCGATGGGCAGAAGGTCCCCCACATGGGCTGGAATGGAGTCAGCTTCAGGAAGTCCCATCCGGTTTTCGCGGGCATACCGGAGGAGGGCCATTTCTACTTCGTCCATAGCTACTACGCCGAGCCCCAGGATGAGGGCCTGGTAGCGGGCGTCACGGAATATAGCATACCCTTTTGCAGCGTCGTGACCAGGGATAACCTGATAGCCACCCAGTTTCACCCTGAGAAAAGCAGCGCGCTGGGCCTCAGAGTATACGAGAATTTCGTCCGGTACGTTCGGTCCACGACGGAAGGTCTCTAACATGGAGATTATCCCCTCTATTGACCTGAAATCGGGACTGTGTGTTAGGCTCTATCAAGGAGACTACCGGAAGGAGACGGTCTACTCGGATGACCCCCTGGGCGTCGCCTTGAGATGGCAGCGCGAGGGAGCGCCCAGGCTGCATCTCGTTGATCTCGACGGGGCAGCCACCGGCAAGCCGGTCAACCTCGACGTGGTCCTAGCTATCGTGAAGCTATTGAGCATACCAGTACAGGTGGGCGGCGGCATCAGGGAGTTGCAGTCGGCTGAAAAGCTCCTGGATGCGGGGGTAGACAGGGCGGTCCTGGGGACGTCGGCAGTCCAGGACCCCAACCTGATAGAGCGGCTGTGCAGCGAATGGGGTGGCGATAGGGTCGTGGTGGCCGTGGACGCCCGGGATGGACACGTGGCCATCAAAGGCTGGACCGAGGGCACGAGTACCAGCGCCGCCGACCTGGTGGGGCAGATGGAAGGTATGGGCGTGAAGCGGTTCCTTTACACCGATATATCCAGGGATGGCACGCTGACAGCGCCCAACTTCGAGGCTATCCGAAGACTGGCGGAGGGCACCTGCTGCCCCATCCAGGCGTCCGGGGGCATATCTTCCATAGAGCACGTCGTGCGCATGGCCGGCACGGGCGCAGAGGGCGCTATACTCGGCAGGGCCCTGTATACGGGGGCGGTAGACTTGGGGACCGCCATCAAAGCTGTTATGTCAACTGAAAACGCCGCTTAAAGGTCTCAAAATGACTGAGACAGGCCCTCCGACATCAGAAGAGCGCATAAAAATGCTCCTTAGTCCCGAAAGGGCGGAGGAGCTTGACCCCTTTGTGATAATGGCCTTCATGCCCGTCGAACCCTATGACGAGGTCGCGGATATTGGCTGCGGCCCCGGCTTCTTTTCCGTACCCCTGGCCAAGCACTTGATTTTCGGCAAGCTCTATGCCCTGGACATACTGGACGAGATGCTGGATGCCCTTCGCGAGAGAGTGCGGGAGGCGCGTCTGGGCAACGTCGAGGTACTGAAATGTGGCAGCACGGACTTTCCGGTGCCGAAAGAATCGCTGGATGGCGTTTTCCTGAGCTTCGTAATTCACGAGCATGACGACCCCATAGCCTTCTTGAGGGCTGCCAGGGACCTGCTGAAACCCCGGGGCTGGTGCACGGTCCTGGAGTGGCAGCCAGAGGAGTCGCAGGGTGAGCCATCTCAGAGCAGGCGCATGAGTCCCAACGAGCTTGAGAAGCTATCCAGGGAGGCGGGCTTCGAGTTTAGGTCGTGGCGGGATATTAAAGGCCGCCAGTACATGGCCCTGCTGAGGAAGTGAGCGTAAGGTCTGTACGATGCTCACCAAGCGCATAATCCCCTGCCTGGACGTGGACGCCGGACGGGTAGTCAAGGGAGTCAGCTTTGTGGACCTGCGAGACGCCGGAGACCCGGCGGAGATGGCGGCCCTCTACGACCGGGAGGGCAGCGATGAGCTGGTGTTCCTGGATATAACCGCCAGCGCCCATGACCGCGACACGATGGTGGACGTGGTGAGGCGCGTATCCCAGGAGGTGTTCATCCCCCTCACCGTGGGAGGCGGCATACGGGCCATCGCCGATATGCGCCGGATGCTCAGGGCGGGCGCGGACAAGGTGTCCATAAACACCGCCGCCGTCAACGACCCGTCCCTGATTGAAGCGGGGGCCGCGCAATTCGGCAGCCAGTGCATTGTGATAGCCATAGACGCCAAACGCACCGGCCACCAGGAGCACGACGAAGGCGCCCGCGCCTCCGGCCCGGGCCATAACCCACGCTGGGAGATTTACACTCACGGGGGTCGCACGCCCACGGGTATAGACGCGGTGAAGTGGGCCATAAGAGCAGTGGAGCTGGGCGCTGGCGAGGTCCTGTTGACGAGCATGGACGCCGACGGGATGCAGGAGGGTTACGACCTGGAGCTAACCCGCGCCATATCCCAGTCGGTGCCGGTGCCGGTCATCGCCAGTGGAGGCGCGGGAAGCCTGGCACACCTTTACGAGGCGTTCACATCGGGGAAAGCCGATGCGGTGCTCGCAGCCAGCATCTTCCACTTCGGCATCTACTCCATCGCCGAGGCCAAGGAGTATCTCGCAGGTAGAGGTGTGCCCATGCGACGCCCCGCCGCTCCTGATGGCCTCGAGCATTAAGGCCTTGCGCAAAGGCGTGGCACTCGGAAGCTAGGAGAGTGTTTATAAACCAATTGCGGCCCATCCTTTGTCATTCCGAACGTAGTGAGGAATCTAAAATGCTTGGGCAACAGCACGCCTAACAAGGCAATGATTTTAGACCCTTCGCTTCGCTCAGAGCCTGCCCCTGGCTTGAACAGGGGGTGAC
This sequence comes from Dehalococcoidia bacterium, assembly GCA_965197405.1. Lineage (GTDB taxonomy): Bacteria > Chloroflexota > Dehalococcoidia > Lucifugimonadales > JAGWBF01. The sequence goes on along the minus strand of OZ240206.1, from coordinate 2,689,449 downwards.
AGTTGACCCGTTGTGAGAGCTTATTACTGATGAATGAATAAATATCTTAGCCAGCCCTACCCGCCATTCCCGTGAAAACGGGAATCCAGAATAGCTCTTGCACACTGGACTCCTGCTTTCGCGGGAGTCCAGAAGCCGGAGATATGAATTCCGGCTCAAGGCCGGAATGACGGGATGGGGGGTGCAGCTATTTTCACAAATCCGGAAGTATATTTATGGGGAGGTAGCCCAGGCCAGGCTATGAGCGGCATGATAACCACTATAATCTTTGACGTTTACGAGACCCTCGCCCACAACAACCCAGGGCTGTGGATAGAGACCTTCCGGCGAATATGCCGCGCTCAAGGTCTCGAGATAGACCACCAGGTCCTGTACCGGGAATGGAAGGCCCTGGAAATCGGCTTCCGCCAGGAACGGCAGAACCTGGAGGAGCCGGAGAAGAGCCCGCCCTTCAAGTCTTACCAGGAGGCATGGCGCGATTGCTTCAGTCGGGCCTTCTCCAGGCTGAGTCTTGAAGGAGATGCGGCGGCGGCGGCAAAGGATGCCATAAGAGATATGGGTGAGAGGGAGCCTTATCAGGACGCGCTGGAAGCCCTGCCCGCTATCCAGTCCCGCTGGAGGACGGGCGTGCTCTCCAACGCCGACGACGATTACCTGTTCCCGACCCTTGCCAGGGCGGGCTGGAAATTCGAAGCCGTGCTCTCCTCCGAGGAGGCGCGGGCCTATAAGCCGCTGCCCTCACCCTTCAGGCAGATTATGGACAGTCTGGGGATCGGGCCGGAGGAGGCCATATACGTGGGCGATACCCAATACGATGACGTCCTGGGGGCCGGGGGTGTGGGAATGAGGACAGCGTGGGTCAACCGTCATGGGGCCTCATTAGACCCTCGATTACCGGACCCCGACTACGAGATACGAAGCCTGGTAGAGCTGACGGAGATAGCGCAGTCGGCGTCTTGAACCCGCTTGTTCAAGTGTTCTTCAAGTGTTCCAAGTATCCAAGGAGGCACAGCCAATGGAGTTGAAGCTAAACGAGCAAGGACTGATACCTGCCATTGCCCAGGATATAAACACCGGGCAGGTGCTCATGCTGGGGTATATGAATCCAGGGTCTTTGAAGCGCACCATTGACGGCATTCAAGTGTGGTTCTACAGCCGGAGCCGGGAGGACCTATGGCACAAGGGAGAGGTATCGGGCAACTACCTGAACCTCAAGGAAGCCTACGTGGACTGCGACGGCGATACCCTGCTGCTCAAGGTGGAACCCGACGGCCCGGCGTGTCATACGGGCAACACGTCCTGCTTCTTCACTGCCCTGGAGGACATGCCCGATTCTTTCCAACCTACCGAGACGGGTTCAGGGATACTGGAGGAGCTTTTCGCGGTGGTCCAGGAGCGGAAACGGGATATGCCCGAGGGCAGCTACACGGCAGAGCTTCTCCACGGGGGGGTAGGGCGCATCGCTCAGAAGGTAATCGAGGAAGCCGGAGAGAGCGCCATAGCCGCGAGCCAGGGTGAAACTGAGAAGCTACCCGGAGAGGTGGCAGACCTGATGTACCACCTCATGGTGCTCCTCTCCGCCTCCGGCGCGACCCCCCAGCAGGTATGGGAGGAGCTTCGGAAGCGGCGGCAATGAGGGAGGCCAACGCTGGCTCCCATACTCCTGGGTGCGTTGCTTCTCTAGCTCTGAGTCACAATTTTATCGGCGTGGGCCTTGGACTACGCCGAAGGAGTAGACAATGGCCGAAACTCTCGACTCGGATATGCCTGACGTTGTATTGGAGGCGCCGGCGAAGTACCGCTACGGCAACATAATCAGCAGTCCTGACGTGGAGTCACAAAAGGCGCTGCACGGTCGGAATATAATCCGCCAACGCGTGCTCTCCCTGGGAAAGGAGAGCATTTACAACATGACGGGCCTTGTGCGGGCATTTCCCCTGGACCCGGAGGACCTTCCGTCCCTGGACTCCCAGTTCTCCTTCTACGCCTACTTCGGCGGCAGGGCCGAGGAGCTTGCCATCCGGCACACCGGGGGCGACCCCAAAGAACATGCTGCCGTTATCTGCAACCGGGTGACTTCCGGCGTGCTGGGCATCATGCTGGCTATGGTGAAACACGGGGACAGAGTCCTTTCGATTGTCCCCAACGGCCGGTCCCACCCCTGCGTACAGCAGTCGGTGGAGCTTGCAGGCGGCCATTTCTACGAAGTGCAGGGGGTTGATGCACTGGAGGAGGCCCTGAAGCAAGGCCCGTGGAGCATGGTGGTCATCACGCCCATGACCCCCCAGAAGTACCATCTTCCCGCTGCCGACGTGGCCCGCACCATCGCCGCCGCCAAAGGCCTCGACCTGATCGTGGTGGCGGACGACGCGCACATGGCCTCGCGCAGCATCTTCTACGACGAGCCTGCCAGCTTCGGCCTCGGAGACGTAGATATAACGGTATGGTCCCTGGACAAGCACGTCCCGGGACCCAGGTGCGCCGCCGTGGTGGCGAAGCGGGAGTTGATGGAGAGGATTCAGACCCAGGTCTTCCAGTACGGCCTGGAAGCGCAGTCGGGGCACTACGTCGCCGGGCTGAGGGGTATGGAAGCCTACGACCGGGAGAGGGTGCAGGAGGCCGGGCGACTGGCGCGCGAGCTGATGGAGCGGTTCCGGTCCAGGTACGGCGAATACGTGTATCAGGCCGGGCCGGGCGTGGCGATGTCCGCCCAGGATTTCGGCGAGCTGGCCCTGTCTCGGGCTCAGGTGCGGGAGACTCGCCTCATAGCCGAGGAGATGAGCGTGACGGCCTCCTTCCTCATGCTCAGGGACTACGGCATGGTGACCATCCCAATCACGGGGTATCCGGGCGCGGCGCCGACCTTCCGCCTGATGATGCACCCCGACGGCGGGCGTTTGGGCCTGGATACCATCGAGCAGGCAACGGAGGAGGCCATTGAGGGAGTGGTCGGTCTGCTCCAGCGCCCCGGTGAGGTCCGGGAGCTTGTCTTGGGGCCTGCTGCAACGTGAGCATATCGGACTTGCAAATGCTCAAGGTCATTTTACAACCCGCGAGCTTAGAGGTATGTATACGTGATGGGACGCAGCTTTGCAGAGTACGCATTCGAGCGCGTCGGGGTGATACAGCCGGAGCGCGATGGCCGGGGTGCGTTGATCGAGGAGAGACCGGAATCGCCAGCCAATCTGCTGCTGCATAAGTACGGTGAGGGGCCATTCTGCCGGTTTCGAATTGCGAGGGAAGATCGTTGGCGACGTAGCGGCATCTATGTCATTACGTGTGGGGATACCGTGCACTATGTTGGCGAATGCCAGAACCTTGCAATAATTTGGAACTTCGTTGGCCGCATAACACCATCGGCAGTTCGCTACAAAGGTGGACAACAAACTCACTGTAGGATCAACGCCCTGATTCTTGACGAAGCTCGGCAGGGAGTAGAGGTCATCCTATGGTTCCACGCCGTTGAGGATGACATAGGCCGTAGTGCAGGTAAGTCTCGATTGGTTGACGCCCTAAATCCGTCTTGGAATCGCACTTCTACGAGCTTCCCGCGTTCGTCGCCATCCAAATCTCGCGTAACGTCAGGGGCTCGGGCTGAGGCTGTCTCCGTATCATCGACGCGCCCGAGCCGCAAGGAAGATGAGGTGACGCTCGAACACAGCTTTGCAGGCCTCTCCTTCTCATACATCGGACCGATTCGACCGGAGCGCGACGAACGTGGCGAAATCATCGAAGAATTGCCGCAGTCCAAGTTTCGCAACGAGCGCGATCTGCCATTGCACAAGTATGGTGAGGGGCCATTCTGCCAGTTTCGGGTGGCGTTTGGTTGGCAGCAAAGCGGCATATACGTTCTTACGAATGGCGACGATCCATGCTATGTCGGCGAATGCCAGAACCTAGAAGACCGCTGGGGAACAACCGGATACGGCCGCATATCACCTCGGAATTGCTACAAGGGCGGCCAGGAGACGAATTGCCGAGTCAACAATCTAATCTACAGGGAAACCAAGACTGGGGCGAAGTTGGCTCTGTGGTTCCATTCGATAGATGGCGATAAGCAAGACCGACTAGCGGTCGAGAGCGAGTTGGTGGCTGCCCTCAAACCACCCTGGAACAGGTAGGGCGCGGCGCAGATATATTCGATCTCGTCTTCAATGAGTTGCGTTAAGGCGAACAGGTCCTCGGTCGCATTACTGCGCCGTCTGGAATATCTTGCCCTCGGTCTTTATGGAAGGCGCAATGACAACCTGGGCCTTGTGCAGGTCGCGGATGGTGTAGGCGCCGCACATGCCCATAGCTATCTTCAACGCCCCCGCGAGGTTCTGAGTGCCATCGGTGGCGGATGTGGGTCCGAAGAGGATGTTGCTCAAGGGGCTTTTGGTGCCAACCTTTATCCTGGTGCCCCTGGGAAGCTCCGGGTGAGAGTTGGCCATTCCCCAGTTGAAGCCCCTACCCGGGGCTTCCTCTGCCTGGGCGAAGGGAGTCCCCAGCATCACCGCGTCCGCGCCGCAGGCTATGGACTTGCACAGGTCCCCGCCGGTCCTGATTCCGCCGTCGGTGATGACCGACACGTACCTGCCGGTACGCCGGAAATACTCTTCCCTAGCCGAGGCGCACTCAAGGGTGGCCGTGACCTGGGGCACGCCTATCCCCACCACCTCTCGCGTGGTGCAGGCTGCCCCCGGGCCTACTCCGACCAGGATTCCGTTTATGCCCGTCTCCATCAGCTCCAGGGCGGTGCTGTAGGCCACGCAGTTGCCCACCAATACGGGCACGTTGAGGGTCTGGCATAGCTCCGAGAAGATAAGCCCCCGGTAGCTCTGGGACATATGCCTTGCGGTGGTGACGGTGGACTGCACCACCACAATGTCGGCCCCCGCCTCTACCGCTATATGCGAGAGCAGCTTGGTGTTCTGAGGGGTGACGGATATGGAGCACACCGCCCCGGAACTCTTTATCTGCTTGATGGACTTGCCGATCAGCTCTTCCTTGACCGGCTCAGAGTAGACGCGCTGGAGCAGGGCCGTCGCTTCCGCCTGGGGTGCCGCCGTTATCTCTTCCAAGACCGAGTAGGGGTCCTCATAGCGTGTATATATGCCCTCTAAATTGAGGACGCCCAGCCCGCCCGCCTGGTCCATCAGAGTTGCAAAGGCCGGGGATACCACGGCGTCCATGGCGGAGGCCATTATAGGGATATTGAACTGGTGGTCTCCAATGGTGAAATTCGTGGCGGACATGTTGGGGTTGATGGTTACCTCTCCGGGAACGATGGCTATCTCATCGAATCCGTAGGCCCGGCGAAGCTCCTTAAACATCGGCGCACTCATTGTTGAGTCACCTCTCATCGCGGCCCTTCGGCAGGCCATGAATGGGGAAGTAGCACTTCAGTCGCTCGTGCCATAGTGCCCTGGGGCATTGCAAGGGTGGGGATTGGTAGGCAAGACTCTAGCAGAGGCGGGTATGAAAGTCAAGCAAGAAGATAGCTAAAGTTTATGTACAACACAGCCTTGTGATTTTGCTCGAACACGGGACGGTTGTCACGCCCGTGCATCTAAAGTAGAATGAGGGTGATGGGCCTCGACCGTACCCTATGGAGCTATAGCCGTGCTCAGCCCAGAGGCCGGACCCATCGCTATACCCTGCCATTTCACACGATTCACAGGGAGGGACCATGATCTACGAGATGCGTACATACGACTTGAAACCCGGTACTGTACCCGAGTTTGAAGACAGGTTCGCCGAAGCGCTCCCCCACCGGGAGAAGTATTCCAAGATGGCAGCATTCTGGCACACGGAGATTGGACCCCTGAACCAGGTGATTCACGTCTGGCCCTACGAGGACCTGGCGGAGCGCACAAAAGTAAGGGCCGAAGCAGCCAAGGACCCCAACTGGCCGCCTCGCACCTCCGACGTGGTCCTCAACATGGAGTCGGAGATTCTGATACCCGCTCCCTTCATGCGGCCCCTGGGGGAGCAGCAGTTGGGCAACATCTACGAGATGCGCATATACGTCTACCAGCCGGCCAGCATCCCCGAGGTCGTCAAGCGGTGGTCGGAGGCAGTCCCCCACCGGGAGAAGTACTCGCCCCTGGCTGCCTGCTGGTACAGCGAGCTAGGTGGGCTTAACAGGTGGTATCACGTATGGCCCTATAAGGATATGGCCGAGAGGGACCGGGTCCGCTCCGAAGCGTTCAATGACCCCCACTGGCCCCCGCCGACCCGTGAGTTCCAGATTAGCATGGAGAGCAAGCTCCTGGTCCCGGCGTCATTCTCGCCCATGAGATAGATGAGATAGACGGCGGGGTGGACGAGCTACGCGCCCCTCTGGTCTGCGACTTCCCAATAAAAGGAGATAACCATGAAAATCGGCATTTCGGTGCCCACTGTAGTAAACGCCCCGGTAGACGTGGCCGTCCTGGCCCAGAAGGCAGAGGAGCTGGGGTTCGAGTCCTTCTGGATACCGGAGCATCCCATCATGCCCGTGAATGTGACGTCGCCATTCCCCCAGGGCGGCCCGATTCCCGAGTCCTATTCCCACATGATGGACCCCTTTGTGGCGTTAGCCCGGGCTTCCGGAGTGACCAGCACGCTGAAGCTAGGGACCGGGGTCTGCCTGGTGCCCGAGCGTAACCCCCTCGTCCTGGCCAAGGTAATCGCCACCCTCGACCAGTGCTCCGGCGGCAGGTTCCTCTTCGGCATCGGGGCGGGCTGGAACAAGGAGGAGACGGAACTGCTGGGCGGCAATTTCCCACACCGCTGGAGCCAGACTCGTGATGCGGTCCTGGCAATGAAGGCCCTCTGGACCAACGAGGAGGCGGAATACCACGGCGAGTACTACGACTTCCCACCAGTGCGCTCTTTCCCCAGGCCGGTGCAGAAGCCCCATCCTCCGGTCATCCTCGGCGGCACTGCGAGAAACGTGTTCAAGCGCGTGGCGGCCTGGGGCGATGGCTGGCTGCCCAACCAGGTGACCCCTGAGCAGGTGAGGGCCGGTAGGGCCACCCTGGACGAGTTGGCTGGCAAAGCGGGCAGAAACCCTCAATCTATCGAGATTTCGGTCTTTGGCCGAAGCCCCGACAGGGAGGAGATAAAGGCCTTTGAGGATGCCGGCGCGGGCCGGGCGGTGGTCAGGCTGCCCGGTACGTCAACCGACGATGCGGCGGCCCATCTGGAGAGCATCGCCCGCCAGGTCCTGTAGAGACACGGAGGACCTGCGCCGCCTCTACACCCTTACCATCTGAATCACCTGGCCGATGTCCTCCACCCGCTCCAGGTCCCACAGGTGCTCCAAGAGGGCATCGGTACGCGCGGGGGTCAGCAGGCCCTGGGCCAGGGAACGAAATTTCTCCTCAATCTCCTGCTCGGTCATCGGGTTCTTCCAGTGGCCCCGGTGATAAGGGACCTCCGAGGAACGGAAACTCTCCCCTGAAGAGGTAACGACCTCGACGGTGCTCAGCATAGCCTCCGGAGCGCGGCGATTGGCCTCCTCGGACACGGAGACCTTTACCTTCCGCACCAGGTCGAGGAGTCGAGGGCTGTGAAGGTACTCCTGGTCGAAGTGGCGCTCCTCCACCGAGCCGTACATCAGGGCCACCGCTACCGTATAGGGCATACTGTGGTCCGCGGTCTCCCGATTTGGCGGGGCCCATTTCTCCTCGTCGCCGGCCATAATATCCACCGCGGTCTTGAGAGTCTCGACCTTGACCTCGGCGATATTCTCCACACCGGGCAGCTTATCTCTCACGTCCAGCGCAGCCTCCACCACCGTCTGGGAGTAGAGTCCCAGGGGGAAACGCTTGATGGTGGCCTCCATAACCTTGAAGGGCCTGCCGTCGCCTCCGAAAGGCTCCAGAGCGAACGTGCCGCCGCTGACTGCCTTGAAGAACCCACCCGGCCCCTCGAAGATGGGAGACGGTCCGGTGAGGCCCCGCTCGGCCAGAAGAGCGGCGAATACCGCATTGCGGCTGGCGTTGGCGAAGGCGCAGCCCTTCCACAGGGACACGTCACCGATGCGCGTCTGGTAGAGGGCCGTATTGGCGGCGACGCACAGGTTGAGGGTCTGGGCGGTCTGGGCCTGGGAGAGGCCCATAACCTTGGCCGCGCCCAGGCCGCTGGCGATGACTCCCAGGGTCACGTGGTCAAAGGCCCTGCTCCGCACCGACACGGCATCGCACAGCCGGCAGAAGACCTCATAAGCCAGGACAGTGGCGGTGAGGACGGCCTTGCCGTCGGCGTGGGCCACCTCCGCAGGTGAAAGGATGCCGGCGATGGCATCGCTGGGGTGGCCCGATTCCTTGCTGGTGTACCCGTCGTTGTAGTCCAGATAGCGTACCATCACCCCGTTGGCAAAGGCGGCCATGTCGGGAGTAGTACGCTGGCCGCTGCCCAGTACGGTGGCGGGCCGGCTGCTGGATACGGTGCCAGCCAACTCCCTCGCTATTCGACTGGGTTCGCCATTGAACCCCCCGATGGCGCAACCCAGGGTGTCCACCGCCATACGTTTCGTCTGCCGCACCACCTCGTGGGGGATGTCCTCGAATCTCAACGCTGTGGCATAAGAGCTCAGGTAGTCAACTATCTTGTCCATGCTTGCACCTCCGCATACTGGCACATGCCGGGATTCCCGCAGTCGAATCTCAACCAACCAAACGCCCGTGGCAGTGCCAGTCCAAGTCTATAGGCTACCGGTGAGTCCAGGGTCTTTCAACTGTCACCCCGAGTGGAGCGAGGAGTCTAAAGTCCTTGCCTTCTTAGGCGTGCTGCTATCCAAGCATTTTTAGATTCCTCGCTGCGCCCGGAATGACACGCGGCGGGGGCCTGTATTTACCTGGCGTGAGAATTGAAAGGCCCTGCCGATGAGTCCAGCAGTAACTGTTCAGAGTAGAGGGGAAATCAAGAGACTGCGGCATTCCAGGAAGGGGTTAAGCCCACGGGCCCGCCAGGTCCCGAAGAGGGAAGCCAGGGTCATTTTGCTATCGCTGCCTGGCTCCGAGCGAGTGCCGCCACTGATCTTCCGGCTCACGACCAGATGTCTCAGGCTCCGTTCCGCAGCGTTGTTATCCGAGGGGACTTGTGGGTGGGACACAAAGACAAACAACTCTTTGATATGCTTTTCTATCCGTCGGCAGAGCCGTCCTTGGGGTGCCAGGGAGTCTTCCAGGAAGGGGCGGCACAAGGCAAGCAATCCCTCTTCTAACACCAACTGCCCCTGGGATGGGGTCCGTTTCCCAGCCGACACCCAAGTCCTGGCCTTGACGTAGAGCCGATGCACTGCCTGAACCCACTTCACCAAGATGGGGTCTTCGGGGTAGAGCACCTTCAACTCATGGATGTCCCGTAGCAGGTGGGCCCAGCAGCGTTGTTTGAGGCCAGGGTAATGGTCATATGCGGCGTAGAAGTCGCTCACCAGCACCCCACTGAAGGTCTCGCCCAGGACCTCGTCCACCACCCCCTTGCCCCGACCCCGCCGTAGGAAATACCGCTCCGTGGACGTGCTGAAGGTCCACACGTAGCCATTGGTCCCCTCCTCACGCCACCCAGTCTCGTCAGCATGCACCACCGGACTGCCACGGATACGCTCCAGTATCTCCTCTAGGGCCCCCATCCCAAGCCGGGCCACATGGTGGACGGCCCGGACGATAGCCCCAACGCTCAGCTTCAACCCATGCACCATCTTCAAGTACCACTGGATGGTCCCTATGGGCAGCCTGCCTTCTTCCCGCAGGGTGGCTATCAGGCTCACCAGATTGACACCCAACCTCTGGCGCCCTACGGCCAACCGACTCAGGGACTTTCGGGGCAGCCGCCGTTTCCGGCACAGCGGACACATCCGAGCAATGAAGACGTGCTCTGTGACTTCCACAGGGACCACAGCAAGCTCGATGACCTCCCGGCTCCTCTGCACCCATCCCCCGGCCAAGCCAGTCCCACATTCCGGGCACGACTCCGGGGCATGTACCACCCGCCTCGTCGGTTCCATCCGAGCCCTGGCAAAGCCATGAGAACGTGGTTTGCGCCGTTTCTTCATCTCCACCACCGGCTCGCCTTTGGCTGCTGGCTTGTGCCCAGGCATCCCCGACCTCGGCCCCCTGCCGCTGGATAGCTTAGCCTCCAAGCTCTCAACACGCTGGCGTAGTTGGTCTATGACACCTCTTTGTTCCCCGATAATGACCAGCAGGGTTTCCCGGCTGGCTTTATTCAGGTCAACCTCCTTTTCCATTGTTCTTTTATGCCACAACTCCGCCACAGAGTCCAGTGGTTTCCATCGGCAAAGGGGCCTTCCCCAAATCCATCTCATCAACTCTGAACTGTTACGTCCAGCATCGTTGACAGTCATCATGGGACTATTTATAATAACATCGCTCAAGGTAGCTTGCCATATTAACAATGTCCCCCGGATACCCCGAAGGTTTATAGGGAACGCGGCGGCGCAAGTCCGCCTCTGACGCTGCCAGGCCCGGTGGGAGGAGATTTCCAACAAAGAAAACTGAATATGTTCTGAGGTTGCTGTTACAAGCTGAAAAGGGAAGCCGGTGCAAGTCCGGCGTGGCCCCGCCACTGTAACTGGTGAGAGCTTCCCTGCTCGTGTAGAGCAGAGCCACTGGTCCCGTAACAGGGGCTGGGAAGGCGGGAAGCCCGTTAATTAGCCAGGAGCCAGGAGACCTGCCTCAGAAGTGACTTGGTACACTTCGCGGAGGGAGTGTGAGTTATGGGACAGTCTAAGCCCGGCCGCTAAGGTCGGGCTTCTTTGTTAAACTTCACTGCACAGGAGGACCGAATGAAACTGCATGACCTGGGCATGAAACTAATCCGAAGCGTTCGCCTGCTAGCCGGCGGCATACTTGTCTCCATGCTAGTCCTTGGGCTGGCCTGCGGAGGAGAAGATGCGACGCCGACCTCCACTGCCAGGGCAACGCCCACATCCCTTCCTGTCCCCACGGCAACGTCCATCCCCACCCCCACTCCCGCCCCTACTCTTGCGCCCACCCTGGCCTCTACAGCAACAGCAGTGGCTGCGCCTACTTCAACGCCCAGGGCAGCGCCGACGCCCACCTCCATCCCTACACCCACTCCATTCCCAACGCCATCCGCCTACCCAATCATGATTACCGATTCCAATGGCAAGGAGTTTGTCTTCAACCAGGCCCCGGAGCGTATAGTTGCCTACGATAGCGCTGCGGTGGAAATCCTCTTTGCCATCGGCCAGGGCCATCGAGTCGCGGGTGTCCATGACTTCGTGGACTATCCCCCGGAAACCGCCAGCATACCCAGAGTGGGTGACGCCTTTTCAGTCAACACCGAGGCCATTATCGAGCTGGAGCCAGACCTGATATTCACCTTCTTCGCCAGTCCGGTGGACGCATTGGAGGCCACCGGCGCTCCCGTGCTTCTGATTGACTCGTTAAACAGCGACCTGGACGACGTTATTGAGCACTTCCGCCTGTGGGGGAAAGTTACAGATTCCGTTGATGAAGCCGAGGTACAGGTAGCTGATATACGTGCCCGTCTGGATGCCCTCGCCGAAAGACTGGAAGCCGTCGAGCAAGGCCCCACGCTGTACAACCATACCTTTGAATTCTGGACCCCCGGCGGTGACACCCTCCACGGCGCTATCTACCAGCTCCTCAAGGTAGAGATGATTACCCAAGAGCAGTCCGGCTGGGCCCAGCTGAGTCCTGAACAGATAGTAATAAAGGACCCGGAGGTAATCGTATCCAGCGCATCCGATGTGGAGCAGCTGACCGGGAACAGCGCTTTCGATGACGTCAAGGCTGTGAAAGAAGGGCGAATCATCATGCCGGAGCAGTCCTTCGCTGTGGCGGGGACCAGGCTGATAGCCGCCATCGAAGAGATGGCCGCCCTGCTATACCCGGAGTTGTTCCAGTAGGGAACAACCGGCAACCCTAATAGACGATATGAGTCTGCCAATAACCAGAGACGACATAGGTATCAGGATAGCCCGGCGCTCCATCGCCTTGAACTATCCCTGGTGGAGGCTGGGCGTGGGGCTGGTACTGGTCCTGGTGATAGCGATGGTCGCAGGAGGGTTGGGTTCCGTTTACATCCCGCCCTGGACTGTGGCAAAGATTGTCGTGGACGGGCTGCCATTTGTTGATATATCCCGAAGTTGGCCCGATAGCTGGGAGACGATCATCTGGAATCTGAGGTTCCCCCGAATAGTCCTGGCCGGCCTGGTGGGCGCCGCGCTGGCCGTTTCGGGCGCTACGTACCAGGGACTTTTCCGTAATCCACTGGCAGACCCCTATTTTATCGGAGTGGCCGCCGGGGCCGCTCTGGGCGCGACCGTAGTCCTTCTGACCAACGTACCCGTCTACTATGACGGCTTCAGCGTCCTCCCTATAGCGGCGTCAGTGGGGGCATTGGCGGCTGTTTCCGCCACCTACCTGGTTGCCAGGCGTTCGGGAGAGTTGCCTCTGCTCACACTAATCCTGGCGGGGCTGGCCATATCGTCCCTGCTGGGAGCGGTCACCAGCTATGTTATCATCAGTAGTGACCCGGACGTACGGCCACTGCTGGGATGGCTGCTGGGAGGGTTCATAGGCACCCAATGGGACGACATTTTCACCGTGCTCCCCTACATGGTCCCGGCCACGGTCATCATGATGGCCTATGCCCGGCTGCTCAATATGTTCCAGCTCAACGAGGAGGAAGCCAAGCACCTGGGGGTGAACGTAGAGCGCACCAAGATAGTGCTCATAGTACTGGCCTCGATAACCGCCGCAGCCGCGGTGTCCGTCAGCGGAATCATCGGTTTCGTGGGAATCATCGCTCCCCATATTGTCAGGATTATCTGGGGAAACGATCACCGCTTCCTTCTCCCCATGTCCATGATTACCGGCTGCGGATTCCTGATACTGGCCGATCTGGCGGCCCGCACCGTGGTCAGTCCTACAGAGCTTCCCGTGGGCATCGTCACGGCCTTCTGCGGCGCCCCCTTCTTCCTCTTCCTGCTCAGCCGGGCCAGAAGGATAGTGATGTGAACGCTCCCATCGTCCAGGCCCAGGGGGTCCATCTTTCCTACGACGGCAAGACGGTGCTGGCGGGGCTGGACCTGGAGGTCTTTCCAGGAGAGGTGGTAGGCCTGGTCGGTCCCAATGGGTCGGGAAAGAGCACCTTCCTGCGAATTGCCGCAGGGACGCTGCAAGCCGAGCGTGGACGGGTCCTTCTGAATGGCGCCGAGGTTGCGCTGCTGAGGCCCAGGGACCGAGCGAAGCTGGTGGCGGTTGTCCAGCAGAGCCCCGCCGTACCTCCGGGGTTCACCGCTATGGATGTTGTGCTGATGGGGCGCAATCCATATCTTGGGTTGCTCCAATGGGAGAGCAAGTCCGACTATCAGAAATGCCAGGCGGTCATGGAGCTGACCGAGACCTGGGAATTTGCCGACCGCCTGGTGTCCACTCTGTCCGGCGGTGAGCTGCAGCGGGTCTTCATCGCAAGAGCGCTGGCGCAAGAGACGCCTGTGCTTCTGCTGGACGAACCAACGGCCCACCTGGACATCAGCTACCAGACGTCGGTCCTGGACATCATCAACAAAGTGCGTAAGCAGACCGAGGTGACGGTCCTTGTGGCCATGCACGATCTGACGCTGGCAGCCCAGTATTGCAGCCGCATCGCGGCCCTGTACCAGGGCAACGTCCTCGCCCTTGGAGAGCCAAGGGAGGTGCTGACCACTGAAGTAGTGTCCAAAGTCTTCGGCGTTCAGGTCTCCATTGTAGAGCACCCCGTCCACAAGACCCCGGTAGTGCTACCCTTGGGGCAGGCCGTCAACGTGAGAGACGGGGTGAAGTGGTGAACATCCCCCTCGATTGAGATAACACGGCGAGATGACACGGGAGGTAATCAAGGTGAGCAGGTGGTTGATTGTCCGCCACGGCGAGACCTCGTGGAACGTGGAAGGAAGAATCCAAGGCCACACCGACATCCCCCTCTCCGAGAAGGGCGTCCGACAGGCGGAAGCCCTCGGGGCTCGCCTGGCTACGTGGGATATTCGCGCCGCCTACACCAGCGATTTGAAGCGGACCTTCGAGACCGCCCAGGGCATCCTGAAGGGACACAACATCTCTCCCTCTCCTTCCCGGGAGCTCCGAGAGTTCTCCTATGGCCGTTGGGAAGGCATGACCCACCGGGAAGTGAAAGAGGCCGACCCTGAGCTATACGCCGAGATGCTCAAACGCAAGGAGGACTTCGCTCCACCGGGTGGAGAGAGCCTCCGGGACCTGATGGTAAGGATAGGCGGTTTCGTCGCCGGGCTGAAGGCAGCCCATCGCGACGACATCATACTCATTACTGGGCACGGGGGCTCTTTGCGGGTGCTCCTAACCTGTCTTTTGGAGCTTCCGCCGCACGCCGCCTGGCGCTTCTTCCTGTCCACTGGCAGCCTATCCCTGGTGGACTGCTATCCCGATAACACGGTCCTCAAGCTCTTCAACGATACCTCCCACTGGGGCGGCGAGCCATGAGCGGGCCTGGCACAGGGTCTTTCAATTGTCACCCCGAGCGGAGCGAGGGGTCTAAAGTCCTGGCTGACCGCGGTCTTGCCCTAGCTTGTACCGCCTTGATTCGGGTTTTTGTTAGGCGCCATTTTAGATTCCTCACTCCGCTTCGCTCCGTTCGGAATGACACGCGGCGGGGGTCTGTATTTGCCTAACGTCGAGAATCAAAAGACCCTGGCTGGCACAGGGCATGGGAAGGTGCTGATGGTCCAGGGCACCGCCTCCGACGTGGGCAAGAGCGTGCTGGTCGCCGGACTATGCCGCATACTTCGTCAGGACGGCTTCAGGGTCGCGCCCTTCAAGGCGCAGAATATGTCCAACAACTCCTACGTGACCCTGGAGGGCGGTGAAATCGGCCGCGCCCAAGCGGTGCAGGCCGAGGCCGCCGGCATCGAGCCTACCGTGGAGATGAATCCGGTCCTCCTCAAGCCCCAGGCCGACAACCGCTCCCAGGTCGTCGTGCTGGGAAAGCCTCTCCAGTACGCCGACGCCGCCTATTTTTCCAGGGAGAAGCCCGGACTCTGGCGGGCAGTGTCCCGGTCGTTGGACAACCTGCGGGACCAGTACGATGTGGTGGTGATTGAGGGTGCCGGCAGCCCCGCCGAGATTAACTTGAAGCGTACGGAGATGGTAAACATGCGGGTGGCCCTCTATGCCGATTCCCCGGTCCTGCTGGCAGGAGACATAGACCGGGGCGGCGTCTTCGCTTCCCTCGTGGGCACGCTGGAGCTGCTGGAGCCGGAAGAGCGCGCTTGCATCAGGGCTTTTATCATTAACAAGTTCAGGGGCGACGTGACGTTGTTAGAGCCGGGGTTGAGGCTCCTGGAGGAACGCACCGGCATACCTGTGGCGGGCGTAGTCCCATACTTCAATAACATTCACATCCCTGAAGAGGACTCGGTCTCTCCCGAGGAGCGGCTGAGAATGAAGAAGGTGAGCGACTATCTTTTGGACATCGCCGTGATTGGCTTTCCCCACATCTCCAATTTCGACGACTTCGACCCGCTAAAGCGGGAGGCGGGCGTTCGACTGCGCTACGTTGAGGCCAACGACGCCCTGGGCGAGCCGGACCTGATTATCCTGCCCAGCACCAAGGCCACTATGGCAGACCTGGAGTGGCTGCGTCAGCAGGGGTTCGCCGACAAGGTCCGGGAGCGCAGCAGCAATGGCACCGTCGTTATCGGCATTTGCGGCGGGTATCAGATGCTAGGCGCGACTATCCTGGACCCCGAGGGAGTGGAATCTCGGAACTCAGAGATGCAAGGACTGGGACTCCTGCCCATCACCACCGTCTTTGAAGGGTCCAAAGAGACCCGTAGAGTCCGTGGAGTGACGAGGGAAGCATCCGGAATCCTGCAAGGGGCACGGGGACTCTCCATAGAAGGTTACGAAATCCATATGGGCCGCTCTTTTGCCTCGCCGGCGCCGTCAGTGGGTACGGAAGGGATAGGGGTCGCCCATCCCTTTGAGGTTCAAGGGAGGTCGGACCAAGCCTGGGACCAGCGCGACGGGGTTATAGATTCCGGTGGCCGCGTCCTGGGCACCTACATCCACGGGCTTTTCCACAACTCCGGACTCAGGAGGGCTATCCTCCGCAATCTTGCCGCAGGGAAGGGGGTGACTCTTCCTCAAGAGGATGATCGCCAGGGTCGGGGGAGTCTCAACTCCAACGGTGAGGAGTACGACAAGCTGGCAGCACTCTTGCGCTCCAGCATCGACATGGGGATGGTCTACCGCATTGCCGGTCTGGAAGCCCCAGGACCAGAATTGAGCCGCTAGGCGCTCAGGGCGAAGAAGGGCGGGGCGGTCTCCAGGCCCGGCTCCGAGTTGCCGGCTACAAAGCACGCAAGGGTCTGATTTGGTTCGAGGTATATGTCCACCGGCTCCCCCTGCTGATAGCAGGCCGTGTGATGTTGCAGGCTGTGGACCACGGCACCGGAGGGGAGGGAGAGGCTGTAGAGGTAGTGCATCCCACGAAAGACCCGGCTCACCACGCGCCCCAATCCTGCATTGGAAGGACGGATAAATATATCGTCGGGGCGGACCATCACCTCGACCTCAGTTGCAGATTCGGGGCGGGCTTGCGAGTGCAGCACACCGATCTCCGTGATTAAGCTGGAGTCCACAACGTTGGCGGGGATGAAATCAGCGATTCCCAGGAACCGGGCCACGAACCTGCTACAGGGGTGGTGGAAGATGTTCTCAGGGGTATCAACTTGCTCCAGCCTGCCTGCGTTCATCACGGCGACCCTGTCACCTATGAAAAGGGCCTCCTCCTGGTCGTGGGTGACGTACATCGCCGTCATCTCGCTGGAACGGAGGATATGCCTGACCTCGGAGCGCAGCTGGAGGCGCAGCTGCGGGTCCAGGTTGCTGAAAGGCTCGTCCAACAGGAGGGCCAGCGGACGCGGGCCAAGGGAACGGGCCAGGGCCACCCTCTGCTGCTCGCCCCCGGAAAGCTGGTGGGGGTATCGCTCGGCCAGGTGGGACAGCCGGACCATATCCAGCATGTTCCTAGCCCGCTGGTCCCTGGCTCTCCTGGCCCACTTCTTAAGTCCAAAGGCGACGTTATCGAGAACGTTCATGTGGGGAAAGAGGGCGTAGTCCTGAAACACCATGCCCAGCCTGCGGGCTTCCGGCGGCACCCAAGCCCCAAGGCCCGCCACCGCGCGGCCATCAAGGGTAATCTCCCCTCTATTGGGCGCCTCAAATCCGGCCACCATCCTCAAGAGGGTGGTCTTGCCGCTCCCACTGGGGCCCACAACGGCCAGAGTCTCGCCCGGCTCGAGGGCCAGGCTGACATCTGCCACGGCGCGGCTCGCGCCGAAAAACTTGCTCACGCCGTGGCATTCAATGATTGCGTGCTCAGCCATCGCGATCTCACTATCTCCATAAAGAAGTTGGTGCTTCCTTATAGAGATAGCCTAACCTTACAGAATACGAATGTCAATCTCTCAATCCCAACTGGTAATGTTTCCATCCAGGAGGTTGAGTTCCCTCTGCGTCGTCCCGTGCATCATGTCATTACCACTGCCAGACCACCTAAAACGCACCACTACCGTCCCAATCCCAATTCCATGCCATTTATCCCATGAAACATCCATAAGCACGGATATTCTATTTTATTTTACTTGCCCTCGTCACCAGCACGAGGCTATAATACCAGGAGACACAACCCTCTCTCACAGATGGAATATGGAACGCGCAGGTCAAGCTGAGCTTTCCGGTCAGGAGACTTGAGAAGAGAAATGGTACTAGGCGAGCCGAAGCCCGAAGTGAGTGTAGTAATAGAAAATTATCTTCAGGCTATCTACAAGCTGAAGGAACGAGACGAGCGTGTAGTCCCCACGCGGCTTGCGGAGGTCATGAACGTGTCCGTTGCAACTGTAGTGGGCACCCTGAAACGGCTGAGAAGACAGGAGATGGTCGAGGTGAGCAGTGATAAGGAGGTCAGCTTCACCTCCAGGGGCAGACAGCTGGGCGAGGCGGTCGTAAGGAGGCATCGTCTGGCGGAGCGTATGCTCACGGAGCTCCTGGACGTGGAGTGGCACAGCGCTCATGCTGAGGCCCACCGGCTGGAGCACGCCATTTCCCCATACGTGGAGACCAAGCTGGCCAAGGCGCTGGGCTACCCCAGGACCAACCCCTTCGGACAACCCATACCGGGCTACAGCGACGACCTCCATACGCCTCCCATGAAGGCCCTCATCCAGACTGAAGCCGGGGAATCTACGGTGGTGGAGCGAGTCCCGGAGGAGGACCGTCAACTGCTGAAGTTCTTCGATGTCAACGGTCTCAGGCCGGGAACAGAGGTCAAGATCAAAGAGCTAGCGCCCTATAAGGGCACGATAACACTCATTTTGATGGGCGAAGAGGTAGTGCTGGGCATGGAAGTGGCCGAGAAAATTTTGGTGCGAGAGTGAGAGCGTCTACACTGTGTCAAGAAAGGCTGTAAGGGACTTGAGGAAGTCCGCCGGGTTGTCCCCCGCTACCAGGTGGCCCGCCCTCGGCACCACTGCCGAGGTGCTCTGAGGCATAACCTGAAGCATCTTCTCCATGACCTCTGAGGTGAAAATATCGCTCTCTTCTCCCCGGACAATCAGGGTACGACACCCGATACTTGCGACGCACTCCCACAGTCTCTCCGGCGGCCAGCTTCCCGGGCGGTGTCCCGGGGTGCGAAGCACCTTATCGTATTTCCAGGTCCACTTGCCGTCGGAACGCTGACGTATACTGTACTTTAATGCTCCCAGCACCTGCTCGTGTGGACGTCCCGTGTACTCTTGGACGCGTGACGCAAAGTCCTCGTAGGAGTCCAACTCGTCGGGCAACTCCCGGAACTGCCTGATACGCGCTTCCCCCGGGGCCCGCATTTCAGGACCGGTGTCTACGATTACCAGGTCTTTCACCTTTTCCGGGTGGTTCGAGACGTAGACATAGGCGTTCCTGCCTCCCATAGAATGGCCCACCAGGATGAACCTCTCAAGCCCCAGAGCGTCTACAAATCCTTCCAAGTCTCGCTCGTGGGCCTCCAGGGAGTAGTCGCCGTCCGAGGCCCACTGGCTGTCCCCGTGTCCTCGGGCATCCAGGGCCAGGACATGGTAATGCTGGGACAGGGGCAGCGCCACGAAGTCCCAGCTATGGCCTTGCTGCAGGGCGCCGTGCAGGAGAAGCATGGTCTGCTTGCCCTCGGTCCCCCAGTCCAGGTAGTGAAGCCGCAGGCCGTTGACAGTGACCTCTTTGTCCCGGGGCTTTACTTCCCTGCTAAAGGACACACCCATAGACCTAGCGGCCTCGAACAAGGAGAGGCCCTGCTTCTCCAGAGACATTTTCATCCCTCAATCTGGTTATTGCTATGGCGGGCTTTACTACGGGCTGACCTGGTACACCCAGACCTGGTGGTACACGTCGGGTTCGCCTATGGGAAGGGGTTGGAACTTCTGGCTCGCCTCCACTAGCTTCCACTTTCCGGCGGACTCCAGGGCCGCTTGCTTCTCCCTGAAACCGTCGTTCTCGTACACGTCAGGCCGCAGCGTGAAGACGATGTAGCCCCCCGGCTCGGTGATGCGGACAAGCTCGTCGAAGGAGCCTGCGGGCGCGTGCCCTACGGTGAGAACCCCCACGCTGACGACCGCACCGAAAGAGTTGTCGGGGAAGTCGAGAGGCTCCCCCATGACCATTTGGCGGAGTTCCCGGTACACGTTCTTCTTGCGGGCCTCTTCCAGCATACCGGGGGACAGGTCCATGGCCACTATATCCTTGTAGTCCATCTGTGACAAAAGCTGTCCCACGAGGCCTGTACCGGCACCCGCATCCAGGACCGTTACGCCTTTAGACACGTACCGGGCGAAGACTTCCACCGCGCGTTGCGGCCCGCTCCACCCGAAGTCCTTCTCAAGGTCCGAGTCGTATTTCCCCGCCCACCGGTCGTACCGTTCCGCCAGCTCCTGGTTGTCCCTGGACGAGTAGACCCACTGGACCACGTTTTCTTCTGTTTCTTCTGGCATCGCCATTACATGCCCACCGGCTAAAAGGGTTGCCCGGTCATTTCCGGCACAGGTATAGACCCCAGCCTAGCTCCTGATTAGTCACCGCCTGCACCATTTGCTCGTAGGCAAAGGACAGGGTGCCGTATTTCTCGGCGTCTTCACCGATTTTCTGGCGCGTGATGTCGGCCAGGCACTGGTAGCTTGTCTTGAGGTGTTGGGACATATCCTGGGCATCCAGTATCTCGAACCCGGCCTGTCTGAGGGCGTCCTGGTAGGACCGGAAGCTGAAATTTGTGTCGAATATGAGCCGGTCATACACGTACGTTCTCGCCGTTTCGCTGATGTCCGGCTTCGGCTTGGTCAGATCGTCAAACACGAAGATACCCCCGGCTTCCAGCACCCGGTAGACCTCTTGCAGCGCCTTTTCCTTTTCATGGACGTGGTAGATGGTCGCCTGGCTCCAAGCATGGGTGAAGGAGCCGTCTTCAAAGGGCAGGTCCGTGGCCGAGGCCTTTTCAAAGGCCACGCGCGCCTTAATGTCCTCGGGTTCATTGCCCAAGTCTTGCTTTGCGTTGTTGATGCGGACGCCGCTCAGGTCCACCCCCACTACTCCACACCCCAGGGTCCTGGACAGCCATAGGGAGTTGGTGCCATTGCCACAGCCCAGGTCAAGAACCCTGGATGTATGGTCCAGAAGGGCCTTCTGGACCATTATCTCATTGAGGTTGGCACACGCTTTCAGGAAGTCAGTGCCGGTGCTGTCATCGAAGACACCCCAATGGAGACCCCCTTCTTTGTCCCAGAAGGAGCGATAAACGGCGTCTTCCGCATCATAGAACGATTCGGTGTCTTGTTCAGAAAACCGACTCCTCATAGACGACCCCTTCCAAGTATTCGACAAACTCGTTGCTCTCATTGACAAGAATCATCTTGGGTTCTACGGGCTGCGGGCTGACCTCAAAAGACAGGATTATTACGCAGTCTCCCTTTTCGCAGAGCTTTGCCCCGGCGCCCTGTACGGATACGGTCCCCGACCCCTTTTCCCCGGGAAGCACATATGTCTCCCACCGGTTGCCATTGGTGACATCACAGATAAGGACCTTCTCGTAGTCCCACATGTCCACTTTCTCCATGAGCTCCCTGTCAATGATGACACTGCCTATGTAGTCCGGGTTGGCGTCGGTAATGTATGCCCTGTGTATCTTTGATCTCAGTACGTTTCTCATTTTTAACCTCTTTAACCTCACTGCGAAGCGGTTTTTGATATTCTGGATGGACGGTGCGGCCGCAGGGGTGCCCGGGTCCACAGCAGGCATGGGGGGGCCACACGTAGCGACTGGAGATGGACCGGACCTGCGTAGGCCGCCTACCCGGCAAAGGAAAGGGTAGGAGAGCCAGACTCAAGTGGGGAGGAGCTAAGGCTCGCAGGGAAGGCTATATTTGAGGCGAGACGTATAGTTTAGCCGGAATGAGGGGTAGATGAGAGTGTCCCAGGCTCGATGATTTAGCTCTCTGGCGAGGCCCAGCCTTGGCTGGGCACTACAGGGTACGTCTAAGCCCACCGCGTCACCTCCTTGTCGGCTAGGGATTATGAGCCTTTGGCAAGGACGACCCGTGTATAATACTAGCATATCCTAGCTTTGTCAAATCTGATTTCCCGATAAACAGATACAAGCCCCAATGTGGATTCCCGTCCCTGCAAGCTAAAATGCCATTATATGCAGCCTATTTCCCTTGTTCTAAGGGAATACTTGAGATAAACTTAGTGAAGCATAAAAAAGCCCACTACCCAATCTTGGACTCAGGACATTATGCAACCCCTGCTTAGCAAGCTTGCTTCAGTAGAAAGCCGATTTCATCAGATCGAAGAACTGATGGCAAGGCCCGAAGTGGCTATGGACCACGAACAGGTCCAGAAGCTTGCCAAGGAGCGCGCCTCTCTCGAGGGTATGGTGGACATGTACCGGGAGTACCGGAAGCTCTCGGTTGACAGGAAGGATGTTCTGGCCATCCTTGAGCAAGGCTCCGACCCGGCAATGGCTTCCCTGGCGAGGGAGGAGCTCGAGGACCTGGAGGAGGAGCTGGAAAGGCTCAACCGGGAACTGAGGCTGGCCATCCTCCCCAAAGACCCCAACGATGGCAAAGACGTGATCGTGGAGATAAGGGAGGGGGTGGGAGGCCGGGAAGCCGCCCTCTTCGCCGCCGACCTCTATCGCATGTACACGCGCTACTCCCTCCTCCGAAACTGGGAGGTCGAGTTGCTCGACTCGAACCCCTCGGACCTGGGCGGCTTCAAAGAGATTGTTCTGGAGGTCCGCGGCAAAGAGGTTTTCAGCCGCCTCAAGTTCGAGCGCGGATCTCACAGGGTGCAGCGGGTCCCGGTGACCGAGGCTTCCGGCAGGATTCACACCTCCACCTGCACCGTGGTGGTGATGCCCGAAGCCGACGAGGTGGACATCGAGATAAATTCTGACGACTTGCGCATTGACATCTACCACGCGAGCGGGCACGGCGGCCAGAACGTGAACAAGGTCTCCACGGCGGTGCGCATGGTGCATATTCCCAGCGGTACTGTCGCCGTTTGCCAGGATGAACGCTCCCAGTTCAAGAACAAGCAGAAGGCTATGGCCATCCTCCGCGCTCGTCTGTACGAGATGGAGCATCGCAAGCAAGAGAGCGAGATCACCCAGGCCCGCCGGGCCCAGGTGGGCACCGGTGAGAGGGCCGAGAAGATACGGACCTACAATTTCCCCCAAGACAGGATTACCGACCACCGCGTAGGCGTCGCCTTTCACGGCATCCAGCAGCTGTTGGACGGAGGCCTTGACGAGATTATAGATGCCCTCGCCGCCAGGGAGCAGGCCAGCCTGCTGGAGGACCTCCTGGGCTAGGAGAGGTCCCGCCTCGCCATTCGAACACCCGCCCCAACGGATTATGGCCCCAGGGAAGGGCCGGACATCCGTCACCTACGAGACTGCCAGAGAGACGACCGGAGGCCGTCCCCATACTACTCACGCAGGTTGGAAGCTATGGCTGCCCTCAGAGATGTCATCCGCCGGACACAAGACGCGCTGGATGCGGCGGGAATAGACGACGCCCGGCTGGAGGCGGAGGTCATGCTTATCAATGTCCTCCAGATGCCCAGGCATCGCATCTACGCCTACCAGGAGCAGGAGCTAACCCCCCGGCAGGAGGAGCTTCTGGCCCAACTGGTCGAGCGGCGTCTGAAGCGGGAGCCGCTCGCATATATGCTGGGCCACAAGGAGTTTTACGGCCTGGACTTGGCGGTGAAGCGGGGGGTCCTGATTCCACGACCCGAGACGGAGCTTCTGGTGGAGCAGACCCTATTCCTGGCTATGATGCACATGGAGGCGGGGGAGTTGGTAATAGCCGAGCCTGGCACCGGCTCCGGGGCGGTCTCTATCAACCTGGCTATACACCTGCCCATGGCGAGGATTTACGCCACAGAGCTATACTCGGAGGCGCTGAAGGTCGCCGAGTACAACATAGGCAGGCACAACGTGGCCGATAGAGTGACCCTCCTCCAGGGAGACCTCCTGGACCCCGTAGACGAGGCGGTGGACGTTATCGTGGGCAACCTGCCCTATGTGCCCACGGACGTTATCCCGACCTTGCAGCCGGAGATACAGTGGGAGCCGCGAGAAAGCCTGGACGGCGGCCCGGACGGCATGGACATCATACGCCGTCTCTTGCACCAGGCCCAGGATAAGCTCAAGCAAAACGGGGTCATAATCCTGGAGATAGACCCCCAGCAGGTACAACCCCTGGAGGAGCTATCCCGGCGGCTTTTCCCCGGAGCCAGCGTCAGCGTCGATCAGGACCTGGCCCGTCTGGACCGGATTCTCGTGGTAGACCTGGGCAGGCCCGAGGACTAGCCCTGCGGCCCGGATAAGCTGAAACTCTGAACATGGAGTGGATACCCTTGAAACCTCCAGGTCATGCGGCAATATCCATCGCCATCGGCGGAGCGTTGTGGGGTATCACCAAATCTCCCTATTCCTTTGTAGCCGCTACCCTCACGGGCGTAATGATAGACATGGACCACCTGGTGGAGTATTACCGGTGGTTCGTGAAGGAAGACAATACCAGGGTCTACTACTTTCTCCATAGCTACGAGCTGGTCGTGCCCGTGTTCCTCGCTGGCTATTTCTCCGGGTGGGACCCCGTGGTGCTGGGCGTCAGCTTCGCCTTCCTTGGGCACCTGCTCACCGACCAGCTTGTCAATCCGATGGCGCCTCTGGGCTACTTCTTCACCTACCGGCTGATGAAAGGGTTCCGGCGACGTGAGATCGTTGACGTGGAATGGGAGGACCTCCAGCGGGAGTTCCTGCGCGTCGGCATCACTAGGACCATCCTGGGCATTTTCAATCCCAGGTTCAGGGCCGGGGGATAAGGGGCCGCCCGGCCAAGCTGATGCGGGTCCAGGGCGTAGACTTGTGTTGACACGCTTTCCCAGCGGGTTATAATTGGGTGAGGCGCCCAGGGCATCAGGGGCATGGCAACGCCTTTCGGATTGCTGGTCGAAACACGCTTCAGCTGTAACCACCCAGGACTAACGAGAAGAGGTGTTCATGGCTTACGATTTGCTGGTGAAGAATGGCCTGATAGTTGATGGCTCCGGTATGCCTTCGTTCTATGGGGACGTGGCGGTGAAGAACGGGAAAATCCTGGAGACGGGGAAACTAAGCGGCCCGGCGAGCCGCGCGATAGACGCCGAGGGTCTGGTTATATCGCCTGGATTTGTGGACAACCACTGTCACTACGATGCCCAGGTGACCTGGGACCCGCTGTGCAGCTTCTCCTGCTACCACGGCGCCACTACGGTGATAATAGGGAACTGCTCCCTCTCGCTGGCGCCCCTCAGACCCGGCGCGGAGGAGCGCGTCGCGGGGTATCTGTCATACGTGGAAGCCATCCCGATGGACGTGCTGCGGACTGTGGAGTACTCCTGGGAAACCATTCCCCAGTACCTGGACGCCGTGGACAAGAGTTTGGGCGTGAACGTGGGGGCACTGATAGGCCACTCCGCCGTGAGACACTACGTCATGGGAGACGAGTGCCAGGGCCGCGCCGCCACAGGCGATGAGATCGAGGCGATGCAGGCGATAGTGCACGAAGGGATTGGCAGCGGCGCTCTCGGTCTCTCCATCTCTCAAAATCGTGGACACTATGACCCCCAGGGGGTACTGATACCAGCGGTCTGGGCTACTGAAGAGGAGATTTTCGCCCTGGGAGATGTACTGAGAGAGATAGGCACGGGCATTATCCAGAGCGGCGGCGGGCGGGGCGCTGAGATCAAGAGCCGCCTCATGAGCAGGCTTTCCCAGGCCACGGGGCGGCAGGTGGTCTACAACAACCTGGGCCAGACGACGCGCAAACCCAACGAGTGGAAGGAGCTGATGGCCATCGTGGAGGAGACCTCCAGCGCGGGCATCAGGGCTTACCCCCTCTGCTCCCCCAACAGCGTCACTCAACGCTTCACCATGAGGAACTGCCAGGCCTTCAGGGGCATACCCACCTGGCACCCGATTCTGCTGGCCTCGGACGAGGAGAAACTGCAGGCCTATAGTGATCCTGAAATCCGCAAAAAGCTGCACGACGAGGCCGTGGAGTGGAACGCCGGCCCAATCGAGGCCAACGTAGCACCCAACTGGTATGACTACATGTGGGTGGATGGACCGGTGCTGGAGAAGAACCGCGGCCTGAAGGGAAAGACGATAAGCGAGATCGCCCGGGAGCAGGGCAAGGGCATCATAGACGCCTTCCTGGACCTGGTGGTAGAGGAGGACTTGGATACGGCCTTCATACAGGGTGAAAACAACGTGGACAAAGAGGCCGTGACTAAAATACTCAACTATCCCAACACCATCGTGGGCCTTTCCGACGGCGGCGCCCACGTACAGTTCCACGGCGGCTATGGATACAGCACGCGCCTCCTGGGGTACTGGGTGAGAGAGCAGCAGATTATGTCCCTGGAAAAGGCCGTCCGGAGGTTGAGCTTCGAGTCCGCATCGGCCTTCGGCATATTCGACCGCGGCCTGCTCCGTCCGGGCATGGCCGCCGACATAACCATCTTCGACCCGGAAACCGTCAATCCACTGCCGGAGGACGTGGTAAGCGACTTCCCCGCCGGCGGATGGCGAATGCGAGAGCTGGCAGAGGGGGTCAGATACACTATCGTCAACGGCGAGGTGCTGATTGAGGACGGGCAGCATACCGGTGCGCTGCCGGGACGCGTCATACGTAACGCCCTCCACCAGGCCAGCCGCGATTAGGGACTCCTGGGCCTAGCCCGGAGCCGGAAGAGAATCGCCTACGGGTCGTGGAAGCGGCCCCGTAGGCGATTCTTCAATAATAGCTCTTGGTCTTTTGCACCCAGGGTCAAGGAGATCCCGACACTATATGTTAATGCCTGAACTCCACTTTGCGGAAAGCCTCGGCATACTCGAAGCCTGATCCTTGGGCCGACTGCCTGGCCCGCTCACGCACGAACTCCTCCACATCTCCCCCCGGACGGGTTGAGACCTGGCTGTCGTGGCAAAGGAGGGCCTTTACCTTCATGTCAATGGTATCGCTTATGTCTATGAAGGTATCGGGGACGTCGGGTGCCCAGAACAGGACCACGCCCGTCTTGTGGGTCTCGAGACCCTCTTGGCTGAAAAGCTCGCCGAAGTGGAGATGGTCCCTGGCGTACGGGAAGGCAGCGTCCACGGCAACCTGACCGGCAATACGATGGTCCCTGTGCCAGAAGGAGCTGCGCCGGTAGGGTTCCGGGCACAGCATGACATCCGGACGGAAGCGCCTTATAGCTCGCACTATCTCCTTGCGGAACTCCGGGGTGTCCTCCAACTCGCCATCGGGGTGATGGAGCAGCACCGATTCCTTGACCCCGAGGGCAGAGGCAGCCTCAAGCTGCTCCGCCTCCCTTATTGCGGCCAGGCGCTCCGAGGTCATCTCGGAGTCGTCGGACCCCTTCCCGCCGTCGGTACAGAGGACATAAAACACCTCAGTCCCCGCTTTTGTCCACTTGGCCACAGTGCCACCGCACCAGCCCTCACCATCGTCGGGGTGAGGTATAACCACCAGGGCGCTTCTGGGCGTCTCCACCATCTGCTTACCTCCCGGGTCTAAGGCTTGTACACGAAAAGATACTCTGCTACAATCCATCCCAGGTGTCAAGCCCCCCTGGATGGAAAGTTGAGGGCCGCTTCATTGTCACCCTGAGCGATAGCGAAGGTCTAAACCTCTGGTTGACCGCGGTCTTGTCCTAGACGGTACCGCCTGATCGCGCTTTTTGTTAGGCACCATTTTAGATTCCTCACTACGATTCTCTCCATTCGGAATGACATGCCGTGGGGGCCGTATTCACCTCGGCTGGCAGACAGGTAATGTCAAGAACCGAAAGACCCTTGATGTGGGTCACGATAGGATGCAAAGCCAACCCCTGACCCGGCCCTCCGAGCTTCAGCAACAACCAGGGCCCGCCATGAGCGCCACGCCATACCCCGATGGGCCATCATCGCAGCTACTCCACAGACCGGAATCGGCTTCATCTATCTACCTACCGGAGACCCTAGCCTTGAGAATGCGTAGCTTCACCTGGGCAGACCTTCCGGCTCTGGTCGAGCTGGTCAGGGCGGTGCGAAAGACAGAGGGGGACGGCCGTATTGTAAACGAATCGTCCCTGAAAGAAGAGTTGTCCATACCCGGCCTTGATCCGGAGAGGGACTGCACGCTTTTCGAGGACGAAAAAAGCTTTCTGGCATACTCAATTCTCCATACCGAATTGCGGATAGGCCGGACCATTCTGGAAATCGGCGTCCACCTGGACCACAACGAGAAGGACGGCCTGGAGAGAGCGGCCGTCAGGGCTGGCCTGGCCTATGCCAAGTCTCTGGGAGCCGGCGTACTCCACGTATGCGTACCTCCCTCGGAGTTCTGGACAGACCTGCTGAAAGAGGAAGGTTTCTCACAGGTACGAGAGTACTGGATGATGAAATGGCAGGACGAAAGCGTTCCCTCGGTGGAGTTGCCCCAGGGGTTCTCCATCGAGGGTTTTCAGCCGGGGGACGAAGAAAGGCTGACCAGGGTGCAAAACGCCTCTTTTACGGGTAGCTGGGGCTTCTGTCCCAACACCATCGAGGAGGTGAGCTACCTGGCAGGCATGTCCATATGCACACCGGATGGCATCCTGTTCCTCGCCCACGGCGCCGAGACCGCCGGGTACTGCTGGACCTCAGTTTTGGGTGACGCCCGGAATCCCGTGGGCGTCATCTGGATGATAGGCGTCGCCCCGGCCTACCGGGGGCAGGGACTGGGCAATCCCATCCTCATGGCCGGGATGGAATACCTGAAATCGAGGGGAGTGGGGAGCATCACACTCGACGTGGACGGGGGGAACACGCTTGCCATCAAGCTCTACACCTCTGTGGGATTCGAAAAGGCCCTGGAGGTTCACTGGTTCGAGGCGGAGTTGTCGGGCGGGTGAGGCTGAGTGGTCCGGCTCTCGGGTACGAATGGGTAGCCAACCGGAGGGGGACCGGGTTGGAAAGCGCCGGGAGCCGTAACAATCTTGTCCGGGGCCACTATCCCCGCCGATATGATGAGCTTCATCGCATCGTCCACGGCCATGTCCGTGGGGGTCACCCGGTCTTCGGGCATGATAATCAGAAAGCCCGAGGTAGGGAAGGGAGAGGTGGGCATATACACGGTCAGCAGGGAGTTCCCTTCCCGGTCCTTTATCCTGCCCGTTACCAGCCCGATGGACTTCAGCCCGTAGCCGGGGAACTCCACCAGCACCACCCCGGTGTACCTGCCGTTGGAGTTGACCGCCGAAAGTACTTCGGTGGCCTGCCGCGCCGCTCGGTATATCGGCCTCACCACGGGTATCAGGTCCACCGTGCCCTGCACCAACCTTATCATCCGCCTGCCCAGGACGTGGGTAGTTACCAGGCCCGCCAAATATATGATGATCACCAGCGAGATTATCCCCATGCCCGGCGTATAATGCGGTATGTACTGCTCCAGCAGGTCCTTCAGCAAGGGGTCGAAGAAGTCGAACACGAACTTGAGGATGAGGAAAGTGACCACAATCGGGATTATGACAAGCAGACCGGCTATCAGCGTGGTCCTGATGTGCAGCCCTACGCTTCTCAGTGACGCTATTGCAAAGGACATTTGTAATACACCCGCCTGCAGAAGGACCGGTCCCTAGAGGGAGTTGTAAAGCCGATAGGTCTCCCCGGCCACCGTGCCCCATCCCATTCCTTCAGCCCGTTTCCGCGCCGCCAGGCTCATACTCTTCTGCAAGCCCTTGCTGGAGAGGATCATCTCCAGGGAGTCGGCAAAGGGTTCGGGGCAACGCCAGGGCAGGAGGTAGCCCGTGCGCCCGTGCTCCACTACAGTGGGAAGCCCCCCCACTCTGGAGGCCACCACCGGCGTTCCACAGGCCAGGGCCTCCAGGGCCACCAGCCCAAAGCTCTCATAATAGGAAGGCACCACGCACACGTCGGCCGCGTTGTAGTAGAGGGGGAGAAGCTTCTGGTCCACTATGCCCACAAACTCCATTATATCCTTCACGCCCAAGACCTCGGCCAACTCCTTCAGGCGTTTTACCTCAGCTTCGCGGGCCATATCGCTGCCCACCACCAGAACCTTGAGAGAGTCCTGCACCTCCATTATAGCAGTGCTCCGCAGCAGAAGCTCAAGGCCCTTGATAGGCTCTATCCGGCCCACATAGACTATGACCTTTTCCCCGTTCAAGCCGAGCTTCTTTCGCGACTCTTCGACGTCCAGCGGTCTGAAGAGGGACAGGTCAACTCCGCAGGGCACCACTTCAATGCGGTCGCCGGGGGCATCGTAGAGCTGCACCATCGCTTCCTTCTCGTGATGGCTGGAGGCGATTATCAGCTGGGCCGACGCCATCAGCTCTTTCTCGACCCGCGACCTCACGTAGGACTCCCTCTCTCCGGCCCGTGCCCGCATCTTTATTTCCGCCAGGGTGTGAAAGGTTATCGCATGAGGCACGTTCCAGCGCTGGGCGACTTCCCTGCCCACCCATCCGGAAAGCCAGTAGTGAGAGTGCACCACCTGGTAATCTATGCACTCCTTATCGGCAAAGCGGCAAAGCTCCTCCAGGAAGGAAGGCAAGTGTGAATAGAGCATACCCGTGTTTGCCTCAAGGGGCCCTCCGTCCAGATGCACCAGGCGGACGTGGCTGCCTAGATCCATCACGTCGGCCTCGCAATCGCCGTGGCAGCGGGTGAATATATCCACCGATACTCCCATGCTTCCCAGGTATCTGGAGATTTCCCTCACGTATACATTCATACCCCCGGCCTTTCCCTCTCCGGGTGCGGCCAGGGGGCAGGTGTGAAAGCTGATCAACGCTACTCTGTCTATTTTCAACTTCGTCTCACCACCATCTGATAGAGAGTCCTGTCCTTTCCACCCAAGTCGTACTTGTATGGCTCGGGACCGCGAAGAAAGTCGAAGTAGGTCTTACCTTCCTCGATAGCGTCCTTCACGCAGAGGGCATGAAGGAGGAGGCCGACGCTATAGTAACCATAGGCCGGGTTGAAGCCACTGTTGTACAAAAGCCGGGCTGAGCCGTAGTCGAAGCATATTGCGGACGCTACGCGCTCGCCCTTCAGCTCGAGGAAGAAAAGCTTGAAGATGCCTATGCTAGCCATCTCCCTGGCGATGCTTCTGAAGAAACGCTCCCTGTGGGTCGTGAGGAAACGCTCCTTTTCTTCCTTGCTGTATTTCATGAGGGAGAAAAAATCTTCCAAGCCCTCCTCAATCTCAACGGGGTCCGAGAGCTTGTAATAGCGAAACTCCTCGCCACTTGAGGAAAGGCGACGAAGCTTGCGGCGGAGCTCGTGGCGGTCTTTCTTGGATAGGGTTAGCAGGTAGGCGTCCCAATTGTCGGGGAGGCTCAGTCCAGGGACCACATCCTCTTCCCGGACCTCCACCGGGTATCCATGCTTTCTGGCGAGTCCAGGCAGGTAAGTCAGGGTAGGGGAATTTTCAGGCAGGGAAGCGAGCTCCAACCTCTCCCACTCCTCCCCGTCGAGATGGTCCAGCAAAGAGTGGTAAAAGCGGGGTTCGGCCCCCGCAGAGACGAGAAAATCGTTGTAGTCACATACGTCCTGGTCTCCAACAAAAGAGATGGTGCCGTTACGACGCACAAGGGGAGCAATGCCCTCGATATTCTCACCGTCCTTGAGGCAGAGCAGGAGCATCTCCGCTCCATTGCCAAACTGCTCCCACCATACCTTCTGCCACTGGGGGGTGATGAACAGGGTATCTATGGTGGACCTGGAGAGAAGACTCTGCCACTGCTCCTCCGCCCCTTGATAGGAATCAAGGCGGGTTAGGGGACTCACTTGACCCTCCTCTGCAATAAGGCTAGGAACTCGTCTCTGCTTATGCCATCCTTGTCGAAGAGGCCTCGGGTGGCCGAGGTCACAACAAGGCTGCCTTCCTTCTTCACTCCCCGCATGGACATGCAAAGATGCTCCGCTTCGATTATCACCGACACTCCCTTTGGCCGCAGGACATCGTGGATGGCGTCGGCAATCTGGCTGGTCATACGCTCTTGCAGCTGTGGCCGGCGGGCCACCACTTCCAGTGCCCTGGCCAATTTGCTTGCCCCGGCTATCTTGCCATCCGGCACGTAGCCCATGTGGGCCTGGCCGGAAAAGGGCAACAGGTGGTGCTCGCACATGGAGAAGAAAGGCACATCCCGGACGATAACCGCATCCTCATAGTGGTCTTCCTCTTCAAAGGTGGTATCGAGGGCCGACTTGGGGTCCACCCCGACCCCTGAGAAAAGCTCGGCGTACATGCGGGCTACGCGCTGGGGGGTATCTCGCAGGCCCTCCCGGGACCGGTCGTCGCCTATGGCCTCGACTATGGCGGCCACGGCTGACCGGATGCGCTGCTCGTCAACCACTCTTGTCTCCTTCTCAGGGAATGGGCATCATCAGCGCCGCTTCCACCACCTCTATGTCCGGGCTCACTTCAATAATCTCAGAACGAGCGGACCTGGCCGCCAGCTCGGGATCCTTGAGACCTGCCCCAGTTATTATACACACAATCCGCCCTTTGGCTAGGCTCAGTCCCTGGCGGTGGAGCTTCATCAGCCCTGCGAAGGCAGCAGCAGAGGCGGGTTCACAGAAGATTCCTTCACGAGAGGCGAGGAGCGTATACGCGTCGAGTATCTCATCGTCGCTGACCATATCAATAACGCCACCGGACTCGTCTCTTGCCGATAGCGCTCCCTTCCAGTTGGCGGGGTTGCCTATGCGAATGGCTGATGCGACGGTCGTTGGACTGCTTACAGGATGCCCCGACACTATGGGCGCAGCGCCGGCAGCCTGGAAGCCCATCATCCTGGGGATCTTGGTGGAGAAACCGTGACTGTGGTACTCGGCAAACCCCTTCCAGTAGGCGGTTATGTTGCCTGCGTTACCCACCGGGATGAAAACGTAGTCGGGGGCGTCCCCCAGGGAGTCCACGATCTCGAAGGCGGCGGTCTTCTGTCCCTCGAGCCTGTGGGGATTGACGGAGTTGACTAGGATTACGGGATGCGTGCTGGTGAAGGTGCGCACCACGGATAGGGCCTGGTCAAAGGACCCGTTGACAGCCAGAATCCTGGCGCCATAGGCCATCGCCTGGGCCAGCTTCCCGGTGGCTACATCCCCCTTGGGCACCAGCACTATGGTAGAAAGACTGCAGCGGCCACCATAGGCGGCGGCGGAAGCGCTGGTGTTGCCGGTCGAGGCGCACATTATGGCCTCGGTGCCGGCCTCCAGGGCCTTCGCTACGGCCACCACCATGCCCCTATCCTTGAAGGAGCCTGTGGGGTTACACCCCTCCAGCTTGAAGTACAGCTCTTCGCAGCCTACTTCCTTCCCCAGCCTGGTGGACTTGACCAAGGGCGTGTCGCCCTCCCCCAACGTTATCATGGGGGTGGCGCTATTGAGTGGCAGGAACCTCCGGTACTTCTTTAAGACGCCTTCGCCCATAGACTCTCTTTCATATTGGTCTCACGCCGGGGTCTCAAATCGGACGGCGCGACGAGCACCCGGGCAGGCTCAGCTTGACGGCCAGTCCTCTACTCTCACGAGGTTATTAATCTCGTGAATCATATCGAGGCGTTCCATGCGCTTGAGCGACGTCTGCATCGCCT
Source organism: Dehalococcoidia bacterium (assembly GCA_965197405.1). GTDB lineage: Bacteria > Chloroflexota > Dehalococcoidia > Lucifugimonadales > JAGWBF01. The sequence goes on along the minus strand of OZ240206.1, from coordinate 2,656,231 downwards.
TCTCCTGCGCCGGGTGGGTGGTGACCACGATCTCGGCGGTCTGCATGGCAGGCTCGGTGTCCTTCTGGATCACTGACGCAATACTTATGTTAAGGTCGCCAAGAATCCTGGCTATTTGGGCCAGCACGCCCGCCCGGTCGGCGACGTTCAGCCGCAGGTAGTACCTGCTGACCAGGTCGGACATCGGGGCCACAACCAGGGAATCGCTCAGCCGTGCGGCAGGCACGGGGCCGCTTCCCGAGCTGAGCTTTCTCGATATATCCACGACATCCCCTATCACGGCGCTGGCGGTTGGCTTCTGACCGGCGCCCATCCCGTGGAACAGGACCCTGCCGATCAGGTCGCCCTCCACCTCTATAGCATTGAAGACGTCATCAACCTTTGCCAGCATGTGGTCCTGAGGTACAAAGGAGGGGTGGACTCGCACCTGTACAGTATCCTCTTCCCGCCTGGCTATAGCAAGTAGCTTGATGGTGTATCCCAGCTCCTGGGCATATCGGAAGTCCTGGGCCTGGAGACGGGATATTCCCTCGCGGTACACGTCATCGGCGCGGACCCTCGTATGAAACGCGAGGGTGGCGAGAACGGCCAGCTTGTAGGCAGCGTCCACCCCGTCTATATCGTTGGTGGGGTCGGCCTCCGCATAGCCGCGTGCCTGGGCTTCGTCCAACGCCTCTGCAAAGTCTATTCTGTCCCTGGCCATGCGCGTGAGAATGTAATTGGTGGTGCCGTTTATAATGGCGTGGATGGAGTGTATTTCGTTAGCCAGCAGGTCTTTCATCAAGGGGCCGACTATGGGTATGCCCCCGCCAACGCTAGGCTCGAACAGGAGGTTCACTTTCCTGGCTGCGGCGAGGGCTATCAGCTCGGGACCATGCTTGGCCATGACCTCTTTGTTGGCTGTCACGACGTGCTTGCCATCCGAGAGGGCCTCTCGAATATACTGGTTTGCCGGGTATTCTCCCCCCATGACCTCAATGACGATGTGCGTATCCGGGCTGGCCAGTATGTCTTGAGGGTCCGTGGTGAGGAGTCCCGGTGGGAGGGACAGGGAACGGGTCTTGGTCATGTCTTTAACCAAGACCTTCTCCAGCCTGATGGGGCAACCCGCCTTTCGCTGAACGGGCCGCTCGGGGTGCAACAGAGCGAGAGCGACCCCGCTGCCCACCACTCCGAGTCCCATGAGACCGATACCGATTCCCTCGGAAGATTTCACTGCGACCCTAGCCCTGGCCTTCGAAGGGTGGAGTAACGCGCGGGGCGGACTGTCTCAGCTGTTCGGCGGCCCACTGGTATATGGCGCTGTCGAAGTTTATCTCCCACCACCCCTCTTCGGCCCCCACTCTCTGCTGGTCCAGAATCCATTTTTCCAGCGCCTGGTCTTTCAGAATCTCCCTCATTAACGGCGAAATCTCCCTATCCTCGGGGCCTGCCAATACCTTGAGGATGTACTGGCTCCCATCGGGGTCGGGGAGCGGCTCGCTGATTACGTTGTGGGCCAGGGGTCCTTCCTCCTCAGTGCCAAAGAGAGTCTCATCAAGGGTAGGGAAAGCGCCCTTGGGGACCCAGCCCGCGTACCCGTTTTCATCGGAAAATCTGTCGTCTACGCTGTGCTGCTTGACCACGCCCTCGAAAGGCTCGTCCTCAAGCTTCTTGAGAATCTCGCTAGCCGGCAGCATCCTTCCTGTGCCCCTGTTGGGGCCAATGGGCGAGGCCAGCTTTATCCACTGGACTTCCACGTGCTTATCTATGGAAGGGACCTGCTCACCCAGCTTCTCCCTCAGCTTGGCCCTGTATATTCTTTCTTCGAGGATATTGCGGTAATCGCCGTCCGATAGCTGGCTGGAGTTCAAAAACGTTTGGTAGTTCTCCCTGTACTCCCGGTCAATCTGCCCGGGTCTCACGTCCTGGCCCTCCGGGGGCGTGGGAGCAAAGGCCTGGCGGAGAACGAAGTCCACGTCCGAGTTGGTGACCTGGACGTTGAATCCGGGGGCGGCCCTGCGCATCATCTCCGCGTTCGCCATGCCCAAGAGGACGTCGAAGGGCACCGTGGCGAAGTCAAAGGTCTGGCCCTGGGCTACGGAGGCCGCCTGGAGCATTCGCAACCGCTTTACCAGGTCTCCCTGGGTGTAGTGCGTATCGCCAACCCTCGCCGCCAGCACCCTGAAGGGGGCCACAAACTGGTCGTAGACGCCGTAGGCTATGATCCCCCCCACTATCAGGAGAACGGTTGCGCCTACGGCGATGATCAGGCGGTTCCTGCGCCGGTTCCCTTCACCACGCGGCCGCTCCATCCTGCGGTCGCCGCGATGTGCTCCCTGGCGACGCATTCTTCTGTCAGAGGGTTGGGGTGTAGAGCGCCCTCTGTTCCGTGGAGAGGTCATGCACGTTCCTCTTGGGCTTCATTGTCTGCTCTTGCGGGTGAACGGGAGGCGGTACAGCCCTCTGGATGCGCTTCGCGTCGCCTCTGAGGACCAGCGGCCCGCCTATACTGTCAGGCGGGTGTGGGCCGGGGTGAGGGGCAATAAGGCGAGGTGCCTGGCCCGCTTGATGGCGACGGAAAGCTCGCGCTGGTGCCCGGCACAGACGCCCGTCTTCCTTTTAGGCTCTATCTTGTACCTGTCCGAGATGTATCGCCGGAGTCTGGCCGTGTCTTTGTAGTCTATGATTGCTACGCGCTCAACGCAGAAGGCGCATACTTTGCGCCTGGGGACATATCTCCCTCTCCCGCGGGGTCGTCCGCCGGGGCCGGGTCTGCCACCACCGCTTCGTCCTCGGAATGTAGACATAGCTGGGCTGTCACCTCCGTAATGTGGTCGGGTCCTAGAATGGGAGGTCGTCCGCTCCCATATCTGCTTCGCCGCGAGGCGGCTCTCCCTCGGGACGAGACTCGTCCATCCTCGACGCGGACGTGTCTATGAAGCGGACATCAGTGGCATTGATTTCATTCTGGAAGCGCGTCTGCCCGTCTCGAGTCTCGTAGGTGCGGCTCTTGAGCCTTCCCTCCACGTAGACCTTACGGCCCTTGGACAGGTACTGGTTGCAGCTTTCCGCCTGCCGGCCCCAGACCGAAATCCTGAACCACTCCGTCTCCTCCCGGCTCTCGCCATCCGCGGTCGTATACCTATAGTTGGTGGCGATGCTGAAGCTGGTGACCGCCTGGCCGCTGGGGGTGTACCTCATTTCCGGGTCTCCGCCCAGGTTTCCTATGACTAGCATCTTGTTCATCGTCATAGTCCGGTCCTACCTATTCTCTGGGTTCCTCGGTGTGGGATGCAATCGTTTCCACAGGCTGGGGGTCCTCCGGCTGGTCTGTCCCAGCTTCTTCCACGACATTGACATTCGGCTCTTCCACTTGGTCCGCTACAGGCTCCGGGGCCTCCGGTTCTTCCGCTTGGGCCACTGCGAGTTCCTGGGCCTCCAGCTCCTCCGCTTGGGCCGTTACGGGTTCCTGAGCCTCCGGCTCCCCCGGCTGGTCTGTCCCAGCTTCTTCATGGGCCTCCGGCTCTTCTGCCTGGGCCGCTGCGGGTTCCTGAGTCCCCGGCTCTTCCGCTTGGACAGCCACAGCCTCCGGGGTCTCCGGCTGGCTGGCTTCGGAGGTTACAGGCTCTTCAACTGGAGGTACGACGGGTTTGGGGGCTTCGGATTTAACTACCAGGAATCTGAGGACACTCTCGGCCAGTCTGAGGTAGCCTTCAAGCTCTCTGGGCACGACTTTATCGGTGCTGAACCGGGTCAGGAGGTAGTTGCCCTCGAGGAACGTCTGGCCCGCTTTCCTGATGGGATACGCCAGCCTTCGCATACCCCACTGCTCCTCCTTGGTAATGTCTCCCCCATCCTGGGAGATAATCTCTTTTATTCGCTCCCAGGACCCCGAGGAGTCTTCCGGGGAGAGTATGGGGCTTAGCACGACTACGAGTTCATAATGACGCAAGACACACTCCGCTATAGCTGTATATGAGAGAGATTATAACACCCTCGAAGTCCAGGCTCAACTTACGAGTCCAGGCCGGGGCCTTTTCATTGTCACCCCGAGCGAAGCGAGGGGTCTAAAGTCATGCCTAACCACGTTCTTGTTCTGGCCGATACGGCTTGATTACGGTTTTTGTCAGGCGTCATTTTTAGATTCCTCACTGCGTTCGGAATGACACGCGGCGGGACTGTATTCAAATAGGGTCGCTGTCCTCCGTCAGTCAGGGAGAATCAAAAGACTCTCAGTCCAGGCCGGGGACAGGGAAACGGGACGTTAGCTCCCCGACCTCTTCCCGTATGTCTTTTTCCACTCGCTCGTCGCCGATGCCGGAGAGCAGTCGCACAATCATAGACGATACCTGCTTCATCTGAGGCGACTTGAAGCCCCTGCTGGTGACGGCGGGTGTTCCCAGCCGGAGGCCACTGGTCACGCGGGGGGGCCGGGTATCGTAGGGAATGGCGTTTTTGTTCGCCACTATGCCGACCCTTTCCAGGGCTTCCTCGGCATCCTTTCCGGTTATGTCCAGTGGGGTCAGGTCCACCAGGAGGAGATGGTTGTCGGTCCCCCCGGAGACTATGCGCAGTCCCGCTTCGCCCAGCTCCTGGGACAGCGTGCGGGAGTTGTCCACGACCTGACCCTGGTAGTCGGCGAACTCAGGCCTCATAGCCTCGCCGAAGCACACGGCTTTGGCGGCGATGACGTGCATAAAGGGGCCGCCCTGGGTGAAGGGGAAAACCGCCCTGTCTATCCTCTGCCTGAGTCCTTCGGTACACAATATCAGGCCGCCACGAGGGCCTCGCAAAGTCTTCTGGGTGGTGGACGTCACCACGTCGGCATGGGGCAGGGGGGAAGGATGGACCCCCGCCGCGATGAGGCCGGCGATGTGGGCCATATCCACCATCAGGGTCGCCCCTACCATGTCGGCGATTTCGCGGAAGCGCCGGAAGTCTATGGTGCGAGGGTAGGCGGTGTAGCCGGCCACTATAACCTTCGGCTCGTGCTGGCGGGCCAGCCGTTCCACCTCCTCGTAGTCTATCATCTCCGTATCCTGCCTCACGCCATAGGCCACGAAGTTGTACAGCTTGCCGGAGAAGTTCACCGGGCTGCCGTGGGTGAGGTGCCCTCCTTGGTCCAGTCTCATGCCCATCACCGTGTCGCCGGGCTCCAGGATGGCAAAGTAGGCGGCCATATTGGCCTGCGCGCCACTGTGGGGCTGGACATTCGCGTGCTCGGCGCCGAACAGGGCCTTCGCTCTATCTATAGCCAGCCGCTCCACTATATCCACGTACTCGCAGCCGGCGTAATACCTTCTGCCGGGGTAGCCCTCCGCGTACTTGTTGTTCATCACCGTAGCCTGGGCTTCCAGGACCCCCCGGCTGGCGTAGTTCTCCGAGGCTATGAGTACGACACTATTGCGCTGGCGTTCGTCCTCCTTGTGAATCGCATGGGCAACCTCGGGGTCCCACTCTGCCAGCGCTGTCATGGCTCTCCCTTCGGACCTTCATCTGCCCCTTCACTGACGACACGGGGAAGCCGCGAGGTTACATCGCTGCGGCATTCTCCGGTCATGGGTTTACCCGGGGAGACGTGGACGAGATACATCTTCCATACGAGTTACGAGGCGTAGTTTAACCTCGCCATATGCTTATGTCAACGACCTTCGCAGGCCCAGCGCACCGGCTTTGAAATGTCAAAGAGAGGGGAACGAAGGGACCGCGGACCAAAGGCCGCGAACAGTCACATAACATTGACAATCATAGCTAAAGAGACGAATATTGAGTTATGAGAGGTGATTTCGCATCTTCTCATGCTGGCCTCTGCCCGATTGAAGGACTGAAAGCGATGCGCGTACTCAGGTCAAGGCCCCTTCGTTGTGCCCTCCTCCTGCTCTTCATAACTATGCTGGCCCTAGGCATCATCGGGCCGGCGCTGGCGGAGGAAGAGGGGGGTCATGCTCTCGTGGCGGAGGTGGACGGGATTATCAATCCCGTGACCCAGAGATACATCTCACGGGCGATAGAAAAGGGAGAAAAGAATGGGGCAGAGGTGGTGATTATCAAGCTGGACACCCCCGGCGGCCTTCTGAGCTCCACCCAGAAGATCGTGGAAGACCTTCTCAGCGATCGGGTTGCTACGGTGGTATATGTCCACCCACCCGGGGCCCATGCCGCCTCTGCCGGCACGTTCATCACCGCCGCGGCCAACCTCGCCGTTATGGCGCCCACTACAAGGATAGGCGCGGCGGCGCCCGTGACCTCCGGAGGAGAGGACGTCCCGGAGACCCTGAAGAGCAAGGTGGTCCAGGATACCACGGCCCTCATGCGGTCTATAGCCGAGCGCCGCAACAGGAACTCCGAAGCGCTGGAAGACACGGTGACCGAGCCGGAGCCCAAGTCCTACAACGACCGGGAGGCGATGGAGCTTGGGGTCGTGAATTTCGTGGCCGAGGACGTACCCGACCTTTTACGGCAGATAGACGGCGAGACGGTGGACACGGCGTCAGGGCCGAGAACGCTGGATACCGGCGGCCTGGCGTTGCGAGAGGTCAACATGAGTCTGGTCGAGCAACTCCTGTTCTTCCTCGCCGACCCCAACGTCTCATTCATTCTTCTCTCCCTGGGCGGGCTGGGGATAGTCATCGAGTTCTTCAACCCGGGTCTCATTGTTCCGGGTGTGGCAGGGATTATCCTCCTTGTGCTAGCTTTCCTCAGCCTGGGAAATCTGCCGGTAAACTGGGCCGCCGTTGGACTTATCCTGCTGGCGGGAGCGCTGCTGGTGGCCGAGCTCTTCGTGTCCGGCTTCGGCGTATTGGGAATAGGGGCGATTGTGAGCTTCACCATAGGGGGGCTGCTACTATTCAGCAGCTTCGGCAGCCCTTCGCCCACCCTGCCCTCCATTGGCGTCAATCTATGGCTTCTGGGGTCCCTGACAGGCGCTCTTGCCCTCTTCGGAATCTGGTTCCTTCGTACAGTAGTCCAGTCGCGACGGGAAGGACGCAGGAGAGAGCCGCCCCCTTCATCATTGATAGGCTCGGTGGGCCTATCCACGACCGACCTGACACCCAGGGGGACAGTGAAGGTTGAAGACGAGGTATGGACAGCCGTGGCGGAAGATGGTATTGTTATCAAGAGTGGCGAGAAGGTCAGGGTGGTAAAAGTGGATGGCACCATCTTGACCGTAGCTCGCGCCGAGGAGATGGCCGTATAGGGTAATCCGAAGCTATGTCCAAATTATATCCGGGGAGGTTGTCATGGCAATAGGAATCGTGGTAGTCAAGCAGTACGAAAGGCTGGTGGTGCTACAATGGGGCAAGCTGCATACGGTTGGGCGCCCCGGATTCCACATTGTGATGCCCCCGATGTACAGCGCCCGAATCGTGGACCTGCGAGAGAGGGTCCGGCGAGTGCCTACGCAAAAATATATCACCAGTGACAACGTGGTGGTAGACATGGACTTCGTGATTTACTTCAGGGTCATATCGGAGGAAGCCGAGAAAGCGCTGCTGAACGTGGAAAACGTCGAGGCGGCGGTTATAAACGAGGCGGTGGCAGACCTGAGGTCTGTCATCGGCGCCACAAGCCTGGCGTCGGCCTTGGCCGAGCGGGAGAAGGTCAGAGACCAGCTCCAACTCATGCTGGACGAGGTTACGGGACGATGGGGGGTAAAGGTCACTCAGATTGCGATAAATGAGATAGACCCTCCGGTGGGAGTCAAGTCCGCCATGGAACGGGAGAAGTCAGCGGCGGCCATAAAGACTGCCGACATTACCGAGTCCGAGGGTCAGCGCCAGGCCCAGATAAACCGGGCGGAGGGGGAGAAGCAGTCAGCCATCCTCAAGGCCGAGGGAGAGAGGCAGGCAGAGATATTGCAGGCCGAGGGCGACCAGCAGGCGGCCATACTGAGAGCCGAGGGGTTCAGCTCGGCCCTGGACAAGGTATATCAGGTCGCCAACACGGTGGACGTCAAGACCATGAGCCTCCAGTACTTCGACACGCTGAAGTCCCTGGGGAGCAGCCCCGCCACCAAGTTCATCTTCCCCATGGAGTTCACGTCAATGCTCCAGCCTTTCCTGGGACTGGGCGGGGGCGGAGACCGGCAGAACAATAACAACCAGTCGTAAGCCAGTCGTTTAAGAAGGGTAAGGCCGGTCAATGAAAGGGATGGGGGCTGGGCCACAGGGTGGCCCAGCCCCCATCTGCTTCGTTACAGCGGTTCGGGCTGGATGAGGCCATAATCTCCGTCGCGGCGCCTGTATATCACATTATGCTGGCCGGTGTCGCTATCCTGGAACAGGAAGAAGTCGTGGCCTAGAAGCTCCATCTGAAAAGCCGCCTCGTCCACGGTCATAGGCTTTACCGGGAACCGCTTCACCCTCACCACTCTCCCCTCAGCTTCTAGGGCCTCGTCATCGCCGGCGCCTTCTTGAGAAGGGATCTCGGGCACGTCCAGGGTCCTTATGGATGCGTTCTTGCCCGACTTTTTCGCCTGCTTGCTCCTATATATCTTGCCCTTGTAGCGCTCCAGCCTTCGGTCCATCAAGTCTATAACCGAGTCCACCACGGCGGTAGCGCTGGCCCCCCGCTCCTCGGCCCTGAGCACAGTGCCATCCATATCCAGGGTAACCTGCGCCACCAATCTATGGTCCTGAGCCTTGCTGTTCTCCCTGGACATCTCCACGGTGGCCGTGGTGATGTCGGGAAGATGTCTGCTCAGACGGCCCATCTTTCTGGTGATATAGTCCCGGGTACTCTCGTTGACTTCGAGGTTTCTTCCGTGTATCTGTAGCTCCATGGACCGCCACCTTCCCAATACGTATTCAATTCTAATCTCAGGCCCAGACTCAATTGTAAACTGCCCCAACCCGGTAGGCAAGCCGTGCGCAGGGAGCCGGAAGGGGCCATTGAGTGATGTCACCCTCACCCCAATCGCGTCGAGGGCGAGGGAGCCACTGACCACTAGCCACTAATCACTAACCACTGATTAAGGTCGCGTGACTTATTCAGAGTATCCTTAGCTCGAAGCCCTGGCGAGGAGCTTTGGAACAACCATATGTCCCTCCTCGGATATGCCCAGCAGGTCGGTCTGGTTGTTCTGGTGGAGACATGCGGTGTAGGCGGCGAGAAGAGCATCGCACTCATCGTGATTGAGGCTGTTCATATGGGGGTCCAGGCCGCAAATCAAGCCGGACAGACGCTCCTTGAGGAAAGCCAGGCCCCGCGCAGTGTTCTTGGGGGGAATCTTGTCGCCGAAGAGGATTACCTTGGTGGCATAGGGGTACACCTCTATCACCTCATATCCCCTTCCCACCAGGTCTTTATGAAGCTCCAGCCCGCGGTAAATCAGGGTCTTGATAATGGAGCGCTTGGTCGTGAAGAAGCAGCCTATGTGCATACGCGCCAGCTCTTGCTCCGCAGTACGTCCCTTGTGCTCCAGTGCAGGCGAGCACGAATGGCTTTCCTCTAAGCAGTCGAGACCCAGGGGAAGGTAGAGAGGCGCGTCAATGGCTATTAGAGAAGGTTTATTGACATCGAGAAAAGTGAGTAGCTCATCGAAATGCTTGAAGTGGTCCAGATGCATGAGCTTTGCCTGCCCATCAATGAGGGCGTAATAGCTGCCCCGCTTCGGTGATGCACTGAGATCAATGCCTAAGATAGACATAGAAGACTCCCTTTGTAAGGGTCGTCAGGCGTCTAACACGCTGGAGTCAAGGCCTGTGCGCCAGGCGCGCAGGACAGGCACAGGAAAGTATTCTATTGAACCGTTCCATACCCGCAGGGCCGGAGTATGTCTTGCAGCCCCGGGCCAATGGGGTTGGACGCGGCCGCATCTCGGAGTACGCCGGGCGCCGGCCTGACGTGATGAAGCGCGGTCATTGCCCGGTAGGAGAGGAAGCCAGGTCCTTCAGGATGGTGAGATTGTCCTCCAGAAGCTTCAAAGCTGAAGAGTAAGGCTCTCTCTCCCCCTTCTTCACCTCTTCAAGGACGTTGCCCAGCGTCATGTCCCTTGCCATAAGCTCTTTCAACCTGCGACCAAGCTCCTCTTCAATCGTCACAAGAAACTCTTCACCCCTCCGGGCTCCGCGTCGCTGTTCCAACCGGGAGTCCTGTTCAAGAAAGTCCCGGTGGCGCTGAATATCCCCATAGAGCTCGGGCAGACCTTCGTTCTTGTTGGCCTGGGTCGCCAGGACCGGGGGAATCCAGTCCCCATGAGCAGTGGCCATCTTGAGCATAGACGTGATGGCTACCACCATCTGGTTAGCGCCCTCTCGGTCAGCCTTGTTCACCACGTAGATGTCGGCTATCTCCATAAGGCCGGCTTTGAGGGTTTGAATTATGTCCCCTGCCTCGGGCATCAGCGTCACGATAACCGTATCAGCCACACCCATTACCCCAAGCTCGGTTTGACCCACGCCCACGGTTTCCACTATCACCACATCCTTACCCGATGCATCGAGAAGACGCACGACTCCTCGAACAATTCGCGGAAGACCCCCCGGGCCCTCCCGCGTGGCCATGCTCCTTATGAAGATGCCAGCGTCCAGATAGTGGCGCTGCATCCTTATTCTATCGCCCAGAAATGCACCGCCACTGTAGGGACTGGTGGGGTCTACCGCTATGATGCCCACAGAGAGCCCGCGACTGCGGGTTTGCTCCGCCAGACGGTCTACTAGGGTGCTTTTGCCAACGCCCGGCGGACCAGTGACTCCGATGCAGTAGGCCCTTCCGGTGTGAGGGTGTACCTCCGCCATCACTTCTGCGCCGCGAGGGTCTCCCCTCTCGATAAGGGATATGAGGCGGGAAAGGGCGCGCTGGTCTCCCTCAAGCAATCGTTTAACAGTTTCGTCCATAGAGAAGGTCCCTTGAAGACTGTGTGTGGTGCTTCCCACTCTACCACCGCCCTGGAGTTGTCGTCAAGGAGAAAAGAGCTATTGCAAGCGTTCAGACTTGAGGGGACGCGAGTAACTGACGACAGGTCGGCAGGGAATTTAATCCCCCGGAGCGCCAGGTATCTAATAGAGAAGCCAAGGTCATCTTGATATTGGCGCCCTGCTCCGGGCGGGGCCGCCACAGCATTAGCTCTGGCCGCCGCCGTAGGTTGCGATGAAAAGCCGTTCGACGCGGCCGGTGGCGAGCATCATGCCGAAGGCCAGGAGCCAGAGGAAGAAAGCGGCGCCCACCACCGGGTGCATGATGGTCGCAGAGTCAATCCAGACGGACTGCATCGCAACGCCGATAACTACCGATAGTGGCGCAACCCATCTCAGCATCCCGCCCACCCGCCACTGGTACCGGGCCGCGAAGATGAGAGCAACGCCGGCAGCTGTGAATCCGACCTTGCCGGTAATCCACCGCAGGCCGGATGCCCCTTCCACTATCGCCGCGACTTCGCCGGCGGCAACCCCGTTGGCGTAGGCGACCTCGGGCGCGGGATAGACGGCAATCAGAACAGTGCACACTCCCGACACGGCGGCGCAGAGTCCGGACAGGGCGAACAGGTACGGCACCAGGGGCGTGGCCCATCGCCCCCGTATAATCCAGGTCCGCAACAGGAACCAGGCGGCGGCGAAGAAGGCCACCCCAGACAGGGACCGGGCCACTCCTGAGACACCGTACATCGCGCGGTTATCGCCGACCGCGAGGAGCGATTCCAGCAGCGTCTCCTGGTCCGCGTCCGCCGCCACGCGGGTGAGAACCATCACCACCGTAGCAGCGGCCGTGAACAGAAGGAGGGTTCCGGCGACGCGGGCCGAGCGGTCCGGCGATTGACCGGCTATGTCCATTGCCGGGGACGATGTACTCTGCATATCGTTGACTATCTGTTCTAGCCTGTGCGGGATGCCGGCTGCCTCGCTCCACGGGTCAACCTGGGCCTCTGCCGGCGATTCGCCATTTTCGTCACTGGTGCAGAGCGGGATTCCAGATGCGCGCGGCTCCGGACCGCCCCGGTATCAACGCGACCTCTGCCCACGCCATTGTACTCAAACCCGAGGCGGGCCATAAGCTCAGCGTCGAGGGCGTTTCTGCCGTCGAACACGAACCTGGGGGGGCACATATCACTGGCTATAGCCGCCCAATCCGCCTCGACTATCTCGGCCCACTCGGTCAGAAGTATCAACGCCTCGGCTCCCCGAGCGGTTTCCTCCGGGCGGTCCACGAAAGCGACGCTGGGCGGAAGCAGCTCGCGGGCAGGCCCGTTAGCCTGGGGATCGAAGGCCCGGACCCTCGCCCCTTCTTCGACCAAGGCGTTAATCACGTCCAGGGATGGGGCGTCTCGGACATCATTCGTGCCGAGCTTGAAAGCCAGTCCCAACACACCTACGTTCAATCCGGTCATGGCCCCGGGGAACCGGTCCTGAAGCCTGTCTAGCGGCAGCAAACGCTGGCGTTTGTTGATGGTGATTACCGACCTCAGCAGGTCCAGCTTGAACCCGCTCGTCAGCGCCAAATAGTCAAGCGCCCGGACGTCTTTCGGGAAGCACGACCCCCCGTATCCAACGCCGGCGTGGATTCTGTCTCCCGTCCTGGCATCCATTGCCAGGCCCTTGCTCACGGCATCTATGGAGGCTCCAACCTGGTCACAGAGGGAAGCGATTTCGTTGATGAAGGAGACCCGGGTCGCCAGAAAGGCATTGTTTGCGTACTTAGAAACTATCTCAAAATAGGATTGGTCTGAAAGGGAGAAAACGTAGGGGGTTCGGTTAAGATAGGGGAAACGCATGTGGTGGTGGATGATGGGAAAGAGCGAGACTCTGCCAACGATATGGGAAATATCCGATGGCCTGTGGGAGCGAATCGAACCCGTGATTTTGGAGTTGGACCCGCCCAAGGCGAAGGGGCGCAAAAGGGTGGACCAGCGCAAGATGCTGGAAGGGGTCATCTTCCGTATGCGCAGTTCCTGCCAATGGAACCACTTGCCCAAGGAACTGGGGGATGACAGCACCATCCACCGGACCTTCCAGCGTTGGGTAGAGCGTGGGGTACTGGATGGCATCTGGGCTGCCTTGATCGAAGAATGCCAGGAATTGGACGGCGTAAACTGGGAATGGCAGTCGGCCGATTGCTCCATGGGAAAAGCGCGTTTTGGGGGGGCGCCATTGGACGCAATCCCACGGACCGGGGCAAGGCTGGGAGCAAGAAGAGCATCCTGGTCGACGCGGCCGGCGGGCCACTGAGCGTGGTGGTGGCCGGAGCCAATGTCCACGATACGAAACTCCTTAGGCCGACGCTGGAGAGCATAGTGGTGGACCGGCCGGAAGGGGTCCAAAACCTGTGCCTGGACAAGGGGTATGACAATCCCACCGGCCACGTGACCGTCGCCGACGCCGGATACCAGCCTCATATCCGGCGTATTGGCGAAGAGAAATTGGACCAATCGGGCGAGAAAACCCACCCGGCCCGGCGGTGGGTGGTGGAACGCACCCTGGGCTGGCTGTCCAAGTGCCGGGCGATACTGGTGCGCTACGATAAGAAGCCCACCAATTACCTGGGCCTGCTTCAATTGGCTTGCGCCCTTATCTGGTACCGCCGCCTATGGAGCCTCGCTAATTTGAGATAGTTACTTAATCATCTCTGCACTGGTGATGTCTGTTACCAGGTAGGGGGCCGTGATCCCTGAGTACATCTTCTTCACGACGGCGACGGCTTCGCCGGAGCCGGCATCGGCCCCGACCACGATGCGGCCAGGGGACTTCCAGTCTTCCAATGCCCGTCCTTCTCGGAGGAACTCGGGGTTGGCAACGTAGTCAACGTCCATTCCCTTCAAATCTTGCCGCAGGACCGCCAGGCCGGTGCCCGGGGGAACGGTGCTCTTCATCACAAGGACAAGATTCCGAGGCCTGAAGCTTTTGATCCAGGCCAATGCGGACCGTACCTGGCGCAGGTCGGCCTCCCCGCTTTCAGCCGCCGGCGTGCCCGTGGCGATCAGGACAACATCGCCCAAGCGCCCGTCGAACTCGTCCAGGTGAAAGAAGCGTAGACTGCCCCGGTCAACACCGGAGGCCACCCACTCATCAAGACCCGGCTCGTAGATGGGCGCCTCACCCGCCCTCAGCTTCTCGATGGCCCGGTCATTGATGTCTATCCCCGTCACTTCGTGGCCCGCCATAGCCAGTCCACTGGCAGCCACCATCCCCAGATGGCCGAGTCCCAGCACCGTGATTCTCAATTGTGGCCTCCTCCCCGTCATTTCGGTGTTCCATATTTTCCGCCGCGCCTGGACCGCAGGAATGGGTTGCTCGCAACGTCCTCAGCGCCTGCGCGTTGCATCCGTAATACTCGGATATATCAGAGCTTGACAGACCATCACATCTGTGCTATATATCCTCTAAATATTTTAGTAACTATATACTAATTTTTAAGCGATTACAAGACACTCTAAAATGGACTCGACACACTCACACTATAGCACAGCGTCATCTCATCAGGAAATGATTGCTCCGGAATTTCCTCCGGTCAAACGTCCCACGGTCCCGGTTTCCCGCGTCATTCTCTCGCTGGTCTTTGTTGGCGCTGCTTCTCTCCTGGTGGCTTTTTTTGCCGATTGGGCACAGTTGAAAGCGGCGCTGCGGGAGTTCGGGGGCGAACCGTGGCTGCTGGCCGTGCTGGTGCTCACATACACGGGCGCGTTCTGGTTGAGAGCGGTCGCATGGCAGGCGCTGATCGTACACCGGACGGGCATTTTCCAACTGTTTGTTTCCCTACAGGCCGGACTGCTGGTGAACCACCTTGCGCCGTTCAAGCTGGGCGAGTTTGTTCGCTTCCTGCTAGCGGGGAGATTCGGAGTCCCGATGGCGGAATCCGCAACCACGACCGCCATCGCGCGAGTCCTGGACTTTGCAGCCCTGCTGGCCATTGCTGCCGTCGTTGGCCCCATAGTCTCGCTTTCCACCGGAGAGGGAGGGGTCTGGCTGCAAGGGCTGGCATTGCCGGCGGTGATCATCTTCGGAAGCGGAGCGGTCCTGGTCCTTATACGCCGGCGCCGCATGTACGATTGGTTGCCAGGGCCTCTGCGCTCCCGGTTCGACGTGCTACAGTCCCAGCTCAGACAGGTGTCTGGCCGGCAGGTTGCCCACGCCGCGCTGTGGACGCTCCCCAGCTGGGTATTGGAAGCCGGGGTAATCATCGTTGCGGCAAAGGCCCTCGGGGTCGAGCTTTCGATTGCCGCCGCCGTTGCAGTCACCGCCTTTACCATCCTGTTCCAGGTGTTCCACGTGACCCCAGGAGGAATAGGCGTGTATGAGGCCGTAATGACCGGGGCGCTGTACGCTCACGGAGTGCCGTGGCAGGAAGGGTTGGCCCTGGCAGTGGCCACCCACGGCCTGAAGTTCGCCTACTCCTACACCGTGGCCCTGGCTTTCACCCTCACCGCGGTCAAAAAGCTGCCGGAATTGAACCCGCTGAGTGTTCTTCGCGGGTCAGCCGACGGCTCCAAGGCCGCATCGCGCTTTGAAGTCGCCGCAGCCCGTCTCTGGAACGTGTTCAACGAAGGCAAGCCCTTCACTCCCGTGTTCGTTATAGGCATTCTGGGTCTGCTGAGCCTGCCCCACCTGACCGACGCCGGTTACTGGCCCAAGGCGGGGGTTGCCCTTGTCGCCCTGGTCCCTCTCTTCCTGCTCTTCTACCGGTTTGATTTCCCCCTCAAGCTGCGGATTGTATTGTGGCTCTTCCTGGGGCTGTTCCTCGCGGCCTTTCGCTTCATGGACCTGGCGGCAGTGGCCTGGGTGCTGGGTCTCTATTTGACCTTCACGATTTTCCTCTGGGGCACGGTCTACTACCACCTGCGCATCGGCACCCCCTGGACCAATTTCACGAGATTCTGGCGGCTTGTGCTGGAGAACCCGGACCCCACCAGCGGCAACTTCCTGGAGCAGATACCGAAGACCCTGCTGCTGGTCCTCGCCTTTCAGGCAATGGTCGAACGCCCCGGCCTGGACACAGTGGTCGCCGTGGAGGGGTTTGTCCTGGGGCTGGGCGTGGCCGCCGTGCTGGTCCACCAATGGTTCTTCACCTGGCCTCCCGCTCCGTCCCTGGCCCCCACGCGCCTCGTCGCCGAAGGCGGCCATCGCCGGTGCAGACGGTTCATCGCCATTGTCATAGACGGCTGCCGGGCGGACCGGCTGCTGGAAGCGAACACCCCGTGCATAGACCGCCTTCGCCGGGAGGGAGTGGATTATGTCAACACGGCGACCGTTTATCCCGCCCGGACCGTCACCGGCTTCAGCTCCATGTTTACCGGAGCGCCGCCCAAGGTCCACGGCATGCGCAGCAACTTCGTCCCCAATCTGGGAGTGAAGTGCGAGTCCATTTTCGACTCCCTCCGGGACTCGGGCATGAGGGGCAAGCTGGTGGGCATCGCGCACCTGGTGGACGCATTCGGCGAAAACGTGGAGACGGTGACCGCCGTCACGCACAACGACGACATTGACGACGCCCTGATTTCCAGGGCCCGCGCCGTTATGGAGCGCGACGAGCCGGACCTACTGGTTGTCCAACTGCTGAGCGTAGACCAGACGGGACATGCCCGGGGCAGCTATAACGCAGAGTACCTCTCGAAAATCGAGGCGACTGACGGGATCATCGAGGAGTTTCTCGGTTGGTGTCAACGACGCGGCTACCTCGACGATGCTACTGTGCTGGTTACGTCGGACCACGGCCAGGGTATCGGCATTGGCGGGCATGGGCACATGAGTCCCGAGGAGACCTATGTCCCCTGCATCATGTGGGGCGCGGGCGTGGACAGGACCGGCCCGTCCGACGGACCCCGGTCCGTCATGGACGTAGCGCCCACCATAGCCTACTTTCTGGGAGCGCGACCGCCGTCGCAGTCGGTGGGGCAGGTGTTGGCCGTCGCTGAAGACGCCGAAGAATCGAAGCCATTGGCCGTAATTGTTCCGGCCCATAACGAAGCTGAAAACCTCCCCGGCACCCTGGCCCGGATGCCCACCGGGCAGGTCCCCAATATGCGTATCATCGTAGTCGCCGACGGCTCGACGGACGGGAGCGCCGACGTTGCCCGGCGGCACGGGGCGGACCTGGTAGTCTGCCATTCCAGCAACCGGGGGTTGGGGGCCGCTCTCAGAAGCGGCATGGCGGCGGCGAGGAACATGGACGCCCGGGCCGCCGTTTACATAGACGCCGACGGCGAGTACCCGCCGGAGCAGATTCCGGACCTGCTGAAGCCCATCGAGGCCGGAGAGGCGGATTACGTTCTGGGTTCGCGCTATCTGGGGTCTCGCGAGCGCCAGCCTGTCCTCCGCCTGGTTGCCAATCTTGTTTTCACCGGGCTGCTGTGCCTCGCTTCCGGGCGTCGAATCACCGACGGGCAGACGGGATTCCGGGCCTTTTCCCGGCGCGCCCTGGAGTGTGCCGAGATCATCCACGACTACAACTACGCCCAGGTGTTGACCCTGGACCTTCTCAAGAAAGGAATGCGAATGCGCGAAGTCCCCATCTCGTACAGCTACCGCACCAAGGGGAAGTCCTTCATCAGCATCAAGTACCTGTGGCGAGTGCCGGTGGCGATGGCGAGGCAACTGCTGAGCGCGTGACCCCGCAGACCGCGTCCAGATGCATCGGCGGATACGTTGGCGGACGCGCCGGCGAACCCGGCGGATTCTGCGGGGCAGGGCTAACAAGGCTAAACATATATTAGGAGGGATATGGCAATGCGAGACGGTATCAAGCCGAGGGGCAGCAAGATTTATCTCTGGGTCGCCGGAGTGGCGGTCCTCCTGTTGCTGTTAATCGCGGCCTGCGGCGACGGCGACGGCGAAGACCGGCCCGGAATCAGGGTCATAGAAAGTGAGACGGGGTCTGTGAGCGCGACCGGGACAGGCACGGGGACAGGGACCGTAACAGCCATCGGGACCGGTACCATGACCGGAACAGGGACCGACACCGTAACAGCCACCGGGACCGGTACCATGACCGGAACAGGGACCGACACCGTAACAGCCACCGGGACCGGTACCATGACCGGAACAGGGACCGGCACCGTAACAGCCACCGAGACCGGTACTATGACCGGAACAGGGACCGACACCGTAACAGCCACCGGGACCGGCACCATGACCGGAACAGGGACCGGCGCCGTAACAGCCACCGGGACCGGCACCATGACCGGAACAGGGACCGGCGCCGTAACAGCCACCGGGACCGGTACTATGACCGGAACAGGGACCGGCACGGTATCCGGGCCAGGCGAAACCAGGGGCCTGTTCATCCCAGTGAACCTCCCACTCGAGACCAGCGGCCCCACCAAGTCCGACGGCTACTACGCTCCCACAACCAACCGGGAGCATTATCAGAAGATCTCCACGGATTACCAGGAGATAGCCGCCCTGACCAACGTGATCAACGAGGGTAAGCCCTTGCCCGCAGCAGAGATATGGCTTCTTTACGAAGTGGGTATGCACACCCGCATCGGTCCCCGCAGCAAATCCCTACAGAGCTTTGCCACCGGCTCCGAACGGGCTGAGGAGTATTCCGACGCAGCCGAGTTCTACGGGTCTGACACCTTCCTCGACGACACGATTGAGAACGTTGTACGCGGGCGCAGAGAAGCGGAGGACTACACCGATGCCCAGCGGCGCCAGGCCATAAACAAAGGCCTCCTCAGAATTATCTATCACTGGTCCAAGCATTATATGATTGCGGGCTGCGCTGACTTGGACTCAGGTGACGTGGATGAGGGCTGGGCCGCCTACGTCGGCGAGGAGGTCAACGGCGAATATCCCAACTCCCTGGCGGCGACCGCCCAGGCACGCGAGAACAACTTCGGCCGGCAAGGCACCATTGACATCCCCCTCCGCCAGGCCATGGAACTGGTGCGGCAGGCAGCCGACAACGGTGACGCCCCTGCTTGCGAGGCTGCCGCCCAACAAGTCTACTCTCGCTTCAACGCCATCTTCTACCTCAGCACCGTCAGGTACATCGGACGGGTGCTGGATGACGCACAGGCCGGCGACCACGACAGTTTGGGGACTCACCAGGTCGAAGCCCTGGCGTTCTACCAGTCCATTCAGCCTGACGTCGCCAAGGCCAACCCGGCTTCCAATGACACAATCGTCGCCTACCTCGAGGCCGCCCCGGACCAGATTACGCCCGAGTTGCGCGACCAGGCCCTGGCTGCCCTCAATGGGGCTGCCTCGGGTATACTGCTGACCCAGGATGACCTCATAACCAGCTTTGATGCCGATACAGGCGCCGGGGCCAGCGACGTCGCGTCCCCCTACACCGGCCCAATAGCCACCTCCTCCAGCTCCTCCAGCGTGTTCATCCCGGTGGGCCTCCCACTCGAGACTAGCGGCCCCACCAAGTCTGACGGCTACTACGCTCCCACAACCAACCGGGAGCATTATCAGAAGATCTCCACGGATTACCAGGAGATAGCCGCCCTGACCAACGTGATCAACGAGGGTAAGCCCTTGCCCGCAGCAGAGATATGGTTGTTGTACGAGGCTGGAATGCATACCCGCATCGGCCCCCGGAGCAAATCCCTACAGAGCTTTGCTACCGGCTCCGAACGGGCTGAGGAGTATTCCGACGCAGCCGAGTTCTACGGGTCTGACACCTTCCTCGACGACACGATTGAGAACGTTGTACGCGGGCGCAGAGAAGCGGAGGATTACACCGATGCCCAGCGGCGCCAGGCCATAAACAAAGGCCTCCTCAGAATTATCTATCACTGGTCCAAGCACTATATGATTGCGGGCTGCGCTGACTTGGACTCAGGTGACGTGGATGAGGGCTGGGCCGCCTACGTAGGCGAGGAGGTCAACGGCGAATATCCCAACTCCCTGGCGGCGACCGCCCAGGCACGCGAGAACAACTTCGGCCGGCAAGGCACCATTGACATCCCCCTCCGCCAGGCTATGGAACTGGTGCGGCAGGCAGCAGACAACGCTGACGCCCCTGCTTGCGAGGCTGCCGCCCAACAAGTCTACTCTCGCTTCAACGCCATCTTCTACCTCAGCACCGTCAGGTACATCGGACGGGTGCTGGATGACGCACAGGCCGGCGACCACGACAGTTTGGGGACCCACCAGGTCGAAGCCCTGGCGTTCTACCAGTCCATTCAGCCTGACGTCGCCAAGGCCAACCCGGCTTCCAATGACACAATCGTCGCCTACCTCGAGGCCGACCCGGACCAGATTACGCCCGAGTTGCGCGACCAGGCCCTGGCTGCCCTCAATGGGGCTGCCCCGGGTCTATTGCTGACCCAGGATGACCTCGTGACCAGCTTCGAGTGACCAACTCCAGCAGAAGATTAGGTGAACGGGCATGACAAGGTTACATTTCCGCCAACGTCCGAGTGACGTCGCCGTCTCAATTGCGTTAAACTGGAGAGTAGCAACATGAAAAGGTGCCATTGGAGCAACCTCACGCCGAAAATGCTTTTGACCGCAGCCCTGCTGGCGGTGGCGTTGGTCACGCCCTTGGCCTGCGGCGGCGGGGGAGACAATACCCTCACCATCTACTCCGGGCGTTCCCAAAGCCTGGTGCATCCGGTGCTGGAGGCATTCGTCGAAGAGAGCGGAATAGACATCGAGATAAAGTACTCGGGCAGCACTGCCATCGCATCCACTATCTTCGAGGAGGGGGAGAACACGCCGGCGGACGTGGTGTTCCTGCAGGACCCCGGCTCTCTGGGCAGCCTGGCCGACGCGGGCCTCCTTTCAGAGCTCCCCGAGGAGATACTTGACAAGGTATCCCCGTCTTTCAGGTCTCCGGCAGGCCAGTGGGTCGGCACCTCCGGACGCGCTCGCACCGTGGTCTACAACACTTCGACTATAGACCCGGAAACGGACTTGCCCGAGTCAATCCTGGACTTCACCAACCCGGAGTGGCGAGGCCGGGTTGGCTGGGCACCGCGCAACGCGTCCTTTCAGGCCTTTGTTACGGCATTCCGGGTGAAGTGGGGTGAAGAGGCGGCTAGGGCCTGGCTCGAGGGCATTAACGCCAACGAGCCCACGGACTATCCCAACAACATAACCACAGTCGCCGCCGTGGCCCGAGGCGAAGTAGACGTGGGGTTCGTGAATCATTACTACTTGCAGCGGTTCCTGGAAGAGGAGGGAGAGGAGTTCGGCGCTCGCAACCACTTCCTGGGCGGCGGAGACCCGGGAGCGCTGGTGCTGGTAGCCGGCGCCGGGATCATCAAGGATATCGAGAACCGCAAGGCAGCCGAGCAGTTCCTGGAGTATTTGCTTTCCGACGTGGCCCAGACCTATTTTTCCGAGACCACGAAGGAATACCCTTTAATCGCGGGCGTGGAGCCGGAAGGGGAGTTGCCTTCCCTCTCTTCGCTGGAACCTCCCGACGTTGACCTGGGAGCTTTGACGGACTTGCAAGGCACCCTTTCGCTGCTGCGTGATCTCGGCATCATACCATGACCAGGGCTTCACGCCTTGTCCGTGATAGAGGGCTGCTGCTCAGTGCGGCGGCCCTCTTTCTCTTGCTGTCCGTGGCCTACTTCTTTTCCATGGACATTCGGGCCAGCCGCGGGGCATCAATATCGGGCGACGAACCCTTCTATCTTCTGACCACTCAGAGCCTCATCCAGGACCTGGACCTCGACCTGAACAACCAGTACGAGAAGAAGTCCTACGAGAGCTTCTTCGATCACCCGGACGGGTTGTGGAAACAATCGGTTCCCGCCGAGGACGGCAGGCTGCTGAGTCCACATAATCCGGGACTCGCCGTGTTTTTGATACCTGGATTCGCCCTGGGCGGGCTTGTAGGCGCGCAGGCGCAGCTGCTGCTGACGGCCGCCACAGCAATGGTCCTGGGGTTCCTGCTGGCCGACCGCCTCACCGGACGCCGGGCCATCTGCTGGGCCGTGACGCTGGCGGTCGGGCTGTCCGCCACCGCCTTCATCTACTCCACGGAGGTCTACCCTGAATTCCCCGCCGCTCTGGCGCTGCTGGTCTGCCTGCTGGTAGTAACCGGAAATCGGCGGCTGTCGCCCTTGGACGGACTGTACCTGGTGATTGGCTTGTCGGCAGTCTGCTGGCTTGGCGTAAAGTACGCGCCCCTCGCCCTGCTGCCGGCGGGCTACTTCCTCTACAGGGCCAACGGGCCAGGGAGGGCAGTCTTGCTGGGCCTGGGCGGGGCCTCCGCAGCCTGCTATGTCTGGTTCCACCTTGCGACCTTCGACAGCCTCACGCCGTATAACGTCAACGTGGTCTACGCCGGGACCTCTCCCATAGAGCTGGTTGACCAGCATGTCGAATTAGCCGACAGGGTTTACCGGCTGTGGGGTCTGTTCGTGGACCGCCAGTTCGGGGCCGGGCGCTGGGCGCCAGTCCTTCTTCTAGCGGTGCCGGGTCTGGCGCTGCTGGTCTTGGGCAACGGGGAGCGCCGGTTAGTCCTCGGCCTCATAGCAGTCCAGGTGCTGTTGGCCACGTTCCTGGCAATAACGATGATGGGTTGGTGGTTCCCCGGCAGGACCCTTTTGACAGTGTTTCCGCTGCTGGTCGTACCCCTGGCCCTGTTCGCGGCGCAGGTGGGCCTGCGGGTGCGGGCTGCGATGCTGGCGCTGGGGACCTACAGCCTGGTCATTACCGCCGGGCTGGCCCACGCAGGCCGCGCCGGGGAAGTCACGATGGTAGTAGACCCCTTCGACATGAGCTTTCCGCCGTTTCAGGCCGTTTCCCGCCTATTTCCCCAATACACTTCCTGGACCTGGGAAACATGGACGTTAACCGCTCTCTGGTTGGTGGCAGCCGGAGTTGCCATCGCCGCAACCGCATGGGCCTCGTCAAGAGCTCTCCGGATTAGGCCGGTGGTCAACCCCAAGCCACGCATGGCAACTGACGAGTCCAGTGGACAAGAACGGGGTCAAGAGCTGGGGGCAAGAAGAGGATCACCTTAACGCTTTGGCCCAATCCCGGTGGGCCATGTACCACTCGACGGTGCGGCGAACGCCCTCCTCGATGTCCACGGCAGGCACCCAGCCCAGGAGACTTCGAGCGCGACTGGTGTCGGCCCAGGTCATCATCGGGTCGGCCCGGTGCCGCTCCCGGTATTGGACTCGCGCTGGTTGCCCAACCGCATCCTCTATCATGCGGATGACGTCATTGAGCACCACCGGCCTGCCGCTGCCCAGGTTGATTGTCTCGTAACCGGAGAGAGCCAGGGCCGCCGCGGTCCCCTGGGCAACGTCATCCACATAGGTAAAATCCCTTTGCTGCGTCCCGTCGCCATACACCGTAATCGGCTCACCCTCGGTCACGCTGCGGATGAACTTGAATATGCTCATGTCGGGGCGGCCAGCCGGACCATAGACGGTAAAATAGCGCAACACGACGGCGTTGATGTCGTAGAGATGGTGGTACGAATAGAGCAGGGTCTCGGCAGCCTTCTTGGAGGCCGCGTAGGGCGACAGCGGCCGGCTGGAAGGGGCGTCCTCCGCGATTGGGCCTGCCATCTCAGCCCCGTACACGCTGGATGTTGACGCGAGGATAAACTTGCCGACGCCAAACTCCCGGCACAGATCCAGAAGGTTGAGGGACCCCAGAACGTTGGCTTCATAGTAGGCCCGGGGACTTGCGACGCTGCCCCGGACGCCGGCCAAAGCGCCAAGATTGATGACCCCCGACACCTGCCCCTTCCGATGGTCGCCCCGGAATATGGGCTTCAACGACTCAGGGTCCGAGATGTCGAGGCGCTGGAAAGTGAAACCGGGGCGTTGGCGGAGGGTGTCCAGCCGCCATGCTTTGAGACGGGCACTATGCGATTCGGTAAGATTGTCCACCCCTCTCACCGTGTGGCCCATATCCAGCAGCAACGAGGCTACGTTGGACCCGATGAAGCCGGCGCATCCCGTAACCAGGATATTCAATCTGGCCTACCCCCCGACTATTGGACTCGCCCATTATAGGAGATCGAGGCGGCCTGCGACAATTGGCATTGACTACGCCGTTACCCCTGTGCTATGATTCGCTATGAGCCCAGTTTTATCAGGGCAGAACGACTCTGCCTAGTACGAGGAGGAATGGAATGATGGAAGTTACTTCTCCTGCGCTGGAGAAGCTGAAGGAAGTCCTGGAGGAGCAGGGCGAGCAGGATGCGTCACTGCGAGTAATAGCAGTCCCCGCTGAGCACGGCGGCGTCCAGTACATGATGACAATGGAGAAGGAGGTCCAGAAGGACGATGCCATCATGGACCTGGATGGTATCCGGTTCCTGATGGACTCCGACAGCGTGCCTTTTCTCGAAGAAGCCACTATTGACTATGTGGAGGACCTCACCAGGGTAGGATTCATCATCAACAACCCCATGTTCGCCACGGGCGGCTGTGGCTGCGGCAATGGGGGTTGCGGTTGTGGGTCCGGCGGCTGCGGCAGCCACTAGGGCCTGCACTACAAAAGGCCCAGGCGGACAAGCCTCGAAATCGTCACCAGTAAAGGCCCCGAAGCTTCGGGGCCTTTCAATTTAGTAGGCGCCTGATGGCTATAGCGAGGCATGGATGATGGGGAAACGGGGAAGCAGGCGCGGCTACAGCCCCAGCGCCTCGGCGAGCCGCCGCCGGTGATACCGGGGGTCGCCCAGGTAGTGGTACATGGTGCGGGACATCTTGGTGTGCAGCGTCAGGCCGTACTCCGTCATGGAGCCTACACCGGCGTGGACCTCGTGGGCGTAATTGCACGCCTGGTAGTAGGCCTCACTGGAGACGGCCTTCGCCAGGTGTACGCCTTCACTGGCGTCCGACCTTCCCGTGCTCAGCTTCCAGAGGGCCTCGTAGGTGGTCCAGCGGGCAGCGTCCAGGTGGTTCACCAGGTTGATTATGTGGTCCTGGACTCGCTGGAACCGGCCTATGGACACACCGAACTGGACTCTGGTCTGGCTGTAGGCAACCGACATCTCGAAGACCGCCTCGCATCCGCCCACTTTATAGGCACAGAGGACGGGTATCGCACTTTCCATCACCCTATCCAGCACAGGCCACCCTTTGCCGGTTTCCTCTCCCAGCAGGGCTGAGTCAGGGACTTCCACCGAATCGAACCTCACCTCGCTTACCGACGCCATGAATCCGGGCAGGTCTCGTACCGATACGCCCGGAGATTTTGCGTCCACCATGAGCAAGGAGACTCCCCCGGCAGGGCTGGCGCCGTTGCCTGTTCGGACGGCGCAAATGAAGTGGCTGGCTGCGAGGGCGTCGTGTACAAAGAGCTTCAGGCCGTTGAGGACGAATCCCGAGTTCTTCCGAGGGGCTGCCATCTGAATCCCCTGGGGTCCCCAGCTATAGTCCGGCTCGGTCAGGGCCAGGGTCGGGATACAGGCGCCGCGAGCAACGGCTGGGAGTATCTGCTGCTTCTGGGTCTCGGTGCCGCCCTCCAGCACCACCATAGCGCCCAGGACGCCGGAGGAGAGATAGGGGCCTGGGACCGGTCCCCGGCCCAGCTCCTGAAACAGCACGCCCGCGTCGGTCAGGGAGCCGCCCTCTCCTCCGTACTGCTGGGGAATGACTATGCCCAGCCAACCGATGCCTGCCACCTTATTCCAAAGCTCCTGAGCATGGCCGGTCTCTCCCTTGTCTAGCTCCAGGAGCACCTCCTTGGGGTACTCCCGCTGTATGAACTCCCTGGCAGAGCTCTTGAGCATCTCCTGATTTTCGGTGAGGGACAGGTCCATTTGTTACCTCTGAATTGAAGTGGACACGTAGCTTGAGGACAGTCCAGGCTGCCCGCTCTAGGCGAGGGCGCCCGCCTGCTCCCTGGTAGCGCGCCCGATGCCTATGCGCCGGGCCATGATGACCTTCTGGATGTCGGCGGTCCCGCCGGGATGAACGGCGACTATGCTGGAGCGCTGATGGGCCTCCACATGGCCCTCCGCGGGGCCCCACTCGGCATCGTTGGTGAGGGCGTAGGGGCCGAGGATTTCCAGCACTGCCTTTCCCATCCGCAGGCCCGACATCTTGCGGTAAAGGGACAGCTGGGGACCCTCATATGAAACGGGCTTCCCGGAGTGCCGGAACCAGTAGTTCCGCAGTCCAAAGAGGCGGCCAATCTCGGCTTCAACGTATATGTCAACCAGCAGGTCGCGCACATCCGGGTCCGTGCTGAGGGGTTGGCCGTTGCGCTGTGTATTCTTGCAATAGTCGAAGAGCCGGTCCACCAACCAGTTCCTGGCAACCCTGCCGCCGGTCCCGTGCTCCAGCTCCAGATGAGTCCTCCCCACCTTCCAACCCTCGTTCTCCCCTCCGATGAGATGAAAGCTGGGGACGCGCACGTTGTCGAAGTAGACAGTATTCTTGATCCCGGACCCGGCGCCTCCCTCGCCGCCGGATATGAGGAGGTCCATGGGGGCTATGGAGATGCCCGGCAGGTCCGCGGGAACCATGAACCAGCCCAGGTTCTCATGCCGGGCCCCGTCGGGACCGGTGACCGCGATCATCCAGAACTGGTCTGCGCCGTGAGAGCTGCCCACGAAGATTTTCTGGCCGTTGACCACGTAGTCGTCTCCGTCGCGAAGGGCAGTGGTCTTCACGTTGGCCAGGTCGGAACCGGCTTCCGGCTCGGAGAGGAGTTGCCACGTCCTGACCAACCCCTTGAGGATGGGAGGAAGGAAGTGCTGCTTTTGTTCCTCGGTGCCCCAGACCTGTATGGTCGCTCCGCCGAGCCTGCCGCCGGAGTCGTAGTAGGGAGGCAGCGGTAGGCCGTAGCTGTCCATCTCCTCTTCAAGGATAATAGCGTGGTCAACGGTCAGCCCGCCCCCGCCATATTGGGTATCGGCTGTGGGCCAGAGCCAGCCCTTGACGCCCAGCTCGCGGCCCAGCTTTCTACGCTTCTGGTACTGCTCATAGGAGAGATCGGCAGGGTCGGCAGGCTCTTCCAGGTCCGTGGGAACGTTGTCCTTCAGCCATGACCGCACCTCTCTCCTGAACTCCTCCTGCTCCGGGGTGTATTGCGGCTCGAAGTCCATCGGGTCCCTCCTTGGGCAGTTGTTGGGGCAACGGCTGCCTGCCATTTACCTGGCGGTAGATAAGCAGACAGCCAGTATCAACGAGGGGATTGTACTCCGAGAATCGGGTGGCGTCAAAGACGGTGGGAGGCTTTCAGGCGGCCCCCAGGCGCATCTCCGGGGCCGTCTACTTTCGCAGCCTCAAGTGCTTGAACAGATGTGGGTGGGCCTGGACCGCCTGCCTCATGGCCTCTTCGACAGGCCCCCTTATGGAGAAGTGCGCCTGGGGCTGGGTGCGCAGCTTGAACAGGTGGTAGCATTCCCTCAGATTCATCCTGGAGAGGATGCGGCGCTTGTGCGCGTGGGTGACCAGGTACTGGGCGGCGGAGGGTGAGACTTCATGCACCTGGCAGAAGGCTTTGCCCACCCTGCCCATCGCCTCGACAAACTCCCCCTCCAGGCCCGCCTCCTGCACAAGAGGCGGGGTCAGGTAGCCGTTGGCAACGGTGAGAGGCTGGGGGATATAGGTCTGCATCCGGTGACGCTTGAACTCCCGGTAAGCGCCGTAGTCCATTACCATATCGAAGGTATAGTCCACCACTTCCAACTCCCTGGGAACGGGGTCGTGCTCACCCAGTCCGCTCAGGCAGGCATCAATAACCTGGCGCAGGCCCTCTTGGCCCATGTCCTCCACCTGCTGCCATACCTGGGAGTAAGGAAGACTCGCGAAACGGTAGAGGAGCGCCGCCGCCAGCTTCCGCTCTGCCTCGGCGTCGTGGTGCACCAGGGTCACTTCGGCCCTGCCTGGCGGGCAGGCCGCCTCTCCGCTCTGCCCGTTATGCAACGGGGCAGACAGCCTTTCCTGCTCTTCCCTGGAGGCTATGATATACTCGCTTCTGTCGGCATACTTGATAAGGGTGGGAGTAATCTCCCTGCCCCTGGTCTTAAGGTCGTCTCCCAACTCCCGTTCCTCGGCCAAGTTCGAGGAGAGCAGCTTGGTGATGGCGTGCTCCATGAGCCTGGCGTTCATGGTGACACCCACGTTGGTGAGTGTAGCGGCGGGGAGGAGGAAGCGACAACTGTCAACAGCATCCCGCCTTAGCCGCAACTCGTAGGCTGAATTCCTCTCATTCTTTTTTGGTTCAGCGGTCGCCCGTAGGTGCTCCTCGACCCTCCCGACAGCGTCCTGGTAGGCCTGAAAGAGGTATTGACAGGTCTTTATGTAAACTTCTTGAGCGCCGGGAGATTCGCTCAGTTCCCCTGGCACATAGTAATATCCCTCCGGCATTACCTGGAAGCGGGAGGACTTCTCGGTGTAGGAGGCCAGCCGGTTGTCCTCCAGGGAGTCACAGGCCAGGCGCGATATGTTCTCCACCGCCATGTGGATAATGGCGTGCTCCGCAACGGAAGCGTGGCCGTAGCCCAGGACCCACCGCTCGTGAAAGTCCTCCGCCTTCTCTTCGCTCACCTGGCGGGCGATCTCATCGAATGGCTCGGGCCTGCGGGAGGTCATGGCAAAGACCACCGCAATCTGCTCCTCGGTGAGCTCCCTAGCGCTCAGGGGGTATATGCGGCGGGGGTACAAGAGGCTGGTGTCAGCGAACGCTGCTGTCAGGTCCATACACACCACCGTTCACTAAACTGATACGAGGATTTCGAATGGGTCGCCCAGGGGGGACCCGTATCTACAAAGCCAGTCCATGGCGGATGATGTGAATCCACAGGCGACATTGCTGCACGTTACCGTATCGGATGGTTCGCCGTAGTAAAAGGCCTCTTCATTTCGACAATTAGGACAAATTATCATGGTATGCTCCTCCAGTCTTGAGTAGAGCATACCGTATAATCTGACCTAGCTTCCAGGCATAATTGACACGGAATTTTATACAATTATTAGAATTAGAACATTCTCTTAAAATCTCGTAAGGGCGCTCACATCGCCAGGATACTATGTTCAATAAGTTGCATCCTGAGCAAGGAGCTTAAAGCAGCAGACTCACCGGCCGCTCGAGGTATTGCTTCACCTCCATGAGGAACTGAGCGCCCTCGGCGCCGTCCGCCACCCGGTGGTCCACCGAGATGGTGGCTTTCATTATCTGGGCGATGGCGATTTGCCCGTCCCGTACCACCGGCTGCTCTTTCACCGACCCCACCGCCAGCACCGCCGCGTTGGGCGGGAATATGATGGCGGCGAAGCTGTCAACGTCAAACATACCCAGGTTGCTTACGCTGAAGGTGGCGCCCGTGTACTCCTCGGCCCGGAGTGTGCCACCCCCGGCCCGCTCTCTGAGGTCGCTGCTGGCCCTGGCGATTTCAGCCAACGATTTGTTCTGGCAGCCGGGGATGGCGGGCACGATGAGGCCCTCCTCCAGCGCTATGGCGATTCCTATGTTGAGGTCGGGGTTCAGCCGGAGGTAGTCCTCCTGGAAAGAGGCGTTGAAGTTGGGGTACTTCTCCAGGACCCGGGCCACTGCCTTCACAATCATGTCGTTCACACTTACCCGGGTGCCATCCTGGAGGGCCTCGTTAAGCTGCCTGCGCAGGGCCATCGCCTCGGTCATGTCTATCTCGGAGGTGACGTAGAAATGGGGAGCCTCTCGCTTGCTCTGGGTGGTTACCCTGGCTATGGCGCGGCGCATCCTGGTGAGCTCCACCCGGCCATCCGGGGGGGCGGCCGCCGCCGCCTCTATGCGCTCCTCGTAGGCCAGCACGTCGGACTCGGTGATACGGCCTCCGGGTCCCGTGCCGGTGACCTGCGCCAGGTCAATGCCCTTCTCTCTCCCCAGCCTCCGGGCGATTGGGCTGGCCCTGACGTCGCCTGGCGGGGCGGCAGTCAGGTCGCCCCTTCCATCTGATGCCGCGGCCGGGGCCGTCTTCACGCTCTCTTCATAGGCCAGCACGTCGGACTCGGTGATGCGGCCGCCTGGGCCTGTGCCGGCGACCTGCGCCAGGTCAATGCCCTTCTCCACCGCCAGTCTCCGGGCAATCGGGCTGGCCCTCACCTCACCGGTCGCGGCAGCTGCGGGGGGAGTCTGCCCAGGGGCAGGGGGCCGTGACTGGGGAACCTGGGCCGGCGTTGGCGTGGTTGGCTGTCCTGTTGTCATATCCTCGACAGCCGGGACGGCCTCGCCAGGCTCGGTTATGATGGCGATAAGCTCACCGACGGGCACCGTCCTGCCTTCCTCCGCCACTATCCTGCCGAGTACGCCGGATGAGAAGGCCTCCATCTCTACGGTGGCCTTGTCCGTCTCAATCTCGGCAATTATCTCGCCTCGGGATATGGGTTCCCCCTCCTGCTTCCGCCAGCGGACCACCGTGCCCTCGCGCATGTCGTATCCCATCTGAGGCATTATGATTGTGGTAGCCAATATCGCCTCCTTTGTCAGAGCACACGTCAGGACACAAGGCGCGGGTGGTATAGCTGTACCGCCTTGCTTTCGGCCTGAGTCCTATCCCCGATTAAAGATTTGGTGCCACGGAGAGACGGGTCAGGAGCAGGGATTGAGACCGTCACGGGGACGGTCGGCGGCGGCGTGTTTCGGCTAATCCGCAAGGTCTATCGCGGCGCGGCTGTGTCGAGGTCACAACTCCGCCACAGCCTGCACATGAGGCCTGTCCCAAGTCCGAGAAGGCTACATCATTCTTCTGATAATCTTCTGGACCTGGTCCTGATTCAGACCGAGTGACCGCCGGGCCAGAGGCCCGCCCTCATCGAGAACAGGCTCTCGCTTGCCAAGGTCGGGGGTTTCCCTCTGGAAGAAAAGCCCGGTGTAAATCGTGTCTCCCCACATCATGGCCTTCTCGCAGGCGGTTTTCCAGTCGCTCGTGTCGTGGCCCTCGTCTTCCAGCTTCTTGACACGGTCTTTGAAAAATGCGTTGTCGTTGTCATGATTGAAGGTGACGCACGGGCTGAAGATGTCAACGAGGGAGAACCCTTTGTGCTGGATAGCCTTCTTCATAAGCCCGGTCAAATGCCTGATGTCGCTGCTGTAGCCACGGGCCACAAATGTGGCCCCGTTCATAATCGCCGTCGTGATTGGATTGACCGGCAGCTCCACGCTACCAAAGGGCGTGCTCTTGGTCTTCATGCCTATACTGCTGGTGGGAGAGAGCTGGCCCGTGGTCAGACCGTAAATCTGGTTGTTCATGACAATGTAGGTCAGGTCCACGTTACGGCGCGCGGTGTGGGCGAAGTGGTTCCCACCGATGCCATAGCCGTCGCCGTCGCCGCCGGTCGCAATCACGTTCAGCTCGTGGTTGCCCAGCTTGACGCCGGTAGCCACGGCCAACGCCCGGCCATGAAGGGTGTGCATTCCGTAGGCGTTGAAGTATCCGGGCAGGTTGGAGGAACAGCCGATTCCGCTGACGGTGAGTATCTCGTGGGGCTTGAGGCCCAGATCGGCACAGGCTACCTGGAGGCCCCTCAAAACTCCGAAGTCCCCACAGCCTGGGCACCAGTCCGGGTCTACGGCCCCTTTGAAATCTTTCGCCGTCAACTGCGCGGCGGGCAAGCCCTCGGCCACATCCTGAGTGGTTGTCATGTTGTCACCCCTTTACACTACGACTTCCTGGAAGGGAACGTAATGGTCGGTCCTTCCGGCCAACTGCTCCAGCACGCCATCCGCGATGTGATGGGGCATGAACGGCTCTCCATCGTACTTGCGGATATGCCCATCGGCGGTGAACCCGGTCTCGCTTCGCAGATAGCGGTAGAACTGGCCCGAATAGTTATTCTCGACGATAATGTTCCGCTTCGAGCGAGAGAGGATGTCCGTGACGGCCTCTGCGTGGAAGGGAACAATCCACTTGATGGGAAGCTGGTTAGCCGTCACTCCCTTCAGCTTCAACTGCTCAATCGCCTCTCTGATGACACCGTAGGTTGAGCCCCACCCGATGAGGGTGACCTCGGCGTCTTCCGGACCTTCCAACTTGGGAGGAGCGATCTCTCCGGCGATGTTCGCAAGCTTGCGGGCGCGCTTCTCGACCATCCTCCGGCGCTTGTGGGGATTGGTGAACTCGTCGCTAATCAGTACGCCGTCCTCATCGTGCTCATCGGTGGCGACGACGTGGACATAGCCCTCCAAGCCCGGCAGCGCCCTCGGGGAGATGCCGCTCTGGGTATCCTTGTAGCGCATGTAGCCGTTTGTCGGGGACGGTTCGGTTATCAGCTCTCCCCGGTCAATCTCCGGGTGCATATTGATGTCGTCGGGGTCAACGCTGAACCTGCCCTCGGAAATGAGAAGGTCCGAAATGATAATGCCGGGGCACTGGCACTTGTCCACCAGGTTGAACAGCTCGGGAACGGTGTTGAACGCGTCCAGGGCATCCCTGGGAGCCACGATGATGCGCTCGAAGTCCCCCTGGCTTGCGCCCAGCGCCTGCCACAGGTCCCCCTGCTCCGTCTTGGTGGGCACACCGGTGGACGGTCCGGCCCTCTGGACGTTGATGAATACAACGGGGACCTCCATCATCCCGGCGCTGCCTATGGCCTCGGTCATCAACGCAAACCCGCCGCCGGAGGTCGCGCACATAGCCCGCACGCCGGAGTGGGCCGCGCCAATGGTCATATTCGCAACACCTATCTCGTCCTCGACCTGGCGTACCATGATTCCCAAATCGCGAGCGTTTTGCGCCATCCAGTGGAGGACTCCCGTGGAAGGGCTCATGGGGTAGGCCGCGTAAAACTTGACTCCCGCCGCAGCGCCGCCCATGCCAAGAGCCTCGTTGCCGGACCACACCGCCAAAGGCTTTGAGCCGGTGGGCACCGAGTCCAAGAAAGGCTCGAAGTTGGCGTTGGCGTAGTCGAAGCCGGAGCGGGCCACGCTCACGTTCTGGTCAATCACGGCCTGGCCCTGCCTCTGGAACCGCAAGGTCAGACTGTCCTCGAGAATCTGGAAGTCGAGGCCAAGCAGGGACATGATAGCCCCGAGGGCGACGGTGTTCTGCACCAGCGTGTTCCGACCGCTGTTGGCTAGCTCGGCTACGGGCATGGCGCACAGGTGGACGCCCTCTTTTGCCTCGCCGGGTTGGATGATGTCACTGTTGAAAATCACGCGGGCGCCCGGCCCCATCAGGCCCAGGTGCCGGTCCATCGTGTCCTGGTTCAGGCACAGCAGCATATCCATCTTGTCGCCGTGGCTGTCAAGCTCCCGGTCGCCGGAGCGCACGACGAGGAAGATGTGGCCCCCGCGAATGATGGACTGATAGGCGTTGTACGTGTTGAGGTGAAGCCCCCGGCGCACGAAGATGCGGGCGAGGATGTCGCCTGGAGTCGCGATTCCCTGCCCGGCCTCACCCCCAATTCCGAGGGCAAAATCAAATCCTTCTGAGCTCATAAGGGCCACCCCTTTCCCGGTTCAACTGAGAATTCCCGTATCAAGGTCCATCCCCGCGTGTGCGGGAGGATCAGCGCCAGGGCAGATGGTGTTCCAGGAGGCCGATGCTATGGGACAAGCCTAGTATACTGCCCTAAAGGGGCCAGTGCAAGGCCAGTACAAGAAGTATGGGGCCTTTTTTGCCTCTCCTACATATGCATCTATATACATCCGGGGCTTCAGACATGGATAGCCTGGCCGTCTGCGGCCAGGGCCGCCTCCTTCACCGCTTCCGATAGCGTGGGATGGGAATGGACCATCCAGCCAAGCTCCAGGGTAGTGCCCTCCAGGAGCTTGGCTATGGATAGCTCCGCCAGCATCTCAGTCACCTCTGCTCCTATGAGGTGCGCTCCCAGAAGCTCGCCATATTTTTCGTCCACCACCAGTTTCACCATGCCTGTCGTCTCTGCCATAGCGACGGCCTTGCCACTGGCCTGAAAGGGGAACTTCCCTATTTTGACACTATACCCCTGCTCGCGGGCCTGCTGCTCGGTCAGGCCGAAGCTGGCTATCTGGGGAAGGCAGTAAGTGGCGCGGGGCATGGTCACGTAGTCCAAAGGTTGGGACTCCACACCGGCGATGACCTCGGCAGCCATGACGCCCTGGGCCGAAGCTACGTGGGCCAGGAGGAGCTTGCCGGTGACGTCGCCGACGGCATATATGCCGGGCACGTTGGTGGACATATCATCGCCTATCCGGATAAATCCCCTCTCGGTAGCTACCCCAAGCCTGTCCAGTCCCAGGCCCTCCGTATTGGCCTGGACGCCGATGGCCACCAGCACCTTCTCGCAGTCTATCTCCTGCGACCCGCCGGAAGACTCCACTGTCAGCGTGGCCCCGGCGTTGGCCGGGGTCATCCCGGTAACGCTGGAGCCGGTCATGAACGTAATGCCTTCTTCCGATAGGGCGCGCTCCAGGTGCTGGCTAATCTCTTCGTCCTCGTTGGGGACTATGCGAGGCAGTAGCTCGACGACAGTTACCTTCACGCCATAAGCGTTGTACAGGTAAGCGAACTCCATCCCCGTGGCGCCCGCGCCCACTATGACCACCGAGGAAGGCAAACGACGGAGGTCCAGGGCGTGGCGGCTGGTCATAACAAGCTCGCCATCCACGGGCAGCGCGGGGATGCTCCTGGCACGGGCGCCGGTGGCCAGGATAACGTTCTTTGCGCCAATGATGTTGCCCTCCGGCGCCACCTCTATGGTATGGCTGTCTCTCAAGCCGGCCTCGCCCTTGATGTGCTCCACCTTATTCTTCCGGAGGAGGTAGGCGACGCCCCTGGTATTGCGCTCGACGACCTGGCGGCTGCGGTCTACGGCTTTGGCGTAGTCCACGCGCAGGTTATCGAAATAGAAGCCGAACTCTTCGGCCCGGTGAATGAGGGACAGTATCTCGGCGTTCTTGAGGAGGGCCTTGCTGGGTATGCAACCCCAGTTGAGACATACGCCTCCCAGGTCATCCCGCTCCACCACCGCCGTTTTCAGCCCCAATTGGGCGGCCCTGATAGCCGCCACGTAGCCGCCCGGGCCAGCGCCCACGACTACGAGGTCGTACTCCGCATCCATTGTCATCTTCCCACAACTCCCGGGTGAAGTCCCTGATAGTATATCGCGCCTGAGTATACTGTGCTGGTATATCGGCGGTGCAATGGCATAGATATTATAGCCTCGCGTTGAAGCACTCATTATACAACCGGCCCCCTGGCCGTTCAAGGTTCCGGCCCGTCCCGTCAGGGTCTTTCGATTGTCACCCCGAGCGGAGCGAGGGGTCTAAAGTCCTAGTTGACCGCTGTGTTTTTCTGGCCGGTACGCCTTGATTCCGGTCCCTGTTAGCCACCATTTCAGATTCCTCACTCCGCTTCGCTGCGTTCGGAATGACACTCAGCGAGGGCCTGTATTCGCCCAGCGTCGAGAATTGAAAGGCCCTGCCCGGCCAGCCGGCGTACACCCTGCATAAACCTTGGCTTCAATTGAAGCTAAGCCGCTCCGACGGACCGCCGCTGCCAA
This sequence comes from Dehalococcoidia bacterium, assembly GCA_965197405.1. GTDB lineage: Bacteria > Chloroflexota > Dehalococcoidia > Lucifugimonadales > JAGWBF01. Next base: position 2,620,974 of record OZ240206.1, on the reverse strand, counting down.
TACCGGCATAGAAGAGGGCCTGCAACCTTGTCGTCGCTGATTTACCCTGATATTATGATAGTAGCTATCGGCCAGGAGACTCAGGAGACCCAGGAGACAAGGAGGTTATAGACCATGATTGGCTCGCTAGTAGAGCTTCCACCCCTCTTGTTCCGCGGGATAGGAGGGCCGGAGATAGCCATAATCCTGGTTGTACTCGTGCTCATCTTCGGGGCATCCAGGCTGCCCAAACTAGGGGCCTCCCTTGGGCAGGGATTGAGAGCTTTCAAGGGCGCCGTAACCGGTCAGGACGATTCCAACGTCGAGGAGCCCAAGGGCAGGGACGTCAAATCTGCGGTGAAGAACAGCGAAGAGGGACGGTAACGAGGCCATCAGAAGGGGCTGACAAGTGTTAGCCCCTGCCCGTGCTTCTAGGTCCCTGGCGTCGCCACCCCGGGAACGGTCTCGGGTCTTCCCCGGGACGCCAGCCTGGCCAGCCATATCCCCGCCTCATACAGAACGATCAACGGCGCCGCTACCAGGGCCTGGTTTATCGGGTCGAAGGTAGGGGTTATAAGAGCGCCGAGGATGAACGCGATAACGACCCAATGCCGCCTCCACTTCGCAAAGCCCTTGTGGGAGACTATCCCCAGCTTCGCCAGCAGGAACATCACAATAGGGGTCTCGAAGACCACTCCCATCCAGAACAGCAGCATGACCATCACGTTGATGTAGTTGCCTATGCGGATCATCGGGGTAGCCAGGTCGCTTCCCCAGTTCAGCAGGAAGTTTATAGCCGGGGGAATGAGGACGAAATATCCAAAAGCCACCCCTCCGACGAACGCCAGGACTATCCCCGGCATGAATGTGAACACGTAGCGCCTCTCCCCGGAGGTCATGCCTGGGGCCGCGAACATGATTATCTGGTAGAGTATCATCGGGAAGGCCAAGACCAGTCCCGACACCAGCGAGACCTTCATGGTCACGGCTATCATTTCGGTGACTTCGATGAAGACCAGCCCGCCCTCGACACCTGATGTGGGGCCCAGATTATCGGCGGGAATGAGGAGCAGCCTGACTATCTGCTTGTAGAAGATGAAGGCCACTACCGTAGTCGCCACAGTGGTCAGGGCCGCTATGGTGAGCCTTCTGCGCAGCTCCTCGAGGTGGCGTCTCAGTGGAAGCTCTCGGTCTCTCAACGTCTCTCTTCGGGAGACCTCCTCTCGTTGAAATCGACGAAATCGGCCTCCCCGCCTATCTCAGTCATGCGCTCCAGCTCTCGCTCCTCTTCCTCGACGGCCCTGGAGAAGTCGGTCATGGCACGCCGGACCTGTCCGAAGGCCTTCCCTGCGCTCCTCGCCATGCCCACGGTCCTGGCCGGACCCAACACCACGAAGGCGACCACCAGGATTACCAATAGCTCCAGTATGCCTATGCCTAGAAAATCCAAGACGACTAGCCCCTTTCTACGGACTCATCGAATGCCCTGGGGGGATGCCCTGAGGGGGCGTGTGGAAAGTCCCTTCTCCCCTGGTGGGAGAAGGTTAGGATGAGGGGGACACCATCGCACCACCCTCACCTCAATCCTCTCCCGTCGAGGGAGAGGAAGTGTAACCATACCTTATCACACTCCCTCTGAGAGTACACGAAGAGCATTCCTCCGGGACCCGGATGCGGCCCCCTGCCCCGGATTCGGACCTTGCCTCCTTGAGCATATCCGCCAGCAGACACAGGGGAAGCCCCATTATGTTGGTGTAGCAGCCATCCCAACGGGCCGCCGGATGGAAGGTCCTGTCCTGCACGGCGTAGGCCCCTGCCTTGTCCATAGGCTCGCCGGAAGCGACGTAGGCGTCTATCTCGCCATCAGAGTATTCACGCATGGTCACCTCTGTGACCTGGCTTGACGCGAGCGCCCGCCCATCCCCGGCGTCCACCAGGGCGACTCCGGTCATAACCTGGTGCGTCCTTCCACGCAGGGCCTTCAGCATCTCCCTTGCCTGGGCGGGGTCCGAGGGTTTACCCAACGCCTGACCATCCAGCACGACCACGCTGTCCGCCCCCAATACCAGTCCGCCATGCAAAGACTTGGCCACGCTATGGGCCTTGGAGAGGGCGAGACGCTCCACCATCTGCCGGGGCGATTCGTGGGCCTGCATATCCTCCGCTACGAGTGGCGGCACTACACGAAACCCTACGCCAAAGCGGGAGAGCAGGTCCCTCCTCCTAGGGGACGTGGATGCCAGGACCAGCTCATCCCCGTCATATACCGCATCTGTAGGCAGCGCATGGTGGTTACTGGCACTAGAGTCAGGCCCGTCCCAGGACAGGGTCGCTATGCACTCCACATGATGGGTCTGGGGGAACATATCTATGGGCTGTACGCGCTCCAGGCGGAAGGACGACCGGCACAGGACCTTCAGGTCGCGGGCGAGGGTATCGGGGTCGCAGGACACGTACACAACCCTTTGGGGTCTGAGGGACGCGAGGGCTTCCAGGGTCCTCACGTCACAGCCTGCCCTTGGCGGGTCCAGGATAACGCCGTGGGGCCGCTCCTCCAGCTGTGCCAACACCTCCTCGGTCTTCCCCCGGAGGAACTGTACGTTATTCATCCCCTCGGCGTTCACCTCCGCATCGTGTACCGCCGATGTGGACTCTTCAATAGCTATCACCTTCCCGGCATGGGGCGCCAGCAAAAGGGCGAATGTCCCGACGCCGGCGTACGCGTCCACCAGCAGCTCTTTTCCCGAAAGCTGCAACTCGTCCCTTACCAGTCCCACCATACGCTCCGCCTGCTTGGTGTTGACCTGGAAGAAGGAGGGGGAGGCGACGCGGAACTCCCTTCCACCCACCGACTCCAGGTAGTGCTTCTGTCCTGATGGCAGGGGTATGTCCTGGTTCTTCAGGGTCGGCTGAATGAGGAAGTCGCCGGTATTCACCCCGTACCGAAGGGATAGCTGGGAGGTCTCAGCGCATCTGCCTTGCAATTGTTCCAGGGACTCGTTTATCCAGGAATGCATCAGGAGGCACTCCCGGACGTGCACGAACCTGCGACTCTCGCGGTTCACGAAGCCCAGCTCTCCCTTTCTGCGGCCAACGGTGAAGCGGGCGTGGTTGCGGTACCCGTACTGCTCCGGGGCCGCCAGGGTGGGCAATACAAGGGGCGCGCTGGGGGCTTCACTGGGGCCCTCGGAGAAGGCCAGGGCATTGAGCGCATCGAGCACTGCCTGTCTCTTGACCTCAAGCTGGTGCTCGTAGTCTATATGCTGCCACTGACACCCGGTGCAGGGACCGAAATACGGGCATGGTGGAGCGACCCTGTGGGGTGATGGTGTCAGGACTTCCACTACCCGGGCGGCTACGTAGTCCCGCCGGCGCTTCACCACCTCCACCACCACATGCTCCCCGGGTATGCCGCCCAGGACTCGCACGGTCCTACCGTCATGGCAGGCCAGCGCTTCGCCCGCCGGACCCCAGCCTTCCAGAAGGAGATGAAGGCGCTCTTCTGTTGTAGGATTCTGCTGGACCATGGACAGGACCCTCCGTACACAATATAACCCAACCCTTGCCGTATGCCAAGGGACGCGCGCTGGCCCAGGGCCTTTCGGTCCTTCTCCCCGTCATTACCGCGAAAGCGGTAATCCACCGCGTCGCCTTGACAACGCCGTTACGGGGTCGCTTATCAACCGCCTATGGACTCCTGCTCCCCGTTTCCACGGGGACAAGCTTCGCAGGAGTGACGGAGAAGGGGTTATCTCTGCATCGAACGTAGGCCCGTGAAAAAAGTCCGGCTATCCGAAGCAAAACGGGTTGACCAATCGCCGAGGTCAGTATAAACTGTACCAGTCCAATAGCTTCGACCAAATCTCACGAGCTATCCAAGAGTCCAACAAGCTCGGAAGATCGGACCCCCTGAAAGGAGCATTATGGCAGAACCGTTCCCAGTTACAGACGCCGATTTCGATGAGAAGGTCTTGAAATCCGACCTGCCGGTGCTGGTTGATTTTTGGGCTGACTGGTGTATGCCCTGCAAAATGATCGCGCCCATAGTCGAGGAGTTGTCCCAGGAGTACGACGGAAAGCTGGGCTTTGCCAAGCTGGACGTGGACTCCAGCCCCAGCACCGCCATGACCTACGGTGTGAGAAGCATTCCAACCCTCCTCATCTTCAAGGGGGGCCAGCCCGTAGACCAGATAGTAGGCGCCGTACCCAAGGGGGCGCTGAAAAAGAAGATAGACACCAATCTGTAGCAGCCTTCGAGAGATGCGCTGTCCGGAGATCGGGAGTGGATGGGGCCCGGTGGCTCTTGCGGACTTCAAATCCGTTGTGCCTCGTTAAGCACGGGGTAGGTGGGTTCGACTCCCTCTCACTCCCGCCAGCGATTTCGTATCTATAATAGACCATAAAAACGGCGGCCATAGAACAGGCCTTGGGAGGCATTTTAAGAAAGGGCCCTCAAGGCCGCTCTAATCGCGCAAACATACCATGCTCGTTGAGCTATAACCAGGACACGAAGCGGCGGGGATACAGATACGAATGGGAGCTATGGGCTAGACATGCGAAGGCTTGACTCCACCGCTTCTTATTCGGAAGACTCTGCCGACACTCGCTCATATGCAAACGAGTATGGCGAGCTCAAGCGGCTCATCAAGCAGAGTAGGCTGCTGGACAAGCAGCCTGGCTACTACGCCTTCAAGGTCCTCATAACTTCCGTCATGCTGGCTGGGGGCGTTGCGTTTCTGGTACTCGTAGACAGCTTCTGGCTGCAACTCCTGAACGCCGTATACTTGGCCTTCGTTTTCGGCCAGATAAGCTTCATAGGCCACGACACCGGCCACCAGCAGATATTCCGCTCGCCCCGTAATAACGACATTATGGGCCTCCTGGTCAATCTGGTGCTTGGCCTGAGCCGTACCTGGTGGGTTGACAAGCACAACAGGCATCACAGCAATCCCAACCAGCTCTCTCTCGACCCCGACACTTTCATCCCCGTCCTGGCCTACTCGGAAGAGCAGGCGCTCGGAAAGAGGGGCTTGTACAGGCTCACGGTGAAGTACCAGTCCTACATCTTCCTGCCCTTGCTGTCCCTGGAAGGAGTGGGAGTGCGTCTCGCGGGCGCGCAGTACCTCCTGCACCGGCGAGCAAAGTACGCCATCACCGAACCGTTGCTGATGGCGCTCCACATGGTCCCCTACGTTGGGGTGCCAATCTATCTGCTGGGGCCCTGGCAAGGGCTGGTGTTCCTCGTCATTCACCAGCTCCTCTTCGGGCTTTACCTGGGCTCCGTCTTCGCTCCCAACCATAAGGGTATGCCCGTTCTGGAGGAGGAAGACCGGATGGACTTTCTGAAACAGCAGGTGATGACCTCGCGAAATGTCAAGTCTCACCCTATTGTTGACTTCTGGTACGGTGGGCTGAACTACCAGATCGAGCATCACCTGTTCCCGACCATGCCTCGGAACAGGTTGAGAGAAGCTCAGAAAATCGTCAAGGGCTTCTGCAAGACCCATTCTATCCCCTACTACGAGACGGGGATACTCCGGTCATACCAGGAAATACTGCAATATCTTCACCAGGTCAGCGCGCCACTGCGCGCCGCGGACCGGAAGTCCTGACCCTTTCCCAAGCCCACCCCCTCGGGCCACTGGGGGAGGGGAAAGCCTGCAAGCCACCAGGGGTCGCCCACAGGGCCTTTCGATTCTCGACTCTAGTACCGTGTCCGGCTATTTTTGATAAATATAAGAAAGTGTATAATTGAGGCATTCTTTCATTGTGGGGAGTGGGGGGAATGCCTGCCAAGTTATATCGAGTGAGCTTGACTCAAGAAGAGCGGGAACATTTGTTGGGTATTACCCGACGCGGCAAATCCTCGGGACGTAAAGTGAAGCGGTCTTTGATTTTGTGTAAAGCCGATGAAGGCCTTACCGACCAGCAGGTGGCGGAAGCTCTGATGGTGGGTCCCGCCACGGTGAGCCGGGTGCGACAGCGTTTTGTAGAAGGCGGGTTGAAGCGCGCCCTTGATGACCTGCCTCGGCCGGGGCAACGGCGCAAACTGGATGGAAAGCAGGAAGCCCACCCCGTATCCAGTACGGGGCAGGCTCTCGTGGCCGTGGCCTGCAGCGCACCCCCGGAAGGGCACGCCCGGTGGACGTTGCGATTGCTTGCCGACCAGGCGGTGGAACTGGAGTTGACCGGCTCCATCTCCCGGGAGACGGTCAGGCAGGTGTTGAAAAAACCGAACTCAAGCCGTGGCGGAAGAAGGAGTGGTGCATCCCCAAGGTAAGTGCCGAGTTCGTAGCCTGCATGGAGGATGTGCTGGACCTCTACGCGGAACCCTATGACCCCAAGCGGCCTGTAGCCTGTTTCGACGAGACCTCCAAGCAGTTGGTGTCGGAGAAGCGGGAGCCCATCCCGGCCAAGGCGGGACGGCGGGAGCGGTTTGATTACGAGTACCAGCGCAACGGGACCCGGAACTTGTTCATGATTTGTGAGCCGTTGGCCGGCTGGAGGCACGTGGCAGTGACCGGGCGTCGCACCATGGAAGACTTCGCCCATCAGATGCGCTGGCTGGCGGATGCTGCTTACCCTGAAGCGGAGAAGGTCCGAGTGGTGCTGGACAACCCCGTATCGAGTACGGGGCAGGCTCTGAACACCCATAGACCCGCCTCCCTGTACGAGACCTTTGAGCCAAAGGAGGCCAGACGGGTGATCCAACGGCTGGAGTTTCACTATACTCCCAAGCATGGGAGTTGGCTCAACATGGCGGAGATTGAGTTCAGCGTCTTCAGCAACCAATGTTTGAATCGCCGCATTGAAGATGAGGGGTCGCTCAAACGGGAAATTGCAGCCTTGGAGACGGAACGAAATCAGGCTGGGGCAACCATCGACTGGAGATTCTCTACCACCGATGCCCGCAACAAGCTTCGGCATATCTATCCATCGGTTTCACACTGACGCGGTACTAGGTGAATACAGGCCCTGCCGCGCGTCATTCCGAATGAAGTAGGGGCGATTCGGGAATCGCCCCTACGGAAGGGCGGGGACGACGCAGAGGAAAATCAACCACCTGAATGGAACCGCTGCCGCTTCGCCTGTAACTGTTCAGAGTAGAGGGGAAATCAAGAGACTGCGGCATTCCAGGAAGGGGTTAAGCCCACGGGCCCGCCAGGTCCCGAAGAGGGAAGCCAGGGTCATTTTGCTATCGCTGCCTGGCTCCGAGCGAGTGCCGCCACTGATCTTCCGGCTCACGACCAGATGTCTCAGGCTCCGTTCCGCAGCGTTGTTATCCGAGGGGACTTGTGGGTGGGACACAAAGACAAACAACTCTTTGATATGCTTTTCTATCCGTCGGCAGAGCCGTCCTTGGGGTGCCAGGGAGTCTTCCAGGAAGGGGCGGCACAAGGCAAGCAATCCCTCTTCTAACACCAACTGCCCCTGGGATGGGGTCCGTTTCCCAGCCGACACCCAAGTCCTGGCCTTGACGTAGAGCCGATGCACTGCCTGAACCCACTTCACCAAGATGGGGTCTTCGGGGTAGAGCACCTTCAACTCATGGATGTCCCGTAGCAGGTGGGCCCAGCAGCGTTGTTTGAGGCCAGGGTAATGGTCATATGCGGCGTAGAAGTCGCTCACCAGCACCCCACTGAAGGTCTCGCCCAGGACCTCGTCCACCACCCCCTTGCCCCGACCCCGCCGTAGGAAATACCGCTCCGTGGACGTGCTGAAGGTCCACACGTAGCCATTGGTCCCCTCCTCACGCCACCCAGTCTCGTCAGCATGCACCACCGGACTGCCACGGATACGCTCCAGTATCTCCTCTAGGGCCCCCATCCCAAGCCGGGCCACATGGTGGACGGCCCGGACGATAGCCCCAACGCTCAGCTTCAACCCATGCACCATCTTCAAGTACCACTGGATGGTCCCTATGGGCAGCCTGCCTTCTTCCCGCAGGGTGGCTATCAGGCTCACCAGATTGACACCCAACCTCTGGCGCCCTACGGCCAACCGACTCAGGGACTTTCGGGGCAGCCGCCGTTTCCGGCACAGCGGACACATCCGAGCAATGAAGACGTGCTCTGTGACTTCCACAGGGACCACAGCAAGCTCGATGACCTCCCGGCTCCTCTGCACCCATCCCCCGGCCAAGCCAGTCCCACATTCCGGGCACGACTCCGGGGCATGTACCACCCGCCTCGTCGGTTCCATCCGAGCCCTGGCAAAGCCATGAGAACGTGGTTTGCGCCGTTTCTTCATCTCCACCACCGGCTCGCCTTTGGCTGCTGGCTTGTGCCCAGGCATCCCCGACCTCGGCCCCCTGCCGCTGGATAGCTTAGCCTCCAAGCTCTCAACACGCTGGCGTAGTTGGTCTATGACACCTCTTTGTTCCCCGATAATGACCAGCAGGGTTTCCCGGCTGGCTTTATTCAGGTCAACCTCCTTTTCCATTGTTCTTTTATGCCACAACTCCGCCACAGAGTCCAGTGGTTTCCATCGGCAAAGGGGCCTTCCCCAAATCCATCTCATCAACTCTGAACTGTTACCTTCGCCTCAACCCTTGGACAAAACCGAAGCGCATCCTATACAATCCAAATATAGGGGCTGACTATAGAGGTAAAGCCATGAGCCTGAAGAACAGAAAAGCTCTATGCCTTATCACAATACCGGTCGCAATACTGGTGATGGCAGCCGCCCTCGCGACGCCGGCGCTTTTTTCATCACCGGCATCCGCCGATGATGAGGAGGAGATTCGCATCATCTCGGAGGAAGTGACGAGCGTATTCCCCGACAACGTCACCTTCAGGCTGACTGCCACCGGCCCCGACCCCATAGATGAGGTACGAGTGTTCTATAAGCCCGTGGGCGGCAGCCGAAGCACCTACGGATACCTGGATATAGTCCCCGGCACTGAGGTCAGCGGGGAGTATGTCATGGATACGGAAGGCTCCGCCCACAGGCCCCCGGGCACCTCCATCCTGTATTCCTTTGAAATCCGGGATACGGCCGGGCGTGTATTCCGCACCGAGGATAAAGAGTACCTGTACATAGACAGCGCGTTGGACTGGAAGGAGATTTCCGACGATGCCGGTCTGCTCACCGTTTACTATTATGGCGACTTCGTGGAGAAGCGCGCGCAGACTGTACTGGATACCGTTCAAAAGACCCTGGAGAAAATGGGGCCGGTGCTGGGTATAACCTTTGAGAAGCCCATAAATATCGTCTCCTATAGCAACTACCGGGACATGGCAAGGGCTTTGCCTTTCCGCTCTCAGGCGGTACGAGAGGGCCTCCGCACCGAAGGCCTGGCCTACACGTCGGAGCGGGTCGTCCTGGTGCTGGTTTCCGACACGACCTTTACAGGAAACGTCTCTCATGAGTTCACCCATATCCTCGTAGGAGATGCCGCAGGCCAGGGCTATGGCAGAGTACCTTCCTGGCTGAATGAAGGGCTGGCTGAATACGGCAACCTGGACCCGTCGCCCCATTACGACTGGGCTTTGAACTACGCCATCTTCACCCGCCGCGTCAAGCCGCTGTGGTACCTGGATGCTTTCACGGGAGAGCCGGACGATATAATAATCTACTATGGCCAGGGCAAGTCCGTCGTTGATTATCTGATTGAAGTCTACGGGCAGGAAAAGATGGCGGAGCTAATGGAGGCGTTTCGGGCCAATCTATCAATAGACGCCGCTCTGGAGAGGGTGTACGGCTTCGATCAGTACGGCCTCGACACCCGGTGGCGACGGGCGCTGGGGTTGGACTCGCTGCCCTCTCCGGACGACGAGCCAACCGCCACTCCCATTCCCACCCCTACCGGCGTCCCGGCGCCGCCGGCCACGGAAGCCCGGCCTACCCCGGAGCCCACGCCTGCGATGGAGCCTACGCCTGTGGGAGTCCCGGAGGCTACCGCCGAGCCGGCGGCGGTTTCGGACGAGGGCCGGAGGAGGACCAGCCGCAGCTGCGGCGGACCCTCGTCGGACGCAGCGCACCTACCCTCGGACATTGCTGCGCTGGCCCTTCTGGGCGTGCCACTGCTCGCCCTGGGCGCGGGAAGGGGCCTGGGCAAGAAGGGTGAGGGCCGGGGGGTGCGCACGGCCCGCCGGATAAAGGCCGGCCTGCGCAGATTCAGGCGCGGCAGGGACCACCGGCAGGCCGGGTCCTAGCAGGGTCTCGCTTCGGGGCGTCAAAAGGGGGACAGACTCCTTATCTAGCGCGCGGGTTGAAGGCATCGTTCAAGGCGTCCCCCAGCAGGTTGAAGGAGAAAATAAGGACCGTTATGATGCCCACCGGGAAGAGAAGCAGATGGGGATTGGTGCGCAGAACGGCTATATCGCCGTTCTCGAAAAGCATACGGCCCAGGTCGGGTATAGGGGGCTGAATGCCTATTCCCAGCCAGCCCAGAACGACCGCCACGAACACGGCGCCTCCCATACTCATGGACAATAGCACTATTATGGGGCTGAGTATATTGGGCAATATATGGGCCAGAAGAATACGCTTGGTTGAGGCCCCCGCTGCCTGGGCCGCCTCCACGTACTGACTCTGCTTTATTGAAAGCACCTGCCCCCTCACCAACCTCGACGTGCCGTACCACTGGAAGATAGCCAGCGACCCGAACACCACTATATAGTCCACTATTCCCAGCCTTACAATGTCCGTGCCCGTTGCACCCCCCAGGTCTTTGACTAGCTCCACCACCCTCGGTCTGAGAGTGGCAGCGATGATGAGGACCAGCAAGAAGTCCGGGAAGGATGAAAACACCTCGCCCAGCCTCATAATTACCGAGTCCACCCCCTTGCCCAGGTAGCCGGACAGCAGGCCCAGACCTACGCCCAAGAAGAGGCTGCCGGTGATGAGGGAAGCAACAGTGATTATCACCACGGTCCGGAGGCCGTAGATCGAGCGGGTGAGCATATCCCTTCCCAGCCTGTCGGTGCCAAAGGGGTGGCTCAGGGATGGCCCTTGCTTTGCCACCGACAGGTCCTGGGACCGGTAGTCGTAGGGCGTTATCCAGGCAGCCAGGACGCCCGCCAGGTAGAACAGAATGATTACCACCAGGCAGGCCACGCCTACCTTCTTGCGCATCAGGCGGCGCATGGACTGGGACCAGAGGCTTCTCCCCTGGGCCTCTTCCTTGAATATGGCCTTCTCTTTCTCAGCAGCCATAGCGCCTCTTATGAAGGTGGCACGCTCTAATAGCGTATCCTGGGGTCAATGAACCTGTAACCTATGTCCACTACCAAGTTAGCCAGGACAAGGCCCACGGAGAGGACGAGGGCGAATGCCATGATGATGGGGTAATCCCTGGCGAAGAAGGACTCGACGGCAAGACCGCCGGCGCCGGGAATGCCAAAGAATCTCTCGATTATGATGGATCCGGTCATCAGGCCGGCGAGAGAAAGCCCCACTATCGTAGATATGGGGATGAGAGCATTTCTGAGGACGTGCCTGTAACGCACCACGAACTCTCGGAGACCCTTGGCCCTGGCAGTACGCACGTAGTCCTGGGAGAGGACCTCCAGGGTGCTGGCCCGCGTAAGCCGGGTCAGGAGGGCTATGCCGGGGACGCCCATCACCAGGGCGGGCATTATGATCTGGGTATCGAAGAAGCCTCCCCAACCGTGGGTAGGCAATACCCCCAACCACAGGGAGAAGACAATCAGAAGCCCGGGGGCTGTGAGGAACACCGGCACAGACATAAATAGCAGGGCAACGCTCACCGTCGCGGTGTCCATCCATGTGCCCTGCTTGAGAGCGACAAAAAATCCCAGGGGAATCCCCAGGCCCAAAGATATAATCATAGCCGCGATGCTCAGCTGGGCCGAGACCAGCATGCGTTTGCCTATCAGTTCTCCTACACCTCTGCCCCTGTACTGATAGCTCTCCCCCAGATCGCCCTGGAAGGCGTTCTTTATGTAAATGCCGTACTGCACCATGAAGGGTTTGTCCAGGCCTTGTTCGTGCCTGATTCGCTCCACTGCCTCGGGATTGTTGTACTGGCCCATGAGCACCTGCAGGGGGTCTCCCGGCCCAAAGCGGCCCAGGGCGAAGGTTATAAATGAGACGGCCAGCAGAAGAAAGGGAGTCCACAGAAGCCTCCGGAGAATGTAGACCCACATACTAACTCCCTCTTGCTACGCATAGCGGGCTGGGCAACGGCAATCTCCCTCCCGCAGGCCCCTTCGCGATGTTCAGGTGAAAGAATCGTCGCGCGGACCAGGCTGATAGAGGGTGCGGAACCTCTACCAGCCCTATCCGAGGCGTTGGATAAAAGTCCTACTTTTCAGTCAGGTGCACGAACCGCAGCTTGGGTATGATTAGCTGCGTCAGCTTGTAGTCTTGCACGTAGGGCTTGATGAGCACGAACTGCTCACCACTGTACCACAGGGGAATCCAGGGGGCATCTGCGACGATCATTTGCTCCGCTTGATGGTATAGCTGGTACCTGACTTCTTCCTGTGGCTCGACCCTTGCCCTCTCCAGAAGACGGTCAACCTCCGGATTGGTATATGCCGTGTGGTTGTTGCTGCTCTCGGTGTGGAAAAGCAGGTCCAGGAAGTTTTCCGGGTCCGGGTAGTCCGCGATCCATCCGATGTGGAACATCTCGAACCGGCGCTTGACCAGGTCTTGCAGGTAGGTGGCGAACTCGGTCTGTTGTATTTCAACCTCGACGCCCAGGATCTCTCTCCACATCTCCAGGATTACTTCCATGTCCAGTCCCACACTGGAGCCAAAGCTGCCCGAGACAGTCAGGATGATGGGGGGAAGGTTCTCGAGGTCGGGGCCGTATTTGGACTCACGCAAAAGCTGACGGGCCTTTTCCGGATTGAACTCATAGCCCACCAGGTCAGAGTTATAGCCCGGGAACCCCGGCGGGAGAATGCCCTTCGCAGGGACAACCATTCCGGCAAGGACATCCCTGGATATGGCCTCCTTGTCTATGGCGTAATTCAGCGCCTGTCGGACCTTGGGGTCGTCAAAGGGGGGATAGTTGCGGTTCATCCCTATGTAGTCGGTGCTGAACTGTGGAGGCGCCTGCTTAAGCTCCGAGTTGAGCGGGTTGGTGGGGTCCAGTATCAGGTCCAAGTCTGCCAGCCCCACGCCGGTAAGATGTATCTCGTCGTTCTCATACATCAGCATGGCGGTGCCACCGCTGAGGATGAACTCCACCGTTGCCAGAAGCGGCGATCCCAGGTGATAGCTCTCGTTTCGAGCCAGGACCAGGCTTTCGCCGGGCACGTACTCCGCCAGCTTGAAGGGGCCTGTCCCGTTTGGCTCGCGGAACCACCTCCGGCTGCTCTCCACGTTATCCTTGTCCAGGACAAATGCGGTAGGATAGGTGAGCTTGGCCAGGAAGTAAGCCTTGGGTTCATCTATGGTGATTTCCAACGTGTAATCATCAACCACCCGGATGCCGCTTACCTCTGTGGCATCGCCATTGAGCTTGTCGTTCACACCCACTATATCCCCAAGGTACTGGTCCACCACCGGGGCGGCGGTAGCCGGGGTTGAGGCCCGCTCCAGAGACCACTTGAAATCGTGGGCCGTTACGGGCTTACCGCTATGAAAGGTGGCATCCGTCCGCAGACGGAAGGTGTATATCCTTCCATCATCGCTGACCTCGTAGCTTTCAGCAATGTCCGGTACGATATTAAGCTGTGGGTCTATGGTCAACAGGCCGCCGAACACCTCCACGATATAGGTGGCAGAGGTGGCGTCCGTAGTCAGGTGAGGGTCCAGGGTCGGAGGATCGCCCCCCAGCCTTATAAGGGTCCCTCCGTCAAGGGGCTGCTCCGACGCTTCCGACACCTTTGGTTCTGACGCTTGCGTCGGGGGAGGGGCGGGAGAGGTGGGCGTAGAGACGGCGGGCGATGATGGCGTCGGCTCCGGCGCTTGTGCAGCTTGTGTGGATGTGGGCGGAGGCGCTTGTTCCGTGGGCTCGGAGGGAGCGGTCCTACTGCTGCAAGCGGCGGCAAAGAACACCGAGATTACGATTAACAAGAGGACTTTCCAGAGCATGGTTTCCCCCTTTCCGGATAATTGCTGTCTTGTTGTCGCTCCGCGAGGTCTCAGCTTCGAGGCCTCGCTCTAAAGGCTTGTCTTGTAAATCAATTCTCCTTACGCATTGTAGATATATTCCTCCTCAAATTTCAACGTCGGCTGGACCGCATAGCAGATACTTGCTTCTCCCGACACAGAAGATGTCCGGAAAACACCGCCTTGACACTGGCGGAGGCATGACACTATCCTATCTCGTGGTCTATCTCATGGAAGCCAAAGGTCTTGAGACGCAATCTTGAGGCGGTGGTCATGACCCCTCTCCCAATACGGAAACCCCTTGCTCCAGGCATCCTGTTGCTTGTATCCCTGCCTGTATCTCTGATAATACTCCTTGGCCTTCTGTCATGTCGCCCCGAGTCCAGGGTCTCCTCCAGGGCGTCCCTGCCTGAGCAGACAGGCAGCGAGGTCAGCCTCGTATGGGAAGCATGGAGTCTTGTTAAAAGTTCCTACGTGGAAGGCGATACACTGGATTCAAAGGAAGCCGTGGGGAATATGATCATGAGTATGCTGGATGCAAACGAGAAGCCGGCTTATCCATTCCTGACGGAGCTAAGGGACGTGAGAGAACGGCCGCCCCGGCACGCTCCCAGAGAGCTTGACGACCTCTGGAAAGCATGGGTGCTTTTCCAGGAAAAGTGGCCGGATGTGGACTCCAAGCTCCTGGCGGACGCCGCCATCGGTGGGATGCTGGGCGTGCTGGGGGACGAGTCCGTGGCGCATCTCAGCCCTGAAGCCTACGACCGCTCACAGGAAAGGCTAAAGGGGTCTTACCAGGGTATAGGGGCATCGGTCACGGTACAGAACGGCAGAATTGTCATGTTTCCCATGGAGAACAGCCCGGCATTGAAGGCAGGTCTGCAGGTCGGCGACATGGTGCTGGAGGTGAACGGGGAGCCGGTAGAAGGAAAGAGCCTCCAGGAGGTGGTGGAGCAGGTGAGGGGCCCCGCCAACACGAAGGTCACGCTCCTGGTGGAGCGGCCCGAAGAAGCGGGACCCATCGAATTGGACATAATCAGGGGCGACATAGATACTATCTCCGTGCAGCGTTCACTGCTGCCCGGCGCCATAGGCTATATCTTCATCTCCGAGTTCCTGGAAAATACCTCTGACGAAGCGCTGACCGCGCTGGAGGAATTGAAGCAAGTTGACATGCTGGCGCTAATCCTTGATCTGAGGGGAAATCCGGGTGGCTCGATAGAATCGGCCCAGAAGGTGACCAGCCAGTTCCTTGCCGATGGTCTGTTCATGTACGAGATTGACAAGGAGGGCAACCGTAGGGACTGGCATATCGAGGGGGAAGGCATCGCCACCGACGTGGACGGTCTGCCTATGGTGGTGTTAGTGAACGGGGTTACAGGCAGCGCGGCGGAGGCGGTGGCCGGCGCGCTCCAAGACACCAAGCGGGCCACGGTCATGGGGAAGACGACTTTCGGTAAGGGTTCAGCCAACGTCTTTGAGAAATTGAGCGATGGCTCGGCTATCTACATATCCGTTTCCCACTGGTTCACGCCCACGGGCAGGCTCATACAGGGCACAGGAATACAGCCGGACATTGAGGCGTCTCTTACGGTCGAGGACAGAATGTCCGGCGTGGATTCCCAGCTTGCGAAGGCCTACGAATATCTCGACGAACAGCTGCCCGACTTCCGGTAACGGTGGAAGAATCTAGCTTGTGGCAGCCGGTTCCTCCCGGGCCTCCGCGCTCTTCTCCGCTTCCTCGATGCAGCTCAGGCAGATGTAGCTATCCCCCTGCTCCTGGGCGATTTCCACAGCGACATTGCGCCTCCTGTGACACACAGAGCAGGTAACTCCTTGAAGGGGGATGCTCTCTCCCGTCGCGGCGGTCTCCTCGGACGGGCCACGGAAGCCCTGATAATCGGGGTTGAGGCGCTTCATCTCCAGAAAGCGCTCCCTATCCTTGCGGCGACTCAAGGTCCACCTCCGTAAAGGCCAAGCGTACCATCATCAGAAGCACCAAGTCATAGTGCCTGAGAGGTGGAATTGGAGGCGATTACCTCTCCCCATGGGTACGGCCGGGAGAAGGCCGCTTCCCATTCCCCGTCAACAGGCCGCCAAGAGACCAGGCCCTTCTATCCGCTCGGAATGCCCCTGCGTCGCATCCCGAGTTTATTCCACCTGCACGGTGGCCCCAGCGCCCTCGAGGGCCTCTTTCACCTTGTTCGCCTCTTCCCTGGGCACTGCTTCCTTGACCCGCGTGGGCGCGCTTTCCACAAGCTCTTTGGCTTCCCTGAGACCCAGGGTCGTCATTTCCCGCACAGCCTTGATGACGTTGATCTTGTTGGCGCCCACGTCTTGCAAGAGGACGTTGAACTCGTACTGCTCATCCTCGGCGTCAGCCGGTGCAGAAGCACCCTCGGCGGGAGCGGCAGCCGGCGCTTGCGCTACCGCCACGGGGGCAGCGGCGGAAATGCCGAACTCGGACTCCAGGGACTTTACCAGGTCTGCCAGGTCCAGCACCGACATCTGCTTTATTGCCTCGAGAACCTCGCTCTTTGTCATGTTTCCTCCTCAGACTTAAAAATTAGCCGACTATTGCTGGGACTTCAACTGTTCAGCCCTCTGCTGGAGCAGAATGCTCAGTGAGGCCAGAGGGCCGTTGAGAACGTTTATCAACCCGCCAATGGGGGCCTGCAACTGCCCCATGAGCGCGGCGATGGGTAGCTGGACCCGGCCCAGAAGCTGGGCTACCAACTCGCCCCTGGGGGGAAGTGTGGACAAACGCACCACCTCATCAGGGGTCAGCACACGCCCGTCCAGAACGGCGCCCTTGATGGCAAGGGTGGACCGGTTGGCTCTTATGTATTCGTCCAGGGCTTTTGCCACATCCACCGGGTCCTTATACCCGAAAGCCAGGGCAGTCGGGCCTACTACGATGTCCCTAATCTGGGGCGTGTTTGCGGAATCGGCGGCCAGATAGGTGAGCGTATTTTTGACCACCCTGTACTCTATGTCCCTCTCACGCATCCTCTGGCGCAACTCCGTCACGGTGTTTACGGGCAGGCCGGTGTAGTCCGTCGCCACGGTTATGGTGCACCTGGTGAATTTTTCCCTCAACTCCTCAACGGTATCCACTTTATTCTGTGTCGGCATAAGCTCTACCCTTAATTAACAAGATTCCCCGCGCCGGCAGCGCAGGGAAATTTCTTCAACCCAGTTACTCCAGTCCGGCGTCTTGGGGGTGCAACCCCGGTGGGCGGGGCATCCCTGGTATCAGACGGGGGGGAGCTAGCTGGCCCCTGTCGCCTCGGCGGGCAGGGTATTTAACCTCGGTGCCTCGAGAACCCGCTGTCTATGGCGTTCCTAATATTCGTATTTTTGTGTCTAAACCTTACCTCTAAAACGCCTCCCTGTCAACAAACTTCTGCGATTGGTAGCGTTCCAATTCAGTAGTCGGGTTTTCTCTGAGTCGTCCCGCGCATTATATCACCCGCAACCCAGCCCATGTCATTCCGAGCGCAGCGAGGGATCTAGGAACTACACTTTTCAGGACAGGTCTCTTAGATTCCTCACTCCGCGGAGTTCATGCTGAGCGCAGCCGAAGGGCTGCGTTCGGAATGACCAAGGGAAGAAACCCGCAGACTGGCAATTAAAAGACTCTGGCGTTTTGGGTGTGACGGCCGGAATATCGCTCTTAAGCCTCCGGTTTTAGAGATAGGAGGCTGGGCAGGTCCAGGTTCACGCTGGGGCCCATGCTGGTAGTGACGTAGGCAGACCTGATGAAGGCCCCTCTGACGGCGGCCGGCCTGGCCCTCACCACCGAGTCCATCAGGGAGGCCATATTCCCCAGCAGCTTCTCCGGCGGGAAGCTGACTTTCCCCACAGGGCAATGTATGATGGCGGTGCGATCCGTGCGGTACTCCAGGCGCCCCTTTTTGGCCTCTTCGATAATCCTGGGCAGGTCCCTGGGCTGGACCATCGTGCCTGTCCTGGGGTTCGGCATGAGGCCGCGCCGTCCCAGTATGCGCCCGAGGCGGCCTATCTTGCTCATCACGTCAGGAACAGCGAGGCCGACGTCGAAGTTCGTCCAGCCGCCCTCAATCTGGCCTATCAGGTCATCCTCCCCCACGTAGTCGGCCCCGGCCTGGCGCGCTATGTCCGCCGCTTCCCCGTTGGCGAACACCAGCACCCGGGTCTCTTTCCCCAGGCCGTGGGGCAGGGTTGTGACACCCCTCACCAGCTGGTCGGCGTGGCGGGGGTCCGCACCGGTGCGGAGATGTAGCTCGACGGTCTCATCGAACTTGGCGGTAGCCACCTCGTTCAGAAGGGTAATCGCCTCCTGGGGGGTATAGCTCTTTGCCGGGTCTATCTTCTGCTTGAGCTCCTGGTAGCGCCTGCTGTGCTTGACCATCCTCAGTCCTCTTCCACATTTATGCCCATGCTTCGAGCGGTGCCTTCGATTATCTTCATCGCTTTGTCAATGGAGGTCGCATTGAGGTCCTTCATCTTCAGTTCGGCAATATCTCGAATTGAGCCTCGTTTCACGCTGCCCACGACTCCGAGTCCCGGCTGATCTCCCCCTTTTTCCACCCCGAGGGCTTTTCGCAGAAGCTCCGAAGCCGGAGGGGTTTTGGTAATGAAGTTGAAGGACCTGTCCTCGAACACGGTGATTTGCGCCGGTATGATTGTACCCGCCTGCGAGCCGGTACGCTCGTTGTACTCCTTTACGAAGGCCATTATGTTAACGCCGTGCTGGCCCAGAGCGGGGCCTACGGGGGGGGCGGGGGTAGCCTTCCCGGCCTGCAACTGGAGCTTGATGATAGCCCGCACTTTCTTGGCCAAGGGCGCCTCCTAAATCTTTTCCACCTGAAGGAAGTCCAGTTCCACGGGTGTTTCCCTTCCGAAGAAGGAAACCAGGACCCACATCTTGCCTTTACTGGCGTCTATATCGCTGACGGCGCCGATGAAGTCGGCAAAAGGTCCGGCAGCTATGCGCACCATCTGGCCCTTCTGGAACCCTACCTGCACCTTCGGCGGGCCGGACTCTATTTGGCGAAGAATAGCCTCCACCTCTTTGTCTTCCAGAGGCATCGGCTTGGGCCGTTTCTCTCGTTCGTCTTCCGAGGAGACGAAACCGGTCACCCCCGGCGTATTGCGCACCACGTACCAGCTTTCATCGTCCAGGCTCATGTGGATCAGGATATATCCCGGGAAGACCTTCTTCCTCTCGGGCCTGCGCTTTCCATCCTTCAGGACAATCTCTTCCTCGGTAGGCACCACCACGCGCCATATCTTGTCCTGCATATCCAGGCTCTGGATGCGCTGCTTCAGGTTCTTCTCCACCCGCTCCTCCTGGCCGGAGTAGGTGTGTATGATGTACCAGCGGACATCTTTAGTGTCTGTAGTCATAGCTTCTCTCTCTACCTATACGGCGGGGGGCCCCAGCTATCCTTTCCCCTGCACGGGCGCTCATTGGTCAGTATTCGGGGTCAGTACGCAGCCTATGCCCCTATGACGTACCTGCCAAAGGTTTCGGTAAGCCCGTAGTCTATCGCAGTCAACAGGAGTCCCACGGCCGCCGATAGGAGGATGACAATGTAGGTCAGGCGGACGGTCTCCTCACGGGTCGGCCATACAGACTTCCGCAACTCGGAGATGACCTCCTGGAAGAACTGTATCGGGCCACCCCTGCGTATGGACTCGGATGAGACTATCCGCCTCGCGGAGGACCTGACCATCGTCTTACCTCACTTCGCGATGGGCTTTATGGCCGTGGCAGCGGGGGCAATACTTCCGTAATTCGATGCGTTGGGAGTCGTTCCGGCGGTTCTTGGTGCTTGTGTAGTTCCGCTCTCGGCAATCACCGCACGCCAGGGTTATTATGATTCGCGCCTCTGCGCTTTTTCTCGCCATTCTCTAATCCTCAAGCACTTTAGTGAATACCCCTGCGCCGACGGTCCTGCCGCCCTCTCGTATGGCGAAGCGGAGGCCCTCCTCCAATGCTATGGGGTAAATGAGATTGATCTTCATCGTGATGTTGTCCCCGGGCACCACCATCTCCACCCCCTCCGGGAGCTGTATCTCGCCGGTGATGTCCGAAGTCCTTATGTAAAACTGGGGCTTGTAACCGTTGAAGAAGGGGGTGTGGCGGCCACCCTCTTCTCTGCTGAGGACATAGACCTCGGCCTCGGCCTTGGTATGCGGCTGAATACTGCCGGGCCTGGCGAGCACCTGGCCGCGCTCAACGTCTTCACGTTCCACCCCTCTGAGCAAGATGCCCACTGCGTCG
Source organism: Dehalococcoidia bacterium (assembly GCA_965197405.1). GTDB lineage: Bacteria > Chloroflexota > Dehalococcoidia > Lucifugimonadales > JAGWBF01. Next base: position 2,600,693 of record OZ240206.1, on the reverse strand, counting down.
CCAGCCTCGGTGGTTCCCAGCGTCTTGTGGAACATCTCCAGACCGGTGGCCACGGTCTTCCTCACGTCGCCGAACCCCACTATTTCCACCTCTTCCCCGGAGTTCAGGAGACCCCTTTCCACCCTGCCAGTCACCACAGTGCCACGCCCCTTGATACCAAAGACGTCCTCGATGGGCATAAGGAAGGGCAGGTCGGTGACACGAGTCGGGAGCGGAATGTATTCGTCTACGGTGTCCATCAGGCCCAGGATTTTGCCGCACCACTCGCACTCCCGCTTGCCGCAGGCGCACTCGAGGGCCCTCAACGCGCTGACCTGCACCACAGGAGTATCTTCCCCTGGGAAGTTGTACTGGTTCAGGAGGTCCCTCACCTCCAGGTCCACCAGCTCAAGCAGCTCGGGGTCCTCCATAGCATCCACCTTATTGAGGGCCACCACGATTCGCGGCACCTCAACCTGGCGCGCCAGAAGGATGTGTTCCCTAGTCTGGGGCATGGGGCCGTCGGGGGCGCTGACCACCAGGACCGCGCCGTCCATCTGGGCCGCTCCGGTTATCATGTTCTTGACGTAGTCGGCGTGGCCGGGGCAGTCCACGTGGGCGTAGTGACGCATAGCCGTTTCGTATTCAATGTGAGCGATGGCTATAGTGAGTCCCCGCGCCTTCTCCTCGGGTGCGTTATCTATGCTATCGAAGGCGCGATAGCTCGTACCGGTCCCCGACGCTTGCAGGACCCTGGTTATGGACGAGGTGAGGGTCGTTTTGCCGTGGTCCACATGTCCGATGGTCCCCACATTTATATGGGGCTTGGTCCTGTCGTACCGCTGCTTTGCCATATTAGCTTCCTCCCTTTGACTTATGCTGGAGCCCACAGGCGGGATTGAACCGCCGACCCCGTTCTTACCAAGAACGTGCTCTACCGCTGAGCTATGTGGGCCTATCTCTCCTCGCTGAATATATTATCGCTATGGTGGAGGGGGTAGGATTCGAACCTACGAAGCCCTTCCGGGCGCCAGATTTACAGTCTGGTGGTTTAAGCCACTCACCCACCCCTCCTGCCGCTACCAGTTTAACACAATCCCAATTTCCAGCCAATATCCCCCGGACTATATTGCGCTGGGGAATTCACCCCAGGGAATCCGAAGAAGCCCCAGGGGGGATTCGAACCCACCAACCTACCGATTACAAATCGGTTGCGCTACCATTGCGCCACTGGGGCACGATGGGTTGCCAAGGCCAGACTACAACGTGGCCCCGACGGGTCGGGGCCACGCACAGAGGCACGTTTGACGCCTCTAGTATATGAAGCGTGGGTAGAAAAGTCAATATGGACGCGACTCCCGGCAGGCCGAGAACGAGCACGCCCTGAAAAGGCCCTGGCCCTATTGGGCGAGCCCCTGTCTTTACCTTGCCATCGCCTTGGGCGCGTGGGTATAATGGGCTGAATCTTCCCATCAGGAGGTGACGGCGTGTATAACAGCCTCGTGCTCGGACTTGACCAGTGCCGGGCGGCCATTGACGCTATGATTGCGGATTTCAACAAAGACCCGAGTCGCCGGCCCATCGCCATGGCCATAGTGGATGATTCCGGAAATCTTATCACATACGCCCGCACCAACGGGTGCCGGCCCATTGCCGCCAAGAACGCCATCAAGAAGGCTTACACCGCCGCCCTCAGAGGCATGGACTCCGGAGTCTCCGCAGAGCAGCTCAAGGCCCAGGGCAGGAGCGTAGCCGATATGGGAGACCCCATGCTAATAGCTATTCAAGGCGGAGTGGTGGTCCTGAATCCCGGCGATAACGCCGTTCTGGGAGGCATCGGGGTCGCCGGGCTTCCAACCGGCGAGGAGGACGAAGCAATCTCCCGCGCCGGACTCCAGGCATTGGGCCTGCAGTGAGGCCCCTGATGAGGACCTGCCGCCCTCCCACGAGCGGCCATTCCGCCGGACCAACCGCCAGTATCGGTCCAAGTATTGCAAATCTACGAGCGTGATGTATAATAGGACTGGCATTAAGTTAGGTTACCGGACCAATGTGCTCTGACTCTTTGGCACTGGATGACCTCAACTAAGCCAGACAGTAAAGTAGGGAGGTTATCCAGTGACACTATCCGACAAGACTCTTACCTGTGTGGAATGTGGCTCGGCCTTCACCTTTACGGTCGGGGAACAGGAGTTCTTCGCCGCCAAAGGGTATACCAACGAGCCCAAGCGCTGTCCCAACTGCCGTGAGTCCAGAAGGTCTCAGCAGAGGTCCTATGGCCAGGGGCCGCGGGAGCTACATCCCGTCATCTGTGCCGAGTGCGGTATCGAAACCACGGTCCCGTTCAGGCCCCGTGGCGACAGGCCCGTATACTGCAGCGACTGCTTCTCTCGCATGAGAGACAGCAGCCCTCGCAGCTTCTAAATAGGCCGCGTGGCGAAGGCCCTCGGACATGTCCGAGGGCCTTCGCTCTTCGATTGCCATTCACGGTCCCTCACCCCTTGTTCTTCACTACCCCTCCAACCCTCTGCGCTCTTGACACGGGCGTGAAGGCCCTGCTTACAATTAGGCCAGCAGCCCGGTCCACATCTCTCCTGCCCGGAGTATGGTCCCTGCATGTATACTTGCCCAATCGGGGTCGCCGTATCCCGATGCGGGGGCAAAAGGGGATGGCGCTATGAGCTTCAAGGACCTCCGGGAATTCATTAACTTCCTCGAAGACAGGGGAGAGCTAAAGAGGATAAAGGCCCCTGTCAGCTGCGAGTTGGAGATAGCGGAGATTTGCGACCGGGTGGTGAAGAGGGGCGGGCCTGCTTTGCTCTTCGAGAACGTGGAGGGCTACGACATACCCGTTCTGATAAACATGTTTGGGACGGAAAAGCGGATGGCCTGGGCCTTGGGCGCCGAGCGTCTGGACGACCTAGTAGAGCGGGTGAACAAGCTTCTAGGTCTCATGCAGGGGCCTCCCCAGGGCGTTATGGAGAAGGTGCGGACCCTGGGGCAACTGATGAAGATGGCCTCCTTTCAGACCAAGCTGGTGAAAAACGCCCCCTGCCAGGAGGTGGTAATCACCGGGGAAGACGTGGACCTGAACAAGTACCCAATCCTCAAGTGCTGGCCCCTGGACGGTGGCCGCTATATAACCCTGCCCCTGGTTATCAGCCGCGACCCGCAGACTGGGACCCTCAACCTGGGCATGTACCGCATACAGGTCTTCGACGCCCGCACCGCCGCCATGCACTGGCAGACCCATAAAGTGGGAGCACACCACTACCGGGTCAGCGGTGAGATGAGGCAGGAGCGCCTCGACGTTGCCGTGGCCCTGGGGGGCGACCCCGCAACCATCTGGACAGGCTCGGCCCCCCTTCCACCGGATATGAGCGAACTGATGGTGGCGGGGTTCATTCGCCAGGAGGGAGTGGAGCTGGTCAAAGGCAAGACCGTTGACCTGGAGGTCCCAGCCCACGCGGAGATGATTATCGAAGGCTATGTGGTCCCCGGAGAGGAGACGCTGGAAGGGCCATTTGGAGACCATACGGGATACTACTCAATGCCTGATATGTACCCCGTATTTCATGTGACGTGCATAACCCACCGCAGAAACCCCATCTACCCTACCATCATCGTGGGGCGGCCCCCGATGGAGGACTACTACATGGGCAAGGTCACCGAGCGGGTGTTCCTGCCCATCATTCAGATGGTCCTCCCGGAGGTGGTGGACATAAACATGCCCGCCGAGGGTGTGTTTCACAACCTGGTCATCGTCTCCATCAAGAAGGAGTACCCCGGCCAGGCGCGTAAGGTAATGTACGGGCTGTGGGGCATGGGCCTCATGTCCCTGGCGAAGACCATCATCGTCGTGGACCATTTCGTCAACGTCCACGACCCTTCCGAGGTGACGTGGCGGGTGAGCAACAACATTGACCCCGCCCAGGACATGCTGTTCGCCAGCGGGCCTCTGGACGACCTGGACCACTCGTCCCCTACTCCCAAGTTCGGCAGCAAAATGGGCATAGATGCCACCGCCAAAGGCCCGATGGAGGGCCGCCAGCGCGAGTGGCCGCCGGATATAGTTATGAGCCCGGAGGTAGTGGCGCTGGTGGACGGCAAATGGGCCGAGTACGGGCTGTAGGGAGGGGCATGGGCAGAGCAGCACGTCCGACCCATGCCGTCTAGGGATGTACGACTGAATGCCAAACGCTCGGATACAGTGGCAGGGAACAAAGGCGGTCCTGGGACGAGGCCCCCTCATCCTGGAATCCGTGCGCTTTGAGCACACCCTTTTCGCCCTGCCCTTCGCCTACATCGGGATGTTCCTGGCGGCAGACGGGCTGCCCACCCTCTCCCAGTTCATCTGGATAACGGTCGCCATGGTGGGGGCGCGCACGCTTGCCATGTCCTCCAACCGCCTCATCCACTTCAGGGAGGACGCCGCCAACCCCAGAACGGCCAACCGGCACCTGCCAAAGGGACTGCTCAAACCGTGGGAGATGGGCCTGCTGATGCTGGTGTCCGCAGGGGTCTTTCTCTTCGCAGCCTCCCAGCTAAACACCCTCGCCCTCATACTGGCGCCCGTGGCAGCTGTCTACGTGGTAGCCTACTCCTACGCCAAGTATCACACATGGACTACCCACTTCGTCCTGGGGTGGGCTGATGCCATCGCCCCTGCCGGGGCATGGATAGGAGTGACCGGCAGCCTCGATCCTCAAGCCGTTATCCTGGCCTTCGCCGTGGCAATGTGGATTGGCGGGTTCGACATAGTATATGCCTGCCAGGACTACGACTTCGACGCCAAATATGGCGTCCACTCCATACCCCGGCGGTTTGGCGTAGAGGCGGCCTTCTGGTGGTACAGGGCCATGCACCTCCTCACCGCCGCCGCTCTCCTGGCCCTGGGAATCTGGATGGGGCTGGGGTACTTCTACTACATCGGATGGGCCATCGGCTCGGCGCTTCTAGCCTATGAGCACACCCTCGTGAGACCCCATGACCTGTCGAAGTTGCAGCTGGCTTTTTTTACCATAAATAGCTATATATCATTAGAGCTTCTCCTGTTCGTTGCTCTGGCAGTCGTGTTATGAGGAGGCAGGGCTGTTCAATTCTCGATGTTAGGTGAACGCATATCTGCTTGCGACAGGCAGGCCCCCGGCGCGTGTCATTCCGAACGGAGCGAAGCGGAGTGAGGAATTCAAAATGGCGCCTAACAAAAACCGGAATCAAGGCATTACCGGCCAGAACAACAGTACGGTCAGCCAGGACTTTAGACCCCTCGCTCCGCTCGGAGCCTGCCCCTGGCTTGAACAGGGGGTGACAATTGAATAACCCTGTTATTAGGAGGCCCACACCTTGATATTATGGGGGACTTCGGGAAAAGCCGGCCTCCGGGCGGGCCAATATACTGCCCCGGATGAAAGACCTTGAAGCCTGTAGTCGTAGGGATTTCAGGGGCCAGCGGCTCCATTCTCGCGAAGGAGACGGTGGATGAACTGCTGCTGCGAGAGGTTCCCGTAGTCCTGGTCTGCTCCAACGATGCGAGGCTGGTCTGGCAGGAGGAGATGGACGGCCCCTTCAATGAGACCCTGGCCCGTTGGCGCGAGCACCCCCATTTTACCCACTACCCCGTCGGCGACATGAAGGCTCCCATCGCCAGCGGGACTTATCCGACCCGTGGCATGGTGGTAGTGCCGTGCAGCATGGGCAGCATCGCCTCTATGGCCCACGGCCTGGCCAGCAACCTTCTCCTGAGAGCGGCCGATGTCTGCCTGAAGGAGAGGCGCAAGCTGGTGGTAGTGCCCAGGGAGACGCCCCTTCATGCGGTGCACCTGGACAACATGCTGGCCCTCGCACGAATGGGCGTGGTGGTGCTGCCACCGGAGCCGGCCTTCTATCTGAAGCCTGACAGCGTCCAGGATATAGTACGCTTCGTTGTGGGAAGGATTCTGGTAGCCCTGGAGATTGACGAGAGCCTGGATGAGAGATACCAGTACAGGGGACCCGGGGATGGGTAGACATGGTTGAGATGCAAGACGAGGCCAAGCGCCGCTACGTGGCGGACCTGTTCGCGCGCATCGCTCCCCGCTATGACCTTATGAACACAATGATGACGGCTGGGATGCACCACAGATGGCGCAAGGTAGCCGCGCGGGCAGCCACTCAAGGACTGGAAGGGGTGGCGCTGGACGTGGCCACGGGCACGGGAGACCTGGCCTTCACGCTGGCCAGGTGCAAGGGTATAAAAATGGTGGTGGGCCTCGACCTTCTCCCGGAGATGGTCGCCCGGGCCAACTCCAAGGCCCATCTCAGAGGGCTTGCGGGCAGAGCGCAGTTCACAGTGGGAGACGCCTTGTCGTTGCCCTTTCGAGAAGATACCTTTGCTTGCGCCACCTCGAGTTGGGGCCTGCGCAACATGCCGGAGCCGCGAAGCTCCCTGGAGGAGATGGTGCGGGTGGTAGCGCCGGGGGGAAGGGTCGCGTCCCTGGAGTCAATGCGCGTTGAAGGTGGCCCCCTTGTGCCCGTGTTCCGCCTTTTCTTTCATCAGGTTGTGCCGCTGATGGGGCAGCTTATCGCCAGGGACAGGCCGGCTTATACTTACCTCCCCCAGTCGGTGGACAAGTTTCTGTCCGTGGACGCCCTCGCTCGACTTTTCGAGGAGGTAGGCCTCGAGGGGGTGGGCTACACGAGAATGGCCCTCGGCGCTGTGGCGGTGCACTGGGGCACAAAGCCCACGGACCCATAGCCCCCCTTGCCAACGACGGTCCCAGGCAATAAAATCCACTGGTGGAATCGTACCTAGCATAGGCAAAATGCAGACAAACGAAGGAGGAGCCATGCCCATAATTGACCACCGGACCGAGCCTCCACTGGAACCCACGGATGGCAGGGAGGCGCGCCGATTTGTGACCAAGGACACGGGCGCCGAGTCCCTTACAATAGGCGAGTTGGTGATGCACAACGGAGCAGCGCTGCGCTTGCACACCCACCCCACCGACGAGACCATCATATTGATGGAGGGCAGCTTGCAGATGATCGTGGGCGACGAGTCCCACAACGCCGCTCCCGGCGACACTCTGCTAGCTCCACCGGAAACGCCCCACCGTCTGGTGAATGAGTCCGGCGCGGATGCCAGGGTATACACCATCTTCCCCACGGACAACCCCACCACCGAGTACGTGGACTGATGGAGCAGCCGTCAACAAACGAGTCCTAGCTCGATTTTGGCAGGCCCGTCTTGTGGAAATGATTGGGCCTGCTAGCCCGCAGCCTTCATCTCATCGAGGATTTTGGGGCTTTCCGTCAGCAGGAGGTGCACCGGGCAGCGCCGGGATATTGACATCAGCCGCTCCCTCTGCTCCTGGTCCAGGTCGCCTTTCAGGGTTATGTTGCGGCGAATCAGGTTTATCATGGTGTTGTCGCTCTCGTCGCGTTCCTCGTAGTCCCGCGCGAGAACCTTATCCAGGACTAGCTCCACCGTGACCCCGTCCAGGGGCCATTCCTTCCTCCGCGCATAGAGGAGGAGGGTCATGGAAGTTCAGGAACCCAGGGCCGCAAGGACAAGCTCGTAGGGGCTGGGGCCAAGGTCATCGCCGCCGAAGTGAGAATCGTCGGCGACGAGGGAGTGATGGTCGGTGGTGATTACCTGCTGGAGGTTATGGGTGCTTTCCACTTTTACCCAGTCCATTTAGACTCCTTTTAGACTCGTCTCAGGCTTCTTCAGCCGTGCTTTGCGCCGGGTCCTCACGCTTCATCGTCTGTCATCATCGGGTGGAGCGCCCCAGCCGCCACCGCCGGGGGTGCGTATGCTGAGCACGTCTCCCGGCTCCACGTCCAGCACCTCTTTGCCGGAGAGCTTCACCTCTTCGTACCCGCCACGGAGCAGCACGTTCTCTCCCATCTCGCCCGGATGTCCTCCGTGAAGGCCATAGGGGGCGAACTTCCGCCGCTCCGAGAGCACAGTCACTCTGGATGGGGACAGGAATTCCACGTCCCGGACCAGGCCGTCTCCCCCGCTGTACTTGCCCGCGCCTCCGGAGCCTCGACGGATGGCATAGCGACGGAGTCGCAAGGGGTAGACGAACTCCATCGCCTCTACGGGCGTGTTCATCGTGTTGGTCATGTGGGTGTGGATGCCGGAGACGCCGTCCTTGGTGGGCCGGGCGCCCATCCCGCCGGCAATGGTCTCATAGTACACGAAGGGCTTCTCTCGTATGGGGTCATGCCCCCCGATTAGCAGGTTATTCATTGTGCCCTGTCCCGAGGCGGGAATAAGCTCTGGCATCGCCTGGGCCATGGCCGCCAGCAGGACATCGCAGATACGCTGGGAGGTCTCCACGTTGCCCCCGGCCACCCCTCTCTGGGGCTGCGGGTTAATCAGGGATGCCTCCGGTGCGAGCACCTTTACCGGACGCAGGCAGCCCTGGCTCGGGGGCACTTCCGCCCCGGCAATGCAATGGATGGTGTAGAGGACTGCCGAGACCGTCACCGCCAGGGGAGCATTGATGCAGCCGGGTCTCTGAGGGGACGTACCGGCAAAGTCCACCGTCATACCGTCGCCGTCCACGGTGATGGCCACGGCTATGGGCACAGGCTCGCTGGTGAGGCCGTCGTCGTCCATGTAGTCCATGTAGCTGTAGGTCCCGTCGGGGATGCGGCTGATGGCTGCCCTGGTCAGTCGCTCGGAATAGTCCAGAAGGGCCTCCATGTGCTCGAGGCTGGTCTCAATGCTGTACCGCTCCACTATTTCCCTCAGCCTTTGCTCCCCCACGCGGATGGAGGCGAACTGGGCTGCCAGGTCCCCCTTGCGCTCGTCGGGCGTGCGCGAGTTGCGGCAGATGAGCTGCACTACCTCCTGGTTGAGCCTGCCATTCCGGGCCAGCTTCAGGGGGGGGATGATGGTCCCCTCCTGGTAAAGCTCGGTGGACAGGGGTAGGGAGCCTGGAGTCATGCCGCCCACGTCGGCGTGGTGCCCCCGGTTAGAGACGAAGCCCACCAGGCGTCGCTTGCCGTCCTCGTCTACGAAGACGGGGGCGACCATGGTGATGTCGGGCAGGTGGGTGCCTCCGAGATACGGGTCGTTGAGTATTACCACGTCCCCCGGCCGGAAGGAATTGCTGAAGTTGTCAATGGCGGCCTTCACCGAGGCGGGCATGGCCCCGAGGTGAACGGGCACGTGGGCCGCCTGGGCCACCATCTGGCCCTGTGGTTCGAACAGGCCGCAAGAGAAGTCCCGGCGTTCCTTGATGTTGGGGGAATAGGCGGTGCGTTGAAGGGCCACGCCCATCTCCTCGCACACCGAGATAAACAGGTTCTTGAACACTTCCAGGCTTATGGGGTCAACCATCTAACACCTCTGCTTCATCCTGATTTCGCGTATTTCAGGCCGTGATTACCAGGTTTTTCCACTTATCAACCTCGGCCACCCATTCCGGCGGTATCACCGTGGTGGAGTCCATCTGGAGCACCAGGGCGGGGCCTGGAATCCGGTTGCCGCAATGGAGCAGGTCCCGTTGGTAGAGCGGGGTGCTGAAGGCGCCCCCCGGGAACACAACCCTTGCCTCTCCGGCCTGGGCGTCCGCCGGGCTTTCTCCGGCAGGCGCTTCCGGCTCAGGGAGGGGCTTGTCCACGGGCACGACCACCTTCAGGCGAAGGTTCACTATCTCCACAGGCTCGGATGGGTCGGCGTACCCGAAGCGCTGCCTGTGGGCCTTATGAAAGGCCCGGGAGACGGAGCGGTCCAGCCCCCTCCTGCGGCTCGGACCCGTGGCGGGAGAGGTGGAGGGGTAGTCAACGGTAAGCTCGTAGGACTGGCCCACGTAGCGCACGTCGAGGAATCGCTGGGCCAAGAGCCGCTCAACGTCCAGACCCTCCTGTCCCATGTCCTCATAGGCCTGCTCTTCCAGGGCCGCGAACTCCTTCCCCAGCTTCTCCCGGCTCATGTCCTGGCCTCGCAGCATGACCGTGCGAGAGTAGTCCTTCACGATGTCGGCGATGGCGACTCCCAGGGCCGAGAGAATGCCCGGATTCGGCGGGACGAGCACCGTCGGTATGCGCATCTCCTGGGCCAACTCACAGCTGTGCATGGGGCCTGCGCCGCCGAAGGGCACCAGGGTAAACTCCCTGGGGTCGTAGCCCCTCTCCAATGATATGGTCCTGATAGCCCGCTCCATGCTGGCGTTCACCACCCGTATGATGCCCAGGGCGGCTTCCTCCACACGGGAGTTTATATTCCTGGCCAGTCCCTCGATGAACCTCTCGGACCGGCTCCGGTCGAGGGCTAGGCGGCCACCCAGGAAATGCTCCGGCTGTAGCCGGCCAAGTATGAGATTGGCGTCGGTAACGGTGATGCTCTCGCCAGTTCCGTAGCAGGCGGGGCCGGGGTCGGCGCCGGCGGACTGGGGGCCTACCAGCAGCGCGCCTCCCTCGTCTATGCGAGCGATGGAACCGCCGCCAGCGCCCACGCTGTGAATCTCGATCATCGGCACGCTGATGGGATACCCTCCCAGGTTGGAGGAGGTGGTCTCCTTTATCCTGCCGGGACATAGCGAGACGTCCGTAGACGTGCCGCCCATGTCCAGGGTTATGATGTCCTCGTGCCCGGACAGGGAGCCGGTATAGAAGGCGCCCACAACGCCACCTGCCGGGCCGCTCAACACGGTGCGCACCGGCTGGCGCGACGCCAGAGATGCGATTATGCTGCCGCCAGAGGACTGCATCACCCGCAGCCCCTTGCCCAGGGCCTTTTCCAAATTGTCCAGGTAACGCGCCATGAGGGGGCCTACATAGGCATTAACGACGATGGTGCTGGTCCGTTCATACTCGCGGAACTCCGGCAACACCTGGCTGGACACCGAGAGGAAGGGCCTCCGGCCCGCGTCCAGGCCCTCCAGCGCCTCCTGAAGCATCTCCTCGTGGAGGGGGTTCAGGAAGGAGAAGAGCAGCGATACGGCCACGGCCTCCACATCCGCTTCCTTTACAGCCGCAGCCAGGGCGGCTATCTCCTCCGGCGAGGGCGAGTCCAGAAGCGTCCCCGTAAAGTCCACCCGCTCCTTTATTCCGAAGCGAAGCTCCCTGGGGACCAGCGCGGGCGGACGGTCCAGCATGAGGTCGTAAAGGTCGGGGCGGCTCTGGCGGCCTATTTCCAGCACGTCCTCAAAGCCCTGGGTGGTCACAAGGGCGGTGCGACCCCCCTTCCGCTCCAGCAGCGCATTGGTCGCCACGGTAGAGCCGTGGACGAAGAAGCTCCGGTCCCCGGAGGCTCCGTCCCCGACTCCCAGCTGCTCTATTCCCTGGAGTATGCTCCGGGAAGGGTCGGCGGGAGTAGAGGGCAGCTTGTATACGACAATCTGTCCTTCCCTCAGCACGGCAAAATCGGTGAAGGTGCCGCCCACGTCTATGCCGATTATGCTTTCAACCATAAAGGACCTACCTCTCACTCGGTGCCTTTTCATTGTCACCCCCTGTTCAAGCCAGGGGCAGGCTCCGAGCGCAGCGAAGGGTCTCTCATGTAGCTGAGATTCTTCGCTCCGCTCAGAATGACAGGTCCGATAGCAGCGACTTTGAAAAGGGCCTACATCTCAGTACAGACCAGTAAAACGCCGGTAAAACGATAGAATTATAACATTAGCGACGCTCCTTGGCTTGACATTCTTGACAGTTTAGCCAAGTCCTAGTACTATTGCCTGGTAGCATTGATTGTGCTGAAAATCACATAGGCTAACACCCACCTTATCCAGAGAGGCAGAGGGAACGGCCCTACGAAGCCGAGCAACCGGTGGGCGTCAGGGAAAACTCTATAGAAGGGATCCCTGGCGGCCCGATACGGTGCTAATTCCGGCCCCGATTGGTCGGGGTAAAGATGAGGGGGGCTTGAATTATACAAGCTTCTCTCTTGTGAGAAGCTTTTTCTTTGTATGTGAAGATGCAGAGGCACGGGGAGACGGATATATGTCCCAGGTGAGAGCCATAGAGTGGGCGCATGACAAGCTGAGGCTTCTCGACCAGACCAGGCTCCCCCTGGAGCGGACGGTTCTGGAGCTGAGCGGATACAAGGAAGTGGTGCAGGCCATCAGGGAGATGCGAGTCCGGGGTGCGCCGGCCATAGGGGTCGCCGCCGCCTACGCCGTGGCTATGGCCGCGAGAGAGGTCCAGGCGGAAAGCCGTGCCGAGTTCCTCGCCCTGCTGGCCGGGGCGGGCCGGGACATAACTTCGGCCAGGCCCACCGCGGTGAACATATTCTGGGGCGTGGAGCGAATGCTGAAAGTGGCCGAGGCCGAGCCGGATATGGGCCTGATCAAGGCCAGGCTGCTGGCCGAGGCGAAGCGCATACACGAGGAGGACGAGGAGATAAACCGGCGCATGGGCGAGTTCGGCAGCGGTCTCATGCCCGATGGCGGGGCCGTGTTGACTCACTGTAACACGGGCGCCCTGGCGACGGCGGGCTACGGCACAGCCCTGGGAGTTATAAGGGCGGGCTGGGAGGGCGGCAAGCGCTTCCAGGTCTTCGCCACCGAGACCCGCCCATTCCTTCAAGGCGCGCGTCTGACGGCCTGGGAGCTGGTCCAACTGGGAATACCGGCGACTCTCATCGTGGACTCGTCCGCAGGCCTGCTGATGAGGCGCGGGGAGGTCAGCTGTGCAATCGTAGGGGCCGACCGCGTCTCTGCAAACGGCGACGTGGCCAACAAGATAGGTACATATTCCCTCGCGGTGGTGGCCAAGGAGAACCGCATACCCTTCTACGTGGCCGCGCCCACCAGCACCATAGACCTGAGCATACTCTCCGGTGACGAGATACCCATAGAAGAGCGCCGTCCCGAGGAGGTGACCCGGTTCGGAGGAATACAGACGGCCCCTGAAGGCATCGGAGTGCGCAATCCGGCCTTCGACATAACCCCCCATAATTACATCGCCGCCATAGTCACCGAGAAGGGTATAGTGCGAGAACCCTACTCCGAGAACCTGTTGAGTATTGTGACATGAGACGGAGGGACAAAGCGGTGCCTGAAGCGCAGATAGCAATAATCGGCGGCAGCGGCCTCTATGAGATGGAGGGCTTGGCCGACGTGCGCGAGGCAGACCTGGACACGCCTTTCGGCAAGCCCAGCGACTCCATCATCCTGGGCAGCCTGGAGGGGGTGAAAGTGGCCTTCCTTCCACGGCACGGCAGGGGCCACCGCATAAGCCCCAGCCAACTCCCCGTCAGGGCCAACATCTACGCCCTCAAGACCCTGGGCGTGGAGAGGATTATCTCCGTCAGCGCCGTGGGCAGCCTCAAGGAGGAATTGAGGCCGCTGGACCTGGTGGTCCCAGACCAGCTAATAGACCGCACACGCCAGCGGGTGAGCACCTTCTTCGACGACGGCATAGTGGGCCACGTGGCCTTCGCCGACCCCTTCTGCCCGTCCCTCAGCAGTCTCCTGCACGAGAGCGCTCAAGAGAGCGATGCCGTGGCCCACTGGGGAAGCACCTGCGTGGTGATGGAAGGGCCTGCCTTCTCCACCAGGGCCGAGTGCGCGGTGTACCGGTCCTGGGGTGCGGACCTCATCGGCATGACCGCGCTTCCCGAGGCGAAGCTGGCGAGGGAGGCGGAGATTTGCTACGCCACCCTGGCGTGCGTCACCGACTATGACTGCTGGCGTGAAGCCACCGAAGAGGTGAGCGTGGAGTTGGTGGTCGCCAACCTGATGAAGAACGTGTCCACGTCCAAGGATGTGCTGCGGAGTCTCATACCCCGGATACCGGATGAGCGTTCCTGCCCATGCAGCTCAGCATTGAAGGACGCCATTATCACCGCCAGGGGCCGCATTCCCCAGGAGCTGAAGGAGAAGATGCAGCCCATCATAGGGAAATATGTAGAGTAAGGAGATGGACTATGGCCAGGCAAGAACCTGGTGAGCCATATTATCGTGTGGACTCGGACGAGGCGGCGCAGATTTTGGAACAGGAGAAGGACAGCGCAGTATTGGTGGACGTGCGCCGTGACGATGAGTGGGTCTCAGGGCACGCCCAGGGCGCTATCCACATACCCATTGACGACCTACTCAACAGGATAGATGAGCTTCCCCAGGGCAAGAAGCTGCTCTTCATCTGCGCGGCGGGGGTACGCAGCGGCCTCGCCTGCGAGATGGCCTCCGCAATGGGATTCCCCCTTGAGAACCTTTACAACGTGGAGGACGGCACCCCCACCTGGATTGAGAAGAACCACCCCACTTCTTACGGGGACGCTCCGTAAGAGGATGTTTATAACCAATTGCAGCTCATCCCAGTCATTCCGAACGGAGTGAGGAATCTAAAATGCTTGTGCAACAGCACACCCAAAAAGGCAAGGATTTTAGACCCTTCGCTTCGCTCAGAGCCTGCCCCTGGCTTGAACAGGGGGTGACAGGTGGCCCGTTGTGAGGACTTATTAAACACCCCATAAGGGGTACGTGCCGCGTCCTGACAATCACGCAGAGCTATCAGCCGAGGCCGACGAGGGGGATGAAAATGGCAGCTGGGCTTCCCCCACCGTCACTCCCGCGAAAGCGGGAGTCCAGGGACCGGGGCTGTGGATTCCCGTTTTCACGGGAATGACGAAGGGTATTTGCATGGTAATGACGGGATGGGGGTTGCAGGATATTTTCAGAGCAATGGGCCGGAACGAAGGGCCGGGAGGCGAATCAACAGATGGCGATACTATTAGTCGGGTCGGTAGCCTATGACTCGGTGAAAACTCCCCTCGAGAGCAGGGAGAACTCCCTGGGCGGGTCCGCCACCTACTTCGCCATAGCGGGCAGCTACTTTGCCCCGGTGGGAATAGTGGCGGTGGTGGGAGACGACTTCGGGCCGGAGGACCTGGCCCTGCTGAAGGCCCACCGCGTGGATATTTCCGGCCTCAAGGCCTCCCCGGGCAAGACATTCCGGTGGGGCGGGGAGTACAGCCCGGAGGACGTGAACAGCCGCCAGACGCTGTATACCCAGCTAAACGTCTTCGCCGATTTCGAGCCGGACCTCACCCCGGAGCAGAGGAGACAGCCCTACCTGTTCCTAGCCAATATAGACCCCGACCTCCAGCTCAAGGTGTTGAGGCAGATGGAGGAGCGGCCCAGGCTGGTAGCCGCCGACACCATGAACCTCTGGATAGAAGGCAAGAGAGAGGCCCTGGATGAGGTCGTAGGGGCCGTGGACATACTGTTCATGAACGACTCCGAAGTACACCTGTTCGCTGCCCCGCATGTCAAAGGAGTGAACGTGGTCCGGGCGGCCAGGTATATCCTGGGGCTGGGGCCTCGGATGGTAATCGTCAAGCGCGGGGAGCACGGGGTGATGGCTTTCATGGAGGACTCGGTTTTCGTCGCCCCGGCCTATCCCCTGGAAAACGTGACAGACCCCACCGGGGCGGGAGACTCCTTTGCCGGGGGGTTCATGGGATACCTGGCAGCCACGGGAGACCTGAGTCCGTCGTCCTTCCGCAGGGCCACCGTGCTAGGCTCCGTTATGGGGTCCTTCGTCGTCGAGAGCTTCAGCGTCGAGCGATTGGGATCCCTGACCCACCTCGACCTTACCACCCGGTTCCGAGAGTTCACCCGGCTGACCCAGTTCGATGGACTGGAGGATGCAGAGTCGCTACCCCGGCGCGAGGGCATGGCTTCCGATGGATAGCCCCGTCGCTGAAGCTCTGCCGAGCGGGCTGCATGTCCCAGGGCCTTTCGGTCCTCGACGCTATCGGCCTGCCAACCAGGCAGCGGTAAATACAGACCCCCGCCGCGTGTCATTCCGAACGGAGTGAGGAATCTAAAATGGCACCTAACAAAAAGTGGAATCAAAGCGGCGGCAGCAGCCGGGACTTTAGACCCCTCGCTGCGCTCGGGGTGACAATGAAAAGGCCCTGAAGTCCAGGTAGACCCAACGTTCATTACTCGAGGAGGAGTTATTTGGAAGCAAAAGCGAGCCTGGGGGACGTCAAAGACCTGTCCCTAGCAGGTGATGGAATCAAGCGTATCCGATGGGCTGCCAGGGAGATGTCCGTCATAGGACTCATAAGGGAGAGGTTCTCGCGAGAGCGTCCCCTAGAGGGATTGCGTATATCCGGCTGTCTCCACGTCACCACGGAAACGGCCAACCTGGCCCTGGCGCTCAAGGATGCCGGCGCATCCGTCACCATCTGCGCCAGCAACCCACTGAGCACCCAGGACGACGTGGCCGCCGCGCTGGCGAGCGAGTACGGCATACCCACCTTCGCCATAAAGGGGGAGGACAGCGAGACGTTTTACCGGCACATCAACGCCGCCCTGGAGCATGGACCTCATATTACCCTGGACGACGGGGCCGACCTGGTTGCCACCCTCCACAGGAACCGTCAGGAGCTTCTTGGAGGCGTCATAGGCGGCACGGAGGAGACCACCACCGGGGTCATACGCCTTCAGGCCATGGCCCAGGACGGCAAGCTGAAGTACCCCATAATCGCCGTCAACGAGGCCAATACCAAGCATTTCTTCGATAACCGCTATGGCACCGGCCAGAGCACGCTGGATGGCATCACCCGCGCCACCAACATGCTGTGGGCGGGCAGAAGGGTGGTTGTGTTCGGCTACGGATGGTGTGGGAGAGGGGTCGCGATGCGGGCCCGGGGCATGGGGTCTCACGTCACGGTCATCGAAGTAGACCCCGTGAAGGCCCTCGAGGCCATCATGGACGGCTTCGCCGTCATGCCCAGTGTTGAGGCGGCGCGCACCGGCGAGGTATTCATCACCGTCACCGGGGGACTCAAGTCCATCGGCCAGGAGCACCTCAAGGTGATGTCCGATGGCGCCGTTCTGGCTAACAGCGGACACTTCAACGTGGAGATAGACATACCGACCCTGGAAGCCATGTCCACCCAGAAGCAGGAGATACGACCCTTCGTGGAGGAGTACCTCCTCAAGGACGGGAGACGGATTTACCTCCTGGCCGAGGGCCGGCTCATAAACCTCTCCGCCGCCGAGGGCCATCCCTCCAGCGTTATGGACATGAGCTTCGCCAACCAGGCCCTCAGCGTGGAGTACCTGGCGGACAGGAAGTCCGACCTGACCCTGGGGGTGCACCCGGTGCCCAAGGAAATGGACATGGAGGTTGGTCGCCTCAAGCTCCGTTCTATGGGCGTGGAGATAGATACTCTCTCTTCCGAGCAGCAGAGTTACCTCGAAAGCTGGGAAGAGGGCACGTAGCACATATATGCAGCATACATAAGGAGGACCTGTTAAATGGCCTTTAGCTTCACGGACTCGCCAAAGTACCTGCTGACCTCGGAGTCAGTCACGGAAGGACACCCGGACAAGCTGTGTGACCAGGTCTCCGATGCTATCCTCGACTTTATCCTTGAGAGGGACCCCGAGGGTAGAGTCGCCTGTGAGACATGCGTCACCAACGGCCTCGTGGTGGTCATGGGAGAGATAACCACCGATACTTATGTGGACATCCCCCTGATAGTGCGGGATACCCTGAGACACGCGGGCTATGGCAACGCCGATTACGGCATTGATTACAAGAGCTGCGGCGTTGTGGTCTCCATCCAGGAGCAGTCCAAGGACATAAGCTCCGGCGTCAGCCGCTCCCTGGAGGTGAGGCAGAAGGGCGTTAGCAGCAGCAACAGGGAGGACATGGACCGCATAGGCGCGGGCGACCAGGGGATGATGGTGGGGTTCGCCTGCAACGAGACACCGGAACTGATGCCCCTAACTGTGAGCCTGTCCCACAGGCTCTGCCGGCGTCTGGCCCAGGTGCGGAAGGATGGTCTCCTCCCCTATCTCAGACCCGACGGCAAGTCCCAGGTTACGGTCGAGTACAGCTATGGCGTCCCCAAGAGGATTGACACGGTAATTGTGAGCGCCCAGCACGCCCCTGAAGTCCATCCGGACGTGCTGGCGCGAGACATCGAAAACCTCGTGATAAAGGACATAATACCCGAAGAGTTGCGGGACTCTCAGACCAGAATCCTCATCAATCCCAGCGGCCGCTTCGCCATAGGCGGGCCGATGGCGGACACGGGCCTCACGGGGCGGAAGATACTGGTGGACACCTATGGAGGGATAGCCAGGCACGGGGGCGGCGCGTTCTCAGGCAAAGACCCCACCAAAGTGGACCGGTCAGCCGCCTACGCCGCCAGGTACGTGGCGAAGAATATAGTGGCTGCCGGCCTGGCCGACAGGGCCGAGGTGCTGTTGTCCTACGCCATCGGAGTGGCCCAGCCCATATCCATAAGCGTCGAGACCTTTGGCACCGGCAAAGTGGACGATGGCATAATACACGATATGGCGACGAAGCACTTCGACCTGAGGCCCGCGGCCATAATAGAGGACCTGCAACTGAGCAGGCCAATCTACAAAGATGTAGCCTCCTACGGGCACTTTGGTCGCGATGACCTGGACCTGCCCTGGGAGCGCACGGACAAGGCGGCCATTCTGAGGGCTGAGGCCGGCCTCCGGTCGGATGAGAGCGAAAACGTCGAATCGGCATAGGGTCTTACGGGACCCGCAGGAGTCCGGGAATGGCGAATATCCGGTTCGGGACGGACGGGTGGCGTGGTCTCATCGCTCGGGACTTCACCTTCGACAACGTGGCCCTTTGCGCCCAGGGGGTAGCCAACTACCTGCGCCAGGAGGGCATAGCTGATAAGGGTCTGGTGGTTGGCTACGACACTCGCTTCGCCTCGGAGGAGTTTGCCGCTCGTGTCGCCGAGGTCATGGCCGGAAACGGCATCGCGACTTTCCTCTCCGGCAGAGCGGCGCCCACCCCGGTGGTGAGCTACAATATCCTGCGTCACAAGGCGGCGGGGGCCTCCATTATAACCGCCAGCCATAATCCGGCCTCGTGGAACGGATTCAAGTACAAGCCCGACTACGCCGGAAGCGCGCCTCCCGAGGTGACCTCCCGGCTGGAGCGGGAGATTGAGAAGGCGGAAATCTGGGGGGCGGCCTCCATGCCTCTGCAACAGGCCAGGGATGAGGGCCTCGTCCAGGGCATTGACCCAATGCCACCGTACCTGGAGCAAATGGCGCGCCTTGTAGACCTAGACGCCATCTCCGGGGCCGGCCTCAACGTTGTAGTGGACGCGATGCACGGCGCGGGGGCGGGCTACCTGCCATCCCTTCTATCGCCCCGGCACGTTGCAGGCGGCGCCGGGAAAGCCGTCAGTACCTCTGTGCTGGAGATAAACGGCGAACGCAACCCCGCATTCCCCGGCATGGAGAGACCCGAACCCATCGCCCACAACCTGTCATCCCTCTCCCGCCTGGTGGTGGAAAGGGGAGCGGACGTAGGAATAGCCTTCGATGGCGACGCCGACCGGGTCGGAATAATAGATGAGAAGGGGACCTTCATCACTCCCCTCCAGACCTTTGCCCTGCTGGCCCTCTACCTCCTGGAGATGAAGGGAGAGAGTGGGGCGCTGGTGAAGTCTCTCACCACGACCATGATGGTCTACAGGCTGGGCGAGATTTATGGCGTGCCCGTCTTCGAGACTCCCGTGGGCTTCAAGTACGTCTGCCCCGTGATGCTGCGGGAAAACGCCTTGATCGGCGGCGAGGAGAGCGGCGGGTACGGCTTTCGCGGCCACATACCGGAGCGGGACGGCATCCTGAGCGGCCTCACACTGCTGGAGTACATGGCGAGAACGGGCAAGCGCCCGTCAGAGCTGATGGACCACCTGTTCAGCGTGGTGGGGCCTCATCACTATCAACGCCGGGATATATCCTTCTCCCCCGAGTCCAGGCAGAGCCTCCTCAGCAGGCTGGAGGGCGGGGACCTGGTCGAGGTCGCCGGGACGCCGGTGACGTCCACCGACGCCATAGACGGGCGGAGATTCTTCTTCCCATCGAACGCCTGGCTGCTGGTCCGCTTCTCTGGCACAGAGCCTCTGCTCCGCATATACGCCGAGGCGGAGAGTCCGGAGCGGGTGGAAGAGTTGCTGGACGGGGCCGAGGCCTTCCTGGACATCTGAGCAAGCCTTCGCGCGCCGTTCAGAAAGCCTGCTACTCCGATTACCATGAGAATACTCACCCGTCTTTCCCGCGCAAGTGGGAATCTATCCGGCACTTCTGGACTCCCGCTTTCGCGGGAGTGACGGTGGGAAAGTCCAGCCGCCATTTTCATACTCATACGTGGCCTTGGCAAGGCTTCCCCCGATTCCCCACAGGGAGGTCCGCCCAATGGTCGAGGAAGCCGCTGCTGAAGGGCCTGAACGCTCTAAACCCCTGGATGATCCATCCCTTTACCCGAAGATAGACTCCACCGGCCTCAGACACAGGCTCCGCCATTTTCCGGTCCAATGCCGGGAGGCCTGGGACCAGGCTCTAGCCTTCGACCTGCCGGCGGAATATACCGGAATAGAGCGGGTGTTGGTGTCCGGCATGGGTGGTTCCGCCATTGGAGGCGACCTTCTGGCGGACCTGGCATCCCTCGAGGACTCGCCCCCTATAGCCGTCTCTCGCGACTACCGCATTACCGACTACGTTAGCGAAGGTACGCTGGTGTTCGCCTGCAGCTACTCCGGGGAGACGGAAGAGACCCTTTCCAGCTTCCGACAGGCCCTCGCCCAGGGGGCTAAAGTTATAGCCGTCACCGGCGGCGGGACCCTTGCCGCCGAGGCGCAGGAGCATAATGTACCGCTGTTCAGGGTAGGATACGCGGGAGAGCCTCGAAGCGCTCTCGGCTACAGCTTCATCGTGCCCGCGGTCCTATCCATGAAGCTGGGGGTCATTTCCGACAAAACGAGGGACTTCGAGGAGGCGACAAAAACCCTGGATACCCTGTTGGCAGAGTTGGCTGAAGAAAGCCCTTCCCGGAGTAACCCTGCCAAGCAAATATCTGCGGAGGCCCTTGGCCGGCTCATAGTTATCTACGGGGCTGGCATTTTCGGCAGCGTGGCGCGGAGGTGGAAGACTCAACTCAACGAGAACTCCAAGGCCTGGGCCTTCTTTGAGCTTCTGCCGGAGGCGCACCACAACTCCGTGGTGGGATACGCTCTGCCCGACGAGGTGAAGGGCCGGGCCTTCGTTATCCTGCTGCGGCCCGGGTATTTACATACCAGAACGCATCTCCGCTATGAGATCACCCGTGAGCTCCTGGAGAGGGAGTCCATACCCCATCGGGTCCTGGAGGGGAGGGGTGAGAGCGTCCTCAGCCATATGCTAAGCGCCATCCTCCTGGGCGACTACGTCAGCTACTACCTGGCGCTGCTTCAGGGAGTAGACCCGTCTCCGGTCCCCGTCATAGACTTCATCAAGGGACGGCTGGCCGATGCGGGCTAGGACATATTGAAACAGGCTTACCGCTTGGTGTACTGGGGGGCGCGGCGGGCCCTCTTCAGCCCATACTTCTTGCTCTCCTTGATCCTCGCGTCCCTAGTGAGGAGAGAGTACTTGCGCAGCACGGGCTTGAAAGTCTCGTCGTAGAGGGCCAACGCCCTGGATATGCCGTGCCGTACCGCCTGGGACTGGGCCGATATTCCGCCGCCATGCACCATAGCGACCACGGTGAACCTGTCCAGGGTCTCGGTCACTCTGAGGGGGTCCCGTACGGTTGCCTGCCAGGGAGCCCAGGGGAAAGCTTCGTCGAGGGGCTTTCCGTTAACCTGAATGGGGATGGGCATACCAGCCTCGCGGCCGGTATCCGGGTATAGCCTCACCTTGGCGATGGCCCTCTTGCGCTTGCCCGTTCCATAGTAGTATCGCTGCTGGGTAGCTTCCTGCACCAAGATAGTGCTTACCTCCCTTCGCTATCCCCGTTCGTGACGGCTGCGCTCTCCCCGTGCTCGCGGCCAGGAGATGCGGGTATTTGGGCCTGGTGGGGATGTGAATCGCCGCCATAGACCTTCAGCCGGCTGAACATGTCCCTGCCCAGCTTGGTCTTGGGCAACATACCCCTTACGGCCAGCTGGACCACTCGCTCCGGGTGGGTCTCCAGCAAATCTCGAAGCACCACGGTCTTGAGGTTGCCCACATATCCACTGTGCCGGTAGTAGACCTTCTGTATCTCTTTCCGGCCCGTGAGCCTGACTTTGGAGGCGTTTATCACCACGATGAAGTCACCCGTGAGGGTATGGGGGGTGTAGATAGGCTTGTCCTTACCCTGAAGGGTCCGGGAGATGCGAGTCGCCAGCCTGCCCAGGGTCTGGCCGGTGGCGTCTATCAGGTGCCAGCTTGGTTTCATCTCCGATGGCTTCGCCATGTACGTCTTATTCCGTTTCATAACCTTCTTCGTTCCTGAACCTGAAATGTGATTTCGGATAGTTCACGCTCATCAGGCATAGGCCTTTAGCGGGCAGGGAAGGGCTGTGATTCAGCCCCTTGATTGTACCATCCATTATCGCTTTTATCACCCCTGAAGGCAACCTGCCCAGCCCAATCTCCACCAGGATGCCATTGGTCCTGCGGACCTGGTGAGGTAGGAAGCTATTGGCCTCGGCCTCAATCAGCACCAGTTCACCCTCGCACCATACGTCCCACCGCTCAATCCGGCGCACCGCGCTCTTTTCCGGGGGCAATGGCACGGTGAAAGCTGCAAGGTCACGGATACCGGGCAGGTGACCCGCCGCTTCCTTCATCCTTGACATGTCCAGAGGGGCTGCCACCCAGTGAGAGAAGTCCCGAAGCAGGGCCGAGGGCCATTTGGAGTTCAGCAGGGTGTACCGGTATACCCTGCCAGTGGCGTCTCTTCTGGAGTTGAAGTCAGGGGGGACATCGCAAGCCCCTCTGACCCTGATGTCACGGGGCAGATAGCGGTTGAGGGCCTTTGTGAACGTCTCTACCGCGTAAGGTGCCTGGGTCAGGAAGTCCACCACCTGGCCTCTGGAGTGGGCCCCGGCATCGGTGCGGCTGGCGCCTCCGACCCTCGTGGTCTCTCCGGTGAGGGCTTTTATCGCCCTCTCGACCTCGCCCTGGATAGAAGGGACTCCAGTCTGCCACTGGAACCCCTTGTACCTGCTGCCATCATATTCCAGGACGAGGGCTAATCTTCTCAACCGACTCAACCCAGGGGGGCTATTCCCACGGCCTTTTCATTGTCACCCCGGTCACCCCGAGCGAAGCGAGGGGTCTGAAGCCCTGCCCGGCTGTGCTGTTTCTCTGGCCGATGCTGCCTTGATTCCGGTTTTTGGTAGTCGCCATCTTAGATTCCTTGCTGCGCTCGGAACGACGTGTGGAGAGCGTTTCGGAATAGCGCGGCGAAGGCACATACTCACCCCTGCCCGGCGGCAGCCAGACAGCATCGAGAATCAAGAGACCCTGAGATGGGGCAGGGGCGCTATACCAGCTCAATGAGAGCCATTGGCGCCGCATCTCCCTTGCGGGGTCCTAGCTTGATGACGCGGGTGTAGCCTCCGGGGCGGCTGGCATATCTGGCAGCCAACTCATCGAAGACCTTCTTTACCACCTGCTTGTTGGGTACCTGGGCCGCGGCTAAGCGCCTGTGATGGAGCGTCCCCTTCTTGCCGTGGGTTATAAGACGTTCAACGACCCTTCTCGTTTCCGCGGCCTTGGCCTCGGTGGTGACCACGCGCTCGTGGCGTATGACTTCCGCCGTTAGCGAGCGCAGCAGGGCTGTACGCTGGTCCTTCGGTCTACCTAGCTTCTTGCCGGCTACACGATGTTCTACCATCGGCGTCCTCGAAATCCGTCCTCGAAATCCAGTCCCTCATCTCCGTCCTCGCCGTCACCCGCCAGGGCAACGTTCTCATCTTTGTATTCCGGGAAATCCTCGTCCTCACCTTCGTCCTGGTCTTGCCCGGTTGGCCCGATGCCGATGGATTGGAGGGTATCCTCTTCGTCTGTGTCCTGGGAGGCGAATCCATGCCCGTTAGTCCGAGCGAGCCACTCCTGTTCGCTCAGCATACCGTGGGACTTCATCTTACCCAGTATCTCCTCAAGGGTCTTCTCTCCGAAGTTTCTTATCTTGAGAAGCTCGCTGTTAGACATCTCAAGTACCTGGCCGACCTTGGTAATGTGGGCCCGCTTCAGGCAGTTGAGGGTCCTGGGTGAAAGGCCCAGCTTCTCGATGGGGGCCTGGTATATCTCGGGAGATACTATTATGGAGGGCCTGTCAGTCCCTTGTCTCATCTCGCGGCCCAGGTTGCCGAAGAGGAAGAAGTGATTGACCAGTATCTCCGACGATTTTTTCAGTGCGTCCATGGGTGTGATGGTGCTGTCAGTCCATATCTCCAGGACCAGACGCTCGTAGTCCGTGACGTGCCCAACCCTGGTCCTCTCGACGGTGTAGTTGACCTTTCTCACCGGGTTGAAGATGGCGTCCACTGGCAGGACGCCCATGCGGGGACCAGCCAGCCCATCCGCCTGGGCAACAGGCTGGTAGCCCATCCCGTGGTCTACGTTGAACTCCACGGAGAGGGTGGCATCATCCGAGTCCAGGGTCGCCAGGTGGAGCTCCGGGTTGACGATCTCGAAGTCTGCGGAGGTAGCTATATCTCCGGCGCAGACCCTCCCCTCACCCTTTATTTCGAGACGAGCCTTGTGGGGTCTATCCGTCGCAGAGCGTATACGGATTCCCTTCACATTGAGGAGGAACTCCATGACCTCCTCTTTCATCTGGGGAATGCTTGAATACTCGTGCAGAACGCCATCTATCTTTACCCATGTGATGGCGGTGCCTTCCACGGAGCTCAAGAGGATACGGCGCATTGGGTTGCCGATGGTTATGCCATAGCCCCTTTCCAGCGGTTCGATTATGAACTTGCCGTAGGTGTCCCCAGCCTCGATCGCCTTTATCTCCGGGGTGATTGCCTCGACTCCAGGCTGGGCCATTCCTCTGGTTGATATGATAGAGGTTTCCAACATATTCATTGCTACCTCGAGTAAAACTCTACTATGAGGCGTGTATCTATTGCCGACTCCAGGTCCTCCTCGGTGGGGAGGTTGGACACCCTGCCCGTCATCGCTTCAGTATCCAGAGTGAGCCACTGGGGCACGGGCCTCTTGGGTATATCTCCCGTCAGGGCCTTGAAGAAATCTCTCTGCTTGTGAGACTCCTTCCATGCAATGACATCCCCGGGCCGCATCAGGTAAGAGGGAATGTTGGTCTTGCGGCTATTCACCGTGAAGTGGCCGTGAAGCACCAACTGGCGAGCCTGGCGGCGGGACTCGGCAAAACCCAATCGGAACACCGCGTTGTCCAAGCGTCTCTCCAGTAGCTCCAGCAGGTACTGGCCGGTGACACCGGGCTTTTTGAAGGCCTGCTCCATGTACTTCCTGAACTGGCTTTCCATGATGCCGTATATGTACCGGGCCTTCTGCTTCTCTCGGAGCTGGGTGCCCCAGTCCGAGACGCGCCTGCGCCGGTTGGACTGGTTTCCAGGAGGTGCGCGCCTCCGCTCTACGGCGCAACGGGGTGTGAAACAGCGGTCTCCCTTGAGAAACAGTTTTTCTCCTGTCCTCCGACATAGCCTGCATACTGGTCCTGCATATCGTCCCATAGAGCTATTCCTTACACCCTTCTTCGCTTTGGCGGGCGACACCCGTTATGAGGTATTGGGGTAATATCCCTGATACTGGTTATGGTCAATCCTGCCGCCTGGAGGGAGCGTATGGCGGCTTCCCTTCCCGCGCCGGGGCCTTTGATTAGAACGTCTACCTGCCTGAGACCCTGGTCCATCCCCTTGCGAGCGGCCTGCTCCGCCGCTCTCTGGGCGGCGAAGGCGGTGCCCTTGCGCGACCCGCGGAACCCGGATGTTCCCGCGCTGGACGAGGCCAAGACGCTGCCCTGGGGGTCGGTGAGAGTCACCAGGGTGTTATTGAAGGTCGAGTGGATAAAGGCCCGGCCTCTGGGTACGGCTTTCCTCTCTCTTCGGCGACTTCTGGGTCTAGCCATGAGCCTCCTTTACTTCTTGGCTCCGGTGCGGCGACCGCGGCCCGCTACAGTCTTCTTGGGACCCTTGCGGGT
Source organism: Dehalococcoidia bacterium (assembly GCA_965197405.1). Taxonomy (GTDB): domain Bacteria; phylum Chloroflexota; class Dehalococcoidia; order Lucifugimonadales; family JAGWBF01. The sequence goes on along the minus strand of OZ240206.1, from coordinate 2,574,812 downwards.
CCGGGCATTGGTACGAGTCCTCTGTCCCCGGAGTGGCAGTCCCCGGCGGTGTCGCAGGCCGCGGAAGGAGCCAATCTCGATGAGCCTGCGTATGTTGGCGTTGACCTCTCGCCGTAGGTCTCCCTCAACTTTGTAGTCCCGGTCAATGATCTCCCTCAGCTTGTCTATCTGCTCGTCCGAGAGCTCCGTCACCCTGGGTCTGGGGTCAAGGTCTAGCTCGGCCTTCTGTAGAATATCCTGAGCTACCTTTGGCCCTATACCGTGAATGCTACGCAGGGCTACGTCTATCCTCTTGCGATCAGGTATGTCTACACCTACTACACGGACCATATTCCCTCCCTTGCTGCTGGGCTCTGCTAGCCTTGTCTCTGGGCGTGCCGGGCATTGGAGCAAATGATGCGCAAAGACCCTTTGCGCTTTATGATTCTGCATTTATCACAGCGTGGCTTTACCGAGGCCCTTACTTTCATCTTCAGCACCTGTTCTAGCTATTTGAATCTGTAGGTTATGCGTCCGCGGGTCAGGTCATAGGGTGAGAGCTCCACCAGGACCCTGTCGCCCGGAAGCACCCTGATGAAATGGAGGCGGATTTTCCCCGACACATGGGCCAGGACCTTGTGATCGTTGGGAAGCTCAACCCTGAACATGCCGTTGGGCAGGGCCTCCACCACCTTCGCTTCCACCTCTATCGCTTCCTTTTTAGCCATAGACTCCTTCAAAGTTTCCCACAAAAATCCCGGGACCGAAGTCTGCTTCCCCTATCCCGGCCTTGTCAGGACCTCCGGTCCTGCATCGGTTATGGCGATGGTGTGCTCGAAGTGGGCCGAGAGGGTCCCATCGGCCGTCACCACCGTCCACTGGTCATCGAGGAGACGAGTGTGCCAATCGCCTATGTTTACCATCGGCTCTATGGCTATGGTCATGCCCTGGCGCAACAGGGGGCCTCTGCCCGGGGGGCCGTAGTTGGGTACCTGCGGCTCCTCGTGGAGGAAGCGGCCTATTCCGTGTCCAACGTACTCCCGGACTACGCTATACCCCTTCGACTCGGCAAAGGTCTGGATGGCCTCACCTATGTCACCCACCCGCGCCCCTTCCACGGAGGCTTTGATGCCTTCCTCAAGGGCCAGACGCGTTACCTCGATAAGCTCTCTGGCCTCGTCGCTTATCTTGCCCGCGCCCACCGTCATGGCGGCGTCACCGATGAAGCCGTCTACGACTGCTCCAACGTCCATCTTCACCAGGTCGCCCTCTTTTATGGTCCTGCCTCCCGGTATGCCGTGGACTATCTCCTCGTTGACGGAGGTGCATATAGTGGCGGGGAACCCTCGATAGCCCTTGAAGGCCGGCTTGCCCCCAAGCCTTCTTATCTCGCGGTTTGCGATGGCGTCAAGGTCGCGGGTCTTCATGTCGGGTCTCAGGGCCTCTCGCAGCACCGACAGGGTAGCGCCGACTATCTTCCCTGCGCGGCGCATGGCCTGCATCTCCTGGGGGGACTTGATGGTTATACCCCCGGTGTAAGTCGTCGCCGAGTTGGAGGCTGTTTCGATTTTTCTTGTCATCTTCATTTCATAATCCCACGTACTCTACTATTCTACGATAGCTCCGCCTTTTTTTGAACCCCTGCGCCGTCTTGTAAAGCCTCAAGGAGCCGCTGGCCCACCTCCTCAACCGTTCCCACCCCATCAACTTCCGCCAGCTTGCCAGCCCGCCGGTAATGCCCTATCAAGGGTTCGGTCTCCGCCTCATATACCCGGATGCGAACCCTCACGGCTTCCGGTGTATCATCCTGGCGTTGGTATAGCTCGCCCCCGCAAAGGTCGCACTTGCCGGGCGTCTTCGGCGGAGCGGTCTCCTCATGGTAAGGGGCCTGGCATTGACGGCACACTAGACGTCCGGAGAGTCTCCTTACCAGCTCATCCTGGGACACCTTTATAAGCATCGCCCGGTCTATGTGCTGTCCCCTGCCCGCTAGATTCTCATCCAGGGCCTGGGCCTGGGCATAGTTCCGGGGGAAGCCGTCCAGCAGGAAGGCCTTTCCGACGATGGGGAGCAGGGCCTGCTCCAGTACCATCGCTATCGTTATCTCATCAGGCACGAGCAGGCCCTGGCTCATGTATTCCACCGCCTTCAGGCCCAGGGGGGTGCCCTTTCGCTGGTGATACCGGAAGAGGTCCCCTGAAGCGATGTGGGACAGGCCAAGGGCCTCGGCCAGCATCTTGGCCTGGGTCCCTTTGCCAGCCCCGGGGGGGCCGAGGAGTACCAGGTGTATTTTGTGGTCCCTTTGTCCGGCTGAGCTCACAATGGGTCCTACCTCAAGAATCCTTCATAGTTTCTCATGAGTAGCTGCGCCTCCAGCTGGCGTAGAGTGTCAAGGGCTACCCCCACCATAATCAGGAGGCTGATGCTGGGAAGCAAGGCCACCTGCACGTCCACCAGCCGGCTGGCGAGATAGGGGACTATGGCAACGAAGCCCAGGAAGAGAGCGCCTCCGACGGTCAGCCGCAGTATGACGCGGTTGAGATAGTCCTGGGTGGGCCTGCCAGGCCGGATGCCCGGTACGAACCCCCCGTTTCGTTGCAGGCTCTCCGCGAGGTTCTGCTGTTGGAAGACCACCAGCGTGTAGAAGAAGGTGAAGATTACCACCAGGAAGAAAGTCAGCACCCAGTAGACGCCGTGAGTGGGGTTGAACCAGACGGCGAAGCTATCGGCTACCGACCCCACCCAGTCGTCTCTGACGCCCAGGAAGTTGGCTATTGTGCCTGGCAGTATGACCACCGAGAAGGCAAAGATCAAGGGAATCATCCCCGCCGAGTTAATTCTTATAGGCAGATAGGTGGCTCCCGTCTGGCGGTACATCCTGCCCCCGCGGAAGATGCTGCGTCCGTATTGCACCGGAATCCTCCGGTGCGCCTCGGTGAATACTACTATGAGGGCTATGACCGCGAGGGCTATAATCGCCAGCCAGATAATGCCGAGGGCATCGGTCTGGTCGGACACGTCGCGCATCAGACCGGGGAAGCCCGCGACGATTCCGGCGAATATGATGAGAGAGATGCCGTTTCCGATACCTCGCTCCGTGATTAGCTCGCCCAGCCAGACCAGGAACACGGTCCCTGCCGTCAGGGAAGCCAGCATCGCGATGGTGGGCAAAAGCTCGCCACTGCCGGGAGTCCAGACGTTGGTTATCACGCCAGCCGACTGGAGAAGCTGCAACTGCCCATAGCCTTGAGCCAAAGCTATGGGCACTGTCAGCCAGTGAATGATGCGGTTAATCTTCTGACGTCCCAGCTCACCTTCCCTGGAGATTCGCTGGAGATTGGGTATTATCGGGACCAGCAGCTGCATCACGATGGAGGAGGTGATGTAGGGGAACACGCCGAGGGCGGCGACGCTCAGGTTTCTCAGAGCGCCCCCACTGAACAGGTCAAGGAAACCCAGGAGCTGGTTGGAATCGAAGAGAGCGTCCAGCCGTGTCTGGTCTATTCCAGGTATCGGCACCTGGGCCATGAAGCGGAACACCGCAAGCATCGCCAGGGTGAATAGTATCTTTGCTCTCAGGTCGGGAATGCGAAAGGCGTCTATGGCGGCCTGAAGTAGCCGAGGTCTGCCCTCCACTTCCTGGGTCATCATAGCTAGAGCACCTCTGCGCTTCCCCCAGCCGCCTCAATCTTGTCCCGAGCGGAGCGAGTGAACTTGTGGGCGCTTACCTTCAGAGGCACGGTGATTTCACCGTTGCCAAGGATTTTCACCGGATGCTTCAGGCTCCTCAGCAGCCCGGCCTCAACCAGTGTTTCGGGGGTCACTTCCGAGTCCTGCGGGAAGGCGTTGAGCGTCTCAGTCTTCACCAGGTGGTACTGCTTTTTGAATATATTGGTGAAGCCCCGCTTCATGGGAAGGCCTTTTGTGAGGGGCATCTGGCCGCCCTCGAACCCTGGCCTGATACCCTTGCCTGAGCGGGACTTCTGGCCCTTCATGCCGCGTCCGGCATAGCTGCCGTACCCACTGGCATCGCCGCGGCCTATTCGTTTCCTGGCTCTCCTCGCTCCGGGAGAAGGAGCCACTTGATGTTCTCTCATAGTCCGAGCCTTCTTCTATGTTATGTTATCTTACTGAGAAGATGTTTCCCAAGGTCCTCCTCTCCCTTGACGAGAGAGGGTTGAGGTGAGGGGAATGCGTTGGAACGAGTCCCGCTCATCCCTTCGGCAAGCTCAGGGCAGACTCTAACCTTCTCCCACCAGGGACGAAGGGACTTTGGAAACACCCCCTAAGAATGCTGCACCGGTGTTTACCCTGACGGCCTTTCCAGGCCCTTGCGGCGGGCTATCTCTTCGGCGGGGTCCCTGAGCTTTTGCAACGCGTCCAGGGTGGCGTACACAACGTTGATTGGATTGCGGGAGCCCAGGGACTTGGCCACGGCATCCTTTACCCCAGCCAGGTCCAGCACGGCGCGGATTACTCCTGCGGCGATGATGCCGGTGCCCGGAGGCGCGGGCTTGATGAGGACCAGGGAGGCGCCCTTTTTCGAGAGGGTCTCCTGGGGTATGGTGCTCCCCCTCAGAGGGACCCTTATCAGGCTCTTCTTTGCGGAGGCGTTACCCTTTCTCACGGCGTCGGGTATGGCGAGGGCTTTGCCGAGGCTGGCCCCTACCACGCCCTCTCCGTCACCTACAACCACTAGCGCGTTGAAACGCAGGTGACGTCCTCCTTTGACGACCTTGGATATGCGCCTGGTGAACACCACCCTCTCGTTCAATGTGAACTCGGAAGGGTCTATCTTTCTACCGGTGAGTTGGGGCAGCGTGGAAACCATCAGAATACGAGACCTCCCTCCCTCGCGGCATCGGCCAGGGCTTTTACCCGGCCGTGATACTTGTACCCGCCCCGGTCGAATACCACCTTTGTCGTCCCTGTGGTCAGGGTCCTCTGAGCTATGGCGATGCCCACCTTCTTTGACACCTCAATCTTGGGCACGTTTCCCGCCGACGACCTTATTTCCGGCTCCAGGCTGGAAGCGGACGCTATGGTGTGGCCGCTGGTGTCGTCTATGACCTGGGCATATATCTGGTTGAGGCTGCGGAAGACACAGAGCCTCGGGCGTTCAGAGGTCCCTGAAGTCTTGCGGCGCACCCTGCGGTGTCTTATTATTCGAAGTTCCCGTGATTCTCTGTCTCTAGGCATGGGGTAAAGCCTCCGGTTTATCGGGAAGCCGGTCTATTTCTCCTGAGACCTGCTTCACATCCTCAGAAAGTAGCCAACGTCCATGGGGGCTAGCGCGGCTGCTATTTCTGCTATTTCTTTCTGGCCGCAGCTTTTCCGGGTTTCAGGCGAAGGACCTCTCCGGCGTATTTTATCCCTTTCTCCTTGTACGGGTTGGGTGGCCTGACCCTGCGAATGGAAGAGGCCACTTCTCCCACTTTCTGCTTGTCACTTCCCCGGACGTGGACTCTATTATTGCCTTCGACGGTCAGCGTCACCCCTTCCAGGGGTTCAATGGGCACGGAATGGCTAAATCCCACGTTGAGCACTATACCGTCGCCGGACTGCTGCACCCTGTAGCCCACGCCCATGAGCTCCAACGTCTTCGAGTAGCCCTGGCTCGCCCCGGTTATGGCGTTGGCGATAAGGCTGCGCGTGAGGCCGTGGAGGGAGCGGTGGAACTTTCTGGCGGAGTACCTTTCCACGATGACGTGGCCGTCCTCCAGCTTCACGATGACTTCCGGATGGATGGGCTGGGTCAGCGCGCCATTGGGGCCCTTGACCGTAACCTCGGCGAAGTCTAAGGTGACCTGAACGCCCTCCGGTATGGGAATAGACTTGCGCCCTATCCTGGAGAGGGTCCTTTCACTTCTCCCGTTAGCGACATTACCAGACATAGCAGAGCAACTCCCCTCCTATGCCCCGGCGCCAGGCATCTCTACCCGTCATCAACCCTTGAGACGTGGATAGGATCGCGATGCCCAGCCCGCCGTATACCCGGGGGATTTCTCCCTTGCCTACGTAGACCCTGAGTCCCGGCTTGCTCACACGTTTGAGCCCGGTAGCAGCAGGTTCTTTGTTCTCGCGGTAGGCGAGGTGTACACGGAGCATGGGCTGAGGCTGGCCCCTGAGCATATCGTAGCCTTTGATGAAACCTTCGTCTTTCAATATCCGAGCTATTGCGACCTTGGCTTTTGAGACTGGCATCACCAGGGAATCGTGTCTCATAACCTGGGCGTTCCTTATCCGGGTCAGCATATCTGCGATGGGGTCTGTCACAGGCATGGTCTTACATACTCCAGAAAGTTTCTACCAACTGGCCTTTCGTACCCCTGGCAGGTTGCCAATCAGGGTGAGCTGCCGGAAGCATATACGGCAGAGACCGAAGTACCTTATGAAGGCCCTGGGCCTGCCGCACCGGTTGCACCGGTTGTGCTGGCGTATGGCGTATTTTTTAGGCTTTTTCCATTTCTCGATTTGAGATTTCTTAGCCAAGTCCGCTCCTTCAGTTCTGGCGTGCGAAAGGCATACCGAATAGGGCTAGCAGGCGCGACGCCTCCGTGTCGGTCGGCGCCGTGGTGACGATGGTTACCTGGAGGCCTCGTATGCGCTCAATCTGACCGTAGTCTATCTCGGGGAAGATTATCTGCTCCCGGATGCCCAGGGAGTAGTTGCCACGCCCATCGAAGCTTGTTGCAGGGACTCCTCTGAAGTCCCTGATGCGGGGCAGGGCGGTGTTGAGAAGCCGGTCCATGAAATGGTACATCATGGCCCCCCGGAGGGTCACGGACAGGCCTATTGGGTTGCCTTCTCTCAGCTTGAAGCCCGCGATGGACTTCTTGGCCCGCGTCACGACGGGTTTCTGGCCGGATATGGTGGTCAGGTCCTTGGTCGCGCTCTCCATAGCCCTGGGATTGGTCAGGGCCTCCCCCAGCCCTATGTTGAGTATCACCTTCGTGAGCCGCGGCACCTGCATGACGTTGGCATACCCGAACTCCTGGGTCATAGTGGGGATAATTTCGGAGTGGTATATCTCCAGGAGCCGCGGCCTCGGCAGCCCCGACGCTTCCGGGGCAGGAGTCGCGACTCCCGCAGGTGGGGCCTCCTCGACTACCGCCGTGGCAGCCCTGCTCCTGCGCCCGGTGCCGGAACCCTCCCCGCGCCGCCGGGCTGCACGCTCCGTTGCCTGTGCCTGGACAGGCGCGCCGGAGCCGGAAGGAGACTCCCCTTCTAGTCTATTGTCTCCCTGCACTGTAGACATGTTCTTACCTTCCTGCCGTCGTCTAGCTGATCGGTTGTCACACGGGTCGGGTTGCTGCACTTGTTGCACACAAGCATCACGTTGGATACGTGAATGGGAGACTCCTGCTGGACCCTGCCAGCCTGTCTCAGGTCGGGACGCGGGCGCACATGGCGGGTTACGAGATTTATCCCTTCTATCACCACGCGGTTATTGGAGGGATGGACTCTTTCCACTCGTCCACGTCTCCCTTTTTCTTTACCCGCTATGACCAACACTGTATCGCCTGTGTGTATCCTCATCGCACCACCTCATACTACCTCAGGCCGCCTCATACCACCTCGGGGGCCAGGGAGACGATCCTCATAAAGCCCTTCTCCCGCAGCTCGCGGGCCACAGGCCCGAAGATGCGGGTGCCACGGGGGGTCTTTACCTTGTTGCCGGCGATGAGGACGGCGGCGTTATCGTCGAACCTCACGTAGGTCCCATCGGGCCTGCGGTATGGCTTGGCGGTCCTCACTATGACCGCATGCACCACCTCTCCCTTTTTCACCTGGGCCAGGGGCGCGGCTTCCTTGACGGAGCCAACTATAACGTCGCCGATGGACGCGTACCGGCGGCGGCTACTACCAGGTATGTTTATGCACATGATTTCTTTGGCCCCGCTGTTGTCGGCCACAACCAGGCGGCTGTAGGTCTGAATCACAGTTCGTCCTCCCCTTCTAGGGCTTCCTCCAAGGCTTCCTCGTCGTCATCCTCTGCTGCTTCCTCCGAGAGTATGCCCTCGTCCAAATCTATGGGCTTGACCTCGGCTACCTCCTGGCGCTCCAGTATGTTCAGCACCCTCCAGTGTTTTGTACGTGAGATGGGTCTGGTCTCCTGGATGCGCACCAGGTCGCCCAGCTTGCACTCGTTGTCCTTGTCGTGGACGTAGAACCTGGCGACGTGGCGCAGGCTTTTATTGTAGATGCGGTGCCGCTGCTGCCACCGTACGGCCACCACCACCGTCTTGTCCATCTTGTCGCTGACTACCCGGCCCACCCGTACCTTTCGCCTCTCCTTGGCCATATTACCTCACCTCTGCCTGGCGCTCGCGGATTATGGTGTTCAGGCGGGCCGTGTTTTTCCTGGCGATGCGGATTTGCGAGGTGTTCGTCAACTGTTTCGTCGCGAGACGAATGCGAAGGTTGAGGATCTCCTTGTAGGAACTCTCCAGTTCCCTGCTGAGTTCCTGATCGGTGAGTTCTCTCATCTCATGAGCGCGCACGAGCGTTTCTCTCCTCAAAAATGCCCGGGAATTAGGCCTGTTCTACGCCGGCGGTCGCCAGGTCATCCCGGCGCACCGCTTTTGTCGGAACGGACAGCTTGTGAGAGGCCAGGCGCAGGGCCTCCATCGCCAGGTCTTCCCGCACGCCGCTTACCTCGAATAGAATCCGGCCAGGCTTGACCACCGCTACCCAGTGGTCCACGGCCGCTTTGCCTCCGCCCATGCGGGTCTCGGCGGGCTTCTTGCTCACGGCCTTATCGGAGAAGAGGCGCACCCACACATTGCCACCGCGCCTCAGATGGCGCGTTATGGCAATACGGGCTGCCTCTATCTGCCTTGCAGTCACCCAGTCGGCTTCAAGGGCTTTCAGGCCGTAGTCGCCGAAGCTCACCGTGCTGCCGGAGGTGGCCTTGCCGGTGCGACGACCCCGGTGCATCTTGCGATATTTAACTCTCTTGGGTTGCAACATCGTCAGTCTCCTCAACGGGTATGGTTACTTCGATGGTCTCCATATCCTCCATGTTGTCTTCCGGAGGAGGCGGCAATATATCCCCGTTATAAATCCAGACTTTCACCCCTACGCAGCCCATTGCGGTCCGGGCCTCGGTGATATTATAGTCTATATCCGCTCTCAGGGTATGCAAGGGGACCCTTCCCTGCATGAACTTCTCCCGGCGGGCTATCTCGGCGCCGGTAATACGGCCCTTGATGATGATCTTTATGCCCTGTGCCCCGGCTTGCATGGCCCGCTGGGCTGCCTGGCGCATGGCCCTCCGGTAGGAGACCCTGCGCTCCAACTGGTCCGCGATATTCCTGGCCACCAGGTAGGCGTTCAGCTCCGGCTGAGAAACTTCTATTATGTTAAGTTGAATCCGCCTGCTGGTCACCTTCTCAAGCCTGCTCCGGAGCCGCTTCACCCGCTCTCCGTCCCTGCCGATGAGAATGCCCGGCCTCGCCGAGTGGACGTTCACCACTATGTCCTGGGTGCCTCTGTCTATCTCGATGCGGGCTATTCCGGCGTTGGAGAACCCCACGTACTCGTTATTGATGCTTTCCCTTATCCTCATGTCTTCCAACAGGAGGTCCCGGTAGTCCTTGCCCCTGGGCGCGTACCAGTGGGTCTGCCAGTCCTTCACTATTCCAAGCCTGAATCCTATGGGATGAGTCTTGTGGCCCACTTAGGACACCTCCTCCTCATCTACTACGACAGTTATGTGGCTCGAGCGCTTGGTTATGCGTCCTATGCGGCCCCTGGCGCGGGGCTTGAACCGCTTGAGGGAGCGGGCCCCGTCGGCGAATATCCTGGTGATTACCAGGCTGTCCGGGTCCATTAGCAGGTTGTTTTCCGCGTTGGCGGAGGCGGACCGCACCACCTTGGCCACCACCTTGGCCCAGGGGGAAGGCAGGAGGTTGAGGGTGTCCAGGGCCTCGTTCACGGGCTTGCCCCGGACCAGGTCTACGATAGGTTTGAGCCTCTTCTGGGAGGCTCCTATGTCCCTTGTAGTGGCCTTGACCTCAGGCAAGATGGATGTACCTCCTTTTCCTCCGACGCCGGTCTTACCGGCGGCCTCTCCCCACCTGGGTGGTGCGCTCGGACCTTGCCACGTGCCCCCGGAAGGTGCGGGTGGGAGCGAACTCGCCCAGCTTGTGCCCCACCGTGTTTTCAGTGATAAAGATGGGCACGTGCCTGCGCCCGTCGTGGACCGCTATCGTAAGCCCCAGCATCTCCGGCATGATGGTGGATGAGCGTGACCAGGTGCGGATGACCGTCTTCGAACCGGAATTCTGGGCGGAAAGCACCTTCTTCTCCAGCTTGGGCTGAACATAGGGGCCTTTCTTTGTCGACCTGGACATCCCTATCTCCTCCTTCTCACTATGGACCTGCCGGTGGTCTTCTTCTTCCTCCTGGTCTTGTAGCCGAGGGCCGGTTTGCCCCAGGGGGTCTTGGGACCCGGGAGGCCGATGGGGGAGCGTCCCTCGCCGCCCCCGTGGGGGTGGTCATTGGGGTTCATGGCGACGCCGCGCACCTGGGGCCTTCGGCCCTGGTAGCGTGTTTTGCCCGCCTTGCCCAGCTTGACGTTTTTGTGGTCGGCGTTGCTGAGCTGGCCGATGGTGGCCTGGCAGTCTATCAGCACTCTCCGTACCTCGCCGGAGGGAAGGCGTATGAGCACGTAGGAGCCTTCCCTTGACAGCACCTGCGCGGCGACCCCGGCGCTTCTGACCAGCTGGCCCCCCTTCCCCGGCACTATCTCCAGGTTGTGTACCAGGGTGCCCGCCGGGATGTTTCTGAGGGGTAGGGTATTGGCGGGCTTGATTTCCGACCTGGGTCCCGACTCTATTTTCGTTCCCACCCGCAGCCCGAGGGGTGCCAGGATGTACCGCTTTTCGCCGTCGGCATAGTGAATCAGGGCTATGCGCGCCGAGCGGTTCGGGTCGTACTCAATGGACGCCACCTTGCCGGGAATGCCCACTTTGTCCCGCTTGAAGTCTATGACCCTGTACATCCGCTTGCTGCCGCCACCGCGATGGCGGGTGGTTATCTTCCCACGGTTGTTCCTGCCGGCGGTGTGCTTCAAGGGCCGCAGCAGGGACTTCTCCGGCTTGCTCCGGGTTATCTCCTCAAAGGAAGGGAGGGCCGCTCCCCTCGTCCCAGGCGTCTTGGGGTTGGGAGTTTTAAGTGGCATAGCTAAACTCCTGGTTAGACTCCTTCAATGACCTGAATCCTGTCCCCTCGTCGGAGGGTGACTACCGCTTTCTTGATGTCCGGCATCTTTTTAAGGCGAGGCCCGTAGCGTCTGACACGGCCACGGATTTTGGTCATGTTCACGTCCATCACCTTCACAGAGAAGGTGGTCTCGACCGCCTGCTTCACCTCGACCTTGTTGGCCTTGAGGGCCACCTGGAATACGTACTTCCCACCCTCCTGGAGGATGGTGCTTTTTTCGGTTATCATTGGCCGGATAATAACTTGGTTCAGGTTCATGGACTGACCTATCCTTCGTCGAGCCCGCCATTCGAGGAGGCTCTCATTCGACCCGCTTGGCCCCTGGGCCTGGACCCTTCCACGGCCCAGAGTTCCTCGGCCCTGCGGACGGCGTCCAGCGTCATTATAAGCGACTCTCGCTTGAGGACCTGCTCGGCGTTTATCAGGGATACGGGGAGGGTCCAGACTTTCTGTAGGTTATGGGCCGAGAGCACCACGTTGTGCTGAGGCTCGCCGGTGACAATGAGGGTGGAACTGGTGGCTCCCAGGTCCGCCAGTATCCTGATCATGGCCTTCGTGCTGGGCGTGTCCAGGGAGAGGTCATCGAGGAGAATGAGGCTATCCTGGCGCACCTTCTCAGACAGGACGCATTTGAGGGCGAGGTGGCGCATTCTCCTGGGCATATCCACACGGTGGTCCCGGGGATGAGGCCCAAACACCACGCCGCCATGCCGCCAGTGGGGGGCGCGTATGCTGCCCTGCCTGGCCCTGCCCGTGTACTTCTGGGGCCAGGGCTTCCGGCCACCGCCGGAGACCTGGCTCCTAGTCTTGGTGCTATGAGTCCCCTGCCGCTTGTTCAGCTGGTACATGACCAGGGCCTGATGCACCAGGGCGTTGTTCATGGGCACATCAAACAGGGCATCGCTCACCTGGGCCGTGTATATCGCCTCTCCCTTTATGTTCCTTACCGGAAGATCCATAGCTGTTACTCCATGCGCTGGGGGAGACCACGGGCGGCCCCTCCCCAAGTTCAGTTTGCTGCATCCATCGCGCTCTGCGGTCAGCCCGTAGCGACCATATTTACCCGATTCGACGGGGTACGGCGGACGGTCGCGGCCTACCTACCTAGCCTTGCGTATCGTCAACAACCCGTTGGGCGCTCCTGGGACTCCGCCTTTGAGCAGAAGGAGGTTTCTTTCCAGGTCAACCTCCACTACCTCCAGGTTCTTCACCGTTATCCTTACGTTGCCCATGTGACCTGCCATCTTCTTGCCCTTGAGAACCCTGGCGGGATAGGTGTTGCCGCCGATGGAGCCGGGGGCCCTAGCCCGGTCGGACTGTCCATGAGTCCTTGGGCCACCGTGGAAACCGTGACGCTTCATCACTCCCTGGAAGCCGCGCCCCTTGGAAGTGCCTATCACGTCCACCTTCTCGCCGGGCTGGAAGAGGTCCGCGCTTATATTCTGGCCGACCTGGAGGTCTTCGAGGCCGTCCACGGGCATCTCTCGCAGGTGACGGAAGAGTCCGGTGCGCCCAAGATGCCCTCTTGCGGGCTTGTTGAGGCGCTTCACCTGAGCATAACCCACCTGCGCCGCCTCGTAGCCGTCGCTAGCCCTGGTCTTGATCTGGGTGATGGTGCATGGGCCAGCCTGAATGACGGTGACCGGCACCACTCTTCCGTCCTGTCGGAAGAACTGGGTCATCCCGATTTTCTTTCCTAGCATCCCTTTGATCATTTTGACACCTGAAGTTTGCCTAAAGTTTAATTGAAATGTCTACACCCGCAGGCAGGTTCAGCCTGGTGAGGGCGTCTATCGTCTTTGAGGTAGGGTCCAGAATGTCTATGAGCCGTTTATGAGTCCTGATCTCGAAATGCTCCCTGGAGTCCTTGTCCACATGGGGAGAGCGGATGACACAGAACCGGCGTATGTGAGTGGGCAGGGGGATGGGACCCGCCACCTGCGCCCCCGTGCGTTCTGCCGTATCCACTATCTGACCGGCGGAGAGGTCCAGGGACTTGTGGTCAAAAGCTCTCAGCACTATCCTTATTTTCTGCCCGGTAGTCATAGTTACCTTCTTCGATTACACTCTGCGGACCGTACTCTGCATTATACTATCAGGTACAGGCTCGTAAAAGAGGAACTCCATGGTGTACATAGCCCTGCCCTGGGTAGCGGAACGGAGGGTTGTGGTGTAGGCGAAAGTCTCAGCCAGGGGCATGAGGGCCCTCACAACCTGTGTACCCTCGTGTCCCTCTATGCTCTTTATCTGCGCCCTCCGGGAGCTGAGGTCGCCCAGCACATCCCCCAGGAACTCTCCAGGCGTCACCACCTCCATCTCCATGATGGGTTCCAAGAGGATGGGACCCGCTTTCCTGACCCCTTCTCTGAGGGCTATGGATGCAGCCGCCTTGAAGGCTATCTCCGACGAGTCCACCTGGTGATAGCTGCCGTCCACCAGGGTCACTTTGACATCTATCAGGGGATACCCGCCTATAGGGCCGTTTCCTACGCTTTCCTTCACGCCCGCCTCGATAGGGGAGATATACTCCCTGGGTACCGCCCCGCCCTCTATGCGGCTCTCGAAGAGGAAGCCCTCGCCCCGCTCGCGAGGCTCAATCTCCAGCCAAACGTGCCCGTACTGGCCCCTGCCCCCGGTTTGACGGACGAACCGGCCTTCCTGGCGTACAGACCGGGTGATGGCCTCGCGGTAGGCGACCTTGGGCCTGCCCACGCTGGCCTCCACGTTGAACTCTCGGCGTATCCGCTCTATCAGCACCTCCAGGTGCAACTCGCCCATGCCGGATATGAGGGTCTGGCCGGTCTCCGGGTCGTACCGCACGTCGAAGGTGGGATCCTCTTCGGCCAGCTTTGTCAGTGCGCTGGAAAGCTTGTCCTGGTCCGACCTGGTCATGGGTTCGATGGATACGGAGAGCACAGGAGAGGGGAAGCGGGGCGGCTCCAGAATGACAGCGTCCTCCCTAGTGCAGATGGTGTCACCGGTGAAGGTGCTCTTCAGCCCGACGGTAGCACAGATATTCCCCACGCTCGTCTCTTCCACCTCCTCTCGCCGGTTGGCGTGCATCAGAAGCACCCGGCCCATGCGCTCTCTCAGGTCCCGGGTGGAGTTGAACACGGAAGAGCCGGAGGTAGCTTTGCCGGAATAAATCCTCAGATATACGAGCCGCCCCACGAAGGGGTCGGAGGTCACCTTGAAGGCCAGAGCGGAGAGAGGAGCATCATCGCGGGCCTCCCTGACAACCTTTTTTTCATTATGAACAAGGGTGCCCTCCACGGGAGGAACGTCCAGAGGTGAGGGGAGATAGTGAATTATTGCGTCTACCAGGGGTTCAATGCCCTGACTGCTGAGAGCGCTGCCACAGAGGACGGGGACCATGCCGCCGCCGATGGTAGCTCGTCTCAGGGCTTCTCGCAGGTCATGGCCGTCTATCTGTTCCCCTTCCAGGTACTTTATCATCAACCTTTCATCGGTCTCGACTATCTTCTCCACCATGGCCTCGCGGTACCTATTGAAGTCCTCCTGGTGCTTCTGAGGTATGGGCACCTCTTGAGGAGGCGTGGGACCCGACTCTTCATAGAGCAATGCCTTACCTTCCAGGAGGTCCGCGACGCCTTCAAAGGTGTCGTCATTTACCAATGGGAACTGGATGGGGACGGGATTGCCCTTCAACCGGTGTCTGATGGTATCCACGGCGCGCTCGAAGTTGGCCCCTATCCGGTCCATCTTGTTCACGAAGCAAATCCTGGGAACTTTATATCTGTCCGCCTGCCTCCATACCGTCTCAGACTGGGGTTGGACCCCGGCCACCGCGTCCAGCACCACAATCCCCCCATCCAACACTCGGAGGCTGCGCTCCACTTCGGCGGTGAAATCCACATGCCCCGGCGTGTCTATGATGTTTATGCGGTGGTCTTTCCAGTAACAGGTAGTCGCCGCGGCGGTTATCGTAATGCCTCGCTCTTTTTCCTGGGGCATCCAGTCCATGACGGCGGTGCCCTCGTCTACACCGCCAACCCTGTGGATGCGGCCGGCAAGGTACAACACCTGCTCGGTGACGGAGGTCTTGCCAGCGTCTATATGGGCGATGAAGCCGATATTGCGGATGTATTCTATAGGGAGTTTTTCGGACATAGTCATGAGGTTTTCAGGCTAAAGGCGGGATGGGGACTTGCATAACCCGACGGGAGGGGGAATTTGCTCACTACCATCTGTAGTGCACAAACGCCCGGTTGGCCTCAGCCATTCGGTGTATCTCTTCTCGACGCCTCACGGCTGAGCCTTCGCCTCTGGAGGCATCCATGAACTCCAGTGCCAGCTTGCGAGCCATGGGCATGCCCTTACGCGCCCTGGCCCCTCTTATGATCCAGCGCATGGCGAGGGCCTCGCTCCGGTTGGAGCGCAACTCGGTGGGGACTTGGTAAGTGGAGCCGCCCACCCTCCTGGGTTTGACCTCGAGGAGGGGTGTGGCGTTTTTCAGCGCCTGCTGGAAGACCTCCAGGGGGTCTCTCTTGGCGTCATCCTGCACCGTATCCATCGCGCTGTAGACGATGCGCTGGGCGGTGGTCTTCTTGCCCCACTTCATAATTTTGTTGATGAAGCGGGCCAACTCGACGCTGTTGTATTTGGGGTCGGATGGTATATCGCGCCTTTCAGCGCGTCTTCTTCGAGACATTTCTTTTCCAAATATCCTGGATTTATGTAGTAGCCTGGGATGGTCTGTCCTCAAACAAAGACCCGGAGGCTAACGGGCCCTTGGCTTCCCCGAGCCGTACTTGCTCCGTCCTCTCCGCCTGTCCTGCACGCCCTGACAGTCCAGAGCGCCTCGTACGACATGGTAGCGCACCCCGGGAAGGTCCTTCACCCTTCCCCCACGGAGGAGGACGACGGAGTGCTCTTGCAAGTTGTGCCCCTCGCCCCCGATGTAGGCCGTGACCTCGAACCCGTTGGTGAGACGGACCCGCGCTATCTTTCGGAGAGCCGAGTTGGGCTTTTTCGGGGTCATGGTCCTCACCTGGACGCAGACGCCGCGCCTCTGGGGGGACCCGGGACCCCAGACTACCCGGTTCTTCAGCGAGTTCTGGACCCAGTGCATCGCCGGAGCCTTCGTCTTCCGCTTTATGTTTTTCCTGCCTTTTCTTACCAGCTGATTCACAGTGGGCATAAGTTTCCCTCCGGCAAATTTAGCACCAGCAAGTTACTCTACCAGCAAAGCCAGGCCATGTCAACCGTATTTGTGGCTTTGCTGGCGTTTCAGTCCATGCTGCTCACATCCATCTTTCTCGCGGGTTCGACCATAGTCTTGCGTAAAGGAATCTCCTTGAGAAAGAGGGTTACTACCAAAGCCAGAACAGTTATCCCGAGGCCCAGGATAAACACGTCATGCATTGCAGCGGCCAATGTGGTCCGGTCGGCCAACTCTCCGATTCGCGATATGCCTCCGGCGTCTATGGCGCTCTGGGCGTCTCTCATCTGCCCAACCCCCGGGGGCGGTGGCGCACCCTCCGAGACGGCAGGGCCTGAGAGCAGTCCATCTATTCGCATGGTCATGAAGGCTCCCAGGACCGCCGTGCCCACGGCGCCGCCGATGGTGCGAGAGAACTGGACGGACGCTGTCACCACTCCCAGCATATGATGAGGGAAAGTATTCTGGACGGCAATCATGAATGTGGGCAGCGTGGCCCCCAAGCCTGCCCCCGCTATCACCGTGTAGCGTATGGCCTCGGCGACGGAAGAGCCGGCGTCGAGACGGGTGAAGAAGTAGGCCCCCAGCGCCATGAAGAACACCCCTCCTATGGCCAGCAGACGGTAATGACCCGTGCGGGAAATGATCTGCCCGGCTATGATGGCCGACGCCACGACACTCAGCATCATGGGCATCAGGGTCATCCCCGCGTTTGTGGCGGAGGAGCCGATTACCTCCTGAATGAAGAGGGGAATAAACAAGATGGCGCCGAACATCCCGATGGCTGTAAGGAAGGTCACCACCATTCCAACGGTGAAAATGGGATTGGCGAAGAGGAATCCGGGTATTATCGGCTCCTGGGCGCGCCTTTCGGCCATGACGAACAGCGCGGCCATAAGAGCGGCAACGGTGAACATGCCTATGATTTGGGGAGATGTCCAGGGATATTCCTTTCCCGCCCAGGTGAGGGCGAGAAGCAGAGGGGCGACGCTGGCTACGAGGGTAACGAGTCCAAGGTAGTCAATGCTCGGCTTCACCTTGGGGTCTCTGACGTTGGCCATGCCCAACAGTATCACCAGCAGAGCGACGAACCCCACGGGAATGTTAATGAAAAATATCCAACGCCAACTCAAGTGGTCCGTCACGTATCCCCCCGCCAGGGGCCCGATTACGATGGCCAAGGCGAACACGGCGCCCACAACGGCTGTCCATTTTCCTCGCTGGGCCGGTGGGAAGACGTCGCCCATCAGGGCATAGGAGTTGGCTATGATGCTACCGGCTCCCAGTCCCTGGATGCCACGGAACAGCACGAGCTGGATCATGTCCTGGGCGCTGCCGGATAGCGCAGAGCCTGCCAGAAAGATGACCACCCCCCCTGCCAGCACCCACTTCCGACCGTATATATCGGAGAGTTTGCCCATTATGGGAATGCTGATGGTAGAGGCCAGCATATAGGCGGTAAACACCCAGGCGAACTGGTCGAATCCTCCAAGGTCGGCTACAACCGTCGGCAGCGCGGTGGCTACGATGGTCTGGTCCAGGGCGGCCATCATCATCGCCAGAAGCGTCCCCAGCACGCTCACGATGATTCGCGCCCGGGATAGCTGGCTCAGGCTGAACACCCCCAGAGTAGACCGAGGAGCGCGAGTGCTTTTGTCAAAAGAAGAGGCCATAGGGTCCTCTGTCTTAGAGCGAGGGCAGGAAAGGCCGGCCCCGCATCCCCAAAGACTTCACTATCCTGATTATTCCGCCACAATAAATACAGGGACGACTCTAGTTTCCTACTTCTGTCCTGGAGGGTCAAGCTAATTAAGCGCCATTTCCCGCCCTTGATACCCACAGCTTCCAGGGGCCTCGATGATGGCCAGATAAAATGGGGGCCAGCGCCCCAGGGTCTTTCAATTCTCACGCCAGGTAAATACAGGCCCCCGCCGCGTGTCATTCCGAGCGCAGCGAGGAATCTAAAAATGCTTGGATAGCAGCACGCCTAAGAAGGCAAGGACTTTAGACCCCTCGCTCCGCTCGGGGTGACAATTAAAAGGCCCTGGCCATCGCCCGGAAGCGTCTTCCGCCCCAGACCGATTTCGTGTTATTCTACCCGGAAGGCTAGGGATTTGAGGGTTGATTCATGGCGATGAGGGATTACGGGTTCACCAGAAGGGACTTACGAGGGGGGTCCGGCGCCGGAGATAGCGTCGCGAGCGAACACTTCGAGGAGATGATCGGGAGCACCGAGCTTTACATATACAGGCACCCCAACAGGAAGATCAAGGGCTACGAGGCCTTGAGGCTTCACGCCGAGTCCCAGGGATGCGAGGTTGTCCACATCACGGACGCTCCGGCGCCCGTTGGGCAGAGGTTCGAGACGATACGGGTCACGAATAAAGGAGAACAAATACCGGTCCCGCTGCTGAGGCGCGCCCATAGCTGGGCGCATCAGAGAAACTTGCTGCACATGTTCTACAAGAAGGGGTAAGCACAGGCAGAGCGCCTAGTATTTGGAGACGTTGATCTCTTCCATCTTGCCCGTCACGAGGTACACCACCCGCTCGGCTATGTTGGTGGCCCTGTCCGCGATCCGTTCCAGGTCGTGGGCGACCCACAAGAGGTAAGTAGCCCGCTGGATGGTGGAAGGGTCCTGTATCATGTAGAGCAACAACTCCCTGTAAACCTGGTCGTACAGGGCGTCCACGTCGTCGTCGTCCCTACAGACCTGAAGGGCGGTCAGGGTATCCCTGTTCACCATGGCGTCCATGCTCCGGCGCAACATGGTGGTAGCCTTCTCAGCCATGCGGGGTATATCTATGAGGGGTTTCAGGGTCGGCTCGTCGCCCATCAACAGGTTAATCCTGGCAATGCCCTCGGCGTAGTCACCCATACGCTCCAACTCCACGGTGATGTGGAGCATACTTACCAGGATGCGCAGGTCGCCGGCCATAGGCTGTTGGGTGGCGATCAGGTCTATACACTGCTCCTCAATCTCAAAGCGCTTACTATCTATGTAGTCATCTTCCCGTATCACCTGTTCCGATGACTCCAGGTCGCGACGCTTGAGAGCGTCCAAGGCCCTGGCTACGGACTTCTCCACCATTCCGCCCATCATCACCACCTCGTCCTGGAGCATCCGCAGCTGGCGGTCGAGACCCGATCTTACTCGCATTTGGACCCTCCCTTGCCAGCCTTCACCCCGTCCTTCGAATACCACCCGGTACGAGGGGCCAGGGCCTTTAGCCGTACCTGCCGGTGATGTAGGCCTCGGTGCGCTCGTCGCCGGGGTTGGTAAAAAGCTGGCGAGTGTTACCGTGCTCCACCAGGTACCCCGCGCCGTGGGGGTCGGTGGTCAGAAACGCGGTCTCATCCGAAACTCGTGCAGCCTGCTGCATGTTATGCGTCACTATTATAATGGTATACCCCCCGGAAAGCGAGCGAATGAGGTCCTCTATGGCCAGGGTGGCGATGGGGTCGAGAGAGGAGCAGGGTTCATCCATGAGCACCACTTCAGGGTTCACGGCCAAGGCCCTCGCAATACAGAGCCTCTGCTGCTGGCCGCCGGAGAGGGTGAGGGCGCTCTTCTTCAGCCTGTCCTTCACCTCGTCCCACAGGGCGGCGCGCTCGAGAGAGCGCTGCACCATCTCATTCATATCACCGCGATGGCCGTTGATGCGAAGCCCGAATGCCACATTATCGTACACGGATTTGGGGAGGGGATTGGGGCGCTGGAATACCATCCCGATGCGATAGCGTATCTCCGTGGCGTCCACGTCGGGCGCGTAGAGGTCCATGCCGTTGAACAGCACCTTGCCCTCGACCCGCGCGTCGGGAATCAGGTCATTCATGC
This sequence comes from Dehalococcoidia bacterium, assembly GCA_965197405.1. Lineage (GTDB taxonomy): Bacteria > Chloroflexota > Dehalococcoidia > Lucifugimonadales > JAGWBF01. Next base: position 2,554,584 of record OZ240206.1, on the reverse strand, counting down.
GGTTGAAACAGCGCAGCAGCGTGCTTTTGCCGCAGCCCGACGGCCCTATAATAGCCGTCACACGGTTAGCCGGGACATTCAGGTTAATATCGCTCAGGGCCGGAGAGCTTCCGTACTTCACGTTCAGGCCCACGGTCTTCAGCTTTATGGGCGTTTCCTGTGCCTCGGGCGCCGGGCGGTCCTCGGGGCCTCGCGGCTCCTGCGGCTGCGGGTGATTCACTGCGATTCTAACTGTGGTTTCCACACTCTACCCCTCGTCGTCGGGCTTCGCTGCCTTTGGCTTCGCCCAGGACAATCAAGACAGTCTAGCCCTCGGACCTCTTCTGGAACTTGTTGCGCAAATAAATTGCTCCTGCGTTCATGGTCAGCAACACCACCAGCAGCACTATGATACCGGCGGCGGCGATCTCGCGAAACTCCTCCTGGGGCCTGGAAGTCCAGTTGAATATCTGAATGGGCAATGCGGTGAAGGGGTCAAAGGGACTGGCAGGGGTGAAGGCTATGTAGGTAAGGGCGCCAATCATGATCAACGGAGCCGTCTCCCCGATAGCCCGGGAGAGGGCCAGTATGGTGCCGGTGAGGATGCCAGGCAGGGCCTGGGGGAGGACTACGTGCCAGATAGTCTGCCACCGCGTGGCTCCGAGGGCGTAGGACGCCTGGCGCAGGGAAAGGGGAATGGCGCGCAGGGCCTCCTGGGAGGTGATGATTATTATGGGCATGATGAGCAGACTCATCGTGAGAGACCCGGAGATGATGCTGCGGTCCAGCGACAACGCCCGGACAAAAAGGGCCAGCCCCAGGATGCCGTACACTATGGAAGGAACACCCGCCAGGTTCGCGATGTTAATCTGTATGAGCCGGGTCAGCCAGTGGCGGGGCGCGTACTCCTCGAGATAGATAGCCGCCCCCACGCCGATGGGAAAGGAGAAGAGGGCGGTGAAGGCCATCATCCAGAGCGTGCCCATAAAAGCAACTTTGATTCCCGACATGTGGGCAAATCTGGAGGGAGCATGGGTGAGGAACTGGGGAAAATCCCGGACCAGGGCGGCCCCCCCGTCGGCGATGATCGTTCCCAGCAGAACGAAGAGCACCACGATACCCACCAGGGCCGCCGCTACGGACAGAATGTAGAAAGCTCTACCCCGGAGTATGCGCCCCCTCATGCTCCTGGACTGGCTGGGCGCAGCCTCCCCGGGAAATGCCCTCCACTCTATCCGCATCAGTACACGCCCCGGAACCGGCGCACCACGTAGTGGGCCAGAAGGGTCATGAAGAAGGTCATAACGAAGAGGGTTATGCCGACGGCAAAAATGGTGCGGTACTCGATGGTGCCCTGGGGCGTATCCCCAAGGCTGACCTGCACGATGTAGGCGGTCATGGTCTGGATGCCCTCGAAAGGATTTCCGGTGAGGTTGGGGGATGCGCCCGCGGCCAGGGTCACTATCATAGTCTCACCGATGGCCCGCGAGATGGCCAGGATGAAGGATGCCACGATGCCCGACAGGGCGGCAGGCACCACCACCCGCGTGGCTACCTCGAAGCGGGTAGCTCCCAGCGCGTAGGCCCCCTCCCGCAGGGAACGGGGCACGGAGACCATGGCGTCTTCGCTGAGGGAGGACACCATGGGGATTATCATTATCCCCATAACGATGGAGGCGCTGGCAGCGTTGAACACCTCGGTTTGCGGATTCACAAAGCCGAGTATGGGGGTTACGAAGGTCAGGGCAAAATACCCGTATACCACTGTGGGGATGCCCGCCAGCACCTCCAGGAAGGGTTTTACTGCACGGCGTACCCGGTCGGGGGCGTACTCGCTGAGGAAGATGGCCGTGGCCAGTCCGATGGGCAGGGCTATGACGCAGGCCCCTGCGCTGGCCAACAACGTCCCCACTATCAGGGGCACGACGCCGAAATGCTGGGGAGAGAAGAGGGGGGCCCACTTGGTATCGCCGAAGAATTGGGTAATAGGTATTTCACGGAAGAAGTTCACGGCCTCGGTGGAGAGGATGACGATGATGCCGATAGTAGTGCCCAGAGATATAAGTCCGCAGAGGAGCAGGAGGCCGTGAATGGCCCCCTCTCCGAGCCTACGCCTCCGGCGGGTGCGGGACAGGGAGATAGGGCTGCCCGTGGTCAGCGCCAAGACAGCCTTCCATGCACCCGTGCCAACCGTCCAGGAGTCGCGGCATTATGCTGAAGATTCATGGGCTACCTTTCCCCCAGCAGGTCCTCCAGGGAGACTCCCACCTGGGAGCCTTTACCACCGAAGATTGACCCCGTAGTACCTGAGTCGAGTCTCTGCCGCGCCAATTCGTATATCTTATCCGGCAGTTCCACGTACCCGACATCGCGCACCAGTCCGGTGTTCTCCCTCTGGAAGAAGAAGCGCACGAAGTCTCGCACTTCGGACCTCTCCTGGACAGCCTGGCTGTTGACGTAGATGAACAGAGGGCGGCTCAAGGGCACGTACTCATTGCCGTTGATGGACTCGATGGAAGGCGCTACGGGACCCGTACCAGGGTCCACGGGGACCAGCTTCAGCTTCTCGACGCTCTCCACGTAGTAGGCAAAGCCGAAATACCCCAGGGCGTGCTTGTCTCCTGCAATGGCCTGCACCAGTACGTTATCGTCGGCTGAGGCCGTGTAGTCGGAGCGAGAGGCCCCCTCCTCTCCAACGATGGCCTTGGTAAAGTAGTCGAAGGTGCCGGAGTCGGTGTCGGCTCCCGCAAGGAATATGTCCTCGCCGGGCCACTCAGGGCGGACGTCCGACCATTTCACGACGGTGGAGCCCGGCTTCCATATCTCCGTCAGCTCCTCGACGGTGAGGAAGTCCACCCAGTCGTTCTCAGGGTTCACCATGACCGAGAGGCCGTCAAAGGCCACGGGCAACTCGATGTAGTCAATGCCTTCCCGGTTGCAGGCTTCCACCTCCACAGGCTTGATTGGCCGGGAGGCATCGGAGATGTCGGTTTCGCCCCTGCAGAACCTCTTGAAGCCCCCACCGGTGCCGGAAATACCCACGGTCACCTGCACGTTACTTTGCTGATTCTGGAACTCCTCCGCCATGGCCTCGGTAATTGGGAAGACCGTGCTGGAGCCGTCTACCTTGATGATAGAGAGTTCCGACCCTGAGCATCCCCATGATAGCGCGAGAAGAAGGATGCCCATAGCCCCAAGCAAGACCGTCGGGACATTGAGCCGGAATCTGGGGAAGTTTTTGCCCATTTTTCTCCTTCATCCATTATAAAGTCTTTAGACTGCTTTTACGCAAGTTTGGGCGACCACTTAAAGGGATATTATAATATCTCATCCGCTCAAGACACCCCACAGACGAGATTGACAAGCGCCAGAGCTAAGATTATATTGATGTCTTAGGGAAGCGGTCCCGCGTGGTCACCACGCGATAAAATGGAGAGTAATTACGGGTTCTGGGAAAGGAGGCGACTAAATGGCCGAGAATGACATAGCCTTGATGGCCCACCTGATGCGTCGCGCCGGCTTTGGGGCGACCCGTGAGGAGCTGGAGGCCCGGGCGGCCAAAGGGTACGAGGCAACTGTAGAGGAGCTATTGCACCCCGAAGCGCAGCCCGCTGTGGACAAGTACGAGCTCCTGCGCCACCACCCTTGGGCATGGAAACCGGGGACGCTGCAGGGCATGGGCGCCGCCGAGTGGATGTACTTCATGATCAATACCAAGCGGCCCCTGGAAGAGAAGATGGCCCTCTTCTGGCACCAAATCTTCGCCACAGGCGTCTCGAAGGTGGACCACTACGACGAGATAGTGGACATGATTGACGTGTTCCGTGAGAAGGGCATGGGCGACTATAGAGAGCTGCTGACGGAGATGGCGAAGAACCCGGCGATGATTTATTGGCTGGACAACTGCGAGAACCACGCCCACGCGGTCAACGAGAACTGGGGGCGGGAGCTGCTAGAGCTGTTCAGCATGGGCGTGGGCAACTATACGGAGGTAGACGTAAGGGAGTGCTCCCGTGCCTTTACCGGATGGACCATGCAGCCCAAGCTGCCCAGGTTCCCCATAGGACGGTTCGACTGGATATTCGAGTATAATCCGGAGGACCACGACGACGGAGAAAAGACCTTCCTGGGCCATACCGGGCGCTTCAACGGGGAGGACATCATAGACATCATCTGCCGGCAGCCGGCCGCTGCCCGGTTCATCTCCCGCCACCTGTACAATTTCTTCGTGGCCGACGAAGCCCAGGTGCCGGCCTGGTCGGTGACCCCTCCAAGGGACCCCGAAGCCATCGAGACCCTCGTCAACACCTTTACCGAGTCGAGCTATGACATGCGCTCGGTGCTGCGCGTGCTCTTCAACTCCGATTTCTTCAAAGAGGCCCGCTTTGCCAAGATAAAGAGCCCCGCCGAGACGGTCGTGGGCACTCTCAGGCTGGTGGGCGGCTCCGAGTTCCCCGCACCGGGCATAGGCAACCTGGCCAAGCAGCCCGGCTACATGGGCCAGGACTTGCTGAATCCCCCCAGTGTGGAGGGTTGGCACACGGGGACGGAGTGGGTGAACAGCGGCTCGTTGATGAGACGGATTAACTTCACCGCCGATATGGTCGGGGACGTGAGCCTCCCCGGGGTACGGTCTATCGTTGACAGGCTGAGAGCACGGGGCGAGATGTCCGCCGAGACGTTTGTTGACGCCTGCCTTGACCTGATGGGGCCACTGGAAGTCAGCAAGGAAACCAAGGATGAGTTGGCGAGCCACGCGGGCGCCAGCGGCGCGCTCCGTTGGGAAGGGGAGCAAGAGGCCGGCGTCTCCACCGAGAGAGTAGGAGAGATGTTGCAATTGATAGTTTCCTTGAGGGATTACCAGTACGCCTAGAGTTAGGAGGGAAAGGATGACTAGCAGCAAGAAAGCCCCGGTCCTGGTGGTACTACAGCTATCGGGGGGGAACGACTACTTCAATACGGTGATCCCCTACACAGACCCCCTGTACCGGGACAACCGCCCGGCAGTGAGTATACCCGATGGCGAGATATTGCACCTGGACGACGAGATGGGACTTCATCCCAACATGGGGCCCATGAGGGAGCTGTATAACCGGGGAGACCTGGCCATAATTCATGGGGTGGGCTACGAGAACTCTCCCCGCTCTCACTTCCGGTCAATGGACATCTGGCATACGTGTGAGCCGGACAAGCTGGGAACGGAAGGATGGCTGGGTCGCGCCACGCGAGAGATAGACCCCAACAAGGAGAATGTGATCACCACGGTGAGCTTCGGGCCGAGCCTCTTCAGGGCCTTGGCGCTGCCCGGAGTACCGGTGGCATGTGTGGACGACCTGGAGACCTATGGGTTCCTGCCCGGCATCTCCGAGGAGCAGCAGAGGAGCAGGATACTGGACAGGTTCGCTCGCCTGTATTCCCCGGCCATAGGCACGGGACCCGTCATGGACTACCTGGGGCAAACGGGTCTGGACTCCCTGAAGGGGTCGGACATCCTCAAGGTGGCCCCGGAGAGGTACTCCTCCAGCGTCGAGTATGCCGACACCACGATAGCGAAAAAGCTGAAGGGGATAGCCCAGATACACCTGGCCGACCTGGGCACGCGGATATTCTATTGCGACCACGGGAGCTTCGATTCCCACTCCAACCAGATGGGGATGCACGCCACGCTGTGGAAAGAGGTATCGGAGGCCGTGGAGGACTTCTTCACCGACCTGAGAGAGCACGACGCTTCGGACAATGTGATAATGCTTATGTTCTCGGAGTTCGGCAGGCGGGTGCACGACAACGGGTCGGGAACGGACCACGGAGCGGCAGGAGCGGCTTTCGTGGTAGGCGACCCCGTAAAGGGAGGCCAGTACAGCGAGTACCCCTCACGAAAGGCCGGGGACCTGCAGCAGGGAGACCTGGTCCCCAACATAGACTTCAGGGGCGTGTACTCCACTATACTGGAGGACTGGTTCGGGCTGGACGCCAAGCCCATAGTGGAAGGGACTTTCGAGAAACCCAGCTTCCTCTAGCTGCGAGGCGGGTGACACATACGCGTGGGGCTTTTGATTCTCAACGCCAGGTGAATACAAGCCTCCACCGCGTGTCATTCCGAACGGAGCGAAGCGTCCCACTATGTCATTCCGAGCGCAGCGAGGAATCTAAAATGGCGCCTGACGAAAGTTGGAATCAAGTCAGTGTCGGCCCAAATAAAGCCCCGGTCAGCGAGGACTTTAGACCCCTCGCTTCGCTCGGGGTGACAATTAAGAGAGGGTGACATCCACGCGTGAGCTTGCGGCCAAAGGGGTCGTCGGCCTTCGCGAAGGTCCAGGGCCTATGGCGAAAATCCGGCGCGGCCAATGGTATTGGCCTACGGCGATTGGGGGTTAAGATGCTTACGAAAACGATAGAGGGCCGTGTTTGGGACTACAGCCATTCGGTGGGGCGGGCCGCCCTGTCGGGGATGGGATTCAATCAACCGGTAGCTGCGGCGATGGGTGAGGGCGATGTCGTCTACGTGCTGAGCCGGGGAAGCGAGCAGGTATCGGACGTGCCCTGGAACCGCACGGGCACCGGCGCCCGGGTGAGCGTGGTGACCATCGGGACCGCGGCTGGCGATGAGGAGTTCGTGGACGAGTTCGGCGACTACGGGGACGGGGATGGAGAGCTGATTTGGCCCGTGGGGATAGCCCTGGACAGCGCGGGGAACATCCACGTCACCGACGAGTGGCTCAATCGTGTAACAGTCTTCGATAAGGACGGCAAGTTTCTCAGGGCATGGGGCAAAGCGGGGGCAGGGGACGGGGAGTTCAACGGCGCCGCGGGGATTGCCATAGACCGGGAGGACAACCTTTACATAGCGGACGGGCGCAACCATCGAGTGCAGAAGTTCACCCGAGACGGCGAGTACCTGGGCAAGTGGGGCAGGCTGGGCAGCGGGGACGGGGAGTTGGACTCGCCCTGGGGGGTTGCAATAGACAACCAGGGGTACGTGTACGTAGCGGACTACAAGAACCACAGGGTGCAAAAGTTCACGCCGGAGGGAGAGGCGGTGGCCCGGTTCGGGAGCCATGGCGCAGGGAGGGGAGAATTGGACCATCCCTCGGACGTGACCATAGACCCCGATGGGGATGTATACGTGTGCGACTGGGCCAACAACCGGGTGCAGACCTTCGGGCCTGACGGCAGATTCATCACCAGCTTCGTAGGAGACGCGCAGCAGCTGTCGAAGTGGGCGCAGATGACGGTGGACGCCAATGCGGACGTCGTAAAGGCCCGGCGCAGGGTGTATACCACAGAGCCCGAATGGCGGTTCGCCATGCCCACAGGCGTGGCTTACGACGAGGGCAAGGGGCGGCTCATGGTGGTGGATACGCAGAGGAGCCGTCTTCAGATATACAGCAAGCTAAAGGACTACGTAGAGCCTCAGTTTAATCTGTAGGCCGGTGGGCAAGCCTTCAGGCCTCGTGGATGGCAGAGTGGCACTATGGACCTGATGATGGAGAATCATTATCTCCAGATGGCCCGGGACCACCCGGATATGCTCTGCTCCGAGGCCCCCATAGAGGTGCTGGAGGAGGCCTCATCCGTTGATGAGCCGACGAAGTTCCTCGAAAACTTTTTCGCGGCGGGCTACACCCAGTGGCTTTCGCAAAAGTATGGCCGAAGGGTGCAGTTCCCGAAAGAGAGAATAGACAACGCCATTGTGGTGCTGTGGCTGAGAGCCTGCCGTTTGCACACGAGCCGCATACTGGGACGCCCCAACGCCGACGAGGACAAAGTCTTCTTCTCCGACGAAGGTCTGTACAGCTAGGCGACGACCGGATATTCCCGGGCATTCCCGTGAAAATAGCATTCACCCCCTCTACCGTCATTCCGAGCGCAGCGAGGAATCTAAAAACCTACGCTCTCGAATAAGCCTACGCTTGAGATTCCTCATTCCGCTTCGCTCCGTTCGGAATGACGCGCGTTGGGGCCTGTATTACCTGAAAATAAGGTTTTCATACCTCTTGATGCAGCCTCGACAAGGCCATCCGCGAATCCCCGGAAAGCAGTGAGGTGATGGACATGGCCAGGACTTACGAGGGATCCCACCAGGCGTACGACGTGATATGTGAGTCCAACGTTATGGTCCCCATGCGGGACGGCGTTACGCTCGCCACGGACATATATCTTCCGTCTACCGGCGGTCGCGAAGCGGATGGAAGATTCCCCGTCATCCTCGAGCGCACCCCCTACGATAAAGCGTCTCCCTCCAACGTGACCAAGGGGAAGTTCTTCGCACGGCGCGGGTACGTCTGCGCCATCCAGGACGTCCGGGGGCGGTTCAAGTCCGAGGGCGAGTGGTATGCCTTTGCCGAAGAAGCCCCCGACGGGTACGAGACCGTACAGTGGCTGGGCGCTCAGTCCTGGAGCGACGGAAAGGTCGGCACCATGGGCGACTCCTACTGCGGCAGCAATCAGGCAGCCCTGGCGACCCTCAGCCCTTCCCACCTGTCCACCATGATCGTGGGCGTCGGAGCCTCCAACTACTATCACAGCTCCATGCGGCAGAACGGCGCGCTGGAGCAGCGCTTCCACATATACGTCTTCCGGATGGCCGCCACCAGCAAGGAGGCGGAGGCGGATCCGGCGCTCAAGGCCGCCCTGGTAAAGGCGTTTGTTGACCAGATGCCGGAGGTCGTCAACCAGTTCCCCTTGAAAGAGGGGGCCACCATCCTGCGCAGGCTTCCCTCCTACGAGCGATGGGCCATAGACATCATGACCCACGGGGAGTACGACGACTATTGGAAGCAAAGGGGCTATGCCATCTCCGAGTATTACGAGGAGCACGCCGACGTTCCGACCCTCTACCTGGGAGGCTGGTATGACACGTATCCCCGCAACACCTGCGCGAGCTACATGGCCCTCAGCAGGATGAAAAAGTCGCCCCAGGTGCTCATGATGGGGCCGTGGACCCATGCCGCCTATGAGACGTCCTATGCCGGCGACCTGGACTTCGGCACCGAGGCGCAAATTGACTACAACGACCTGAAGCTGGCGTGGTTCGACCACCACATGAAGGATATGCACACGGAGGTCAGCGACTGGTCGCCGGTCCACATCTTCACTATGGGCACCGGGGACGGCACCCGGACCGTCCTTGGCTCGCCGGGGGTTGGGCCCGAGTACCCCGGCCGCGTCAACCACGGCGGGTACTGGCGCAGGGAGCCTGACTGGCCGCTGCCAGGCACGAGCTTCACTCCCTACTACCTGCACGGGGATGGCTCCCTCTCGCCGGAAAAGCCCGGGTCCGCCGGGTCTGATAATCTACCCCCCAGCACGTACACCTTCGACCCCAAAAACCCCGTGCCGACCATCGGAGGCTCGCTCTCGGCCAGCGAAAGCATCATGCGGCAGGGGGCCTTCGACCAGCGGGGGCGGCCCGATTTCTTCGGCTGCACCGATACACTGCCCCTCAACTCCCGCAACGACGTTCTGACGTTCCAGACACCCACCCTCGAGGAAGACCTGGAGGTAACCGGGCCAATCGAGATGCGCCTCTGGGCGTCCTCCTCAGCCGTGGACACCGACTTCACAGCCAAGCTGATAGACTGCTACCCGCCCAGCGCCGACTATCCTGAAGGTCTGGCCATCAATGTCACCGACTCCATCATCCGGGCGCGTTACCGCAACGGCTGGGAGGCTGCGGAGCTGATGACCCCAGGCCAGCCATACGAGTTCGTCTTCCAGCTCTACCCCACGTCCAACGTATTCAAGAAGGGCCACCGGGTGCGACTGGACATGAGCAGCAGCAACTGGCCCCGCTTTGACGTGAACCCCAACACCGGCGGGCCTCTGGGCCGGAAGCAGAAGTACGAGGTCGCTCACCAGGCGGCGTACCACGACGCCAACCACCCATCCCACATCGTCCTACCTGTCCAGGGAAAGTAGGCGTAGTGGGCAGTTGATAGTGAATAGTGGATATGTCGTCCTGCCCATTCGGAAGAAATGGGCGTCCGCACTCCCCACGTCCATTGGCCCTGAAGGTAGCCTTGACGACCCTCGGCGTTGCCACTACAATTGCCCCGTCAGGTATGGCTTACCTTCATTGGACTAAACGGGGATAAGAGGAGACAAGGGTAATCCGGGACCAGGAACTGAGGCTATAAGGGGGGAGTATGCGTCTACAAGACAAGGTGGCCCTCATCACCGGAGCCGGTTCCGGTATCGGGCGAGCGTCAGCCCTCAAATTCGCCAGGGAAGGGGCGAAGGTGGTAGCCGTGGACACGCAGCAGGAAGGCAACGCCGAGACCGTCCGGCTGGTCAGCGCGGAGGGAGGCACGGCTACGGCCGTCGGCGCTGACGTGACCAGTGCCGGGGACGTAGCCCGCATGGTGAGGGCTGCCGTCGAGACCTACGGGCGTCTGGACGTTCTCTTCAACAACGCGGGGCTAAGCATCTCTGGGACCATACTGGAGCTGAGCGAAGAGGACTTCGACAGGCTCGTTGCCGTGAACGTGAAGGGCGTCTTCCTGGGATGCAAGGAAGCCATCCCGTTGATGAAGTCCCAGGGCGGCGGCGCCATCCTCAACACGGCCTCCCAGCTGGGTACGGTGGGGTTCGACCACTCGGCAGTATACCCCGCCACCAAGGGCGCGGTAATCCAGCTGACCAGATGCCTGGCGCTGGACCACGCTGCCGACGGCATCCGCGTAAACGCTATCTGCCCGGGGCCGATAGACACGCCCATGGTCCGCAGCAGCAGGTCTAGCCCAGAGGATGTAGAAGCCTTCGTCAGAAAGCTCAGCGGGCGCGTTCCTATGGGACGCGTGGGCACGGCCCAGGAGATGGCCGACGTGGCCGCCTACCTCTGCTCCGACGAGGCTTCCTTCGTCACCGGGGCGGCCATTCTGGCCGACGGCGGCTGGACGGCGGGATAGGCGTCCCAGAGTCCAAGAGAAGGGAGAGAAGCAAAATGGCGAGGGCGGTGCGCGCCAACAGGACCAAGGCCAAAGCTCAGGCCGGACAGATGGCCCTGGGTGCGCTGCTCACCTACCACTCCCCCGAGACCGTGGAGATGCTGGGCGCAATGGGCTTCGACTTCATCACCTTCGACCTGGAGCACGAGGCCTACAATGAGCTGGCCCTGGTCCACAGCATCCGGGCCGCCGAGGCCTTCGACCTGACCTCCATCGTCCGAGTGCCCAACGACCCGGACCTCATACTTCGCCTGCTGGACGCGGGCGCGCAGGGGGTTCATGTGCCCCGCGTCAACACCAGGGAAGACGCCCAAGCGGTGGTGGAAGCCAGCCGCTTCTACCCCCAGGGCAAGCGCACCTTCTACGCCGTGGGGCGCTCCGGCAACTACGGCCTCGGCATGACTGAAGAGGAGTACGCCGAGGCCTCCAACCGGGAGACCATCGTGGTCCTTCAGGTGGAAGAGGAGGAGGGGGTGCGAAATATCCAGGACATTATCTCGGTGCCCTACGTGGACGCCATCCAGGTAGGCCCGAAGGACCTGTGGCAGTCCATGGGGATGCCCGACCGCGCCGTGGTGTGGCAGGTGGTGGACCGGGTGCTGGCCCAGGCGGCGGGGGCGGGTCTCTGGGGCAGCATGGTAGCATGGATGGACTCGGACATCGGGGATCAGCTATCCCGGTACAAAGGGCTGGGCGTCCGCCTAGTCACGGTGTCCCCGCGAGAGCTCCTGGTCCACGGCGGCCGGCACTTCCTGGAGCAGGCTGCCAGGGCCGGCGGCTGATTACCGGCCATTCCCGGCTGAAGCGGACCGGGCCTGATGGCTAACACGAAGGATGGACAATATGGATAGCAGTACGGATAGGATGAAGGGCCTGGTAGCCGTAGTCACGGGGGGCAGCAGGGGTCTGGGCAGGGCCATCGCCAGGGAGTTCGGGCGTGAAGGGGCCGGGGTGGTGGTATGCGCCCGCCCCGATTCTCCGGCGCCGCTGCCGGGCACCATCCGTGAGACGGTGAAAGACATTGAGGCCGGCGGGGGAGAGGCCTTTTCAGTGCCCTGTGACGTGACGGACGAAGAGCAGGTGCGGTCTATGGTACAGCAGGTGATGGACCGCTATGGCCGGATAGACGTGCTGGTCAACAACGCGGGCATCATGATCCCCAGCGAGCCTTTCCTGGACATCGAGCCTGGACGGTGGGACGAGTCTATGGCGGTAAACGTGCGCGGCCCCTACCTGACCTGCCGGTACGTAGTCCCCGTGATGATGGAGCAGCGCCGGGGCAACATTCTCAACATCGGCTCCGGAGCGGGCGTGAACCACCGGGCAGGGGGCACCATCTATTGTACCAGCAAGGCAGCGCTCCATATGTTCAGCCTCTCCCTGGCCGAGGAGGTACGGGAGCACAACATCGCCGTCAACATCCTGGACCCGGGACCTCTGAAAAGCGAGGGGTCGTCCATCATCCCCTGGGCCCGGCATGACTGGCACATACGCGTGGAGCCGGAGGTGGTAGCCCCCTCCGCCGTCTACCTGGCGCTTCAAGACGCCCAGTCCTTCACCGGAAGACTTGTCCTGCGGCGTGAGTTCGGCGAGACCTGGGGCTTCTAACACGCCTTAGAGAGAGAAAAATGACACACTTCCGAGTCGGCGTAGACATTGGCGGGACCTTCACCGACATCCTTTTCCTGGGCGGTGACGGCACAGTCTTGGCCCGCAAGATAGCGAGCACCCCCGATGACTACAGCAGGGCAGTGCTGGAAGGCATCCGGAAGGGTATTGCCGAGCTGGACATCCTCTCCGACGCCATCTCCGAGGTGAGCCACGGCTTCACAGTGGCTACCAACGCCATCATAGAGCAGAAGGGCGCCACGACCGCGCTGATTACCACGGAGGGCTTCCGTGACATTCTGGAGTTCCGCCGCAACCGCATCCCCCGCCTGTATGACCTGTACTACGAGAAGCCGCCCACTCTCGTGAAGCGCCAGCTACGATTCGAGGTGCGGGAGCGCCTGAATTTCCAGGGCGAGGTCCTCCGGCCTCTCGAAACGGAGGATGTCGAGGAAGTGGTGGGCCGTATCGTAAAGTCGGGGGTGGAGTCCGTGGCTATATGCCTCCTGCACTCCTACGCCAATCCCGACCACGAGCGGTACATCGCCCAGGTCCTCCGTGAGCAGGCGCCGGGGATTATCCTGACAGTGTCCAGCGAGCTGCTCCCGGAGATGAAGGAGTACGAGCGCACCAGCACGACTGTGATAAACGGCTACGTCCGCCCCGTGGTGGAGAGCTACCTGACCCGGCTGGCCGATAGCCTTCAAGGGATGGGGGTCCGCGTGCCCCTCACGGTGATGCAGTCCAATGGAGGCCTGGCTACAACGGAGATAGCAAAGGAGAAGCCCGTCTACTGCATCGAGTCCGGCCCTGCTGCGGGGGTGGTGGGAGCGCACCAGCTGGGCAAACGCCTCGGCATAGACAACCTGATGACCCTGGATATGGGCGGCACCACGGCCAAGGCCTCCATCATCGAGAATGGCGAGATACTCCAGGCCCCCGAGTACGAGGTCGGGGGCGGGATAAGCGTCGGGCACCGCCTGCTGCGGGGGGCCGGGCACATACTGAGGGTGCCCGCCATAGACCTGGCGGAGGTCGGAGCCGGCGGGGGCAGTATCGCCACGGTGGACAAGAGCGGCTCCCTGCGGGTGGGTCCCCATAGCTCCGGCGCGGCGCCGGGGCCCGCCTGCTATGGCCAGGGCGGCCAGGAAGCCACCGTCACCGATGCCGACGTGCTGCTCGGCTACCTGAACCCTCAACACCTGCTGGGCGGAGACTTCCCCATATACCTGGAAAGTGCCCGCAAAGCCGTGTACGAGAACGTAGCCCTCCCCCTGGGACTCTCCGAGATTGAGGCCGCCGACGGGATTCACTTATTGGTGAACTCCAACATGAGCCGGGCCTTGAGGGCCGTCTCCAGCGAGAGGGGCCGCGACCCCAGGCGGTTCACGCTGATGGCCTTCGGCGGCAGCGGCCCCGTCCACGCCGCCGGGCTGGCCGAGATGCTCGACATCAGCCGCATCATCGTCCCGCCCTTCCCCGGCGTCTTCAGCTCCTTCGGCCTGCTCTTCGCCGACGTGGAGCACCATTTCGTGCGGACCTACTACAAGACCTTCAGAGAGCTGGATATAAACGCCCTCAGCGACATCCTGGAGGGGCTGTGGGAAGAGGGCCGCGCCCAGCTGCGCTCCGAGGGGTTCGACGACTCCAATCACCAGATTCTCACCCAGGTGGATATGAAGTACGAAGGGCAGGTCTCCGAGTTGACCGTTTGGATGCCTCCGGGGAAGGTGACCTCTGAAAGCCTGTCGAAGCTGGCGGGAGTCTTCGAGGAGGAGCACGAAAAGACCTACGGGTATCGCGCGGACGCCTCTTACCAGCTTGTCAATTTGAGGGTCATAGCCCGCGGGCTGTCCCAGGAGTCCAGGGTGCCGGGGAACCTGGAGGTATCTTCAACCGGGCGGGATGCGGGGCCGTCGGAACGCAGAGTATACTTCGGCCCCAACCACGGCTGGATTGACACCCCGGTGCTGGACCGGGCCGCCCTGGACGGGGATAGTCAACCTGGCCCTCTGATTATAGAAGAGTACGATTCCACCAGCGTGGTGCCCCCGGGCTGGCGGGCCTCCATAGACCACTGGAAGAATATCATTCTCGACAGGGCATAGGACGGGCCCGGCAAGCCCAGTATGTATACTATGTGTTTGCCATGAAAATACCCCGAATCCCGTCTGATGTCATTCCGAGCGCAGCGAGGAATCTAAAAATCTATGCTCTCGAACAAGCCTGGGCTTGAGATCCCTCACCTCGCTTCGCTCCGTTCGGAATGACATGCGGTGAGACTGTCTTACCATGAAAATAGGGGGTTCATCCTCCTACTTGGCCCTACCAAGGTCATGGGGCAATTGTTATGTAAAGGAGAGGACGATGCAGAGGAGCGCAGACCCGGTAACCCGTGAGATTATCAAGAACGCCCTGATGAGCACCGCCGACACCATGGCCTTGACGGTGGTGCGCACCGCCCGATCCGCGGTAATCAAGCACGGGATGGACTTCTCCACCGCCCTCTTCACCGCCGATGGTCAGCAGGTCGCCCAGGGACTGACCCTGCCCGCTCACCTGGGTTCCATGGCCCCGGCCTTGGAGGGTGTGATGAACGCCTTTGGCGATGACGTGCATCCCGAGGACATATTCGCCAACAATGACCCCTACGAAGGCGGCAGCCACCTGCCCGACATCTTCCTCTTCAAGCCCATCTTCGCCTACGACACCCTGGTGGGCTGGAGCTGCTGCATCGGCCACCAGACGGACATCGGCGGCAGAGTGGCCGGGGGCAACGCCTGCGACAACACGGAGCTGTACCAGGAAGGGCTGCTGCTGCCTCCCCTGAAGCTCTACGAGGGAGGAGTCCTGAACCGCGCCGTGTGGCGCATCCTGGAAAAGAACGTGCGGGTCCCCGATAAAGTGCTGGGAGACGTGCAGGCCCTCTTGGCCGCGGTCAAGTTCGGAGAGCGAGACCTGCTGCGCTTGGTGAGCGAGTACGGCTTGGAAGAGATGAAGACCTACATGGCCGACATCCTGGATACCACCGAGCGCCTCACCAGGGCCGAGATAGCCGCCCTGCCTCACGGGGAATGGGAGTTCACCGACTACATAGACAACGACGGCATAGACCTCCGGCCTATAGCCATCCACGCCCAGGTCAAGATTGAGGGTGACGAGGTCTATGTCAACTTCGACGGCACTTCCCCCCAGGCCAAAGGTTCCATAAACCCCAACTTCGCCTATACCAAGTCCCAGGTCTACGCGGTGATGAAGTGCCTCATAGACCCGGCCATCCAGTCCAACAGCGGCTTCTTCCGGCCCTTCAGGATAACGGCCCCCGAGGGCTGCTTCGTCAACCCCCAGCACCCGGCTCCCGTTGCAGCCAGGGGCTTGGCGGGCTTTCGCATATGCCACGCCCTCTTCGGGGCCATGACACAAGCGCTGCCCGGCAAGGTCCCCGCCGCCTGGGGCGGTGGCGAGGTGGGTCTCAGCTTCGGGGGGTACGATTCCAACCGCAAGGCGTGGGTATACCTGGAGTTCAACAACGACGGCCCCCGGGGCGCTGGTCCCCATATGGACGGCGCCGATGGGCTGGCCGCGCCCATCCACAACATGGCCAACACGCCCATCGAGAGCATCGAGGCCGACCAGCCCCTGCTCATCGAGAGGTACGGCCTTGTCCCCGACACGGGGGGCGCGGGGGAGTACCGAGGCGGCCTGGGGATGGTCCGGGAGTTTCGCGTCTTGGCTGATGAGGCCACCTTTCAGCTACGCTCGGACCGGCACGACTTTCTGCCCTGGGGAGCGGAGGGCGGCAAGCCCGGCACACCGACCCAAAACTACTTGAACCCGGACACGGAGAACAGGGAGCTTCCGGGGAAATACCTGATGACCCTGAAAAAGGGGGACGTATACCGCCTTATCCAGGCCGGAGCGGGAGGTTATGGCGACCCACTGGAGCGGGACGTTTACGCAGTCCTGGAAGATGTCCAGCAGGAGAAGCTCACGGTGGGCTACGCTCGCCGGGAGTACGGGGTGGTCATAGACCCCGACAACCTGCAGCTGGACCTCAAAGCAACCGAGGAGCTACGGTCCGGGATGAGGCAGGGGTAGCAGGACGGGGCCATGACATGGCGACCAGGCGCGTCGTCAGGAACGCCGCCATGCTCGATAGAAGGGATGCCGACTGGCTACAGGTCCCTTTCATAGCATGGATTTAGTGCATGTTCACGCAAAGGAGCGCAAGGCGTCCCGAAATGCCTGCATCATGTCATTCCGAACGCAGTGAGGAATCTAAAGAGCCTCTTCACGATCATGGTGCCATTCCGGCGACGGACACACATAGCATTGCCAGACCGGCTTTATGAGCATGGACTTTAGATTCCTCAGTCGCTTCGCTCTTTCGGAATGACAGTGGGGGGAGCGACGAGGAAACGTGAACACGCCCTAGATTTTCGGCTGGAGGGTCTAAAGCAGAAGAAGTTATGGTCGCGCAGGAGCATATACGGACAGCCTATGAGTTTCTGGATGAGTCGGATAGGGAGTTTGCCGATGGGGATATCCTGCAGGGTTCCGAGAAACTTTGGGGAGCCTTTTCCCATGCTGTGACAGCTTTAGCTCAGGTAAGGGGATGGGAGTATGGGACTCATAGAAAGACAATCGAGGCTGGTGAGCAATTGGTTAAGGAGCTTAATGATTCGAGCTTAGCCGGAGCAGTTTCAGAGGCGCGACACTTTCACAAGAATTTCTATAATAATTTCCTTGAGGATTATGAGATAGCGACTGGTCGTCCTATAGTGAGGGCCTTTGTTGAGCGGATTCTGAATTTAGAGAAGGCTTGTTAGTAATTTTCAGGCCTGAAAGTCTATTCAAGCTAGATAATTTCAAATTGAGTCATTGGCCGTTGTCACCCCGAGCGGAGCGAGAGGTCTCCTGCCTGCTGCACCTGTCTGCCGCAGGCAGATATGACGAAAGGTATTTTCATAGTAGCGACCTACTCTATGGGCGTGTCGTCCCGGTTCCCCCATTCGGACCAGGAGGCGTCGTAGTTGCGGGCCTTGTCGTAGCCCAGCAGCTTCAGCACTAGCGTACCGTGCCCCGCACGGATGCCAGCCTGTCAATGGGTCACCACTTCCTTTTCCGGTGTAATCCCCTTGGACTCCAGGATGCGCCTCATCTCCCCCGCCGGCTTGAAGGTGTGAGTCGTATCATCCATCATCTCCAGCCATTCCAGGTGCGCGGCACCGGGGATATGGCCCGGACGCCTGTTGCCCCGCGTGTTCTCCCCGGTATATTCGCCGTGGCTGCGTACGTCCCAGACCGCGACCCCGGGCTTGTCGTAGGCCTCCTTCAGTTGCTCGGTGGTGATTATCAGGGACGGGTCGGTCTTTGGGGTAAACCGCCCACCTGCTCGTGCCTGACCGGAACGTATGCTGGTCGGTCTGCCCTCGCCGACCCACTTCCTCCAGCCGCCGTCCAGCACCTTCACGTTCCGGTGGCCGTAATAGGTCAGCGCCCACCACAACCGCCCCGCGTATAGAGACCTGGAGTTATCGTAGGCCACCACAAGGGTGTCGTCGCCGATGCTCAGGGACTCCATCATCTCGGCAAACTTCTCGGGTGGCAGGACGTGGACCCGGTCCGTATCCGGGTCCTTCTCGTAGTTGTCAGAGACCAGCACCGCCCCGGGTATATGGCCGCGCCGATAGGCGTCCAGCACGTCGGTATCCACTATTCGCAGGTTGTCGTCGTTAAGGTGCTCCGTCAACCACTCCGTATCCGCCAGGAACTCAGGGAACTCGTACCCCTCTCCCTGTTGCTCTGCCATAGTTTCTCCTTTCGAGCCTCGCCCTTCTCCCGCGCCCGCGCTGTGCCCTCCGGCTGGCGGGCCTCTTGTCGGTGGGCTTTACCAGATTAATCCCCATCACAGCCAGCGTCAAGAATCAAAAGGCCCCGTGACAAGAGATGAGAGCCTTACTTCGCAATGGGAAGTATGATACCATATACCACGCTTGGTCTCCTGTCTTCTGAAGACCGGACCGCAGCAGCATATTGCAGGTCGCATACCAGACGGCATCAGACCTCATCCTCCAGCCATCGAGATGAGAGCAGAGAAAGGACCGCAGATGTTTTTCGATTCTCGTCGTTCGACAGTCCATGCATGCCGGGGAATGATAGCTACCAGCCAGCCCTTGGCGGCCATCGCCGGCCTTCGGACATTGATGGAGGGCGGCAATGCCGTGGACGCAGCGGTGACGGCGGCAGCAGCCCTGAGCGTGGTGGAGCCTTTCTATACGGGGATAGGGGGCGACCTGTTCGCCCTGGTATGGATGGACAGAGAGAAGCAAGTACGGTCCCTCAACGGCAGTGGTCGCGCCGCTGCAGCCGCCTCCATAGACGAGCTGAAGCGCAAGGGTCTGACGGAGGTCCCGTATCTCAGCCCCTACGCGGTGACCGTGCCCGGGACCGTGGACGGCTGGAACACCCTCCTCGAGGGCTATGGCTCCATGCCCCTGGCCCACGTCCTGAAGCCGGCGATAGAGTATGCGGAGGAGGGTTATCCCGTCTCGGATATGAACTCATGGCTGTGGGCTACCGAGGTAGACAAGCTCTCCCAGCGCCCCTCGGGCGCGGAGCTTATGCTCGACGGGCGTGCCCCAAGGCACGGCGAGATAGTGCGTCTGCCGGAGCTGGGCAGGACCCTCCGGACCATCGCAGAGGGCGGGCCTGAAGCCTTCTACAAGGGTGAGTTGGCGGAGAAGACGGCTGCCTTCGTCCAGGAGCAGGGCGGATGGCTCTCCGCCGGGGACATGGCCTCCCACACCTCCGACTGGGACGAACCTATCTCTACGGACTACCGAGGCGTGACGTGCTGGGAGTGCCCCCCCAATGATCACGGTCTGGCCGCTCTGATGGCGTTGAACATCGCAGAGGGCTTTGACATCAAGGGAATGGGGTATCAGACACCCGATACCTACCACCATCTCATAGAATCAATGCGATTGTCCTTCGCCGACGCCCTTCGCTACATCGCCGACCCCCGCAAAGCCCAGGTCCCTACCGAGGAGCTACTGTCCAAAAGGTACGCGGAAAAGCGTCGCTCCCTCGTCAAAAAAGACCGCGCCCTCTCGCAAGTCATCCCGGGGGATGTCAAGATTGGCAGCGACACGGTGTACGTGTCCTGTGTGGACGGGCAGGGCAACGCCTGCTCCCTGATAAACAGCCTCTATGAGAAGTTCGGCACGGGTCTGGTCGTGCCGGGGACCGGCGTGGCGCTCCAGAACCGGGGCTCCCTGTTCTCGCTGGACCCGACCCACCCCAACGCCCTGGAACCGGGCAAGAGGCCCTACCATACCATCATTCCCGCTCTGGCCACCCGGAACGGCGAGCTATGGCTGACCTTCGGCGTCATGGGAATGTTCCAGCAGCCTCAGGGCCATCTGCAGGTCATGGTAAACATGGTTGACTTCGGCATGGACCCCCAGGCGACGCTGAATGCCCTGCGCTTCAGCGTGCAGCTGAGCGGCGGAGTGGCCCTGGAGGAGGGCATCCCGAAGAGCGCCTTTGAGGACCTCCGGAGCAGGGGGCACGACGCGTTTCTGGTGGAGGGGTATGGCCGGTACATCATGGGCGGGGGACAGATCATCGAGCGGGATATGGATACAGGGGTTTTAAGTGGCGGCTCCGAGCCTCGCAAGGACGGCTGCGCCATAGGCTGGTGACTCGACTCGGACATTCACACAAGTCTGAGAAGGTATTTCCAAAGGCGTTGCCATAGGGCCTCCTCTCCCTTGACGGGAGAGGATTGAGGTGAGGGTGTCGGGACAACTCCCCCTCACCCTAGCCCTCTCCCGCGGAGGGGAGAGGGGACTTTGTAAACACCCTTTGAAAGGAGAGAGATGCCCGACAAGGTGGGGTTCATAGGCATCGGGAACATAGGCACACCTATGGCTCTGAACGTGCTGCGCTCCGGCTACCCCCTGGTGGTGTACGACACACGTCCTTCCCAGATGGACGCCCTGCTCAGGGAGGGAGCAGAGGCAGCCGCCTCGCCCAGGGAGGTGGCATCCCAGTGCAAGACCATCCTGCTGTCTCTGCCCAACTCGCCCGTGGTGGAGGAGGTAACGCTGGGCGAGAAGGGCATCGCAGAGGGAGCGGAGCCGGGCACGATAGTGGTGGACCTGACCAGTGGCAATCCGCCCCATACGGCCACTATATGCAGCCGGCTGGCGGAAAAGGGCATACACTTCATAGACGCCGGGGTGAGCGGCGGCGTCCCAGGGGCGGAGGCCGCCACACTGGGCATTATGATTGGAGGAGACGGGGCAGTCTTCGAGCGGGCGAGGCCCGTCCTGGAAAAGATAGGCTCCAACCTGTACCACATGGGGCCTATCGGTGCCGGGCACATGACCAAGGCCCTCAACAACTTCCTGGCCGCGACCAACCTGGCAGCCGCTTCCGAGGCCCTGGTGGTGGCCACCAAGGCGGGGCTGGACCCCGAAAAGGTGGTGGCAGCCTTTAACGCCAGCAGCGGCCGCAGCCGGGCCACCGAGGAGCGTATTCCCAACTTCGTCCTGAAGGGGGACTTCAGCTATCGCGGCGGCATGGCCATGGAGCTCATAGTGAAGGACCTGGCTACTGCATGTGGCATCGGCAAGGACCAGGAGGTCCCCATGTTCATAGCCAATCTCATGCACCAGCTTTTGATGCGCATTTCCGACGAAATCGGAGCCAAGACCCCCAACATAGGCGTGGCCAAGGCTATGGAGCAGTGGGCCGGAGTGGAGGCGCGCGGCCCACAGAGCACCCCATAGTAAACGCGTGAATATCCAGAAGGAGGGAGCTATGGACTGGGAGTTCGAGCTAGTCGCGGGACCATATGACCGCCTAACGGAAGGCCCCGCCTGGGACGGGAGTTCCCTGCTTTTCACCCACATTTCCCGGAGCCGGATTATGCGCTATGACCCGCAGACGGGGTCGTGCGTGGAGTACCGGACGGGCACCAACCGCACCAACGGCCTGGCCTTCGACTCGACCGGCCGTCTGTACGGCTGCTGCTCCGGCGGCAGGTCAATTATACGTTTCGAGCCTGACGGCAGCACCACGGTTATTGTGGATAGACTTGACGGGCAGCGCATCAACACGCCCAACGACCTGGCCATAGACCGCCAGGGCCGCATATGGTTCACCAACCCCTGGAACGAGGGCAACATTGACCCCAGCGAGCGAATGGAGGTGGGCCACGAGGAGGTCTTGCGAGCGGACCCTCAGCCCGACGGCAGTTGGTCGCTAACGCGGGCGACCTACGACTGCACCAAGCCCAACGGCATCCTGGTATCTCCCGATGAGCGGACCCTGTACGTGGCCCAGAGCCACTCCGAGGCAGGGAGGATACGAGAGCTCAGGGCATACCCCATCCTGGACGACGGCTCTCTCGGCCCATACACGCTGTTGCACCAGTTCGGGGAGGACCACCGGGGGCCTCAGCGGGGCATAGACGGCATGTGCTTCGACTCCGATGGGAACATCATCGCCACCGCCGGCTGGGGACGCAGCGGCCCCGGCCCCATGCTGTACGTTTTCGCCCCGTCCGGTCGCGTCCTGGAAACCCACCCCATGCCCGTCGGGGTGGACATGCCGACCAACTGCGCCTTCGGAGACGCCAACCTGCGCACCCTGTACATGACCACTCTGGAAGGTCAACTCTACCGTGTACGCAACACGGGACGGCGTGGCTGGCTGATGTGGCCCCCGGCCCGGTAGGCTGGGGGCTTCCCTAAACGGGACCGGGGGCGTCCTCTGTATCGTGGGGGGAAAGTATGGTGAAGAGGGCTTCCCCAAACAGGACTAGGGGCGTTCGCCGTATCGTGGCGGAAAATGATAGTGAAGGGGCTTCCCCAACGGGGCCAGGGGCGTCCTCTGTAAGGGCAACCGTTGTGGTTGCCCCTACGTATTGGAGCATCTGCTAGCTATGGGTCAGACATCATCAGCGCTGCCGGGTTGCCCCTACGTATTGGGCCATGTGCCGGGTTGAATCGGGCGGGGTACTATATCTGGTATTTCCGCAATAGCTGGCGGGCTATGACCAGGCGCTGAATCTCGTTGGTGCCCTCGCCAATTATCATAAGGGGCGCGTCGCGGTAGTAACGCTCGATGGGGTACTCTTTGATATAGCCGTACCCCCCGTGGATGCGCATAGCCTCCATGGTCACTTCGGCGCAGATTTCGCTGGCGAAAAGCTTGGCCATGCCGGCCTCCAGGTCAACCCGCTCGTCCCTGTCCTTCTTTGCGGCAGCCTCATATGTGAGAAGCCGAGCGGCCTCAATTTTCGTCGCCATGTCCGCCAGCTTGAGTTGGATGGCCTGGTGCTGGGCGATGGGAACGCCGAAGGTCTTCCTCTGCTGAGCGTACTTGATAGCGGCCTCAAAGGCTGCCGTAGCCACACCCACAGCCCTGGCAGCGATGTTGATCCGGCCAGTTTCCAGCCCACCCATGACCTGCTGGAACCCTCTCCCTTCTTCACCACCCACCAGGTTGTCCATCGGCACACGAAAGTCCTGGAAGATTAGCTCGCAGGTGTCCAGACCCCTATACCCCAGCTTGTCCAGGTCTCGGCCTACCTCGAAACCTGCCCCCCCTTTTTCCACAATGAAGCAACTCATGCCCCTATGGGCCGGCACGGCGTTGGGGTCCGTTTTGGTCATGAGGGCGAAGGTATTGCCATGCCTGCCGTTGGTGATGAACATCTTGGTGCCGTTGATGACGTACTCCTCCCCATCCTTCACGGCAGAAAGCTCTATGGACTGGACGTCGCTGCCGGCGTTGGGCTCCGTCAGGGCCAGCCCGCCGCGTTTTTCCCCGGTGGCCATCGCGGGCAGGAACCGCTGCTTCTGCTCATCCGTCCCGAAGTTGACGATCACGTACTCCATGATGTGATGGGTCCCTATAACGCCGCTAATGCTCATCCAGGTCTTGGAAAGCTCCTCGAATATCATGGCGAAGGTAGTGTAGTCCAACCCCATGCCGCCGTACTCTTCGGGGACAGTTATGCCAAACAGCCCCATGTCCTTCATCTTTTCGATTACGTCGAGGGGGATTATGTCTTCGCGCTCGTACTCGCTGACGATGGGGTCCAACTCTCGCCGTGCGAACTCGCGCACCATATTCACGATTTGGGTCCGGGCTTCTTCGGGTGTCTTGGTGGCCACGGGTCACTCCTTAATATATTTCAACATCGGCTTGTCCTGGCCCATCCCACGTCCTGTCCTCACCTGACTGGTCGGTCTTGAAACTGCGATGCCTGCGCCAGGGACGCGACGGCTGAGGTGGCGAGATGGGCTAATTATACAAGTCAGCATCGGGGCTTTCAACCGGACGTTGCCTGGGACCTTTTAATTCTCTGCGCTCACTGAATACAGGCCCCCGCTACATGTCATTCCGAACGGAGCGAAGCGGAGCGAGGAATCTAAAAATGCCGCTTAACAAGAACGGGACTCGAGCCGCACTAGCCAGAACCGGGACGCGGTCAGGCAGGATTTTAGACCCCTCGCTCCGCTCGGGGTGACAATTAAAAGACCCTGGGACGTTGCCGCCAAACATTGCCGGGGGAACAGGCATCCCGTATAATTGTGCCGAAGGGCTTGGCCGAGCCTGGCACAAGACACGTCTTGGCCTGTCGAAAGGACGACGCACAACAATATGCTCCTGGCTATAGACATCGGCAACACCAACGTAACCCTGGGCGTCTTCGAGGGGCAGCGACTACAGTCCACCTGGCGCGTTGCCACCGACCAACGCAAGCTGTCCGACGAGTATGGCCTGCTCATCTCCAGCATCCTCGGCTTGAAAGGAGTCAACCCTCAAGATATAACGGACGCTTGTGTATGCAGCGTCGCACCCACCCTTACCTCCACCTTTGAAGACGTGTGTAAAAACTACTTCAAGGTCTGCCCTCTGACCGTGTCAGCCGGAGTAAAGACGGGCGTCCGCATCCTCTACGATAACCCCCGGGACGTGGGGGCAGACCGGATCGTGGATGCCGTCGCCGCCTTCCGGCTGTACGGAGGCCCGGTGATAATCGTTGACTTCGGCACGGCCACCGTGTTCGACGCGGTATCCGGGGATGGCGAATATCTGGGCGGCGCCATAGCCCCCGGCATCAACGTGGCAGCCGAAGCCCTTTTCCTGAGCACCTCCCAGCTGAGGAGGGTCGAGCTAACGCCCCCCAAATCGGCCATCGGACGCAACACGGTGGCCAGCTTGCAATCGGGCCTGCTGTTGGGGCACGTCGGGCTGGTGGAGGGGATGGTAGCAAGGTTCAAAGAGGAGATAGACCTCAAGGCCAGGGTGGTAGCCACAGGAGGCCTGGCAGAGGTCATAGCGAAGGAGACGAAGATATTCGACGCTATCAACCCGGACCTGACCCTCATGGGCCTGCGCATCATCCACGAGATGAATGCAGGGCCTACTCTCAGAGCACAGGGTGGAGGAAGCTGAGCCTATGCCAGGCGTGCTGGAACACAAGAATATCGTCCTCGGAGTGACGGGCAGCATCGCCTGCTACAAAGCCCTCGACCTTGCAAGCAAGCTCACCCAGGCAGGGGCTGCGGTGGACACCATCATGAGCTACGGGGCTACCCAGTTCATCACGCCCCTCGCCTTCCGCAGCATCACCCACAGGCCGGTCGTAACGGACACCTTCGACCCTGACTCGGAGCTTAGCGTTGAGCACATAGCCCTGGCCGAGCGGGCGGAAATAGTGGCGGTGGTCCCGGCCACCGCCCATCTCATCGCGAAGGCCGCCGCAGGCCTGGCCGACGACCCTCTGACCACCACAGTCCTGGCCACAGGCGCGCCTGTAATGCTCGCACCGGCCATGGATGCCCACATGTACAGCAACCCGGCCACCCAGGAGAACCTGTCGAAGCTGAAGAGCAGGGGTGTTACCATCGTGGGGCCAGCTGGCGGGAGACTGGCATCCGGCATGGTGGGTATGGGAAGGCTGGTAGAAACGCCGGAGCTTATGGGGCACATCCGCGCTATTCTAGGGCGTCGAGGCGACCTGGCCGGGTACACCATCGTGGTCAGCGCCGGAGGGACCCAGGAGCCTATAGACCCGGTGCGGGTCATCACCAACCGCTCCTCCGGCAAGATGGGCTATGCCATAGCCGAGGCAGCCAGGGACAGGGGGGCCAGGGCGGTCCTGGTCACAGCGCCTACCAGCCTGGAAGACCCGGTAGGGGTACAGGTCGTCAAGGTGAGGACCGCCCTGGAGATGAGGGATGCTGTGATGGAGTCCGTGGCCACTGCTGACGCCCTTATCATGGCGGCGGCTGTGGCCGATTACACGCCCATCTCTGTGGCACCTCAAAAGCTGAAGAAAGGCTCCGATACCTGGTCCATAGAGCTGGTCAGGACCCCGGATATTCTGGGGGAGTCCGAGGGCAAGTTCGTGAAGGTGGGATTTGCCGCCGAGAGCGAGGACCTGCTGGAGAACGCTATGGACAAGCTGCTCAGGAAGTCCACAGACCTGATAGTGGCCAACGACGTGACCGCCGAGGGCAGCGGCTTCGGCACCGACACCAACAAGGTGTTCCTGCTGGACAGGGAAGGCAACACGGAGGACCTGCCCCTCATGTCGAAGCACGAGGTAGCCTACCGCATCCTAGATAGGGTGGGGCAGTTGCTGCCACCGCACCAAGGCCAGTGAGCTAAATACCGCGCCCCATGCTAATAGTCTGCCTGCCCTCTCTCAGCGTCCCGCCGCCTTCCTGCCCACTTCCAGCGTGTCGGCAACCCTTCGAGGCGGCGCTATTATGATACGAAAGCCCTGCTCTATTCGCTGCTCCACGTCGTCAGCGGTGGCGCCCACGGCACAGGGGACGCCGAACTCCTTACAAGCATCCAGGACACGCAGCAGCGCTTCCTGGACCTCCGGGTCTGCCGCATTGCCGCGTTTCCCCATGGCCACGGACATATCTCCCGGCCCCGCCCATATCGCCCCGATGCCCTTCACCTCGCGCAAGATGTCCCGGAGGTTCTTGACCCCCTGTGGCTCCTCTACGATGCCCATCAATATGATTTCGCCGCTGGGGTCCAGGGGCCATAGGTCGGCCGCATCGTAATACTCTTGGGCCGTCAGTCCCCAGTAGCGGGGGGCCAGGCGCTGCCACCAGCCCCTCTGACCTTCCGGCTCGAAATCGGGAACGCCTGGCACCTGGGGATAGCGGGCAGCCACCACCAAAGCCTGCGCGTCCTCTATGGTATTGAGGTGGGGGAAGACCAACCCAAAGACCCCTGTATCAAGGGTCTGCTTGATAACCCACTGGTTGCCCCCGGTTTCCCGGGCGTTGGGAGGGATGCGGACGAAGGGCACCACGTCGGGCTGAAGGCTCCCCTTCTCCAGTATGCGCTTCCGGTTGAGGAGGTGCTGCACCGAGTTCCGGAGGTCGTTGAAGCTGAAGCCCTCGTGCTCCGTCTCTATGATGCAGAAGTCGTAGTCGGAGTCCCCCATGTACATAATGTCGTCCAGGTTGCCGTTGTACACCATGCCGCCGCAGAAGACCGGCTTGCCCTGCTCCAACAGGTCTATGACCTTGTTCAACCTCACCTTGTCAGGCATTTTTACGCTCCTTCTTGGGAAATCATGGGGGGAATTATGATGATGATTATAGTCCCCATGCCGACTATTTACGACGAGCTATTTGACCACAACCTGGGCGATCATGCCCAGGTTGTAATGAGCGCTACAATGGTATCCCCAAGCGCCAGGTTCCTCGAATGTGTAGGTGTAGCTTTCGCCCGGATTGATAGCGAGAGAGTTCAGGTCGCCGAGGACATTGTGGCTCGGATGGGGGTCCGTATTCACGAAATGCGCCACCTCGTCGTCGTTAATCCAAGTCACCTTTGTCCCAGAGCTGAGGACCATCCGGGCCGGGTCAAACAGCTTCTCGTCCTTCATGCGGACGGTAATTTCAGACTGCCCGCTCAAGTCCTGGTACTCGCTGATGTCAGGGCTTCTCACGATAAAGGCTATGCTGCCCTCGTGGCAGGACCTGTCCGGCCAGCAGGCATCGTAATCTGCCTGGTACACTCCATCTCGAGTAGCTTCGTCAATAGAAGCCCGCATGGAAAGCTGGTTTGGGGTAATGGTCACCTGCCCCAGGTCAACCGACTCCCCGTCGCGGGTCAGCGTTATGGCAGAGTCTGCGTGCAGGTTGAAGTTGAAGTTCAGGACTAGCTCCTGGGGCAGTTGGGTCAGGGTATCGCCGTGGGTCGGGTAGGAGTCAACAAAGTGGGGGGCTACTATCTTGTTGGGAAGCGTCATTGACGTAGCTTGGCCGGACTCCGGCGTAGGGGTCACAGCTTCCTCGCCGCAGGCGACAGCCAGCAGCACAAGAGCAACGGGAAGGGCCATGAGCCAAATTATGCGGACCTGCATGTCTTGCTCCTCCAAATGCCATATGAAAGTGTTCCTACCATCTTACTACACAACTTCCAGAAAGAATAAGGTCGAAACGAGGCCATCGTAGGGCCTTTTGATTGTCACCCCGATCGGAGCGAGGGGTCTAAAACGCTTGGCTGACGGCGGTCTTGTTCTGGCCGGTACTGCCTTGATTCCGGTTTTTGTTAGGCGCCATTTTAGATTCCTCACTCCGCTTCGCTCCGTTCGGAATGACACGCGGCGGGGGCCTGCCTATACCTGGCGTCGAGAATTAAATGACGCTGGAGGCTGTTGAGACCAAGGCAGTCCTGCACTGAAATAGCTGCGTGCTGACCGGGGGTATCATCCAGGACGGGACGGCGGAGGGAGCGCGGGGCAGTCGCGGGGTTTGAGCGGCTCACCTAGGGACTAAGAAACTATCTCAAAATAGGATTGGTCTGAAAGGGAGAAAACGTAGGGGGTTCGGTTAAGATAGGGGAAACGCATGTGGTGGTGGATGATGGGAAAGAGCGAGACTCTGCCAACGATATGGGAAATATCCGATGGCCTGTGGGAGCGAATCGAACCCGTGATTTTGGAGTTGGACCCGCCCAAGGCGAAGGGGCGCAAAAGGGTGGACCAGCGCAAGATGCTGGAAGGGGTCATCTTCCGTATGCGCAGTTCCTGCCAATGGAACCACTTGCCCAAGGAACTGGGGGATGACAGCACCATCCACCGGACCTTCCAGCGTTGGGTAGAGCGTGGGGTACTGGATGGCATCTGGGCTGCCTTGATCGAAGAATGCCAGGAATTGGACGGCGTAAACTGGGAATGGCAGTCGGCCGATTGCTCCATGGGAAAAGCGCGTTTTGGGGGGGCGCCATTGGACGCAATCCCACGGACCGGGGCAAGGCTGGGAGCAAGAAGAGCATCCTGGTCGACGCGGCCGGCGGGCCACTGAGCGTGGTGGTGGCCGGAGCCAATGTCCACGATACGAAACTCCTTAGGCCGACGCTGGAGAGCATAGTGGTGGACCGGCCGGAAGGGGTCCAAAACCTGTGCCTGGACAAGGGGTATGACAATCCCACCGGCCACGTGACCGTCGCCGACGCCGGATACCAGCCTCATATCCGGCGTATTGGCGAAGAGAAATTGGACCAATCGGGCGAGAAAACCCACCCGGCCCGGCGGTGGGTGGTGGAACGCACCCTGGGCTGGCTGTCCAAGTGCCGGGCGATACTGGTGCGCTACGATAAGAAGCCCACCAATTACCTGGGCCTGCTTCAATTGGCTTGCGCCCTTATCTGGTACCGCCGCCTATGGAGCCTCGCTAATTTGAGATAGTTACTAAGAGGGAAGTCAGCTCCCTGATGTCCTCCAGCTGGTCTACATCGCCAACGACCTCCACCACCCTTTTGGCCGCCTCCTGGCCCAATACGGGAGTGGACAGGTACATGAACTTGTCCACCAGAGTCTCCCGCGGGACCGGGTTCAGGGCCGCATCTCCCCGGGCGACGACGGTGCTCTCAGTCAGGACGCGGCCATCCTTGAGGCCAATGGATACCCTGGCGCTGGGATAGTCGGTACGACGCACGGACATACGGGGGTCTGAGTCCACCTCTACCTTGAGGGCCAAGTCACGGGTCCTGGACTCGGCGATGGCATCCTCATAAAAGGCGGTAATGTCGGTGGAACCCCTGACTATGGAAGCCGCCACCGCGTAGGGGACGGCGAACTTGGCCGAGAGCATATTCTGTGGGTAGTCACCGTTCATCCTCTCGGCAGCAAAGGGTATCGAGGTCACCCTGACCCAGTCTATCTCCTGGTGGGTGATCTCCTCCTGCCTGACCAGGGCTAGGGTCGCATCGAGGGCAGGGTGATTGAAATAGCAACAGGCGTGCATCTTGAAATAGTTCTGCTGTATACGATAGCCGTCGCCCAGACCGGCGACGACGGTCTCCGGGTCGAAGCTTTCACCCAGAATCGTGCCGTAGACGTCCGATGGTCCATCCTGCAATCCCCTGTACCCGCACCGGTGGAGATGAACGGCAAGGATGCCCTGGAACCCCGATCGCCCCGGGTAAAGGTTGCGGACGTTGGCGCCCTCGAAGCACGGTGTCCAGGAGTTGGCGGGACTCATTGATACGGCGAGGTTCATCACCTCTCTGACCTGCCTCTCGTCGTACTCGAATAGCTTGGATACCGCAACCGCCGTGCCGATGGTCCCCCAGGTCCCGTGGGAATGGACGTTGGGCCTTACCCGGGTGCCGGTGCCAATCCGGGACTCCACCTCATACCCCACCAGGATGCTTTCGACGAGCCTCTTGCCGCCAGTCCCCATCTCCTCTGCGACGGCTATAGCGCCCGGCGTGGTGTGGATGGACGGGTGGCCTCCCCCCAGGCGGCTGCCCTCGTCCATCTCCAGAGAGACGCCCGCGGTCGCGTTGGCCATCGTAGCGTACATGGGGTCGGCTTTAAGAGAATGGCCGAGGATGGTGGACGTAGCTTTACCGGAGGCCTGGGCTGCAAAGGCGGCAAGATTGGCATTCTCCCTCAACTGGCTGCCCGCCAGTATGGCCCCCAGGGTATCCAGCAGCACATCCTTAACGGCGGCCAGCGCGGCATCATCCAAGTCCTCGAAAGTCGTGCCGCTGACGAAGGCTGAGAGACGGTCCAGATAGTTTACCACTGCCTCCCCCTTTCCTATCCCCGAAGATTGGGTTGCCTGGCGGCCCTGGCCTCATCGAGTCGGGACACGGGCGTAGTGTGGGGGGCGCCCTTGACCAGGTCCGGGTCTTCGGAGACCTCCGCGTCTATGGACTTCATAGCCTCGATGAAGGCGTCCAGGGTCTCTTTGCTCTCCGTTTCCGTGGGCTCTATCATCAGGGCCTCATCCACGATGAGAGGGAAGTACATGGTGGGAGCGTGCAGGCCGTAGTCCAACAGCCGCTTGGCTATCTCCAGGCCGCGGACCCCCCTGGCCTTCTGGTCCCTGGAGGAGAAGACGACCTCGTGCATACAGCGGCGGTCGTATGGCAGGTGGTAAGCGCCCTTCAGGGACTCCAGCAGGTAGTTGGCGTTCAACACGGCGTTGGCGCTAATCTCCGATAACCCTATGTTGCCCATGCTTCGTATGTAGGCATAGGCCCGCACCAGCACCCCGAAGTTGCCGTGAAATCCACACACCTTGCCGATGCTCTTTGCCGGGTCAGCCAGGGAATACGTCTCACCCCCATCCGTCTGCTCAAGGCCCACCACGGGAGAGGGCAGGTAGGGCGAAAGGAGGTCGCCGGCACAGACCGGCCCGGCGCCGGGGCCTCCCCCGCCGTGGGGGGTGGTGAAGGTCTTGTGGAGGTTCAGATGAGCCACGTCGAAGCCGAGGTCGGCGAGCTTCACCTTCCCCAGCAAGGCATTCATGTTGGCGCCGTCACCGTATACAAGGCCGCCTGCCCGGTGCACCATGTCGCACAGCTCGACTATGTTAGCGTTGAAAAGGCCCAGAGTATTGGGCTGGGTGACCATTACTCCCGCTAGCTCGGAGGTTGCCACCTTCTTCAGGGCTTCTATGTTCATATTGCCACTGGAGTCCGAGGGCACGGTCACTACCTCAAAGCCCGCCATGGCTGCGGAAGCAGGGTTGGTCCCGTGGGCGCTATCCGGTATGGCGACCTTGATGCGCTGCGTCTCGCCCCGTTCCTGGTGGTAGGCCCGGATCATGCGCATACCGCAGAATTCTCCCTGTGCCCCGGCGAGAGAAGCAAGGCTTGCGCCCTTCATACCCATGATTTCCGCCAGGTAACTCTGAAGGGTGTACAGCAGCTTCAAGGCCCCCTGGGCCGTTTCCTCGGGCTGGAGGGGGTGAAGGGATGCGAATCCCGGCAGGAAGGCCAACTCGTCGTTTACTTTGGGATTGTACTTCATGGTACAGCTTCCCAGAGGGTAGAAGTTGGTGTCTATGGAGAAGTTGAGATGGCTGAGGAGGGTGAAGTACCGCACGGCCTCCGGCTCCGTCAGCTCGGGGAGCTTCAGGTCGTCCCGCAGCATCGCCTCCTGAGGGAGGGGCTGGGGGGGCACGTCCAGGGCCGGCAGGTTAGCCCCTATTCTTCCAGGCACACTCCTCTCCATCAGGGTGCGCCTGTCTATGGTGTGCTCATTGCTCATCGGACTCATTGGTGGACTCATCGCTTTCTGCTTTTAAAGGTATCGTTCCCAAGGTGCCTTCTCCCCTGGTGGGAGAAGGTTAGAGCCTGCCCTGAGCTTGCCGAAGAGATGAGGGGGACACCATCGCATCACCCTCACCTCAATCCTCTCCCGTCGAGGGAGAGGAAGTGTAACCATACCTTATCACACATCCTCTTACACCGGGGCGCCGGAGAACTCGGAAAGGGCCGCCGCCAAAGTTTCTATGTCCTCGCGAGTGTTCATTTCGGTGACACAAAGGAGCATTCCACCAGGTGTCAGGTCGCTTATATCCAGGCCGCCGATGATGTCCCTATCCAACAGGCGGCGGTTTATCTCTGCCGGAGGGACGGGGCACTGTACGGCGAACTCGTTGAAGAACGCGCCCTGGAAGGGGAAGGAGAACCCCGGTATCTCGCCTATGAGAGAGGCCGCGTAGTGGGCCTTGTGGTAGCAAAGCTCCGCTACATGCCTCAGCCCGTGCTTGCCGAGGGCGGCCAGGTATACGGTCGCGGCCAGGCTCATCAGGGCCTGATTGGTGCAGATATTGCTGGTGGCCCGCTCCCTGCGTATATGCTGCTCCCTCGTGCTCAGGGTGAGCACGTACCCAGTCCGGCCCTGGCTATCTAGCGTCTTACCCGCTATCCTGCCCGGCATCTGGCGCACGTATTCCTGACGGGCCGCGAAGAGGCCTACGTAGGGCCCCCCGAAGCTGGGAGGGATGCCCAGGGCTTGCCCCTCTCCTGTGACGATGTCGGCGTTGTACTCTCCCGGCGACCGGAAAAGGCCCATAGCCACGGGACTGGCCGAGACCACCAGGAGAGCGCCGTTGTCGTGGGCCGTCCGCTCCAGCGAGGAAAGGTCTTCCAGATACCCGAAGAAGTTGGGGTACTGGACTATGATACACGCCGCATCGTCGGGCATCTGCGGCGCCCGGGGGTCGAGGGTGTTCACTTCAATGCCCTGGGGCTGGGTGTAGGTGTTTATGACCTGGCGGTAGGCGGGGGAGACGGCGTCTTGGAGGATTACATGGCCCCTGCCGGTGATTCGGCAGGCCATCAGGGCCGCTTCAGCCAGGGCCGAGGCCCCGTC
Source organism: Dehalococcoidia bacterium (assembly GCA_965197405.1). GTDB lineage: Bacteria > Chloroflexota > Dehalococcoidia > Lucifugimonadales > JAGWBF01. Next base: position 2,521,374 of record OZ240206.1, on the reverse strand, counting down.
GTACAGCCCGGCGTTCGCTACCTCCATCCCGAAGAGATTGCAGACCATGGTCTGGAAATCGTAGGTAGCCTGGAGCGTACCCTGGCTGACCTCGGGCTGATAGGGGGTGTAGGCGGTAAGGAACTCTCCCCGGCTGATGATGGAGCGGACTATGCTGGGGCTGAAGTGGTTGTAGACTCCAGCCCCCAGAAAGGATGCGCAATCTCTTAGATTGCGGTTACGGGATGCCAGGGTCTCAAGCTCGCGCCTCAACTCCAACTCGGACAGGGGCGGGGGAATGTTTAATGGTGGATTACGGAACTCCTGGGGAATGTCGGCAAAGAGATCTTCCACGGCGTCTATACCCAGGGTGCGAAGCATCTCCGCACGGTCTTCCTCGGTGTTGGGTATATAGTGGAAGGAGCGCAATTAAGGGGCTGCCTCGCTCAGAAAAGCGTCATACTGCTCCGCCGTCAGGAGGCCGTCCAGCTCTGCGACGTCTTGGACCTCAACTCGAAGAAGCCAGCCCCTCTCATACGGGTCATCGTTCACCACTTCCGGATGGTCAATCACGTCCTGATTGATCTCCACGACCTCGGCCTTGACGGGAGAGTATATGTCCGATACCGCTTTCACCGACTCGACCTCTCCGAGCTTGGCGGACTGCTCCAGACGAGTCCCCACCGGAGGGAGGTCCAAGTATACTACATCCCCCAACTGGTCCTGAGCGAAGTGGGTGATGCCCACCAGTCCCCTGGAGCCCTCCTCCAGCTTTATCCATTCGTGCTCTTTAGAGTACTTCCGGTCGGTAGGATTCATCTGACTGCTTCCCTGACGTAGAAAGGTAGGGGTACGACTTCCGCCTCGATAAGTCTGCCCCGTATATCAACCTGTAGCTTCTGACCCGGGGCGGCGAATTCCACCAAAACATAGCCCATAGAGATACTTCTGTCAAGGGTGGGGGAATGGGTGCCACTGGTCACTTTCCCAACCTCGGTCCCCTCGACAAGTATGGGGTATCCCTCCCTTGCTATGCTCCTGCCCTGGACCAGGAGACCAACCAGCATACGCTTCAGGCCCGCTTCCCTATGGCGACGGAGCGCCTCTACCCCGACAAACTCCTTGTCCATCCGGACGAAGCGGCCCAGCCCGGCTTCGAGGGGGGTGGTTGAAGCGTCTATGTCATTGCCATGAAGGGGAAGGCCCGCCTCAAGGCGCAATACATCTCTGGCACCCAGGCCGCAGGGCACGGCCCCCCTGCTCATCAGCGTCTGCCACAGGTGGGGGGCGTCCCCCGCCGCGACTATCAGCTCGAAGCCGTCTTCTCCCGTGTACCCCGTCCGGCCTATAAAGGCGGGCCTGGAGGCCACACTCGCCTCGATGGCCGAGAAGGGGCGCATACTCGATGGCGTAGCATCGCAAAGCTGGTCCAGGACTTCCGGGGTTGACGGCCCTTGAAAGGCGATCATGGCGGTGACTCCGGTCCTATCAACGATGGAGGTGTTGGGAAAACCCTCATAGGCCCAGCGTTGCACCCAGGAAAGCACGCACTGCCGGTTGGACGCGTTGCAGACCAGCAGATAGCTCTCCTCTCCCTGCCGGTAAAAGACGGCGTCGTCTATTATACCCCCCTCTTCGTTGCAGATCATGGCATAGCGCGCCCTGGACTGGCGAAGGCCCGAGGCGTCGGCGGTAAGTATCCAGTCCATGAGTAGGCCGGCCTGCGGACCCGATATATGCAGTCTCCCCATGTGGGACACGTCGAAGACCCCCGCGCCGGACCGCACGGCCCTGGTCTCGGACAGGATGCCGCCGTACTGGACGGGCATATCCCATCCGGCAAAGGGCACCATCCGGGCGTTGAGGGAAGTGTGCATCTCGTAGAGCGAAGTGCGCTCAAGCTCCCGTGCCAAGGGCGTGGTCCCCCTTTCAAGTCCATCTTAAGGACGCGCTTAAAGGCGCGAAGGAATTACCCGATGACTACAATCCGGAGCAGCTTCTACCCGCCGTTGGCATGAGCGCCGCGAAGAGCATCGTCAGGGGAGACCGGCGGGGGTTCGAGGCCATAGTTTATGGCGTAGAGCCGCGCATACGTCCCCTTTAGCTCGAGAAGCTCCTGGTGCTTGCCCGCCTCCACCACACTGCCCTGGTCCAGGACCACTATCTTGTCGGCGTTGCGGATGGTGGAGAGGCGGTGGGCGATGACGATAGAGGTGCGGCCCTTCAGGACTCGCTTCAGGGCGTCCTGGATGAGTATCTCGCTGTGGGTGTCAATGTTGGCCGTGGCCTCATCAAGGATGAGTATGCGAGGGTCGCCCACGATGGCGCGAGCAAAGCTGATTAGCTGCCGCTGGCCCATGCTGAGGTTGGTGCCCCGCTCCGCAAGCTGGGTCTCGTAGCCGTTCTCCAGGGCCATGATGAAGTCGTGTGCCCCCACCGCTTTGGCGGCGGCCACGACCGCTTCATTGCTGGCTTCCTCATGGCTGTAGCGTATGTTCTCATTCACGGTGCCGGAGAACAGGTAAGGCTCCTGGAGGACCATGCTCATCTGCCCGACCAGGGAGGTGCGGGCGACCTCCCTGACGTCGTAGCCGTCCACCGTTATCCTCCCCTCGGTGACGTCGGCGAAGCGGGTCAGGAGGGTGACAAAGGTGCTCTTGCCGGCCCCCGTCGCGCCCACCAGGGCAACCGTCTCCCCCGGGCTGATGTGCAGGTCAACGTCTTTCAATACCTCCACCCCGGGCACGTAATGGAAGCCGACCTTCTCGTACCGCACCTCGCCCCGGACGGGGGGCATATCGGGGGCATTGGGAGCGTCTTTCACCTCGGGCTTCAGGTCAATAATCTCGAAGATTCGTACACCGGCGGACATGGCCCGTTGAAGCTGGCTGTACTGCATCGTCAGGTTGCGGATGGGTTCGAAGAACCTCTGAATCCACATGGCGAAGGCCACCAGCACGCCCCACTCCAGACCGGAGTTCAGCACCAGGGACCCTCCCAGGACTACCACAACTCCCATAGCAAACCCTGTCAGAATCTCCACCACCGGCTGGAGGCCTCCTGAGAAACGACTCGCCTGCATGTTGGCGTCCAGGTGCTCGTAGTTGAGGTCGTCGAAGTGCTTCAGGTTCTCCTTCTGGCGATTGAGGCTCTCCACCACCCGCACGCCCGTTATGTTCTGGTTATATTCGCCGTTGACCATGGCGATGGCCCTTCTTATGCGCATGAAGGAACGCCTGGCGAATTTCTGCCAGTAGCCAAGGGTGAAGAACAGCACCGGGATGACGCTCATGCTGACAAGGGCCAGACGCCAGTCTATGATTAGCATGAGCACCACTATACCCACCAGGCTGAGGATGTCGGCGAGGCTCTGGACAATAAGCTCGAAGGTCTCCTGGAGCTGCAGGACGTCGCTCTGGCTCCGGGACATGATTCGTCCCACCGGCGTGCGATGGAAGAACGAGGTAGAAAGGGTCTGAAGGTGATTGAACATCTGGGTGCGAAGGTCGTAGAGGATACCCTGGCCCACTTTGGGCATGTAGGTGAACTGTACGTAGTTCGCTCCAAAGTGCACCAGCGTTACGGCGAGGAAGCCCAGGGCAATCAGGTGGAGCCCCGTCCGGTTGCCCTCGTTGAGGAAGGCGTTGATGCCGAACATGAGCAACAGGGGTATGCTCACACCGCCGGCGGTGTAGGTGAGTACGGCCACGATTGCGATGATGGAGTTGGTCTTGTGGGGCCGTAGATAGGTGAGAAGGCGCGTGACCACCCTGTGGTCGTAGACGCTACCCACCACGCCCTCATCGGTCAGGTTGTCCATGGTGGGCGAGCGCAGCCCCCCAGACTCGAGGCCGCGCATGTTGCCCATCATGCCGCCAAAGCCGCCCCCGAAGCCTCGCATCTAGTCGTCTCCTCCGTTATGTCTGCCCAGGGTCGCTTCCAGCATGACCTCCTCTTGAGGCCTCAGCTGTAGCTCGTAGATGTCCCGGTAAATCCCACGCCGGGAGATGAGCTCCAGGTGAGTGCCCCGCTCCACAATCTCTCCGTCCTTCAGCACCAATATCAGGTCGGCCTCCCGCACCGTGCTCAGGCGGTGAGCGATGACGAAGGTGGTGCGGTCCTTCATCACCTCGGCCATGGCCTTGTGAATCAGGCGCTCGGTCTCCACGTCCACGCTGGAGGTGGAATCATCCAGGATGAGGACCGGAGGGTCTATCAGGATAGTGCGGGCTATGGAGAGGCGCTGCCTCTGGCCTCCCGAGAGGGTCGTTCCCCGCTCCCCTACCCAGGTGTCGTACTCCCTGGGGAGGCTCATGATATGGTCGTGAAGCTGGGCTATTCTGGCCGCCCGTACAATGTCGTCGAAGGACGCGTCCACAGCGCCGTAAGCTATGTTGTCTCTTATGGTGGCGCTGAAGAGAAAGACATCCTGCTGCACTATGCCCACGTTCCGGCGGAGAGAGGCCAGGGTGAAGTCCCGGATGTCTTCCCCATCCATGGTAATCCGCCCCTGAGTGACGTCATAGAAACGGGGTATCAGATTGACGATGGTGCTCTTGCCACTCCCCGGAGCTCCCAGGAGGGCCACGACGTCCCCGGCAGAGGCCGATATGTTCACGTGCCTCAGAGCAGGGGCCTGGTGGTCGTAGGAGAAGGATATGTCGTTGAAGTGTACGTCACCCTTCGTCCTGCCTACGTCCCTGGCATCGAGCTTCTCCTCCACGGGCGATTGGGCGTCGAGAACGTCGAAGAGCCTCTGCCCGGAAGACGCGGCCCGCGAGAAGCTGTTGATGATAAAGGGTGTCATTCGAATGGGGAAGGTAAGCTGGCTCAGATAGAGCACGAACATGGTCAGCCCGCCTGCGGTGAGGTCGCCGCCGATGACCTCCAGCCCTCCGTACCACAGGATAAGGCCCAGCGCCAGGGTGAAGTAGAGGGTCATCCAGGCGCTGTTGGTCCCCTGCAGACGCTCGGACTTGTAGTACTCCTCCCGCAACTCCTGGGCCTTCCTGGCGTATTTCTTGCTCTCGTACTTTTCTGCGGCAAAGGCTTTCACCACATGGATGCCTGAGAGGTTCTCCTGGAGGATAGTCACCGACTCTCCCATAATCTCCTGGACGCGCAGCCAAAGCCTGCGCATCTTCCCCATCACGAGGGTAGACCGGACGACGAGGAACGGCACGAAGGCCAGGCTTATCAAGGTCAGCTCCCAGTTGATGAGGACCAGTATGCAGGTGACGGCTATTACCCTGACCCCCACCTCCAGGGAGCGGACCAAGCCCATCATAACAAACCGGCGCACCGCTTCTACGTCGGCGGTAGCCTTGGACATGAGATCGCCGGTGTGCTCTTTATCGTGGAAGGCGAAGCTGAGGTGCTGGAGCTTGTCGTACAGCCGGTTGCGCAGGTCGTAGGCCACCTTCTGGGAGAGGGAATCGGTGGTGTAGGTGCGGCTGAAATCGGAGATGCCCCGCATGAGGCTTGCGCCAAGGATGCCCAGGGCCATGAATACCAGGGTGCTGCGCTCGATGTCACCCAAAGAGAGTATTTGTCCGTCCTCGGACCGGACAACCAGCTTGTCAATGGACTCGCCAAGGAGCCAGGGTATAGCCAGGGAGAAGCCCACGGAGGCGAAGAAGCCCAGGTATGCCAGGATGAGCCGCAACTTGTAGTGCCAGGCCATCCCCGTAATTCTTAATAATACGTGCATCTAAATAAGTATGACCACTTTCTATGGAAGGACTATGGGCCTCCTCCGGGGGCTGCGGCCCCCGACTCGCGAAGGTGGTAGTCCCAGGGTTGAATCCAGACCATTATATTATAAACGACTCCTGATGTATATCACGCGTGTGTTGGAATAAGAGAGGATAAAGGAGAGACCCCCACCCTCGGGGGTCTCTGGCAAGCGGCGTACGTACGGCGCAGGGTTCTTGTCTTCGGGTGAGACCCCGGAGGGCCTAGAGCTGGAAAATCTTCCTGTAGATGCCGGGAGAGCCGGCGGCGTGCTCCATTCGAGGGAAGGTGTCTCCCAAGGGGCCGCCGGACTCTTGCCTGGCGGCTTCCCACTCGGGGGTCTGGGAGACATTCTCGTGCTCGAACTCGTAGACCACCGAGTATTTCGGCTCGCCTCTGAACGCAGCGTAACGCCTGAACCGTCTGCAGCCGGGCACCTTCTCGTAGTTCGGAGCGTAGACGGTGTTGTAGAACTCGTTGAACCTGTCCTCTTCGTCCGCCGGAATGCTCATGCGGCCTATCTGGAGAACGGGGGCCATGTCGCTCCCGGCCACGGCCGGGGAGGTCTCCGTGGGGAAGATTTGCTGATAGACGTTGGCGATGAGAGTGGTGGCGATAATCCTGGGCGACATCCTCTGGGACCACTCGGTGGGGTTCTCCCGGTGCTTCTGGTAGGCCGGGCCATCTATCACCTCGGGACCCTCAAGCTCGTAGCAGGCCAGGTATTGGGGGCCGCCGCTTATGGCCTGGTAGCGTGCCGCGTCGAGAAATCCCGGGATGGCCAGAAGCTCCGCTATGTGCTCCTCGTTGTACCACCGGTTGAACTCCTCTTCCTTGTCTGCGGGCACATCGGCCCAGACCATTAGAAGGCCCTTTCCCTTCCTGTTCGCCATTTCAGACCTCCTTATCAGGCCTGCTTAGACCTGCTTCAGCCGACGTACCCCGCGATGTCCACCTCACCGGTGCCGGGGTTGACGTTGCCTTTGGCCCATACCTGAAGCTCGTTCACCCATGAGTATTTAGGGGACGACGTGAGGAGGGTCACGTTCTCGTTATGGTAAAATCTCGTGCCCTCTTTGTGGGTGGAGATGCCGTCGGCGAACACGCCGATCTTCTCCCCGTCGTCGGTGGTGATTTCACCGTGGATATGAAGCTGGATGCGACCATCCGGACGGACGTGAATATAGTCCGCGCAGCTCATTTTGCCGTTGAGTCTCGGGCCTTCCAAATCAACGTCGAAGTAAGCATCAAAGCGTGCCCCCTCCGGAGGAATAGTGCCTCCGGAAGTCAGTACGTCGAAACTGACGCCGTATTCGACCATCTTGATGATTTTGAACGTCTTCCAGGTGTAAACAAGCTCCGCCGCAATCGCGCTGGATGTCATCCGATTTCCTCCTTCCGGGTGGGCCGGGTAGGGCAGGCCAGGATTGCGCCTGCTATGTTCTGTAGTGTAGTTAGAGACCGGGCAACTGTCAAGGGAGTCTGGCTCAACGAGCTAGAGGGTGTGCTGCCACACAGGGCCTTGCGGCGGCTCGCCGGAGAGCCGGAACTGGGGGAGAGTAAGCCCGTCTTCCAGGTCGAGGAACACCACCTGCACCCGCTTGCCGATGGCTACGTTCTCCTCTTTTTCGGGACCCAGCGCCTCATCCAGCAGGTTGGCCGTGATGCGCAGCCCATCGTAGGGCGACGGCTGTCCTCTCTGCTCGTCCAACTCCACCAGCACGATGGGATACGGGGCCCAGTCGCGAAAGCCGGGCATGACGGTATACGCCACGATCTGGTAGCTGTAGATGGTCCCTTTGCCGCTCACGTCGTGCCACTCCCACAGCAGGGAGGCGCACCAGGGACACCCAGGCCCCGGCTCCCCGCGCAGGAGGCCGCAGTCCTGGCACCTCCTTACGACCAGGCGGTGCTCCCTGGCCGCCTCGAAGTACCCTTTGTATTCGGTGTCGTTATCCGGGATGTTCAGCTGGACTCCACGATACTCATACACCGGCATAAGCCTACCTCCTGAGAATGACGGCGCTGCCAATAGCAGGGGTGCCCCATCCCATACTCATGCTAATCTCCGCGTCCTTTACCTGGCGGCATTTCCCTTCGGAGTAGTCATAGGTATGCTCCCCCTCTTGCCCTCGGGGGCAGTAGTCGTCCACGGTCCCCCTAAGCTGGCGCACGTTCTCGATGGCCATGTTCATCCCGTGGGTGTACGCCTCGCAAAGATGGCCCCCGCTGGTGTTGTTGGGCCTCTTGCCTCCCAGGTTGATAATGCCGCTGGACACGTAGTCTTTGCCCTCTCCCTTCTCGCAGAAGCCGTAGTCCTCGAACTGGAGAAGGGCTGTGTAGGTGAAGGCATCGTAGCAGCTGGTCACGTCAATGTCGTCGTGGGTAACGCCCGCCATCTCGAAGAGCGTGGGGGCTATGTAGTGGGCGGCCACAGTGGTGATGGGGCCATGCTGCATGTGAAAGTCCCCGCCGGGGGTGCACGTCCTGCCCTGAACGCCCATTATGTACACGGGGCGCTGCTTTAGGTCCCTGGCCCGCTCCGCCGAGGTAACTATGATGCAGGTCGCGTTGTCAGTCTCCAGGCAGCAGTCAAGGAGGTGGGCGCATGGCCTGACAATCCAGCGGGAGTCGAGCACGTCCTGTACCGTCACCCGCTGCTTCATAACGGCTTTGGGGTTGTTGCTGGCGTGGTTGCTGTGGGCCACCTTAATGTTGGCCAGATGCTCGTTGGTGACCCCATACTCCATCATGTGACGGGTAAAGGAGAAGGCGAAGAGCTGTATGGGCATCACAAGGCCATAGGGCCGCATCATCAGCGCGCTGCCGTCCACTGGAGCAGCCGCGCGAGGGCCGGTGCCGCCGAACCGGAAAGCCGAGTAGCCGTTCATGGAGCGAAAGATGGCCACCGTGTGGCACATTCCCGCTTCGATGGCTCCCATAGCCAGGCCCATCAGGGCTTCGGTGCTGGAGCCTCCTCCCCAAACGTCCATGTAGAAATTGGGGCGTATGCCCAGGTCGTACATCACTGTAGTGGAGGGGACGGAGTCGGAGATATGGTAGCTCATCATCCCGTCCACATCCTGGGGGGCTAGCCCGGCGTCGTCCAGGGCTTTGCGTATGGCCTCCACGGCCATAGACCGCGTGCTCCGCCCGGAGCCCCTGGTATAGTCCGTCTCTCCCACACCCGCGATGCAGTACTTGTCCCGGAGATGCTCGCTCACTATATTGGCCCCCCTTAGATAGTGTTTTCGAAGTACCTTCTCCCCTGGTGGGAGAGGGTTAGAGCCTGCCCTGAGCCTAGCCGAAGGGATGAGGGGGAGTTGCTCCGACACCCTCACCTCAATCCTCTCCCGTCAAGGGCCTCTCCCGTCAAAGGAGAGGAGGCCCTATGGCAACGCCTTGGAAACACTCTCTGAGATTCTGAAATGGTCTGTAGACATTATAGCCGATGCGCAGAAAAGGGCAACCACGGGTGCGGGCCTACGCTTGCCAGACCAGCGCAGCGGCGCCCAGCAGGCCTATGTCGTCGCCCAGCGAGCTGACCGACAGCTTGAAGCTCATCTTTCGTATGTGGTCCATGGTGTAGGTCTCGATGTGGGACCGGACTCCCGGCCACAAGTAGTCCCAGCTTTGGGAGACTCCACCACCAATCACGATGACGTCAGGATTGAGGATGTGCAGGACGTTCACGAGACCGACGCCCAGGGACCGGGCCACGTCCTCCAGGATTTCCCTGGCTACAGGGTCTCCCATAATGGCGGCGTCGAACACTGTCTTCGCCGAAATGCGGTCTACGTCGCCGGAGACCATCTCTCGAATCAAGGAGCCGCTTCTCTCTTCTATTTCTCGCCTCGCCCTTTCGGCGATGGCCCTGCCGGAAGCTATCTCCTCGAGACAACCGACGTTCCCGCATTTGCACAGCGGGCCGTTCCTGTCTACGGACGCGTGACCTATCTCGCCGGCCATGCCATAAGCCCCCATCAGGGGTACGCCATTGACAACGACTCCTCCCCCTATGCCCGTGCTGATGGTGATGTATACCAGTATGCGGGCGCCGACGCCCGCGCCGTAGCGGTGCTCGCCCAGGGCACCCAGGGTAGCGTCGTTACCCACCAGGACGGGCCAGTCCAGCTTCTTCTCCCACATGGACTTGAATGACACGCCATCCAGAGCGGGAATGTTGGGGGGGTTATACATGATGCCCGTTTCCGGGACCACGGGACTCGCCAGCCCTATCCCGATACCCGCTATCTTCCTGTCCCCTGCCTGGGAGATGCCGTGGTGAAGAAGCGTCTCGACGCGGGCGATGATTGCCGTCCTCTCCTCCTGGGCGTTGGTCGGCGTCCTTTCTCTCCACAGGATGTCACCGCTTCGAGTAGCCAGCGCGGCCCTTATCCAGTTGCCGCCCAGGTCCATCACGAGGGCCACAGCTTCACCATCGCCAAGGGGCAGTTCTACGGGCGACGTACCAGGGGCATCCCAGTCATGGGGGTCATTGACCTCACCACTCATCTATTACCTCCGTGCCGTGGCGGGAAACATTCAGGATTGGTCCTATCGAGCGAGGCTAGGGCGGCAGAAGGCTGTCCAGGGTGTCTCTCAGGTCATCGGGGCCTATGGGTCCGACGAACTTTCGCACCAGGTTCCCACGAGCGTCTATGAAGTACTTCTCCGGAATGCCGGCGACCCCATAATCTATGGCAATCTCTCCCCTATCGTCCAGCACGTTGAGATAGGGCAGGTCGAACTCCTGGACGTACCTGTCCACGTCCTGGGAGTGGTCCCAGATGGCCACGCCGATGAACTCGACGCTTTTGCCATCGTACTCGCGATACACCTGGGCGAGGCCGGGGGCCTCTTGCCGGCAGGGGGGGCACCAGGAAGACCAGAAGTCCAGCATCACCACCTTGCCTCGCAAGCCGGACAGGCTCACCGTACCGCCAGCCGGACCCTCCCCGCTCGGCATACTCAGGGCGGGTCTGGTGAAATCCGGAGCGAGACGCTGCTCGACAGCCACTTCTCCAAAGTCTCTATTTATACCGAACCCGCCGGGGTTGCCGCCGGAGCGAGCTAAGGCCCAGCCCAGCAGGGCGAAGAGGGCCACGACGGGGACCGCGGAAGCGATGATTATCAGGTTGCGCTTTCTCGTTCCGGCCCCACTCCCCGAGGGCGACATTGGGCTTATCTCGCTCAAGTTTCGCCTTACTCCTCTCCCAATGCAAGGGTGAGCCGTAGGAGCCGGGACTTCAAGTCCTGCCTGCGCTCCTGGTACTCCTCCTGGGCAATCTCTCTTCGCTCGAAGAGACCGTCCAGACGGGCTATCTCCCCGACCACGAAGTGTCGCTCCCTCGTTTGAGGGTCATCCGGCCCAGGGAGTATGTCGGGGTACAGATCCCCGTCGGTTGTGGTCCCGGTGCCGGGATAGGCGGCAGTGGCTTTCCGGGGCTGCCTCAGCACCAGAGCGTACAGCAGGAGGACCGCCAGCACCGCTCCCACGCCCGCAGGGATGCCTATCTTGAGATACGGCCCATTCTCCAACGCATCACCCAGTCGTCGCAACCCACCGGGCTGGGGCAGGCCATCCAGCTCCACGCTCAGCCTGGTCCCGGGACTCAGTTGACTCGCCCCCCAAACGCTGTAAGTCTTCCCCTCTATATTGGCAGGTTCCAGGGCCGTTAGAGGGCCAAGGCTACGGAGTTCACCATGCCCGTCCTCCATGAGCAGTCGAAAGGTCTCGGCTCCCATGGGGAAGGAGCGGTCAAGCTCCAGCCGGCTACCATTATAGGGGATGCGGTAGGTATAGGTCACCTGGTGAGGGCCTGGAGTCACCGGCACCACGAGGGAAAACCCCGTGCCCACGGTGACAATCCGCCCGCCGGGGAGGTCCGAGGCCACGTCCAGGCCCGCCGCGCCGGGGGGCAGGGAAAACCGCAGGAAGTTCATCTTCCCAGGCTCATCCAGGTCTGGTACGAAGGTGCGGTCCCCCTCATTTACCAGAGTAATGACTTCGAAGGCCGACAGATGCTCCTTGTCCTGGCCGGCCCCACCGATTAGCAGTGCGTCGGTATCTACACGAATGACTTCAATGCTGCCGGTGGTCTCATATATCAAAAGCTCCGCAGGCCCCGTAAACTCGGATGGGTCCAACCTGTTGCTGTACAGGATATCCCGATAGCTGGCAGTCAGGGCGTAGGTGGAGTCAGCCTCCACCTCTACGTCGTGGAAGGTGAATCCGCCGTCCCCATCGGTCAGGGCCGTGACTATATCCACCTCCCCTGAGCTGCCGATTATATGCAGGGTCACCTCCAGGTCGGCAGGGTCCTCGGCGCCGGAGGTCCCGTTGACCAGCCGCCCTGTGATGGTGACCGGTTCCTCTCCATACAAGGGCGATGGCAACAGGAAGAGCGGGACCAGGGCTAGGCAGCTCAAGCCCAGGCAGAGGACGAGGCAGCGGCGGGCTGTTGTCCTCATCAGATCAGGAAAGGCAGAGAGCATTCCTTTTCCTTTCCCACGAAAGTACTCACCCGTCATTCCGGCCCCCGTATCCAGTACGGGGCAGGCTTTGAGCCGGAATCCATATCCCCACCTTCTGGACTCCCGCTTTCGCGGGAGTGACGATGGGGAGGCCATCGGACATTTTCATCCCCCTATGTGACCTCGGCAAGGCCATCCGCATTCCCACCATGCTACGGTGCATCCTGTATAGCCTCTATTCCGCAATAGGGGCACACGCGGACCTCCCGGGCCACCGGCTGTCCACAGGAATGGCACAGGGGTACGTCATGCTGGTCAGAGCGGGCACGCGCCGCCGCGATTTCCTCTTCGAGAGAGCGGTCCAACTCCTGCTCCAGCCTGTCCTGGTCGCGTAGCGCGGCGGCAGCCTCCAGGCGGTACGCGTGCAGCCGCTCGCGGTACTCACTGTTCTCCACAGCGCCCAACTCGTGCTCCAGCTGTAGGGTCCTGATATTCTCGTAGACCGCCTCGCGAGCCCCGGGGCCTGGAAGACCCGCTTGAGCGGCCTGATTAGAGGAGTCAGGCCGCTCATGAGTCCTCGAACGGGACCGCGCCTTTATGAAAGGATAGAGGACGACGCCAATGACAAGGATAGCGATCAGCGCGCCTATCAGGACAGACATTTCTTCACCCGGAGGGTCCTCTTTTACCGGTATGTGCCGGGGGAGCGATAGCCCTCACCACAAGCATACAGATATATTATACCCTTCGGCAAGGCTCAAGATAGGCTTGGGGGTGCATACCAGGCCACATACCAAAGGCCGTAACGTCAATCGTTGCCCGCCTGCTCGGGGGCGTCCGGCACCGGATAGGGTGTCCGGGGCCGGGGGACCGGTTGCCTCACACGGACCACACCCGGCACGCGCTGGGGCCACAGGGCTATCAGGGTGCCCAGGATGAGCACCGGCCCGGCCACCCACATCCACCATACGAGTGGGTTGACAAACACCCGGAAGCCAACGCTGTCGTTATCCAGAATCTCGCTGGGAATTATATACAGGTCCTCCACCGGGGTGGAGCGGATGCCGGCACGGGTAGAGGCCATGCGAAAGTCGGGATAGAAGGTCCTCTGGGGGGCCAGGGTCGCCACAAAAGCGCCATCCTTATAGGCGTTCACGGAGGAGATAAACTCCGTCCTATCGGCCCTCTCTATGGCCCTGGTGCTCAGGTACTCTATCTCATACCCGCCTATCTCCGCTCTTTCGCCGGGCGACAGTATCACGTCTCGCTCGACGCCATAGAAAGAGGACCCCGTTACGCCCAGGGCCAGAAGCACGATGGCGAGATGAACGACGTACCCCCCGTAACGAGGCCGGTTGGCCGCGATGAGTCTGAGGAAGCCCAGGGCATAGTTGTCGCCCTGGCGATGCCTGGAGATGGTGCCCCGCGCCCACTCTATGAGAATCCCCGAAGCTACCATCGCGCAGAGTCCGAAGGCCACCAGCGCATACGGCTTCCTCACTCCAAGGATGACGAGCAACACCACAACGGCCATCGCAATGAGGGTAGGCGTGAGGAGGGACCTGGCAAGGCCCCTTGGAGTGGCGTGTCTCCAGGGGAGAAGGGGGCCGACCCCCATGAGAAGTATCAGGGCCAGCATAATGGGGCCATTGACCTGATTATAGAAAGGCTCCCCCACAGTGACGGTGGCCCCCCTGGCTACTTCCGAGATGAGGGGGAAGACCACACCCCACAGGGTAACAAAGGCGATGCCGAGAAGGAGGAGGTTGTTGACCAGGAAAGCGGCTTCTCTCGATAGGCTGCTTTCCAAATTGGTGGCGCTTTTCAATCTGCCGTAGCGAAGGAAGAAGGCAGTGAAGGACGCCCCGACGCCTATGCCGGTGAACATGAGGAATACCCAGCCCAGAGTGGACGCGCCGAAGGAGTGGACGGAGGGCACCGGGCCTCCCCGGTTCATGAACATCCCATAGAGGGCCAGACCAAAGGCGATATTAATCAGGACAATGTTCCACATGCGGAACATGCCCCGGCGTTTCTGCACCATGATGGAGTGTATAAAGGCCGTAAGGCCGATGAAGGGCATGAACCCCGCATTCTCGACCGGGTCCCAGGCCCAGTAGCCCCCCCAGCCAAGGATGGTGTAGGCCCACCACGCGCCCAGAAGAAGCCCCGACCCCAGGAGGACCCACGAGACTATGCCCCAGATTCGGCCAGGGTCAACCCATTCATCGCCTGTCTTGCCCGCTATGAGGGAACCCATAGCGAAGGCGAAAGGCAGGGCGACCGCTATCAGGCCGGCCATCATCACGGGCGGGTGGATGAACATGCCCGGGTGGGTGAGCAGGGGATTGATGCCCTCGCCGTCAGCCGGGGTGAAGGACAGCTTCGCAAATGGGTCGGCCATGAAGACCATTACCGCCAGGAAGAAGGTGAGCACCAGCATGAGGACGGCGGTGGTGTACGGGAGAATGTCTCTCCCGCGCCGGGGGGCGAGCAGCAGGGCCAGCGCCGCCAGCACCGAGAAGGCAAAGGCGATGTACAGTAAGGATCCTTCGTTGCCGGCATAGAAGGCGACCCAGGTGTAGATGCGAGGCATAGCCAGATTGCTGTGCTGTGCGACGTACTGGAGTTGGAAGTCGTTGGAAAGGAAGGCCCCGACCAGGCTGGCTACCGACACGGCGAGAACCAGCACGAGCACGTAGGCGGCGTACCGGGCGCTATCCACCAGGGGAGGAACGCTCCTCACCCGGCCCAATACCGAAGCTACGACGGAATAGGAGGCAAGGGCGAGGGCAACGAGCAAAGTGATGGAGCCCAGATCACCCATGATTTACGCACACTTTTCCGGCTCTTGGGGACCCTCCGAGGGGAATCCCAACTCCCGGTCCACCAGAGAAAGATAGGGGTCTAGCTCCTGCGGCATCGGCGGCGCGCTTCTCTCTCCAGGAGGGGTGCCGCCCCTCCTCATCGCTCTGATTACGAAGGTGAGCAGCACGAACGCGGCCGCTGCGACGGCGAGGGGCACGACCCAGACAACCAGGTTGAACCCCTCTTTCGGAGGGGCTGCAAGCACACTCTCGCCGTACCGGTCCACGAAGAACTGCTGTACCTGTTCCCTGCTCCATCCATCGGCCAGCTTCTCCCTGACTATGGCCCGCATCTGGTGGGCCAACTCGACCTGGGCCTGGTCTATTGTTTCTCCGGGGCAGACGGGACATATGAGACTACTGTCTATGGACTTGGCCCGCTCTTCCAGGGAGGGTTGTACCTCGCTACCGCACGCTGCGATGGCGAGGCCCAGCGCCAGTGCGCCCAACAGCGCCACCGGCCAGGCAATTCTCAGACGCATCTTTTACTCACCCCGCCTGCCGCGCCCCCCGGCAACCACTAATCAGACAGCGTGCGAATGTAGTTCACCAGCAGCCATCGCTCTTCCATCGTCAGGAGCTTGTCAAAGGAAGGCATGACGGTGACGCCATTGGTTATCCAGCCGAATACCGCCACGTCGGGCTGGTCCTTGACAAAGTCCGCAGTAAGGTCAGGGGTAATGGTGTAGGGTCTGGCATCAGTGCCATAGCCATATTCGTCTTTCATGATCTGGAGCACATAGCCGGAGCCTTTCCCGTCCTGCCCGTGACAGAAGGCGCAGTTGGCGGCGAAGAGGCTGAACCCCTCTTCAACCCTCCGGCCCGGAATGGGGTTCTCCGTTGGGAGGACCTCCCTGCCCGTCACGGGCACCGCCCCTTCGGGGGCCCACAGGCGGGGCGGCTCGTGGGAGGCGTAGGACTGCTGATAGTGCATCTCGTAGAAGAAGTCCAGCGGGTAGGTCCCGTTTGCGCAGCCGGCCCCCACAGCCCCCAGCGCAACCAGGAGCGCCAGGATATACAGCCTGCCCAGCTTGGGCAGCCTTGGGAGACCCAGGGCGCGAAGTCCCTTTCTGGCGTATGCGCTCACGCAGCCTCTCCACGCTTCACGTCAACGGCTCCCGCCTGGGTGAGGGCTTGCTCCACGCGGCCCACCTGCTCTTCTTCACAGGTCACCAGGACTCCCACATACCCATCGGTGATACGGTCGTCGTAGAGGCCGAGATTGGCCCTGGGCAGCCGGGACTCGAAGATTATGCCCAGGACGGTAAAGAGAATGGCTCCCAGCATGGTGCCCTCATAGGTAACTATTGCCATCGGCGGCAGGGACAGGATTGGCTTTCCCCCCGTCACCAGGGGATAGGCCATCTGGGTCATGGAGGTGAGGAGGATACCCGCCGTAAGGCCGCAGAGAGCGCCTACAAAGGGGAACACGTACACTCGATGGCTGCTGTGCCGCTCCCCGAAAGCGCCCTCCGGATAGGGGGCGCCGGTGAGGAAGTCGTAGTCCTCGTTGGACAAGCCGATACTCTGGAGGGCATCGCCAGCCTCTGCGGCGTAATTGGCGTCGCCATATAGGCCCAGGACTTCTCGTTTTGCCATAATCAAATCCTCCTCCCTCAGCTTTGGTCTCTCCGAATCCCGGGGGAAAGACCGGACCGCGAGGGCTTCCGCTTGCAGGCTATTCTTCCCGTATTACCGCCGGGACTTTCCTCCTGCCTATCTGAATCTCCGATTTCAGTATCTCTCCCTCCTTTACGTCGTACAGAGGGATTAGCGGGAACACCTTGGCGAATAGCAGGAGCAGCATAGAGACCAGGGCGAAGGTCCCTATGACTATGACCACCTCCACCGGGCTGGGAGCGTAGGTGTACCAGGTAAAGTTGAAGGTCTGCTTCTGGGCCAGCCCGGGGACGATAATCAAGAACCGCTCCAACCACATCCCGATGTTGACGGAGACGCAGGCGACGACCATCAGCGCGGGGTTGCGGCGGATGCCCTTGAACAGCCACATGCCCACCGGGATGAAGTAAGTTGTACCGACAAAGGTCATGAACCACCAGCTCCAGGGGGCCTGGGCCGTCAGGAAATGCTTGACGCTTATCTCGTCTCCCTCTAGGGCGTAGAGGCCGAAGATGAACTCCATGACGAAGAAGAAGAACCAGCCCGTCGCCACCACGATGAGGAGGCGTCCGAGGGCGTCGAAGTGCTCAGGGCGTATGTACTCCTTCCAGCCGAATATCCATCTCAACACAGCCATCACTATGACCACGGCGGCGACCCCGGAGTGTACGGCCCCTATGACGAAGTAGGGCGGGAATATGGTGGAATGCCAGCTCTTCACCGCCATAGCCATGCTAAAATCGAAGGAGACTATGCTGTGCACGGATACGAACACCGGCAGGATGAGGGCGGAAAGCAGTATGCCCGCGATAATCTGTAGCTTCCATTGCCTCGGCGTGCCCCTCCATCCCAGGCACAGTACGGAGTATATCTTGCGCCTCGTGCCCGTGGACTGGTCCCGTATCACCGCCAGGTCGGGCAGGAGAGCTATGTAAACGAAGAGGATGCTTGAGGTCAGATATGTGAACACAGCGCTGGGGTCCCAGACCAGGGCCGAGCGGACGTTGGGATAGACCCCCCTGGCCCAGTCATAGGGGAATACCCAGTAGAACACCCTCCAGGGACGACCGGCGTGTATGAGGGGCATGAGCATGGCCGTCATAAGGGAGAACACGGTGAGGACTTCGGCGGCGCGCGTGGCGGGTCGCCGCCACTCGGCCTTGGAGAGCCTGAGAATGGCCGAGAGCATCACGCCGGCGTGGCTGATTCCTATCCAGAACACGAAGTTGGTGATGAAGAAGCCCCACATCACCGGCCGGTTCAGCCCGGTAACTCCCAGGCCCTGGTTGAACATATATCCGGCGGCGGCCATGGCCCCCAGCACGATCACGGCCAGCAAGACTATTATCCCCCAGTACCACAGGGGGTTCTCAAAGAGGGTATTCAGCAGGGTCCGGTTGATTTCCCTGTCAGTAAGGTCTCTACCTTCCTGCATGACTCTCCTAAGCTCTCATCTCGACCATCGTACCACCGACCTCCCAAGCGAGGGGGAACGAGAATAAAAGGGGGGTCAGTCGGGTTTGCCCAAGACCATGTACCGGCCTTTCATAAAGGGCCGGAACAGGATGTACATCAACCCCTCTTTGGTCTCCCACATGGAGACCATCGGCAATATCTTCGCGCCGAGGAGGACAATCAGCACCATGCCAGACAGGCCTCCCAGTACCATGAGCACGTCCCAGGCGTCGGGCAAGACGGGCAACAGCTGGGAGGAGATGGCCTGGCCGGCTTCGGCCTCGAAATCGGCTATAGTGTGCGCTCCAAGGTCCTGGATGTTGAAGGCCGGCACGTATAGCCGGACCATCATGAAAAAGGCGCCGAGTATCGCCGACGCACCGGCGATGGTGGGGCCGATGATGCTCCTGCGCGCAGCGTTCCACAGAAGAATGACAAAGGGCACCAGGAAGCTGAAGAAGAAGTTCAGCAGGAAGACAGTTCGATAGGACTCGAACATGACCAGCTTTATGATGCTCTGCTCCGTGGGGTCCCGACCATACCAGAAGGTCATAAACTCGGAGAACCAGAAATAGCCCCAGAGAAGGGTGATGCCCAGGAGAATCTTGCTGAAGGACCAGAAGGGGTCCAGGCCAAGATACCGGCCGTATCCTCCCAAGGTGCGCATCACGAACATAGTTACCAGCACCGTCCCTCCGGCGGCCTGGAGGCCCGTAAGAGCGTGGTAGGGCGCGAAGATGGAGTCCTTCCATCCGGGGACCAGGCTCAGGGAGAAATCAATGCTAATCAGCATATGGACGAATATCAGCAGCATGAAGTAGAAGGCGCCCAGGACTGCCAGGAACGCCTGTTGCAGCTTCCAGTCCCGCTCAGTCCCCCGCCAGCCGCAGGCCAGCCTCGACAGCAGCCGCGCGCGCCATCCGGCGCCGCGACTGCCCACCGCAGCCATGTCCGGGCGTGCGGACACCCAGAGTATGACCAGCCCGCATATTACCAGGAACACGACGGCGAAGATGTCCCACCACAGGGGCGCTCCTATGGGGACCTCGAACCATATCGTCCTGCGGTCTACCCCCACTTCCAGGATTTTGTCCCCGTTCAGGTCTATGCCCGGAAGCAGGATCATAAGTGGTATGAACCACAGTATATTGAGCACGCCCACCAGGGCGAACATCTCAGACGCCCTGGAGAGGGGCCTACGCCAGTGGCTCTTGGTCCAGCGGAAGGCCACCGCTATCACCGGCGCCGTCCCCGCCGTGGCCAGCAGGAAAGCGAACATGGCGGCGTAGTATCCCCACTCGGGCCGTGCGGCATCCGAGAATCCTTCGGTGACGGCCTTCACGATGAAACCGACGATACCCAGGATGAAGACCAGCGCCAGCACGGCAGCCGCAATCATATAGGGCCGGTCCAGGGAGAAAACCCTGCTGCTCAGGTGCTCGGTGACGCCCTGAGGGGTCAGCTCCGGCGGCTCTTGTGCGGGACTGTGGCCGTTGACTCTAGCCATGAGCCTCTTCTTCTACGTGCTTGGGGTCCACCTTCTTCAGGTAGATGACGTTGGGGTCGGTGCCCAGGTGCTCCAGGAGACGGTACGCGCGGTGGTCCTTCAGGGACACTTTATCCGTCGTTTCGTCGAAATCTACGTATTCCCTTATCCGGCTGGTGTCATCTCTAAAGTCGCCGAATATCAGGGTGTTGGTGGGGCAGGCCTGAACACAGGCGGGCATGAAGTTGCCCTCCGCCAGGTCCTTTTCCGTCAGCCTGCCCTCCCCCTGGCCCTCTATCTTGCGCTCGGCGCGCCGGACCCGCTGCACACAGAAGCTGCACTTCTCCATGATGCCCCTGCTGCGCACCGTGACGTCGGGGTTAAGCTGGTTACGGAGGCGCTCCGGCCACACAGGCTCCCAGAAGTTGAAGAACCGCACCTGGTAGGGGCAGTTGTTGGCGCAATAGCGCGTGCCCACACACCGGTTATAGACCTGAACGTTGAGGCCCTCATCGTTGTGGTAGGTGGCATACACCGGGCACACCGGCTCACAGGGGGCGTTCTCGCAGTGCTGGCAGAGAATGGGTATGAACCGGGCCTTCACGTCCTGGAAGGGCGCTTCCTCGGGCTTGCTCCTGTACTCATCGGGCACCTCCCAGTAGCGCTCGATGCGAATCCACTCCATGGCTCGCCTCTCGTGAAAGCGGTCTTCGGTATTCAGTGCGATGTTGTTCTCGGACTGGCAAGCAACGACACAAGCCTGGCAGCCGATGCACTTGTCTATGTCCACGACCATTCCCCACTTGTGTTTCTGACGTTGCGCCATCGCTAGACCTGCCTTTCTTTCAGCTTATCCAGTCAGCTTATCTCGTTTATCTCACCGGGTCGTCAAAGGGGCTGCTAGCCACGGGTCACCTGCACGATGTCTTCCTGTTTCGTGCCTATCGGATAGGCGGGCACTATGCCCTCGAACTTGGAGACCCTCACGTTCAGCCCCGTGGGCTGTACCAGCACCCTGGTGGCCGCCCAGGCCAGGGCACCTGTCTCTCTATCAACCTCGGGGGCCAGTATGGAGATAGGGTTCGTGCCCCTCTCCTCTCCTTCACGGGTGGCGTACTGGAGGCCGGGGGCGTGACCCTGGCCGATAGGGACTCCCACCACGTCCGGAGGCACGGCAGGGTGGGGATAAACTATGGCCTCTATAACATTTTCCGGTGACACAATCCTGACCACGTCGCCCTCTTTTAGCCCCATGTCGCCGGCCACCCGGGCGTTAATCTCGATCCAGGTCTGCCACGTGACCGTGGTCAGAGGGTCGGGGGCAGCCTGGAGCCAGGGCAAATGGGCGCCTCGGCCATCAAGGAGGGAGTTGGACAGGAAGGGGACGAGGTAAAAGACCCTATCCCCTTCCCTACCCAGGAGTGACGGCGTCTGGAAGGTCGGGGCCATCTCTCGTCGCGCCATCTCCGCCAGGTTGGGCGGGTCAGGCGGCGAGGCGGTTGATACGCCATCCCTGTCCCACCAGCCACCCTGCTGGAGCAGCTTATTCCAGAAGGTGGCGAAGTCGGTCTCCCGGGGCGAACCCCTTCCAAGCTCGAAGAGCCTCTGAGCGCCCTGGCGCAGCACGTCCCTGAAGGTGTTGGGGAGGCCGTCGTCCATCCCCAAGTCCTGGGACAGGGCGAGCAGCAGGTCGGGGAAGCTCCTGGGGTCCAGGTCCGGCAGCGGGTTCACCACCGGCTGCTGTATGCCCAACACTTCATAGCCTGGTCCCGGCTCGGGCACGTCGTCGCCCCAGTCCTCCAGGTAGCTGCGCTCCGGCAGGACCAGGTCCGCCATCAGGGTGGTGTCGTCCATGAAGCTGGAGAAGCTCACGATGAAGAGGTCCGGGTCATTCAAGGCTTCACGGAGTCCGACTGCACCGGGGAGGCCATGCACGGGGTTGGCTCCCCGCACCATCAGCACCTTTAAGCCGCCATCGTCGAGGTCGCCGGCAACCTTGAACCAGTCCGCCAACGTGCCGGAGGCGGATGGACGTGGAAGCCCCAACTCTGTGGGTGGAGGCGGGTTGAAGACAATCCCTCCATCTCCGGGCCTTCCACCGACACTGCCCACCAGGTAGTTCAGGGCGAATATGGCCGAGAGGTTGAAGAGTCCGCTGGTGTGGGCCGCCGCCTCTCCGCCTCCAATAGCCAGGCTGGGACGCTGCCTGGCGAACCCTCTGGCCATCTCTCTGATGATGTCGCCGGCATCCTCACCCCGAATCCTCGCCGGTATGCCTATATAGTTGGGGTCGTCGCTGCTCACCACCCTCTCGGGCTGGAAGCCGTCCAGGGCGGTCAGCAGGGCGTCTTTGCCCGCACCCCCGCTCATGGCCTCCACCGCACCGG
Source organism: Dehalococcoidia bacterium (assembly GCA_965197405.1). Taxonomy (GTDB): domain Bacteria; phylum Chloroflexota; class Dehalococcoidia; order Lucifugimonadales; family JAGWBF01. The sequence continues at coordinate 2,499,370 of OZ240206.1, read as the reverse complement.
GGACAGCGAGGTCCTCTGAGACGATGACGTAAGCTATGCTGAGGGCCAGAGCGCCCTCTTTCCCAGGGGTCACCGGCAGCCATTGGTCGGCGCTGGCCGCGGTCACGGAGTACCTGGGGCCCGCGTGGACGAGGGTGCCGCGCTCGCTGCCATGCCCGTGGCCTCGGAAATCGCCGTAGCCACGGGCGTAGCGCACCGGTGACACCCATGTAGACAGGAAATCAGCGCCAAATGAGAGCAGGTAACGGGTGTTTTCTATATCGAAGTCGGGGAGAATATCCTGGTCGAAGACCCGCTTTACCGTGGCCCGCAGCGTTGTCTGGTCCAGAGGCTCAAAGGCCAGGCTCCTGCCTCCATACACTTCGACGAACCGGTCTGCCACCATACCAACGTGGCCGCGGAGGGGGTCGGTTATCATCAGCATGGCGTCGGAGTCATTGGAGTCTCGCAGCCCCGCCAGGCGATTCTGAAGCCTGTTTGTGGCCTCGTTCCAATCAATGGGCCTGAACAGGCCGGACCCTCGCGGGCCGGAGGTATCGCGCATCATAGGCCCGGCAAGCCGGTCCGGGTGGTAGAGGGACTGAAGCCCCGCCTCGCACCGGGCGCTCTGCTTGCCCTGATTGGTGGGATAAGCAGGGTTCCCCTGGACCTTCTTGGCCCGCCCCTCCATGACGCGGACGACGATACCCTCCCTCTCGGGGCACTGGTGACAGAGGGTAGCGTACCAGTTGTCCTGGCCGGTGACCAGGTCCTCAGGCATGTCAACCGAGCTCTGGAGGGTCATCTCCCGGTCGGCGAAGACGTTGCACGCCACCGCCCCGACGGAGGCCAGGCCCGCCCATCTGAGGAAGTCACGCCGAGTTACGTTCATAGCGCCTCATAAGCTAATAATGACAGGTCACGCAGTCTGTGGGCGCGTCATTCTCCCGGTGGCAGTCCACACAATCGCCCATCTTCAGCCTGCGCTCCTGCTTCACCTTCTCCATTGCCCGCACCTTGCCGTGGCAGATGGAGCAGGTGGCTTCCAGTATCTCCGACGGAAGCGGAGGATTGGACACCTCTAAACCATACTCCTCAATTCTTCTAAGCGGCTCTTTTCGTCCCTCTTCGTCCTGCGTAAAGTAACGGATGTGGGGCTCATGGGCAAACTGCACATGGTCGGGGACTCTATGGACCCGCTCCCAGTTTATGGGCTGCGGTGTGATGGAGGGGTCCATCTCTCCTGCGGGGTTTAATCCGGCGTGCGCCAACAGCTTGGCTATCTCCGGGTTGTCCTGGCCGTGCACGGTCTTGTGGCAGAACAGGCACTGCTCCACGGCGGGGACGCTGGCCGAGTCACCCTTGGTCACGTTGCGGTGGCAGAACTGGCACTGGATTTCCGCCTGCTCGACGTGCACCGTATGGGGGAAGGCGATGGGCTGGTCCGGGCCGCTGGCGCCAAAGCCGAAGATGGGAGTGGTCCACCAGGCACGGAGTATGTACAAGAGCACCAGCACTATCACCACCGTTACCACCAGCCCGCCAAGGCCCAGCGCTACCAGCTTCAAACTTGGTTTTATCGGCATTAAGTCGCGCCCACAATCACTTGGGTTTTAGTCCCGGTTCCTTCGCGGGAACGGGTCACGTTACGACCTTCCAGCAACCGAATTCTCCCGAGGGTCTTACCATGCTCGTTCGGGCAGCCTGAGCGCCCCGCCTGGCCCTTCGTTTCCCCATGCCGGGATAGGTCAGACGGGACTTGTCGAGGCCGTCCGGCTATATCCAGAACCTGTTATACACAATCTCAAGGAGCTTGGAGTTTCCCACCGTCCAGGTCAGGAAGAGCATAGCCAACGCAATCATGACCACCACGGCGGCATACATGGGACGCCTCAGCTTCATGAACTGCTCCGGCAGCTGCCCCGAGGACACCAGAGAAGGGATTACCGCGTGGGCGGTGATGAAGGTGAATGCGATAATCACGATGCAGAAGAAGTAGGCCCACAGCCAATGTAGCCAGTTGCCTATATCGGACCAAGAAGAGGCGTTGATGGCCGCCGGGTCTGCTTCAGGCATCTGCGAGTTGCCCCCCGTCCTTCCACATGAGGCTACATGAAGCCGGAGCTACCGAAAGGGTACGTTGACCAAGTGAAAATTATCACAGTCAGAAACCAGTGTCAAGTGGGAGTTGTATCCGCCTTGACCTGAGTATGGAGGTGAAAGTACAATGTCGCCGTGGACATATGGGCCAAGCCCGTCCACGCGTAACCCCCCAGTCAGGTTCGGAGGGCCTCATGTCACCAGGTGAGGAACGTGACCAACCCCACGTCTATTCGCGGCGCAGCTTTTTAGGCAAGTTCTCCGTGGGTCTGGCAACCATCGCGGCGGCCGGATTCCTGGCCAAGAGCTTCCTTTTCACCGGAGGGAGCGAGAAGGTCGGTCCCGACGAGGAGTTCCCGGGAGAGGACTCTATCTTCCATCCCCAAAGGGACCCCCGCCTAGACCCTCGCAGAAGGCCCCAGGCTTAGCGGGGACTCGCCACATCCGGTCATCCCAGCGGATGGCTGTATTGCCCGGCTACCTCCTGCCAAACTCCCGTTCCAGGTGATGAGAGCTGAGGTGGACCATGGTAGGGCGGCCATGAGGGCAGGTGTGGGGACTGTGGCAGGCCTCAAGCTGGCGCACCAACTCCTCCATCTCCTGCTGGCTGAGACCCATACCCGCCCGTACTGCGCTGTGGCAGGCGATGGAGGCGGCAAGGGCTTCCTCCCGGTCCCTCAACAGGCCCTCGTAGGCCATGAGGTCCAGCACCTCCAGCAAGGCCTTCGCCGGGTCGGACTTGAACGCAAGGGTGGCGTCTTTGACCACGGCTGGAAGGGCGCGCAGCAGGTACGTCCTCTCTCCGAAAGGCTCCAGGACAAACCCGTACCGCTCCAGAAGCTCCATGCCCGCCTGTACCAGCTCCTCCTGGCCGGGGGAAAGCTCAACGCTCTGCGGCTCCAGGAGGGCCTGCGCCTGGGAGGTCTTACCGGCGACCTCCTCACGGACTTTCTCCACCAGCACACGCTCGTGGGCGGCGTGCTGGTCTATCAGGTACAGCCCGATGGAGCCCTCCGCCACGAGATAGGTATTCCTCACCTGTCCCAGTATCCGCAGGGAGGACATGGCCTCCACCGGCGTAGCGGAGGGTCCGGCGGGTGTGATGCTCAGGGGGAGGCCGCCCTGCCGGGGGTCTCCAGGATAAGACGGAAAGGCGAAGCCCGGGGTCGCGGGCCTTGCCTCAAACGGAGTCCCACCACCGAAACGCATCTCGGGCACGGGAGACGTACCTACGAGGGAAGCCCGCACGGCTCGCTGGAGCGTGGAGAAGAGCTTGTCCTCATGGAGGAAACGCACCTCCCGTTTGGTGGGGTGTACGTTCACGTCCACATCCGACGCCGGGACGGTCAGGCCAAGCACCGCGAGGGGATGGCGTTTCTCAGGAAGGAAACCCTGGTAGGACTCCGCCAGGGCAAAGGAGAGGAGGGAACTCTGTATCCAGCGCCGGTTTACGAGGAACGTGATGTAGCTGCGATTGGCCCGGTGCAGGGAAGGGGAGCTGATGAACCCCTTGACTCCGTAGCCGTCGTCCGGTCCCTCCCAGGAGACGCTGAGCAGAGCGCCCGCCGTCTCTGCGCCATAGACGGAGACCAGGGCATCGGCAAGGACGCCGTTGCCCGGGGAGGTGAGGGCGTTTCTGCCATCCACGAGCAGCCGGAAGTGTATCTCGGGGAAAGCGAGGGCGTAGCGGGAAATCAGGTCGCTGATGCGGGCCTTCTCTCCCGCCGGGGACTTGAGGAACTTGCGCCGCGCGGGCAGGTTCTCGAAGAGGCCCTGAACGTCTACGGAAGTACCCGGAGGGCATCCCCTGGGGCCGCTCCCGACGACCTCTCCCCACTTCAGGCGGACCTCGCGACCGGCGGTGGCATCGTGGGCACGCGTGACCAGGGACATGCGAGATACGGAGGCGATGCTGGGCAGGGCCTCCCCCCTGAAGCCAAAGGTCCCGATGGAGTCCAGGTCGGATGCGCTGGAAATCTTGCTTGTGGCGTGGCGGTGGAAGGCTAGCTCCGCGTCGCCGGCGGGTATGCCGGAGCCGTTGTCGGTGACTCGTATAAGCTCGATGCCTCCGCCCTTCACCTCCACCGTGATCTGAGTGGCGCCCGCATCCAGGGAGTTCTCCAGCAACTCCTTCACCACCGACGAGGGCCGCTCGACCACCTCGCCCGCGGCTATCTTGGCTGCAACATCAGAAGCCAGGACTTTTATGGACATGGCATCCCAAACGCGCCCTAGTAGGCCGCCAGCTTTCTCAGGGTGGCGGCGATTCTCTCGGTATCGGGCATGTACGCATCCTCCAGGGTGGGCGCAAAGGGCATGGTGGGCACGTCGAGGCCGCAGAACCTCATTACGGGGCCATCCAGGTACTCGAAGGCCTCTTCCGCCAGCAGCCCGGATACCTCCGCGCCTATGCCGCCGGTGATGTTGTCCTCGTGGACGATGAGGGCCTTACCCGTCTTCTTCACCGAGTCTAGGATGGTGCCGGTGTCCAGGGGCTTGAGGGTACGAAGGTCTACTACTTCCACCCCAACGCCTTCCCCTTCGAGGATGCCCGCGGCCTCGAGGCAATAGTGCAGCATGAGGCCGTAGGTCACGAGGGTGATGTCGTCGCCGGCGCGCTTGACATCCGCCTTCCCAATGGGCAGCACGTACTCTTCCTCGGGGACTTCCCCTCGCACCAGGCGATAGGTCTTCTTGTGCTCGACAAACACGACGGGATTGTTGTCCCTGATGGAAGCCTTCAGGAGCCCCTTGGCGTCATAGGGCGTAGCAGGGGCGACGACCTTGAGGCCCGGTGTGTGGAAGAAATAGGCCTCCACATTCTGGGAGTGGTACAGCCCGCCGTGAATGCCCCCGCCATAGGGTATTCGCACTACCAGGGGCACGGGCAGAGCGCCGTTGGTCCCATAGCAGACTCTCGCCGCCTCTCCGATGAGCTGGTTGGCCGTGGGCCAGATGAAGTCGGCGAACTCCACCTCGGCGATGGGCCGCAGCCCCCTGAAGGCGGCTCCCAGGGCAATCCCTACAATCGAGGCCTCCGCAAGGGGTGTGTCTATCACCCGCTTCTCGCCGAACTCCTCCAGGAATCCCTGGGTCGCCAGGAAGACGCCCCCGCGCTTTCCTATATCCTCTCCCATTATGAAGACGCCCGAGTCCCGTTTCATCTCCTCGTACATGGCCTCGCGCACGGCCTCTATCACCGATTTTACAGCCAAAGGACAACCTCCTCCGTACGGTCTACGGCTTACGGTGCGTAGACATGGTCGTGGACTGTGGACGGGTCAGGGTAGGGAGCGGCGTCGGCGTCATCGGTGGCCTGGTTTACCTCCGCCCTCGCCTGGCGACGAATCTCCTCGTCCTGCTCCTCGGTCATAAGGCCCGCCTCCATGAGGTAGGAGCGCAGCAGGAGGATGGGGTCGCGCTGGCGGGCCTGCTCAACCTCCTCCCTGGGCCGGTAGCGGCGGTCGTCGTCGTCGGTGGTATGGGGCATGTAGCGCTCTACCTTCATCTCCAGCAGCGCCGGCCCCTGGGAGCGGGCGCGGCCTATGGCCTCCCTGGTCGCGTCGAAGACGTGGAAGAAGTCCATGCCATCCACCGTAAGTCCGGGAAAGCCGTAGCTCGCAGCCCGGTCGGCCACGTCGTCAATGGCCATCTGCTTCTCCAGGGGGACGGAGATAGCGTACCTGTTGTTCTCACAGATGAAGACGATGGGCAGCTTGTGTATCCCCGCGAAGTTCATGGCTTCGTGGCACTCGCCCTGGCTTGAGCCGCCGTCGCCAAAGTAGCAGAGGACCACGGTCTTGTCCCCCAGCATTTTGCAGCCCAGGGCGTAACCCACCGCCTGGGTCATGCCCGCCGATACGACGTTGGAAATCTGTATGACCTTGTGGTCCAGGTCGGCCCCCTGGAGGGGGAACTGCCTGCCGCCGCTGTAGGGTTCTCCTTCCTTGCCCATGAAGGAGAGCATCGTTTCAAGGGTCGTCAGCCCCGCCATCTTCTTCAAGGATAGGTCCCGGTAGTAGGGGAAGAGGAAACAGTCCCCGTCCTTGTGGGCCGCCAACACGCTGCCCATCTGGGCGGCCTCGTGCCCCTGGCTCGAGGCGGCGATGGGGACCTTGCCCTGGCGGTTCAGGGTCCAGATGCGCTCATCAAGGGTGCGCGTGAGGACCATATCGCCGTAGAAGCCCAGAATCTCCTGGTGGCTCAGCCCTAAGCCTTCGTGGCTGTCCGTAGCCGCTTTCTGGGCTGGTGCTGTCTCCCGGATTTGAGCCATTATTCACCCTCCGATAAGGCATTTCAACCATCGCACTCTGGGCCTCTTCGGATGCTTTTCTGTCCTGAGTCCAACTCCCTGCAATCTGCCGTATGGCTATTATAAACCCGCTGTCTATGTTCGTAAACGGCGCGCGGTACCATAGCTCTTGGCTTTGCCTTTACAGGGTGGCCGCTCTCAACTATACTGCCCCTGTTTATAGTCTCTGTCTATAATCTCTGGGCCTGTGAAGCGCCATGCAGTTTGGTCTGTGCATACCCCATTACGGGAATCCTGTCTCCCTTGACGACCTGCGCACCACGGTACAGCGGGCCGAAGCCCTGGGGTTTCATTCGGTATGGGTCAGCGACCACGTGGTCACCCCAAGCCACCTCCTGCCGAGTATGGGGCCAATCTTTTATGACGCCTTTGTGGTCCTGGCCTGCGCAGCAGCGTTCACCCGGCGAGTCAGATTGGGCAGCACGGTTATTGTGGTCCCCTATCGCAATCCCCTGGTGACGGCCAAGATGCTGTCCACGCTGGATGTCCTGTCCCAGGGCCGGGTTATCTTCGGAGTCGGCGCCGGCGGCGCCCCCGACGAGTTCGAAGCCCTTGGCGTGCCCTCCAACCAGAGGGGCAGGCGGACTGACGAGTACCTGAGCCTGATGATAGCCCTCTGGACCCAGGACCCGACCACCTTCAAGGGGCGTTTCTTTTCATTCACCGACGTGAGGTTTGAGCCAAAGCCCCATCAGAAGCCCCACCCGCCTATCTGGGTGGGCGGGCGCAGCGACGCCGCTCTACGGCGCGCTGTAAGGGTGGGCGAGGCCTGGCATCCTACCGCGATGGCCCTGCCCACCCTCCAGGAGCGGATGGCCCAACTGCACCATCTCTCACAAGCGGCGGGGCGGTCGGAGGGCCCTATGGTCACAGTGCACCAAGGCATCCGGCTTACTGATGAGTATAGCTCGTCGCGCGAAGATGAGCGCAGGCCGGGTCGAGGTACGCCCCGGCAGATCCGTGAGGACATGGAGCGCTACCGGGAGCTAGGCGTGCCTGTCGTCGTCTGTAATTTCGCTGCGGCGAACGTCGAGGAGCTGGTGAAAGCTATGGAGACCTTCACAGCAGACGTGATGCCCTACTTTCCTGAGTCTGGGCCTGGACCTCACCGGCAGTGACGCGCCGCCCCCGTCTTCTGCGTAGTCAGCGGAGTTGGAAGACTGTGATGTGTTCACGCCTTCGAGACCTGGGCCAGCAGTTGGAGGGTACGCTCCAGAGAGGCGGCCCGGTCAGCGCCGGCGGGTATGGGAGACGCGAGGACCTCCGTCGCACCCAGGGCCAGGAGGCCTTCCACCTTGTCTGCCACCTGGGACTCGTTGCCGACCAGGGCAGTGCCGTCTATCATCGCGTCGCTCCACGTCCCGTTTGACGCTTCGGGATAGCCTGCGGCGGCGAACATATGCTGGTAGAAGGGCAGCCGGGGATTGGGCACCTGCTCCCTGATGGCCGCGCGCACTTCGTCCACATTGTCGTGAACGCACACGGGCGCATGGGCAATCAGAGGCGGCACGGGGCGACCTGCCCTGTCTGCGCCCGCTTTCATGGAGGGCAGGGCCACGTCCCTCAGATACGTCGCAGGGCATACCCAGCTAATCGCCCCGTCGGACTCGGCCCCGCATAGCTCGAAGGCCTTGGGCCCGAGGGCCGAGGCCATCACCGGAACGTCTATCGGCGCTGCTATGCTGGCATGGGCCTTGTAGTAGTCTCCCTGGAAATCCACTGAACCCTCCCGTAGCAATGCCTTGAGGATATGGAGGTACTCGCTCAGGTGGCCGAGGGGCGCGCGGAAGTCTACTCCGAAGGTCCCCACCATCGTGGGCCGATGGCTGGGGCCGACGCCCAGACGGAACCGTCCAGGCGCCAGCTGGGCGATTACCTGGACCTGCTGGACCACGACCACGGGATGGCGCGGGTACGTGGGGGTTATGGCGGTGCCGAGCAGGGTATTCCGGGTGCGTACTGCGGCGCTAGCGAAAAGGGTAAGGCCGTCCGGCCCGGAGGGGCCGGTGGTCAACCAGGCCGCCGGAAGTCCCAGCTCCTCCACTCTTTCTATACCGGCCAGAACGGCGGCGCTATTGGGCTCCGATACTGCTACGCCAATCTTTTTGGGACTCATGTTTCACCTCTCATGTGCATTGCTATTCCATCGTCATTCTTGATTGTCGTCTATGCCACTTCACCCAGAGTCAGTCAAGGGTCATTCAATTGTTACCCCCTGTCCAAGTCAGGGGCAGGCTCCGAGCGGAGCGAGGGGCCTAAAATCCTGGCTGACCCGTGCTGTTGTTAGGCGCCATTTTAGATTCCTCACTCCGCTTTGCTCGGTTCGGAATGACGCGCGGCGTTGTATTCGCCTAGCGTCGAGCATCAAAAGACCCCGACTTCGCCCTCGGCTAGCTGGAAGTATATGCCGTGGGAGCTACCGGGCTCTATGCTAGCTGTCCTGTACCCAAAGGGACTCTGGCTGGGCGCATCCCCGCGCATCTCATTTCCCTTAGCCTTCAAGTCGGTGAAGACCTGGTCAATGCCATCCACACCCCATGCTACGTGGGCCACCCCAGGGCCGTTCTCCTTCAACTGCCGCGCCAGCGGGGTGTCGTCGCTGGTGGGTTCAAAGAAATCCACCACCGTTGGTCCGACCCGGTACAGGATAGCCTTGAATCCCCTGTCGGGGAAGTCATCGGTGCTTTCGGGCTTCAAGCCAAAGTTCCTTTCCAGGTAGTCTGCCATCTCCTGGACGTTCTGCACCACATAGGTTACGTGATGTACTTTGGTGAACATGGCTACCTCGTTATGTTAGTTATGTTATGAATAGACGGACTTGTACCTTGACGCGTAGAGGGACGGGTGGGGTCTTGGGAGACCGTGCAAGGGGCGGGGGCGTCATTGCCTTGCCGGTTTTAACGTTGAAGGTGCTTTCATGGAGTGGGCACTCCACGTACTCCTTGTGGAGTCCGCCTTGGGACAACGCCGCACCGGGATGAGGGCACAACTCCTCGGCGGCGTAGTGGCTGCCGTCCAGATTGACCAGCGGCGAAGGCCTCGGGCATGGTCTGTTTCTCTCCTCGCCTATGACCGGTGTGTCCGGCTGCCTTCTCAAGCCTCCGGAGGGCCGATGAGGATGTCGTCGCCCTCTATCCTGACGGGATAGGTCGGGAGGTCCCTGTAGGCGGGGGGGGATTGCACAGCGCCCGTCTTCACGTTGAACACCGCTCCGTGGACGGGGCATATCATCTCGTCGCCAAAGACCTGGCCCAGGGACAGCCGGGCGTAGGCGTGGGTACACTCGTCATCCACAGCGTAGTAGCTGCCTTCCACGTTGATTAACAGAATCCGTTCGTCTCCCACTTCCACCACCGTTTTCTGGCCGGGCGGCAGGTCGTAGGTATGCGCTACTTTCACGAAGTCCTGTGGCATTCGCTCTCCTCTGGTCTGATTTCGGAATCCGGGCGTCCGGGTTAGTCCAGTTTCCCGCCGTACATGATTGCCATTTTTTCCTTCATCCCATCCTGCTGCTCCATAGCGATCAGTGGGGGAGACTCCACGTCAATGATTTCCTTCTTGCTCATTTTTTCGTACCTGGCGCCGGTAGGGCTGCCGGACTTGATGGTGTTAATCATGGGGGCCGAGATTAGCTTCTGCACGGACCCGCCGCCGCAGAGCTTGCACTCCTTCAAGGGACCGACGCTCACGCTGTGAGCCGCCTCAAAGGTCTGGTCGCACTCGAGACACCTGTAGTCATACCTGGGCATGGCCCTTCATCTCCTCTCAATGTCCTCTCACGCACCCCTGGGGCAGCCACTTTCGGGCCACCCCAGGGTGTAATGCTTAGACTCTCGGACCCCGACCCATGCCAGGAGCGGCCGCAACCCCCTAGCCGATGCTGGCCCTGGCCTGGGAAATCTTGTCGTCCTTGATACGGCTCTTCATTTCGTCAATGTTGAGGCCATAGAGCCTTGCCATGTTGCCGCCGAATATCTGCTCCTTGTCGGCATCGGTGAACTCAGGATACCCATACCCGGCAATCAACTCATCGGGAATGGTGAGCTTTCGCATCGCCTCAATCTGCCACTCGGGCGCGCCCCATATGGGGGTGTCGGTCCCCCAGCAGATGTGGTCGGCGTGGATGTGCCTCAGCAGCTTTCCCATATTGTGGGCGAGGGCCACCGGCGTATTCACCAGCATGGCAAAGGTGGAACCCAGGTCCACGTACAGGTTGGGACGGGGCGTTCTGCCGGTGTTCAATGCGGTCAGCTCGTCCACGTAGGGAAAAGCCGCGTGGTAGATGATGAAATTGAGGTTGGGGAAGTCCCTTATAGGCAGGTCTATATCCTGGGGATGGACGTACTTGGCCATCGTGAAGGAAGCGGGAATTCCCTTATGGATGTGAATCTTGTCCACTCCCAACTCCAGACACTTCTCCCACAGGGGATAGGCCAGCTTCTCGTCGTCCTGATACCAGCCGCCCTGGGAGGTGGCATCCCAGGGATAGAGCTTGAGGCCCGTCATCTTCAACTCTTTGACGTAGTACTCAAGCCTCTCCAGGTGCCCCTCCCGGTTGGGCTCGACGGTGCCCAAGGTCAGGACCCGCCCCGGGTAAAGCTCATTCACCTCTCGTCCCACCTCTACACACTCTTCCGTGCCGAAATAGTCCTTCCCACCGAAGTACTCGCCAAAGGCCAGAGTGTTGAGAAAGGTCACGTCCGTGGCTGAATCGAAGAAGACTTCCTTCACCCACGTGTCCTTGGTCATCTCCACGATGCCCTGGCTACCCGGGACTATGCTCCTTCTGCCGCCTCCGAGGACGTCGAGGAACTCTATCCCCTCAGGAGAGGCGTTGTCATATCCTCCCTGCCGGAAAAAGATGTGGGTCTGGTCATCGAGGATGAAGTTGGGGCCTCTGCGCCGGCTCGCGATGGCGGACTCATCGAAGGCCTCTTCTTCCACTACGTCGTATACTCGCATACCCGACGCCTTGTTCAGGGCCAGCAGCGCCGCCATGAAGCCGGTGTGAGTCTTGACGTACTCGTTCAGCGGCATCCCCTTCCGCTGGGCGTACTCTGTGAGCGTCTCCCTGATGCGCGGCCCTATGTTGCCGCCCAGAATGACGTTTACCCCAGTCTCCAAGTTAGCCATACCTTCCCTCCTTCCAGTTTGTCTGCATCCCCCGCGACGGTAAGCTCCACCGTGGGGGCCCGTCCAAGGCCCCTGGTTAGGGCAGGGTCCGAATCGCAGAAACCAGTCCCTTTCCGGTGGACTCGCTACGGGTGGAGGAAACTGGCACGTCCAAACGGACCGGCCCGCCTTCCTAGAAGGCCTTAGACCAGCACATTATAGGCTATCCAGGCGACCTGAGCAACTTTTGAAGCTCCTGCGTAAGGATAACCCCTTCTCCGTCGCTTCCCTGCTTTCGCAGGGGCCTATAGGCGGTTGATAAATGACCTCGCAGCGATGTTGGCAAGGCGACGCGGTGGATTGCCGCTTTCGCGGTAATGACGGGGAGAAGGACCGAAAGACCCTGGGTCATGCCTTGACCAAGCTGGCCTCGAAGTCTTAATCTGGTGCAGAGTTAAAAAAGCATTTCCATTCTTAAGGAGGTCTAATGACTCTGGATGATATTCGACCTTTCATGGAGGAGCACCACAGGGGCGTCGTCACCACTTTCCGGAAGAACGGCGGCGCCCAGATGAGCATCCTCTCAACCGGGCTTTACCAGGAGAGCGTGGTCTTCGTGGTCGCAGGGAACACCGCAAAGCTGGCCAACCTGAAGCGCAACCCCCGCTGCACCGTCCTGGCGGTGAAGGCCGATTGGTCCGGGTACGCCGTGATAGAAGGGAGCGCGAAGATTAGCTCCGGGGACAACATGGACCCCGAGGCGCTGCGGCTACTGCTGCGGAATGCCTACAGGGCGTGTGGAGGCGGCGAGCACCCCGACTGGAACGAGTACGACGAGGTTATGAAGCAGGAGAGACGGGCCGTGGTGATGGTCACGCCTGAACGCATGTACGGCATGTGGAGATGAGGCCCTGCGTCCCGACGCGTACCTGGCTTTTGGCGAAGATGCCTCACCAGAATATAGCCGGGGATATAGCTGGGCCCGGCGCCAGCGCTTAAACGTCCAGACTCACCAGGACGGCCGCGTTGGCCATGATGGTGGCGTCCGAGCCGTCTTCGCTGGGGATTTCCAGCCCGCCTTTGACTACGCTGATGTATTTGTCCCCGTAGGGCAGCACGCTCAGCACCGCCTCCTTGTTTACGGCATCCGGCTCCGGGACGCCGATGGTGACATCCACGCGCATGGAATCGGGCCCCGACCCGAGGGTCCGCACAAAGTAGAGGCTATTGTGCCAGAGGGCGTTTGTTACGGCGCGCTGGGCGGCCGTGGTGTAGTCCTTCCCGTGGAGGTCTACACCCATACCCATCTCCAGAAGGCATCGCTTCAGCGCCATGATCTTTTTCACCTCCGTTGAGCTGGCTGCACCGACCTCATTAGACTACAGGCAGCGGCTATCGTCAAGTCGCCAGAACAGACCTGAATGAGCTGGGACTGGCCGCGCCTACAGCCATATTTGCGCTGTATGCAGGTCCCTACGAGGATTGCGTACCCCCCAGGCAGGGATTAGAATACAGGCGGCAACTGACAGGCACGTGCCTGCCATGCCGGTATGCCAGGTTAGTAGGGCTGCCCGAAATCGTTAGCCTTCAGGAGGGTGACAAGTATGCCCGATAGGCCCAAGAAAGTCCTGCTGGTGACCCCTCACCCGGACGATGCCGAGGGTGGGTGCGGCGGCACCGTGGCCCAATGGATAAGGGACGGGACGGAGGTAGTCTATGTCCTTTGCACCAATGGGGACAAGGGGACCGGCGATACCGAAATGACGCCGGAGAGGCTGGCAGCCATACGCGAGAAGGAGCAGATGGAGGCTGCCCGGGTCCTCGGCGTCAAAGAGGTGGTGTTCCTGCGTCACCCGGATGGCGGCCTGGAGGACAACCGCGAGTTCCGCGGCGAGGTGGTGCGAGAGATACGCAGGCACAAGCCCGACGCGGTGATGTGCATTGACCCCTTCAGGCTCAGGGGCCACTCCCACCGGGACCACCGGGTCAGCGGTCAGGTCGCGGTGGACGCCGTCTGTACCTATGCGTGGCGGCGTCTCTACTTCCACGAGCACATAGCCGGGGAAGGGCTTCAACCCCACCTGGTGAGCCGGATTTACCTGTGGGGCAGCGACGAGCCCAACTCCTTCTTTGACATAGGGAACACGATGGCGCTGAAGGTGCGTACTCTTGCCAAGCACGCCAGCCAGATTACCGAGCCGGAGAGGGTCAGCGAGTACATGGAAGCCCATGCCAGGCGAGTGGGTGAACGGGCTAACCTGGCCTATGCCGAAGCCTTTCAGGTTATACAGTTTGTGCCCGACCCGCTGCTGGTGGGGTGAGGTCTGGTCTCCCACATGTGAGTGGGCTATAATACTGGTGCTCCTTCGACGGCCTTCCGGTCGAGCCTTCCCGGTCGAGCATCCAAGGAGTAAGCCTTACCTAGAGGAGGACCAATTGAAGAGCATTGAGCTAGACTATAGCAAGCGATGCGCCGGCGAACCCACGAAGGGACACAACCGGTGGCATCCGGACATACCACCCGCTATTGAAGTGGAGCCGGGGGAAGAGGTCGTGATACAGACCCGCAACGCCCTTGACGGGGAAGTTACCCCGAGTTCTAAAGCTACCGACCTGCTCAACGTGAACCTCAACCTGGTACATCCCCTGACAGGCCCCGTCTACGTGAAAGGCGCCGAGCCGGGAGACCTGCTGGAGGTGAATATCCTGAATATCGAATCAGCCCGCTGGGGATTCACTACCATCATCCCCGGCTTCGGCTTCCTGCGAGACCTGTTCCTGGAGCCTTACGTCGTGCACTGGAACATCAGCGACGGCTACGCCGAGTCTCCGGACCTCCCGGGCGTGCGGATTCCGGGGGCGCCCTTCATGGGGACCATAGGGGTAGCCCCTTCTCGAAAGCTGCGCCAGGAGATACTTCTGAGGGAGGAGGAGCTGCGTCGCAGGGGTGGAGCCGTCCTGGGACCGGAGCCCGACGGGGCTGTGCCCGCCACAGAGCCGGTGGCCTCCGAGGGGCTGCGCACCGTTCCACCCAGGGAGAACGGCGGCAACGTGGATATTAAACAGCTCACCGCCGGCGTCCGGCTGTTGCTGCCGACGTTTACGGAAGGGGCGCTCTTTTCAGCGGGAGATGCCCACTTCGCCCAGGGCGACTCCGAATGCTGCGGCACAGCCGTTGAGATGGACTGCACCCTGCACGTCAACTTCCAGGTACGCAGGGGGGAGGCATCCCGCCGCAACATCAGCTTCCCCATCTTCGAGCGGGACGACTATTTCATCAGCCCGGAGATGGCAGCGCCACGACGCTTTCTGGCGGTCACCGGCATGTGCATCGCCGACGGGGTGAACGAGTCCGAGAACGCCACCCTTGCGGCCCGCCACGCCCTGCTGAACATGATACAACTCCTGATGGAGCGGGGCTGGTCCAGGGAGCAGGCTTACTGCATTTGCAGCGTTGCCGTGGACTTGAAGCTCAGCGAGATCGTGGACGTGCCTAACTTTGTGGTCTCGGCTTTCCTACCCCTGGATATATTTGGGTAGACGCGGGACATCTACACCGCCCGGATATGCCATCTACAGGCCCGCTGTAGGCCCTTGGGCATATTCGCCTAGACGCGGGCCGCCGGGTCTGGTGCAGTACGCGAGGGCTAGGTCAGGAAAGCCGGGGCCAGGGGTATGGCGAGGGACATTCGGGCTTCCGTTCCTACACCGCGCGAGATGTGGCCGTGGCCCATGAGGTCCTCGGCCACCAGTACGTCACCGGGGCCCATCCTTCGCTTGGTCCCGTCGCCCGTCTCGAACTCAATCTCTCCAGCCATCATTACGACGTACTGGAGGCGGGGCGCGTTGTGAAAATCGGAGAAGGACTGCGCCTCGCCGCGGTTCACGGTTATTGGTCCATCGCCGACCCGGGAGGTGATCAGCTCAGCCAATTGGTCAGCAGTTAGCTCCTCAAAGTGGGACTCGTTGTCGTCTCCTGAAAAAACTCGAACAATCTGCATAGTCCTCCTCCTTGCCGTGCCGAATAGTCGTCCCCGGTGGAACAAGCGGAGACAATAAGCTCAGGCGTCCAGTGCTTCTTTGAAGCGTCGGATGGCGTCTATATGCTCCTGTGGGGAACGCAGCCCCGCGCTCATCGTATTTACCGAGACATGGGTTGCCCCCATGTCTTCCCAAGCCTTTGCCTGCTTCACCCAGAAATCGGGGTCGCCGTCGGTTATGTTAATCCGTCCCTCAATACCGATGGCTGAGGGGTCGCGGCCGGCCTCCCTGGCGTAACCGCGCATGCGCTCAAGGGTCTCCCGACCCTCCTCGCCCGGCGCGAACTGGGGAAACCAGCCATCCGCGATTTGGGCAACCCTGCGAACAACGGCCTCGGCCCTACCACCAAGCCAGACTGGTATGGGCCGCTGGGTTGGCAGAGGATTCAGCCCCGCATGAGTGACCGTATGCCATCGCCCCTTGAAGCTGACCACCTCCTGGGTCCACAGGTCTCGCAGCAACTCAATCTGCTCCTCACTCCGTCGTCCCCTGTTATGGAAGTCCTCTCCCAGAGCTTCGTATTCCACATGGTTCCAGCCTGTGCCCACGCCCAACCGCAGCCGGCCACCACTGAGCACGTCCACCTCAGCCGCCTGCTTGGCGACGAGGGCAGTCTGGCGCTGGCCCAGGATAATCACCGACGTCACCAGCTCAAGACTCTTTGTGAGGGCAGCCATATACCCGAAGACCACAAAAGGCTCGTGGAACATATCTTTAGAGGAGTAAAAGCCGCTCCATCCTTGATGGAGGTCCGGGTCTGCACCCAGGACATGGTCATAGACAATGAGATGCGCATACCCCAGGTCCTCCGCCGCTTGCGCATAGTCGCGTACTCCCGCCGGGTCAGCCCCAATCTCAATCTGTGGGAAGACAACACCAACTCGCATAGCCTACCTCCTCATTAGCTCCTATTCGCTTTCTCGATAGAGACCTGGACCCGGCCCTGTTAATTGAGTGGGCACGTTATATATGCACGTCATGCCGATCTTCGCGCCAGCAGATTATAGCACGGACACAGTGCTGTGGCGATGAGGCGTGGGGACGCTTTGAGATTTCCCGTTAGCCACCCTCGTCCTTTGGGGAATCCACCGCTGCGGCGAGGCCGGGGAACCTCTCCAGAGGTGGCGCTACTCCGGTACTTTCGTATTCGGCGACCAGCTCCCGTATGTCCGGCGGCACGGGCCTGGCGCTCACCGTCGCCGCGTCGTAACCCACGTAGATGGCCTGTCCGGTAGCAATCAGCCTGTCCCCTCCCTGGATATATATCTCCATATCCATAGCTATGCTGCTGTTGCCCATGCGGGATATTCGCACGTATATGTCCAGCATATCCTCCACCCGGGCCGGGGCCTTGAACTCCAGGGTAACCTTGACCACCGCAGTATCGAAGTAGCCGCGCTCGGCAATCTTGTAGATGCTGAATCCCAGGTTGCGATAGTACTCCGCCTGGCCCACCTCCAGGTAGTCCATGTAAGAGCCATTGTACACAATGCCCTGGGCGTCGCACTCCATCCAGCGCACACGCAGAGAGGTATGGAACTTGAAATCCTCCTTTGGCATAGGCACCCCCTGGCCCGGCGTCCGCTCAGTCAGGACGATTGCAAAGTGGGCGTAAAAGGGATAGAAAGAGGAGAGAGGAAATGAAAAGGGGGTGATGAGAGACTATGGGAACGGCGGTGGAGTCTCTTTTCGGATGCTTGGCAGAGATACCAGACCCTAGAAAAGCCCGGGGAATCAGACATCCCTTTCAGGCGATTTTGCGCTTGAGCCTGTTGGGACTGGTGAGCGGTCAAACAACGATGGCCCATATAGCTTTGTTCGGAGAAAAACACTGGCCCAGATTGAAGGAACCCTTGGGCTTTGTTCAGGACCGGCCTCCCCACGCTACCACGATTTCCCGCACCTTGGCCGGGGTCTCTTTTGGGCAACTACAAGGAGCCTTGATTGGCTGGATGGAGAGGGTAGCGCCAGACCAACCGATGAATGCCGCAGTGGATGGGAAGTGGGCTAGACAGTCCGAAGATGCCGCCGGGAATCCTCTGGGGATGGTAAACGTCCTGGCCCATGACTTGAAGCTGTGCCTGGCCCAGTGGCCGATGACGGAGAAGCGGTACGAACCGGCAGTGTTGCGGACCCAACTGGCCCAGTTGTTTGAGCATTATCCCAGCTTGCAACTGCTCACTATGGACGCCCTGTATGCAGAGCGGGACCTTTGCCAGGCCATCGTGAGCTATGGACGGGACTACCTGGTGCGGGTCAAAGGGAACCGGCCTACGGTCCTGGCCGCCCTGGCGGACGGGTTTTCAGAGGACCAACTGGGGGAACCGCAAGCGCAGACTGTGGACAAAGGGGGGGCAAAATCGAGACCCGGAGGCTTTGGGCCAGCACTGTACTAGCCGACTACATCCGGGAGGAACTGGGGTTTCCTGGGGCACAGCAGGGGGCAATGGTGGAAAAAGTGAGCGTAGAGATAGCCACTGGTGAAGTATCCAAGGAGCGGTGGTATCTGCTGACCAGTCTACCTTCCAGAGGATGCACCCCAGACGGACTGCTCCGGCTGTTCCGAAACCACTGGAGCGTTGAGAATAGCCTGCACCATGTGAAAGACCGTAGCTGGGATGAAGATCGGCACACGCTGCGCCGTCCGGGGCTGGGAGAGGTCTTTGCCACTCTGGTGAATGCCAGTTTGAACGCCCTGCGCCTGGAAGGGTGGTTTCCAGCCAAGATGTCCATGCCCTTACGCGCCAAGAGTTGCGCTTTTAGCCCGGATCAGACTATCGCTCGATTGTCCGGCCAGCTATTTTGACTTTGCAATCGTCCTGGCGGAAGAGCCAAAAGGGTTTTTCCTCCGGTGCAGCGTGTGATAAAATATTGTCCAACTTCGCAACCAGACAGGTATGGGCCGGCGTAGCTCAGTGGTAGAGCAGCGGTTTCGTAAACCGCAGGTCAAGGGTTCGAATCCCCTCGCCGGCTCCAGTCTTACAGCCAATATGGGCACCGGCTCAATCCCCCGCCGCCTTCGCATATCCGTATATCCAGGCAAGCATAAGTCCAGTTGTGCACCATACTCGTATGAAATGCAATAGCCCTGTCTAAAAAACCTGGGCCCCTTGCAGGTCCGGAAACGGATAATGCTTGGCTAAACCTACAGAGGATGGTGCAGGCAGATGAGGACGGTCAAGTTTGAAGCCAGATACAGGGCCATCATCATAGTGGCGGCAGTGGTCATTCTGGTCGCGATGGGATGTAATTCCGTCAGGTCAACCTCCACCCCAGAGTCGAAGCCTGACTCCATATCTTCAGCCTCTCCCGCGGAATCTCCATCGTCCGCAGCAGGCCCCGCCGCTATGCTCCAGCTGCCGGATATTGCCGGGGTGGTGGAAATGACAAGGCCCGCAGTGGTGTCGGTAGTCGGGAACGCGCCTGGGCGCGACTACTTGGGCAGGGTTGTCCCCAATCCCCAGAGCGGCTCAGGAGTTATCTTCGACCCCAAGGGCTACATCCTCACCAATAACCACATTGTGGAGAATACCGATGCCATTACGGTCACGCTGGATGATGGCAGGCAGTTTGAGGCGGAAGCGCTGGGCACAGATAGGCTCACGGACCTTGCCGTCCTGAAAATAGACGGCTCGGAGTTCCCCGCAGTCCCTTTGGCCGACCCCACCAAGGTTAGGGTGGGCGAGTGGGTGATAGCCATAGGCAATGCCCTCGGCCTGAATGGCGGCCCAACCGTGACGGTGGGTGTGGTAAGCGCCCTCGACCGGGAGTTTTCCGTGAGTGCAGACAGCCAGCTTTACGGCCTGGTACAGACCGACGCTTCCATCAACCCGGGCAACAGCGGCGGACCCCTGCTCAACCTCCGGGGGGAAGTGGTGGGCATAAATACGGCCGTGGCCCGCGTTGACCGGATAGGCAGGGGTATAGAGGGGATTGGATTCGCCGTAGGCATGGATACGGTTGCTCCCGTGGCGCAGCAGCTTATAGAGAATGGCGAGGTGCGTTGGGCGTGGCTCGGTGTGCTGATAAGTGAGCTGGACCCCGAAATGGCTGCTCAGGCGGGAGTTGGGGACCGGGAAGGGGTGCTGATAGTTGACGTGGTCAGGGGAGGCCCCGCTATGAAGGCCGGTCTGAGGGCGGGGGACGTGCTTCTGTCCGTGGAAGGGCATGAGGTAGCCACCACGCGGGACCTGATTGAGCTTCTGCGCTATGAACATGGGGTAGGTGACGAGATAGGCCTTGTGGTGGCCCGTAGTGGGAAGGAGATAACCATGAAGGCCACGCTGGAAGAGCGGATGCCCATGTAATGCCCATGTGAAGCTCCGCCGCCTGCCGTCAGCTGAGGATATAAACGGCAAACAGGCCCCCGACGTAGACAAGGCCCATTAGTACCAGGACCGGCGCGACCGGCGCATACTTGTACCTGCCCCGGAGCAGGATTTGGCTGAGTCCCAGGGCCATGAGAAGGACTGCCACCAGGCCAGCCGCGAGGTGACCGGTCTCCAAAGTGCTTACCAGGACGCCCTGGCGGTAGAAGGGGTCGGCGACGGCCAGAATCAGGACGTTGAAAGCGCAGCTTCCGTACAGGCCCCCCACAGCCAGGTCCGTGGCGCCCAAACGGACGGCGGCGACGGTGGTGGAGGCCTCGGGCATGGTGGTCACCAGGGCCACGGCCACCACCCCCAGAAAGCCGGTAGCCAGCCCCGTGGTCTCTGCGATTTGCTCCACGCTGAAGGTCAGGGCGGGCGCGGCTACGATCACCCCCAGGGACGCAAGACCGAAAAACAGCCAGGCCTTGCGGCGACTCGGAAGTGTATTGGATGGCCGGGATGCCTGCCCATCTCCGTCGGAGGTCTCCTGGGGGCGTGTCGCATATACCAGACGCATCCCCCCCAGGTACACGGCCAGGATAATCACCGAGCCAAGGCCAACGCTCAAGAAGGACAGGTCCGGGTGAAATGCCCCCAGGAGCACCGCCAGGGCCGTGAGAGAGATGGCGGCCAGCGCCAGAAACCTCTGCTCAGGGGCCACCTGGCGGAAGAAGCGCGCTCCCCCAAAGACCAGGGCCACCATGGCCAGCGTGAACATATTGACCATGTTGGCCCCTAGAATGTTGCCCCCCGCCAGCTCCGGCTCATCGCGGATTGCGGCGGTGATATTGGTGCCAAGCTCCGGGAGGGAGGTGGCTACGGCTACGAGGACCGTTCCCACCCAAAGGCGACCCCAACCCATCAGCTCGGCCAGGGCATCGCCGTACTTCGCTAGGAAGACCCCGCTGAAGATGACCACGACGGCGCTCCCAGCGAATAGAAGCAATGCCTGAACCAGGTCACTCATGCAGCCTTAAGCGCCTCCCGGCGCTGTCCGCCCGTATCGAATAGCCCTGGGACAGTCCCGGGGGAGACGGCATAGGGGCAACGCCCGCCGCCATAGTGAACATGAAGGGGCGCACTACTGCTTTTCCTCTCCTCTCTTCTCCCATACCTCTTCCAGGATGGCGCCGGGCGACATGGGCAGCCTGGTCATACGGACGCCGAGGGCGTCGTAAATGGCGTTGGAGAGGGCGGCCAGTGGAGGGATTAATGGAACCTCACCCACTCCGCGCAGACCGAAGGGATGACGCGGATTTGGGACTTCCACGACCACCGTGTCTATCATGGGGACGTCCAGGCTCGTTGGCATGCGATAGTCCAGAAAGCTGGAGTTAGCCATCGCGCCGTCCTCGGTGTAGAAATACTCCTCGTTCAATGCCCAGCCAATGCCCTGGACTGTAGAGCCTTGCACCTGCCCCTCCACGTAGCTGGGGTGGACCGACTGGCCGGCGTCTATAACGGCGGTGTAGCGTAGAATATCAACCTTCCCCGTCTCCAGGTCGACCTCCACGTCCACGATGTTCCCGCCAAAGGTTGACCCCACGCCGGTCGAGTTGGCGGACGTGGAGCAAGTTACAGGGCCGCCGGTGCGATTTAGCTGACCGGCCAGCTCCTTGAAGGTCATCCTGTCTTCGGTGTTCCTGGTGCAGGTAAAGACGCCGTCGCTGAACTCCACGTCTTCAACCTGTACCTCCCAAATCAGGGCTGCACGGGCCATCATCTGACGCTTGACCTCCAAGGCCGCAGCTATGGCCGCCAGGCCCGTATCATAGGCCGTGCGGCTGCCTCCGGTACTGCCGGTATAGCCGACGGAATCGGTATCAACGACGGTGGGAATCACGTCCTCGGATTTCAGGCCCAGCACTTCGGCAGCCTGCATCGCAACCGCGGTGCGTGTCCCTCCGATGTCAACGGAGCCTGTCATAAGGCTGATGGTGCCGTTGGGGTTTACGTGTATGGTCGCCGAGGATGTCTGGCCGCTGTTGAACCGGTGTCCCACTGCTATGCCGCGGCCGCGGTTAGGGCCTTCCAGGGGCGCCTTAAAATGGGGATGGGCCATCATGGCCTCCATCACCTCTTTGCAGCCAATCCGTGGGTGCGGCATCCCGTTCGCCATTCTATCGCCTTCCTGAACGGCGTTCTTCAGCCGGAGCTCCATGGGGTCCATACCCAGCTTCTCGGCCAGCTCGTCTATGACAATCTCCACGGCAAAGGCCGCCTGGGGCTGGCCGGGCGCCCGGTAGGCCTGCACCTTCTGCTTGTTGCAGACGACGTCATACCCATCTACCAGCAGGTTGTCTATCTTGTAAGGCCCCAGGCCTGTCAGCGCCCCGCCTCCCACCGGAGAGCCGGGGAAGGCCCCCGCTTCATAGACCATGTAGAGTTGGCCCGCGGTGATTCGCCCATCCTTGTCGGCGCCGATTTTGCATCGCATATAGGTGGCGGAGGTGGGGCCTGTCCCCTCGAACACCTCTTTGCGGTCCATGGCTATCTCGACGGGGCGACCGCTCTTTCTGGAGAGGATAGCCACCACCGGGTCCAGGTAGGTAACCAGCTTGGCCCCGAACCCGCCTCCAATCTCCATTGGGATAACCTTCACCATAGATTCAGGGATGTCGAGAATGGCTGCCGTGGCAGAGCGGATGGCGAAGGTGCCCTGGGTGCTCGTCCAGATAGTCAGGCGCCCATCGGGGGTCCAGAATGCCGTGGAGACATGAGTCTCGATGTATCCCTGGTGGACCGTCTGGGTGGAGAACTCCCGCTCGACGACAAGGCTGGCCTCCCTGAATCCCTGCTCCGGATCGCCGAGCTTGAACTGGAGGTGCCCGGCTATGTTGCCCTTCCGGCCGGTGTCTTCCCCCCTAGCAAACCGCTCGACGCGAAACCTGGTGGTCATATCCTCATGGAGGATGGGGGCATCCTCCTTCATGGCATCGTGCAGGGTGAGAACGGTGGGCAACACCTCATAGTCCACCTCGATTAGATCGAGAGCTTCCTCGGCCACGTGGGGGCTGGTGGCTGCTACGGCCGCCACCGCGTGGCCCTTGTACAACACCTTCTCATGGGCCAGGACATTCTCGGCTATCATCCTGGCGTTCCCCTGAATCTCCGCAAAGTCAATGACCCTATCCTCGGTAATGGGGAAATCATTGGCAGTAGCCACGGCCTTCACGCCCGGCAGGGCTTCCGCCTTGCTGGTATCAATCGAGCGGATACGGGCATGGGCATGAGGGCTGCGGAGGACCTTGCCGTACAGCAGCCCGGCCATCCGTACGTCTGCCCCGAACTTGGCATGACCGGTTACTTTCTCCAGCCCGTCGTGGCGGATGGGCCTGGTGCCTACTACTTTGAACTTGCCTGGACCCTTGCTCTCCTGGTCGGCTGCGATAGTCATATCCCTTCCCTCCTGGTGGGAGTGTAATTCCAGACCTCAACTCTGTCAATTCTTCTGCCATCTCCCAGGATGTTAAGGAAGTCGTGATAGATTCAGGCCGCTCTGCTGTGAAGGTGTGCAAAGGCCGCGACAATCTTAACAGAATCATCTAAGTTTTCTTCTAAATGAAATGTATTGATTACGTTAATCGCCAATCATTACAGATATATTCGTGATATGTATCACAATATTGACGAAATACCTAATTTAATGTATATTGTCCCTATCCTGTAAGGCGTCCCAGCAAAAGCCAGGGGAGAGGGGGTAGGCCATGGACAGCAAATTCTTTGCACCATGGGCTGGGGCCGGTGAATCCAAGGAAACATTTGCCCTGGTCTGGAGGGACCTCATGCCCGGCGAGACATTTTCCCTGCTATATGTCGTCCCTCGCGGCTGGCTAACGGCGATGGGAGAGCTAGTTTCGCGTGAAAGGCGTCAGATAGAGAAGACCGAGTGCCCCGACGTGTCCGCCCAGTTTGGAAGCGTCGTCCGCCGGCTGGGTAGCGACCCGGACCAGTGGCGTTGCGAGCAGACCGAAGCTGGCTCGCTGCCCTATGACATCGTGGACTTCTCTCAACGGCAGGAGAGCGACCTCGTTGTATTGTTGACACATGACCGTAGGGACCGCTTGGCCAAGCTCATTGACAGGAGCATGGGCAGAGACCTGGAGCGAATAAGGCTGCCCGTCGAGGTGGAGGAACTCGCCCCGGCAACAACGGCAGTTGTGCCTTGACGAGAAATGTGGTGGGCTGGTCCAATCAGGGCTTGGAGTAGAGAAGACCGGTCGAAACCCGGTTGCATTCCAGCTCCGTTGCTATTGGCTCCCCAGACAGGATTCGAACCTGTGACCTAGCGGTTAACAGCCGCCCGCTCTACCGCTGAGCTACTGGGGAACTTCGTGTGCGGCCTTGGTCTGAAGACTATTCTTCACAGGGATTTTACCACTTGAAGGCCCAACTCTCAAGCACCATTCCGCGGCTCTCCAGGTCTTTCGATTGTCACTCCCCGTTCAAGCCAGGGGCAGGCTCCGATGGGAGCGAGGGGTCTCCTGGGGAGTTTTTCCAAAGTGCCTTCTGCCCTGAGCCTGCCGAAGGGATGAGGGGGAGTCTGTCTGCGAAACTTGTAACCTGCACATTCGCCATTGCGAAGAAGTCTCCACAAAGCTCTCTCTGAGCCAGTTGGTTGTTTCTCAGTCGTCGTGCTCTTGAAGTAACACTCATCACCCCCACCCCAACCCTCCCCATTAATGACGTGTGATGCAAATTAGCTCTTTAACAACTGAGGAGTGTGGCAAAGGCCAGACCATCACGGCCGAAGCTCCTGTTCAGCCAGATACCCAGGTTCAAAGCGCAGACCTTGGCTGCCACCCGGGTCAGCAGCCCCCAGGTGGTGCGAGCTTGGGGAAAGTTCAGGTTGAAGGTCCCTTCCAGTCGCCCGTTGATAGTCTCCACTATCTACCGTCGTCTATGATGTTGTTTGCTCAGGCCCCTGGCCGTGTCTCCAGAATAATTCCTGGGGGTGAGCACCACTGAGCCGTAGTCCCGGCGCCAATGACTCTGCCACCGGGCTCCGCAGAAGCCGTTGCCGGCCAGGGACTCTCACTGACCTCTCCCACCACGGACCTCGGCCGCAGGGGGCCTGTGGGACCGACATACTCCTGGCCATTGTGTCGGCGGGGTAGGTCATCCGGGGCTAGGGGCCACCCTGTGGGTTGGTACGCCAGCAGAAGAAGGCTTCAGCCAACCACAGGTCTTCGGCGTTGGCTGGGGCCAGCAGGGCCTGCCCTCGACAAAGCGGGAGAAGCCGGTGATGACCCCCTGTGGGGTCAGGGACAACAGCAGTTTGCAACCATAGTACCAGGTCCGGTCGCTGCCCCCCTTGCCCATGGAGGCTTCGTTGCCGAAGAGACGGCGTCGCCGTCCCCGACAGGGTCGCATCAGACGCACTGGCAGGGTGTCCAGGACCTGGTAGGGGGCAGCGTAGGATTCCATTTCCTGCGCCACCATCCCTGACAGGTTGCTCAGTACCCCAGCCAGGTCTCGGCAGCGGCGGTTGGTGGCGCTCTGGCTGAGCAGCCTGGGGAAGTAGGCCCGCCAATACTGGCTGGCGAAGCGGAGAAAGGCCCGCTCCGAAGTACCGTGCCATTGGGCGCAGAGGGCCAGGGTCAGCACTTCGCTGTCGGACATTTGGGGATGTTGGCCGGGGCGATGGGGCTTGAACTGGGCGAAATGTTGCTGATAAAGGTCGTCCACGATGGTATATAATGCCGCCAGAGCCTGCCCCCGAGAAAGCGGGGGAAAGTGTCTAGGTCTATGGTCATGGCGGGCCTCCTTTGGGCGGGTAAGGCCAGCTTACACCATCCTCGATGCTTTCCTACACTTCTCAGTTGTTAATGTGCATCACACATTTAATGGGGAGGGGGTATGTCTACATCTCCCTTTCAACGCGACCTTATCCGGCTTCCGTGAGGCTATAGTGATTCCGACGGAATTGGGAGAATTGGTGTGCTGACCAGGCTTCGGGGTGGCCCTCAGGAGCTTCTGGCGTCCGTCCGGGGCAACATTGAGCTGTGGGCGAACCTGCTCATCATCTCGTGGGCCATCGCGTTTATGTTGTGGCAGGGAGTCGGATTCGCCATAGCCCTGGGAACCGTGTTCGGCATTTGGGCGATACTGGCGGTCAGTCTGAACCTGGTGGTGGGCTTCACGGGGCTGCTGTCGGTGGGGCACATCGGCTTCTTCGGCGTTGGCGCCTACACTACAGCAATTCTCACCTCGGAGGCCTCATACGACCAGCTGCGCACCGGGGCCATCCCCACATTCGATTGGCCGTTCTTCGCAGCTCTGCCCGTTGGCGTAGTCCTGGCGGGCTTGGTGGCTATTGTGGTGGGTGTTGTGTTCAACCGGTTCAGGGACGACATCTTCGTCCTCGTCTCCTTTGGCTTTGCCATAATCAGCTTCAACGTCTTCCTGAATTGGCGGGACCTTACCCGGGGCGCGTTCGGGATCCACGAGGTGCCCCGTCCGGTGATAGGCGGGTGGACGTTCGACGGAGAGTTGGAGTTCCTGGGACTGGTGCTGGTGTTCCTGGCGGTCATAGTTCTCATCTCCTGGTTCATAGTCACCTCGTCCTTCGGGAGGGTGCTCACCGCCATACGAGAGGACGAGCAGGCCATTGGGGTGTTCGGCTACCAGGCGACCCACTACAAGCTGGCCGTATGGACCATCTCAGCCATGATGGCGGGCCTGGCCGGAGGGCTTTTCAGTGGCTGGACCAGCTTCGTGGACCCCAACTCCTTTATTCTGTTGGAGTCCATGCTGCTGGTTGCCATAGTGATACTCGGCGGCCTGGCCACGATATGGGGGTCGCTCCTGGGAGCAATGGCTTTCGTGCTGCTGGAAGAGGGCATGCGCTTTATACCCTTCCTGCCCACCGAGTACATCGGCCAAGCCCGGCTGGTCATCCTGGGCATTCTGCTGGCGCTGCTTATGCTGTTCAGGCCCCAGGGCCTCGTTGGGAGGTACAGGCTATGAGCGAAGGACCTGCCCAATCGGGTGAGACGTTCGCCCTGGAGACCGTCGGCATCTCCAAGCGCTTCGGCGCTGTTCGAGCGGTGGACGAGCTTACAGTGTCAATTCCCAAGAAGGGAATGACCAGCATAGTCGGACCCAACGGCTCCGGGAAATCCACGCTGATAAATCTGCTCACTGGTACACTGCCCCTGGATGGCGGAATGGTGATTATAGACGGAGCCGTCCTCAAGAAGGTGAAAGCCCATGAAAACCCCGTCCATGGCATCACCCGTACGTTTCAGGAGGTGCGGCTCTTCGACCAGATGACCGTGTGGAACAACGTCATGGTGGTCCTGACCAAGCGCAGGCTCTTTCCCGCTCTGTTCGAGCGGACAAAGCCCGCCTACCGTGAGAAGACTGCGGCCGTCCTGGAGGACGTGGGTTTGTGGGAAAAGCGGAACGACCTCGCCATGAACCTGTCCTACGGACAGCGGAAACTGCTGGGCATCGGACGCGCCATGGCGATGGGCGTAAGGACCATGATGTTCGACGAGCCCTTCGCGGGACTCTTCCCCCAGATGCTGGAGAAGATGAAGGGCTTGATGAACCAGCTGCGGGAGGACGGGAACACCATAATACTCATCTCCCATAACATGGACATAGTCCGGGAGTTGCCCGACCACCTCATTGTGTTGGACAGCGGCAAGCTCCTTGCGCAGGGGGACGTGCACGAGGTCTTGAGCCGCCCAGAGGTCATAGAAGCCTATCTGGGTGTCTAGCCCAACGGCCAAGAATCATTGTGAGACACAAGAATGGACACACAGGAAGAACCGACCCTACAACAGAATCTCGACAACTCTGCGTCTGACACCGACGCCCAACCCGCCGACGGCGGGATGCTGCTTGAGTTGTCGGGCATATCCGTCCACTATGGCGTCGTCACGGCCCTGGACGACGTGTCTCTGGGGGTCCGCAAGGGAGAGGTCGTGGCGGTGATGGGTCCCAATGGGGCTGGAAAGTCCACTGTTCTCAAAGCCGTGATGGGATTGGCCCCTGTAGTTGCCGGGAAGGTCTACTGGCGCAACCGGTTGTTGGCGTCCGCCACCCACGAGATAGTGAAAGAGGGCATCTCCTTCGTGCCTCAGGGCAGGCGTGTCTTCACCCACCTCACCATCCGGGAGAACCTGGAAATGGGCTGCCTGCACCTGAACGACAAGGCGGAAAAAGAGCGGCGGATGGACTCAGTCATGGCTCTGTTCCCGGTCCTGCAGGACAAGAGGCGCGACCTGGCCAGCGCCATGTCAGGCGGGCAGCAACAGATGCTCGCCCTGGGGCGCGGACTCATGGCCGATCCCGAGGCGCTGCTGCTGGACGAGCCCACGCTGGGCCTGGCTCCCATCATAGTCAAAGAGGTGTTCGAAAAAGTCGCCGAGATAAGCGAGCGTCTGAACACCACCATCATAGTGGTGGAGCACAACATCAAGGGCGTCCTGAACATAGTGGACCGGGCCTACGTGCTGGACAAGGGCCGCGTCGCGTTCCACGGAGACCCCCAATCCATCCGGGAGACCGACATCTTGACCCAAGTATTCCTGGGCCGGACCGGTAGAGAAGAATGATCCGGGCGCCGCGTCAGGTTCTTGTCCCCTTAATCCCCACTTTTTCGGCCTTGCTTCGTATTGCGTCCCATCTGTAGACGCTCCTTCGTCGGCGGGCATGAGCGGAGGCGACGCCCACGGGTCCCGCCAGCGGCAAAAGCGGCGATGGGTATTCTTCCAATCCCCGTAATCCGGGGGCAGGTCCCGCCAAGGGGCCCCGGTGCGCAGAATCCAAAACACCGCGTTCAGAAAGCGGCGGTTGTCCTGAGCCGGCCGCCCCGCTTTGCCCGCCTCCCCGGGCAGGTGGGGCTGCAAGCGTTCACAAACTTGGTTAGATAAGTCGTGACGATGATGTGTTGCTGTCATATACCTCACCCCTCACACTTTCACTCACCACAGCAATATACCATCATCAACTCGATTTGACGACACTACCTAAGAGGCCATCCGGCGGTAGAGCAGGATGCCGCAGCCTACCAGGATGACAAAGCTGACCGACCCGGCCACCACGATGGCGGCGATGAGGCCGCTACCCAGGCCGCCGCCGTCGGTGGGTGTTATCATGAGCGTCGTCGCTGCCGTTGCCTGCGTCGGCTCCAGCTCCGACGGCGCTGCGGTAGGTTTCGGCGCAACCGGGGCCGTAGCCATCGGAGCAGGCGCGCGCGTTGGTTCCGGTGTGGGCGTGGGTGTTAGTCCCGGCGTGGGTGTGGGCGTCGGCTCCGGTGCGAGCGTGGGTGTTAGTCCCGGCGTGGGTGTGGGCGTCGGCTCCGGTGCGAGCGTGGGCGTTGGTCCCGGCACGGGCGTGGGTGTTGGTCCCGGCGTGGGCGTGCGTGTCGGCTCCGGTGCGGGCGTAGGTGTTGGTCCCGGTGCGGGCATGGGCGTCGGCTCTGGTGCGGGCGTGGGTGTTGGTCCCGGTGCGGGCGCGGGCGTTGGTCCCGGCGTGGGCATAGGTGTTGGTCCCGGTGTGGGCGTGGGCGTTGGTTTCGGCGTGGGTGTGGGCGAGGCGGGCGCCTCTACGGTTATGGTGAAGGTCAGCGTAACACTGACGCGCACGGCGTCCGTCGCCGTGTAGACGATGCTGGTGGGGCCGGCGGCCTCCGACGGCGTGCCAGCGATGACGCGGTCCGCCGCGTTGAAGGTCAGCCCAGCCGGGAGCGCCGGGGTCAGCGTGTAGGCAACCGGCTCAACACCTCCGGCAGCCGGCGGCAACGCTATCCTCGCCGCCCGGCCCAGCGTCAGAACGCTGTCCGCCACCGCCGCGTTGCCGAAGGACAGAGACGGCGGCCAGTCGTTGGCCGGGATGACCACCTGCGCCGTCCTCGCGTCGGTATTCAGCGCCACGCCGCGCAACTCTTCGGCCAGAGTCAGCCTCAGTGTGAACTTCTCGTCGCCCTCGACCAGGTCGTCGTCGGCTATTGCCACGGCCACAGTGCCGATGCTTTCGCCGCGTTTGATGGTCAGGTCCGCGGACGTGAAGGGAGCGTAGTCAGCCTCGCCTGCCGTGCCGCGGACTGCCGTTACGCGCACGGCTATAGCGCGCCTGTACGTTCTACTTAGCCGGACCGTCAGCATCGCCGAGCTGCCTTCGGATGCCTCAACGGCCGTTTCCTTGAAGCCCACCAATACGGCGGGCGTTGCGCTGCCGCCACCACCGCCGCCACCGCCGCCACCGCCAATGCCACCATCGCCGCCGCCGACAATGCCGCCACCTACTCCGCTGTTTCGTTCGGGCTGGGCGGGCTGCACTGTGATGTCGAACGTCGCGGTGACCTCGGGGTTCACGCCGTCGTTGGCGCGGATGGTCGCGGTGTGCTGTCCTGCCTCCGCAGTGGCCGACACCGTGCCACTGACCATGCCCGTCCCGGTGTCGTAGCTCAGGCCGTCGGGCAGGTCGTCCACGCTCACCGTGGGCGCGCCCTCGTTGTCGTCCACCACAATGGCGAAGGGCGCGATGCTCTCTCCCTGGGTGTAGGTCTTGCTGCCGGGGTCGGTTATGCGCGGCGGCGTGTCGGCGTCGGCGGTGGGCGTTCCCGTGCCGGAGTCGGACCAGCCGCTCTCTCCCTCGGCGTTCCTGGCTTCCACCTGCACCTCGCAGGTGATCCCGGGGGTGAGGTCGGGGATGGTGGTGGTCGTGCCAGCGCCCTCGTGGGGATGGGGCATCCATGAATCTGGACCCGTGCCCTGCTCGCGGTACTGGACGCGGTAGCCTTCGATTGGGTCTTTGCCCGACGTGTCCGGGGCGATCCACATCACCTCCAGCGCAGAGGATTCCCCGCTTGGAGTCACCGTCGGGGCATCGGGCTTCTCCGGAGGCTCGTCCTCGTCGGTCACGGTCACGGTGATGGCCTGGGTCGAGGTCTTTGCGTCGTCGCCGGAGGTGGCGGTCAGGACCACAACGTACTCGTTGTTGCCCGCCGGGTTGGCGGGGGCCGCGCTTGCTGCGTCCGCCGGGTTCTCGTGGTCCGGCGGCGACCGGAACACCAGGTCCGCGCTGTCCTCTGCCACCCTGGTCGAGCCGTCTCTGAAGCTGAACAGGTCTTTGTCGGCGCCGCCGGTAATCTCGATGCTCGCAACCTCGTCCCCCTCGTCCGTGTCCTCCGCCCGGACCTCGCCCACGGCGGGGGTGTTCTCCGCCATGCTGAACGCGCTGGGCGTGGTGAACGAGGGCGCGCCGGCCCCCCTGGGCGTGGTGGGCGGTGGCGCGCTCACTGCCAGCACCGTGAGGCGGAAGCTGGCTTGAGAAGTCAACGGGGACGTTTGGCCGTCGCTGGCAGTGACCGTCACGTCGTAGTCGCCGGGCGCGGAGGGGTTGGAGGCCGTGATGGTGAAGGAGCGCGAGTCCGAGTCGAGCGTCAGCCAGCCGGGCAGCGCGACGCCGTCTTGCAGCCCGGCGGTATAGGTGAGGGCGTGGCCCTCCGGGTCCGTGAACTCCGGGAAGGTATAGGTGAACCCTTCGCCCTCACTTACCTGCTGGTCGGTGAGAGCCGGCGGGGTTGGCGCCTCGTTGACGCCGGTTACGCTTATGACGATGGCTTGAGGGGCGGAGGTCAGCTCCCGCTTGCCCTCGCCCCCCGTAGCCGTCACCTCGACGGTGTACACGTTCGTGTCCTCGGCGGACGCCGGGGCCTCGTAGTCGGGAGCGGCCGCGAAGCTCAGCTCCCCCGTGCTCGGGTCGATGGTGAACTTGCCTCCATCGGGTCCGCCGGGTGGCAAGTATCCGGTGATCTCGTCGCCCGCGTCCCCGTCCTCTGCGGTCACCGTGGTGATAACCGTCGTGGTCGGCGTGTTCTCCTCCACCGAGAAGGCTGCGCCGCTGGTGATGGTGGGCGCGTCGTTGGCCGGAATCGGCAGCCGGGCGCTGCGGCTTGCCTCGCCGCCGTTGACCGTGGCCGTTACCTCGTAGTAGCGGCTGCCGTCGCCGGTCAGCGCATCGGTGTGCGGCGACGTGGCGTCCTCTGCCAGCGTTCCGTCAATGTAGAGGGTGTAGGTTATGTCCGGCGCGGGCGTCCAGTGGCTAACGGTTACGCCGCTCCAGGTCAGCGTCACCTCCCCGTCGCCATAGGCGAAGGTCAGCGCCGGCCCCTCGCGCAGCTGGTAGCCGAACTCCTGCCAGGTTGCCGTGCCGTCGCCGTCAAAGTCCACCACCAGGGCGGGGTACTGGCTGCTCGCGCCGAAGTCCCACCACCCCGCGCTCCAGGTGGCGTAGATGTCGTCGGCGCCGGACTGCAGATGTCCGGTGGTCCTGCCCCTCGACCCGGTCCTGCCCGACGTATCCGTGTCGAAGTAGCCGGCGTTTACCGTCCCGCCGCTGTTGTCGCCCACCAGGCCGAAACCGCGGCCGATGGGCCTGGCGCCGGTGGAATACCCGGCGGTTATCGTTGCGCCAAAGCTATTCTGACCCGCCAGGCCGCCGACGCCGGCCGAACCGTCGGCGCGGACCGCGCCCGTGGCGTAGCTGGCGGTTATGACCGCTCCGCTTCCCTCGTTCTTGCCCACCAAGCCGCCGATAGCTTCGCCGGCGCCTTCAACGCCGCCGGTAACCGAGGCGGTGGAGTAGCTGGCGGTGATCGTTCCCTCGTTCCAACCGGCCAAGCCGCCAACGCCGCTGCGGCCGACGACTTTGCCGGTGACGTAGCTGGCGGTTATGGAGCCGCCCTTGTTGTAAGCCGCCAGACCGCCGACCCTGGCGTATCCCTTTACGTCGGCGTCCACCAGTCCCAGCCGGCTGATTGCGCCTCCGCTTCCCACGAAACCGAACAGCCCGGCGACGTCGTTGTCGACGCGGTTGACGTACAGGTTGGAGACGGTATGGCCTCCGCCGTCGAAAACGGTCGCGAAATTGCTCCCTTCGCTCCCGATGCGCAGCCAGCCCTCGCCGGTCGTCCAGGAGCCTTTGACTTCGCCGGAGGCATAGCTGGTGGGGTCGTCGAAGTCCAGGTCCGCGGCCAGCTCATAACCTGTACAACCGTCAGGGCAGCCCATGTCCAGGGCGGGGTCGGGGAAGGCGAGGGCATAGCCGGAATTGCCCGAGTCGCCGGCGCCGTCCAGGTCCCAGCGGATGGCGTTCAGCTGCTCCAGGTTGTTGATTTCGATGAGGCCGTTGCCATTAGTATCGTAGCTGGTTCCCGGCACGGTCCTCCGCGGGAGGCTGCGGCTGGCCTGTCCGCCGTTGACGATGGCGGCCACCTGGTACTCGTAGCGCGCGTCGGCGGTCAGACCGGTATCTATGAAGCCCGACGCAACATCCGTTTCTATCAGCCCGCCGTCGCGGTAGAGGGCGTAGGCGATGTCCGGCGCGTCCGTCCAATGGCCCGTGGCTGGGGCGGTCCAGGTCAGCGTTACCTGCTCATCGGCCGGCGCCAGCGTCAACGTCGGCCCCACGCGGAGCTGGTGGCCGAACTCCTGCCAGGTTGCCCCGCCTTCGCCGTCGAAGTCCGCCTTCATCGCGGCGTACTGGCCGGTCGTGCCCAAGTCCCAGATGGCCGTGTCCCAGGCGTTGAAGATATCTGGGGCTTCGTTGGTGGCCCTCTGCATTCTCCTGGTAGTCCTGGCCCGCCCGCCGGGGCCCAGGCCGGCGGTCCAGGTGTCGAAGAAGCCGGCGGTTATGGTCCCGGCGGAGTCATTCTCACCCACCAAGCCGCCAACGTTGTTATCGCCGCTGACCGGGCCGGTGGCGTAGGCATGGGTTATCGTCCCGCCGCCGTTGTGGCCCGCCAGGCCGCCGACGCGGTCATCGCCGACGACCGGGCCCGTGGCATAGCTGGCGGTTATCGTTCCGCCATTGTCGTTATAACCCGCCACGCCGCCAACACGCTCCTGGCCGCGTACAATGCTCGTGGCGTAGCTGACACTTATCGTTCCCGCGTTCTGGCCCACCAAGCCGCCCACGAAGCCCGTCCCGTTGACCGCGCCTGCGGTATAGCTGGCGGTTATCGTAGCGCCGACCCAGTTCACGCCCGCCAGTGCGCCAACGTTGTCGCCCCCGGTTACGTTGGCATTCACCACCCCCAGCCTGCTGACTGCGGCCCCGCCGGCCAGACTGCCGAACAACCCGGTGTAGTCGCTGGTGCGGTCTATGAACAGGTGGGATATGGTGTGGCCGTTGCCGTTGAAGACGGCGGTGAAACTGGTGCTGAAGTCAAGGCTGAAACCAAAGCCGATGGGTTCCCAGCCCTCTCCTTCCGTGTCCGTCCAAGCCGGTTTGTTGTCCTCCGGGTCGACGTAGCTGCTGTCGGTGTCGAAGTCCAGGTCCGTGGTCAGCTCGTAGCCGGCGCAGCCGTCGGGGCAGCCCATGCCATCCAGGGCTTGGGGGAAGGCGAGGGCATAGCCCGCGTCGTCCGACGCGCCGTTGCCGTCCAGGTCCCAGCGGACGGCGTTCAACTGCTCCAGGCTGCCGATTTCGATTAGGTTGTTGCCGTCGCTGTCGTACCGGATTCCCGGCACGGCGGTCAGCCGGGCGGTGCGAATTGGGACGCCGCCGTTGACGATGGCTGTCAACTGGTACTCGTAGGACGTGTTGTTGGTCAACCCGGTATCCGTGAGCGTAAGCGGCGGCGAGGGGTCGCTGTCCGTTACCAACGCGCCGTCGCGGTATAGAGCAAAGGTGACGACCGGCGGGTTGGGGTCCCAGTGGTCGGTCTTTACGGCCCAGGTCAGCGTCACCTGGCTGTCGTCGGGTTCGAGGGTAAACTCCGGCCCCTCGCGTAGCTGGTAGCCGAACTCCTGCCAGCTTCGCGAATTATCTTCGCCAAAGTCCACGTTCAGCACGGGATATTGCCTGTGCGAGCCAAAGAGCCAGGGGGTGTCCAGGCCCGTTGACGGATCGTCGTCGCCGTCGGCGTTGTCCAGGTCAACGGTTCTCGCGTCCCAGTCCGCGTAGATTCCGTTTCTGCCGGTGGGCGACTGCAACTCGCCGGTAGTCTTGCCCGCCGCGCCGCTGGTCTCCCCGGTCCCCACCGCGTCGGTCAGGCCGGACTTGCCGGTGTCGAAGTAGCTGGCGGCTATCCCTGCGCTGCCGCCGTTGTCACCCACCAGGCCGCCGACATGGGAGCTGCCGCTAACCGGACCCGTCGCATAGCTGGCGGTTATCGTTCCGGTATTGCCGTTATCGCCCACCAGACCGCCAACGACGTCTCCGCCGATGACCTCGCCCGTGGCGTAGCTGGCGGTTATCTTCCCGTTGAAGCTGTTATCACCCGCCAGGCCGCCGACACGAGAGCTGCCGATGACCTCGCCCGTGGCGTAGCTGGCGACTATCTTTCCGCTAACGCTGTTATCACCCACCAAGCCGCCGACTTTGTCCGCGCCGTTGACCACGCCCGTGGCGTAGCTGGCCGTTATCGTTCCCAGGTTCCAACCCACCATGACGCCAACCTTGTTGACTCCGGTTACATTCGCATCCACCACCGCCAGTTCACTGATTGCGCCGCCGCTCCCCAGACGACCGAACAGGCCGGTGTTTTCGGTGGTGCGGTTGACGAACAGGTTCCGGATGGTATGACCATTGCCATTGAAGACGGCGGAGAATTGGCTTCCGATGGGCCACCAGCCGTAGCCGCCGTTCCAGTAGTCCCCGCCGGAGTCGGCAGCGTCAACGTCGCCGTCGCCGTCGGTGTCGAAGTCCAGGTTTGCGGTCAGCTCGTAGCCGGCGCAGGTGTCGGGGCAGCCCATGCCGAGCATGGCATCCGGGAACGCGCCGTCCATCCCGCTAAAAAAGCCAGCGTTGACGGAGTTATCCGCCACGCCGTCACCATCCAGGTCCCAGCGTATGGCGTTCAACTGCTTGAGGTTGCCGATCTCGATGAGGTTGTCGCCGTCCGTGTCGTAGTGGTTCCCCACGTGCGTCGTAAGCCAAGCGCTGCGGCTGGCCTCCCCGCCGTTGACCACGGCTGCCACCTGGTATTCGTAGCTCTCGCCGTTGGTCAACCCGCTGTCGTCATACGGCGACGCGGTGTCTGACGCTATCAACTCGCCGTCGCGGTAGATGGCGTAGGTGATGACGGGCGGGGTGGTCCAGTAGCTGGCGTCCACCGTCAGGGTCAGCGTCACCTGCCCGTCGCCGGGCGCGAGCGTCACCACCGGCCCTTTCCGGAACTGGTAGCCAAACTCCTGCCAGCTTGCCGTGGTATCAGGGTCGCCGTCGAAGTCCACCCCCAGCGCGGGATAGTAATTATTGGAGCCGAAGCGCCAGGGGTCGTCTTCGCCCGTTGCCGGGTCGCCGTCCCCGTCGGCGTTGTCCAAGTCCACGTTCCAGTCCGCGTAGATGCCGACGTAGGCCGTGGGCGACTGCAACTCGCCGGTAGTCTTGCCCGCCGCGCCGTCCGCATCTCCATTACCGACCGCACCGGTCAGACCGGAAGTGGTGGTATCGAAGTAGCTGTCGGTTATCGTTCCCGAACCGGTGTTATTGCCCACCAGGCCGCCAACGTTACTGTCGCCGCTGGCCGGGCCGGTGGTGTAGCTCGCCATAATCGTTCCCCCGCTCAGACCCGCCAGGCCGCCAACGTCTCCATCGCCGCTGACCGGGCCGGTGGCATAGCCGGCGGTTACCTTTCCGCTCCCCGTGTTCTGGCCCACCAATCCGCCGACACGGGAACTGCCGCTGACCGCGACGGCGGCATAGCTGGCGGTTATCCTGCCCTTGTTCCGGCCGACCAAGCCGCCAACCGGGTTATCGCCGCTGACCCTGCCCGCGGCGTAGCTGGCGGTTACCAGTCCCTCGCTAGTGCCTACCAGTGCGCCGGTATCGCTCCCACCGGTTACGTTGGCATCCACCACCCCCAGCCTGTTGATTGCGCCGCTGCTGGCCAGATAGCCGAACAACCCTATCTTGTCGCGAGTCCGGTTGATGAACAGCTTGTCAATGGTGTGGCCATTGCCGCTGAAGGTGGCGGCGAAACTGTCGTCGGCGCTGCTGCCTATGGGCAGCCAGCCGTCGCCGTCGTTCCAGTATTCGTCGGCAGAGTCAACGTCGCCGTCGTTGTCGGTGTCGAAGTCCAGGTCCTCCTCCAGCTCGTATCCCGCGCAAGCTCCGGGGCAGCCCATACCGGCCAGGGCATCGTGGAAGGCGGCGGCATAGCCGTCATTATCCGACGCGCCGTCGCCGTCCAGGTCCCAGCGGACAGCGTTCAGCTGCTCCAGGCTGATGACCTCAATGAGATTGTCGTCGTCGCTGTCGTAGTCAATGGTCTGTCCCTGGGCCCAGGTCTCCGGCGCGACCAGGGTCACTGCCAAAACGACAACCAGCGCTGCCAGGGCAGCCTGTGGAGACCGGAAGCGGGGTTGGACTGCGCCGCGCATAGTTACATCTCTTCCCCGGCTAGACGTCCCAGCTCAGGGTAAACCGTGCGGTTGAGGGGAAAATATGAGGAGCTTTTGCGGGGAGGTGGGTGAGCATAGCATTGGGTGGAGACTCCGGCGGGCCGTGCACGGTGCAGCGACGGGAATGGCCTATGCTTCCAGTGGCGCTACAGGCATATCCGATTCTCAGGCCAATGTCGAGACTCATACGCTGTGCCTCCAGACGGCACTTGGTAAGTCGTCATATATCGTTGCCCCACTATCGCAGCAACCGGGTCCCTCAAGCAATAAGGGAGGGAAACTGTAAGTGCCTACAATACATTTTACCACTTCCGGCAGACGGTTTGGTAAAAAGGGTGGATTTCCGGGCAAAAAAGCCCGCACACATGGACGAGCCAGGGGAGGCCTTCGCAAATACAACGAAGGCCTCCCCCTTCAAGAAGCGGAACTACCGGAAACCCGGCCGCGTTCCCCTGGTTCACCCGCGACGCCCTGGGATATACTTGGTGGCGAGAAAGTCCGGCCCCACTCGCCGGAGGTCGCCTAATCACAGACGGGACGGTGTTTTCATGTCGAAGCCACTTTCGTACCTTTCATGCGCAGCCTTTCTCGTGCTGCTCGTGTTGCTGGGGTGCTCCAGCCCAACGCCCACACCGGCCCCCACCGCTACACTCGTTCCGACTCCCACGTCCGAGCCTACTGCGATACCTACACCTGCACCCACTCCCACGCCGGCCCCCACCGCTACACACGTTCCCACTCCCACTCCCACATCCGCGCCTACTGCGACACCTACACCGGTGACCGCGCCCACGTCACCCCCAACGGCGGCGACGCCCGCGGCGGAGGAAGACGGCCCGGAACCGGCTTCGAGTCCCGGGGGGCTCGCTCCCCTGAGCACCGAGGACCCCGAGGCATTCATATCCGGCCTGTTGGACTCCGAGCGGGCGTGTCTCTTGGAAAATATAGACCCGGACCGCCTCATGTCGCTGATGGAGGCCCCCGACCTGGCCACGGACGAAGAGGGAGCGGCCCTGATTGGGTGCTTCGAGCCTGAGACGGTGCTCAGGCTGTTCCTGACCCCTATCCTGGAGGAGACGGGGCCCCTGAGCGCCGAGTCCTCCAGGTGCATCCGCGACGGCTTTGTAGAGGCGGACCTGTACGCTCTGGTGATAGCCGTCATGGCCGAGCCCGGGACCGATGAAGAGCAGGAGGCCGCGGCAGCGCTCGGTATGATGGCGGGCTTCTTCTCGACTCTCTTGTGCCTGAACGAGGAGGAATTCCGGGCCGCCAGTCCCGCCCTTGGAATGGGCCCGGAAGACCGGGAGGGCTTGGAATGCCTGCTGGACAAGCTGGGCGGGCCGGAGGGAATGGCCGCACTCCCACAGGGCGAAGCAGACCCTTTTCTCGCGCTATTCAGCGCGGCAGTAAGCTGCAACCTCCAAATATCCGGGGAAGTGAATGCGGAACCGGTCCCTGGACCGACTCCCGCAACCTAGCCGGTCGTCTACACCCCATACGAGGGAGGACCAGGACCTGGGCGTCTCGCTCCTTCACCCGGCTCACCGAGTTCAAGGCGGGAGGGTAGATTCTTTGAAGCTCGCTCTGATTTCTTCCATCAAAGGGTCTCTCACAAAGGCTCGCTCAGCTATTGACCGTTTATCACCCCATCCGGTGTGATGCCAAACAAAACCTGTCCGCCATTTTGGTTGAGTATGGCGCACAAGGCCATAGCCGCCTCGGGGCGCGTTCCCGTTGTGCTTTTGAACTCAAGGACAGGGGACTCCCCTTCGGCTACCAATTCCGTTAGTCGGTCAGGTATCATGGGCCTGAACTCACTTGTGTAGGTGTAGAGCCTTCGCCCCGCTTGAACCTGGAACCGCTGGTGGGTCCCTGCCTTCCGATGTCGTACTTTCTCCAATCAGGCACATGAGCAGCCAACAACGCCTTGAACAACTTCCCGTGGTTGGGCACCCGCAGGTGCAACAACTCGTGGGCAATTACAAAGTCTTGAAATCCAGGTTCCTGGTCGGCCAAGTCACTCGCCAGAGTGATGTACCCCGACGTTGAACATGACCCCCACTTTCGCTTCATAGACCGAACGCCCAACCGTGGCGGCTGAACTTTCAGCCGTTGCACCCAGTGAGCGACACGTTCGCTGATGGCTTTGCGACGTTGGTCATCGGCCAACATCAACATCCGTACCCAACAATATAGTAAGCAGGCGTTTGACTGTGTGGCTCCGTCCTTCCGTGGGGAGTTTCAGCAGTGGCCGGTACAGGGCCGCCCGCAGCAGCCGTTCTTCGTCAGCGTTAACAGCGGCGTTGGGAAAGCGCCCAAGAAGCGATTCGGCTTCCCGTGCCAAGTCCATCGCATTGACCCTTGCGGCGCGAAGGTCCGGGTCGTCTTTGAGCGTCCAATAGGCTCCGAACGCTCGCGGTGATAGCCCGCTGTTCTGCCTTGACTTGACGGCTGCCTCCTTCTCCTTTGCCAGGGCAGCCAACAGGTCCATCGCGGCAAGTCCCGTCGTCGTGCGTTCTTCAATGTCTTTCAGGATGTGTTCCGCCCGGGCCTTCAGAGGTTTCAGGACAGAACCCATCTCCGGGTCGTTTTCAATTTCGCGCTGGAGACCCCGTACAAGGTTAAAAACCTTTGCTTGTTCGGAAAGCTGAAGCTGGGCCACGAGAGGGTGTTCAACGAAGTCTCTATCGCTCTTCGTATAGACTGGCACGGACCATTCCGACGGCAGCAGCTTGTCCAGCGCTTGCTTGTACTTGGCGCAAGCTTCACGGTTCACGCCCACAAGGAACGCCTTGTAGCCGAGAGGCATCACGTTTTCCTGGAAGTGCTGGGCGACGAAATCAGCGACTTTTTCTATGCGGTCGTCGGCGGTGAGGAAGGTTCGCAGCCCTACGGCCCGGTCCAATACACTGTTGAGTTCGTCAACGTCGGTTACGCCTTCCATCTCGGCCAGGGCGAAGAACTCCTTGTCCAGTTGCTCCGCCGGCACCGTCATCTCGCTGGGCGCCATGGTGTGGCGGATGGGCAGCGTAGTCTCGTCCTCAATGGACTCCGCGATGGTGTACTTGTCCAGATAGCCCAGATCGTCGTCTGTACCAAAAATCTTGAAAGTACCTTCACCGTGAGAGGTCCTTGCTATTGGCATGCCAGTGAACCCCATAATCGTGGAGTTGGGCAACGCAGCCATGAGATAGGTGCCCAGGTCCCGTGCGACAGAGCGGTGCGCCTCGTCTACAAAAACGTAGATATTGTCTCGGGTGTTTGCGTCCTTCTCAATGCCATCGAACTTGTGAATCATCGAAATGATCAGGCCACGCTTGTCGGTCCGGAGCAGGTCGCGCAGTTCCGCCCCGGAGCCGGCCCGCCACACTGGGATGTCCTGCTGCTGCATATCGCCCAGCAGAAGCAAAGACCAACCTGTCCCGCCTGCTGGCGCAAGTCGAGGCAGGCGAGGAGGTCATCATCGCCCGGAACGGCAAGCCGGTCGCACGACTCGTGGGCGTCCAAAAGCGAGGCAAGCGGCATTTCGGCTCCATGAAGGGACTCATAAAGCTCGACGACAGTTTCTTCGACCCGTTGCCCGAGGAAGAGCTGGCCGCCTGGGAAGGTGGTTGAGCTTTGCGGTTGCTGCTCGACACGCACACGTTCATCTGGTGGTTTGACGGGAGCAGACGGTTGTCGCCGCAGGCCCGGCGGGCGATAGGAGATGAGGAGAACGACGCACTCATCAGCGCGGCGTCGGCTTGGGAGATAGCCACCAAGCGTCGCCTCGGCAAACTCCCCGGCGTGGAGGCCCTGGCCTTGGACATTGCCGGGGCGATAGCCCGCCAGGGCTTCGAGGAACTGCCTGTAACCGTAGAGGACGGGGTACGTGCAGGGTCACTGCCGGGTCCACATCGTGATCCGTTCGACAGAATGCTCATCGCCCAGGCGCAGGCGCGCAACCTCGTTCTCATATCAGGTGAATCCCTTTTCGACTGGTACGGCGTCCGGCGCTTGTGGTGACCAACGCATCCTTCCGGCCTCGCCAGACAAGCCGGCGTCCAGCCCACTTCCGCCGCGTGGCGGACCACCGGCATTCGGACTGTTGCAGATTCGGTGATGCGGAGAGCGCTCATTTCACTGGTCCAACTACCCGGTGCGGTCCGCAATCAGCGCACGTACTGCGGGCGCCAGCTCTTTGGGGACCGCCATCATCGTACGCGTGGAGTCCTCGAAAGCCGCCTCGTCTTCTGCAACCGCCTCGTCCTCGCCAAGTGACTCGTAGTACCGGAGTACACGTTGGACTCGTTCCTCGTCCCATCCCTCCGGAAACTCAGTCGTGTTCTTCATCGTCCCCGCCTTCTCATGCGCCGCCTGAAGGCGGCAACGGAATCCAGCCAACTTCCGCCGCGTGGCGGACCATTGGCATTTGGACGGTGGCGGATTCGGTGATGTGGAGGGTGCTCATTTCCCTGCTTCACTTTCGGGGATACTCATGCTCAAAGCCAATTTTGCATCGCGTCACCCGGAACGGTACCTCCCTGTGTCGCTAAATCGGGAGGGCGGGAAGCGTCCTGACTGCCTCGCGGTGCTTCCCCGTCGTATCCTTAACCTCTAACGTTTGCAGGTTCCCTATACCTCGGGTATCAAGTCATCTTCAATGGGGAAAAGCTCCGCAAGGGCAGCGATGGTTAGGCCATTCTTCAAGAATT
Organism: Dehalococcoidia bacterium; assembly: GCA_965197405.1. Classification (GTDB taxonomy): domain Bacteria; phylum Chloroflexota; class Dehalococcoidia; order Lucifugimonadales; family JAGWBF01. The sequence goes on along the minus strand of OZ240206.1, from coordinate 2,457,396 downwards.
CTCCCGCCCCTGATGCCCTTACTATGACTTGAGCGTCTTGGAACTCCAAGCGCCCAACGAGCCGCTCCTTCGCGGCACACCTGTCTCCCGGGCCGGTCACAGCTAAAAGCTTCCGTTCGCAGTTCTGGCGAAGAGCCTGTTCTAAGAGCCTGTTTACAATCTTTTCAGGATTAGCACCGCGAAGGCGAGAACCACCATTTGCAGACTGGTATTGAGCTTTCTCTCGCAGTTCTTCCAGAGTCGGCGGCACTTCTCCAGCCAGGCAAAAGACCGCTCCACCACCCATCGCTGCGCCAGCACCACGAAAATGTGCAGTTCATTGCGTTTCACCACTTCCACCGAGGCTCCCAACAGGCTCTGCACCGCTGCGGCAAAGGGCTTCCCGGTGTAACCCCCATCGACCAGCACTTGCTGCACCCGGCTCAGGTCGGCCCGGCGTTGGTCAAACATCGCCAAAGCCCCAGCCCGGTCCGTAACGTTGGCGGTGGTCACATGAATCGCATGGGGCAGCCCCTGAGTGTCCACCGCGATGTGACGCTTAATCCCGGACACCTTCTTGCCCGAGTCATAGCCCTTGTTCTCGGCGCTGTCCGTGTTCTTGACGCTCTGGGCGTCCACGATGCAGAAGCTGGTCTGCTCTTTTCGACCATTGCTCCGTCGGGCCGCGCCAACCGATTTTTTTTAAGACCTGCTCCAGAATGGACTCTTTCTCTGGGTCGGGCCGCTCACTCCATTGCCGGAAATACTTGTAGCAAGTGCGCCAATCGGGGAAGTCCGCAGGGAGCATCCGCCACTGACACCCGCTTTTCAGGAGGTACAGCACCCCGCAGAAAACGTCGTACAAGTCCACGGTGCGGGGCTTGGTCCGTCGGCGGGCCGACTCCAACGTGGGAAGAATCCGGGCAAATTGCTCCCGGCAGATGTCGCTGGGATAGGAATGAGACATGATCACCCTGCCTTGGTAATAGTCTCAACTTAACATATCCTGAGAACGTAGACAGGTTCTAAGATTCCATTGATGTGTTCATCACTGAATCCGTATCCGACGCAAACGATGACCCGTGCAGCGTCCAAGGTCCAGCGGCGAAGCTCGTATACGAGGAAGAGGAAAGGATCCATGTATTGTAGTTTGTATGAGGTGCCAAAAATCAAGGCGACTTCATCGTCCCTGATAGCTGACGTTGAGTCAGAGTATTGAACTTGGCCATCTTTGAAGTACCAGTCTAGTAGTTGAACGTCATTGAATTGAGACACAACTGGTGTATTCTAGTAGTCAGTCAAATCTGTTTTTGATGGTAGTTTAAAGAGTCTGAACCAAGGCGCTATACTGAGCAACAGACTGGGTTGAAGTGAGGTGGTGGTATGGTCAGGGAAAAGTACGGAGTCAGGTTGACGCCGGAGCAGCGGAACCAACTGGAACACTTGGTTCGGGCTGGTAAAAGTACCGCCCGGGTGACTATTCGGGCGCGGATACTGCTCAAGACCGATGCAGGTTGGTCTGCGCCCCGGGTGGCGCAAGCCTTGGATATGGTCGAGGGCACGGTGTTCCGCGTCAAGCGCCGCTTTGCCGAAGCTGGGTTGGCTGGGGCGCTGCAAGACCGGGTCCAAGCGAACGGGTACCGGAAGCTGGAGGACCTGGGCGAAGCCCACCCCGTATCCAGTACGGGGCAGGCTCTGATTGCGCTGGCCTGTAGCCCAGCGCCGGAAGGACATGACCATTGGACCCTGCGCTTGCTGGCGGGCAAAGTGGTGGAGTTGGGGTTGGCGTCATCCTTGTCCCACGAGACGGTGCGCCAGCGGCTCAAAAAAACGTCCTTAAGCCGTGGCAGAAGCAGGAGTGGTGCATCCCCGAGGTAAGCGCCGACTTCGTGGCCCACATGGAGGACGTCCTGGATTTGTACGCCGAACCCTATGACCCGCAACGGCCGGTGGTCTGCTTTGATGAGACCTCCACCCAGTTGTTAGCCGAGACGCGGCCCTCTCTCCCTGCCGAGCCGGGGCGTCCGCTGCGTCGGGACTACGAGTACCGGCGGGAGGGAACCCGCAACCTGTTCCTGGCCTGTGAGCCCCTGGCTGGCTGGCGGCAGGTGGCGGTGACCGAACGGCGCACCATGCAGGACTTCGCCCACCAGATGCGCTGGCTGGTGGATGAGGCCTACCCGGAGGTCGAGGTGGTGCGGGTGGTGCTGGACAATCTGAACACCCATCGCCTCGCTTCGTTGTACGAGACCTTCCCCGCGCCGGAAGCCCGGCGGATAGCTAAACGGCTGGAGTTCCACTATACGCCCAAGCACGGCAGTTGGCTGAACATGGCGGAGATCGAGTTCAGCGTGCTATCCCGCTCCTGTCTGAAGCAGCGGCTCCCCGACGCAGAATCGCTCCAACGGGAAGTCGGGGCCTCGGTGCAGGAGCGAAACGAGGCGCGGGTCACCATCAACTGGCGGTTCAAGACTCAGGATGCCCGAACCAAATTACACCGCCTCTATCCCTTCGATTCCAAACATGACTGACTACTAGTAGTTGAACGTCATTGAATTGAGGCACAACTGGTGTATTCTAGTGGCATTGGCGGATTGTATCGAAGGAGAAGGGTCGTGGCGGATAAGAAGTACCGTATCGAACTGACCGCGGAAGAGCAACAGGAACTGAAGGCCCTGGTTTCCAAGGGACGGGCAGCAGCGTACAAGCAGACCCATGCGCGCATCCTGTTGCTGAGCGATGAAGCGCGGAAAGACGGAGGCATGACGGACGAAGAGGTTGCCCGGTCCCTGCAGACCGCCAGTGCGACGGTGGAAAGGGTGCGCCGCGGTTGCGTGGAGGAAGGGATCGAAGCGGCCTTGGGGCGTAGGGAGCAACAACGCCGCCGGCCAAAGAAACTGGACGGCGCGGCGGAAGCCCACTTGATTGCGCTGTCCTGCGGGGAACCGCCGGAAGGCCGGGCCCGTTGGACACTGCGATTGTTGGCGGACCGGTTGGTCGAGTGCGAGCTAGTTGACAGCATCCACCCCGAGACGGTGCGCAAGACGCTGAAAAAACCAACTCAAGCCTTGGCTGAAAGAGTGTTGGTGCATCCCGCCGGAAGGCAATGCGGACTTTGTGTGAGCGATGGAAGATGTGCTGGAGGTATACCAGCGCCCCTGTGGAGACACTGAAGTGTTGGTGTGCCTGGATGAAACCAGCAAACAACAGGTGAAGGAGACGCGGGCGCCGCGACTGGCTCGGCCCGGTGCGGCCAGCGGGTACGATTACGAGTATGAGCGCAACGGGGTCAGCAACCTTTTCATGCTGTTTGCGCCGTTGGAAGGATGGCGGCGGGTCGGAGTGACGGACCGGCGGACGAAAGTGGACTGGGCGCACCAGGTGAAGAAGTTGGTGGACCAGGACTACCCGGACAAGGACCGGATTGTGCTGGTGATGGACAGCTTGAACACGCATCATCCGGCCTCGTTATACGAGGCGTTCGAGCCGATGGAAGCGCGGCGCATTGCGGAGCGTCTGGAGATTCACTACACCCCCAAGCATGGGAGTTGGCTGAACATGGCTGAAACTGAGATCGGAGTGCTGGCCCAGCAGTGCTTGGAACGCCGGATTCCCGATCAAGAGACGCTGCGCCGGGAAGTTGCCGCCTGGCAGGACCAGCGCAACCGGGACATGGCGCGAGTGGACTGGCGCTTCACCACCTCCGATGCACGCATCAAACTGAAGTCTCTTTACCCAGCAATCCCAAATAGCTGAACTACTAGTAGTCAGTCATGTTTGGAATCGAAGGGATAGAGGCGGTGTAATTTGGTTCGGGCATCCTGAGTCTTGAACCGCCAGTTGATGGTGACCCGCGCCTCGTTTCGCTCCTGCACCGAGGCCCCGACTTCCCGTTGGAGCGATTCTGCGTCGGGGAGCCGCTGCTTCAGACAGGAGCGGGATAGCACGCTGAACTCGATCTCCGCCATGTTCAGCCAACTGCCGTGCTTGGGCGTATAGTGGAACTCCAGCCGTTTAGCTATCCGCCGGGCTTCCGGCGCGGGGAAGGTCTCGTACAACGAAGCGAGGCGATGGGTGTTCAGATTGTCCAGCACCACCCGCACCACCTCGACCTCCGGGTAGGCCTCATCCACCAGCCAGCGCATCTGGTGGGCGAAGTCCTGCATGGTGCGCCGTTCGGTCACCGCCACCTGCCGCCAGCCAGCCAGGGGCTCACAGGCCAGGAACAGGTTGCGGGTTCCCTCCCGCCGGTACTCGTAGTCCCGACGCAGCGGACGCCCCGGCTCGACAGGGAGAGAGGGCCGCGTCTCGGCTAACAACTGGGTGGAGGTCTCATCAAAGCAGACCACCGGCCGTTGCGGGTCATAGGGTTCGGCGTACAAATCCAGGACGTCCTCCATGTGGGCCACGAAGTCGGCGCTTACCTCGGGGATGCACCACTCCTGCTTCTGCCACGACTTAAGGACGTTTTTTTGAGCCGCTGGCGCACCGTCTCGTGGGACAAGGATGACGCCAACCCCAACTCCACCACTTTGCCCGCCAGCAAGCGCAGGGTCCAATGGTCATGTCCTTCCGGCGCTGGGCTACAGGCCAAGGCAATCAGAGCCTGCCCCGTACTGGATACGGGGTGGGCTTCGCCCAGGTCCTCCAGCTTCCGGTACCCGTTCGCTTGGACCCGGTCTTGCAGCGCCCCAGCCAACCTAGCTTCGGCAAAGCGGCGCTTGACGCGGAACACCGTGCCCTCGACCACATCCAAGGCTTGCGCCACCCGGGGCGCAGACCAACCTGCATCGGTCTTGAGCAGTATCCGCGCCCGAATAGTCACCCGGGCGGTACTTTTACCAGCCCGAACCAAGTGTTCCAGTTGGTTCCGCTGCTCCGGCGTCAACCTGACTCCGTATTTTTCCCTGACCATACCACCACCTCACTTCAACCCAGTCTGTTGCTCAGTATAGCGCCTTGGTTCAGACTCTTTAAACTACCATCAAAAACAGATTTGACTGACTACTAGAGCGGCCCGTAACCCGCGCAGCAGGTCGCGACGCCACTGGGTAGCACCGAACCTATCACAGATTTCACTCCAGGTGGCCCAATGGATTTCCGGGGGTAGGTTGCCATCGGATTTAAAATCTGGGATCATTACACAACAATAACATTGTGTTATCGTCAAGTCAACTCCCTTCTTGACTCAGGGCTATCGCATGGAAAGGTTGGCGAATTGAGTTAGCATGGTGACTAGGAATGCGTTGTCCCATCCAGCCCGTTTGAGCTTGCCCCGCATTGACCCTTTGGAGGGTTCCAACCGGGCTAGATTCAAGGCTAATTTTCGAAGCAAAGCCAGGTTCTCAGCACAATTCCCCTTGCGGTTTCTGGCTTGGTCCTCGTTGAACACCACGTCCAGACTCCAATGGAGTTGATTCTCGATGCCCCAATGGCTACGCACGATGTCGTTGAACCGCTCCGGCGTAAAGAGTTGGCTCATCAGGTAGTAACGTGTCTCTACACTGGTCCGGTCATACAGATGACGACTGGCGGTCACAGGGCTATCGCATTTGAAAGGGAGATATGGGAGGGTGTTCGGGTGATAGATAATAGGGGCGTTCTTGGAGTGGTTGATTGAGGGGAAGTGTGGAGGTTGTGGTGATGGGGATGGCGATCGACGATCTGGACCCCTTGGAGGATCCCCGGAGTGGAAACGCAGGCCGGCATTCATTGCACGACATACTGGTCATTGCCTTATGCACCATACTGTGTGGCGGGGAGACCTGTACCGACATGGCCCTCTTCGGGCACTCCAAACGGGAGTTCTTGGAATCCTTCCTGCCGCTCAGGAATGGAATTCCCAGCCACGACACCCCCGCTTTCGCGGGGGCAGGCTCTTCTCCAGAGTGTTCCGCCTGTTGGACCCGGAGGCATTCCAGAAGTGGTTTCTGGGGTTCATGCGCCAGTTTGCCCAAGGCTGCGAGGGTGTGCTGGCCATAGACGGCAAGACGCTGCGCCGCTCTTATGACCGCGCCGAGGCCAAATCGCCTCTGCACCTGGTCAATGCCTGGGCCGCAGAACAGCGTCTGGTGATGGGACAACTGGCCGTGGATGGCAAGTCCAACGAGATCACCGCCGTGCCCAAACTCCTGAAAATGCTGGCCCTGCCGGGAATGGTGGTCACCGCTGACGCCATGCACTGCCAGAGACGGCCGTCCCAGCAGGCGCTGGACCAAGGGGCCGATTACGTGCTGGCCCTGAAGGGGAATCAGGGGTCTCTCAACGATGATGTGCGCCTGTTCCTTGACGATTCGGCCACGACCGTGGCAGAGGCAAGCCAGACCAACAAGGGGCACGGGCGTATCGAGACCCGGACGGCCAGCATAAGCAGCGACGTGGCCTGGCTGCAGGAGCGGCACCAGTGGCCCGGACTGGCGGCAGTGGGGAAGATAACCGCCAGTCGCCAGGAGGGAGGCCATAGCAGCGTCGAGAGCCGGTACTACCTGCTGAGCCAGGCATTCCCGCCGGAGCGGTTTAACCAAATCGCACGGGCCCACTGGGGAATCGAGAACCAACTGCACTGGGTGCTGGACGTGGTCTTCAATGAGGACCAGTCCCGAAACCGGAAGGACAACTGCCCGGATAATCTGGCTCTGCTACGCAAACTGGCGCTTAATCTGGCCCGGCTGGAACCCTCCAAAGGATCCATGAGACGCAAACTGAAACGGGCCGGGTGGGACAACAGTTACCTGGCCACATTGCTATCCCAATTCACCAAAATCCAAATGCGATAGCCCTGCTGGCGGTCACCTTACCTATTGCTTTCAAGCCGGGCCAGTGGTGTATATCCTGCAGCCAAGCGACATCGCCACTCACGCTGGCGGTGTGGGTCTCGACTCGGCCGTGCCCTTTGCTCACCTCGGTAGCCTGAGCCAAGGGAGTGTCCGGGTCATCCAGGAACAAACGCACCTCGTCGTTCAAGGTTCCCTGATTGCCCTTGAGGGCCAGTACGTAGTCCGCCGATTGCTCTCTTACCAGTTGGGCCACCTGGCGTTGACAGTGCATGGCATCGGCGGTGACCACCGTCCCCGATAAAGACAGCAGTTCCAAGAGCTTGGGTACGGCGGTGATCTCGTTGGATTTGCCCTCCACGGCCAGTTGGCCCAGCACCAGCCGCTGCTCCGCAGCCCAAGCGCTGACCAGATGCAACGGGGAGGTCCCTTCCGCCCGGTCGTAGGACCGGCGCAGGGTCTTCCCGTCTAGGGCCACCACTCCTTGGCAACCTTGGGCGAACTGTTCCATGAAGCCCAGAAACCAGGTGTGGAACGCCTCCGGGTCCAGCAACCGGAACACTCGGGAGAAGAGCCTGCCCCCGCGAAAGCGGGGGTGTCGTGGCTGGGAATCCCGTTTTCCAGCTTCAGAAAGCGCTCAAGAAACTCGCGCTTCGCTCGCCCAAACAGGGCCATGTCGGTGCAGGTTTCCCCACCGCACAACAGAGTGCACAGGGCTATAACCAGTATGTCGTGCAACGAGTGATGCTGGCCGCTGACCCTCCGTGGGTCGTTCAGACCCTCAAACACATTCTCCATTTCCCCCATCACGCCTTCCTCCACCCAATTGCCTAACTTCTGCTACCTATCCTCGGCAGCCCTTTTCTATTCTAATCACCCTCTATTTCCTCATGCGATAGCCCTGCTTCTTGACTGACCACGCCTTCCGCGTATCTGTCCGATAGGAATTGAGGGAAAATCACTTCCTCCCCTTTCATTCCCCCACTTCGATTGGCGCTGAAACCAGGTACGATGCAAAACTGGATACAAACATAGCGATGACGGAATGGGCACTCTATCCATCATCCACCAAGAACGAAGTCGGAACGCCGCAAAATGGGACGATTCAGCAAGCATCCCCATTGATGTCCTTTCGTGATTCCGTCAAGCTGTCAGGCTAAGCTTGAGGATCGCCAAACTTATCGGGTCACATACATACCCCCTTGCTTCAAGAAGGAACTTCAGCAACAAGCCGACTTTCTTTTTGAAGCAGGTTATCGGGAGGGAATCCAATGGGCGTGCTAACCAAGAGGCAAATTGAGGATCGGGTCAACGACAGTCAGTTGCTTCGACACTCTCGAAAAGACGGAAACGGTCAGTTGGATATCGAGGCAGATAGCTATGACCTCGCTGCCGGAACTGCTATTTGGAAAGAACCCGGCACCAATCGGGATGAACAACGTGTCATTACTTTGAGCCACGACCCAAGTCTCTCACGTGCCGAACAGCCAACCATTTCGGTGCAACCTGGACAAATGGTTTTCATAGTGACTCTGGAGGACGTTGTTATGCCGCCAGATCTCTGTGGAACCGTATATTCAAGAAACAATTTGGCCCTCAGGGGAATCCTTGCGTTGAACGCCGGCCACGTTGATTCTGGCTATGAGGGACCTATCGCAATCAGGCTGATCAATATGAGGGCCACGCCTTGGACTTTAGCTCTAGGGGAGCCCATTTTTACTATAGCCTTTCAGACCCTGGACGAAGAGCCTGAAAGAGGTACAACCGTTGGTCGTCAAGAATCTCAGGACTCCATGATTGCCCGAGTACGCGATACAGCCGACTCGGCATTGAGCAATGCCCTGTATGACCTTTACGCCTCCGAGATGGAGAGAAGACTTCACGAATACAGGGCCAATACCCTCGCTGAACTCCAAAGAGATGGGTCCAAATCGATAGGATGTGGACGGTTCTTTTCAACTCCGGGTGGAAGAAATTTGTGGGCATAGCACTGTCGCTATCCACGGTCGCGGCAGGAGCTGCCGGAGTGATCTATATCATATCGCTGTTCACGGACAAGTTTTAGGGATGCTTTGAAGCGAACAGGAAAGTAAACATCTTGAAGTGGCCCCGGTTGTTTACTCTTCTGCAAATTTGATGAAGGGAACTGAAGATAGGCGGGGCAGTAAGGGCAGCTAGGCCTGATGGGCACGGGGCCCATCGGTGCGAGTCTAACTTACGCTCTAATATTGGGCCTTTTCCGAATTCTCACCTAAAGTGTGGAAGAACCGGTTATTTGGACAGGACCGGGGCAAAATTAAGCAATCGTGCCACTGCTCATACCATTGACACGAACAGCTGTTCCGGTGGGTCTAAGCGTACCGTATTGCGAACTTTTCGGTGGGAGGTCAAGTTGTAGGCAGAGCCGCTCCTAAACCTTGCCGGGCCATCGGATCAGTCTGTCAGGGCGGCGGCTCACCGAGCTAGGGCGTGTATTATCGCTGTTACGTACCCAGAAAGACAAGACCAGTTGATGTGCTTGCTGTCCCACCAACAGCCCCCGCCCCCATTGGTCCAGTTCGGTCCTGACATACCCCAGAACCATGGCGGCAGTGCGGCCTCCGCCTGCCAACCTTCAGGTGAAGTGGCCGCGATGTCGCATCCCCTCCCGATTTTTCGATCAGGACGATTGCCAAGTCGGTGAGAATCCGTTCGTGGTGAGCCTGTCGAACCATGAACGGATTCTGATTACCCGTCCTTCGACAAGCTCAGGACTAACGGTTTGGGCACTTGGACGACTTTGCAATCGTCCTGATTTTTCGATAGCAGACTATTTGGGACAACGAGCGGATGTGGTACTATTATGTGTTGCGTTTCATGCGAGGTCAAAGCTGAGAATGGGGGTCGGTGAAAATCGCCAGGAATCAGGTCAATCGGGAAACGAGATGATTACAGAACGATTCATGCTGCAAGGTCAGATTGGTGACGGACGAATGAGTTCCGTATATCTGGCCCTGGATAGCGCATCCGGCAACTCGCAGGTGGCTGTCAAAATCCTCAACAAGTCCCATGGCGACGATATCAAGAGGGAGTTGTTCAAGCGCGAGACCAGCGCCTTAAGAAAATTGAGGCACCCAAATATCGTTCGGCTACTGAGCAGCAGTTGGCCTGATGACGGCAGTTCGCCTTACTTGGTATTGGAATATCAGCCGTATTCACTGGACCGGTACTTGAAGGGCGAATTGCATTCCCAGCTAGGTGGTTTTCAACCGTATCGCGTGATGCGTGAGCTGTCGGAAGCCCTGGCCCACGCCCACTCCGAAAATGTTGTCCATCGGGACATTAAACCGTCCAACATTCTGCTCGATGTGAACGGGCGGCCAATGCTAACGGACTTCGGTATCAGCAAACTCCTCACACAATTAACTGTCGGGGAGACGCTGGCAGGATTTTGGAGCAGCGGTTACGCCTCGCCCGAGCAGCGAGCCGCCTTGCCGACTGGACCTGAATCCGATCTCTTTTCGTTGGGGGCGGTGTTTTCCCATCTTCTTTCCGGCCACGAACCACCCCTGGAGGGACCATCCCCTGATATGGTGGATGAGTTCGTAGAGCATCCCGTCGCAATCAAAAACCTCTTGAAGAGGATGCTGGCACAGGAGCCGGAACGGCGTTTTTCCAGAGGGTCGGACCTATTATCCGCGCTGGAAGTTACCCGACGCCATGAGACCTTGCCCTCACATTTCCTTGCGATAACCAGGACCGCGATAAGAGATGTCGTGGCAGCTGATCTGTCCTTGACAGATGATTTCCAGTCGGTATCGGATGTGATCATCGAAGACCTCGGAGGGATGGAACTGGAAGACGTGCACATCCGCCGTGACCGACGAGACAGCCGAGACGTCATTATCCTCGGAGATTCCCTACGGCTCATTTGCGCCGTTGACGAACAGGGAGACGCGCTGGCCGTGAAGGCGGTTCAAACCCCCTATGCGCCCAATCTTGACAGCGAAAAAGTTCGGTCGATGGTCTACCGCGCAATGTGGGACCCGGTGAATCCAGGCTTCAGGTCTGGAGAAGATGCCACTACACTCTCGGAGGCAGCGGAGGAACTGACCCATTTGCTCTCGGAGCTCGACACCTACGAGACCGTGGGGAAGGTGTCCGATGAACGGCGCCAGTCACGGCGCGACTTCATAGAAAATTGGAACGTCGCGCTCAGCAGAAACCGCAGTCGCATCGAGGGGGAGGCAACCGCGCTAAGGTACTCCAATGTATCGGAGGAGTCAGACCACTGGCGTTTTTCCCTAGTTGACCTCCCTCCAGATGACCTGGATTGGGAAGATGATGCCCCTCTCGCCGTCAGGGAAAACGCCAATGCACCGAGGTTGTCAATAGGCAATCTTATGAACATCCGTGGCCGGACCGTCGAAGCGGCCAAGCAAAGTAACCGGTTCCGAAGGAGCGATTCACCCGTTCCCAAGTTCGGACTCTTGACTACCAACCTGACTGAGGCGCTGGTTGCCAACAGCCGACAGTCCAACGCAGTCAACGCTTTCCTGTACGAGCAGATGGTCAATCCTGGCCTGGCACGGGTAATCGTAGATCCCTCAACTGCGACCCGGTTCTCGGAAGCTCCGCAAGATTATTTTCAAGACTGGTTATCGGACGACCAGAAAGCTGCGGTAAGCAAAGCTGTTTCCAGCAACGAACTATTCCTGATCCAAGGGCCGCCCGGCACGGGCAAGACGTCAGTTATCACCGAGATCGTTCTTCAGATTCTCAAGAGAGAACCGGAAGCTCGAATTCTTCTCACTTCTCAGTCCAACGTTGCTGTCGACCACACCCTCACGCAGATAGCAAATGCTGCCGGCGATCCTCCGCCGGAAATGGTCAGGCTGGGACGCTCTGAAAAAATCGGCCACGGTGGAGAAAGTTGGACTTTGTCAGAGCGGGCCCGAACTTGGCGGCAGGAGGTGTTGGACAGATGCCAACCCGAGCTGGCCAAACTGCGTTCGGATGAGCGCCAAGCCAGGGACGCCATTAAAGCTGGCGAGCCGGATAACAACCCCGAGATGGAAGCTGCCGGAACAATCGAGGAATGGATTACTGAGGCTAAGGAAATAGCGGAGCAACTCCACGAGTACGAACAGGAGTATTCCTCACCGGGGTCCGAAGCAACTGAGGTGGCCATCGAGGCGACTGCTGAAATGGTAGAGAGGGCTCGCAGCGAGCTCAGTGAACAGATGGATGCGCTGAATGAATTGCTGCCTACGCCAATAGAAACGCAGGGGATGAACGAAAAGGAGATACTGGCCGAAATCATAACGGCGTCTGCATCACCCAACCAGCAAGGCTCGGATACGGATGACCCCGCAAGTCAGGAACTCCAGCGGGTCCAGGAACTGAGAAGGACAATCACTGATTGGACCAGGGTCGTTGGTCTCACGCAGGATTTCCAGGAATTGATTGGCAAGTCATCCCGAGTCGTTGCCGCGACCTGTTTATTCAGCGGCAAACGGGCAGGGGGCGCGCGGCTGGGAGAAGCCGGGTTCGACTGGGCGATCATAGATGAAGCTGGAAGGGCCACCGTGCCGGAGGTGCTGATTCCCATCGTCCAGTCCGAGCGAGCAATCTTGGTGGGCGATGAACGTCAATTGCCTCCCATGGTTGAGGACATGAAGGGCGACGAATCCAACATTTCATCCGACGGCCACAGTCTGGATACCAGTCTGTTCCAGACCTTGGTCGAACAAGTGGAGGGATCGGACTGGGATTTTCTCGCTACTTTGAGCACCCAGAACCGGATGTACTCGGCCATCGGAAACCTCATTAGTTCCGTATTTTATGACGGTCGTCTTGGAAACGGCGACCGGACCCGTTCCCGGCAATTCCTCTTCGATTGGATGCCGGCTCCTGTTACATGGATATCCACCTCGATGACACCTAATAGGGCGGAAAACCGGGTCGGTAAATCATTCGCGAATTCGGCCGAGGCGGATGTCATCCTCGACTTGCTGGTGAAGATGGAAGAGAAGTCCAGAGAGAGGCGAAGAAGCCCATCTGTTGCCGTGATAACCGGATACTCGGCTCAGGTGGAACTACTGACCACCCGGGTCGACACCGAAGACCAGGAGCGTTGGCGCAACATCCAGATAGAAATCGCCACAGTGGACTCATTTCAGGGTCGTGAATGCGACGTCGTGATTTATTCGACGGTACGGTCGAACAGCGAACAACGCATCGGTTTCTTGAAGGACCGGCGCAGAATCAACGTGGCGCTGTCGCGAGCCCGAGATCTACTCGTGATTGTCGGAGACGGCTACATGATGGAATCGGCCACCATTGGCGCCCAATTGAATCCGTTCGCGTCCATTCTCAACCACATCCGGTCGCACCCTGAAGAGTGCCAGATCATCCAGCCAAACTTGGTGAGTTCCCTATGAATACTACCCACAACGAATTGAATGACGTCGCCGCCCGCGCAAAACGCCGGTTCCCGGACCACAAAGTCGACGTGCCTTTTCGGGTTTGCTTGCCAGTCTACGAGTTGCGTCTGAAGGTGACCGAAATCGCAGAAGACGAACTGTCCACTCCGGCTAGATTTGTGCTCCATCTGTCGAACCTAAAGGTAACGCAACCGGCAGAAATCGGCAGAATGCTGGGTATGTCCCAGAACTACGTAGCAAGCGCCGCTGCGGAACTTCTTGGAGAGAACCTGGTCACACAGTCTCCTGGGCCCGGCATCGGTATTACTGATTCAGGAAGGCAGGTCCTCCGAGACAGAGGAAGGACCAGGCGGCCCAGGAACAAACATATCAGGGTCCCTTACGACCCCCTGACCAGGAGAATTCTTGATACAGATGTCCGGCAACTGCTGGACCGGGATGAGGTAAGGAAAGACGGTTTGTTCATTCCCTCCACGAGCCCCCGGAGGCCACGCCTTGGCAACGTCCGGACCGACGAAGTCAGGGACTACGAGCGATTTTACGGACGGCAGCGGGACAGGGTAGAAATTCTGGAAGTATCGGATATCAAAGACGTGAGGCTCAAGTACCGGAATGACGTTATTCTGGTCAAGTTAGATGCGGTGAACAGTGACAAGTCGTTCTTTGCCGCTTTTCAGGCTCAGCAATATCTTGAAGAGGAATCTGCCTATTTGCAGAGGCTGGCAGACCGCGGGGTAGATCTGGTCCCGGATGACCTGAAGGCAGACCAACTCACTGATTGGATCCGGCCCCAAGCCTTTTCTCAGGAAGAATCCAGCCTCCTTCAAGAGATCGATGACCTGGATCAGGAAGTTACAGAAACCGAGAGAGCCGTTGCGGAAGCGAGGGCAACACAAGGAACTACCCAAGACGAAGAGGAACGTTCTGACCTTGAGGCTCGGGTCAAGACCCTGGAGTCGGAAAAACTCCAACTGGAACAACTGTTGGAGGAAAGGGAGAGCAAACTGACCTCAATTACGGAAGGACAAATCCGGCTGATCAAGACCGAAGAACACCGACAGGTGTTGTTGACCGCCATTGGCAATGCCTCTGCGGAGCTCACTTTGGTTTCGGCCTGGATAGACCCGTATGCCTTCGATGATGAGGTCTGCCGGATGCTGGCAGCCGCAATCGGCAGGGGCGTCCAGGTGAGGATCGCCTGGGGACTTGGTATTCGCAAACGTGGGCCTGAAGCGTCCCGCAACAGGGAAAAGGGCAACGCTGTCCTCTCCAAGCTTCGGGATTTGATCCCAAGGGACCTGAGAGACAATTTGACGATTAAACTCGCCGAGACTCACGAAAAGTTCATTATCTGCGACTCACAGTTCTGTGCCTGGGGGAGCTTTAACTGGCTCTCGTACCGTGGCGAACGCGATTCCGGGTATCGTAGAGAGACGAGTTCTTACTCGGCGCGACTCGACGACATTGGGTTATGGAAAGCTCGCGCTGACGAATTGTTTAGGTAGGTCCACAAAATCGACGAAAGCAAGAACCTTCGCGCCGAGGTTCGAGTTGGCGGCCATGAACGGCGCTTTCCTTCGACAAGTTGCCGGGTCGTTAACCCGGCTTTTTTGTGTCTGCGTCCCCGGATCCTGGAGGTCTCTCCTGCCGATGTCGCAGCCCAGGAAACCTCCGATACTGAAGCCCAAACGGGGATCAAAGTTGCGGTAGTGTCTAATCGGTGCTAACTTGTAACTATACCAACTCGGTACATAGCCGACCGTTGCGCCGATCCTTGATGCGGGGAGAACTTCCATGCCTTATGTGATGATTCCCGGATTCTTGTGCGAGCGATGCGGTCACCGCTGGGTACGCAAGCAGCCGGGCGCGCCTGATCCGAAGGTCTGCCCCAAGTGCAAGTCCCCCTATTGGAATACGCCGCGTACGCACCCGGTACGACCTAGCGTCAACCCCCTGCGCAACGATTAGACTATTCACCACGAAATCACCTGACTCGCGAGTCGAGGTAGGATCGAGACCCCAAAGGGTGAAAACTATGCAAAGCATCAATCAGCCTGCCATCATCGAAAACGCTATCGCCATCGTAGCCGAGATGAGTCCACAAAGCACCGATGGCACATGGCTTGAAGATGTTACCGTCGCCGTAGGCCCCCATGTCAAAGAGTGGGACATTGCTCAGTGCTACCTCTGGTCCGAATGGCCAGACCGCGAAACTCATTTCCCTGGAACTACCAACCAGGATATAGGCATTGACTGTGTAGCGATTCGCCGAAGCGACGGAGAGCACGTCGCAATTCAGTGCAAATCCCGGCGGCTGAATGCTGCCGGACAGGGCGCTCCTATCAGCAAGGGCGAAATCGACAGCTTCGCCAGCACGTCCGCCGGCGAATTCTGGGCCGAACGATGGATCGTCACCAACGGCGACAACCCTGTGAGCGGCAACAGCCAGCAGGCCATGTCAATGACCGACAAACCCGTCAAGATGGTCAGCATCGCCAACGACCTGCTGCAACAGCAGGCTGCGTTCACCTACGAGGAATGCCCTCACTGCGAACCCAACCCCGACGGCGAGGAACGTCGGCAATCCAAGTCCTGTATGCAAGCGGAAGCCATCGCCGAAAGCGTGCGCATCCTCAAGGAATATGAACGGTCGGACAGTGGCGGCCTGCCGGTAGGCCAAGCACGCGGGAAAATCATCTTGCCCTGCGGCACAGGCAAGACCCGCATCTCATTGCGCATCGTCGAGGAACTCACGCCACCGGGTGAACTGTCCATCGTGCTGTGTCCGTCCATCGCCCTGGTCGCCCAAATCAGGCGCGAGTACCTCCAGCACGCCGAGACGGACATCCGCGCGTTGGCCGTCTGCTCGGACGAAACCGCCGGCTACGATCCCAAGAAGGAAAGCACGCGGAACACTGCCGCCGACCCTACGCTGGACAACAGCAACGTCAGCGCCGCCGAGGTAAAGGGCAAGGTTACCACCGATCCGGCGGAAATATCCGAATGGATACGCGACGGTCAGGCCGCCGACCAGATAAGCGTCATCTTCGGCACCTACCAGAGCGGCAACCGTATTGCGGAGGCCCTCAAAGAGACCGAAGTCACGGCAAAAGTCCTCATAGCAGACGAAGCGCACCGTACTGCTGGACTGCGCCGGAAACGCCCTGCCAAAACCAGCGAGATGTCCGACGAAGAGCGCCGCATCCGCGACTTCACGCTGTGCCACGACAACGATGCATTCCCGGCAACCTACCGTGTCTATCAGACCGCAACGCCCCGCATCTACGACACCAGCAGGGTGAACCGAGACCAGGCCAGCGACTGGATCGTCCGCACCATGGACGACGAGACCGTCTTCGGCGTGGAGCTGTATCGCAAGAACTACGTGGAAGCGGTCAGGAACCGTTGGCTTGCTGACTATCGCATCATCGCCGTGGGCGTCAACGGCCCCGACGCCTACAACATCGCCAATACGCTGGCCGGAGAAACCCAGAGCAAAGGGCGCAACCCCCTGACCTCCACCCATTTTCTTCGCGGGCTGGCTTTTTCCCTGGCCATGGGCGGTGCCACGCAGAACCGGGGCGAGGGAACGGTTCCCATCAAGTCCTGCATCGCCTTCATGAACACCGTGGACAAATCCAAAAACATGAAGGACGCCCTCCAAACCTCTGCGGTACGGAAATGGCTTCAGGACTGGCTCAACGATTACCAGGACGGGCAAACCGCCGCGCAGTACACTCTGGAACACCTGGACGCTACCAGCAATGTAACGGCCCGCGAAAACGCCAAGCGCCGGCTCGCGGAAGCCACCGAACCTGATCCCCACGGCATCATCAACGTGGGCATCTTCGGTGAAGGCACCGACTCGCCCTCATTGAACGCCGTGGCCTTCCTGGAAGCCAGGAAAAGCCCCATCGACGTGATCCAAGCGGTAGGCCGGGCCATGCGCACTGCGGAGGGCAAAGAGATAGGCTATATTATCTGCCCCATCGTGATACCGCCCAATGCGGACCCGGAACAGTGGCTCAGTTCCAGCGACAAGGAGGAGGGGTGGCAGGAACTGGGGCAGATACTCCTGGCCCTGCGTGCCCACGACCAGCGTATTGAGGACAATCTGGCTGACCTACTGCAACTATACATCCCGCAACCGCCGCCCGCGCTGCGAACCATCGTCGCCGTGGCCAGCGGCGAGGACAAGCGCATCCACTACCGGGAGCACGAAGGCCCGCCCGGGGAAGCGCAAGAGGCCGTGGAACGGGTGCTAGAGGGCAAAAGCACCCTGACCAAAGAGTTTCGTCCAATCTCAGAGACGCCCACTATGACGGAGCCGGTTTCGGACGAACCTGCCGCCGTCGACTCCGCTCCATTGCTGTACGGCCAGACCCAGGACATCGCAGCCGACGAATCGCGTGGCATCGGTGAAGCAAAGCCAACGGCCTTGCAACTTGCGGAAAAGCCTACGGAACCCACACAAATTGTCACCGGCAAGAAGAACCACGACGGCAGCATCGAATTGCGTATGGACACTGTAGCCAGGGCCAATCCCCGGCCCGACGGCACCC
Source organism: Dehalococcoidia bacterium (assembly GCA_965197405.1). Taxonomy (GTDB): domain Bacteria; phylum Chloroflexota; class Dehalococcoidia; order Lucifugimonadales; family JAGWBF01. The sequence continues at coordinate 2,439,657 of OZ240206.1, read as the reverse complement.
GCGGCATAGTGGACATCAAGAAGTCCAAGGCCAAGGCCAAGGCCATGATTAACAAGGGCGAGGGGGTGCGCATCCCGACCACAACGGAAAGGAAGCCTCTCCCCACCCGCGAAGAGCGAATGGACCAAGTCTTCTTTCGGCAGATCAAACTCAGCGGACTGGAAGACCAGGGTAACGCCATCAAGATGAACCTGCTTTCCAAGTCTGGGCTGGTGGATAACCGCGTGGTCCGAGACCTGAACATCCTGGAATCCAGCGTCAAGGAAGCCGCCCGCCATCTGCGAGAGGACCAATTGCAACCGGCCCTTGACCAGCACTTTATGCTGGACAACTTGGACGAGAAGGCCAAAAAGGCGATAAAGGAAGGAAAGGCCGCCGACGGATGCGTGACCGCCGCCCTGCTGATGATGAACGCCGCCATGCTCCACCAGCGCATCGCCAATGGCCGCTGGCTGGCTGGCGTCAGCGACCTACAGGCAGTCAAGAACGACGTGAACGTGGTACGCCGGGTCAAAAGGGAATGGTACAACATCATGCGTCGCGACTTTCACCCCGTACTAGTTCCGGCCGTCAACGCCATCGAAGCCGTTGAGGACACCGGCAAATTGGCTGGACTGGAACGTGCCCTGCGGCACCTCACGGCGGAGGCGGAACGCATCGCCGAAACTTACGCCGACATGGGCGCCGACCACGCCGGCCCGCTGTTCAACCGGGTTATGGGCAACCAGGCCAGCGACGGTGCCTACTTCACCCGCCCGGTGGCCGCGTCCATCGCCGCACGCCTCACCCTGGACGCCTGCGGGGAAAAGGACTGGACCGCCATCGACGTCTGGCGCGAACACAAGACCGTTGACCTTGCCTGCGGCAGCGGGACGCTCTTGGCTGCGATGCTCACCGACATGAAGCGCCGGGCCCGGGAGCAAGGCTCCAGCGAGGAGCAGATCGGCGAACTGCAAAAACTGGCGGTGGAGGATACCATCAAGGGGTTGGACATCAACCCGGTGTCCCTGCAACTGGCGGCGTCGCAGCTCACCGCCGGCAACCAGGACATCCGCTACCGGAAAATGGGCCTGCACCTGATGCCTTATGGCCCGCAGGCGAACAATCCAGCGCAAGTATCCGTGGGAACACTGGAACTCCTGGGGCAGAAGGCCATCGTCCCCAGGGGCGACGAACTGGGCTTGCCTGACGACAAAATCGGCTCTCAAATAGTCTGGAATCAGCCCGACGACGCCGAGTTGGAATACGCCGTGGATGCGGTCAAAGATGCGCGAATCGTCATTATGAACCCGCCGTTCAGCAATCGTTCCAAGATGGGTGAAAAGTTTCCCGACGGGGTTCAGCAAGCATTGCGAAAACGGACGGATAGTTTGGAGGATTTACTGGTCCAAGCTGACCCGGAATTGAAAAATTTCGCATCACGAAACACGGTGCGACCGTGTTTCGTGATGCTGGCTGACCGCTGCCTGCCTAAAGATGCAGGGACATTAACGATGATCAACCCGACCATCGCCCTATCTGCGCCATCCGGGTTGAATGAGCGGCGCACTCTGGCCCAGCGCTATCACATTCACACTGTGCTCACTGGTCGTTGGCCACGGGAGTTCACCCTTAGTCAGAACACTGAAATTGACGAGAGCATAATTATAGCCACACGCAACAAGGTGAACAGTGCGCCGACGCGGTTCGTGCAACTCGACAGGATGCCCGTTGATGAAACCGAAGTTGATGAATTGCATCGCTGCCTATTGGGATGTCAGCAAGGACAGATCGCTAACGGGTGGGGCGAAGTGTCCTGGTGGTCCGCCGAAAGGATGGCAGAGGGCGACTGGACGCCTGCCATCTGGAGGTCGCCCGATCTAGCCGAGGCAGCTGCACGGTTCGCTAACGACGCTGACCTACAATCACTAGATTCAGCCGGCCTGTCGGCGCAGGCGACAGGCCGGCTGCTGCGCGGCTCTTTCGAGCCGGCACCAGCCGGGTCCGCGGGCAGCTTCCCAATACTTAAATCAAAAGGTGCCGACGCCCAAACCCGCATACAAAGCCATCCAGATGAATACTGGGTTCCAAAAAACCGAGACGAGAAGGCGCGTAAGCTGAACGGCGGCACCTATCCAGAAGTGGATCAGATTCTGGAAAAGGCCAGTAACCTGCTGATCACGGCAGGGCACGACAGCAAAACCGGTCGATTAACCGCAACGGCTGATGACGAGCGATACATAGGCAACGGCTGGATGCCAGTTGCTGGATTATCGTCACCTCAAGCCAAAGCAGCCGCAGTGTTCATAAACTCGACCGCTGGACGCTTACAGTTGATGCGGCGTGCAGGACGAAAAATACCGTTTCCTACATACAGTACTTCGGAAGCCGACAACATCCGTATACCCGACATCAAGGACGACCGCATCCGTAGTATCCTGGCCGACTGCTGGGAACGCACCAGGGACATGACGGTTCCGCAGTTCCGAGACGGGGAGTGCGAAGTGCGCCGCTTGTGGGACGAGGCCGTGGCCACTGCCATGGGCTGGGACGCCGCCGAGCTGGCTCGCCTGCGCCACCTGCTCCACCAGGAGCCCCACGTCCGCGGCCTGGGTTACGGCCAGTACGCGGATGAGGCGGACATAGAACCTGCCGACCGCGAACGCTTCCAAGAACTGGCCGACCAGTGGGAAAATGAAACCGTACTGCTGTCGAACTCGGGGCGGGCAACTGAACACCCGGCCCACCGAGAAATCGTCAGCATGGGCGAATCGGCGGTGCCCCTGATCCTGGAACGTATGCAGTCCCAGGGTGGGCACTGGTTCCATGCGCTGAGAGAAATCACCAGCGCCAGCCCCGTGAAACCGGACGACCGCGGCAACGTTGGAGCGATGCAGGCCGCCTGGTTGCAATGGGGTGAAGACAATGGATACGGCTAGATGGGCGCAACTGCTCGTCGTAGCGTTCCCACTGCTATCCAGCGAAGGATTCGAAATCGTTGAACAACCCTCAGAGCAGTATAACTGTATCGCCTACGCCGCCGACGACACCAGCAAGTGGTGGTGGCCCGACGGCATCAATTACTGGCCTCCGTGGGCGACGGAGACTAACCGGTTAGACAGCCTGAAGGAAGCGTTCGCCGGACTGGGGTACGAACAATGCGACCGCAGCGACGCCGAGGTTGTCTACCAAAAGGTCGCATTGTACGAAGTGAACGGCGAGATGAAACACGCGAGCGTTCAAGTGCTCAATGGGCGCTGGCGCAGCAAAATGGGACAAGGACCAGTGATCGAGCACGACAGCCCGGAGTCGCTTTCCGGCGGTATGTATGGTAATGCGACAGTCTATATGAGAAGGGTAGTGACCGAAATCCACCTAAGGCTGACCTGAAGCGGATCCAGATTTCAAAAGAACTGCCCCATGTCGAGTATGGGGCAGTCAGATGGCTACTTAGAACGAGGCTTTCCAGCGTCTGAACGATTTTTTCGCCACGATCCATCTTTGTTGCGGGCACGTGGCTGTGCCCCGCCCTTGCTCGGGACATGGGGCACACGGCCCCCTGCTCGACGGTCTGCCATCGTTATCACCTCCTTTTGATAGCCTAAGGCTACCTTGGTTCACCTGCAATATTAACACAGTGTCCACGCACATCTTGCGAATTTGGGAACATGGTACAATGCCCACCAAATGGCACGAAAGGGAGGAGTCATGAGAGATGCTGATAACCGTTCCATTAGGACACACGAATTCAGGGACTCTGTAGAAGCTATCAAGTTCTACATGGTTGAATGCGGCCTCGAACAGCGAGACTTGATCCCGATGATTGGAAGTCGTTCTAAGGTCTCCGAAGTTCTCTCTGGCACTCGACCTCTGACTATGCCGATGGCTCGGGCACTCCACCGGCACCTAGGCATACCAGCGGAAGCATTGCTGAAAGAGCCTGCTGTATACAACGGTCACTCTGACGAGGAAATCGACTGGCGACGGTTCCCCCTCAGCGAGATGGCAAAGCGTGGCTGGATTAAGAAGCGGAGCAACCTTCGTGAGCACGCAGAAGAACTGGTCGCAGAGTTAGTGAACAAAGCCGGACACACGCAACCTACCGTCGCGCTGTATCGGAAGACCAATCAGAATCGCGCCAACGCGAAGACCGACCCCTACGCACTCAAAGCCTGGTGTTGGCAGGTCTTGGCTCAGGCCAATAAAAGGGACCTGTCCGTTGACTACCAACAGAACAGCGACCAAGCCGAGCTGATGAACCAAGTAGCGAGGTTAAGCCCCGCAATTGACGGCCCACGGCAAGCAGTTGATTTCCTGGCTGGGCAAGGAATCGCCGTCGAAATAGTAGGGCATTTGCCACGGACCCACTTGGATGGCGCTGCCATGAAGTCCGTGGAAGGACGGCCAGTAATCGGCCTGACCCTCCGCTACGACAGGGTCGACAACTTCTGGTGGGTGCTCATGCACGAACTGGCCCACGTAGTACGGCACCTGCCAGAAAACGACGAAACCTTCATTGACGACCTCAGACTGGCCAGCGGGGATGACAAGGAGACGGACGCCGACGACTTCGCCTACGACTGTCTGATACCGGAAGATATATGGCAGGACAGCGGTGTGCTCGAAAACCCATCACCAATGACGGTGATAGCCTTGGCACAAGAGGTCGGCATCCACCCAGCCATCGTTGCAGGCCGGGCTCGCCGTGAGTTGCGAAACTATCGACTGCTTTCTCAGTTCGTAGGCACCGGGGCGGTCCGAAAACTGTTCCCAAATTGGGACTAATATAAGTTGACACTATATTGGTTCAAGTGTACTCTGAATTGTAGCGCGACTAGCCAGCACCCCAAAGTTGGCTGGCAAATCCAAACCCGCGCACGAGGAAAAATGACGACTACGGCCACCATAATGCTGAAGATCGGGACTCCGGCCGGCGTGTACGAGGGAAAATTCAAGCTGGACACTACCGTTGCCGAGGTTATAGCCGAAGTCGCGAAGGAGATGCGGCTGTCCACGGAGGACAAGTTGGAGCTGTACTTAGACGGCCAGCCGAAGCCGCTTCCGGAAGACAAAAGCCTCTCCAGCTTGGACCTAAAGGACGATGCTGTTCTAACCTTGGTAGCCACAGGCTCCGGGGTGTAGAAATGACCGCCGTAGGCGACAGCATCGTCGCGAAGCAGATTGAGCACGTCATTCAAAACTCCCACCTCTACGGGTGGGAGTTTGAGGAAGCCGGCGACTACCGATTCAGGATCACGCTTACGGCCAATGACGGCGACCAGTACCAGGTTGAGGTCGACTACGAAGGATTCCCCGGACAACCACCTGCGTTTCACTGGCGCGACAAAGCGACAGGCGAACTGGACCAGTTGGCTTTCTCACCGAACCAATACGACTTCTTCATCAAGCACGGCAATATACCCGTGATATGTGCACCGTGGAACCGCCTCGCGTCGCAAGTCGGCCCGCACAACGAATGGCGTCTAGCAGACTGGCAGAGCAACGAGCGCACCGGGGGCACTAAGACACTATCGGCGATGCTTTTACGCATCGAGGTTGAACTCAAGAGCGACAAATACCAAGGGCGCCAGCAATGATTGCAAAAATCAGAAATCTCTTCAGGCGGCGGAACACACCCCCGGTGGCGCCTGCCCAAAGCTACACAGTAGCCCTGACTAGGCAATGCCTCCGCGAAGTCATGCAAGGCATGGAAAGCGCAACCCAGAGAAGCCGCGAAGGAATCGCATACCTCATCGGATTGACGACCGGAACTACCACGATTGCCGCGTCAGCAAGGTTCCCAAACGCGGCTACGACACGGGGAAGTTTCGACGTCAGCAGAGGAGAAATCACAAAAATCGTTGGCGAAGTAACGAAGTCCAACCTCCAAGTGGTCGGGCAAATCCACACCCACCCGGCAGGCGCTTTTCACAGCAAAGGCGACCTAAATGGAATGCGAATAAAACACCCCGGCTACTTCTCAATGGTGCTTCCGAAATACGGGAGCCTACTACCGTCGTTGATAAGCGCCCATACCCTGATGTGGGACGGGCACAAATTCCAAGAAATCGAAGAGCAGGTCAAAATCCTGTAACGGTCAAAGCAAATGCAAGAACAACGATACGACGAGCGGTGGGGTGATCGCACGGCGCGCTATGCGGGATCAACGCCGCTGCCTGACGGGTCAACCGTACACATCACAGTCGACCCGGAATACGCCGAGACGTACTCAGGGCAAGTGGCTGCGGTCACGGCTGCCAGCATCTTGGGACGCATGACCAAGTCAGTTGCGACGCAAGTGCCGCCTGCTACGATTTCGAGCCTCCTACCTTGGAAAGGGAGAACACTGGACGGTGTCGTCCATCAAACGCTGGCGGAAGCACACCAGTACGGTCAGCACGTGAGCCGCGGGCCAATGCCCGGAGACCGTCGAGTGTTCATTGGGCCAAAAGGAGACGGCATAGTAGTTCACGGAAGCGGCTGGGAGGCGTACTCCGGAACAGGACAGTCCCCCCTGAGTAGCCATAATCACCAGAATCCATTCGGTGCTGCGTTCGCAGCAATCATGGCAGCTGCTCGCATACAGATAGACCCGAAAGCCGAGCAGTTTGAGCGGACAACAGTGGACACGTACACATGGAACGTTGGCACACAGGACCTACCCAGCCCTCCCAAACCTACCGGATTTGAAGTCGGGGAACTCTGGTGCGTAGGCGTAGGCTCCGTTGGCAGCTGCGCCCTGTTCTTCCTGAGTCTAGCCACTCAAGACTTTCACGCTGCACTCGTTGACCGAGACAACGTAGAGGTGGAAAACGTCACACGATCTCCCTTGTTCACGTGGAAAGACGCCTTACAGAACACATCAAAGGTGACGGTCGCCGAACGCTGGCTAGAACAAACAAGAGTCAGGGAAACTTCAGCCTATTACGCCTGGCTGCACGAGTTGGAAGAATGGGCGCAACGCCCGCAAGGGACTCCTGACCTCATTATCTCAGCTGCCAACGAAAAGAACGTGCGGTCGACAATAGAGAATTACTTCCCTCCGGTACAAATCTACGCCACCACGGGCAAAAACTGGCAAGCGACGCTACTTCAACACATTCCAACGAAAGGCCCGTGCTCATTATGCGTGCCCGGAAGCCAACGAACGTCGGCACCCCTCGCGTGCGCAACTGCACCATCCGTCGATGAAACGGTCAGTGAGGACGATGTCGCCCTCCCATTCCTGTCCTATGCAGCTGGGCTGATGACGGCGGCAGAGATAGCGAAACTAGCGATCACCGGGAAGGCAGCAAAGGAGAACAGCGTTTTCTTCCAGCCGCGTGCGGTGGCCCCTTTCCAAGCCGCAGCACTTGAACGGAAGCAAGGATGCATCTGCATAACCCGCGATGACGAGGCGTACCGAGAATCAATCAATGGCTCGCGCTTTGCGGAGTTGTCATCGTGAAGACTTGCAATGGGGCAGGAGTGACGCTTTAAGCGGACCAGTGGTCAGAATTGGCACTGGTATACAGCCTGGACATATCCACGGCGGGCGACACATAGCGCAGTGTAGGCGTCGCTGACCAACACTGGCTCCAGCCCCTGACAGATGGGGCGACAACCTGAATAAAGAAGCAAACCGCTACGTCTGGCTGACCAACATCACGGGCCAAACGCGGAGAGATACAACCTAGTCAGCCTCCACGGTAACTGGTTGTTTCACACCAGCCGGTATCGAAACTGTGCGAAATTGCAACACGGACCGTCTGCCTGATCCATCAGTTTCGCACATTCTCATGCACGTGCGTGAAATCGGCGTACCGGCCCTAACGGAAGCCCAAGGCAACACGGGACCCTGCTGATGAATCCATGCTCGTGGTCTCAAAGGCCACCGGCATCTGATTCAGTGCCCCGTATGGTTACTTTATCTCGGTCCTGCCACGCTCCACCAACTCCAGGAAGACGCCATTCCCAGTGACGACAGCGAGTAAGGGTACTATATCGGATTTCCTGATACTCCATGTCAAACTGTGTCACTAGCGAAGCACACGCAGCCCGGCAGGGTGGCACCGGGACCCGAAGGTAATGGAAGCGACATACATGGGAGGGCCAGATAGGGCCGCTGATCACGCAGCCCTACCCTTAGCCACGCGGGCTTGCACCTCCGCTCCACTGACGTTGCCGTGCGCTGAGTCTCCTGTAGTAGGGAGCGGCTGTTGGCACGGGGACGGATGCGCTAGACGCCGTCCGGCTCCCCCTGTTGCAACAGGGCGGCGCAGCCCCGTTCATCCACTATATGGTTCACCGACACCCGGCCGTGGCTGTCGTAGCCAGTAGTGTAGGCATACTCGACCTCGGCCCCCCAGGGCACTCGGCCGCCGACGCGGATGGCGCCGCCGTCGTACCTGCCGCCAGCCCGAGGTCCACCGGCGCCGCGTATCACCACCCCGTTGCGCCCGCCCTTCTTCCAGGCCAACACCTTGAGCTCGACGGGCGCAACCAGTTCCGCCGGAGACGGCGCGAACAGCACCTCGTGCAGCCGCCGCAGCACGTCCCCCGAGGGGGTGCGCTTGCCGTTCATGGTCTGGGAGAGCATGCCGGAACTGATGCCCGCCCGCCGGGCTGCCTCGTTCTGGCTGATGTGGTGCGCGTCCATTCGCTCCCACAGAACGCTGGGGTCCACGTTGGAGCATTGGGCGGACTCGGTTTTCACGGGAGCCTCCAGGACCGACTCCATCCGCGCCTGGGCGGCGGGACTCAGGTTGCGCCGGCCCCGGGACACCCGGACTACGTACCCGTAGCTCAGTCCCGTCCGGTCCGCCACCTGCCGCAGGGTCATACCCCGCTCCCTGGCCCGCTCCCGGAGGTAGGTGCTCTCCCCGCCGTGCACCACGTCGCCCTGCCGGTTGGCGCACCTGGCGGGCGCGATCTCCACCGGACCGCCCAGCGCCGCCTCCACCCGCGCCTGCACCGCCGGGCTCATGTTGCGGCGGCCCCGGCACACGTCGGACATGTAGCCGGCGGACACTCCCACCAGGGCGGCCAGGGCCTTCAGGCTCAGGCCCCGCTCCCTGGCCCGCTCCCGGACGCAGGTGCTTTCGCCCTGGACCACGCCGCCCCGGCGGTAGACGACGCCCGGCCCGGGCGCCTCTCCCAGGACCGCCTTGGCCCTCTCCCGCAGCATGGGGCTCCAGGGCCGGCGGCCATTGGCCACCGAGCACAGGTAGCCGTAGCTGACGGCCATCAGGGAGGCCAGTTCCTTGACGGTGAGGCCTCGTCGCCGGGCTGCGGCCCGGAGCTCGCTCTCGGGCTTACCTTTGTTCGCTGTCTCTTGCCCCGTGCTAACCTGAGCCTGGAGAGCCGGTAGGGTGTTGATGTCCTCTTGGCCGTCGCCTTGGCCATAGAGTGTGGCCGCGAGGTTGTGGCTGGTCTCCGTGTTATTGCTGTTGTTGTTAGTAGTGGTGGTGGTGGTGGTCATGTCGCTTCCTCCAAAAGGGGGAAAGCGAGGCCCGTCCGAATGGACCGACCCCGCTCTCCGGTTCAAGATGTAGGTCTTTGGGTGCGGTCCATTCAGCCGCTCTGGTGTTCGCCGGTGGCGAAACACGAAGAGCGGGGACGCCTCCCCGCCGTTGGGAGAGACGACCCCGCTCGTTGGCGCCTATTCGATTGTCAGGGGCGGCCCACGGAGCCGCCCCAGTTGCCGCCGCGCCCCGGGAAGGCGGCGGGCTTCGGGTTGTTATTGCCGGTTCGCCGGTTGCTCCAACCGGCCCGTTATGGCAGGGAACCCAGGATGACCGTTGTTGCCGTTGATCACCTCCTCGATGTGGTTGTCGTGGTTGACGCTGACGCGCTGCCGGTTGACCCCGGCATTTCCCACCCGTTGCGGCGCAGGGGAATGACGCCGGTCCCGTTCCCACCGGACATAGGATTGAACCAGCAGGTCTGGCCGCCGGATGCGCCGGGCCACGGCCCGCGATGTGTCAATCACGGGTCAGGCCCCTGACGCCGCAACCGAATCCGGCGCTCGCCATCCCCCACGTGGAGAAGGGAGAGCGGTTGCGTCGTGGGGCAACACCGTGAACGGGCGATGGCAACGGGCAGAGCGCAACGAAGAGCGCCGCCGTGCCTTTGGGTATGGCAGCGGCGGCAGTGAGGAAGGAAAGCAGCTACGCCAGAGCGCGGCGCAGTTCAACCCCAGCGCGAACCTGGCAATAGCCGTGAGCGGAGAGAGGGAGGGCTACGCGGTCGGCGAAAGCAGCGTCAACCGTGACGGCGCAGCAGAGGCACGCAACCGGTCTGGCAATGCAGCATTGCCGGAGGGGAATGTGAATACCGCGACGCTACTGTTTGTGAACAGCGGCGCCGGACGTGAGGAAGCGGCCGGATGGCGAAGCCCGTTCCAGCCGCAGCGTGAGGGGTGAGCGCAGCGTCGTGTGCGCTCTGAGAGTTGGACCGAAGGGTTCGGGTCCTGGGTTGCCGTGTTGGTTCCGGTTTTCACCTCCTGGACGATGTTGGCGACGCTGACGACCCTGCTAACAACCGGCGCCAGCGTGGTGTGATGTCCCGCATCGACGTGGACGCCGGAGGAGCAGGGCTCAACCCCGGAGTGCCGCGTCACGCAGCGGGTGGGCGCTTGTCCTCGTTGGAACCAACGCCGGGAGAGCAAAGCTCGATCACTGGCGAACGGTCCGGGTCGGGGACGGACCCTCCAGCTTTCTGGCGGGAAAGACTGGAAAAAACCGTAAACTGCATTGATTATCGCCCGCGCTCCCATCGCAGGGAACGGATTTTGCAAGCACCTGGAGCACCCTGCGGCCAATCACTTGCCCGACGCTTGCTGGCGGTTCGCCGCCGCGCGAAGACTACATTGCAACGACGCCAGCCCCGGCGCCGGCCCGGGGCTGGCGTCCTAATTCCACCAAATCCCCAGGGTGAGCAACCGGCGCAGCCAGCGCAGCAGCTTGCGCCGCCGGATCGCCACCTGGGTTCGGTAGAGCGCCTTCCAGCGCCAGCGGGTGTGGTCCCGCCGCGCCAGGCCCTTCACCGGCTGTTTCGCCGGCGGCAGGGTCAGCTCGTGCTCCTCCAGCATGGCCAACTCCATCACCAGCAGCCGCTCGTAATCGGTCAGCCAGGACAGGCTCCGGCCCCGGACGGGGTGCCGGGCCTTCAGCTCGCGCCACTGGGCCACCAGGGGCCAGACATCGCCGTACACCTCCGGGTCATCGTCGGCGGGTTCCCGGGTGACCAGTTCCGGGTCCACCCGTCGCAGCCGGGCGGGCCTGCTCCGGTTCAACCCGGCCACCGGCGGCGTGGGCGGCGTCTGCGACGGGGCTCCCTTGTTGCCGGGCTTGGCCCGGGCTTGGGCCGCCGGTTTCCCTGCCCTGCTTGCCGGATCCCCGTTCGCGGCGCCCTCGACGGCGACCCGGATTGCTTCAAGCCCGCCGCGCAGCTCTTGGGTCAGCTCCTCCAGTCCTGCCTCCAACGCCTCCACCCGCCGCGCCAGGTCGCCGCCGGACTCCGGTTCCGCATCCTCAGCGCCATCGTCTGCCCCGGCCCCGCCGTCCCAGGTCAAGAGCAGCCGTTCCAGGGCATCGCTCATGCGGCCCGTCATCTCGCCCGACTTCTCGGCCTTGACCAGCGTGCGGTAGTTCACCCCCAGCAGCACCGTGGCCTCCATCCGGCCCTCCCGTTCCACCAGCTCGCACAGGAACCCGTGCAGCCGCTCCCGCCGCAGCGCGCCGGCATCCTCGCCACCAGAGTCCTTTCCCCCGTTTTGCGTCATGCTCGACCTCCTTGCTCCTGCTCCGGGCGACAGGTCCTGTAGGGGGGTTCCGTTCCCCGGACAGCGACCCCCGGCCCAAATCGCTTGCTGCTGCGGCGCCGGATTCGGGCCACCACCGACTTGCACTAATGCAAATGGGGCCGGAACCGAGCCTTACCACCAAGTGCTTGCAGATACGGCCCGGGCACCCCTGATTCCGGCCTGTTTCAGGTTCAGGACGGGCCGGACTTGTATTTCTGCAACCGACCCAAATCCCTGTACACGGGTATCACATCACATCCGGCCCCATCTCTCCCATGCCTTATAAGGAGGGACGCCGGCGTCCCTCCTTATAAGGCATGGTATTTCGGCTCTGTCCTTCTCACACTCGGTTGGGGGCCAAGGCCCCCAAAACCGGCGTCCGGCTCAGCGAAAGGCAAGGCATCGTGGTCTATCCCGTCCGCCGCCGGTCCCCGGTCCCGCGACACCACCATTTCGACGATAAGGAGGCAGAGATCATGAGTATCAGCATCAGGAGCATCTTCCTGGGCGGCAACCGGAAGAAGGCGCCGGTCCTGTTGGCGATCACGCCGCCCCGCAGCGGCGAGCGCACCCTGCTGGGGGTGGAGAACCTGCTGGCCTCCATCGTCGTCCCCGAGCCCTTCTCCCTGGAACTGGCCGGCGACTCGGGCGGCGTGACCCTTCTGGCCCGCTGCCTGGACGACCAGGTAGTAAGGGGCCAGATCGCCGCCCGCTACCCCCAGGCCCGCATCCGGACCATTGACCCGGACGAGGACCCCCTACGATTGGCGGAGGGCGAGGGGGCCTGGGGCATGACGCTGCGGGCCTCCGGCCCGGAGTACGCGCCGCTGCGCACCTTCCGGGACGACGACCTGCTGGACCCGGGCTCCGACCCGCTGATCGCCATCATCGGGGCGCTGTCCGGCCTGAACGACGGGGAGCGGGTGATGGCCCGCCTCCTGCTGCGGTCCATGGGGCCGGAGTGGTCCCAGGTCCACCAGCAGAAGCTCCAGCGTCAGCAGCAGCCCGCCGCCAGCCAGTCCGGCAACAGCACCCAGGCCACCCAGGCCCAGATCAGCACCCAGGACGGCATTACCCTGGCCGTCCTGGGCGTGGCCGCCCTGGTGGGGCTGCGGGGCTACCTGTGGTACCAGGACGGCGAGAGCATGAAAGCGTCCCTTTTGGGAGTGGGCGCGGCCCTGGGCCTGGTTGCCGCCGGCTGGGGCTGGTGGCGCTGGAAGCAGGCCCGCAGCCGGGTCTACGACCCGCTGCTCATCCGGGAGAAGACCTCCCGCATCGCCTTCGACGGCGAGATACAGGTGACGGCCATCCTGCCGGAGGACGCCGGCGCCGACCGGGCCGGGGAGCTGCTGGGGCCGGTGGCCGCCGCCTACAAGCTCTACGACAACCCCGCCGGCGCCCGCTTCCGGGTCAGCCGGGTCAAACCCACCGTGCCCAGCGCCCACCTGCACCCCGCCAGGCCGGGGCTGTTCGGTAAGCGCAGCGTCCTGGGGGTGAGGGAGGCGGCCAGCCTGTGGCACCCGCCGGGGGCCGGGGACGAGACGCCCCTGGTGGCCCGCGCCGGGTCCCGGGCGCTCCTGCCCTCGGCCCGGGGCACCAGCGGCGGCGCCCTGGTGGGCGAGACCACCACCGGCCCGGCGCGCCGGATCCACTTCCCCCAGGACCTGCTGCGCCGCCACCACCTCTACGTGGCCCGCACCCGCATGGGCAAGTCCACTCTGATGGAGCACGTCATCGCCCACAAGCTCCGGGAGAAGGCGGCGGGCAACGACACCGACGCCATCATCGTCGTCGACCCCCACGCCGACCTGGTGGGCAGCGTCCTGGCCCAGGTGCCCGAAAGCCTCATCCACCAGGTGAAGCTCATCGACCTGGCCGACCGGCGGGGCTTTCCCGGCATCAACTTGCTGGACACCCGCGTCTTCGCCGATAGGGACCGCACCGCCGACTCGGTGGTGCGGGTGGCCCACGGGCTGTGAGAGCAGTGGGGTCCCCGGATGCAGTCCATCCTGGAGCACGCGGTGAAGAGCCTCCACGAGGCCAACGAGAAGCGGCAGCCGGAAGAGCAGTACACCATCCTGGACGGGCTGCGCATCCTCTCCGACGACGACTTCCGGGACGAGGCCCTGGCCCAGGTGGACGACCACCACCTGCTGCGGTGGTGGGCCCGGGAGTTCGGCGCCTGGCGCAGGGACTACCAGGGTATGGCCCTGGCCCCGGTGCAGACCCGCCTAGCCTACTACGCATCCTCAAAGACGGCCCGGGCCATCCTGGGCCAGCCCCGCTCCACCATCGACCTGCGGGAGACCATCCGGGAGGGCGGCATCCTGCTGGTGTCCACCGCCCAGGGAACGGCAGGAAGGGACGTGGCGGCCCTGGTGGGATCCTCCGTCCTGAACCTGGTGGACGGGGTGATCCGGGAGCAGGGCAGCCTGCCGCCCCAGCAGCGGCGGGGGGCGCTGGTGGTGGTGGACGAGATGCAGACCATGCCCGGCGTGGACTACGAGTCCATGCTCAGCGAGCTGGGCAAGTTCGGGGCCAACTTCATCCTGGCCACCCAGAGCCTGGCCAAGCTGGAGGACCTGTCCCGCACCATGCGCGACACCGTGCTGGCCAACGTGGGCTGCCTGGCCGCCTTCCAGATGGCGGGCACCGACGCCCGGCAACTGGTGTGGGAGCTGGGCAAGGAGCGGATCAGCGAGGACGACGTCACCTCCCTGGACGTGCACCAGTGCTACGTGCGGGCCACCGTGGGCGTCGAGCGCATGGACGCCTTCTCCATGCGGGTGCTTCCGCCGGAGCCGGGAGACCCGGCGGTGGCCGGGCGCATCCGGGAGCTGGCCCTGGGCTACCTCACCCCGCCGGAGGACATCGTCCCCCAGGACGACGAGATGCGGAAGCTGGTGGAGCGGTACCGCCAGGAGCTGGAGCTGCTCAGGCAGGGGCCGGGCCAGCGGAAGGAGAACCAGGCCAGCCCGCCGGCCCCGCCCAAACCCGCCAACCGGCGCAACCAGCGCAGCAGGCGGCAACAGCAGCAGCCCGCGCCCGGTCCGGAACCCGAGGCGGAAGGGGAGCCGGGCGACGACGAGGAGCCGGTCAACGGTGAACCGGATGGTGAATGGGGGGCGGAGGAATGACGCGGCCGCTGAATCAAGGGCAAGGAGAGTTGTTACGCCTCCTGGCCCGGATGCCCTTCCTGGACCGGCTGGAGCTGGCCGCCCTGGCCGGCCGGTCCCGGGGCGGCGTCTACGAGGCGGTGGGCCGGCTGGAAGACGCCGGGCTCGTCGCCTCCGTTCCCCACGGCACCCCATTGCTGGCACCCACCCGGCGGTACTATCTCACCGAACGGGGCGTGAACGCGCTGGCCCTGGAGGAGGTCCAGCCCGTGGGCCGGCTGCTCCGCGAATATCCCCTACCTCTACGCTTCCGGCGGACGCTGCTGGAACGGCTGGACGCCGCCGCCGTCATCTACCGCCTGGCCTCCGCCCTCAACGACCTGGGCCACCCCGTCCGCTTCCGCTGGCGCCGGGCCCTGCCCCAGGACGCCGACGTGGTGCTGCCAGACGGCCGCGTGGTGGCGATGGTGAGGCAGGGGGCCACCGCCGAGCGCGCCGGTTTCGCCAAGCGCCTCTGGCGGCTGGCCCAGGGTCCGCGGCCCGGCGCCGTCCTGGTGATTGTCCCCGACGAGGTGCGCCTGCGCCAGGCCATAGCCCTGCTGCGGGGGGCACGTCCTGCGGCGTCCCCGGTCCCGGCCTTCTTCGCGTTGGAGCGCCACGCTGCGGCGACCGGGGCTGCCGATACTATCTGGCGGGCCTCTGCGGGCGGCGCCTCCCTCTCCCTGGGCGAGGCCGTGGGCCGCGCCAATCCCGGCGGCGTGATGGCGGCGGAGCCGCCCCTGGTGCGGGTATCCATACCCAGGGACATTGACCTTGGGGACGTAAACGTGAGCGGAGGGAGCGAAGACGTTCCAGACCACCTGCTGCCCGTACTGCTGCGCCCCGCCGAGAAGCGCGCCCTGGACCTGCTGGCCGATTGGCCCTGGCTGACCCGGGAGGACCTGGCCGGGCTCCTGGACGTGAGCAAACCGAGGGCGTCCCAGCTCACCGCCGCCCTGGAACGCCTGGGCCTGGTCACCGCCGTAAACCACGACGCCCGCCGCCTGGCCCTCACCGACCGGGGGCTGAAACTGCTGGCCCGCCGGGACCGCGTTTCCACCGGCGAGGCCAGGCAGCGGTGGAGCGCCAGCGCGGAAGGCGGCGAGGGCAACGGCGCCAGCGGCGACCGACCCATCGTGGCCGGTAGCCGCAGCCGGCAATTGCTGCGGGACCTGGAACACACCGCCGCCGTCCACCGCTTCATCGCCGCCCTGAACCGCCAGGCCCGAAGCTGCGGCTGGGACGTGGAGCAGCTGGACCCGCCCCACCGGGCCTCCCGCTACTTCCGGCACTACGGACGCCCCCGCTCCCTGCACCCCGACGCCTTCGGATCCCTGCGCCGGGATGACACGCTGCGCTCCTTCTTCCTGGAGTACGAACGCCGGGCCGTGCGCCCCGCCACCATGGCCCAGCGCCTGGCCCCCTACCTGCGCTACTACTCCTCCCACCGCCCCGCCGACGACCACGGCCAGAGGCCCCTGGTCCTAGTGGTCTTCGACGATCCCGTGGCCCCGACCCACTTCCTGGAGGTGTCCTGGAGGGAGATGGCGCGCGTTCGCGTGCCGATCCCCCTGCTGGCTTCCCACCGGGAACTGGTGGAACGGGAGGGACCCCTGGGTGCCGCCTGGCTGGCGCCGGACGGCGACTTCCAGCCGGTCGAACCCCTGAATCGCTACAAGTGAAACACCACGAAAAAGGAGAATAACTGCCATGAGAATCTACTACGTCGGCGAGTCCAAGAGCCGAACCCTCCATGCCGCCACCGCCCTGGGGGTGGGCGGGGAGCACTGGAACAGCCTGGCGGAACGGGTCATGAACTGGCGCTGGGTCATGGAGGACAACTTCAACGTCCCCTCGGGGCGGACCCTGCGCGGCGCGGACCTCCTGTCACCAACCGGCGGCCCCTTCCCACGGGGCTGCCGCAGCCAGTGGCCCACCCTGGAGCAGGGACTGGAAATCATGATGGAGGGCCTGCGGGTCGTGGAGCACTCACCGCACAACCGGGGCGGAATAAGCGTGATCAACGTCTGCCGGCGAAATTCCCCCCTCCGCCGCAACCGCGACCGCGCCGCCGCCCGGGAGCGGCTCCTCCACCATATCAACGCCCTAGTGGCGGCGGACGCCCGCTACGCCCATATCATCGAGGATGAGGAACAAATCGACGGTCTTCCCGCCCTGGCGGCCGGGCCCGTTCACCGCGACCCCGCGCCCGCAGCCTGCCGGTCTGCGAGATACGGCGGCTCCGGCGGGGACGCGCTCCCGGACACTGCCATCTACGCCTCGCCTTACCGGGTCGCCGGGGACGACGAGTTGCTGCAACTGGCCGGCCTGGTCTCATACTCCCTGCTCCAGCAGGAGGAACCAACCGCCATGGCGGAGGCCCTGAACTTTCACCTGGCCTTTGGCATCCTCAACAGGGTCCTCGACTGGCGCGCCTGCCCCCAGGACCCCCAGGGAGTGGACCGGCTGTGAGCGGTCAGGACCTGCCAGCATCGTTCCGCGCCACGCCATCCCCGGGGTTGAGCTTGGAACGTGCTTGAGCGGGGTCACCGGGGAAGGAGGAACAACCGGAAGCGAGGCCGCACAACGCAGAAAAGGGGGCCGGACGGAATGATCCGTCCGGCCCCACTGTTGCCGGGAAAGTTGTTGCACGCCGGTCAGTTTTGGATTGCCAGAGACACGGCGCGACCCCCACTGGGCGGACCTCTTGGCCGGAACCGCCAACCCCTTCACCCTGGGCCGCCGCTGCTGGACCGACCCGGACCAAGGGGCGGAGGTCATCATACACGGCCTGAGATTCCTGGAACGCTTTCCCCGGAACGATGGCGCCAACTTGGGCCATACGAACCCTAGGCCCACTTTGCCGAACCGCTTATCAACTCATCCATGAGCTGTTTCCTGTATTGCAGGAAGCTGTCGACGTGTTCGACAGTCCCAACACAGTCGCCCCATCGAAAATTTTCGGGATGCCATTCGGAGTTGGCTTCGGTTTTCTCGACGAGCGGGGGAGGAGCGAGGCGAGCAACGCTGCCATACAGCTGATATGCCCTGCTGAGAAGAAGCGCACGCAAAGTCCCGGAAAAATCCGTAGGCTTCAGAAAGTTCGATGGAACGTAGGCCAGATTGGCCGGGCTGGTGTAAAGTCCAAATAGCGGTGGAGGGTTCGTGGGAGATTCTACTGCGAACTCCTCCCGCCAACGATTGTTATGCGCCTTGTGGTCAGCCAAGTGCGCCAACTGGTACCCTTGTGGCCCCCGTTTGCGAAATGGTTTTCCGGTGAACACGTAGGCCCACAAGTGCTTTGGGTAGTCATTGTCGTCCAAGCATAGGCAATCGGTTGGTCGTTCAGGGGAAGTGCCGGCCTGCTTTCTGAACTGAGCAATCTCTTGACTGCCAGCGTATCTGCGAACCCCTGGAAATGGGCACGGGGAACCTTCCCACAGGTAGATGTCGGGGTCTATGCCTATCCGCTGCAATTCCGCCGACCAAGTGGCTCGGTTGACGCTATTGTCGTCAACAACCTGCTGGACGATTTGGGGGTGCAAGAATCTGACCAACGGAGTGATCACGGTGGCAAGTTGGAAGACATCGTTTTCGTCCGGTTGCGGCCAGTCTGGCCATGCAGCACCCGGCGTACGCCTGGACGGTTCAGGTCTTGAGGAGGCACGCGGCGTCTTCGGGTGGTAACCGGCGCTCCGGTGGAATTTTTGATACAAACCGGCGGCCTGCTTTAGCGTGGCGGTCCCGTTCCGAACGTTTCCGACGATGGGAACGTTGTGCCGCGCTGGTCGGTTCTGATTTGCGTCTTCCGTTGAGTAGGTGAGGCTTCGCATCAGCGACACCATACGGTCTGCCTTGAAGTGGTCGTCCAAGTCGCCCTGGTATCGCTCAACACGCCTGCAGTTGGATACCCTGGCGGTAACAGTACGCTCCGCCAAATTACAAACGTCCTTCAGATAGCGTATAAATTCGATTTCCTGCACAAATGCGCCCCTATAGAAAACCTAGTAGTCAGTCATGTTTGGAATCGAAGGGATACAGTTGGTGAAGTTTGCCCCTGGCGTCGTGGGTGTTGAACCGCCAGTTGATGGTGGTTCGGGCGACGTTTCGCTCCGTGACCAGGGCCTGGACCTCCCGTCGGAGGGCCGGTTCGTCAGGGACGCGTTGCTTGAGGCAGCAGCGAGACAGGACACTGAACTCGATTTCCGCCATATTGAGCCAACTGCCGTGCTTCGGGGTATAGTGAAACTCCAGTCGCTGGGCGATGCGCCGGGCCTCCGCCGCCGGGAAGGTCTCGTACAGGGACGCTGTCCGGTGAGTGTTCAGATTGTCCAAGACCAGCCGCACCACGCAGGATTGCGGGTAGGCCTCATCCACCAGCCAGCGCATCCGGTGGGCGAAGTCCTGCATGGTGCGCCGTTCGGTGACCGCCACCTGCCGCCAGCCAGCCAGGGGCTCACAGGCCAGGAACAGGTTGCGGGTTCCCTCCCGCCGGTACTCGTAGTCCCGACGCAGCGGACGCCCCGGCTCGGCAGGGAGAGAGGGCCGCGTCTCGGCTAACAACTGGGTGGAGGTCTCGTCAAAGCAGACCACCGGCCGTTGCGGGTCATAGGGTTCGGCGTACAGGTCCAGCACGTCCTCCATGTGGGCTACGAACTCGGCGCTCACCTTGGGAATGCACCACTCCTGCTTCTGCCACGGTTTGAGGGCGTTTTTTTCAGGTGCAACCTCACCGTCTCATGGGATAGGGAGGGCGCCAACCCCAACTCCACCACCTTGCCCGCCAGCAGCCGCAGGGTCCAATGTTCATGCCCTTCCGGTGGTTCGGAGCAGGCCAGCGCGATGAGGTGGGCTTCGCCCAGGTCGTCCAACTTCCGGTACCGCTGGGCTTGGGGCCGGTCTTTCAGCACCCCTTCCAGCCCCTCTTCGGCGAAGCGCCGCTTGATCCGAAATACAGTGCCCTCGGCCACATCCAGGGCTTGCGCCACTTGGGGAGCACTCCACCCCTGATCCGTCTTGAGCAGAATCCGTGCCCGGACCGTCACCCGGACTGAGCCTTTCCCCGCACGAACCAGATGCTGGAGGTGGTCCCGCTGTTCCGGCGTCAGCCCGACTCCATACTTTTCCCTGACCATACCACCTCCCAGCATCACTTTCCAGAGTCAGGATAGCGCCTTCGGCCTATCTTTTACATTACCATCTAAATCAAGTTTGACTCACTACTAGCGTTCGGCGAGTTTCAGATGCCTGATGTGGGGCTGGCCGATCCCGTATGGTACACTCCCTGAGAAATCGTCACCGCCCATGCGGCCACCCGCCAGCCGAGAGGAATTTAGCACGGCCGTACGTGGCAGGAACGTAGACCAGTCCGTCGGCCGGTGCTTGCCGAACCTAAAGCAGTGTCTCGGGAGTCCGCCGATTGCCGGTCACGGATTCCGCAGCGGCAACGCCTATTTGAACAATCCTACTACAAGAGGGGAACAACCCAAAGCGGGGCAAGGCAACAAGAAGGGGCCGGACGGATTGAACCGTCCGGCCCCTTCTTCGTCGGGAAACTTGATACACCCCGGTCAGTTTTGGGTTGCTAGTGACCCGGCGCCAACCTTCATTCGGGATCGGCGCCAGGGGCGCCAACCGGCTCTCCTACCTCCGGCAGAAGGCGGTGGAGCAGGCCCAATCTCGCGGCCAGGGCGAACAGCGACACCAGGTGGCCGGAGCCAACCCCGGCCCCGGCGTTCCAGCGGCGCACCGTGCGGGCGTTGACCCGGAGCTCCCGGGCCAGCCCCCGCCAGCTGAAACCGGCGGCCTGCCGGAAGCGGTCCAGCCGGTCGGGGAAGTCCTGGGGAAACTCCTCGGGCTCGATGCGGTAGACCCACTGCTGGCGGCGTCCCATACCCTAACCCCCGTCGCCGCCGGTGATCCGGTCGTAGCCGCCGGGCCAGTCCCGCGCCAGGGCAACAATGGCCCGGTGGCCGGGTCCCGACCGAGGCCGCTCTCCCCGGCGCCGCAGTATCGGCCCACGGTCGGACACGCCCAGCCGGGAAGCCAGTTCCCGCCAGGTCAAGCCCGACATTTCCCGCAAATGCTCCAGGCGGTCGCCGAAGCCCACGGGCAACGACGGGGACACGGCGTGGTCAAACGGTTGGCATCTTGCGGTGGTCATGGTTCTATCTCCCAAGCTCATGGATTATGATCACGTCCTCGTCCGTAAGCACGGCCAGACCGCCGGGCACCCGGAGCGCTAACCGCACCAGGGCCAGCATGGCGCCCCCGCTGGGCTGGACCCCGCGTTTACGCCAGCGCCACAGCTGGCGGCTGTCCACCCCCATGGCCGAGGCCATCCCCTCCCAGGAGAGGCCGGTCAGCTGCTTGATGGCCTCCAGCCTCCCCCGGAAGTCCTCCGGCATCAGGGCCACGCCGGGGGGTATCGCAACGGGCATTGCCACGTCCGCGCGGGAGCTAGGCATCGACCCGCTCCAGGACGAAGAGTTGGTCGAAGTCGGACACGCCCAGCACTTCCATCAGCCGCCTTCGGGTCTCGGCCGAGGGGCAGCGGTCGTCACTTATCAACTGGGACAGGTATCCCGACGACCTTCCGATGCGCCGGGCCAGCTCGTTCTGGGTGATGTTGAGCCGGTTGAGCAACTCCCACACCGCTTCAGGCAGGGTCTTTTAATTGTGTGGAGGTAGGCCGATTAGCAGCAGTGTCTCCCAGGGCTTCCAGCCGTAGTGTCGCAGGGCTGCCGATATGTTTTTAACTCCGTTCAGCCTCAACATGCCTATTACCAAGTTGCGCAGCGCCGCCAGCAGTTGCGGTGCCGACTCCGTTCGCACCTGGCTTTGACCCTCGCCAAAGACCACGTCCCGCACCCAGTGCAGCCGGTTTTCAATGCCCCGGTGCCCACGCCATATCCCCAGCAGCCGGGCGGCATCCGCCCGCTCCACCGTCAGGCTGGTGATGGCGTAGGCACGCTCCATCGTCTCCCTGCCCTTGTGCCTCCTGGTTCGTTCCATGCAGCAGACCTGTCCCAGACCGGGCCAGTCCAGGTATTCGTTCAGAACTGCCGATGCCCGCAACCGTCGCCTTTCCCATCGGTCTCCCCGTCGGCCCTCCTGACACGCCTCGGCAAAGCTCTCTCCCCAGGGCGGCTGCTCAAAGAGGAGACTCACCGCCTCCCTCATCCCAGGCTGATTGTCCTTCAGTGCCCAGAAATAGTCCCCGCCCTGTTCCAGCACTCTCAGGCTCAACTCCCGCTGCGCGTAGAGGGCGTCCCCGGTAACCACCTTCCCCTTCAACTCCAGTCGGGCCAGCAGGCTGGAGGCCAACCCCAGTTCACTCTCCTTGCGCTCCCCCCTGACCCCCCTTTTGTCCCAGTACCAGGCCGCTCTCCCCAGCATATGCCGCCACCAGCCTCACCCCGGGCAATTCCCTGCCGTGTATTCCCCGTAGGGCCTTGCCGTCTATGGCAATGACGGCCTCGCCCTCTCCCAAACACTCTTGGGCCCAGCGCCCCAGGGCCGACTCGAAATCATCCACGTCCATCCGGCGAAATACGTGATGCAAGATGGCCACGCAGGGAGTCTGCTCTCGGCTGAATCCCAGCGACCGGGTCAACTGGGGGTGTTCTCGGCCCCACTGGGCAATGGCGTACAGGCTCCTGGCGCCGCCCAGCATGGCGCAAACTGCCAAGGCCAGAACTGCCCCCAAGGGGTGCCGCACTCCCTTGGGCTTCCTGGGATCCTCTATCTGGCTCAGGGCATCCAGCAGCCCAGGACCCCAATCCCCAATACTCTCCTCCAACACAACCTTCCTCCACATTCCCCAAAACTCTCACCTAATTATCCAACAGCCTGAATATCCCTTTCTACTATTAAAAGACCCTGCCGCTTCAGGCTTCAGCCTGACCCTGTAAAAGGATTGCTTGCGTCTCACGCCGTTTCCTCCCTTTGGGCTATGCTTCCGCCGGCGGGCATGGCGCCGTTGACGGCGGGAACGACCCGGTCCGCGGCCGGGTCGGGATAGAGTTCCGGGTGAGCCAGGTAGTGCCGGACGATGCTGCGGGCCAGCAGACGCAGGCCCTCGATGCGCCGGCGCTCCTGGTCCCTGGTATGACTGGGCTTCCTGATCAAGGGGTTCTTCTCCCGGTGGAACCCGGCGCGACCCCTGGGGGTTGGCCGGAGAGGTGTAGGTGATGTATACTCAGGCGGATATGGGAATATCCGTTCTGTATTCTTGAGTGTATCAATCACCCGTCGTCACACGCAATAGAACAAGTGCCGTATCAATGCTATTCTTGATCAAGTGCTTGCTATGATGTAACAATATATTGCCAACTATGTACCAATTATCCTGCGGGAGACGCCACGGCCTTTGCAGGACAGGAGGGGAGCATCATGGGCGAGCCTGACCAACAGCGGCCAAGCCAACCGGAACGAGACCAAGAGATAGAGATGGAGGGCGACGAGGATTTCGGCGCGCTCTTGCGCCGCCTGCGGGGCCGAGTCAGTCTCCGGGAGGTGACCCGGCGCACCGGCGTATCCAGCTCCTACCTCTCCCAGATAGAGCGGGGAGACCGCAAGCCCGGCGCCACCCTGCTGCGCAAGCTGGCCGACCTGTACCGCGTGGACCCCGACGACCTGATCCGGCGGGCTGGCCACGGTTCGCAGCCCGACCCCTTCAGCGACGAGGCCCACGACGTGGAGCGGGCCTACCGCTTCGTGCTGGACGACCCGGCCTTCCGCGTCGGAACCCGGCCCGATGGCCTCCTGACCGTCAACGCCAAGCGGTTCATCGTGGAGATGTACGAGAAATTCACCGGCAAGAGGCTGCTGGAATGAGCGAGACCCTGGACGGCTTCTGCTGCGACCTGCTGGAGGAACTGGAACAGGGCCAACGCCTGGACCCGGAGACCGTCGCCGCCCGGTTCGTGGACCGCTTTGGCGTCTCCCCCAGACCCAACCTGGAGGAACTGACCGCCCTGGCGGGCCGGGCCGGATTCGGCACCGTGCTGGAGGGGAAGATGGACGGGCTGAAGGGCGCCCACATCGGCCAGCCCGGGGGCGAGTACCACATTTACTACCGGGACGACCTGTGGGAAGGGTCCAAGGCCCAGACCGTGGGGCACGAAATCTACGAGATCATCCTGGAGAACCTGGGCGTCAGGGAATCCGGCGGGCCGCTGGACCCCGTGGTGTGCCTGCAGGCGGAACGCTTCGCGGTGGCGGCGCTGATGCAGCCGGATGTCTTCACCTCCCATGCCCAGGCTTGCGGGCTGGACGTGGTGGCCCTTCACGACCGGTTCGGCAGTTCCTACGTATCGGCGGCGCTCAGACTGGCCGAGGTGGTGCGGGTCCCGCCCCTGCTGGTGGTCCTGTACGAGCACACGGAACGGGGCGACCCGGCGGGCTGGACGGAGCCGCCGACGCTGCGGGCCAAGGTGGTCAGGCGGACGCCCGGCTTCCGGGCGCGGCGCTCCCGGCTCATGGGCGGTCGGCGGGGCGGGATGCCCCACAAGGACCGGGCCATTGCGCCCGGCTCCCTGGCGGAACGGGCGGCCCAAAGCGGCAGGCCCGAGTACGCCGAGGCGGACGGCATCGCCGCCGTGGCCACGCCCGTGATCTGGAAGGGAAGGCTGGCCAAGGTGGCGGTGGTCGCCGTGCCCGGCGAGTACCGCGTTGCGTTGGCCCCGCAGCTGGATAGGCAGGGGTGGCGGCCCGATGCCCGCAACAACCCCAGGACGGCTATCGCCGCGCCTTGACGAACCGGGCCGGACCGCTGATAATGATAGTAAGACAAACGCTTATTTCAGCAGGCAAAAAAGAGACCATGCCCCCACGCCGGAAATCACGCACCATCACCTTCTCCCTGCCGCCGGAGATGTTCGAGCAGGTGCAGCGGGTGAAGGATGAGGAGGGCCGCGACATGAGCGAGTTGGTGCGCGAAGCCCTCCGCCTGTACATGGAAGATAGAGAACTTCGCCGCCAGGAGCGCCTGGAACGGCTGCGCTCCCGCCGGACCACCCAGGAAGAGGACGAAGGAGGAGAAGTCAATGAATGAACGACTGGAACTGATACTGGCGGCCCTATACGCCAGGGTTTCCAGCGACCGCCAGGACGTGGACCTCTCCGTGGCAGCCCAGCTTCGGGCGCTGCGGGACTACGCCGAAAAGAACGGCTACCTGGTGGCCCGCGAGTACATCGACGAGGCCGAGAGCGGCAGGATCGCCGATAGGCCCCAGTTCAGGAAGATGCTGGACGAGGCCAGCAAGCCCGAGGCTCCTTTCAGCGAGATTCTTGTCTGGAAGTTCAGCCGCTTCACCCGCAAGCGGGAGCACGCCGTCGCTTTCAAGTCCATGCTCCGCAGGCGGGGCGTCCGCGTCGTCTCCATCACCGAGCACGCCGACGACACCCCCACCGGCAAGCTCATGGAGGCCATCATCGAGTCCGTGGACGAGTTCTACTCAGAAAATTTAGCCCAGGAGGTTGTGCGGGGGATGCGCGAGGCCGCCTCTAGGGGCTTTTGGATGACCACCAGCGCACCCTACGGCTACCAGAGGGTCTACGTCCAGGACGGCGCCAAGAAGCGCCCCCGGCTGGAACTCGACCCGCCCCACGACGCCGTGGTCCGCCGCATCTTCGACCTCACCCTCCAGGGCAGGACCTCCCTGGACATCCTCAAGACCCTCAACGCCGAGGGCATCCCCTCACCCAAGGGCAAGCAGTGGCGCAAGACCACCGTCCACAAGCTCCTCTGCAACGAAGCCTACACCGGCGCCCTTCTCTGGGGACAGAAGGCCAGGGACGGCCAGGAGCCGGTGCGGGTGGAAGACGCCTTCCCCGCCATCGTCTCCCGGCAGGAGTTCAGCAGGGTCCGAAAGCTCCTGGAAGCCCGCGCCCCGGCGGTCACCCATCCCCGCCGCGCCGCCAGTCCCTACCTGCTCAGCGGCCTGGCCAAGTGCGAGACCTGCGGCAAGGCGCTCACCGCCGCCGAAGCCAAGAGCGGCAAATACACCTACTACGTCTGCCAGTCCCTCCTCAAGCAGGGCAGCGGGTCATGCCACACCCCCAGGCTCAACGCCAAGAACTTCGAGGAGATCATCATCTCCAACATCCGGGACAACATCCTCACCGAGTCCAATATCCGAGACCTGGTGAAACTGCTGGACGAGGAGATGGACGGCGTGGCCCGTGAGCAGCGGCAGAACTTGGAAACCGTCGAGTCCGAGCTGGAAGAGGTGAAGCGGAAGCTGGACCGCATCTGGCACTTCGTCGAGAGCACCGACCTGGACATGGCCGACGCCTCGGAGCGCATCCTGGAACACCGCCACCGCCGGGAGCAACTGGAAGCCGCCGCCGAGGAGGCTAGGGCCGTATTGTCCCAAAGGCGGGCATTGCTCGACAGCGCCGATGTCATCGCCGCCTTCGCCGATGACATGAGCGAGTTCCTCAGGACCAGCCAACTCACCGAGACCAAGGCCTTCGTGCGTTCCTTTGTGAAGGAGGTGCTGGTCCGGCCCGGCGGGGCGACCATCATCTACGCCATCCCCACGCCGGAGGACAGTCCCATAGGGGGCAAGGACGCCGCCGAAATCGCCCTGAACGGCGGAGTTCGCAGTATCGGATACAGTGGTGGGCCCGCCAGGAATCGAACCTGGGACCCGCCGGTTATGAGCCGGCTGCTCTGCCGCTGAGCTACGGGCCCTTGCTGCCTGTCTGCTCAGGCAGGGAAGGAGGGGATGGGGGGAAGGAGTAGGGGCTAATCTTTCCTCTACGTCTTTATTTAGGTTACTGTAGAGCCAGAGGAGTGTCAAGGAATATCAAGCTTCTCTCTGTAATCAGGGTCCCATCCAGCTAGGCGGCCTTTCTTCAACTGCTCCTCGATAGGTGCTGGAATCACAGGCTCGCCGGTCGTGGGGACCATTCCTATGATGCCGTACTCTTCTAAAGCCAGGTACTCCTCCTTACTGACGCCGAGAAGCTCCGTCAGCAGAGGCTCGTTGTGCTGGCCCAGGGAAGGGGCCGGACCTTTTATCTTCAGAGGACTTTTGGAGAACCTGTAGGGCCGGCCTATCAGTGGTCTTGTCCCTATCCCTCTATCCTCGGGATAGGTGACATTCTCCAGGAAGCCCCTCGCCCTGAAGTGAGGGTCCAGGTGGGTGTCCCTGTTGTCTAGCACAGGCCCCGCCGGGATGCCCACCGACTGCAACATCTCCATGAGCTGGTACTTGTCGTATCCTCCTGTCCACCGATTGAGGATGAGGTCCAACTCGTCGTGATTCTTTATGCGGGCCAGGACATCCCCGAACCTGGGGTCCAAGGCCAGCTCCGGCAAGCCCATCAGCTCACAGAGGGCTTGCCACTGCTCGTCGGATCCCACGGATAGGGTGACCCACTGGTCCGTGCCGCCGGCCTTGTAGCAGCCCTGGGGAGCGCGGGCAGGATGGCGGTTGCCCATCCTCTCCCCCATGCGCCCGTTGACCATGTGGTCCAGTATGTACTCGGAGGTGAACATCACCCCCGGCTGGTACATGGCCAGGTCTATCCATTGGCCGTGGCCGCTGCGATTGCGGTAGTGCAGGGCCGCTCCTATGGCGAAGAGGGCTGTCCAGGTAGCCAGGAAATCTACGTAGGAGGCACCGGCCCTGGAGGGCGGTCCTCCCGGATAGCCCGTTATCCAGCAGAGGCCGTGAGTACCCTCCTGGGTGGTGGCCATAGCCGGGTAGCCGGAGTAGGGACCCTCTCCATGCCCGTAGCCGGTGTTGGACACCATGACGATGTCGGGTCTGATGGCCCGGAGGCCCTGGTAGTCCAGGCCCCAGCCGCGCATTACCCTTGGAGTGTAGTTTTCCATGACCACGTCGCTGATGCTCACCAGCTCTCGAAAGAGGTCCCTGGCCCTGGCATCGGTCAGGTCGAGGGTAAGGGAGGCCTTGCCCCTGTTCAGGGTGTTGTAGGTGGAAGAGCGGTTCCACCAGTCCTCGCCGAGGTCGTTTTCGGGGAAGGAGCCGGATTGACCGCCGGTACGCGTGGTGTCCGGGCGGCCTGGCCCCTCTACTTTAATGACCTCCGCTCCCATGTCCGCCAGAAGGCCGCCGGCATAGGGAAGGGCGAAGACGTAGGTGGAGTCCAGGACACGGATACCCTGTAGTGGGAGCTTTGGCATGTACGGACACCTCTGCTGAGTTAGATTATCTGGAGCTGTCTCATGCGCGCCAGGGCTTCCTTCGGGTAGCCCAGGCGGTCGCAGTATACTTCGGCGTTGTGCTGGCCCAGCAGGGGGGCCGAGCGCCTTAGCTGGTAGGGGGTCAGGCTGAGGTTGAAGAGCACCGCGGGCACCTTGAGCCTCCCCATTAGGGGATGGTCCACGTCCCGGTAGAAACCCCTGGACTCCAGCTGTGGACAGCGCGCCAGCTCCTCCGGGGTCTGGACCAGACCAAGAAGAATGCGCATCTCCGAGGCTTGTTGGAATAGCTCCCATTTGCCTCTGTCTTTGATGGCGTCCACCAGGATGGAGTCCAGCTCCTCGCCATACTCGGCGCGCTGTGCCCGGCCGGTGAACCGGGAGTCCAGCAGCTCAGGCCTATCGTAGAACCGGGCTATGTCCCTCCAGCCAGCGCCTCCCCCCGCCTGGTTTATGACCCATCCGTCTTTGCAGGGCATGGTATGACCAAACATCTCTCCCACGGGCTTCCTGCGGGTCTGTATGGCGCCGGTGGAAGCGTAGAGGGTCTGGTTGGCAATCATGGTAGAGCTGACGCATTCGGTGATGGATATATCCAGGTGTTGGCCCTCTCCGGTGCTGCCCCGGAGGAACAGGGCCATAGAGGTTGCAGCGGCGCCGTTCAGGCCGGCCTCATACTGGGCCTGAAAGCCGCCATGCTTGAGGGGCTCCCGGTCCTGGGTGCCGCTGATACTCATGATAGCCCCCATCGCGTAGCTGACTATCTCCTCTCCCTCGTACCGGCTGTAAGGCCCGTCCTGACCGAAGGGGGTGATTGAGGTCAGTATGAGGCCGGGGTTCAGCGCCTCCAGTCCAGCGTAGTCCAGACCCAGAGAGGCCATGTAGCCGGGCTTGGAGCTCTCCACCATCACGTCCGCGTCCCGCACCAACTCCCTCAAAATCCTCTTGCCTCCCTCATTCTCGATATTCAGCGTGACGCCCAGCTTGTTCAGGTTCAGAATAAAGAAGAAGAGGCTTTTTTCGGGGTGGGGGTCGTCTTTGTAGAAGGGGCCTACGCGCCGCAGCTCAACGCCGCCGGCAGGCTCCACTTTTACCACGTCGGCGCCATAGTCGGCCAGGAGCCTGGCGCTGAAGGAGCCGGCTATATCGTGGCTCAGGTCGAGGACTCGTACACCCTCCAGTGGTCCTTCCGTCATAGCTACTCCCTCCTCAAGAGCGGTCTTTCCGCGATATGAACCTTTGGAGAAGAGGATTTTATATCAAGGGGAGCGGTAAGGCAATCCTCACGCCTGGTCGCCCTTCATTTACATTCCCAGGGCGAATTGGTAACCTTGTAACGGCGGTGAAGCTAGAAAAGGAGAAAAGGCTTTGGTGCATTTTCTGGAACGGACCGACATGGACAAGATTCTTTCCCTCTCCAAGCGGAGAGGGTTCATCTTCCAGAGCAGCGAAATCTATGGCGGTCTCAACGCCACCTGGGACTACGGCCCCCTGGGCGTCGAGCTCAAGCGCAACGTCAAGGATGCCTGGTGGCGCTCGGTGGTCCACGAGCGGGATGACATGGTGGGGCTGGACGCGGCCATACTGATGCATCCCCAGGTGTGGATGACCAGCGGCCACGTAGAGAGCTTCTCCGACCCGTTGGTGGAGTGCAGAAACTGCCACCAGCGCTTCCGGGCAGACGACCTAGACGATGCGGGTGTATGTCCCGAATGTGGGGGATCTCTCACAGACCCCCGCCGTTTCAACCTGATGTTCAAGACCTTCATGGGGCCGGTGGAGGAGACAGCCAACCAGGTCTACCTTCGCCCGGAGACGGCCCAGGGCATCTTCGTCAACTTCGCCAACGTGCTGATGTCCTCTCGCCGCAAGCTCCCCTTCGGCATCGCCCAGATAGGCAAGGCCTTCCGCAACGAGATAACGCCCGGCAACTCCACCTTCCGCACCAGGGAGTTCGAGCAGATGGAGATAGAATACTTCGTCAAGCCGGGCACAGACCAGGAATGGCTAAATGCCTGGGTGGAAGAGCGTTTCTCCTGGTACACGAAGCACGGCGTCCGCCGCCAGAACCTGCGGTTGCGCAGACACGGCGAGGACGAGATGGCCCACTACGCAAAGGACTGCTACGACATCGAGTACCGGTTTCCCTGGGGTTGGGCCGAGCTGGAGGGCATCGCCAACCGCACCGACTACGACCTCCGGCACCACGGCGAGGCCAGCGGCCAGGACCTGACTTACTTCGACGACGAGACCAAGGAGCGGTATTACCCGTACGTGGTCGAGCCTTCAGGCGGTGTGGACCGGGCGGCCCTGGCCCTCTTTCTGGATGCCTACGACGAGGAGCCTGATTCTTCGTCAAGCAAAGAGGAGGTCCGGGTGGTGCTGCGCTTCCACCGTCATATCGCCCCCGTAAGTGTGGCGGTGCTGCCCCTGAGCCGCAATGAGAGGCTGGCGCCCACGGCCAGGGCGATATACGGCCTGGTCCGGAGGCATTTCTCCACCCAGTACGATGACGCCCAGAGCATCGGACGCCGCTACAGGAGGCAGGACGAGATTGGCACCCTCTACTGTGTCACAGTGGACTTCGGGACGCTGGAGGACAAGAGGGTGACAATTCGGGACCGGGATACCATGCGTCAAATAAGGGTCCCCATAGCTGAGCTGGTGCACATCCTCAAGGACAAGCTGGAGCATGGGTGGTAGTATACCTGTGGCGAATTGAAGAGGAGGTTGCAGTCATGGCCGCCGAACAGAAAGTTAGAATCGAACGCGACTCTATGGGCGCTATGGAGGTCCCTACCGACGCCTATTACGGCGCGTCCACCAGGAGGGCGGAGCTTAATTTCCCCATCAGTGACCTGCGTTTCCCACGGAGCTTCATCAGCGCCCTGGCCCAAATCAAGCTGGCCGCCGCCAGGACGAACATGGGCCTGGGACTGCTGGAGGGCCACGTCGGCAGCGCTATAGTGGAGGCGGCCCAGGAGGTAGCCCAGGGCCGGTTCGACGACCAGTTCGTAGTGGACATCTTTCAGACAGGCTCCGGCACCTCCACCAACACCAACGCCAATGAAGTGATAGCCAACCGGGCGACGGAAATCATGGGCGGGGAGCGCGGCTCCCGCCTGGTGCACCCCAACAACCACGTGAATATGGGCCAGTCCTCCAATGACGTTATACCCACGGCCATTCACCTGTCCGCGCTCATTCAGATAAATGAGCGGCTGGTCCCGGCCCTGGAAAAGCTGGGCGCCGCGCTGGAGCAGAAAAGCGACGAGTTCTGGCCCATAATCAAGACGGGTCGGACCCATATCCAGGACGCCACACCCATCCGTCTGGGGCAGGAGTTCAAGGGCTTCGCCGGACAGGTGGAGTACAGCATCCGCCGCCTGCGCCATGCCCAGGAGGAGCTTTCCCAGGTGGCCTTGGGCGGCACCGCGGTGGGCACCGGGGTGAACACCCACCCGGAGTTCTCCGGGAGGGCCTGCCAGATCCTCTCCGAGATGACGGGCGTCCAGGTGCGGGAGACGGACAACCATTTCCAGGCCCAGAGCGCCCTGGATGCAGCGGTGGAGGCCAGCGGAGTTCTGCGGGCAGTGGCTATAAGCCTTCACAAAATCGCGAACGATATTCGCTGGATGGGATGCGGTCCCAGGGCGGGGCTTGGGGAGCTGGTCCTGCCGGAGGTGCAGCCCGGAAGCTCCATCATGCCCGGGAAGATAAACCCGGTCATCGCCGAGTCGGTGGTGCAGGTGGTGGCCCAGGTGGTGGGTAACGACGCCACCGTAGCCCTGGCAGGCCAGGGGGGGTACTTCGAGCTTAACACCATGATGCCCGTGGCGGCCTATAACCTGCTCCAGTCCGTATCCCTGCTGGCCTCCTCAGCCGATAACTTCGCAGAGCAGTGCGTGAAGGGGCTTCAGGCCACGGAAACGGGTCCCGCCATGGTGGAGAAGGGGTTGATGCTGGGAACGGCCCTCTCCCCCGCCATTGGCTACGACAGGGCCGCAGAGATTGCCAAGGAAGCCGCCGCCACCGGCAGCACCATCAGGGAGATGGCTAGAGAGATGGCCGGCCTGACCGACGAGCAGCTTGACGACCTGCTGGACCCGGTGAAGATGACGGAGCCGTCCCTCAGTGTAGGGCCTGGGGGCGGGTAGCTTTGGCGCTCAGGTACGCTTGACATCAAATGCCGCCGAAGATATACTCCAGTCAAGCCAATGAACAACGGCTGTGATGAGGGCTAGTACGTCCCCAAGCGGGGCACAGAGAGCCGGGTGAGGTGAGAGCCGGCGCCAGCGCAGGGACCGAATGGGCCTCGGAGCCGCAAGCTGAAACCCTTAACCACCCAGGATAGGATCCGGCCCACGAAGAATCGTAAATCGGGCTTCAGGGGGCCGACGCCGGGGGTGGAGCAGGGAGGTAGGCCGAGCCGCTTGGACCCCGTTACCGGTCCACGGTGCGGAAGGACAGGTATTTCTATAAGTGCTCCTCTCTCCGCCGGATGAGATGCCCGGCAGATGTGCTCGTTGCTGGCGAGGCTGCTGGACAATAAGGGTGGTACAGCGGGAAGACCCCGTCCCTTGTGGACGGGGATTTTTGTTTAGGAAAGCGTGGGATATGTACTCCCCGACCCTTGAAGAAGTAAAGAAGCTGGCCGGCCGGGGGAACCTGGTGCCGGTGTTCAGGGAGATAGATGCCGACCTGGAGACGCCGGTGTCGGCTTATCTAAAGGTGGCCAGGCCGCCCTACTCCTTCCTGCTGGAGAGCGTGGAGGGCGGCGAGCGCCTGGCCCGCTACAGCTTCATTGGCACCGAGCCTTACGCGATTCTCAAGACAGGCCCCGGCCAGCCCGACGGCTCCGGCGACCCCCTAGTCCCCATAAAAGCGGAGATGGACAGGTACAAGCTCATCCCCATACCGGACCTGCCCAGGTTCCACGGGGGCGCCGTCGGCTATCTGGCCTACGACATCATTCGGTACTTCGAGCCCAGGGTGACGGAGCCTGCCAGAGACGCCCTCGCGCTGCCCGAGGCGGTGTTTACCTTCAACGACACCCTGCTGGTCTTCGACAGGCTGAGGCACACCATAAAAGTGATAAGCCACATATACCTGGACGGCAATATCGAAAGGGCCTACGACGAGGCCGTCGAGAAGATCAACCGGTTGGTGGAGCGCCTCTCCATGCCCTTGGAGCCTCCTCCGGCGGCCCACCCTGCCGGGCTTGTGGGCAGTAGCGCCCGGGTAGCTTCCAATTTCAGCCAGGAAGACTACGAGGCGGCGGTGGAGAGAGCCAGGGAGTACATCTACGCCGGGGACATAATCCAGGTGGTCCCCTCCCAGCGACTCGCACGGAAGACCGACGCCCACCCCTTCCAGATATACCGGGCGCTCCGGTCCACCAACCCCTCCCCGTATATGTACTACCTCCACCTGGACGACTTCCATATCGTGGGCGCCTCCATAGAGACTCTCGTGAGGGTGGAGGACGGCACCGTGGTCACTCACCCCATCGCGGGGACGCGCCCTCGGGGCGGCACGCCGGAGGAGGACGCGGCCCTGGAGGAGGAGCTTAAAGGGAGCGAGAAGCAGCGGGCGGAACACATCATGCTGGTTGACCTGGCCCGCAACGACGTGGGGCGCGTGAGCGAGCCCGGCACGGTGCAGGTGACCCGGCTCATGGACGTGGAGCGGTACTCTCGCGTAATGCACCTGGTGTCCCATGTGGCCGGAAAGCTCAAGCCGGAGATCACCCCCTATGACGCCCTGAGGGCCTGCTTCCCCGCCGGGACCTTGTCCGGAGCTCCCAAAATCCGCGCGATGGAGATAATATCCGAGCTTGAGGGGGAAAAGCGCGGCCCTTACGGGGGCGCTGTGGGCTATTTCAGCTTCTCCGGCAACGTGGACACGGCCATAACCCTGCGTACCAGCGTGATTAAAGACGGTGTCGCATACGTGCAGGCCGGGGGCGGCGTGGTGGCCGATAGCATCCCTGAAGACGAGTACCAGGAGACCCTGCACAAGGCCGGGGCGCTCCTGAGGGCCATAGACAAAGCGGAAGGGGTAGAATAGCGTAGAATATCAGGGCCTTTTTATTGTCACCCTGAGCTACAGCGAAGGGTCTAAAATCCTTTCCCTGGGTGTTGCTTTGCTTGCGAGGCATTTTAGATTCTTCGTCGCTCCGCTTCTCAGAATGACGCTCGGTGGGGGCCTGCTTGTTGCAGACATGCCTGTATTCACCCGACGTTGAGAATGGAAAAGCTCCGAGTAGAATAGGAGGGAAGGAGGCAAAAATGCTGAAGTCCTTTTACCACACGGGATTTGTAGTGAAAGACCTGGATAGCTCTCTGGCCTTTTACAGAGATGTCATGGGCCTGGCCCTGGTGCGGAGGACCGAGCGCACCGGAGAGTTTGCAGAGAAGCTGGTGGGATTCAAAGACGCTCACATAGAGGTGGCCTTCCTGAGCATGGACGACGAAGGCCATAACCTGGAGCTTGTCCAGTACTTCGTGCCTCCAAGCGCCGAGGGCCATATCAATCGCAATGACCTGGGGGCGAGCCACCTGGCCTTCTACGTGGAGAACATTGAGGAGTATTACGCGAGCATGTCGCAGAAGGGCCTGAGCTTCATCGGCCCCCCGGTGTCCCTCGTGCAGGACGGCAAGGTGGTGCGCAAGGCCGCCTACGCCCAGGACCCTGACAAAAACTGGCTGGAATTTATAGAAGCGTTCGAATGATTCTCATCATAGACAATTACGACAGCTTCACCTACAACCTGTACCAGTATCTCTGCGAGCTGGGCGCGCAGGTAACGGTGGTCCGCAACGACAAGCTGACCCTGGAGGACGTGGAAGCCCTATCGCCCCAGGGCATCGTCATATCGCCGGGGCCGTGCACTCCGCGAGAGGCCGGCATCTCCAACGACGTTATCCTCCGCTTCGGCCCCCACATACCCACCCTGGGGGTGTGCCTGGGCAACCAGTGCATCGGCGACGCCTACGGCGGCAGAGTGGGCCAGGCGGATGAGATAATGCACGGCAAGACGTCCATGATTCACCACGACGGGAAGGGCGTCTTCCGGGGCCTCTCCAGCCCCTTCGAGGCCATCCGTTACCACTCCCTGGTCGTCTACCCCGAGGACCTTCCCGACTGCATGGAGGTCAGCGCCTGGACGGACAGGGGCATAATCATGGGCCTGCGCCACAGGGAGTACCCCGTCGAAGGGGTGCAGTTCCACCCCGAGTCCATTATGACCCCGGTGGGCAAGGACGTGCTCCGGAACTTCCTGGACAGGGTGGATGCTCTCTCAGGTTAGGACAGTCTTGCCCGCTTGTGCTAGGACGGGGTCAGAAGAAGACCTGATTGCCAGCATACGGGAGACGCTGGACTACATCAGGGACGCAGAGGCGTTGGCGGGGGAAGTATAATGTGCTGGAACCTGAAGGGTAACGAGTTCTCTGCCCAACGATGATTATCGGGTTTCGACACCGGGGATTGCAACGCTTATTTGAGAAGGGCGAACGCAGACGCATCCCGCCTGAGTACATTGACAAGGTGGAGGATATTCTAGCCCGGCTCGACGCCGCGACCGCGCCACAGGACCTAAATCTGCCCGGCTACAGGTTGCACCAACTGAGTGGAGACCTGACCGGTTTCTGGTCGATAGCTGTATCGGGTAACTGGAGAATCATCTTCCGGTTTGATGATGGCGATGTTACCAACGTGGATTTGGTTGATTATCATTGAGGAATCTGCACGATGCCAATGAAGTTTCCACCCCATCCGGGGCGTTCAATCCTTCGTGATTGCATGGAACCATTGGGGATGAGCGTGGCCGAGACAGCGCAAAAGCTGGGAGTCAGCCCCGAGCAGCTATTAAGCGTTATCAACGGACAGGCAGGCATATCCTTCGTCATGGCTGTCGGCTTGGATAAGTTGTTTGGCGGCGGCGCGTCTACCTGGTATCAATTGCAGGCGCAGTACGACAAAGCCCAAGAACGGAACGAAGACGGGGTTCCCGGAGAACTTGAACCATTGCCCAGTTACCAGCAGAGGGCTACGGTTCCCCTGGAACACGGGCGACTCATTTATACCACCTATGACGATGAAGTCATTGCTTTCCGCATTGTACCTTCTGATAATCCCACTGATAGTCCCAAGCTATCGGATAACCCAAATTATGACCGTGTGGAATTCCGATTTGTCGGAGAAGGGCCGGGGGCCGTCCGGATACAGTTGGTTTACCAACCTTCACCTGCTGTCACTCCACGATTGGTAGTGGGCGTCCTCTTCAAAGCATACCTGGAATGGAATGCAACATCCGAGGAATATATCGGACATATTGATGCCGCAGAATGGAATCGGGAATCCCGGAAGCTAAAGGCGGGCACGGAAACCATGAATGCCCTTCATGCAGGGCTGCGAGAACAGCCTTCTGGTCCCGCGCTTGATACGGAAAAATCCGTTGAACCCAGCCCGGAAAATTACGGTGATATTCTCCGGGAAGCCGCGGAACTTCTGCACAAGGGAACGGCTTCCGTACCCGCCTCGGCCTTGGCGGGAGTGTAGCGTCATGCCCAACACCCTCTACTGCGGCGACAGCCTTGAGGCGCTGCGGGAACATTTGGCCTCCCGCCAATCCTTCCTGCACGGGGCCTGCTTCTATGATGGCGTTACCGAGCCGGAGGATGACCAGATTGCCGGCATACGGGAGACACTGGACTACATCAGGGACGCAGGGGTGTTGGCGGGGGAAGGATAAGTGACCGACGAAGAATTTACCCAGCTTATGGACCTGATCATAGACCGGGGCCATGAATTGAGCGGATTGGAGTTCAAGGGCCCAGGCCCAGTACGGGACGGCAGGCTTGTTGCCCAGGTTGTCAAGGCAATGCTGGGCATGGCCAATAGACGCGATGGAGGCAGGGTCATAATTGGAGTTGAGGATGACGGGAATGTCCTCAATCCAATTGGCATCAGTGCCGATGACCTGCCAACCTGGACATACGATGCCGTATCGGACCAAGTGGCACGCTATGCCGACCCTGGCGTCAGCTTTGAAATCGAAACAAGACAGTATAATGGAAACAGGTATTTGGTTATCGAGGTGGAGGAATTCTCAGATATTCCGGTTCTGTGCAAGCGGGCTTATGACGATGTGCTGCGGGACGGGGCCTGCTATGTCAGAACTCGAAGGAAGCCGGAGACCTCGGATATTCCCACTCACGCCGATATGCGGGACTTACTCGGTTTGGCAATTGAAAAGGGCGTGAGACAATTCTTGGAAAGTGCACGGCGGGTAGGACTGTTCGATGCCTCAACGGGCATGTCACCGCACGCCGAGCAAGAACACTTCGATGAGCAACTAGGGGAGTTAAGATGAGTGAGATTCTGGAAAAGATCAAGTCCCGCGGCCATTGGAGAGTAGTGATTCGCCCGGCTACTTTCGTTGAGAAGCGGATCGCGGAACGGTCGGCTCTTCTTCCCATCCTGGAAAACACTTCAGTACAGCTTAAGGGATGGAATTTTCCTCACATAGACGCTTTTGTGCACACCCAAAGTGGCACTGACTGGATAGGTCAAGAAATTGATTGGGATTCCATCGTCGAGTTATGGCGGTTCTATCAAAGCGGTCAGTTCGTACACTACTCCGGCATGTTGTCCGGTTGGAACGAACACTCAGGCACATACACTGGGTGGTCCAGCCAATGGAAGTCCGGACCTGACGGGAATTACATTGTGCTTCTGGATATTGCCGAAGTGCTGTTTCGCTTTGCTGAGATATTCGAGTTCGCATCCAGGTTGACGTTCACTGAGGCCGGTGATGACCAAATGCACCTGGAGGTTGAAGTTAGAGGTATTCAAAATCATCGCCTCCGGGTCCTTCCATCAACCGAACCGGACTTTTTCCGCGAGATGAGCGCTACGCCATTACCATATAAAGAAGACCTGTCAAGGGCGGAGCTAATCGCCAATACTAGAGAATTGGCCTTGCAGCCAGCAACCAAACTATTTCAGTGCTTTGGGTGGGACCCGGGTATTAAAATACTGCGGGATATACAGTCTGATATTTTGCGCCGGGGCCCGGCAGCCGTGCGGTAAGCGTGCCCCCAACTCCATCGCAGGTTAACATGACCATGCCCAACACCCTCTACTACGGCGACAACCTGGACATACTCCGCCAGTACATCCCCGACGAGTCGGTGGACCTAGTGTACCTGGACCCGCCCTTCAACTCCAACGCCTCCTACAACGTCCTGTTCCGGGAGAAGTCGGGCGAGGACTCCCCTGCCCAAATCAAGGCCTTCACCGATACCTGGGAGTGGACCCTGGAGACGGAGCGCACCTTTGAGCAGGACATCATCATGCACCCGGGGACTCCCTCGGCGGTGAAGGACATGATTGCCGCCTTCCGACAGTTCATCGGCCAGAACGCGATGATGGCCTACCTGGTGATGATGACTCCCCGCCTGGTGGATCTGCGCCGCGTCCTCAAACCCACCGGCAGCCTCTACCTCCACTGCGACCCCACCGCCAGCCATTACTTGAAGATTGTGATGGATACGGTGTTTGGGCAGGAGAATTTCAGGAACGAAATCGTCTGGAAGCGTTCAGCAGCGCACAGTGATGCAAAGGCTTGTGGAAACACACACGACATTATCTTCTCCTACGCGAAAGACAAGGCAAAGTTCGTTTGGAATAAGCAGTATCAGAGTTATGATGTTGAGTACGTAAAGACTCACTATCATCACAAGACCGATGACGGGCGTTTATATCGCACGGATAACCTAACCGCAACGGGATTGAGCGGTGGCGGGTATGAATACGAATGGAACGGTGTCTCACGTATATGGCGTTGCCCACATGAGACGATGGAACGTCTAGACAATGAAGGACGGATCAGGTATACCCGTAACGGCGTAGCGGAATATATACGCTACCTTGATGAGATGCCAGGTGTGTCGCTTCAAGACATGTGGATTGATATTCCCCCAATCAACTCTCAAGCCAAAGAACGCCTGGGCTACCCCACCCAAAAACCTTTGGCCCTATTGGAGCGCATCATCCAGGCATCCTCCAACGAGGGCGATGTGGTGCTGGACCCTTTCTGTGGCTGCGGCACGGCGGTGGCCGCCGCCGAGAAGCTCAAGCGACAGTGGATTGGGATAGATATAACCCACCTGGCCGTGTCCCTGATGAAGAACCGGCTCAAGACCATGTTCAACCTGGAGCCGGGCAAGGACTACGACGTGGTGGGCGAGCCACAGGACGAGGGCAGCGCCCGCGCCCTGTGGGAGCAGGACCCCTACCAGTTCCAGTTCTGGGCCGTGTCGCTGCTGGAGGCCCAGCCGCAACAGGAGCAGAAAAGGGGCGCTGACCGGGGCATTGACGGGGTTATCTACTTCGTGGACGGCCCTCGCCGGACGCCGCAGAAGGTCGTTATCCAGGTCAAGGGCGGCCACGTCTCCGCCCCGCAAGTCCGGGACCTGAAAGGTGTCGTGGAGCGGGAAAAGGCGGCGTTGGGCCTGTTCATCAGCCTGGAGGCGCCGACGGGTCCCATGCGTTCCGAAGCGGCCAGCGGAGGGTTCTTCCACTCGGATTTGTGGAATCGGGATTTCCCCAAGATTCAGTTGCGGACGGTATCGGAAATGCTGGCCGGCCAGGGGTTCGACATGCCGCCCCGCCAACCCGTGTACCAGGCGACGGAACGGGTGCGCCCTCCGGAGGGCGAGCAAGCGACAATGGGTGGTTTTGGTAGGGGCTGAAGAGACTGCCCATAATCGAGAGGCCCTGGATGCCATCCCAGGGCCATTCAATTGTCACCCCGAGAGGAGCGAGGGGTCTAAAGTCCTTGCCTTCTTAGGCGTGCTGCTATCCAAGCATTTTTAGATTCCTCGCTGCGCTCGGAATGACACGCGGCGGGGGCCTGTATTTGCCTGGCGTGAGAACTGAAAGGCCCTGGATGCCATCCCAAGCTAGAACAATCTTGCCCGGCTTGTGCTAGAATGGGGGCAATACGGAGATTCAAGGTGAGGCGGCTAAAATGACCATGACCACAACATCCAGGCGAGTCCTCGAGTTCACCCAGCATAACTACCTGGCAATCCTGGCCACGGTCTATCCCAGCGGCGGCCCCCAGGTCTTCCCCATCTGGTACGAGTACGACGGCGAGTCCTTCACCGTCGCCACCGAGGCCGGCGCCGCCAAGGTGCGCAATATCCACCAGAACCCCCAGGTCGCCCTGTGCATAACCGATACCTCCCGCCAGGTCAAGTCCCTCACCGTCCTGGGCCGCGCCGAGATGGTGATGGACAATGACCTGGCCCAGGAGGTGCACCGCAGGCTGGCCGTCCGCTACTTCGGCCCCGAAGAGGGCGCGGAGTGGGCAAACTCGATGGCCGCCGAAGAGATGGCCCTCATCCGGATTACCCCGGAGAAGCTCCTGTGGACCGGCTAGGTCTGGGCCGGACGTCGCGAGGACGCCGTGATTAGAGAGGCGATTGAGTCCCTCGTATTGGGCCGCTCCCTGAGCATGGAAGAGGCATCCGGCGTCATGCGCGAAATCATGGATGGAGAGGCCACCCCCGCACAGCTTGGGGCCTTCCTCGCCGCCTTGCGAGTGAAGGGTGAGACCGCCCAGGAGATGGCGGGCATGGCCATCGTCATGCGAGAGAAGGCGCTGAAGGTGGAGGTGGACGGAACGCTGGTGGACACCGCCGGCACGGGGGGCGATGGCAAGGGGAGCTTCAACGTCTCCACTGCCGCCGCCTTTGTGGGCGCGGCGGCGGGCCTCAGGATAGCCAAGCACGGCAACCGCGCCGCCTCCGGCTCCTGTGGGAGCGCCGACGTGCTGGAGGCCCTGGGGGTAAAGATAGACCTGGGTCCGGAGGGCGTAAAGCAGTGCATCGAGGAGGTGGGCATCGGGTTCATGTTTGCCCAGACCTTCCATCCCGCGATGCGCCACGCCGCCCCGGCGCGCAGGGAGATAGGCATCCGCACGGTGTTCAACATCCTGGGTCCTCTGACCAACCCGGCAGGCGCTCAATGCCAGCTCCTGGGCGTCGCCAATCTCGGACTGGGCGATAAGATGGCGGAGGTGCTCAAGCTACTGGGTTCCCGGCACTCGATGGTGGTGCACGGGGAGGACGGCTTGGACGAGTTGACCCTTGGCGCGAGGACCCACGTATGGGAGGTTCGAGACGGCGCCACTCGCTCTTACGTCTTATCCCCTCGGGAGTTGGGTTTGCCGCCGGTGTCCGCGGACGAGATAAAGGGGGGCGATAGGGAGGAAAACGCTCGGATTCTACGCCGGGTATTCCAGGGGGAGAAGGGACCTGCGAGGGACGTGGTGCTGCTCAACAGCGCCGCCGTGCTGGTGGTGGGGGAAAAGGCGCAGGACTTGAAGGAGGGCATAGCCCTTGCCAGTGACGCCATCGCCTGTGGAGAAGCCTTGAAGAAGGTGAACGCCCTGGCAGAGTTGAGCCAACAGTCAGTATGAAGATTAAATACAGCAAAGACGTAGACATACTTATGGTATGGCTTTCCGATTCCCCGGTTGATTACGCAGAGGAGATGGATGGTATTATTACCCACTTCTCCACCGAGGGCAGGCCGGTCGTCTTTGAGATTCAGGGCGGAAGGGAGTTTCTCCTTGGCTCCATAACGAGTCTGGTCAAAGGAGAGGAGGTCAGGCTACCCTAGATGGCTACCATACTTGACGACATCGTCGCCGCAAAGCGTGAGGAGTTGGAGCAAGGGAAATCCGAGGTCCCCATTGAGGCCCTGGAGCGGCGAATTTCGGCCCAGCCCAGGCCCCTGAACTTCTCCGGCGCTCTGCTGGGCGACCAGGTCCGCCTCATAGCCGAGATAAAGAAGGCCTCACCCTCTCGCGGCCTCCTCTCGCCTGACTTCGACCCGGTCGCGCTGGCCAGCACCTATGCGGAGAACGGGGCCGCTGCCATATCAGTGCTCACGGACCCCCGGTTCCAGGGGACTCTGGACCACCTGGCATCGGTAAAAGAAGTGGTGCAGGCGCGCGGGATTCCGGTGCTGCGCAAGGACTTCCTCTTCGACCCGTACCAGGTGTACGAGGCCAGGGCACACGGGGCCGATGCCGTTCTCCTTATAGTCGCCATCCTGACGCCCCAGAGAATGAAGGAGCTTTTGACCCTCAGCCGCAGCTTCTGGATGCAATGCCTGGTGGAGGTCCACACCGAGGAGGAACTGAAGGTGGCCTTGGATGCGGGGGCGGAGATTGTCGGCATCAACAACCGGGACCTGCGCACCTTTCACACCGACCTGTCGGTGACCCGGAATCTGGCAGGGCTGGCGCCAAGGGGTAAGATAGTGGTCAGCGAGAGTGGCATCAGCGCAAGGGAGGATATGGCCATGCTCAAGGGGCTG
Organism: Dehalococcoidia bacterium; assembly: GCA_965197405.1. GTDB lineage: Bacteria > Chloroflexota > Dehalococcoidia > Lucifugimonadales > JAGWBF01. The sequence continues at coordinate 2,397,158 of OZ240206.1, read as the reverse complement.
GGCGTCCACGCCGCCCTGGTGGGCGAGGCCCTCATCACCGCTGCCGACGTGGGGGCCAAGGTGCGTGAGCTGGCCGGATAAGGGGACAGAATGGGCGAAACGAACGAAGGCGTGATTGGCGTCACCGTGTGGACGGATGACCTGGAGCGGCTGCTGGGCTTCTACCGGGATACCCTGGGGCTGAGGCTCCGCAGCCGGAAGGGAGACTGGGCCAACTTCGAGTGGGGCAGCTTGCGCCTGAACCTTGGCCTTCACGGCGGGGTGAAGGGCCGGGCCAACGACCCCTACCGCATAATGATAACCTTCGGCGTGTCCGGCATACATGACGAGTACCACCGCCTTAAAGGGCAGGGAGTGGAGTTCATACGTGTGCCCGAGCAGGAGCACTGGGGCGGCTGGGTAGCCACCTTCCTGGACCCCGACGGGAACATATTGCAGATGATGCAGAAGCAGGGGCGCTTTAGCTGATGGCTACTAGCGTCATCAAGGTGAACATGACCCCTTCGCATCCAGGCGACTTCATTCGCACAGAGGTCATCGCAGGGGTTGGTCTGAGCGTGACGAAGGCAACCGAGGTTTTGGGTGTCCGACGGACGACGCTTTCTAGCCTGTTGAACGGCAACGCTTCACTTTCACCGGAGATGGCTCTTAGGATCGAGAAGGCCTTTGACGTGAGCATGGACATGCTGCTGCGGATGCAGGCCTGGTACGACGCGTCGCAGATGCGTACCCGGGCAAACGAGATTAGCGTCCAGCGCTACCAGCCCGGCTGATGCGCGGCCGCTCAATGACGCATTCGGCCTGCCCGCGGTCCCTGACCTTGCAGGACGGCGGCGCATGTGGTACAAAGATTAGGGGCAGGCTGGTCTGATTTACACCGTGTGAAACTGGATCTAGGGGGTTGAGATGAGTTCCTCTTCTGCTCAGAAAGTGCTCTGTGTTCTCTATCCCGACCCGTTGACAGGGTTTCCCCCGGACTATGCCCGGGAGAGTATACCCAACCTTACTCGCTATCCGGACGGTCAGACCTTACCCTCACCGGCCTCCATAGGCTTCACCCCTGGACACCTCCTGGGGTCCGTTTCGGGCGGGCTTGGGCTGGAGAGATTCCTGGCTGAACGGGGACACCGGTTCGTCGTAACGGCGGACAAGGATGGACCCGATTCCGTTTTCGAAAGAGAGTTGGCCGATGCCGATATAATCATCTCCCAACCCTTCTGGCCCGGATACCTCACCGCCGAGCGCATTGAAAAGGCTTCCAATCTCAAGCTAGCCATAACCGCCGGCATTGGGTCGGACCACGTTGATCTTCAGGCAGCCATTGACAGGAACATCACCGTGTGTGAAGTGACTTGGTCCAACAGCATAAGCGTCGCGGAACATGCGGTCATGCAGATGCTGGCGCTGGTCAGGGACTACATTCCCCAGTACGGTTGGGTGGTCAGGGGCGGCTGGAACATTGCCGACGCCGTTTCCAGGTCTTACGACATTGAGGGAATGGACGTGGGTGTGGTGGCGGCCGGCAGGATCGGCCTGGCGGTCCTGAGACGAATGAAGCCTTTCGATGTCGCTCTCCACTACACCGACAGGCGCCGGCTTACCGCCGATGTAGAGCAAGAGCTGGGACTGACGTTCCATGAAACGGTTGAGTCGCTGGTCAGTGTGTGCGATGTGGTCAGCATCCATTGTCCCCTGCATCCCGAGACTGAGAATATGTTCAACGATGCCCTGATTAGCAAGATGAAACGCGGCTCCTATATCGTAAACACTGCCCGCGGCAAAATCTGTGACCGGGACGCCATCGTAAGAGCTTTGGAAAGCGGCCACCTGGCAGGGTATGCGGGCGATGTCTGGTTTCCTCAGCCGGCTCCGAATGACCATCCCTGGAGAGCCATGCCCAACCACGCCATGACCCCCCACACCTCGGGTACCTCTCTTTCAGCCCAAGCCCGCTACTCGGCGGGAGTCCGTGAGATTCTGGAGTGCTGGTTGGATGGACGGCCAATCAGGGAGGAGTACCTGATTGTCCAGGGGGGCGCCCTTGCCGGGGCAGGAGCTCACTCCTACAGCGAAGGGGATGCCACAGGCGGTTCGGAGGAAGCGACAAGGTTCACAGCCGGAAGGGATACCGGGCCAACTTCGAGTGGGGCAGCCTGCGCCTGAACCTTGGCCTTCACGGCGGGGTGAAGGCCGGGCCAACGACCCCTACCGCATAATGACAGTCTTTACGTTCCCTCGCACAGTTTCCCCCAGCGGCCCTCGCTGGACAGCATGGAATCGCCCCATTCTCCCACGCGGGCAGGGTCCAGCCGGGTTATGTCCGGCAGGCGGTCAAAGCCGGTGTCGGTGGAGATGACCAAGTGGGTCCGCAAGCGCTGCATCACCGTCGCATGGACGAGGTCCCGGGCGCTTATCCCCGGATGGTGGCGGGTCTGCCTCGACGCCGAAAGGATGTCCTTCACGTAGACGGGTTCGATACGGTCATGCATCACCTCGGAGAAATCCCGAAGGACTTCTCTTCCCAAGGCCCATCGCTCCGAGGCCAGGTAGTAATACATAAGCTCCTGAAAGACCTCGGCGTCAGTCACAAACGACAGTGGGTGTTCTGCCGCCATCATCAGGACCCTGGCGCACGGCTCTTTGTTCACGTGCTCCCTGCCGGAGGCGTAGATGGGGACATTGGTGTCAATAAAGGCCGTCAGGCGCATGGGCCGCCTCCAACGACCGAGAGAGCGTGGCGGCATCCGGCGGGTCCTCCACCTCCAGCTTTACCAACCGCCCGACCGCTTCTCTGCGACGCTCCCACATGACGCCTTCATAGGCGTCGTCAATCAGGTGTCGCACCACCTCGGAGATGGGCGCGCCTCTACGCGCGACGAGCTCCTCCAGCCGCCGTCGCCGCTCGGCATCCAACCGTACATCCAGCCGTGGCATATCTCTCTCCCCGTGCGGATAATCATGTACGGAGATGAGTATGCGGCACGCTGATAGGGCCGTCAACCCTGCGGGCACGGTGGTCTGCGCTTAGAGGGTGTTTAATAAGTCCTCGCAACCGGTCACCTGTCACCCCCTGTTCAAGCCAGGGGCAGGCTCTGAGCGAAGCGAAGGGTCTAAAATCCTTGCTTTCTTGGACGTGCTGTTGCCCAAGCATTTTAGATTCCTCACTCCGTTCGGAATGACAGGGATGGGCTGCAATTGCTTTGGAAACACCCTCTTAGATACGCCGATTCCTCTCTACAGGAGCAGCATCCCATCCCCGAAGGAGTAGAAGCGGTACTCTCTGGCGATGGCCTCCTCGTAGGCGCTCAGGATGCGCTCCCGCCCGGCGAAGGCGCTCACCAGCATCAACAGGGTGGTCCGTGGCAGGTGGAAGTTGGTTATCATGGCGTCCACCGCGCGGAAGCGATGGCCGGGCAGTATGTATAGCTCCGCCCAGTCGGAGGTGGGCACAAGCTCCTTGGAACCCCTGTCCTCCGCGTGGAGGGCGGCCTGCTCCAGCACACGCACCGAGGTGGTGCCCACGGCTATGACCCTGCGCCCCTCCCTGCGGGCGGCGTTTAGCTGGGCGGCGGCCTCCGCGTCTATCTCGAAGTATTCGCCGTGTATCTTGTGCTCTTCCGGGTCCTCTCCGTGAACGGGCCGGAAGGTATCCAGGCCCACGTGAAGGGTGATGTACACCTCCCGCACGCCCCCGGCTTTCAAAGCTTCAAGAAGCTCCGGCGTGAAGTGCAGCCCGGCGGTGGGTGCGGCCACGCTGCCCGGCGCCCTGGCGTAGACCGTCTGGTATCTTTCCGGGTCGTCCAGGGGTGTATGGATGTAGGGGGGCAGGGGTATCCGGCCCGCTCCCTCTATCCCATCCTCGGAAGAGAGCCGGACCGTCCTGACTCCATCCCCGGCAGCTTCGAGCACCTCTACCCATAGCTCCGTGGGCGAGTCCCCCTCTATGCGGAAGCGGCTCCCCGGCCTGAGACGCCGCCCCGGCCTCCCGAGGCACTTCCATATACCGGGCCGGAGCCGGAGCAGCAGCAAAAGCTCCACCCTCCCGCCAGTGCCTTCCTGGATGCCGTGCAGCCTGGCGGGAATGACGCGACTGTCATTGAAGACCAGCACGTCTCCCTCTCTCAAATAGCCCACCAGGTCGGGGAAACGCTTGTGCTCCATGCGGCCCGTGCCTCTGTGAAGCACAAGGAGGCGGGATGAGTCCCTGGGCTCCACCGGGGCCTGGGCTATGAGATGAGGCGGCAGGTAGTAATCGAAGTCGCTGGTCCGCATATCACAGATGGGATGTCCCCGTGAAATTATGGCCTGCCGTGGATGCTTATTCGGGCGGCTGTGACAGTGTTGACCAGCAGCAGCGCTATGGTCATGGGACCCACGCCACCGGGCACAGGCGCTATGGCCTCCACCTTTTCCGAGACGGCCTCGAAGTCCACGTCCCCCTCCAGCCGGTAACCGCTCTTGCGGGTGGGGTCCGCGACGCGGTTTATGCCCACGTCCACCACGACTGCCTGCTCCTTCACCATGTCCGGGGTGATGGTCTTGGGACTCCCCATAGCAGCCACGAGAATATCGGCCTGGCGCGTCATCTTGCCCAGGTCAGGCGTACCGGTGTGGCATATGGTCACCGTGGCATTGGCGCCCGCCCGCTTCTGCGTCAGCAGCATGGCCAACGGCTTGCCGACGATATTGCTCCGTCCACATATGACTACGTGCTTCCCTCCGGGGTCATAACCATTGCGCAGGAGGAGCTGCTGGACGCCGCCAGGGGTGCCTGGCACAAAGTCGGCGTTCCCCTGGGCCAACTTGCCCACGTTCACGGGGTGAATGGCGTCAACATCCTTCTCCGGCCTTATCGCCATCAGCACGGCCCCTTCGTCTATTTGCCCAGGGAGGGGTAGCTGTACCAGGATGCCGTGGAAACGCGGGTCGGCGTTGAGTCTGTCCACCAGTCCAAGAAGCTCATCCTGGGAGGCGCTTTGGGGCAGGTGAAAGGTCTCGCTGAAGATACCCACCTCCTGGCAGGCCCGTCCCTTGTTGCGCACGTATATGGCCGAGGCGGGGTCGTCACCCACGAGGACGGCAGCCAGTCCGGGAGTCACGCCGTGCTTCTGCTGCATCTCCACGACACCCAGGGCTACCTCGGCGCGAATCCCCTTCGACGTGGCCGTACCATCTAATATCTTCGCCATAGCTCTGCTCCGCAGCCAGGGTTATTTAACTGTCACCCTGAACGGAGTGAAGGGTCTAAAATCCCTCTTGCAAGTCAAGGCCGATTCTCCAATCAAGGGTTTTAGATTCTTCGTCGCTTCGCTCCTCAGAATGACGATTAAAAAGCTCTGCTCCGCAGCAACGTTGCCGCACTAGCTATGATAGCATAGGGCCGATAGGCGAACAATCGTACCGGCCGGCCCTTTGACGCGCTCGTGGCCTGGATTGGACAAGCGCGAGCCCCATGACTATAATACTTTATATCTTGACATATCTCGACGACCATTGGTGTTAGGGGCCTTAGATGAAGATCAGCGACATATTGAGCACGGGCAAACAGACCATATCCTTCGAGTTCTTTCCGCCAAAGACGGATGAAGGGCTGGAATCCCTTTTCAAGACCATTGACCGGCTGAAGGTGTACAGGCCCGACTACGTATCCGTCACCTATGGGGCAGGGGGAAGCACGAGGGATAGGACCGAGGACATCGTTATACGCATCAAGGATGAGACCGGCCTGAGAGTCATGTCCCATCTGACTTGCGTGGCCCAGACTAAGGAGGATGTCCACAACGTGCTGGTCCGGTTGGAGGAGGTGGGCATCGAGAACGTGCTGGGCCTGCGGGGCGACCCGCCCCGAGGAGAGGAAAAGTTCGTGCCTGCGGAGGGTGGATTCCTCTATGCTTCCGAGCTCATAGCCCACATACGCGAGAACTTCGACTTTGGGGTCGCAGGGGCCTGTTTCCCGGAGGGTCACCTGGACTCCGTTGATTTGGAGGCGGACATAGCCTATCTGAAGAAGAAAATCGAGGCAGGGGCAGACTTTCTTATTACACAGCTCTTCTTCGATAACAGGGACTTCTTCGACTTCATGGACCGGGCAGAGCGAGCGGGGATTCACTTGCCCGTAATCGCCGGTATTCTCCCCATCCTGAGTACGCCCCAGATACGACGGTTTACCGCTCTGTGCGGAGCGAAGATTCCACCGGAGCTGGACCAGCAGCTGGATAGGTTCGCCGACGACGATGACGCCGTCCGGGAGATTGGTATAGAGCACGCCACGACACAGGTGGAAGAGTTGTGGCGAAGTGGCGTGGCCGGGGTCCACTTGTATACCCTCAACAGGAGCTACTCCGTTTCCAGGCTTCTGGACAGTCTGGACTCTTCCAGGGCACAGACCATTGTTCCCTCATCTCCATGATACCTCCTCCCATCCCCGCGAGCGGCCAGGGTCATTTAATTGTCAATCTGCGGGTCTCTTTCCCCTGATCATTCCGAGCGAAGCGGAGTGAGGAATCTAAAAATGGTGCCTAACAAAACCGGAATCAAGGCAGTACCAGCCAAAACAACAGCACGGTCAGTCAGGATTTTAGGCCCCTCGCTCCGCTCGGAGCCTGCCCCTGGCTTGAACAGGGGGTGACAATTGAAAGGCCCTGTGGAAGCGGCCCCTTTATTTGATGTCCTTCCCTCTATCCATCCCTTTATCGATGATGGAGTCCGCCACGAATGCTTACCACGGGCGTAGACATAATCGAGATTGACCGCATCCAGGCAGCGCTGGAGCGGTGGGGGCAGCGCTTCCTCCACAGGATATACACGGAAGGTGAGATTGCCTACTGCCGAGGCCGCCCACCCAACCTGGCGGGCCGATTTGCCGCCAAGGAGGCCGCCATGAAAGCGCTGGGTACGGGCCTGAGAGGGGTGGGCTGGAAAGACGTCGAGGTGATACGAGGGCCGGGAGGGAAGCCTTCCGTCCGTCTCCACGGCAGGGCACTCCTCAGAGCCGAAAAGCTGGGCGTGACCGAGCTGGCCCTGAGCCTTTCCCACTCCAGGGGCTACGCCGTGGCCTTTGTGGTGGGCGTCATCCCGGACCCGGCGGAAGGCCAGCCCTGAGGCGTCCGTGAAGATAGTTACGGTAGAGCAGATGCGCCGCCTGGAAGAGGCCGCCGTCTCTGAGGGCGTGAGCATGGACGCACTCATGGAGAAGGCCGGGCTTGCCGCAGCCAGGGAAGCGCGTAAAGACCTGGGCTTCGTGGCCGGCTCCAGGGTCCTGGTGCTGGTGGGGCCGGGGAACAACGGGGGCGACGGCCTGGTGGCAGCGCGTCACCTGTATCGCTGGGGCGCTAGCGTAACGGCATACCTCGTGCTCCGCCAACGGCGAGAGGACCCCAAACTCTCCCTGGCCCTGGAAACGGGCGTCCTGAAAACCTCCGCCTCTGACGATTCTGGCCTCAAAGCTCTCGACAAAGAGCTTGCGCGCTCCCACATGGTTATAGATGCGGTCCTGGGAACGGGGCAGGCGCGGCCTCTCGAGGGGACACTCAAAGACGTCATGCTTCACCTGGCCGCGGCCAGAGGCCAAAGACCCCGCATGAAGATTATGGCGCTGGACGTGCCTACGGGCATGAACTCCGATACCGGCGAGGTAGACCCGGCCTGCCCACGGGCCGATGTCACCGTCAGCTTCGGCTATCCCAAGGCGGGCCACTTCCGGTTCCCAGGCGCGGCGAAGCTGGGCAGGCTGGAGGTGGTGGACATCGGCATCCCTGAGCGCCTGGGCCGAGACATAAACCTGGAGCTACTCACCGGAGAGTGGGTCAAGGACAGGTTGCCCCCAAGGCCCCTCAACGCCCACAAGGGCACCTTCGGCCATACCCTGGTCATAGCAGGCTCCCGCAGCTATGTCGGCGCGGCGTACCTGGCCTCCCAGAGTGCCGCCAGGGTGGGGGCGGGCCTGGTCACCCTGGCCTCGCCACAAAGCATCTACCCCACCCTTGCGTCGAAGCTGACCGAGGTGGTCCACCTGCCCCTTCCCGAGGACGACTGTGGCAGGCTCCATCCCGACGCGTCCACGCTGATAAAGCACAACCTGCGCCAGTACAGCTCCATCCTGGTGGGCTGCGGGCTTGGCGTGTCCGAAGGGTTGGTGGAGTTTCTGCGAAGGCTGCTCCTTGAAGAACCCCGGCCCCTCCTCCCATTGGTGGCTGACGCCGACGGTCTGAACAACCTCTCCAAGATAGAAGGCTGGTGGCGAGACCTGAAATGTGCGGCGGTGCTCACGCCCCATCCGGGAGAGATGTCTACTCTCACAGGTATCTCCACGCCGGACATACAGCACAGGCGCACCGAGACGGCGCTGGAGTGGTCCGCCCGCTGGGGCGTGGTGGTAGCCCTGAAAGGAGCATACACGGCTATCGCCTCTCCGGAAGGCGTGTGCAGGGTCAGCCCCTTCGCCAACCCGGGACTGGCATCGGGGGGAACGGGAGACGTGCTCACGGGAGTCATAGCCGGGCTGATGGCCCAGGGCCTTTCTCCCGAAGACGCGGCCTGCTGCGGGGTGTACCTCCAGGGGGCCGCAGGGGAGGCGGTCCGGGAGGAGATGGGCGATACGGGCACTCTGGCAGGGGACCTGCCCCCTGCTCTACCCAGGGCGATACGGGCCATCAGGGAAGGGTAGCTGAATCTCCCCGGTGCGCCTTGCCTATGATGCTATAATGTAACGTGATTTTGCTTGATGACCTGGCAAAGGGGGTGCAAGATGGACCTGGGACTCAAGGACAAAGTGGCCATAGTCACCGGCGGCAGCTACGGGATAGGCAAGGCCGCGGCCTGGCGTCTGGCCTACGAGGGGGCCAAAGTCACCATATGCGCCAGGCGCAGAGACGTTCTGGACGAGGCCGCCCAGGAAATCCGGACCAGGACCGAAGGGGTAATCATGCCGGTCCAGGCGGACGTAACGATACCCGAGGACCTGGAGCGGGTTGTCAGCGCCACGGTGGAGCATTTCGGTGGGGTGGACATACTGGTGAACAACGCAGGCCACGCGGATGCCCGTCCCTTCGATAGTGTGACGGACGAGGCCTGGCAGGCGGACTTCGACCTGAAGGTCTGGTCGGCCATACGCCTGATACGCTTGAGCATACCCCACATGCGCGAGGCCGGCGGCGGCAGGATCATAAACGTCACGAATCTGGGGGCGAAAGCCCCGGGTCCCGGCTCCGTGCCCACCTCCGTTTCCAGGGCGGCGGGTGTGGCCATCACCAAGGCCCTGTCCAAGGACCTGGCCAAGGACAACATCCTGGTCAACACCGTCTGTATCGGGCTGATAAAGAGCGGCCAGCACGAGGGTCGTTACGAGCGGCTTAAAGAGCAGGCCCCTGATTTGACCGAGGATGACTTCTACCAGCAGCTGGCCCAGGGCAGGAGCGTCCCCCTCGGACGGGTGGGAGAGGCGGAGGAGGCCGGCGACGTGATCGCTTTCCTGGCCTCGGCGCGGTCGAGCTACCTCACCGGGATAGCAGTCAACATAGACGGCGGCGCGTCCCCGGTGGTCTAGCCGGTACACAGCATCCGGAGCAGCGCCCTGGGGCCTCGGAATCTCCGTTAATTGAAGGGCCTTGATTGAAGGGATCGTATGAGCAGCTATCTGAATGAGTTCAAGCCGCCCCGGAGGATACTCATGGGGCCGGGCCCTAGCGACGTGCATTCCAGGGTGCTCCAGGCCATGACCATGCCCATCCTGGGACACCTGGACCCGGATTTCCTCGGAGTTATGGACGACGTGATGGAGATGCTGCGCATCGTGTTCAAGACCTCGAACAAGCTGACGCTGCCCCTCTCCGCGACAGGCTCCGCGGGAATGGAGGCCGCCTTCTGCAACATGGTCGAGCCTGGCGATACGGTGGTCGTGGGAATCAACGGGTACTTCGGCCACCGGATGGCCGACATAGCCTCTCGATGCGGGGCCGATCTCCACACCGTGGAGTTCCCCTGGGGCAGGCCAATCGGCCCCGACCTGTCTCCCCTGGAGCAGGAGATGAAAAAACATCGCAGCGTCAAGGCCCTTGGCGTTGTCCACGGCGAGACCTCGACGGGCGTCCTCAGCCCTTTGCCAAGTATAGCCGAGCTTGCCCACCGCTACGATGCCCTGCTTATAGCCGATGCCGTAACCTCGCTGGGGGGAGAAGAGGTTACCCTGGACGAGTGGGACGTGGACGTATCCTACAGCGCATCTCAGAAATGTCTCGGAGCGCCTCCCGGACTTTCGCCCATCACCCTCGGCCCACGGGCCGTCAGCGTCCTCAAAGAGCGCAAGACAAGGGTACAGAGCTTCTACCTGAACCTGGCTGACCTGGAGAGCTACTGGTCCGAAGGCCAGGCCCGCGTGTACCACCATACCGCGCCCATCTCCATGATATATGCCCTCAGAGAGGCTTTGCGTATGGCTATGGAGGAAGGCATGGAGGAACGCATCCGGCGCCACGGCCGCAACGCCACAGCCCTGAGAGCGGGCCTGGAGGCGCTGGGGTTGGAGCTTTTTGCCGACCCCGAATACCGTCTGAATCCCCTGACGACGGTGGCAGTGCCCGAGGGGGTGAACGAGGCCCGGGTGCGCCGAAGGCTGCTGGCGGACTACGGCATCGAGATAGGCGGTGGCCTGGGCGAGATAGCGGGCCGTGTGTGGCGAGTCGGCCTCATGGGGGAGTCCTCCAGGGAGAGCAACGTACTGGCCTTTCTCTCGGCCCTGGAGCGCACCCTGCCGGAGGAAGGCTACGAGGTAGCCCGGGGCGCCGGTGTGGCCGGCGCTCAGCGCGCCCTTGCCTTCGCCTGAAGCACGGGTGGGTCCCTCGTCACCTGTTACACCCGGGCGGCTGGAGCAGCGACCCTCAACGCAAGCTGGCCTCAAACGGGAACCCTGGCTAGCCCTCGCCCCGGTAGGACTCGTCGAGAAGGTCCACCACGTGGCAGGCCCGTCCGGGCGTACCGGCAATGCGAAGGCCCGTCTCCAGCTGTATCATGCAGCCGGGGTTCGCGGTCGCTATGGTGTCGGCCCCGGTGCCGGCCACGCTGCTCATCTTGCTCTCCAGGAGCCTCCGGGAAAAGCCGCTCTGGGCTACGGAGTAGACGCCGGCGGCGCCGCAACACCGGCTGGCGTTCTCCATCTCCACGAAGTCCAACCCTGGTATGGAGCTGAGGATGGCCCGCGGGGCTTGGGTGATGCGCTGGGCGTGAGCCAGGTGGCACGAGTCCTGGTAGGTTACGCGTCTCTTGACCTCTCCCCTGGGTGGGTCGAAGGGTAAGCCCACCAGAAACTCGGTCACGTCAACGGTCATACCGCTGAAACGCTCCGCCGCATCCCTGTACTGGGGGTCGTCCCTCAACAGATCACGGTACTCTTTCATGGTGGAGCCGCAGCCGGCCGACGACACTATAATCTTTTCCACGCCAGCATTCAGGAACACATCTATGTTGCGACGCGCCATCCTGCGGGCCATCTCGATGTCGCCGCTGTGCAGGTTCAGCGCGCCACAGCAGCCCTGGCCCACGGGAACGGCTACGTCGCAGCCGTTCCTGGCGAGGACCCGTACCGTCGCTTCCATCGTTGGCCCCTGCACCAGAGGCATGACACAGCCGGAAAGGAGACCCACCGCCATCCTGGACCGGCCCCTGGCAGGGAATATGCGATGGGTGGGACCGAAAAAGGGCCGGGAGAAGGAGGGAAGGCCGGCCTCCAGCCGGGACAGGTTGGCGGGGAGCAGCTTCAGCAGATGGGATTTTCGCAGCAGCGCCTGGCCCCCCCATCGCTGGTACATCCGCAGCAATGCGGCCCCCAGCTTGAGGCGGGCCGGATGAGGGAGGGCAGCCCTCAAGAATAGGGCCTTGATCAGCCTTGTACGCCACGACTCCTTGCGGTGCTGGAGCACCTGGGCGCGGGTGTGCTCCATCAGACGGCCAAAGGGCACCCCGGAAGGGCACACGGCTTCACAGGCCCGGCACTGGAGACATAGCTCCCAGTGGGACACCACCCGGTCGCTGATGCCTAGCCGGCCCTCTTTTACCGCTTTCATCAGGGCGATGCGCCCGCGGGGGGACTCGGTCTCCAGGTCCAGCTCAACGTAGGTGGGGCAGGAGCTCAGGCAAAGGCCGCAGTGGACGCACCGGTACAGGTCCTCGTCCCTGGGGAGGTTGTCGCCCTCAAAGCCCGGCCCCGAGTTCAGCCGCCCCTTCATCTCAGTATTCACGCCTATTTCCTTCCTATATCCTTCCGGCAAAGCGCCCTGGGTTCAGTATCCCGGCGGGGTCAAGCTCCCGCTTGATGCGTCGCATGATTGCCATACCCTCCAGCGAGTCTCCCCACACGTCAACGCTCTTTTTCAAGTCCGGAGGACATCTCTCCACCACCACGTGCCCGTCATAGCGTCGGGCCTCTTCCCGCAGCCGCCTTATAATGCCTTCGGTCTCCCCGTCGCCGGACGGACCCTCACCAGCCCACCACAGGAGACGTGCCAGCCCTGAACCCACATCGGCTGCAAGCCCCCAGCCGGATGGAAGGCCATCGAGGAGACCAGCCCCGGCTACGAAGTCCCCCACCTGGGAGGGTAGGACGCTAACCTTTGTGGAGACCCGGGGCGGGCATTCCTCTGCCCAGCCCATGTCGGTTATCGCCTGCCAGACGCTATGGGCCTCCGCGTGGGAAAGGCTCTCCACAGTCCTGGCGTCGCCATTCCCTATCACCCTGGCGGAGTCGCCTATCTTTCTCTCGACCGCAGCTCTCCGGCCAGAGAAGAGGGCCAGCACAGCCGCTTCCTCGTTATCAAATGCATCCGACACCGGGCCAAACATATCCGACACCGGCAGCCGGGCCATCACCGCACGATTGATAACCTGCAACGCATGGGGAGCAAAGCTCTGGCGGAGAAGCTCGTAGGCTGAGTCCATAGCAGCCGATATGGAGGGATAGGTCGAGACCAGCGTCCTCCTGTCAGGGGGCAAAGGGGCCACCTTGAAGGTAGCCTCCACGAGCACGCCCAGAGTCCCCAGGGAGCCTGTATAGAGCTTGTTCAGATCGTACCCGGTCACGTTCTTGACCACCCTGCCGCCGCTTTTGGTGACGGTGCCATCGGACTGCACGACCTTGATTCCTATGAGCCAGTCCCTTGCGGTGCCGTAGGCCAGGCGGGAGGGCCCGCTGGCGTTGGCTGCCAGGATGCCGCCTATGGTGGCCCTGGAGGGCAGGGGGGCCTCCAGGGGGAGGAACTGCCCGTTCCTGGCAAGCTCTTCCTGTAGCTCCTCGAGGGTTATGCCAGCCTCCACGCCGGCTACCATGTCTGCGGGTTCGTGAAAGAGGACTCGGTTGAGGCGGCCGGTGCCCAGTACGAGGTCAACGCCGGTGGGGGTGTTGCCCAGGGCCATCTGGGTGCCGCCTCCCCAGGGCGCGACTCTCTTCCCTTCCCTGGCCGCCAGGGACAGCACCTCAGAGACGGCTCCCACGTCTGCGGGAAAGACCGCCACTTCAGGGGGAGTCCCATCTATGGAGTAGCCGGCCAGCCGTTCCGGGGGAGCCAAGGCTTCAACGCCCAGGGAACCTGCCAGCGTGTCCGATAACGAAGTCATGTGGTCAATTGCCTGCCCATCATCCAATTTCTAGCTTCCAGCTTCGAGTATCAGATATAGGCCTCGGGGCCTGCACTGGATACGGCCCTGAGCTGCATCGCCGAGGCGTCTTGCGCCTGGGGACCGCTCTCCGGGCCGTCAGGGAAGATTTTGCCCGGGTTGAACAGGACGCCCGGGGAGAAGGAGTTGCGCACCCGTATCATCGCGTCCATGTCCTCCTGGGTAAATATCAGGGGCATGTACGCCTTCTTCTCCAGACCAACGCCATGCTCACCCGTAAGGGTCCCTCCCATCTCCACGCACACCTTTACCATTTCTTCCCCCGCCTCTATCACCTTCTGCGTTATGCCAGGCTCGCGTTCATCAAAGGCGATGCAGGGATGCAGGTTTCCGTCTCCGGCGTGGAATACGTTGGCCACCAGGATGTCGTACTTCTGACGGATTTCGTCTACCCTCTTCAGAGCCTCCGTGAGACGGGTCCTGGGGACTACGGTGTCCACCAGGTAGTAGTTGGGGGCCAGGCTGCCCAGCGCTCCAAAGGCGCCCTTGCGGGCGGCCCACAGGCGCTCGCGCTCCTGGGGGTCCAGGGCTATCCGCACTTCCATGGCTCCGGTATCGTACATGGTGGCCTCTACCTCAACGCTTAGCTCGTCCACCTCCTCGGTTATTCCCTCGACCTCCACCAGGAGCACGGCCCCCGCGTCGCTGGGAAAGACGCCCTTGTTTATATTGAGTATGGCCTTGATGGAAACGGAGTCTATTATTTCCATCGCAGCGGGGACGATACCCTGGCCGATTATGCTGGAAACGGCGGTGCATGCGGAGTCCACGCCGGGGAAGACGCCCAGCAGGGTCTTCACCGACTCGGGGATGGGAAGCAGGCGCACCACAATTTTGGTGGCGATTCCGAAGGTCCCCTCCGAGCCTACGAAGACGCCCCGGAGGTCGTATCCCGGCACTTCCCTGGTCTTGCCGCCAAGCCAGGTCACGGAGCCGTCTTCCAGCACGACCTCCATGCCCAGCACATGGTTGGTGGTCACGCCGTAGGCCAGGCAGTGGGGGCCGCCGGCGTTCTCGGCTATGTTTCCGCCCAGGCTGCAAGCCTTCTGGCTGGAGGGGTCCGGGGCGTAGCGCATGCCGTACTTGTGGGCGTGGTAGTCCAGGTCCAGGTTCACCACGCCAGGCTCCACCACCGCCATGTGGTTGGCGGTATCCACCTCGAGGATGCGCTTCATCCGGGTCAGCGCCACCTGAATACCGCCCTGGCTGGCTATGGCCCCCCCGCTCAGGCCGGTCCCGGAGCCTCGGCCCACTATGGGAATGCCTTCCCGGTGGGCCAGGGCCACAACCATGCTGACCTCGCCCGTAGAAGCGGGGAACACCACCGCCTCGGGCATGGCCTTGTCTATCGAGCCGTCATACTCATAGACGAGCAGGTCTTCGGGATGGTAAATTACGTTGGCCCTGCCCACGATGGCCTCAAGCTCTTTTACTATGCGCCGCTGATTTTTTGCCAAAACCCCTCCGGTTGCGTAGACTGTACCAACGATGATAGCCCACCACGAGAACGGTTTGCAACTCGCGGGTCGCGCGGGGCAGGGCAACCGCATTCGAGAAGATAGTGTATGGGGGCAAGCCCCATCCTATGTCATTCCGAACGCAGCGCAGCGAAGTGAGGAATCTAAAGATTATGTTCGCAAAGCCAGGCATGCAAAGGGTCGAGAGATTGAATCCGCGGCGGGAGGACCTGTCGCTGGAATGGGGCTATGACTGGGAAGGAACCCCTTAGATTCCTCGCTGCGCTCGGAATGACATGAGGTCGGGGCAGGCGCTCCTTGTGGTTCTCGCTGGCTGGCGCCGGGATTAAAATGCGATTGCCTCGTCGCGCGCGTGGGACCTTTGTCACCACCGCTCCGTTACAGCATACTCCTGCTACCTTGGAGAGAAGGACTGGAGGTGTGGCCGTGAGCTTCGCCGACGACGTGGAGAAAAGGGCAGGGCCGGTACGCCGCGCCATCCTCGACCATCCCTTCGTGACCGGCATCGGGGATGGCACCCTGGACGTGGAGAGATTCAAGTTCTACGTGCGCCAGGACTACGTCTACCTGATAGACTACAGCCGCATCCTGGCCCTGGCGTCGGCGCGTGCCCCCGACCTGGAGACTATGGGTTGGTTCGCCCGGCTCCTTGACGAGACGTTGAACACGGAGATGCAACTGCACCGGGACTTTTGCGCCCAGTTCGGCATCACCAGCCGGGAGTTGGAGGAGACCAGGGCGGCGCCCACCACCCTCGCCTATACTCGCTTCCTGTTGAGTGTGGCCCACCAGGGCTCCTACTCCGAACTGGCGGCCTCCTTCCTGCCCTGCCAGTGGGGGTACTGGGAGATTGGGGACTATCTCGCTCTCAGGGGGGAGCCGGAGGGAGCGCCGCTGTACTGCCAATGGATTAGGATGTATGTCTCCGAGGAGTACAAGGCCCTTGCTCACCGGGCGCGCTCCCTGGCGAACGGGCTGGCTGAAAAGGCCGGGGCGGATGAAGTGGCAAGAATGGAGGAGGCGTATCTGACCAGCTTGAGGTATGAGTACCTGTTCTGGGACATGGCCTACAGGCTGGAAGCATGGCCGGTGTAGGAGCGCATGGTCCGGGAATGGGTTTATGGACTCACTGCGATTGCAGCTCGCGCAACTCTGGGGGCAGAAGGTTGGGTATGGAGTCCTCTATAGGGTAGCTTTCATTGCATCTGCCACAAAGGAGCGCGCCCCTTACCACATTCCCCTCTTCCTCCTCGTCCACCCTGATCTCCAGCCAGCCCTTGCACACCGGGCAGGCAAGAATATCCACCAGGTCCTTCCTCATGCTCCCTCCTGTGTTTCCCGTGCTCCGGCGGCGGTATTATAGCTATCCTTCAATGCCCTTCTCGATGAGGGCGCGCAGTATGTCGGCCAGAAGGAATACTATCACCCCCAATATCAGTACCGCCGTCGCGCCCGTGAATACGGATGTGAGACGGTGAAGCCTCTTGTTCTGGGGCATGACCTCCGCCGGGTAGGTACGAGACCTGAGAAACCGCACCAGGTAGAACATATAGAGCGCCATGACAATCTTGATGACGAGCACGACGATGTAGGGTAGGCCCACGTACCCGGAAGTCAGCCGGCTCAGCGTCATAACCGCGCCCGTGACCAGCAGGACTGCTATAGCCGTATTGACCAGGTGCCTGAACTGCTCGCCCAGCCTTCTCAGGGCGCTTTCCCCGTCGTCGTTGGAGGCTCGCAGGGCGGGCCGGAGCACCACCAGATAAAAAATCCCTCCCCCCACCCATGCCACTGCTGCTATGGCATGAATCCACCGTATGACGAGAATGAGCACATCGGTAAAGCTCATTTGTGTAGCGTATGTCGCCTTCAGGGGGCTATAGCGAAGGGCCAAGCGTGTGACGACGGGTGATGCACTAGCCCAGGGATTGGCTGGGAGGGCCGCTTCTTCTCCCCCACACGAAGTAGGTCAGCACTCCACCCACCACCAGAATGTCGCCGACGACGACCAAGATGACGCCGCCCACCGCTGCCCCGATGATAACGACGGCCAAGCCTGCCACGAGAATGAGGGCAATCAGCGCCCTGAGCATTGGTATGTAGCTCCCCTTTGCTACGCCTTTACCATGAAAATAGCTTTCGTCATACCCGTGCAAACGGGTATCCACAGCCCCAACGCCCCTGGACTCCCGCGTTCGCGGGAGTGACGGTGGGGAAGGCTGGCGGTTATTTTCATCTTCTTATGTGGCCTTGCCAGGCTATAGCGTTTGCTAAGATAGGGGCGGGCGTTTGTCGGCCCAGGGACGGACCTGCTCAAATGCCGCCGAGGCCCGCAACACCGTTGCCTCCTCACCCCTGCGCCCGATGATGTGGAGGCCTATGGGCATCCCGTCGGAGGAGAAGCCGCATGGCACGCTGGAAGCGGTCTGCATGGTCATGTTGAAGACGAAGGTGAAGGGCGTATAGCCCCAGAAGGGAGGCACCTCACGCCCCCCTATTACCGCCGGGTGCTGTCCCACCGGGAAGGCGGGGACGGCGGTGGCGGGCATCATCAGAAGGTCGTACTGCTCAAAGAGGGACTCCATGCGGGCCTGCAACTCCCGCACTTGCTGGAGGGCGCGGGAGTAATCGGCTGCGGTCAGTTCCCGCCCGTGCTCCAGGGTGTTCCTTCCGTAGTCGGTCAGCTCCTCGCCGTGGTCTTCCAGGAGATGCCCGTAGGAAGTGTAGCCGCCAATGCTGAAGCAGTCCCAGAAGGCGGGGAAGGGGTCTTCCAGGGCGATTCCCGGCTCATCTACACTGCATCCCAGATCCTCGAACACTCGCGTCGCAAGGGACGTGGCCCCTATCACTTCGGGGTCTACGGCGCCGTATCCAAGGTCTGGGCTCCAGGCTATACGAAGGCCCGCCACGCCCTGGTCCAGGGCCGCCAGGAAGTCGGGGGACTCCTGCCTGATGCAGCCAACATCGCGGCTATCCGGTCCCGCCAGCACCTGCAACAGGAGAGCGGTATCCTGCACCGTGCGGGTCATAGGCCCTGACTGGGAGAAGGTGTTGTAAGCCGGCCTGCCCACGCCGCCGAAACGGGGGACCCTTCCCTGGCTTGGCTTGATCCCATACGTCCCGGTGAAGCTGCATGGGATGCGGATAGAGCCGCCGCCGTCGCTGCCCGTAGCCACCGTGCATAGCCCTGCCGCCACCGCGGCGCCCGCGCCGCCGCTGGACCCGCCGGCGGTGCGCTCGACGTTCCAGGGGTTGCGGGCAGCGTCTCCCAGCTTGTTCTCGGTGGTCCCGGAGAAGCCGAACTCAGGGGTGTTGGTCTTCCCCAGGATGATGGCGCCCGACTGGCGGACCCGCTCCACCACAATGGAGTCCCGGTCGGGGATGTGGTCTTTGAAAACGGCGCTCCCCATGGTGGACCGGATGCCCCTGGTCGCCTCAAGGTCTTTTATCGAGATGGGGACCCCGTGAAGTGGGCCGCGGGATTCCCCTCGTTGCAATGCCTGGTCTGCATCCCGGGCCGATGCCAGGGCTTCCTCCCCGGTGACGGTCAGATAGGCGTTGAGCTTGGGATTGAGGGCCTCGATGCGGCGGAGGAACATCTCCGTAAGCTCCACCGCGGAAACCTGCCTGGAGTCTATGAGTCCCCTCAAGTCTGACGCGGGAGTAAAGGCAAGGTCGTCATTAGGCATGGTCCGTCTCCTTGGAGGATCAAGATGGGATGGGTCAGGATGCTTGCTGCACCCTTGTGAATCGCTCCAATGGTAAGGCAATGTATACCCCGTGTCAAGAAATTCGGCAATCGTCCACTTGACACGCTATTCCCTCGTAAGCTAAAGTGCGCTCGCTACAGTCCCTTGTCGTTGCTGGTACTTTGAGCCGCTCGGCATGGATAGGGTACGTCCTACCATGCCCCCTTGCAGGCTCACAGCTGGACAAGGTGACTGTAGCAAGTACCTGAATCCATATCTGCAAGGGGGTTCCTAGTGAGTTTAAGGATTGCGGGATATGTAATAGGAATACTGGCTATCTTGATCGCGGCCGCTTGTGGGACTGACGGAGAACCAAACGTGACCCTTGTAGGGACCCTAGCACCCACGCTTACACCGGCGCCAACATCCACCCCGACACCGCATGTCGTTCCAGTATCCACGGTAGCTTCGACCGCTACCGCGATTCCCTCGCCATCACCCACTCCGACTCGCCTAGCGCTCACAACGACTCCTACCTCGCTGCCGCCGACTCCAGAAGCGATGGCGACGCCAGCATCTAGCCCGACGGCATCTACACCCATGCCGACGACACCTGCGCCTACAGCGACGACACCTGCGCCTACAGCGACGACACCCGCGCCTACGCCGACGACACCCGCGCCTACAGCGACGACACCCGCACCCACGCCGACGACACCCGCACCCACGCCGACGATACCTGCACCTACGGCGACGACACCCGCGCCAACCCCTGAGCCAGTCTTGGGCAGCAGACAGAATCCGGTGCCCCTGGGAACCACAGTCGAGATAAAGAACGAGGAACCTATGGACCACTGGGAAGTCACGGTCGTCTCGACAACCCCGAACGCGACGAAGATTGTCCTAGATGAGAATCGCTTCAACGACCCGCCGGAAGACGGGAAGCAGTTCTTCATGGTGACGGTCAAAGCGAAGTACCTTGGGCCGGACTCGACGCAGTTCAACGGCAGCTTCCGGCTGAGCGCTTTGGGGGATAGTGGAGTGGTCTATACTACATTTGAGGACTCGTGCGGGGTCATTCCCAATGAACTACCGGACCCTGAGCTATTCACCAATGGGACGGTCGAAGGGGCTGAATGTTGGCAGATCGCGACAGGTGATGCCGACTCCCTCACAATGTTGTTAGAACCAGCCTTGTTTTCGTTCGACGATGCTCGTGCGTGGTTCTCTCTGAAGGTCTCATCGAGCGGCTCTGCACCTGCGCCCACGCCGACGACATCTGCACCTACACCGACGACACCTGCGCTCACACCTACACAAGAGCCAGCCCTAGGCAGCAGACAGAATCCCGTGCCCCTGGGAACCACAGTCGAGATAAAGAACGAGGAACCTATGGACCACTGGGAAGTCACGGTCGTCTCGACAACCCCGAATGCGACGAAGATTGTCCTAGATGAGAATCCCTTCAACGACCCGCCGGAAGACGGGAAGCAGTTCTTCATGGTGACGGTCAAAGCGAAGTACCTTGGGCTGGACTCGACGCAGTTCAACGGCAGCCTCCGGCTGAGTGCTTTGGGGGATAGTGGAGTGGTCTATACTACATTTGAGGACTCGTGCGGGGTCATTCCCAATCGACTACCGGACCCTGAGCTATTCACCAATGGGACAGTCGAAGGGGCTCACTGTTGGCAGATCGCGACAGGTGATGCCGACTCCCTTGTGATGTTGTTAGAACCAGCACTTCTCTCGTTCTTCGATGATACTCGTGCGTGGTTCTCTCTGAAGGTCTCATAGGCCGGCTCTGCTAGTTGAGGTTCCAACTCTGCGATTCGGGCTTCCAGAGCCTCAACATGACTGAGAAATGGGCTATCTGGCGGGGACTATCGTCCCCCAAAGGACGAGCTTGGGGCCTTCCTGAGGGTCCGCCATGCCCTCTGCATGCTCCTCCGTCACCCACACCTGTTGGAAGACTGTGAGGGGCTGGTCGGGCCAGAGGGTAAGAGCGCCCCAGCCTGCCTGGTCCACCGCGAGATGGCCCACGGCCATACGCTGGCCATCCCTTCTGAGCCAGACGCGGTAGGCCATGTTTTCCGACGGGGGTTCCAGGCCCTTTGCGATGAGTACGCCTGCGTCGCCCTTGGAGCCCATGAGCAGCATGCCCTGGACCTTGGGCACCGACTTGTCCCCTTCCAGCAAGAGGACCTGCCTATCCGGAGAACCCATGATATAGTTCGCGGAGAGTTGCCCCATGAACATGCCTACAAGTTTCCTGTCCTCCTCGGCTTGCTGGGACATCTGGGCGACCAGCCTGGCGTTTTCTTCCTGGAGGCCGTCCATCTGATTGGACATGTGGACCCCGACACCTATGACCGCCGCCGCAATGAGAATTGCCGCGGACGCCACCGCGCCCTGGAGGAGCCGGGCGGGGAGGGCGAACCAGGGCCTTCTCGGGGCCTCGCGGCGCATCTCCTTTCCCACCGTCCTGAGGGTCCTGCCCTTTAGCCTCTCAGGCGGCTGCAAGGTCTCCGCCACCTGGGAGAGCGCAACGGCTACCTGCATCTGCTCCCGAAGAAGCGTAGCGCACCAGGGGCAGGTGGCGACATGGGTCTCCACCAAGGCTTCCTCCCGGGGGTCGAGCGCATTTAGAGCGTAGGCAGGGAGGAGTTCTTCTGCTTCTCTACAGTCCAAAGTCTATCCTATCTCCCTATATTGCAAGGCGGCACGCAGCTTTTGCATGGCTAGACGTATCCTGGTTTTCACGGTGCCCAGGGGCTGGCCCAGCTTGTCCGCTATCTCGGACTGGGAGTATCCCTCGAAATATGCCAGTAGGATAACCTCCCGCTGCTCTTTTGGTAGGGTAGCCAGCAACTCCATTATCTGTTCCCGCTCCAGGTTCCGGTGGGCCTCTTCTTCAGTGTTTGGCCGGGAGCTGGGGCGAAGGTCGAGCAGGTCGTGGTCCACCTGGTCTACGGACTTGGCGCCCCGTTTCTGGGCCTTTATAAGGTCTATGATACGGTGATGGGCTACGCTCATGAACCATGCGCGCGTCGTACCGCGCTGCGGGTTGTAGCTGGAAGCCTTCAACCACAGGTTCAGAAACACATCCTGAGTCGCCTCTTCAGCCAGGGCAGGCTCCTTGAGCATGTACCTGGCCAGGGAGAAGACGGAAGAGGCATAGCGATTGTAGAAGACCTCCAGTGCATCCTTTTCACCATGAGCAATCAATGTAATGAGCTGCTCATCACGCAGGTCGTCGTAGTTAAGCACCCATGCCTCTTTGTCCCCCGAGGCGATAGCTATATTGGATGAGGCAATAGTCATATCCGATGGTTTATACGAACAACTTCCTCATCCGGATTTTCAGCTGCCCCAGGGTTCCGGTTAATGGTCCGTGAAATAGCCTCTGCTGGCCGTCGCCATCCAGTATATCCGACATATTTTCCCCATGTACAGGGTTTTCAGCAGCGGACCTTTCATTCTCCGAAAATATCATTCCGAGCACCCCATTCCGTCATTCCGAGCGCAGCGAGGAATCTAAAATTCTTCGGCAGCAGGCGGCGCGAATAACCAAGGATTTTAGACCCCTCACTCCGTTCGGGGTGACAATGGGAAGGCCCTGGGGTTTTCAGCAAAGGTACAGGGCATTGGGAAACTATCTCAAGATTCCTGTGGCGTTTTACACATGGTTTATGACTCCTCCAAAATGTCGAGGGGGCTGAAGCAGGGCACCGTGGAAGCAATCCGGGAGGTCTAGCTAGGACTCGTGCAGCAGCTCCCTGGCGGTGATATGGTCCGTTATCAAGGTGTTCACGAGACCGCAGTCCAATGCCACTTTGAGAGGGAGTATCCTCTCTCTGCTGGCTCCAACTACCGCTATCACCCTGGCCCGGCGTGCGACCATGTGGTATAGCCCCTCCAGTCCCAACCCTATGGCGTGTTCCTTCCCTTCCTCTACCACCTCGCCGTAGCGGTCAAACCACCAGTGGGACGCGATCTCTCCCACAGCGCCTCGCACCAGCAGGTCCCGCACTGTGTCACGGCTGAGCAGGCCCATCCGGACGACGGTGGAGCGCTCCGGGTCCGGGGACGCCAGGGGCACTATGGCCGCCGTCGCCTCCTCGTACAGCGCCTTAACCCGTTGCACCAGGGGTAGCTCTTCCATTATTTTGCCGAGCCTTACTTCGACCACAGCGGGAGCGGGCAGCAGAAAGGAGCGCCCGCCAAACTGAGAAGCGAAGGAAGAGGACAGGATGTTCGCGTCGAAGGGGTTATGCTCCAATGCCAGCACACCCACCATCGGGACCACAGTGAGACCCGGCAGGGGCCGGGGCGGTCTGAGCTGGCGTGCTATGTAGTTCGCCATGCGTCCCCAGGGGACCACCAGGGTATCCCGGTTGGTAAGGTGCTCCTCAAGGTATCTGGCAGCCGCCTGGGCTATGCTCAGGACCATCGCCTCCTTTGGCGCTGTTTCCTCCGTCATATCGAGAACGTCGTCCCTGCCAACAACCAGCACCACATCCTCAAGCTCATACTTGTAGCGGACGTCCTGTTCGAGTCTCGTGAGCTCCGTGCTGTCCAGGGGCGGCACTACCAAGGTGCGAACAAGGCCGTCTCTTTTGGCTTGACTTAATCTTCGTCTAACGGTTGACTGGTCAACATTCAGGTCGGCTGCCAGCTCATCCACGGACTGGCCCAGCTCGTAATAGCGGATAGCCAGCTCGAAGTTGGATATACCTCTGAGGCCGCGGACGGTAGCCATTTCTGCTCCTTTGCCACAGATGTCGGGGCTATTAAGGATTCACTCTGTCATTCTCGCGAAAGCGGGAATCCACCACTCGTCATACCGGACTCCTGCTTTCGCAGGAGTGACGAAAATTATCGCCATTATAGGAGAACCGAAAGACCCTGGATGCTATTGCACATTCGTGCATAGCTACACCAATATGCAAACATTATACCGCCGACCGCGCATCTTGCGCTAGGTTGCCTGTACGCCGGATTCCACGACTTGATAGCATCGAATCTGTGAGAAACGTCAGAGCAGTCCGGCGACCCCGCTAAAGGGGCATTAAACGGGAGGTGCAAAGTCATGGAGATACAGATACGCGGCAGGGACCTCGATCTCGACGAAGGGGTCCGGGACCACATCGCCAGGCGGGTCCACCGCATGAGGCGACAGCTTCCCGGCATCACGGCTGCCAGGGTAGACTTGGACACGGTGAGCAAATGCACCCCGCGCCACCGGGTGGTGGCCCAGGTTACCATAGACTGGGGTGGGGCCACCACGATCAGGGGTGAGGAGCATGGCCCCAACGCTATGGCGGCGGTGGACTCGGCTATGGACAGTATGGGCCGGAGAGTGAAGCCCTATGACAGCCTTGCCGAGGCCGCATAAGGGTATGAAAATGGTGGAATGTCGGGTAGGGGCGATTCGTGAATCGCCCCTACCGATGGTTGGACGAAGGGTATTTTCAATGGCAATTGACAAGTTATCATAAATATGATATTCTTTATATGAAATATGATATAACGTGAGGTGCATTTGGCATAACGTCTCACTTTTCAGGAGGTGGCGCAATGGTAGTGTTAGGGTTGCGGGACAAGCTCAAGGAAGCAGAAGCAGGGGTGGACCGGGCTGAGGCCATAGTGGGGCTTGACCTAGACGGCATAGTCGAAGAGGACCCGTGGGCTTCGGACTTGGAGTACGTCGAGACTTCGCCCTGGTTCTACTGGGTCCCCTTTCCGGGTGTGCGCTACTACTCCTATGATGCGAGGCCGCACAGGTAGAGGGGCGAAACCCGTGTGAATTGCCTGCTGACGTGACTACTCCGGGGAAACCCTTCAGCAGGCAGCCCGGTGGAATGTTCTATTCCACTCTCTTGTGAGGGGGCGCGCCGGTAGGGGTGGGGCAGGTTTCATGTACCAGAAAGCGTACCGGCGCGCATATTCTCAGGGTCCGCACCCTTACTCCTCTTCCGTCATGTAGATGTACCTCAGCACCGGTATCGTCAGCGGGACCAGTACGTAGTCCTTGACGTAGGGCTTCACCAGCACGTACTCGATGCCGCTGTGCCACAGGAGCACCCAGGGGGCGTCCTGGAGAATCATCTCCTCCGCTTGACGGTAGAGCTGATACCGGACGCCCTGGTCTCGCTCTACCCTGGCTTGCTCCAGGATTTGGTCTACCTTGGGGTTGCTATACCTCGTCTCGTTGCTGCTGCTATCGCTATGGAAGAGGACGTCCAGGAAGTTTTCCGGGTCCGGGTAGTCGGCTATCCAGCCCAACCCTCCGTACATCTGGAAGCGGAACTTCCCCAGGTCCTGAAGGTATGTAGCCCAGTCCGTTAGCTGCACCTCTATGTCTATCTCCAGGTCCTCGCGCCACATTCTCAGAATTTCCTCCGTGTCCGGACTCAGGCGGGAGCTGAGGTCTCCCGGAATCGTAAGGGTGATTGCGGGGAACTGCTCCGGGTCGCCCCCGTACTTGGACTCTCCAAGGAGCCGTTTGGCCTTCTCGAGGTCGTACTCGTAGCCTTTGAGGTCGCTGTTGTGGCCGGGGAATCCGGGGGGTAGAATCCCCTTGGCCGGCGGCAACGCGTCCTGGTAGAATTCAAGGGAGATTTGCTCTTTGTCTATAGCGTAGTTGAGGGCCAGCCTCACCTTAACGTCGTCAAAGGGAGGCATAGTGGCGTTCATGCCCATATAGCGGACATCGAAGGCCGGTGGGGACTCGTGGAGCTGCTGGGTCAACGGGTTGAGGGGGTCCAGGGACGCCAGCTCGGGGCCGGCAAGGCCTACTCCGGTGATATGTATCTCATCGTTTGCGTACATCAGGGAGGGGTCGCCGCCGCTGAGGAGAAGCCTGACCTCCTTCAGCTTGGGAGGACCCAGGTGGTAATTCTCGTTTCCCTCCAGCACCAGTATGTCGCCGGGCACGTACTCGGCGAGCTTGAAGGGGCCGGTCCCGTTGGGCTCCAGGAACCACCTGCGGCTGCTCTCCACGTTCTCCATGTCCACGACGAAAGCCGTGGGGTAGGTGAGCTTGGCCAGAAAGTAAGCCTTGGCCTCATCTATGGCTATCTCAAGGGTGTGTTCGTCTATGACCTGAACCCCCGCCAGGCTGGCAGCTTCACCGTCGAGCTTTTCCCGCATGCCCACTATGTCTCCCAGGTACGTATCCGCTACCGGGGACTTGGTGAGGGGGTCCGTGACCCGTTCCAGGGACCACTTGAAGTCATGGGCCGTAACGGGCTTGCCGTCGTGGAACTGGCCGTCTCGTCTCAGGTGAAAGGTGTAGGTCCTCCCGTCGTCGCTGATGTCCCACGCCTCCGCCAGGTCCGGCACAATTTCCAGGTCCCGGTCTATGGTCACCAACCCTCCGAACACTTCCACAACAATAGTGCCCGAGGTGTTGTCCCTGGTGAGATGGGGGTCCAGCGTCGGCGGGTCGTTCCAGAGCCGCGCGAGGGTTGCGGACTCCACTATTCTCTGGATTCTTTCACTGGCCTCAGCAGCCGTTTCGCCATCTGGAGTTACAGGCTCTCCGGGGACAGGCTCCGTGGCTGCCGGGGCGGGAGTGGATACTTGTGTGGGCGTCGGTAAAGGTATGGTGGTAGGCGTGGGCATAGGGGTAGCAGTAGAGGTAGGCGCAGGTGTGGGGCTGGGAGCGAGGGTAGGTGTGGACGTAGGGGTAGCAGCAGGGGTAGGCGTGGGGGCTACCGTGGGTACTGATGTTGGAGTAGGTCGCGACCCACAGGCGACCCCGACAATCAAGAGGGTGATGAGTGCAAGCAGGAAGAGGGGTCTCATGTTCGTCCTCCATCAATATCCCACGGGCAATACCCCACGGGGAAATCAGAGACGGCCATCGCGTACCAGTGGCCCTCCATTCAGACGGCAAGTGGAGCGTACCCAGGCTGCGGCACCATTCCGGCCCTCCCTCCTGGCAAAAGAGGGAGGGCCGGGCTTTCTACACCCCTTCAGGAAGACGTGCCGCAACCACGGTGTAACACGGACTCGGCTAGCTATGGGCAGGAGTACCCTTCGCGGAGTACTCGGCCAGCGCCGCCTTCACCCAGGCAAGGTCGTCGTTGCGGGCCCTGGCACGGGCCTGCTGCGGGTCTATGCCGTACAGGCGAGCGGCATTTAGCCCCAGGATTTTCTCCTTCGCGGTCGGGGTTAGCTGGGGGTAGCCGTAGCGCTGGCAGTACTCCTCCGGAATCTGGAAGGCCCGGAAGGTGTCTATCAGCGGCTGCGGCGGGCCGTACCATATGCAATCGCTGCCCCAGAGGATTCTGTCCTCGCCAAGGGCCGACAGGAGCTTGCCCATCACGTGGGCCGTCTCTCGTGGGTGGGCCATCATGAGGTACCAGGTGGAGCCCAGCTCAGCGTACACGTTTTCGCCCGGCCCAACGCCCGCATCCTTCAGGCTCTTGATGAGCCGGTTTACGCCTACGCCGGAGGTCTCCTCCGAGTACGGCCCCTCCTCCTTGTCTCCCTCCCGCGGCTCGTAGCCGGAGTGGTAGACAAGGAGATTGATGCCGGGGAAGGCCTTCGCCGCCGGGCCGATGTCTTTGGGGGAAGATGGGCCGTCCCAACTGACGTCCGCCCCGGCGCTTATACCTTTATGCACACAGACGATGCGCACGCCCGTTTCCATCGCGCGACGCAAGAAAGGCTGACCGGCCTGCTCGTCGTCCATCATCCAGGAATCGTTTCCCTGCCATACCATCGGGCCGGCGCCCTGAGCCCCGTACATCGTGTAGGTCTTCCAGCCGGCGGGCACGCACCAGTCGCGCCACCGGTCCATCGCCTCGATCTCGCCGGGGACATTGGGATGTACGGTGGAGTGGTTGATGAGGCGGTCCGTACCGTTGAGCCGTTCAATCAGCTCCCGGGTGCCGAACATCTCCGGGTTGGTGAGGTTGCGCGCCTCGTCCTTCCCTTCGATTCCAGGGCCGGATGTCAGGACCGCCATTGCCGTTTCGCTCTCCAGGAAGACGCAGCGCAGGTATTCGGCCAGGCCGTACCCGCCCTTGTTCTGGTCCTGCACGAGCTTGTCGAGGCCCTTGAAGCGGTCTCCCGCCACGCTCTCGCCAAGCTCGACGATGAACTTGAGGGCAAGGTCCGTAGCCGTGCGCCGGTCGGCTACGTAGTGGGTCTGGACGTCTATCACCAGCTGATCGCCGCCAAGGGCCGCATCGGCTGCTGCGCTGTCCAGGGCCGCCTCGGGCGGCACGTTGTAGAAGCCGCCGCCCCAGGCCTCGTCCAGCGCTCGCAGGGCTGAGGCGGTCCCCTGCCGGCCCGACCAGTAATCGCCCAGGGACATGCTGAGGCGGTTGGCGTGCTCAGGCCCCTGGGCCATCACACGCGCTACAACCGGCAGGTTCGCCGGATGATATGGACGTGGCGTGTACTCATCGGTGCTCCGTCGCTGCAGGACTAGGGGCAGCCTGGGCTGACGTGTAGGGAGTTTCAATGCCATGGGTCCCTCTCCTTTCTATTCTATCGCTAGGGGGGTCAAGCATCATGCCTGACCCCCCTTCGTTTGGACCCGGCGCGTGGGAAGCCGGGTCCGGTGGGCCGCGCAGTATGGTTAAGGTTGGCGGGGTTTTAGAGTCCGTCATCCAGTGCGGCGTTGACCTTTGTCGCCGCATCGGGCGTGACCCAACTCTCCCATACCTTGTTGTTATTGAGGAACCAACGGGCAGCATCCGAGGCTTCGCTGCCGGGGTTGGCGTCAATCCACTGGAAAATGCTCTTGTAGACGTCTATGGAGAACTCCCAGTTCTGGAGCATTCCAATGACGTCGGGGGCGCGGGGGAGCAGGCTCTTGTGAACGGCAACCAGAACGAGGGACTCGTCGAAGGCGCAGGCCTTGTCGGCATCCCAGCACTCTTCGGTGTAGGCGGCCTCTTCGAGGCGGACGAGGTCAAGCTTGAGGGCGGGGTCGCCGGTGCCCCACATGTAGCCGAGCCACGGATCCTCCTTTTCATACGCGCTGTAGATCTCGGCGAACATGGCTTCCTGAGAGCCGGGGTTTATGACGTGCAGATGGTCATCCAGCCCGTAGGTGGTTATCTGCTCGGTGTTGACCAGTTCGCAGGACCAACCGATGACGCACGCAACCAGGCGCGCTCTGCCCCGGCTGTCGGCGGTGGAGAATAGCTCCTGGTACTCGGGCTTCATCAGGTCCTGGGGAGTTTTCAGGTCCGGATACTGGTCGGCGATGTACTTTGGTACAACGAAGGTGCTTTGCCAGTCGCCCACGAGGCTGGTGCCAACGGAGACCACGTCACCGATTTCAACGGCTTTTTCCCAGCCGATGCTCTGGTTGGGCAGCCAGATTTCGAGGGTTACGTGGATGTCGCCCTTCTGTAGTCCCTGGAAGTTCGGCAGGGTTGCTCCCAGTATGGTATCCGTGGGATAGCCGTAGCCGTGTTCCACGATGAACTGGGCGATGCGGTTCTGCACCTGGGCGCTTGTCCAGTTTAGGTCGGAGAAAACGATCGTCTCCTTGGGAGCCGGTACGGGAGTTACCTCCACTATCCTTGTCGCTTCCACTATCCTTGTCGCTTCCACCTCCACCACGCGGGGTGTTGGTGTTGCGCTCTCCGCACAAGCCGCCGCTGCCAGCGCGACTATTATCAATAGCGCGCCCATCAAGGCAAAGAGCCTGGTTGCTTTAGTACCTAGCATAAGCCTTCCTTTCATGACTAATTTTCGTTTTGCTCAAGTATTTGTGTTGTATTGGGAAAGCTGGTTGTCCTGCGGTCCTCCTTCCTTTTCCGATTAACCCCCTTTCTTGCTTGCGCATTGGCGATGCTCTGGAGGGGGTGTTGCGACAACCTCCCCCGTCTTTTACTATTGGCGTCTTCCGCCGTTTGTGTCCTTCACTACCGGTCCCTTGTTTGACCCGGTGGCTTCGGGTGTCTCCCCAGAGGTTAACCCCCGGTTAACCCCCTATGAGGACGCGTTGGCGCTCTCTTGTGACCGACTGGGTGATGCGATCTATGATGATGGCCATGGCGACGATGCTCAGACCGGCTATGGCGCTGTTGCCCGCCTCCTGTCTGCCCAAGGCTCGCAGGACGGCTTCGCCCAGGCCGCCGGCGCCGACCAGGGAGGCTACGACAACCATGGCCAGGGCCATCATGGTGGTCTGGTTGATGCCGGCCATGATTGTGGGCAGAGCCAGGGGTATCTGAATCTTTATGAGCATCTGGAAGGGCGTGGTCCCGAATGAACGGGCCGCTTCGACCACGTCCTGGGAGACCTGTCGAATTCCCAGGTTGGTCAGTCGAATGACCGGCGGCGTGGCGTATATCACCGTGGCCAGGACGGCTGGCACGTTGCCGAGGCCGAAGAACAGGATGCCGGGCACCAGGTAGACAAAGCTGGGCATGGTCTGCATTCCGTCCAGTGCGGGGCGTATGAGAGAGTTGGCGAGGGAGCTCCTGGCTGCGAGTACGCCCAGGGGTATGCCGAACATGAGGGATATGGTTACGGATACGAAGATGAGGGACAGGGTTTCCATGGAGCCTTCCCAGAGGGTGCTGGTGCCGCCGGGGAGTCTGCCCATCATTCCGACCAGTATCAGGGATGCGCCGGAGAAGAGGGCTACGTTGCGCCCGGACAGCTTCCATGCAATCAGGGCCACGCCCAAGATTATGACGGGCCAGGGTAGCCACAGCAGGGCGTCCTCTATGGATACGAGCACCTTTGTTATGATGTTTTTGATGCCGTCGAAGAGCCAGTCGGCCTCAATGGTAAGCCAGCCAATCCACTCGTCCACCTTGGAACCGATGGTTCTGCCCCATGCGGTGGGGAAGTCCACGCCGGGTCCCCAGATTACAAGGCAGATAGCCAGGCACACCGCCAGTGCAATGACAATGGCTGCGTACCAGATCAGGTTGCTGTAGAGGGCCGCGAACTCCCTGAAAGTCGCAATGATCGTGTTGTGAGAGTGATCTTGCTCCTGGGGGTCCGTGCTTGTGGATGGCTGGCCTGGAATGTCCAAAAGTAGCTCTCCTATGGGATGCTATCCCTTTCATTGTCCATTAAACCCTCAGCCATTCCGGCTAGGAGCGCCCCCCTATCTATTTGACCAAGAATGCGTCCGCCGTCATCCACAACGGGAATGGGATGTTCGGTTTGTGCGGCAACGGGGACCAGCTCTTTCAGGTAGGCGCCGGGGGCCACGGGCTGAACAGTTTCGTAGGAGTTACTTATGACACCGGCGTTTTGCCGTATGAGATGCTCAATTTTGGAACGAGTAATCAACCCCAGCAGCGCGTTTTCATCGCTGAGGACAAAGGCCGATGACTCGTCCTTGCTTCGCATAGCCCTTAGTACCGAGTCGCATTCGTCCGTGACCTGGACGGTTAACGGCGGCTCAGACATGATTGACTGGGCATCCATGACATTGGCCCGCGACACATCGCGGACAAATTCGGCCACATAATCGTCAACGGGGTTGGTGACAATTTGCTCAGGGGTGCCCTCCTGGATGATGGCCCCGTCCCGCATAATGACGATGCGGTCTCCAAGCTTCAGAGCTTCGTCCAGGTCGTGGGTGATAAACACCATGGTCTTGTGTAGCTGCTCTTGCAGCTTGATTAGCTCGTCCTGCATCGTGCGCCGGATGAGGGGGTCGAGGGCGCTGAAGGGCTCATCCAGCAGAAGGATCTCAGGATTCACGGCAAGGGCGCGGGCCAGTCCCACCCGCTGTTGCATACCCCCGCTGAGCTCTCTGGGGTAGTTGTCTTCCCAGCCCTTCAGTCCGACCATCTCCAGGACCTCCATGGCGAGTTGGAGGCGTTCTGCCTTGTCCATCCCCTGGACCTCCAACCCCCAGACCACGTTGTCAACGACCCGGCGGTGGGGGAAGAGGCCGAAACGCTGGAACACCATGGCCGTCTTTTTGCGTCTCATCTGAGTGAGCTGGGTGTCATCGTAATCGAGTATATCATCGCCATCTAACAGTACCCGGCCCAGGGTCGGCTCGATAAGGCGTATGAGGCAGCGGACCAGGGTGGACTTGCCGCTCCCGGAAAGACCCATGACTACGAAGATCTCTCCCTCTCCCACGTCGAAGTTCACGTCCCTCAGGGCCACCACGCAGCCGGTCTCCTCCTGAATTTCCCCTCTGGTCTTGTGACTCCAGTCAGGCGTCGTAACTCGCTGCGGGTCGGACCCGAAGACCTTCCATAGCCCTCTGACACTTATTCGAGCTTTACCATCTTCCATATTGATTCCTCAAGAAAGAGTCTTTCCGAACCGCTATGAGAAGTAGTCGCTTAACTGAATCATATTATGTAGCATGATTCCCCTTATCTGTCAACTTTCGTGCCGGGCCTGCCAGGGCTTTTCAATTGTCACGCCCTGTTCAAGCCAGGGGCAGGCCAGAGCGGAGCGAGGGGCCTAAGCTCCCGTCCGACCGCGGTCTTGTTCTGGCCCGTGCTGCCTTGATTCCGGCTTCTGTTAGGCGCCATTTCAGATTCCTCCCAACCTACCGTCGCCGATTTTCAGGCGGTCTACCGGCGGCTTGACCAGGACCATCAGGTAGTGTACATTCACGTCAGCGCCAAGCTGGGCGGCCCGCTTAACTACGCAACCCAGGCGAAGGCGTCGCCGGGCGGCCCGCCGCAAATCGAGACCGCGGACTCCCAGCTTGCCGGGGGCGCTCAAGCCCTGCCAGCGCTCAGCGGCGCACAATGGGCCAGGGAATTGTCCGACTACGGCGAAGTGGCCCGGCGAGTGCGCCACTGATATGTTTGAGGGACCTCAACGCTTGCGGGTTAGAAGCTCGATGGGAATATCCGGTGCTGCATGACCCACTCCGACCTTTTATATCGAGACGACCCGGCGAAAAATTCACGGCACAGTCCCTTCAGGCCCACCACGCCACACGAAGGGATTGCTTGGAGCTAGCTCATGTACATTTGCCTGAAACTAGCCCTTGTCCTGGTCCCTCTGCTCTTGTTCATGGCGTGCAGCGAGTCCACGCCCACGGCGACGCCCACACTTGCTCCTACACCTACGCCTGCGCCCACAGCCACGCCCGTGCCCACGCCCACGGCAGCGCCGGTCCCCACCCAGGCGGAAACCCCGCCCGAAGAGAAGGTCCTGACAATCCTCTACTGGCAGGCCCCAACTCTGCCCGGGTCCTACCTGTCGTCCGGCACTAAAGACGTGGATGCCGGGGCAATTACGCTGGAACCCCTGGCTAAA
The DNA here is from genome assembly GCA_965197405.1 of Dehalococcoidia bacterium. Lineage (GTDB taxonomy): Bacteria > Chloroflexota > Dehalococcoidia > Lucifugimonadales > JAGWBF01. Next base: position 2,364,097 of record OZ240206.1, on the reverse strand, counting down.
TACGACCCCGACGGCAACCTCGTGACAGCGCTGGCCGCCGAAATCCCAACGATTGAGAACGGCGGCTTCTCCCAGGACCTGACGGCGATTACGTGGAAGCTGAAAGAGGGGCTGACGTGGTCGGACGGCAGCGACATGACCGCCGGCGACGTGGTGTTCACCTGGCGCTACTGCGTGGACGAGGATACGGGCTGCACGTCTATCAGCGCATTTGACGGCATCGCCTCCGTGGAAGCCCTCGACAATCTGACCGCCAAAATCACCTTCGACGCGCCCACGCCCTACCCGTACAACGCCTTCGTCGGCACCGGAACGCCCATCATCAGCCGGGCGCAGTTCGCCGACTGCATCGGCGCGGCGGCCACGACCTGCGACGAGCAAAACACGTCCCCCATGGGCACCGGCCCCTATCGCATCACCGGTTTCAAGACCAACGAGGAGGCCGTTTACGAGCGCAACCCCTTCTACCGGGGAGAGATGCCCTATTTCGACCGGGTGGTCCTCAAGGGCGGCGGCGATGCGATTTCAGCGGCCCGCGCCGTCATGGAAAGGGGCGAGGCCGATTACGCCTGGAACTTGCAGGTGGAGCCGGAGACCCTCGAGGAGATGGAAGCGGCCGGGCTGGGCAAAGTGGTCGTCTCCTTCACCAGCACGGTGGAGCGTATCGTCGTCAATCAGACGAATGCGGACCCTGCGTTGGGCGACGACCGGTCCGAATATCTGGATGGGCAAAATCCCCACCCCTTCCTGGCCTTCAAGCCCATTCGTCAAGCCATGTCGCTGGCTATAGACCGCAGCCTCATAAAGGACCTCTACGGCTTCGCCGCTGAGCCTGAGTGCAATCTGGTCGCAGGCCCCCCGGACTACGCTTCGACCGCAAACGACGGGTGCCTGTCCCAGGACATCGAAGGCGCCAACCGGCTGCTGGACGATAATAATGTCCTGGATACCGACGGCGACGGCATCCGCGAGTACAACGGCGTTCCTCTGCGGATTGTCTACCACACCACGGCCAATGCCATCCGGCAGGATACCCAGGCCCTCATTCGCGATTGGTGGCGTCAGGTAAGCATCGAGACCGAGCTGGTACAGCACGACGCCAGCGTCTTTTTCGGCGGCGACCCCGTGGTTGACAAAGAGGCGTCCTATCGCAGGTTCTTCGCAGACGTCCAGATGTACGCTTCCGGTTCCGGCATAGACCCGCAGCAAACTCTGTCCGGCTCCCTCTGCAAACACATCCAGAGCCGGGACAACAACTGGGCCAGCGGGAATAACGCCCGCTCCTGCGACCCGGAGTATGATGAGGTCTTTGCCCAGCTTGCCCAAACCCGAATCGGCCCGGAGCGGGAGGCGCTGGTGAAGCAGCTTAACGACATCTACGTGCAGAGCTATTACGAGATCCCGCTGGTGGGCCGGGGCAGCGTTTCCGGACACCTGAACACCCTGAAGGGCGTCCGAATTAACGGCTGGGACAGCGAGATGTGGAATATCGCCGAGTGGCGCCGTTAATCGCCAGTTGACAACGCCACCATCATCTTCTCAGACCCCCCGTTACGAGCCGCACGAAAGCCCGCCTCACCTGGTTTCCCTGGGGCTAGGCTTGCAATACGCCCTCATCGCCTCCGCGACCATAGTGATAACGCCGGTTATCGTGGCCGGCGCGTCAGGGAGGGACGATTCCTACCTGGTGTGGATGGTCTTCGCCTCTGTGATAGGCGTCGGGGTGGGCACACTGCTGCAAGTAGTCCGAATCGGGCCGGTTGGGGCCGGGGCCGTTCTCACCATGCGCGCAAGCGTTATCGCCATCCCATTCTGCATCATGGCGATAGTCGAAGGCGGGCCGGCAATGCTGGCGACCCTGGTCCTCTTCTCGGCGGCGTTCCAAATCGTCATCGCCAAGTGGCTGTTCGTTCTGAGGCGAATCATCACGCCGACGGTGAGCGGCACAGTGATGATGATCGTTACCCTCGCCCTGGCTTCCGTACTCTTCAATCTGTTGGACGAAGCGTCGGGTCCCGAGCCACTGGCAGCGCCTATCACCACACTGACGACCCTCGTCGTCGTTGCCGTGCTCACCCTTCGCGGCTCGGACGCATTGCGTCTCTGGGCGCCGGTCATCGGAATAGTCGCCAGCTGTCTGAGCGCCGTGGCTTTCGGCACCTACGACATCGAGATGGTGATGCAGGCCCCATGGGCGGGGGTCCCACTCGACGCGTGGCCGGGTCTGGGGGTAGATTTCGGCACCTCCTTCTGGACGCTCCTTCCGGCGTTCTTGTTCCTCAGCGTGATAATCTCCATGCAAGTCAACGGAGACTCCATTGCGCTGCAGCGGGTCTCATGGCGTCAGGCCCGGGCGATAGACTACCGGGAAGTGCAGAGGGCAGCCTCGGGTGTAGGAGTGACCAACCTGATTTCCGGCATTATCGGTACGGTGCCCAACGTCAGCCATGGGGCCGTCGTTTCGTTCATCCAAATCACCGGGTCCGCTTCCCGAAACATGGGCTTTTGCATCGGCGTCGTGTTCCTCGTTGTGGCGTTTCTGCCCAAAGTGTCGGGGCTGCTCAGCACCATCCCCGGCCCCGTTATGACAGGATACTTTCTCGTGGTGATTGGCATTTTATTCATGGAGGGCGCGCGGACCGTTGTTCAAGACGGACTCGACAGGCGGAAAGCCGTAGTCGCGGGGGTATCCTTCTGGATTGGCGCGGCTTTCGAGTATGGACTGCTCTCCCTGCAACACCTTGGCCCGGTATGGGGGACGCTGTTCCAGAGCGGCATAACGACCGGGGGGCTGACCGCCATAGCGCTGGTTATATTCCTGGAGCTTACCGGACAGCGCCGTATGCGTTTTCAGTCGCAACTCCACGTCGAAGCCTTGCCGGAACTCAACGCGTTCCTCGAGAGGTTCGCTGCTCGCAAGGGCTGGAACGCGGAGATGACGGACCGGCTGAGCGCAGTCGCGGAAGAAACTCTGCTGGCGCTGGCCCCGCCGGATGAAGACCAGGACGACCGCAATAAGCGGCGATTGGTCGTCCTGGCGTCCAGCGATGGCCCGGTGGCGGAGTTGGAGTTCATCGGGGCGACGAGCGAGGAGAACCTGGAGGACCGGGTCCGGCAGCTCCAACAGCACGACTCGGAAACCCCTACGGAGCGTGAGTTCTCGCTCCGGATGCTGCACCACTACGCCGCATCCGTGAAGCACCAGCAGTGGCACGGGACTGACATCGTAACGGTCCGCGTCGGCTCAGTTGGGACGCGATAGATAAGCGAAGCGGCCCGCTATTCGCGGGCCGCCTCTCGAGCCTATCGGATTTCACATGCCATACTATTGGTCCGTCCGGTACAGATAGCGGGTGTCGTAGAGCGCATAGAGGGTGGGCGTGAGATTGCCGAAGATGTTCCGGACTGCGCTCAGCCGTTCGGAGAGCGTTGTGTAAATCACGGGCAAGTTCTCGGCGGCAAGCTCCTGGGAGCGGTGGTAGTACCCCACGCGTTTGTCACGGTCCAACTCCTGGCTGCCCATGATGTACAGCTCGTCAATATGGGCTTCCCACTTCGTCGCCGGCCGCGGCTGGTTCGGGTACCACAGGTGCAGGTCCTCGCTGCTGTGCCAGAAGCCGATGCCGCTGTAGGGGTCCGACCCGCCGGTGAAGCCGATAATCATGGCCTCCCAGTCGTAGGACTCGATCAGCTGGGAGACGAGGTCGGCGAACTCGACAAACTTGTAGTCCGCCCCGATGCCTATATCTCGCAGACTCTGATGGATTATCGCACCGACTTCCTGGCGCACGCTGTTGCCGGTGTTGGTCACCAGCGAGAACTCGATTGGGTTGCCGTCGCCGTCCTCCCGTATCCCGTCGCCGTCGGTGTCCATCCAGCCGATGCCGTCGAGGATTTCGTTGGCCTTGTTCAGGTCGTATTCGTACCTACGGACGTTGGGGTTGTGGAAGTCGCCCGCGGCCGGGCTTATGGAGGACCACTGGGGGTAGCCAAGGCCGTGCTGCACGTCGCTGATGATGGCGTCCTTATCAATGGCGTGGGCAACGGCGCGGCGGAACTGGGTGTTACTGAACCACCTTAGCTTTTCAGGCGCCAGGTAGGGCTTGCCGGTGTCCGCGTTCCTGCCGGGGTTCATGTTGAACCCCAGGAAGGTGGTCCCGAAAGCGGGGCCTCGCCTGTATATCGTGAAGTTTTCCTGCCCCTGGAGCGGTTCGAGCTGCGCGAGCTCCTCGCCCAGCACTCCATGAGAATCCGACTCGCCCGCCAGGAACTTGTCAAGCTCGGCCTCCAGGTCCGGGACGATGACCTGAACGATTTCGTCCAGGTAGGGCAGGCTGTTGCCCGCGTCGTCCTTGAGCCAGTAGTCCGGGTTGCGCTCCATGACCACGCTCTCGCCCGGAACGTAGCTTCCAATGGTGAATGGGCCTGTGCCGATAATCTCGGACGGGTCCGTGTCAATGTCCCACGTCGCGGTGAAGGTGCCGTCGTCCACGTGCTTCTCGAGGATGTGCTCCGGGTATATCGCTGTTCCCATGGAGCGGAGGAAGGGGGCGAAGGACACGGGGAGGACGCATTCGACTGTGTACTCGTCCAGCGCCGTGACGGTCATCTGCGCCTCTTGCCATTCGCCGCTCTCCTCGTCCAGGAAGCGGAAGTTGAACGAGGACCGGCTGCTGGCGGGTATGTCGTCGTTGTAGATAATCCGGTTGAAGGTAAAGTCCACGTCCTGGGCGGTGAAGGGCTGCCCGTCGTGCCACGTCACGTCCCTGCGCAGGTTGAACGTCCAGGTCAGGCCGTCATCGGAATGCTTCCAGGACTCCGCCAGCGCCGGCTCCACCTGGTCGGTCAGCCACGAGGTCTCGGTCAGGCCCTCGAAGAGATACCCCAGAACGCCCGACGACGAGGCATCGTTCGAGATGGCCAGGTTGAGGGTCAGCGGCTCGGAAATGGTCGCGAAGGTCAGGGAGCCGCCCGGCTTTCCGATGGTGTACTCGAACTCCTCGGCGTTCTTCCTGAGCTGCGCGACGATGTCGGCCTGGGAAACGGGCGTGCTCGGAGGGGTGGGCATGGCCTGGCTCGTCGGCGTGGGCTGAGGGGTGGGCGTGGCCTGGGCCATCGGCGTGGGCCGAGGGGTGGGTGTAGCCTGTACTGTGGGGGGTGTGGCCTGTGTGGTGGGTGTAGCCTGTACTGTGGAGGGTGTGACCTGGGCCGTCGGCGTGGCCTGTGTGGTGGGTGTAGCTTGCGTCGTGGGCGTGGCCTGTGTGCCGTCCGAGCAGGCGGCCAGCACGAGCACGGAGACCAGAAGAAGGGCAAAGGCCCAGTGGAGCGCGGAGTATGTCCGGATGTTCAGCTTTGGCACCGGTTGCCTCCTGTAAGCTAAGTGAGGTACGGGCGGGGTCTTCATTCCAGTCACCTTCCGGTAGACGAGGTCAGGTCCAAGTCCGGCATGGGAGTGGTGTAAAGGCGAATTGCCCCGCCTTTTATATCATAGGGTACGTTATTTAGACAAGAACTGGATTCACCAATTGGGCGCTTGTATGCCTGATATAGCCTGTGGTAGGATGTCGAGGATGCGCATGGGACCTGGAACAGCCATCCAGGGGGGCGATGGAAGCTAACGGTCAGGAAGGCGAAGCGGTCACCACCTGGACGGTCGCCGATACCAAGGGCTTGACTATAAAAGGCGAGCGCAAGGCCGGGACCCTAATCGCAAAGGCAGCGGGCCGCGTGGATGGCAGCAATGCCCGTGAGTTTCAGGATGCCCTGGAAAGCCTCCTGGACGGCAATGTCAGCGCCATGCTCCTGGACTTCGAGCGCCTCTCCTACATCAGCAGCGCCGGTCTCAGGGTCATACTGCTCGTCTCCAAGCAGCTACAGAACAGGGATGTGAAGTTTGGGGTGTGTTCGCTCTCGGACCCAATCAGCGAGGTGTTCCAAATCAGTGGCTTCAACGAGATTATCCCCACCCAGGCCGCTCAGGCCGATGCGCTCGCCGCATTGAGCGAGTAATTAGGTCCGGCGCCGCGTACCGGACCCTCCACATGAACAACGTCCCTACGGGTCGCCCAGGCACGATTATATAGAGACCTCACAAGACCCCCGGATGTTGACGACGAGCCGGACCTTATGACCTGTTCCAATTGCTTTACGGCGCGCCCTGGGCCAGCCGGACGGAGTGGATGAAGCATGGTCAAAATGAGCGGGGGCGAAGCCCTGGTGAAGTCCCTCGTAAGGGAAGGCGTTGAAGTCATATTCGGTATCCCGGGCATACAGATGTACGGGATCATCGCCGCGATACGGGACGATCCCGGCATTCGCATGGTCACGACCCGCCACGAGCAGGCCGCGACATACATGGCCGACGGCTACGCTCGCGCATCAGGAAAACCGGGGGTGGCCCTGGTGGTCCCGGGCACGGGCCTGTACAATGCCGCTTCCGTCCTGGCCACCGCGTACGCTCGCTCCTCGCCGGTGCTCGTCATTGCCGGCCAGGTCCCGCGCGGCCTGATTGGCAAGAACCTGGGGGCCGTCCATGAAATCTCGGACCAGCCGGACGTAGTGCGCCCCGTGACCAAGTGGCAGCGGCGGGCGCTCAGGCCCCGTGAGATACCGGCCGCCGTGTCCGAAGCCTTCAGGCAGATGCGCAGCGGTCGTCCCCGTCCCGTTCTGATAGAGGTCCCGCCCGAGGCCTCGGTGGAGCAGGAGGAGGTCACGCTGCGGGACCCGGCCCCCGTCTCGCGAATTGTGCCCAGCCCGGAGCAGCTTCGGGAGGCCGCCCGAGTCATCGCCCAATCTCGCCTGCCCCTGATATACGCCGGCGGCGGGGTGGCGCGGTCCGACGCGGAGGAAGCCCTCGTCAAGCTGGCCGAAGCAACGAGCATACCCGTGATTACCTCCAGCGGCGGCAAGGGGACCATTCCCGACAGCCACCCTCTGTCCTACGGCGCGTGTTTCAGCCCTCGGGGTGAGAGACAGGAGATGAACCAGCTTTATGAAGTGATGCAGTCCGCCGACGTCGTGATAGGAATCGGCGCACGCTTTTCGCTGGGCAATCCGGCCGGTGAGTCGTCCACGCTGGTCAACATCAACATAGAGGACACCGATCTCACGAGGGTGCAGTCCAACACCATCCCCCTGCATGGCTACGCCAGGGCGACCATCGAGGCCATGCTCCCCTTCCTCATAGAGGCCGGGGCGGGAGAGCGTCCGTCGCCGGCCGAAGCGGTCGCCGCGGCCCGGAGCCTGATTGCCTACTACGACATCCGGCTCAAGGAGCCGCAATACGCGATTCTAGAGACAATCCAGAAGAGCATCCCGGAGGACGCTTTCATAGTCTGGGGAATCACGCAGTTCGGCTACTACGCCCGCACCCACTACCAGGTGAACCAGCCAAAGACGTACATAGATTCCGGGTACTCGTTCAACCTCGGCTATTCATTCCCGACGGCGCTGGGCGCGAAGGTGGGTAGACCCGACCGCCCCGTGGTGTGCATGGTCGGAGACGGCGGGTTCATGTTCAACTCCTCCGAGCTTTCCACGGCGGTCAAGTACGGAATCAACGTAACGACCATCCTCTTCAGAAACGACTCCTACGGCAACGTTGCCCGCGACCTGGACGACTTCTTCGCCGGAACTTACGAGACCGATTTGGTCAACCCGGACTTCGTGAAGTTCGCCGAGTCCTTCGGCGCAGTCGGCATGAGGGCGGACGACCCAATGGACCTGGGAACGCTGATTCCGCTTGCGCTGGAACGCCGGGCGCCGGTGGTCATTGACGTGCCCTTCGGGCGGATGCCAATGCCGCGCGCTCCACAGTTCGCGCCTATCTATAATCTACCCTGGACACAGCCCCAGGAAGGGCTGATAGCGTCCTGAGACGACGGGGGCTATGCTATTGTATTGTTAAGAAGGGGGAGGCTAGTTAGGTTCAATAGAGACGGTGGCGATTGGCCTCGTCCTCGGAGGCGTCTATCTCCTCGGCGTTCGCTCCCTTAATTTGGTCCGACAGCACTTGCCCATAGGTCGGATAGGCCAAACGGTCAATTTGGACCTCCGGGTCCCAAATCCGAGAACGAATCAGTGCCCGGCCGCAATGCAAGAACGCCTCCTCTACCGTAATCCGAAGCCCGGAAACCGGCGCCCTGTTCCGCTCTTTCATCGGCTCCAGCATCTCCGCGTCGGTTACAATCTCGGCCTTGCCTTTCACGCGCAGCGTTTCGTTCATCCCCGGCACGAAGAAGAGCAACCCCACGCCGGGGTTTTCCATGATGTTCTGCAGCGAGTCCACCTGGTTGTTCCCCGGCCGGTCGGGAAGCAGGAGCGTCTTGTGGTCCAGCACTTGCACAAACCCCGGCGGGTCGCCCCGAGGCGAGGCGTCGGCCTGTCCGTTGGAGTTGGCAGAGCTCAGAACGCAAAGGGGAGACAGGGCTATGAAGTTCCGGCAGTGAACATCCAGGTGGTCCAACACCTTCTGCTCAGCCCGCGGAGCCGGCGGTTTGTAAACGGTACGCAATTCTGAATAGTTGCTGATGCTCATGCCGGACGCTCCTCACCGGTGCCGAGAATTTGGGTCAACCTTCAAAACTATATTAGACGATTTTACATCCATACCGCAAGCCTCGTTAAGCGCCTAAAACGGACCGAGTGAACATGGAATCTCGTATTGATATAATGCTTTTGAACAGTTGACCCTTCGAGAAGGAGGCGCTCTGGCGTGAGCCATCAACAGCAGTACCGGAAGGCCATCGTGGAGGCGTTGTCCCCCAAAGAGATCGCCCGGCAAGTTGAGGAAGCGGGGGTCGCGAAGGCCCGAGCCGGGGTAGTCTCCACGTTAGCGCTGGCGGTGATGGCGGGGGTCTTCATAGGACTGGGCGGGGTGATGGCCAGCACCATCGCCGTGGGTTCAGAGCTAGGCGCTGGTCCCACGCGACTCCTGATGGGGCTGGGACTCACCATGGCCTTGTTCATGGTGGTGATTACCGGGTCGGAGCTGTTCACCGGCAACAACATGATGCTGATGGGCCTGTTCACACGGCGCATCAGTCTCCGTGGGCTGGGACGCAACTGGGCGCTTGTCTATGCCGGGAACCTGGCAGGAGCCCTTATCGTCGTACTGATGGTCTACTACGGCCGATGGTGGATGCAGGGAGACTTTACCTTCGCCGGGTCGGCGGTGGCCACCGCCAATGCCAAGGTCAATCTCTCTTTTGAGACCGCCTTTGTGAGGGGTATCCTGGCCAACATCCTGGTGTGCATGGCCATCTGGCTGGCAGTTGCCGGGCGTACGACCATCGAAAAGCTCATGGGGATCGTCTTGCCTGTGTGCACCTTTATTGCGGCCGGTTTCGAGCACAGCATCGCAAACATGTATTTCGTGCCGCTCGGGGTGCTGCTCGCCACGGAACCCGAGGCCCTGACGGCGGCCGGACTGACGACCGACCAGGCGGCCCGCTTGGACGTACCCTGGACCGTCCACAACTTGGCGGCGGCCAGCCTGGGCAACATTGTCGGAGGAGGTGTTATAGTTGGGCTGGCCCACTGGTTCATTCATCTGCGAGGACAGCCCGCCGGTGGCGACTCCCAACGCACGGGCTGGGAAGGGTAGCTTTGTTCGAGTCTACCAGGCAAGTTTCGGCAACGTCCCGGATACCGGTCTTTGGAATCACAAATAGCACCAGGAGGTAACGTCTGATGTACATGATAAGAGAGATATGGTACTGCAAGAGGGGAAAGGCCCCAGAGATTGCGGAGGACATGAAGAAGGCCAACCAGATATTCGTCAGCCAGGGCAACACGACCGGGAGAATCCTTGTAGATGTATCCGGGCGGATGGACACGGTGGTCTTCCAGTTTGAAGTGGAGAGTCTGGACCGGTTCTTCGCCAGGTTCCACGAACCGGAGCCGTACCCAGGCATAGACTTGACTCAGCTAGCAGACCACCTCCACGGGAACACAGTGCGGGGCACCTTGGAGATATACGAAATCGTACTGTAGCAAGCCGCTACCCGTCACCGCGCTAGTGCTCCCAGGGCCCCCAGGGGCGTCCGCGGGGCAGGATAGGCTCCCGCAGGACGTACTTGTAGGCCGCCATGAACAACGCTCCCGCCACGAATCCACCCACGTGGGCCATGTAGGCTATCCCCGCGCCCGGCGCCCCGGGTCCCAGGAAGCCGAAGCTAAAAACAAGGGGCAGAATAAAGAAGACGAACATCAGGGCCATGATGCGATTGTAAGGATAAGCGAGAAGGTATGCTCCCAGCACGCCGGAGATAGCCCCGCTGGCACCGATAAGGACCGTCTGGGAGTCCAGATCTGTGGCTACCTGAGTCCAGACGGCTGCCACCCCCGCACCCGCGTAGAAAAGCAGGTATTTGACGTGGCCCAGCTTGTACTCCACTTTGTCTCCGAATCCCCACAGGAACAGCATATTGCCTATGATATGCAGAAAGCCTCCATGTATGAACATGGAGGTAAACACGGTCCCCCAGGTGGGTATAGGAGAGGCTATGTCAGGCCCGAAAGGGCCTCCGAGGCTTGTGAATTCCCTGCCACTGGACAGTTCCGCGGGAATCAGGCCGTATTTCCAAAAGAAGATGTGCTGGTCCACTCCCCCCAGGGCAAGGGTGTAAATAAAGACCAGGATGTTTATGACTATAAGGGTGATGTTGACGAGGGGACGCCCCCTTCGGACCACACCGGCATCGTAGAAGGGGGTCATGGCATCACCTGCCAGACAGCTTGCTCACTGCGCGCCAATGGGGCCGTTCTAGACCGCGGTCTCTTCAGTCGGCTCCATAAGTCTGGCGCGCCGGCGAGCATACTCGTTGGACAGCAGCCCCATCGCCAGAGAGTCGTACCACTTCCCACCTTTGGGGTGGGTGCCGCGCAGGCGCCCCTCGAGTATAAACCCGATTCGCTCGCACATATGGATGGCCGGCAGATTGTACTCCGGGATGTCCACCCAGGCGCGGTGGAGGTCATAGGTGTAGAAAGTCCGGTCCAGGAGTTGGACAAAAGCCGCCGTTCCATAGCCCTGGTACCATAGGTCTTTGCGTCCGATGAGGATGAACAGTTGGGCCTCCCACAGGGGCGCTTCAATCACCATCTGGCCCTCGCCAATATGCTCCCCGTCGGCAGTGACCACGGAGAAAATCTGGCGTCCCTCGTTGCTGAAGACCTCCTCCCAGTCCCGGTCAGAGGCCTCCAGCATACGCGCGGGAGAGTACCCTATGTGCAGGGGTTCGCCGTCCTGATTGGTGCCGTACCAAGATGCGTTGACCTCTTCATCCTGGAGCCATCCGGCGACGCGTTTCACATCGTCCCTGGAAGTCTGGGACAGGCGGACTTCTGGAAGCATTTGATCCCTCCTTCTAGGGAGAGTAGGTATGGCTTGGTATAAGACACGAGAAGAGACACAAGGGGCGCAACAAAGCTACTGCGACATGTTCCCATTATAACAAGGCGAGCCTGAAAACTCAAAGCTGAGTGCTGCGTGTGCGGTAGCATTTCCTTTTATTAGATAGTATGGCAGCGCAATGACACGAGAGGGATTGGGGGTCATACGATACGCGGGACGACTCGGAGAAAACCCAACCACCTAAATTGGAACGCTACCAGTGGGATATGCTATATTGGCAAATCCCCGATGCTGAGGTACTATAAGGTATCTCACGCGCATGGCATGGATGTCCCCTTGTAGCACCTCGACGAGGCCGAAGGTATCAGGGGTGGTATCGGAGCCCCCGCAAGGGGGGCGGAGATATAGGGGTTAAGGAGGAGGTAAGCCTTGGAGCTGGAGAGTCTTATCAGAGACTTTGCAAGCGATGAGCGTATGCTCTGGGTGATTGGGGGCGGAGAGGTGGTGAGCGAGAACGAGGCCAATGGGATGGAGGAGCCGAAATTCAGCGACAACTACGTCACCGTAGAGGCCGATAGCTGGCACTTCCATCTGAAAATGGACTCGGTAGCCGGCGTCCAGTTTGTCGAGGCGGAGGACCACGGCGTTCCTTATCTCTACTATACGAGGTTCTCCAACGCTCAGGGTGAGACCCTGCTGAGGATTTATTTCCCCAACCCTTACCTGGACGAAAACGACGACCTCGCGGATTTTCAGCCGGAGAAGCTGAAGCTGTTCGAGGATTTTCGCGACAGGTACGTGGGCCAGGAGGGGATTGTCTTTGCCCAGCGACCAAGGCAGCCATCCGGCTGACGAGTCCAACAGCTTGTCGTAGAAGGCCACATCAGCTAGCCAAAGTAGAAAGGAGGGCCAGGAGACAATGTTCGATAAGGAGATGCTAGACGCACTGTGGGCCGATCTCCAGGGTAAATATGGGACCGACGCGGACTGGGAGCAAATCCTGAGGGATACCCACGTTGGCGTCGCCAGGTCCGATGCCGGCGTAGACCTTGGGGCCATAGACTCGCGCGTGGCTGAGGCCATCCAGCGACATCAGGAGTGATGTACTGGACCAGAACAGGCGGTGGGAAAGGTGCGGAACTCAGGCGCACGGGAGCAACGGCGAGGGGCATGCCCCGGCTTGAAGGTATCCGTCGCAAATATAGCGCATGGTAACGAAATACGGCGGGATTATGCTTCTTGACAAATTAGCTGAAAAGGCGTATAAAAGTGAACGAGCATCGGCTTGAAGTCGGCCTCAGAATGAGGGAGGAGGAGCATGCTAAAAATCGGTCATAGCGTTACAGTACCCAAGACTCTGAGAGGTCCCAAACCCACGGACGAGCCGGAGATCATCTCGATACCCGAGGAGCTAGAGGGGACCCCGGGGGCCCCGCAAGACCAGGACACCGTGAACTTCTACACCAGGAACTACCCGGTAGAGAGCCACAACGTGGAGAACTACGTCTACCGCAAATGGTCGCGGGAAGTCAGCGACATCAAGGAGACCCGGGACGAGCACGAGAGGCTGAACAAGCCCATCGTCATCGAGGCTCTTAAGTCCGGGGACATCGACCCTACGGTGGAGCCTGAGCACGGCAAGGACGTCACCCAGGAGATCAAGGATAAGGCTCTGGAGTTGGGCTTCGCGGTTGTGGGCGTGACAGCCTATGACAACCGCTACACCTACGTGAGCAAGAGGAAGTGGGTCAAGCCCTACCCCAATGCCATCTGCCTGGCGATGGAGCAGCCCTACGAGGAGACCCAAACAATTCCCAGCGAGCCGGCAGAGGCCGCGGTCTTCGCCACGTACAGGAGCGAGGGGCGCGCAGGGCTGGAGTTGGCGGACTACATACGCTCCCTTGGCTACCATGCCCAGGTCCACAGTCCCAACGACCCTGCGTCGGTGGTTATACCCATGTTCGTACAGGCCGGGCTGGGCCAGCAGGGCGCTATGGGCTACCTGTTGTCGCCTCACTTCGGCTCCCGCCACAGGCTGATGATCATCACCACCGACGCTCTGCTGACCCATGACGAGCCGGTGGACTACGGCATCCAGGCTTTCTGCACCATCTGCCAGGTGTGCGTGAACCGCTGCCCGGGCCGGGCCTTGACGAGGGACAAGGTGTGGTGGCGCGGTGTGGAGAAGTTCAAGATAATAGCCAAGCGTTGCCGGCCCGTAATGGCCCGGTACGCCGCCTGCGGCATCTGCATGAAGGTATGCCCCGTCCAGAGGTACGGCATGAAGTCGGTTATGGAACACTACGCCGCCACCGGGCAGGTCCTTGGGAAGGGCACCCACGGCCTGGAGGGGTACGAGATGCACGACATGGGCTACTACGGTCCTGGCGAGTTGCCCAGGTTCGACTCCGAGTTCTTCCACATCCCCGAGGGGTACGCCGACCAGTACTTCCTTCAGGAGTTGAAGGACAAGATAGAGTCAGGGGACATCCCGGAGGGTCCCGAGAGGGACAAGGTCTTCGATGAGTTCAGGGCCAAGCTCCAGGAGTATGTAAGGGGACCCCAGGACTCCATGTTCGCCGACGTCGAGTACATGGACGATATGGACGAGTTCTAGCCTCCACAGTCTAGCTGTCGAGGCCCTTGCAGGGGCAGCTTCTTCGAGAAGCTGCCCCTGCTTCTTTTTTGCCCACTATGAGCTCGCCCAAGCGCAACGGCAAAGGTCGAGATGGGTGGTGAAGCCAAGGGTGTCATGCGACCGTTGACACCCTCGAAGGCAGGACTATAGGCTTGAAATAGCTGAGGACAGGCCCGCCATTCACCGTTTCCAGCTAGCCCAAGGGCCGGAAAGGGTGGAAAAGGCGGGCCTTCCAAGTGACCCCAGCTATACGTGCCAGCTATATCTGGAGGAAGGAATCAGACAGTTTGTGTTGTAGGCGCTGTGGCTGTACCAGGTTAGTAAAGCTGAAAAAGATGCAGGAGGAGGACAACGATGTGTTCCGCTGCGGGGAGTGCGGCTATATCTTCAGCCCCTCCCGTCGTGGGTAGGCAAAGGGGGGTGATGGACGATGAAGAGACCGCCCTATGAGCCTCGGCAGGAGCACTGCGCTTCGCCGGTCCTGTTCGCGCGGGAAGTGCTTGAGTCGAGCCTGTGGAGCAAGCAGGAGGAGGTGCTGGAGGCGCTCAGGAACCATCGAAGGGTGGCGGTGAAGTCCGGGAACGGCCTCGGAAAAGGGTTTTCAGCCGCCATCGCCATACTGTGGTTCCTGTATTGCAACGATGAGGCGGTGGTCCTGAGTACCGCGCCCACCTTCCGGCAGGTGCGTCATGTGCTGTGGAGGGAGGTGCACAGGCAGTACCGCAAGGCCCGTTACGACCTGGGAGGGAAGCTGCTGGATACTCGCCTGGAGATGTCCGAGGGGCGGTTTGCCCTGGGACTTTCCGCCGACAGCGACGATGATTTCCAGGGGTTTCACAGCCCCAACATGCTCATTGTGGTGGATGAGGCCGAGGGGGTGGAGGAGAAGATATACGAAGCCATAGAGGGCGTGATGACCTCCGAGAACTGCCGACTTCTGCTGATTGGGAACCCGACGACCATGAGCGGGAGCTTCCGGAGGGCTTTCTACGACGACAGGGAGCTATACCGCACTGTGACTATCTCGGCCCTGGACAGCCCCAACGTCAAGGAAGGCAAGGTGGTCATCCGCGGCCTGGTGAGCCTGCGGTGGGTGGAAGAGCGCAGAAAGGTGTGGGGCGAGGAGAATCCGATTTACCAGGCCAGGGTCCTGGGAGAGTTCCCGGACCAGGATGAGGACACGCTGATACCACTGCCCGTGGTAGAAGGGTCCGTGGGACGCGATATGGGGGACATGGCGGCCCCGGAAGCCGTCACCCTGGCTGTGGACGTGGCCCGGTTTGGGTCGGACAAGAGCGTGATTCTGAGGCGCAGGGGCATGGCGGTGGAGGAGGTCCAGGCCATGATGGGCCTGGATACCATGAAGCTGGCGGGCCGGGTGGTAGACGCCATTCAGCAATGGAAGCCCGATGAGGTGACGGTGGACGAGGTGGGAATCGGCGCCGGGGTGGTGGACCGCCTGCGGGAGCAGGGCTATCGAGTGCAGGGGGTCAACGTGGGCAGGCAGGCCCAGGACAGTGAGCATTACGAAAATCTGCGGGCCGAGGGCTACTGGAACCTCCGACAGCTGTTCCTGGACGGGAGTGTGAGCATTCCCGACGATAACGAGCTGATAGGGCAATTGGCCGGTCTGAGATACAGCTTCAGCAGCCTCGGTCGGGTGGTGATAGAGAGCAAGGAGAAGATGCGACGCCGTGGAATGTCTTCGCCCGACAAGGCCGACGCCATGATGCTGGCGTTTCTATCCAATAGACGAAGGGTGAGGCTGTGGGCTTAGCAGGGGACTCTCAGAGGAAAAGGAGGAAGAGTGGCTAGAAGTTTTTGGGACCTGAAGGGGGTCGCGAAGGCTGTGGCCGGGAGGCTGGTCGGAAACAGGCTGCCCGGTCCCGTCAAGAAAAGCAACCGGGCGTCCGGGGTGGACGTGGACCGGCATAAAGAGGTCGCCGGGACTGGGCAGGAGTGGGCAAAGCCGGCCTACGGGGAGTATTACGCCAGCTCCGTCTCCGTGTATTCGGCCATCAGGCTGCGCTCCGAGGCGCTGGCGAGGCCGCCGGTGAGGGTCATCAGGGGCGATGAAGCGGTGCCGGAAACGCATCCGGTCCAGCATCTGCTGAACAGAGTGAACAGGTGGTACAGCCGGGGCGAACTGTGGCGGGCCACGGAGATTTATCTGAACCTGTGGGGGTCGGCCTTCTGGGCGCTGGAGCGGGACGAGCAAGGGCAGTGGGAGATATGGCCGCTACGCCCGGACAGGATGCGCATCCTCCCGGACAAACGTAGGTACATGAGGGGATGCGTGTATTTTGGCCTGACGGGCCCGGTGGCCTATACGCCGGAGGAGATAGTGTGGCTGCGGTACTTCAACCCTCTGGAGGAATACGCCGGACTGTCACCCATCGCCCCGGCACGGCTATCGGTGGACATGGGGATGGACGCTCTCAGGTTCAACCGCAATTTCTTCAAGAACTCGGCCCAGCCCGACATCATCTTCACCACCGAGGAGGCGATGACCGATGACGAGGTGGAGGACTTCTACAATCGCTGGGAGAAGCGGTACAGGGGTCCCGGGAATGCGCACCGGCCGGCCATCGCCAGCTTCATCAAGGA
This sequence comes from Dehalococcoidia bacterium, assembly GCA_965197405.1. Classification (GTDB taxonomy): domain Bacteria; phylum Chloroflexota; class Dehalococcoidia; order Lucifugimonadales; family JAGWBF01. The sequence goes on along the minus strand of OZ240206.1, from coordinate 2,347,496 downwards.
CATCAAGACCGTGACTCCCTCCGGGTTCAGCCACCGGGAAATGGAGTTTATGCTTGGGCTGCGCTGGAGTCTCGAGGAGGTGAGCCGGGTGTACGGTGTGCCCATGCCCTTGCTGTCGGACCTTCAGAGGGCCACCTTTTCCAATATCGGCGTGGCCGAGAGGATATTCTGGCGCAACACGATAGTCCCCGAGATGAAGTTCCTGGAGGAGCAACTGAACGAGAAGCTGTTGCCTCTCCTCGGATATACCGACCTGCGGGTGGAGTTCGACCTGAGCTACATCGAGTTGCTGCAGGAGGATGAGAGCAGGCGGGTGGACAGGGAGACGAAGCTGCTCGACCGCGGGGTGCTGACCATCAACGAGGTGCGGAGGGAGAGAAAGCTGCCCGAAGTACCCTGGGGCGATGAGCCTTACTCTGCACGGCGAGGCCTGGCTACCAGGTGAGCAGTCACCGATAGCTTAGAAACTTGAAGGACCGTCGAGCGCGGGTAACTGTTCAGCCTCGAGGGGGTATGTGCATGTACCGGACAAATCGTAGGGGCAACCCTCGCGGTTGCCCAGTCCCCGGCGTACACGGATGGGGCATCCACAAGGGATGCCCCTACAAGGAAGTTCGGCAAGCGATGCCATGCTCGAAACTCGCCCAAGCCACCTCACCAAGTCTGAACAGTTACGAGCACGGCGGTTGACGCGCCGCCGGGCGGCAGGCTATTATATTGGGGCAGCGACCGGCAGTGGGCCGCTCCTTCAGCGGCCCCCGCTCCGATTTTATCGGGGCCCGGCCGCTCTGTTTTATCCTGGACAGTGTGAAATCCCCGGTCCTCACCCCCTATCATCTCATGGGACTGACCAAGATTAGTTTCATTCTCGACGTTACCCGTCTGCCCTGTATGCGTCACCCCGACAGTCAGACAGGACTTTAGACCCCTCGCTCCGCTCGGGGTGACAATTGAAAGGTCACGGTACTGACAGGTCTGCGTTGACATCTCAGAGAGCAGGGCTTTAGGCTAATAGGTGAGCAGAACATTTATTCTGTACGGCATGATCGCCTTCCGGACACGGGGCGCAATAGCGGATAAGGCTTAACAGGCAGGATAGAAGGAACGCCAGTGGGACAGACCCCAAGGGGCCTGTCTTATTTTTTGCCACGCTACAGGGAAGAATACGCAGGATAAAGAGAGGAGGGGAAGCACCATGACAGATGGGGAGAAATGGGAACGGGAGCGTTTGCTGGAGGCCCTGGACTCCTATACACGGGGCTTGAGCGACGCGCCTCACCTTCGCAAGTGGGCGGATAAAGCCAGCGCCATACCGGACAGCGCCTCCATGTCGTTCGTCATCTCCACCGACGACGTGGACCGCCACGGCGACATTATCTCGGTGGAGGGCTGGCAGCTACAGTCCTACAGCCGGAACCCGGTGTTCCTGTGGGCGCACAACTACACCCAGCCCGCCATTGGCAGGGCCCTGGCGGTGTGGAAGGAGGAACACTCCCTCATTGCCAAAATGGAGTTCGCGCCCACAGACTTCGCGAGGGAAGTAGCCGCCCTGTACCACGGCGGGTATCAGAGGGGCGTGTCGGTTGGGTTCAAGCCGTTGCAGTACGAGGTGCGCTCCGACAGGAACACTGGAGAAGTCCTGGGAATCAACTTCATCAAGCAGGAGTTGCTGGAGATCAGCGCCGCGCCCGTGCCGGCCAACCAGAACGCCTTGCGGAAAGCCCTTCACACCACGCCCCGCTTGCAAGCCTATTACGGCGCCAATTTCGGACCGGACGGGACCTTGGAGGAAATCCTGGATGTGCTGCGGAGCGCCGTAGTATAGACCAGTCTCGAAAACAAAAAGAAGGCAAAAAGGAGGAAGGTATGACTATCGGAACACAGGACTTGGAACTCATCAAGAAGGAGGTCGCGGGCATCAAGGAGTTCTACAACGCCCGGATGGACAGGGAGCTGCCGCCCCTGAAGGAGGAGGTGGACCGTGTCACGGCCCAGGTTGGCCGCATCCAGGATATGCTGCGAGACGGAGAGAAGCGGTCCATCCTGGCGCAGTACGGCAGCAGCGACAGCCCACGCGTCCCCTATGGCAAGTACAAGGGCCTCGACGTGCTGGACCTGGCAATGATGCGAAGCCTTCTGAATGCCCAGCTGCGCCAGCCGCTGGGGCTGAATCCCCGGACCCTGGAGGAGTGGCAGGCTAACCTGAAGACCGCCATGGACAGCACTACCGCGGGCGCCGGCGACGAGCTGGTCCCCACCCAGGAAGCCGCCGCTCTCTGGATGGACGTGAACCTGGAAACGATGGTCGCGCCCCTGTTTTCCAGGATTGACATGCCCTCGGACCCCTTCGAGATTCCCTTGCAGTTGGGCGACGTAAACTGGTACCCGGGGACGGAGAACCTGGCTACCACCAGCACCGCGCTGACTACGGCTAAACAGATGCTGACCGCCTACGAGCTGGTCGGCCAGGTGCCCTGGTCTCTCACCCTCGACGAGGACGCCATCATCGCCATGGCGTCGGAGGTGCGGGCTACCCTGGTGCGCAACACCGCCGAGGTCATAGACGACGTGCTGCTCAACGGGGATGCCACTGCCGTCAACAACATCAACGCCGACGGCGCGACCATCTCAAAGACCGACGCCGGCAAGGGGCACTGGCTGTTGGGGTTCGACGGACTGCTGCATCTCCCCCTCATAGACAACACCGGCCAGGCCAACAATCACGCTGACGGCGTATCCGACGGCATGTTCAACGAGATCAGGAGCAAGCTGGGTAAATACGGCGTACGGCCTTCCGAGCTAGCCTATATCATGGACGTGAACACGTATATCCGCTCCCTGAGCGTGAGCAACTTCCGTACCCTGGACAAGCTGGGCCCCAACGCCACGCTGCTCCGGGGTCAGCTGGGCGCAGTAGAGGGTATTCCGGTAATAGTGTCGGAGCAGATGAAGCTGGCCGACGCGGACGGCCAGGTGACCGACGGCGGCAACACTGTGAACACGGGCCGCCTTCTCATAGCCAACCGCTCCCAGTGGCGGGTGGGCTTCCGCCGGGAGCTTGCCATCGAGACCGACCGGGACATTCAGAAGAGGCAGAACATAATGGTGGTCAGCATGCGTCTCGCGTTCGCCGAGCGATCCGGGAACCGGGCCAACGCGACCCACACCGCCCTCCAGTACAACATAACGGACGTCGGCTAGACCGGCGCCGGACCATAGGCAGACCCGTGATTCCATAGAGTGTTTCCAAGGCCCCTTCTTCTCTTGCGGGAGAAGGCTGGGATGAGGGGTAATCACCCTCACCTCAATCCTCTCCCTTGATGGGAGAGGAGGCTTGGGACACGACTTTAGGAACACACTCTCAACAAATCACGAAAAGACAGGAGCAGAAATATGGCTAACCCCGAGAAGAACAGCCCAATCGCCGGGCAAGTCAAAGACCTCATGTCCTCGGACGTCACTCCGGTGGCGCTGAAGTGCGCCAAGGTGGCCCTGGGAGACGCCGACACGCCGGGGGGCGTCCTGCGCTGGCAGAGCCCGGAGTCCAACCCCGTCGTAGTGGTCCGCATAGTGATAGACCGTACAGCCAAGTCCACGGGGGCATGCACGGCGGATTTTGGCACGGCCGCCAACGGCGTGACCAGCTCGGACAACTTGATGGACGGCGTGGACGTGGGGGCCGTCTCAGGCGTCGAGGACAACATAGACGATAAGGGGACCAACGGCAAGGCCCGCCAACGCCTCGATGCCCCGGGCGGCACCACAAGCTACGTCACCGGAAGCAGGGCCACGGGCACAGCCGCCGGCCTGGTCGGTAACGCCTATATCTTCTACTACGAGGTATAGGACGAATGAACGCCTATGCAGACGTCACATCTCTAAAATCTGCCGGCGTGCTGAATATCCAGCGCACCACCTATGACACCCGCCTGCGGGAGCTCCTGGAGAGGGTTTCCCGCCTCATAGACCGGTACTGCAATCGCCATTTCTACGTACTGGCAACCGCGAGAAAGTTCGACGGGGACGGAGGGACGAATCTGAACGTCCAGGACCTCATCAGCATCACATCCGTAAAGACGGACGACGACAGGGACCGCGTATTTGAGACAACCTGGGCGGCCACCGACTATCTGCTCTATCCGCCCAACGCTGACCCGACCACGCCGTGGGGCCGCCCCTATAGCCGCGTGGTGATAGACACCGAGGCGGGAAATGAAAGCGTTTTCACCGCCGGTATGCAGACCGTGGAGATAAATGGGAAGTGGGGGTACCGGGAGATTACCGAGGACAGCGGGGCCGACATAGATGAAGGTGCCGCCTTCTCCGATACCGACACTACCCTCACCACCACCGACGACTCCAAGTTTGGCGTGGCGCAGACCATCGCCATCGAGAGCGAGCAGATTTACATTGTGTCCATCTGGCGCAACGACCTGATAGTTGCCAGGGGCGTCAACGGCACCACGCCAGCAGCCCACGCCGACGGAACGGATATTTCCATCTACAGGTATCCGGGGCCGGTGGTGGAGGCGTGCCTTATGCAGGCTGCTCGACTGTGGAAACGAAAAGACAGCTGGTACGCTTCCAGCGCCGGACTACCCCAGACAGGGCAGTCCGGCGTGTTCCACGGTCTGGACCCTGATGTAAAGCAGCTTTTGGGCCCCTACCGCAAGCTGTCAGTGGGAGTGAGGACATGGTAGCCCCCACGAGAGGTCTACTCAAGAGCATCATAGACTCTATGGCCGGCCATCTGGCCAGCGTGGACAACATGAGGGTGTACAAATACCCGACCGACAGCATACACCAGTTTCCGGCAGCGGTCATCAGAGACAACCAGGCCGCAAGCGAGACTGTAGTAGCCGAGTACAGGCCTACCAACCCGAGGACGACTTACCACCTGGAGGTGGTCATCCTTGTGGGACTCTCGGACGAGCGAGAGGCCTATGAAGAGCTGGAGAAGTATATATCCGCGGACAGCCCTTCATCGGTAAAGACCCTCGTGGACAAGATGAACGTTTACCGGGTCCGGAGGGTAGAGTGCATCAGGGCAGGGCCAAGGCGGCGCTACAACTTCGGAGGCGCCAGCCTGTGGGGCTGTAGCTTCTGGATAAGGGGCACCGTGGCCTGAAGGCAAACTGCCGCTACCGGCGCCTCCGCAATGGCGTGATATAATATCTACTGCCTCGACAGGTAACATGGTCGAGGCAGTAGACGTATAGGAGAGCGTTGGGCTTTTTACTCCTCATCCTTCGTCCGGTGGCGTCCCTGGTCCTGGGACTTGTGATTTTCTTTGGGTTCTTCGGCTTCCTCCTCGCGAGCGGCATCCGGGATAACTTCCTCACCGACGATTTCTACAGCGACAACCTGGCTGAAAATGACGTTTACAACAGGTTCTACGACGAGGTGCTGCTCGACCCCGAGTTTGAAGACCGGACCGACGACCTCCTCGGCGACATAGATATTCCCCAGGGGGAGGTAAGCGCCGTCGCCCGCGAGATAGTCCCGCCGGAGTACCTGCGAGAGCAGGTTGAAGGGTCTATCACGGGCACTATTGACTACCTGAACAAAGAGACCGACACCCCCGAAGTATTCATAGACCTTGGGGTGCCCCTTAAGAGAGTCGAACCGGCTATCTTCCGCTACATAGACGGGCGCATTGACGGGCTTGAGGATGTGCCGGTGACTACCATCGAAGAGCTGGAAGAGGGCTTGGAGGACCTCTACCGCACCCTGGAGAACGGGGAAATACCGACCAGTGTCCCCTCGGTAGAGGACCCCGACGCGCTCGTTGATAGATACGTGGACCGGAGCATAGCCGGTCTGGAAGAAGTCCCGGCCCGCAGCGCCGAAGAGTTCAAAACGGAGGTCGAGAGCATCTATAAGGGGCTGGCGAGTGGAGAGTTGCCGACCACCATCCCCTCCGTGGAGTCCATCCCCGTTGAGGACCGGCTCGCAGCCTATGACCAGGCGCTTGCCATCCTTCGCGAAAGCGAGGACATCCCCCCGGAGACGCTAAGCGGGCTGGAGGAGCAGGAGGAAAGAATCAAGGACGCGCTGCGGGAAGGGAGCGTCAAGGGCGCCCTGGAGGTTGCCTCACCTGAATTAACCGGGCCTGTGGTGGATGAGTACGTAGACGACGCCTATGACATCGCGTACCAGCGTCTCAGCGAGGACGGCGCCATCAGCGACGAAGCCCTGCGGGGACTGGACGAGCAAGAGGACGCCATCAAAGAGAGTCTGGGGGCTGGCGATACCAAGGAAGCGCTGAAGCTGAGCGCACGGGGTCTGTTAACGCCCCTCATAGACGAGGCGTTGGGTGAGATAAGGGAAGACTTGGACGACAGGGACCGCCTCGACCTGGTGGAGATAGCAGCCGAGCAGAACGACCAGACCAGAGAGGAGTTCCTGGAAGACCTGGAGACCGCTCGGGGAATCGTCGAGGGTGGGGACGCGGGTTTCTGGGTGGGCATCGTGATGGTAGTCCTGGGTGTTGTTTTCATGGCAGCCGTTCAGATTCCCCGCCTTAGCTCCGCGTTGCGCTGGCCCGGCCTTACCCTGCTGCTATCGGGCCTGGTGTTCCTGGTAATCACCCTGGTCGCCAAGTCCCAGCTGCCCCAGGCCCCCCTGGACCCTGCCCGGGCTTCGGCCATCCCTCCGAGCATGGTACAAATCATCAATGACGTGTTCACCTCTATGGCCTCGGACGTCGCCAACGAGTTCATCACCCTCTCCATCACAATCATGGTGATCGGGGCCGTGATGCTGGTAGGCTCCTTCGTCATAGGGCTGCTGCGCGTCCCCTTCCTGAGTCGCTAGTCCGGACCACAAGCCTGGCAATTTAGAGAGCTTGTGGCTTATAATGGGGCGCTGAAGGATCCTGGAGCACGGTCCGGCGAGTACCCCTTTGATGCGCGGGCTTCACTCCGATACCGGGGTATTCAGGAAGGAGCGCAATTAACGCGAATCCCCCAATGTCCGTCATCTTTGCAGCCCTGGTAACGGCTGCGCTCCTCGCCCTGGCTGCGTGCGGCGAGACAGGGGAGGCCGGCGAAGGGACGACTGGAAACCGGCTTGAAACTGTCAAAGACCGGGGGAACCTGGTCTGTGCAAGCCACACCGACAACCCCGGATATGGCTATCTCGACTCCGCAGGGAACAACAGGGGTTTCGACATAGACCTATGCAGGGCCGTTGCAGCCGCGGTCTTCGGGGACCCGGGGGCCGTTGAAGTGGTGTCTATAACTTCGGTCCAACGAGGCCCCACCATCCCGGCCGGAGGTTCTGACATGCTCAGCCTCACCGTCACCTGGACCACTACGCGCGATGCTCAGTGGGGCAACTTCATAAACGTCATGTTCTACGACGGCCAGGGCTTCATAGTCAGAAAGGACAGCGGGTTCGACAGCTCCCTCGACCTGGACGGGACCACGGTCTGCGTAGCCGCCGGCACCACGACGGAGCTGAACCTGGCGGACTACTTCCGCCAGAACGGTCTACAACTGCAGACCGTCGTCTTTGAAAACAGGGCGGAGGTGTATGGGGCATACTTGCAGAGGCGCTGCGACGCCGTGACCAGTGACAAGTCCGGGCTTGCAGGCTCGATGAGCGGCTTCGCCAACCCGGACGAGCACAAGATATTGCCGGAGACGATTTCCAAAGAGCCTTTGGCTCCGGTCGTTCCTCATGGCGACGACCAGTGGTTCGACCTGGTGAAGACGGTAATGTACGTGTTGATCAATGCAGAGGAGTTGGGTGTCACGCAGTCGAACGTGGAGGCGATGCGCTCCAGTGACGATGCGGCAGTCCGGCGAATGCTGGGCGCCGAAGGTGAGTTTGGCCAGGCGGATATGGGCCTGGCGGCAGACTTTGCGGTTGACGTGATTAAGGGAGTGGGGAATTACGGCGAGATATACGGCCGCTACTTCGGTCCGAGGGGAGAGGCCTTCACGCTGCCGCGCGGGACCAACAATCTGTGGAACAATGGGGGGCTGATATACGCCCCACCGCTCAGGTAGTTTGAGGTAGTTTTCGAAGATGCCTTCGCTCAAAAACCTTCTGGTAACGCCCGATGCCCAGGTAGCCTTGGGGCATAGGGGAGCGGCCTCTCCTGACATCTCCGTGAGGGTGGAGGGGCTGCTGTGCCATACCCTCTGAGTCCGGAGGGTGAAGGAGGCCCTGGAAGGTCTCCCCGGGGTATCCGCAGTGGCCTTCGAGCCGCGTTCCGATACTTTCACACTAGAAGGCACGCCGGCCCTGACTGAGGAAGAGGTGCGGAAGGCTGTGCTGGGCCAGGTAGTCCTCCCTGGGCTGCGCAGGTCCCTGGGCAGCTTCAACGGGTTGCTGCCGAGAATCAAGAAGGGGATGCTCCGGAAGCCCTGTCCCCGGAGTCCAGTTAAGGGCTTTTCATTGTCACCCCGAGCGAAGCGAAGGGTCTAAAGTCCGGGCCGGTCGAAGTCCTGTTGTGGGCAGTAACACCTTGATTCCGGTTTTTGTCAGGCATCATTTCAGATTCCTCACTCCGCTTCGCTCCGTTCGGAACGACACGCGGCGGGGTCCAGCTTCAAAAGCCTGGTAAGATTGCTCGTGGTCACCTGCGCCACTTCTTCCGGGGTCACACCCTTTAGCTCCGCCAGCTTCTCGGCCACACCCTTGACGTGCCAGGGTTCCGTCCAGTTGTGCCGGTACTTCTTGAAGGGCTGGGGCGCGGCGTCGGTCTCCAGCACCATGTTCTCCAGAGGCAGCTTCCTGACCACCTCCTGAAGCTCCGGCAGCCGCAGCAAGGGCCTTGCCAGCGATACATAGAAGCCCGATTCTATGGCTTCCCTGGCGGTTGCTTCGTCCGCCTGGAAGTAGTGCATCACACCGCCCACTTCGTAGGCCCTCTCCTCTCGTAGCGTGCGCAATACCTCGGCATGGGACTCGCGAGAGTGGAAGATGACGGGCAGATTCAGCTGTCTTGCCAGGCGTATCTGCTCCCTGAAAGCCTGGTACTGTAGCTCTCTGTCGGGAGACTCGGGGAGGAAGTCAAGGCCCACCTCGCTCACGCATACGACCTTGGGGCTGCTCGCGGCGAGGTCATGAAGGGTGGAATAGACCTCTTCGTCCACGGGGCCCTCAACCTGCATGGGGTGTATGCCCACGCCTGCAAGGAACACGTCGTGCTTTTCAGCCAGCCCTATGCAAGCCCTGGATGAGGCTATCGTGGTCCCGGCGCAAACTATGAGGCCAACCTGGGCATCCCTGGCCCGCTCCAGGATGCCGGGAATTTCCTCCGGCGGGTACTCATCCAGGTGGGTATGGGAATCACCGAGTATCATGGCCGTTCCCTCTATGCGTATTTCCTGGAGTTACTCTATACTATCCCTGAGAGTGGGGCAAGGGGGCAGACTGAGAGTGGCGGCGCTCAATACCTCGGCGCGGTTTGTGAAGCGGCGGGTCTGGGATACCCAGGTGCGGTTGGTCCTTGCCATCGCCATCGGCGTGGGGCTGGGGTGGCTGGCGGTGCGGGGGATAGAATGGGGCCTAGTGGTGGACCAGTTCCAGGACTTCCCCATTGGATGGGCCTTTGCTTCCCTGGCGCTGTTCCTCCTGGCCAGCCTCATCCGGGCCTATCGTTGGCAGGTCCTCTTCGTCCGGCAGAAGCTACCCCTCGCACAGCTCTTCATGGTACAAAACGCGGGTATCGGCCTGAACAACCTGGTACCCGTCCGGGTGCTCAGTGAAGGGGCGCAGTTCGCCCTTCTGACCGTAAGGTACGGGGTCAAAGGGGGGACCGCCCTGGCGACTCTGGGCATGGAGAGGATTCTGGACCTGGTAGTCACCGCCTCCCTCCTGATGACCGGTCTGACCCTTCTGCCCAACAAGGGCGACTTCCTCCCCTACGTGGTGGGCGTCTTCGTGGTAGCCGTGGCCTCGGTGCTGGCAGTCCCTTTCGTGATATGGATTAGCAACAAGCGGTTTCTGAATCGCATACGCCTGCTGGTCTCTACCGCAGACTCCCTTTCAGATCTGTCCCGGGCCAGGTTCACCCTGGGTTACTCCTTTCTCCTGACCCTCGCATACTGGCTCCTGATAGGTCTCTGCGCCTGGATACTGGCCCACGGCATGGACCTGGGGATTTCACCCTTTGTGGCTACCCTGGCCATTCTGGGGACCCTCTACTTCGCCACATCCCTTCCCGCCCTGCCGGCGGCGGTGGGGACCTTCGAGTTTGCCATAGTGTATGTGCTAAAATTCTCTGAGGTCCCCCAGGAGCTGGCCTTCAGCTACGGACTGATGATGCACGCCATCCTGTTCATCCCTCCCATCATTATCGCCATGGTCGTCCTCCCCGCCATAGGCCTGAAGCCACTCAAGGCGGGGCGTTATGTGAAGCCGCTGGAGCAGAGCGGGACCCTATCAGGTAATAACCAAGAGAGGAACCCCGAATGAGATTTTTTATGGCAGCGCCCTTTTCCCTGGCCATAGCTATGCTGTTCGTTTTGGCATGTGCTTCCCCTACGCCTACACCCACACCCACGTCTGCTCCTACGCCTACCGCCCCTTCGCCCGACCCCACTCCCACCCTTACCCCAACCACTACCCCCTCTTCCACCCCTGTACCCACGCCTACGCCTATGGCGACGGCCACGACTCCTTTGCCAACACCCACAGCGCCCAGCACCGTTCCCGCTCCCACCTCTACGTCTTCGCCGACTACCACACCCACCAGCACGCCCGCTCCCACTTCGACGCCCGTGGTCCACCCTCCCCCGTCCGGGAAGCCCGGGGGCAAGATTAGCACGGCTGCCCTCGCCAACGTGGAGCACCTGGACGTGCACCGGGAGATTTCGGAGACCCTGACTTCCCTGGGGCCCGGCATAGCCTACAGTCGCCTTCTCAGGCTGCGAACGGGACCCGAAGCGGACGTACCCCAGCCCAGCCTCCTGCTGGAGTGCGACCTCTGCGAGGGCTGGGAGATGCTGGACCCTCTGACCTATCGCTTCCGGCTAAGGAAGGACGTACGCTGGCACAACGTTGCACCGGTCAACGGGCGCGAGCTAGTAGCTGAAGACGTTGTCTTCAGCTATGAGCGGCTCCGCACTCCCGGACCCGATTGGCCCAACGCGCCCCTTCTCCAGAACATGCGGACCGTAGAAGCGGAGGACAGCTACACGCTGAAAATAACCCTGGACCCAGGATTCCCCGACGCGGACTTCCTGGTGGCGCTGGCCGACGGTCACTCGAAGGTGGTAGCCAGGGAAGCCGTGGAGTTGCAGGGCCATCTCATGGAGGGGCCGGTGATAGGCAGCGGTCCCTGGATTTGGAGGAGCACCGAGGATGACATAGGCTCCGTCTTCGAGAGGAATCCCGACTATTTCGAGGAGGGCCTGCCCTTCGCCGATGAGCTTGCAATAAGGGTCATCAAGGAAGAGCAGAGCCTCCTTGCCGCCTTCATCACTAGGACAGTGGACGTTTACCGTGCGTCGCCCGAAAGCTGGGATAACCTTAATCAGACCGCCGTAGAGTTCGAGTCTTTCCTCTCCAGGCAGGGAGGCTCCGGCTTGATTCTGGCTATGAACGTCTCGGCTCCCCCCTTTGATAACCTCCAGGTACGTAGGGCGGTGCTCAAGGCCCTTGACCCCTGGGACTACGTGCGGACCGTCTGGTCAGACCAGGGCTTCGTCAGCCTGGGGATGCCGGTGCAAAGGGCGGACTGGCTTCTCACCAGGGACGAGATAAGGGAAAGCTACTTCGCCGACCCTTCCAGCGCCTCGGACCTGCTGGCTAGTTCGGGCCTGGGAATGCCCGTCAGGTTCGACCTCACGGTTGCCGACTTCGGGGACATATACCTGGAGCAGGGGAGACGCATAGAGGCGGACTTGATGTCCGCGGGCTTTGCCCCGGACCTCAAGGTCTTTAACCCCTCCCAGTACACCGACAAGGTGTGGCGAGACAAGGACTATCAGCTCTCCGTCGGTGTGCTGCCGCCCACCTCCACAACCAACAGCTTCCTGTTCGCCATACTCCACGGTCTGGGAAGCTGGAACGTAGCGGGGCACTCCGACGGCTTGCTAAACGGGATGATAGACAGGCAGGCGGTAGAGAGGGACCCAGCTCGCCGGAGAGGGTTGGTCAGGGACATACAGCGCTACCTTCTGGACCAGGCTTACCTGTTCAGCCCCGTTACGGGAGGGGCCAGGTGGGTCTTTGCGCCCAGGATAAAGGGCCTCTACCCCAACACCGCTAGCTCGGAATACTTCTATTGGGCGAAGGCGTGGGTGGAGTAGGACAGACGCCGTCCGGCTACTGGTTTGCCCTGGCTCTATACTCCTCTATGCCCTCTTCCAGGGCAGTCCAGGCGAGAAGGGCGCATTTGATGCGCACGGGGAACTTGCGCACGCCCTGGAGGGCTTCCAGGTCTCCCAGCCCGCTTACCTCATCCTGGGGTCCGGTACTCCCATGCATCATCCGCCTGAAGGTCCCCGATAGCCTCTCGGCCTCCTCCAGACTCTTCCCGCACAACAAGCCAGTCATCATGGAAGCCGAGGCCTGGCTTATAGAGCACCCCTCGCCGTGAAAGCCGGCCTCTCCCACCCGGCCGTCGTCGAGCTTCAGCTGCAACACCACCCGGTCGCCGCAGATGGGGTTGTACTCGTCGTACTCTATATCCGGATTTTCTATGTGCAGCTTGCTCCGGGATTCCCTGTAGTGTTTGAGGACTACATCCCGGTACAGGTCGTCGAGTCCGTCAGAGGGGGGATCTTGCATCATTCCACCTGGCCACCCGGTGTTGAAGAGCGTTGAAGTGTGGCTGGAGAAGCGCCCCTAGCTTCAGGAAGCCCCCGGAAGTTTAAGGGTGTCAGCGGCGCCCGGACCTACTCGGTCGAGACCGGCTCCTCGCGTCCTTCCAGAGCGGCTTGCAGCGTATGCCACGACAGGACGGCGCACTTGACCCGGACGGGAAACTCGGAGACTCCGGAGAGGATTTCAAGGTCGCCCAGCTTATCATCGGGGTCATCAAAGTCCAGGCCGGGGTCTCGGGTGATCATCTGATGGAACGCCTCGAAAATCTCGTCGGCCTCCGCTCTGCTCTTCCCTTTGACGCTCTCCGTCATCATGGACGTGGAAGCCCTGGAGATGGCGCAACCCGAGCCTTGAAACCCGATGTCGCTAATAACGCCGTCGTCTACCTTGAGGTAGAGGGTGAACCTGTCGCCGCAAAGGGGGTTATAGCCTTCCAGAGACCGGTCCGCGTCGTGCAGCTTTCGGAAGTTCCGGGGCCTGCTGTTATGGTCCATGACCATTTCCTGGTAGAGGTCTTGAAGGTCGGACACTAGCTGAAAACCTCGATGACCTTATCTATTCCCTTGACCAGGGCGTCTATCTCCTCTCTGGTGTTGTAGAAGGCCAGAGAAGCCCTGGCGGTGGCGGGCACTCCGAAACGGTCCATCAACGGCTGCGTACAGTGATGGCCGGCACGGATGGCGATTCCCTCGGCATCCAGGATTGTACCGATGTCGTGGGGGTGTATGCCTTCAAGGGCAAAGGAGAGGATGCTGGCCTTTTCCCTCGCCGTCCCTATGAGCCGAAGGCCGCCGATGGAGGAGAGGCGCTCTGTGCCATATTCCAGCAATCCGTGCTCGTGAGCGTTTATGCGGTCGAACCCCAAACCGTTCACGTAATCAATGGCGGCGCCCAGCCCTATGGACCCGCCGATATTTGGCGTTCCGGCTTCGAACTTATAAGGCAGCGAGTTATACGTGGTCTTTTCAAAGCTGACCGACCTGATCATATCGCCGCCGGCCTGGTACGGGGGCATGGCCTCCAGCAGGTCGGCCTTGCCGTACAGGACGCCGATTCCGGTAGGCCCGAAGAGCTTATGGCCGGAGAAGACGAAGAAGTCGCACCCCAGCTTGCCCACGTCTATTGGCATATGAGGCGTGGACTGGGCCCCGTCAACCAGGACCGGGACGCCGCGACTGTGGGCCATCTCCGTGATCTGCTCGACGGGGTTGATGGTCCCCAGCGAGTTGGACATGTGAACGATGGACACCAGCTTGGTCCGGGGGCCAAGAAGCCGCTCGTACTCGTCCATCAAAAGCTCGCCGTCGTCGTTGATGGGGACTACGCGCAGGCGAGCGCCTCGCTCCTGGCACAGGATTTGCCAGGGCACTATATTCGAGTGGTGCTCCATCGCGGAGATGATTATCTCGTCGCTCTCTCCAACGTGCTGCCTGCCGTAGCTCTGGGCCACCAGGTTGATTCCTTCCGTGGTGCCTCGCACGAAGATAATCTCGCGCTCATCGGAGGCATTGAGGAGCCGCCTCACCTTTGTGCGAGCACCCTCGTAGTCCTGGGTGGCCTGCTCGCTCAGGTAGTGGACGCCCCGGTGAACGTTGGAGTTTTCCGTGGTATAGTAGCGGTTCAGGGCGTCAATAACTGCCTGGGGTTTCTGGCTGGTGGCGGCGTTGTCCAGATAGACCAAGGGCTTGCCGTGGACCTTCTGCTTCAGGATCGGAAAGTCCTCCCTGATTCTCGCCACGTCGAAGGTCCCGGCGGCCTGGACTCCCCCGCAATCCCCCTTTGGGACGGAGGGATTCAGGGGGGTAGGGTCGGCTGTGGTCATGGTGTTCCCCCGACTGAGTGAGATGAGTGAGAGTTTGGCAACTGTGCCAGGAACAGCTTGTCCAGGTAGGCCCGGAAGGGGTCAAGCCGGACGGTCTCGATAATTTCGCTGGCGAAGCCGTGTATCAGAAGGCTGCTGGCCGTCTCCAAGTCCAGCCCCCGGCTTCTCATATAGAAAAGGGTGCTTTCGTCTATGTTGCCCGCCGTCGCGCCGTGGCTGCACTTGACATCGTCGGCGTAAATCAGGAGGCTGGGCTTGCTGTTCACCTCGGCGTCCTCCGACAGTACCAGATTCTTGTCGGACTGCTGGGAGTCGGCCTTCTGCGCATCCCGGCGGACCAGGACCGTCCCCCCGAAGACCGCCTTGGACTTCCCGTCCAGAATACCCTTGTAGCGCAGGCGGCTCTTGGTATGGGGCCCGGCATGGTCTACGTTTATGTAGTTGTCAATGTGCTGTGTGCCGGAGGTCATGTAGAGGCCATTGAGGTAACAGGAGCTACCCGGCGCGTCCAGCAGCACCAGGAGGTCGTTCCTGGCCAGGGCGGCGCCTCTGGAAAAGGAGGCCGAGGAGAACGTGCTGTCCCGGCTCTGGTGCACCCTGGTGGCCCCCACGTGGAAAGACCCCGGGGCCTCGCTGAGGAGCCTGTGGTGCTCAATCTCGGCCCCGTCCTCCACGGAAATCTCGGTCACGGAGTTGGTGAAGTGGTGCGCCGACGAAAGGCTGACGTGGCTCTCTATGATGGCCGACCTGCTGTGACGGCCAGCCACAACGAGGGTCCTGGGGTGGGAGATAATGGGTTGCCCCCTGCCGGTGGTGACGTATAGCAGGTGCAGGGGAGACCGGGGAGGGGCGTCTTCCGGGATATAAACGAAGGCCCCGTCCTTGAGAAAAGCGGTGTTCAGGGCGGTGAAGGCATCGTCTTCGAAGGTCGCGTACTTCGCCAGGTGCTTCTCGACCAGGCCCCGGTCCTCCGCAATTGCGCCGGCCAGATTCATGACGCGGGCGCCCTCCGTCCGGGTCGGCGGCGTCGAAAGGGCCTCGGAATAGCGTCCATTGACGAACACGAGGTTGACCCAGCTATCGTCCCAGGGGGCTAGCCGTCGTAGGTCAGCCGGCTTTACCTCCTGCGGGCTGTCATCAAATGGGTACTCAAAGGTGGCGTTGGCAATGGGGACAACGCTGGTGTACTTCCACTTCTCGTTGCCGCGACGGGCCGTGGGGAAACCCAACTCGGCGAAGCGGGCCAAAGCCTGCTGTCGGATGCCCCGGAGCCAGGCGGGGTCGTTGGCTGCCACGCTTCCGGTGAAGGTCTGGAAGTCGGACAAGTACCTATTCTCTTTCGCCAGGACCTGAGCCATACTGGTAGTCTACTCTCCTATGGGTTTGCCTCCATACCACTCTCGACGGTTTCCCTAATCCACTCGTAGCCCTTCTCCTCCAACTCCAGGGCAAGCTCATGGCCGCCGGAAGTAACGATGCGACCGCCCAGAAGGACGTGGACGTAGTCGGGAGTGATATAGTTGAGTATGCGCTGGTAATGGGTCACGAGCACTATGGACTTTTCGGGGC
This sequence comes from Dehalococcoidia bacterium, assembly GCA_965197405.1. Classification (GTDB taxonomy): domain Bacteria; phylum Chloroflexota; class Dehalococcoidia; order Lucifugimonadales; family JAGWBF01. Next base: position 2,331,319 of record OZ240206.1, on the reverse strand, counting down.
TGCGAAGCTGGTTCACTCCATTGGAGACGACCCGCAGCGCGTCTATGTCCAACCCGGAGTCGGTCTCATCCAGCAGGGCCAGCTTCGGGTCCAGCAGGGCCATCTGGAGTATCTCGTTGCGCTTCTTCTCGCCGCCGGAGAAACCCTCGTTGACGGACCGCCTCGTCAGGTCGGGGGCTATCTCCACCGTCTTCATCTTCTCGGTCAACAGACGGTCAAAGGCCCTGATGCTTAGCTCCTGCTCGCCCCGGTGGGTCCTGATGGAGTCCACCGCGGACTTCAGGAACTGCCAGCTGCGCACCCCCGGAAGCTCGACCGGGTACTGGAAGGCGAGGAAAATGCCCTCCCTGGCCCGCGTCTCCGGGTCCATCTCCAGGAGATTAGCGCCCCCGTAGGAAACCTCTCCGGCGGTGACGTTGTACTCAGGCCTTCCGGCCAGGACGTTGGTCAGAGTGCTCTTGCCCGAGCCGTTGGGACCCATTATGGCGTGGACCTCGCCGACGTTGACGGTGAGGTCCAGCCCCTTCAATATCTCCACGTCCCCGACGGACACGTGGAGGTCGCGTATTACCAGCATCTGCTATCTTTGTTCATCTACCCGACGGCGCCTTCCAGGCTCACCTTGAGCAGCTGGGAGGCCTCGGCGGCGAACTCGAAGGGCAACTCTTTGAAGATACCCTTGCAGAACCCGTTGATGATCATGTGATGGGAGTCCTCCAGCGAGATGCCCCGCTGCTGGCAGTAGAAGAGCTGGTCGTCGCTCACCTTGGAGGTGGTGGCCTCGTGCTCCATGCGCGCCGAGGGGTTGTGCACCTCGATATAGGGCACGGTGTGGGCGCCGCACTTGTCGCCAATCAACAGAGAGTCACACTGGGTGAAGTTCCTCGCATGGGTGGCTGAAGGCGTGATCTTGACCAGGCCCCTGTACGTGCTGTTCCCGTGCCCGGCGGAGATCCCCTTCGCGACTATGGTGCTCTTGGTATTCTTCCCGATGTGGAGCATCTTGGTGCCCGTGTCGGCTTGCTGGTAGTTGTTCACCAGCGCCACGGAGTAGAACTCCCCGACAGAGTTGTCCCCTTGGAGAATCACGCTGGGGTACTTCCACGTAATGGCCGAGCCGGTCTCCACCTGGGTCCAGGAGATTTTGGAGTTCCTGCCAAGGGCTTTGCCGCGCTTGGTGACGAAGTTATAGACGCCGCCCTTCCCTTCCTTATCGCCGGGGAACCAGTTCTGGAGGGTGGAGTACTTGATTTCCGCGTTATCCAGCGCTATCAGCTCCACAACCGCCGCGTGAAGCTGGTTGGTCTTCCTGCTGGGCGCGGTGCATCCCTCCAGGTAGCTCACGTAGCTTCCCTCGTCGGCTATGATGAGGGTGCGCTCGAACTGGCCCGAATCGGCCTGGTTGATGCGGAAATAGGTCATCAGCTCCATCGGGCACCGCACCCCCTTGGGGATGTAGGCGAAGGAGCCGTCGCTGAAAACTGCGGAGTTGAGGGTGGCGTAGAAGTTGTCGCTGTAGGGCACGACGGAGCCGAGGTACTTCTTTACAAGATCAGGGTACTTCTGGATGGCCTCCGTCAGAGAGCAGAAGATAACCCCGTGCTTGTCCAGGGTCTCCTTGTAGGTAGTGGCGACGGAGACGCTGTCCAGCACGGCGTCCACCGCCACCCCGGAGAGCTTCTTCTGCTCCTCGATGGGGATTCCCAGCTTGTTGAATGCCTCCACCAGCTCCGGGTCCACCTCATCGAGGCTGTTGGGGCCTTCGGACTTGGAGGTGGGAGCGGCGTAGTAGATGATGTCCTGGAAGTCTATGGCGGGGTGATGGACGTTGGCCCACTTGGGTTCCTCATGGTTCGCCCTGACCCAATGCCTGTAGGCCTTGAGCCGCCACTCCAGCATCCAGTCAGGCTCGCCCTTCTTCGCCCAGATGAAGCGGACTATGTCCTCGTTGAGGCCCTTGGGAGCCACGTCCGACTCGATGTCAATGACAAAGCCCCACTTGTAATCCGAGTCCTCGATGCCCGTGTCACGGGAAATGACTTTCGGTGAGGTCATATTCTGCCGGGTCCCTTCTATACTATATCTTGGCTATATTTCCACAGGCCGCCTTAGTCTCTATTGTTGACCCATTAGGTCAACAATCAGTATAGCACCGGCATTTTATATCGTCAATGGGAGGTTTCTGGAAGGACACGCCCGTGTCATTGCCACCCCGAGCGAAGCGGGGAGTCTAAAGTCCTTTCCGGGTGAGCGCGGTCAGGGGAAGCGCACCTTGAACTGCGCCGGGTCCTGGCTCGCGCGCTCAATGATGAGCCGTGAGTTTCTAACTTGGTCGCGGGAATTGTAGTTTCTGTTCAGGTACAGGGAGTTTATTTCGCTGTACGCTCTCATAGGTCGTCCATCTCGATGGGCAGGGTTGGTAGACAGTATGTGCCGATTATCCCGCCGAATCGGGCAATGGGCCGCAGTCAGGAAGTTGTTATCCGTGAGCCAGCGCACAGTTTCCGTCGCAACACCGGCCCATGAGTTGATGCCCTTGTGTGAATTGTCAGGAAACAAAATCTCGGAAGGCCGTGGCGGATGGCTGCCATTGATGCCTGGGACTGGTTCCAATGTTGATAGTGGCTGCCATCCCGGTTCTTCTATATTGAGCGGCGGCTGAACAACGGGTCCTGCGACGGGCTGAAGCCCTGTCGTGCTGGGCGGGTCACTGGGCAACCCGACGACAGGAGCCTGCCCCGGCCGGACACTGCCCGAAATCACGCTGGGCCTCCACAGCGACAACGCCTGCAAGCAGGCCTCAGCCGACGACGACCCTTTCAGGTCGAAAGAGACTACCCGCTTCTCGTCTATGGGCACGGGTTTGTGGGTCTCGTAAACCTCCCACCGTCTGCCGTCAGTCGCCGAGAAGTAGCCGGTCCCCTGCACCAGGCAGTATTGGATTCCCTGCCCCACTGCGCCTTGCAGAGACGAGTCCAAGGTCTTGGCTTCCACCATAATCACGGGTTTGCCGTTGCTGAGAAGGGCATAGTCCGCCCGTCCACCACCTGAGCTGTACTCGGGTATCACCATGTCCGGGTCTGACGTATCCCAACCCAGTTCTCGTAGGATGGGGTCTATCAGCGCGTAGCGGGTCAGCGCCTCACTCCCTCGGAGGGCGGCTCCATGCGCGTCAATGCGCTCTCTGAGCCTCTCCACCAGCGCAAGCAGGCCTTCCATCGGCATGTCCGCGACTCCTTTCAGAGATGTCGAGTGTATCATAGCACACACGCCACCGAAGGAGATTTGCAAAGACCCCGTAAGCTAGCTGAGACTGTATAGCCTGGCGGCATTCCCGCCGGCGATCTTGGCCTTCTCCTCCTCGGTGCAGTCCGCCAGAATCTCCTCGAGGATCTGCCGGCTTCTCGGGAAGGTGGACTCGATGTGGGGGTAGTCCGAGCCCCACATGAGACTGTCCACGCCTATGATGTGGCGGTCCCTCACTCCCAGGGAGTCCTCCTGGAAGCCGAGGAACACGTTGCGGTGGAAGTAGTCGCTGGGGAGCACGCCTTCTTCTTTGAACGTATACCAGTCTCCCGTGGGGGGCCTCTGGGTGTAGTTGTAGTCCAGGCGGTCCAGGAAATGGGGGACCCAGGATAGCTCCATCTCTATCGAGGCCACCTGTAGCTTTGGATAGCGCTCGAATACGCCGCCGAATATCATGTGGGCAAGGGACATCCGGACCCAGTAGTCCACGTTGGTCAAACGCGCCGGGCCAAGCTTCTCGACGCTCTCGAAGGACTGGCTGGGGGACGGGCGGACGGTGCCAAGGTGGAGACTCAGGGGCATCCCCAGGTCCTGGGCGGTGGCCCAGAGGGGTTCGTACTCCGAGGAAGCGTAGGGCCTGTCCTCCGGGGGGTATACGGTAATCATGGCCCCGCTCAGCCCTATCGCAGCGCAGCGCTCCAGCTCCTTTACGCCCTCCTCCACGACATCCAGGTTGAGCATCCCGATGCCCTTGAGCCGCTTGGGAAATGCGGCACAATACTCGGCAATCCAGTCGTTATACGTTCTGAAGGTGGAGGTCAGCATCTGGCCGTCGGGCAGGGCGTACAGGAAAAGGCCGACCGTGGGATAAATTATGCCCTCGTCCACACCGTCTATATCCATGTCCTTGATATGCTCCTCGGGGATATAGCCGCCGGGCCGTACGTTTTCGAATTTGTCCCATAGGCTCAGATTTTCCGGCTCCTCAAACCTCCTACCGGCCTGTGCTCCGGACCCTCCGCCGACCATCTTGCAGCCGTCGCAGTACCACCAATCGTTGCCGTCTTCCACGCGTACGACGCGTGGGGCCCGGTCTCTGAACTTCGATTCCATTCTAGTCGTCCACAGGTCTGAAGGCTCAAACACATGGTTATCCGACGATATGACCCTGTAGCCAGCCATGCTTGTCCCTCCTGCATTTTATTTCGCCAAGCAAGTTTACCGGCTCTTCCGTTCATAGGGCCCCCGGCGTCCCAGGTGCGTATGCGTGACCCTCCCCAAGGCAGCAGGGGAAGACTGAAGTGTTTTTCATGCATACGTCGGGACCTGGGCCAGACTAGCCGCTTCATTATCAGGTATTGGAGCGGGTGATGGGATTCGAACCCACGACTTTTTGCTTGGGAAGCAAACACTCTACCACTGAGTTACACCCGCTTTATGGCCCTCTTTATGGATAGCATCCGCCTGGCCGTGGTCTACAGACTTCCGGCCGTGGACTCTTTGGCCAGCATCCCCTCGAGGATACGCTGGAGGGCCATTGTGTGGCTGCACAAGTCGTGGGACACGAAGAAGGGGCAGGAGCAGTGCCAGTTTTCGCCGTCGTAGCTCACCCGGTAATTGTTGTGGTTGCCACGGAAGGTCGCGCCGAAGGTCGTAATGCTGACCCGCTCCCTCTCTTCGGCGTAGGTCCTGGCCTTCTCTATCTTGCTGATGAGACTTGAGCGCATGCCACCTCCTTGAAGCTTTACCCTCCATTCAGATTTTATGCTAAACGCCTGTTACGGTCAACAATAATCCCAGGGCCTTTCGATCGTCTACCCAAGGCAGCCACAAGGGCTGCCCCTACATCCCGTGGCACGTTGTTCCGTAGGGGAAACCCTTGTGGTTTCCCTGGGCGCTCTGCTATCTGCATGGAAAACCGAAAGGCTCCGCATGTGCCCATTGCTTTATGGACTGTGGGCAGGCTATGTTATATATTTACAATTGGATTCAGGGCGTTCCGAATGGCTGAAAAATTGAAGGGGAAGCTATGAATGGAGACGTGATAAGGCAGACCTTCCTGGAGTTCTTCCAGAGCAAGGGGCATATGATTATGCCAAGCTCATCCCTGGTCCCTACGGGAGACCCCACGCTGCTCTTCACCAGCGCCGGCATGGTGCAGTTCAAGCCCTACTTCATGGGCGAGACCACGCCCCCGTCTCGCCGCCTGGTCTCCTGCCAGAAGAGCTTTCGCACCACGGACGTGGACGAGGTCGGAGACCACAAGCACCTGACCTTCTTCGAGATGCTGGGGAATTTCAGCATAGGCCAGTATTTCAAGAAGGAAGCCATCGCCTGGTCCTGGGAGTTTGTGACCGAGTATTTCAAGCTGCCCCCGGAACGCCTTTACGTCACCATATACCTGAATGACGAGGAGGCCTTTCAGCACTGGACCGACGACATAGGGGTGCCCCCGGAACGCATCTACCGCTACGGCGACAAGGACAACTGGTGGGGGCCGGCGGGCAAGGAGGGACCCTGCGGCCCTTGCAGCGAGATACACTACGACGGCGGCGTCGAGTACGGCTGCGGCAGCCCCGACTGCCATCCCAACCACGACTGCGAGCGGTTCGTGGAGCTATGGAACCTGGTGTTCATGCAGTTCTACCAGGACCTGGACGGCACGAGGACACCCCTGCCCGCACCCAGCATAGACACCGGCCTGGGCCTCGAACGGGCCGCCGCCATCCTCCAGGACAAGCGCAATCTCTACGAGACGGACCTCTTCTGGCCTATCATACAGAAGGTGTGCCGGCTCACGGGCAAAACTTACGGCGAGGACCGGGATGGCGACTACGCCCTGCGCGTGGTTGCCGAGCATGGCCGGGCCGTCTCATTCCTGATTGGCGACGGCGTGGTTCCTGGGAACGAGGGCCGGGGCTACGTGCTCCGCCGCATCATTCGCCGCGCCATCCGCTACGGGCGAAGGCTGGGCCTGGAGGGACCTTTCTTCACCCAGGTGGCCGACGCCGCCATCCGGCGCTTCCAGCACGCCTATCCGGAGCTGTCCACCAACCATGACTTCATCATGCGGGTGGTAGGCCTGGAGGAGGAGCGGTTTGGTCAGACCTTCGAGCGGGGCAACGCAATAATAAACGAGATGTTCGCCTATAGGGATGAGAGCGCCAAAAAGCTAGCCCAGGTAGCTATGTCCCAGGAAATGGCATCGCATTCAGACATCCTCGCAGAACGCGAAGTCGAACCCGAAGGCTCCGGACAGGTGTTGGCCCACAAAGCGCTGCTTTCGCTTCTAGCGTCCGTCCAACATTTTGACGAAGCTGTGAAAGCCTGGGCCTCAAAGATTTTGGGGGCCGAGACGTTCTCGCTTTACGACACCTACGGCTTCCCGCCGGAGCTTACCGCCGAGATAGCCCGTGAACACGGCCTGGACGTGGACATGGAGGGCTTCGAGGAGGAGATGGAGGCCCAGAGGCAGCGCGGGAGGGAGGCCCACGCCTTCACCGGCTCTATGGAGATGCTGCCCACCTACGAGAACCTGGGCGTTGGAGCCATCGAGTTCGTGGGCTACGAGCGCCTTGCCCAAGACTCGGTGGTGACCGCTCTCCTGGTGGACTCCGGGGCAGGCCCGGAGCAGGCCCAGGTGCCCGTGGGCCATGCCACCCAGGGGCAGCGGGTCGAGGTGGTGCTGACGGAGACCCCCTTCTATGCCGAGGGCGGCGGACAGGTGGGCGACGCAGGGACAATCACCGGTCCCAACGGCAGGATAAGGGTCGAGGACACCCAGGCCCCCATCGCGGGACTCGTGGTGCACCGGGGCGTCGTCGAAGAGGGGGACATATCCCTGGGCGAACCGGTGGATGCTCGCGTTGACCCCCTGCGACGCCTGGACACCGCCCGCAACCACAGCGGCACGCATCTGCTCCACTCAGCCCTGCGCCGGGTGCTCGGCCCCCACGTACGCCAGGCCGGGTCCCTGGTAGCCACGGACAGGCTGCGCTTCGACTACAGCCACGTCGGCCCCCTCTCCAGGGAAGAGCTGCTGGACATCCAGTCCCTGGTGAACCGGAAGGTGTGGGATAACCTGACGGTGAGCACCCGGCAGTCCACCTTCACCCAGGCCGTCGAAGGAGGCGCTCTGGCCTTCTTCGGCGACCGGTACGGCGACTCAATCCGGGTGGTGGAGATGTCCGACCTGTCTGACAGCCAGGCCCAGGCAGGCGGTGAGCGGTTCAGCGTGGAGGTGTGCGGCGGCACTCACATCAAGGCTACTGGCCAGGTCGGGTCCCTCTTTGTCATGGGCGAGTCGAGCATCGGCGGGGGTATGCGGCGCATCGAGGCGGTGACGGGCAGGGCCGCCCAGGAGGTCTTTGTGGAGCGCTCCGCCCTGCTGGACTCCCTCTCCCAAAAGCTCCAGACGCCCCTGGCAGATTTAGAGGCACGTCTGGACAGCTTCATACAGGACGGGGACAGGCTGAGAAAGCGGGTGGAAGCCCTGGAGCGGGACAACCTCAGGAGAGAGGCGAGGGACCTCCTCGGTCGTGTGCAGGACGTGGATGGCGTGCAGGTGCTTGCCGCAAGGACCTCGGCCACCAGCGCGGACGCCATGAGAGAGATGGGGGACTGGCTCAAGGAGAAACTCCCCAGCGCGGTAATCGTCCTGGCCTCTGTGCAAGATAACCGGCCCGTCATCATCTCTATGGTCACGCCCGATCTAGTAAGCAAAGGGCTGCACGCGGGCGACATAGCGAGGGAAACGGCCAGTGTGATGGGCGGTGGCGGCGGCGGCAGGGCGGAGACGGCCCAGGCCGGCGGGAAACGGGCCGACAAGCTGGACGAGGCCCTTGGACGTGTGGGCGAATTGGTACGGAAGGGGGCGGGGCGCTGAGGACTCTGTGCCTGGACGTCGGGGAGCGCCGCATCGGTCTTGCCATCAGCGACGCGGGCGGCCTGCTGGCTGCTCCCCTGGGGTTCATCGAGCGCACCCGGCTGCGGCAGGACATTGACAGGGTCCTTGCCCGCGCCCTGGAGAGGGAGGTTGAAAGTGTCGTGGTGGGCATGCCACTGTCCTTAAACGGGAGGGTTGGCCCCCAGGCAAAAAGGGTACAGGCCTTCATAAAAGCCCTCCGGCGAAGGTCGGAACTCCCCGTAGACACTATGGATGAGCGTTTCTCCACGTCGGAGGCGGAGGGCTTGATGCGCCGGTCCGGTCGCCAGCCCTCTCGCCACAAGGGAGACTTGGACGCGGCCGCGGCCGCGGTAATACTCCAGCAATACCTGGACAGATTAAGGGCGCAAGCCGGCCAGAGCTATCGCATTTGAAAGGGAGATATGGGAGGGTGTTCGAGTGATAGATAATAGGGGCGTTCTTGGAGTGGTTGATTGAGGGGAAGTGTGGAGGTTGTGGTGATGGGGATGGCGATCGACGATCTGGACCCCTTGGAGGATCCCCGGAGTGGAAACGCAGGCCGGCATTCATTGCACGACATACTGGTCATTGCCTTATGCACCATACTGTGTGGCGGGGAGACCTGTACCGACATGGCCCTCTTCGGGCACTCCAAACGGGAGTTCTTGGAATCCTTCCTGCCGCTCAGGAATGGAATTCCCAGCCACGACACCCCCGCTTTCGCGGGGGCAGGCTCTTCTCCAGAGTGTTCCGCCTGTTGGACCCGGAGGCATTCCAGAAGTGGTTTCTGGGGTTCATGCGCCAGTTTGCCCAAGGCTGCGAGGGTGTGCTGGCCATAGACGGCAAGACGCTGCGCCGCTCTTATGACCGCGCCGAGGCCAAATCGCCTCTGCACCTGGTCAATGCCTGGGCCGCAGAACAGCGTCTGGTGATGGGACAATTGGCCGTGGATGGCAAGTCCAACGAGATCACCGCCGTGCCCAAACTCCTGGAAATGCTGGCCCTGCCGGGAATGGTGGTCACCGCTGACGCCATGCACTGCCAGAGACGGCCGTCCCAGCAGGTGCTGGACCAAGGGGCCGATTACGTGCTGGCCCTGAAGGGGAATCAGGGGTCTCTCAACGATGATGTGCGCCTGTTCCTTGACGATTCGGCCACGACCGTGGCAGAGGCAAGCCAGACCAACAAGGGGCACGGGCGTATCGAGACCCGGACGGCCAGCATAAGCAGCGACGTGGCCTGGCTGCAGGAGCGGCACCAGTGGCCCGGACTGGCGGCAGTGGGGAAGATAACCGCCAGTCGCCAGGAGGGAGGCCATAGCAGCGTCGAGAGCCGGTACTACCTGCTGAGCCAGGCATTCCCGCCGGAGCGGTTTAACCAAATCGCACGGGCCCACTGGGGAATCGAGAACCAACTGCACTGGGTGCTGGACGTGGTCTTCAATGAGGACCAGTCCCGAAACCGGAAGGACAACTGCCCGGATAATCTGGCTCTGCTACGCAAACTGGCGCTTAATCTGGCCCGGCTGGAACCCTCCAAAGGATCCATGAGACGCAAACTGAAACGGGCCGGGTGGAACAACAGTTACCTGGCCACATTGCTATCCCAATTCACCAAAATCCAAATGCGATAGCCCTGGCAAGCCGGCCCTCAAGGGTAGCCACAGCCGAGGGATACCATGATATAATAGATGTGCCCAAAATTATGGCACAAGAAACCGGAGAGGGTTTCGTAGTGAAGGAGGAACAATAGCCCATGACATACATAATCGCCGAACCCTGTGTGGGAGTAAAGGATGGCGCCTGTGTGGATGTTTGCCCGGTGGACTGCATCTACACTACCGACGAAGATGAGATGTTCTACATCAACCCCGACGAGTGCATTGACTGCGCGGCTTGTGAGCCGGTGTGCCCCGTGACTGCCATCTTCGCCGAGGATGCGGTCCCCGAACAGTGGGCCAGCTACACACCCATGAATTACGACTACTTCAAGGAGAGGGACCTCTCAACCCTGAGAAACACCAGATAACGGAAGCCCCGCCGCGAAGCTCCCATAGCCGAAACCGGAGAGAATTAAGCTGGTGGGGATGCCCCGCCAGCTTAATTCGCGGGGACGCTCGCGAGACATTGAGGCCCCAATGTAACCCTTGCCGGGCCGTTGCATCCGCCCCGTATCTGCCGCGAGCCGGGAGGGACCTCAGCCAGGGCTGAAACCCAGGGCTATTGCATCCGGACTGCATAGCTCCCGGCCGCTTGAGATTCCTCACCTCGCTTCGTTCGGAATGACATGCGGTGGGGCCTGTACTACCATCAAAATACCCTTCGCCATATCTCCAGGAGGTACGTGATGCCGAAGGCGCCCGTTAACGGGATCAACCTGTACTACGAGAGCACAGGGGAAGGCCCCGCCGTGGTCTTCGCCCACGGGAGAGGGGGCAACCACCTGAGCTGGTGGCAGCAGGTCCCCGTCTTTTCTAGAAGCTACAGGTGCATCACCTTTGACCACCGGGGATTCGGCCAGTCTTTCAACCCGCCCGATGCAGAGGGTCGCGACGCCTTTGTTGAAGACCTGCGGGCGCTGCTGGACCACCTGGAAATCGCCGAGGCCTATCTGGTGGCCCAGTCCATGGGGGGCCTGACCTGCCTGGGATTCGCCCTGGCGTACCCCGACAGGACCAGGGGCCTGGTGCTGGGAGACACGACCGGCGGCATCGGCGAACCGGGTGTCGTGGAGAAGCTGAGGCAGCGACCATATACCAACGACGTGATGCTCCGGGCAGTGTCTCCGGGCTTTCCGGAGAGGGAGCCGGCAAAGGCCTTCCTGTACCGGGAGATCAACCTGATGAACCCGCCCAGAGACCCGGAGGTCAACGGTTTCTTCAGCGGCGAAGGCCCCAAGGCGCCGGAGCTATCCCGTATGACGGTTCCCACCCTGCTCATCGTCGGAAGTGAGGACATCGTCATGCCGCCGGACGCGATGGAACTGTCCCATAAGCTCATTCCCGGCTCCCGGCTGGAAGTTGTGGCCGACGCGGGCCATTCGGTGTACTTCGAGCAGCCCGAGATATTCAACAGGCTGGTGCTGGACTTCCTCTCCCACGTCCAGGCTGGGACGGAGAAGGTCGCCGCCAACGGGTAGATATGGGACCGACACTGAAGGTTTAGATGAAGTTTAGAGTGGTCGCCACCTCCGGGGTTGGCCGCGCAGGGGAGCTTGATACCCCTCACGGCAGCGTCCCAACCCCCGCCTTCATGCCCGTAGCGACCCAGGGCAGCGTCAAGGCCCTTACCCCCGAGGACGTCGAGGCCACGGGCGCCCGCGTTATCCTGGCCAACGCATATCACCTGTACCTGCGGCCCGGCGTAGACATAGTGGGAAAGCTGGGCGGTCTTCACTCATTCACCGGCTGGAAGGGACCCATCCTCACGGACAGCGGCGGGTTCCAGGCCTTCAGCCTGGGTTCTCTCCGGAAAATCAGCGATGCCGGCATTCTCTTTCGCTCTCACATAGACGGGAGCGAGCACCACTTTACCCCCGAGGCCGCTACGCTCTATCAGGAGAGGCTGGGCGCCGACATCATCATGTGCCTCGACCAGTGCATCGCCTACGGCGAGAGCCGCGAGTCCGTTCGACAGGCTATGGAACGGACCCACCGGTGGGCGGCCAGGTGCAAGGAGGCCCACAACGGCGATGGGGCGCATGGACGCCAGGCCCTCTTCGGCATCGTCCAGGGAGGCGTGTTCCCGGAGCTGAGGGCGGAGTCGGCCCGGTACATCACGTCGTTGGGCTTCGATGGCTACGCCGTGGGCGGGCTGGCCGTGGGGGAAGCAAAGGCGCCGATGTACTCTGTAACGGAGCAGGTTGGAAGCCTCCTGCCGGAGGACAAGCCCAGATACCTGATGGGCGTCGGTTCCCCCGAAGGCTTGGTGGAGTGCGTCGCTCGTGGGATGGACATTTTTGACTGTGCTCTCCCTACGAGGGTGGCCCGCAATGGCGCCCTCTTCACCAACGAGGGCCGTGTGGATATAACCACCCGCCGCTTCAAGGAGGACCCGGGGCCACTACAGGAGGGCTGTGATTGCTATGCCTGTCTCAACTTCTCCGCCGCCTACCTGCACCACCTGTTCAAAGCCAGGGAAATTCTGGGGCTGAGACTAGCCAGCATACACAATCTGCGGTTCATCCTCCGCTTGATGGAGGACATGAGGGCAGCCATCCTGGAAGGCAGGTTCGAGAGTTTCAGTAGGGGTTTCGTGGATCGTTACAGGCCCACCGATGAGGCTACCAGGATGTCCCAGAAGGAAAGCTGGATGAAGGCCAGAAAGATTAAAGAGGGGGATTAAAGCCCAGCCTACCCCCAGGACCCGCCGGCCACGGCGGGGACGATGCTTACCTCATCCCCGCTCTTGGTGGAAGTATCCATACCCTGGAGGAACCGGACGTCCTCCCCGTTCAGGTAGATGTTCACGAAGTAGCGCAACTCCCCTTCTTCATCCACGAGCCGTTCCTTGAAGCCGGGAAAGTCCGCCTCGAGTCGCTCTATAATCTCGCCGAGATTAGAGGCGTCCATCTCAACCTTGTCCTGACCGTTGGTGACACGGCGCAGTGGCGTGGGAATGCGAATCAGTATACCGCTCATCTTTATGTACTCTCCTTAAGGGTAGAGGGGTATGGCCTCAGCCTTCGACTACGTCACCGCTCACCGGGTCCACCCGCACACCCAGGGAACTGACCCACTTGACTCCCTCTTCTATCTCCTTGTCGTCGCCTTCCAATTCCAGCACCACCCAGCCCATGTTCTCCTGCACGTCGGCCCGGCGGATATTGGTAACCACCTGGAACCGGTGAGTTAGCTGGTAAATTATGGGCTGGGTCACAAGGTCTTGGGGGAAAGTGAACTTGACTCGCTGCTTCCCCATGACTTCACTACCTCCCACCCGTACTGAGGCCGTTCAGGGCCTCTTCAAAGGAGCTCATAGTAGGAGTGATGGGCAGAGGGTGGACCACATCTTCCACGGCCTCCTGGGTCTTCAGGCCATTGCCGGTTATATACGCTACGGTTAGCTCGTCCCGCTTTATGGCCCCGGTCTCGGCCAGGTATTTCAAGCCGGATATTACGACGCCGCCCGCCGTTTCGGTGAATATGCCCTCCGTCTCAGCCAGCAGCTTCATCCCCTCAACTACATCCGGTTCGGGCACTGCGTAGGCTGCGCCGCCGGACTGTCGCAAGGTCCGGATGGCGTAGATGCCGTCGGCGGGATTGCCAATAGCCAGGGACTTTGCCACCGTGTTGGGCCTCACCGGCTTTATAACGTCTTCTTCGCTCTCGAAGGCGCCCACTATGGGGGAGCAACCCTCTGCCTGGGTCAGGTGCATCCGGGTGCGGACCGGACCGTCCACCAGCCCCAGGGAGGCCATCTCGTTGAAGCCCTTCCATATCTTGGTAAAGAGAGAGCCCGAGGCGGAGGGAACGACGGCATGATCGGGGATTTTCCAGCCTAGCTGCTCCGCCACTTCATAGGCCAGAGTCCGGCTGCCCTCGGCGTAGTAGGGACGCATGTTGATATTCACAAAGGCCCAGGGGTAGTTGTCGGCCACCTCGCTGCACAGCCGGTTCACCTCATCGTAGCTGCCCTTTACGGCCACTACTGTAGGCGAGTAAATGGCTGCCCCTATGACTTTGCCGTGTTCCAGGTCGGCGGGTATAAAGACCACGGACCTCATGCCCGCTCTGGCGGCGTGGGCGGCGACGGCGCAGGCCAGGTTCCCGGTGGAAGCACAGGCCAGGGTGTCGAAGCCGAACTCCAGGGCCTTGGTGGCAGCCACAGACACGACCCGGTCTTTGAAGGAGAAGGAGGGGTTGACGCTGTCGTTTTTGATGTATAGGTTGTCCAAGCCCAGAAGCTTGCCCAGGTTCTTTGACTTTATCAAGGGGGTAAAGCCCGCGTTTATGTCCACGGCATCCTTGCCGTCCACGGGAAGGAGGTCCTGGTAGCGCCACATGCTGAGAGGGCCCTTGGCTATACGCTCACGGCTAATGGTCCGGGCTATGCTGTCGTAGTCATAGACGACCTCCAGGGGGCCAAAGCAGAAATCGCAGACGTTGATAGGCTCTATGGCGTATTCTCTGCCACACTCGCGGCACCGGAGGCATGTCACAAAAGCCACTATAGTACGACCTGTTTCAAAAGATAGGAGTGCTTTTGGAGAAAGTCGGGTCTCTTGGGAGATGTTATCAAAGGCCCTATGGGTTGTCAACCCGTGCTGAGAATGCGGATCGAAGTGCATAAGTCTCTGTCTGAATGAAATGGGCAATGGGCGACCTGCCCTCTAAAAATCCTTTACGGAGCAAAGAAAACCCTTTACTATGTAAATACATCGTAGCAATATCAACATTTAGAGGAGTCAGGCAGAAATGACTACCATAAACGACCGGCTAGAGAGACTGGAGGATGCTTTCGCAAAGGTCGTACCGATGTTGGAGGCGGTTGTAGAGACCCAGCAGGAGCAGACCACGATTCTGAAGGCGGTTGTAGAGACCCAGCAGGAGCAGACCACGATTCTGAGAGAGCATACCGAACTGCTTCAGACCATTGTCTCAACTCTTAACGCCCAGTCTGGAGACATCTCCCTCATCAAGGGGTACTTGGGCTAACCCGAAGGGATATAACTGTGCGAAGAAGCCCCGCCGGAGTTGGCGGGGCTTCTTCTTTACCCGTTGAGGGGACAGGTGCAAAACTGTGTGTTTCGACCTCAATCAGGCTATTCCCCGTTTCCACTGTGACAAGCCTCACGGGGCCTGCCCCTGCGAAAGCAGGGGAGCGACGAAACTGTTAAGATTGCGTTTTGCACCTGCCTCAGAATACCGCTTGCGCCCGCCCTCCTACCAAAAAGACCAGGCCCTAGCCCTTTGACTTTTTTCACCAGGATGGGTAAAATCCTCACTTAGGAGGTGAAACTATGGAGCCGATAAAAGTTACGAGCTATTACGACTTCCGTTGACCTTATGTATACAACGCAGCCGTGTGGTTTGCGAAGGTCAAGGAGACTTATGGCGATAACCTTCAGATAGACTGGCAGCCCTTTATCCTGGCGCAGGCCAACAGCAAGGAGGGGCCTGAGTGGAAGGCGTGGGAGCAGCCCGAGGACAACGCCAACCTGGGCCTTCTCGCTATGAGGGCAGGAGAGGCGGCCCGTAGACAGGGCAGCCAGGCCTTCGAGGATTTCCAACTGGCCCTGTTGAAGGCGCGCCACGAGGACCGGAAGGACCTGTCCAACCCCGAAGTGATTATGGATGCGGCCCAGACCGGCGGCCTGGATATGGCCCGGTTCCGGGAGGACCTCGCCGACGAGAGCATCCTGAAGGACCTGGCCGAGAGCCATACCCGCGCCGTGGATGAGTACGGCGTCTTCGGCGTTCCGACCTTCATCTTCCCCGACGGCACCTCGGCTTTTGTCAAGGCGTACGTCCCACCCGAGGAGGACGCCGTGCAGATGTTCGAGGACCTGGCCGACGTCATGGGCAAGTGGAGGCACATAGGCGAGGTGAAGCGGCCCCAGCCGCCCTGGCCCAAAGGGGTGTTCACCTAAAAGCGGGACCTTGAAACCGACCAACCTAGAGCGAAAACTGAGGCTCCGCTTCAAAGACAAGGCTCTGCTGGACCAGGCGCTGACGCACCCGTCCTACCTGAACGAGCTTCCGCCTGAAGAGGGGCCTACAAGCTCTTACGAGCGCCTCGAGTTCCTGGGAGACGCCGTGCTCGGCGCGGCTATGACCCTGGAGCTATACCAGAGGTGCCCCCATCTGCCGGAGGGCCAGCTGACCAAGCTCCGGTCTTCCCTGGTCGAGGGCAAGGCCTTGGCCGGCGTAGCCAGGAGACTGGAGCTAGGACAGCACCTCAAGCTGGGGAGGGGCGAGGAGTCCACGGGGGGCCGCGACAGGGACTCAAACCTGGCGGCCTCCCTCGAGGCGCTGGTGGGAGCTATATTTCTGGACGACGGCTTTGACGCCGCCAGAGACTTCGTCCTTGGGACAATGCAAGACGAGATAGAGAGCCATCTCGCTGCGGGTGTGCCCGAGGACCCCAAGTCTCGCCTCCAGGAACTGGCGCAGAGCATGGGTGGCGAGACTCCATACTACCGGCTCGTGGAAGTAGACGGCCCCGACCATAACAAGAGCTTCGACATAGAAGTCGTCATGGACGGCCAGGTAATGGGCAGGGGCCGGGGGAAGCGAAAGCTGGACGCCGAGAAGCAGGCGGCTGAGGAAGCCCTTCGCCGGCTGGAGACCGCTACGAGGACATGAATCTCGCCAAAGACACGGCGCTGAGACGTCATGCTAAGACTGCTCAAGAGAAACAGGGAGAAGAACAGAGAGAAGACCCAGGAGGGTGTGCGCCGGAGCCGCGAGACCTGGTTCGGACGCATAGTGGGGGTCCTGCGGGGTTCGCCCCGCCTGGATGACAGCGTATGGGAGCAGTTGGAGGAGATACTCATCTCCGCCGACTTGGGCGTGGACATCTCGCTGAAGCTCATAGAGCGCATGAAAACACGGGCGAGGGAAGAACGTCTAGACCGGCCCGAGCAGGTAATTGAGACCCTCAAAGAGGAGCTGGTATCCAGCCTGGAGTCCAACGACAGGGCAGACGCATGGCTGGAGTCCGACAACGGCGCTTCGCCCTTCGTCATATTGGTGGTGGGCGTAAACGGCGCGGGCAAGACCACCAGCATCGCCAAGCTGGCTTACCAGTTCAAGGAAGAGAGGAAAAAGGTCGTTATCGGGGCCGCAGACACCTTCCGGGCGGCTGCCATAGACCAGCTGGAGGTGTTGGGCCAGAGGGCGGGCGTAGAGGTGGTGAGCCACCAGCCAGGCGCCGACCCGGGCGCGGTGGCTTACGACGCCTACGAGGCGAGCAAAGCCCGGGGGGCCGACGTGCTGATAATAGACACGGCAGGCCGCCTCCACACCAAGTCCAACCTGATGGAAGAGCTCAAGAAGATACGGCGGGTGCTCAGCCGCCTCGACCCCTCGGCCCCCCACCAGGTGCTCCTGATACTGGACGCCACCACAGGCCATAATGGCCTCACTCAGGCCAGGCACTTCACCGAAGCGGTGGACTGCACCGGCATCATCCTGGCGAAGCTGGACGGCACGGCGAAGGGTGGCATCGTCCTGGCCATAAAGAGCGAGCTTGGGCTTCCCATACTCTTCATGGGCACGGGGGAGAAGCTCCAGGACATGGCCCCCTTCGATTCGAGGGAGTTCGTGGAGATGCTGCTGGAGCCAGTACCCTCTCCCCAGCGTGAATAGCAGGGCCCGGGCCGGGGCTAACAGTTCAGGCCTGTTTGATTCTCCCTGCCTGGCGTCAGACAGGGACGTTAGACGAATACAGACCCCGCCGCGTGTCATTCCGAATGGAGCGAAGCGGAGTGAGGAATCTGAAATAGCGCCTAACAAAAATCGGGATCAAGCCGTACCGGCAGAACAAGACCGCGGCCAGCCAGCATTTTAGACCCCTCCGCTCCGCTCGGGGTGACAATCATTTGAGATCCACCGGACCGGCTTCCATGTAGTTCCATGCAGAGTGAATGAAGCGTCATGTGCCGCCCACCCTGATATGAAGCGCTTCCGGACAGCACAGTAGAGTAGACTGTGTACCACGCCTTGATCTGGCTCCTCATCGTTGAAGTCCTGGGGCTGGTGCTCCTTCCCCTCGCCTTCATCCTCTTCCGCCGTCTGCCCGATAGGGGTCTGGGCCTCTCCAAGGTCCTGGCTCTCCTTCTATTCTCCTATGTTCTATGGCTGCTGGGTTCCACCCACCTGCTGCCCAACACCCTCTACACCATCATCGCCATACTGGCTGTGGCGGCCCTGGCCTCATCGCTGGTGCTGTGGCGCAAGCTGCCGGATATAGCGTCCTTCCTGCGCAGGGAATGGCCCGCCCTGCTCGTATCCGAGATGGTCTTCCTCGGGCTTTACTTCCTATGGCTCTCGCTGACCTCCTTCACCCCGGCCATAAACCATACAGAGCAGCCCATGGACTTCGCGTTCCTCAACTCCATACTCAGGAGCGACTATTTCCCGCCCGAGGACCCGTGGCTCGCCGGTCATTCCATAAGCTACTACTACTTCGGCCACCTGGCGATGGCCTTCCTCACCAAGCTCACGGCCATCCCGTCCAACGTCTCCTATAACCTCTCCATGGCGCTGATTCCGGCCCTGGTGGGGGCTGCGGCCTTCAGCCTGGTCTACAACCTGATAAGGCTGTCCGGGGCGAGAATGAGAAGCGCCGTCATCTTTGCCCTGTCAGCGCCCTTCTTCCTGGTCCTCATAGGGAACCTGGAGGGCGTGTTGGAGCTGGTGCACGCCAGGGGCCTGGGGTCGGAAGGGTTCTGGGAGTCGGTCTCGATAAAGGGTCTGGAGGGCATGGACGCGGGGGCCGTCCCCGGCGTCTTCCCGACCGACTATCTGTGGTGGTGGCGCGCCACCAGGGTCATAGATACCGTGGTGGACGGGGCCAGCCTGGACTACACCATCACCGAGTTCCCCTTCTTCAGCTTCTACCTGGGAGACCTCCACGCTCACGTGTCCTCCCTGCCCTTCCTGGTACTCGTCTTGGCCCTGGGGCTGAACCTCTTCGTCTGCAAGGAGCGGTTGGGGCTTCGCTGGCTTTTTCGTCACCCGTGGGAGGTCTTTGCCATAATGCTGGCCCTGGGGTCGCTGGCCTTCATCAACGCCTGGGACTTTCCGGTATTCGCCGTGCTGTTGGCAGTCCTGGTCCTGGTCAAAAGCTACGGCGACTCGGGGTGCAGAGTCCGCGACGTCCTGCTGTCTTCTCTCGCGCTGCTGGCACCCGTGCTGGTGGGGGCGGTGGCGCTGTATATCCCCTTTTACTCGAACTTCGGAAGCCAGGCTTCCGGCATAAGGGCCCTCGGCGAGGTCAGCACCAGGCCGCTGTTCTTCTTCCTGATATGGGGGCCACTGCTTTTGCTGAGTGGTTCCTTTCTGCTAAGGCAGCTATGGACCGTGCCCGGGTTGAGGGAAAGGAACCCCGGCCCCCTGTCAATTGTGCTGGTGATAACGGTCCTGCCCTTCCTGCTGTGGGCGGGCTGGGAGCTGCTCGCGCTGTGGACCGGCTGGGAGTCGCTTATAGGTCTCTTCGACAGCAACGCCGTGAAGGACGCGGGTACGGTGGGGACCAGGTTCGCCAAACTTCTACCCGGCATGGCTATCGTGGGTGTGGCCTCATACACCATGCTTCTGAGGGTAAAGCATGGTGAAGAAAGGGCGACGGCGTTTTCCCTGCTCCCATTGGCCCTGGCCCTATACCTGCTGGTGGGGGCGGAGCTTTTCTACCTGCTGGACCTCTTTGGCAACAGGATGAACACGGTTTTCAAGGTCTACTACCAGGCATGGCTGCTCCTTGCCATCGTTTCCGCCTACGGCCTATACTACTGTTGCTCACGGCCCATGCCCTCATTGGTAATAGGGGCAATAGGGCCAATAGGAACAACAGGCCCCCCGGAGAGCCTCGGCGGACCGGTGCGGCGGCGACTCGCGGCATTCGGCAGGACCCTGGGCTACGGCTGGTTGAGCCTGGTGGCGGTCCTGCTGCTGGCCTCCGTCTATTACCCCGTAGCGGCGGCCCTGGACAAGACCCAGGCCCCCGGCGACCGCACTCTGGACGGGCTGGCTTTCCTCCGGAGCAGCGGCGATTCCGGCGAGTACGAGGCCATACAGTGGCTCCGGGATGAGGCCCCCTGGGGGCGTATCGTGGAGGCGGTCGGAGACGACTACTCGGAATACGGGCGCATCTCGGCCGGCACGGGGCTGCCCACCATCCTGGGCTGGAAAGGCCACGAGCACCAGTGGCGAGGCTCCAAGGCCCCCTTCAGAGGCAGGGAGGAGCAGGTGGCCCGGATCTACCGCAGCGACGATGCCGAGGAGGTGCGGCAGGTGTTGGACACCTACGACATAAGGTACGTCTACGTGGGTAGAAGGGAGCGCACGGCCTACGGACCTGGCAACTTCGACAGATTCCCCTCGCTGGTGCAACCCGTTTTCCGGAGAAGCGGCGTAGTAATCTATGAAAGAGTGCAGGGCAGTCAGCAAGGTGTCGTAGAGGGAGATGAAGGCGCAGGCTAAAAGGCTGATGGGCCACGGTCTATCGGCCCCTTTCAGGATAAGTCCAAGCTGGGACATGGCTATTTTCGCCGGTCTGGTCATGGCGGCCCTGGCCCTACGACTGTGGGAGCTGGACGGGCGCACCATGAACTACGATGAGGGCATCCATGTGCACTACTCCTGGCGTTTGGCCATCGGAGACGGCTACGTCCACAGCCCCTGGATGCACGGCCCCTTCCAGATACACCTGACAGCCCTGATGTTCAAGATATTTTCCGACACCGACTTCACGGCCCGCCTGCTCTACGCTCTTTTCGGGACCGCCCTGGTTGCGCTGCCCTTCTTCCTGCGGACCTACCTGGGAAGGACGGGCGCCGTGGTGACCTCCATCCTCCTTGCCCTGTCACCTTCCATGATATATTTCAGCCGCTTCGGGCGAAACGACATACTGATGGCCTTCTGGGCATTGGCGCTGCTGGTCCTGATGTGGCGATACCTCAACGAGGGCAAGAACCGCTATCTCTATATGGCCTCGGCTGTGCTGGCCCTGGCATTCGCCACCAAGGAGACCAGCTACATCATGGTGGTCATCTTCGGCGCCGCCCTGCTCCTGATGTCGCTCACGGAAATCATTCCCTGGCTGCTGGGCCGGATAAAGACGTCGGAGATGATGAGGTCGCCGGCCCCGGCCTTCCTCATCCTGCTGGCGACCCTGACGCTGCCCCAGTGGTCGGCCCTTGCCGGCATGTTTCAGGATACCATCGGAGCGGTGCTGATTACCACCGAAGGCGGCACGGGGGAAGTGGGTCTCCCCGAGGACTCGGGCTGGACCTGGTCCGTGGGCATAATCGCGGGCACCATCCTCGTAACCATAGTCCTGGGCCTGTTATGGCGGTGGAAGGTGTGGCTCCTGTGTGCGGGCATCTTCTATGGCGTGTGGATTACCTTCTACACCACCGCCTTCACCCGGTGCGCGGGCATGTTTGCGTCAATCATCCACCCCTCCACCTTTACGGAGGATTTCCCGGTGGAGCTGGGTTCCTGCGTGGACGGGCTATACACCGGCATATGGCAAGGACTTGGCTACTGGATAGCCCAGCAGGGGGTGGCACGGGGTGAGCAGCCTTTGTATTACCACCTGATCCTCGGCTCCGTCTACGAGTTCCTGCCCCTGGTCTTCGGCGCCATCGCCATCATCTACTATTTCAAGAAGGGCGACCTGTTCGGGATGATGCTGGGCTTCTGGGCCGTTCTGACCCTTGCGGCCTACACCATCGCAGCGGAGAAGATGCCCTGGCTCCTGGTAAACCTGGCCCTGCCCTTCATACTCCTGGCGGGCAAGTTCATCGGCGACAACATAGAGGGAGTCAGCTGGCGGAGAGTATTGCGAAGGACCTCCTCAGCCCTCCTGGTACTGCCGCCCCTGATATTGCTGGCGGGCGCGTACGTGGTCTATCACTTTCTTGAGGCGGGAGGTATGGAGTCCTGGCGGGACTGGGGCCTGTTGGCGGCCATTGTCGTCATCGCCGCGGCGTCGGCCTTCCTCATCCTCCGGACCCGCCCAAGGAGGCTGAGCGTGAGGCTGGCAGGTCTGGGCATAGCAGCCCTGATGTTGGGGTTCAGCGCCTTCGTGGCCTTCCGGGCGAGCTACAGCTACGACGACACGCCCGTAGAGATGTTGGTGTACGCCCAGGGAAGCGCTGATATATCCGAGGTGGTAAACACCCTGAGCAATCGAGTGATAAATGACGCGGGGGAGCAGGAGGTGGTGAACGTGGACTACGAGATGTGGTACCCCATCAACTGGCACGTGCGCCACGAGCAGAAGGACGGCAACCTAAGGTTTCGATGCTACAAGGACAAAAACGAAGAGGGATACGCCGCGTGGTGTACTCCCCTGGAGGAGCAGCCGTCCGTCCGGGCCGTCCTGCTAGTGGAGTCCCACTCCAACCGGGACGGGAGGCACCTAAGTCGTTTTGAAAAGTCCGGCCCCTTCAAGAACCTGATCTGGTTCCCCGAAAGTTACAAGCGCCCCGGGGCGGACCGGAAGGTTGAAGGCCTCGGAACACAGCTCAAGAAGGACTTCGGGTATATCAAAGACAAAATCACCGGAGCGGAGACCTGGGAGGATTCGGTCGGGTACTTTCTCTTCCGCGAGTTGGACGCGAAGTGGTGGGACTCGAAATTTTTCGCCTATACGTCCGTGGATGTCCCCGGGTGATGTCCGGAGCAGGGTCTTTTGATTGTCACCTCCTGTTCAAGCCAGGGGCAGGCTCCGAGCGAAGCAAGAGGTCTAAAAGTCCTGGCTGATCGCGGTCTTGTTCTGGCTGGCGCTGCTTTGATTCAGGTTTTTGTTAAGCGCCATTCTAGGTAGTGTTCACACTTTCTCGTCGCCCCCCACACTGTCATTCCGAAAGAGCGAAGCGACTGAGGAATCTAAAGTCCATGCCCATAAAGCCGGTTTGGCAATGCTATGCGTGTCCGTCGCCGGAATGGCGCCGTGACCGTGAAGAGGCTCTTTAGATTCCTCACTGCGTTCGGAATGATATGACGCGGGCATTCCGGGACGCCTTGCGCTCCTTTGCGTGAACACGCCCTAGATTCCTCGTCGCGGAGTTTATCCTGAGCTTGTCGAAGGACTCCGTTCGAAATGACACGCGGCGGGGGCCTGACAGCGAGTAACGTCGAGAATGAAAAGACTGTGAGGTCCGGGAGCGTAGTATAGATACGGACGGGCAGAAGGCCGGGCAGAATGTTGTTGACATGCTTCTTTAGCGAGGTCTACAATAGGCTGGTCAGATACCACGGAGGGAGGCCAGGGACATGCCGGAGATGGTGATAGATAGCATACGGGTGAGTCTGATGAACTATCAGCGGGTGGTCATCCTGAAGGAAAAGGAATCGGACCGCTATCTGCCTATCTGGATAGGCCCGGCAGAGGCCGACGCTATCGCTGTCAAGCTCCAGGACATCTCCGTGCCCCGGCCCCTCACCCATGACTTGCTGCGCTCCGTCATTGACACCCTGGGCGCATCCATCAGCCACATACTGGTAAACGACCTGGAAAGCGACACCTTCTACGCCAAGATATTCATGAACGTCAACGGGAAAAACCTGGAGATAGACTCCCGGCCCAGCGACGCCATAGCTCTGGCGGTGCGGGCCAAAGTGCCCATCTACGCCGAGGAGCAGGTCCTTGGCAAGGCCGGCATACTGCTGGACAAGGAAACCGGGAAGCCCCTTCTACCGGAGGACGTCTCTGGCCCGGGAGACGAGGAGAAGTCCCCCGAGGTCAAAGAAGAGGAGCTACGGCGGATGTCCGCTTTCACCGACTTCATCAACGAGTTGGACCTGGAAGACTTCGGCAGGCAACAGCAGACCTAGCCCTGTATCTCCTGGCATCTCCCGGCACACGATACCAGAGAAGCCCCGGCTCCGCCTTGGCCGGGGCTTGCCACGAATGCGGATTTCCGCCAACGAATGAAAGTTGACTTTCTGACGGGATTGATGATAGGATTCAGTAACCTTGAGGTAGGGAATGGCCTGGTGGGTGCTGGCTCTACGGCTGTCGGGCCTGGGCTTCTACATAGCGACCTGCGTCGTGGGCGGCATCGCGCTGGGGGTCTGGCTGGATAGAGTCTTCGAGACGCGCATCGTCTTCCTCCTGGTGGGCCTGTTCGTCGGCTGTACGTCAGCGTTCTGCGGGACATACCGGATGGTCGTCCCACTGTTCGGCGGCAACAACGATAGCTTGGGGAAACACAGGAAAACACGGAAGGGGAGGAACAGCTAGTGCCACAGGGAACTGGAGCCAGACGGCTCCTGCTGCTGGGAGCCTTAGCCCTTGCAGCCCTCTTCATCGCTGGCCTCATCACTGGCGCCATTGGCACCGCCATCATCCAGGGAGAGGATGAAGAGTCCCTCCTTCCCCAGCCCCAGGTCCACCTCCCGCCACAGCCCGTGTTTCCCGCCAGCACGAGGACCGAGCACCTGTTTCCCGAGGTCCCCCATGATGCCGACCATGACGCGGCAGAGGGAGAGGACCATTTCGAGCCCCTGGGTATACTCGAGTTCGCCATCACCAACACGATGCTCTCCGCATGGCTCACCACTATAGTGATCATCCTCATTTTCGTCCTCGGCGTCAGAAAGGCCAAGATGGTGCCCGGCAGGCTCCAGAACCTGGTCGAGATAATCGTTGAAGCCCTTGTCGGCTTCGTGGACGGCGTGATAGGGAGAGAAATTGGGCGCAAGGTCTTCCCTCTGATAGCGACCATCTTCCTCTTCGTAGCCTTCAACGCCTGGATGGCCCTCATACCTATATACCCCTCCCTGGGGTTCAAGAACGACGACGGGGTTATAATAGCCCACTTCCTGCGTTCTGCCGGTACGGACCTCAACATGCCCCTGGCCCTGGCCCTTGTGGCATTCGTATTCGTGGAGTTCTGGGGACTACGGATGAGGGGGTTCGGATACCTGGGCAAATTCATACCCATCGGCGAGTTCGTGCGGAACGTCAGGAGGGGCCAGGTATTCCAGGGCCTTGTCGGCCTCTTTGTGGGCTTCCTGGAAGGCACCAGTGAGGTGGTCCGCATTGTCAGCTTCACCTTCAGGCTTTTCGGCAACATGACTGCCGGTGAAGTGCTGGTGCTAACCACAGCCTTCCTGGTGCCCTTCGTCGCGGCGGTAGCCGTGTATGGGCTGGAGATTCTCGTGGGAGGCGTCCAGGCCCTCATCTTCGCCGGCCTCACCCTCGTCTTCGTTACTGTGGCCATCACCCCGGCTGAAGAGGAACACTGAAGTACGTAAACGAAGCTATGAGCGAGCAAAGGAGAGGGGAAACATGGAGATCGTAATAATCGGGTTACTGGTGGTGTCCATCGCCCTAAGCGCTGCGGCCCTTGGGGTAGCCAGCGCCGGTCTGATACGCCACGACTAAAGGGTAAGCTATATTATCTATACTAAGGAGGAGACATGCCCGTAGACGTGATCCTGTCGGTGGCTTCCGGTATAGCGGCCCAGGCGGAAGCCATCAGCGCAGACGCCATGAAATTGTTGGCCGCGGGAATAGCTATAGGCCTCGGCGTGATAGGGCCAGGCATAGGCATAGGCGTCCTGGGTGCCGCAGCTATGAACGCCATCGGGCGCAATCCCGAGGCCAGAGGCGCTATCCTCACCAACATGATCCTGGCCATCGCCTTTGCCGAGGCGCTGGGCATCTATGCCCTCGTCGTCGCTGTGCTCCTGTTCTTCCTGGGCTAGGCGGGCCGGCGGCAAAAATCAAGAGTCTAAGATTTCGAGGGGTGAACCGTGCAAGACCTGGGACTCAACATCCCCAGCTTGATAATTTTCTTGGTGAACTTCCTCATACTGCTGGGCATACTCTACATCTTCGCTTACAAGCCCATCCTCCGCGTCATGGACCAGCGCTCCGACAGGATACGGGAGAGCCTCGAAGCGGCGGACAGGGCCAGGGAAGACGCGGGACGCTCCCAGCAGGATACCCAGCGCCAGCTCAACGAAGCCAGGGCGGAGGGTCAGCGACTCATCGAGCAGGCCAGGGAGATGGCGGAGCGCTACCGCAGCGATGAGAGGGATAGGGCCAGACAAGAGGCAGAGACCTTCATCGCCAGGGCCAGGGAAGATATTCAGAGGGAGAGGGACGCCGCCATCCAGGAGGTGCGGGGCCACTTCGCCGGGCTGGCTATCGCTGCCGCAGAAAGGGTGATCGAACGCTCCCTGGACCGCGACACCCATAGCGAGCTCATTGCCCAAGTCCTGGAGGAGGGCGATACCCTCAGCAGAAGGTAAGTTAAGAGGGTAAGTAGACCATGCCTGGAAGAGCCTCAGCCAAAAGATACGCTCAAGCGACCTTCGAGCTAGCAGTCCAGCAAGATCGGCTTGACCGGTGGGCCGGGGACCTGCGGCTCATCAACGAGGGGTTGCAGAACCCCGAGCTCAAGACATTCTTGGAGCACGCCAAGATTCCTCTCCCTCAAAAGGTACAGACAATAGCGGAAGTCTTCCCGGAGGCAGACCCGCTGGTGCAAAACCTGCTCTCCCTCCTGGTATCGCGAGGTCTCGTTGACCTGGCCCTTGAAGTCGAAAATGAGTACTCGCAGCTGCTGAACGAGTTCAGGGGCCGGGAGCAGGTCGAAGTCCTCTCCGCGGTGGCCCTGGAAACCTCGGAGAGGAATCGGATTGCCGGGTTCCTGACCGCCTTGATGAATAAAGAGATCGTGCTCGACAGCCAGGTAGACCCCTCCATTTTGGGCGGCCTCGTCATCAAAGTCGGCGACCGGCTGATTGACGGAAGCACCCGCACAAAGCTGGAAGAGCTTGGCAAGGAACTGCAAAGGGGCCGCGTCGGAGCGGAGGTTTAGACATAGCGGTAATAGACCTTTAGGAGGTAGGGGATATGGCCACCCGAGGCCAGGATATAGTCTCGGTTATAAGGCGCCAGATAGAGGAGTTCGGGGCCGAGCTGAGCCTTGTGGACGTGGGGACAGTGGTGGAGGTCGGCGACGGCATAGCCCGCATCCAGGGCCTTCAAGGAGCCCAATACAATGAGATTCTGGAGTTCCCCAACGCCGTCATGGGGCTGGCGCTCAACCTGGAAGAGGACACGGTCGGCGCCGCCATCATGGGCGACGCCAACGCCGTCAGAGAGGGCGACTCCGTGCGCTCCACAGGGCGCATCATCGAGGTCCCCGTTGGTGACGGGCTTATTGGCCGGGTGGTAGACCCCTTGGGGCGACCTATTGACGGCAGAGGCCCCATCAACTCAGCCAGGACTCGCCCCGTAGAGCGTATAGCCCCCAACGTGGTGACCCGCCAGTCTATAGACACGCCAGTGCAGACGGGCATCAAAGCCATAGACTCCATGATACCCATCGGCAGAGGCCAGCGAGAGCTTATCATCGGCGACCGGTCCACGGGCAAGACAGCCATCGCGATAGACACGATTATCAACCAGAAGGGCCAGGACCTCGTGTGCATCTACGTGGCCATAGGCCAGAAGCAGGGCAAAGTGGCCCAGGTATTGGCCAGCTTGCAGGAAAACGGCGCTATGGACCACACCTTGGTCGTGGCCGCCAACGCCTCGGACCCGGCACCCCTGCAATACATCGCTCCCTACGCCGGGTGCGCCATAGCCGAGGAGTTCATGGGGCAGGGCAAAGACGCCCTGATTATCTATGACGACCTCACAAAGCACGCCTGGGCCTACCGCCAGCTATCCCTCCTTCTACGGCGCCCCGCCGGACGCGAGGCATACCCCGGCGACGTTTTCTACCTCCACAGCAGGCTCCTGGAGCGAGCGGCCAAGCTGGACCCCGACTTCGGCGGCGGCTCCATTACCGCCCTTCCCATCATTGAGACCCAGGCCGGGGACGTGTCCGCCTACATCCCCACAAACGTCATCTCCATCACCGATGGTCAGATATACCTTGAGCCTGAGCTATTCAACTCCGGCATCCGGCCGGCCGTGAACGTGGGCCTCTCGGTGTCCAGGGTGGGCGGAGCAGCCCAGACCCGGGCCGTCAGGCGCGTGGCGGGAAGATTGCGGCTGGACTTGGCCCAGTACCGCGAGCTAGCTACCTTCGCCCAGTTTGGCACCGCGGACCTGGACCGGGCTACCAGGGCCCAGCTTGAGCGAGGCCAGCGCAGCACGGAGATACTGAAGCAGCTCCAGTACCAGCCCATGAGCCTCGACAAGGAAGTATTGATCCTCTACGCCGTAAATAACGGGGACCTGGACGACGTGCCCATCAGCCGGTCCCAGGAGTTCGAGGAGGGCCTGCTGCGCTATATGGAAACGGCCTATCCCGACATTGGCCGCGCAATCATCGAGACCAGGGACCTGAAAGAGGACACGGAGGAGTCCCTGAAGGCAGCCATCCAGGAGTTCAAGGCGACCTTCACCTACGACGAGGCGGGAACTTAAAGCATCACGCGAATATGGACGAGCTCCTGATCGGTCGTAATCTGAACTGGACCTACGCATGAAGGGATGAGGCGAAGCGATGGCCAGCATCCGGCAGATCCGCAGGCGAATGCGGAGCATTGAGAACACCGGCAAAGTCACCAAGGCGATGGAGATGATCGCCGCCTCCAGGATGAGGCGAGCGCAGGCCAGCACGCTGTCCGGAAGGCCCTACTCGGAGAAAATCCAGGAGGTTATAGCCCACCTGGCCGCACAGCCACGCGAGGATGCCGACTCGGTCCAGCCCCTCCTGGAGAGACGCCCCGTCAGCCGTATCGAGATAGTGCACATCGCCCCCGACAGAGGCCTCTGCGGCGGACTCCACTCCACCCTGAACCGCCGGGTCGCCCAGTTCATCCTGGAACAGCAGGCGCCGGTGAGCCTTATCGCCGTGGGCAGGAAGGGCCGCGACTTCATGGTGAGGTACGGCCAGGATGTGAAGGCAGTCTTCATAAACCTGGGCGACAGGCCCACCGTGGCCGACACCACCGCCATCTCCCGCATGATGATAGACGACTACACCGAGGGCTCGGTGGATGAGGTCTACCTATCCTACGCGGAGTTCGTATCCACGACGATTCAGAGGCCCGTAATCAAACGAATCCTGCCCATAGTCCCAGCCGAGTTGCGCGCCGAGGAAAGGGTGGGCTATATATACGAGCCCAACAGCCTGACTGTGCTGGGCTCCCTCCTCCCCAGGTTCGTGGAGATGGAGGTATACCATGCGCTGCTGGAGCTTATCGCCAGCGAGCAGTCGGCCCGCATGGTCGCCATGCGCAATGCCACGGATAGCGCCGCGGAAATGGTCTCTGACCTGACCCTTCTCTCCAACAAGGTGCGTCAGGAGAGTATCACCAACGAGTTGCTCGACATAGTAGGCGGCACCGCAGCCCTGGGCGGCTGATACAACGGAGGTATTGGAGGTTATTATGGGTAAAGGAAAGGTAGTGCAGGTCATCGGTACAGTGGTGGACGTGGAGTTTCCCCCCGACCAGGTCCCCACGCTGTTCAATGCCCTGGAGATAGACAACAACGGCGAGAAGCTAACCCTGGAGGTAGAGCAGCACATAGGCAATAGCTGGGTGCGGTGCCTGGCCCTGGGGGCCACGGAAGGGCTTGCCAGGGGCTCTGAGGCCACCGACACCGAGAGGCCGGTGGTCGTACCGGTGGGCCAGGAGACCTTGGGACGCCTCTTCAACGTGGTGGGCGACCCCCTGGACAACCTGGGACCCGTAGAGCCTCCCCAACGGTGGCCTATCCACAGGCCGCCGCCTTCCTTCGAGGAGCAGGAGACCAGCACCGAGCTTCTGGAAACGGGGATAAAGGTCTTCGACCTGATAACTCCTTTCATGAAGGGTGGCAAGATAGGCGCTTACGGAGGGGCCGGAGTCGGCAAAACAGTCATCATCATGGAGTTGATACGCAACATCGCAGCGGTGCACAAGGGTGTTTCGGTCTTTGCCGGGGTGGGCGAACGCTCCAGGGAGGGAAATGACCTCTGGAAGGAGATGCAGGCCTCGGGAGTGATGGACAGCACGGTCCTCGTCTTCGGGCAGATGAACGAACCCCCAGGGGTGCGGGCCAGGATCGGACTCACGGGCCTCACTATGGCCGAGTACTTCCGGGACGAGCAGAACCAGGACGTGCTCATGTTCATAGACAACATTTACAGGTACATCCTGGCCGGCATGGAGGTATCGGCCCTGCTGGGACGGATGCCCTCGGCTGTGGGTTACCAGCCTACCCTCGCCACCGAGATGGGCGCTCTGGAGGAACGTATCACCTCCACCAACAAGGGGTCCATAACTTCCTTCCAGGCCATATACGTCCCCGCAGACGACTACACGGACCCGGGCATTGTGACCACCTTTGGACACCTGGACGCCGTGGTATCCCTGGAACGCGCGCTCGCCGCCCAGGGGCTATACCCCGCCGTTGACCCTCTGGCCTCCTTCTCCAGGATGCTGGAGCCGAGGACGGTGGGAGATGAGCATTACCGGGTAGCTCGAGGAGTGCAGCAGGTACTTCAGCGCTACCGAGACCTCCAGGATATTATCGCCATCCTGGGTATCGAAGAGCTTTCCGAAGAGGACAAGGTGACCGTTGCCCGCGCCCGGCGCATACAGCGGTTCCTCACTCAACCCTTCTACGTGGCCGAGACCTTCACCGGCATGGAAGGCAAGTACGTGGCTGTGAGAGAGACCGTGCGCGGCTTCTCTGAGATATTGGAAGGGATGCACGACGACCTCCCAGAGCAGGCCTTTTACATGACCGGCACCATAGACGAGGTGGCGGAAAAGGCCCAGGAGATGGCTGCCGCAACCTAGATTAGATGGTCTGCAAGAAGGGATGCGGCTACTCGATTCACCTGTGAGGGAATACGGCTATGGTAACTATGCGGCTTGAGATAATAACGGCGGAGCGCCGGGTATTCTCCGACGACGTGGAAGTCCTGGTAGCACCGGGTATAGACGGGGAGTTGGGCATTCTGCCACATCACGCTCCCCTTATGACCGCCCTTCAACCGGGCGAGATAGTGATTCGCAAGGACGGCCAGGAGAGCTACCTGGCGGTGACCGGCGGCTTCCTGGAAGTGATGGGAAACCGGGTCACTATCCTCTCCGATGCCTGCGAGCATTCCGATGAGATAGACGAGGAGCGAGCGCGGGTAGCGGTGCAGCGTGCCCAGGAGAGGTTAGCCAGCCGTACCGCCGATCTGGACCTGGAGCGGGCAGCAACGGCCCTGAGACGAGCGGAGACGCGGCTGCGAGTGGCGCGGCGGAGGCGGAGCCGCGAGGTCCAACCTCCTTCTTCCGGCTAGGAATGGCAGGATCGTTTAATCCTTGACACTACCTGTCTGCCGCCAGGCAGGGGTGAATACAGACCTGCTTCTGCCTGGCAGCAGACAGACCCTCCACCATGCGGCATTCTGAGGATCGGAGCGACGAAGAACCTGAAATGTCTCACGAGCAAACCGACACCCAGGGAAAGGACTTTAGACCCTTCGCTACCGCTCAGGGTGACAATGAAACGACCCTGGCTAGGAATGGCCCTCGTCGTTCAACAGGTAGAAGGTCATGGTCTGGAGGGAGAGGACAGGGTCAATGTTCCTGATTGTAACCCCGTGCTGGGACTGGGGGGATATGGGGGCATAGTTCAGGATAGCTTTCACGCCGCACTGCATTAAACGGTCTATGACCCCCTGGGCATGCTGGCCGGGCACGGCGACGATGCCTATACTTATGTTCAGGTCCGTCACGGTCACGTCCAACTCGTCCATTGACTGCACTTTCAGATCGGCTACGGTCCGGCCTACCATCCTGCGGTTCGCCTCGAAGGCGGCCACTATCTGAAATCCCTCCGGAGCAAACCCGGGATAGCTCAGGATGGCCTTTCCCAGCCTGCCTACCCCCACCAGGCCCACGTTCCAGTGCTGGTCCAGGCCCATGATCTCCTTCAACTCCGCCAGGAGATGCCTTACGCTATACCCCCGGCCCTGCTTGCCGAACCTCCCAAAATAGCTCAGGTCCTTCCGTATCTGGGCCGGAGTCACCTGGAGCATCTCCCCCAACTGTTGGGAGCTTACTATCTCTGCGTGTTCCGCCAGAAGCGCGCCAAGGATTCGGATGTACTGGGGCACCCTCATTATGACTACTTGAGGTACTTCTCCCTGGTCAGTCTGCTGGGGCGCTGGCTTCGCTATCATCTTGGATTCCCTCCTTGAGAGGCGAGGGGATTGAAGAGGCTGACGCGACAGAGATGAGTAGCTCCCTATGCTATCAGGAGCAGGGCTTTTTCATTGTCACCCCCCTGTTCAAGCCAGGGGCAGGCCCTGAGCGCGACGAAGGGTATCTCCCATGTAACTGAGCTTCTTCGCTCCGCTCAGTCAGGAGACACTTTCTAAAAGATTCGTGAAAGAACATGCTGTGGTGGCTACATTGTAGTATGATGGATTTTCGTAGTCAAGAAATTTGTGAAAAAATTTACGCTCTCCACCAACGGCTGCGCCCTTGACCAGCGGGGTAACTTGGCCTCCGCCTTGTGCTATAATAACGTCCTGGACGGTACGCCAACCCATGCCTCAGAAAACAACCAACCTGCTTTCCACCCTGGAGGGTTCTCTGCCACCCAATACCTTCGCCCTTCTGAAGGCCATCGCCGGAAAGGCCTCTGAGACCAATATGCCCCTGTACCTGGTGGGTGGCTCAGTGCGGGATATGCTGCTGCACGGTGAGGCCTCCGGCTCGACCAAGTACGGACTTGGTGAGTCCGGAGAAGCGCCGGTGAAAGACCTGGACATGGTGGTCGAGGGCAACGCTTCACTGCTGGCCTTTGAGGTGTCCAAGGCCCTCAGCGGAGATGTCCTGGCCTACTCCCAGTTTGGCACTGCCACTGTCAAGCTGGAGGGGCAGCGCTTCGACCTGGCTACGGCGAGGCAGGAGACCTACCTGAAGCCCGGCGCTCTGCCCAGAGTTACCCCCAGCACTATCCGGCAGGACCTGGGGCGGCGTGACTTCTCTATCAATGCGATGGCCATAGCCCTTTCGGGACGTCAGCCGGGCCGCCTTCTCGACTTCTGCGGAGGCGGCGGCGACCTGAAGCTTGGACTGGTACGCGTCCTCCACGACAGGAGCTTCGTGGATGACGCCACCCGCATCCTCCGGGCGGTCCGCTACGAGCAGCGGCTGGATTTCCGGCTGGAGGAGAAGACTCACGGGCTCCTGCTGGAGGCGGTGGAAGGCGGTATGCTGGATACTGTGAGCGGGGACCGCACAAGGCGAGAGCTGGAGCTTATTTTTGAAGAGGCGCACCCACACCTTCCCTTGTCCCGGTGCGGAGACCTGGGCATACTCAGGGCCATCTATCCCCCCTTGGGAGACGGAGCGGGCGTTAAAGGGCTGGCAGGCCACGATTTAGGGAGCGCTCCCCTGGCATACCTGGCAGCCCTGTCCCATCCCCTCACGGCCCAGCAGGGGGAGGGCTTCATTCACCGCCTTCGGATGCCCTCTCGATGGGCGAAGGTGGTACGGGATACCATCGCCGTGAGGTTGAAGTGCGGAGGAGATCCGGCGAGTCGCCCCCACATAGGAGAGCCTGGCCTTTCACCCGGCCGGCTGTATGGCATCCTGGACCAATTCTCCTTCACGAGCGTGCAGGTCAATGCCCTGCTATCGGACTCGCCAGCGGCCAGAGAGGCTCTGGAGCTATACCTGACCAGGCTGCGTTATGTAAAGCCTTTTCTGAGCGGGAGGGACCTCATCTCCCTGGGAGCAGCCCAGGGTCCCCTGGTAGGAGAGGTCCTCCGAGAGCTGAAGACTGCCAGGATTGAGGGAAGGATCGCCAGCCGAGAAGAGGAGATACAACTGGCAAAGGATTGTATTAAAGATCGCATTGCGGTGAAAGGAGGCTGACGATTTGACGGAGCCGGAGGAGCTGTGCGTAGTATGTGATGGGCCTCTGGACGAGGTCCATCAGGCCTCCTGCCAGATGTGCGGCAGGAAGTTTCACCAACCCTGGAGCGTTGACGCCCAGGTGCCCCAGTGCGGGCGCATCGCCAGCCACGAGGAGGCCCTGGCGCTGGTATTTGTGTGCAAGCACTGCTACCAGGTCCTGGAAGATGGCGAGTAAGGATAGCTTGGATGAGTCAAATGTCCACAATGGAACCGTATGAGCAGGATGGCAACGCCGTAGCCGACTACCGTCGGCAGTCCAGGGTTTTCCTAGCCAAGGCGCGGGAGTACCTGGCCGATGGCGACTTGCATCAGGCGTCGGAAAAGGGTTGGGGCGCGGCTGCCTGGATAGCCAAGGCCGTCGCGGAAGCCCAAGGCTGGCGATACAAAGCTCACGAAGAGTTTTTCAGGGTGATGTACCAAGCCGAAAACCTGTCGCGTGATGCCAGAGTGCATGATCTGGGGTATGTCGCGAACGCACTGCACGGGTTCTTCTACACCCGCAAGATGTTCCTGATCCCAGATGCCATCGGTCAAGACCTTGATAAAGTCGAGGTCCTGCTGGACATACTGCAACCCCTGACCGAGCCGGGGTCAGTGGCTGCGGGCTGATAGATAGCCCCTTTATCTGACAGGTGGAGGTGTTTAGCTTCCCACATCAGGGAGAGGATGCACCGGATGAGTCAAATGTCCACAATGGAACCGTATGAGCAGGATGGCAACGCCGTGGCCGACTACCGTCGGCAGTCCAGGGTTTTCCTAGCCAAGGCGCGGGAGTACCTGGCCGATGGCGACTTGCACCAGGCGTCGGAAAAGGGTTGGGGCGCCGCTGCCTGGATGGCCAAGGCCGTCGCGGAAGCCCAGGACTGGCAATATAAGGCCCACGACGAGTTTTTCAAAGTGATGTACCAAGCCGAAGACCTGTCTCCCGATGCCCGACTGCCCGGCCTGTGGCACGTTGCTAACACACTGCACGGGTTCTTTTACACCCGCAAGATGCTCTTGCGCCCCGACGCCATTGGTAGAGGACTTGATCAGATAGAGACTGTCCTGGACATACTGCAACCCCTGACCGAGCCGGGGTCAGTGACTGCGGGCTGATAGATAGCCCTTCATCTGACAATCTATGAACGATACACCGGGTACCCCAGCGCGGAAGCATCGCCAGCCATGAAGAGGCCCCTGGCGCTAGCATTTGTGTGCAAGCACTGCTACCAGGTCTTGCAAGACGGTGAGCCAAGATACTCCTCAGATTGTACGCAGTACGTTGGCATCGGCAATACTCTCTGGCAATTTCTTCCTCAGGAAGTGCTTATTTAGAGGGCAGCCGCCCCAACCTGGGCACACTCCTCGTCCTGTTCAGCGGTGGCCCCACTGCCACCTATCGCCCCCGCGAGTTCACCATCCTTATATACGGGCACCGCTCCCCGTGCGGCAAGCATCCGACCCCCCATAGCACCTATGATAGCCTGTATAACCGGGGAGTCCGCCTGCAAAGTGCCGCTGGCCCGTCCAAAGCCAGCTGAGGCCGCTGCCTTGCCCTGTGCAACGATAGCGGTAACTGCGCTGGCGCCCTCCATGCGGCTGAAGGCCAGGAGATTCCCGCCTGCGTCGCATACTGCAATGCTAAGGGTGACGTTGAGTTCCTCTGCCTTTGCTATAGTCGCCTGAATCATCCGGTTTGCCTCTGCTAGTGTAAGTGCCATTTGCGGGCCTCCTTCAAACAGTTACTTGAGCACTCCAATTGTACAGTTTCAGTCCGTGGGAGGCAATCCGGCCTGAGTTATCCCAGGGCAATTGCGAAGTCAGAGGGGTTGGGCGGACAGATGAGCGATGGTCTCTTCTAGACGAAATGCACGGGTCTTTGCTCGCAGTGGCGGATTACCTATACCTGCGACTCCCCGAAGCCTTATCCCCAGATAGTCTTTCTGGAAGTCCAGGAATAACGCCGAGGCAGACATTCCGATGGGAAGCATGTACTGCTGGGACCGATACGGGGCAAATTGGTGGCAACGGTTGGGTTCGAACCAACGACCTAGCGCTTATGAAGCGCCCGCTCTACCCCTGAGCTACGTTGCCGTCTTTCCAGACGGGTGAGGCCCTGGCCTGAATTGCAGCCGAGGGGCTTCAGGCAGGCCGGGGCTATCTCCCCGCTCATCATGTAATATACTCAGATACGATTTGCCTGTCAACGGGTACAATAGCCCGGACACCCGATAACGGCCCGGACACCCCTCACATCAGGTCTTGGTCCCCTGCCAGCCCCTATTTCGTATTCAACGATGGACATCGGCTCGGGGTGGGGGTATATTCCATAGCAAGCACGTAGGCGCGAAAGTACATTAGAGGTAAGTTAGAAGCACTTGGGGGGTGGCGAAAATGGCGGTATCAGAGAAAGTAAAGCGTTTCGTGGAAGAAGGGGGATGGATTCGCCGCATGTTTGAGGCCGGCATTGCCCTGAAGCAGCAGTATGGCGAAGACAAGGTCTTCGACCTCTCCCTGGGCAATCCTGTAGTCGAGCCCCCACCCGAGTTCCACCAGGAGCTCAGGAGGCTGGCCCAGGACCCCATCAGGGGTATGCACCGGTATATGCCCAACGCCGGCTATCGCGAAACGAGGGAGGCTGTCGCAGCCGGGCTGGCGGAGGAGACGGGCATCCCTTTCAGCACGGGGGAGATCGTCATGACCTGCGGCGCGGCGGCGGCCCTCAACGTGGTCCTGAAGACCATTCTCAATCCGGGGGAGGAAGTGGTGTTCTTCGCCCCCTATTTCGTGGAGTACGGCTACTATACCGACAACCACGGGGGCGTCCCGGTAATCGCCCCCACCGACGAGGGCTTCCAGCCGGACCTCGGCGCACTGGAGGGGCTGATAACGCCGCGCACCAAAGCCGTGCTGATTAACTCCCCCAACAACCCCTCGGGGGCGGTCTACAGCCCGGAGCGGCTTGAGGCTATGGGGGAACTGCTGCGCCGGAAAGGGGCGCAGTACGGGACGGAGATATTCCTCGTAAGCGACGAGCCGTATCGCCGGATTATCTACGACGGCCTCACCTACCCCCAGGTCTTTCCCCACTATGAAGCCTCACTGGTCGTCTACTCCCACGCCAAGGACCTGGCCCTGCCGGGGGAGCGCATTGGCTACATAGCCGTGAACCCGGCGTATGAGGCGAGCGCGGAACTTGTGGACGGCCTCACGTTCTGCAACCGCATCCTGGGGTTCGTGAACGCGCCGGCGCTGATGCAGCACGCCGTTCGCGCGCTCCAGGGCGTCAGCGTGGACGTGGGGGACTACCAGCGCAAGAGAGACTATCTTTACGGCCAGCTCACAGAGATGGGTTACTCCACATTCAAGCCCCGGGGCGCTTTCTACATGTTTCCCAAGTCGCCCGTGGAAGACGACGTGGCCTTCGTGGAAGAGCTACAGGAATACAACGTGCTCGCCGTGCCGGGCCGGGGATTCGGCTCGCCGGGCTACTTCCGCATCTCCTACTGCCTGGAGGACCGGGTCCTGGAAGGGGCTATGGAGGGGTTCGCGGCAGCGGCGAAGCGGTCCGGGCTGTGACCCTGCTTGTTATCCAAATCAGAGCCGTTCATACAGTGGGTGATGGGCCCGGGCGCCCGGGCGAGAAGTGGCAGACAAGCCAAACTCCCCGCGTATGGCATTCACTATCGTCCAGTAGTCGTTGTCGTAGAACTCGTCAATGGCCTTCTCTACCTTTGGCCTGGCTTCATCAGGATCAAACGGGTTGTAGTCCTGTTGGCTGAGGATGGGCTTTCGATATATCCTGCTATACTTCTTACTAGACTTCCTTGCCACATGAAAGGGCTTGGTATTCCGAGCGAGTTGGAGGAGGCTCTCGCGTACTTCCTCCGGACCCGGTTGCACATATAGGTGAAGTGTCATACCACTGTCGCGCCGAAAATCGAACGTAACCATGTGGTCCTGCTTTAACTGTGGCACCTCGTCCAGGGAGAGGGAAAAGAATTGGCGAAGTGACTTGCTGTGGGCTTTGTACTGCAGGCCAGGCGCGTAGCTTGCTATCGCGGCTTCGATGACATCCCAGCCCTTGGCCTCCAGGGCCGGCTTGGCGTTGATGATGAGGTCAATGGCAGCCTGATGGTTGTTGTATATCCGCAGAGCCAACTCGTCAATGTTATCGGCGTTGTCCAACACATGCCTCCGCAAGGTACGGACGTACTGCTCCAAGAAGCCGGCAACGCTGGCGCTGATGGTCGAGCGTCGCGTCTCTAGCGTCCGATTGACGAGGTCAGCGACCTTACCATAGTCGAGGGTGACGTAGCGTTCGACATCATCCTCAGCTTCCGGCTCCATAGCATCCGGCGTCAGGAATATTGGGAACGGCGTGAGACCTTCGTACTCGCTTTCGACCTTCTTCAGATAGCGGCTGAGTTGACCGGAGTGCTCTCCGGCCCCAATCTTGTTCTCTATGAGGCAGACGAACTCATCGGCCTCGTCTATGAGCATGATATCCATGTTATGGCGCTCGGTCGCGACCTCGATGTCGCTGAGCTTCCAGCCGTCCACGTCGAGCGGTGTAACGTCCGCGATTCCCCGTTCGCTCGCCTCCGCCGCTGCTTCTGAGAGAAATCTACGAAGAAAGTAGTCCCGCAGCCCGTGGGAGCCACGAGGGTCAAGAAGCCACGCGAGGAGCGCCGAATGCTGGAGTTCGCGTCGCGCGATGCCCAGTACGTCGAACAGATTGAATTCGGCGAGCAGGTCTTCCAAGCGTTCCAAGTCCTGGTCGCGGATGAGGGCTTGCAGCGCCTCTTCCGGGGACAATGGGGCTGGCTGGCCGTTGTTCACTCCACTCATCCTATCTTGCTACTCGAATCTTCGCCTACAGCCCCTTGAGCTCCAGGGTGCTTACCTCCCCCGTATCCAGGTCCGCCACCCTCACCGCGTGGTTGTTGGTGTCCGCTATGTACGCCTTGCCGGCGGCTATGCTGACGTCGCCCGGCTCGTGAAAGAGGGCCTGGCTCCCATCGCCGTCCTCGTAGCCCGGCTGGCCGTCGCCGACAAAGGTAAGGACGCTTCTGGTCTGGGGGAATAGCCGCTTGACCTTGTTGTTGTAGGTATCAGCCACGTAGAGGACGCCGTCGTGAAAGTGTACCGCCAGGGGGTGTTGCAGACGGACCGCGTCCCCCGTGCCGTCAACGTCGCCAAAGACGAAGAGATCAAGGCCCACTATCGTGCTGACGCGCCCGTCCCCTCTGAGGTCGGCGGAACGGATGGCGCTGGCCTCGCTGTCGGCGAAGTAGAGCTTCTGCCCGTCGGTGGTTATGCCGCTTGGCTGGTCCAGGGACGCCGAGAGCAGGGGCCCGTCCACCGGGGCCTCCCGCCCATTGCCCGCGTATGGGCGCACCTGTTTCTCCTTCAAGTCCAGTGCCCAGAGCTGGTGGATACCGGCCATCGCTATGTAGAGGGTCCCGTCGTACAGCGTCAGGTCCCAGGGAGAGCTGAGGTCCGAGGAGGAGGCCTCGCCGCCCTGGCGGTGCGCCCTGGCCTGCTGCCCCGTGCCCGCCACCGTCTCCACCGTCCCACGGGCCAGGTCTGCCCTGCGGATCGCGTGATTCTCGGTGTCGGCTATGTAAAGCACATCCCCGTCCAGCGCCATGCCCTGGGGGTGATCGAACCGGGCGCTCCGGAAGTCGCCATCCTCCAGGCCTATCTCTCCGCTGCCGATGGTCTGCCGGATTTCTCCGTCCAGCGTGGCGACTATGATGCGATTGTGATTGGAGTCCGATATGAACAGCCTGCCCGAAGTCTCGTCGGCCAGCAGCTTACCGGGGAAGGATAGCAGCGACTTTCTCTCTTCCTCCACCTTGTAGTCCAAAGGGGCGCGGTCAACCATGCCCTGCTCGTCGAACTCCTCCACCATCTGCTGAATGAGGGGGTCAAAGTCCTCGAAGGTAATCTCTCCCTCGTGCTTCCCTATAATCTTGCCATGGGGGTCTATGAATATCAGCGTGGGCCAGGCGCGGCAGTAGTACTGCTTCCAGACGTTGAACTCGCCGTCGTTTATCACCGGGTGCTCCAGCTCATAGCGCAGCACGGCCTTGCGAAGGTTATCCGTGTCCCGCTCCGAGGTGAACTTAGCCGAGTGCACCCCTATCACGACAAGCTCGTCCCTGTATTTGTGCTCCAGTTCCCGCAACTGCGGAAATACGTGCATACAGTTGACTCAACAGTAGGTCCAGAAGTCGAGGATAACCAGCTTGCCCCGCAGGTCTTGAAGGCTGAGGGGCCTATCCGTATTCACCCAGTCGAGACCGACCGGAAAGTCGGGCGCGTTGACGTTACCTACAAAGGACCTCTTTGTGGCCATCAGGAATGCTCCTTTCTCCAGGGCTTATCATAAAAATACCCTGCACCCCCTCTCATGTCATTCCGAGCGCAGCGAGGAATCTAAAAATCCATGCTCTCGAATAAGCCCCCGCTTCTGAGATTCCTCACTCCGCTTCGCTCCGTTCGGAATGACTCACGACGGGGGCCGATATTCGCCCAGCGTCGAGAATCAAAAGGCCCTGGCGGGAAGGCTCGTTGCAGTGGGCAGATTTCGGGGGATTGTGGTAGTATAATTCTACCAGGGGCCTTCACCCTTGGCAATGTCCGACGTTCCAATTCTGAGGCGTCCGGCCCCCATTAGCCTGTGGCCCTTCAGGGCTTCACAACGGGACTCCAGGACCGGCATTAGCGATAAGGGAATGCTTTACCGGCAACAACAGACGACGACAGACCAATACTCCATAAGGGAGCTCCCGCTCCTCGAGGGAGAGCGGATAGAAGAGCGGTTTGTGCCCTATGACGGCCTAGTGGCGAATACTCCGCAGAAGGGCCAGTTGATGGTGCTCACGAACCGCCGGATAATGTCCTTTGCTGCGAGCAATGGCAACAAGGAGATGTTGCTTGCCTCGGTGGAGGACTTGAAGGCGGTGTCGGTGAAGTCGAGCACGAGGGGCGTCAAGAACCTATCCCAGGGCTTGGCGCTGATACTTGTAGGCATCCTTGCGTACTTCATAGTGGGCTACATCCTGGACGGGATAACCATAGCCTCAGCGTTGGGGGCCGCGATCATATTCATAGGAGTGTTTTTTATAGCCAAGCACTTCTTCTGGGAGACGGAGGGCAACGTCACATTCCAAGGAGGCAGCTACGAGCTCTCCTTTCCATACAAAAGCGCCAGGGCCGGCGAAGATGTGCATAGGCTGGTAAACCGGTTCTTCGAGATTAAGTTCGACCCTAACAACAATCAACCTCCTCTGGGCAGGGGGCTGGTCAGAGAGTCAAGGGTGGTACGGAAGGCTTGTCCCCATTGCATGGCGGACAACGAAGGAGCCTGGAAACTCTGCAGGTCCTGCGGGATGGCATTGGACCAGGCTGCTTCCCCGAAAGTGGAAGAGAATCTCACCGATGCCCGGAGAGGCGGTCCTCCGAGGCCTCCTTTCTCGTCCTCATCAACGGACTCCCAATACGACCGCCTGAATATTAGCTAAAGAGGTAGCACACTAGCTGTGGGACGGATTATTCGAGACTTCATCGTGGAAAAAATCCAGAATGCGGTGGAGGATGCCCGCAGAGAGGGTATCCTTCACCTGGACACCCTGCCGCCGGTCGCAGTGGAACATCCCTCTAACCCCCAGCACGGGGACTTCGCCACCAGCCTCCCCCTGCGATTGGCCCGCGCCACTCGCATAAATCCCATGAAGATAGCTGAGGAGCTGGTGAAGTTCGTCTCTCTAGGAGAGGAAATAGAACAGGTCTGGGCGGCGGCGCCCGGCTTCATTAACTTCCGGCTGAGGGAGGAGTGGCTTGCGGGGCAGGTGGAGGCCATTCGCGAGGCGGGGCAAAGCTACGGAGACTTGCAGGTCGGGGCCGGAGAGACGGTCATAGTCGAGTTCGTGAGCGTCAATCCCACCGGGCCGGTGCACGTGGGCCACACCAGGGGCGCGGTACTGGGCAGCGCCCTGTCCAGGGTGCTGGAGGCGGCCGGCTACTCCGTGACCCGCGAGTATTACATCAACGATGCGGGCAGCCAGATGGAGGCCTTCTACGGCTCGGTCTACGCTCGCTACAAGCAGGTCCTCGGTCACGAGGCGGAGTTGCCCTCCAACGGCTACATGGGTTCTTACATCCTGAACCTGGCACAAGAGGTGGTGGACGAAGAGGGAGACCGGTTCCTCGCCATGAGGGAGGAAGACGCGCTGCGAGAGCTGGGCAGGATAGGACGCGAGAAGATGGTCCGGCTCATACGAGATGACCTGCGCCACATACGGGTGGAGTTCGACAACTGGTTCAGCGAGGGGACCCTCTACGACGACGGGGAGTACGAGAGGGCCATGAGCATGCTGCGCCAGGGGGAATATATCCTGGAACGCGAGGGCGCTCAGTGGTTTGCCTCCACGGCATTGGGAGAGGACAAGGACAACGTGCTGGTGCGCTCAACGGGCGCCCCGACCTACTTCGCCTCGGACATCGCCTACCATCGCAACAAGTTCCTCCAACGGGGCTACGCCCAGGCCATAAACATCTGGGGGGCGGACCACCAGGGGCACGTTCCCCGGATGAAGGCCGCGGTTACCGCCCTGGGCATAGACCCCAAGAGGCTTACCATCATGATTTCCCAGATGGTGACTCTCAGGCGCGGCCAGGAGGTGGTCAGAGCGTCCAAGCGGGCCGGGGAGTTCATCACCCTTCGCGAGCTGGCCGATGAGGTCGGCGCCGATGCCTGCCGCTATTTCTTCCTGTCGCGCACCCCGGAGACGCAGATGGAGTTCGACATGGAGCTGGCGAAAAAGGAGTCTTCGGAAAACCCGGTGTACTATGTACAGTACGGCCACGCGCGTATCTTCGGCATCCTTGGCAACGCTAGGGAGAGGGGTATAGAGTGGAGCCAAGGGGATGTATCTCTCCTTGCAGACCCCACCGAGCTGGCGCTGATACGCAAGATGGCCCTTCTGCCGGAGTTGGTGGAGAGCATGGCCCGCACCCTGGAGCCTCACCACCTGCCCCACTACGCCCTGGACTTGGCGACGGCCCTCCACTGGTTCTACGAGAACTGCCGCGTCCTCTCCAACGACCCCGCCGACTACCCCCTCACCCTCGCAAGGCTGAAGCTGGTGGAGGCGGCCCAAATAGTCCTCTCAAGGACCCTCGACCTGATGGGGATGGAAGCGCCGGAGCGGATGTAACCCCAAGACCCGCTATAATGGGCAGGCCCTGATACAGGGGGCTATTGCGACCATTACACTACTGCCAAAGTCCGCTCTCGAGCCAATAAAGCCTCCTTACGGGCAGCGCCCCACCGGTAGCCACCCGCGCTCCCGTCTTTGCGGATAGCCCTGTGGCAGGGAATCAACAATGCGACAGGGTTTGCCCCGCACGCCCTGGCAACGGCCCGCGCCGCTTTGGGCCGGCCCAGAGCTGCGCCGATCTCGCCGTAAGAGCGCGTCTCGCCATAGGGGATGCGCTTGAGTTGCTCCCAGACCAGCCTTTCGAAGGCGGTAGCCCGGATGTCCAATGGCAGGTCCAGGTGGGGGAGCCGCCCGGAGAGGTGGTGGAGGATGGCTTCCACCCACTCTTTCAGGACCGTGTCTTCCCGTCGGACTTCCGAGGCCATATACTCGCGTCGCAGGGCTTCCTCCAGGGCCATCTCATCATCTCCGAGGCTAACGGAGCATACGCCTTGCTGGGTAGCCGCCACCAGAAGAAGGCCCAGGGCACTGTCCGCAAACGTATATGCAATATGGAGGCTCGGTCCGCCGCGTCTGTAGGCGGCTGGCGTCATGCCAAGCTGGGCCGACGAGTGCTCATAAAGGCGACTGCTGGAGCCATATCCAGCCTCATAGAGGGCGTCGGTCACACTTCTCCCGTTCTTGAGGTTGACTTTGAGTGTTCCCAATCGGCAGGCGTCGGCGTACTGTCGCGGTGTAATACCCATCAGCCGCTTGAACGTACGCTGAAGATGGTATGGGCTGACACCCACGCCGGCGCTCAGCCGGGGCAGAGTCGGGAAGCTTTCGGAGTTGTCCCTGGAATTGTTTCTGATGTGCTGGCAGACCCGGCGCACCATCTCTATCTGGGGATCGTGGGAAGGGTGTAGCTGGGGACGGCAGCGGCGGCAAGGGCGGAAACCCGCCTGCTCTGCCGCCTCGGGCATCGAGAAGAAGGCCACCTGCTTACGGTCCGGCCG
This sequence comes from Dehalococcoidia bacterium, assembly GCA_965197405.1. Classification (GTDB taxonomy): domain Bacteria; phylum Chloroflexota; class Dehalococcoidia; order Lucifugimonadales; family JAGWBF01. Next base: position 2,287,396 of record OZ240206.1, on the reverse strand, counting down.
CCGGCTTGGACACGAGGGCTTGCAGTAAACGCGCGTGGAGCGAACGGCATATACGAACTTCCCGTCAAAGCGAGCATCTCGTTCAAGGACGGCGCACCAGCTATCCTTTTCCACAAGTCCGTCGGTGTTGGCTTGGAAGTCTACTGTCGCAACCATTTTTTGTACTCCTTAGGTGGATTCCTGATATTGAGAGTACATTACGGCGAGCGCCCAATCTATCCGAAACTTGTCATCAAAGTTTTTGATAGCGCTACTCCGTTTTCAAGAAGGGCGGCGTCTGATATTATGTAAGGTAGGGAGACAGAGTCGCACTCATGGGGCCGGAGCGCCGACCGGCGACTCATGGGAAGGGGATAAGACCGTGAACAGTCCAACTCCGAAGCAATGGGTCCTCATCGCTATCATCGTAGCTGCCATTGCCCTGGTCGCCAGATACCTGTGGCAGAAGCGGTCTGACAAGGAGGCCTAGCCCCCGGCCTCTGGGCTTTCTTCATGCCGCCCGGTCCATCCCTTGAGGGTCGGCATCAGACGGGCCAGCCCTGCTGGGTGTAAGCCATATCCCAGAATAGGTACTCGTAGCGGCTGCTGGTGAGAAAGGCCTCGCGCATCGCTTGCCTCTCCCTGGGGCTGGCCAGGGCCGCCTCCTCGTCCAGGAACGACCTCCAGGCGTTGGTGCTCTCCTCGAGCATACCCTCTCTGTAGGGAGAACCCCAGTGGCTGTACACCGGGTGCTCCACCTGGTCCAGCAGACTGCCAATCTCGTGATAGCTCCAGGGGCATGGGAGCAGGGCCGCCGCCGTCTGCCCCAGCCCGCCCAGGGCTGCCGTCTTGATCATGTGATTGACGTAAGCCAGGTTGGTGGGAGAATGGCCCAACTCTTCTACATCCTCCACCGATAGGTCCACGAGGGCCATCAGCTTCTGATGTAGGGGACGCTCTACAGGGGTGAGGACCCGGCGAGATAGAAGCTCCAGGTTGCGAGAGTCAGGGGCTTTGGCAAGGGCCAGAGCTACCGCCCTCCCAAAGCCTTCCAGGTACAGATAGTCCTGGGCCAGATAGTAGCGAAACTTTTCCAGTGGCAGAGTGCCCTGCTGGACCTCCTTCAGGAAGGGGTTGTTGAAAATCTCGTGCCATATGGCATCGGCCTCCGCCCGGAGCGTCGCCGAGAAGCCTTCACTCATGGGTATCTTCTCCCCGCATACATAGCTAGATATTCTCTCCCAAGAACCTGCCCCGGTAGCCCTCCTCTACGGGCCTCGCCATGTAGATGAACACCATCTGCAACAGGCGGGCATCTTTCGACAGACGGTGCCCGGAGGGGTTGTGCACCGTCAGGAGGGCCTGGGAGCGCCCCCGGTAACCCGCATCCCAAACGGCGGTATGAATGGCCACGCCACAGCGGAGGAGGCTGGAGCGCGGCCTCGCCAGGGCCATGACGTGGCGGGGCAGGCCCACTATCTCGTTGAGCGTTATCATATACGCGCCCGCCGGCAGGTGCAGGCAGTCATCGGCGTCGAAGGAAAGCGGGGTGGACCGGGAGAGAGTGGATGGTCCCGCGCCCGGCCTCGTCTCACCCGCCGATGTAAACTCGTGGACCTCCCGCAAGGTCAGGTCGAAGCCGTTGGGCTGTAGCTGGGCCTCCAGGTCCGGATACCCCGCAATCAGCGGCTCCGGGGCCTTTATAAGCCCCAGTATGCTCTCCCTATCAAGCACCCCGCCGTCCATGCGTGCTCCTGCTCCGGAGACTTTATTTCACGAATCTCGTATAGTCTAACACACCGGCCCTGCCGGGGGCATAGCGGCCCATATCTTCAGCAGGGTCATTCAATTCTCGACGCTGGGCGAGTACAGGCCCTCGCGGCGTGTCATTCCGAACACAGCGAAGCGGAGTGAGGAATCTGAAATGGCGCCTAACAGGGACCGGGATCAAGGCGTACCGGCCAGAAAAACACAGCGGTCAACTAGGACTTTAGACCCCTCACTCCGCTCGGGGTGACAATTGGAAGACACTGGACCCATTGGACAGCGCATTGATACTGCCAGGCTTTGCGGTTAAAATCCTCTTGGGATCCTGGAACTCATTGGAGTTCCGGGGACTTCGGGGACTCCCGGTTTTCCAAAATGCCCTGGCGGAGGAAGGCATGATGAAGTTCGGTATCTGCATACCCAATAACTGGGGCATCGAGGACGTGCAGTCCATCTTTCAAGTGGCCACCAGGGCGGAGGAGTTGGGGTTCGACTCCGTATGGGTCAGCGAGCACGTCTTCAACGTGAGCTATATCTTCGACAGAATCGGGAACAAGCCTTATTACGACCCTTTGACGATTCTCAGCTATGTAGCGGCAATAACAAAAAGAGTGCGCCTGGGCACCTCTGTCCTGGTGCTCCCTTACCACAATCCCATAAGGCTGGCCAAGACCGCGGCAACCCTGGACGTCATGTCCGGCGGCAGGCTGGTGCTGGGCGTGGGAGTTGGCGTAATAGAGCAGGAGTTGCAGGCTATGGGCAGTCCCTTCGCCGAGAGAGGGGCCATGAGCAACGAGGCCATCGCCATTATGAAGGAGCTATGGACCCGGGAGGACCCCAGCTTTCATGGGAAATACCACAGCTTCTCGGGCATGAAATTCGCGCCGAAACCCCGGCAGAAGCCCCACATACCCCTTCTGGTCGGGGGAATCAGCTACGCGGCAATCCGGCGGGCGGTGCGTATGGGCAACGGCTGGCACGCCTCTACACTTCCTCCGGAGGAGCTGGACCAGAGGGTACGCTACCTCCGGGAACGCGCCCAGGCCGCCGGCAGGGACGCATCGGAGATACCCGTCTCCATCAGACTCGATACAGGCATCCCCCGATCTCCCGGGCAATACTCCCTGGGCAGAGGCCCGGAAGAGGTCCTTCAGAACGCCAGGGCCTTCGAGAAGCTCGGCGTGGAGGAAATAGTCGTCTCCCCCAATACAGGAGACCCCCAGGAGATACTGGCCTCGGTAGAGATGCTAGCCCGGGACGTCGCGCCCGCTTTCCGGTAGAGGAATCGCGATAATCACGCGGTTGCCTGGAGATGAAGGCTGTGCTATACTCATCCTAGCATTCCAAATAGCGTTTAAGAAGGCTTATAGCCCTGAACGCCCGGACCGGCACATGGGGCGATGCAGGCCCACTCCAGTCTCACGTCATGGCATAGCCCGTGTCCGGATGCAGGCTTAAGCAGAAAGAAAGGCAGGTCCTATGGTACAGACCACAGGAGGTACAGTCACCCACAGAGACCCCATAACTATGAAATCCCTTCTCGAAGCGGGAGTCCACTTCGGGCACCAGACCCGTCGTTGGAACCCCCACATGAAGCGGTTCATCTTCACCCACCGCAATGGCATCCACATTATAGACCTGCAAAAGACCCTGGTGCTGCTGGAAGAGGCGGCTAAAGCCGTGACCCAAATCGTCGCCAATGGAGGCAACATCCTTTTCGTTGGGACGAAAAAGCAGGCCCAGGACGCCATACAAACGGAGGCCAAGCGCTGCGGTATGCCTTATGTGAACCAACGCTGGCTGGGGGGGACCCTCACCAATTTCCAGACCATCCGCTCCCGTATAGACTACATGATCTCCCTGGAGGAGAAGAAGGAGAGAGGCCAACTCAACGCGCTTACCAAGAGGGAAATCCTGAAGCTGGACGAGGAGATGGCCCGCCTTGAGAAGTATTTTGGTGGGATGCGGGATATGAAAACCCTGCCGGGCGCCCTCTTCGTAATAGACATCGAGAAGGAAGACATATGCGTGGCCGAGGTCCGGCGCATAGGCATACCGGTAATCGCCGTTGTGGATAGCAACTGTGACCCGGAGCTCATAACATGCCCCATCCCGGGCAACGATGACGCCATAAGGTCCGTCCGGCTCATGTCGGGACGCATGGCCGACGCAGTCATCGAAGGACAACGGCTGAGGGAAGCCGCCATGAAAGCGGAAGAGGAGTTCGTTGATGAGGTCGGTGAAGAGGACGTGCCATCCCTGATGATAGGCGACGACTTCGCGGATATGGGAGAGGCCGAGGTCCCACCGGGGGACGGCGGAGAGCTATCCCAAGCCTTCCTGGCGAGGGACCCGGGACCCCTCACGGCGGTGGATGAAGGGCCGTCCGCCAACGCGGGGGGGCCTGCGTAAGCCGTGCCGACTGGCGTCGGAGAAGCCTTTGGAGAGAGTCGGGAGGAGGACCGCATAGCCCAGCAGGAGACGCAGGACTGAGGCTGTTCCGGTCAATATCAGGAGCAACAGGAGGACGGCCTTGGAGGTAACGGTAGACATGATAAGGGACCTCCGCCAGAAGACCGGGGCAGGCATCATGGACTGCAAGCGCGCCCTCGAAGAGGCGGACGGTGACGAGGCGCGGGCAACGGAACTCCTGAGAGAGAAGGGGCTGGCCGACGCCGCCAAGAGGGTGAGCCGGGAGACCCGAGAAGGGGTCGTGGAAGCCTACATCCATACAGGGGCGCGGCTGGGCGCTCTGATAGAGTTGGACTGCGAGACCGATTTCGTGGCGCGTACACCCGACCTGAAGGAGCTTGCCCACGACTTGGCCATGCAGGTGGCGGCTATGCCATCAACTTCTTACGTTGATCAAAGTGAGATGGACCACGAAGAGACACGCCCCATCGAGGAGGTGTCTCTTCTCGACCAGTCCTACATAAAGGACCCCTCTCGTACCGTGCGGGATGTAGTCCAGGATGTGATAGCGAAAGTAGGAGAAAACGTCAGGGTCAGGCGGTTTGCCAGATTCGCACTGGGAGAATGAAACGTCGGGGGTGCCGTGACTAAGGCTGCCTACAAGAGGGCACTCCTGAAACTGAGCGGAGAGTCGCTCAGGGGGGAATCCAAATACGGCATTGACCCCGGCGCCGTGCGATACGCAGCCGATCAGATTAAAAATGCCATCGGTCTGGGAGTAGACATGGGTGTGGTGATGGGTGGTGGCAACATGTGGCGCGGGAAAGAAGCCGAAGAGTGGGGAATGGACCGCGCCGCCGCCGACTACGCCGGAATGCTGGCGACCGTCATGAATGCCCTGGCCCTGCAGGACGCCCTCGAAAAGACCGGCTTGGTCACCCGGACCCAGACGGCCATTCAGATACAAGCTATGGCCGAGCCTTACATAAGGCGGCGCGCCATCCGGCACCTGGAAAAGGGGAGAGTGGTCCTCTTTGCCGCGGGCACCGGCAACCCCTATATGACCACCGATACCGCCGCAGCCCTGCGCGCCATAGAAATTGGAGCGGACGTGCTCCTGATGGCGAAGAACAACGTGGATGCAGTCTACGATTCGGACCCCAACGTAAATCCGGAAGCCCACCCCTTCGAGTGCTTGAGCTACCTTGACGCCCTCAACCTGCGCCTCGACGTAATGGATACGACTGCCCTCTCCCTTTGCATGGACAACGAGTTGCCCATCATCGTCTTTGACCTCTTCCAGCCGGGCAGTATCCGGCGGATACTCTCGGGAGAGACCCTGGGCACACTTATCTCCGGGAGGGACTAGACATGCCAGCTCAAAAAGAAGACGAATATACAAATGTTGACGACGTGCTATCCGGCGCGGACTCACGGATGGGCAAAGCCGTAGAGGTCATGCGAAGGGACCTGAACTCCCTCCGCACGGGCCGGGCTACCCCCGCCCTGATAGAGAACATCACGATAGACTACTACGGCGTCCCAACCCCTCTGAACCAGATGGCCACCATCTCCGCTCCGGAGGCCAGGCTCATCATGGTCCAGCCCTGGGACAGGCAAAGCTTGCGTGAGATAGAGAAAAGCCTGCTCAAGTCGGACATGGGCTTCAACCCTTCCAATGACGGGACCATCATAAGGATACCCATCGGACTTCTGAGCCAGGAGCGCCGCAAAGAGCTGGTGCGCGTGCTGAAAAAGAGGATAGAAGACGGGAAGATAGCCGTTCGCAACGTGCGTCGCGACGCCCTGGAGCACCTGCGAAGCATGGAGCGCAACAAGGTCCTCTCCCAGGACAACAACCGCAGGGCCCAGGAGCGGCTCCAGAAAACCACTGACTCCTACATCGCCCAGATGGACCAGGTCTCCGTAGAGAAGGAGACCGAGATAATGCAGGTCTAAGAACGGCTGAGTCTGGACTGGAAATGGGACTCAAGGGTAAGCCCAAGGCTAAAGTGAGGGAAGATGCCCTGCAAATCCCCCGCCATGTGGCTATCATCATGGATGGCAACGGGCGGTGGGCAATGCAGCGTGGACTGCCGCGCCTCGCAGGGCACAGGTCGGGCGTTGATAATATACGTCCCATAATCGAGTGCCTGTCGGATTATGGCGTGGAATATGTCACCGTCTATGCCTTTTCCACCGAGAACTGGAACCGCCCCACCGAAGAGGTGGAAGGCCTGATGACCATACTGCACGATGCCATCCATAAGGAGACCCAGGTCCTTCACGAAATGGGCGTCCGCATACTTCACCTGGGCAGAACGGACCGCCTCTCCCCCGAGCTACAGCAGTCTATAACCTACGCCCAGGAGTTGACCAAAGATAACAGCGTCATCACCCTGAGCGTGGCCTTCGACTACGGTGGCCGGTCTGAAATCCTGGAAGCCGTAAAACGGGTAATACGGGAGGGTGCCCCGCTTGAGCAGCTGGATGAAGCCGCCTTCAGCCGCTATCTGTACACCGCCCATATGCCCGACCCGGACCTCATAATCCGTACCGGCGGCGAGTTGCGCCTGAGCAACTTCCTCCTGTGGCAGTCCGCCTACAGTGAATACTATCCCACATCAACCCCGTGGCCGGACGTAGGGGAGGCAGACATAGACAGAGCTATAGAGTCTTTCAGCTGCCGAAAGAGACGCTTCGGGACCCTCCTACCGGAGCGCCCCCCAGCCTGAGCGGGGTCCCGAAGGCTGGGGATTGATCAAGCGAATACTTACCGCCCTGGTGGGTGTACCCCTTCTCATTGGCGCCGTCTGGGGAGGCTTCCCCTGGCTCCCCATTGTCGTGGCCCTGGCAGCCCTGCTGGGACTGTGGGAACTCTACCGGATGTCTCCCGCCCCCCAACCCTCTCTCCTCCTGGAAGGCCATTCAATTGTCACCCCGCACAGTCCGAGTGTTACCCCAAGCAGTTTAACTGTCACCCCGAACGGAGTGAGGGGTCTAAAATCCCTCCTGCAAGTCAAGGCCGATTCCCTAGTTAAGAGCTTTAGATTCTTCGTCGCTTCGCTCCTCAGGATGACAATCAAAAGACCCTGGCTGTTCCTGGGGGGCCTGTGGACTATACTGTTCATCGTCACGGGACAGCTCGCCGGCCAGTGGTACGATTACGCTCCCCACGTGCTCCTCGGCGCGGGCCTCCTGATAGCCCTCCCCTGGCTCATCCTCAACCGCAACAGGGACGGCGCTCTCGCCGCGTGGACCTACGCTGTAGGCGGGCCGGTATACCTGGGCTTCCTCCTGGCCCACGCCCTGATGCTCCGGGAGCTGGAGGGAGGCGCCGACAATTTCGGTAGGGACTGGCTCCTTTTCGCCCTGGTGGTGACTTTTGCCACCGATACGGGGGCATTCTTCACGGGCCGGATGGTGGGGAGACACCCGATGGCCCCCTCCATAAGCCCCAACAAGACGTGGGAGGGGGCAGTTGGCGGATTTGTGTGGGCTGTTGGCATTGCTGTGGGCCTGGGAGTTCCATTACAATTGTCAGTACCCCTTTGGCAAGCCGCCTTGATGGGGGCGGTCATAGGGGTATTCGCCCAGCTGGGAGATCTGGCGGAGTCTCGTCTCAAGAGGGCCACCGGGGTCAAGGACGCCGGAAGTATCCTTCCAGGCCACGGGGGGTTTTTAGACCGGCTGGACTCGATTGTCTTCACCCTGCCGGTGGTGTATTATCTTGTCGCGCTGGTGTTGAAATCGTCCGGCTAGCAGTCTATCCCGGAGGTCTTAATAGGGTCGTCTCATTCTCCCTACCTGCGGTCAGGCAGGGACGTTAGGTGAATACAGGCGCCCACCGCGCGTCATTCCGAACGGAGCGAAGCGGAGTGAGGAATCTAAAATGCCTCACGAACAAACCTACACCGAGGAAAAGGATTTTAGACCCCTCGCTATCGCTCGGGGTGACAATGAAGAGACGCTGGAGATTTTAGTAGGCTGGTGCTTTCATCCTGATGGGCTGCTGGTATTACAGCGGGGTGTGAGGTGTTAGAGCCATGAAGAGATTGGTAATCTTGGGGTCAACCGGGTCCATAGGACGCCAGACCCTCGATGTTGTCAGGGCGTTTCCAGGAGAGTTCGAGGTAGTGGGCCTCGCTGCCGGACTCAACCTGGAGCTTTTCGGGGAGCAGCTAGAAGAGTTCAAGCCTCGCTTCGCCTGCTGCATCTCCCAGGAGCGCAATGAACACCTTCCCGAAGGTGTAACCTACGTCCCCATGGAGGAGATGGTCTGCCAGCCCGACGCCGAGCTAATAATGGCGGCTACCATCGGCGGCGTGGGCCTGGTGCCGACTGTCCGCGCCCTGGAAGAGGGAAAGACTGTGGCCCTGGCTAACAAGGAGGTTATCATCATGGCCGGAGGGCTGGTGAGGTCCCTGGCCGACTCCAACGGCGGCGCCCTTCTGCCCGTGGACAGCGAGCCCAGCGCCATCTGGCAGTGCCTTCAAGGGGAGGAGGACCCCATCCGTCGCATCATAATAACCGCCTCCGGGGGCCCCTTTCGCACCACTCCCCTGGAGGAAATGGAGAAGGTCACGCCGGAGGAGGCCCTGAAGCACCCGACCTGGAGCATGGGCCAAAAAATAACGATAGACTCGGCCACGTTGATGAACAAGGCCTTCGAGGTGATAGAGGCCCACTGGCTTTTCGACGCACCCTGGGATAGAATAGAGGTAGTGGTGCACCCTCAGAGCATTGTCCATTCTATGGTTGAGTTGGCCGACGGCTCGGTGAAGGCACAGCTCGGCCCGCCCGATATGCGCCTGCCGATACAGTATTCCCTGTTTTACCCAACCCGCCTCCAGAACCAGCAAATCCCCCGGCTGGACACCGGCATGGCCCACTCCCTCACCTTCCAGCCCCTGGAGAGCGACCGCTATCCCTGCTTCAACCTGGCGGTGGAAGCAGGCAAAAAGGGAGGCACCTATCCGGCCGTGCTCAGCGCCGCCGACGAGGTGGCCGTGAAGCTCTTCCTCGATGGCAAGATAGGGTTCATGGACATCTACAGGACAATGGCGAGGGTGCTGGAAGACCACAGCCCGTCACCCGGGGAAAATCTGGAGGACATCCTGGCAGCGGACGACTGGGCCAGGGCGAGGGCCCGGGAAGTGGCGGAAGCGCTGCCCAGTCCACGCTAGCTTTCCAACATGGAATCTGAGAGGGTGTTCAAGAAGTCCCTTCTCCCCTGGTGGGAGAAGGTTAGGATGAGGGGGCGCCGTCGCATCACCCTCACCTCAATCCTCTCCCGTCGAGGGAGAGGAAGTGCGCCTGTACCTTGCCAGACATCCTCTGAGGGAAGAAGCGGTCTGCCGTGGAAGCTTTAATCACCACCGTCGAGTTTCTAGCCGTCCTCACGGTGGTGGTAGTGGTGCACGAGTTCGGCCACTTCGCCACCGCCAAGGCCTTTGGAATAAAGGTCCATGAGTTCGGCGTAGGATTCCCTCCGAGGCTGCTGGGCTTCCGGAAGGGCGAGACGGTCTACACCATTAACCTGCTGCCCCTTGGCGGATTCGTCAGGCCGGAGGGGGAAAACGACCCCAGCCAACCCCGGAGTCTCGCAAGCAAGGGAATCGGCACCCGCTTCATCGTGTTGGTGGCGGGAGTGGTCATGAACGTGGTGCTGGGCATCGTCCTTCTGGCAGCTTTCTACATGTTCACCGTGGACGACGAAGTCCGGACCCGCGTTGGAGAGGTGGCTCCAGGCTCCCCCGCAGAGATGGCGGGCGTCCTTCCCGGGGACTTCATACTCGAAGTGAACGGGAAGCCCGTCAATGGCTACGATGATTTGGCTAACGAGATTGACGCCAACCGGGGCAAGGAGATTGAGTGGACCATCCAGCGGGAGAACGAGCGGCAAAGCGTACACCTGGTGCCGCGCGTCAACCCTCCCCCGGGGGAGGGCGCGACAGGGATAAACTTGCAGTTCCTGGGCGTCCAGAGATGGACCCCCACCCGCACCCCCTGGGAGGCGGCATCCATGGGCCTCCAGTTCATCGAGTACGTCCTCGTGTCCACAAAAAACGAGATTAGCAACTCAATCTCAGAGGGCAGGAGCCCAGAGTTCGCCGGCCACATCGGCATCGCACAGGCTACCGGGGAGGCGACCAGGGAAGGCGGCCTGATTTTCCTTCTGCCCCTGGCCGGAATCCTGAGCATAATCGTGGGGATTGCAAACATCCTGCCCATCCCTCCACTGGACGGCGGAAAGCTGTTCTTCATCGGCCTCGAGTGGGTGCGCCGGGGCAAGCGCATCCCACCGGAGAAGGAGGGCGTGCTCGCCATCATGGGCATCGCGCTCATGATAGGAATCGCGGTGGCCCTGGGCTACAACGACATCATGAGGATACTTCAAAGCTGAAGGTCTTATCCTGTAACTAGGAGTGGCAGATATGATTAAGCGCCGGGTCACCAAGCCGGTATACGTGGGCGACGTCAAGGTAGGCGGGGACGCCCCGGTGACGGTCCAGTCCATGACCAAGACCGATACCAGGGACGTGGCAGCCACCGTCCGCCAGATAAAGGAGTTGGAAGAGGCGGGATGCGACATCATCAGGTCGGCGGTCCCAGATATGGAGGCGGCCAAGGCCATCCCCGAAATCAAAAAGCAGGTAAAAATCCCCCTCGTAGCCGACATTCACTTCCACTACCAGCTTGCCCTTGAGTGCATAAATGGCGGGGTGGACATGCTCAGGCTCAACCCCGGCAACATACGCGACGAGGAAAAGGTGAAGCTGGTGGTGCAGGCCGCCAAGGAGCGGCAGATACCTATCCGCATAGGCGTCAACTTCGGCAGCCTGCCCCCCGTCGGCGGCATAGGGAAGACCCGTGGCTTCTCCAGGCACCTGGACATGGTGAATAAACTTCCCAAGGCCGGAGAGAGCGCCGAGGGGGAGTACACCATAGTTGACCACATGGTGGCAACGGCCCTGTGGGAGATAGGCATTCTGGAGGCTCTGGACTTCGACCTGATCAAAATATCCCTGAAAGCCTTTGACGTACCCACCACAGTGGAAGCCTACGAGCGGATCGCGGATATGGTCCCCTACCCCCTGCACCTGGGCATCACCGAAGCCGGCACCGCAAAGTCCGGCTCCATCAGGAGCGCCATAGGCCTGGGGCTGCTCCTCTACGAAGGCATTGGGGACACAATCCGCGTCTCTCTCAGCAGCGACCCGGTGGATGAGGTCGCAGCGGGATACGACATTCTCAAGTCCCTCAACCTGAGACAGAAGGGGACCACTCTGGTGGCCTGCCCCAGCTGCGGGCGGGCCGACGTGGACGTGATAAGCCTGTCCAACACTGTGGATGAAATGCTGAAGAAGATGGACAAGAATGTCAAGGTGGCCGTCATGGGCTGCGAGGTCAACGGCCCGGGAGAGGCCAAGGACGCCGACGTGGGCATAGCGGCCGGCGCAGGCCGGGCGGTCATCTTCCGCAAGGGCCAGAAGGCCCGTGTGGTAGCCGCGGACGAGATGTTGTCCGCCCTCATGGAGGAAGTGGAAAAGGTGTAGGGCGACTAGCGCCTTCCGTCCTATTGCCACTGCCATACTATCTAACCTGCCTGCAACAGGCAGGAAATGTTACGCCGTTACCGGAGTTGGTAATTATGAGGTTCTCCAGGCTATTCTCCAAGACCATGCGCACCGAGCCCGCCGAGGCCGAGATGGACAGCCACCGTCTCATGCTGAAGGCGGGCATGATGTACCAGGTGGCATCCGGCATTTACGGCTATCTACCCCTGGCCTGGCGCTCCCTCCGGAAGATAGAGAACATCATCCGCCAGGAGATGGACGCGGCCGGAGGCCAGGAGGTCCGGCTGCCCGTCCTCCAGCCGGTGGAGCTATGGGAGGAGACAAACCGCCGCGCCGCCTTCGGCGACAACCTCTTTACCCTCCAGGACCGCCGGGGACGGCCTATGGTGCTGGCCCCGACCCACGAGGAGGTCATAACGAATATAGTCCGCGCCAACGTGCAGAGCTACCGCGACCTGCCCGCCATCCTGTACCAGATACAGACCAAGTTTCGTGACGAACCCAGGCCGCGGGCCGGCCTCATCCGGGTCCGCGAGTTCGATATGAAGGACGCCTACAGCTTTGACACGGACGAGAAGAGCCTGGAAGACAGCTACCAGGCTATGGCCCAGGCATACCGGAACATCTACAGGCGTTGCGGTCTGCCCGCGCTGATGGTGGAGGCGGACAGCGGCGCCATCGGCGGCAAGGACTCCCACGAGTTCATCCTGCCCACCCCCAGCGGCGAGGATACAGTCCTGACGTGTCCCCAATGCGGCTACGCCGCCAATGCCGAGAAGTCCAGTGGCACTGTTCCCCCCTCGCCTATGGAGTCCCCGCTGCCATTGGAGGAGGTCTCCACACCCGGGGTCAAGACCATAGCCGAGCTATGCGACTACCTGTCCATCCCAAGCAGCAAGACCCTCAAGGCCGTCTTTTACTCCGCCGACGGCGAGGTGGTGTTCGTCGCCATCCGGGGAGACCTGGACGTGAACGAGGTAAAGCTGAAGAACATCCTGCACTGCCACGACCTGCGGCTGGCCGGTGAAGAGGAGGTAGAGGCGGCAGGTCTGGTGGCGGGGTCGGCGTCTCCCATCGGCCTGGAGAATATAAGACGCATCGGCGACGAGTCCATCCGGCTAGGCTCCAACTTCGCGGTTGGGGCCAACATGCCCGATGCCCATCTCCGCAACGCCAACTATCCCCGCGACTTCCAGGTGGATGTCCTGGCGGACATCGCGCTGACCCGGGAAGGACACGGGTGCACGCATTGCGGCGCTCTCCTGGAGTCTACCCGTGGCGTCGAGGTGGGCCACATCTTCAAGCTGGGCACCTTCTTCAGCGAGACCCTGGGCGCCTACTACCTGGACAGAGAGGGCGAGCAACACCCCATCACGATGGGGTGCTACGGCATCGGTGTAGGCAGGCTCCTGGCCGCGGCAATCGAGCAGAACCACGACGACAAGGGCATCATCTTCCCCGCGCCCATAGCTCCGTACCAGGTGCACCTGGTGGGACTCAACCTGACTGATTCCAACGTAGCCCAGGCTGCCGATGACCTGTACTCCCGTCTCTGCCGGGACGGGATCGAGACGCTGTACGACGACCGGCCCGAGGAGGCGGCGGGGGTGAAGTTCAACGACGCCGACCTGCTGGGCCTGCCCGTGCGCATGGTGGTAAGCCCCCGCAACCTGGGCAAAGGCTCGGTGGAGATCAAGCTGCGGGCAGAGAAAGAGGCAGCGCTGGTTCCAATGGAAGAGGTGGCAGAGAGGGTGGGGGGATATGGGCTGAACGTCGAGTCAGGTACGACAGTCTTACCCTAGCCCGTTGCCCTCACAGCACCGATAGCTCCGGTGTGATGGTCACGCTTCGCCCCAGGGAGTTGCCCACGGGAGAGGTCTTCACGGCACGGTCCCATATCTCGCGAACGGTCTCCTCGGCGGCTTCGGTCTGCACGTACAGCTTCGCCCGGATTTCCTGAAACCCCGGATGCCCTTCCTCGCTCAGACCGAAAAAGGTGAAGACGTTGTCCTGGCTGGAGTCCAAGGCTATCTCCAGGTTGTGAATGGTTATGCCTCGCTGGGTGGCGTTCAGGACGAATCCCGTGGCAAGACAGGCCCCAAGGGCCCCCAGCACGTACTCCATCGAGTTTGGGACCTGCTCCGTGACAGCCGGGCTGGCCGGTTCCTCGACCAGGAAGGTGTTGTTGCGCACGAAGGCGTTGAACCTGAAGCCGCCCAGCCATTGGGTGCGGGACCTCTTCCTGGAGTGGCGGGCCTCTTCCTGCTCCCCAACCTCCTTCAGTCCCTCATCCAGAGCGTCCAGGTCAATTCCGTTCAACTGTCGCGGCTGCTCCATACTCACTCCAGGGTCGTTTCATTCTCGACATCAGGTGAATACAGGCCTGCCTGCAGCAGGCAGGCCCCCACCGCGTGTCATTCTGAGGAGCGGAGCGACGAAGAATCTAAAATGCCTCGCAAGCGAAACAACACTGGGGAGAAGGACTTTAGACCCTTCGCTACCGCTCAGGGTGACAATGAAACGACCGTGATATTCACTCTCTTTGGACAGGATGGGGGAACTTTGCTCGCCTTTTCCGCTAGGCGTAGGTCTTCCTGAGCTTCTGGGCAGCCTCGGTGATGACCTGGAGCTTCTTGAAGGAGACCTCCGGGGTGTTCATGGGCCGCTCGGCAAAGGTCCCGAATCCGCAGTCAGGGTTGAGGTATATCTTGTCGGGGGAGAAGTATTTGAGCGCTTCATCCACCTTGCTTATGACGGAGTCCGCGTCTTCTATCTCGTCGGACCTGGGATTGACCACTCCCAAGCCAATCTCCCGGACCTCTCTTTGCTTGCCGAAGGCGTCCATGTCCCCGGCCCTGGGGGTGGCGTATTCCAGAACAAGCTGGTCGGCCTGCATAGCCAAGAGATAGGGCAGGAGAGGCTCGTAGTCCCCCTGGAGCAGGGCTTCCTCCTTGCGGCTGAAGTTGCCGCGGCAGACGTGGATGCCGGTTTCCACCCCATCCACGCCCCGGAGGATTTCGTTCATCAGGCGGAGGGCAAACACCAGCTCCTGCATGGGGTTCCCCGAGGACGCAGCCATTGAAGCACACATAAAGGTGCGCTCCTGCACCTCCGGGTTGAAGGCCACGTCGGTCAGCACCGGCTCGTCGAACTGTACGAAGTCGCACCCGGCGTCGCGCAGGGCAATCAGCTCCTCCCGGAGGATGGCTACGATGTCCGTGGCGAGGTCTGCCATGGTAGGGTACGCGGAGTCAGACACGCCCTTGACCCACATGGAACGAGTGAGCAGGTAGGGGCCGGGCAGCGCTACCTTGATGGGCTTCGAGGTGTGCTGGCGCAGGAACGCGTACTCGTCGAGGGCCAGGGGTTGGCGCCGCTCCACCTTGCCCACCACCGTTGTGTTATGAATGGCGAAGGCGGGCGCGTCCCGGACCCGCAGTATGGCGTCGAAGGCCTCCTTGTCCTCTACGTAGTTCATCAGCTCCGCCAAGCTCATGAGCTTGGCGCCGTCCAGCTTCTCCACCACAAAGGAGTAGAAATTGTCCCTTCGCTGCTCGCCATCGCTCACGATGTCAACGCCCGCGTCCTCCTGGTACTTGACGGACTCCAGCACGGCTTTATCGGCCACCTGATTGAACTCTTCGAAGGTGGTGCGGCCCGCCTGGCGATTCCTGAGAGCCTCCAGCAGCCAGGGGGGTCTCGGCCAGCTACCTACTACAGTGACGGGGAACAGGGGCAGTCCGGCGATAGGCATTGGGCGCTCCTCACGGGTTAGAGATAAGAGGTATTAAAGATAAATGTACGCTACTCGATATTGCGCAGGGTGGTATTGACGGTAACGGGTCTCTTGACCGTGTTCGTTACCGGCGATTTATCCACGGCGATGTCCCATATCTCCTGCAACACCTCCGGGGAGGCGTCGGTCTTGGCATAGACGGTCACGTCCATGCTATCGTACCCGGGATTGCCGTCAGCCAGTCCGAAGAACACGGGGAGGTTCAGACTGCCGTCCACGCTCACCTCCAGGGAATCCACTTTTACCCCGCGTGCGGTGGCCTGGGCCACGAAGCCTGTGGCTATGCAAGCGCCCACCGCGCTCATAATGGCCTCGTGGGGGCTCAGGCCCCGGTCGCCGCCGGCTATATCCTGGGGCTCGTCAAGGGTGGTCGGAGCAAGCTCCCGGGCGTAGACTGAGTGCTCAAACCCACCTACCCACTGGTTTCGCGTCCGCCAGCCCGACGTCGCCATCTCCTGCATCTTCTCCGGGTTGTCTTGCATCTCCTTCACGAGGGCCTGTATCTTCTCGATGTCCACCCCGTTGAGCTTTACCTGTGCCACGTTCAACCTCCTGCATACTACATATAGGCTTTGCCGCCGCCGCCATGAAGCTCGGCGATCTTTCGCGCCGTGCGCTCGTCCAGACCCGCCAGCGTCAGCCGGTGAATCCGGGTCTCGTGCATCTTCTTGTAGAACTCTCTCACCCTCTCCGCCCCTCGCTCCAGCTGCTCGTCCTGGCCGCCACCGCCCGCAAGGGTGGCCAGCGACCGCTGGAGGAACGGGTTGGCGCCAGAAGTCGCCCGCAGGAAGGAGGCCCGCTCTTCAGCCGCCTCCAGCAACTCTTCACCCAGGCTGGGGTCCTCTCGCAGCAGATACCGGACATGGGAGACGCCGTAGCCCACGTGCCTCGCCTCGTCCTGGCGGGTGCGGACCAGGATTTCCCTGGTGACCGGGTCGGGCGCTATATCCTCGATGAACTTGAGCATGTCGAGAAACGTCCCCTCTCCCAGGACATGGAGGAGGAAAGACGCCTTGACGTAGTTCTCCTGGGTGATGAGGCTCTTCAAGGCCCACTGGGTGGAGGCCGACACGTACTGGAGGCCGCCGCCATTTGCCAGCGCCCGTTTGGTGTAGACCTCGATATGGCGGGCCTCATCCTTGACCTGGGTCGCCAGGAGAAGGGACACCTCGGTGTAGTGGGGGTCTATGCGTGAGATGAACTTCGAGGGGAGATAGAGGGCAACGTACTCGTTCTCCACCAGGAAGGTCATTATCTGGCACACCGCCCGCTCCAGGTCTTCATGGAGTTCGGGTAGCTTGTGCCAGGGAATGTCCCTGGTAGCGTCCCATTGCTCGGCCTTGGCCCGCTCGTAAAGCTCCGGCACGTCGTCGGCCCAGCAGTCTATCTTGCGGGTTATGCGAAATCCGAAGTCGGGCGTGTTGGGTTCGGCCACCGCGCCCCGGGGCGACATCCCGTGACTGGCAAGGGCTTCATCCGGGACCTCGCCATAGCTGCCTATGAGGGCGTTGTCCAGGCGCAAGCCCTGCCCGTCGGCCAGAGGCACTTTGATCCCCCAGTCAGCCTCACCCCATTGGGATACGTCTGGCGTCTGCACACTTAGCCCCCGAATCTATGCGGTCCCACTCCGGATTGCAGCCTCTAGTTTACCCCATCGGCCCCAAGGTAGCAAGCGAGGATTTGCGGGCAGGCTGTATCTTCCTTTGTCCAGCACGATGCAAGGGTTTATAATGGGGTTGGCTTGACTTCACATGGTAAGATACACGAATGGCGAATGGCATTAGTAATGACGTTCCATCAAGGGGTCGCTGAAAACCAACGATTCTATACGCCAAAGGAGGCCCCATGACCAGCCGAAGCAAGGAGGAGTGGCAGGAAAGCACCCTTGCTCCCATCGTCGAGCGTCACCCGGAGCGGGAGGAGCAGTTCCGCACCGAGTCCGGCATTGAGCAGGAACCCTTGTATTCCCCCCAGGACCTGGAATCCTCCGGCTTTGATTACAACAGAGACCTTGGCTATCCTGGTGAGTACCCCTATACCCGTGGGGTGCAGCCCAACATGTACCGGGGCCGGGTGTGGACCATGCGCCAGTACTCGGGATACGCCACCGCCGAGGAGTCCAACCGCCGCTACAAATACCTCCTGGAGCAGGGGCAGACCGGCCTCTCCGTCGCCTTCGACCTCCCCACCCAGATAGGCTACGACTCGGACCACCCCTTGGCCCAGGGAGAGGTCGGCAAGGTGGGCGTGCCCATAAGCAGCCTCCGGGACATGGAAGCCCTCCTCGACGGCATCCCCCTGGACAAGGTGAGCACCTCCATGACCATCAACGCCACGGCGTCCATCCTTCTGTGCCTCTACATAGCCGTAGGTAAAAAGCAAGGGGTGCCCCTGGAGCAGCTCAACGGGACCATCCAGAACGACATCCTGAAGGAGTACATCGCGCGCGGCACCTACAGCTACCCGCCCAGGCCATCCATGCGTCTGATAGTGGACGTGTTCAAATACTGCACCCAGAGCGTGCCCCGGTGGAATACCATCAGCATCAGCGGCTATCATATGCGGGAGGCCGGGGCCACCGCCGTGCAAGAGCTGGCCTTCACCTTCGCCAACGCCATAGCCTACGTGCAGGCGGCGGTGGACGCGGGCCTGGATATAGACGAGTTTGCCGGACGCCTCTCCTTCTTCTTCGTCTCTCAGAACAACCTCTTCGAGGAGGTAGCCAAGTACCGCGCGGCCCGGCGCATGTGGGCGAAGATCGTCCGAGACCAGTTCGGGGCCAAGAATCCCCGCTCCTATATGCTCCGCTTCCACACACAGACAGCCGGGGTCGCATTAACGGCCCAGCAGCCCGACAACAACGTCATACGCACCACCATCCAGGCGCTGGCGGCAATTCTGGGCGGCACCCAGTCCCTCCACGTCAACTCCCGGGACGAGGCCCTGGCCCTGCCCTCCGAGGAGTCGGTGCAGCTTTCCCTGCGCACCCAGCAGGTCTTGGCCTACGAGAACGGAGTTGCCGACGTGGTGGACCCCCTGGGCGGCTCCTACTACGTGGAGAGCCTCACCAGCCGTCTGGAAGAGGAGGCCTTCCGGTACATCGAAAAGATTGAGGATATGGGGGGCGCCATCGCCGCCCTGGAGCAGGGCTACCAGATACGGGAGATACACGACGCCGCCTACGAGCACCAGCACGAGGTGGAAAACGGCAAACGGATAATCGTCGGGGTGAACCGCTACGTCGGCGAGACCCCTCCTATCTCCGGGCTGCTGAAGGTGGACCCCGAGCTGACGCACCACCAGATTGAGCGCCTCCGGCAGCTTCGCCGGGACCGGGATGATGGGTCGGTAAGGATGTCTTTGGCCCGCCTCGAGGAGGTGTCCCGCTCCGACGAGAACACGGTGCCGGCGGTCCTGGAATGCGTGGAGAGCTACTGCACCCTGGGAGAGATATGCGACGTCTTCCGGGACGTCTTCGGCGAGCAAGGCGAGTTCATGACGTTTTAGCCGGGTTTGCATGGCTATGGCATTTACAAGGCCAGACAAGGGGATGAAAATCGCGGCTGGGCTTTCTCACCGTCACTCCCGCGAAAGCGGGAGTCCAGGGACGCCGGGGATGTGAATACCCGCTTTCGCGGGTATGACGAAGGGTATTTTCACGGCAATGCTATCATGCTTACTCATAGTATTGACATCATTAGTTTGACAGCTTGACGGAGGTGCAAAATGGCAGACCTGCTGCTGAACGAAGAAGAGCGGATGCTACAGACGGCGGTCCGGGAGTTCGCCGACCGTGAGCTGGCCCCCCGGTCCAGGGAAATAGACGAGAAGGAGGAGTTCTCCTGGGAGAACTGGAACGGGATGGCCGCCCTGGGCCTCCCGGGTATCGGCATAGAGCCGGCCTACGGCGGCAGCGGCGGCGGCTACAGGCAGATGGCCATCGCCGAGGAGGAGGTGGCGCGGGGAGATGCCTCGGCCAGCGTGACCCTGGTCGCTCATATGTCCCTGGGCACCCGGACAATCTACCAGTTTGGCAACGAGGAGCAGTTGCTGCGATGTGTACCCCCGCTGGCACGGGGCGACGTGCTGGCCGGATGGGCGCTTACCGAGCCGGGCAGCGGCTCGGATGCCGCCGCCCTCCAGACCACGGCCACCCTCCGCGATGGGACTTACTACCTCAACGGCAGCAAGATTTTCATCACCAACGCCGACGTAGCGGAGTATATCGTGGTCTTCGCCACCGAGGACAGGGGCCTTGGCTCTCGTGGCATCGGCGCCTTTGTGGTGGAAAAGGGCGTCCCCGGATTTCAGGCGCACAAGCAGCACGGGAAGATGGGGATGCGAGGCTCCAGCACCACGGAGCTGACATTCCAGAATGCGCCGGTCCCGGCGGGCAACCGCCTGGGAGAGGGGGGGCGCGGCTTCAAGTACGCTATGGATATACTGGACTCCAGCCGCATCATCATCGCCGCTCAATGTGTGGGGATAGGCCAAGCGGCGCTGGAGGAGGCCGTGAGGTACGCCCAGCAGCGCGAGTCCTTTGGCCGGCCCATTGCCCAGCACCAGGCAATCCAGTTTATGCTGGCCGACATGTCGGCGGAGGTATACGCCTCTCGGGTCGCCACCATGCAGGCCGCCACCCTCAAAGATAACGACCTCCCCTTCATAAACGAGGCTTCCATGGCCAAGCTGCTGGCCTCGGAGATGTCGGTGAAAGTCACCTCCAACGCCCTCCAGGTCCACGGGGGATACGGCTACTTCAAAGACTCGCCGGTGGAGCGCCTCTTTCGTGACGCCAGGGTCACCACCATCTACGAGGGGACTTCGGAAGTCCAGCGGTTGATAATAGCCCGGCAGCTCCTGGCCCAGTACCCCCTATGAGAAGTCGCTAAGAAAGAGCGACAAGAGGAGGCGCAAGAGGAATGAACACGCCTGCCTGCACGGTGGACTACATAGACCACGTAGGAGTAGCGGTTCGCGACCTGGAAGCCGCTCTCAAGACCTTCCAGGAGGTCTTCCAAATCTCCCCGGGGGAGATAAAAGAGCTACCGGACCAGGGCGTCAGGGCGACCCTTCTGCCCGTGGGCCAGACCCGGCTGGAGCTGCTTCAACCCCTATCCGCCGAGAGCGCCGTGGGCCGTTTCATCGAGCGCAGGGGGGAAGGGCTTCACCACCTCGCCTTCCACGTGGACAACGTCTCGGAAAAGCTGGAGATTCTGAGCGCCCAGGGGTTGGAACTGGTGGACCGGGAGCCAAGGTATGGGTTGTCAGGCATCATCGCCTTCATCCATCCCCGGTCGGTGCATGGTATACTTACCGAGTTGGTACAGACGCCTTAGCCGTCCCTGGACTTGCCAGGGTCGTTTCATTCTTGGCGTCAGGTAAACACAGGCCCCGCCGCGTGTCATTCCGAACGGAGCCCTTCGACAATCTCAGGATAAACTGCGCGGGGTGAGGAATCTAAGAGGTGGTCATTCTATGGCACAGCAAAACACCACAATACGGGTGCTTGTAGCCAAACCCGGGCTCGACGGCCATGACCGGGGGGCGAAGGTGGTGGCGAGAGCGCTCAGGGACGCGGGGATGGAGGTCATTTACACGGGGATACGCCAGACCCCACAGATGATCGTGGAGGCCTCGGCCCAGGAAGACGTGGACGTGATAGGGCTCAGCATACTCTCCGGCGCGCATCTGGAGATTTTCCCCGAAATAATGCGAGGCCTCCGGGAGAAGGGCATGGATGATGTGACGGTGGTGGCGGGAGGGATCATACCGGAGGAGGACCGGGAACCCCTGCTCCAGGCGGGTATAACGGCGATATTCGGCCCGGGCGTATCCACGCAAGACATCGTGGGGTTTATAAAGAAGACGATGGAGGAAAAGAGGGACCGGAAGAGCGCCTGAGCATGGTCTCCTGAGCACCGGCGGAGCAGCCACTTCAACTCCACAACCGCGCAACCCAGCGAGTTGCTCCGAGAACCTCATCAGGGCCTGGCGCACTCCAGACACCAGCACCATCCGCAGCAGCCTAGACAGTGCGGCCACGAAGGGACTGCGACTCAGTCCCGGCAGGCCCAACAACTCCGGATGAGTATCTCCCAACCGGCCGCCATATTCTCCACCTGCCATCGGACCCTGAAAAGGCCCTGTCTTCTTGAGCAGGGCGATGGAATTAAGGCGTGTTCCTTCCTCGTCCCCCCTACCCACAATGTCATTCCGAAAGAGCGAAGCGACTGAGGAATCTAAAGTCCATGTCCATAAAGCGGGCCTGGCAATGCTACGTGTGTCCGTCGCCTGAATGGCGCCATGATCGTGAAGAGGCTCTTTAGATTCCTCACTACATTCGGAATGACATGACGCGGGCATTTCGGACGCCCTGCGCTCCTTTATGTGAACACGCCCTAGATTCCTCGTCGCGGAGTTTATCCTGAGCTTGTCGAAGGGCTCCGTTCGGAATGACACGCTCCGGGGCCTGTATTAGCCTAGAGTCAAGAATTACTGACGCGTGAGCAAATATCTAAACCAGTCCTACCCGCAATTCCTGGGGAAGCAGGAGTCCACCAATCCCTGCGGTGGACTCGCGCTTTCGCGGGAGTGACGTTGGGGAAGCACCAGGCTTTAGTGATTCTTTCACGTATCATTAAAAGACCCTTAGACGGCCAGCTATGGCATTGACGAGGTTAGCCGCCATCTATACAATGGGAAAGCCCGCTAGGGGAAAGCCCGCTAGGGGAAAGCCCGACGGGGGGAGCCTACTACCAATTCCCTGGCGAAGAGGGGGTCATGGCGCGCCTGTTTGATATGCACATCCACACCACCAAGGGGAGCAGCGACAGCAGTCTTTCGCCTGAAGATATGGTCCTGGAAGCGGACCGTCTGGGCTTTTTCGGTCTGTGCATCACGGAGCACAGCGGGCCCTGGGACCAGCACGAATTCCAGCGGTTCGCCTCCCAGCACAACCTGGTACTCATAAGGGCTATGGAGGTGGAGACCGACATGGGCCATATACTGGCCTTCGGCCTCAATAGCTACCTCCCGGGAATATCGAGGGCGCAGGAGCTGCGCCGCGCGGTGGATGACGTTGGCGGGTTCATCGTCAGCGCCCATCCCTTCAGAGCACTGTACAGCCCCCGTCCATCCATCAAGCCTCTTATCTATAAAGATATGCCATCCCTACCCTCTACAGTGGAGCAAGCAGCCGAGCACCCCGTATTCGGGCTGGTGGACGCCGTTGAGGTGGCCAATGGCGGCACGTCCGACCAGGAAAATCACTTCGCTATGAAAGTGTCCCAGCACCTGGGACTCAAAGTTACCGGCGGAAGCGATGCCCACTCTCAACATGGACTGGGACGTTGTGTTACAGTTTTCGAGGGCGAGATAAGCACCGAAGAGGAGTTCATGAATACGTTGCGCACCGGGCGCTTCTATCCCGCTACCCTGACCGCCAATAATCGCTCCCCCAACGGGTCATGGATACACGTCCCGGAGCCTTTCGCAATACCGGGGCCTTCCGTAATGAATGATGGGAATGATGGCGAAAAGGCGTAGGACGGGCAATCTACACCCCACCTCCCCTGTGCCGGACCCCGCAGCTTAGAACAGGGTGCAGGGCGGCCAGGGAGGGTCTTAATCCCCAGAGAGGACCTGAAACAAAGCATGGAGCAGCGAGACCACCTCCCTACCTGCGTGGCGCTGGACCTGGAGACCACGGGCCTGAACTCCGAGCAGGACGCCATCATCGAGATAGGGGCGGTCAAATTCCGGGGGCGGCAAGTCCTCGATACCCTCCAGACCCTGGTCAACCCGTACCGGGACCTCTCGGAGTACATACAGAGACTCACCGGAATAGCCCAGAGGAATGTGGATAGGGCGCCCCCCTTTGCCGCGGTGGCGGGGGAGCTGCGAGACTTTATAGGCCCTCTTCCCGTGGTGGGCCACAACATACCCTTTGACCTCAACTTTCTCTCCAAGCATGGGCTTCAGCTGGACAACGACTCCTACGATACCTGGGACCTGGCATCCATGCTTCTGCCCTACTTCACCAGCTACTCCCTATCCAACCTGTCCGTTGAGCTTGGAGCCGAACATACCCGCCCTCACAGGGCGCTGCCCGACGCCCAGGCCACCCGCGAGGTCTTCCTGAACCTCCTGGAGCGGGCCGGCTCCCTCGACCCCGCAACGGCGGCCTATATCCAACATCTGGCCTCTCGCTCCCGGTGGCCCCTCGGACGCCTCTTCGACGCGGCTCTGTCGCCCACGAACACTAGCCGCTCTCAGGCGGGACTCACGGGCCTGGATACCGAGTCTCTCAGGCAGAGATTGGCGCGCACGGACAGGTCTCTGAGACCCAGCAAGGACATGGGACCGGTTGACGAGGAAGATATGGCGTCATACCTCGCCCCTGGTGGTCTGCTCTCCCGGGCCTTCCCCGGCTTCGAGCACAGGCCCCAGCAGGTGGAGATGATGCGCTCGCTAGCCGGGGCCATCAACAACGGGGAGCATCTCATAGTGGAAGGTGGAACGGGCGTTGGCAAGTCCATAGCCTACCTCCTGCCGGCCATCGTCTACGCCATGAAGAACGGCGCCAGGGTGGTGGTATCAACGAATACGATCAACCTCCAGGAGCAGCTTCTCCAAAAGGATATTCCCGCCCTGGTGGGTGTGCTCGAAAGGGAAGGAGTCATACCGGAGGGCGAATTCAGGGCCGTGCCCCTCAAGGGACGGGCCAACTACCTCTGCCTTCGCCGCTGGAACCTTCTGGCAAAGGGAGAGAGCCTGTCCACGGATGAGACCCGCCTTTTGGGTAAGACCCTGATATGGCTTCAGGACGCCAGCACCGGAGACAGGGGCGAGATTAACCTGTCGGGGAAGGACGCCCAGGTCTGGGGCCGTATCTCCGCCGATGACAAGGGGCAATGCCCCGGTATGCGGGGGGAGGGAATCTGCTTCCTCCGCGCTGCCAGGGATAGGGCCGAGGGCGCTCACGTCATCGTCGTCAACCATGCGCTGCTCCTATCGGACCTGGCTCGAGGAGGGGGGATACTGCCGGAGTACCAGCATTTAATCATAGACGAGGCCCAGCACTTGGAGGAGGAGGCCACGCGCCAACTGGGTTTTCAGGTGTCCCAGAACCACCTCACCGAGGAGATGGATACCCTGGGGCGGCTGCTGACAGAGACCCGCGTCATGCTCAGGGGGCCATCCGCCGGGCCGAGGCCTAATACATCGGATATATCCGGTATATCCGGCGCGCAGGTACAGCGAGGAGAAGAGCTGGTGTCCGAGATGGAGACCCTCTGGCCCGTGCGCATGAGGGAAAGCTGGGACAGGTTGTGGGGCGTGGTCGAGGCCTTCCTGGGCCAGCACCGCCAAGAGGGCGGGGACCAGATCCAACTGCGCATCACTCACATCACCCGTGCCCAGCCCGGCTGGTCCGACGTGGAGATAGCCTGGGAAAACGTTGACGTGAACCTGACGGATGGAACAAGACGCATGGACAGGCTGCGCCGCTTCCTGGAAACCCTCACCCCTGGAGGCTCGGTGGACCCGGACGCACTGCTCAGCGAGTTGTCCACCTGGCAGGACGGCGTGCAGGAGATGCAGGAGCGGCTCACGACTCTGCTGGCAGTCCCCGTCGAGGAAGGGCGAATAGACTGGGTGACCCAAAGCAGGGATAGCAGGGGAGACCCGCCGGGTCGTTCTTACATCGTCTTCCACTCGGCGCCTCTGAACGTGGGACAGGAGTTGGAGACGCTGCTGTTCTCCAGAAAAAGCTCGGTGATTCTCACCAGCGCCACCCTGAGCACTCGCGGCAATTTCGATTACATCCGAGGTCGAGTGGGCCTGGCGGAAAGCAAGGAGCTACTGGTAGGCTCGCCCTTCAACTACAGCCGAGCAGCCCTGTTCCTGATACCCGAGGACATGCCCATGCCCGACGCGTGGGGCTACCAGCAGGCTATGGAGCAGGTCCTTGCGTCCCTGGGCAAAGCCCTGGGAGGGCATACCCTGGTACTGTTCACCTCCCACTCGGCCCTGAGGGGAGTGGCCAGGGCCCTGCGCGGGCACCTGGAAACGGAGGGCATCCAGCTGCTTGCCCAGGGCATAGACGGTTCGCCAAGGCAGATACTCCAGAGCTTCGCGGAGGACCCCAGGAGCGTAATTCTGGGCACCAGCAGCTTCTGGGAAGGAGTGGACGTGTCGGGAGGCGTCCTGAAGACTCTGGTCCTGGCCAGGCTGCCCTTCCATGTCCCCACCGAGCCTATCTTCGCCGCCCGGTCCGGCCAGTTTGAGGACTCATTCCACCAGTACGCCCTTCCCCAGGCAGTGCTGCGCTTTCGCCAGGGCATCGGGAGGCTAATCCGCAGAAGCCAGGACAGGGGGACCATCCTGGTACTGGACAAGCGCATCATCGCCAGGTCCTACGGCAAAGCCTTCCTCGACTCTATACCCCCCTGCACCGTCAGGACGACCCCTTTGAGCACCGTCCCCGGCCAGGCCGCCGAGTGGGCAAAGAGCGGACGATAGAAAAAGGTAGAAGCTCGAAGCAGAGACCCTTTATCCCGGAGGACCCGGCCTTGCGACTACAGATCCGGCAGCCCTTTGACCTGGTCTCCAGCCTGGAGAGCGGCCAGGCCCACCGCTGGCGTAGAGGCGGAGAGACAGGCCTTGGGCCGGAGGACGGCCTGTGGCACCTGGGCGTGATTTACGGCTATCTCATCAAGATTAGGCTGATTAAAATTCGACAGAGGGAGGGCGACCCGGCGGGTTGCCCCTGCGTCCTCGAAGTCAACTCGGCCCCCGGAGCCGGTCCCGAGTGCCTGGAGCCTCTTCTACAGAGCTACTTCCGCCTTGACGACGACATAGAGGCCATTTACCGCGAAATCACCGGCGACCCCCGGGTAGCCGCGATGGTCAGCCGGTACACAGGCCTGAGACTCCTGC
Source organism: Dehalococcoidia bacterium (assembly GCA_965197405.1). Classification (GTDB taxonomy): domain Bacteria; phylum Chloroflexota; class Dehalococcoidia; order Lucifugimonadales; family JAGWBF01. The sequence continues at coordinate 2,260,921 of OZ240206.1, read as the reverse complement.
GCACGGAACCCTGGGAGTGTCTCATATCCTTCATATGCTCCGCCAACTCCAACATCCCACGGATACACGCCAACATCGAGGCCGTCTCCGAGGCATTCGGCCAACCCCTGACCCTGGATGGGCACACCCGCTACACCTTCCCCAGCCCGGAGCGGCTCGCCGAGGCCGGGGAAGCCGCCCTCCGGGGGCTGGGCCTGGGTTTCAGGGCACCCTATGTAGCACAGGCCGCCCTCATAGTAGCTCGAGGGGAGTTGGACCTGGAATCCCTGCGGCACATGCCCTATCGGGATGCTAAAGACCTGCTCATGGAGCTTCCCGGCGTTGGCCCAAAGATAGCCGACTGCGTCCTCCTGCACTCTCTGGACAAGCTGGAGGCCTTTCCCATAGACGTTTGGGTACGGCGGGCCTTGGCCGAGTGGTACTTCCCTTCCACGGACTCAGGGCCGGGCCAGGGGAAGAAGCCGCCCCCTGACAGGGTGATGCTGGAATGGGCGCTGGAGCACTTCGGACCCTACGCAGGGTACGCCGAGTTGTACTTGTTCCACGGGCGGAGGTTGAACAATAAAGAGCAGGGACGCCCCACCGCCCCGGAATGATAGCAATAGGGTCGCGCGAGGGTTGGCACAAAAGCTGAGATGCCGGGAGGAGACATGGGTGACACCTCGAAGCCGGTCATAGCCATAACTATGGGAGACCCCTGCGGCATAGGGCCGGAGGTAATTGCCAAAGCCCTGGCCTCCGGCGAGGTGCATCATGTCTGCCGGCCCCTGGTCGTGGGCAGCTCCTGGTCTATGGGCCAAGCGGTGAGCCTTACGGGAGCGGCCCTCAAGGTGCGAGAGATCGCTTCTCCCGTAGAAGCAGGGATGTCACCCGATACGGTGGACATAGTGGATATTCACAACCTGGACCCCAACGACGTGACTGTAGGGGAGGTCTCTCCGGCCTGCGGCAAGGCGGCTATGGAGTGGGTGACGAAGGCTGCCGAGCTTGCCCTGTCGGGCCAGGTGGACGCCCTGGCCACCGCGCCGCTCAACAAGGAGGCGGCAAGCCTGGCCGGGTACAAGGCCATAGGACACATGGAGCTTCTACAGGAGCTATCCGGCGCCCCGGAAGTGGCCACAATGCTCATGTCGGGGAGATTGTGGGTGGTCCATCTCACCACTCACCACTCCCTGCGCCGGGCCTGCGAGCATGTAACCGGGGACAGAGTCCTGGCAAAGCTGGAGCTTACCCGCGATAGCTTCATCCGCTGGGGCATATCCAACCCCCGGGTCGGAGTGGCGGCCCTCAACCCCCACGGCAGCGACGGGGGTCTCCTGGGAAGCGAGGAGGCCGAGGAGATAGGGCCGGCGGTGGAAGAGGCCCGCCGGAAGGGCATAGATGCCTATGGCCCCGTACCCGCCGACATAGTCTTTCACCAGGCTATCCAGGGAACGTATGACGTGGTCCTGGCCATGTACCACGACCAGGGCCACATCCCCGTAAAGGTCTACGGGTTTGAGCAAAGCATAACCGCCAACCTGGGGCTGCCCTTCGTGCGCACCTCGGTGGACCACGGCACAGCCTTCGACATTGCCGGGAAGGGCGTCGCCCACCACAACAGCATGTTGGCAGCCATAGAGATGGCCGTCGCCCTCTGCACGGGGAAAAGCTTGTCCTGAAAGTCTATCAGCCAGAAGGGCTATCGCGGACTCCAATGGACCCCGCCGCTGCCGATAGGACCCGGTTTGGCGGAATAACGCCTGAAAGCCAATGCTTCGCCGGTGGTTTCCAGTGATATAATAGGGTATAACCCTGTGGCTTTAAGGGAGTCATGAAGATAGCCTTTATCGGCGGCGGCACTATGGCTGAGGCAATAATCGGAGGCATCCTCTCCAAAGGCGTCGCCACTCCGGAAGATATATCCGTGGGAGAACTGCTGGAAGAGCGTTGCAATACGCTCAAGGAGCGCTACGGCGTCCACGCCACCAGCAGCAACCCCGAGGCCGCCGAGGGAGCCGATATAGTAGTCCTCTCCGTCAAGCCTCAGAACCTGTCGGAGGCGCTGTCGCAAGTCAACGCCGGCCTGCAACAGGACCAGACCGTCCTTTCCATCATTGCCGGAGCCAGGATGTCCACCATCGTTGAGGGCCTGGGCCACCCCTCCGTCATCCGGGTCATGCCCAACACCCCCGCCCAGATTGGCGAGGGCATGAGCCTCTGGACGTGCTCCGCCCAGGTACGAGACGAGGTGCGCCAGCTCACCGGGTCCATATTGAGGACTATCGGTGAAGAGATATACGTTTCCGACGAGAAATACCTGGACATGGCCACCGCCCTCAGCGCCAGTGGGCCGGCCTACGTGTTCCTTTTCATAGAGTCGCTCATAGATGCGGGCGTCCATCTGGGCCTTCCCAGGGACACGGCGCGGACCCTGGCCTTGCAGACGGTGCTGGGCAGCACGAAGCTGGTGAAGGAGACGGGAAGGCACCCGGCTGAGCTGAAGGACATGGTCACCTCCCCCGGCGGGACTACCGTCGAGGCCCTGCTCGCCCTGGAGGAAGGCGGTCTTCGAGCCTCCGTCATCAACGCCGTTATCGCAGCTTACGAAAAATCTGTGGAGCTAGGTGGATAGCGGTGGGCGAGGTCATAAGGACATTTGTAAATCTCCTGATTACCGTGCTCTGGATAGCGATAATTGCTCGTGCTATCCTCTCCTGGCTTCCCATAGGCGGCCCCAACAATCCCCTGGTGGCCGTTATATACCAGATAACCGAGCCTGTCCTGGCCCCTCTCCGGAGAGTGATTCCAAGAATAGGCATGTTCGACCTCACTCCCATGATCGCTATCTTTATCCTTTGGGGAATCCAGGTCCTGGTCAACAGGCTATAGCTTTCCTCGCCCGGTCATCCTCGATTAGTAGCTCAGGTTCAAACCCGCGACCGCAAACATGACAAGGCCTTTTGAAAAATCCCTGCACAAAAGCTTGACATCCCCGGCCCGTCCGACTATACTGGCATCAATGTTCCCCGCTATTGGTCTGGTCTTCTCAACCCTGCCAATTGGCGGGGCTTGATTTTTGGCGTTAATTAGGGCTTACTCTCATGACGCCTCCTCGGAAACTCGTGCTTTTCATTGACGCGCAGAACACCTACAGAGGGGCCCGGGATAGCTTTTTCGCCGGCGGCTATTCCGGTGTTGACGGCCAATTTGACCCCATGAAGCTCGGGGAACTTATTGTAGCCAGAGGCGGCCCCGGTGGAGCAGCGTATGTCCTGGCTGGCGTCCGCGTTTATACTGGACGTCCCGACCCGATAAAGGCTCTCATCACTTACGACGCCCATATGAAACAATGCGCCAGATGGGAGGCAGACGGGGCGCAGGTAATCGCCCGCTCCGCTACCCGCCGAGCTGGCCCCAGCAAAGCGCTCAGGAAAAGGGTGTTGACGTTGCGCTGGCAATAGACTTCGTAACCCTGGCCGTTGAAGCTGCTTATGACGTCGGCGTGATTATGTCCACGGATACCGACATCCTGCCAGCGCTTGAGTTCGTGCACCGACGGTATCCCAATATGCGTTATGCTGAAGTAGCCGCTTGGCGCAGTCCCAGCAACAACCGCCGCCTATCCCTGTTGGGTTCCAATATCTGGTGCCATTGGTTGAGCAAGACGGACTATGATGCTGTCGCTGACACGACCGATTACAACCGTCCCTAACTTCGAAAAGGACTTGGCAAATCTGATAATCTGATTCCCAAACTTGACCGCCCACGGCTGCACGTTATAAAATCTCACCAAGCATTCAGGGGTAATTTCAAATCATGTACCACAAAGAGCTACTGAAGGGAAATACCGAGACCCTCCTCCTCTCGCTGCTGGTCGGCGAAGCTATGTATGGGTACAGGATAGTCAAGGAGATGGAGAAGCGCAGTAGTGGGTACTTCCAGTTCAAGGAGGGGACCCTTTATCCCGCCCTGCACCGGCTGGAGAAGGCGGGGCTGGTGGAGGGGAAATGGGGAGATGAGGCCTCGAGCGTCCCACGGCGTTACTACCACATCACGGCCAAAGGGCAGAAGGTGCTGGAGGAACGTCTGAGTGAATGGCAACGTTTCGCCAGGGCCGTCAACTCCATAATGCCGGCCCCCGCGCCCTAGACCCCCGTTAAGGAGAACCCGGTGGATGGAGAGCTTCAGAGCTACCTCCAGGCTTTGACGAGGAAGCTCAAACTCGATCCCAACACGAACCGAGAGATAGCCCTCGAGCTTCAGGGCCACCTTGAGGAAAAGACCCACGACCTGGAGGAAGAAGGCCTAACCCGCGATGAGGCCCTCTCCCAGGCCGTGCGCGACATGGGGCATCCCGACCTGGTTGCCAAGAGTATGTACTCGGTGCATAGCGTCGGTTCCTGGCGAGACATATTCCTGGCCGCGCTGCCCCACCTTCTTCTCGCATCCCTCTTCGCCCTGCACCTCTGGACCCGGTACTTCCTGGTGATAGTGCTGATAATCGCCGTCACCTTCATCGCCCTCAGGGCCTGGAAGTCCGGGAGGCCCAAGTGGACCTACACCTGGCTGGGGTACTCGATGGCGGCGCCCGCCCTCTCCTGGGTTATGGCCCTGGGAGCCCTCGGCTATGGCGCGTGGACGTACTTCACCACGGGGGCCTTGCCCTTCAGCTTCCCCATATACCTGCTCATCATAGCCTATATTCCCTTCTCCCTGTGGATAATGGCCAATGTAATCGTCAAGGTAGTGCGACAGGACTGGCTCCTGGCATCCCTCACCGCGCTGCCCTTCCCCTTCCTGACCTCCTGGGCGCTGTTGCTCAATTGGCGCGGCGACGGTTTCTGGGCGGCCAATGCGGCTGAAGTCAAGGCGGCTGATGCGGATAGAGCGCTGGTGTTCTTAGCCCTCGCGGTGACCACCGGCGTTTTTATGAAAGCCCGGCACAGGCTCCTGAAGGTCGCTCTGCTCACAGGCTCCACAGCCGTGCTGGTGGTGTTCACCATAGTGGCTATCCCATTCGGCTTTAGCCTTCTTTCCGTGATACTCATCACCCTTGCCTCGGTGGCATTTCTCCTCAGCCCTGCTATCATACAGTCGAGACTGGAAAGAAAAGAACAGCCTTATCCGTCTATTGAAGGCGAAGGCAATAGCGAGGTTGTGACCCATTGGTTCACAAGCGCAAGGTAGCCGTGGTGGTGGACAGTAGCAGTTGTCTGCCACGCGCCCTTCTGGAGGAGTCGGATATATACGTTGTTCCCCACGAGTTGATAATTGATGAGCAGTCTTTCAGGGACGGCATTGACATAGAGCCTGACGAGTTCTACCAGCTCCTCCAGAAGAACCAGAAAATACCCAGCACCTCCTCCCCCAAGCCCGACGTATTCCTGGAGGCATTCCGCTCCGCAAGCGCCGTCGCCGAGAACGTCGTCTGCATCACCCTTTCCACCAATTTCAGCTCCACCTACAGCTCCGCTTCCGTCGCCGCTCGTATGGCGGAAGACGAGCTAGCCGGTTGCCACATAATCAAGGTGGTGGACAGCAGGGCCGCCGCGGGGGCGGAGGGGCTTATCGCCCTGGAGGCTGCCAGGGCCGCCCAGGAAGGGGCAGACCTGGAACGGGTGTTGTCCAGGATAGAAGAGCTTGTACCCAAGGTAAATCTGCTGGCCTTCCTGGACACTCTCTACTATCTGAGGAGAAGCGGCAGAGTGCCCAGGGTAGCTGCCTGGGCCGGTTCTCTCCTGGGGATAAAGCCCCTGACGGAGCTAAAGCTGGGAGAAGCCAGGATGGTGGACAAGCCCAGGAGCCGCGCCAAGGCTATGGACAGGCTTCTGAGCGTCACGAAAGACCGGGTCCGGGATAGGCCGGTACACGTGAACGTGATGCACGCCCAGGCCGCCGATGGCGCCGAACATCTGTACCGGCGAATAGAGGCGGAGTTCAACTGCCAGGAGCTTTTCATCAGTGAGTTCACCCCTGTCATGGGCGCTCACCTGGGCCCCGGCCTCCTGGGAATAGCCTTTTACACGAGTGAATAGCTCCGTCCCCAGTCCCCTCGCCGGTCCTTCAATATGGTTTCGACTATGAAAGAGACCCAGGCCCGCCCATCTCGACATACCGCCGACGTGCAGAGGCTGCGGGCCAGTCTTCCCCAGGGGCCGCCTCCGGGCGCGAAGCCCGTCATGGTGATGGTCAGCGGACTCCCCTGCTCCGGCAAGTCCTACTTCAGCCGCAGGCTTGTCGAGCAGGTGCCTTTACTAACGCTGGAGTCCGACGTGCTCCGCAAGGTCCTGTTTCCGAGTCCGGACTACACGGCCACGGAGAGCGCGCGACTGTTTAAGGCGTGCCAATCCCTGATTGCCGACCTGCTGAGGCAAGGGGTGCCGGTCCTCCTGGACGCCACCAACTTGATAGAAGCCAACCGGGAGCGTCTGTACCACATCACCGACGGGCTGGGGGCCAGGCTGGTCATTGTACACTTGAAGGCCCCTCCGGAGGTCGTGCGCGAGCGTCTTAAAGGCCGGTCCGAGGGAAGGGACCCGGAGGACAAGTCCGATGCAGACTGGCAGGTATACCGGAAAATGTGCTCGACAGCCGAGCCTATCAAGCGCAACCATTTCGTAGTAGATACCTCTCGAGACATCTCACCGGCCATTGCTAAAGTGGCGCGTGAGATAAGGCGCTGGACGCGTTAGTAAAGTCGCCATAAGTGTGTCATAATTATCAGGTCGGCCAGCCGGAAGAGGGTATCTAAGGAACCAGTCGCAGCCCATCCCTGTCATTCCGAGCGCAGCGAGGAATCTAAAATGCTTGGCAGCAGCACGCCCAAGCAGGCAGGGAGTCCAGAAGCCGAGGATGTGGATACCCGCCTGCCTGAAGTAGGCCAGGCGGGTATGACGAAGTGTATTTTCATGGTAGTGAAGGAGGCATCTTGAAGATAAAGATAGTACAAGAGGACGTGACTCGGTTGAAGGTCCCAGCCCTCATCGTCAACCTGTTCAAAGGTGTGGAGCAGCCGGGGGGCGCTACCGGTGCGGTGGACTGTGCCCTGGACGGCGCCATCACCCAGCTAATCGCGGAAGGTGAGGTGAAGGGGAATAAGGGCGAGCATACCCTTATCCATACCTTCGGCAAGATAGGGCCGTCACGGGTAGTGATAGCGGGGCTTGGGAAAGAGGAGAGCTTCACTCAAGAAACCGTGCGAGAGGTGATGGCAGGCACGGTCCGCTATCTCCGGAAGCTTGGCATGGACCGTGTGGCTACCATAGCCCAGGGCGCCGGAATAGCGGGCCTGGATGCCAGGTCCTCGGGCCAGAGCATAGCCGAAGGAAGCATCCTGGGCCTTTACCGCTTCAAGAACTATCTGACGAAAAACGAGGACGGCGCCGGAGAGCTTGACGAGCTGCTCATAGTGGAGCAAGAGTCCGGCAAGCTCGGCGAGTTGGAGAAGGGGGTGGAGCAGGGCCGCCTCATGGCCGAGTGCGCTATCCTCGCCCGGGACATGGTCAACGAGCCCGCCAACGTCATGACCCCCACCAGGATGGCGGACATCGCCCGGCAGGTGGCTGACGAGGAGGGGCTTGAGATAAAAGTCCTCGACCGTGAGCACATGGAGGAGCTGGGTATGGGGGCCTTCTTGGGCGTAGCCATAGGCAGCGACCAGCCACCCAAGATGATAGTCCTCCAGTACTCAGGCGAACCCGACAACCCCTCCAGGAACCTGGGGCTTATCGGTAAAGGAATTACCTTTGACACGGGCGGCATCTCCATCAAGCCTGCCGGGGGAATGGAGGACATGAAGGGGGACATGGCAGGAGGGGCTTCGGTTATCGGCGCTATGAAGGCCATAGGGCGTCTCAAGCCCAGGATAAATGTGACGGGCATCATTGCTGCCACGGAAAATATGCCCGGCGGCTCCGCGCAGCGTCCCGGAGACGTGGTGCGCAGCATGAGCGGCAAGACCATCGAAGTGATAAACACCGATGCTGAGGGAAGGCTTGTCCTCGCCGACGCCATCTACTACGCCAGGCAGACGGGCGTTACCCACATCGTGGATATAGCCACCCTGACCGGCGCCGTCGTGGTGGCCCTGGGCAACGCCTGTAGCGGGGTGATGGGCAACGACCAGGAGCTAATAGATAGCGTGACAAAGGCCGGCGGGTCCACCGGCGAGCGGATATGGCAGCTGCCCATGTACGACGACTACAAAGAGCAGATAAAAAGCAACGTGGCCGACGTCAAGAACACGGGTGGAAGGGCCGCCGGCTCCATAACCGCCGCCCAATTCCTGGCCGAGTTCAGCGAGGATACCCCCTGGGCACACTTGGATATTGCGGGGACCTACTTCAGCGATAAGGAAAAGGGCTACGTGGTGAAGGGGGGCACTGGGGTCCCCACCAGGACGCTGATAAACCTGACGTTGGAGCTTGCCGGGGATAAGTAGTCCTTGACTCCGGCGACAGTTTCCCATAGACTCCTAATTAGAGCCTCCGGCTCCGGGAGATGGAATTGGGGGCGTCATGGTGAGCGTAGCCAAGTGGTCCAAGGCGCCTGGCTGTGGCCCAGGAGATCGTGGGTTCGAATCCCACCGCTCACCCATCATCGGAAATAGGCGGCCCTGGATAGCCAACGGTCTTCTCGGAACCCCGGTTCTCCGGATAGCCGTCCCGCTTGTTTAGCGTGAGAATGCGCCCGTAGCTCAATGGATAGAGCACTGGGCTTCGGACCCAGTGGTTGCGGGTTCGAGTCCTGCCGGGCGCGCCAGCTTTCATAGCCAAGTTAAGGCCCCTGGAGTGTTCCAGGAGCCTTGATGTTTGGGCTTTACCATGAAGTAGCCTGCAACCCTCATCTTGTCATCCCCGCCTTGAGCCGGAATCCATACCCCCGCCCCTGGACTCTGGCCTTTGCCGGAGTGACGGTGGAGAAGGCTGGCTGCCTTTTTCATCCTCTTATGTGGCCTTGGAACCCCCATCTCGTCATTCCGAGCGCAGCGAGGAATCTGAAAATCCATGCTCTCGAATAAGCCTACGCCTTAGAGGGTGTGTGGAAAGTCCCTTCTCCCCTGGCGGGAGAAGGTCAGAGCCTGCCCTCATCCCGCCGAAGGGATGAGGGGGACGCCATCGCATCACCTTCACCTCAATCCTCTCCCTCGACGGGAGAGGAAGTGTAACCATGCCTTATCACACACCCTCTTAGATTCCTCACTCCGCTTCGCTCCGTTCGGAATGACGCATTGCGACGACATACCATATGAACGGAACCGCTACCCGGCGCCGTCACTCGCCATAAACGGTCCGCCTGATGGCCCTGTCCAGGATTTCCGCGGCCTGGTCGAACTGCTCCCTCGTGGTGGAGAACGGCGGTACAAAGCGCAGGACGGAGCCTCGCCTGCGGATGCTGAAGATCAGGCCGTTTGCCAGGCAGTCACGGCCTATTTCGTTGCCCTCATCATATGCTGGCTCTTTGGTCTCTCGATTCTTCACCAGCTCTATGCCCTGAATCATCCCCCTACCACGGACGTCGCCTATAATCTCGTGGTCTTCCTGGAGCTGGGCCAGTAGGCCCTTCCAGTACGCCCCCAGCTCCCTGGCCTTCTGCACCAGGTTTTCGTCCTCAATTATGTCAATGCTGGCGATGCCCGCGTTGCACGTAATGGGGTCGTTGGCGTGGGAGTGGCCCACCACATAGCCCGTCTGGGCTACCTTGTTCTCGATCTCCTCGGTGGTGATCGTGGCACTGACGGCGATGCCACCTCCCAGGTGCTTGGAGACGGTCAATATGTCGGGCATAACTCCTTCCTGCTCGAAGGCCCACATGGTCCCCAGCTTGGCGAGACCCGTTTGAGCTTCGTCGAGAATCAGGAGGATGCCGCGCCGGTCACACTCGTCCCTCAGCCTCTTCAGCCAGCCGGGTGGAGGCTCTATCACGCCCCCGGCGCTGAAGAGAGGCTCTACGATGATTGCAGCCAGTCCTCCCTCGGTCTGAGCGTCCAGCACCTCGAAGCTCACGTCGAGGCATCCCATGGTGCATCCCGGTTTGCCGGCGCATATGGAGCAGCGGTACTGGTAGGGCGCCAGAAAGGTGTAGCTGCCCGCCTCGTAAGGCCCGTGATTCGCTCTCCATCCCGCGAAGGTGACGGCCCGGACCGCCTGGCTCATGCCGTGGAAGCTGACGTTGGGGCTGGCTACCTCGTAGCGGCCGGTATACCGCCTGGCGATGCCCAGGGCCATCTCGTTGGAGTCGCTGCCTGAAGTACCGAACAGGCTTTTTTTCAGGGGCCGGGGCACTATGTCAGCCAGTCGTTTGGCCAGGAGGATTTCCCTATCGTTGTACATGCTCATGTGGCTGTGGATGATGGTCTCGCCGCTCTCCCGGATGGCCTCGACGATCCTAGGGTGGTTGTGGCCCAGGGCGCTGCACATCTGGCCCGAGTTGAAGTCGAGGTACTCTTTGCCGTTGACGTCCCGGACTATGGAGCCTCTGCCCCACGCCAGTATTGGCCCCGTGAAAGCTGCCTTGTCCAAACGCGACCGGAAGCTGTACTGACTGGCCATTTCCAGAAGCTCTTGCTCAGTCCGCTCTGTGGTCATGGATCGGGTCCTCCTTACTTGGTCGGGTCCTGCCTGGTTATCTTGAAGCCTGTGGACGGGGTAATGAGTGTCCCCATCCCTATGCCATCGCGTATGTCCGGCGCTTGTTCGCCGGCCCGTGCGTTGGCGGAACACCTGAATTATTGGCGTACCCGCCCTCGTTGTCAAGGCCGCGCCGGCGCTCCAGAGACCTCTCTATTCTCCCTCGTAGAATAGACGGGAAGCTCTTCTCCTTCATATCGCTTGACATGTCTGCCGGATTAGAGTAAAAATAGGTCTGGACAATGGGCCGAAGTAAAGCCGTGGGTACGCGAAACAACGGAGCAAGAGTATAAGGAGGCTATCAGTCAGATGGCGGGAAACTCGCAGGAGTGGACGGAGGTTACGGCACACAGCGGGGGTGCCGACCTCGCATTAATCAAAGGCGGGAGCGGCAGGCCATTGCTCCTCCTGCATGAGGAGTTGGGACATCCGGGCTGGCTGCGCTGGCACTCCGCACTGGCGCAGGACCATACGCTGCATATTCCTGTTCATCCAGGCTTCGGCAGTTTGCCGAGGGTCGAGTGGGTCAGCAATATAAGGGATCTGGCGGGATTCTATTCCCGCGCCCTACGAGATATTGGGCTTGCCCCCGTTGATGTCATAGGAGTCTCGTTGGGAGGATGGATTGCGGCAGAGATGGCGGCCACCTATGCGGACCAGTTTCGCCGGATGGTGCTCGTTGCTCCTACGGGCATTCGACCTCCGGACGGCGAAATCATGGACATGTTCATGGTGACTGCCCGGACCTACCTGAACGCGAGCGTGCATGACTCCGAGAACACGCCTGAGTTCAGCACGCTATACGGAGGAGAATCTACCCCTGAGCAGTTCGAAGCGTGGGAGGATGCCCGGTCCGAGTCTTCACGCCTCACCTGGAAACCCTACATGCACAATCCCAGCCTTGGCCCCCTGCTCGAGGGGGTCAGCGGCTTGCCGACCCTGGTGATTTGGGGTAAGGAAGACAAGATTGTCCCCCTCAGCGCCGGGCGTATATACAACAAATCTATAGCGGGTTCGGAGCTGGCAGTGCTCGAGAAGTGCGGCCACAGACCGGAGATCGAGAAGTCCCAAGAATTCATAGACCTGGTACAAAATTTCCTGGCATAAGTAAAACCAGCGGAAAACCGAAGGAGGTATCGCCATGCACATCATGATGTTCACAGAGCGACCCTATTACCATGTCCCGGAAGAGGAAATCATCAAAAATGCCAGCTACTTTGGCATACCCAACGCCCACTTCGACGCGGACAAAGGCGGTGAGCTTTACAACAGCTACTTTGACGAGGCCATCTATGCGGAAGAGGTCGGCTTTGACGGAGTCATGCTCAACGAGCATCACGGCACCCCCTTCTGCATGGGCGCGGTGATGAACATTGAAGCCGCCGTCCTGGCCCGCATTACCGAGCGAGTAAAGATCGTTCTGCTGGGCAACCCTCTGCCCGTTGCCGACCCCATCAGGCTGGCGGAGGAGTTGGCTATGATAGACATGATCTCGGGCGGGCGTCTGGTGCCCGGCTGGGTGCGAGGGTCCGGCAGCGAATCTCTCTACAACAACGCCAACCCCGCCTACAACCGCGAGCTCTTCAACGAGGCCCACGACCTCGTCGTCCAGGCATGGACGAAACCCGGCCCCTTCCGCTACGAGGGGAAGCACTACCACTACCGGCATGTGAACCCCTGGGTGCTGCCCATCCAGAAGCCCCATCCGCCCATCTGGATTCCGGGCCTGGTGAGTCCTGAGACCGTCGTCTGGTGCGCGAAGCACCGCTATCCATACCTGGCGCTGGCCACCTTCATAGACCCGACGGTCGAGATGGCGAACCTCTACGCCGACACCGCGGCCCAAGAGGGCTACCAGTCCGGGCCGGAGAACTTCGGCTACCTCCAGAGGGTGATTGTGGCGGAGACCGAGGAGAAGGCGCAGGAGATAGGCAGGGGGTTCATGTACGGCGGCGGCATCAACGCCTTTGCCCGTCCCGAGTGGATGTTCCCGCCGGGCTACAACTCCAAGGCGGCCACCCGTCGCCTGGCGCGCATCTACACCGACCCCAACAGTGGCGAAGAGCTTATGTCCTTCACCCCGTCGGAGACCCCCGAGGAAATCGAAGAAGCCAGGGGCAAAATCTACAAACGCTACCAGTCTGAGCAGGACAACCAGCAGCTGATAGTCGGTACTCCCGATACCATCATCCCGAAAATCCGCACCATTCTTGAGACCCTGCGGCCCGGCATATTTGCCATGTGGCACCACCACGGACCGGTCAGCCGTGAGGACAGGATGACTAGCATACGGCTTCTTGGGGAGGAGGTCCTGCCCGCAATGCGCTCTATATCCGACGAGCTGGGCCTCAAGGGACCCTACGAGCGTGAGCCTGGATCGCGGCCTCTTCCGGCTTCGGGCGTTAGGGAATCCGTAGTGGGAGTATAAGGCAGCGGGGCAGAGTCGCCCGACGCCTGACCTTCACGCGTTGACACGAGGCGTTCAAGCAGTAGGGGCGTATAGATATACGCCCCTACTTGTTTATCCATGTGCCATGCTCGCCTGGAATAGGATCCGACGACTGCAACCCGCTTGCCGGATTTGTTAGATGATTGAACTTCGGGATTACCAACGAGATTTGCTGAAACGGGTGGAAGACGCGCTTGCCAGCCCAGCAGCCAAAATAATGATGCAGTTGCCCACTGGCAGCGGTAAAACCCGCATTGCCGGTGAACTGCTGTCCGGTTGGCTGAAAGATGGACGCAAGGCGGTCTGGCTGACCCACCGCAGGGAGTTAGCCATCCAAACAGAAGGTATGCTGCGAGAAGCCGGGGTCCCGGCAACATCGGACATCCAATGGACGCCCCGGACCAATGCCCCCGATATAGTTAACGGCGTTGTCATCCTGATGGCCCAAACGGTGAGTCGTCACACTGCCAAGGCCAGTGTGTGGGATGGCTACAGCAGCGGCGACCTGATGATTATAGACGAGGCCCACCATGCTGCTGCCGACGGCTGGGCGAGAGCCATAAACCAGTGGCCCGGTCCGGTAATTGGTATGACAGCCACGCCGTGGCGTCTCTCCGAAAAGGAAGGGTTTGATCACCTGTTTAAGGAATTACACTGTGGCTCGCAAGTCGCGGCTCTACAATCGGACAAGTGGCTATGTCGGGTGCGGGTGCTCTCGCCGGCAGAGGAAGATCAGATTCGAGGCGGCCAGGTTGATATTGCCGGAGACTACAGTGAGTCCGGTATTGAACTGGCTAACGAGGACCGTGATGTTTGGACCGCCGGGGCGTTGCGCTTCTGGCAGCAGCATTGCGAGAACCGTCAAACACTGGTCTACGCCGTTTCAGTAAGGCACGCCGGAAACCTCGTTGCCGTGTTTAACGATGCCGGAGTGCCTGCCGGGGTACTGCTGGGCGATATGCCAACCTCAGAGCGGGTCAGGCTGATCGGCCAATTCCAGGAAGGGACCCTCAGGGCGCTGATAAACGTGGCCGTCGCCACCGAGGGGTTCGACCTGCCCGACGCCGCTTGCGTGGTGCTGACCCGCCCCACAATGAGCCTGTCCCTATACCTCCAAATGGTGGGGCGCGGTTTGCGCCCGAAACAAAACGACGATGACTGTGTGATTCTGGACTTGGCCGGCAACGGCCTGCGGCACGGGCTGCCGGAAGAAGAACGGGAATGGTCGTTGCGACCACGAGGAGCGCAGCTTCCTAGCGAATACCCGGTGATCCGGTGCCCAGACTGTGAGTGCCTATCCCCTGCGGGCAGCCATCAATGCGGCAGCTGTGGCGCGCCCTTCGGGGAACCCTGCAACCGTTGTGGTGCGTGGCGTGCGTGGGTAAGATGGAGCAGAAAGACCGGCTGTGGCGAAGACCACGACCTGGTCTGCGACCTATGCCACTATGATGCCCACATCCAAGCCCGGTTGCCCGTTACCGAAGAACTAGAGGAGTTGGCGAAGTTGAGAGGCGACGATGAAATCTCCCTTCATCGGGACCCGTTCCTCAAAAATTTCCTCGAAGAGGAACTCCGGCGTCTTGGGGGCACCACCGAGAAGCGCAAGGATGAGCTGCGTTTCTTTACCGGGGTCAGAGAGGCGGAACTGGCCGACGATAACGAACTGGACAAGCTGTTCGAGAATCACCTTGCTACGCTGCCGGTGAAGGAACGACCGCAGACCGACCCACAGAAGTACCGGATATACAACGAGTGGGAAGCCGGTCTCAGGCGGGAGCTTGAGGAGTGGCGGGAAGAACTGGCCGCGCTGGAAGCTCAGCCCATCAATGGGCAGATGATTTTCGACAATGCCAGAGACCGACTACTGCGTCTCCTCGAGGCCGAAGCGAGAGAAGCCGGTCTGCTTCCGCAGAGACACATCCGGGAAGATCCCCATCAAGCGCCGGTCAAAGAAAACTCGCGAAAAGAGGGTCGGAACCAAGAATTTAGAACCAGCCCTCCTATCGCTTCGGAGTCCCCAACAAGGAATTCAAAACGGTCCGAGGAGGGGCTCACTGCTCTTCGGGAATTCGTAAAGCCAATACTGGAAAGTCTCGTTGAACTGGGCGGCTCGCGCTCGCCAAGTGTTACACAGTGTGGAGCGGAGGATGAGGGCGAAACTGAGCGAGTACGAGCGGCAATCGTCGCCATTCAATCCGACAGATCCACGATGGCGCAACAGGGCCCAGTGGTGCCGGCTTGCACTGGTAAAGCAAGGGTTCCTTGCTGACGATTCGCCTCACGGCGTCTGGGAGATTACCAATTCCGGCCGTCGTTATCTTGAGGACCTGAAGCGAGAATAGGGGTTGCGCCTGGCGCTACGGCCCCGGCGCAATTACATCCGCGCCGGGGCCTTCCGCTCTCAGGGCGCCGGCCTATTTTCTAGCCTGCCGGAACGACGGTCCCAATCTCGTCTATCTGGGTCCGCGGCTGTAGATTGGTGTAGTTGGGTATGTCGTCCAGCAGGGCTTTGGCGTGCTCTGCGAATGCCTTCTCGAAGTCTTCCTTGGAATCGAAGAAAATATGCGTCGCTACGACGAAGGCAGGGGGCGACTTCGAATCTATTCCGGATAGCCCCTTGTCTACCTGAAACCCCTTCATAGCCTGTCCAAACCGTTCCTTCACCATAGCCATATGTGTATCAACGTAGTAGTCGTAGTCGAACCTTCCGCCTTCCTCGTTCGGGTAGAGCACCAACACTCGGATCATTTCGTACCTCCTTTATATTTGGTTTGTACTGTCATGAAAGTACCCTTCGTCATACTGACCTCCGAGCGGGATTCCACCATCGTCCCACGGCCCGCGTAGGGGCGATTCGCGAATCGCTCCTACTAGCGGCCAAAGGCCTGGATTACGTCGGCAATGGCCTGGCCCGTGTCGGCACCCTCAGCCACAAAGGGATGCAGCACCAGCAGGTCGGCCTCCGTCTCTTCGAAGACCTTGAGACCCTCGCGAGCTTGCCGGGCGGAGCCGAAGACCCCCAGGGAGCGTAACATCGAGTCCGGGATTTTCCTGGTCGCCGCTTCAACGTCGCCCGTCGCCACCTCGGGCGCGATGGCCCGCATCTCGTCGGCAAAGCCGGTCTCCCGGAGCATACGGCGGTAGAAGGGCATCAGGGTTGGATACATGGCAACGGAACGGCGCACGGTTTCGGCGGCGGCACCCTCGTCCTGGGATACCGAGGCGTTCACTATGGAGGCGAAGGTCATTTGCCGCAGGTCCCGACCCGCTGACCGGGCCTCCTGCCGGAATATGTCCACCGCGCGGCGAATGTACTCGGGGGTTGCCAGGTTCATCAGCACGCCGTCAGCCAGCTCCCCCGCCAGCCGCACCATCCCGGAGCGCAGGGCTGCCAGGAAGATGGGGATGCGGAAAGGATGGGTCTCGAAGTGGCTGCGCTCGTAGCCGGCATAGCCGGGGATGTTGAAGACTTCGCCGTGATAGCTGAACTCCCGCTTCTGAGTCACCAGGCGGACAATCTCCGTGTACTCGCGAATGGAGGCCAGGGGGCGGTCCAGCTTGACCCCGTGCCCTTCCTCGACGCCGAAGGGATGCCCGGTGCCTAGGCCCAGGATGGCGCGCTCGCCTGAAAGCTCGGCGAGGCTTAGCATGGTCATGCCGGACATCACCGGCGTCCGGGTATAGATGGGAGTAATCCCGGAGCCGACGTGTATGCGCTCGGTCTTCATGGCCCACGCCGCCATCTGCGTGAAGGCGTCTTTGGAATCCATGCTCTCCGTCACCCAAACGCTATGAAAGCCCCGACGCTCCGCCTCTTGGACCAGCTCTATGGACTGCTCGATGGGTAGATAGGTGCGCAGCAAGATTCCGAGCTCAGCCATAGCCTCTCCTCCTTCACCTGATA
Source organism: Dehalococcoidia bacterium (assembly GCA_965197405.1). Taxonomy (GTDB): domain Bacteria; phylum Chloroflexota; class Dehalococcoidia; order Lucifugimonadales; family JAGWBF01. The sequence continues at coordinate 2,243,958 of OZ240206.1, read as the reverse complement.
CTATACCTCAAGTGTGCCTCTATGACTCATGCAGAGTCTTTTCATTCTCGACGTTACCTGTCTGCCGCCAGGCATGGGTGAATACAGACCTGCCTACAGCCAGGCAGAGGCAGGCTACCATCGCGTGTCATTCCGAGCGCAGCGAGGAATCTAAAATACCTGGGCGACAGCACGTCCAGGAAGGCGAGGAGTTTAGACCCTTCGCTATCGCTCAGGGTGACAATGAAAGGACCCTGATGCCTCATGCTACTCGATACTCTTCCACGAAGCCCTGGTCTATATGGATACCCAGGCCAGGCTCTTCCGGGGGGCTGATTTTGCCATCCTTCGGCTGTGGATGGGCCGAATACATATAGTGCCATACCGGGTCCCGCTCCGGGTCGGGGAAAAGCTCGGCGCAGAAGCTGTGGGGTACAGCCGACAGCAGGTGAATAGCCACCTGGGGTTCCTCGTGGTGCACCATGTCCACCCCGAAGAAGTGGGCCGCCGCGGCGATGCGCCGCCACTCGGTGATGCCGCCGGCAATGGAGGCGTCCACGTTCAGGAAGTCCACAGCCTCCCCCCTCATCAGCCCCATGCACCCGAACCCGCTCAGCTCGCTCTGCCCCGCCGTGACCGGTATAGTGGTAGCCTCCCGGACCCTGCGCATGCCCTCCACCTGGTTGTGCCAGCGCACCGGCTCCTCCAGCCAGGCTATGTCATACTCCTCCGCCTCCCTGGCGAAGCGGATAGCCTCCTGCGGGGTCCAGGCCATGTTGGCGTCACAAGCCAGGATAAAATCGCTGCCGACGGCCTTCCTTATGGCCTCCACGCGTCTCACGTCGTCCTGGACCGCGGTGCCGCCCACCTTGAGCTTGGTCCCCGCGTAGCCCATCTCCTTCTGGCGGACCATGACGTCGGCTATGGCTTCCAGCTCGTCGCCCTCCTGGTAGTAGCCGTAGCCTATAATGGGTATCTCCGGTTTGCAGCCCCCCAGCAGCTTGTAGAGGGGCGTCTTTAGCGTCTTGCCTATGACGTCCCACAGGGCCAGGTCCACCGCGGATATGGCCCTCATAGCCACCTCCTTGGCGCCCATGTGGGTCCCTATGTGCGGCGTGATCTCGAAAAGCCGCCTCCAGATGCGCTCCACGGCAAACGGGTCCTCTCCGACCAGCACGTTCTTGTAAGGGCCGAGAATGAGATCCCGTATCTCGTGATAGGTGGTGCGCTCATCGCCGGAGTATATCTCGCCGGTGACACCCTCGTCCGTCTCTATATTTACGATGATGGTAGAGCGCCGGTCTATCTGATAGGTGCTGCCTTTGAAGACCTTCTTCAGTGGGACTGAGACCAGGGTGACTTTTACGTCTCGGATTTGCATCGGCTCCCCTTACACGATTATGTATAGAGCTCGCTTTCTGACTCATACGTTGGGCGGGCGCATGGTATGCCAGGGCGTGCTTTGCTCGTAGGCGTGGGCTACCTTCAGGACCGTCCCTTCTTCGCCGGGACGCCCCGCTATCTGGAACCCAATGGGAAGCCCCTCTTGGCTGAACCCGCAGGGCAAGGTAATGGCCGGGTCGCCGGACAGGTTAAATATCGGGGTCAAGAAGTGCTTCGTCAGTGACCAATCAACGTCCCTGAACGGTATGGCCGTTTTCCCCATCGTGGGCGATACCAGGACATCATATTTTTCAAAGGCCTCGTGGACCTGCCGCCTCAGGAGGGTCCGCAGCTTCTGGGCTTTGTAATACGCCTGGGCCGGCAGGACGTTGCCGGTGAGGAGCGTGACGCGGGTGCCGGCGCCGTAGTCCTGGAGGCGGTCCCTCACCCAGTCCCGATGGTTCAGGGCAGGCTCCACTACGAAGGGCGCCCAGAATATCGTCCAGGCGTGTACCGCAAGGGGAATGGAGACCTCCTCCACCGATGCCCCCAGCTCACCCAGCGCCGAGGTCGCCTTGAGGACTGCATCGCCGACCTGCGGCTCCACGCCGTCGCCGGCCATGTACTCTGCGATCACCCCCACCCGGATGCCGCCGATATTGCCATCCAGCGCTCGCCTGTAGTCCGGCACAGGGGTGTTCCAGGTGTATGGGTCCTTGGGGTCGCGCCCGGCGATAGCGCCCAGAGTGATAGCCGAGTCCTCCACCGTCCTCGACAGGGGTCCCACGGTGTCCATAGACCATACGCCGCCGTTGATTCCGTAGCGGCTCACCCTGCCCCAACCGGGCTTCAGGCCCACGAGGCCGCACCACGACGCGGGGAATCGTATGGATCCCCCCGTGTCCTCTCCCAGGGAGGTCGCGCACAGGAAGGCAGCCGTGGCCGCTCCCGACCCACCGCTGGACGCGCCCGCGTATGTATCCAGGTCCCAGGGATTGCGGGGTGAGCTGTAGCGCTGGTCTATGCCAATGGCGAACTCGGCCAGGTTCGTCTTGCCCAGCAGAATGGCCCCCGCCCTTTTCAAGTTCGCCACGACTGTAGCGTCATCGTCGGGGATGGAGTCGGCCAGTATCCTGGAGGCGACGGTAGTGCGGATACCCCTGGTCCAGAACTGGTCTTTTACCGCCACCGGTATCCCGTGCATGGGACCCAGGTAGCCGCCCTGAGAGATGGCCCGCTCCGCTTCCCGGGCGTCCCGGAGGGCCTCCTTGCGGCAGACGGTGAGGTAGGAGTCAAACTTGAAGTCCAGGTCGTCAATGCGCGCCAGGTAGGCCTCGGTAGCCTCCACGGGAGAGACCTCTCTCCTCTCTATCAGCCGCGAAAGCCCGGTAACGGGAAGAAAGGGTATGTCCGCTTTATCCATAATAGATAGCTCCCCTATTCACCACGTTTCGATGTCATGCAATGCTATGTACAGGGTCCTACCATGTCCGGGACGGACCCTATGAGTGCGGGCTGCTTGCCTGCTCCAGGCACAGGTAGGAGCCATGCCACGGCCTCACTCGCTCAAAGGCGGCGCTGGCGGCCAGCACCGTACCGTCGGCAAACCTCCTGCCAATGACCTGTAGGCCTATGGGCAGACCGTCGGAGGTGAACCCGGCGGGTATTGAAGCCGCCGGATGGCCCGTAAAGTTGATGGGATAGGTCAGACACCATCCGACGAGGGGGTCAACCGTCTCTCCGTTCACTTCCGACGGCCCCAAGGTGTTTCCGCCCGCGGAGTTGTCTACGGGCGGAACGGCCAGGGTCGGAGTCACCAGCAGGTCGTAATTCTCGAATACGTCCTGCACCGCGTCGAAGACCTCAGTCCGCATTATATCGTCCAGCTTGTATTGGGTGGCGCTCATGCCCTGAGCGGCCTCGACCATCTCTATAAACTGGGATGGAAACCCGCTGCGGTGCTCTCCGAGCAGGTCCATACCCTGCTGCTTCAGATTTTCCACCAGCTCCCCGTACAGGACACCAATCTGCCGTACCCACAGGGCGGATAGCTCCTGCTGGGGCCGCGTGAAGCGGACTCGTACCTCTTCGACGGAGGCTCCGGCAGTCTCGAATGCCCCGACCGAGGCCCCGACTACGTTGGCGACGCTGGCTTCCACCGGGAAGACGCCGAAATTAGGGCTGTAGGCAACCTTGAGGCCCTTGATGGAGCGGCGGGTGGCTGCCATGTAGTCCGTGGCATCGGCAGGGAGACTGAAGGGGTCGCGGGGGTGCGGGCCTGCTATCACGCCGAGCATCAGGGCGGCGTCCTCCACCGTCCGCGAGAGGGGGCCGGCATGGATGAAGGGCGTGTGGGATGAGAAGGCGTCGGGCCGTATGACGGAGGCCACCCGTCCGTAGGAAGCCTTGAAGCCGTATACGCCCGAGAAGGATGCCGGTATCCGGATGGACCCTCCTCCGTCCGAGCCTTGAGCTATGGGGGCAAGCCCGGCTGCAACTGCGGCGGCGCTCCCGCCGGAGGACCCGCCGGCGTTCTTGCTCAGGTCGAAGGGGGTGCTGGTAGGCCCGAACAGCAGGTTGTCGGTGACGCCCTTGTGTCCCATCTCCGGCGTGTTGGTCTTGCCCAGCACAATCGCCCCAGAGCCTTCCAGCTGCTCCACAACGAGCGAGTCCTGGTCCGGAACGTACTCCGCGAAGGGCTTCGAGCCGAAGGTGTTCCTGACGCCGGCCTTGAACTCGAAGAGGTCCTTGACCGCTATCGGGACGCCATGAAGGGGGCCAAGCTCCTCGCCCGACATAATCGCCCGTTCCGCGGCCTGGGCCGCCCTGCGGGCCTCGTCGTGAATCACGGTCACATAGGCGTTGATGGCCGGGTTACGGCTGTCAATGCGCCGGAGGAAGGCGTCCACCACCTCGACAGGGGAGAGATCTCGCCGCCGGATGCGGAGAGCCAACTCTGTGGCGGGCATGTAGAAAAGATCGCTCGGTATGGCCATCCTGTCCCCCTTCTTCGCTGCATTGAGTATTATAGGGGACCCCCGTACTGGCCCCCTTGTGCACCGCTCCTTCTTCAGCCGTTTCTCGCCCCGACGGGGCGATTATATGTGCGCTCCGAGCCGAGGTCAAGCCCAGGGACCTTCTTGATAGGGCGGTGATCCAGCTTGAACTTGACCAAAATAATAAGCCGGAGCAGACAATACACCTTTCACTCCAGCTTATTATTTGGACCGGATGGGAAACTTAACTAATATCGGCTAATGCTTCAGCATCAAGAATATACTGATATGTTTCACGGATGTGACGTTCCGTTGTATTTATTGGCTCGCACATTCCCAAATAGAAACAGTCACCATGTAAAGAACCTTGCCAAGTGTAATAGGACTTGATTAAAGCATATATCCGTTCATCGCTTTCTCCTAATCTTTTCAATTCACTGGATGTTCGTGGAGACTTCTCGGGTGCTTGTCCGGTCCGAGCCAGAATCAAAGCGTCCGTAGCCCTCTTGGTAGCGCACCAGGCTTTTTCCGCAGCATCCCTAATATCACCCTCCTTCAATCGTTCAAGAGCAGAGGCGTGGACCTCTTTAGCATCAGTGAAAATCCTCGATACATCGGTAGTTAACGTCATTTCTAACCCTTCACAATTTACTGTAGCTATATTATACACGCCAAAACACTCAGTTTGAATTTGTACCGTAAAATGGTGTATTACCCGGCCTGCCTATGATTGGCGAAGCTCTTGCCTGTCTGCTATGCGCAGGCAGAGAATGCGGGTATGGCGCGGGTATGACGAAGGCTATTTTCATGGGAAGTCCAAACTAGGGAAAGCCTGTGACAAAGGCTCGTTGACACCTTCACAGGTCTTCGCTAACGTAGCGTGTGACGCACCTTGTAGGATGAAATAAGGTAAGAAAGGAGAAGGATTATGCCTAACCCTGTAGTGCATTGGGAAATTCAGTCCAATGACCCCGAAAAGAGTCGCAGCTTCTACACCCAGCTATTCGACTGGCATATAGACGCCAGTAACCCGTGGAACTATGGGATAGTGGATACCCATAGCGAAGGGGGAATCAACGGAGGCATAGGGCCTTGTGGGAACGGGGGGCCTGGGCAGGTAACTTTCTACGTCCAGGTAGACGACCTTCAAGCCTATCTCGACAAAGCCGAGAGCCTGGGGGGCAAGACGATTATGCCGCCTACCGAAATCCCCGGTGTGACCACCATCGCCTCGTTTTCCGACCTCGAAGGTCGTACCATAGGCTTGGTCAAGGGATAAAATCAGGCTGAAGGCAATCTGTCTGAAGCCTTGGAAAGGGAGAGGCCGTTGACCGGTCTTGTCGCAGGGTCTCTCACTTAGCTTCACATACCTGGCACATGGCCCTAGGTTTACATTAGGGCCTTTTAATTAGGCACGAGGTCAGAGGCTAGTATTTCAAGGCTGACTATTTTATAATGTCTACAGGCATCAGGCTGTCCTGTACGATATAGCTTTTCGGTTGATGAGAAAGTACCCCCATGACTCGCCAGCAAGATACAGCCCAAAATGCAGACAGGTGGCAAGTAGAGCGCCTGCGGGCGACCACCTTCCATCTCCCTGGATTACATATCCCGGAATCGGTTCACTGGTGGGAGGAAGTAATCGGGGATAAGCCAGAGCAGACGGTCACTCGCCCCAAAGAGGGCGCCATACAACAATTGGGCGTTTTCGAAGGAAAACAGCTAGTCCTAAGTGGCAGGCAGGCCCGAGTCGACTGGAACCTCCAGGCGATAGCAGGTCTTCCGAGCGAGCCAATGCAAGGACTGCCAACCTTGGGACCGTTACCAGATTCATTAGAATCATTTCGCAAAGTCGCTGAAAAATGGTTGAATGTAAGCCCGGATATAACTAGATTGGCATCTGGAGCTGTCCTAGTTATAAAAGGGGCAGACCTACCTTCGGCGTACCCAGGGCTATCGCATTTGGATTTTGGTGAATTGGGATAGCAATGTGGCCAGGTAACTGTTGTTCCACCCGGCCCGTTTCAGTTTGCGTCTCATGGATCCTTTGGAGGGTTCCAGCCGGGCCAGATTAAGCGCCAGTTTGCGTAGCAGAGCCAGATTATCCGGGCAGTTGTCCTTCCGGTTTCGGGACTGGTCCTCATTGAAGACCACGTCCAGCACCCAGTGCAGTTGGTTCTCGATTCCCCAGTGGGCCCGTGCGATTTGGTTAAACCGCTCCGGCGGGAATGCCTGGCTCAGCAGGTAGTACCGGCTCTCGACGCTGCTATGGCCTCCCTCCTGGCGACTGGCGGTTATCTTCCCCACTGCCGCCAGTCCGGGCCACTGGTGCCGCTCCTGCAGCCAGGCCACGTCGCTGCTTATGCTGGCCGTCCGGGTCTCGATACGCCCGTGCCCCTTGTTGGTCTGGCTTGCCTCTGCCACGGTCGTGGCCGAATCGTCAAGGAACAGGCGCACATCATCGTTGAGAGACCCCTGATTCCCCTTCAGGGCCAGCACGTAATCGGCCCCTTGGTCCAGCGCCTGCTGGGACGGCCGTCTCTGGCAGTGCATGGCGTCAGCGGTGACCACCATTCCCGGCAGGGCCAGCATTTTCAGGAGTTTGGGCACGGCGGTGATCTCGTTGGACTTGCCATCCACGGCCAGTTGTCCCATCACCAGACGCTGTTCTGCGGCCCAGGCATTGACCAGGTGCAGAGGCGATTTGGCCTCGGCGCGGTCATAAGAGCGGCGCAGCGTCTTGCCGTCTATGGCCAGCACACCCTCGCAGCCTTGGGCAAACTGGCGCATGAACCCCAGAAACCACTTCTGGAATGCCTCCGGGTCCAACAGGCGGAACACTCTGGAGAAGAGCCTGCCCCCGCGAAAGCGGGGGTGTCGTGGCTGGGAATTCCATTCCTGAGCGGCAGGAAGGATTCCAAGAACTCCCGTTTGGAGTGCCCGAAGAGGGCCATGTCGGTACAGGTCTCCCCCCCACACAGTATGGTGCATAAGGCAATGACCAGTATGTCGTGCAATGAATGCCGGCCTGCGTTTCCACTCCGGGGATCCTCCAAGGGGTCCAGATCGTCGATCGCCATCCCCATCACCACAACCTCCACACTTCCCCTCAATCAACCACTCCAAGAACGCCCCTATTATCTATCACCCGAACACCCTCCCATATCTCCCTTTCAAATGCGATAGCCCTGTCGGCGTACCAAGAATTTTCACAATTCCTTCCCAACGTTAGTTTGGATAAAACAGACTCCCCAGATTTTCTTTATCAGATCAATCGACCAAGGACATCGGAGTTGAGAGAAGGGCTTAGAATCAATCGACTGAGCAAGTGGTCCGTCACGCAGACGGGAACTATCGCAATTAATATTGGGCCAAGTGCTGGACCGACTCTAGCGAGCGGATCACCCCGGTTAGCCTGTCGGCTTGAGTTGGACATCAATACTTCGGCGGAGTCATTGACTCCTATTCCTCAAGATAAGACTCAGGTACTGTTTAAGGAATTGATAGAGCTTGGGAGCGAAATAGCAGACAAGGGAGACATTCCTTGAGTCAATTGATTAAAGAATCTACTGCTATAGCCTTGGACAGTGAAAACCAGTCCACTAGTAGTCAGTCAAATCTGTTTTTGATGGTAGTTTAAAGAGTCTGAACCAAGGCGCTATACTGAGCAACAGACTGGGTTGAAGTGAGGTGGTGGTATGGTCAGGGAAAAGTACGGAGTCAGGTTGACGCCGGAGCAGCGGAACCAACTGGAACACTTGGTTCGGGCTGGTAAAAGTACCGCCCGGGTGACTATTCGGGCGCGGATACTGCTCAAGACCGATGCAGGTTGGTCTGCGCCCCGGGTGGCGCAAGCCTTGGATGTGGTCGAGGGCACGGTGTTCCGCGTCAAGCGCCGCTTTGCCGAAGCTGGGTTGGCTGGGGCGCTGCAAGACCGGGTCCAAGCGAACGGGTACCGGAAGCTGGAGGACCTGGGCGAAGCCCACCCCGTATCCAGTACGGGGCAGGCTCTGATCGCGCTGGCCTGTAGCCCAGCGCCGGAAGGACATGACCATTGGACCCTGCGCTTGCTGGCGGGCAAAGTGGTGGAGTTGGGGTTGGCGTCATCCTTGTCCCACGAGACGGTGCGCCAGCGGCTCAAAAAAACGTCCTTAAGTCGTGGCAGAAGCAGGAGTGGTGCATCCCCCAGGTAAGCGCCGACTTCGTGGCCCACATGGAGGACGTCCTGGATTTGTACGCCGAACCCTATGACCCGCAACGGCCGGTGGTCTGCTTTGATGAGACCTCCACCCAGTTGTTAGCCGAGACGCGGCCCTCTCTCCCTGCCGAGCCGGGGCGTCCGCTGCGTCGGGACTACGAGTACCGGCGGGAGGGAACCCGCAACCTGTTCCTGGCCTGTGAGCCCCTGGCTGGCTGGCGGCAGGTGGCGGTGACCGAACGGCGCACCATGCAGGACTTCGCCCACCAGATGCGCTGGCTGGTGGATGAGGCCTACCCGGAGGTCGAGGTGGTGCGGGTGGTGCTGGACAACCTGAACACCCATCGCCTCGCTTCGTTGTACGAGACCTTCCCCGCGCCGGAAGCCCGGCGGATAGCTAAACGGCTGGAGTTCCACTATACGCCCAAGCACGGCAGTTGGCTGAACATGGCGGAGATCGAGTTCAGCGTGCTATCCCGCTCCTGTCTGAAGCAGCGGCTCCCCGACGCAGAATCGCTCCAACGGGAAGTCGGGGCCTCGGTGCAGGAGCGAAACGAGGCGCGGGTCACCATCAACTGGCGGTTCAAGACTCAGGATGCCCGAACCAAATTACACCGCCTCTATCCCTTCGATTCCAAACATGACTGACTACTAGTCCGGCAGAGACTGGACACTTTGACTGGGAGGGTGACTTTCAACTGCCGGGTATTTCGTCAGAAGACCGCTTACGTCAAGAATCCGACTTTGGAGCATCCGTTACAGCGACAGGCCTCTATGACATAAGCGATTGGATATTCTCAAATGTCACTAGCGGCTTGAAAGGTCAACAGATTCCCACTACCTACTACAGGGTTTCTCCTTCTGTCAAAATACTCAATCTCAACCTACCATCCGATATGAGGAGAACGAACTGGGGTGTGGCAGACTGGGATCGTTATTTTCAGCTGCTGGGTATTCAATCGGAGAGTGACTCCCTTCAATCGCCTAACGAGGTCACACCTGTTACAGCCACAAGTGACCGTGACATAAGCGATTGGATATTCTCAAATGTCACTGGCGACTTAAAAGGTCAGCAGACTCCCACTGCCTACTACAGGGTCTCCCCATCGCTCAAAATGCTCAATCTCAACCCACCATTCGATGTTGGAATTTCAAACTGGGGCGTCGCGGAATTGATTGATGCATCTCCGTCCGTGGAAAGAACCCCGATTTTGCTAATCGGATCAGAGTCCATCACACTCGATCAAGGTCACCCAATATCGGAAGGGTCGACGGAAGGCGAGGACTCTACTCTACATTTGGAAGAACAACTCGTTAACTATTTGGATAAACTTGTCCATGAAGCAGCTGATGAGGTATTCTCCGATGGCATGGAATCTGTATTCTCTCAACGAATAAGTCTGGCTGTTGAGAATTATGGCAACATCGCTGTTCGTGCGATTGACAGGCTGATAAATTTTGATCGCACTAATGTAGAGGCTGTCGGAGAAATCTTGAGGCAAATGGGTTCTATGGAAGACCTGCGGACACACCGCAGTAGATTGACAATCCTAATGAGCAATTTGCAGTCACCTGACCCACGAATTCGGGATGCGGCTTCCTTAGGGCTGGCGGCACTAGATGACCCGGCAGCGATAGATGCCGTTCGCAGAACCTTAGATCAGGAATCTTCTTTTCAGTTGCGGAGGAATCTAAGATTGGTGATGGACCAGTTGCAATCGACACGATGGCAAGTTTCTTGAGAACGACTAGGCAGGCGCGGTGGCTGAAGTATCCAGATTTGGAATGGTTGTCACAAGATGACATCCAAAGCGACGCCCTACTCGACCTCCGAACTGAAGACAATAAACTGTCAGTTTACAAAGTAGAAAACGAAGCAGATACGGAACGAGTAATCATTGCGTTAGCTGCGACCCGAGAGAATCTGTCGAATCTGGACTACGCTGTCTTTGAAGATTCCACGTTGGCCTCAACAGACATCACGATTAGTCAACAGAATGGTGAGACGCCAGATGCTGAAGTCAACAAACTACACTACGACCTCGCGAATCTGACAGTGAGGAAACTTGTACTGCTAGCCCAAGCTGTTTCATCAGGTGAACATGCTCGGATGCCTGTGAAAGAAATCAAAGCTAGGTTGCAGCGAGCTATCCGCGCGGGTACTTTGAACCAAGGTAGGCTTAAGCCTCAACTGTTAGAAAAAATCCAATAGATGCATTACTATGGCCCCAGGAGAGCTGGCTCCTCTCTCCTTTTGCCAATCTCCATGCTGAATTTCCCAGGCCCGGGAACATGAGAATACTGAACCAGTTCTGTGCGAGCTCAGATTACGCTTTTCGTAACGGCCCCGTTGCGGTATAATATAGCTGATGGGTAGTACATTCTCCCGGTTGGTAGTCAAGACCCCGCCCCGAGGCGAGCAAGAAAAGGGCGGGGTCTTACTTTGTGAAAAAGGGAGCAAAGTGATGGACATTCTCAAGCACATGGAGAAATACGGCCACGAGCAGATGGTGGTCTGCTCCGACCCCTCGGCGGGGCTGCGCGGGTTCATCGCCATCCACGATACTACCCTGGGCCCCGCGGTGGGGGGAGTCCGGGTATGGCCCTACGAGACCGAGGAGGACGCGATGCTCGACGCGCTGCGCCTCTCCCGGGCCATGACCTACAAGTCGGCCGCGGCGGACTTGCCCCTCGGCGGCGGCAAGGCCGTCATCATGGCCAACCCCCACACGGACAAGACCGAGGCCCTGCTGCGAGCCTACGCGAGATACGTGGAAACCCTGGGTGGACGCTACATTACCACCACCGACGTGGGCTCCACGACGCGAGACCTGGAATACATCGCCCTGGAGACCGGATACGTGACGGGCCTCCCCAGGTCTGTGGGCGGCAGCGGCGACACTTCGCTCCTCACAGGTCTCGGTATCTACATGGGTATGAAGTCCTGCGCCAAGTCCGCATGGGGCTCGGATAACCTGTCGGACAGGACAGTAGCCATGCAGGGGTTTGGCAAGGTGGCCTCCTACGCCGCCAAGCATCTCCTGAAGGAGGGGGTGAACCTGGTGGCCACGGACATATACGAAGGCCCACGGGAAAGGGCGCGCGGGCTGGGGGCCACGGTGGTGGGGCCGGAGGAGATTTACGACGTGCCCTGCGACATATTCTCCCCCTGTGCCCTGGGCGGAACCCTGAACGACCAGACCATCCCTCGTCTGAAGTGCCGCATCGTTGCCGGAGGGGCCAACAACCAACTCCTCAGCGGCGAAGACGGCGCTGGACTACACCGGAGAGGCATTCTGTACGCCCCCGACTACATCATCAACGCCGGCGGAATCATCAACGTCGCCTGCGAGATAGGGAGCGCCTACAGCCCGGACCGTGCCGAAGAGATGACGGGGCGCATCTACGAGACCATGGAGCGGGTCCTGCACCTTGCCTCTCGCGATGAGATACCCACCGCCCAGGCAGCGGACCGGCTGGCCGAGGAGCGCATAGAGTCCGTCAGGAGAGTCCGGAGGATCTACTGCTCCCCCTGAAGTCCCGAAGCCAGACAGCCCTTCCCACAGTGGTCGGTGACCAGTGGTTAGTGGCCGGTGGTCAGTGTCTCTCTCGTGGAAACGGGTGGTCTGCCGCCTCTGCCTCGACGGGTGGGGTTGGGGTGGGAGCGACGCCGGCAATGGCCCCTCTTGGCTCCGTGTGCACGGCCTGCTGAGGCGTTCCCTAGACTGCCCTGGTGGGAGCCTCGAAGCGAGGCTCCTTGTTCCGGTGTGTACCGTCACAGAAGGGCTTGCTATCCGACCGCCCACAGCGGCACATGGCTACCATCTGGCCTTCCTGGACCGTGAAGTTGTTCCCGTCCTGGTCAACAAGCTCGATTGGGCCATTCACCAGGTATGGGCCGTTGAGTTGGACTGTAATTTTAACGTCAGCCATCTGACCTCCTATCTTCGTGGTATGCCGAGAATGTCAGCAGCGGGGTTCCTCCGCCCGTCGCGATGGCTATTCTCGCACCAACTCCCCAGGGTGTCAACCACGAGGGTCTCTAGGCGTAGCCCAAGCGCTCCAGGTCGTCCTCGTCCATTCCCAGGTAGTGGCCCACCTCGTGAAGAAGCGTGACCCTTATCTCCCGGGCTACCTCCTCCCGGTACGCGCAGGCCGACTCTATGGGCCTCCGGAAGAGGGTTATGGTGTCGGGGAGGGGGGGCAGCCCACCCTCCCTTTCGGGTAGCGGAATGCCCTTGTACAGACCAAAGAGGGAATGACGACCCTGGAGACCGGCTTCCTCCAGGTCATACCGGCCAGGCCAGTCTTCCACCAGGATGGCCACGTTTTCCAGCGCGCGTTTAATCTCCGGTGGCAGATCATGTACAGCCTGGCGGACCAACCCGTGGAACTCCTGCCGGGTCAGGCGCATCAGCCCCCCGCGGCCACCCGGGACCGTATCTCCTTCAGCAAATCGAGGTTCTCCCTATCGGGGCCTTTATTCTCAAGGCCTGGGACTTCCAGGAAAAAGGGCACATCTCGAAAGGCGGGGTTGCTCATTATGTTCTCGAACCCCTGGACGCCGATATACCCCTGGCCGATATTCTCGTGCCGGTCCACTCCCTCACCGAGGGCATACTTGGAATCGTTGGCATGGACAGCCACGAGGTTGTCCAACCCTATGCACTCGTCAAACTCTGCCAGCATGGCCTCCAGTCCATCTTTGGTGGCCAGGTCGTATCCCGCCGCAAAGGAGTGCTGGGTATCGAGGCAGACCTTCAGCCTACCCCGATGGGCCGGGTCTATCGCCGCCATAATCCGCCCCAACTCCTCGAACCTGGCGCCTATGTGCTGGCCCATGCCCGCCGTGTTCTCCAGGGTGAGCCAGGGACCCTCCGGCGAGCTCTCCAGGACTCGCTCTATGCTGGCAACCGTTTGGTCGAAAATACCCTCGTAGCCCGCTCCTTTATGGCTTCCGGGGTGGAAAATTATCCCCCCGGCCCCCAGGTCCGCCGCCAGCTTCATGTAGTTGATCAGAGACCCAATCCCCTTTTCCAGGTTGGTGGGGTTGGGCGTGCCCAGGTTTATGAGATAGATGGCGTGGAAAAACACGGGGCCTATGCCGGCTTCTTTAGCCTTCTCACGGAAGGTCTGGACCTGGGCCTCGGGAACCGGCTTATAAGCCCAGCTCTGGGGAGAGGAGCCGAAGATTTGTATAGTCTCGCAGCCTATGTCTGCGCCCCTGTCTATCGCCTTGTCCAGACCGCCCGAGGTGGATACGTGTGCTCCTAGCTTCATGCAAATCTCTCCTTCAGCAAGCCCTCTTGCGTCACGGTTGTGAAAATATCCTGCGACCCCTTCTGATGTCATTTGATGTTATTACCATGAAAATAGCCTAAACCCCCTCTGATGTCATTCCGAGCGCAGCGAGGAATCTAAAAATCCACGCTCTCGAATGAGCCCGCGTCTGAGATTCCTCACTCCGCTTCGCTCCGTTCGGAATGACATGCGGGGTGCGTTTCGGAATGACGCGCAGCGGGGGCCTGTATTATCCCCAAAGTACCCTTCGTCATACCCGTGAAGCCTGTCCCCGTGAAAACGGGGAGCGGGTATTCACAGCCCCCGGTCCCTGGACTCCCGCTTTCGCGGGAGTGCCGGTTACGCAAAAGGCCCTGACTAGCTCCCGCCCCTGGCCGGGACCAGCCGCAGGAACCGCAGCGCCCTCCTTATCTCGCCCTGCTCCCACATCACCAGGAACTGGCTGGCTATGCAGATTGAGCTATAGGTCCCTATCACTACCCCTATGGCCACCACCAGCAGGAAGGGACGTATGGTTGGTCCGCCGAACAGGAGCAGCGCCAGCAGGACGAAAAGGGTGGTGAAGCTGGTATTGAGGGAGCGCGCCAGGGACTCCATGATGCTGGTATTCACCACGCCCAGCATGGGCCGGTCCACATTCCTGGCCACATTCTCTCGAATCCGGTCGAAGACAACGATGGTGTCATTTACACTGTAGCCCAGCACCGTCAGAAGCCCCACGATAAACATGGAGTTGACCTCTATGTTTATCACTTTTCCCAGGATGGAGAAGATGCCGATAATCAGCAGCATATCGTGAACAAGGGCAACCACGGCGGCCACACCGTATCGGAACGGGTTGGGTATCCTGCGAAAGGCCCAGGTCACGTAAATCAGGATGCCCACGGCAGCCAGGGCAACTACGATGATGGCATTTCTAACCGTCTCACGGGCCACCAGGGACGATACGCTGTCGAAGGACGCGAACTCGATGGGGGCCACCTCGTCGTGCAGCGCGTCCCTGATAATTGCCTGCTCCGAAGTCTCGGTGCCATCCTCCAGCACCACGTCCTGTTCCAGGACCTCGGTACGTATGAAGACCGCCCGCCCGCCCGTCTTCTGTATGACCGCTTCGGAGTGTCCCAGGCGAGTTAGCACGTTCCGAATATCGGTCTCCGATACTGACCGGGTGAAGGTCACATCCAATGCGGAGCCGCTGGTGAAGTCTATGCCCGGCTTGAGGGCGGGGGGAATCATCAGCGAAATCAGCCCCGGAAGGATTACCACCGCCGAGACCAGGAAGAACCAGGCGCGCTTTCCCACAATATCCAACTCTATTTACCTCCGCCTGCTACACTCGCCGGTTGTCTCCGGGACTCCGGTGTGAAGAGGGCCATCCTCCTGCCGGCGGGAGTCAGCGCCATGATTTGAAGCATGTTGCGGCTCACCATGATCGCCGTGAACATGCTAACTCCAACGCCTATGAGGAGGGTGACGGCAAAGCTGGTTACCACCGGAGTCCCGCCTCCGAGCCTGGACCCGAACAAGAAGAGAATGGCGCAGGTGATGATGGTGGAGACGTTGCTGTCCCTGATGGCAATCCAGGCCCTGCGGAACCCAACCTCCATAGAGGAGGTCAAGGTGCGGCCCGTCCTCATCTCCTCCTTCATCCTCTCGAATATGAGCACGTTGGCGTCTACGGCCATGCCTATGGACAGCACCAACCCGGCTATGCCAGAAAGGGTGAGGACGATGGGTACCATCTTCAGAATAGCCAGAAGAATAACGGCGTAGACCACCAGGGAAGTCGCCGCCACCAGACCCGCCATACGGTAATACACCACCATGAATACCAGGACCAGCCCCAGGCCCACGATTCCGGCAATCAAGCTCTTGTTCAGGGAGTCGGCTCCCAGGAAGGCGTCCACCGTGCCCTCCCTGATGAGGGCCAGGGGCACGGGCAAGCGGCCCGACTCCAGCTGTATAGCCAGGGTCTCCACCTCCTCGCGGGTGAAACGGCCCGTGATTCGAGTCCTGCCGTCGGGAATGTGGGCCTGCACAACCGGAGCGGTAAGCTCCTCGTCGTCGAGGAAGATGACGACCCTCTTGGCCTCGTCGCCGGCCAGCCGTCCCGTGACCTCGCTCCAGATGCCGGTACCGCGCCCGCGGAACTGTATGTTGACCTCGGGCTCGTTGGTGGTGGGGTCGCGGCCCGGGAAGGCGCTTCTCAGGTCCTCTCCCGTGAGACCTATGTCCTTGTCCACGAATCGCCCGTCCCCGCCCAGCTCCACCGGAGCGCAGGGATCGGGCAGCCCCGAGAGACTGGCGGCCCGCAGTTCCTCCACGGTCCCAAGGCATTCCCGCTCCTTGAAGACCAGTTGCGCCGTTCCTCCGATCAGGCTCTTGGCTTCCTCCACGCCGCCTCTGATGTCGAAGGTCGTCACTTCTCCGAACTGCGTCTCCAGTGCGTCTCGAAGCTTGTCCTGGTCTTCCGTACTGACGGCATTATCGGTGCGGATGACAAAGACGCCCCCCAGCTGCTGCCGGACGGTGAAATCGCTGAACCCCAGGCTCTCAACCAGGCTATCTATATTCAACTCGTTCGGCGTTGAAGGGAAAGCTACCTCAATCTCCGTAGCGTCCTCATCATTCTCACTATTCACCCGGAAAGTTGCGCCGGGCGCCAGCGTTCCGACAAGGCTTTCAAGGTCGTCCACCTCTTCCTGGGCCAACCCCTCGTCCATGCTTATGGCATACCGGTTCCCGGGCGATGGCTGCACGGCAATCCCAGTGTGCCCCATCTCGCTCAGCGCAATCACTACCTGTGCCACCAACTCATCCGTACTCCTGAAGGTTACCTCGATGCTGAAGCCCCCCACGCCCGGCAGCTGTATTACGACCTGGTCATCTCCCAGAGTCTGGATCATGGGCTGGGTGGTGCCCAGGGCGTTGACCCGCCTCTGAATGGTGCTCAACACCCCTTCCATCTGCTCGGGGGTGGGATCAACTATGTTCGATATGAAAGACCCGGGCTCAATCGGGGCCGCCTTCTCCTCCAAGGCCCTTCTTAGCTCTTCTTCCATACCCTCATCCAGGGACAGTCCCTGGATGGTAACGCTCCGCTGGGGGGGAATATCAATAGTGGCCTCATCATATCCCATCCTGATCAGCGTAGAGCCAAGGTCGGTTTCAGTCACCGCATCTTCCAGGACTACGTCCAGGGCGTCATCGCCACTGTTCAGGACGTCGAGGGGGGCCAGGTCATCCTCCAGGACCTCCCTGAGCTCCTCATGGGCCTTCTCGACCAGGGATAGATTACCGATGGTGAACACAGTCTTATCTGCGCCCTCGATGGTCGCATCGGTGTATTCCAGCTGGTCCAGCACGCCCTGGAGGTCTGCCTGATCGGGCGCGCTCTGAAAGATTACCTCCAGGACACCATCATCGCTCACGTCAAAGGCATGAAGGGGGACCAGCTCTTCCAAGGCTGCCCTGAGCTCCTCCTCGGCTTCCTCTTCCAGCGCCGGTAATTGGCTGATGGTGAACAACGTCCTGTCCGCACTCTCGATGGTCGCCTCTATATATCGCAGCTGGTCTATCACGCTTCGCAGGTCCGCCTGGTTGGGCACGTTCAGGAAAATCACCTCCACCGCGTCATCGCCGGCGTTGAAAGTCTCCACGCGGCTCAACTGTCCCAAAGTCTCCCTGAGCCTTTCCTGGGCCAGCTCTTCCAGCGCCAGGTTGCTGATGCTGAACTCCCTATTCGCGATAATAGCCTTGGGCTGCTCCAGGTCATCCAGGACGTCCTGTAGTTGGGACTGCTCAACGTCCTCCCCGAAGGCTACTCTAACCTCATCCGGGAGGTCCGCCTTGTACATCAGGTGCGTACCCCCCTTGAGGTCCAGACCCAGCGTGAGGCCAAGGGGCCCGGCTCCCACCCTGTCGAAGCCCCCAATGTGAATCTCTCCGAGAGCCAGGACCGCTATGGCGAGCCCCACTATTACCGCGATAAGGGCAAATACCCTGACGCCTCTTCTACGCACCGCCTCTCCTAACCGTCCGGGTCCTTTGGAGCCGAGTCATCCGTTGAACAATCCGGGGTGGGTCCTTCAAGCCTGGACCGGACCCAGGCCAGGGCTTCCTCCCTGGTGCCCACCTCGCCTGCTGCCTGGGCGTACTGCGCACCCTCCAGCAGAGTCCCTACCAGTGGGCCGGGCGTCAGCCTGAACTCCGCAATCAGGTCGTGCCCCGTAATTATCCTGGGCATCCTCTCCGGGGCCTGCTCGCGAGTCCCGACTTCCAGTATATGGGCAATGATTCCGGTATGACGCTCCCAACCCTCCATTTCCAGGTCCGGCCCCCGCGCGGCCAGGTGGTCGCCCAAGCTCAGGTAGAGAGTGTCTATTGCCACATCTCCCACATCCCTGAAGTAGCGGTACACCGCCCTGGGAGTGGGCATCTCACCGCCCTGGCTCATCTGTGTGGGCCGAAGATGATTTTCCACCATCAGGTGGACCATTTCCACTCCCCGGCTGCTCAGGCGCATCCGGTGAAGCGCCTCGCGGGACATGGAAGCCCCCAGGATGTGGTGGCCCAGGAAGCGGGTCTTCCCCCTATCGTCCACCATCTTGGTCTGGGGTTTGGCCACGTCGTGGAGAAGGGCTCCCAGCTTCAGGATAGTGCGCCTGGTGTGCCCATCGCTCACCCCCTGAGCAAAACGCTCTTCCATCTCCACATTCCAGGGCACGAGGCTGGATACAGGGTCGCCTTCGAGTGGGGAGACCACCCGCTCGACGCCTTCGACGGCGTGGAGGGAGTGACCAAAAACGTCCCAGTGATGCTCCCTCGGCTGTTCGACCCCCTTTGCTGTGCCAAGCTCAGGGATTATATAGCAGAGTAACCCCAGTTCGTCCAGCGTTTCCAGGTGGACTCTGGCCCTGTCTAGGGACAGAATGGTCAAAAACTCGTCCCGTACCCGCTCGCCCGCTACCGATAGTATGAGGTGGGCGTCGCGAGATATGGTCTGTGCGGTATGTGGGTCGATGCGGAAACCCAGCTTGGACGCCAGGCGGACGGCCCTGAGCAGACGGGCAGGGTCTTCCCCGAACACCGAGGGCCTGACGGCCCGGATGACTCCCCGTGAAAGGTCGTCTCTTCCGCCCCAGGGGTCGTGTACCAGGTCTTCCCATCCTGGAATACCCCAATCGTCCAGGGCCAGGGCCATAGCATCAATTGTAAAATCGCGCCTCAGGAGGTCGCTATGAAGGGGGCCATCCATGCCTGATACGTCTATCACCCATCTGTCGCCGTCTTCAGAGGGCACGACCGCCCTGCCGGCTTGCCGGGAATGGCCCAAGGGCACGAAGGACCCACCGAAAGAGTCGGCCACGTCTCTGGCCAGAGATGGGGCGTCTCCCTGGACGGCCACGTCCAAATCCCGGGTTGGCAAATCCCCGGTCGGGGTGCCTTGCAGGGAGTCTCTGACGTAGCCGCCTACCAGGAAAGCTGGCACGGACCGGCTAAGGAAGAATTCTCTCAGCTTGCTAAGAATGATGCTCCGCATCCTATGGGTGGCAATCTCGGGGGAAGAGTTTACGCCCGCAGCCCTGGATGGCAACAGGGGCAACGGGCTGCCGGCGGCCTTTCAGCATTAGCCCGTATAGCCCGTCTCGACAGGTTCCCTTTCGGACTCCGACTCGGACTCCTCTTCAGGCTCCGCTTGGGGAATTCGTACAGGCTCTTCCTTCCATAGCTTGCTCTTATCTACGAGGCGGTCAATGTACAGGACACCGTTGAGGTGGTCTATCTCGTGCTCCAGCGCCTGCGCCAGAAGCTCGTCGGCATTGACACGTACAGCTTTGCCCTTGCGGTCCAGGCCTTTGGCCCGAACTTTTACGGAGCGCCGGACAAGGCCCCTGTACCCGGGTATGCTGAGACACCCCTCCTCCACATGTCGCTCGCCCTCGCTTCGGATTATCTCAGGGTTGATAAACACCCTGGGCTCCTCATCCTCGGACAGCTGAATGACGATGACTCGCTGGAGGACCCCCACCTGGTTGGCAGCGAGACCGACGCCGTGCGCGTCGTGCATGGTCTCTATCATATCGTCAATCAGCCTTTGAAGAGAGGGGCTTATGGCGCTGACGCGCTTGGCCTTTTCCCTGAGTATGGCATCAGGGACGATGTGCATGGGAAGAGCAGACACTTCTTTCCACCTCCGGGTACAATTAGGCGGGTCCGATTGGGCAGGTGCGACTAGGGCAGGCTCTGTTTACCCGACTGTCGAGCAGTAGGGCCTTCTATTGAGAACAAACTCTATGAGGCGTTTGGTCAGGACTCCAGCTTGATTATAGCCAAGGTGTGTCGTAGATGTAAAGAAGCGGCGGGCTGGTCATGGAATGAAGGAAGCCCCTCATAGCACGCTCACGGGGTCCACGTCCACTGTCCAGCCCTGGGGTATGGGCACGCCCTCCAGGAAGGAATGGAGGTTCCGGCCACGCAGGATTACGTGCCACCTGTACCTGCCCCGGACTCGCTCCGGGAAAGCGGGGGCCGGCCCCACCACCTCCACGTCGGTCAAGCCCAGGGAATAAGACCGCTGGCGCAGCATGAGGCCCATCCTCTCGGCTTCCCGCTGACAGGCCGCAGCGTTGACGTGAAGATATGTCATGTGGACAAGGCTGTTGAAGGGGGGATTCGCCTGCTCCTGGCGAAACTCTATCTCCTTGCTGTAGAGGAGTCCATAATCTTGCCTCGCCGCCGCCGCCACAGCGTAGTTGGAAGGGTTATAGGTCTGTATAATCACCCTGCCCGGCGAGGCCCCTCTGCCCGCTCGCCCCGCCACCTGGCATAGGAGCTGGAAGGCTCTCTCCCCGGCGCGGAAGTCGGGCAGATTCAGCCCGATGTCCGCCAGGACCACCCCTACGAGGGTCACGTTGGGCACATGCAACCCCTTGGCGACCATCTGAGTGCCTATCAAGACCTGGGCCTCTCCTCGAAGAAAGCGGTCCATTATGCTCTCGTGGGCATGGGGAGCGTGGGACGTGTCCCTATCCCAGCGCAGGGCGGTAACATCGGGTAGAAGCCGCCGCAACTCCTCCACCACTCTCTGGGTCCCCAGGCCCAAGTACCTTATCCGAGGGCTGCGGCACTGGGGACAACCCCTCCTGGGAAGGGAGGACCGCCGGTTGCACTGGTGGCAGATGAGACGCATGTCCGTGGCGTGGTAGGTGAGGGTCACGGAGCAGCTACGGCAGCGCAGCGCGTGCCCGCAGTCGCGACACTGGACCACGGCGGAGGAGCCACGGCGGTTGAGGAACAGGATGGCCTGCTGCCCCGCGTCCACGCACCGGCTGAGGGCGGATGCCAGGGGACGGCTGAAGATGCTGCGGTTGCCCTCCTTCAGCTCCTCTCGCATATCGCAGACCTCCACCTCGGCCAACTCCGCGGCCCCGTTCTGATCACTGCCGGGAGGAGCGATCCTCCGGGGCAGCTCCAGGAGCCTGTACCCTCCACGACTGGCCTTGAAGTAGGTCTCCACGTCGGGGGTGGCGCTGCCCATCACCACCGCCGCTCCGGTAAGCTCGGCCAGCTTGAGGGACGCCTCGCGGGCGTGGTAATGAGGGGTGGCGTCCTGCTGCTTGTAGGCCCACTCATGCTCCTCGTCTATAACTATCAGTCCCAGGCCGGCGAGGGGGGAAAAGAGGGCGCTCCGAGGCCCCACCACCACGTCGTACTGCCCGTCCCTTATCCTCCACCACTGGTCAAACTGCTCCCCCGGGGAGAGGCGGCTGTGGAGCACGGCCACCTTTCCGGGAAACCGGGCGTTGAGGCGGTGGACCGTTTGGGGTGTGAGAGCTATTTCAGGTACGAGGAAGATGCCCTTTTTGCCCATCTTCGCACAACGGTCCAGCGCCCGTAGGTATATCTCGGTCTTGCCGCTGCCGGTGACTCCGTGAAGGAGGAAAGGGCCTCCAGCTCCCGTCCCGGTCTCCAGGGCGGCCCCGATCTCCGACAGCGCACGCTCCTGCTCCGGCGTCAGGGCCATGCCGGCCCCGTCCGGCGCGCCCCGGACGCGTTGTAACGCCGGCTCCCTCTCTATCCTCACCCACTCCAGGGCGAGCAACCCCTTCGCCAGCAGGCCCGCTACCGCACCCGTGCCGTACTCTTTGTTGGCCAGGGATAGGGAAACCGGCCCATCGGAGAGGGTCAGAGCTTCATACAGGGCCTTCTGTTTGGGGGCCTTGCTGCCAGGTGACTCCGCCTCTACCCTCTCGCCGGACGTCACGGGTCGGATGTAGCATTCATACTTGTAGGAGACCCTCGGTCTGGGCAACTCCCATCGCCGTTGTAGCAGGCCCTTCCTCAACAGCCACCGGAGCTCCCTTTCCCCATCCTTCCCCAGGGCCTTCACCATATCGCTTTCCTTGACCTCCCCCTGGGTGGCGAGGCGCTCCAGAACCTCTTTCCCCCTGGGGCCAAGGGTATCTCTCGCGTTCGACGGGTGGGGGTGGGTTGATTCTCCCTCCGACTCGCTTTCACCGGCGGAGGGAGAGGTGGGAAGAGATGCCCGGATATAGGAACGTACGCGGCCCTCGAACCCGGGGGGCAGCATGAGAGCCACCGAATCGAAGAGGGACGACATGTAGTAGCGGCTAATCCAGCGGGCCAAGGCGATGCCCAGGGGGGGTATGAGGGGCGACGGCTCGATGGGCGCGATTATATCTTTGGTGACTTCGACCTGTGGATGGTCCGCGAGGTGAAAGATTACACCCTGAACGGGCCGGGGACCCAGAGGGACCCAGACCATCTGGCCCGGCTCTACCTCAAACCGCGCCGGAACACTGTAGGAGAGTGTCCTATCGTAGCCGATGGGCGCATCAACGGCCACCTCAGCGTATCTCATGCTATACCTAGCTCAGCGACCGGTCGGTCAACGGGCGAAATGCCACCGGATAGGAGGGTATCTTGAAGACGCCCGGGTGGTCGAGACCCATCCCTAGGACAGGCCCCGGGCTGGGCATTACCCCGGGGCGCGCTTGGAATCTCTGCCGGGCTGGCGCCTCTCCTTGATTCTGGCCGCCCTCCCGGAGAGACCGCGAAGGTAATAGAGCTTGGCCCTTCGGACATCCCCCCTCCGCACTACCTCCACCGACTCCAGCAGTGGCGAGTACAGGGGAAAAGTCCGTTCGATTCCTATGCTGTAGGTGACGCGCCTCACGGAAAAGGTGGCGTTGGGTCCGCCTCCCCGCCTGCTTATCACCACACCCTGGAAGGCCTGCACCCGTTCCCGCTCCCCCTCTCTCACACGGAAGTTCACTCGAACGGTATCACCGGGGCCAAAATCCCCGACTTTAGGGTTGGGCGTGACAGGTACTAGAGACTGGGCTTCCATAGCTATCCTTCCTTGAATACCTCGGATACATCTTTGACACGTTACATTCTATACCTGGCGGGTCGTTGAAGCAAGGGGCGGCGCCCTGATTTACCACTCAGCCCTGAAGGCCTCGACCACAGGACGATTGCAAAGTCAAAATAGCTGGCCGGACAATCGAGCGATAGTCTGATCCGGGCTAAAAGCGCAACTCTTGGCGCGTAAGGGCATGGACATCTTGGCTGGAAACCACCCTTCCAGGCGCAGGGCGTTCAAACTGGCATTCACCAGAGTGGCAAAGACCTCTCCCAGCCCCGGACGGCGCAGCGTGTGCCGATCTTCATCCCAGCTACGGTCTTTCACATGGTGCAGGCTATTCTCAACGCTCCAGTGGTTTCGGAACAGCCGGAGCAGTCCGTCTGGGGTGCATCCTCTGGAAGGTAGACTGGTCAGCAGATACCACCGCTCCTTGGATACTTCACCAGTGGCTATCTCTACGCTCACTTTTTCCACCATTGCCCCCTGCTGTGCCCCAGGAAACCCCAGTTCCTCCCGGATGTAGTCGGCTAGTACAGTGCTGGCCCAAAGCCTCCGGGTCTCGATTTTGCCCCCCCTTTGTCCACAGTCTGCGCTTGCGGTTCCCCCAGTTGGTCCTCTGAAAACCCGTCCGCCAGGGCGGCCAGGACCGTAGGCCGGTTCCCTTTGACCCGCACCAGGTAGTCCCGTCCATAGCTCACGATGGCCTGGCAAAGGTCCCGCTCTGCATACAGGGCGTCCATAGTGAGCAGTTGCAAGCTGGGATAATGCTCAAACAACTGGGCCAGTTGGGTCCGCAACACTGCCGGTTCGTACCGCTTCTCCGTCATCGGCCACTGGGCCAGGCACAGCTTCAAGTCATGGGCCAGGACGTTTACCATCCCCAGAGGATTCCCGGCGGCATCTTCGGACTGTCTAGCCCACTTCCCATCCACTGCGGCATTCATCGGTTGGTCTGGCGCTACCCTCTCCATCCAGCCAATCAAGGCTCCTTGTAGTTGCCCAAAAGAGACCCCGGCCAAGGTGCGGGAAATCGTGGTAGCGTGGGGAGGCCGGTCCTGAACAAAGCCCAAGGGTTCCTTCAATCTGGGCCAGTGTTTTTCTCCGAACAAAGCTATATGGGCCATCGTTGTTTGACCGCTCACCAGTCCCAACAGGCTCAAGCGCAAAATCGCCTGAAAGGGATGTCTGATTCCCCGGGCTTTTCTAGGGTCTGGTATCTCTGCCAAGCATCCGAAAAGAGACTCCACCGCCGTTCCCATAGTCTCTCATCACCCCCTTTTCATTTCCTCTCTCCTCTTTCTATCCCTTTTACGCCCACTTTGCAATCGTCCTGGCCTCGACCAAGGGCGCTCTTGACTGGAGCAAGGCGCTGGCTTAGAATCGCATCACCTGACGCCACAAATCTCATGTAAGGGGGCTATTATGCGTGGAGGCGATGCGGTCATTCGTGCACTGGAGAAGGAGGGGGTCAGCTACATCAGCGGGTTTTCGGGGGGAGGTTTAGGCCCCTTGTGGTCGGCGCTGAGGGAGTCTGAAACTATCCTGGCTTTTTCCACGCGCCACGAGAGGCTTGGAGTAGAGATAGCAGACGGCTACGCTCGCGCGACCGGCAAAGTGGGCGTGGCCATGACTGGCACCGGCCCCGGCGCTACGAATACCCTGACCGGCATAGCCGGCAGCTTTGCCGATAACGTCCCCGTCCTGCTGCTCATGGGACAGCATCCCATAGGCAGCATGGGGAAGGAAATCCAGCAGGAGGTCCCTTCCAGCATTTTCGATAGCCTGGTGAAGTGGAAGGGGACCATGAACCGGGTGGACCAGATTCCCGAGATCATGCGCCGGGCTTTCACGACCCTCCGCTCCGGCTCGCCCGGTCCGGTGGTGCTGGAAATGCCCCAGGACATTCTATCCGCGGAAGCCTCCGATGAACAGCTTCATTACGAGCCTGTGGGGCCGGGTCGAAGGTCGGCGCCGGACCCCCAGGACATAGACAAGGCCGCCCAGCTTCTCATCGAGGCCAGATACCCGATAATGAACGTCGGCGGTGGGGTGCTGTGGGCCGAGGCTGCGGAGGAGGCTAAGGAGTTGGCCGAGCTTCTCTCCATGCCCGTAGCCAGCACCCTGGTGGGAAAGGGCGCCTTCCCGGAGGACCATCCCCTCTCCCTGGGCGGAGGGGTGTACCCCAAGAGCCGGTTCGCCAGCGGCACCGCTATCCACATCAACCGGAAGGCCGATCTGGTCCTGGCCGTGGGCAACTCCTTCCGACTGCCCAACGGCACTGACGGGCGGCCCATTCCTCCGGGCGTCAAGCTGGTCCACATCAACGCGGACGCCACGGACTTGAACAAGATATACCAGGCGGACGTGGGCATACTGGCGGACGCCAAGCTGGCCCTGCGAGACCTGGTGGATGCGGTGAGAGACCGCCTGGGGCCGGGTCGTGGTGGGGTCAGGGAGGAAGTGGTGGCGGAGATTCAGCAGGCTAAGTCCAAGTGGCTCGGCGAGTGGATGGCCACCTTCACCGACGACTCGGTGCCCACCAACGGCTACCGTGTGATTCACGACTTCATGCAGGTGGTGGACCTGGACAAGACTATAGCCCTCCATGACGCCGGGGGCAGCCGGGGATACCTGTCCCCCTTCTGGATGGCGACCCGGCCTCGCAACTACATCGGCATGGGCGGGATGGCTGCTATGGGATGGTCCCTAGGCGCTGCCATCGGCGCCAAGCTCGGGCGACCTGACCACCTGGTGTTCCACATGCTCGGCGACGCCTCCTTCGGCATGGTGGGGCTGGAGCTGGAGACGGCGGTGCGCATGAAGATACCGACCCTCACTATACTGGTCAATAACGGTGGCACCGGATTCGCCCTCATGGAGGCGGACAACCCCAACGCGCCCCCTCCGGCCATGGCGGAACTCGGTGGCGACTTCAGCATGGTAGCCAGGGGCCTCGGCGCTTATTCCGAGAGGGTGGAGCAGCCCGCGGAGCTTATCCCGGCCTTTAGACGGGCCATCCGGGCCACTGAGGAGGGCCAGCCGGCCCTGGTGGAGGTCTTCATCAGGCCGCTGCCGCCACCGGAGCTTTCGGACGACTGGTCACTGTAAGAGGCTGTAAGAGATCGGACCAGGGACGGGGTAGTCGTCCTCGTCCGTGGTCCGGGATGTCGCGGATGAGGAGTGGCTGCATCGCGGGTAAGGGGATGACGGCCGCTCGCGTCAGTACATATGTCCCTGTACCGAGGCGGCGACGGACACCTCGATGTCGCGGATTGCCTGGGACATGGCTTGGCCGATGAGGTCCAGCCTGCGGACCTGCTCGATGCGGGCAGACGCCTTGGTCAACTCCCGCCTGGACAACAGCTCCTTGAAGATGCCGCATGCGTCGGCCAGGCATATAATCACCACGTCCCGAGGGTCCGGTATAGCGTCGCTGAACAGCACCTCCATGATGCGCAGCTTCACCTCTCGCACCGCCTTGCCGTCAATGGCCGGGTAGCGCCTGGACCGGAACACCCACAGGAACCGGTCATCCTGGCGCTCCAGGATGCCGTGGGCGACCAGCCGGGAGAGCGCCTCCTCGTGGATTGCGTAGGCGTTCTCCGCCGTGCGTTCCACCCAGAAACGGGCGTTGTGCCCCTCCGCCGCTGCGATCTCCGCCAGCGTCGAGTCGAGCAGGCCGTCGCCGATGGGCGTGGCGTCTACCAGGACCAGATTTTCCAGATCGGTGTCAATGCGGTTCTCCAGCGCCAGGTCCATCAGCACGCCGCCGGCGAGGGCATAGTGCAGCGACCAGTTAGGCACGTACGCGAACCTCCCGTCGTCGTGGAGCTGAAGCAGGGTGATTTCCTCGACGAATCTCAACACGATGAGCCGATCGGTCCTCCTGTAGACGTGGTCTCTCCAGCACCGCGAACGACCGGGGCCGGACGCCGTCGCACGGTCAGGAGCTAATACAGCATACCTGGTAACGCCTTCTCCTGCAAGCCTCTTCTAACGTAACTGTTCAGAGTAGAGGGGAAATCAAGAGACTGCGGCATTCCAGGAAGGGGTTAAGCCCACGGGCCCGCCAGGTCCCGAAGAGGGAAGCCAGGGTCATTTTGCTATCGCTGCCTGGCTCCGAGCGAGTGCCGCCACTGATCTTCCGGCTCACGACCAGATGTCTCAGGCTCCGTTCCGCAGCGTTGTTATCCGAGGGGACTTGTGGGTGGGACACAAAGACAAACAACTCTTTGATATGCTTTTCTATCCGTCGGCAGAGCCGTCCTTGGGGTGCCAGGGAGTCTTCCAGGAAGGGGCGGCACAAGGCAAGCAATCCCTCTTCTAACACCAACTGCCCCTGGGATGGGGTCCGTTTCCCAGCCGACACCCAAGTCCTGGCCTTGACGTAGAGCCGATGCACTGCCTGAACCCACTTCACCAAGATGGGGTCTTCGGGATAGAGCACCTTCAACTCATGGATGTCCCGTAGCAGGTGGGCCCAGCAGCGTTGTTTGAGGCCAGGGTAATGGTCATATGCGGCGTAGAAGTCGCTCACCAGCACCCCACTGAAGGTCTCGCCCAGGACCTCGTCCACCACCCCCTTGCCCCGACCCCGCCGTAGGAAATACCGCTCCGTGGACGTGCTGAAGGTCCACACGTAGCCATTGGTCCCCTCCTCACGCCACCCAGTCTCGTCAGCATGCACCACCGGACTGCCACGGATACGCTCCAGTATCTCCTCTAGGGCCCCCATCCCAAGCCGGGCCACATGGTGGACGGCCCGGACGATAGCCCCAACGCTCAGCTTCAACCCATGCACCATCTTCAAGTACCACTGGATGGTCCCTATGGGCAGCCTGCCTTCTTCCCGCAGGGTGGCTATCAGGCTCACCAGATTGACACCCAACCTCTGGCGCCCTACGGCCAACCGACTCAGGGACTTTCGGGGCAGCCGCCGTTTCCGGCACAGCGGACACATCCGAGCAATGAAGACGTGCTCTGTGACTTCCACAGGGACCACAGCAAGCTCGATGACCTCCCGGCTCCTCTGCACCCATCCCCCGGCCAAGCCAGTCCCACATTCCGGGCACGACTCCGGGGCATGTACCACCCGCCTCGTCGGTTCCATCCGAGCCCTGGCAAAGCCATGAGAACGTGGTTTGCGCCGTTTCTTCATCTCCACCACCGGCTCGCCTTTGGCTGCTGGCTTGTGCCCAGGCATCCCCGACCTCGGCCCCCTGCCGCTGGATAGCTTAGCCTCCAAGCTCTCAACACGCTGGCGTAGTTGGTCTATGACACCTCTTTGTTCCCCGATAATGACCAGCAGGGTTTCCCGGCTGGCTTTATTCAGGTCAACCTCCTTTTCCATTGTTCTTTTATGCCACAACTCCGCCACAGAGTCCAGTGGTTTCCATCGGCAAAGGGGCCTTCCCCAAATCCATCTCATCAACTCTGAACTGTTACCTTCTAACATGCGCCTTGCTGGTGCCGGGGTTTTATGCTATATTGAAGAAAAGCGGAGGGATCGCATAGTGGCCTAGTGCGGGCGCCTGCTAAGCGCTTAGCCCGAGAAATTGGGCTCATGGGTTCGAATCCCATTCCCTCCGCCACACCAATGTTACTTGCAGCCCCGTGAAGTCTCAAAAGCCCCCAGCTCATAGCTGAGCTGATGACACTGAGGCCTTGAGCATTCCCGTGAACTCCTGTAAAATACCACTGCGTCCCGCTCACTGTGTGGGAAATAATGTGGTAAGGAAGGGAGAATGGGCAACCTCACCGCACTCGCGGCAAGGGCCCTGAGCAAACCCGGCAGGCACGGCGACGGCGACGGCCTCTACCTCAACGTCGCCCCTTCAGGCAGCAAGTCGTGGGTCCAGCGAATCGTAATCCATGGAAGGCGCCGGGACATAGGGCTGGGGCCGTATCCCGCCGTCAGCCTTGCCAGAGCCCGGGCCATGGCCCACGACAATCGTAGCGCCGTTGCCGAAGGCCGGGACCCGGTTGCCGAGAAACGGGATGCGCGTGAGACAGCCCGCAGGCCTGCTCCGTCCATCCCCACCTTTGCCAGAGCCGCGGCCTGCGTGATCGAGCTGCGCCGCCCTATTTGGAGCAACGCAAAGCACGCTGTCCAGTGGGAGAGCACCCTGGCCACCTACGTCCATCCCGTCATCGGATGCAAGACGGTGGACGCCGTCACCCCGGCCGACGCCATGGAGGTGCTGACTCCCATCTGGACCACCAGACCGGAGACCGCCAGACGGGTCCGCCAGCGAATGGAGACGGTCATGGACTGGGCGGTTACCCAGGGTTACAGGCTGGACAATCCGGCGGGGCGGTCTCTGCTCAAAGTGTTGCCGTCGGTCAAGCGGCTGAAGGAACACCGCCAGGCCTTGCCCTATGCCCAGGTGCCGGGGGCGGTGGTGCGGGTCAGGGAGTCCACCGCCGACGCCCCGACCAAGCTGGCCTTTGAGTTTCTCGTACTGACTGCCGGCCAGTCCGGAGAGGTGCGGGCGGCCGAGTGGGGCGAGATAGATTGGGAGGCGGCCACCTGGGAGGTCCCCGCCGCCCGGATGAAGGCCAGGCGTCCCCACCGGGTGCCGCTGTCCGGCAGGGTTATCGAGATACTGCGAGAGGCGTCGCGCTTCGGCGGCGGGCAGGGCCTGGTGTTCCCCGCTACCCGCAGCGGCAAAGGGTCGTCCCCGATGACGTTTAGCGCCCTGCTCCGGCGGCTGGGAATCCCGGCCGTGCCTCACGGATTCCGGTCCAGCTTTCGCGACTGGGTGATCGAGCAGACGTCGACGCCGTGGGCGGTGGCCGAGGCCGCCCTCGCCCACAACGTGGGCAATTCCACGGAGGCGGCTTACATGCGGTCCGACCTGTTCGACCAGCGACGTGCGCTGATGGACCGGTGGGCTGAGTATGTTGCCGGCCGAGTCGTGGAGGAAGAGAGCAATAGATAAACGGTTCCCCCAAGAGTTCCTCGACATCGTATTGAACAGCGAAAATGGGGCTATCCCCGGGCGCTCTGACTTGCCCTCATTGTGGAGGTTGATTCCTCCAGAGAAGCTCTCCTCAAGAAACCCGGAATATCCAGCCCGGCTCGAACTCCTGGGGGCCTACATTAACTTCTCCCACACCAAGTCGTGGGCCAGGGAAGGACTGCGTAGACTTCTGCGTGAATTTCTGGATAATCGCGAAGATGTACCCGAGATCCTGAATGTATGGGCCCTCCATCAATGCGCCAAGGACGCACCAACCCCCAGTCGCGGGCGGCCCGAAGAGATAGACCGGAATTTCCGCGTATGTGCGCTTTTCATCTTGCTGCGGCGGCACGGATACTCACGTGAAGCCGCTTTCAACTTTATCGCAGACCATCTGGTCTGCGCCCCAGAAACCGTCCGGTCCATCATTCGCAAGTGGGAAACTGGCCGCGCCTTTCGCAGAGTATCCGGTCCGTGCGCCAGAAACCATGGGGGCCATGATTCGCAAGAGTGAATCGGACCGCCCTAACCGGTAACAAATCGGGCTATTTGTTCACCCTGACAACGCACGAGCCTCAGTGTACCCTTCAGTAGGCAAGTATCTGAGGGGTTACGTCATGGCTACAACTACCACCGATCGTCTCCTGCGACTCAGCGAAGTGCAGGCCCGGTGCGGCCTCTCGCGGAGTTCGGTGTACCGCAAGATGCGGGACCGGTCCTTCCCCGAGCCGCTGAAGGTCGGGGTCCGCGCCGTCCGCTGGCGTGAGTCCGAGATCGAAGCCTGGCTGGCCTCCCGGCCCAGGGCTACGGGTTACACGCGGCACTGAAGCGGCGTTCAGCACGACGACATAAGCCCAGCCGGGGCCGCGTCTCCGCCACCGGTTGGGAGCCTGGGTTTTACCTCCCGGTTGTCCTGAACCAATCAACCGGCCGCCGGCGGGCGCACACGCAGGTAAGAGGGTGTGTGATAAGTTCAAATTAGGTTGGTGCTAAGCGTCGGAGCATTAGATGAATCATAGCTATGTGGGTCCAGGCCTCCGTTGTATCGGACAGAGCTTCGTAGTCCTTGCTCAGCCGACGGCACCTGCTGAGCCACGCGAATGTTCGTTCAACCACCCATCTTCGCGGCAGCACCTGAAAGTGGTGGCTGTCCCTGGGGCGCTTGACAATCTCGAGCGCCCAGCCTGTCAGGGCCCAGACCCACTCGATCAGCTTTCCAGCATAGCCAGCATCGGCCCAGACCAACCTCATGCGGGGAAACCGCCCTATCAATTTATCGATGACCAGCTTCGCTCCATCTCTATCCTGGATATTGGCAGGATGCACCACCACCACCGCCAGCAGCAACCCCGTGGTATCTACAATGATGTGTCGCTTTCGACCGTTGACCTTCTTGCCAGCGTCATAGCCACGAGGCCCCCTTTTTCCGTCGTCTTAACAGACTCGCTGTCTATGATGGCCGCGCTAGGTGTTGGGTTGCTGCCTTCGGCCTTCCGAACTTTGGGCCGCAGGGCCTCATGGACTCGTTCCCATGTACCATCCTGTCTCCATTCCCGAAAATACCACCACACGGTGCCCCAAGGCGGGAGGTCATGCGGCATGGCTCGCCACGTGCAGCCGTTGCGCAGAACGTACACAATGCCGTTGACGACCTCCCGTAGGTCTACAGTACGTGGCTTTCCCCCAGTCTTGGCTGATGGGAGTAGGGAAGCCAGAACATCCCACTGTTCGTCGGTCAGGCCGCTGGGGTATGGTTTGCGTTTCATACCTCCATTCTAATACATGTCCAAGATTTCTCACACACCCTCTAAGACACGAAATACGGAGGTACTCGTGGCTTGTGGGGTCTAAAGCCAGTACGTAGTCGGACGCCGCCATTCGTCCGGGGTCCTATCGTCCTTTAGGAGGATCCGTCGTCTCGCCGCTCGGCATGACGACCGTAATGGGCGACTCGAGTTTCGTGGGGCGGAGCGGCCTGGACGGCGGGCAGTAGGAATGTCCCGACCAATGGCCAGTATCTACCCGATCATGGCGGCGGAACTCCATACCAATTAAGATAACCAACTTGAATATTGCAGAGGAGCAGTCCACATGAAAAGTCGCGATGGAACGGCTAGAGTTTGCGCTCGTGTGAACGAGGTGTTGAAGGCACTGCCAACCCCGACAGGCTCTTCCCGAGAAGAAATTTTCGAACAGCGCAACCTCTGGTCGGAGGAAATCCAGAGCACCTGCCACCAAGTCATTGAATACTACAAGAGCATCTTGATACTCGTAGGCCAAGAGTTGTACCGACCAGCTGCGTCTCTGTCAAGGAGTATCCATGAAGCCTGCTTCCGGTTGGAATACTTAAGCCGCAACAAGAGCGAACTGCGAGACTGGATGGAGTGGCAAATGAGCCGCGACTACTATTTCATCAAAGATTTCTTGCAATACGAGACCGCAGTGAACGGCTCAAGCAAACGAAACTTCGAAGAACATCTGAGAGTCCTGGTTGCCGCAATGGGGGGTCCACCAGATAAGCGTAAGTTCCCGTGGAGGACAACTGGTAAGATACTCGCGGACATTTCGGTCGACATGCCGGATGGCTACGACAAGAGATTGAGACGCCTACTCTTCGAATACCCTTCAAGATTAGTCCACATTAGGGCAGGAGGAGGCCCAACGCCAGACTCCGTTGTTGGAGGAGCCCGGTCATCCTTACTGCTGGCTATAACTCTCGCGATGAAATTGTGCCGCGACGAGCAGCTAGTACCGTGTCAGGGTGAAACCGATGGATAGATATGCCGAAGCTTGTTGCGGGCATCGGTGGTAGAGAATCTCCAGTCGATGGTTGCCCCAGCCTGATTTCGTTCCGTCTCCAAGGCTGCAATTTCCCGTTTGAGCGACCCCTCATCTTCAATGCGGCGATTCAAACATTGGTTGCTGAAGACGCTGAACTCAATCTCCGCCATGTTGAGCCAACTCCCATGCTTGGGAGTATAGTGAAACTCCAGCCGTTGGATCACCCGTCTGGCCTCCTTTGGCTCAAAGGTCTCGTACAGGGAGGCGGGTCTATGGGTGTTCAGAGCCTGCCCCGTACTCGATACGGGGTTGTCCAGCACCACTCGGACCTTCTCCGCTTCAGGGTATGCAGCATCCGCCAGCCAGCGCATCTGATGGGCGAAGTCTTCCATGGTGCGACGCCCGGTCACTGCCACGTGCCTCCAGCCGGCCAACGGCTCACAAATCATGAACAAGTTCCGGGTCCCGTTGCGCTGGTACTCGTAATCAAACCGCTCCCGCCGTCCCGCCTTGGCCGGGATGGGCTCCCGCTTCTCCGACACCAACTGCTTGGAGGTCTCGTCAAAACAGGCTACAGGCCGCTTGGGGTCATAGGGTTCCGCGTAGAGGTCCAGCACATCCTCCATGCAGGCTACGAACTCGGCACTTACCTTGGGGATGCACCACTCCTTCTTCCGCCACGGCTTGAGTTCGGTTTTTTCAACACCTGCCTGACCGTCTCCCGGGAGATGGAGCCGGTCAACTCCAGTTCCACCGCCTGGTCGGCAAGCAATCGCAACGTCCACCGGGCGTGCCCTTCCGGGGGTGCGCTGCAGGCCACGGCCACGAGAGCCTGCCCCGTACTGGATACGGGGTGGGCTTCCTGCTTTCCATCCAGTTTGCGCCGTTGCCCCGGCCGAGGCAGGTCATCAAGGGCGCGCTTCAACCCGCCTTCTACAAAACGCTGTCGCACCCGGCCCACCGTGGCGGGACCCACCATCAGAGCTTCCGCCACCTGCTGGTCGGTAAGGCCTTCATCGGCTTTACACAAAATCAAAGACCGCTTCACTTTACGTCCCGAGGATTTGCCGCGTCGGGTAATACCCAACAAATGTTCCCGCTCTTCTTGAGTCAAGCTCACTCGATATAACTTGGCAGGCATTCCCCCCACTCCCCACAATGAAAGAATGCCTCAATTATACACTTTCTTATATTTATCAAAAATAGCCGGACACGGTACTAGGCCCCACCGACCTGAGTAGAGAGACTGATGAAATCGTAACGATGTGCGACAAACTGCGTGGAATATAGGTAATGGACAACGAACTCTAAAAGCCTACGGTTCGACGGCATTCGGGCGATGCCTCGTTCGTTCTGCAGTAGCGGAATCTCCTCTTCTGTGACTCCGTCTGTCTCAAGCCATCCTGGGGTGGATCCAGGAAAGCGGACAGGTCGCTAAGCGGGCGTCCTGCTCCTAAACCGAAGCCAGGGTGGGATGTTCACTTGCAGTGCGTTGGGAATGAGATTGGGGAGAGGTGCAGGAGTCGGTGATACGCTGCTTGGAGCCTTGAAGGGACAGCAATCCTGCGCTGTGGGTCACGGTCCAGGGAGAGGTGATGAAGTACCATGCGACCGAGTTGGATGTCTCGAGACTGTTCCGCCAGGCCGAGTTTAAGGCGCAGGACTGCGTTCACATTTTTCGCGGATTCCTGGCCACGGACATAGTGAGGCGTGGTGTGCCGCGGCCAATCATCCGGTACCATTTCGGGTGGAGCACCAACGCAATGATCGACCACTACACCGCATCTGTAGAAAAAGCGAGAGAAGCCAGGGACTATCTCATAAGCATTGGTTTCCGGCCGTTCGAGGGCCAGTAGTGGGACGGATGCAGTCGTCTCATGGACACGGCCAGCGTTGAAGCTTTTGTGGCTCCGTGAGTAGCATAACCTGAAGGGGTTCATGGACAAAGAGGACCACGGGTGTAGGGACAAATGAGTCCAAACGAAACTCAATTTCAGAGTTGTAAGGACAAGATTTTATAGAAAAGGACCTGGGGCGGGAAATTTTCTGATAGAGAGTTCAACCTGCTTCATATGGGAGTTGTGGTCTTCTTTGATCACAACTCTCAATTGGGTTTTCACTCGCTCCTCCTCCCCAAGTCCAGGGAGTTAAGGGACCCAAGATGTTTGGCATGAAAGGCTATCCGACTTTCAACTGAGAGGAGACACAGATGATGCGAGATTACGAGGAGTTGGGCAGTGGTCTTTACGTCCCATCGCTACGCATTGATATACAAGCTCAAATGGAGAGAATGGTTAGTAGCCCCATGATGCAGTATCTGACGATGGCCACATTCAGCGAATGGGCCTCGGGTGAGGGCAACTGGGAAACGACCTGGAACTTGCCAGTTTACTCTCAGCTAGCGATGATCCAAGATGTAACGATAACCGGCATAGACTTGATTGTGCATAGGAGTTACGCAGTTGAGAGAGCTATGGCTGGGGATGGGATGGGATAGGATAGGAGGAGTGAGGCGGAGGTGAGGGAGATGAACCCGGCCAAGTGTGATGCGGTGGACTACATCCAGTTCTTGGTGGCAACCCAGAAGAGATTTACCTGCAGCGAAGCGGCGCGGTGTCAACCGGAATCACCGCAAGCTCCAGCCCATGACGCATTCACCCGTCTGCTGCGGAGACAGCCCCCCGACACGGAGGCGCTGTGGCAGGATAACCCAGGGATTGGTGCGACGGGAGGAGGGGGTGCTGGCGCTGGACGATACCACCCTGGACAAGCCCTACGCCAAGCGAATGGGACTGGTGTCCCGCCATTGGAGCGGCAAGCATAAGCGAGTGGTATGGGGCATCAACCTGCTGACCTTGTTGTGGACTGATGGCAATGCGCTGATACCCTGCGATTTCCGAGTCTATGACCGTCCCCTAAGAGCCTATCCTAATAACCCGGCGGCTCTGAGAGCGATAAGGGCACAGGCGAAATGAAGAAAGGCTATGTAGTTGGTGGGAGACTTGTCCCAGCGGACCAAAATGCGCCGGAAGCGGTTCATCCAGCTGTGGGTGCGTTCCACCACCCAGCGCCGGGCTTTGAAGCCGGCCTCTTTCTTGATGGCCTGAGCCTCTTCCCCACGGCTGCGTATGTGGGCCGTGAAGCCAAACTCGTCCACGGTCCGGCGCACCTCATCAAAGTCGTAGCCCTTGTCCAAGCACAGACCCTGGGGATGCTCCGGGCTGGGCGCGGGGCGTGGCACGGGGAGGCTGTCCACCGTGGCCCGCACCAGCTTCATATCGTGGCGGTTGGCCCCGTCCACTGCCAGCCCCACCGGAATGCCCCCGGATTCGGTCAACAGACTGCGTTTGACCCCGCTCTTACCCCGGTCCGTGGGGTTGGGACCGGTTTTTCCCCCCGCCCAAGGGGGATTTGGTCAAGGCCCCGTCCATGCTCAGCCAGCTCCAGTCCAAACCCTTCAATTCGTCATAGCGTTCCAGCCCGGTCCGCCATAGCTCCAGGAACACCCCGGCGGCGGCCCATTCCTGAAAGCGCAGGTGGGCGGTGGAGCCGGAGCAAATGCCGGTGGCATCCAAGGACTTCCACTGGCAACCGGTGCGAAGCACGTAGAAGATACCGTTGGCGCAGGTCCGGTCCGGGACCCGGGGGCGGCCTCCGCCCAAGGGATGGGTATTCACCCGCTGGGGAAGGAGTGGAGCCAGTGCCTCCCACAGTTCGTCGGATACTTGGAAGGAGCCGGTGGTGGGGTTGGTCGGAGAGGCTGGGCTGGCGCGGGGTGGTCGAGGCGGCTTGGGTTCTTTCGCTTTCGTCATTCCCCAAGTTTAGCCGCTCCTCTGCCTCCTTCCTCATTCACTACTCAGCGGGTTTCACCGGTTTTTAGGATAGGCTCTAAGCGGACTGACCAAGAACGACCACTTCCGGCGGATGCTGGAGGTGGCGGAGGGGCGGGGGTTTCAACCCCGTTGGGTGCTGTTCGACAGTTGGTATACCAGTCTGGAGAATTTGAAAGCCATCAGGGATAAGGGATGGTTCTGGCTGAGCCAATTGCGGTCCAACCGGCGGGTGAACCCCGAGGGAGGGGGGAACTTGCCCTTGGCCACCGTGGCGATACCCCAGGAAGGCCGGCAGGTGCATCTGCGAGGCTATGGATTTATTCGAGTGTTTCGGACGGTTTCCAAAGACGGGGACGTGGAACACTGGGCCACCAATGACCTGGAAATGCCGGATCAACAACGGGAAAGCCTGGCGCACCAAGCCTGGGGTATCGAAATGTACCATCGGGGCCTCAAACAATGTTGTGGCGTGGAGAAATGCCAAGTGCGTACGGCAGAGGGACAGCGGAATCACATCCGCCTGTCCCTCCAAGCCTTCTTGCGGCTGCAAGCCCACCGCTTGAGTGCCGGAGTCTCTTCGTACGAGGCCAAAGCCAACATCATCCGGGCAGCCTTACGAGATTACATGGCGTATCCCAGGTACACTCTCCATCCAACTGCGTAACTCCTATGTGCAATGCAACGACTTGCAGCAGAGCAAAGGCTGGGCAATGACCAGTATGATGGCACGAGGCGCTAGCCTTGCACGAATGTCTTGCCTCGCTCTGGCCACAGGCGACTTTTCCGACGCTTTTTCAAGTTATCGGATGCTCTTGGACAGGCTGATCACACTCAGATACTTAGAAGATAATAATCAGTATGAGGCGTTTGCGAAGTTCTCATACGCGGATCTCTACCACCGGATTAATTCCAGACTCGATGACGGTGAACTTAGAGAAAGCTACACATCCGGCGAAATCAAACAGTATAAGGAGATGATGGCTCTTATCAGGAAGAAATTCTTTCAGGATAGCCATCCGCGGAAGCCCCAACATTACTGGAAACCCCCTTATACCAAAGACCTTGTTGCATCCGCGTTGGCGAATGACGGTGGCCTTCAGCAGAAGCAAACGTCACAGGTCTATGAATTGGGGAATAGGAGCGTCCACCCCTGGATCCTCGATCTGATACAACCAGAGGACAGCGACATAACGTCGCAGGA
Organism: Dehalococcoidia bacterium; assembly: GCA_965197405.1. GTDB lineage: Bacteria > Chloroflexota > Dehalococcoidia > Lucifugimonadales > JAGWBF01. Next base: position 2,205,933 of record OZ240206.1, on the reverse strand, counting down.
TTTTATGAGGCTTATATTGATAACAGCAGCCGACCTGTCGGTTTTCGGCTTGTCCCTTCACCCGGCCACAGCACCTCTGGCGGACGAAGTGAAAAGAATAGCATTGGACGCTCCTCAGCAGGGTATCCCGATATGGACCCTCGTCGCAAACATTCATATCAGAATCGATCAAATTTTAGCGACCCGCATTCATTCCCCAGATGACCCGGAAACATGAGGGACAGCGGAAGAATAGGAATACTAAATCAAAGCCCCGGTCCTGATTGCTCCGACAACATAGATCCCACCTTGGCTTTGGTTTAGGTGACTTTGGAGTCGGTGGGGGGGGGGGAGACGGTGGCCCAATTGTCCGCCCGTTACCAGGTTCATCACAGCCAGATTCAAGGCTGTAACAAGGCCCTCACCGAGGAGGGCTAGCCCGCTCTAACCAACCAGACTGAATCACCCTCAATTGTGTTTTGGATGTGAGACTAGCCGAACGGGTTTCCTATGACTTCGTAATCTCTCATAAATGTGAATGGAGGTGTTCCTTCAACAATGTCTACCTCGCCGTCTGAATACTCCGTATGGGTGATGGATTTGGTCCAGTCTGGCATTGGCTTGTCCACGTACGGGTTTGAGTAGAAAATCGCCTTCACGTCTCTTATGGTCCACGGGTGCAGGTCATAAAACGCTACCACGCCTATCACATTTTGATTCTGGGGACCAGAGTTGTTGGCCCAGAATCCGTCCTTCCGACGATTATAAAAGGGACTATGAAACGCTCCGGTATTGGTTTTCTGACTCTGCACGTGAAGACTTCGCATCGGTGTATAATGGCAGGGCGGTGGACTAAGCTGGACTTTGTACATTCAGGCTGCGTAGGTCAGCGATTCTATGAAGCGGTCAACTATGGTGGGAGGGAGTTTTCGGATGTTGGGTTGAGCAGGGGATATGCCGAAAACGTCTGAGTTGAACCACAGGTGATGGCGGACCAGAGCGATAGCATCGGAGAAGGTGGGCAGGGCCTTGTGATACCAAGCTGCTGAGCGGACGGGTACGGCTTGGCCCCGGCCCAGTGCATGTGCTGCCAGTGTAACCCATGAGAACAACCCGAAGAGCGCCGGTGTGGTGCGGGCGATGGCCAGGTCAGACCATTGGCGCTGAGTTTCCACTCCCAAGTGAGTGCGAACTTCCTGGAAGAGCCTGCCCCGTACTGGATACGGGGTGACCTCCAGCTGCCATCGCAACACGAACCATTCGATGATTCGAGTGGGCTCGAGTTGAGGTCGGTGCACAACAAGGCCTGTGGCCGGAACGCACCCATCGGGTCGCGTATCAAGACCCAACGGATAGGGACTGGAGCCTTACCCTTGTGATACCAGACCGCCGTATGCGAGGCGTTCTCCACTCTGCGTAGGGTACCGTCGTACCAGGGAACCATCACGGCAGTCCACGGGGTTGCCGGTTGATCGAGGAGCTGTTTTAGTGTGGGCAGCCGCTGACCTTTGAGCCGTGGGCGACCCATCTGTCCGGGCAGTCGAGGTGGAGCGGGTTCATAGAGCGCGGCGTCCAGACGCAACCGGGTGATGAAAGTGACCGGGCGAGTCGTGGACTGACAGAAGTGCAGCAGGTCGAGGACGGCATAGCTACTGTCAGCTACGATGACCAGGGTGCGGTGAGGCAGCCAACGACGGAGCTGGGCGATCATCTGACGCGCCCAATCGGTGAGCTTTTTGTGAGTCCGACCCATCTCCTGGTAATATCGCTCCGAGGGCGCCAGGGCAGTCAGCACAGGCAGCGCCCATGTCCGATGTGCCCAGGGTATGGGCGCCAGCCACATCAGGCTCACCCAGCGCAGGCAGGGCTATCGCATTTGGATTTTGGTGAATTGGGATAGCAATGTGGCCAGGTAACTGTTGTTCCACCCGGCCCGTTTCAGTTTGCGTCTCATGGATCCTTTGGAGGGTTCCAGCCGGGCCAGATTAAGCGCCAGTTTGCGTAGCAGAGCCAGATTGTCCGGGCAGTTGTCCTTCCGGTTTCGGGACTGGTCCTCATTGAACACCACGTCCAGCACCCAGTGCAGTTGGTTCTCGATTCCCCAGTGGGCCCGTGCGATTTGGTTAAACCGCTCCGGCGGGAATGCCTGGCTCAGCAGGTAGTACCGGCTCTCGACGCTGCTATGGCCTCCCTCCTGGCGACTGGCGGTTATCTTCCCCACTGCCGCCAGTCCGGGCCACTGGTGCCGCTCCTGCAGCCAGGCCACGTCGCTGCTTATGCTGGCCGTCCGGGTCTCGATACGCCCGTGCCCCTTGTTGGTCTGGCTTGCCTCTGCCACGGCCGTGGCCGAATCGTCAAGGAACAGGCGCACATCATCGTTGAGAGACCCCTGATTCCCCTTCAGGGCCAGCACGTAATCGGCCCCTTGGTCCAGCACCTGCTGGGACAGCCGTCTCTGGCAGTGCATGGCGTCAGCGGTGACCACCATTCCCGGCAGGGCCAGCATTTCCAGGAGTTTGGGCACGGCGGTGATCTCGTTGGACTTGCCATCCACGGCCAGTTGTCCCATCACCAGACGCTGTTCTGCGGCCCAGGCATTGACCAGGTGCAGAGGCGATTTGGCCTCGGCGCGGTCATAAGAGCGGCGCAGCGTCTTGCCGTCTATGGCCAGCACACTCTCGCAGCCTTGGGCAAACTGGCGCATGAACCCCAGAAACCACTTCTGGAATGCCTCCGGGTCCAACAGGCGGAACACTCTGGAGAAGAGCCTGCCCCCGCGAAAGCGGGGGTGTCGTGGCTGGGAATTCCATTCCTGAGCGGCAGGAAGGATTCCAAGAACTCCCGTTTGGAGTGCCCGAAGAGGGCCATGTCGGTACAGGTCTCCCCCCCACACAGTATGGTGCATAAGGCAATGACCAGTATGTCGTGCAATGAATGCCGGCCTGCGTTTCCACTCCGGGGATCCTCCAAGGGGTCCAGATCGTCGATCGCCATCCCCATCACCACAACCTCCACACTTCCCCTCAATCAACCACTCCAAGAACGCCCCTATTATCTATCACTCGAACACCCTCCCATATCTCCCTTTCAAATGCGATAGCCCTGCCAGCGCAGGCCGGAGGCCTTGACGAAATGACTTGCGCTGGACCGCACTCCGTCGCGATATATCCCCTTGGCCTTGGTCCGCCTACCACGTCGCCGCTCCAGGGTCTCGTCGATCCCAAACACCAGTGGGCCATCGCCGTGATCGAGGTGTTGGATCAAGAGCAACAGCAGGCAGTGTGCCATCCGAAGGGGCGACCACCCGGCACGGTTGAGAACGTCGTGGTAACGGGCAAAGCTCGTGTCGTCGCTGAGCCCCATGACCCGGAGCGCCGAGGTGACGGTGCGCTTGCGCGTCGCCAGGATTGCCCCAATTAGGAGCACCTGGGCCTTCGACCATGTCCTGGCCTGAAACATCACCTTGAACGGCTGGTGCAAGGGTATAATGACATCGGGCAGGGTGAGCATGACGTGACCTTTCGTAGTGGGTTGGTCTTGTCAGCTTACCCTGTTCTCTTCTATGTTTTGTACAAAGTCCAGCTAAGAACCTATCTCAAAACAGTAATCGGTGCTGGCGGCGGTACCAGAGCAGGGCGCACGCCAGTTGAATCAGGCCCATATAGTTGGACACCTTTTTGTCATAGCGAACCAGAATCGCCCGGCACTTGGACAGCCAGGCCAAGGTGCGCTCCACCACCCACCGCCGGGCCGGATAGCGTTTCACCCCGCTGGCGTCCAGTTTCTCCTCCCCTATGCGTCGAATGTGCGCCCGGTATCCCCCGTCAGCCGCCGCGGCTCGGCCCGTGGGGTTGTCATATCCCTTATCCGGGCACAAGTTCTCTGGGGATTTCCCAGGACCGCCAGGGCGGGCCACGACGATGTCCTCCAGTGTCTGCCGCAGCAGCTTGGTGTCGTGAACGTTGGCTCCGGCAACCACCACGCTCAGGGGGCCTCCGCTCCCCTCAACCAGGACACTCCGCTTGCTGCCTGCCTTGGCCCGGTCCGTGGGGTTAGGGCCGACTGAATTCCCCAAAAACGGGCCTTGCCCATGGCGCAGTCGGCGGCCTGCCATTCCCACTCCACTCCGCCCAGTTCCTCCCACTCCTCAACCAGTACAGCCCAGACCCCCCTCGAGCACCCCCAACTCCACCCAGCGCTGGAAAGTGTGATGTATGGTGCATCTCCCAGTTCCCGGGGCGGGCGGTTCCACTGCCAGCCACTGCGCATCCGGAAAATGATGCCCTCCAGCATCCGTCTGGGGGCCACGCGTTGGCGGCCCGTGGCCTTGGGCGGGTCCAATTCCAGAATTACGGGATGAATCTGCTCCCAGAGATGGCCCGGAATCTCCCAGATCGTCGCCAATGTCTCGGCCTTTCCCATCATCCACCACCCTACCGTGTTTACCCCATCTTAACTCGGATGGTGCCCCTCCATCCCGTCTCTACGCCACAATTTGAGATAGTTTCTAAGCGTCGAACCGCCCTTCGTACGTCCAGAACGTCCCTTCTTGAACCGTCGTTGTAATACTGATAATCCGGCGGCTCCGAGGCAACAGGCCGCCAGATCTAATTGTCGTTGATCAGGGGGTGCACCCTTTTGCTCTCCTTCCAGCTCTTGGCCTGGCGTAGCATCTCCAAGGCGTTGGTGCGGGTTGCGCCGCTATCGGAGCCCAGCATCTGACTAAGTTCCGTCACCCTGGCCTCGCTGTCCAGGACCTCCACCGATGTCACGGTTCTATCATGCGAGGCAAGTTTCGTAACCTTAGCGTGGTGGTCTGCGTAGCACGCTATTTGCGGGAGGTGAGTTACGCATAGCACCAGGTGGCTCTTGGACAGACCCCATAGTTTCTGACCCAAGACACTCCCGACTCGACCACCTACACCCGCATCGACCTCGTCGAACACGAGTATTGGGATCTGGTCAGCCGTGGATAGGATGGTCTTTATGGCGAGCATCAGCCTGGAGGCTTCTCCCCCCGAGGCGATCCTGGCCAGGGGCCGTGGCGGTTCGCCCGGGTTCAGTGAGATCAAGAATTCCACGGAGTCTATGCCGGTCTCGTTGAACGCGAGGTGCCTGATAGACTCCCCACCCAAAGAAGGTGTTGCGTACGGGACCCCATCCGCGGTCCCAACCGGCACACCGCCTTCAGAGTCTGATTGACGGATATCCACAAGCACTTGGGCATGCCCGAAGGCCAGCCCAGCGACCTCTTCCTGTATCGCATCAGCCAGGCCCCTGGCTGCGTGTTGCCGGGCTTCGGAGAGCTGACCCGCAAGCCTGCCGACCTGCCTTCGAAGGTCCATCTCTCGGGCCTTCAATCCCTCCGCACGCTCTTCCCTGTGGCATAGCTTTTCCAGCTCCTGCGAGGCCCTCTCGCCGAAGGCCAGGATTTCTCCGATGGTGCTGCCGTACTTCCTTTTGAGACGGTTGATCAAGTCCAAACGCTCCTCAATCTCATGAAGACGCTCCGGGCTGTATTCGATGCCGTCACGATAGCTTCGGAGTGCACGCGCCAACTCGTCCACCTGGTGCATCAAGGCGTCCACCGACTCAAGGTTCTGTCTCAATGAGGGGTCCAATTGCTCCAATTGGGAAAGGTCCTTGGACACCTGGCCAATAAGGTCCATGACCGATTCGCGCCGGTCGAAGCTATCGTATAACGCTCTGTAGGCGTGGTCGGACAGTGTGATAATTCGTTCTGCGTTGGCGACCCGGTCCCTCTCCAGGGTCAGGTCATCATATTCAGTCGGGCGTAGATTTGCTGTGCTGATTTCTCCTACCTGATACCTCAAAAAATCCACCCGTTGAGCAACCTCTGCTTCATCCTCCCGCAGCCGGTCCAGCTCTTGGCGCACCTCCGTTAGCTGGCGGGCCCATTCTGCCACCTCGGTACGACGCTGCCATAACCCACCATACTTGTCCAGGATATCCATGTGCTCACGTACGCGGAGAAGGGATAAGTGCTGATGCTGGCCATGGATGTCCACCAGGTGTTGGGCCAGTGTGCTTAACAGTCTGAGAGGTACGATTCGCCCGTTCACACGGCAGGTGTTGCGCCCATCCAGGTTGACCTCCCGAGCGAGAATTATCTCCTCTTCGCCAACGTCAATTTCGCACTCATTCAGAGCAACCTTGATTTTTTGAGAGATGTCGCCGCCAAGCAGGAAGATGCCCTCTACTCTGGACTGGCGTGCACCGGAACGTACCATGCCAACATCGGCGCGTCCCCCAAGTAGAAAGCCCAGCGCATCCACGATGATCGACTTGCCGGCCCCCGTCTCCCCGGTCAGCACACTAAAGCCGGGCGCCAACTCAATGTCGAGCTGTTCTATGGTGGCGAAGTTGGTGACACTAAGGAATCTGAGCATGGCTGTGTCCGAAACTACACCCCTCCGAGCAGTGCCCCTTGGTCTACCCGAATTGACGGTCACCTTTGGCGCTCATGCAAATGCAGCGTCCAGATATGGCGAGGGACAGAGCCCCGCTTCCGCCCCAATTGCCAGAAATCGTGCCCGGACCATCGCCTCCTCTTACCCCTCATCGCCCATTCCGCTGCTGTAACGTCATACCTTCGGTGGATTCGGGCTTAGGGGCAAAAGGAATCCGCCTTGGTGATGTAAACGGCCCGGCATCCTCTACTGGCGATAGTTCCGCCGTAGTTCCGATACGTACCGCTGTCCCAGGCCGTGGCTATTGTCTTTCAGCCATTCCCCAAGCCCGGTGGAACCAGTAGGCACTGCTTCTGATGCCAACAACCCCGTCATCAGCTGTCAACGGCGGAGGGATGTTGGGCCAGAGGAGTTTCGTATGCGAAGGTGCTGGAGGTATCCCGGACGCGGGCGATCTCTTTGAGGGCGCCTGTCAAGCAGTGTCTGATCAAGGCTTTGCCATGGCCGCTCGGAAAGGAACCGGTCTGCTAGATTTTCGTGGTTGTCATACTCAGCGCAGCCCATGTTGAGGGAAGAGAAATAGATACGTTTGTAATCCTTTTCAGCCTCTGCAATGCTTGGATTCAACGTAGTGAAGATGCGCTTGAACCTGGCAATCGCGTATCCAAGCTCGAAGCTCACGTTAGGATTGGGGTAGGTCAAGTCGCAAGAGAATATTTGGCTCCGGTCGACCTGGCCCAAAACAGTCTTGATTAGTCGGGACCCAGAGACAGAGTTATCTGTCCACTTTGTGAAGCGTACACTGTTTCGTTTTATGTCGCTGATTGCGTTTAGCTTGCTCAGGGCAGACGAGATCGTTTCACCTACACTGGGAGGGTAGCTGGGATAGGCGTAGAACACTCTTACCTGCGGCGACATGTCCGTTCACTCCCCTAAATATGAGGTTGCTCCTTCACTTTCCGCTCCGGCCCTGCATCCTCAATCGTGTCAAAAACCGGTCAGGCAAATGCCCACCCCTCCGACAGCACCTCAGCCTGTTCAAAGACGGTCTGCGCCGCTTGTTCCTGCTTGTCGGTCAGGTAACCATGCCTGCGTAGGACACGCCGCACGAGGACGCGGAGTTGCGCGAGGGGGTACCACCCGTCCGGCCTGTCAAGAGTGGAGGCGTAGGGGCGGGTCAAACGGACCTCGCCTGCTCTGGGCCAGCGTAACAGCCATCGCTTGCCGTCGGTGAGGATGCCCATCCGGACCCGGCCTTGTGACGCCGATTGGGCCAGGTAGTCATGCAGTTGTCGGACGTTCTCGGGGTCCGGTTCGCCTCCTGGTGTGGTGCCGGTCCTCCGCTTGAACTCGACGAGGGTGTCCAAAGCAGTCAGGTCAACAGCACGGCGGGAGGCACCCGAAGGCGGACTCTCCTCGCCCCGGACAAGGCGGGTAAGGATGAGAAAGTCCCGCACCGCGCTGGTGATGTTGGCCTGGGGATCGAAGTTGTCATGCCGCCGCAGTTTCTCGGAGGCGGCATCGCGATACCTGGGGTCATTCGTATCAATGTGCATAGGAATTCGGCGTTCTATTCCGCAGCAGTAGGCCCTTGCCGGTTAGCCGCCGACTCACCCGCCACTTACCTGGGTCGTCTCTCGTGGTTGCACTCGTGCCTCGATGTGCGTCCCCGATTCAATCTCCGCCACGCGCAGCTCGAATGACTTCTGAAGGTTTTGCCACAATTGGGGCGTCGTGCCAAAGTAGCGGGAAAGGCGTAGAGCCGTGTCCGCCGTTATCCCGCGCTGCCCCTTCAGGATCGCTGTGACTCGATTCGTGGGCACATCCAGAGCCTTGGCCAGCGCGTTCGCCGACAGCCCAAGCTCCTCAAGCTCCTCACCCAATATCTCTCCAGGGTGCAACGGCCTCATTCCGTTGCTCACACTCATGTCCAACTCCCCATCAATGGTAGTCTACGACTTCCACGTCGTACGGTCCATCGTCTTCCCAGCGGAAGCATATCCGCCACCGGCGATTGATCCGGATGCGGTACTGGCCGATTCGGGCGCCGGAGAGAGCCTCCAGCATGTTGCTGGGCAACGCAACCAGATCTTGCAGGGACGCCGCGTTGTCCAATACTGTGAGCCGACGCGTCGCCTGATCCGCAAAGCCCTGGAAGCCTCGCACCAGCCTGCCCTCAAAGAACCGCTCGGTCCTCCGATCCTTGAAGCCTCGTATCATTGTAACGTCTTACGTAAGGGATACACAAGATGTTACCACACTACGGCTTGACTTGGCTGGAAGATCGAAATCCGAATATCGGAACGGTAGTTTTAAGAAACTATCTCAAAATAGCAGGCTGTACTGTCTTCGGTACCAGAGCAGGGCACAGGCCAATTGGAGCAATTCCAGATAATTGGCGGCTTTCTTGTCGTAGCGCACCAGAATGCCCCGGCACTTGGACAGCCAGGCCAGGGTGCGTTCCACCACCCACCGCCGGGCCGGATACCGTTTTACCCCCTGGGGGTCCAGCTTCTCCTCTCCTATGCGCCTGATGTGGGCCTGATACCCTCCGGCCGCTGCCGCTTTTCGCCCCGTGGGATTGTCATACCCTTTGTCCAGGCACAGGTTTTGGGTGCCTTCCGGGCGTGCCACTACGATGCTCTCCAAGGTCGGCCTCAAGAGTTTCGTGTCATGGACGTTGGCTCCAGCCACCACCACGCTCAGAGGTCCGCCAACTGCGTCCACCAGGATGCTCTTCTTGCTTCCAGCTTTGCCCCGGTCGGTGGGGTTGCGTCCAATGGCGCCCCCCCAAACCGCGCTTTACCCATGGCGCAATCCGCCGACTGCCATTCCCAGTTCACCCCGCCCAACTCCTGGCATTCTTCAACCAGGACGGACCAGATTCTCTCCAGCACGCCCAACTCCACCCAGCGCTGGAAGGTCCGGTGGATGGTGCTGTCATCCCCCAATTCCTTCGGCAGGCGGTTCCACTGGCAGCCGCTGCGCATCCGGAAAATGATGCCCTCCAGCATCCGTCTGGGGGCCACGCGTTGACGGCCCGTGGCCTTGGGCGGGTCCAATTCTAGAATTACGGGATGAATCTGCTCCCAGAGATGGCCCGGAATCTCCCAGATCGTCGCCAATGTCTCGGCCTTTCCCATCATCCACCACCCTACCGTGTTTACCCCATCTTAACTCGGATGGTGCCCCTCCATCCCGTCTCTACGCCACAATTTGAGATAGTTTCTTAGGACTTAGTAACTATCTCAAATTAGCGAGGCTCCATTGACGGCGGTACCAGATAAGGGCGCAAGCCAATTGAAGCAGGCTCAGGTAATTGGTGGGCTTCTTATCGTAGCGCACCAGTATCGCCCGGCACTTGGACAGCCAGCCCAGGGTGCGTTCCACCACCCACCGCCGGGCCGGGTGGGTTTTCTCGCCCGATTGGTCCAATTTCTCTTCGCCAATACGCCGGATATGAGGCTGGTATCCGGCGTCGGCGACGGTCACGTGGCCGGTGGGATTGTCATACCCCTTGTCCAGGCACAGGTTTTGGACCCCTTCCGGCCGGTCCACCACTATGCTCTCCAGCGTCGGCCTAAGGAGTTTCGTATCATGGACGTTGGCTCCGGCCACCACCACGCTCAGTGGCCCGCCAGCTGCGTCGACCAGGATGCTCTTCTTGCTCCCAGCCTTGCCCCGGTCGGTGGGATTGCGTCCAATGGCGCCTCCCCCAAACGCGCTTTTCCCATGGAGCAATCGGCCGACTGCCATTCCCAGTTTACGCCGTCCAATTCCTGGCATTCTTCGATCAGGGCAGCCCAGATGCCATCCAGTACCCCACGCTCTACCCAACGCTGGAAGGTCCGGTGGATGGTGCTGTCATCCCCCAGTTCCTTGGGCAAGTGGTTCCACTGGCAACCGCTTCGCATCCGAAAGATAATGCCTTCCAGCATCTTCCGCTGGTCCACCCGTTTGCGCCCCTTGGATTTGGGCGGGTCCAACTCCAGTATCACCGGTTCGATTCGCTCCCAAAGGCCGTCCGGAACATCCCAAATAGTAGGTAACGGTTTCCCCTCCAGCACGATTCACCTCCACCCACCTTTTGGAATAATCCTAGCGACTACCTTCACACATTAACTACAATTTAAAACCGCAATTTGAGATAGTTTCTAAGTGATGCGATCGAAATGATCGTGGCGGCAATTAGGTGAGCCAGGGGGCTCGTGGCCCTCGGCATTCTCCCCGTGGCACGAATTCCCCCGCCATTGACGACCGCATCCGGCCAGCCAATCCGTCCGCGTGCCCCACCTTAGCTCCGCCTCTGCCACCACGCCCTGCGCCGTCATTCCTCCCACTTTGAAATCACACCTTGAGAATGACGGTTCGCGATTGTGCCTAAACGATGCTCGTAATGCTACTATATAGTGGAGGTGATTAGATTTGTACAATTACCAAAACAACGACATCCGTAACCTTGCCATCATTGCCCACGTCGACCACGGGAAGACCACCCTGGTCGACGCGTTGCTGAAACAGGGCACGGTTTTTCAGGCACACCAACAGGTGGGCACACTGATTATGGACACCAACCCGCTGGAGCGGGAGCGCGGCATCACCATCCTGGCCAAAAACGCCTCGGTCTCCTACCGCGACGTCAGGATAAATATCATAGATACGCCCGGCCACGCGGATTTCAGCGGCGAGGTGGAACGTGTCATGAACATGGCCGATGGCTGCCTGCTGCTCGTCGACGCCGTGGACGGACCCATGCCCCAGACCACTTATGTGCTGCGCCAGGCTCTGCGTCAGAACGTCAATCCACTGGTAGTCATCAATAAAATAGACCGCCCCGAAGCCCGGGTGGCGGAAGTCGTCGATATGGTCCAGGACCTGTTCCTGGAAGTAGCCACCACCGCGGAACAACTCGATTACCCGGTTCTGTACGCCTCGGCACGGCAGGGTTACGCCACCAGGAGCCTGGAAACGCCGGGATCGGATATGCAGCCTCTCTTCGAAGCGATCCTGGATTCGGTGCCTCCGCCCACCGGCGACCCGGACGCTCCGCTGCAAATGCTGGTTGCCGCCTTGGACTACGACAACTACCTGGGACAGATCGCCGTGGGCCGGATTACCAACGGCATGATCAGGCTGCAGGACAAGGTGGCCCTCTTGGGCCGCGACAGCGCTTTCACCACCCACAATGTTGAGCGTATCTTCGTGTTCCACGGGATAGACCGAGTGGAGGTGGCCGAAGCTCATACCGGAGACATTGTGGCCGTCACCAGCCCTGAGGGAGTGTCCATCGGCGACACAATCGCCTCGCTGGAAAACCCGGCGGCGCTGCCGTCCATAGACATCGGTGAACCTACAGTGCGGATGACGTTTGGTGTCAATACCTCGCCTTTTATGGGGAGGGAGGGCTCGCACTGCACCTCCCGCAATCTCCAGGAACGGCTGCTGCGTGAGCTGAGGACCAACGTGAGCCTGCAGGTGGAGGCCACTTCCAGTCCCGATGTGTTCGTGGTCGCCGGACGGGGGGAGTTGCACCTGTCCATCCTGGTTGAAACCATGCGGCGCGAACAGTATGAATTTCAGGTATCCCGTCCTACGCCCGTCAACAAGGTAATTGACGGAAAGATATGCGAGCCCTACGAGATTCTGGACATCACCACCCATGAAGACTATCTGGGCCCGCTGAGCGAATATTTGTCCGCCCACATGGCTCAGCACCGGGATATGCGGTACACCCGTGATGGATACGTCCACCTGGAGTATGAGATACCAACCAGGGGCTTGATCGGATTCAACGCTTTCTTTAACCGCATCACCCGGGGCGACGGCGTGAAAAGCAGCATCTTCACGTCTTACCAGCCGATGGAAGGGGAAATAAAATCCAGGCGCAGCGGCGTGCTTGTGGCATCCGAGAGCGGGGTGGCCGTCGTCTACGGGCTGCTCAACGCTCAAGGCCGGGGCGATACTTTCATCGATCAGGGCGTCAGGGTTTACGAAGGCATGATTGTCGGCTCCCACCCTCGGGAGGGCGACATCGAAGTAAACGTATGCAAGGAAAAGAAACTGACGAATATGCGTTCGTCAACGGCCGACGTGGCCAAGCGGCTGAAGGCCACCGTAACCATGAGCCTGGAAGAAGCCCTGGCTTTCATCGCCGACGACGAACTGCTGGAGGTCACCCCGCAGAATCTGCGCCTTCGAAAGATGGAGCTCTCCGCCCCGGACCGGAAGCGCCATCGCCGCGACGGGTCGCGGCCCCGGGATTAATAGTGTCTTGTAGCGCCTACCGCACCGGCGATGCAACTACACTACAGGGATGCAGTGTTGCTGGCCTGAGCCCAGCTGCAACTTTCAAAGCTCGTCCGTAACCACGACAAGGAAGAGGGCCCTGCCGTAGTTACGTTGACCAGTCTTGCATGCCGCTGACCAACTGTTCCGATTCCTGCAAGCGTTACCAACCGCCCTCCGCCAGGAAGGCGGCGAAGACGTCCCTTTAGTCTCGATCATTGGCATGGGCTTCACTTTGGACTTCAGGCCAGTTGGGAACCCAGACCAAGGCCCCGACTTCACTGAACTCCTGCTTCAGCATTTGCCAGGAGTCTCCCGCATCGCCACCTCTCCCAGGAGACTGGAGGCGAGGACGAAGTCCGGGTCGGCGGGGTTGGTCACGATGTTCCAGATGTTGGAGTTGGGCCCAATTGATAGGGGGCGGGTTTCCCAGATCTCACCGGCGTCGGTGGAGCGCTCAATCCGCTCCGCACGATTCCCCGCCGTGAAGAGCCTAGTACTACAGCCGCACTAAAGCTAACTCGGTACTTTCGGCCTTAAATTAGCTTAGTTTCATTGAGAGCAGAGACGTTGGCCGTAGCTAGACGTTGCGATTTTCAAGACCGCCCAACACTCCAAGCGACCATCTGCGGCTGTAATACTAGGCACCTTTGACTTCGCGGCTATCCCCTCGGTAAGCAAGGCACTGGTAATGGAACTGGCCCGGCGTGAATACATCCAGCGCCGGAATAACGTCATCGCCGTCGGCAACAGCGGCACCGGCAAGATTCACGTGGCCCTGGGACTGGCCACCTGTCAGCGGGGGATGTCGGTGGGCTTCGTCACCGCCGCCCTGGTACACGAACTGATGGAGTCCAGGGACGAGAGACGCCTCCTCAATCTGCAGCGGCAACTGTCGCGGCTCAACCTGCTGATCATCGACGAACTGGGCTTCGTGCTATAGTACGCACCGGGACGAAACTGCTTTTCGAGGTGTTCAGCCAGCGCCACGAGCGGGGCTCCATCATGGTCGCCACCAATCTGCCCTTCGATGATTGCCCTGCCGTCGGGCCCAAGGTAATGGTAAAGTCGCTCAATGCCATCCTGGGGGGCGAGAATTGTCTTTGAGTCAGAGATGGGATTCTACGAGCCGCTTAGAATAACAGGCGCGGCGGCAGCCACTTTGCGATCGTCCTGGCGACATGCGATCCCGGTGTATCGGTTTCCGTCACGTTGGGCTATAATAGACGCACACGATTGATTGGCGCGCCAAGGTTTGACACAAGAACGGACTGGTCCTTCCCTCCCTTTCTTGTTCGCCCTCCCGCTGATTCACTTGTGTTATCACTCTAAATTAGGGAGTCCGTTCCTGTATGGCTCTTGCATATTCGCCTGCCCGCGCGCGCCCGTCCAGGCGCACCCCCAACCGTACCGCGTACCAGACCGTTTGCGATAACTGCAATATGTCAGCCACCCTTCCCTTCCAGCCAACCCAGGGGAAGCCGGTGTATTGCACCTCATGCTTTAAGGCCCGGCGCCAGGGGGCTTCCCCGGCGGCCAGCGCCGACTCCATCCAGTCAGTCCAGTCCACCCGGTCCCGTTCTGAAAGGAAGCCAGCGGTTGACAACGCCCCGGTCGGCGATACCACATTTTCCGGGATGTCCTTGGACGCCGTCACCAAGACGGCGGTTTCCCGGATGAACATATCCAGGCTCACACCCATTCAGGAGAAGGCCATCCCTCACCTAATGGCGGGACGCGACCTGATCGGCCAGGCGCGTACTGGCTCCGGTAAGACGCTGGCGTTCGCCGTGCCCCTGGCGGAGATGTGCGATCCGTCGGTCCGGCAGGTGCAGTCCGTTGTGCTGGTTCCCACCCGCGAGCTGGCCATGCAGGTGGCCGGAGTCATCGAAGCCCTGGTTTCCCTGCAGAAAATCCGCGTGACACTGCTGTATGGCGGGCGGTCTCTGAAGCCGGAATATGTAGCGTTGAGAAACGGTACCCAAGTGGTCGTCGGAACCCCGGGCCGGACGCTGGACCATCTGCGTCAGAGGACGCTCGACCTGAGCGCCGTGCGATTCCTGGTGCTCGACGAAGCGGACGAAATGCTGGACAGAGGGTTCGCCCATGACGTGGAAGCCATCATAGCCCGAACGCCCAAGGAGCGGCAGACGGCGCTCCTGTCTGCAACGATGCCCGAGTGGGTGTCCCAGACCGCCTCGAAGCACCTCCGCAATCCAGTTACGGTCGAGGTCGACGCGGGCCTGCAGGCGCCGCCCACCGTTGAGCATCTAGTCTACACCATCCAGAAAAGCGAAAAGCTGGAAGCCCTGCGGACTTTGCTGGACCGGCGGGAAGATGCCCCGGTTATCGTCTTTGGCAAGACCAAGCGCGGCGTCAAGCAGTTGGCCCGGGATCTGGATGCCTTGGGTTACCCGGTAGGGGCGCTCCAGGGAAATCTAAGCCAGAAAGCGCGCGAACTGGTGATGAAGGGTTTCCGTTCCGGCGCCGCGCCAATTCTGGTAGCAACCAACGTGGCCGCCAGAGGGTTGGACTTCGAAGGTATCGGCCAGGTCATCAACTATGACCTGCCAGACTCGGAGCAATTGTTCACCCATCGCGTCGGGCGAACTGGCCGCATGGGTCGTTCCGGCGAGGCGGTGACGTTCATCACGGTGGACGAAGAACGGAAGTGGCGCGAGATAGAGCGCGGCCTGGGCCGCCGGTTCGTCTGCAAGCCCTGGCAGCAGGTCCGCAAGGCCATGCCGCTTCAATAGCGGCGCACGGTGTGCCATGTTTCGCCTTGGATGTGATAAATCCACCGGGAACGGCTCGGATAAAAGCCCTGGTTGGTAGCGCCGCACCGGTTAACGGCATTCACATTTGCATTACTCTGCACTGGTAATTGTGCCTCAACCCGTCATTTCCGCCTACCCGTCACCCCGCGATAGCGGGAATCCAGGCCATTGGAGCAGGTCAAGAATACTCAATCTGGTCGCCTGTGGGATCCAGGCCCCGCTTTTGCGGGTGGAAAACACATTCCCATTCATCGTGACTCCACAGGAGTTCCGGCGGGCCAGAAGGCTGATGTAGTCCCGCGCGCCCAAGAAGGCCCGCCCCCGCCGCTTAGGCGGTTCCTACCTGCTCAGCGGCATCGTCAAGTGCAAGACCTGCAACAGGGCGCTCACCGGCCAGTACTCCAAGAGCGGCTAGTTCTCCTACTACGTCTGCCAATCCCTGCAGAAACGGGGCAGCGGGGCCTGCAACGCCCCCAGGCTCAACGCTCGCCGCTTCGAGGAGCAGGTAGTGGGCAAGATTCGGGAGAACGTGCTCACCGAGTCCAACATCCGGACGTTGGTGAAGCTGGTGGACGAGGAGATGGACGGGGTGGCCCGGGAGCAGCGCAAGACCCTTCGAACCATTGAGACGGATCTTGCGGACGTGCGCCGCAGGCTGGATACGATCTACAACCTCGTGGAGGCCACCGAGGTAGAAATGGCCGACTTCACCCCCCGCATCCGCCAGCACCGGGAGCGGCAGGAGCGGCTTGAGTATTCCGCTGAGCAGGCGAGGGCGGCCCTGGCCCAGCGCCGGAATGTCCTCGACGACGTGGAGACCATCACCGCCTACGCCAAGGACATGAGGGACTTCCTGAACGAGAGCGAGTTGACCGAGCGCAGGGCCTTCGTCAAGGAGATCGTCGTCATGCCCGGAGACGCCCTGATGCGCTACACCGTGCCCATGCCGGACGACAGCTTGATTCCGGGGAGGGCCGCCGAAAAGGTGGCCCTCCCTGATCCAGTTCTATCTACTATGCACGATGGTGGACTGCTCCTGGGGCTTCCCGCAAGCTCAGAGTGAACGGGAAAAGAGTGAGGAACCGCCGGCAAAGTTAACGGCGGCCCGGAGAGGAACGCCGTCAGGCGGTGACCTGGTAGGCCCAGATTCGGTGTATTACGTCGGCCTCCCCCTTGGGCAGGGGGTAGTAGGGTTCGGAAAGCTCGGCTAGCTTCCACTTGCCGGCTCCTTCCAAGCCTGCCTGATATTCTTTGAACCCACCTTCTTCATACAGGTCCACTCGCAGGCTGAACACTATGAACCCGCCAGGCTTGGTGATGCGAGCCAGCTCGTCGAAGGCATGGGCCGGGGCATGGCCGGTGGTGAACACTCCCACGCTGATTACAGCGTCGAAGGAGTCGGTGCCGTAGCCCAACTCCTCCCCGAGGGTCATCTGGCGGAACTCTTTGTAGAGGCCCTTTCGACGGGCCTCCTCCAGCATGCCCAGAGAGAGGTCAATGGCGTAGAGATCCTGATACCCCAACTGCGCCAGACATTCGCCCACCAGTCCGGTCCCTGCTCCCGCGTCGAGTATCTTCCCTCCGGCGGGGACATGCTTGGCGAACAGGTCGGTTGCTGTTTGCGGAGCGTTCCAGGCAAACTCCTCAGCCAGGTCTTTATCGTATTCCGTAGCCCACTGGTCGTAACGCTCCTCCAACTCCTGGTTGGAGGAGGAGGAGTACACCCATTGGACCCTGTTGTGACTGTCTGGCATGTTACCTCCGGCAGATGAAGAGACCCCAGCCCAGTTCGTTTTTGTCGACGGCGTCGGCAGTCGCGATGTAGGCGGTGGTCAGCCATTTGTAATGTTCGGCGTCATCCAAAGTTTCATCCTTCGGCGTACGCTCGGACAAGCACAGATAGCTCTGCTTCAGGTGTTGGGACAGGTTCAAGGCCTCCAACACATCGAAGCCCTGGTCCTTCAGGGCCTGCTCATACGACTCGAAGGTGAACTCGGTGTCGAACATCAGCCTGTCGTAGACGTAGGTCTGGGCTTCGGGTGTGATGTCCCGCTTAGGCCTGAGGAGGTCGTCGAACACCAAAATCCCGCCGTCCGCCAGAACCCGGTGGATCTCGCTCAGGACCTTGCGTTTATCCGGCACGTGGTATATTACGGCTTGGCTCCACACGTGAGTGAAGGAGCCGTCCGGGAAGGGAAGTTCAGTGGCCGAGGCCTTCTCGAAGACCACCCTGTCCCTGAGTTCGGGGCTTAGCACAGCCCGTTTCTCCAATGCGTTGGCCACGCGGACTCCGCTAAGATCAATGCCCGTCACCCTTCCGCCGCTCTCGCCAGCTAGCCAGATGGCGGTGGTTCCGTTGCCGCAGCCCAAGTCCAGGACCGATGAGTTCTGGCCAATGCAGCCCTTTTCGGCCATCGTCCGGTTCAGCTTATCGCACGCCTTGAGGAAGTCCTTGTCGCCGCTTCCGTCGAAAAGGCCCCAGTGGACGCTTCCATCCTCGTCCCAGACCGACCGGTATATGACGTCTTCCGAGTCGTAGTAGGACTCGGTCTCCTGTTCAGAAAACCTGCTGACCATATTTGGCTCCTTCAAGGTATTCGACGAACCGGTTGTCCTGGTCCACCAGAATCATCTGTGGGTCCGGCCGTTCGTCGGTGACTTCGGTGACTTCAAAGGACATGATGATTACGCAGTTGCCTGTGCCGCTAAGACGGGCGGCCGCTCTCTGCTCGGCGATAACGCCTGAGACGCGCTCGCCTGCACCGGTTGCCTTTGGTGATGTCGCAGACCAGGACCTTCTCGAAGTCCCACAAGTTCACCCGGTCCATCAGGTCCTTGTCAATGAGGATGCTTCCAACGTAGTCAGGATTGGCGTCGGTAGCCCATGCTCTGTGAATCTTGGAGCTCAGCACTTCTCGCATTGTAAACCTCCTGGTTTTCTTGCATTTTGCAAAGCGCTGCCCGCAGTGGCGGAACTTAATTTTGGCAGAGTGTTTCGGGGTCTCCCTACATGACAGTTGCACAATGCTCTCGGCAACACGGCTCCCCTGGGCGTATGGGACAATTCTGATCTGGCTTTACGTCGCTCGGCTGCCGGGCCGCCCACAAGCCAAAGCGTCAAGCAACTATTGCCGCTTAGTGAAGAAGCAGGTTAACCCGGCGGTGAGGCTCAGGCCAGAGGACCTTAGGGGAGAGGGTGGAATACCCCAATAGATTGGACGGGGAAGTTAAGGCTCGCAGGGAAGGAAGTATCGCTCGCGGCCGCGATAAAGCACCGACTTTTGGTGATTTTGCCCCGGTCGGGGGCTGCTAGAGCGTATCTGCATGGCGCATGTCCTAACCCCTATGCGCGGAGGCCTCGCAAGACCCCCCACATCAACCACTTCTTACTCGACTCTGCCAGATTCTAGCAGCGCTCCTGCGAAGCGGTCAAGGCCTCATAGCCAGTACACGGTCGGAAGAACCTAGGGCGTGTTTGCAAACCCAAGCAGTGGGGATAAAATGAGTTGGATAAGTAGATAAGGAGGTGAGGGGTGTGGGACAAGGGGACTTGACCGACCAGCAGTGGCGGCGAATAGAGCCTTTATTGCCAGCGCAGAAACCAAGGACTGGACGACATGGGAAGGACCATCGCACGATCATCAATGGCATCTTGTGGGTGTTGCGCACCGGCACCCCCTGGCGGGACCTGCCCGAGGGATATGGCCCCTGGCCTACGGCAGCCGGTCGTTTCTACCGTTGGAGAGAGCAAGGTTTGTGGCAATGTCTCCTAGCTGGGCTTCAAGAGGAGGCTGATAGTATTGGGGAGTTGGAGTGGGAAGTCCACTATGGCGATGGGACCATCATCCGAGCCCATCAACACGCCGCTGGCGCAAAAAAGGGGGAGGAGACCAGGCATTAGGCCGCTCCCAAGGGGGCTTTAGAACCAAGGTTCACCTACGGGTAGAAGGTTCTGGTAAGCCTATGGCCTTCGTGCTGCCCCCCGGACAGCAGCATGAGGCCAGCGTGTTCGAGGAATTGATGACCCTTGGAGCAGTGAAAAGACCAGGGAGTGGCCATCCCCGGGTAAGACCCCAGCGGGTCTGTGGTGACAAGGGGTACAGCAGCCGGAAGATTCGCACATACCTTCGTCGGCGGGGGACCAGTTACACCATACCCAGAAAGAGGAATGAAAGGCGCACTGGACCTTTCGACAAAGCCCGGTATCGTCTTCGTAATCTGGTAGAGCGGGCCATCAACCGGCTGAAGCAGTTCCGGAGGACCGCCGCCAGATACGAAAAGAGGGCTGACAACTATCTGGCGATGCTACAAATCGGGTCAATTCTACTTTGGTTATAGTTTGCAAACACACCCTAGGCCTGCCGCCAGCTCTCTATGATCTCCCTGGCATGCCTTACCCCCAATCCACCAAAGGAGGGCGTGTAGCGGGGTCCTGAAGAGACCAGAAAGTGCTCCTGTGCCTCTGGGATAATGGTTTTCGAGACAGAAAACCGGTCCCAAAATAGGAGCACCCAATAGATGCTATCACGCAACCACCCCGACCGCATCCGTATCGCCTTCGACAACACCCGCCTGGTGGCCAACGCTGGGCTGCTCCTTCAGGCCACCCTCGCCCTGCACCTCGGCCTTTCCCAACTGGTACAGGAGCACTTGGACCTGGGCGATGCCCCGGGCCGGGCCAACACCGCCCGCGGCGCCGCCCACTTCCTGCGTGAAACCGTGGGGCGGGTGCGCTACGGCGGAGCCAGGGGCCAACTCACGGTGCGGGCCGACAGCGGCTTCTATACTCACGCCGTGGTCGCCGTCTGCCGCCGGATGGATGTCCGCTTCTCCATCGCCATCCGCCAGCGCGTCCGCCTGCGGAATCTCATCGAGACGATACCCGAAGATGCCTGGACGCCGATTCCTTACTGGATGGACGGCGCCGCCGATGTGGCCGAGACCACCTACACCCCGTTCCAGGCCGAGGCGGACGCCGCGCCGGTACAGCTCATTGTCCGGCGGGTGAAGCCGATGCCCGATTCCCAACTGGGAAACCTCTGAATAAGTTGTTGGATAGCCCCAGACCACGGCTTAGCTAAGCACGATTCTAACAGAGGATCGCCGTCGTTCCCGACTTGTTCAGAGGATCCCTGGCTCTCTTCGCCACCTACAGCTATCACGGCTTCATCACCGACCGTGACGGGGAGATGCTGGAACTGGAGGCCGATCATCGCCGTCACGCCGAGAGCGAGAATGCCATACGCGACCTCAAGTACGGCGTCGGGCTGAACCATCTCCCCTCGGGCCGCTTCGCCGCCAACGGCGCCTGGCTGGCGGTACAGGTGATGGCGCACAACCTGGCCCGCTGGACGGCCCGCATCGGCCTGGGTGAGCAAATCGTGACCACCAAGACGCTCAGACCACGGGTCTTCGCCCTGGTCGGACGGCTCACCCGCTCCGCACACCGGTTGACCCTGCATCTTCTCAAGCGCTGGCCGTGGGAGGAGAAGGTCAGTCGCGCCTTGGCCCGACTGCGAGCCATTCCACTCCGAGCCTGATGGTGCCCGTCTGCCACTGACCCGCCATCCGGCCAATTGAACGTCCCCGCCAACTCGCGCCATCTCGGTCCCCGCGAGCGCCTCTTGCCGTGTCCTATCCCGCCATCTCGCTCACCACAGCCTCTGCAGGCCGCCAGCGGTGCCCCCAAAAGCGCCTGCAGATCGCCCTCCAACTTCCCATCCTACCCGAATTCGAGCCCGGACCATCGCTTCTGTAGCTTCCTCACCCTCCTTCCAGTGTCCTCACGCCGTCCATCCGTGTCCATCGGTGGATTCGGGCTTACGCTCATGAACCAGTTGATGTTCAAACATTCGTCCCTTAGCCAGCCGTTGAAGCTCTCAGCAAATGCGTTCTCCACCGGCTTGCCAGGACGTATGAAGCTCAACTTGATGCCCCTCCGATATGCCCACTCATCCATGACCTTGCCTGCGAACTCCGGTCCGTTGTCTACAGTGATCACCTCAGGTAGCCCCTTGTCTCTGCCAGTCTGTCCAGGACTCCCACTACCCTGGCACCTCCCAGTGAGATGTCTACCTCGATGGCTGGGTACTCCCGTGAGAGTCATCCACTACTGCCAGTGCCCGGAAGCGCCGGCCAGTCACAGTGCTGTCAGAGACAAAGTCCATGGACCACCTCTGGTTAGGACACACAGGAGAGGAATGGTCTCCCGGGCTCCTGCGGCTCCTTTGCGCCTTCTCTTCCTCCTGAGCGCAAGCCCCTCTTCACTACAGATGTGCTCTGTGCGCTTGTGATTGATCACCAAGCCCTCTCTCTTCAGCATGATGTGCAACCTGGGACTGCCGAAGCGCTTCCTCTCCCCTGCCAACTCACGCATTCTGCGGCGCAGGGCATCATCATCACCCTGCTTCGACCTGTACCGGTAGACCCAGGGTGAGATACCAGTTGGCAGGCAGGCCCTCCTCTCACTCAGCCCAAGACTCTCTATGGCATATGCTGCTGCCATCTTCCTCACCTTGGGCTTCAGAAGTTTTTTGCCAGCAACTTCCTCAGAGACCAGTTATCCAACGCCTGCTGGGCCACAATCTGCTTCAGACGCCGGTTCTCATCCTCAAGGGACCTTAGCCTCTTCAGCTCGTTCAACGTCAGCCAGCGTACTTGGCTTTCCACTTGTAGAAGGTGGCTTCGCTCATGCCGTGCCTGCGGCACAGCGCCCCTGTCTCTGCCTCGTTCAGAACCGCTATGATCTGCTCCTCTGTGTACCTCTCCCGTGCCATGAGCCCTCCTTCCATGTCCTATTCTGCCGGAGGACTCTCTTTGCCACTGTTACTGTTTTCCGGGGTAAGGTCATTACACCCTCACTTGAACCAAAAGTCTTGCCTGAATCAAAAGTCAGATGGTTGAACTAAAAGTCATTGGCAAGGTAGACTGTGGTGCAAAGCCGCCTCACGCGGCTTTCACAAGAGCGTCAGGGTGCGCGCCCTCAACTCCGTGGAAGAGTGGGGCGCGAGCGGCCACTGCTGTCTGCTTATCGAAGTCTCAGGCGAACAGTAGTATTCCCCTTGTCGCGGTTACGTCGCCAACTGTCATAGGAGTTACGCAGTTGAGAGAGCTATGGCTGGGGATGGGATGGGATAGGATAGGAGGAGTGAGGCGGAGGTGAGGGAGATGAACCCGGCCAAGTGTGATGCGGTGGACTACATCCAGTTCTTGGTGGCAACCCAGAAGAGATTTACCTGCAGCGAAGCGGCGCGGTGTCAACCGGAATCACCGCAAGCTCCAGCCCATGACGCATTCACCCGTCTGCTGCGGAGACAGCCCCCCGACACGGAGGCGCTGTGGCAGGATAACCCAGGGATTGGTGCGACGGGAGGAGGGGGTGCTGGCGCTGGACGATACCACCCTGGACAAGCCCTACGCCAAGCGAATGGGACTGGTGTCCCGCCATTGGAGCGGCAAGCATAAGCGAGTGGTATGGGGCATCAACCTGCTGACCTTGTTGTGGACTGATGGCAATGCGCTGATACCCTGCGATTTCCGAGTCTATGACCGTCCCCTAAGCGGACTGACCAAGAACGACCACTTCCGGCGGATGCTGGAGGTGGCGGAGGGGCGGGGGTTTCAACTCCGTTGGGTGCTGTTCGACAGTTGGTATACCAGTCTGGAGAATTTGAAAGCCATCAGGGATAAGGGATGGTTCTGGCTGAGCCAATTGCGGTCCAACCGGCGGGTGAACCCCGAGGGAGGGGGGAACTTGCCCTTGGCCACCGTGGCGATACCCCAGGAAGGCCGGCAGGTGCATCTGCGAGGCTATGGATTTATTCGAGTGTTTCGGACGGTTTCCAAAGACGGGGACGTGGAACACTGGGCCACCAATGACCTGGAAATGCCGGATCAACAACGGGAAAGCCTGGCGCACCAAGCCTGGGGTATCGAAATGTACCATCGGGGCCTCAAACAATGTTGTGGCGTGGAGAAATGCCAAGTGCGTACGGCAGAGGGACAGCGGAATCACATCCGCCTGTCCCTCCAAGCCTTCTTGCGGCTGCAAGCCCACCGCTTGAGTGCCGGAGTCTCTTCGTACGAGGCCAAAGCCAACATCATCCGGGCAGCCTTACGAGATTACATGGCGTATCCCAGGTACACTCTCCATCCAACTGCGTAACTCCTATGTCATTGAGACAAAGGCCTTAGACGGAACCATTGCCGCTTCAACGTTCGTACCCGAATCAGACCCAGGTTCAGTTGGGTCGCTCTAGCTGCCTATTCCGTACTTGTCCTTGCAAGACTAACGTAGAAAGTGGTATAAGAGAGGGAGATCAGGCCATCGGCATAGTGCGGGACCTGAAGGAAACACGGCGGAGTCTACTACAAGTGGTCCAGTAAGTTCAAGCAAGCCCGTTGATTATGTGGGAAGAAGTGTGGGAAATATTAGGATTACTAGCTATACTACGCGAAATATAGCTTTATTGGCCGATTGATTAGAATCCCATTCCCTCCGCCATTCTCCTTCCCAACGTCTATTGGAAGACCATGACATGAATAGCTATTATATCTGGACTATTGGCTGTCAGATGAACAAGGCGGACTCCGAAAGGCTCGCCAGCGCCCTGGAGCAGCTGGGTCTCCACGCGGCTGAAGCGCCCAGGGACGCCGACGTCGTGGTCCTCAACTCCTGTGTGGTCCGCCAGAACGCGGAGGACAAAGTGGTGGGAACCCTGAGCACGATGAAGCCCCTCAAGACTCGCAACCCGGACCGGGTGCTGGCCCTGATGGGCTGTATGGTGGGGCCCAAGACCGACGACCTCAAGGCCCGGTTCCCCCATGTGGATACCTTCATGCGCCCCCAGGAGTACGGACCGCTGCTGGACCTGCTCGGAGAGCGTATGGGGCTGGACTGGGAGGGGTGTGTGGGCAGCTTGACGCCCCCGAGGCCGTCCGTCGGCTGCTATGTCCCCATCATCCACGGATGCGACCTGATGTGCACCTTCTGCATCATCCCCTACCGCCGGGGCCGTCAAGTGAGTCGCCCCGTTTCTGAAATCGTCAAAGAGGTGGGGCTTCTGGCGGCTCACGGGGTGAAGGAAGTGACCCTCCTGGGACAGACGGTGGACGCCTACGGCCACGACCTGGCGGAGAAGCCGGACCTGGCCGACCTCCTGGAAGCCCTAGACTCTGTCGAGGGCCTTAGCCGCATCCGGTTCCTCACGTCCCATCCCATGTTTATGAGCCAGCGCATCATAGAGGCTGTGGCAGGCATCGCCAAGGTCTGCGAGCACCTCAACCTCCCCGTCCAGGCGGGCGACGATGAGGTCCTCGCCAACATGCGACGCCGCTATAGCGAGAGGGACTACCGGGACCTGGTTGACAGGATACGCTCTGCCATACCCCGGGTCTCCCTCAGTACCGACGTGATTGTCGGCTTCCCGGGGGAGTCGGACGAACATTACCGGCACACTGTGGAGCTTATCAAGGATATAGAGTTCGATAAAGTCCACGCGGCCGCCTACTCCCCCCGGCCGGGCACCATCGCCAGCCGCCAGATGCCCGACGACGTGCCCCAGGAGGAGAAAGCCTACCGGCTGAAGAACTTGGACGAGATTCAGGAGAGAATCAGCTTTCAGAAGAACTCCCGGCTCCTGGGACAGACGGTGGAGGTCCTGGTGGACGGGCATAAAGGCGGCAAGTGGCAGGGTCGCACGCGGAGCGATAAGCTGGTCTTCTTCGAGGACGACGGTGACGACCTGGGGAAACTGATGAACGTCAAAGTAACCGGAACGGGCGCATGGTCGCTCCAGGGCGTGCTCGCTGACTCATAAGCTCCAGCGCAGGGAGATGGTGATAGCTCGTGGCCACCAGAACGAAGAAACCCTTCGTCCCTATAACTGAAATAGAGCATTCGGCCTTCTGCCGCACCGGAGACCAAATCAAGTCCAGGTCCATGGCGGAAGAGCTTGAAGTAAACGTGCGCTGGCAAAGAATACCGACCGATTACCTCCACCTTGACACCGAGGAGCTTGACCGGCGCATTCACGGGGCCAGGGAGCAGCTAGGAGAGAAGGTCACGGTCCTCGGCCACCATTACCAGAGGGAAGAGGTAATCAAGCACGCGGACTACCGGGGAGACTCTTTCAAGCTCTCCCAGAACGCCGCTTCCCATGCCGAGTCCGACTACATCATCTTCTGCGGCGTCCACTTCATGGCCGAGACCGCCCGCATCCTCTGCTCGCCCCACCAGAAGGTCATCCTGCCCAACATAACCGCCGGGTGCTCCATGGCCGACATGGCCCCCCTGGACGACGTGCTGGACGCATGGGACGACCTGACGGGCGTGCTGGGCGACCGGGGCGGCATCATACCCGTTGCATACATGAACACCATCGCCGGGCTGAAGGCGCTCTGCGGTCGCCATGACGGGATCATTTGCACCTCCTCCAACGCCCCCGCTGCCCTCGAGTGGAGCTATGCACGAGCGGACCGGGTCTTTTTCCTGCCCGATCAACATCTGGGGCGCAACACGGGCCTGAAGCTGGGATTGGGACTGGATGAGATGGTGGTGTGGAACCCCTTCAAGCCCCTGGGCGGGAACACGCCGGAGAAGCTGAGAAAGGCCAGGCTCATCCTCTGGCAGGGCCACTGCTCCGTCCACACTCGATTCACCGTCAAGCAGATTGAGTCGGCCAGAGCACGCTACCCCGATGTCCAGGTCATCGCTCACCCGGAGTGTATCATGGAGGTGGTGCAGGCCGCCGATATGGACGGCTCCACCGAGTTTATCCGCAAAACCATAAACGAGGCCCCCCCAGGCAGCAAGTGGGCCGTGGGAACGGAAATAAGCCTGGTGGACCGTCTGGCCAGGCAGAACCCGGACAAGACGGTCTTCTGCCTTGACCCCATAGTGTGTCCATGCTCCACCATGTACCGCATCCATCCCGCCTACCTGTGCTGGGTGCTGGAGGGACTGCTGGAAGGCGTGGCAATCAACCAGATAACGGTGGACGAGGAGACCCAGCGATACTCCCGCATCGCCCTGGAGCGGATGCTACAGGTAGTATGAAGTAGTATAAAGGGCGATATTTACCGGCGACTCAATCTAATTCAGGAGGACGGAGAAATGGGCTATACACCGAAGTATCTGGGACACGTGAACCTGTACGTGAGGGACTCGGAGCGCGCCGAGAAGTTCTACGCCGACGTGCTTGGCCTACACACCTATGAGCGCAGGCCGGGCTTCGCCGTCTTCATGTCGGCGGACCTGGACCAGTCCCACGAGGTCGCGCTGATGGAACTGGGGCCGGATGCGCGCGGTCGGGAGGAGAACCAGGTGGGGCTTAACCACATCGCATGGAGGATGGCCGCGTTCGAGGACCTGAAGGAGCTCTATCACAGGCTCAAGGAGAGGGAGATAGAGACCAGGGTATCCGACCACGGCATCTCGTTGGGCGTATACTTCCGCGACCCCGACGGCAACGGCAACGAGGTGTACTACGAGCTGCCCAGGGACCAGTGGCCCGAGGGGGACAGCATTTTCGGAGGGACCTTCCCCATGAGCCTGGAGGACGAGCCTGCCAACGTGAAGGCCACCTAGAGGGAGTCCGGTGATTCACCTGACCCCGGAGGTGCGGCGCCTTATAGACGAGGCCTTGTCCGAAGACCTGACCTTCAACGACCCCACCACCGCCAGCATTATACCTGCTGACCTGAAGGGCGTTGGCGTCATCAGGTCCAAAGCTGATGGTGTCCTCGCGGGTGTGAACATAGCCCTGGCCGTGTTCAGCCAGGTTGACCCCCGGCTGCGGGTTGCGTCCCTGGTGGAGGATGGGGCCGCGCTCGCTCCGGGCGACTCCGTCGCACGGGTGGAGGGCAGCGCGGCGAGTATTCTCAGGGCTGAGCGGCCCGCCCTCAACTTCCTGCAACGCATGAGCGGCATCGCCACCGATACCGCCCGCTACGTGAAGGTGGTGGAGGGTCTCACGGCGAAAATCGTGGATACCCGCAAGACCGCCCCGGGACTGAGATACCTGGACAAGTACGCCGTCACGGCTGGCGGAGGAGCGAACCACCGGCTGAACCTGGCCGATGGCATCCTCATCAAAGACAACCATATCGCCGCCCTGCGCTCTCGCGGCCTCAGCCTGAAAGAAGTGGTGGCCCTGGCCCTGGAGAGGGCATCCCACACCATCAAGGTGGAGGTGGAGGTCACCAATCTGGAGGAGCTTCAGGAGGCATTGGAAGCCGGGGCGCACGTAATCATGCTGGACAACATGACCCTGAATCAGATGCGAGAAGCGGTGGAGATGGTGAAGGGCAGGGCTGTCATAGAGGCTTCGGGGGGCATCAACCTGGAGACGGTGAGGGCCGTGGCTGAGACGGGCGTTGACCTCATATCCATCGGCGGTCTCACCCACTCGGTGAAGGCTCTGGACATAAGCCTGGACCTAGAGTTCTAAAGGACTTTCCCCTCGCGCGTGAGCGTCGCTACCGACCGCGCCGCGGGCTGGACCTGTCATCGCTGTCAATCATGAGGGTTACGGGGCCGTCGTTCTGAAGGTCCACCAGCATATGCTCCCGGAAGCGTCCCGTTACCACCCGCAGGCCCGACTCGTCGAAAAGCTGTACCGCTCTATGGTACAGCCTCTCAGCCTCCTCCGGCTGGGCTGCCCGGGTGAAGTCGGGGCGGCGGCCCCTGCGGGTATCGGCGTACAGCGTGAACTGGCTGATAACGAGAAGCTCCGCCCCAGTATCCAGGGCGGAGCGATCGAATCGGCCCTCATCGTCGGGGAAAATCCTCAGATTGACAACTCTCTCCACCAGGTACCGGGCGTCCTCTTCACCGTCCTCCCTGGATACGCCCAGCAGGACGACCAGACCCTCCCCCGTCCTGCCTATCTCCGTACCACTCACCGACACAGAAGCCCGTGACACCCGCTGGATGAGAGCCCGCAAAGCCCCTTACGTCTCCTTGGCAGCCTCTTTCTTACTCTCGGAGCCTCCGGCAGTCGCCGTGGCAGCCTCGCTCTTTCCCTTCTTGTTCTCGCTGCCAGCAGCCGCCGTGGCCGTCTCTCCCGTCCCCTTTTTGTCCTCGTCCTCTTTGGGGACGCCGCTGTAGCCGGTCTTCTTGTAGTCCGTGGTATAAAAACCGGACCCTTTGTATATTATGGGGACGGCGTGAAACTTGCGCCTGGACATGCCCGCGCACTGGGGACAGACCCCTTCCGGGTCTGCATTGAAGCTCTGCCTCAACTCAAACACATGCCCGCAATTGAGGCATTCATAATCATAGAGTGGCAACGCGGTCCTCCTGAGTCCCTGGTATCGTTTTAGCAGCCCCGGTGGGGACCGCTAATTTCCACATAGAATCTACCATCTTGCTACCTTGCTGTCAACGCACCTAGAGTCTTTTGGGATCGTTCCATTCTCGGCGTCAGGTGAATACAGGCCCCGCGACGTGTCATTCCAAACGGAGCGAAGCGTGGTGAGGAATCTAAAAATGGCGCCTAACAAAAACCGTAATCAAGGTAGTATTGGCCATAACAAGACCGCAGTCAGCCGGGATTTTAAACCCCTCGCTCCGCTCGGGGTGACAATTAAAAGACCCTGCGTCGCACCCGGGGCTAGCGGCCCGCCCACATATCAGCCACGTCTATCATGCGCATGAAGGCCACGTTGGGGAAGGAGCGGATGTAGCTAATCAGTCGCTCCAGCATCAGGAGCCTGCCCGGTCGCCCGATGAACTGGGGGTGCATGGTGAGGGGGAAGGACCTGCCATAGCGATAAAGCCCGTCAAACTCGGCGGTCCAGATTTCGTATATCTCGTTGGGGCTCTTCATGGGGCTTGTGCGCCGGATAGCCGGGGCATAGATGAAGTGGGGGGCGTCATCCAGGACCCAGGAGATGGGAATCTCGACCAGCTTCCCGTTGGAGGTATTCTCGGTGTAGGGCGCGTCGTCACCCATGAGGCTGGTGTCGTAGGTGAAGCCGTGGGAGGTCAGCAACTCCAGGGACACCTCGCTCAGCTCCCAGCCGGGTGAACGGTATCCCCTGGGCCTCTGACCTGTCAGACCCTCCAGGATGTCGTTGCCCTTCACCAGGACCTCCTCCTCTTCCCTGGCGTCCATAGAGGCAGGAGGCTCATGCAGATAGCCGTGGTTGCCGACCTCGTGGCCCCGGCGGGCAATGTCCTTGACGAGGTCGGGATAACGCTCGGCCACAGACCCCGGAATGAAGAAGCTGCCCTTGATGTTGGCGTCGTCCAGCAGGTCGAGGATGCGCCACGCAGCCACACTGGGGCCGTACTCGGCCATGGAGACGAAGCTTGGCAGCTTGGCGACTTCAGGGTCCATGCGCGCCCAGGGGGATATGCCGTCCACGTCGAAGGAGAGCATCGCAACGCACTGTGTGTCACCGGGCCAGATGCCTGCCATAATGGACCTCCTCAATAACGATCAAATGACCAATGACTTTCCGCCGTCTGTGTGGCCGTGTTAAGGCTATTGTCCTCGGAAGTGGGGAATAATCTCCCTGGCCACCGTTTCCATCTGCCTGGCGCGGTCCTCCTGGGGGCACGCCCAGTTGAAGAGGAAATGCCTCACCCCCGCCTCCACGTACTCTTCCAGACGCCGTATGCACTCCTTCACGGGCCCGAGGACGCAGTACTGGCCCACGATGTTCATGAAGTCGCCGGAGTAGAGGTACTGCCCTCCCAGGGCCTGGGCCGCTGCCAGGGCTGCCTCCTCTCTGGTATCGTACACGGCGATGAACTGGAAGTTGGCCCACTGGAAGCCGGAAAGGTCGCGGCGTTCTTCCTCAGCCAGGGCGTTGATTCTCTCCACGCTGCCCTTGTAGCGCTCCGGGCTGTAGAGATAGGGGAACCAGGCATCGCCATAGCGGACGGCGCGGCGCATGGCGGCCTCCCGCCGTCCGGCGACCCAGATGGGGGGATGGGGCTGCTGGGCCGGTGGGGGCGCGATGGTCACGTCGTCCAGCTTGTAATAGCGACCCTGGTAGTCCACATGCTCCCGGGTCCAGAGCCGTTTCATCGCCTCGAGACACTCGTCGGTCCTGCCGCCTCGCTGCCTGACGGATATGCCCGCAGCCTGAAACTCCACCGGGAACTCGCCTCCCACTCCTATCCCCAGGGTAAGACGGCCACCGGAGGCGATGTCCAGGGTGGAGGCGAGCTTAGCCAGGATGGTGGGGTGATAGAATGGGACGAGTATCACCGAGGAGACGAGGCGTATGCTGGTGGTGGCCCCGGCGGCCACAGCCAGAACGGGGAGCACCGCGCTGGAGGGACCGGGGGGATTACCCCGCATGAAATGCTCCCCCGATCCGAGGTGCTCGTACCCCAACTCCTCAAGCCACCGGGCTTCCGCAGCCGTATCCTCGACTCCCAGCCCGAGGACCGCCCCGAAGTGAATCTCCGGCCCATCCATGACTATACCATCTCTCCCGTGCCTGGTGTCGTTTTCTTAGTTAGCTCCAGGGTCTTTCGATTGTCACGCCATGCTTTCGCAAGGGCAGGCTCCGAGAAAGGAGACCTTTACGTAACCGTCACCCCCGCGAAAGCGGGGGTCCGGAAGGCGGGAATATGGATTCCGTCTCAAGGCCTGCCCCGTACTGGATACGGGACCGGAATGATAGGATGAGGATTGCAGGCTATTTTCATAGCAGGACAGAGGGCACTCCATACGCTGAGGTGCCCTCTGATACCGTTTCACCGCGCCCCCCGGATGGGGTGAAGCGCGCCTGGAACCGGCCTAGAACTGGAAGGAGTCTATGAGGTCCTGGGCACTCTTTGCCGGGACTTTCTCCTGGATTCTCTCCACGTGCTGGTCCAGCGATGGCCGGTTGTCGTTCCGGTAGACGACGCCGATGGGCAGTCCACCCTCCTGTATCACGTCATAGGCGGCCCTGCGGTCCGACGGGTCGTGGTCATCCGGTATCTGCCACATCGTGGGCTCTATGCCCTTCTTGGCGTTGCCCTTGATGATGTCGAAGGTGTCATTGTAGGTGGTGCAAGGGGACTGCACGTGGACTATGGAGAAGCCGCGGTGGTCCATGCCCTCGCTTATTAGCTTGGCCAAGACCCTTGGCTGGCTCGAGAACCCGGAGGCGATGAAGGAGACTCCAAAGGTCAGGTACAGCTCCAGGGGGTTCAGGGGGTCCTCTATCTTGCCGTAGGGCGTGGAGCTTGTGGTCTCGCCGAACTCTGTGGTGGGCGAGCTCTGTCCCTTGGTCAAGCCATAGACGCCGTTGTCCATGATAACGGCGCAGATGTTCAGATTTCGCGCGGCCTGGGGCCCTATATGCTCGGCCCCGATGCTCAGGAAGTCGCCGTCTCCGGCTACTACGACCACGTTCAGGTCCGGCCGCGCCATCTTGACTCCCATAGCGATGGGCAAGGACCTGCCGTGGATACCGTGGAAACCGTAGGGCTGAGGCCCCTCCAGCAGGTGTACGAGGTTGCCGGAGCAGCCGATTCCCGCCACCACCACGTTGGTCTCCATAGGGAGCTCGTCACGTTTGATACGGTCAGACATGGCGAACTCCAAGGAACGGCGGACGCCAAAGTCGCCGCAGCCGGGGCACCACTTGAAGTCGTATTCGGGGTTCTTCGCGCTCATGCTCTTACCATCCCTTTCTGCCGGGATTCTGCCATTTCCGTTATATTCTCCACCAGCTCCCTGACCTTGAAGGGCAGTCCGGTGTACTGGGTAATGGACTCCGCACGGACGCCCAAAGAGCGCAGTATGCTGGAGAACTGGCCCTGGTAGTTAAGCTCGGGGACTATCACCAGGTCCTTCTGCCGGAGCTCTTCCAGCAACGCCGGGGGCAGGGGGTTGAGCTGGATGGTGTAGTACCACCCAATCCGTTGGCCCTGGGACATGAGGATGTCATAGGCTTCTCGCGTCGGACCCTTGGAGCCGCCCCAGGTCATGACCGCTACCGGATCCGACGGGTTCTCGCTTTCGTAGTTGTCGTCCTCCAGCAGCTTCAGCTTGCTGAAACGGCGCTCCGTCATCTGGATATGGCGGCTGGCCAGGTGGGTGGTGTCTCCCATAGCGTCGTGCTCGCTGCCGTTGGCGACGTAGGAACCCGGCTGGCCCGGGATGGGCATGGGAGACAGCTCGAAGCCCTCGTATCGCAGGTATCCGTTGGTCCCTTCATAGACCTTCCGGTCCTCCACCTCCACCTTTGAGAGGTCGGGCTTGGGGATGTTCTGTGCCCGCTCGGCCAGGGACATCTCGGTCATCAGCACCACCGGGCCTTGATACCTCTCTGCCCAGTTGAGGGCCTTGATGGCGGCGTAGAAGCACTCTTCCACCGTGCCGGCGGCGAGGACGGGGAGCTTCACGTCGCCGTGGGCAGGGTGCAAGACAGCTAGCAGGTCCGACTGCTCCGTCTTGGTCGGCAGGCCCGTGGCGGGACCGCCCCGCTGCACGTCCACGACCACCACCGGAATCTCCGCCATCCATCCCAGCCCCAGCCCTTCGCTCATCAGAGAGAAGCCCGGCCCTGCGGTGGCGGTCATGGCCTTCTTCCCGGCATACCCCGCCCCCAGGATGGCATTGATAGACTCGATTTCGGAGCTCACCTGGTAGGCGAACTTCCCCTCGCCCACCAGGTTTCGCTCCATGAAGACGAGTATGGTGGTCGCGGGCGAGATGGGGTAACCCACGTAGAAGTCCAGCCCGGCAGCCAGAGCGCCCAGAGAGATGGCCTCGTTGCCCTTGAGCATCAGTTGCTCCCAGTCCGGTTTGGTGGGAGTGCCCAACTCCCCCAGTTGCATCTCGCTGTTGGCGGCGTGCTTATGGCCCAAGCGCAGGGCTTTGATATTCGCCTCGATGACGGCCTCGCGTCCCTTGAACCGCTGCTGTACGAAGTCCTCGAAGTATTGCAGGGGCATGTTCACCAGGTGAGCCAGGCCGCCTATGATTACCATGTTGGCCGCACGAGCTTCGCCTGCTTCCTTGGCTAACTCGTCGAAGGGGACTCCGACGGCGCGGTTATCGGACAGGATGTCGAAGGTGGAGTCATGCAATATCACCCCGCCGCTGCGGACCTCTTCGTGATGGTTATCGTAAGCCTCCAAGTTCAGGGCCACCAGCACATCCAGGTCATCGCCGGGGCTGAGGACGGGCATGGTAGAAATCCGTGTCTGAGTCCACGTCGGGCCTCCCATGATCTGGGACGGGAAAGTGGCGAAGGTCTGGACGTGATAACCCACAGAGGCAGCCGCCCGAGCCAACATTTCGGCTGCGGTGACTACACCCTGACCGCCTTCTCCCGCGAACCGGACCACTAGGTCTTGCGTCTGCATCTGGACCCTCCTAATATGAACGCAGAGTGTCTGGCATCTTCACCCAGCGAGCCTGCTATCGTTTTGTCGAGATAAGAGTGATGGGCTTACATGAGCTTGCTGGGCTGGTTGCACTTTTAACAACGGGACTGAGTTGGTCGGATAGACACCGGATTAGACAGCCTGTCAAGCATAACATTGGCTCTAGGAAATTGTCAACGCAATCACGGCCAGCGAAACCGCTAACCTTGCTATGCCAATGGGATGGGTGTCCTGGAGATGCTGACCGTTGTAACATCTGTAACACCGTCGTAGCGATGAGTAGGGGCTGCCTTTAGACCTTTGTTGACACCGGAGACAACCCCATCTAGTATAGGGTCAACCCAATGGCGGAGGTCGTGGAAAGGAGAAAAATGGCGCGCGCTCACGAGCTTATCGTACAGGCGCTGGAGGAAGGCGGGGTTGACCATGTCTTCGGCATCCCGGGCGGGGGTACGGGCCAGATTTTCGGGTCCTTATATGGGAACGAGGGACGCGTACGGACTATACTGACCCGGCACGAGCAGGCGGCAGCCATCATGGCCGACGCCTATGGCAGAGCCACCGGCAAGCCCGCAGCCATTATGGGTCAAGGGGTCTTCATGGGCTCCAACGCCACCTTTGGCATCATGGAAGCCTTCCTGAGCAGCTCACCAATGATCGTGCTGACGGATACCTCCGATGGCGGCTCCGCCCAGCACCCCGCGAACCAGTCGGGGGCCGGGGAGTACGGCAGCGTTGACCTGCTCAACATCTTCCGCTCCATGACCAAATATACCACGCTGGCTACCACTCCCAAGGAGGCCGTTCTGGGCACACAGCTTGCCATCAAACACGCTGCCAGCGGCAGGCCGGGGCCTACCTGCGTGCTGATGCGCAGCGCCTCCATCGTCGGAGACGTGGATATGGAGTCCCCTCCCTTCATCCACCACACGGCCGGATACCTGAACACCAGCGCCCCCCAGGCGTCACCCCAGGACATACAGCGGGCTATAGAGCTGCTGAGCGGGGCCAGCAAGCCGGTGCTGGTGGCCGGCAACGGGGTCCACATGGCCCAGGCCCATGACCTGCTCCGGGAGTTGGCCGAGCTCTGGGGAATGCCGGTAGCCACCAGCTACAAGGGCAAGAGCGTCATCGAGGAGACCCACCCCCTGGCTGTGGGCATGGTGGGGGTGTACGGGCAGACGGCGGCCAACACCGTGGTGGGCGAGGCGGACGCCGTGCTGGTGGTAGGGGCCAGGCTCTCAACCCAGGACACAATCCGGGAACGCCCCCAGGTGTTCGACCCGCGCAGGCAGCGTATCATACAGGTTGACATAGACCCCCGCAACACTGGCTGGACCTTCCCGGTGGACCTGGGACTGGTGGGAGACGCCGCTGCAATCCTCTCCCAGCTTGTGGAGGCGTCCAGGCCCCTGGCATCTGTCAATCAGGAGCGCGCCCGCCAGCGAGTGCAGGGGCTTCAAAGCCAGAAGGCCAGCCTGGACTATTACCATGACCCGGCCCTGCTGAGAGACTCGTCCCCCGTGCTCCCCCAGCGCGTGGTCCGGATACTTCAGGAAACCCTGGACCCCTCGGCCCTTATAACCCTTGACGCGGGCAACAACCGGGTCTGGATGTGTCATTTCTACCAGTCCCAGCGGAAGGGGACCTTCTTCTGTCCCGGCGGCATGGCGGGCATGGGCTGGAGCCTTCCGGCGTCCCTGGCCCTCAAGCTGGTCCATCCCGACAGGCCTGTGGTCTCGGTCACGGGCGACGGCGGTTTCATGATGTCCGTGCACGCCCTCTCCACGGCAATACAGTACGACCTGCCAATAGTGTGCGTCGTGATGAACGATTCGGCCCTGGGTATGGTGAGGCATCACCAGGGAAGCCGGACCATCGCCTCCGAGTTCGTCCAGACGGACCACGGGGCGGTGGCGCGGGGATTTGGGGCCTATGGGGTGCAGGTACAGGACTCCCGCGACCTGGCGGACGCCCTGCGGGAGGCCCTCGCCTCCGGGAGGCCCGCGGTAGTTGACGTCGTCATTGACCGGGAACCCAATCCCGACGACGTGCGCGCCGACCTGCGTTCCGCCACTGAGACATAGAGTGGGTGTTTTACTGATAGATGAATGAATATCTTAACCAGCCCGACCAGTCTTTCCCGTGAAAACGGGAATCTATCCGGCGCTTCTGGACTCCCGCTTTCGCGGGAGTGACGGTGGGGGAGTCGTCAGAGTCTAGCGTATTGCTCACGTATCAGTAATTCTCGATGTTAGATGGACATCGCGCCCCTCTGTCATTCTTCTGAGGAGCTCGCGACGAAGAATCAAAAAACTCAGACAGCGAAACGGCACGGAGGACGAGGATTTTAGACCCTTCGCTGTCGCTCAGGGTGACGATTGAAAGGCCCCGGAGACCTGAGAGGAGTCCCTGTATCTACCGCGAAGGGGTGCGTATATGGCAAATCCGGGCAGTCAAGAGATGCTGAGTTCGATACACAAGATGCTCAATCCCACCTCCATCGCGGTTGTGGGAGCGACCCCGCGTCTCCAGTACGGGGGGCGCTTTCTCCATGCCGCCCTACAGTCGTCCGACCGGGTGAACGTATACCCCGTGAACCCCAGGTACGAAGAGCTAATGGACGTGAAGTGCTATCCGAGCCTCAAGGACCTGCCCCAAGCGCCGGACCTGGTGGGGATAGTGGTGCCCTACGACCGGGTGATGGGTATCCTGGAGGAGTGCGCCCAGATAGGAGCAGGCTCGGCCATAGTCATCTCCGCGGGGTTTGCGGAGAGGGGCACCGAGGACCGCAGGGACCTCCAGCACCGGATAGGGGATTTCGCTCGCCAGTCGGGGGTGAGGATATGCGGCCCCAACTGCCTGGGCATCGCCAATCTAAAGAACAACATCTGGGCGTCCTCCTCATCCCTGGGGGCCAAAGGCATCAGCGGACCCATTGGCCTGGTCTCCCAGAGTGGGGCTTCCGCCTTTGGGCCTTTCCTGAGCCGAGCGGTGGACCGGGGCATCGGCTATTCCTATGTGATTGGCACGGGCAACGAGGCAGACCTGGAGTCCTCCGACTTCGTCAGGTACTTGGTTGACGACCCCGATACCAGGGTAATCGCCTGCTTTGTGGAAGGCTTCAAGGATGGCCGGAAGTTCCTGGAGGCAGCCCGCCTCGCGCAGGAAAAGGGCAAGCCCATAGTGATGCTCAAGGTTGGGCGCTCGGACCTGGGTTCGCGCGCCGCCAACTCTCACACCGCCGCCCTCACCGGCTCCGACGCGGTCCACGACGCCGCTTTCAAGCAGTATGGCGTCATCCGCGTCGAGGACTACGACGCGCTCCTGGAGGTGGCCCAGCTGATGGCCTTCAGCCCGGCCCCGGAGGCGGAGGGCGTTTCCGTCGTGTCCCACTCGGGGGGTATCAGCTCCCTGACCGCCGACAAGTGCGGGCAGATGGGCCTTGACTTGCCGGCGCTGACGGAGGAGACGAATGACGCCTTGAATGACATCCTCAAAGGGTTCGGGTGGGCCGCCAATCCCGCCGACGTTACCGGCCTGGCCAACAGCGAGTCCTTCCCTCGCATTATGGAGCTGATGATAAATGAGCCTGGGGTTGGCACCCTCATCATAGGCAGCGGCATGGGTGAGAGCCAGGCGCGGCAGGTCATAGAGCTTCGCAAGAACACCCACAAGGCCATTGCCTTCCTCTGGACGGGCAGCCAGTCGGACACGGCGGGTCTCCCCTTGCTCAAAGAGGCCAACATCCCCGTATTCTACCAGGCTGAAGGGGCGGCCCGGGGCGTGAGGGGCCTCCTGGACTACCACCGCCGGCGGGCCGGGGGTGGGGTTGCACCGGATTCCACGGATTCCAAAGTCGAGGCCATGTCGGACCAGCAGACAGAGGAGGTACGAAGACTCTCCTCCCTTGGGCGCACGACGCTAACGGAGCACGAGGCCAAGGGCCTACTGTCTCACTGGGGGATACCGGTCACACGGGAGCGACGCGCTAGCACCTGGGAGGAGGCAGCCTCGGCGGCCAGCGAGATAGGCTACCCTGTGGTGTTGAAGGTGGAGTCGCCGGACATTCTCCACAAGACGGAAGCCGGCCTGGTGCGCGTGGGTATACGCGACAGGGATGAGCTGCGCAGCGCCTACGACACCATCATGGGCAGCGCCCGCGACCATTTCCCCCACGCACAGGTCATGGGGGCGCTGGTGCAGGAGATGGTGTCGGAAGGCGCGGAGGTAATCGTAGGGGTGTCCCACGACCCCCACTTTGGGCCGGTGCTCCTGTTTGGGATGGGAGGTATTCTGGTGGAGATGTACGAGGACGTGGCCCTCCGCGTCTGCCCCATTACCAGGCGGGACGCCCTGGAGATGGTCCAGGAGGTGAGGGGCGCCGGGATTCTTCACGGATACAGGGGCCGTCCTCCGGCGGACGTGGACGGACTGGTAGAGGTCCTGCTGCGGGTCTCAGACCTCGCGACCAGCCTCCGAGATGGCCTCACGGAGCTGGACATCAATCCGTTGGCGGTGCTGCCCGGAGGCCAGGGGGTGAAGGCGCTGGACGCCCTGGCGGTTATGGGCAGGTAGCACCACTCCGCCATCTCATCACCCTCACCTCAATCCTCTCCCGCCGAGGGAGAGGAGACTCTAGAAAGGCTTTTCCAATGGCGGGAGAAGCTTGGAGCCTGCCCTGAGCGTAGCGTGAGGGATGAGGGGGAGAGGAGGCCCTTTAGGGCGGTCCCTCCAACGCCCGGCGTTTCTCCTCGTCCCTAGTCGCGCACGAGGCAGCCACGGCTAGCACTACCTTGGCCCACTCATCCACGGGGACGTCAATCATTCTGCCGTGGAAGGGAATGGCCGCCGTGCCCGCCGCGATCGCCTGGGCGAAGACCTCCCGCACCTGGGTATAGTACTCCACCAGCTCCGCCGTGGGGGTGAATGAGGTATTGACCGGCTCCACCCATGAGGAGTGGGGGCAAATCACCCCCTTATAGCCCAGGTTCCTCCCCACCGTCGCCAGCTGCAATAGCTCGTCCCGGTCCATGCTCGCGGAGGGCAGCGTGCCCCCCGGATAGGCCATCCCCAGGGGTTGGACGCCCGCCGCCGTCCCTTCGATGACTATCCGGCCCCGAGCGTACACGAAGGGGTCGTACTCCTCCGCCGGGGCGATTCCCAGGTCGCAGGACAAGTCCTCCTCGCCCAGGGCCACCTGGGTCACTCGCGGGCTGGCGGCGATTATCTCTCTCACATTCCACACGCCCAGGGCCGATTCCAGAAGCACGATGATTTCCAGGGACCCCACCTCGACGCCGTGCCTGCGCTCCATCTCCTCCAGC
The DNA here is from genome assembly GCA_965197405.1 of Dehalococcoidia bacterium. Taxonomy (GTDB): domain Bacteria; phylum Chloroflexota; class Dehalococcoidia; order Lucifugimonadales; family JAGWBF01. Next base: position 2,166,791 of record OZ240206.1, on the reverse strand, counting down.
ATCTCCGACGCCTGGACCACGTCGGCGGCCCTCTCGGCCTTGGGCAGCATTACGCCTGTGAGGCCGGGCCACACCGAGGCTTCCAGGTCCGCGTACAGGTAGGGTGCGTTGACCCGGACGAACACCTCCGCCGCGCCGCGGCCGGCCAGCGGGAGGGCTTCCTTCACCAGCGCCCGCGCCTCCGCTTTTCTCCCCTGGGATACCCCGTCCTCCAGGTCCAGGGTGACGGCGTCGGGGGCGTGGAGCCACCTATCTTCATCCTCCGCGCTCCCCGGGGCCGGGGGAGCGGCACCATCCGGAAACCCGCTGACCGGGAGTGAGAATCCAGGGGAGGTTATGGGCACTATCAGGTTGGAGCGGCGTATGAAGCTTTTCATCTTGGGTATCAAGCCTCGCCTTCTTCGGCGGCCCTGGTGCGGGCCACCGCTTCGGCCTTCTCCTGGTCTCTCTCGGCGCATAGCCGGGACCAGTCCAGCAGTTCCTCGGCTCGCTCAGCCTCGTAGCCATCTATGACGCGGCCCTCTATCTCCTCCCATACCCCGCCCGACGCCCTCAGCCGGCGGTACTGCTCCAGCACCCATCGGGCGTCCTCCACCTCTTCGGCGGGCGGGGTGAAGCCCCTAATCTGGGGCGCAACGATGTTGGGGTGGAGGCCGCTGCCCCGGCGAAAGCCGCACTTGCGCGCCGCCTCCGCCTCCTCAAAGGCGCGGTCCGGGTCGCTGACGCTGCCCGACCGGTTGGCTACGAAGGGGGTCGCCACCACCTCCCGGCCCGAGGCACGGGCCGCCAGCTCCATCTCTCCCCTGCCGTAGACGAACTGGTCGAACTCGACGAACATCTCTATCCCCAGGTCCCTGGACATATCGTAGCCGGCCCCGCCGCCGAAGTCCACGACGCGGGGAGTCGCGGTGGCTATCTCGTAGGCGTTGGTTATCCCTCTGGCAGACTCAATGTTGGGGCCGATTTCCACGGTGCCGGGGCGGATGCCCCGCTCTCGCTCAAGGCGGGTGATAATGGCATCCAGCTTGAGTATCTCCTCAGCCGATTCGGTCTTGGGATAGTTGACCCTCTTGAGTCCCGGCCATACTATAGCCTCCAGGTCGGCCTGCACGTAGTCGTGGTTAATCCTCGTGAACACCTCGGCCCCGCCCTTGGCAACGGTCCTGGTGGCGTCCCTTATCAGGGTACGCGCGTGGGGCTTCCGCCACTCGGGCACCGAGTCCTCCAGGTCTAGGTTGATGTAGTCACACTCCCGGGTCCAGGCGCGATTCACGAACCGGGCGGTGTTCACCGGCATGGTGAGGCCGGAGCGTCGAACAGCGCGTTTGGTCATCCCTCTTCCTCCTGGTCGCGGATGTCCTGGGTGGCCCAGGCTACCGACTGGGCCTTCTCCGCATCCCTGGCGTCGCAGGCCTGGGCGTAGGCTACCAGGCGGCGGGAGCGTTTCAGGGCGGGCAGGCCGGTAATCCTGCCGTCCAAGTGCGTCACGGCCTCACCGGACTCCTCCCCACGAGAGAGGGCCTCCGCCAGATGTCTTGCCTGGGCTAGATCTTCGGCTCCGGGGGTGAACCCCCGGTTGATAGGTCCCACCTGGTCGGGACGGATGCACAAGGAACCCTTGAACCCGATTCGCCTTCCCCGTAGGGCAGCCTCATGGGTATCTCCGGGGCCGGCCAGGAGGCCGCGCACGGGCGCTCGCCACCACGCACCAAGGGGTGCAAGGCCGGCTGCGTTGGCTATGGTGATGATGCGCTGCATGAGATAGGTCATCAGATGAATCTCGCCCGATGGCTCCGGCCTCAGGTCCATGACGAGGTCGGCCCTGCCCAGGGTCATCCCCCAGAGGCGGGGGCTGGCGAGGGCGACGTTCATGGCCTGGAGGTTTCCCTCGGCCGTCTCGACGGAGGCCACAATCTTGAGGGTATGGGGCAGCAGGCCTCGCTCCTCCTCCAACTGGGAGAGCAGGGCGTCCGCCTCGGCCACTTCCCGGGCCGACTCCAGCCTGGGTATGATTATCCCGCTGAGGCCCCGCCACACGCAGGCCCTCAGGTCGGCATAGAGCAGGTCCTTGTCCACCTGCGCGAAAATGTGGGCGCCGCCCCGGGATGCAAGCCCGATGGCCTCTCTCGTCCGCTCCCGGGCCTGGGGCTTGTCCTCCTCGGCCACCAGCTCCGCCAGGTCCAGGGCTACCACGTCGGCCTCGAAGGACCAGGCCTCATCAACGAGCTTCTCGTCCGACAATGGCACCAGAAGCCAGGAGCGCCGGACGTCCCTGCCGGGGTCGCCTGGGCTTCCAACTGCCTTGCCGGCAGACAGGCCGTCCATGTCCAAGGGGCCTCCTTGAGATTCACTGAGACTTGCTGGGGCTTGCTATAACTGTTCGATAAAGTCCCGTGAATAGAGTACGCGCCATTAGGGGGCATCTAGCCCGATATTGTAAACTACGGGCGAAGGGGTTACAACCCATAGGGTCGGGAGATTGCGTTGGCGATATAATATAGTGCTATAGTAGAGCCTAATTACCCCACCAGACGGCGCGCTGGTTGACGGATTGACAGCACCGCATGACATCTGACAGCCACGACCACCACGACTACAGGGGCGCCAGTCGGCGCAGCTTGCTAACAGTCCTTGTGCTGATTGGCGTCCACATGGCGGTTGAATTGAGCGGCGGCGTCCTTTCCGGTAGCCTGGGCCTGCTGGCCCACGCTTTCCACATGCTCACCGACGTCGCGGCCATTGGCATCGCCCTGCTTGCCATATGGATTGCAACCCGCCCGCCCTCCGTCCAGCGTACCTTCGGCTTTCAGCGCGCCGAAGTGCTGGTCGTGATGTTCAATGCCCTGTCCCTCTGGCTCATTGCCGGCTGGATTTTCTTTGAAGCCTTCCATCGGTTTGGCGGACATGCTCACGTGGAAGGCGGGATTATGCTGATTGTTGGGTCCGTCGGGCTTGGCATCAATATAATCGCCGCCTTGATTCTCTACCGCTCGTCCCGGCACAGCATAACCGTGGAAGGCGCCTTCTGGCACATTATGGCCGACCTCATGGGGTCGGTCGCCGTGGTTACTTCGGGTGCCCTGACCTGGCTTTTCGACTGGGCCATCGTTGACTCCATTCTCAGCATGTTTATCGTCGCTCTTATCCTGGTCAGTTCCAGTCGCCTGGTCGCCAAGGTATTTCACATTTTGCTGGAGAGTACGCCGGCCCGCCTAGATATGTACCGGCTTTGCAGCGCCATAGAGGATATTGAAGGCGTAACCCTGATTCACGACGTTCACGCCTGGACCATTACCTCCGGCTATGAAGCGTTCACGGCCCACGTGCTGGTTGACGCCGATTACCCCGCGGAGCAGATGGAGCCGCTGCTTCGCCGGGTGAGGCAAATTGCGTACCAGGACTTTGGCATCCGCCATGTCACCATACAGATGGAACAGTCGGTGGCCGGATGCGCGGAAGAAAACCACCACGTAGGCCACCTGGCGGCCCGCTCCCGCACTGAGTCATGACACCCGTCTGCCCGTACAGGCAGGAACCGCCACGGCAGGATAACTCGTCAGGGTCTTTCAATTCTCACGCCAGCTAAATACAGGCCCCCGCCGCGTGTCATTCCGAGCGCAGCGAGGAATCTAAAAATGTTTGGATAGCAGCACGCCTAAGAAGGCAAGGACTTTAGACTCCTCGCTCCGCTCGGGGTGACAATTGAAAGGCCCTGGATAACTCGTAAGGTTGGGCCACCTGCCGGAGAAATCCTGGTATACTACACATGCGTCGCTGACGGCGAGGGAGATGCCCGGTCCTTCGAGGGTGTGTGACAAGGTATAGTTATACTTCCTCTCCCTCGGCGGGAGAGGATTGAGGTGAGGGTGATGCGATGGCGTCCCCCTCATCCCCCAGTCAAGCTGGGGGCAGGCTCTAACCTTCTCCCCTGGTGGGAGAAGGGACTTTCCACACACCCTCTTAGAGCGCATTAGGACCTTGGCCCACGAAGTAGGGGGATATTTGGAAGTCCTTCTGAACGAGAGCCTGGCAATGGAGATAGAGTCCAGAGCCGTCGAGATGGCCGGGGAAGCGGGGCGGATGCTCCGGGGCCACTTTGACAGGAGCCTGGGCAGCACCCTGGACGTGGAGTACAAGGACAAGAAGAAGAAACAGGACCCCGTCACCTCGGCGGACAAGGAGAGCCAGGCGTACCTGTCGGAGGCCATATCGCGGCACTTCCCCGGCCACGGTATCCTTGGCGAGGAGGGTCCCTCCGACGAGTCCGGGGCGTCCGCCCCCGACTTTCTATGGGTCCTGGACCCCCTGGACGGCACCACCAACTTCCTCAACGGACTCCCCATATACGCGGTGTCCATCGGGGTGCTGCACCGGGGTGCGCCCCTGGTCGGTGCGCTCTTCATACCCTGGCCCGGGGAAGAGGGCGGGTACGTGCTCCACGCCCGGAGGGGTGGCGGCGCGTGGATGAAGGGCAACCCCATATCCATCCAAAACACTGGCAAAAACGCTGGCCCCCAGCCGGAGGCCCCCGAGGCCAACCGCCTCGCCGGGCTTCCGGCCTCCTTTGGGGCGCAATTCCGGCTCCGCAAGGGCCTGCGCCGGCGCGTGGGCGAGCCAAGAGTAACCGGCAGCATAGCTTACGAGATGGCGCTGACGGCCCAGGGAGCATTCCAGTACGTGGTGTTCGGCGGGCCAAAGATATGGGACGTGGCGGCGGGCGTGACAATAGTGATGGAGGCAGGGGGCGCGGTGCTGGTCAGGCGCAGGAGAAGTTGGCGCTGGGAACCCCTGACTACCCTGGGGCCTTCCTGGGAGAGTGGCCCGCCCGACCTCAAGGAGGTCCGCAGCTGGACAGCCCCGCTCATCGCCGGAAATACTGCGGTGGCCCCCTTCGTGGCAGCCAACCTGCAACGCAGGTTTCCCCTGTCCGCCAGAGTCGCCCGGCTGGTGAGGAGAATGAGCAAAATGCTAGGGGAATCGCGTTAGAAATAACCCCTTCCGTTACTCCCCTGCTTTTGCAGGGGCAGGCTCTGCGGAAGCAGGAGTCCAGAAGCCGGGGATATGGATTCCGGCTCAAAGCCTGACCCATACCGGATATGGGGCCGGAATGACGGGAGGGGGGTTTCAGGCCACTTTCATGGCCGTGAGCAGGGTACGGGCGTTTTTCTTCACCCTCTGGGGTCCGGGTCCCAGCCCCAGGGCCGGGGACCCCAGTCAGGCTCGAACACCCGGCCCCGCTTTACCGTCAGTGCCGGCGCTATTGACTTGTCCACCGGCAGGCTCGCCTCCAGGACGTCGTACACCACCCAGTCGCCCTCGTTGATTTGCAGCACTGAAATGTCTGCCTGGCGGCCAACGGCCAGGCTCCCCAGGCGGTCCTGCTCGCCGATGGCCCTGGCTGGGTTGGCGGTGCACATGGTCACCACCTGCTCCAGGGTGAACCCCATGCCAAGGAAGCGGGTCATCATCTCGGTCATACTGTGCACGGTCCTTATCCGTCCGGGAACGGTGAGGTCGGTGCTGATGCAGTGGGGCAGGAGGCCCTGGTCAAGGATGCGTTGCCCCACGTCGAAGGCGAAGTTCATCCGCCCGTGGGCCGTATCCAGCCAGACGCCCCTGTCCGCCGCCTCCTTGGCCTCGGGGACCAGCTTTCCATTGGCGTCCAGCACCCCGCCGGGGTTGGCGGTGAAGTAATGGGTGACTATATCCCCCTCCTCCAGTATGGGAAGCAGCTCGCGTATGACGTTCGGGTCGTACCGCTTCTCCGTGTCGCCGATATGCACCATCAGCTTTATGCCGCTCTCTTTAGCGGCGCGCTTTGCCAGCCTGGGCATCTCCATGCCGAAAATCTCCAGCGCCGGCGAGACCATCCGGGCCTTGATGCCGCGGACCAGCCCTTTGTACTGGTCCGCGGCCCGCAGCGTGGCCTCTATGTCAATGCTGCTCTCGGCGATAATGTCCGGCATGGTTGCCAGCCCGGTCTGGCAGATATGCATGAAGGGTATGATTTCGGTATGGGAGTTGGGAATGATGTGCTTGGGAAAGCCGCCGATGGTGGCGCACCCGGCGCTCCCCGCATCCACCAGGGTCGTGACGCCGGCATGGACGCCGCCAAGGTCGGGGTTGACACCGTTGCCGATGAAGCCGTCGAACACATGAGCGTGAAGGTCTATCATGCCCGGCACCACGACCTTGCCCGACACGTCAATGACGCGGGTGGCCCCCTCGCTGGCTATGCCGGGGGCGATGGCGGCGATTTTCCCGTCTTGGACTGCAATATCCTGCACGCCGTTGAGGTCCCTCGAGGGGTCAACTACGGTCCCGCCCTTCAGCAGCAGGTCGTACATGGATCACCTCCGGCGGAGAGTATGGGCCAACGACTTAGGCTACCGGGGGACTACCCCACCACCTGCTCGGCCCGTAGCTGCTCTATGCGTTCCTCGGCGTAGCCCAGCAGGCCCGTCAGTATCTCGTCGGTCTGCTCCCCTGGCATGGGAGTATGACCTATGACGGCCGGGGTGCGGCTGAAGTGCCAGAAGTCCCCCGAGACATTGACTTTGCCCGTGCTTGAGATGGGGTCGTCCACCTCCACCAGAGCGCGCCGCTCCCAGGGATGGGGGTCGGCGGCGGCCTGGGCTATGGTGTTCACCGGCGCCGCCACGACTTCGTGAAGGGTGAAGTGCTCAACCCCTTCCCTCATCGTCATGTCTGACAGCAACTCTTTCACCACCGCGTTGATGGGGGAGGCGTTCTGAGTCCGCCTGTGTCTTTCGGTGAAGCGCTCGTCCTCCATCCATTCCGGCTTGCCGAGGGCATTGCAGACCCGCGGCCACTGGTGCTGGTCGCCCGCCGAGATGAGTACCCATCCGTCCTTGCACGGGTACGCCCCGCTGGGAGGCGCTCCCCCTATATCGCCTCGCTCAGGCAGCTCGCCGCCGCCGGTGTGGGCGGTGATGGGTATCTCCGTGTAGCTGTAGCCCGTGTCTGCCAGGCAGACGTCTATGGTCTGCCCCTCTCCCGAAATCTCCCGCTCCCGCAGGGCGGCCAGGGTCCCGATGGCGGCGTGCAGGGCCGTGGTCCGGTCAATGAGGGGCACCCCTGCGCGTATGGGGGGCATCCCCTCCTCTCCCGTGACCATCATTATGCCCGACATGGACTGCCCGATGGGGTCGTACCCTATCATGTCCTTGTACGGCCCGAACTGGCCGTAGGCGGAGACGTTCACCATGATAATCTTGGGGTTAAGCTCATGGAGGACGTCATACCCGAAGCCCATCTTGTCTATGGTCCCTGGCCGAAAGTTCTGGAGGAACACGTCGGAGATTTTCACAAGCTCCCTGAGTATCTCCCGGGCCTTGTCCTTCCGCATGTCCATGCAGAGGCTCTTCTTGCCGCTGTTGTACTGGACAAAGTAGGCGCTCTGCCCGTTGGACCAGGGGCCGTGGGTCCTGGTTTCCTCGCCGCCCAGGCGCTCGACCTTGATTACCTCCGCTCCCAGGCGGGCGAGCACCTGGGCGCAGCGCGGCCCTGCCTGGTGCCGCCCCAGATCGAGTACGCGAATGCCTTCCAGGGGGGAGCTAACGGCTGCCATAAGCACATCTCCTTTCGCAGACAGAGAGGTATGAAAAGGGTTATTATTTCAGGTAATTGTACGCCGACGGCAGGGAAAGGGCAAGACAAAAACGCTGCCCGGCCCTCCGGCGGTGCAATCGCCGCTCTGCTGTGCTACACTCTGTTATCATCAATGCAGGAGGTGTGGAATGGTAGACCTGGTTATCAGGGGCGGCCAGGTAGTTACCCCCTGGGGCGTGGGGGGATGGGATGTGGCTATACAAGGAGAAAAGATAGTAGCCGTGGCCGAGCAAGGCTCCCTGCCGGGCGACGTGGGCCGGATTCTTGACGCCACGGGTAAAATCGTGGTGCCGGGGGGCATCGAGCCTCACGCTCACATAGCGGCGGCCATAGCCGGGCAACCGGGGAAGGAGACGGCCCCGCCGGAGCAGGTCAGCAGGTCGGCCCTCTTCGGAGGCACAACTACCCTGACGGACTTCGCCATACAGCAGCGCGGGGTGGACATTCCTCAAGCCATAGAGGAAAGGACCTCCAAGTGGCGCGGCAACTCCTATTGCGACTACTCTCACCATATCATGATGCTGGGAGAAATCCCCTCCAACGTCGTAGCCCAGATGAGCGAGGCTATCCAGTCCGGCTTCCCCACCTTCAAGATTTTCACCACCAACATACGCCCCATAGACCGCATACCCGAGGGCGAGCGGCGGTTGGTGGGCATGGGCCATCTGTCGGCGTTGATGGAGCAGGTGGTGGCGAATAGCGGCCTCATGTTCGTCCACTCCGAGGATGACGACATCGTCCAGTATATGTACAAGAAGCTCACGGAAGAAGAGCGCACCGAGTGGTTCAACATCCACGAGGTACACAACAATATGTCCGAGGACGTGTCCTTCCGCCGTGTCCTCCGGGTGGCCGAGTGGACCGGGGCCGCCGTGTACTTCGTCCACGTGAGCGCCAAGGAAGGGGTGAACGCCATACGAGAGGCCAGGTCAAGGGGGCTGCCCATCTACTCCGAGACCCTGCACAACTATGCCAGCTTCACCGCCGAGAGCTACAAGGAGTCCGACGGCATGAAGTACCACACCTACCCTTCCCTGAAGTCTGAAGAGGACCGGGTGGCCCTGTGGGACGGCCTGATAAGGGGCGGCATCAACAGCATGGCCACCGACGAGTATTGCACCGACTTCTCCATGAAGCTGGCCGGGCGGACAATCCACGACGTGACGGGCGGGCACAATGGCGCCGAGACCCGCGTGGGCATCGCCTACAGCGAGGGCGTGTCAAAGCGGGGCATGTCCCTCCAGAGGTTCGTGGACATAACCTCGGCCAACGCAGCCCGCATAATGGGGTACTACCCCCGCAAGGGAGCCATAGCGCCCGGGAGCGATGCCGACATCGTGCTCATAGACCCCAGCATCCGGAAGTCCCTCTCCATGAACGACTTGCACATCGGCGACTACAGCATCTGGGAGGGATGGGATATAGAGGGATGGCCTGCGACCACCATTCTGAGGGGCAAGGTAGTGGTGGAGAACGGCCAGTTCTTCGGCGCCGTGGGGGATGGGCAATTCATCCCTCGGAAGATAGACTCGGACATACTGAACAGGCCCGCGTGCTAGCCGTGACGCTCGCAGCCGGGAACGGGTTAATATGGAGGCGCTGAAATGATTGTTCGGCTTTACACGGGCGACGACGGCCAGGCTCGCTTCGAGGACCTGAACGTCCCATCCGGCAACATCGAGACCGTGGCGCTAAAGGCGGGGGCGGATATGACCTTTAGGTCCGCCCCCGACGGAGACTTCCAGGACTGGCATAACGGCCCCCGCCGCCAGTACGTCATCGTCCTCTCCGGCAAGATGGAGATAGGGATTGGGGACGGGACAACCCGGACATTCGAGCCTGGCGACATACTCCAGGTGGAGGACCTGACCGGTCAGGGCCATACCACGCGGGCCGTAGGCGGCCCCCGCGTGTCTGCGTCCATACCCCTGCCCGGCTAGGAGACCTTCGCGTAACCGTCACTCCCACGAAAGTGGGAGTCCAAGTAGCGGGGACTGTGGATACCCGCTCCCCGTTTTCACGGGGACAAGCTTCGCGGGTATGACGAAGGGTATTCTCATAATAACGAGGAGGTGCAATGATGTTCGTCAGGCTTTACTCCGGTGAAGACGGGCAGTCCCACTTCGAGGACCTGGACCCACCCATAGGGCCGGTTGAGCAGTCGCCTATGCAGGCGGCTACGGGTATCACCTTCCGCAGCTCCGAACCGGGCGAGTTCATAGACTGGCACACCGCGCCTCGACGCCAGTACGTCATTACCCTCTCCGGCCAGGTGGAGATAGGGATCGGGGATGGGACGGTGCGACAATTCGGCTCGGGGGACGTGATGCTGGCGGAAGACCTGACGGGCCGGGGCCACACCACGAGAAGTGTGGGGAATGAACCCCGGGTGTCGGTGGCTATACCCCTCGCCTGATAACTGCCCGCCCACCCCGCCACCTATGAAGAGGAGACGTAATGCCCACATTCGTCCGAATCTACACCGGCGATGACGGCCGGTCGTACATCGAAGACGTAGAGCCACCCTTCGACCGCTCGATAGACCCCGAGGGGGCAATGGAGGGCACGCCTCTCGAGGGCGCTGCCGGCATCACCTTCCGCCGCTCTCCCCCCGGCCACTTCCAGGACTTTCACACCGCTCCCCGCCGCCAGTACACGATTACCCTGTCGGGAGAAATAGAGGTGGAGACGGGAGATGGGACGGTGCGGCGGTTTGGGCCAGGCACGGTAATCCTGGCGGAGGACCTGACGGGAGAAGGCCACACGACAAAGGTGGTGAGTGACGAGCCTCGCATCTTTATCGTCGTGCCCCTGGAATGACGAATGCGGGATAAGTGGGGAATGAATGGCTGGAGGGGTCTATCCGGCTAGACCAGCTCCAACTCCCTCAAGATGCCCAGGACTTGAGGTAAAGGCTCTTCTGCTGATTAACTGTTCGTTGCCCGCGATTGTTCTGGTCTACAGCGGGTGATTACTGCTTGGCCCTGCACAGGTCTTTTCTACTGAGCAATTTCTTATGGGTCTCCCGGAAATCCCTGTTCTCAGTTGTCGTATAGACTTTTCCTCGCGGGTTGTCAAGGAGGCTCTTGGTTCCGAAATCCTCCTGCAGTGCGCCATCATTTGAGTACAGTAGACGGGCTCCGCTCACTTGAGCCAACGCAAGAATATGTGGGTCGTCTGACCTGCACACCCCCTCACTCCAAATAGCCTCCGTCTTTGTCTTAACGTCGTCTTCGTTTGCGGACCTCATCCTTCCTGCACTTTGGGCTTGCTTTGCCCACTCCCTGAACCCAGGTGAGCTGTTCTCGAGTTCGACGAGCAGCTTGCCGCCGACTACGAGGAGGCCTTTCCCCGTGTTGAGCCACTCGAAGAACTTCACGCCGGCTTCGGGGCGATTGGACCCGAACACTTCATGAGAGACATTGGCATCAATGATTGCGCACATCTTTCAGAGCCTCAGAGACCGCGAAGTCTCTTCCATGAAGAACCGGCGGTAGCCCTCCGGCGCATCCATGATATTGCCTTCTTCGTCAATTCGAAGAGAGTGGATGTTGACGTCCAGGGCGTCACGCTCGAAGAAGAGGATGGAAACGTCATCGGGTTTCAGGTTACCGGCACCGTCTCGGACGTCCATACGCACCCGGTCGAGCAGGTGGTCGCTGTGGGTCTCGACAAGCAGTTGGCGGTCCCGGCCCGCGACCTGACAGAACAGGCTCCCCAGAGCGGCCTGGGCGCTGGGGTGGAGGTGTACCTCCGGCTGCTGCAACAGGAACGTAGATGGCGCATCTTCGCGCAGCAACTCCGTTATCACCGGCAGCACCTGACTGACGCCGTAACCTACGTCTATGAGGTTGCGCTGTGGGCCTTTTAGACTCCCTCCAAACCTTCTGACCTGCATCTGGAAAGGCTCACTTCCCCTCTTACCCAGCCGCTTTATTGAAATCTCATCAAACAGGCCCGAGGCTTTTCCAAAATCTTCGAGCCGTTCCTTGAGGTCTGCCCACGTCTGACTCTCACTGGAAAACAGGTTGGCGAGATACATGGGAACATAGTCGCCTTCCGGGTCCGGCGTAGGTCTGGAAGGGTCGTAGGTCCGGCGCGGCTTGGAACGGACGGGCGCGCTTGCAAATATGCGCTCCTCGGCAATCCGAAAGTTAAAGAGAAGCAATGCGAATAGATGCACATCCTCCGAGTTGAAGGCCGGAGAGCGGGACAGAGGTCTGAAGTCAGTATAATCCTCTTGATCGTCTTGTGATCTGGCGAGATAGAGGAACGGTGCCATCATAATCTCCTCGAGATCAAACAGGGAACTGACCTTATCTGATACTTGCTTTTCCCAGGACCCTCTGCACGTTCCAACTCGAAGCACATAAGGACGTCCTGGCTCGAAGCAGTATTCGACCCAGGTGTCTCCACGGACGAAGAGTCTTCTCACCGGGACCGGTACAGTTCCATTCTTTCCAAAGGTGACCTCAAAGTGATGGGGTTTATCATCGGTGTCCTCATCTTCATTGATTTGAGAAGCAGCATCGAACTTTGCCTCAAATGTGTTCGCCTGACCGCCCCTAGCCCCTCGATGATGACAGATCTCGTCAAAGCTCCCCAGATCGTAAGGATCTTCCTTGAAGTCCGGGACTCGCCAATTGACGGCACTGTCTAAAAGAGCGCGGATCATAGCTAGGAAGGATGTCTTGCCAGTGCTGTTCTCACCCACGAGCAGGGTTAGAGGCGCTAAACGGGCGGTCTGCTGTTCGCGGAAGCACCGGAAGTTCTTGAGCGTTATGCTGTCCATAGCGATTTCTCCCAGTAATGGGATGTTACTATAATTCTAGCACCCAACCCTGATAGCGTCGACAGACCCTCACGGCGATTGCCCCGTAGCGCCCCGCCTGCTCTCGTTGACTATATTCACATTGCAACACTAAAATAGGGCAACACTAAAATAGGCCCACACGGACGGAAATGGGAAAAGAGTATTGAAGGATGAAGGACATGGCGCTGGAAGTTATGGGAGAGATTCCCAAGGCCTATAACGCTGCCGACGTTGAGGGACGCATTTACGACTTCTGGGTGGACAGGGGCTACTTCACCCCCAGCATAGACCCGGAGAAGCGGCCTTTCGTGGTCGTTATGCCGCCGCCCAACGTGACAGGCGAGCTGCACTTGGGCCACGCCCTCACCGCCTCGGTGGAGGACGTGTTGTGTCGCTGGCACCGGATGCTTGGAGAGCCTACTCTCTGGCTGCCCGGCAAGGACCATGCCGGAATCGCCACTCAGTGGGTGGTGGAGCAGCAACTTGCCAGGGAAGGCACGAGCCGTCAGGAGCTTGGCCGGGAGAAGTTCTTGGAGCGGGTGTGGGAATGGGTCAGGCAGTACGGAAATACCATTGACGAGCAGCACAAGCGCCTTGGGACGTCCTGCGACTGGTCCCGCCTCCGTTTTACCCTGGACCCCGTCCCCAGCAAGGCTGTGCGCACCACCTTCGTCAACCTCTACAGGAAGGGCCTCGTATACAGGGGTGAACGCATTATCAACTGGTGCCCCCGATGCTCCACCGCCCTGTCCGACTTGGAGGTGGAGCACGAGGAGATTGAGGGCGGCCTGTACCACATACGCTATCCCCTGGCCGGCGGCGACGGCCATATAACCGTAGCCACCACAAGACCGGAGACTATGTTGGGAGACACAGGGGTGGCCGTGCACCCCGACGACTCCCGTTACCGTTCCCTCATAGGGCGCAGGGTGGTTTTGCCCATTATCGGGCGGGAGATGCCCATAGTGGCCGACCACGCCATAGACCCGGAGTTCGGAACGGGGGCACTCAAAGTGACCCCCGGACACGACCCCACCGACTTCGACATCGGCCAGCGCCACGACCTGCCGGTGATCACGGTCATTGACCCCGACGGCAACATGGCAGCTCAGGCCGGGCCTTACGCGGGCCAAGAGCGATTCCAATGCCGCGAGGACGTGGTAAAGCAGCTGGAAAGAGAGGGGCTGCTGGAGAAGGCCGAGTCCTATCGCCACTCTGTGGGCCACTGCCAGCGCTGCAAGTCCGTGGTGGAGCCTCTGATAAGCGTGCAATGGTTCATGGACGTGGGCAGTCATGGCGACCCCGGTTCCATAGCGGGCCGGGCATATAGCGCCGTCGCCGAGGGACGCATCCGCATCGTACCCGAGCGGTTCACCGGGGTATACCTCAACTGGTTGGAGAACATACGGGACTGGTGCATCAGCCGCCAGCTCTGGTGGGGCCATCGCATCCCCGTGTGGTACTGCCAGGACTGCCAGGGCCAAACCGTAGAGGTGGATGACCCCGCCGAATGCGTCCACTGTGGCTCCCCGCGCATATGGCAAGACCCGGACGTGCTGGACACGTGGTTCAGCTCCGCCCTGTGGACCCACTCCACCCTCGGCTGGCCCGAAGATACGGAGGACCTGGGATATTTCTACCCCAACGCCGTCATGGAGACGGGGTACGACATCCTCTTCTTCTGGGTGGCCCGTATGATAATGATGGGGCTGGTCAACACGGACCGAGAGCCTTTCCACACCGTTCTGCTCCACGGCCTAATCCGGGACACCCAGGGCGTGAAGATGAGCAAGACGAAGGGCAACGTCCTCGACCCCCTCCAGCTTATCAACCAGTTCGGCGCCGACGCTCTACGCTTCTCTCTGACCACGGGCACGGCTCCGGGCAATGACATGCGCCTGGGAGAGTCCAGGCTGGAGTCCAGCCGCAACTTCGCCAACAAGCTATGGAACGCCTCCCGGTTCGTCATGACCAGCTTGGAGGGCGCGGACCCCTCCTCTCTGTCGGGATGGTACGACCTGTCCGACCCTGAAAACCGCCAGGACAGATGGGTCCTCCACCGCCTGAATCTGGCTATTGGCTCGGTCAACGGCTATCTCAATGAGTACGAGTTTGGCGAAGCCCAGCGGACCATCTATGAGTTCCTGTGGGGAGACTTCTGCGACTGGTATATAGAGATGGCGAAAGTGAGGCTGCGCGCAGGAGACACCACGCCCCTGAAGGTGCTGGCCCACGTGCTGGAACGCACCCTCCGCCTTCTGCACCCCTTTATGCCCTTCATCACCGAGGAGATATGGCAGAACCTGCTGCACCGCCTTCCCCGGAAGGACGAACCTTCGACCCCCTCGGGACAGGCCCTACCCGAGTCCATCATGATAGCCCCCTACCCTGAGTCCGATGCAAGGCGCACTGACCACCAGGCTGACCAAGAGATGCGCACCCTCATTCTGATGATAAGGGCCATCAGGGATGCCCGCGCCCAGCTGGGCATCCCTTCGCGCGAGCCGCTCGAAGCTGCGGTAGACGCCGATGGACTTCGGGAGGCCGTTCAAGAGGAGTCCCCGGCCATCCGCACCCTCGCCCGGGTGGAGCCCCTCCGCATACTCGATAACGCTGAAGAGCGCCCCCCCAGCAACCAGTCAATGACCCTGGTAGTAGACCGCTACGGCTCGGAGACCCCAATCGTGGTGATGCTGCCCCTCGCCAGTGTGGTGGACATATCCGCCGAAAGGGAGCGTTTGACCAGGGAGCTTCAGGAGTGCGAGGTCAGCTTGGAGCGCGTGCAAGGGCTTCTGGCCAACCCGGACTTCAGCTCCAAGGCCCCCGAAGAGGTGGTGGAGAGAGAGCAGGAGCGACTCGGGTCCCTCCAGGAGCGGCGAGAGCGCCTGCGGGAGGTCCTCTCCCAGCTGCCGCCGTGACGGATTGCGCTCTCCCGGTATACATGCCGGTATACGTGATTGAAGGACTTGCACCCAATCAGCAAACGTTAGGTATTATGACATAAATGGCATAAAATACCAGCAAAACTTGACGCAACTCAGGGAAAAGAGTAATATATCGTCAGAGACTTCACCGGCTGAGGGTCATCTGTGCCATATGGCGTAGAATTCGGGCAGAAGAGGGTTGGGATGAACGGCGAGATGATGAAGATTCTAGACCCCACCGGGCGGCCAAGGTCCCGAGATACAGGCTTGGCCCCGCGAGCGCCAAGTCTCGGCGGCAGCACGCTCGGCGTTATTACGAACATGTGGCGCAGCTTTGACGTAGTGGCAGGCCACTTCGAGCAGATAGCCAGGGAGAGGTACGAGGTCGGGGAAATCATGCGGACCATCAACCCCGACCTGTCGAGTCCCATTCCTGAAGATACCCTCAATGTGCTGGTGGACAGGGCCGACGTAGCTATCGTCGGCATGGGCCATTGAGGGTCTTGCACGACGTGGAGTGTCCACGACGCGATTTCCCTGGACCAGCGAGGCGTTCCCTCCGTGGTCCTTGTCACCGGCCAGTTTCGCGAGCTTGCCGGCGTCATCGCCCAGTCCCAGGGCAAGCCCCGCCTCCCCATATTGGTCCTTCCCTCCAACATCGAAGAGCTTTCCGGCGAAGAACTGCGCTCCCTCGCTCAAACAACCTTCGAGCAGGCAGCTCGGAAGCTCACCCAGGAGTAGGGAGTTTCGCGCCACCCGGTCCAGTCCACCGAAGTCGAAGGCCTATTCCTCCAAAGCCTTGTTCCCGATATGCTCCAGGGCTGCCTTGGCAAGGAAGCCCGAGCGCGTCTCGCCCTCCCGCTTGGCCCAACTATCAATGGTGGCAAGCATCCGGGATGGCATGGTGATATTAACCCGCACAGCTTTGTCGGGAATGTCCGCCAGGTCAACGTCTACGAACCCCCAGATACCGTCGGCGAAGTCCGGGTTAGCTTGATGAGCCTGCAAAGGGCGCAATTGGGGAACGTATTGGCCGTCCATGAGCAGCGTTTCGATATGGCCAACAATGGCCTCTTGTGCCATGTCGAAGGCGTCATCCAGAGTGTCGCCGCCCGAAAAGCACCCGGGCAGGTCGGGGACCGTGACCCCATAGCTGCTTCCCTCGTCTTTGTGAATCACGATTGGATACCGCATTATCGTGTCCTCCAATCCCATCCGGCTTGCCGGAAGATATTGCGCAGGGTGGCGATTGGGATGTCCTTGCGTGGATGCTGAACTGTGACTACCCCGGGCTTGGTGGGGTGGATGAAATGGTGGTGGCTGCCGGTGACGTTCCTACGCACCCAACCTTCCCGTCGTAGTCTCCGTATCACTTCCCTGCTATCCATGTGTATAATATACACACTGTATATCGAATATGTCAGGGCTTTCCGGCAGGGGTTTTGCCATGAAGGGCAGCCTCCGACAACGCAGCCCTCATTGTACGGACAGAAAGGTTTGAGAAATCACAAAATTGTCTATACAATAAAACATGGAGTACGAATGGGATGAGGCCAAGCGACAAGACAACGTGGCGAAGCATGGCGTTGACTTCTGGGCCATTGAGGCTTTCGTGTGGGCCACTGCTATTATCGGGGCAAGCTCTCGACATGGTGAATCCCGCTACGTCGCCCTCGGATACATCGAAGACCGTTTGCATCATGTCGTGTTCGCAGAGCGTGGCGACAGGACTCGGATTATCAGCCTCCGCAAGGCCAGTCCCAGGGAGGGGAGACGATATGCCCAAGCCCGCTTACATAACTGAGTCGGAGTGGAACAAGATTATTGCAAGCGAGCTGACCTTTGCCGAGGTTTCCGCGAAGTACGGGGAAGAGACCGCTATAGAGGCCGGCATCGCTAGAGACCCTGACGCCCCGGAACTGGACGACGAATGGTTCGCCCGCGCTCGGCCCGCTATCGAGGTCGTACCGGACCTTGTAGAGCGCTGGCGCAAGACGCGCGGCAAACAGAAAACTCCAATCAAGGAGCAGGTGTCGCTGCGGCTGGATTCGGACATCGTAGCCCACTTCCGTTCCAGTGGGCCTGGTTGGCAGACGCGGCTCAATGATATGCTGCACGAAGCCATCTTCGGCTCCCATAGGTGAATAGACATGGCGCTCGAAGGACGAACCAGCAGGTTGGAAGGAGCGTCCCGGATGACGCTGATAGGTGCAACGATAGGTCTGTATTTCAAATGAACCACAGCCTCAGACAGCGCAGCGCGGGCTCCTAGGAGCTAACGGCAGATGGGCAAACGCCGTGCAAACCCAGTAGCGACTGTAGGCCGGGGTGGCGGAATGGAAGACGCGGCGGACTTAAAATCCGCTACCTTAACAGGTGTGTGGGTTCGAATCCCACCCTCGGCACCTCAATCTCAGCAATGTCAGTTGCAAATGTTTACCCCGAATATCTTTGGCTGAAAGCGTCGCTTGATTGATGCTTGTACGCCGCAGGAGGTCGGAATGGCTTATACCCTGGCTGACCTGGATGGCATGAGCCTGTCAGAAGCCCAGGCTTTGCCCTTCGCTGAACGAGACCGGCTGTTAGACCTGATGATCGCCGATGGCCGCAGACAGTCCACCGATATGGTGTCGTACCGCACCGGCCTTTACTGCGACTATTTCGAGGAAGACCTGATGCAGTTGCTCAAGGTACGCGCTGTCAGAATCATATGCCGGGGCACCACTTCCTCCGGATTTGACGGGGTAGTCGTGGGCGAGACCGAGCGGGAGCAGTACCAGGCCGCCTTCCGCCACCTGGAAACCACCCTGGAAGCCGCCAACTCCGGCTTCAGCCGGGTCGTCAGCCTCGTCATTTTCCTGACCAACATGGACAACTGGCCCCTGCTGAACGAAGTCTACCGGGAATTTGTTCCCAACCCGCCCTGTAGGGCGGTTTTGGGCACTACCGGACTGGCCCAGAAGCCCCTGGTCATCGAGATAGTCGAGTGTATCGCATACCGCGTCGCCCCGTAATTACGTCATACCAGGCCGACAATATCACCCTTCTCATTGATGTCTATCCCGAAGGCGTTGGGTTCCCTTGGCAGCCCGGGCATGGTGGTTATTTCCCCGGCCAGTGGATAGACGAACCCGGCCCCCGCAGAGATGCGTATACCCGCTATGGGGAATGTATGGCCCTGGGGCCGTCCAAGCGCCCGTGGGTCCGCCGATACGGAGAGGTGGGTCTTGGCCATGCAGATGGGCAAATCGCCCCATCCGAGGTCAGTGTACCTCCGGGCCTGGCGCAGGGCGCTTCTCTCCCAGCGGACCTCCGCAGCGCCGTAGACCTGGCGCGCCAGGGCATCCACCTTCTCCTCGATGGAGGCCTCCAGGGGGTAAAGGTATGTCAGATGGGAAGGCTCTTTGCAGGCCGAGACGACGGCCTCGGCCAGCTCTGTGGCGCCGGGGCCTCCCTGGGAGAAGCCGTGGCTCTCCGCCACCGCGTGTGCTCCCGCTTGCAGAGCGGCGCTCCTGACGCTATCAAGCTCATCGGGCTGGTCGTCGGGAAAACGGTTGATGGCTACTACCGCCGGTAGGCCAACCCCCCTGACGATGCCGATAGCGTGCTCCATGTTGACCAGGCCTCGCCGGAGCGCATCTAAATTGGCGCTGGTAAGCTCTCTCAGGGCAACTCCGCCGTGCCACTTCAAAGCCCGCACAGTCACCACCACCACGGCCGCAGAGGGCGGGACGCCCCCCGAGCGGGTCTTGATATGCACGAACTTCTCAAAGCCCAGGTCGGCGCCGAAGCCTGCCTCAGTGACCACAATGTCGCCACAGCCCAGGGCCAGCCTGTCCGCCAGTATAGAGCTGCACCCGTGGGCGATGTTGCCGAAGGGTCCGGTATGCACCAGGGTGGGCTGCCCCTCCAGGGTCTGGACCAGGTTGGGCTTCAGGGCGTCCTTGAGGAGGGCCATCATCGCACCCACGCTGTTGAGGTCGGATGCGGTGACTGGTCTGCCGTCTCTGAAGTAGCCCACCACCATGCGGGCAAGCCTGGCCCGCAGGTCATCGTAGCCGGTGGACAGCGCCAGCACGGCCATGATCTCTGACGCTGCGTCTATGTCGAAACCGGCCTCGCGCATTGGCCCGTTGCTTCTTCCACCAAGCCCGGTGGTTATATGCCGCAAAGCCCGGTCGCCTATATTGGAGACGCGTCGCCATTCCAGACCGGAAGCGTCCAGGCCGGGGACGGTCCCGTGGTTCACGGCGGCATCTGCCAGGGCTGCGAGCAAGTTATGTGCCGAGGCCACGGCATGGGCGTCCCCGGTGAAGTGGAAGTTAATCTCCGTATCCGGCATGACGCGGGCCTGACCTCCGCCGGTGCCCCCTCCCTTAATCCCGAAAACCGGCCCTATGGAGGGTTGCCTCAGAGTCAGCACGGGGCGTCTTCCGATGCGCGCCAGGCCTTGCACCAGCCCGATGGACGTCGTGGTCTTGCCCTCGCCCATGGGCGTGGGAGTCATGGCAGTCACCACAACCAGCTGCCCCTGGGCAGGCCTGCCCGAGAAGGCCTCCAGGGGGACCTTGGCCTTGTAGCGCCCATATAGCTCCAGTGCATCAATGGGAAGACCCATATCCCCGGCTACGTCAACGATAGGACGCATGGAACACCGCCTGTTAGAGGATGTTTCCGAAGTCCCTTCTCCCCTAGCGGGAGAAGGTTAGGATGAGGGGGACACCATCGCACCACCCTCACCTCAATCCTCTCCCGTCAAGGGAGAGGAAGTGTAACCATGCCTTATCACACACCTTCTTAGTTAATAAGATGACTGCCAGTCGAAGGCTGGTTTCTCTGTCTCACCATCTCTACGCGGTGGGCGGCCTCATGGCGTGCCAAGGCGTGCTCTGCTCGTAGGCGTGGGCCACCTTCAGGACGGTCTCCTCTTCGCCGGGACGCCCCCCTATCTGAAGCCCAATGGGAAGACCCTGGGAACTGAAGCCGCAGGGGATGGAGACGGCGGGGGCGCCGGCCAGGTTGAACATGCGGGTGAGAAGGTATCCCATCCGGGATGCCATCTCCTTGCTGGTAATCACGGGGTCGTCCTCTATCCTTGGGGCGGGACTCCCGGCGGTGGGGCCTATCAGCACGTCGTACCTCTCCAGTGCCTCGTACACCTGCTGGGTCAGCAGGCTTCTGAGCTTCTGGGCTTTGTAGTAGGCCTGGGCCGGCAAAATGCTTCCGGTGAGAAGCCCCACGCGGTTGGCATGGCCGTAGTCGTGGAGTCGGTCCCTGAGCCAATCGTGATGGTCCGCCGCCGGCTCCGCGAAGAGCAATATAGTGGTGAACACCATCGCGTGTTTCGTGAGGGGAATAGAGACCTCCTCCACCGATGCTCCCAGCTTCCCCATTGCCGAGGCCGCATTGACGACAGCTTCCCTGACCTCCGGCTGGACCGGCTCGACCACGTCGCTGTTAATCTGCTCGGTGACTACCCCCACCCGGACGCCCTTCATATTGCCATCCAGCGCCCTCCTGTAGTCGGGCACGGGGGTATCCCAGGCGTAAGGGTCCTTCGGGTCGGGTCCGGCAATGGCGCCGAGGGTTATGGCGGCGTCCTCTACGTTCCGGGATATAGGCCCCACGGCGTCCATAGACCACGATCCCCGCATAAGCCCGTAGCGGCTCACCCTGCCCCAGCTGGGCCTAAGCCCCACCACACCACACCAGGCGGCGGGCCTCCGTATGGAGCCGCCGGTATCCTCGCCCAGAGAAGTGGAGCAGAGGAAGACTGCCGTAGCGGATGCAGAGCCGCCGCTGGAGCCGCCGGTGAACATATCCAGGTTCCAGGGATTGCGCGGCGTGCTGAAGCGATGGGTCAGGCCCGTTATGGCGAACTCGGTGAGGTTGGTCTTGCCCAGGAGGACTGCTCCCCCCTCTTTCATCTTGGCTATGGCGGTAGCATCCTCGCCGGGGATGAAGTCGGCCAGGAAGCGGGAGCCTCCCGTAGAGCGGACGCCCTTGGTCCATATCTGGTCCTTCACGGCCACGGGGATGCCGTGCATCGGCCCCAGATAGCTGCCCTGGACGATGGCCTGCTCCGCCTCGCGGGCAGCCTGGAGGGCCTCCTTGCGGCACACGGTGAGATAGGCGTTGAACTTGAAGTCCAGGTCGTCAATGCGGTCCAGGTAGGCCTCCGTAGCCTCCACCGGAGAGACTTCTTTTCTCTCTATCAACCGTGAAAGCTCAGCAGTGGAAAGAAAGGGCACGTCCGCCTTATCCATACCGGCTCCTTTCAGCGCCTTGCATAAGGGACATCCAAGATATTGTATTCGGCAAGCCCACAAGACCGATTGTAGTGTCACCTTGGAAGGCCGTCAAGCTTCATGTCGCCGTCCGCGGGGCCTTTTAATTGTCACCCCGAGCGAAGCGAGGGGTCTGAAATCCCGGCTGGCCGCGGCCTTGTCATGGCCGGTACGACCTCGATCCCGATTCTCGCCAGGCGCCATTTCAGATTCCTCACTCCGATTCGCTTCGTTCAGAATGACACGCGGTTGGGCCTGCATTCACCTGGCGCGGCTATGGCAATTCCGCCGGAGACTTGGTAACATGTCCCAAGACAAGCCGGGATGTAGTCCGGGCTTGTCGCAGGGAAGCAAAAGGAGGAGCGATGCCCGACAAGCAATACCTCAATCCGGAGACCATGTCCCAACCCCGGGGCTATACCCACGTGGTAAAGGTGGGCAACACCGTCTACATCGCCGGGCAGATTAGTGCCGCCCCGGATGGCAGTGTCGTGGGCAAGGGTGACCCGGAGGAGCAGACCAGACAGGTATGGCGCAACCTGGAGGCCGCCGTCAAGTCTGTAGGCGGCAATCTCCAGAACGTCGTCAAGACCACCACCTACGTGACCAACATCGAATACGGCGCGGCGGTGCGCAAGGTGCGTGAGGAGCTGCACCAGTCGTCCAACCCGCCCACCAGCACAATGCTGGTGGTCTCAGAGCTGGCCAGCCCCGACTACCTGGTGGAGATTGAGGCCATCGCAGTGGTGGGGGAGTAGCCCAGGGATTAGGGGCGCTTACAGCCCCTTGCCAGGGTAAGCGTGCAAGAGAGTCTCGGGAGGAGTCATGGCTGATTTCAAGACCGGCGTCGTGAAGGCTAACGACATCAACTTCCACTTCCTGGAGATTGGAGACGGACCCCTCGCTCTGTGCATGCACGGCTTCCCGGACCATGCCTACTCCTACCGCGACCTGCTGCCAGGCCTCGCCCAGGCGGGCTTCAGGGCGGTGGCGCCCTTTATGAGGGGCTATGCGCCCACGGAGGCCGCCAAAGACGGTCGCTACCAGTCGGCCCATTTGAGCAAAGACGTGCTGGCGCTGATTGGCGCTCTGGGTGTCGAGACGGCCGTCCTCCTGGGGCACGACTGGGGAGCGCGGGCGGTTTACGGTGCGGCGGTCCTGGAGCCGGAGAGGGTTACCAGGCTGGTGACCATAGCGGCAGCCCATCCGGCCTCGGGCGACGCCACGAACTTCTACTATCTGAAGGGCACATGGCACGCCTTCTATTTTCAGCTGCCCTACGCCGAGCGCACGGTGGCCCACAATGACTATACTTTTATCGAGGACTGGTGGCGGGACGCCTCTCCCGAGTGGGACATACCCGGGGAAGTGCTCGAGAGCGTGAAGGAGACCTTCCGCAAGCCCGGGGTAGTGGAGGCGGCCCTTGGCTACTACCGCCACAGCTATAACCCGGAGCTTC
The DNA here is from genome assembly GCA_965197405.1 of Dehalococcoidia bacterium. GTDB lineage: Bacteria > Chloroflexota > Dehalococcoidia > Lucifugimonadales > JAGWBF01. The sequence goes on along the minus strand of OZ240206.1, from coordinate 2,143,676 downwards.
AGGACCCGGCCTTGAAGAATGTCCAGGAGCGCATCAACACCGGCGCCGTATCCGTCCCAACGCTGGCGTTGCACGGTACGCGGGACCGGCCTCTGAGGCTGGAGGCCTTTCAAAACATGGACCATCTTTTCACCGGCGGGCTGGACAAGGTGATTATCCAGGGCACGGGCCACTTCATGCACCAGGAGAAGCCCCAGGAGGTGAACTCCCATATCCTGGAGTTCCTCAAGCGCTGAGGGGACGCGGGCTTAGAAGATGTTAAAAACCGATTGCTCCTCACCAGTCATTTTCCGAGCGCAGCGAGGAATCTAAAGAGCTTGGGCAGCAGCACGCCCACGAAGTCAAGGAGTTTAGACCCTTCGCTTCGCTCAGAGCCTGCCCCTGGCCTGAACAGGGGGTGACGGGCGACTGGTTGCGAGGGCTTATTAAACACTCTGTTAAATATCACTTACGGGAGGGAGCAGATATGATTTCCCAGCTTCGTATCTACACAGTGAATCGTGGAATGATGGACGAGTGGGCCAAGTATTTCAAGGAGACCATCGTACCCATGCACGAGAAGCACGGCATCAAGGTGGATGGGATGTGGGTTAACGAGGACAAGAACCAGTTCATCTGGATTAGGAGCTTCGCAGACGCCGAAGACGTGAAGACCAGGGAGGCGTCATTCTACGGGTCGCCGGAATGGAACGCCGAGGTAGACCACGCCCGCAGCCACTTGGCCCGAATCGTCGTCCAGAGCATGGAGCCCGCCTGAACGTCCACGACGCGACGCGGTGAGTAGAGAACCCTCGAAAGGGCCGCTGAAAAGGCCTACCGGCATCTTCTACGGCTGGTGGATAGTAACCATCGGCCTGCTGGTCAGCGCCGTAAAACACGGGCTATTCCAACGGGGCTTCAGCCTGTATTTCCTCCACCTGCAAACCGACCTGGGCGTGAGCAGTAGCCGCTACTCGATGGCGGAGACCCTCGGCAGGCTGGAGGGGGGAATCCAGGGGCCTGTGGTGGGCTATCTCACCGACCGCCTGGGCCCGGGTGCTCTGATGGTGGCTGGCGGCGCCATTCTGGGCCTGGGATTCATTCTTCTATCCTTCTCTAATAGCTACCTCTACTTCATCCTCGTCTACGTATTGATTCTCTCCCTGGCCTCCCGGGCGGGCTACGAGAACGCTTCCATGGCAGCCGTGAACCAGTGGTTTCGAAGAAAGCGGGGACTAGCCATGGCCATCGTTTCCACCGGTCACGGCCTGGGTGGGGCTGCCATCATCCCCATTGTGACTCTGATGCTGACAGAGTGGGGATGGCGCACCTCCGCGCTCGTCTCCGGCATAGCCATACTGACAATAGTTCCCCTATGTCTCATGGTGCGCCGTTCACCGGAGAGCATCGGCATGCTGCCCGACGGGGACAGCCCCGATTCTCCCCAGTACCAGCTGAGGAACATACGTCAGGCACAGGATAGGGAAAACCCCGGAGGACCCGGCGCGACGGCGCGCGCGCCGGCAGAGCAGGCGTCGAGGGAACCGGACTTCACCGTGAAGGAAGCGATGAGGACGCCCTCCTTCTGGCTCTTTGTAATCGGCGCCGTCGGGCTGCGCGACACTGTCCACGCGGGCGTCCAGTGGCACCTTGCGCGCTTGATAGTAATGAGCGGCGCGAGCCTGAAAACAGCGGGCTTCTTCATCGGCTTCATGTCCCTGTGCACGTTAGTCTTCAACCCTTCCGCCGGCTGGATGGGCGACAAGTGGTCCAAGCAGAAGATAAGCGCGGTGGCTATGGTCGCCGGCACCCTGGCCCTGGTCATGCTGCTGCGCAGCAGCGGACATCTGTGGGAGCTGGCAGTCTTCGTTATCCTGCTGGCCGTCGCGGAGACCGCAAATCCCCTTTCATGGGCCATCCTGGGCGACCTTTTTGGCCGCAAGAGCTACGCGACTCTGAGGGGATGGCAGCAGATGTCAAACCAGCTAATGTCCATGAGCACTCCAATGTGGATGGGCTGGGTCTTCGACCGGACCGACAGCTACGTGTGGGCGCTTATTCCCCTGGCCATAGCCAACGGGGTGTCCGCCTTCTTCTACTGGACCCTTCCGAAGCCCAAGCCTCCGGCAAGGGCATCAGAAACGGAATCCCAGGCCGGGGCCGGGGAAGCGCAGGGCCCCTGACCGCCGCATCGCGGAGGCCGCCCGGCCCGGATTATTTACTGATGAGTGAACAACAAACTAAACCATGTCGTCACTCCCGCGAAAGCGGGAGTCCAGAAGGCCGCCCAATGGATTCCCGCTTTCGCGGGAAAGATAAGTTGGGGAGAGTTGCCCGTCTATTTTCATGGCAAAGACGGAATGGACTGATTAAGATGTTTATTCACGCATCAGTAATGGAACGACGTAGTAAAGGGCAGCACCATTTTCAGGTAGGACCTTTTCATTGTCACCCCGAACAGAGCGAGGGGTCTAAAATCCTTGCTATTCGCGCCGTTCTGCTGACAAAGAATTTTAGGTTCCTCGCTGCGCTCGGAACGACATCTTCCGAGAACGAAAAGGCCCTGCATTTTCAGGAGGAGTGATGGGACAGCTAAGAATGCTCGTCTGCTTTGCCCATCCCGACGACGAGGCTTTCCCAGTAGGGGGCACCCTGGCAACCTACGCAGCGCGGGGGGTGGACATCCGGCTGGTATGCACCACCCTGGGCGAGGAAGGAGAAATACGACAGCCCGGCTCGGCCACGAGGGAGTCCATTGCCCAGGTGCGGCACCGGGAATTGAAATGCTCCTGCCAAGCCCTGGGCATCCAGGGACCCATCGTGCTGGGCTACAGGGACTCGGGCATGGCGGGCACCGAGGCCAACGCTCACCCCAGGGCCTTCGTCAACGCCGATGCGACGGAGGTAGTGGAGCAGTTGGTCAGGGAGATGCGCCGGTTCAGGCCCCACGTCGTGCTGACCTTCGGCCCCGACGGCCTTTACGGACACCCCGACCACATCGCCATCTGCAAACACACCACGGTTGCCTTCAACCAATCGGGAGACCCCGGCTTCTTCCAGGAACATCTGGAGGCCGGTCTCCTTCCTCACACCCCTCTGCGGCTGTTCTACAGCGTGCGCCCCAGGGGGTTCCGCATGGAGATGGCGCTGAAGCTGCGCCAGGCAGGGGTAGACGCGCCCCTCCCCGATACGGAGCGACAGCACGACGGAGTATCTCTGGAGCAAATCCACGTGGAGATGGACGTATCAGCCCAGGTCGAGAGGAAAGTGTCGTGCCTGCTCTGCCACCACACCCAGATGAGTCTAGAGCGTCCCTATTGGGAATTACCCGGCGACGTGGTAGCCGGCATCATAGGGCGCGAGCATTTCATACGCGGGTACCCCCCTGCGGAGCCGGGCCAGCACGTACCCCCCGACTTCTTCGACGGCATACCGGCAACGGACTAGGGAACCGCGCCGGGGCAATCTAATTGTCAATCTGCGCTTCACGTGCTAGTATAGATTGAGTTACGAATTATCAACAATCACTCGACTGCTTGAAGGGGTGATCCCAAGAATGAAGGCAGGGCAAGCGCACGACACCCTAAGTAGCGGGGGGCGGAATGGTAATTACTAACCGAGTAACAGCTATATTCACCGATGCTCGGACGGTCTATGCCGACGCTCTGGAGCGATTAGAGCAGGGAGACATACGAGACGCCGCTGAGAAAGCCTGGTGTGCTACCAAGCGGGCCGCCGATGCACTAATCCTGGCACGGACCGGAGAGGAACCGGAGAAGCCACCAGTAACATCCAAAGAGTTGCGAGAATTAGCCGCAAAAGACCGAAGAGTAGATGGCCTGGTAAGCCGTTACTACTCCAGGATGGGCGCGCTACATGGCGAATGCTTCTATCTCGGATTGTGTGAACCCATCGAGGACACAGAACGCCGGATAAGGGAGACCGCCCTTTATATCCGGGATGCCGAGTCACTGGCCCAATCGTAGGCCAGTGATGCTCAACAGGCTGTGTAGGCGGGTTGTATAGGACTGTATATAATCCCCGCAGGGTACGTCCCGCTTCCCCGCCTGGCATTCCGTATCGATCTAAAAGCTCTGGCTAAAAATCCTGGCAAGGAGACCGCATTATGGTAAGTCCTGTAGACCCGAACGAGATCCGCCTTACCGGTGAAAACTCATTTATCCGTCTCAGCCTCGAGGACGGCGGCCCGCTGACCGCGCGCGCCAGCCATTGGCGAATCCTGTTCTCCCCCGGCGGCCCCGGACACGTGCTCTTTCTGGAAGCCGACGTGACCGACAACCAGGTCAGGATATACGCCGACAACATAGAGATGGTGCGCTGGCTGCAGGAAGAGATTGAGAGCACCATCTACGCCGGCTTTGCGGACCAGGGCATACCGGTGGTGGAGGCGTCATTTTCCAGGCATGGCGACGTGCGGTCCTTCTCTACGGAGAAGGTCACGTCGAGGGACGCCGACATTTCCCTGACCTGGTACGACTTCGCAGACCCCTTCGTCATTCGCATGGCGGCGGGGAGCAATCCGGCCCGGCCTCACGGCGTATACAGCGTTTTCGTTCCGGCGAAGAAGGCCCAGCTTGCCGTGAACGGCAGGGTGGCCCAGGGCCGGCCCTTCCCACAGGACAGGGGCGGGCAGGTCAGCAGCACCTGCGCTCTGGCCTGGTCCGAAACATGGCTAAGGCCCCGCTAGTTTACCCGTCGCTGCCGTCGTCAATCTGGACCAGCATACCATCGGGGTCCACCAGGAACACGGTACGGATGTGGCCCGACGCGTCCTTGAAGGCGTCGGCAGGGCCGGAGGTCTGCACCCCCTTGGCTGCCAACTCTTCAGTGAGCTTGGCCACGTCGGGCACTGTGAAGGACATATGGCTGATGCCGACCTGGTCGAGCTTTATCGGCTCGCCTTCGGTCGGGTCGCCGGGGTGCTCTGTCATCACGACATGGGGCGCTAGGTCTCCCTCGCCGTAGGACAGGGTCGCTATCCGCCGCTGGGCGTGCCTGTTCTTGTAGACGTGGGGCAGGCCCCCGGTGGTGGTGTCTTGGACCTTATCCGACAAGACCCTGAAGCCCAGCAGGTCTCGATAGAAGGCCAGGGACCGGTCAACGCTCCTTACGCAAATCGCCACATGGGACATAGCCGAAGCTGGCATAGCCCTTCCTCCCTTTCAGGGCGGTCGTCTACCCGACGCCGCCCTCGCTGAACTCCAGAAGTATGCCGTCGGGGTCCTGGAAGAACACCGTGCCGACGTGGCCGGATTCGTCCTTGAAGGCGTCGGCGGGGCCGCAGGTCTGCGCTCCCCTGGCCACCAGCTCTTGAGTGAGCTCGGTCACGTTGGAGACCCTGAAGGCTATGTGACTGATGCCCAGCTGGTCTAGCTTGATAGGCTCGCCCTCGGTCGGGTCTCCGGGGTTCTCATCGAGGATGATTTTGGAGGCTCCCTCGGCTTCGCTGCAAGACAGGACCGCCACGCGCAGCTTGTCATGCTGATTCTTGTAGATATACCTCAGTCCCTCGATACTGCCGGCATCAAGGACCTCGTCGGATATGACCCGGAAGCCCAGCATATCTCGATAAAAGGCCAGCGAACGCTCCATATTGCTCACGCATATCTCTATATGGTCCACGATTGGAACTGGCACAACCTTCCTCCTAAGTTTTTCCTACGTTTTTCGCCCTTCCCCAGGGCCTCTGCTCACCTTGAGATATTCACGATGCTACTCTGAGCACAGGCCATTGTCAACGGGGGTCGCCGGTGGACTGACTACTGGGCCGTGTAGCCGCCATCTATGATTAGCTCGCTGCCGGTTATGTAAGAAGACTCATCGGAAGCGAGGTATAGGACCCCGTAGGCGACATCCTCCGGGACGCCTACCCTTCCAAGGGGAGTCCTGCTTTCCCACGACTCTCTCACGCCGGACCGGGCAAGAAAGCTCTCAGTCATGCGGGTCTCTATGAAACCGGGGTGAACGGAGTTCACCCGGATGCCGTCACGGGCATACCGGATGGCTGCCGCCTTGGTGAAGGCGCGCACCGCTCCCTTGGAGGCGTGGTAGGCCGCGGCGGCGCTGCTGCCCACGATCCCGTACATCGAGGAGATGTTGATGATGGAGCCTCCCCCGGACTTCCCGATCTCAGGGACGGCGTACTTGGTGCCGAGGAACACGCCCTTGGCGTTCACCTCCATGACACGGTCCCACCACTCGCCGGTCGCTTCCTCGATAGTCTTGCCATCGCCCATACCGGCGTTGTTTACCAGAATATCGAGCTTGCCAAATCGCCGGACTGCGGCCTCGACAGCCTGCCTCCAGTCCTCTTCGCTGGTGACGTCCAGCTTGATGAAGAGCGCCTCACCCCCATCCCGTTCGATCTCCGTCTCCACCTGACGGCCCTCCGCCTCCTGGATGTCACCGAGGACCACCCTGGCCCCTTCTCCGGCGAAAAGCCTGGACTCCACGGCGCCCATTCCTCGGGCGCCGCCGCTTATCAGGGCAACCTTGCCTTCGAGTCTCATAATGGAAATACCCCCCCGTATATAGGCCTCAAAGGGTCAGTATAGCACGCTTGCCGCCTGACTCATGGGCATTAGCAGAGATTCTTCCGGTAGCATTGGGTTTTAGGTGGTTTGGCAGTGGCAATGCGTCATTCCGAACGGAGCCCTTCGACAAGCTCAGGATAAACTGCGCAGAGTGAGGAATCTCAGACGCGGGCTTATCTGAGAGCATGGATTTTTAGATTCCTCGCTGCGCTCGGAATGACGTGCTGGTGACGGGTTCCTGCGCGGGTTTGGCTTTAGACGCGATTGCCTTGTGCCTTTTCCCTTTGGGCTTGAGCACGCCTGGGCGAGGCCTTATAATTTTCACCATGCCCTGCTCTCTATCTACATACCCCACACATCAACAAGGGAGTGGACCATGAAAGACGTGGCCCCCAATATGCCGGACTACGACGACGCGCGCCGGAATTTCAAGCTCGACGTTCCAGAGTATTTCAACTTCGGCTTCGACGTAATAGACAGGTGGGCCGAAGACCGCACCAAGCTGGCCCTCATCTCCGTTGGTCCCACGGGAGACCACGCCCAGAAGCACACCTACTGGGAGCTGAAGGTCCTGTCCAACAAGTTTGCCAACCTCCTGCGCGGCCTGGGCGTCGGCAAAGGCGACCGGGCCTTGGTCATGGCGCCCAGGATTCCCCAGTGGTACGAGGCGGTGCTGGGAATGATAAAGCTGGGCGTGGTGCCCATGCCCGCGACAACCCTCTGCACGCCCAAGGACATCGAGTATCGGATTAACCGCGCCGGGGCCAGCGTGGCCGTCACCGATTCGGAGAACGCCCATAAAGTGGAGGAGGCAGCGGCCAACTGCCCGTCCTTGAAGCACATCCTGCTGGTTGACGGCGCGAAAAAGGGATGGATAAGCTGGGAGGAAGAGCTTCCCAGGATGTCCTCCCGCCTGGATGATGCAGAACCTACCCGCAGCGACGACCCCATCCTCATTTACTTCACCTCTGGCACCGTCGGCCCTCCCAAAATGGTCCTTCACACCCAGGCCTCCTACGCCATAGCCCACATCACCACGGCCAAGTTCTGGCACGACGTCGGACCCACGGACCTTCACTGGGCGATCTCGGATACAGGCTGGGCAAAGATGGCCTACGGCAAGTTCTTCGGGCAGTGGACCCAGGGCGCCGCCATCCTCCAGCACAACGCCAGGGGTAGGTTCGACGCCGCGTTGACCCTGCGGATTCTGGAGGAGTACGGCGTGAGCACCTTCTGCGCCCCACCTACGAGTTACAGGATGATGGTGCTGGAGGACCTGAAGAAATACGACCTGAGCAACCTGCGTCACTGCACAGGGGCCGGCGAGCCTCTGAATCCGGAGGTAATGAAGGTGTGGGAGGAGGGCACGGGGTTGACCATCTACGACGGGTACGGCCAGACGGAGACGGTCCTCCTGGTGGGCAATTTCCGGTGTATGCCCGTCAAGCCCGGCTCTATGGGCAAGCCCATGCCCGGCTTCGACATCGCCATCGTGGATGAGGACGGGGAGGAGGTCCCGCCGGGCGAGGAAGGCCAGATTGCCGTCAGGGTCAAACCCCAGAGGCCCGTGGGGCTGTTCAAGGAGTATTGGAAGGACCCGGAAACGATGGACAGCGCCTTCCACGGGGACTGGTACTTGACGGGCGACAAGGCGTACATGGACGATGACGGCTACTTCTGGTTTGTGGGGCGCGCCGACGACGTAATCATCTCGGCGGGGTATCGCATCGGCCCCTTCGAGGTGGAAAGCGCCCTGATAGAGCACCCCGCCGTGGCCGAGTCCGCGGCGGTAGCCAGCGCCGACGAGATGCGGGGCAACATAGTCAAGGCCTTCGTAATCCTGGCTCCGGGGTACGTGCCCTCGGAGGAGCTGACCCTGAGCCTCCAGGAGCACGTGCGGAGGGTCACTGCGCCCTTCAAATACCCCCGCGCCATAGAGTACGTCTCCGAGTTGCCCAAGACCATCAGCGGCAAGATTCGCAGGGTCGAGCTCAGGGAGAGAGAGCAGAGGAGGATATCATGAGTGACATCGCCGTGCATAGCGACCCGGGCCGCCTTCCCTGGGCCATGACCATCGGGGAACTGCTGGACGGCGCCGTGTCCCGCGACCCCGATAAAGTCTACCTGCACTATCACGACCACCAGGCGACTTACCGGCAGTTTCTGGACGCCACTCTGAGGACGGCCGGCATGTTCCGCGGGCTGGGCGTGGGACATGGCGACAGGGTATGCCTGTTTCTGCCCAATGGACGCGAGTTCCTCTACGCCTGGATGGGCCTCTCCCGCCTGGGGGCCATCTGTGTGCCCATCAACACCGCCTACAAAGGGGCGGAGATGGGCTACATCCTCAACAACGCCGAAGCCAAGGCCCTGGTAAGCCACCACACCCTGATGGACGTGGCCCGGGAGGCAGCCCAGGGCTGCCCCTCTCTCCAAGAGGCGCTGGTGGTCAGCGAAGGGGGCGAGCCGTACCCAGGCTGGACGGACTTCTGGGGCCTTCTCGAAGATGCGCCCCCTTTATCCCCGGGGGCGGGCCAGGAGGCCAGGCCGCAGGACGTTTCCATGCTGGTCTATACTTCCGGCACCACCGGCAACCCCAAGGGCGTGATGATAACCCACGAGATGTACGTGGCGGCGGGGCAGGGGTTCGCCGCCTGGACGGAGGCTACGCCCGAGGACCGCTTTTTCACCTGCCTTCCCTACTTCCACGCCAACGCCCAATACTACTCGACTATGGGTTCCCTGGCCGCAGGGGCCACCCTCATCCTGGAGGACCGCTTCAGCGCTTCCCGGTTCATCGAGCAGGTCCGAGAGTCCAGGGCCACGGTGGTCAACTTTATCGGCATGATGATGCCCGTGCTGCTGAAGCAGCCCCCCGCAGACAACGACCCGGATAACTCGGTGCGGATTTTCTACGGCTCCCCCGCCCTTGCGCCGGAGGTGGTGGTGGAGTTCGAGGAGCGGTTCGACGCCAAGGTGCTCCTGGGATTTGGCATGACGGAGACCTGCTACGGGACCATCGAGCGGCTGGGCCAGCCCCACCGCCGAGGCTCGTCGGGCCAACCCCGATGGCACCTCGACCCCCGGTTTCAGAACGAAGTGCGTATTACCGACGACGCAGTACCTCTGCCTGCGGGCAAGGTCGGGGAGATTGCCATACGGAACCCGGCCGTGATGCCCGGCTACTGGCGCGACCCGGAGCGGACGGCGGAGTCCCTGCGGGACGGCTGGCTATACACCGGCGACCTGGGCTGGCTGGACGAGGACGGGTACCTGTACTTCGTGGACCGCAAGAAGGACGTGGTGCGAAGGCGCGGCGAGAACATCTCCTCCCAGGAGGTCGAGGATGCCATAAAGAGGCATCCGGGAGTCCTGGACTGCGCCGTTATAGCCGTCCCCTCGGAGCTTGGCGAGGAGGAGGTGAAGGCATACGTAGTGCCCAGGAATCCCTCCTACCAGAAGAAGGAGATAGATACTCCCTCTCCCGTCGCGGGAGAGGGCCGGGGTGAGGGTGAAATGTCCCCGCTGAAGCCCGAGGACGTGGTGTACTGGTGCGCTGAGCGACTGGCCCACTTCAAGGTCCCCCGCTACGTGGAAATCAGGGACGACCTGCCCAGGACCCCCAGCATGAGGGTGCGAAAAGATGTACTGCGCCAGGAACGGGAGGACCTGGTCAGCGGCATCTTCGATAGAGAGGCGGCAAACATCAAGCTGCGGCGGAGCTAATACAGGGCCTTTCAATTGTCACCCCGAGCGAATCGAGGGGTCTAATGTCCTTGCCTTCTTAGGCGTGCTGCTATCCAAGCATTTTAGATTCCTCGCTGCACTCGGAATGACACGCGGCGGGGGCTTGTATTCACTTGGCGTAGAGAATTGAAAGACCCTGGGAGCTAATAGCTAAGCGGGCGTTTCTCAGAGCGTTGCCATAGGGCCTCCTCTCCCTCGATGGGAGAGGATTGAGGTGAGGGTGGCGAGTGTTATGTCAAGAGCACAACGCCTGAGAAAACAAGCAGGTGAATGGGTCGGAACCTCTCCCCCTCATCCCTTCGGCAGGCTCAGGGCAAGCTCTAACCTTCTCCCGCCAGGGGAGAAGGCACTCCGTAAACACCCTCTAAAGGCGTCCTAGTTACGCACCCACCCCGATTCACCGGGCAGCGCCACCAGGCTGCGGTTGATGCCGTCAAGGTCAGTCACCCCGCAATAGGCCATCGCTCGGTCTAGCTCCTGGCGCAGAAGCTCCAGCACCATGCGCACCCCCGCTTCTCCATCCACGGCCAGGCCCCAGAAGAGGGGCCGCCCGATGAGCACCGCCCTGGCTCCCAGGGCCAGTGCTCTCAGAACGTCAGCGCCCCGCCTTATGCCCGAGTCCAGGTATACCTCGACGCGCCCCTGCACCGCCTCTACTATTTCCGGGAGAGTCTCTATGGAGGACATGGTCCCGTCAACCTGGCGGCCTCCGTGGTTGGAGACCAGGATGCCGTCCACGCCGTTTTCGGCGCACAGCCTGGCGTCCTCCGCCGTCCTGATCCCCTTTATGACCAGGGGCAGAGAGGAAAGGGAGCGCAGCCACCCCAGCCCCGACCAGGTCATGGGTGAGACGTAGTGGGGGTCCCAGTTGCTCGCCTCGTCGGTGCCCGATACCAGGCCCAGCATAGCCTCCTCGCCGACAAAGTTGGCAAGCTCCAATCCACGGGGACGCACGTAGCGATTGCGAACATCCCGCTCCTTCGGCCCCGGGACCGGGGTATCCACGGTGAGACATATGGCCGAGTAGCCGGCCTCCTCGGCCCGGTGGACCAGCATCTCGGTCAAGTCGTAGCCCCTATGGTAGAGCTGGAACCATAGGGGGCCTTTGGCGGCCTGGGCCACCTCCTCCATGCTGTGGTTGGAGCTGGTGCTCAGCACCATAATGGTCCCGGCAGCGCCGGCGGCCCTGGCGGTGGCCAACTCGCCGTCCGGGTGGGCGACTTTGTGTCCGCCGGCGGGCGAGATCATTACCGGGAGGCTGACCGCCTGTCCCAAGACGGTGGTGGATACGTCCCGGCTCTGAACATCCACCAGGAACCGGGGCCGTAGGGCTATGGCGTCCAGGGCGGCCCTGTTTCTCCTGGTGGTGACCTCGTCGAAGGCCCCTGCCTCTATGAAGTCCCATATCTGACGCGGCAGGGCTTCTTTGGCGCGGGCTTCGAAGTCGAAGAGGTTCATTGGGTCCAATCTCATGTTTGCCTCTCCTTGCTCAGTCGTTTTTGTATCTTAATTACATCAGGGATTGACGTTTCTTTACGGGTAAGGCGTCCCCTATTCTACTTCAGGCCGCTTCGGGGCACAAGGCGCGCTTCAGGCACGCAGTTATTGACCTTTGCCAGCAAAGGGTGTACAGTACCCTTGGATAAGGCGGGCATGAGCTCGCCGAAGGCACGCCTGTGTCAGAGAGGAAGAAAGACCAATGAAATTCGGGTTGATGTACGAAATCCAGATCCCGGAGCCTCACTATCCGGGCATTGAGCAAGAGCGCTACAAGCAGGTGATGGCCCAGGTCGAGCTGGCCGACGAAGTGGGCTACGACTACTTCTGGACGGTGGAGCACCACTTCCTGAAGGAGTTCTCCCACTGCCCGGCCCCGGAGGTCCTCTACGGGGCCATCTCCCAGCGCACCAAGAAGATACGCATCGGACACGCTGTGGTGCTGCTCCCCCACAGGTACAACCACCCCGTCCGCGTGGCCGAGCGGGCCGCCGTGCTGGACATCGTGAGCGATGGGCGCATGGACCTGGGCACGGGCCGGTCCACCACGCTGATAGAGATGGGCGGCTTCGAGATAGACCCGGAAGAGACAAGGGCCCAGTGGGAGGAGGCCGTCTCCATCATCCCCCGCATGTGGACGGAGGACCCCTTCTCATATGAGGGGCGTTACTTCAACATTCCACCGCGCTCGGTCATCCCCAAGCCGGTGCAGAAGCCCCATCCCCCCATGTGGGTGGCGTGCAGCCAGCCTGCCAGCTTCAAAGCGGCGGGCGAAATGGGGTTGGGGGCGCTGTGCTTCAACCTCGGTGGATTCGGAGAGATGGGAGAGCGGGTCAAGGCCTATCGCGAGGGCATAAGGCACGCCCACCCGGTGGGGGCCTTCGTGAACGACCAGGTGGCGGCCTTTTGCCTCATGCACTGCGGCGAGGACGACGAAGAGGCCAAAAAGGTCGGCGGCCGCGAGGGTATGTGGTTCGTGGACAAGGCCCTGGACCTCTACCGCCCCTGGCACGAGCAGGGCGTGAGCGTGCCCGACTCTTACAAGTACGCCGTAGACGAGTTCGACACGGCACCCGTACCCAAGACGATTGATGAACGAGCAGCGGAGAATATGGAGACCGGCTCCTTCGCCATGGGCGACCCCGACTCCATAATCAAGACAATAAGACAGTACGAAGCCGCCGGCGTAGACCAGATGCTGTGCTTCATGCAGATGGGCAACCTGCCCCACTCCAAGGTCATGGACTCCATCAAGCTCTTCGCGAAGCACGTCATCCCCTACTTCAAGTAGGGTCCCTTGCCAGGGTGACGGCAACACACCCCGGCCAAGCCGAGGGTAGGCACGTCCCAAAGGAGAGAAGACCAATGAAATTCGGAATGATGTACGAAATCCAAATCCCCGAGCCCCACTACCCGGGCATCGAGCAGGAGCGCTACAAGCAGGTTATGGCCCAGGTCGAGTTGGCCGACGAAATAGGCTACGACTACTTCTGGACCGTGGAGCACCACTTCCTGAAGGAGTTCTCCCACTGCCCGGCCCCCGAGGTCCTCTACGGGGCCATCTCCCAGCGCACCAAGAAGATACGCATCGGACACGCCGTGGTCCTGCTTCCCCACAGGTACAACCATCCCGTTCGCGTCGCCGAGCGGGCCGCAGTGCTGGACATCGTGAGCGATGGGCGCATGGACCTGGGCACGGGCCGGTCCACCACGCTGATAGAGATGGACGGCTTCGAAGTCAACCCGGAGGAGACCCAGGCCCAGTGGGAGGAGGCCGTCTCCATCATCCCCCGCATGTGGACGGAAGACCCCTTCTCCTATGAAGGGCATTACTACAACATCCCGCCGCGCTCGGTCATCCCCAAGCCGGTGCAGAAGCCCCACCCCCCCCTGTGGGTGGCGTGCAGTCAGCCCGCCAGCTTCAAGCGAGCGGGTGAAATGGGGTTGGGTGCGCTGTGCTTCAACCTCGCCGGATATGACCAGATGGTGGAGCGCGTCACCAACTACCGGGAAGGTATAAAGCACGCCAACCCGGCGGGGGCCTTCATAAACGACCAGGTGGCGGCCCTGTGCATCATCCACTGCGGGGAGGACGACCAAGAGGCCAAAGATGTGGCCGGGCCGGAGGGTGAATGGTTCATCAACAAGGCCTATGACCTCTACCGCCCCTGGCACCAGCAGGGCGTGAACGTGCCCGACTCCTATAAATACGCCGTGGGCGCGGTGGAGGAGGAGAGGCTGGACAGAACGGCGGAGGACCACATGAGGGTCGGCGCCTTCGCTATGGGAGACCCCGATACCTGCATCAAGGTCATGAAGCAGTACGAGGCCGCAGGCGTAGACCAGGTGCTCTGTTTCATGCAGATGGGCAACCTGCCCCACTCCAAGGTCATGGACTCCATCAAGCTCTTCGGGAAGCACGTCATCCCCTATTTCCGATAGGGGGGTCTGTCGGGCGACCAGGCCCGCCCGCTAGGGGGCCTGGTCGCCGGTAGTATCTCAGTTTGATTGAGAATCACCCTCAAAAAGAGGTACAACCATTGGTTTTGGAAGTCGAGTTGAAATACTACGCAGAACAGAAGCCAGATCTGTTAAAGCATCATAAGAATCAGTACGTCCTGATTAAAGGGGACCAATTGGTCAGGGCGTTTTCGACTGCGGAAGAAGCTTTCACTGCCGGAGTAAAGCAGTTCGGTAAGGTCCCGTTCCTGATTCAGTTGGTGCGGGAAAATGAGAAGTTGATTCAGCAACCGTCCCTTGCTGTGGGGATAATCAGTGCCCACTCACAATGAGATTATCCAAGACCAGAATAGGAATCCGTCTCCTCGTGGATTAACGGATCTGGGTGCCTATTTCCCCATTGAAGTGCATGTACCAAGGCAAATAGCCGATGTGCTAAGGAAGCAAGGGATGCCCATCCCCACGCCGGTTCCGGGCATTGGTCTCATAGACACTGGAGCAACCTTTACTTGCATCGAAGAAACTATCCTTTCTTCGGCTCTACAACTGGACCCTATCGGAGTAGTCAATACTGGTACGGCTAACGGACCAGTGCAGCAGAGTGCATACCCAGGCCATATTGTATTCCCAACAGAGGGTTGGTCAATAGATATTGGTCAAGTTGTTGGAGTCAACTTGGCAGGCCAAACTGTCGATGAACCAGTACCCAAACCCATTATTGCTCTGCTAGGCAGAAACTTCTTGGAGCGGTGCTTCTTTATCTACAATGGGACAATGGGCGCCTGGACAATATCTATTGACTAACTACTGAGACACTACCGCTTTTTGATTCAAGGTGGCTACTCTTAGTCCGGACGGCCCTTTTGGTGCAAGGCTGGAGAAGGCATAAAGCACAGGGGATAGAGGATAGAACAACCCTCTATCCCCTCTTGCTGTGTGACGTTTCAGGCGCTCTGGGTGGCGAACACACCCCGGCTGGAGGCCTCCCGCAGGGCGTCCTCCAGGATTACCACCCGGGGCCCGTTGCCGCTTATCGCCACTTCCACACACTGGCCCGGCAGGATGCTGAACTCCCGCTCTCCGTCCAGGGCGATGGTCCCTGGGCTAAAGCCCACCCTTACGCGCTCACCCAGGAGCAGCTTGCGCCACTCCTCGATGGGAACATGGCTCACCATGCCGGGAGCCAGCGGAGCCAGCACCGTCACCCCGCCGGGGCCGGGGCGGAAGTACAGGCCCGCGGGGTCGGTCATGGAGATGGGTTGGAGCCGTGCGCCGATGGAAGAGAGGCCGATGCTGGCGGGGTCGGCGCGGGTGAGAAATACCTCATAGAGGGTTGACATATCCCAGATGGCCCTGGACGCCACGAAGCGTTCCCTGGAAACCGCCAAGTCCACCAGCGCCATGTCGCGGAACTCTCCATCCACGTATACCTCTATCCTCTTGCTGGTAGCCGAGACCCGGTCCAGGTCCACCAGCCCTTGGGCCACCACCCCGGCCGCCAGGCCCGCCAGGGTGCCCTCTATCATGGTGGGAAAGACGTTGTTCGTGCCCGTGGATATGGGGACCAGGGGCACCTGGCCGCAGCTTTTGGCAACAGCCCGGTTGGTGCCGTCGCCGCCCAGAGTTACCAGGGACCCTACGCCCATCCTGTCCATCATGCCCGCCGCCCGTACGGAGTCCTCCGTAGAGCCGTAGGTGGGCATATCCAGGACATCCATGTCCAGGGAGAGATTCACGTCGTCGCGCGCCCTCTCGCAAAGATGGGACATATCCTGCATCACCACTGCGCGCCGTACGCCGGCAGCCTCCATACCCAGAAGGACGCGGCGCACTATATTGACCTTTTCCCAATCGGGCACCACCCGGCCGTGGGCTACCAGGCGGCGGATGTCCTTGCTTGCCGCGGGGTTTGCGATGATACCGACGACACCCAATCACGGTCTCCTTTGTTGGTTTATTGCGCCCATTTCACAGTGAGTGGCGTTCAGGACCGAGGGCCTATGTATGAACACGCGGGAAAGTCGGGCCAAACATGGCTAAGAAGGTGTTTCCAAAGTGGCGTCCCAAACCTCCTCTCCCTTGACGGGAGAGGATTGAGGTGAGGGTGAATTCTTCTGATACCCCTCATCACAGCCTTCTCCCGCAAGGGGAGAAGGGGCTTTGGAAACACTCTCTAGGAAGGTGCGACCATCCACCAGGGGTCTTCCACGTGGCCCTTGACGGCGCGCAGGAACTCCGCCGCGGGCGCTCCGTCTATCACCCTGTGATCGAAGGTGAGGCTGAGGAACATCATGGACCGCTTGGCTATCTCTCCCTCGTGTATGACCGGCTTGGCTATCACGCGGCCAACGCCCAGGATTCCCACCTGGGGCGTGTTGATTATGGGAGTGAAGGCATCAATGTCGAAGGTCCCCAGGTTTGTGATGGTGAAGGTGCCTCCTGTCACCTCGTCGTAGGAGGCCTTGCCCTCCCGTACCTTGTCCGACAGGTCCCGCGCTTCCCGGGCAATCTCCGCCAGATTCTTCTCGTCGGCCCGGCGGATGGTGGGCACCACCAACCCCTCCTCTAGGGCAACGGCCACGCCCACGTTAATCTCCTCGACCAGCTCTATCTCGTTTTCCCGCTGAATCGCGTTCATGCGCGGGTGCTCTCTGAGGGCGCGAGCGGTGGCCTTGATTACCAGGTGCAAGGGGCTGAGGCCCCCTCCCGCCAGATGGGGAGACAGGCCTTCGCGCAGCCTCATCGCGTCGGTCACGTCGGCCTCGGTGGTGAGGGTAACTTGGGCCGTGGTGAGCAGGCTGTCAAGCATCCGGGTGGCGATGGTCTGGCGTATGCCCTTTATGGGGACTATCTGGGCTTGGGGCTTGGCCCCGGCCTCAATGGCCTTCTCCACGTCTACAATCAGGACCCTTCCCCTGGGGCCGGTGCCCTGCATTTGGGTCAGGTCAATGGCGTGCTGCTGCGCCATGCGCCGCGCGGCCGGCACCACCTGTGCAGGGGGTTGGGGAGGAGATGCGGAGGGGGGAGGGGCCTCTATAGCCTTTTGTACGTCCTCCAGTAGAATCCTGCCTCCGGTGCCGGTGCCCTGGACCTGGGCGAGATCAATGCCGTGCTGCTGCGCCATGCGCCGTGCCGCCGGCACCACTTCGGACGCGACCCGGGCCGCGACCTGACCTCCGGAGTGAGGAGTGGCTGTGGCGAGCGATGGCGTAGCTGGTCCGGCGGGCGCGGCGAGTGCGACCGGGGCTGTGACCGAAGGCCGGGCGACCTCCTCCCCCGGGGCCGCCACTATGGCCAGCACTGTACGCACGGGTACGGTATCGCCCTCGGACACCAGGATGTGGGCCACCACTCCGGAAACGGTGGACTCTATCTCGGTCTCCAGCTTCGCGGTCTCCAGCTCCAGCAGAGGCTCTCCCTCCTGGACGGGGTCGCCCTCTTTTTTCAACCACTTGATGATGGTGCCGTCCTGCATTTCCATGCCCCACTGGGGCAGCACAATCTCCGTCGCCATGTCGCTCCTCCTTTGTGACCGGACGCACCCGCACGCCACAAGAGGTTATTCCATAGTAACCCTGACGGCCTCGGCGATAGACTCGGCTGTGGGATAGCACAGGGGCTCCAGGGCAATGCTGAAGGGAATATGGACATTGGCCGTCGCCAGCCGTTGAATGGGCGCCTGTAGGGACCAGAACGCCTCCATCGCGACTATGGCGGCGATCTCGCTCGCCGCGCTGCACGTCTTGTGGGCCATGTCCACCGTCACGAGCCGGCCGGTCTTGGCCACCGAGTCCAGGATGGCCTTCTTGTCCAGGGGCACCAGGGAACGGGGGTCCAGCACTTCGGCGGAGATACCTTCCTGCGCAAGCTTTTCCGCCGCTTCAAGGGCGCGGGGCACCATCCCGCCGATGGCTACGATGGTGACGTCGCTGCCTTCCCGCTTGATGTCGGCCACGCCCAGAGGTATGGTATAGTCCTCCTCCGGGACGAAGGTGCGCGACCCCAGGACGGTAACGTCCTCGCAAAAGACCACCGGGTCATCCTCGCGGATGGCGGTCTTCAAAAGCCCCTTGGCGTCGTAGGCGTTGCTGGGCAAGACGACCTTGAAGCCGGGTACGTTCATAAAGATGGGGTGGGACCGGTCCGAATGGTGGGCCGCCATGCTGCCGCCGTAGTACATGGAAGCACGGTAGACTATGGGCAGGTCCACCTGACCGCCGAACATATACCTCATCTTGGCGGCCTGGCTGACCAGTGAGTCCATAGCCACCCACATGAAGCAGGCGGCGCTTTCCACGATGGGCCTCATTCCCACCGCGGCAGCGCCCACGGCGGCGCCGAAGAAGGCGTTCTCCGAGAGAGGGCAGTCCCGTACACGCTCCCCGCCGAACTCAGCGAAGAGGCCCCCGGAGGCGCCGTAGACTCCCTTCTGTATATCCTCGCCCATGAGGAACACCCGCTCATCTCGTCGCATCTCATCGCGCATGGCCTCATTCAGCGCTTGCGTCAGAGTGATTTGCCGTGTCTGCGTCTGTGTCATGCCTCACCTCACTAATTATCGGGATGGGCCGGCCCACGTTGACGGGAGCAAGGGTAGCCGGGGGCCTGGCGTGTGGCGCTTGCCCGCGATGCCGCCTACTCCAATGGAATGGGATTGGCGAACATATCCTCGAATAGCTCCGAGGGGTCCGGGTACGGGCTTTGACGGGCGAACTCCATCGCCTCCGCGATTTGCGCCTTGACCTCGTCGTCCATCCGGTCAATCTCCTGCTGGGTGGCGATGCCCTGGGAGAGGAGCCGCTCTTCGTGGATGTCAATGGGGTCCCGCATCCTCCACTGGTCAATCTCCTCATCCTCACGATAGGGCGAGCGTACGATACGGCCCAGGCCCAGGGAGTGCTCGTAGTAGCGGTACGTCCTGCCCTCTATCAAGGACGGACCCTGGCCCGCCCGCGCCCTGGACACCGCCGCAGACATCGCCTCGTACATGGCGATCGCGTCTTGGCCGTCTACGAGGACACCCGGGATGTTGTAGCCCGCCGAGCGGTCAGAGATATTCTCGGTGGCAACCATGTTCTTGAAGCTGCTGGTCACCGCGTACTGGTTGTTCTCACACAGAAAGATGACCGGGAGCTTCCAGACAGCCGCCAGGTTGATGGACTCGTGGAAGGCTCCCTCATTGCTTGCTCCATCGCCGAAGAAGGCCGCGGCCACCCTGTCGTTGCCCTGGAGCTTGCTGCCCAGGGCAGCGCCTACGGCGGTGGGGATGGAGGAACCCAGGATGCCGGACTCGCCGAGGATACCAATGCTGAAGTCGGCCAGGTGCATCGAGCCTCCCTTGCCTTTGCAATAGCCGGTGCGCTTGCCCAGAAGCTCGGCCATCGCCTTGTTCACGTCTCCGCCCTTGGCGATGGGATGGCCATGAGAGCGGTGATTGCCGGTCATCCAGTCGTCGTCTCGCAGGGCCAGGCAGGCTCCCACCGCCACCGCTTCCTCGCCGATGTAGGAGTGGGCGGCCCCGGAGAGCTCGCCCCGGTCCGACAGCTCCAGCACCTGCTCCTCGAAGCGGCGGATACGCAGCATCCGCCTCAGCATCTCCATCAGCAGCGCCTTGTCTTCCACCATGATAGCCTCCTCGGCACTTCCTGCCATAAAGATTTGATACCGTATTATTGTCGTGTTCCCCTCCCAAGTCAAGACGCCCGATTTTCTGTCTCGTATAGTGGTATTACGTAGTATGTGTTATATTATAAGCTGCTCGGCCCTATACTATTTTGAGGTAGGGGAGATATGGCAAGAGAAACAATTGTGATTAAGTCTCAACAAAACGGCTCCTTGAAGCTCAGCCCTGCACCTATATTACCTCCCATGTCCTTTAGCGTGTCCAATCAGACCGGTATGGACATAAGGGTAGTCGTTGACGGGAAGAGGATACGGCTGGAGCCGGCCCAGAGCTAAGGGGTGTCATGCCTTTCCCGGAAGTTTCCCGGCTGGAGGTGCCCATACTCCTCGAGTTGAAGGCGGTGGGTGGGGAGGCTAGGCCACGGTCTCTTTATCATGCCCTGGCTTCCTATTTCCCATCGCTCACGCCCGAAGACCTGAAGTCCCGCACCGGCGCCAACCGCAGCAGGTGGCACGGCAGGGTCCAGGAAGCGGCGAGTCAGCTGGCCCATCGAGGCGAGATAGACCGTACCGCCAGGTGCTGGAGGCTTACCGACGCCGGGAAAGAGCGAGCGCAGAACGAGGACATGCCCGTACAGCTTTTCCTTTTCGCGAACAAGGACAAGCCCCGTCTATCCCACAACGACATCCGCCGCAGGCTGATGAAGATAGGCGAGATGCTGGGCAAATATGCCCGCGAGGAGTACAGGGAAGGCCCCAGGCGCTACGATGTGGTGTGGAAGGATAAGGCCATCTCGCCGCGCATCAGCCACGTGTTCGAAGTGCAGAGCAAGGGCAGCCTGGAAAGCGGCCTCTCCAACCTGAAGCACGCCTATGACACCCAGCGCTCCAAACCCTTTCTAGTTATCGCCGACGAGGGGGACACGAGGAAGGCGGAGGCCCACCTGCGGCCCCACCTCACCGGCTCTTTCCACGAGATAGGCGATTCCACCGTTATACTGAGCGCCCAGGACGTACAGCGTATCTATCAGAGCTTGGCCCCGGTCAACGATCTGCTGGACAGGCTTCTGGAGGAATAGCTCAGGGCCTTTTCATTGTCACCCTGAGCGCAGCGAAGGGTCTCTCCCTTGTAACTGAGATTCTTCTCTCCGCTCAGAATTGCGGATGGCCTTGCTAAGGCCACGTATAAACATGAAAATAGAGGCCGGGCTTCCCCACCGTTACTCCGCGAAAGGAGGAGTCTAGGGACGTCGTAGCCTTGGATACCCGCTTTCGCGGGTATGCCGAAGGGTATTCTCATGGTATGACAGGTTGGATAGCAGCGACTTTGAAACAACCCCGGAGGAATAGCCCGGTATGGGGACGACGGTAGGCCAAATGGCAATTACCCTCGTAGTGAATCGAACGAATCGAGTTGCGGGAAGCTGTAGGGAGTGATCCGCGGCCTGCTCCTATCAGTCCTCGTGATAGCGGGCGTCCTGGCAGCAGCGTGCGGCGTGTCTAAGGACACACCCGTACCCACTGCCACACCGCCAGCTACAGATACACCAGCGCCCACCCCCACACCCACGATAGGGCGAGTCAAGGCGACGCCCGCACCTACACCCGCAACCGACGTGCCGGACATAGACGTAACGTCGGAGTTGGTCACGCAGGCCAAGTTCCCCGTGGCCCTGGCCTTTGCTCCCGACGGGCGACTCTTTTACAACGAGTTCCAGACCGGCAATATCCGCGTCTTCGACGATGGGCAGACCAGTCTGTTCGCCCACGTTGACGCCTTTCATCGCGGGGAATGCGGCCTCCTCGGCCTGGCCATAGACCCGGAATTCACGGACAACCGCTACGTCTACGTCTACTTCATCGAGCCGGTTGACTCCCGGGACGACATCGGACATCCCGTCATCATGCGCTTCACCGACGTTGACGGCCAGGGGCAGGACCCGACCCTGCTCGTGGGCGACCTGCCGAACACGAACCCGGAGGTCTGCGGGCACGTCGCCGGGAACCTCCACTTCGGCCCTGACGGGTATCTCCACCTCTCCCTGGGAGAGATGGAGTTCAAGAAGCCAGCCCAGGACCTGGGCAGCCCACTGGGGAAGATACTCCGCCTCAATAAGCGGGATGGCTCTCCGGCCCCCGGCAACCCCTTCGTCAATGAGGATGGGGCAGACCCAAGGGTATTTGCATACGGGCTGCGCAACCCCTTCGACTATACGTTCCACCCCCGGAGCGGCAAGATTTACGTCCCGGACAACGGCCTGGGCAATTGCGACGAGCTTAACGTGGTCGAGGCCGGTAAAAACTACGGGCACCCCGAGTCGTCCTTCGAGCAAGAAGACCCCCCGTGCCTGGAGCGGGCCGGGGTCAGGCCTATATATCTCTACAGCAGGCCGGGTATGCGGCCCGAGGTCTTTACCTCCAACGTTGCGCCGACGGGAGTCCACTTCGTCTCAGGCGCCGTTTACCCCTCCCTTGGAGATTCCCTCCTAAGCTGCGAGTTCAACACCGGCTTTATGCGACGGATTCTGGTAGTCGGCCCCAACCTTGACCAGGTGAGGGACGATAGCATAGTCGTCGAAGACTGCCACCTGGACGTGGCGGTGGACCCGGAGGGGATAGTACACTACTCGAACCTGGGGGAGGTCCGGCGGCTGGTCCAGTCATCCGGGGCGGGGCAGTAGCCTGGCCGTCCGGCAGGGGGCGCCACTAAGCCACCATCGTCTTCTCCACGCTGGGCGAGGGGACCGGGGGGATGCCGCCAGGGCGACGCAGGCGAAGCAGACCTTTTATGTCCTCCCAGGCCGTTCGTATGATTCTGACGCGGCTGTCGGGGTCGTCGTCCCAGTGTACCGGTATCTCCTTTATCTTGAAGCCTCGGCTGGCGGCTATGATAAGAAGCTCCGAATCGAAGAACCAGTTGTTGTCCTTCACGAGGGGCACCAACACCCTGGCGGTGCTGTTGCTGACGGCCTTGAACCCGCACTGGGCATCCCGGAATGGGGTGAAGAACATGGCCCTGATGAGCGTGCTGTAAGACCGGGAGATGAACTCTCGCTTGAACCCCCGGTTCACCTTGGAGCCTTTCATGAGGCGGCTGCCAATGGCGATGTGGGACCCCTCCTCAATAGCCTCCACCAGTTGGGACAGGTGATTCAGGCCAGTGGAGAGGTCCACGTCCATGTAGGTCACTATGTCGGCGGCGCTCTCCAGCCAGACCTGCCGCAGGGCACGGCCCCTGCCCTTCTGCGGTATGTGTACGCACGTCACGCCTGCGTACTTGTTTGACAGCATCTCGCCGATGGAGAAGGTGTTGTCGTTGGAGCCATTATCGGCGATGATGACGCGCCAGGGATTTTTCAGGTTCCCCTTCAGGAACTTGGTCAATATGTCAATACTGCGGGGAAGGTCCTTCTCCTCGTTGTATACCGGTATCACTATATCTACGGTAGCCCTCATTCTCACTCACCCCCTGCGTCTATCCCTACCTAGTGCTTGAAGTGCCTGACCGCGGTAAACACCATCGCTATATGGAGCTTATTGGCTGCCTCTATTACTTCCTCATCCCTGATGGAGCCTCCCGGCTGCGCTATGGCGACCACTCCGCCCTCGGCGGCCAGGGCGATGTTGTCCGGGAAGGGGAAGAAGGCGTCGGAGGCCATGACGCTGCCCTTTGACCTGTCCCCTGCGATGCGTAGGGCTAGGTGGACGCTGGTCACTCGGTTGGGCTGGCCCGCTCCCATGCCCAGGAGAGTGCTATCCCTGGCGAGGACGATGGCGTTGGACTTCACGTGCTTCGCGACCTTCCAGGCAAAGGCCAAGTCCTCAAGCTGCTCCTGCGTTGGGGCGCGCTCGGTTACTGTCTTCCACGAAGAGGGGTCCTCTGCTATGGCGTCCCTGGTCTGCACCAGCAGGCCTCCGCTCAGGGGGCGGAGGTCATACGCCGTTTCGCCGCCCTCGAGGGAAGGCACGGCCAGGACCCGCAGGTTGCGCCGTTTCTGTAGCACCTCCAGGGCGTCAGGCTCATAGCCGGGCGCCACAACTACTTCATAGAATACGTCGCTCATCTCCTGAGCGGTTTCAGCCGTAACGGTACGGTTAAAGCCCACGATGCCTCCGAAGGCCGACACGGTATCCCCGGAGTGGGCCCTGCGGTACGCCTCCGACTGGTCGGGGTGGCAGGCCAGACCGCAGGGGTTGGTATGCTTGATAACCACCACCGCCGTCTCATCGAAATCGCTCGCCGTGCGCCAGGCGGCGTCGGCGTCCATGAGGTTATTGAAGGAAGTCTCCCTCCCATGAAGCTGGCGCGCCCCGGCCACGCCGCCACTGCCCCCGGACGCCGGCACGTAAAGGCCGGCGGTCTGGTGGGGGTTCTCCCCGTAGCGCAGCTCTTGCAGCCTCCGGTAGCTGAGGGTCAGCTCCCGGGGTGGTCCCTCTTCCCCGTCCTGGTACAGGTACTCGGCCACGGCGGTGTCGTACTCAGAGACGTGGTGAAAGGCCTTATAGGCCAGGTGGCGGCGCTCTTCCGCGCTCAGGCTGGAACTCGATACCCGCTCGGCGACCCACTGGTAGTCGGCGGGGTCCACTACCACGACTACGGATGGAAAGTTCTTGGCCCCCGCTCTCAGAAGGGTGGGGCCGCCGATGTCTATATTCTCCAGGGCGTCGTCGAGGGTGACATTGGGCCTGCTGACGGTATCCACGAAGGGGTACAGGTTCACCACCACCATGTCTATAGTATCAATCCCCTGCCTGCCCAGCTCTTCCATGTGTTCAGGGCTGTCCCGCCGCGCCAGAAGCCCGCCGTGAATCCGGGGATGGAGGGTCTTGACCCGGCCATCCAGTATTTCGGGAAATCCGGTAAGGTCGGAGACCTGCTGGACGGGAAGACCTGCCTCCTGGGAGAGAGTCCGATGAGTGCCGCCGGTGCTGACCAGGTCCACCCCGGCCTGGTGCAGCAGCCGGGCGAACTCTACGATTCCAGTCTTGTCGTAAACGCTGATAAGTGCTTTCAAAAGCGTCCCCCGTCGGGTGAAGTGTATTCTATGTCTCAATCACCACCGGGTCCCCGTCCCCCTGATGGGCCACCTCTCCCACCACTCTGGCGTCGGGGACCGCGGCCTGAATACGGCCCACGCTGTCCGGGTCGCACGCCAGCACCATGCCCAGGCCCATGTTGAAGACCCGGAACATCTCATCCGGCGCCACGTTGCCTTCCCTCTGGATGATGCCGAAGATGGGGTGTACCTCCCATGAGTCCAGGAAGAACCTGGCGGCCAGGTCCTCCGGGAGCACCCTGGGCATGTTGCCCACCAGACCGCCGCCCGTGATGTGGGCCATACCTTTTATGAGGGGCAGCACCGGCTCCAGGACGGGATGATAGCACCTGTGGGGGACCAGGAGCTCTTCGCCCAGGGTGTGCTTCAGCTCTTCGTAGCGGCGGTGCAGCACCGCTGGGCCTTCCTCCGTCTTGAAGACACGATGCACCAGGGAGAAGCCGTTGGTGTGGACGCCACTGGAGGGTATCCCCAGAAGTGCGTCGCCCTCCCTGATGGACGAGCCTTCTATCAAGGTCTCCCGCTCAACGACGCCCACCACAAAACCCGCCAGGTCGAAGGCGTCTCCAACGTACACACCCGGCATCTGGGCCGTCTCGCCGCCTATGAGGGCGCAGCCGACCTCCCGGCACGCCCAGGCCATGCCCCGCAGCAGGGCCTCCGTCCTCTGGGCCTCCAGGCTGCCCATGGATATGTAGTCCAGAAAAAACAGGGGCTTGGCGCCGCGGGTGAGAATATCGTTGACGTTCAGGTTCACCAGGTCTATTCCCAGGGACTCGTAATGGCCCAGGAGCGACCCTATCCTCAGCTTGGTCCCAACTCCGTCGGCGCTGGACACCAGCACAGGCTCCCTGTAGCCCTCTAGCCGGTACGCTCCGGCGAAGCTGCCGGTGGAGTCTATTACCTGGGGCCCGTGGGTAATCCGGGAGAAGGCGCCTATCTTTTCCTTCAAGCCGTCAAGGGACTCCAGGTCAACGCCCGCCGAACGATATGTCTCACCGGGCATGGCACATCCTCCTGCAGAATCGCCATGACCTTTACAAGGCCATATAAAGAGATGAAAATGGCGGCTGGGCTTCTCCACCGTCACTCCCGCGAAAGCGGGAGTCCAGAAGCCGGGGATATGGATTCCGGCTCAAAGCCTGCCCCGTACTGGATACGGGGGCCGGAATGACGGCATGGAGGTTGCAGGCTATTTTCATGGTAGAAACAAGGACTGTATAGCACCAAAGGCATCCGGCGTCAAGGAAGGGAGCGGGGCAAAAAGGATGGAGTGGAGGGCGAGCGCCCCGGCGCTACTGGGAGGCCTGGGGGTGTTCCAGCACCAGCTTGTCCATCTCCAGTTGGACGGGTATGGGGTAGTTGCCGGTGAAGCAGGCATCGCAGAAGCCGCCGCCGGACCCTCCCACTACCTTCAGCAGTCCACCGATGCTCAGGTAGCCCAGGGAATCGGCGCCTATGAACCGCCTTATCCCTTCCCCACTCTTGTTCGCGGCTATCAGCTCTCCCCGGGTAGCCATGTCCACACCCAGGTGGCAGGGGTGGCGTATCGGCGGAGCGCACACCCGCATGTGGACTTCGAGCGCCCCGGCTCTCCGGAGCAGGCTGACGACGTGGGGTGTCGTGGTGCCGCGCACGATGCTATCGTCCACCAGGACCACCCGTTTCCCGCTGACGACTTCAGACAGGGGGTTGAACTTGAGGCCCACCCCCAAGTCTCGCAGCCTCTGGTCAGGCTCTATGAAGGTGCGGCCCACGTACCGGTTCTTCACCAGGCCCTCGCTGTAGGGTATACTCGACTCTTGGGCATAGCCCACGGCAGCAGCGGTGGCCGAGTCGGGTATCCCTATCACCACGTCCGCGTCCGCCGGATGCTCCCGGGCAAGCTGGCCGCCCATAGCCTTGCGCGTGGTGTATACCAGCTTGTCGTCCAGGATGCTGTCGGGGCGGGCAAAGTAGATCAACTCGAACACGCAGGAGGCCCGGCGACCCGCCGCGCCCGGCCAGATAAAGGACCTCAGCCCGTCTTTATCTATCAGCACCGCCTCGCCCGGTTCCAACTCACGCAGGAGGGTCGCCCCCAGGTGGTCCAGAGCGCAACTCTCGGAGGCTATGACCCATCCCCCGTTGAGCTTGCCTATACACAGGGGTCTCACCCCCAGGGGATCCCGTATGCCCATAATAGTGTCATGGGTGAGGGCTACGGCGGAAAAGGCCCCCTGAAGGTTGCGCATACAGTGAGAAATGCGCTCCTCCCAGGTCTGTCCGGGGGCGTTGGCGAGGAGATAGGCTATGACCTCGGAGTCGGTGGTGGAGGTGAAGTTGCAGCCCCACTGCTCCCGGAGCTCCAGCTGAAGCTGAAGGGCGTTAATCACGTTGCCGTTATGTCCAAGGGCCAGGTCCCCGTGAACGCCCTTGACCAGGAAGGGCTGGGCGTTGTCGGCCTTGCTGGAACCGATGGTAGAGTAGCGGGTGTGGCCTATAGCCATGTCGCCCGAGAGGGGGTGGAGGTCCTCCTCCCGGAAGGCCTGGGTGATAAGGCCCATGCGGGAGTGGACCTTTATGGCGCTGCCGTCGGAGGCAGCTATGCCGGCGCTTTCCTGGCCGCGATGCTGGAGGGCAAAGAGGCCGAAGAAGGCGATGCGGCTGGCCTCATGCCCAGGTGTATACAGGCCTACCACCCCGCACTCTTCCCTGGGGCGGTCTTGTGAGGTCACAGACTGGAAGGAGCCAGCCAGCGTGTACACGACGACATTGTACACTATAGCCGAAATCCCTTGTCAAGGCTTTCATAATCTTGAGAGGGAAGTGCATAAGTGTCTGCCTCAATGAAATGGGCAACCTAACGCAAAACTCTTTACGAAGTGAAGGAAATTCTTTACTATTTGTCCTGTGGCAAGAAATAAATGGAGGTTGGCATGGGCGTTTTTCAAGTCACCGTTAATGTTGGGAACATGGACGGTGGAGACTTTCAGGAGGTGGAAGTCTTGGTTGATACCGGGGCTATCCATTCAGTCTTTCCGGATGACTTGCTTAGGCAACTGCATATTGCCCCGCTTGCTGAAAAGCCGTTTTTCTACGCCAATGGAGAAGAGGAGGTCTTGCCATTGGGATTTGCCCAGGTCCGTTATGCTGGTGAGACATTGCCGTGTCCGGTAGTGTTCTCACCGCACGGTCAGCGGCTATTGGGTGCAACGACGCTGGAGATATTTAACTTGGCAGTGGACCCGGCCAGGCAAGAGTTGATACGTGCTCCTCTGAGAGGTCATGTGTAGAAATTCCCTCTGGAACAGGAGAATCAAGCCCCGCCGGAGTTGGCGGGGCTTCTTCTTTGTCCTCTGTCATGGACTGCCGAGGGAGTGCAAAACTAAGCGGCTGAGCTGAGGGGAGAGCCATGAGGCAGAACACTATGCTATGACGGGAGATTTAAGCGTCACATAAGCCGCCATCTCGCCGGGTTCAAGATGGATGGCATCTATAGGGCTGGGAGGAGGGACCACCTCACCATCTTCTTCCATGATTTCCACAAAATCCGCCAGGGCCTCCTCAACATTAGCCAGGGCCTCATCTACCGTATGGCCCATAGCGCAACAAAGTCCAGGCATATCAGGGACTATCACGCCATATGCGCCCAACGTTCCATGTATCGTTGCAGGGTATCTAGCCATTTTCTATTCCTTCCAGCCCGCTATTTGAGCTATGGAGCGAGCGACGGGAAATGATATGGTCTGATGCCGAGGTAGAACAACCCGTCCCCGTACTTGCGGATGTTCATAGATGTCGTGGTTCCGACCATGACGGCGCAGCACCACCCATCCCGTTCCAGTCGCCTCGCTATTTTGTTCCTGTTGGTTTCCATACCTATATACTATCATTATACTATCAGATATGAAGGGATTTTGTAAAGAAATTTACATTATATATCCTGATTCCTCCATTATTTGCTCTGTGCTGGTAAGATTATTGCACATTGGAAGTGCAAAACTGCGCGTTTCGACCCAAGTCGGGCTATTCCCCGTTTTCCACGAGGACAAGCTCATTCCCGCGTGCGCGGGAATCTACCCCGCACTTCTGGAATCCCACTCCCCGTTTTCACCGGGATAAGCTTCGTGGAGCCTGCCCCTGCGAAAGCAGGGGAGTGACGGTGGGGAAGTCCAGCCACTATTTTCACCCCCCTTGATGTGGCCTGGCAAGGCCATAGGCGATTACCACGAAAACACCCCGTGCTCCCTCTCATGTCATTCCTCGCCGCGCGAGTAATCTAAAAATCCATGCTCTCTAATAAGCCCGCATCTGAGGTTCCCACTCCGCTTCGCTCCGTTCGGAATGACCTTCGTGGAAGGGTTTCGTCCCTTCTATGGACTCAGGGCGCGGACTTTAAGTGCTCCGGGCGATGCTAATCTTTGCCAAATCAACTCTATATTAGTATATTTTAGGGGCGAAGAAAGTATGGGCATGGCGGATAGGCCTGCAACAATACGCCCCACACCTATATCCAGCCCATACGGTAGGCCACTTGGTAGAGTCATTTAGTAGAGAAGGAGGTACACATGCTAGCCTTTCTGGGAGGAACGGGGCCGGAGGGTCGCGGGCTTGCGCTGCGCTTGGCCCTTGCCGGCGAAGAGGTCATCATCGGCTCGCGAGACGAGAACCGGGCCAGGGAAGCCGCCGAAGCCCTGAAGGAGCTGGCCCCCGGGGCCTCCATATCGGGGGGTGTGAATGAGGTGGCCGCCCAGCGTGGAGACACGGCGTTTATCACCACACCCTACGAGGGCCAGAGGCCCGTCCTGGAGCAGGTGGCGGGCCATCTCGCCGGCAAGGTGGTGGTGAACGTCGTCGCGCCCCTGTCCGTCACCAGGGGCAGGGCGAGGGCGCTGCCCGTCGAGGAGGGGTCTGCCGCGATGCAGTCCCAGCAGATTCTCACGGACTCCTACGTGGTGGCCGCCTTCCAGAACATAAGCGCCGCCGAGCTTGTCATACCCGACAGGATCATGGAAGGAGACGTGGTCGTGTGCTCGGACCACCAGGACGCCAGGGACCTGGTGATGGACATGGTGAGGAAGATTAAGGACCTGAGGCCGGTGAATGGCGATGGCCTTGAGAACGCGAAATACGTGGAGGATTTCACGGCCATGCTCCTCAACATCAACCGCATCTACAAGGCCCACTCCATGATAAAGATTGTCGGAATCTAGGGGCTGGAAAGAACCCGCAGCGCCCGGCCAGTCCCTAGAACGCTGTTCTGCAATGTGGTAGGATGTGGTGGGACGCAGGACCTCCAGAAGGGGTAGGGGAATGAAACTCATGGAGGCAACGAGATGATAGATTTGGCTGCAAAGGTCGTCTGGCAGTCAAAGGATGACCAATCCTATCTTTACCGTGGAGATGGCCTAGAGATCATGGCTTCCATGCCTGCTGACAGCGTGGACTGCATTTGGACTGACCCACCCTACTTCCTATCTAACGATGGCATTACGTGTGTTGCGGGCCGAATGGTACAGGTCAACAAAGGAGAGTGGGATAGAAGCAACGGCCTTGAAAATGACCATGAGTTCAATGTCTCATGGTTATCCGAGTGTTACCGTATTCTGAAACCTGGAGGCACAATCTGGGTTACGGGTACGCTGCATGTATATCTTAGCGTAGGTATGGCTATGCTACAGATAGGCTATCGGATTCTCAACGACATTATCTGGCAGAAGCCTAATCCGCCCCCTAATCTAGGCTGTCGCTGTTTCACTCATTCAACAGAGACCGTCTTATGGGCAACCAACGCTAAGAAGGGCAGCAAACACCGCCATACCTTCCGATATGAGCAGATGCGAGAGGAAAACGGTGGAAAGCAGATGAAAAACGTCTGGCAGTTTCCACCCGCTGGACGAGACGAAAAAAAACATGGCAAGCATCCCACCCAAAAGCCTGTTGCGCTGATCGAGCGTTGCCTTCGTGCGAGCACAAACCCTGGAGATGTAATATTTGACCCATTCGCGGGTTCAGGCGCGACTGGAGTCGCTGCTCTTGGAATGGGACGTAAATTCATCGGCTGTGAGCGTGAGCAAGAGTATGTGGAGCTTATAGTGAAGCGGTTGGTGGACGTTTCCGGTGATACTAACTCAGGGTTCGTCTACAAGAATGGGACCGGTGATGAGATTCCCCAACCCAGGCTGTTGGAATCGGGATTACGAATCCCAACCCGAGAACCAATTGGCAAGCCTCAGCCATATAAAGCGTATATTGCCCCTTAATGTTACCGCAAGAGCTGCCAAGAGGAAGGTTCCCATGACGACAGCGCTATTCAGACTAGACGATACAGACGAGCCAGGCCTTGCACGAGTCCGGGTGCTCGGCAAATTGGCTACGGCGCAGGCCCGGACCGTCAAGGCCCTCACAGGTCACGACATCTACAGATGCGAAGTAATCGAAATAGTCAAGCCATCAATCGCGCCAGTCAGTTCTCCAGCCAAGCCCCGCCAGAAGCAAACAATCTCAGGCAAGCACCTCGATTTCGAGAGTTAGGTAGAAACGCCTGTTAGAGTTCACCAGCAAGATCAGCGAGTACATAGTTTCCTCTGGAAGCTAAATCGAAGGTGCACGGAAATGGAAAGAGCGGAGGCTCTACAGAGAATACAACCGCTAATGGGGAAAGACCTCCGCGTTCTTGCTGATGAGCTTGACGTAACCGTATGGAAGAACGGTAAGCTCAACAAGGGTTGGGTTGGTCACACTATGGAACGATACTTTGGCCTACCCATAAACTCGTCTCGCTCTCCCAATTTTGGTTCGTGGGAATTAAAGGTTGTATCCGTGAGATACCGCAGGGATGGCACCCTGGTTCCAAAAGAAACGATGTGGATTACAATGATCGATCCTGTAGAAGTGGCTGCGAAAGAGTTCGAGGACAGCCATCTTCTCACGAAAATACGCAAACTCTTGGTCATCGCCAGAGTGTTTGAAAACAAGAAAGAAGAACGCACACTGTTGCATGGTGCAGCCGAGTTTGACTTGGATAACTCTGACACTTATAACCAGGTGAAGTCTGACTACGGTCTTATTCGTAGCGCGATTAGAACCAAGGGCTTCGATGCATTAACCGGCAAGATGGGTGTATTGATTCAGCCACGAACCAAGGGAGCCGGCCACGGCAGTAAGTCCAGGGCTTTCTATGCGAGGAAGAAGTTCCTAGCCCACATCCTTGGCATATAAGGTGAACGTACTGGCAGATGAGCGTTCGTTCCGCTCTCTTCGCCGTTACCGTCCCAAGCCAGCCCAGCATCTCAGGAGGTGGTGGTCATGACAACGATGAGTCCCCATCGGGCCTCGTTAGCTCCCTACTCGGAATACCCCTTTCAGGATGTGCTCCGGCGCACCGCCGGACGGCTGCCCCAAAAGCTGGCCGTCATAGACGGTGAGCGCCGCTTCACCTACCGGCAGCTGGATGAGTACAGCGACCGCTTTGCCGCCGCCCTGGTGTCTCTGGGTGTGGCCAAGGGTGACCGCGTCGGGATTCTGGCCCCCAACTGCGTCGAGTTCGTCATCGCCCTCTACGGCATAGTGAAGGTGGGCGCCGTCGCCACCACCATGAACGCCGGCTACCGCGAGCGCGAGATAGCCCACCAGATGAACGATAGCGGCGCTCAGGTCCTCGTGGTGCATGAAGCGCTGTCTCCCACCGCCGAGGCGGCCCGGGATGAAATCCGGTCCCTCAGACGTCTCGTCGTAATGAGTGAGACCTCTAACAACCCCGATTCCTTCTGGGGGCTTATCGAGCACGCCCCGTCAACCATACCGTCGGTTGTGATAAACCCGAAAGTAGACCTGGCAATTCTGCCCTATTCCAGCGGCACCACCGGACTGCCCAAGGGCGTCATGCTGACCCACTTCAACCTCACCACGAACCTCCGGCAATACGTGGACCTCCCCGGCGAGGACGGGGGGCCTCGAGAGGATGACGTGATTCTGGTGCACCTGCCCCTGTTCCACATATACGGGTTGCAGGTCCTGATGAGCGGGGCAATCATTGCGGGGGGCACGCAGGTCATGATGGGCCGCTTCGACATGGAGCTTTTACTCGGGCTTTTGTCGGACCACCGGGTGACGCAGCTCTTCACCGTCCCCCCGGTGGGCCTCGGACTGACCATGTATCCCGGCCTCGGCAGCTACGACCTGTCCGCCCTGCGCGTGGCGGGCCTGGCGGCAGCGCCAACTTCCGCCGACCTACAGATGAGGGTGCAGGACGTTCTGGGGTGCCCGGTAGTCCAGGGCTACGGCATGACGGAGCTATCCCCCGCCGCCAACTTCGACTACATGGAGCAGGACCGGGCCAGGCCGGGCTCCGTCGGCCCAGCCATTGCGGATACCGAGGAAAAGGTGGTTGACCTGGAGGACGGCGCCACTGAGGTGGCTCCGGGCGAGATAGGCGAGCTTCTGGTCCGCGGGCCGCAGGTGATGGCAGGCTATTTCAACAACGCCCAGGAGACGGCGGAGACGATTACCGAGGACGGATGGCTCCGCACCGGCGACATTGTGCGTATGGACCCGGACGGCTACCTCTGGATTCTGGACCGCAAGAAGGAGCTTATCAAGTACAAGGGCTTTCAGGTGACGCCCGCGGAACTGGAAGGCCTCCTTCTGGAGCATCCCGCCGTGGCGGACGTCGCCGTTATCGGGAAGGCGGACCTGGAGTCTGGGGAAGTCCCCAAGGCCTTCGTGGTGCCTCGCCGGGGAGCGGAGGTCTCCGGGGACGACCTGATGGGCTTCGTGGCGGGCAAGGTTGCCACCTTCAAGCAGGTCCGCGAGGTGGAGTTCCTGGACGCCATACCCAAGAACGCGTCGGGCAAGATACTGCGCCGTGTGCTCATAGACCAGGAGCGGGCGAAGTCGAGCGACTAACGGGTTGCTAGGCTCCAAGAGGGTGTTTCCAAAGTGCCTTCTCCCCTGGTGGGAGAAGGCACTTTCACCCTCACTCCAACCCTCTCCCGTCGAGGAAGATGGGGCACGGACTCCCACTTTCGTGGGAGAGACGGTTAAGGGCGCGGGACTTGTTCAGTTGTCACCCCGAGCGGAGCGAGGGGTCTAAAGTCCTTGCCTTCTTAGACATGCTGCTATGCAAGTATTTCAGATTCCTCGCTGCGCTCGGAATGACACGCGGCGGGGACCTGTATTCACCTGGCGTCGAGAATTGAAAGACCCTGTGCCTCTGCCCCGTAGGGCTTCAGCCCGCCGCGACCTCGGAGGCGACGCGGCCCAACACGCTCAACGTGCGGTCGAGGGAAGCGTCCTGGTCGTCTCCCACAGGCACGGGCGAAGCTATTATCTCCGTGGCCCCGTAGGAGAGCAACTGCTTCAGCTTCTCCTCCACCTGGGACTCGTTGCCCCAAAGGGCGACACCGTCTATCATGCCGTCGCTCCAGGCCCCCTGGGAGGTCTCGGGGAACCCGGCGGCGGTGAACATGGCCTGGTAGTGGGGCACCTGGGCGAAGAACCCGAACTGCTGGCGAATTGCAGCCCGCACCTCGTCGGCGTTCTCGTGGACGCACACGGGCGCGTGGGCCACCAAGGGCGGCACCGGACGGCCCGCCCGGTCCGCCCCCGCTTTCATGGCCGGTACGGCTATATCTCGCAGGTACAGCCCAGGGCATACCCAGCTAATGGCGCCGTCGGCCTCCGCCCCGCATAGCTCGTAGGCTTTGGGGCCGAGGGCCGAGGCCATCACCGGCACGTCCATCGGCACAGGTATCTGGGCATGGGCCTTGTAGTAGCGGCCATCGAAGTCCACGGCCCCCTCTTGCAGCAACGCCCTGGTGATGCGTAGGTACTCCCGCAGGTGGCCGAGAGGCGACCTGTAGTGCGACCCGAACATATCCTCCATGAGGGACTTGCCGCTGGGACCAATGCCCAGGCGGAAGCGTCCAGGTGCTAGCTGGGCAAGTACCTGGACCTGCTGCACCGCCACCACGGGGTGGCGTGGGAAGGTGGGGGTGATGGCCGTCCCAAGCATAATCCGCTCAGTCCGGACGGCCGCCGCCGCGAAAATGGTGAGGCCGTCCAGGCCGGCCCCGCCGGTGACCAGCCACGCGGCCGGTACGTTCACCTCCTCTGCCCTCTGTATGCCCGCCACGACAGCCGCGCTGTCGGGACCGGTCACCGCTACGCCGATTCTACTCTGGCCCATTGGTTTACCTCCCATCGTCATGCTATGGATATGGGGTTTTCATCCCCCTTGATGTGGCCTTGCCAGGCCATGAGCGATTACCATGAAAATGGCCTGGACTCTCTCTGATGGCATTAACATGAAAATACCCCTTGTCATACCCGTGAAAACGGGTATCCACAGTCCCCGGTCCCTGGACTCCCACTTTCGTGGGAGTGACAGTTGCGCAGAGGTCTCCTTTCGCGGGAGTCACGGTGGGGAGGCCATCGTCATGCTCGTTAATCTTTGTGCCCGCCCGGGTTATGCTTCAATGGAGCGCGGCTCGGCTTCCCGTTGCTCTATTAGCCCCTGAGACCTCCGCTGGAGGTCACTGGACAGATCTTTGAGCTTTGCGATGTTCTGACGGGCGGAGTCTATGCCCTCCTGCTTCAGCCTGTCCGCGGTGTCCATAGCCTCTATCAGGTCGTTGTGGGCCTGGGTAATCTTGTCAATGGCTATCACCGGGTTGTTGTATACGTTCCCTATATCCGTGGTGTGCTGCTTGATGGACGCAGCATTGGCGACTATGAGGTTGCCAAGGAACTCCCGGGTCCGCTCCGTGGCTTCCAGGACCCTCCTCTGGCGAGTGAGGGCCGACTGGATTGCTAGGCCCACCATCACCACGTTGGTGCCCAAGGCCAGGGTTCGCTCGACAGACTGCCCCAGCCGGGTATTGTTCTGGCGGGTCATCTCGATGCTTACGAAGAACTGGATATGGACCTCTTCCATGGTGCGCAGGTCCTGGACCCGCATGGACACGTCATGCAAGGCGTTGCGGACCCTCTCGGTTCTGAGGGGGTCGTCGGTGCGTGCAATCACATCGTCCAGCTGCTGCATCATAAGCTCGCCCAGGTAGGCATTCTTCTGCACGGGAAGCTGCTGCGCCTCGACCTGCTCGTACAGCTTCCTGAGCTCCACGTTATCCCGTGCCAGCATCGCCCGCCCTTCCCGGAGCTGCCCTTCGATTATCCCGACCTGCTTGGAAACAGGCTCGTACCTGACGGCGACCCTTTCCAGGGCCTTCAGGGCGGGATTCCCGACTAGGGGGAGCTTTCTGATGAGACGGCTCATGAAGCCCGCCTCCGATAGCTCGTGGGGGTTAATCTGGTTGAGGGCAGCGCGCAGCTCAATCAGGTCCTTGGATATTTCATTGCTTGGGCCTTCCTGGGCAAGCATCTCGCCAACGCGAGTCCTGAGAAGCTCCAGCTGAGTCCCGGCATTTCTCTGGGCCTGGACGCCGAGGCTGGAAATGCTGTCTATCATCTCCAGTTCCTTGCTGCCGCTCGCGTCCTCAAGCTGCTTGGCTAGGATCGTAGCCCTATTCTTGAGATCCTTGTCTTCCAGATCGCTCACCCCCTTGGGGACGGCAAGCGCCCTGGTCTCCACGGGGGCTATCTGCTGGGAGCCGGTTGAGGCCATCTCCTCAAACTCACCGGACCCGTCCAACCCAACGGGGGACTCGCCGGGGCCTATCGTCGTGGTCTCCTCCAGTCGCTCTGGTCGCTCTTCCGTAACCATGCCGGATGCCTCCTTCATGTATGGTATAGCTACCTGCGCACCGGTAGCGCGCCGGGTCTAAAGCAGGTCTCAGTAGCCGAGGCTTTTAAGCTCTTGCTGGACCTCCTTGGCGTGGTTGATAGCGCTTTCAAGGGTTGCGGTTACAGCAGCCACGTCGGAGCTATCCGCCCTGAGGGCTGCAAGCTCAATCCGGGTCTTCTGTAGCGATGCCTCGCAGCCGTCGGACTGTCTCAGCAAGTCGTCTACACGCAGCTGTTGATCTTTGATCAAGGCCAGGCGTTCTTTATGAGAGGCGACGGTCTCTTCCCTCACCCTGAGCCGCTCCGCCTGGGCCTCATCTCCCCTCAAGGACTCGACCTCTTTTTCAAGGTCGGCCAACTCCGCCTCCAGCTTCCGGGTGTAGGGAGAGTGAATCGCTCGCATCAGCTCAAGGGAACCGCCCAGGACGCCCAACCCCTGGCGGTAGGTCTCTTCCGCCAGGCCCGGGACGCGGGCGACGGAGAGAGGGTCGGTCTCTGCCCTGCGCCTGATAACGGGCTGCAACTGCTCGTACTCATAGACCAACTCCTGGAGGGCCTTCAGCCCTGCAACGGAGTTGACGCTGGAGAACCCGGTCTGGAGGTCGTCCCGCAATCGCTCCATCTCTCCCTGCTCCCTCGCGGTGGTCTCGCGGTCATGGCGCTCCATCACCTCTGCCACCCTCTTTGCGTACTCCTCATTGTAACGAATGGAGTAGCGCCAGAAGAAGGAGCCTGCGGCGGCTATTGCAGCGATAATGAGCAGGACGATGAACACT
This sequence comes from Dehalococcoidia bacterium, assembly GCA_965197405.1. Classification (GTDB taxonomy): domain Bacteria; phylum Chloroflexota; class Dehalococcoidia; order Lucifugimonadales; family JAGWBF01. Next base: position 2,106,257 of record OZ240206.1, on the reverse strand, counting down.
ATTCCGGGGGAAATGATGAGAAAGATGAGGAACAGAATGGACAGGACGAGGGCGAGGACCGTTATCGGATAAACCAGAGCGTCTATCCGTAGCTTCTTTTTGAGTTCACCCTCCGACAAGTTTTCAAGCAACGACGCATCGGAGTCACTTATGCTCCGTCTCCTGGACTGGGGTCTGCGTCTCATGTGAGTCTCCCTCTCCGTTCTCGTGGGCTTCCGTGACCATCGGGACGTTCCTGCCCTCACTACCATGGAAATACCCTTCGCCATACCCGAGGAAGCGGGAGTGACGAAAATTATCACTAATATAGGAGAACGGAAAGACCCTGCGCCAGACCCATAGGCGGAGAAACTTGCTAATGGGGAATTGGTATAATATAGATATAATATACAATCCTGCTCTTGTCAAATTGGTGAGGTGAGGGACCTCCCGGATGGAAGACACGCAAAACTATATCCTGCAAATCACCGATTCAGTCACGACCCAGAGATGCGCCCTCCGCATCGAGCTTCAGGACACCGGCCTCCCCCTCAAGGACCTGCTCGACAAGTACCTCAAGCGCCCCCCGCTTGAGCGCTTGTTGAAGGAGAGGCGAATAACGGAGGAGTCCGCGCAGACTCTATCCGCCTTGCAGGACCTCGTCTACATGGCCGGCAACGACGGGCAGCTGGGCGGCATGTTTGCCGGGGTCGTGTTCAGGCACCGCGACCAGTCGCTGGACCTGAAGACTGTTCCCGCTCCCAGCCGGGCGGTTGTGAATGACACTCCGGTCCTGGTGATTAATCTCTCCATAGACCGCTTGAGCGCAGGCTATGACCGCAACTGGACAGGGTTTCACAGGAGAAGGTGGGCCAAGGGCCACAAGCTGTACTCCGACTTCGTGCTGTCAGTCCTGGAACGGGAGTATGGCCCCGCCGGAACGGAAGCCGTCCTTCAGATGGACTCGAAGGAGCACAAGCTGGAATTTGTCCAGGCCCTTGCCAGGAGCGTATGGGAGAGCGACTTCGAGAGCTACTCGCGCTTCACAGGCCGCAAGCTGGTCTACAAGACGGGCGATGAGACGGTGCGCAACATGACAGAGGGGGCCGGAGGCATATGCTCCGAGAAGGTCCAGGCGTTGAAGTTCCTCACGGACCACTATGGCCTCCCCTCCGAGTACATCCTCGCTGGCGCAGACGCCCGCGATCCCATCCCGGAAGCCCGGCTCAGGGAGATGCTCGAGACCTTTGACTTCCGGTACTCCAAGCGCTATATGCGCTACTGGCAGCACACCGCCCTCCTCTACGATATAGAAGGTACAACGCTCCTGGTTGACGCCACCAACGGGAACATCCCGCTGCTGACCCTCAAGGATGATGCGGCGGAGAGCATCCTTGGATACCGGGACAAGAGGCCGGTCCCCGTAAAGATGGTCGTCAACAATGAGGACTTCTACTATCACAGGGTGTCCCAGGATATACCGGAGAAGCTCTTCTTCGCTATGGAGGGCTGGATAGAGTACACAGACCTGGTCCAGGTGTTCGACAACGAGCTGGGGCTATATCTCACGGCGGACTTCTTTGTCACCCCCATCGTCTTCAGGAGCGCCAGGGCCTTCAACAGGCTGAAGCAGGAGTACGTCCAGGTCTGCGAGCGGGCCGGGCTTGAATACGAGGTAAGCCCGGAGTGGAGCCTCGACTCGTCGCTGGGACACCGGCTCATGGAGCGCGCGCCCCAGGCCGGCGAGAGGGTCCTGCTGTCGAAGGAGCACTTGCTGAAGAGGTACGACGAGTCCGAAGGCTCCGGCCACCAGGCGGGCCTCGTCATTATGAAGCTGCACAAAGGCGAAAGAAAAGACGGAAGCGATGAGGTTCGAGACCCCCGCAAACATAGTGCCGTTGCTGGATGAGACGGTCTCCGCCGCCGCCGGCACCGCGTTTTACAGGGGCCTTCTGCCCACGCGCGCCAGCATAAAGACCATTGAGGACTTCCACAGGCTGCCCATTATCCCCATCACCGAGTTCAGAAGGCAGCGCCTCGCCGACGTTATCACGGATACGGCCCGGGTCCAGTGGATTCCAGGGCCTTACAGAGGTCAGATAAGCTCAGTAGTCCCCGTGGCCGAGGGGCCGGACGAGGCGGAAATCCGCTACGACCTCTTCGCCGACGCCCTTCTCAAGAGCGCGCCCAATCTCACATACCGGGCATACCGGACCTGCGCCGTCGTCGCGTCCCCGGAAAGAAGATATTACGCCGCCGAAATTAGCACAATCCTGATTTACCTGGGGATACCGGCCCACGTCTTCATAGACCACGGAGGTGGGAGGACCTATGAGCGCCTCCGGCAGATAAGCCCGGACCTCCTGGTGGTACTCTCCGATGTCCTGGATGAGTCAGGCTTGCCGTCCAGCATACAGCGCTGCATCACCTTCCGCCAGTCCCACAGGCTGCGAAGGTTCGAGCAGCTGGATATGTATGTCATAGACGAGTTCGGCTTTCTGGGGCAGTCAACGGATTTTGGCGATTTTGGAAGGTACTACCTCAATAACGACGTCTACTACTTCGAGCGTTCCGACAGTGACAGGCTGGTCGTGACCGCGCTCTACAACCGCACACAGCCGCTGCTGAGGCTTGAAACGCTGGATACGGTGCACGACCTGGGAAAGTACACTCTGAAACTGAAAAACCTGTGCGACTCCTGATAGCTTGTACGTTATTCGGTACTGGGAATACACTGTAAGGGTGCACTTATTCATCAGAAGATTACTGCGCCGGGCCAGGCGCGACAAAGGAATAGGGGCAACCCTGTTGCTCACCGTTGTCGTGGTGAGTGTGCTTGGCAACGCTCTGACCTTCTTCTTCTTCGAGCGCCTGTCGGAACGCGCTCTGGGCTTTTTCGATGCCCTCTGGTACAGCATAGTCTCCATCACCACAATCGGTTACGGAGACTTCTCGGCGGTCTCGACCGGAGCGAGAGTTGGAACGATTATCTTCATTGTGGTGGTGGGCCTCGTGGCTTTCACGTCCGCCGTAGGCCTGCTGGTAGATTGGATACTGGATATTCAATACAAGGAGAAGGCCGGCATGACAAGCGTTGGAGCAAAGGGGCACCTGCTGATAGTCAATTTCCCCAATGAGGGGAGAGTCCGCCAGATTATCGAGGAGTTCACCCACGACTCCCACCACCGGAATCACGAGGTAGTCATCGCAACGGACCAGATCGAGTCCCTTCCCTTTTCCTATAACAACGTGTCCTTCGTGCGAGGCTCGCCCCTGGAGGAGGATACCTACCTGAGGGCCAACCTGAGTCTTGCCGACCAGGCCATCGTGCTGAGCACCGGCTATGACGACTCCTCCAGCAGTGATAGCATCGTTGCCTCCGCCGTCTCCATCATCGAACATATAAAGCCTGAGATAAAGATCGTTGCCGAGTGCCTCAACGAAAAGCACACATTGCTGTTTCAGAAGTCGGGACGGGTCTCCCTAGTCTACACTTTGCGGCTGGCCAACAATCTCCTCGTCCAGGAGGCCCAGGACCCGGGGGTGAATCTCCTGACCCAGGCGATAACCAGCAACCGCATTGATGGAACACTGGCCAGCACAAGGGTGGAGGATGGCGCAGAGAGTGCGCGCCCTTATCTTGACATCGCCAAAGTCCTGCTGGACGAGGGCATCAATCTGATAGGCGTGATACGAGACGGGACCATACACGTCAACTTTGGGAGCCTGACTCTAGCGGGGAATGACTCGCTGGTGTATATTAGTATGAACCGCTATACTTGGGAATCTCTGAGGTCGCTGATTAGCTAATGGGCCATATAGAGCCTATCGGACAGGTTAAAGGGGAGACTAGGGAAGCGCTGCGCCAGGCCCTGCTATACGCCCATTCGACCTTCAGCGTTTACAGGGACCTGTTCCGCCGCTCGGGAATATCCCAAGGGGACATCTCCGGCCAGGACCCTCTGGCCGTGCTCCAGCGTTTGGCCCCACTGGAGGGACAGACCTTCTACGACCTGGTTGAAGAGAGCATAAGGACTGGCGAAGGGATTATAGACCTGGAAACGTCGTCGGGCACGACGGGCCAGAGAAAGAGAAGGGTCATCTCCTACGACGATGACGTGTCGGAAACGGAGTTCCTGGCGGAACTCTTCAGCACCTGTGGCGTTGACGGCTCGGATAGCGTGGCGTGCCTGGATGTCGGGCCGTTGACCCTGATGGTCTCATTTACGAAGGCCTTCGACCTGCTGGGCGTGAAGGAGGCCTACGCCTATTCCGTGGCCCCGGATTTCAAAGGCTCCCTTGAGGGCCTGGTGCGATTGGACCCCAGCGTCATCGTGAGCAGCCCTTCCATAATCGAAAGGTGCTTTGAGGCGCTGGCCCACGGCTACAGGGGAGCGACGGACCGAAAGCTAAGGGCCGTCATATACGCCGGTGAGCCTCTCGCGAGACCCACGCGGGACTTACTGGAGCATGTGCTTGGAGTCGAGGTATTCGGCTACTACGGCGCATCCGAGACCTCGGCCCTTGGAATAGAATGCCCCATGCACGACGGGATTCACCTGTTCACCGACAGGAACATCATCGAGGTGCCCGTCACCAGCCCTGGAAGCGTCGGAAGCATCGCCGGGGGGGAGGTGCTGGTGACGACGCTCCGGCAGCGCAGTCTGCCTTTGCTGCGTTACTCCCTCAAAGACGTGGTGGAGGTGAAGCCCGGCGCATGTCCCTGCGGTCTGGAGTACCCCAGGGTTGAAATAATAGGAAGACCGGAGGATACGGTCTCGGTCCTGGGCCTGAAGGTAAGCTACGGCTCGGTCCTGTCAGCCGCCTACGACGACGCCGGAGACTCAAGGCTTATGCAGCTTGTGCTAAGCAAAGCGGAAGGGGACAAGCTCACAATTGTCCTGCCCGATAAGCTACAGCCGGAGGAGTCCAGGATAAGGGACTCTTTACTCGAGAGGGAGCCGGACCTGGAGTTCCTCGTAGCCGGCGGGTTCCTGGGGCTGGAGTTTAGCTTCGTGGATAAGGCCCACTTCGGAGCGGGAGAGAAGCTGAGAAAGGTGGTGGACCCGGGAGGAGATGACGTTGACCACATACACTCCCAACGTTTCCAACCTGGCCCCGTCCACGCCGGGGTTCCAGGAAGTCCTTGAGACCGACGTGGAACGCGTCCTGGAGGGCTATTCGCTCTTGCAGGAGGAGATGGGCGTGGATAGAGTGGAAGACATCGCCTCCTTTTGGGGGACCGTCTCGCCTTCAACGGACAGTGCTCTGGTCCCGAAACTCGTGGCCTTCACCCATCGAGGGCGTATGCAGGGAATCGTAGTGGGCGCATACCTGAAGGACCTGAACATGGGAATGGTCCACTACTCCGGAGTACGGACGGCCTGGAGGGGACGGGGCCTTTACGCCACATTGAAAGGCCACCTGATAGCGCTGCTCAACCGCGAGGCGGGCCGTGGCGGGGGACTCGATACGCCTGAAAGAAGCCCGGGGATAGGTTACCTCATCTCCGAGTTGCACGAAGACGGCCCTCTCTACCGTAGATATTTAGACCGGTGGGGGGCTTTCGTGCTGCCCTGCAGCTACGAGCAGCCTGCCGCCCAAGGGCTGAGGGCCACGCCGATGAAGCTGGTGCTACAGCCCATCGGGAGACGCACCGCACCCACAAGGCGTGAGGCAGCTTCCATTGTTCGAGAGATATACGAGCACGTCTATCGTTTGTCCGACGTCATCGAAAACCCTCGATTCCGCCGAGTCGTAGACTCCTTGGGCGACTCCCCGGCCGGCGTCAATTCCGGAGAGACGCCGCCCTCTGTCGTAGCGCCAGGTCTCCGACCGGCGCCTGAAGCACCCCGGACAAGCCACCACAGGACGGGGGACGGGCCATGAGTCCCGCGATCTCTATCCCTAGCTCCCTTAGAGGGTGTCTAAAAACCAAATGCATCCCCTGTCATTCCGAGCGCAGCGAGGAATCTAAAAATCCATGCTCTCGAATAAGCTCGCGTCTGAGATTCCTCACTCCGCTTCGCTCCGTTCGGAATGACACATTTATTCGGAAGATGATGAAGTCCGGCGTGTTGGACAAGATTCGAGGCCGGGACTTCGCCCCGTATTCCGACGGCGACCTCCATGACGCCCTGCACAGCCTCAAGGAAAGCTCCCGGAAGGGCGCGTGGTCAGATATATCGGATGAAGTCGTTGTTACGGTATGCGCTATTGTTGCCGAGGCCATCAACCGGCGGTTGGGAGCGTGGCGGATTTTTGACTTATTTCACTCATCAGGTCACTTATCCGGCTCATCCTTTAACGACGCCTTTAGCTACGATTACATAGAGAGGTACTGCACCCTGGCGGGCCGGATTTTACGGTCCGGCGACTACAGGACGCCTGTGGAGCATTACACCGTTGAGGGCTTCCTGGAAAGCGAGGTCTTCGACCGGAGCATCGCACACCTGCTGGCAGGGATGGACCTGGACAGTGACGACCGGACAATCGTCAGGACTATGGTCTACGTGGCAGAAAAAAGCCGGGTGGCGTACTCGTGGGACATACCCCTGCCGGCGGACTTTTACCGCGCTCTGGCGAGGAAGGATGCCGCGGGCGTGCTGGGCTTTCGTGTGACCGACGAGCAGATTTTGGCCGGCATCCTCATACACCGGGGAAGCGTCATTCAGATGGACTCCGGCGAAGGCAAGACCATCGCCGCCGCCTTCACCGCCGTCCTGCACGCCGTATCGGGCGATGCGGTCCACGTCGTCACCGCCAACGATTACCTCGCGTGTCGCGACGCCGATTTGGTGGCCCCGGTCTATGAGTCCCTGGGTATCGGCGTGGGCGCGGTCCTCGGCTACATGGGTGACGGGGAACGGAGAGAGGCCTATAAAAAGCAAATCGTCTACGGCACGCTGCGCGAGTTCGGGTTCGATTTTCTAAGGGATAACCTCAAGCTCTCGCCGGAGGAGCGGGTCCAGCGGGGTCTCGAGGTTGCCATCGTGGATGAGGCAGACCACGCCCTGATTGACGAGGCCCGCACTCCCCTGATCATCTCCGGGGACCCGACGGGTAACAAGAGGGCCTTCGCCAAAGTCAAAAACGCCGTTGAAGGCCTGATCGCCCTCCAGGACAAGGTGGCCCTCAGCCTGTCGGAGCGTCTGCGTGACACCGACGGAAACCCCAAAGGTGCCTGTACGCTCCTCGCCAAGCTGCTCCTGGCCCAGCCGGACAACGTCGCATTGCGGAGACGTCTCTCCAGCGAACCCCGGTGCCACAAGCGGGTACTGGCCATAGTTGACCAGGACAAGTCCGACTATCCCGACTCCATATTGTCCACGGAGCTACTCTACGCCATAGACCCGCAAAACCGGTACGTCACCTTGACGGACAGGGGGCAGGAACTCCTGGAAACACGCCTGGGACCCTTCTTCGATGCCCGGTCCCTCGAGCAGGAGTTGGCTCGCGTCGAGGGCAGCGAGGACCTGCCCCTGGCAAGGCGGAGAAAGGCAAGCGCGAAGCTGGCCCGGCAGCTTTCCCACCAGTACAACCTGGGGAACCAGGTATACCAGATGTTACGCGCCCGTCTCCTCCTCAAGAAGGACGTGGACTATCTGGTTGCAGAGGACTCAATCGTTCTCATTGATAAGTCCACCGGCAGGCCCCGCCCCGACAGCCGTTACCAGCAGGGGCTTCAGGCGGCCCTGGAAGCGAAGGAGGGCGTCACGGTGCAGCCCGAGTGCGAGGTGCTGGCGCAAATCTCCGTCCAGGGTTTCGTGACGCAGTACCGGAGGACCGCCGGTATGACCGGCACTGCCCTGGCCTCCAGAGATGAGTTTAAGCATATGTACGGGCTGGATGTCGTGGTAGTGCCATCCAGCCGCCCCTCCATGCGGACCGACTTCGGCTGTAGAATCTACGGCACCCGGCAGGACAAGCTCTCCGCGATTGTTGATGAGGTCAAGTTCTGGCGGCACGTAGGACGTCCGGTACTGGTCGGGACGCCGACGATTGAACGGTCGGAAGAGATTGACCGCCTGCTGACCGAACATGGGGTGCCCCATAATCTCCTCAACGCCGCGAACTGCCACGACGAGGCCCGGATAGTCGAGGAGGCAGGGGTGTTCGGCGCCGTCACCGTGGCCACCAACATGGCGGGGAGAGGTACGGACATACGCCTGGAGCCGGACCTGAACGCTCGCATCGCCGGCCAGTACGGGGACATGGTCCGCCGGTTCCTCTCCGAAGGAAGCGGCCCTATCGCCATCAATTGCTACACGGAAGAGGAGGCCAACGCCCTCCGGCTGGAGCTATCATCAGGCCCCGGACTCTTCTCCGTCACCAGGCGGAAGGAGGACGGCCTTGAGAGACTGGTGGTCGCCCCCGGAAAGGCCCAGGAGGACGAGGAGGGCGCTCCCCTGGATTTTGGCCTGGGACTGTACGTGATTGGCACTGAGCTGAACCACTCAGCAAGGATAGACCTCCAGTTCAAGGGAAGGAGTGGCCGTCAGGGTGAGTTCGGCTTGACAAGATTCTTCCTATCGTTGGAGGACCATTTCTTTACCCAGCGGGAAGCCGGCGCTCCGAATCTCTTCAACGGGCGGAAGTCGGACCCGTCGGGACGAATCTACTACAGCTGGGACGGGGTGGACCGGCACGTCGAAAGGCTCCAGAAGACCTTCGAGCGGGAGGGTGAGGCCCACCGCGCCCTGGTCCACGACTATACCGACGTACTCGATGCACAGACCCTTTCCTACTACCGCGCCCGTCGAGATGCAATGGAGTCCGCGTCCTTCCATGACCATTGCGTGAGAGCCGCCAGGCAAAGGGCCAGGGACATTGTTGACCATCACTTTCCCGGAGGAGTTTTCGACAACTATGTCCTCCAGTTCGGCAGGCTGGCCGAAGAGCTTCAGGAAGACTACAAGATAGAACCCTCCCATCTGAGGGGGTGCGAGATAGACCGGCTTGCCGAAGAGTTGGGCGACCTGCTCATCGCCAAGCTGGAGCAGATGCAGGCTCGATTTGAGGAGGGGGAGTCCGAGGCTCTGGCGAAACTCGTGCTTTTGCGGACGGGTGACGAGCTATGGAAGGACCACTTCTCCAGGCTCCAGGAATTGATGCTGAGCACCCAGCAAGGGGCACAGAGTCACGGCGCTGCCGTGACCCAGTACGTCATCCACGCTTCCAGGGAATGGAAGTCCTTCCGGCGTCGAGTGACCGGCGAGTTTCTGTCCAGGCTGGTGACCTTCCCAAGAAGTCAGAACAGAAGCCACGTCATTGCCCAGCCAGCGCTGGAAGGCAGCCTAATGGAGGGCGAGCTATCGGAAGACGTGGCTATGGTCCTGGTATGAGGGCCACAGGGAGAGCGGGCACTAGGGTAGCTCCGGTATGCCCCGGCCAGTATGTCCCGGTATGTAAGGAGAAGCTGAAATGGCAATAAGACTGCGCAGGCTCGGTATGGCGGCATTCGGCGGCGGGATCATTGCCACCGCGCCACTGCTGGCTGCGTGCGGCGGAGGCCCCTCCTACGACGAGTGGGCGGCCACCGATGGCGCGGCGGGAAGAATCAACCTGGAGGACGTCCAGGAAGCCTTCAAAGACTCGAAGAGCGTGACCGAGTTTGAAGAGCGGGTCAACGAGATTTACGAGGGCGACGGCGTGGTGTTGATTCGCGCCAGCCAGGACGGCGAGATTCTCGTCCTGGAGGCCTGGGAAGACCTCAACAATAACAACGAAATAGACGCCAGCCAGGATGACAAGCTGTTCGACATTGTCAAAGACCATGGTGAGAATAACATGCGGGGATACGGCTCCAACGGGTACTATCGCAGCTCCTTTGGGGCGGGTGATTTTCTGTTCACTTACCTCCTGCTCAGCTCCCTCAGAGGCCCCTATTTTTACCACACGCCCGTCGGGTATGGCGATACGCTGAGGAGGCACCGGACCTCTTATAGGCAGTCCCCAAGGTACAGTACCCAGGTGTCGAAGAACAGCAGGTACTTCAGCAGGCAGAAGAGCTTCGCCGGCTCTCGATACAACGACGCTGGCCGAAATCTTAGCTCTTCACGCCGGACCTACCAGCAGACCCAGAGAACAAGCGGCACGTTCAAGCAAAGCAGCGCGGTCGGTCGGAGCAGCTCCGGGTCCGTCCGCTCCAGCAGCGGCTCCTACAGGGGCGGAGGCGGTTCGCAGGTCGTCATAGGACGCGTCAGAGCGCGCTAGGGCCTGTGCTATGAGACCCCTTTCAGATGAACAGCAGCATCCGGAAGGGCCGTTTGAGCTTCGAGTATCCCTGGGAGACATGAGGCCCGAGGATGCGTTGCGGGTCATACTACCCCCCGAACAGGCCGGGCTTCGCGTCTGGGAGCTTCTCGATTCGACCTTCTCCGGCGACCCCGAAAGCCGGTCCCGTGTGGAGGAGACCTTCGACCTGCGGGATAATCCCGACCTGCCGGAGATTTACGCGGCCCTGCTGCACGTCTTCGATAGCCGGAGGATGGGCCGGTGCGTCCTTGACTGTTTCGCAAATCGCCGCACCCGGGTCGCGGACTCCGCCCTTGTCGTGGACCATCTCGACGCACGCCGGACCGGAGAAGGGGACGGTCCGGCCCATCCGGTGCTGGACCTGGTAATAGAGCAGAAGTACCACGCCTTGGACTATGCCGTGGCCCAGGGATACTGGGACAGCAGCGCTGATCTGCTGGAGTGGTTGAGGCCGTTGACGCTGCTATATTTCCTGGACAAGCACGAGTTCAAGCTCCCGGCTGCGCCGGCCGGGGAGAATGACCAGGACCTGCTGGCTATCGCGGGTACGCTCCAGGCAAAGGGACTCATCGCGCCATTGGAAGGGACCGGGGAAGAGACCGGAGAGGAGACCGGGACTTTTGCCATCACTGAGCTTGGGAGACGTACCATAGGGAGCATGATGGCCGAAACGGAGTCCTACATAGACCGCTTCGATGTCTTCAAGGACACGGCCTATGACGCGGACGCCGAGTCGGTGGAGTTTGACAAGGGCCGTGGAGAGGACTTGCGGGTGCAGATCTTCATCGCCGAGGGCCTGGACCCGGTCCGGGTGGTCTTTCTGCTCCGCCTGTATGACGGCACCCTCGATGAGTTCGCCGGCTCATGGCCGCGCCTGGTCCACAACGCCGATTTCTTCGAGGGAATCCTGGAGCCGGTGGTGGACCGCGACTCGGTGGATGAGGCGCTCATTGACCGGATTATCGAGAGCGGGTACGCGTACGTTGAAGAGCGGGAAGAAGCCGCGCGCGAACTCCGGTCCCAGAGGGAGATCCTGGAGCGGATGGGAGAGGCACGGGGCCTATCCGGAAGCGGGGGGCCTGGGCCACGCCCGTCAAATCGCTCGTTAAATCGCGAAGAACAGGATGAGGGATGAGCTAATCACCACCGCGCTCTCGACGAAGGCGACGCTCACCTTGCGCCCCACCGCCAACTCCTGTGAAATCCTGGTTGTCGGAAGCAGAATCAGGTCAATCAGCAGCCGCAGCACGTAGAGCAGCGCAAACCCAATCACGGCGAAGGTAAGGAACGCGGCTATGCTTTCTCCCCAGCCTACGAAGTCCCCGAACACCGCCTTGAACGTCACCATGCCAATGGCGATGAGGTTGCCCCCCAGAGCGATTCCCACCGCCGTGTTGTTGCTCTCAATCTCCGAGTGGATATTAAAGGGAGTGGTGAACTCGTAGAAGAGGGAGTACAGTATCAGGACCACCAGCCCCATGCCAAAGAAGGCCAGGGCGGTTTCCGGCCCGCCCCCCTCGCCGGAGGCGGACCCGCCAATCAGAAGCCCCGTCGCCACGGTCATGCCGAACTCCACCGCGCCCGTCCCCACGTTCTGTTCTTCGACTATCTCCTTCTCGATGTTGAACTGGTGCAGCACTAGAAAGTTCACCACGAACCTGACGATGTTCAGCGCCGCTATCCCGACCAGAGAGTAGAGGAACACCTCCAGCACGTCGTTGCCGAAGCCGGTGTTGAAGCCCACTCCCTCGTACGTTATAGCCACGACGGGCCTGTAAAGAGCGCCCAGGAACACCAGAATGACCCCTATAAAATACCCGGAGAGCCTCAGCGCCACCGCGATGTTGTTCCTCTGGACAACCTGCTCGTCAATGCGGTAGGGCGTCAGGATGTCCCTGGCGACCTTGGCAATCACCAGGATGCCCAGTCCCAGCGCGACGTACACCAACCCCCTGGGAAAAGTCTCCAGAGTGCTAATAAAGGCGTCAATCATCGGCGTCTCTTCCTGCCTTATCCCGGCTTCAACTTTTGTAGACGGTGATATTTTCCGGAGGGACTACCTCACTGATGAAGACCTCAAAGGGCGCGCCCTCCCACTTCACCACCGACAGCACCCGGCTCATGTCCTCGCTGACGAAGTCCCAGGCATAGAACCCATCCTCTTCATCCAGACCATCCTGGATGAAGGATACTTCGTGGCTGTTCCTGTAAAAATGCTTCTTTCCCCCGTAGATGATGGAGTTATCTATCGAGTGCTCCTCATCCATGCGGATAAGCTCGCTCTCGGTAAGCCCCACATTTGATAAGCTCATGGCCCTTGTGTCCGAGGTGACCGTTACAAAGAGGCCTCCCTGATCCGCCCACTCAATCCGGACGTTTCTGTCTTCACTAACGCCCACAAGCTCGTACCATTCCCCGCCGTCGCTGCGGTAGCGGTTCACCCGCTCTATGGTAAATTTATCCCTCCGTTGAATCTCGCGGAACGCCTCGTCATAGCCCTCCGTCAGCCCCACTATGGCGACTTCGTCTCCAACCTTGGCATTCTCTATGCTGTCAACCATACTCCCGCCCGTTTGGAGGGGTCTAGAAGGTGGTGCCGGCTTTTTCTTGCGCTTTCCGAATAATGACCTGAGCATTACACTTGCCTCCTGCTCCACTGCCGGGTGGCGACGTCAGGCGTTTACTATTGTAGTTTGAGATGTCGGCGGCGGTCAATTATTTTCTACTGGCGCGCAGGGTCTTTTACTGATACGTGAGTAAACATCTAAACCAGTCTCGCCCGTCATTGTTATGAAAACAAGCTATTTTCATCTCTCATACGTGGCCTCGGCAAGGCCATCCGCAATTCCTGCGGAAGCAGGAATCCACCAATCCGTGCACTGGACTCCTGCTTTCGCAGGAGTGACGTTGGGAAAGCGCCAGAGTTTAGTTCTTTGTTCACGCATCAGTAATTGTCACCCCGAGCGAAGCGAGGGGTCTACAAGTCCTGGCTGACCGTGTTGTTGTTCTGGACGGCACGGCTTGATTTGGATTTTTGTTAGGTGGCCTTTTAGATTTCTCACTCCGCTTCGCTCCTTTCGGAATGACATGCAGCGGGGGCTTCGCCGCGTTCGGAATGACACGCGGCGGGGGCCTGTATTCACCTAACGTCGAAAATCAAAAGACCCTGGCGGTGATAGGGTCGAGGGTTGAAGCCCTTTTCACGCGGGCCAGCGTCATGGGCCGGCGGACGGACCCGGGGTCAATCCCAGCTTTCAGCGCCGCCACCATCCCGGCTGCCTCCCAGTAGTTCTCGACGATGTGCAGTTGCCCCTGAGACCAGGGTAGCTCGGCGAGGTCGTTCCTCATCAGGGTCTCGTTCTCACGGACCGCGACGACGGGTATCCCCTGTTCCAGGGCGGCCAGGGTCGGCAGGCCCAGGCATCCGTCGGGTATGACCAGGCAGGATACGTCGCTAACGGTGAGGACGCCCCGGTCCCGCATAGCCTCGCCGTCGGTCACTATCCTGGGGCTTCTCTGGAGGCCCTTGAGGATGGACTGCAAGAAGGTCAGCGAGACGGCCTCTGCGGCCATCCTGGGGTCAACGACCCCCGTGTCCATGTTCGCGATGTCCTGGGACTCCAGCATGGGCGAGTGGGCTGATGGCACGTCGTATAAAGTCGAGACGGTGTGAGTGAGCATCGCCTCGACGCCGCCCCAAGGGTTGACCATCTTGCCGCCGCTTTCAAAGTAGTCCCTGTGGTAGTTGGGCGGCACCGAAATCACGGATGAGATGGCAACGGCGTCATAGTCGCGGCGGTGTTCGTCCAAGACCTCGAACAGGCTGTCTACACCCTCGATGTGACCCGTCGCTTTTCCTGACGACGCATAGCTGGACCTCATCTCGAAGAGAGAGTCCAGCTGCACGATGAGCGGGCATATCAGCCCGTAAGAGGACCGGGCGGCGTTAACGGCGTTGACCGCGGAGTCAACGAACAGCTGGTCCCTGTGGGAGTCTATCACCACCAGCACGCGGTTCGCCCGGACGGGCTGCAAGCCCGCAGCGCCCATCAGGAACCGGCAGATAGCGCTGCCCTCCACGTACAGGGCATTTGCGGGGATTTCATTTATATCCGACGCGTTGACTACGTTGGGGTGGGTGATGAGGGTATCGCATACGGATGCCAGGAGTTGGGCGACGGGGGTCGCATCCCCTGCGTGCCCGCCGATGGAAGCGCCTATTCCCGTAGGGACCAGGAGAACGACGTTGAAGGTCTGCGCGTTCTCCGTCCGCCTTTTGACGTACTTCAGAATCGAGCTGCGCGGGGAATGGGCCGTACTCTTGTCGCTGTGGTATGTCCCAATCTCGCACCTATACCTGTCGCGGTCCGATTCGGTAACTACAAACCGGATGGGGGTTGCGTCGGACGGCAATCGCGCGCCGGTCTCCCGGGCCAGATACCCGAATACGTCCTCGCCCCCGGAGGGGGCTGGCAGCTCTATTTCCGTCTCAGACAGATACACGAGGCCGGCCCCTCCACCGGAATGCGAACTCTTCATAGGTGAAGTCCTTCTTCAACACGAGGTCGCCCTGAGCGGTCAGGGCGTAGACGGACGGGAGGTTAAGGCCGTTAAAGGTATGGGCCTTTACCAGCGTATAGGCCCCGGCGTCGGTAAATGTCACGCGGGAGCCTACCTCCAGGGGCGCTGCGAAGGAGTATTCACCGAATATGTCCCCGGCGAGGCACGTAGAGCCGGCCAGTATGTAGCTGAAGGGGCCGTCTCCGGCAACTCCCAGGACATCGGGACGGAACTGGTACTCGAACACTTCCGGCATGTGGTTCACGGAGGTGTCAAGGACCGCGACGGACTTGCCCTCGCTGGGGAAAATATCCAGCACCGTGGACACCAGATAGCCGGCTTCCCTCACTATCGCCGCGCCAGGCTCGATGAACACGTCCAGGCCGTATCCGGCGCGCAGCATTCCCACGGCTTCATGGAACCTTTCGATGCTGCCGACCTCTGCATCGAACAGATACCCCCCGCCCAGGTTGACCCACTCCAAGCGCCCTAGGACCCCTCCCAACCGCTCCTCGAGGCGCCGGACGCTCATGTGAAGCTGCTCGAAGTCCGTCGAGTCGCAGTTGGAGTGAATATGGAGGCCGTCCAGACCGGCCATGTCCCCGGCTATGTCCCCGGCTATGTCCAATGAGGCCTGGCGGTATGCGGTTGCCAGGTCCTCAAGGGGCACTCCCAGCTTCGAGTGCTCGCGGCAAGGGTTGTAGCGCGGGTCCTCCACAAAGGACTGCTGAGGGTTGACTCTCAGGCCGCACCGGACCTTGCCGGCCACCTGTCGCTTGTGTCGGCCCCACTGGGAAAGCGAGTTAAAGGAGATATAGTCGCAGAGCCCCGCAAGCGTACCTATCTCGTCAGGTCTCAGGCCGGGGGTTGTCAGGTGGACCGTTCCTTGCGTGCCTATTACATCTCGCGCCAGTGTCGCCTCGAAGAGAGAGCTGGCGGAGAACCCGTCAACGTGGGGGGCTATCAGCGCCAGCGCATCGGCAAACGTGAGGGGCTTCAGAGAGAAGAGCACCCTGGCTCCGGCCTCGCTGGCTACGGCACGCACGTACTCGCAGCGTTCGACCATGGTCGCCTCGTCATAAACGAAGGCGGGGGTCATTAACGCTGAGCTTTCGATGCCTTCGGCGTCAAGGAGGAGGTCTGTAGCCTGCATCACGTCCACAGGTCAACGGGGGCCGGAGATTATGACAACTGCAAAATATGGCCTGAAAGACAACCCTTCCGATTGCTGTTGGATAATCATATGGGAGAAAACGACTCCCGGTCAAGCCCCAACCTGATGGTGTTTGCGAGTTATCGTCCTTGTCTGCAACAGGCAGGTGGACCGCGGCGGCTGGGCTTGTGTCTGCCCCGTTCCTGACCTAGAATGTGTCCATCCGGAGCTGAAGGAGGGCCTGATGGCACTGTGCGGAATCCCGCTGGCAAAGGAAGTTGGCCGTGTCCAGTCTGTGACTGTGCCTCTGGATGGCGAGCAGGAGAAAAGGCACCAGTGCCTTGTGGATGAGGCCGTGATGGTGGACGTACACCAGCATCCCTTCGTCTTTCCCGAAGACGTCAACCAGTTCGTCGAGTACCTGCGGAGCAATGACTACAGGTGGGGGTACGAGGCGGTGCGGCACGGCGGCTGGGCCGCGGTGGCGACGGCCAATGTCTTCAGGGGCATGGTGAACAATCAAGATATTTCCTTCATGGCCTTCGAGGACCTGGTGGCCGACGTCGGGATGATGCTGGCGGACTTGAGCCTGCAGGATAAGGTGGTCAAGGTCACCAGCGCCGACGAGATTGAGTCCGCAAAGCAGCAGGGCAAGTCGGGCTTCTTCCCCACCGTGGAGCACCTGGCTATTGGCAAAGAGCTACAGGGCGTGGACGTGCTTTACAGCATGGGCGTCCGGCTGGCCGGCATCACCTACAATCGCAAGAACTACATCGGCGATGGCCTATACGAGCGGAACGACGGAGGGCTTAGCGATTTCGGGATAGAGGTGGTGCGCAGGATGAACAATCTGGGTATGGCGATTGACCTCTCCCATGCCTCTTTTCAGACGGCGATGGATGCGATTGAGTTCTCCCAGGCGCCGGTGGTCTTCAGCCACAACGCGGCCTATGCCATCAGGCCAACGAGGAGGTCCCGGAAAGACGAAGAGCTTCTCGCCTGCGCCAGGAAAGGCGGCCTCATCGCCATCACCGCCGTTCCCAACTCGCTGAGCGACGACCCGGAGCAGGACATCGAGTGCGTGCTTGACCACTACGACTACATGGTCAAGCTGGTCGGCGTGGACCACGTAGCCATAGGTACGGATACGCTCATCGGGGACCACGTTGCTTTCCACCGGAAGATGCTGGGCCGCGATGGGCCTTCGCAGCTTCCCGCGCCGTACCTGAACGGCCTGGAGTCCCCCGCCGACGGCCAGAACATCATCCGGGGCCTCATCCTCCGGGGGTACTCCGACGCCGACGTTGGGAAAATCGTCGGCGGCAACGCCCTCGCCTTCTTCCGTCGGGTGATGCGCTGATGCTGTCGGGCCTACACGTCGTATTTTAATGTGGAGGGCGCGTCAGGCTACAGCAGCGTCCCTTTCAGATGGTATGGCAGTGGGAATGCGTCGTTATTATGAAAATCCAGGTCTCAGGCAGCTTGGAGGATAATCTGGTGGCCCAAGCACTCCAGGCGACGGACAGCCCGGCGGGTGATGGCCTCCCGGTCCCGTTCCCCAAAATACCTGTGTCCCAGGTCCCCAAAGGCTTGCCCGGTCTCGATTCAGGTCTTGCCAGGTCAGATGTGCCATGCTAACATGGCCTGGTACAAAGCCGTGGGCGGGCCTGGAAGGGCCAGTACGCCAGTGGAGGAAGCTATGGACATCCCCCTCGTTTATACCCTCGTCACCTGACCGACCTGCGACAAGCTCAGGGAGTCGTGGACTCGCAAGGGTATCGCCTTTGAGGAGCGTCAGGTAGATGAAAGCCAGGAGTGGCTGGATGAGCTCCTCCAATTTTCCGACGTTGCGCCCACCATAGTCTATCCCGACGGTCGGATAGAGATAGGGTTTGAGGGAGAGGTGGGTTGAGCCCTCGCCTGAAGCGGCGGCGCCGCTTCTCAACCGCCACTAGAATCTGGCTCCGGCGAGATGGCCGTGTCGAGCGAAAAAGGAGGAGAGATGGTGCGTGAGACCAGTGTGGTGACACCGGAGAGATTCGCCAGTGGATTTACCTACCAGGACTATCTCGCACAAATCAAGGTGAACAAGAACTGGTTCCAGCAGCTCTACGATAACTTCCAGATCAATCCTGAAGACACCGAGTTCTTCCGCAAGGCCGTCCAGCACCCCCAGGGGCCTGCCAAGATGATGGTCATCGGCGAGGACTGGTGCCCGGACGTGTATCGGGGTATGCCCGTGATGGCGAGAATCGCCGAGGCCGCCGACATGGAGGTGCGGGTCTTCCCCCGGGACTCTCACATGGACATCATGAACGAGTTCTTGAAGGAGGGCAAGTGGGCGTCCATCCCCACGGCCGTCTTCTATACCAGAGACCACCAGTATATTTGCCACTGGATCGAGCGGCCAGCCCTGGCTGAGCGAGAGATGGATGAGATAGCCGCCGAGGTGCAGAAGGGTCTGCCCGAGGACGCTACCGACCAACAAATCAGGGCGGCTGCACGCCCCCGGAACCAGGAACGGTTTCCCGTCTGGCAGCAGGAATCTGTCCGGGAAATCCGGGAGATGCTGGCGGAGCACCTGGGCCTGTAGCAGATATGTCGTCCTGATAGCGGGCACTGGGAGCAGTAGGACGAGGTACGGGAATCGAAAACCTCCACCCACTTTACCTACATTCATGGATAGGTTAATGACATAGCACTCGAAGGGAGAATTAGCAGACTAGAAGGCGCATACGAGCAGGTGGACAGGAGGCTCGACGAGTTGAGCCGGTCCATCGAGAGCCTGCGTTTGGACTTGAATAGCCTACGTGCAGAGATGAACAGCCTACGCACAGAGGTGAACAGCCGTTTCAATAACGTCTACGTCTTGATAGGGGCATCCTGGCTGACGATAATAGGCGCAATGATAGGTCTGTATTTCAAGTGAAAGGCAGCCTCCGACAAGGTATTTTGCCGACACAAATGCCGACAACGCCCGCAGCGTCTCTCCTGGGAATCAGGAGGCCGGCTCTACTGTGATGGTGTAGCCGGCTTCCTGGAGGGTCTTGGAGGCCAGGGCCGCCGTCACCACCACGACCTCGTCCATATTCTCCAGACCCCTGACCACCACCTCACCGCGTTTGCTTTCATCTAGCTCTATCTCCCTCACCCGGACCTGCTCTCCCACCTCTATCACCTGGACGATGTAGTCCTGGGGGACCCGGTTGTCTATTCTCAGGAACCCCTCGGCACGCCAGCCTTGGTCGCCCTGACCGGCGTCCACGAAATCCACCTCCGGCACGGAAATGTCATCGAAGCAGAGACCTATCCCGTTAATGGCTTCGTCGGTGACATAGTGGAAGCGGAAAAGCACCTGCCGTCCTGCGTAGGGCGTCAGGTCCACCTCCTTCTGGAGCCATCCGTCACTCCTGCCGGTGTAGCCGTAGCCGAAGCTATTGCCGGTGGGGTTTCGGGGAGACGTTCCAGGAGCCTGTATGATGTCCCAGGTGGAGCCGCCATCCGTGGAAACCTGTAGATAGCCGTAGTCCCAGTCCTCCTCCACGTCGAACCAGGTGCGAAACTTGAGGGTGGCTTTGTCCACGCCGGAGAGGTCCAGGGCGCGGGTGAGGGTAGAGCTTATCGAGTCTCCCCGGTTGCTCCACCAGCAGCCTCCTTCCTCCACTGAGGTGGGCAGCAGGGAGTTTTCCGGTTGCCCCTGAAATCTAATCTTCACATCCCCTCTGATTATATCTATGGAAGTATACTCCGCCGAGTACTGGGGGATGGACGACTTCATTTCGCCGAACTCGCCTATCCGGGCTGTAGCAGCTATCCGTATGTCTCTGCCGGGATAGCTGTATGCCCCGTCGCCCGGCTCGTCGAGGAAGTTGGCGACCGTCCAGTCCTTGAAGACGTCTCGGAAGGTTTCGCTGTAGCCCAGCCCAGCGAGGTAGGAGTTTACGCCCTGGATGCCGTCGGCGGGTTCCTCTACCAGCAGCAACAGGTCATCCCTGGTGCCGTAGTGGCTAGCCAGATAGTCGAAAAACAGGGACGCAGCGCCATAGTGTACTGTACTGGACCCGTCAAGCGGCCAGTTGACCGCCGAGGAGGTGGGAGCGCCAAGGAAAATATCCTGGCTGATGGGCCTGTAGCCCGCCACAGAGCTGGCCACCTCCGCGAGGCCCTCGTTGACCCAGGTCTCCTCGGTGCGGTCGCCGTTCCAGTGGATGAGGTGCAGCAACTCGTGGGCAAGCACTGCCAGGTACCCTCGAGACCCCACCCGGAGGAACCTGCTATTGATATAGACCATCTCTCTCTGGTTGCTGTGCGGGTGAACGGCCTGGGGGTACTCGTCCACGGAGCTGAAATAGCCGGCCGCTCCCCTCAGACGGGCGTGAAGTATGGTCAGATGAGGGTCGTTGTCCACGCCGGGGGTCCACTCAGTACCGAAGATGGCGGTGAGCGCGGGGTATATCTCCTCCTCAAAAACCCCGGAGGCCCTTTCCAGGTCCCTCTGGCGCACGTTTGTCCCCTCTTCTACGTACCAGTAGGCATGGGGCGTTACAAGCCGTAAGGTTGCCTGGACAACATAGGCCCGTATGTCATCCAGGTCCGTCACCCAGAAGGAGTCCTGCCTTCCTTCGGCATAGCTGACCGGGCTGGGGTTGACTGTCCTGGGGATATGGTCGTCACTCTTGAGGAGCAGCGACCGGGCCAGCTCATACAAGTCCCGGTCCGGAGCGTCAGGAAACATACCGTCCGGTACGGGAGTGGGCGTGGGGGGAGTGGTGGCGCTTGGGGTCGCAGCAGGGGCCGGGACCGTGCCGGCGACAGGACCGGGCAGCGCCGGGGTTGGGGAAATATCTATCGTCTTGGCCGGAGTAGGAGTGGGCGGGGACGTGGGACTGCCCGGTAGAGAGGTGGCAGTTGGTGTGGAAGTGGGAGTGGGCGAATGCGGTGGCGTACTGGTGGCAGGTACAGTAGGGGTGGCCTCCACAGATACGGGAGTGGACTCCACGGTGGAGGTCGGGGGCCTGTCACAACCGGCCGCGAGGGCGACGATAGTCACCAGCAGAAGCCCCAGGAGCCATCTCCCCCCTCCTGTCGTGAACGTCCTCTTTGCCAGGCGCCGGCATTTTTTCATGGATAAGTCAACGCTTCCAAGAGTGTCCTCAAACATCCTTACGACTTGCTTTGGCGCTCGGTTTCCTTAATGTCTCAGGGGGATTCAGGCTATTGCCTTTGGATTGTTTCTCATACCCAGACTTGTCTATGGCGCTCGCGTGCAGGCCATCGGGAGGGTGAGCCAGGCAAAGGCCCAGGCGATGGTCATCTCCCGGTCCTCCTCTTGGGGAAGATGGTCGAAATCAGCGCCGGTCAGGGCCGTAACGAACATAGACTTGCCGTGGTAGATATGGCTTGCAGTACCGATGACGTATATGGTGCGTCCTCAATCCTTCCTTCCTGCTGCTCCCAGGATAGCATTGGTAGACGCATGGAGCAATTCGAGGTCGCTAGGAGTCTGCCGATATTGGAGCATCAATCGCACGAAGCAACGCACTCATTGGAGAATTTGAAACTTTTCAAGGCAACAGTATCACTTCCCCTGATAAATGACAATTGGAGTATCAAAACATTCCATGTAGTATAGACGTGATAACGGTCTACAATATGATGTGTCATCGCAGTGGCAACCTGCTCCCAGGATAAGTTCCGGCCCGCGAAGCTCAGTTGAACCTGTTCATGGCTGCCTGGATGCCCTCCTGGAGCAGACAGGCCACCGCTTCCGCCGCCGTAGCCACCGTCCGTTGTATCACGGGCCGTTCCTCCGCGGAGAAGGGTCCCAGAACGTGCTCCACCTCCCCCCCACACTCCGACGGGGACCCTCCGATGCCCACGCGCACTCGGGAGAACTCCTGGGTGGACAGCGCGGCTATGATGGACTTGATGCCGTTGTGTCCGGCGGAGCTACCCCCAGGTCGAATGCGAATTCTGCCCAGTGGGAGGTCCATGTCGTCGTAGATTACCACCAGCTGGTCCGGGGTAGCGGCAAATCGAGTGAGCAGGTAGGCCACTCCTTCACCGCTGTTGTTCATGAACGTGCGAGGCTTGGCCAGGACGACGGGTAGGTCTGCAATTCGCCCCTGGCCCAGCGCGGCCTGCCTGCGCCGGTCCGACAGCTTGATGCCCCAGTTGCGGGCGATGCAGTCCACGCACCGGAAGCCCACGTTGTGGCGGCTGTTATCGAACCTTCTGCCCGGATTTCCAAGGCCGACTATGACCCTCATCTAGTCGCCCTTCTCTTCTATCATGGCAGGGGTCATGGCAGGCGCTCCTGCTCCTGATGAAAGCCCCACCAGCGCAAGGAACTCTTCCTCGCCCAGGAGGTTGGTCCCCAGTTGCCTTGCGTTCTCCAGCTTGGAGCCCGGCTCGTCACCCACCACCAGGTAGTCGGTCTTTTTGGTCAGGCCGGAGGACGTGGAGCCGCCCAACTCCTTGACCCGGCCCTCGGCGCGGGAGCGGCTCATAGAGGCCATCGTGCCGGTGAGCACAAACTTGAGGCCGGCCAGGGGTAGCCCCCTCTCTCCGGCAAGGCCGTCTTCTCCCGGGGCCGGCTGCTCCGCGAGCTTAACCCCGGCCTGACGGAGTTTCTCGATTACTTGGAGGTTGTGGTCCACCGCGAAGTAGGAGACGACGCTTGATGCGATTTTGGGGCCGATGCCCGGGACGGAGGTAAGCTCCTCCTCGGTAGCCCTGGACAGCCGGTCTACGCCGGGGTAGTGCTGCGCCAGCAGGTCTGCCATCTCGGAGCCTACGTGGAGGACTCCCAGGGCGAAGATGACCCTCGAGAGGGGTCGTCCCTTGCTGCTCTCGATATTACACATGATTTTGGCAGCCAGCTTGTCCCCCATGCGCTCCAACTCCAGGAGGCGCTCTTTCTCCAAGTAATAGAGGTCGGCCACGTCCTTTACCAGCCCCACGTCTATGAGGACCCGGCACCACTGCTCTCCCAGGCCGTCAATATCCATAGCCCCCTTGCTCACGAAATGCTTCAGTAGCTCGAAGAACTGGGCGGGGCAGGTGGTATTGGGGCAGCGGTGCATGGCCTCCGCGTCCGGCTTCACCACCGGCGAGCCGCACACGGGGCAGCGTTCGGGCATCTGAAATTCCCTCTCCTCGCCGGTACGCCGGACCGCCACGGGCGATACCACCTGGGGTATCACCTCACCGGCCCTCTCGACCACGACCCAGTCCCCGATGCGGAGGTCCTTGCGATGGATGTCCTCCTCGTTGTGGAGGGTAGCCATCTTTACCATGGCGCCGCCGACATTGACGGGGTCGAGTACCGCGAAGGGGTTCAGGCTGCCGGTGCGGCCCACGTTGACACCGATGTCCAGCAGACGGGTTATGGCCTGCTCGGCGGGGAACTTATAGGCGATGGCCCATCGAGGCTCGCGGCCCACGTGACCGAGAATGTCCTGGTACTGGAAGGGGTTGACCTTCACCACCAGCCCGTCGGCCTCGTAGGGCAACTCGTGCCTCTCCTCCAGCCAGGAACGGTAGAGGCCCTCTACCTCGTCGAGGCTGCGGCAGAGGGTGTTCTTGGGGTTTATCCTGAAGCCCATCCTCTGAAGCTGCTGAAGGGTGTCCCAGTGATTATCGGGCATGGGGCCGTTGGGCGCAGGGCCTCCGCCTTCATCTTCAACGTGGCCCAGGCTGTACACGTATATCTCCATGTTGCGGGAGGCGGTGATTTGAGGGTCCAGCTGGCGGATGGAGCCTGCGCCGGTGTTGCGGGGGTTCGCAAAAGGGGCTTCGTCCCTGGCTATCCGCTCCTCGTTAAGCTCCCTGAAGGTCTCCTTGGGCATGTATACCTCGCCGCGCACCTCCAGCACCCGGGGCGCGTCGGCCAGCAGCGCGAGGGGGATGCTCTTCACGGTGCGCAGGTTCGAAGTCACGTCCTCGCCCCGGTACCCGTCACCCCTGGTGGCGCCTCTCACCAGACGGCCATTCTCATAGGTCAGGGATACCGCGAGGCCGTCTATCTTCAGCTCGCACACCATCTCGAAGCCGGCGCCCTCCAGGAGGTTTTCAACCCGGTGGTGCCATGCCTGAAGCTCCTCGAAGCTGAAAGCGTTCGCCAGGCTCAGCATGGGGACCGCGTGCCGCACCTGGGCGAACCCCTCGGCCGGCGCGGCTCCTACCCTCTGAGTGGGAGAATCGGGGGTTATCAGCTCCGGGTACTCCTCCTCCAACTCCCTCAAAACCCGCATGAGATGGTCATACTCGGCGTCGCTGACCACCGGGGCATCGAGGACATAGTAGCGATAGTTATGGTACGCGATGTCCTTTCTCAGCTGCTCCAGCCTGTCCGTGGCCTCTTTATCCAGCCTCACCATTGGTCTCGTCTCTCCTTTTCGCCCCTATCGAGGGCCCGGACACCTCTTCCAACAGGTATGCCGTCCCATCAAGGGCGAAAGACCTCCCCAATAGTATAATATCACTCCCCGTCCTATCCGTAAGGGCATTTATTCCCCTTTTGCCCTAATCGCGGCCCCGGGCCTGGGAGACGTCCCCTGACCCGTCCTCGAACCACTCTAGCGGCCGTATTCGCCACAGTAGTCGCCGATTAGATATTCCCGGTATGTGCAGGTGTGGGATAGAGGGAAGGAGAGAAGAGGGCGTTAGGAGGTGTTCGGATGGCCCAACCAAGGGTTTACCGGAAGGGGGTGTGCAGTGTCCTCGCTACGCGCCAGGGCGGCCTCAATCTCCGTCTGGGGGAAAATCACTCCAAATTGTATGATAGAGTCCTTGGGTCAATCAATTTGACGGGGAGCACTGACCCCGTTCGATGCCGGGTGCGCTTGGGATGCTACATCAACGATTGAGTCAAGCACTGTTATTACTTCTGGATCAATGTCTACGGATTCCATATGACTAACGAGAAAGTGATAGTCAGATTTTGAAACTTGACCCGACATTCCTGTCTTCTCATAAAAGGATCGGAACAATGGGACCAGAAAATCCTCAGAGACTTTTGTATCTCGATCCCAGGGCGAGGTCTGGCCCAGTATCCGACGAGCGTTCTCAACTTCGGATATTGCGTCCTTCATACTTTGAACAAACAGCGGGAACTGCGTTTCCACCCAACGCAACAACAAGTCCCGGCTGCACAAGTAGTTTTCAATCTCCCGCTTCTGCCAACTGTACTCTCCCAAAACTTCACTGCTTCCGTCCGGCAAGTTCAGACGATCGAACAAAGCAAACCCACGGAGGTCCGGACAAGCCTCTCTCAACCCGTAAAAGTGTCTGCGGGCCTGCATGGGCTGGTTACCTACGTAATGGACAAAAGCACGCTCCAAAACGGTTTCTGCCCGGTGTCCCAACTGGCCGGCGAAAGCGCGCAACACTGCCAAATCGGTGGAACCTTCCAGATACAATACCCATCCCTGCTGTGCGGCCTGCAGATAGTTCTCGAAGCCGATTTCGGCCAACGCCTTGAAGACCTGACTGGTCCGGCCATCCATCCGGTGGGGAGCGCCGACGAAAGCGGTCACTGCGTGCCGGTCGCCTGCTTCATTTAACACAATTTCGGAATGGGTAGCAATCAATAATTGGCTGCTCTGTTGTGCCGCGGTTTCGGTAATTGCCTGGTAGATTTGCCGCTGTCGCAGGATTTCCAGATGGGCATCCGGTTCGTCGAGCATGACTACGGAGTTGGGGTGCAGCAGCATGTAGGCCGTCAAGAGCAACGTCTGTTGAAACCCACGGCCCGACGAGGACAAGTCCAGCTCCAAGTTAGGCATACGGGCGTCCTTGTAACGCAACGTGATCTCGCCGCGCTCCGGGTTGTATTGAGGATCAAGGATTGTAGCACCGAACAACTGGCGCATCCGCTCCAACATGTCGTTCCAACCCTCACGTTGGTCAATAAATACTTGGAAACAGAGGTTGCGCAGGACTTCAGCGGTCCTCCCCTGTCCCAACAGAACGTTCACGGTTCCAGGCTGGAGCATCGCTTCCGACGATGACAAACCCGACATCGGGGGCAAGAAGGCAACTCGCTCTTCAAACGCTTCTGCTGGTACCGGCTTTCTGGACTGACCGTCAAGGCTGGTCCGCAACGGCCGGCAATAGAACGACTCCGCGTTGGCGTAGTCAAACTCGAACCCACAGGCCCATACAGTGCCGGTTCTGGACCGCCCGTGGACTTCTATTTCAATGCGGACATTGCTGGTACCACCATTTTGACGGTTAGCTTCGCGGGTCCGCAGACCCCGCCACAGTTGGTTGGCATGATTCACCGGCACTGAGAACAGGTCCAGCCGGTTGATGGATACACCAGGGCGCTGAATATCACTGGTAGGAACCATGCCCCAGCGTTCACGCCATCGGCGCAATCCCAGTTCCCACAACGACAGGGTCTGCAAAGCCGTGGTTTTCCCTGAGTCGTTGGGGCCTACGAACACCACCACATCGTCCAAGTTAACGGTGATGTCTTCGAATTGCTTGAAATTGCGCGCTGATATGCTGGTTAGCATCTTGTTATACCTGCCGGGATATGGGGTGTCGGAATTGTACCATGATTCATAATGGAACAGGGAGTTGGCTGTACCGTTGCCCAGGGCCTTTCAATTGTCACCCCGAGCGGAGCGAGGGGTCTAATGTCCTTGCCTTCTTAGGCGTGCTGCTATCCAAGCATTTTAGATTCCTCGCTGCGCTCGGAATGACACGCGGCGGGGGCCTATATTTACCTGGCGTGAGAATTGAATGACCCCGGGTCGCCCATAGGGATTTCCCAGGACGATTGCAAAGTCAAAATAGCTGGCCGGACAATCGAGCGATAGTCTGATCCGGGCTAAAAGCGCAACTCTTGGCGCGTAAGGGCATGGACATCTTGGCTGGAAACCACCCTTCCAGGCGCAGGGCGTTCAAACTGGCATTCACCAGAGTGGCAAAGACCTCTCCCAGCCCGGACGGCGCAGCGTGTGCCGATCTTCATCCCAGCTACGGTCTTTCACATGGTGCAGGCTATTCTCAACGCTCCAGTGGTTTCGGAACAGCCGGAGCAGTCCGTCTGGGGTGCATCCTCTGGAAGGTAGACTGGTCAGCAGATACCACCGCTCCTTGGATACTTCACCAGTGGCTATCTCTACGCTCACTTTTTCCACCATTGCCCCCTGCTGTGCCCCAGGAAACCCCAGTTCCTCCCGGATGTAGTCGGCTAGTACAGTGCTGGCCCAAAGCCTCCGGGTCTCGATTTTGCCCCCCCTTTGTCCACAGTCTGCGCTTGCGGTTCCCCCAGTTGGTCCTCTGAAAACCCGTCCGCCAGGGCGGCCAGGACCGTAGGCCGGTTCCCTTTGACCCGCACCAGGTAGTCCCGTCCATAGCTCACGATGGCCTGGCAAAGGTCCCGCTCTGCATACAGGGCGTCCATAGTGAGCAGTTGCAAGCTGGGATAATGCTCAAACAACTGGGCCAGTTGGGTCCGCAACACTGCCGGTTCGTACCGCTTCTCCGTCATCGGCCACTGGGCCAGGCACAGCTTCAAGTCATGGGCCAGGACGTTTACCATCCCCAGAGGATTCCCGGCGGCATCTTCGGACTGTCTAGCCCACTTCCCATCCACTGCGGCATTCATCGGTTGGTCTGGCGCTACCCTCTCCATCCAGCCAATCAAGGCTCCTTGTAGTTGCCCAAAAGAGACCCCGGCCAAGGTGCGGGAAATCGTGGTAGCGTGGGGAGGCCGGTCCTGAACAAAGCCCAAGGGTTCCTTCAATCTGGGCCAGTGTTTTTCTCCGAACAAAGCTATATGGGCCATCGTTGTTTGACCGCTCACCAGTCCCAACAGGCTCAAGCGCAAAATCGCCTGAAAGGGATGTCTGATTCCCCGGGCTTTTCTAGGGTCTGGTATCTCTGCCAAGCATCCGAAAAGAGACTCCACCGCCGTTCCCATAGTCTCTCATCACCCCCTTTTCATTTCCTCTCTCCTCTTTCTATCCCTTTTACGCCCACTTTGCAATCGTCCTGACCGTTGCCCAGGGCCTTTCAATTGTCACCCCCTGTTCAAGCCAGGGGCAGGCTCCGAGCGGAGCGAGGGGTCTAATGTCCTTGCCTTCTCAGGCGTGCTGCTATCCAAGCATTTTAGATTCCTCGCTGCGCTCGGAATGACACGCGGCGGGGGCCTATATTCACCTGGCGTCGAGAATTGAAAGACCCTGTACCGTTGCCGTGGCGACCCACACGGTGACAAAGCCCACCCCAGGGAGTAAGATTAGGGCAAGACATGGCAATAGCCCATCGGGGGCCATCGAGGGACAGAGGTAGCCAAGATGCCTGCGGATGAAGGTATAAAGGGCATGAAAGATATAAAGGACCTTTCGCTGGAGCTTCTGCGAGAGTTGGGGGGCTGCCCCGCCGTCTCTTTTCTTGAAGGCGCGGTGGCCGCCTGCATCCAAAGGTCCCTGCAAGACATGGGCGTTTCAGCGGAGGCCGACCGCCACGGAAACCTGATAGCCCATTGTCAGTCGGAGCGCCGGGCGGGACGCCGGGATGGCGGGGAGGAGCGCCCTCCCATCGCTCTCGTCGCCCATATGGACCATCCGGGCTTTGAGGCGGTGGAGGCCAGCGGGGACATGGTCATCGCGAGGGCCTTGGGCGGCGTGCCTCAGACGTGCTTTTCCGAGAAGGTCCCCGTCGAGATAGTGTTGCCCGACGGCGGGCGGCTCGGCGCAGAGACGGCAGGCGCATACGGCCCTGAAGATGAGCGGATGGTCTCCCTCCGCCTGGCGGAAGGGCCGGCGTCGGCGCT
Organism: Dehalococcoidia bacterium; assembly: GCA_965197405.1. Lineage (GTDB taxonomy): Bacteria > Chloroflexota > Dehalococcoidia > Lucifugimonadales > JAGWBF01. The sequence continues at coordinate 2,077,515 of OZ240206.1, read as the reverse complement.
GGAGTTCCCTAGGCCGGTGGTCTTTGACCTGCCCGATTTCGATTTCTCCGGAGAGCTGGTCCACATGCGCGCCCTGGATGACCTGGCCGGGTGCGCCAGTATCCTGGCGGCCCTGAAGGTGCTGGCCTCTGCACAAGATACGGGAGACCTGTACGGGGTGTTCACCAGGGCGGAGGAGGTGGGCCTGATAGGGGCCAGGCTTCTGGCTGAGGAAGGGATCCTACCCCCGGACACCCTGGTTGTGTCCCTGGAGGCCAGCCGGACGCTGCCCGGCGCGGCCATCGGCGAAGGGCCGGTGATAAGGGTGGGGGATGCCAGCTTCACCTTCGACGCCGAGGCGGAGGGGACGCTCCTGAAGGCGCGGGAGGAGCTGGTGGAGAGTCAGCCGGACTTCAAGGCGCAGCGCCAGCTTATGAGCGGCGGCACCTGCGAGGCCAGCGCCTTCAGGTACTATGGCTATCGCGCCACCGGCGTCGCCTTTCCCCTGGGCAACTACCACAACGCCACTCCCGATGGAGGGGTCGGCGCCGAGTATATCCACATTGACGACTTCGTCGGCGGTGTGGAGTTGCTGGTCCAGGCAGTCCGAAGCGTACCCGGGCGACGCGACGCCCGCCCCTGGCAGCGCATGAGGGACATGCCCCAGGAGTACCGCCGGAGGCTGGCCGAGCCTCCGCTTTAGCCCACAGGCCGCAGCCCGGGGGGTAGGTCTGCGGGAAACCTGCAAAGTGCAGCTAATGCAAATAAAAGGCAGTGTCTCGGTCAACTGCCGGGATGGGTACCCTTGACCCGTCGGTCTTTAGTTATGCTTGCGGCGCTTGTTCTGATTGCCTTGGCTGTGAGAACTGGGGTGCCATAAGGCGCAGAAGCGCAGATGTAACTCCATATACCCTATCCTTACAGCAAGACATAGTGAAACCTATGGATAAATCAATCCACACTGATTTCTGGCTGGTCGAAGTACCAGTCGATTTGGATATACTTAAAGACCATTTGAAGCATATCGAAGAACAAGCAGAGCAATGGCGCCAGTCAGCAGAAGATATTCTCGATACTATGTTAGAAAAACTACCCACTCTTAGCCAGAATGATCGGCGGCCTTGGTCACAATTCTCATATGACATTCACGACGATTACGTTAAATCCCGGCCCCAATACATCTTGTATAACCCTTTCCTCGTTTCCTTATATGCCGTGTATGAGTCGGCAGTGACACAAATTGCGAGCCTCATCCAAGAGAAGAACGGGCAGCAAGTTCCTCTCGACGATAATAAAAAGGGCGATTTCCTCGGCTATGCCAAAAAATACTATCGAGATGTTCTCAAGCTCGAATTATTCAAAAACAACCAGTCCTGGGAACGGTTGAAGATACTTGCTGAGCTTCGTCACGCGATTGCTCATGCGAATGGTCATCTCGAAATGGTCAAAGAAAGCAAGAGGAAGAAAATTCGAAATTGGATGGATAAGGACATAGGCATTGAAGAATACTGCGGAGACATCATTGTCACCCAGTCCTTCGTGCGGGAGACATTTGATACAGTCAAAGACAATTTGGAAGACCTGCTAAAAAGATATAACGAGTTGGACAGAGCCACTAGAACTCCACTATAAGCCAACCAATGCTGAGTACTCCCACGTGACTGAACAATTCACCAGGATCACCGCCTATTTCTAACTTGCCTGAAAGGGAGTCAGAATCCATGAACAAAATCTTGAACTGGCTATGCTCACTGTTGCCATTCGGCAGAGTTGGGCGAATTGAGTCTGTGGTTTTGACACATGGCCCTGCCTCACCAACGACAAAGGAGACTCAGCCTCCGTCAATAAGGACTTCCGTCAGTGGGGATCTGTATCATCAGGATTCTTGGCGCAACGCCGATGTGTTTAGCTCGCTTCCAACTAACTCCATGATTCTGAGTCTGTATAACCAGAATTTCTGGCGCAACGTCGATTTGGAGGAGGTGCTACAGGTACTACACTGGTGGGGCCCCGTCACGGCTGAGGACCATAACAGCCAGACATTATTGCATTGGGCGGCGGCATATACTGAAAAGTCGTCGGTTATCGAGTTGCTGCTGGACCGCGGCGCGGGCGTCAATGCAAGGGACATAAACAACTTGACATCCCTGCATTTCGCGGCAGGGAACAACAAAGGGCCGTCAGTTATCGAATTGCTGCTAGAGTGTGGTGCAGACATCAATGCAAGGGGCGTAGGCAGCGTAACACCTCTGCATTTCGCGGCAGGTAACAACAAAGAGCCGGCGATTATCGAACTGCTGCTGGACCGCGGAGCCAACATCGATGCAAGGGCAGATGACGGCAGCACACCTCTGCATTTCGCCGCAGGTAACAACAAAGAGCCGGCGGTTATCGAACTGCTGCTAGACCGGGGAGTGGACATCAATGCAAAGGCAGATGACAGCAGCACACCCCTGCATGCGGCGGCGGGCTTGAATGAAGAGCCGACGGTAATTGAGCTACTTTTGGACCGTGGCGCAGACATCAACGTAAGGGACGAATTCGGCTCTACGCCCCTGCATCTCGCGGCGACGTTAAACAAAGATCTGCGCGTTATCGAGTCACTTTTGGACCACGGCGCAGACATCCATGCAAGGGACAAATACGGCTCTAGGCCCCTGCATGTGGCGGCGGGGTTCAGCCAAGACCTATCGGTTATCGAGCTATTGCTGAATCATGGTGCAGACATCACGGCAAAGAACAATCTAGCGAGAACAGCGTGCGCGGATTTGAAGAAGAATAAGGCCCTTGCCAAGAGCCTCGCTCGCGAATTGTTGTGCCCATAGCTAGTTCCAGCCTCCGCCCACTATCCGGCGGGTTATGCCCTGGTATGACAATTATTGCAGACCAGAGTCACCCTAGCCCTCCCTCACGCCATACCACCGCGCCGTCCCTCATGGTGAGGAAGGTATCGAGGCGGAGTTTGCCGTCAACGGTGTGGTCGGCCATGTCCTGCCAGACGAAACGCCCCTCCCTCTGGTCGAAAACCGCCACATCTCCCCCCATGCCGGGCGCCAGGGAGCCTATTTCTCCCTCAAGGCCCAGGGCTTTGGCGGACCGTATGGTGCTGGCGGCTATGGCTTCCTCCAGGGGGAGGCCCATAGCGTGGAACTTGCTCACCAGGTCGTTCTGCTTGTAGACCACCCTCTCCGGCGGGGCTATATGTATATCGGTGCTGATGGTGGTGGGGATGAAGTCCTGCCTCAGCGCCGACCGGACCACCTCCACGTCGCAGTGGACGCCGGCGTGGGCCACGTCCATTATCACCCCCCGCTCGGCTGCGGCCTTCACCTCCGGCCTGATGGCGTCGTTCCTGTCCAGTATATTCTCAGGGCGTCCATTGAAGATGTGAGTGGCGATGTCCCCAGGCCCAAGGAGGTCGAGGATGTCCGGCAGGGGTATGGGCGTACCGCTGACGTGTACCATGAGCTTGACGCCAGCCTGGTCTGCGGCTTCGCGGGCCCTCCTCAAGGCGGTGTGGGCCTCCCAGTGGGACACGGCGTCCACGAACATCCGCACCTTTACCCCCAGCAGGAAGCCGGGGTTTGCCTTGATGGTGTCCGCCGTGCGGTCCGCGTCCGCGTGGCGTATGTCCTGGAGCTCGCCCCCAACCACCGGGTTCAGCACCAGCCCGGCGGCGGCTATATGAAGGAAGGCCAGCAGGCGAGTTTTCTTGGCCGGGAAAACGTAGTCCCGCATGGCCCTGTAGTTCGCCCACCCTGCCGTGCCAGCATCAATGCCTGTGGTCACCCCGGCGGACAGGCAGGTCTCGTCGGAGTTGCTGGCATTCTCGTTGCCGCCGTGATAGAAGTGGCCGTGGATGTCAATGAGGCCTGGGGTCACCAGCTTGCCGGTGACGTCAACTATCTGGGCTGCCTGTGACGGGTCTATGCGCTCGGCCACTGCCGCCACCTTGCCGTCCTTGAAAGCCACGTCCCTGCGGTCGTGAATGTTCTGGCCGGGGTCCAGCAGGGTGCCTCCCCTGAGCACGAGATCGTATGCGTGCGGTAGCGTCGCCATGCGCTCCTCCCTTTGCTACATGATGATTAGCCTCCGCCATGTCAGCTCCGGTCTTTGGGCGAGGCCTTTCCCTCTCATATTTTACCACGTAGGGGGGCTCCAGTCGTCCTGTGGCGCCAGGGAAGCCACGGAAGCGGTGGGTGTTTGGTGAGTCCGGGAGTGTTATACTGCTGTCGTCCGAGAGGGTGTTTCCAAAGTCCCTTCTTCCCTGGTGGGAGAAGGTTAGGATGAGGGGGAGTTGATTGTTTTCTCAGGCGTCGTGCTCTTGATGTGACATTCATCACCCTCACCTCAATCCTCTCCCGTCGAGGGAGAGGAGGAAGCCCTAAGGCAAACACGCTCTTGGAGCAACGAGAGTAACGAAGGAAGAGCGAAGGAGGAAACCCCGTGACTTTCGACGAGATTCTCCCGTTTCTGGAAGCGAACCACCAGGGAGTTATAGTCGCCTTCCGGCGGAATGGCGCAGCCCAGCCAAGCATCGTCACCTGTGGCCCGTACCAGGGCGGCGTGGCCTTCACTACCACGGGCGACCGGGCCAAGCTGGCGAACCTCCGGCGCGACCCACGCTCCACCATCCTCGTCTCCAAGCCCGACTGGTCCGGGTACGTGGTGGTAGAGGGCACGGCGGATATTCGATGGTCGGACCGTACCGACCCGGATGAGCTGAGGCTGACCCTTCGAGAGGTCTACCGGGTATGCGCGGGACGTGAGCACCCGGACTGGGACGACTATGACCGGGCTATGGTGGAGGATAGGCGCGCCGCCATCATAATAAAGCCGAGCCACATCTATGGAGTGAGAATGTGAGCGTCCCCGATGCGGCTTCCAGGGCGTATTCCAACGCTGGATGGGCCGGAGGGCTACCCTACTGCTTCCCCCGTATAACCTTGGTGACGGCCCAGGAATCGCCAAAGGTGGGCATGAAGGTGGCATGGTAAGGCTCGGGGCCGCCGGCGACTATAATCATCACGTCCTCCGGCCTTCTGGTCTGGTGGACCACGCCATCCACCGTTACCGGCTCGATGCGGTGGCGGCGCACCATTGGCCACAGCTGGGAGACGGGAATTCCACTGTTATCGTAGATGAACCTTTTCACGTCCGCCTTGGACATGCCCGCCTTGGCTGCCAGCTGGGCGTGTCCGGCGGTCATGACTAGGGCAGGCTCTCCCTTCCCAAGGTGCAGGTTGTTGCTTCCCATCTGACCAAAGTCCCTTGCCATTACACCCAGCATGTTCCGGATTTCCAGGTAGGTTGTGGTGATGGTGTTGAGGGTCCCGTTGAAGGAGTTGACGGTAACGGCGCTCTCATCCCGCTGAAAACCCCTCTCGACGTGCAGTGGCTCCCAGGGGCTGTTCTCTTCGTCCTCCCCGAAGCAGAGGGTGTACTTGCCGGGGGAGCCGTGGGTCGCCTTGTCAACCTCGCCGGGGCACGCTCCACCAACGTTCCTGAGAATCAGGGACAGGGCCCGGCCTATGGTGGCGTTCGCCCTCGATCCCGGGCCCAGGCAATTACGACCACAGTTGACGCTGAGCCGGTGGCGGATAGGCCCGTTGATAATGATTCCCACGCCACACGGGTTGGTCGTAGTCTGGACGGCGTCCAGATTGAACTGCTCCTCACATACCGCCTCGACGGCGGCGACGAGGACGGGCATGTACTGGGGAAGGCAGCCGGCCATCGCTCCATTGATGGCAATTTTCTCCACGGTGGCCTCCCCCTTGACGGGGCCGAGAGCGCCCACTACACGGTCCGCCGGCAGCCCCGCTCCCTTGACCATCCTCCATACCAGTTCCTCGGTAGGGGGAATGACGGGAAGTCCGTCGCCCCAGCCCTGGGACATCACGTAGTCGAATACCGCCTCCGGCGAGTCTTCTACATCTATCCGCTCGGAGCGTAAAGAAGGGTGGCCGATCATCAGTGCCTCCTTGGGGTGTATATGTGAAGGCTATCTTCGTATGGAAGCCACTGTCAACGGGTGTCCGTGGCTGTGGGTGCCGTTGGCAAAGGGGTTAGCGGACTTTCTCAAGCGCTCTCTCGACTAGCACGATTGGGCCTTCTTCTGCCTTTCTCCAGTCAGCAGCTCTCTTTGGATTCGGGAGGGCCACGACGTAAAGACCACCGGGACTCTTGTATGTCCGACTTGTCCAGCCCCTGCCGTTTTTCTCAGTAAAGTTATCACCCGTAGGTTCGGCATCCAATTTCGCGCTCACGAATTCACCGACACCTATGCCAAGGCATACCACCACCTTTATCTTCAACGTGCGTATAACAGCTTCATGGAAGTGCCACCAGGGTTCGGCTAACTTCCGCATTTCCCTCCCCGTTAGCTGTTTACTTGAGCGTTCAAAAACCAGCGTGCTGGCTGGCACTTCTCTGGGATTGATCTTAATCCTGTCAAACAGGTATCGCATCCTTTTTTGAGTCGGGTGTTCACCCGGGTAATGCTCCCATCTTTCGTCTATCCAAGATGCCCAATCATCCGGTTCATTCTCAAGAACCCTGCCGGTATGATCTCTGATAGTATCGGGGTCATCCCCTCCGGGATGGTAGTCCAGGATGTACAGGTCCGATGGCGCTCCAAAGGACCTGCGGCCCGACCTGAACGCCGTCCCGGGTATGACCATGAGCGTTTCTGGTATTAGCTTGGCGAAATCTTCAATCATTGGCTTCCTCCATTGCTTGGGCGAAGGCGTCGTCAGCCCGGGTTTACCTCAGCCCCCAGGAACCGGCTCTGCGTTGTCGGGCTGTCTTTCATTTCAACTTCTTGATAATCGTACATTTGTGTACTACAATAGACTCGTGAACGGAAGGGAGTTCGTAAGGCTGGCCAAGCGGTATGCCCGCAAGCATGGGCTGGAGTTCAGCTTCGACCTCGCTCGCGGGAAGGGCAGTCATGGACTGATTACTGTGGGCAGATTTCGGACCTTCGTCCAACGGGGCGAGACCGCCCGGAGCACATTGGCCTCTATGCTTGAGGACTTGAATATTGATAGAAGGGAGTTCTAGCCCATGCGATATGCCTATCCCTGCAATATCGCCCGCGATGAAGAGGAGGAAAGGGCAACAGGGCGGGAGGCCTACAATGTGACTTTCCCTGATGTATATGGAGCTAATGCTTGCGGGTGGTCTTGGGAAGAGGCCCTGGAGATGGCCGAGGATTGCCTGAGCGTCGCCTTGAGCGGGTATGTCAAATTCCGCGAAGACATCCCCGCACCGAGCCCCGTCACTGATGGTCAGGTGTTGGTCCCAGTGCCGCTCATCGTCGCAGCAAAGCTGACCCTCTATACGGCCATGCGCGAGCAGGGCATTACCAACGTTGCTCTCGCCGCCCGGTTGGGACTGAGCGAGGGCGCCGTCCGTAGGCTGGTCAATCCAGGGCACCGGTCCCACATTGGTCAAGTTGAGAAGGCCCTCCGCGCCGTTGGACGCTCCCTGGTAGTTGAGGATAGGGCAACGGTCTAAAGGGGTTTTCTGCTGTCTGAGGCTATCTTTTATCATCCTTGCCTTTACGGGTCCTCACGCCCGGCTCGAAATCGTCGTCTAGCCAACGGACGAATTGTCGAGCGTGAACCATATACGTGTCCTTGCTTAGTCGCATTAAGCGGCGGCCTCGACTTCCAGGACGTACCGCTCAAGGGCTTCCTGTACCATTTTCAAGGCTTCAGGGCGACTTCTGGCACCGCTAGACCTCCTTCGGCTATGCTATCTGAGAGGCCCTTCATTGTAAACCCCCGATAATCGTACATTTATGTACTATAATAGGCTCGTGAGCGTAACTCCATAGGCGGCTTAGAGGGTGTGTGAAAAGCAGTGTGGGGTTATGGTAAATCAAGACGTGTTTACGCACGAGATGAGCCTTGACGCTAGTGCTGTCCAGAGCAACCTCCTCCACTTCAAAGTCCAGTAGGTGTTCCTGCTAGCTTATGTGAACACCCCCTAGTATTCGATAATATCGCTTTCATCGCGACCTCGATTAAGACCGGCTTCTCCCACAGTTTCAACCGGCGACCTCTGACTTGACTACCCCGTTCCCCAGGTTACAATTGCCTTGGGCCCCGGTACCGGGGTCAAGAAGGAGGAACTGCAATGCCGCTTTATACCAAAGGCGATGTCCGCATCCACTATGAGGAGGTTGGGTCCGGTTTCCCGCTTCTGGTGACTCCCGGCGGGGGCTTGAACTCCGTGGCCGACAATTGGCCTGGACAGGTGTTCAACGCGATGGAGGAGTTCAAGAACGACTTCCGCTGCATTACGATGGACCAGCGCAACGCGAATGGCGGAGAGTCCAGCGGGCCTGTCCAGGTCAACGACCCCTGGGGAGCTTTCGCCGACGACCAACTGGGATTGATGGACCACCTCGGGATACAGGAGTTCTTCTTCATGGGCTACTGCATCGGCGGCCCTTTTGCACTCAAGCTCATGGAACGGGCACCCGAGCGCGTCGTGGCCGCCGTGCTCTGCCAGCCGGTTGGACACGCACGGGCAACACCGGATGCCATGTATGACTCTGGCCGCGATAGTTGGGGCCCCGAGCTATGCTCCCGGCGGGCTGACGTGACGATGGAGACCGTCGAAGAGTACCTGCACAACCTATACCGCGTCCAGCCGGACTTCATGTACAGTGTGTCGCGGGACTTCGCGCGCTCGTGCCAGACGCCTATGCTGGTCATGCCTGACGACACACCAGCGCATTCGTACGAGGCCGCCATGGACCTGGCGGCGTTGGCTCCTAAAGCCCAGGTGACGGTATACCCTTGGAAGGAGTCAAAGGACGTGTTCGAGAAGACGATAAACCAGGTGCGCGATTTCCTTCTGGCGCATCAACCCGCGAACGCCGCTCGCTGAAAGGGAGTGCTGCAGGCTGGCCGTCCAGTGCGCCGCCGATGGCTCAGACCACACTGAATACCTGCTGAGGTGGGCCGCCCGCTTCCCCGCTGTCAAAAGCCGGAGACCTTCGACTTCCCGGCAATACCTTCGGTGAACAGGGTTCTGGTGATGCAGCTCGCCCGGTGTGAATACATAGAACGCCGGGATAACGTTCGCGGCGGCCGCCCTGGTGCATGAGCTGCTGGAGGTCAGGGGCGAAAGACGCCTGCACAACCTTCGGCGGCAGCTGTCCTGTCCCAACCTGCTCATCATCGAGGACCTGGGCTTCGTCCGCCTGTCCCGAACCGGTGGAGAACTGCTCTTCGAGGTCTCCAGCCAGTGCTGCAAGCGAGGCTCCATCCTGGTGACCACCAACTCGCCCTTTGACGAGTGGAACGAGGTCTGTGGGACACTATTCCTCCGCCCAGGTGGACCAATTCCCCGCCGCCCTTGACAATGCTCGCAGGCCGGTACTATGTACAGTCAACTAAGGTCGGAAAAGTGGGCCTAAGCTGACGGTAGGCAGTACCATCTTCGAGTTGTGGCTAGTCCTGTGAGCTTCCCAGAAGCTGCCACCCTACAATTCTTCCTACGACGGCTCAATTATGAGGTAATACCTGGTACAATCTCTGGGGCAGGTCACTGCCTTTGGGCTTGCCACTCTATCCGGCCTGGGAGACGGTCCTGTCAGCAGTTTCTCAAAACCCCCGTTACGAGGCGCACGAGAACCCGCCCCTGCGGGCTTCTCTGGGTTTCGCCGCACAGTTCAGCGTGATCGCATCCGTCACCCTGCTGGTAACGCCGGTCGTCGTAGCCAAGGCGTCGGGGCGGGACGATTCCTACCTGGTCTGGATGGTCTTCGCCTCTCTGCTGGTCGCTGGCGTGTCCACGCTGGTGCAGGTGCGGCGGGTGGGGCCGGTGGGAGCCGGCGCCGTACTCCCCATGTTCACGGCGGCCTTCTCAATTCCCTTTTGCATCTCGGCGGTGGTGGACGGGGGGCCGGCGACGCTGGCCGCCCTAGTCATTGTTTGCGCGATTGGCCAGATTGTCATCTCCAAGTGGCTGTTCGTCCTGCGGCGCATCGTCACGCCTACCGTGGGCGGAACGGTGCTGATGATACTGTCCATCACCCTTGCTTCGGTGGTGCCTCGCCTGCTGCCGGAAGCATCGGAGACCGGGACGGTGGGGCCTCACTTGACCGCTCTGGCCACACTGGGAGTCATCGCCGCGCTCATTCTGCGCGGCTCGGCAGTATTGCGACTTTGGGGGCCGGTAATCGGTATCATCGTGGGCTGCGGGGTTGCTGCGGTCTTCGGCCTCTACGATACCGGGAGGATCATCGAGGCCCCCTGGGTCGGGCTGCCCGGCCAATGGCCCAGTTTGGGGCTTGACTTCGGCATCCCGTTCTGGACCCTGCTCCCCGCGTTTCTGTTCCTTAGCGTAATAATCTCCATCCAGGCCAACGGAGAATCCATTGCCCAGCAACGGGCCGCCCGGCGCGACAACCGGGCCGTCGACTTTAGGCAAGTACAGAGGTCGTTGGCCGGGACCGGCGTGGCCAATCTTATGGCCGGCGTTGCCGGAACGGTGCCTCACATAATCAATCCGGGTACCGTTTCGTATACGCGGACCACCGGCGTCGCCTCCCTCAGGGTTGGATACTTCATCGGCGCTATATTCATTGCGGTGGCCTTTCTGCCCAAGGTGTCAGGGCTGCTCAGCGCCATTCCAGGACCGGTAATGGCGGGATACCTTATCGTGCTGAGCGGATACCTGTTCGTAGACGGGGCGCAGACGGTTATCCAGACCGAGCAGAACCGGCAGAAAATCGTGGTCGCGGGGGTCTGCTTCTGGATTGGGGCGGCTTTCCAGTTCGGATTGTTCTCGCTGTCGGACATCGGACCAGTGTGGGGAACGCTGATACAGAGCGGTATAACTACCGGGGGGGCGGCCGCCATAGCGATGATTTTGTATCTGGAGTTCACCAATCCGCGGCGGATGCGCTTCCGGTCGAAACTGCACACAGACGCCCTACCGGAGCTCAACGAGTTTATCGCCAGGTTCGCAGACCGCCGGGGCTGGGACGCCGCGATGAAGGAACGGCTGAGCGCCGTCGTAGAGGAAACTCTTCTGACCCTGGCCCCGCTGGACCTGGAGGGGCTGCTCCTGGATGAAGAAAAGACGCAAGACGATAAGCCCGACCGCCAGTTGGTCGTTGTCGCCTCCAGCGACGGCCCGGTGGCGGACCTCGAGTTTATCGGAGGCGGAGACGAGGAGAACATAGAAGACCGCCTACGCCAGCTCCAACAATACGATTCGGAGACCTCGGTCGAACAGGAACTTTCACTGCGGCTGCTACGGGCTTACGCCTCGTCGGTGCAGCACCAGCAGTTCCACGGTATAGACATCATCACGGTCCGGGTCGAACCGCCCGGAACTCGATAGAGCGAAGCCCTTGCCCTGGTCCTAGTACCGTTTCAATTTAATTCTATTGGATATACATGTTTGAGCTTACTGCGAGCGTCCCCCGGTCGTGGCCGAGGGCAGGCTCTGGGTGGAGAACCGCCAGTCTATGATGGCGGCGGCCTCGTTGCGCTCGCGTTCGAGCGCCGCGACCTCCCGTTTCAGCAACACTTCATCGCCGATCCGGCGGTCCAGGCACTGCCTGCTGAAGACGCTCAACTCGATCTCGGCCATGTTCAGCCAGCTTCCGTGATTGGGTGTGTGGTGAAGCTCCAGGCGTTTGGCTATGCGGCGCGCCTCGGACGCTCCAAATGCCTCGTAGAGCGAGCCGGGCTTGTGGGTGTTGAGATTGTCCAGCACCGGCCGGACCACTGTGGCGTCAGGATATGCCTCGTCCACCAACCACTTCATCCGGTGCGCGAAGTCCACGGCAGTCCGGCGCCCGGTCACCTCGACGTGCCTCCACCCACCCTTCGGTTCACAGAACATGAACAGGTTCCGGGTCCCGTTTCGCTGGTACTCGGTGTCATAGCGCTCCACCCGTCCGGGCTTGGCTTTGACGGGCGGCCTCACGTCCCCGAGCAACTGCTTGGAGGTCTCGTCGAAACACGCCACCGGACGCTCCCGGTCGTACTCTTGGTGATAAAGGTCCACCACATCCTCCATCCGGGCGACGAACTCCCCGCTCACCTTGGGGATGCACCACTCTTTCTTCTTCCACGGCTTGAGTTCGTTTTTTTGAGTATCTGGCGCACCGTCTCAAGGGAGATGCTCCCGGCAAACTCCACCACCTTGTCCGCCAGCAGGTGAAGCGTCCAGCTCACATGTCCTTCGGGTGGACTGCTGCACGCTATGGCAACCAGAGCCTGCCCCGTACTGGATACGGGGTGCGCTTGCTGCTTGCCGTCCAACTTGCGCTCCCGGCCCGGCCTTGGCTTGTCATTGATGGCGGCCTCAACTCCTTCCTCGACGTACCGCTTCCGCACTCTGGCAACGGTGGCGGCATTGATCAAAAGCACACCGGCTATCTCAGCGTCCCGAAGTCCTTCATCCGCTTTGAGCAGCGCCAGCGCCCGCTTGACGGTGCGGACTGACGGCTTGCCCCGGTGGGAAACCTCATTGAGACGGAATCGTTCGGATTCAGCCAGCTTGACTTTATACTTGATGGCAGCCATGTCTGGATACTCCCTCACAGAAAGATCATACCCAAGTATGGCTGCCTTCTCATATCCTTGTAAATCTATCTGGAAATGGTACTAGGGCGGAACCCGACCGGAGTGTCGGAGCGAACAGCCAGGGCAACTGGCAATGACGCGGTACGCAGTCGATAAAACCACTCATTTCTGCAACTCCGATCAGACTGTGTGACGTAACTCTACGCCGTGGCCCTCTGCTAATTCAGATTTCAGTGCTCGATGATAAAAGAATGGCAGAAAATTCCATGTTAGATTCTACTATATTGGGCAACTTGCTAAGTAGCTGACAGTACCAGATTTCTGGGCAAGCACATTGGCCTGTCAGGTGCGCCAGGAAATTGAGCCCCACAGCCAACACCATCCTCCATACTGGATAAAATCAAGAACTTTCACGCTGCGGTTCCGGCTGGTGCTGTAGGGAGGGGCTGACCGCTACCCATCGGGCGAGGGCCTGCCGCAAGCAGCCCGACAGGTATTGACTTCAGACTGTTCTGTAACTACACTTGCGTAGTATGGTGTAAGCTGGACTTTGTACATTCAGGCTGCGTAGGTCAGCGATTCTATGAAGCGGTCAACTATGGTGGGAGGGAGTTTTCGGATGTTGGGTTGAGCAGGGGATATGCCGAAAACGTCTGAGTTGAACCACAGGTGATGGCGGACCAGAGCGATAGCATCGGAGAAGGTGGGCAGGGCCTTGTGATACCAAGCTGCTGAGCGGACGGGTACGGCTTGGCCCCGGCCCAGTGCATGTGCTGCCAGTGTAACCCATGAGAACAACCCGAAGAGCGCCGGTGTGGTGCGGGCGATGGCCAGGTCAGACCATTGGCGCTGAGTTTCCACTCCCAAGTGAGTGCGAACTTCCTGGAAGAGCCTGCCCCGTACTGGATACGGGGTGACCTCCAGCTGCCATCGCAACACGAACCATTCGATGATTCGAGTGGGCTCGAGTTGAGGTCGGTGCACAACAAGGCCTGTGGCCGGAACGCACCCATCGGGTCGCGTATCAAGACCCAACGGATAGGGACTGGAGCCTTACCCTTGTGATACCAGACCGCCGTATGCGAGGCGTTCTCCACTCTGCGTAGGGTACCGTCGTACCAGGGAACCATCACGGCAGTCCACGGGGTTGCCGGTTGATCGAGGAGCTGTTTTAGTGTGGGCAGCCGCTGACCTTTGAGCCGTGGGCGACCCATCTGTCCGGGCAGTCGAGGTGGAGCGGGTTCATAGAGCGCGGCGTCCAGACGCAACCGGGTGATGAAAGTGACCGGGCGAGTCATGGACTGACAGAAGTGCAGCAGGTCGAGGACGGCATAGCTACTGTCAGCTACGATGACCAGGGTGCGGTGAGGCAGCCAACGACGGAGCTGGGCGATCATCTGACGCGCCCAATCGGTGAGCTTTTTGTGAGTCCGACCCATCTCCTGGTAATATCGCTCCGAGGGCGCCAGGGCAGTCAGCACAGGCAGCGCCCATGTCCGATGTGCCCAGGGTATGGGAGCCAGCCACATCAGGCTCACCCAGCGCAGGCCGGAGGCCTTGACGAAATGACTTGCGCTGGACCGCACTCCGTCGCGATATATCCCCTTGGCCTTGATCCGCCTACCACGTCGCCGCTCCAGGGTCTCGTCGATCCCAAACACCAGTGGGCCATCGCCGTGATCGAGGTGTTGGATCAAGAGCAACAGCAGGCAGTGTGCCATCCGAAGGGGCGACCACCCGGCACGGTTGAGAACGTCGTGGTAACGGGCAAAGCTCGTGTCGTCGCTGAGCCCCATGACCCGGAGCGCCGAGGTGACGGTGCGCTTGCGCGTCGCCAGGATTGCCCCAATTAGAGCCTATCCTAATAACCCGGCGGCTCTGAGAGCGATAAGGGCACAGGCGAAATGAAGAAAGGCTATGTAGTTGGTGGGAGACTTGTCCCAGCGGACCAAAATGCGCCGGAAGCGGTTCATCCAGCTGTGGGTGCGTTCCACCACCCAGCGCCGGGCTTTGAAGCCGGCCTCTTTCTTGATGGCCTGAGCCTCTTCCCCACGGCTGCGTATGTGGGCCGTGAAGCCAAACTCGTCCACGGTCCGGCGCACCTCATCAAAGTCGTAGCCCTTGTCCAAGCACAGACCCTGGGGATGCTCCGGGCTGGGCGCGGGGCGTGGCACGGGGAGGCTGTCCACCGTGGCCCGCACCAGCTTCATATCGTGGCGGTTGGCCCCGTCCACTGCCAGCCCCACCGGAATGCCCCCGGATTCGGTCAACAGACTGCGTTTGACCCCGCTCTTACCCCGGTCCGTGGGGTTGGGACCGGTTTTTCCCCCCGCCCAAGGGGGATTTGGTCAAGGCCCCGTCCATGCTCAGCCAGCTCCAGTCCAAACCCTTCAATTCGTCATAGCGTTCCAGCCCGGTCCGCCATAGCTCCAGGAACACCCCGGCGGCGGCCCATTCCTGAAAGCGCAGGTGGGCGGTGGAGCCGGAGCAAATGCCGGTGGCATCCAAGGACTTCCACTGGCAACCGGTGCGAAGCACGTAGAA
Organism: Dehalococcoidia bacterium; assembly: GCA_965197405.1. GTDB lineage: Bacteria > Chloroflexota > Dehalococcoidia > Lucifugimonadales > JAGWBF01. The sequence goes on along the minus strand of OZ240206.1, from coordinate 2,062,429 downwards.
GATACCGTTGGCGCAGGTCCGGTCCGGGACCCGGGGGCGGCCTCCGCCCAAGGGATGGGTATTCACCCGCTGGGGAAGGAGTGGAGCCAGTGCCTCCCACAGTTCGTCGGATACTTGGAAGGAGCCGGTGGTGGGGTTGGTCGGAGAGGCTGGGCCGGCGCGGGGTGGTCGAGGCGGCTTGGGTTCTTTCGCTTTCGTCATTCCCCAAGTTTAGCCGCTCCTCTGCCTCCTTCCTCATTCACTACTCAGCGGGTTTCACCGGTTTTTAGGATAGGCTCTTAATTGTAGATAAAGATCAAGAAGGTAGCAAGGACATTCTGTTGAGGTTGTTAAATGACTAACATGAGCGACCATATTCAGTATTCACAGATACGAGATATAATAAAGTGGCTGGATTCTGATGACACAATGAAGGGAAACGAATTGGTTCCCGATTATCGAGCCATGCAGATAGCTAATCGTGCTTTTCCAGCCCACCAAGCTATAGAAACAGGACTCAAAGCTCGTTTAACTAAAGCCAACCAAACTTTTCCAAACACAGGAAAGAAGGGGCATGAGCTGGGTGACTTGTACAATCGCACCAAAAAGATAAACAACGGTCAATGGGCTGCTGACCTTGCAACCGCCTTCACCGATGCGGTCACTTACTATGAATATGATGTAAATGCACTACCCCATCTTACAACACTGGAAACTTATCTAGCGGAAATTGGGTCAGCCGATGCTTTCATGACCATGCGCTATTTTGGGTTAGAGGACAAGAACGCTGGCAAGGCGATAGAATTGATGCATCATGTCAATCTTGTCTTACATAGAGAGATATTAGAGGCACTATGGCGTCTTGTTGCCTTTGATGACTTTCGACTTGTTTCGGAGAGAGCAGAGCAAGCAATAAGAAAGCAACTACAAAGAGCACTAGTATATAGTCCTGGAACAGAGAGTGTAACAAACATATCTTCTCTTGCTTCAATGGCTACAAACACAACCCAATTTTCGTACGGCTCTTAGAGAGGCAGTACAACAAGACTATCAGCTTGCAGGAATTGATGAAGCAGGCCGTGAACGATTACGGCAGGCATTTGAACGACTTCGTACGACAGATCACCCTGCACTCAACAGACCACCATCAGCAGACCCTGCTATAAGTTTCTTCATCGGGTCCTGTGGAGATATACGTCCGGGTTCACTAAAAATATACCCCGATGCCTCAGTACGTGTTGAATGGCTCAATGAGGAGAACACTAATGCAGAGATATTCACTCCCGCAGGCGAAGTATTGGGGTTTATATCAAAACATCAGCAAAGTAGATGGCACAGTGAGACAATATGGAACAACGCGGGTCGGTTTAGTAAGTCTTATGAAGATGCTCTGGACTGGATCATTACCTATCACTGCAAACAAGTATCTGTTACTTCTGATGGGTCAAAGCGAGAAATGTACATCTTCTCTATTGAAGACTTTCTACTACCTGTACCAGAATCCACGCCTTCTGACCTAATAGACATGGACCGTGAACAAGTCTACGAGATAAACTTTTGGGAGGACACTCATGCATTGCTTCCCGGACAACAAGTAACAATTACATCAGTGATTGATGAAGAATTACGAATCGGTGACAAATTAGAAGGAGTTGTATCTAGTGTACAAAAGTGTAAAGCATGGATAAAAGGGACGAATGTTACTACGATAATTGATTAGCAGATTGTCGGTTCAGTGGTGTCGATACAGTGAGGTAGGAGAGAAGTCCGAGACCCGGTGAATAAAAGAAGTAGGCAGGAAATTTAGCGGGGAAAGAAAGAGGTGGTCTCGTTTGTCTGAACAGCACTGCCCGGTGTGAGAAGTGGAATCGCGCTGCCGTGCGTTAGGCCGCCGCTGACTCGGCGGGCGCTCTGTCAAAGAACTGGTCCGGCGTCATTCCCCCAAGGCTCGAATGGGGCCGTCCGGCATTGTAAAACTCGAAGTACCGCCCGAGTCCAGGTCTGGCTTTCGGGACCGATTCTCGGCAGCGCCATGCGCCATAGCCAACACGCGCTGGGAGCGCCTTCCGGACGATATGCCGTCCGTCCCCGGCTGAGGGCGCGTGGCTTCAGCAGAAGGGCAGGCCGCCAAGGCCATAATAGGAGGTAAGCTGGTCTTCCAGGCTGCTTGGCACGCACCCGCTCAAGGCGTTCTCGATGAGGGCCAGAATTCTCAGGTTGGAGAGGCTGCCCAGCTCCGCCGGTAGCTCTCCGCTCAAGTCGTTCTCGGTGAGCCACAGCTGTGTCAGGTTGGAGAGGCTGCCCAGCTCCGGCGGTATCTCCCCGCTCAAGGCGTTGACGCTGAGGTGGAGCTCTGTCAGGTTGGAGAGGTTGCCCAGCTCCGCCGGTAGCTCTCCGCTCAAGTCGTTGCCGCCGAGGGTCAGCAATTGCAGGTTGGAGAGGCTGCCCAGCTCCGCCGGTATCTCCCCGCTCAAGGCGTTGTCGTGGAGGTTCAGGTCTATCAGGTTGGAGAGGTTGCCCAGCTCCGCCGGTAGCTCTCCGCTCAAGTCGTTGCCGCCGAGGTACAGCACTTCCAGGTTGGAGAGGCTGCCCAGCTCCGCCGGTATCTCCCCGCTCAAGTCGTTTCCGTCGAGGTACAGCCATTCCAGGTCGGAGAGGCTGCCCAGCTCCGCCGGTATCTCGCCACTCAACTGGTTCTGGCCGAGCCACAGTTGTATCAGGTTGGAGAGACTGCCCAACTCCGCCGGTATCTCCCCGCTCAAGCCGTTGCCGGTGAGGGCCAGCCATATAACGCGCCCGTCGTCGTCAGTGTAGACGCCCGCCCATTCACCGAGGGGCGCGTCGCTCAGCCAGTTATCACTGAACGTCCAGTTCTCACCGTCCGTTGCGTTGTAGAGGGCAACCAGAGCTTCCCGGTCCGTTTCGGCGGAGCCGGAGGCCGCGGGCGGCGCTGTCGTAGCCGTAGGTACAGGCGTATCGGTGGCAGTGGGCGCGTCCCCTGCCCCTGGCGTGGAAGGCGTCCGTGCGGGGGTGGCCGGCGTCTCCGTTGGGGGAGACGCGGTCCGGTCGGGGCCGGTCCCGGCGTCCGGCTCATCAGAGCCGCAGGCCGCCAGCGCTGCCGTAAGGGCCAGCGCAAGGACAACGCTCAACAGGGTTATGTATCTTGTCGTGCGTGTACGGGTCGTTTTCTTTCCCTCCCGGTCCTGACCGGCACCATATATCCGCAGATTCATACAGATAATATAGCGGAGTTACTATGGGTGTCAATGCTGAGACACCCGTTTCGCCACTCCCAAATATGTGTTGGTATGTCGGCTTCCGCGGGGATGAGCGGGCGAGCACGGACCGGGCTTGTCTTCGCCGGGTCGCAGCCCCGATAATGAGTACCTGGGCTGTTCCCACGCCCTGGCAAAGGGTGGCGCGGCGCAATCACAGGCGTCGCGTCAGAGCAAGCTCTCGACAGGAATAGATGAGCCTCCAACCCTGCGGGCCGGAGGCTCCTGGGGGCCTGTCTAGGGTCGGCTGATCCCCTCCTTATATAGGGACCTCCCAGCGAAAAGTTCGCAGTACAGTACACTTCGGCCCACTTTTTTCGGCCTTAGTTTACTGTAGGCAGTACCACAAATACCGCGCGACTGTTCTGTCAAACTAGGTGGAGTGGTTATGGTCGTCATCAGAAGGCCGAGATTCCGTTTGTGCTATTGCCATTCTTGGACGCAGGGCTATAGCAAGTTGTCCCTCGCAACGACCTTCGCGATAAATCTTGCTAGACGGCCCATTTAGGCATATGCGCCGGTGACGGCCATGACGTCCTTCCGCAAGCCGCTCGCTGTATTCACGACATGCTCCAAACGGTCCGCTGAGGACGGCCCTCACCCATTCAGGGAAGGCGAAGAGTCACGGCGGCACCATGTCCAAGCCCGTCACTTGTTACGGTAATCGTACCCCCATGCGCTTCGACTATAGCTCGGGTGATGGCCAATCCCAGACCCGTGCCGCCCATCCTACGACTACGAGACTGGTCAGTACGGTAGAAGCGGTCGAAGATGTGGGGAAGGTCTGCGGCATGGATGCCAATCCCGTCATCGATGATCGAGATAGCCAACGCCCCGTCGCTTTCCAACGCCGCCCTGAGCACGATACTCCCGCCAGCTTCGGAGCAATAAATGGCATTGCTCAGGAGGTTTCCCAATGCCTGGCTCATGCGCATCCGGTCGAGGACCATGTCCGGGAGGTCGGCGGATACCTTCAGCGACAATTTAACCTGTCGAGTCTGGCATTGTGGCTGCCAGCGGTCCACCTCTGCGTTGAGCAGTCCGTAAACCGAACTTGCTTCTGGGGTGAGCCTCAACTCGTCATAGTCGGTTTCCGCAAGCGAGTTCAGATCAGTTACGAGACCGCGCAACCTATTTACTTCCTGGATGATGTGGTCGGACGCGCTCTCAGGCGTCTGCAGTCCATCGCGCAGCCCTTTTGCCTCCAGCTGTATGACGCTCAGTGGCGTATTCAGCTCATGGGAGACATCGTTTATCAGCCGCCTGCGGAGGTCGCGCTGAGTTTCCAGGGTGGAGGTCATCCGGTTGAAAGCTGCACTCATCCGTCCCAACTCATCCGAGGACGCAACCGGCAGCCGGGTCGTATCCCCGTGGGCAATTGCCTGAGTTGCCTCCGTCAAAGCCATCACAGGGGCCGTGATACGTTTGGACAACCAGGCGGCCAGCAGTATGGCAACGCCGACCGTCAGCATCCCGCCAATTACGGTGATGTACAGGAGCGTGTTGAGAAACCCATGCGACTCAGCCGACAGGAGCTCATGGTTCACGTCCATATAGACGTGGCCCACGGGCTGGTTGGTAGTTAAATCGAACACCGTCTCGCGGTGCCCGTCCAGGTCGGACGCGGCCGTTCCGGATGACAACTCGGACAGGTTGTCCTTCACCACGCGTCCATCGACGCTCGCGATCACGACTCGTACCGGGTCCTGGTGGAAGGTCTCGGCGGTTTCTCCCTCGCCTTCTTCGGAGCCTTCCCTGTGCGGAACCTCATCGTAGACGTATCCAGCCTGGAACAGCGGCCTGTCCACCGTTTCCCAACCGCCGACAGCAGTATACTCCCGGCTCAGATTCCGGGCCAACTGGCTCGCCTCATCATCGCCTATCTGGTCTACGAACACGCCCAGGCGGGACTGCGTCGCGTAGTAGCCCACACCGACGCTGATCAAGACGGTAAGAACGATGACAAGGACGATCGAACCCATGATTCGCCAGCGCAGAGACATCATTCGTCCTCTACCACGAACCTGTAGCCGGCACCGTAGACCGTCTGAATGGGCTAGCCGCCATCTCGGCTAATTTGCTTTCGCAGGCGTGCGATCTGGCTGTCGATGGCGCGGTCGAACCCGTGAAATTCGTGATTGAAGGTCAGTGAGATCAGCTGGTCACGGGCGAGCACCTGGTTGGGATGACGCATGAACGTTGACAGAAGGGCGATTTGTGCCTGGCTCAGAATCACTGGTTCTTCATTGACCGTCACGCTGCGGGCGGTCTCGTTCAGCGTGATGTTGCCGCATGTCAGGACCTGCTGGACTCTGCCCTTGACGCGGCGAAGCACGGCCTCGGCGCGCGCAATGACCTCCTCCGGATCGAAGGGCTTGATGATGTAGTCGTCGGCCCCGCTATCCAGTCCGATGATCCGCTCGGCTGGGGCTTCCCTGGCCGTCAGCATGATTATCGGGACGTCTGACTCTCGACGCAGGATTCTGCACATCTCCACGCCATCGAGACGAGGAAGCAGCAGATCGAGGATTATCAGGTCCGGAGTCAGATTGCGGGCCAGGGCCAGGCCGGACTCGCCGTCATGAGCAACCTCGGCAGAGAATCCGGCGCGCTCGAAGTAAACCTTGACCCAATTCGCGATCCTTGTATCGTCTTCGATTATCAATACTGTGCCACTCATCGCCAGTCCTCTTAGATCCTATCCTAAAAACCGGTGAAACCCGCTGAGTAGTGAATGAGGAAGGAGGCAGAGGAGCGGCTAAACTTGGGGAATGACGAAAGCGAAAGAACTCAAGCCGCCTCGACCACCCCGCGCCAGCCCAGCCTCTCCGACCAACCCCACCACCGGCTCCTTCCAAGTATCCGACGAACTGTGGGAGGCACTGGCTCCACTCCTTCCCCAGCGGGTGAATACCCATCCCTTGGGCGGAGGCCGCCCCCGGGTCCCGGACCGGACCTGCGCCAACGGTATCTTCTACGTGCTTCGCACCGGTTGCCAGTGGAAGTCCTTGGATGCCACCGGCATTTGCTCCGGCTCCACCGCCCACCTGCGCTTTCAGGAATGGGCCGCCGCCGGGGTGTTCCTGGAGCTATGGCGGACCGGGCTGGAACGCTATGACGAATTGAAGGGTTTGGACTGGAGCTGGCTGAGCATGGACGGGGCCTTGACCAAATCCCCCTTGGGCGGGGGGAAAAACCGGTCCCAACCCCACGGACCGGGGTAAGAGCGGGGTCAAACGCAGTCTCTTGACCGAAGCCGGGGGCATTCCGGTGGGGCTGGCAGTGGACGGGGCCAACCGCCACGATATGAAGCTGGTGCGGGCCACGGTGGACAGCCTCCCCGTGCCACGCCCCGCGCCCAGCCCGGAGCATCCCCAGGGTCTGTGCTTGGACAAGGGCTACGACTTTGACGAGGTGCGCCGGACCGTGGACGAGTTTGGCTTCACGGCCCACATACGCAGCCGTGGGGAAGAGGCTCAGGCCATCAAGAAAGAGGCCGGCTTCAAAGCCCGGCGCTGGGTGGTGGAACGCACCCACAGCTGGATGAACCGCTTTCGGCGCATTTTGGTCCGCTGGGACAAGTCTCCCACCAACTACATAGCCTTTCTTCATTTCGCCTGTGCCCTTATCGCTCTCAGAGCCGCCGGGTTATTAGGATAGGCTCTAAGTAACCCCGGCGGCTGGGTAGATAGCCTGCCTGGGTTAATGGAGGTATTGCCCGTCGGTCCCTCCTAATAGGACGTAGTTCTACTACTGTTTCCTGTTTCCTCTCTTTATTCTCCATATCTACTTCCCTCCAATAACAATGTCCAATGTTCGGCGGGAAAGAAACCAAGGGGGGATGCCATCCTGCCGGGTAAAATTGTAAGTAAACCCCTAATATAAGGACTCGCTCAGGCTACCCCGAATAGGCCCCGTGAGCCTCCGGCCCGCAGGGTTGGAGGCTCATCTATTCCCGTCGAGAGCTTGCTCTGACGCGACGCCTGTGATTGCGCCGCGCCACCCTTTGCCAGGGCGTGGGAACAGCCCAGGTACTCATTATCGGGGCTGCGACCCGGCGAAGACAAGCCCGGTCCGTGCTCGCCCGCTCATCCCCGCGGAAGCCGACATACCAACACATATTTGGGAGTGGCGAAACGGGTGTCTCAGCATTGACACCCATAGTAACTCCGCTATATTATCTGTATGAATCTGCGGATATATGGTGCCGGTCAGGACCGGGAGGGAAAGAAAACGACCCGTACACGCACGACAAGATACATAACCCTGTTGAGCGTTGTCCTTGCGCTGGCCCTTACGGCAGCGCTGGCGGCCTGCGGCTCTGATGAGCCGGACGCCGGGACCGGCCCCGACCGGACCGCGTCTCCCCCAACGGAGACGCCAGCCACCCCCGCACGGACGCCTTCCACGCCAGGGGCAAGGGACGCGCCCACTGCCACCGATACGCCTGTACCTACGGCTACGACAGCGCCGCCCGCGGCCTCCGGCTCCGCCGAAACGGACCGGGAAGCGCTGGTTGCCCTCTACAACGCAACGGACGGTGAGAACTGGACGTTCAGTGATAACTGGCTGAGCGACGCTCCCCTCGGCGAATGGGAGGGCGTCACCACTGACGACGACGGGCGCGTTATAGTCTTGGAACTCCCCAGCAACGCCTTGAGCGGAGAGATACCGGCGGAGCTGGGCAGCCTCTCCAACCTGATAGGTCTGGCCCTCGCCAACAACGCCTTGAGCGGGGAGATACCGGCGGAGCTGGGCAGCCTCTCTAACCTGCTAGGACTGGACCTCTTCAAGAACAAGTTGAGCGGGGAGATACCGGCGGAGCTGGGCAGCCTCTCCAACCTGGGAGAGCTGGCCCTCGCCAACAACGAGTTGAGCGGGGAGATACCGGCGGAGCTGGGCAGCCTCTCCAACCTGAGATTGCTGTACCTCGCCAACAACGAGTTGAGCGGGGAGATACCGGCGGAGCTGGGCAGCCTCCCCATCCTGAGAAATCTGTTCCTCAGCTTCAACGAGTTGAGCGGGGAGATACCGGCGGAGCTGGGCAGCCTCTCCAACCTGCTAGTACTGGACCTCCACGAAAACGACTTGAGCGGGGAGATACCGGCGGAACTGGGCAGCCTCCCCAACCTGATAGGTCTGGACCTCCACGAAAACGACTTGAGCGGGGAGATACCGGCGGAGCTGGGCAGCCTCCCCATCCTGAGAAATCTGTACCTCGACAGCAACGATTTGAGCGGGTGCGTGCCAAGCAGCCTGGAAGACCAGTTGGACCTTAACGCCTCTGACCTTGGCGGCCTGCCCTTCTGCTGAAGCCACGCGACCTCAGCCGGGGACGGACGGCTTATCGTCCTGGCGGCGCTCCCAGCGGGTGTTGGCTATGGCGCATGGCGGTGCCGAGAAACGGGTCAGCTTCTCCCTTCGTCGGCCTCCCGGTCCACGGCGGTTTGACCGCTCCGGCGCATGCTGACGCCCTTGACCGCCAGACCTTCATCCAACGTTGAAGGGTGGAGGCCAGGTCCAGAGTGAGTCTCCTCTTATTGGCTTCCATGCCTGCCGCTTCCCCAGATGAACCATCTGACGCAGAAGAGGGCGAACGAAGAAGAGGAATCAATGCTCCACCGGAAAATGGGCAAAAGAAAAGGGCCGCACACATGAACCGAGCGGGCTGAAACGCAAAAAAGCCCGCATACGAGCTTGTCTCACAATGTAGTACCAAAGGCTTTGACCTCGCTTGTTCAAAACGATATACGGAGTCAACAGCATCTCTGGCAATCGTATGTCGCAGTGCTTTCATATATTGTTACGTCTGTCGGCGCACCATTTTGCCCCAGACAGTGGTGCGGAGACTTTTGAGACAAGCTCATACATGGTTGCGCAGGGGGAGGTCGTCGCTGACGTAGCGACGACCTCCCCCTGTATGTTGCGGTCTAGCGCCCCGCGCCGACCGGCTCCTCCTCTCTTTCCTGCTCCATTTCCAGCGCCCACTCGAACAGGGACGTGGCTGCGGGCTGAGGCTTGCGGCCCCGGCCCTTCGGCTTCACCGGCTCCTCGGCCATGAACTCCGCCCAGGAGAACAGCGACTGCTGCGGCTCCTCAGCCTCGTCGTAGTGGCCGTTGCCGTTGACCGGGGCTGGCGCGTGGCCGTTCCCGCTCAGGACAAGCTCGACGCTCTGCCCAATGCCGCCCGCGTCGTGGTGGCCGTTCCCGTTGACCGGGGCTGGCGCGTGGCCGTTCCCGCTCAGGACAAGCTCGACGCTCTGCCCAATGCCGCCCGCGTCGTGGTGGCCGTTCCCGTTGACCGCGACAGCCTCTGGCTCCACCTCGACGACCTTCCAGCCGTCGTCCACCAGCAGCTCCTCGGCTGCGGTTTCGGCGTCCCTCGCCTGGGCGAACACCTCCTCCATCGTCTCGGCCTCGTCCTCCTCCTCGTCTCCGCTGACGATCTTCCTCGCCAGCGCCATCATCAGGTCGTCGCCGTCGTCGCCGTATGCGGCCAGCCCGTCCTCCGGCAGCTCTCCCTCCACGGCGAGGGAGCTTTGCAGCTTCTTCGCCACCAGCTTCAAGGCATCGGCCTGGAGGGTGTTCTTGTAGCTCATGAACACCACCTTCACCGGGCGGGTCTGCCCGATGCGCCACGACCGGCGCGACGCCTGCCGCATTACGTAGACGCTGTAATCGCACTCCGTTCTGCAATCGACATGACATCCTCAGTCGGGATGGCCAGGGTCAGGTTGACCTTGTTGTGCCGGTCTATGGTCGCCCCGTCCAGAAGCAGCTCAAGCACCTCCCTGCGCCCCTTGTCCGACAGGCTGTCCAGTTTGTCCCCAGCCCGGCGCGCCCACTCAAAGATGCGCTCCGCCAGCGCCCGCTTGTCCGCGTGCTCCATTTCCCTGGCGCGATGGTCGTCCAGGTTGGCCCTGAGTGTCTCAAGCCGCTCAGTTATGAACCTGCGCTGGTGGTCCAACTGCTTCTCGGTGATCTTCCCCGACACGAAGAGCCTGATGGCCCGGTCCTCCTCCATCTGGACCTTCTGCAGGTCCCGCTCTGCTTTGGCGATCTCGTCGGCCAAGCCTCCGTCCTCCGCCTCGGCGTCCAGGGCCTCGATGCTGGCGACGATCAGGTCCGGGTTCTCCATCACCTTCTTGACCTCGCTCCAGACCACCGCCTCAAGCCGCTCCGCCCTGATATGGGAGTGCTCCCGGCATTTCTGGCCCTGGGTCATCATTCCGTAGCACATGTAGTAGCGGCGTGGAGGGTCCAGCGCAATCCTGTAGACCTTGCCGCCGCGCGTGGTGGTCTGGCGTCTGTTGGCCCGGCAGCCCATGAGGAGACCGCACTCGGCACACCTGACCAGGTGCTGCAAGAGGTAGAAGATCTTGGTGTTGCGGCCCGACCGGGTCAGCCGGCGCTTCTTGGCCTCCTGCGCCTGCTCCCATATCTCATCGTCCACGATCGGCGGGAAGGGAACCCCGACCCACTCGTCCTCCGGCCGGTGGTATCTCTTCATCCCGTGTTCGGTGGCGACGTGGCGGCGCTTGCCGAACCACCAGGTGCCGCGGTATGCCTCGTGCCTCAAAATGCGGGTGACGGTGCCGTCCAACCACTTTCCGACGGCCCTCGGGGTGGGGACGCCCTCGGCGGTCAACTGCTTGGCAATGGCGGGAGCTCCCATGTCTTCGCGGACGCACATGTGGAAGACGCGGCGGACGACCTCGGCCTCGGACTCCTCCACCACCGGCCTGCGGCCCTCTCCGAGGCGGTAGCCAAAGGGGACGTTGTTGACCGGGATGCGTCCCTGCTTGGCCGAGCCCCGCTTGCCCATCGAGGCCCGCTCCCGGAAGTTGTCCAGCTCTATCTTGCCGATGGCCGCCATGAGGCCGAAGGTCTTCATGTCGATGGCGTCCAAGACGGCCTCCAGCTCTATCTGGTACGCCTCGATGACCTCCATGAGGACGGCTGCGGGGTACATGCCCCGGCTGAGCCTGTCCGATTTCCAGCAGACGATGGTGTCGAATCGTCCCTTCCTGGCGTCGGCCAGCATCCGCTGGAACTCGGGGCGGTTCTTCGACCATCCCCGTCCCACCTCCTGGTAGCGTGCGGTGATGGTCAGCCCCCGGCGTTCGCAGTGGGCCTCCATGTCGCTTATCTGCTCCGATATGGAGGTCTTCTCCTCCGTGTCCTGGCTCTTGTCCGAGACGCGGGCGTAGATGGCCGCCCGTTTCGTTCCCGTCTTCCTATCGGTCGTTCTCGCCATGATTTCCTCCTCTCGAATCGCCTGAAATGAAAAAGACCCGCTTCCCTGTCGGGAGCGGGTCTGCGAGTAGTACAATGCCACTGCATCACCTGCTCCAACAGGTGGCGCCACGGCCCGGGATGTTGACGCATCGCCGGGCCAACTTGTGCCCACCATTTTACCCTGTTCGGCAGGTCAGCGTCAAAGCGCGTCTCCGTGCGTTAGTCCGGCTGATGCATCAGCTCCGTGCAGTGGTGTCCCAGCATTGGGCCATCGTCAGTTCTATCTCTCGTCGCACCATTCACAAAGCTTGTCTGGTTGCGACTCGTTGCACCCGCAACGCTTCCTGATGTTGTTGCCCTGGGGACAATCGGAGTAGATGTGATACTTGTTATCCGAGTCATGCAGCGCGGAGTGATACTGGTCTACTTTGGTCATTTCGCCTACCTCGTTGCAGACTGAGGCCCAAGCCAAACCCTGAGCGTGTCCTTGTATTTCAGGAGAAGAGTCCCGATCTCCCTGCTTACCAAATCGAAGTAGTTCCCGTTACTTTCCCCTGTGAAGTGTTCGTGGCTTTTCAGGAAGCGACCTCTGGCAATGCTTACGTGCAAGAGAGGGAAGACGTTGACCTCCCGTGGACTGAAGTCCTTGACGCTTTGTCCGAACTCCGTCCCCAACCTTCTCGTGGTCCAGTAACGGAAGCTCTTCCTCGGTTCTCTTGCGAGGCTTCTCCGTGTGAATTCGAATGCGAAAGCGCCAAACGTAAACACCAGCGTCGGCTCGTATGTCTCTAACAGCTTGCCCAAGGCATCCGTCTCTTCCAAGAGCTTAGGGTCCCACTCGATAGCATTGTGGGGCGGTTTATCTTCTTGGTTATGAACTGCATTTCTGACGTACAGTTGAGAATCATCCACCCTTCGGCGATCCCCAAGGAATACTTGCTTTTGGATTCCTTCAAGAACCGGCGTCCAAATGTTGTGGCGCGCCGGGTGTCTGGAATCCAGAGGTTCGTCCAGATATTCTCTCCATTGTGGCGGGCCTGAATCTCCTATCAACCAGATTGACGAGCTTATGTTCGCCGATTCTCGCAGCACAGGTCACCTCTCTGTGACAGATTGCTTCCGGGCAATGTCGCTGGGATACGAATGAGACAATGATTACCGTGCCTCATAAGCGGTCCGAATGCAACACAGTTGGGTCTGCTTACTCTCCTCGCGGCGAAGCCTCCGACGCTGACGGGCCGCGCTGCTCCATCTCCTGCCTCGTCCGGTCAAGCTCCGCCGCCAGGAACGTCTCGTCGGGCAGGGCGATCCGGTACTCCGCGGCCAGCACGTTGTTCGACAACCCCTCAAGGGCGTATCGGGCGAGGGACTCGTCCTTCTCCGAGCAGAGGATCAGGCCGACGGGCGGGTTCTCGCCCTCGCGCATCCAGTGCTCCCGCGCATAGTTCAGGTAGAAGTGCATCTGTCCGGCGTCGGCGTGGGTGAAGCTGCCCACCTTCAGGTCGATGACCACGAGGCATCTCAGGCTCCGGTGGTAGAACAGCAGGTCCACCCGGTACCACCGGCTGCCGATGCGCAGCCTCCTCTGCCTCCCCATGAAGCAGAAGTCGTCCCCCAGCTCCAGGAGAAAGGTCTCCAGGTGGCGTATGAGGGCCTCTTCGAGGTCGCTCTCGGAGTACTCGTCCTTCAGGCCGAGGAACTCCAGGACGAAGGGGTCCTTGATCTGCTCGCCGGGGAGGGCGATGTCCTCTGGACGCTTCCCCTGGCCGCCTGCCAGCATGGCGGCCCTGTTCTTCGATAGTGCGGTTCGCTCGTAGAACTGCGAGCCGATCTGCCGGTCGAGCTGTCGGACCGACCATCCGCCTCGGAGCGCCTCGGTCTCGTAGAAGTCGCGGGCGCTCTCGTTCCTGACGGACAGGAGCCGCACGTATGCGGACCAGGGCAGCGGAAAGGCCGTGAGAAGGTCGTCGAAGCCCGCCTCGACGGATGGGCTGTCGAATTCTCCAGACGCCGTCTGGAGAATCTGTCGTCCGTGGGGTGGAGTCGATCTTCCAGACAGTGTCTGGAGAATCTTCTCGGGCGGATATGAGAGGTAGAAGAGGCGCATGTTGTAGATGTTCTGAAGGGAGAAACCGCGTCCGAACCGCCCGGTCAGGTCCTCGGCCAGCCTTTCGACCAGGGCGGCCCCGTACTCGGCCCTGTCTTCTCCCGACTGCTCGAACTCGACGATGCGCCGCCCGACCAGCCAGTAGGCGGCGGTCATGGCGGCGTTCACCGAGCGGGCGGCCGACTCCCTGGCCGCGTCGATGATCTTCGACACGTCTCCGAAGACGGACCGGTACGGGGCGTCAAGCGCGCCGGTCGTCGCCGTCTTCCTCACGATTCGCCGCTCCGTGCTATCCGGGTTGCAGGGAGAGCCCATCAACCCTCCTCCTCGCCGCCGTCGTGCGGCGACGGGTCCGCGCCGGGCGTAGACAGGTCGTCCGCGGCCAGTTCGGCCAGGATGGTGAAGAGGCGGCGGAGCCGCGCCTGGGCGTCGGGCGCGGGTTTGACGTCGATGCCGACCACCCTTATCTCCGGGCCGTCTCTGGCGGGCCTCCTGCGTGCTTTCCTTCTCGTGTCGTCTTCCATATCGCCTTGTCTGGTGATTGGCCGCCGGCGCGGACGGACCGGGATGACGCCGACGGCACGGTGTGTTGGTTCTAGCTCTCCGTCTGCTCGTCCCAGAGGGTCATCTGGTAGCTCTCGCCCAGGAGGATCTCCATGCCGCCGGGGATGCCGCCCGCGAAGCTGACGAGGGAGTGATAGGCTCCCCCGGAGGGCTTGACGCCCTCCTTGCGCCACCGGCGCACCTGCTTACGGTCGGCGCCGATGGCCTGGGAGAAGGCGCTCCAGGTGAGGCCGCTGGCCTCCTTGAGCCGGACGAGGCGGTCGGTGAAGTCCTCCGGCAGCTCGCCGCTCTGGTACGGAAGCACGCGGCCTCCGAGGCGGCTCCTGTCGTTGCGCCGGTCGAAACGGGGTTCGGCGTTGCGGAGCGACATCACTCACCTCCGATCCGGCCGGGGGGCACGACGCCCCCCCTGCGCCACCGGCGCACCAGCCTGCGGTCCACGTCGATGGTCCGGGCCAGGGCGCTCCAGGTGAGGCCGCTGGCCTCCCTGAACCGGCGGAGGCGGTCCTCGAGGTCCTGCGGCAGCGCGCCGCTCGGGTCGGTCTGCCCGTCGAAACGGGGTTCAGAGTTTCGGTTCTTCATCTCTTACCTCCAATCTAAAAAGTTGGTGAAACTCGTTCAGACCGAGGGCCTTGAGCATCCGCGTGCGGATGCGTCCCGAGGGCGCGCGCCCTTCGTTGACCAGCTTTGAGATGTATCCGGGGCTGACCCCCATCTCCCTGGCGAGCCAGTTCTGGGAGCGGTTGAGCAGGGCCAGCCGCCTCCAGACGGCCGCCGAGTCGAGCCGGACGACGGTCCGTCCTCGACGCCTCCGGGGGCCTTTCGGTCTGTCGGTGTGGTTAGACATGGCTCTCTCCCATCGGGAGGGGAGCGGCGCAGAGGCTCACGCTCCCCTCGGTTTCAGTCGCGGTTCATCTGCCCAGGGGCAGGTGGGCCGGCTCCCAGTCTCCGGGGGTTCGCCAGGCGCGTCCCAGCGGCCCCAGGGCGTCGATTGCCTCTCCGTGGGAGACCCACAGGGGGACCGTCACGCCGGTTCGCGCCGTCTCCCTCTGGGCCACTTCCAGGAAGTGGGTGGCGGCGATGTCGTCGTCGAAGACGACCAGGACGGCGGGCTGCGTCCCGTGGTCGTCGGTGGGCCGGTGCGACGAGTAGTAGCGCAGATAGGGGGCCAGGCGCTCGGACATGGTTGAGGGCCGCACGGCGCGCCGCTCCCACTCCAGGAAGAAGGGCCAGGTCACGGGGCCTCGCCGCAGGACGCCGAAGGCGTCGGGACTGACGGAGCGCAGGGTGTCGCCGTGGCGGAAGCGCCGCGAGGCCCGGTGGGGCGGGTCGAGCTGCGTCGTCTCCCATCCCAGGGACTGGGACTGGCGGGCCAGCGCGGCCATGAAGCCGTGGACGGCGGCGGTGTGCTCGACGTTCCTGAGAAGCTGCCTGCTCCTGCCCCCGGAGACGTTGCGCCAGTCGTAGGGGCCTTCGGGGTCGATGGGCGCGGCGCTCCAACGCTTGCGGGCCACTCCCACGGAGGCGCGGTCCCTGCGGGCCAGCATCGCCAGCCCCCGGTCGGTGAGGACCAGTCGGACTCCGGCGGCGCGGGTCACGAGGCCGAACCCCTCCAGGGGGGTCGTGAGCCGGGAGGCCCGGGTTTCCGAGAGGCCCATCAGTCCGGCCATGTCCCTCTGCAATATCCAGGGCCAGTCGGCCAGCAGGTCGAGGGCGCGCTTCTCGGCGGGTTTTAGGATGGCGGGCAGCGCGTGGTCGGCGTCCGGGGCGACGTCGCCGGGGACGGTCGCCCGCGAGAGGGGCCTCTCCCACGGAAGCTCGCCCCCTGGACTCAATCGCCTCAGCTCGCGGCGCAGGTCCAGGGCGGCGCTGCCGGAGGTCGGACGCCACACGGGATCGTCGGCCCCTGCCACCACGGCGTCGCGCTCCAGGGCGAGGATCGCGGGCGCGGAGGTGCGGGCCAGCACTCTGCGGGAGTGCCTGAGCCTCACCTCGTCGGACGTGAGGACGAGGACGGCGCCGGGGAGCGGCCCCTCGCCGAGCCGCCACAGGCGCTTGGAGAAGGCCGAGCGGTCGGCGGTCAGGCCCTGCCTGACGATCCCGACGGTCCTCCCGCCGGGGAGCATGACGGCGGCGTCCAGGGGTCCGGCCCGGTACAGCCGCAGGCGCACGGGGCGGGCGGCGGCGTTGGCGACGTTGGACGCCAGCCGGTATATGACGGCCAGGGCGTCGAGCCGCTCCATCAGGATGCGCCGCCACTGGGCCGAGACGGGGCGCGAGCGCAGCAGGCCGTCCACAGCCTGCCCCGTACTTGATACGGGGGTGGCGTTCTCGTCCCCGGCCAGCCGCCGCAGGCCGCCGGGGGTGAGGAAGTAGCGCCGGGTCGGGGGCGTGAGCTCCGCCGCGTGGGGAATGGAGGCGGCGAAGCCGCCCTCCTCCAGCCTGCGGACCGCCTCGTAGACGGCGGCCCTGGACCAGCCGGAGACGCAGACCATCTCCAGCCGGTCCAGCAGGGGCGTCCACGCCAGCCTGCCGAGCAGCTCTCCCTCGCACCCGCCGGGCCTCATTCGCCGGCCTCCCTCGTCCTGCGGCGCTTGCCGGGCTGACTCCTCCGCTCCGGTTTCCCGCCGGGGCGGCTCTCATTCTTCGGCGCGGGCTCTGCGCCCCTCTTCAGCTCCTCGAGGCCCTGCCGGAACTCCTCCACCTTCTTCAGGTCCTCGGCGGCGGCGTGGGCCGCCTGCTGGGCCGTCAGGGTGTACCCGGCGGTCGCCCCTCGGATGCGGGCGGCGACGGAGGGGTCTCCCTCCTCCGGCCTGCGCACCATCATCGAGAAGGCGGGCATCCGCTCGATGCCCACGGTGGAGCGGACGTAGCAGTGGTGGACGGGCAGGGAAACGATGTCGTCCTCGCTCACCCGGTCCTTGCCCAGCTCCCACACCAGGTGACGGGCGTCGGACCCGGCAACCTGGAAGACGGCGAGGCAGCCCACGTTGGCGAGGAGGGTGTCCCGCATGGTGCGGGAGAGATCGTCCAGCTTCGCCAGGCTCTGGGTGGCCAGGATGAAGGAGGCCCCGAACTTGCCCAGCTCGGAGAGCATCGACTCGTAGTCCACGCCGGGCATCGACTGCATCTCGTCCACGACGACCAGCGCGCCGCGACGCTCCCGGAGGGCCGTGCCTCCCTGTTCCCGGATGACCGAATCGACCAGGTTGAGGAGGGACGCGCCCACCAGGGCGGCCACGTCCCTGCCCACCGTTCCCTGGGACGTGGAGACCAGCAGGACGCCGCCGTCGAGGATGGTCTCGCGCAGGTCGATGGTGGAGCGGCGCTGGCCCAGTATGGCCCGCGCCCGCTTCGATGATGCGTAGTAGGAGAGGCGGGTCTGGACGGGGGCCAGGGCCTCGGCCCGGTACTGGCGGTGCCAGCTGCCGAAGTCCCTGGTCCACCACTCCAACAGGTAGGGGTCGGAGACCTTGGCGAGGACGGCGTTCCGGTACGGGTCGTTGGACAGCAGCCGCAGCCCGTCCAGGATGGTGTGCTGCTCGTCGGCGTCGGTGGTGGGGTGCTCGTTGGCCTCGTGGAGGGTCTTGACGGTCTGCTCCAGGATGGACTGCATCCTCGGCCCCCACTGCTCCCACAGCCCCTTCGCCACGCGCACCACCGAGTCGGCGGTGCGGTCCCGGTCGGCGAAGATGCGGGTGTCCAGCAGGTTGATGCCGGGCGCCCTCGTGTGGTCCGACAGGTCGATGAGCCGCACCCGGTCGATGAGGGACTCCGGCACGTGTTCCAACAGTCCCGCCACGAGGTCTGTGTGGGGGTCTATGACGATGATGGCGTCGCCGTCCCTGCCCTCGGCCTTCTCCCTCATCTTGTGGGCGACGACGTGGTGCATGAGGGTGGACTTGCCCATGCGGGTGCGGGCCACGTAGAGGTGGTGACGGCGCAGCAGGTCCTCGGGGAATCGGATGGGCATGGGCTTGCCCGCCGTGGTGTCTCCCACCAGCGCGCCTCCCCTGACGCCCCTGGCCGACGGCGTCAGCCCCCTTGCGCCGGAGCGCTCCACGAGGGGCGTCTCGTCGCCCGCTCCGGGCGGGTGCCACAGGGCCGCCGCCTCGCGGACTCCCAGGACGCTGCGCCTCCCGAACAGGCCGGGGCCTGCGGGGTGCAGGTTCGACGGGTCGGGGACGGCCGGCTTTACCTTCCCCACCTTGAACCGCGCCCCGGCGGGGTTGTCGAAGTGGCGGTAGGCGAGGGCCACCGGCTCAAGCAGCTCGGCGGCCCTCTGCGCCCCCGTGTCGGCGGGCAGCACGGCGACGACCTGAAGCTCGGCGTCGAAGGCGATCCGGGAGACTTTTTCGCGTATCAGCAGCGGGTCTTCCACCCGCTTGCGGGCCTTCTTCCAGCGGTGCCAGGCCCAACCGCCTGCGAGCAGGCCCAGGGCCGTGCCGACGCCGAGAAGCGCCGCCTTCCATATCTCCCCGTCCTGCACCCACAGGTAGCCCTTCAGGGCCGCCAGCGCGCCGCTGCCGAGGACGGCCATCGTCACGCCGTCCAGTTGCAGGGGCTTGGTCTGGTAGGTGTAGGCGGGCTCTCGCGGCTCCATGCCGGGCCGCTTGTGGGCCTTCTCCATGTGGGGCTGGGACCAGTCGGGTCCCAGGGAGCGCAGCATCAGCCGCGCCACCGTCCTCTCACCGGGCCGGAGGGCCGTCAGAGCGCCCAGAAGGGCGATGAGGGGGTCCGAGCCGGGGTCGAGCAGGTCGTCGTCCCTGAACACTCTCAGGGGCACGTACTCGGGGCCGTCGGCCCGCAGGGTCATCGACCACGCCTGCTCTCCGTCGCCCGTGCGCAGGGGGTCGGCCTCCTCGGACACCTCCTGGATGCGGGCCTGGGGGTAGTGGGCGGCGATCTGGCCGCGCACCACCCGGTCGTCGAGGCAGCGGGCCATGAGCGTCACGCCGTCGGCGGTCCCGGCAAGCTCCAGGGAGAAGGGTTCCGGCACGGCGATGGACTGGAGAAGGTTCTCCACGCCCAGCAGGGTGCGCTCTCCCGTCCTGGGCGGCGTCACCGCAAGCAGGACGGGGGTCTTCTCTCCGCTGTCGTCTCCAAACAGAAGTTCCTTCGGGTTCAGTTTCATGGGGGGATGCCTTCCTTTCTTTGCTTCGGTGGTGTCGTGTTGCGGCCGTTCCGTATCTCTATCGGTCTCTTGTTGCGTTCTCGCCTGTCCTACCTGTGCTGGCCCGGCCTCCACTCGATGACCGCCGTCTCCTCCGGCGTCGCCTCGATGCGGACGGGGAAGCGGTTGCCCCGTGCGAGCAGGAGACCGTCACCGCGCGGGCACGAAAGCAGCCAGCGTTGGAGGTCTTCGGGCAGGTCGAAGGCGTCGCCGACCGTGCTGATGGCCGCCGCGTCCTGCTGGAGCAGCAGCTTGAAGGCGGCGTTCTGGAGCAGGGCGCGACCGGAGTGGCCGGTGATGGTCCTCGACGTGTCCTCGGAGAGGAGGTCCTGGACGTCCTGGGTGATGAACTGCAAGCCCAGCCGGTGCTTCCTCGCCCGCTTCGCCATCGAGACCATGAACGCCGCCCCTTCGGGGTGCTGCATGATGCTCCACACCTCGTCGACGACCAGCAGCCTCGGCTTGGGGTCCTGGGCGGCGGCCGCCCACACCGTCTCGGTGCAGACCATCGCGGCGGCGGGCCGAAGCTCCGGTTCAAGCAATCGAAGGTCGAAGACGGTCACCAGGGCCTCGGTTCCCAGCAGGTCGTCGCCCTCGTCGGAGAGCAGATGTCTCAGGCTGCCGGTGGCGAAGGGCCTCAGCAGCCTTGCGAGAGCGGGGTCGCCCGCCTCGTCCTCTTGCAGATACTTGTAAAAATCGCGGAAGCCGGTGCGCTCGCGGGGCTTGGCGTAGTAGCCCGCCAGAGCGTGGTCGAGGGAGGCCCTGCGCTCCGCGCCGAGGCTCTCCCCCACCATCACCTCGATGAGCCGTCTGAGGCTGCCGATGCGCTGGAGCATCTCCTCGGAGTCGCCCCGCTCGATGACGAAGGGGTTCATGCCCTCGCCCGGCACGCCGGGGCTGAGAACGCGCCCGCCCGCTGCGCGGGCCATGTCCGCGTACTCGCCCTCGGGGTCGATGACGTAGGCGGTGATGCCTCTCGTCAATCCCCTGAGCACTCCCAGCTTGGTGGCAAATGACTTGCCGCTGCCCGACCGTGCGAGGACGGCGGTGTTGGCGTTGAGGTGCGTCCCGTCCCAGGGGTCGTAGACCACGGGGGAGCAGGCCCGCATGTCGATGCCGTAGAGGGTGCCGGAGCGGGTGTCCAGGTCGGGCGGCGAGAAGGGGAAGAGCCGGGCGATGCTGGACGTGTCCAGGCTGCGCCACTCGGCCACGGCGTTCAGGGCCAGGGGCAGGGTGGACAAGAGACCTTCGCGCTGCCGGAAGGCCAGGGCGTCCAGCTTGCCGAGCGTCGCTCCGAAGTGGGCCTTCGCCCGCTGGGTCATCTCCTTCAGGGACGCCTCGTCCTTCGCGTGAAGGGTCACGGACAGGGAAGCGTGAAACAGCCGCTCCCTGCCCCGCTGCACCTCGTCGCGCAGCCGTGTGATGTCCTCCAGGGCGATCTCCGCCTCGGGGGACATGGTGCGGCCCCGCTTGAAGGAGAGGCTCTGCGCCGACTCGAACCTGACCTTCTGCCACTCCAGCGTCCTCGCCGCCTGCTCCGCCGGTATCGGGCCGACGTGGACGGACAGGTCCATCGGCGCGCCCGCCGCCATGAGTCCCTGGAGGAAGCCGGGGGCCAGGGAGCGGGGCCACTTGCCCAGGTGAAGGGAGCGGACCAGCCGGTCTCCGACGCGCATGTCTCTGCGGTTGATCTCCACCTCGACCGGCGTCTCCTCGTCGAACTCCGAGGGCGAGCCGCCGAGGGCTGCGGCCACCAGGAACATGCGAAGCTGGCGGCCCTTCAGGGCGTGGACGGACAGCCCGGCCCGTGAAAGCAGCCCGCGCAGGTCGTCGATGCGGGCCGCCTCGCACACGGCGTAGAAGCGCCGGTCGAGGATGCCGTCGCGGGCCTCCAGGTCGGTGAGCAGACGCCCGAGGGACTCGGCCGCCGCCCTCGTCTGCGGGGGAAGGTCCTCCGGCTGGGCCTGCCCGAGCTTCTCCCGCATCCCTGCCAAACGCGGCGGGTGCTGCCTTATGAGCAGCTGGGCCGGGAAGTCGAGGGCGTTGAGCGCCCCGGCGAAGGCCCCCAGCTTCGGCTCGTCGATCTCCAGCCCCATCACCTCGCACACGCCGAGCTTCACCCCGTCGAGGCGCACCGGACCGTCGTCGTCCAGGTGCGACAGCATGAAGAACAGGGGCAGCTCGGGCGGGAGCTTGGGGTTCGGCAGGGTTGACCTCCCCTGCGGGCGTCTCCTGCGGAGTGGCGGCCTCCCTCGTTGCGGTCTCCGTTCCTCGCTTAGTGATTCGTTCAAGCAGCTTCTTCAATTCGTTTTGCTCCCTTGTATCTAGGGTGTTGGGAAGGATGGGATGACGCCGTGGCTCAGCAGGGCGGCGACGCCCTTGGCCGACAGCACCAGGACGAGGCCGACCACCGCCATGACGACGGCGGTCTTGGCCCTGCCCCCGCCGCGCTCCTCGCCGCCCTCGGCCATCAGGATGAAACCGGCCCAGACGATGGCGAAGACAGCGAGGCCGGAGCCCGCGTAGGCCATCGCCGTGAGCACGCGGTCGAAGGCGTGAAGCATCGCTTCCTTCTCTGCCGGGGCCGCGCCGGTGGTAGCCAGCGCGACCCCGGCCAGAAGGGTTGCCGTCAGCCCGTGCCTCACCAGGGCCACTCCCATCCCAGCGCCTCGAACCAGCCGCGCAGTCCGTCCGCGGGCTCCTGCTCGGCGGGCGGGTCCTCCGGCTCGGGCTCCGGCAGGACAAGGACGGCGAAGGGGTCGTCGGAACCGATTGCGGCCGCAAGGCTCAGTTGCTCCTCGCGGCTGCCGGTAACCGGCTCTCGCTCCACCGTCTCGGCCTTGACGTGCTCCTTGTGCAGGACATCCACCGTCACCTCCCTGGCGATGGTGGCGCTGGGGACGTAGGCGTAGGCCGTCGCGGTGGCGGACGCCGTGGACCCGTCCTCGCAGGTGGCCGTCGCCGTCTGGCTGTCGGAGTCGCTGTCCCCCGGGCGATGGAGGTGCACGGTCCTGGTGACTTGCTCCACCCGCTCCGGGTGGTGTGTCAACTGGGTCAGCGGGGGGATGGGGATGCGGAGGCTCGCCTCAAGGCTCACGTCCACGCTCACGGCGTGAATGGCCTCGCCCGCGGGCACGCCGAGCCGGAAGCTCGTCTCTCCGTTGGGGACGAAGGGGACGCTCTCATGCGACGCGCCGGTCGCGGCGGAGACCGTCCCCGTGATGGCCGTCACCCCGGCGTCCATGAGCGCGGTCTGGGTGACGCTCTCGTGCCCGGCCACCGTCTGAAGCTCGACCGGGTGCTCGATGCTCGTTACGCACTCGGACACGACGACTCCGCTGACCGCGCCTGGGGTCCAGCCCAGGGACGCAACTCTCACGTCGCAGAGCTCTCCCTCCAAGACTGGCAGGGGGAAGGGAAGCTGTGCTTCCTCGAAGGTCAGCGCCCCGGCCTGCCCCAGCGTGTCCTCCCAGGACACGGTGAAGGACGGCGCGGGTCCGTGCAGCGGGAGCGAGTAGTCGATGCGCTCCCCCTCGGCCAGGGTTGCCGAGCCCCAGAAGCGCAGCCACGTGCCGGTCGGCCCGCCGAAGGCCCGGACGCGGATGTCCAAGGGGGTGGCGGCCCGCAGGGTGACGGCGGCGCGGTCGCCGGAGACGGTGAGTCCCTCGACGAATATCCGGCGCCCCTCCACCGGCTCGGTCAGATCGAAGTCGATCTCGTCGCGCCAGGGCTCGTGGTCGTCGGCCAGGGCCGACTGCGGGACGGCCACGACAGCGGCCATCAGGACGGCCAGGGCCACGACCGGAATCCAGCCCACGCGGGGCTTCCGATTCCTCGTCTCCAGGGTCTCGGCCCGGTGGTCTTGGCCGTGGCGGTTCCCCACGTCCTTCCCCCTGCGCTTGCCGAACCAGCGCATCCGCCCGTTGCGGCGCTCTTTGTTCTTGCGGGTCTTCCTGTTCTTGCGCAGCCTTCCCATGCCGCGCCCGACCCGTTTCGCCATCAGGCTCACGGGGCCGGGGCCGCTCTTGACCGGCTGCGCCGGCGCGGGCGGCTCGGCTCTCACCAACTGGGACACCTGCCCGGCGTAGACCCGCGCCCCCAGCCGGTATTTCAGAAGGTCGGCGGCCACCAGGGGCAGCCGCCTTCCCCCTATCTTCCCCACCACCATGACGATGCCGACCAACCCGAAGACGACGGCCAGGGCCATGCGCACCTCGGACGGGCCGACGGGGGCGTAGCGGTATGCGCCGTAGGACAGGGCGCACACCGCCACCACCGCCACGACCTGCGGGAAGGTGAATCCCAGCAGCACCCGGTCCTCTGCCTGAACGTGAGTCGGTACCTCGTGTTCTCTCATGTCTTCCTCTCCTTCCTCACTTCGGGCCTAGCCGCTGCTGCTGCTGGAGTCGCTGCCGCCGGGGGCTTCCGGTTCGGGTAGGGCGTCGTCGATGTCGATTCCCGGGTCCACGACGGCGTTCATCACCAGCTCCACGACGCCGTAGGCGACCAGGGCCAGGACGATGCCCGCCAGGGCGGTCATCATTGCGCTCTTGCCGCGCTCCATCTGGTGGGGCGCTCCGCTGGCCGTCAGGTACAGGTACGCGCCGTAGATGAAGAAGCCGACGCCCACCGCCCCCACGATCCCCAGCAGGATGCCCACCAGGTTCGATATGGTCTGTGTAAGGTCTTCCATTCCTTGCTCCTCTCTGTTTTCGAGCCTTCCGCTCGTCTCTATCTGTCGGGGTCCGCAAGCTCCCTTATCTGCACATCGCTTCGCCTCCGTCTTGGTATTGGTCGGCGCTCTGTCGTTCGCGCCTGTGGGTTGTCGTGGTTACTCGCCGCTGCTCCTGGGCTCTCCGCCGCCGTCTCCACCCGCCGATGGGGTCGCCATAGATGCCGCCGAGCTGAGGCCGCTGGCGGCCGCCGACACCCCCGCGCTGGCCGCAATCGCTCCGACGGCCATGCCTCCCGGCCCGCCCGCGGCCCCGCTCATCAGCCCGATGGTCCGGGCCGAGCGCATCAGCGACGAGGGGAGGTTCATGCCGAAGTAGAGCATCGAGAGCCAGGAGTCGAAGGTCCCGGAGTTGCCCATCATTGAGGGCACCCGGGTCGCCATGTAGACGAAGGCCAGGGACATGAGCAGCTTCCAGATGAGGTCCTGCACCGGCTCGAAGGCGGCGACCGACGCGAACTCGTTGAGGAACCCGATTCCCAGGGCCAGGGCGATGAGCTGCACCGCCTGCTGGAACACCGTCGTCATGAACAGGCGGAGCCAGTGGCGGCCCCAGCCCGCCGTGTGGGGAAGAATCCACAGCCCCAGCGCAATCGGGGCCAGGGCCAAGAGGATGTCGATCAACGCGAGGCGCAGCACCATCTGGACGATGACGTAGAGGACGAAGAAGCCGTAGACCAGGTAGAGCAGGGCCAGCAGCTGCGCCATGCCGACGCTCCCGGCTTGGACGGCTCTGAGGAAGGTGTCGAGGGGAGCCCTGAGCAGGTCTCCGGGGGTGACGTTGAGGGAGACGGCTATGAAGCCGGACACGGCGTCGGCCACGTCGAGGACCAGGGCGCACCACCACAGGGACGATGCGGCGGCCACCAGGCCGAGCACGAGCCGGGGGACCATCTCCCGCCATCCCGTCTGCTGGCGGCCAAGATGCTCGGACACGATGAAGCTGAGGCCCATCCAGCCGAGGATGACCACCAGGGCGCCGGTTGTTATGGCCCAGACGACCATCCACGCCTGCTTCACCAGCTCGTGGGCGTAGGTGAGGTCGGGGGGAGTGCCGGTGAGGATGTCGCTCATGGGCTACCCACCCCCGCAGTTGTCGGCGTCCTCGCCACTGGCCCGCTCAACCACGCCGCAGAGGGTGCCGTGGACTCCCTCGATCATCCAGCCGGCGAAGGCCCTCGCCCAGCGCGCCGGGTTGAGGGCGCTCAGAATCTTGTCCCAGATGCGTCCGGGTTCGTGGATGGGGACGACGGCGTAGAACTCGCCTCTCCTGCCGTCCTCGGCGACGGCCAGCATCACCAAGAGGTACGCCTTGTCGCGGTCGAGGTCGGGGTGGTCGTCCAGGTCGGGGTACTCCCACGAGTACTCCCAGCCGTCGCTCCTCTTCTTCTCGCCGCCCTTGACCCTGTACATGGCGCTGATCCAGTCGCCCGTGTCGGCGTCGCGGACGGCGTAGAAGAGGTCTGCGATCTCCCGGTCGAAGACGGGCCTTGCGACGAACTCGCCGCCCTTCTTGCGCTCCACGAAGTCCCGGTCGGCGTTGACGAGGGTCAGCTCGTTACCGGGCGGGGCCTGGGCCAGGGCGGTCCCGCTCGACGGGATCGCCACGAGCGCCGCCAGGAGCAGCGCGGTTGCCAGGGGTAAAAGCCGCCTGAACGACCGGGGTTTCGATTTCAGCGCCAAGATGTTCACCTCTCTGCGATTTGCTGCGGTTCATATGACCGCAGCGTCCGCAGGAGAGTGTGAACAACCGGATCGCCCCGCATAACTACCTAGAGGCGTACCCACATGTGCGCTCCTGAAGGTGTGCTCACATGTGCGCCCCTGGAGGTGTACTCACATGAGGGGTCTTCCAAGCCCTTATGCAGACGCCCCCATCCGTGATGTCATTGGGCTGTACAGAGAAATGAAGGCAGTTGGAAAAGTCCAAGTGGGGTCGTGGGCAAGCTGAAACAGGGGTGAATCACCCCCCTACAGGAGGTAAACAGTGAACACTTCGACTTGCGGGTACGTTCCGGACTGCACTCGGGTAAGCCGAAGCTGGAAGTTGGGTTCTTCCAAGGTCTGGAGGCAGGACTGGACTTGGACTGGCCCCGTTGGAAACTTGGAGGCCTTGAGAGAGGAGGAGTGACCGATGAATACGGGAAAGCCGGTGTTCGAGAAGAGCAGGAGCGTCCAGGACATGCAGCACATGCGGCTGATGGCGCTGCTGAACGAGCTGGTGCGGGACAAGGGAGTGATGAAGGCGACGCAGCTGTTGGGGGTGGACTACAAGACCCTCACCGCCAGCATGGAGCGGGGCAGGCTGTCCAGGCGGATGCGCAGCGTGTTGGAGAAGGCGCTTCTGGAAGGGGAGGGCTCGCCGGCGGCCGAGCAGAGGGAGCGCAACGACAGCCTCGATGGGCGGGTGACGGAGGTCGAGGGCCGGGTGGACGCGCTGGGCAGGGACACGAGCAAGGGCCTCTCGGCGGTCCGGGGCGACGTGAAGGCGCTCGGGGACGAGCAGGCCCAGATGGGGCGGCGGCTGGCGCACCTGGAGTCGGGCCGGGCCGCTCGGGACGCTCAGGCCACGACAGGCGCATCTGGGAAGCCACAGGGGAGGGCCTCGCTGCGGCGGGAGTTTCCCGACCTGGTGACCCGCGAGCCTGCCGACGACGACGCGGACGTGTTCGGGGACGCCTGGCCCCTCATCGTCGAGTGGCGGGAGATGAAGGCCGCGCACCCCAACCGGGGCGGGGGCCTGGATTGGCTGGCGACCGAGGAGCGGCTGCTGACCGTGGAGCTGGCGCTGCTCGAAGATCACGGCATGACCCTGCCCCCGGAGACGTACCCGCTGCGGGGTTTCGAGCGGGACGGGCAGACGAGCTGGCGAAGGACCGCGCGCTCCGACACGCGGAGAGCGCTGAAGAAGCGTGAGCTTCTGAATACGCTGAGCCTCCGACTGTTGTGGCGGTAGCCGGGCCGGGGTGCGAAGGCTTTGCAGGCAACTTTAGTGAACGATTTGGCGGCAATTCGCCGGGGGGGTCTTGCAGGCCCTCTTTTGCGGCGCCGGGAACGGCGACAATGACTGCACTGTTTGGCTTTTGACCAAGGTTTCCGACCATAGAAACCTGGGTGCGCGATCCCTGTTGCACGGGTCCGACTGGAGGATGATTCGCTCTCCCCCGGTTGCCCACGAGGGAATGCTGCTGAAGCGGAGTTGACGTTGGTCCTTCGCAGGCAGCACGGATCGAAACGACGGATTTGACGTAGCTCTCCGTCCTCGGTCCAGTCCGGCGGTTGGAGTGATAAGCCCTTCGCCCGCTGGACACCCGTTCAGCGATTGGAGTTGATCGCTTCTTCCGCTGGACACCCGCCTGACGGTCGGGGTTGATCGCTCCTTCCGTTGGGAACCAGTCTGCCGGTTGGGGTTGATCGCCTCACTCGCTGGGCATTGGTCTGGCGAATCGGAGTTGATCGCTCCATTCGTTGGACTCAGGGCTGGCGTTGGGAGTCGATCGCTCTCGCCGCTGGACAACTGGGACGGAGCGCGCCTTGTGCTTCGTCCTCCACAAGTCGGTCGGAGTGCGTCTATCGCTCCGCCGACTCCTCATGCCCGCGGCACGGCTGACTGACAGCTAGGCCGTACCTTCGACATGCGCCGGTCTGCCGTTGAAAGCAGGCTGGCCGCTTCACGTCTCGCAGTTCTCCCACTGACGTTGTTCACCCTGGGCCGAGCTGCGTCTTCTGTCATGCGTCGGTCTGCGGCCACGTCGTGGGCCGGCCGCTTCACCTCTCGCAGCTTCCCCCAACTCTGACGCTACGCACCCTGGGCGAGCCGCGCCTTCTCCACCTGCGCTGACCTGCGATGAAGTCGTAGGACAGCCGCTCCCCTCATAGCAGTTCCCCCGGCAGTCGATTCCCCGGCGAATCACCCTGGGCCGGGCTGCGTCTTCTCTCACTCCCACTCCGTCTCTCGCGTCCGGCATCCGACCGTGGGCGGAGTGCGTCCAGCGTCAACCCCACCACGAAGTACCCGCGCCACGGATGCCTGCACGGGTCAACAACTGAAAGGAGGCGTCTATGCACGTCAACGAGGTCCATCGCCGCTGACGGCGGGGCCTCCGGCTCTGACAACACATCCCCATTCACAAGGGTCGTCTCCACACACGGAGGCGGCCCTTCTTCTTTGCCCGCAGGCGGGCGCAGGCCAAAGGCAACACAGCACAACAGAAGGAGGACGGACCGATGACGACGGCAACGACGGCAACCGGAACGACGACGGCGGAGAGCGAGCTCAGGGCTGCGGCCAGGCGGCGGGGGCTCACCATGAAGGAGCTCGCGGCCCTGATGGGCGTGAGTGCGGGATACCTGTCGCAGATCGCGAACGGGCGCAGGCAGTGGACTCCCAAGATGCGCGAGAAGGTCGCGGCGGTCCTGGGAGAGGTCCCTGGGCAGGGGACCGTCTACCGCCAGGGCGGCGTCGTGACCGGCGAGAGCAGCTTCATCCGGGAGCGCGCCCGCACGTTGGGCATGACCATGAAGGACCTGGCCGATGAGGTGGGCGTCTCCTACAGCTACATGACCCAGGTTGCCCGTGGCCGCCAGAACATGGGCGTGAAGGTCCAGACCAGGGTCGAGTCGGCGTTGCACGGTCCGGCGAAGGTCGCGCCCGCCACGTGCGCCAACCGCCAGGGCGTCGTCGTGGCCGGGGAGAGCAGCTACATCCGGGAGCGGGCCAGGGAGCTGGGCATGAACCTGCGGGACCTGGCCGACCGCGTGGGCGTCTCCTACGGCTACATGTCAATGGTGGCACGGGGTCATAGCAACATGGGCGTGAAGGTCCAGGCCAGGGTCGCGTCGGCGCTGGAGGCCCCGGTGAAGATCGCTTCCGCGCAGCCCGCCAGCATCGACCGGGAGGCGATGTGGGACCGGATGGACGCTCACGGCTTCAGCCAGAACGAGACCGCCCGGCGAGCGGGCATCAGCTCCTCGTACCTCTCCCAGATCATGAACGGCAAGTCCTCCCCGTCGGCGGGCGTGCTGAAGGGGCTGCACGGTGTCCTGTTCCAGCCGACGAAGGCGGAGCGGGTCATGCCCGCCGAGGTGAAGGTGCTGGGCTGGCGGAAGGGCGAGCGGAGCGGGATGGTGGTGCACGGCGCGGGCGGGCCTGGGCGCCGGGGCAAGTTCGGAGGCCCCGCCGTCCGGGTCGGCGGCCACGTGCCCTGGGGCGCGAAGGCGGAGTTCGCCTACCGCGCGGGGTACGACGGTCATGGCCGGTTGTCGGTGACCCACGTCGTCGAGAGGGGCTACTCCGCCATGCTGAAGCGGCCGGAGATGGCCGCCGCCTAGCGAGGCATGGGCGACGGCCCGGCGTAGTACCGCCGGGCCGTCACTCAAGGGGGGAGGTTGTCGCCGTATCGACGGCGGCCTCCCCCGGCTTCCCATGTGTGCGGGCTTTTTTTGTTGCCCGAAATCATCGGAGCAGGGCAGGCGGGGGCGCAAGCTCGACGCTCACGTGCGGGCGGCGGCGCGGCAGCGCCGCCGGTTCAGCGCCCGTCCGCCTCCGTGCTCCACCTGCCCCTCGCGGGCGCAGCCCATCGCCATGCGCGCCGCGGCGTTGTCCGCGTGCGCCGCCCTCGTTGCGTTTCAGCCCCTGCGGTGGCGGCCGCCTCGCCGACGCGCGGCTTTCCTCCCAGGACTCTCGCACCCGGGCGGGACGTCTTTGGCGGGCTTCTCGCGCCGCGCTTCGTCCGGGAGGGTCCACGCGGTCAGCAGGTGGGCGAGTCCCAGTTCGTCGGCCAGGTCCAGCAGCGCCATCTGGTGCCGGAAATGGGGCCGCGCTCGGCCTCTATACCAACGCCATACGGTGTAGGGATAGGTCCCGAGACGGCGAGCGATCTCCGCCCACGGCAGCCCCGACTCCTCCTGGAGCAGCTCCAGTCGCTCCGGGAAGTCGGGAGGCACGACGTAGACTATTCTGCCGTGGTCAACTGGCTCTCTCGGCATTGTCCGATCCTTCCGCAGGACGGCAACCCCAGGCGGGACGGCGTGCGGAGCGCAAGCGCCCGCAGCCAGCCCGTCCCGGAGCCCTTGGGGAGGCCACCGCCTGGCTTGCCCAAGGGCTCCAGCGGCCTCCTCCTCTCTGTCCATGTGTGCGGCCTTTTTTCGTTGCCCTCTACCGGCCCGGACCGCTGACGGTCGGCGCCAACTCGTCGGACAACTTTCTGCCGTCGCTCGTGCCGATGGCTCCCTCGCCTTCGCAGTCCTCGATACCTGCTACGGGGCCTCCTGGGTCTGGATGTGGAACCAGCGGGAACGCTCGCTCACCCCGGCCCCGTTGATGGCCTTGATCCGGTAGGTGTAGTGAGTGTTGGCCTTTACCGTATCGTCGGTGTACGTGGTCGCCGCCGTCCCCGTGTCCGCCACCAGCTCATCGAAGTGGCCCGAGGGGTCGTCGTAGCGGAGGCGCCGCAGGATCACGTAGCCGGTGATGCTATCGTCGCCGGGGTCTTCCCAGGTTAGAGTGATGACATCGTGGGACGCCGTGGCGGACAAGCCCGTGGGCTTACCGGGTACGGGCGCTGCCGGAGTGTCGATGTGGAACCAGCGCGAGCGTTCACTCGTTCCGGCCCCGTTGATGGCCTTGATACGGTAGGTGTAGGTAATGCCAGCAACCACTGTGTCATCGGTGTAGGTGGTCGCGGCGCTGCCCGTGTCCGGCACCAGTTCACTGAAGTCGCCCCCGGTATTGTTCTCGCGGACGCGCCGCAGTATTACGTAGCCGGTGATGGAGTCGTCGCCGGGGTCGTCCCAGGTGAGGGTCACCGAGTCGTGCGACGCCGTGGCGGAGAGGCCGGTGGGCCTGGCGGGCGGCTCCGTAGGTTCCGCCGCCGACACCGCGCCCGTAGCCGCACTGGTCAGCGCCTCATTATTGCCCGCGTCGTCGGTGAAGCTCACCTGCACCTTGATGGCCTTGCCTTCGTCTTCGGCGACCAGGGTGTATGTGGAGCCGTTAGCGCCTGCGATTTCCGCGTCGTCGGCAAGCCACTGGTAGCTGTAGGTGGCGTTCGTTAGGCCGTCGGCGTCGGCGACCCCTGATGTGTTCGCCGTCAGCGTCTCGCCCACCTGGGCGGTCCCGCTGATGGTGGGCGCGCCGGTGGCCGGACTGTTGGTAGTGGACGCCGCCTCCACCACGTCCGTCGCCGCGCTGGTCAGCGACTCAGCGTTCCCGCCGTCGTCGGTGAAGCTCACCCTTACCTTGATGGCCTTGCCTTCGTCAGCGGCGGCCACGGTGTATGTGGAGCCTGTAGCCCCCGCGATTTCGGTATCGTCGGCAAGCCACTGGTAGGTGAAAGACACATCATCCAGCCCGTCGGCGTCGGCGATCCCCGACCTGTCCGCCGTCAGCGTCTCGCCCACCTGAGCCGTTCCGCTGATGGTGGGCGCGCCGGTGGCCGGACTGTTGGGCGTGGGCGCTGCCGCCACCGCAGCCGTGGCCGCGCTGGTCAGCGCCTCATTGTTGCCCGCGTCGTCGGTGAAGCTCACCTGCACCGTGATGGCCTTGCCCTCGTCGCTATCGGCAAGGGTGTAGGTCGAGCCGGTAGCGCCCGCGATTGCAGCGTCGTCTGCAAGCCACTGGTAGTCGTACTGGACGTTGCTAAGCCCGTCGGCGTCGACGACCCCAGACGTGTTCGCCGTCAGGGTCTCTCCGACCTGGGCGGTCCCGCTGATGGCGGGCGCCCCCGTGGCAGGGCTGTTGTCCGTCGTGTCCGCGTCTTCCGGGCACGGTTCGATCTCGTCGCCCTCCGCCACCTCCGGTAAGGGCACGCCCTCCCAGTCCGATGCATTGGTCCCGTACAACTCCTCGATCTGCGACCACTCCGATGCCCCGTCGCAGCTGGCATCGCTCGAACCCGCAGCCACGAGAGCCCATGCAGGTTGCTCACCACCGCGCTTGACCCGTGGAACGCGATGTCCACTCCCTCGGCGGGCAGGTCCAACCACTCCCCACCTTTGACATGGTAGTACTGGACCACGTACCAACCGGCGTCCTCAATGTCCTCCCAGTCCAGCCTCACCATGCCGTGATGCAGGGTCTCCGTGTTCGAAAGCACCGGCGTGCCCAGGACCACGGGGCATGGCTCGATCTCGTCGCCCTCCTCCACCTCCGGCACGGGCACGCCCTCCCAGTCCGATGCGTTGGTCCCGTACAACTCCTCGATCTGCGACCACTCCGATTCTCCCGCACAGCTCATCGCTCGAACCCTCAGCCACGAGAGCCCATGCAGGTTGCTCACCACCGCGCTCGAACCGTGGAACGCGATGTCCACTTCGGCGGTGGGCAGGTCCAGCCACTCCCCACCTTTGACGTGGTAGTACTGGACTACATACCAGCCGGCGTCCTCTACGTCCTCCCAGTCCAGCTTCACCATGCCGTGATGCAGGGTCTTCGTGTTCGACAGCACCGGCGTGCCCAGGTCCACCGCCAAGCCGGACGTGGGAGTGGCGCTCACCTCCTCGGAGGCCGGTCCGTATGGTCCGTAGCTGTTGCCGTTGCCGTTCTCGGCCTTTACCCGGAAGATGTACTTCACTCCATTGGCCAGGTCGGTCTTCGTATAGGTAGTCTCTCCCGATGGGCCCCAATGCCCCTTTTTGTAGTCCTTGCCGTCTATCCTCCACTCGATGCGGTATCTCGTCGCGGGCGCGTTGCCGTTGTCGGCTGGCGGCTCCCAGGACAGGGTGATCTCCTGGTCTCCGGCGGTGACGGTGAGGTTGCGCGGCGCTCCCGGCGGGCCGTCCCCAAACACCGGCTCCTCCAACACCGGCTCCGTGGGTGCGCTGGTGAGCGTCTCCCAGTGGCCCGCGTCGTCGGTGAAGCTCACCCGCACCTTGATGGCTTTGCCCTGGTCGACGTCGGTCAACGTGCGGGTCGAACTATTCGCGCCTGCGATCTTGGCATGGTCAGCAAACCACTGGTAGCTGAACGTGGCGTTTTCCAGCCCGTTCTGGTCAGCGATGCCTGACGTGCCCGCCGTAAGCGTCTCTCCCACCTGGGCCGTGCCATTGATGGTCGGCACGCCAGTGGCGGGCGTGTTCACCTCCGGCGCCACGTTCTCTATCGCGCCCTGCGCCTCCGAAACCTTCATCTCCACCGGCACTTCCGAACCTTCGGAGCGCGCGTTCGAGAGCCGCAGCACCATCGTCTCCACGCCCTCCACCTTCCCGTCGCGCAGCACCGGCACCTCGACCGTCCTGCGCGTCCGCCCCGGCGTGAACGTCACCGTGCCCCGCTTCGCCGTGTAGTCCTCGCCGGCCGTCGCCGTCCCGTCCGCCGTCTCGTAGTCCACCGTCACCGGCGACTGCGACGCCCGCGCCAGCTCCATCGCGAACTTGAGCGTCCCGCCCTCGCGCGCCGTCGCGTGGCGCACCCGCAGGGCCAGCCACGAATACCACAGCACGTCCACGTGATTCAGCTCCGCGTCGTAGCCATCCTCGTTGCGGATCGTGGCCCCGTTCCGCGCCAGGCTGTCGGCCACCGCCTCCACCGCGCTCACCCGGCCGTCGCCGGCCGTCACCGCGTACTCGAACGTGAGCGTGTCCGTCCCCGAACCACTCTCGTACCGCGCCGTGCGCGGCAGCCGCGGATTCGGCGCCTCGCCCAGACGCAGGCGGATCGTCGGCGTGCCCCTCCTCTCGTCCACAAACACCTCGTCCCGGTTCTGCGGCGAGTCCGGAGGCGTATACTGCACCGGACCCGCGAACTTGACCTCTACCCGTACCGTGTCGCCCGCCGTCCACGCGCCCCCGCCCGTCCTCACCACATCGACCTGCAGCACCCGTGTGCTCGTGTACTCCGACAGCTCGACGTCCCCGCCCCCGGGCGGACGGATCGTCGCGCCGCGCAGGAATATGCCGTTGCTCCCCACCACCACGCGCCGCGCGCCGTCCTCGGCCTCGCCCACCGCGTACTCGAACGTGAGCGTGTCCGTCCCCGAGCCGCCCACATACGGCGCCAGCGGCGCCGGCCCCGTGCCGTACCCCGGGCGCTCGTCGGAGCGGAATGCCACCAGCATGTACGGACCCGGCGGCCGGCACGTGCCGTCGGCGTCGAGTGGCCAGCAATCCGGCCGCTCCACCACCACCGGCAGGCTGTAGCGCACCTCCACGTCGACCCGCTCCCCGGCGCTCCATACCCCGTCGGAGCCCGGACCGCTGACCAGCCTCACGTTCCGCAGCACGGGGGTATCGTCGTCGCGGATGGTGATGGTGTGCTTGGCCGACCGGTACGTGCCGGTCGTGACATAGAACGCGATGGTCTCGTCCCGGTCGGCTTCCCGGTCGTTGATGATGCCGATCGTGAAGGAACGCTCCGCCACCCAGGCCGTGCCGGCGGCGTTGGGGGAGAACGCCGAGGCCGGTACGGTGGCGAACAGCACGCCGTCATCAAAGACCTGGCCGGGCGGCGCCGTGTAGTCCTCGCCGCGCGTGGCGGTCTCATCCTGCCACCTGTAGTAAAGATCCACGTCGATCGTCGGGGCGCTGTTCTGCCGGGTCGTGATCGTGACGGTCACGGCCGCGGTCCCCGCGTCCTCTTCCACCGCCGCCGGCGCGTCGATCGCGACGTCCTGAGGAAGGTCCGCATCGTCGTTGCGGATGGTCAGGGTCACGTCGTCCGGATCCGGGATGGCCGCGTTCGACACGGCGCCCGACACAGTCACCACGTCATGCGGCTCGGGGTCGCCGTCGTCAACCGGCCTGATCGTCACCGTCCCGGTGCTCTCGGTTGCGTCCGCGGCGAAGCGCAGCACCCGGTTGTTGCTCAGCTCGAAGTCGTCGCCGCTCGCCGGCGCCACCGGGGTCGCCGAGATCGTCACCGTGAAGGCCACGGGCGAGGCGGGCGACACCGTCGCCGTCACGAACGTGGAACGCACTTCGTCCTCAAGGGGCTCGTCATTGCTCAGATGCAGCGTCACCTCCAGCCCCTCCGGGATCGGTATGTCGACCGCATTCGTGCGCACCGCGTCCGAGGCGTCCGACCAGACGCTGTCCCCCTCGCCGTTCTTCGCCTGCACCCGCACCTGGTACTCGGTGTTCGCCGTGAGCCCGGTGATGGTCGTGGTCACGCCGGTACCGCTGTGCGCGAAGTTCCTCCAGCTACCGCCCGTCTGCCGGTACTGGACGGCGTAGCCGGCGATGTCCGGGCCGCCGTTCAGGTCCGGCTTCTCCCAGGTCGCGTCCAGGGTCGTCGACGAGCCCGAGACCTTCTCCAGCGTCGGCTTGGCCGGCTTGGCGGATTTCTCGGTGTTGTCGTCCAACAGGGCGATCGCCACGTCGATGGTGTCGGTTCCGCCTCTGCCGTCGGCGGCCTTCGCCGTCATCTTGTAGTCGAACTTCGCCTCGTAGTTGTAATCCACATTTGCCTTGGTCTTGATCTGGCCCGTGCCCGAGTCGATGTCGAACGACGCCGCGTCCGTGCCCTCCAGGCTGTAGGTCAGCGTGTCGTCGTCGTCGTCCGTCGCCGTCACCGTGCCGACAACGGTGTCCGCGGCGCTATTCTCCGGCACGGTAAAAGTCGCCTGATCGTCGGCGAATTCCGGGGCGTTGTTGCCCACCGGCGCCATGACGTTGGAGTTGTTGACCACCGCCGGGACGCCGTCCCGGCCGGTGGTGAAGGAGGCGACCTCGTCGCCGTCGCTGTCCGCGATGGCGTCGCTGCCCGCGACCGACTTGTCGTAGCTCAGCGTGACGATCTGACCCTGGTAGACCGTGGACGACAGAGTAACCAGTAGCTGATTGTTCACACCAGCCTTCTGGACGCGAATGAGCCCGCGTTCATCACCATCGACAGTCACAGTGAAGGCATCCTTCACCGCGCCCGGTACAGATGACGGAAGATCCAGATCCTCGCTGAACACGACCTGCAAGATATTGCCATTCGAATTTACGCTCGTCGCACTACTGAGCGTCGGCGGGTCTGCCGTGGTCTCCTCGGCGCTGTCCGACGGCTCCGACGTGCCGGTGGCGTTGATCGCCGAAACCCGGTAGTGCCGCGTGTCCCCGGGCGAAAGCCCGTCATGGGAATAGCTCGTGTCGTCGTTGCCGGTGTCGGCTTCGAGGTCGGTCCAGTCCGTGCTGCCGTCGTCCGAGACCTCGATCCGGTAGCCCGTGATGGCCGAGCCGCCGTTGTCCACCGGCGCGGTCCACGACAGCTCGATCGTCGTGCCCCCGGCGGCCTCGGCCATGAGGTTCGTCGGCGCGCCCGGCGCGGCCGGCACGCGGCGCAGCCGCAGCGTGATGCTGGTCGACGAGGACCAGTCGAGGCCGGACAAGTGCCATAAGTAGGTAAAGTTAGTATTGGCAGTCACATCGCTGAACGCGAACGAGCGGTTGCCGACATGCAGGACCAGCTTTTCCTTGTCGGCGGCGGTCAGGTCGCTGGTCAGGCTGAAAGCCAGATTGCCGCCAACGGCGTCTAATCCTACTGTCACAACATCAATCGTGTAGTTGTTGGGTCCCACCGGGAACGTCTCGTCGGACAGGGCGCCGGTATCGGACGTGTTCGTAGTGGCCGATGTATCCACGAACCCGTACGCAAAGTCGAATCCGCCTTCCGTATGCAGCGCCACCGTCACCACGCCGCACCAGTAGTCGCCGGCGGCGGTGTTCACGGTGCAGGTGTTGCCGGCCCCCTGCGTCATGTCGGAGACCACCGCGGAGGGCTGCGAGGTGCCCTGGGCGTTGGTCGCGTAGACCCGGTAGTGGCGCGTCGTGCCGGCCGAAAGCCCGGTATGCTCATAGCTCGTGTCGGTGGTGTCCTCGACCAGAGTGCGCCAGTCCGAAACGCCGTCCGGCGACACCTGGAGCCGGTAGCCGGTGACGGCGGAGCCGCCGTCGTTCGCGGGCGCGCTCCACGAGACCACGATCTTCGAGGTCCCGTCGGCGATCGCGGACGCCTCCGGCGGCTCCGGGGCGGTGGTCTGCGTCGTCGCCTCGTCGCTGTTGGACTCATCTGACGTCCCCACCGCGTTGATCGCCGAAACCTGGTAGTGCCGGGTGTCGCCGGCGGAAAGCCCGGTATGCGAATACGCGGTGTCCGTGCTGGCGGTGTCGGTGACGAGGTCGGTCCAGCTCCCCGTGCTGCCGTCGTCCGAGACCTCGATCTTGTAGCCGCTCACCGCCCGCCCGCCGTCGTCCGCCGGCGCGGTCCAGGCGAGGTCGATCTGCGCGTTGCCCGCGGCCGTCGCCGTGAACCCGGTCGGCTTGGCCGGCGCGGTGGCCTCCACCAGGCGCACCTCGACCGTGTCGCCGTGCTGCCAGTTGGGAACGGGGTGGAACACGGACGCGCGCGGGTCCAGAAGATCTGCCGGCGGATTATCGTACTGGGCGGTGGTTCCGCCCAGGTGGAGGTTGAAGTATCCATTGCCATCGCCGAGACCGGCGCTTAGTTGGAGCCTAAAGCTGGTTCCTCTATGTCTAATCGCCTCGACCTCCACGATGGTCCCGTAGAGGTCGAAACTGTTTGGGGAAAGGGCGCCTTGCGGCGTGGAAGAATTTAGTGGACCGTGAGGAATGTAGCCTTCAAAGTTGCTGAGCGTCCCCACCGTCAGCGTCGCGCTCCAGAGCGGGGTCCCGTAGATGGTGCCCGGCACGTCGTGGGGGGCGCCGGTCATGGTGGTGGCGTTGGCGCTGGCGGACGCGGGCGACGTGCCGTTCGCGTTCATCGACGAAACCCGGTAGTGCCGGGTTTCGTCGTTGGAAAGCCCGGTGTGGCGGTACCAGGCGTTCGCGTCGCCGGTGTCGGCGGCGAGGTCGGTCCACCCCGAGCTGCCGGTGTTCGACACCTCGACCTTGTAGCCGGTGATCGCCGAGTCGCCGTCGTCCGCCGGCGCGGTCCAGGCGAGGTCGACGATGGTCGCGCCGAGCGCCGTCGCCGTGAGCCCCGTGGGCGGGCGCGGCGGGCCGGTGGTGACCGTCGAGGCGTTCGTCACCGTGACGGTGAACGAGTGCACGTCCGTGCCGGTCGTGCCCTGGAGCGCGTTGGTGTCGTCGGCGCTCGTGGGGTCGGTGTAGGTCAGCTCAACGGTCTCGCCCTGGCGGACCTTGGGGGTGAGCCCGGCGAGGCTGACGGCCCCTTCAGTCATGGTGGACGACAGCAAGACGGCGTCGACACCGATGGCGACCCCGCCGGCGGTGATCGAGAACGCGCTCGCCGGGGGCGCGTTGTCGGTGGTGAGCGGCCCGTCGAACGCCAGCACGAGGCCGCTGCCGCCGGTGCCGACCTTGCTGGTGCTGGCGGCGGTGTCCGGCTCCGGCGGGGCGACCGTCGTGGCAGCGTTCGCGACCGCGGGAACGCCGTCCTGGCCGGTGGTGAACGAGGCGACGGGTACGTCGTTCGCCTCGTCGGTGAAGCCGTCGCTGCCGGCGGGCTTCTCGTAGACGACCACGACCGACTCGTCCTTGTAGATCGGGGAACCGGAAAAGAAAAGGATAGTGAAGCTGTCGCTGGCGGTGCTGAGACCCTGGAAGGCGTTGATGCGCACATCCGCCCCGTCCGCCGTGACCGTGAACCAGGCCCTGGCGCTCGACTCGGCGTTCAGGCTCTTGTTGAAGGTGAGGGTCAGCCGCGTCCCGGCTGCATCCACCGCGGCGCTCGCGAGCCTCGCCGGCCCCGCCGTGGAATTGTTCGTGACCGCCGGCACGCTGTTTTCTCCCGTGGTGAAGTTGGCGACCAGTCTCTTGCTGCCGGTCCCGAGGGCTTCGCTGCCGGCGGCGGACCGGTCGTAGCCGACGACGACCGTCTGACCTCCCTCGATCGTGTCCGACATCGTGAGTGTCGCGGTGGCCCCGGAAACGGCGAAGTCCGTGGTCTGGCGCTCCGTGCCGTCGACGGTCACGGTGAACGCATTTCGAATCGCGGACGAGTAGGCCGGCTGGAAAATAAGAAGAGTCTCGCTGAACGTCAGCGCGACGGTGGCTCCGTCCGCCGGCACCGCGGCCGCGGTCGGCTTGGGCAACGTGACCGCCGAATCGTTAACAACGACGTTGGAGAAGGAAGCTGCGTCCAGCCCGTTGATGTCCTGGATCGCGTTGGTGTCGTCGCCGGTGCTGGGGTCGGTGTAATCCAGCGTGACGGTCTGACCGGCCCCGATCAGGGGGGAGAAATCGGTCAGATCCAGGGTACGGAGGCTTGTCTGCAAGCTTATGCTGCCGATAGTCACGGGCGATCCGGCGGCGGTGAGGGTAAACGCGCTGGTCGGCGGCAAGGTGTTGCTGAGATCCGCGTTGACAAATAACCAGAGCTTGTTGCCGCTTCCGCGAACATTAAAGGCCGTGGGCGTGGGCCGGCCGGTGATCGCCTTGAGGGAGAGGCTGACGTCGGTGCCCGCCGACCAGCTGAGGCCGGAATTACCCCATGTAGCCGTGTCGTTGCCGGTGGGGCTGGTAAAAATCGACGCATCCGCCAGAGGGAATTCGTCGCTGTCCACCACCAGTATGAGGTCGCTCAGAGCCGCCTGGTCGAAGCGACTGTTTACTCGAATCAGGAGGCGGTTGCTCCCGCCCTGGACGACGTTTTGCGCTAGCAGGAATGTGTAGCTCTTGTTGTTGTAGGAGAAGGTCCTCTCGGCGATTGAACCGAGGGAACCGGTGACGCCGTCCCAACCCACGACTACCGTGCCGGCAATGGAACCCGGCGTCAGGGTCCCGGACCAGATTTCGGTCGTGCTCTGGGCCTGGACCCGGTGCGGCAGAAAGAGCGCGCTGAGGATGGCGAGCAGCGCCAGGGCGGAGGCCAGCAGGATAGGGAATCGTCGTCTATTGATGTTAGTCATGATGAGTCCTCCTTGTGCTTGTGCGGGGGTATGGGACGCAGCCCGTCCGCTCCGCAGGCGTCAGCCGATAGCGGCGCGGAGGGCGTGTGGCGTTGCATGGTTGAAGGCTGTTCCGGGTGAGTGCGGGACGTGCGAAGCCCGCCGCAAGGCGTCCTTCGAGGACACTGAAGGCTTCGGGCGCGCGCTCAGAGGGAGCGGCGATGGGAGAGGATCGGGCCTGCCGGTATGAGCCGGAGGCGGCGAGGGAGCTAGAGCAGAGGGAAAATCGGGGGGGGGGGGTGAACGTCTGTGCTAGTTAGGCAGCAGAAGGCAGTCTCGAACGTGGTCGGTGCGACCAGTTTCTCCACTCCGTCTATCGGCCTGTCGAATCCCAAATGGATGCCTCCCCGCCGCACGTTGGGGCAAAGTGCCCAACAGTATGACGGACAAAGCTGTGGAAAGTCAGTGTAATATCTGCATTTTGGCGACCAATTTAGGACCAATCTTGCTTGTGTAATGTGCTGTATGGCCTCTATAATGGGCGCGCCGGGCCGTGCGGGACCAGGGAACCGCGGGCCGGCCATGCCTGAACGGAGGTCGAGAGGATGAAGAGCACCGGGGAGCTTGAGCGGGAGAACGCGGCCCTGCGCGACCGCCTCTCCAGGCTGAGCGAGGCCAGCCTGCGCATCAACGAGAACCTGGACTTCGAGGGCGTCCTTCAGGAGGTGGTGGACAGCGCCCGCGCCATCACGGACGCCCGCTTCGGAGGGCTCACCACCGTGGACGGCTCGGGGCAGCTGGAGAGCTTCCTGAGCTCCGGCCTGACGCCCGAACAACACGAGGCGCTGTACACGCCGGAGGGTCCGGCCATCTACGACCTCTTCCTGAATATGAAGGAGCCGCTGCGAGTCGACGACCTCACCGCCTACGTCAAGTCACTCGGCTACCCCGGCAACTCGGCGTATCTGAAGACCTTTCTGGGGACGCCGATCCTGCATCGCGGCGTGGCCGTTGGCCTGTGCTGTGTCGCCAACAAAGAGGGTGGGGGCGGGTTCACCCAGGAGGACGAGGCGACCCTGGTGATGTTCGCCTCCCAGGCGGCGCTGGTCATCGCCAACGCCCGCAGGCACCGGGAGGAGCAGCGGGCCAGGACCGACCTGGAGACCCTGGTGAACACCACACCTGTGGGCGTCCTGGTGTTCGACGCCAAGACGGGCGGCGTGACGTCGGTCAACCGGGAGGCCAGGCGGATCGTCAACGACCTGTGCGCGCCCGGCGGCTCGGCGGAGCAGCTGCTGGAGGTGCTGACCTTCCGGCGGTTCGACGGTCGGGAGGTCTCCCTGGTGGAGTTCCCCCTGGCCCAAGGGCTGCGCACGGGGGAGACGGTGCGGGCCGAGGAGATCGTCCTCCAGGCCCCCGGCGGGCAGAGCGTCACCACCCTGATCAACGCCACGCCCATCTTCTCCGAGGAGGGCGAGGTCGAGTCGGTGGTCGTGACCATGCAGGACATGACGCCGATGGAGGAGCTGGAGCGGCTGCGGGCCGAGTTCCTGGGCATGGTGAGCCACGAGCTGCGGACGCCCCTGGCCGCCGTCAAGGGATCGGTGGATACCCTTCTGGAATCCGCCTCCGACCTGGACTCTGCCGAGATGACGCAGTTCTTCAGGATCATCCGCGACCAGTCCGAGAACATGCGCTACCTGATAGGCGACCTGCTGGACGTGGCCCGCATCGAGACGGGGACCCTGCCTGTCTCCCCCGAACCCGTGGATGCGGCCGTCCTGGTGGACGAGGCCAGGAGCAGGTTCCAGAGCGGGGGCGGAAGGAGCAACCTGGTCATCGACCTGCCGCCGGACCTGCCCCGGGTCATGGCGGACCGGCGGCGCATCGTCCAAGCGCTGGGCAACCTGCTCTCCAACGCGGCCCACCACTCGAACGAGTTGTCCCCCATCCGGGTGGCCGCAGTGCGGGATGGCGTCCACGTCGCCTTCTCGGTGGCGGACGACGGCGTGGGCGTGCCCGCTGAGCGGCTGCCGCACCTGTTCCGCAAGTTCTCCCGGCTCGACGGCGAGGAGCGGGGACGGGAGATCGCCGGGTCGGGCTTGGGACTCGCCATCTGCAAGGGGATCGTGGAGGCCCACGGCGGCCGCATCCGGGCCGAGAGCGACGGGCTTGGCCTGGGAAGCCGGTTCACCTTCACCGTTCCGGCGGTGGAGGAGACCGTCACCCTCCCCCCTCCACGGTCACGCCGGCGCAGGACGAAGACCGGGGAGAGGCCCCGTATTCTCTGCGTGGACGACGACCCGCAGACGCTCCGGTACGTCCGGGACGCCCTCACGAAGGCGGGCTACACGCCCGTCGTGACCGGAGACCCGGAGGAGGTCTCCCGGCTCATGGCGGAGGAAGCGCCCCGCCTGGTGCTGCTGGACATGATGCTGCCGGGCAGCGACGGCATGGAGCTGATGAAGGACATCCGGGAAGTCTCCGACGTGCCGGTCATCTTCCTGTCCGTCAACGGCCAGGAGGAGGTCGTGGCGCGGGCCTTCGACATGGGAGCGGCCGACTACGTGGTCAAGCCCTTCTCGCCGACGGAGCTTGCGGCCCGGATCAGGGCGGCCCTGCGCAAGCGTGCGGCGCCGGAGCTGGCCCAGCCCTCCGAGCCCTACCTGCGGGGAGACCTGACCGTCGACTATGCCCAGCGCAGGGTGACGGTGGCCGGAAACCCCGTGGAGCTCACCGACATCGAGTACCGGATGCTGGTCGAGCTTTCGGCCAACGCGGGGCGGGCGCTGACCCACGTGCACCTGCTGCAACGGGTCTGGGGACCGGACAAGGGCGAGGACACCGGGCCGGTGAGAAACATCGTCAAGAGGCTGCGCCGCAAGCTGGGCGAGGATGCGTCCAACCCGGCCTTCATCTTCGCCGTGCCCCGCGTCGGCTACCGGATGGAGAAGGGGGAGGGGCAGGAGGGGGACATCACAACCCCGCACGAGGGCGCACCTCACGTTGACGGCGCTAACGACTTATCTTGACTTGAATGGAGGACAGAATGGCCAGGCAGTTCACATCAGCCGACTGGAAAGTAATCAGGGCTCGACTGGACGAAGACCCACGGCGGTACGGTCTGCCGCAGAGGGAGTACGGCTCGGTGCTCCTGGGGTCCTTCAACATACGAAAGTTGGGATCATCCCGGAGCCGCAACGCCGACACTTGGGAGTTCCTGGCCGATGTCTGCCGCAGCTTCGACCTGCTGGCCGTCCAGGAGATAATGGACGACCTCAGCGGCCTGCGGTGGTTGATGTCCCTGCTTGGGCCGGAGTTCAGCATGGTGGTCTCGGACCAGACCGGCGTGTTTCCCGGCGAGCCTGGACTGGGTGAGCGGCTTGGATTCATCTACCGCTGGAATACGGTGGAACGGATGGAGGTCGCCAGCGATGTCACCTAAGACCGGACCAAGGTCATCGACTCCATCGCCGGCAACTACGAGGCGTTTGTCGACGACCTGGGGCCGTACTCGAAGAGGCTTGCGGACTACCGGTCGGGGAGGCGCAAGACCAAGCCGAGGCTCAAGCTCAGTCCCAACGAGACGGGTCTCGCATCCATGGCCGAAGCAGGATACGACGGTCCCGGTTTCCAACCTCAATTCGAAATGTAGAGAATCGGGCCGGGCCAGCCAGCGCGAATCCCATTGGAACCATCAAAGCAAGGGGCAAACAACGGCATGACCAAAGTTCTATTCATTGCAGCAATTCTTACTGCACTGATCCTGACAGCCTGTTCCGAACCGGTGCAAACAGAGACTCCAACGCCCACCGCCACGCCGCAGCAGGTGGCAACTGCACCAAGCAGCCCCACCAGCGAACCGTCCACAGCGACTCCACTGCCGCCGGCGACGCCCACCGCAGTGCCAGCGCCCACGGCTACGAGGGCACCGGTTGCCACTTTTGCTCCTGAGCCGACGGCAACCGCAACGCCGGCGCCAACTCCCACGCCAACCGCCGTCCCGACCCAAGTACCGGTGCCCACCCGTGCCCCCACGGCAACTGCATTGCCTACATCCGAGCCGACGCTTGTTCCCAACGCAACGCCGAGCCCAACCCCAACATATGTCCCGGAGGCTGCCGCCGGCACATGGCGCGGAATAACCCTGGCGCCCGAATACCGATGTTCGCGCTACGACTCAGACGACTACCCGTACTCCGCATCCGTCGAGGAACGGAGATGGTCATGTCGAATCAAAGAGTCACGGTAACCGCTACGGCAACACCCAGGCCCGCGACAACGTCGGCTCCAACCGGCAACGTGGACGCGCTTGCCCTTTACGACGATAATGGCAATGGGCGAATCACTTGCGCCGAGGCCAGGGCCCACGGCATTACACCAGTCCGCCGCGGACACCCCGCCTACCAGTATATGCGGGACGCCGACGGAGACGGCTTGGTCTGCGAATGACCTATCATTTCCTCGACAGGCAGGAGAAACCGCGAAACTTCGCTCAACGGGAGAAAATGCGGGCGTAGGAAGGCGAAATGGAGACCCTAACAGTGACAATAGAAGTTGGTGACTTCCAGGGCCGCCATTTCCAACAAGTGGAACTGGAAGTAACCCCCCGTTTTCACGGCCCTGCCCCGTGGAATGCTGAATGCCCTGGGAGTAAAGGTTGACAGTATCGAACACATGACGTTCCCCGACGGCACCCTTCGGCCAGTGGACATGGGGCATGCCCAGATCAGGCTGGAAGGAATGCAGTTCCCTACATCCGTGATATTTGCCGAAGAGGGAGAACCCAGCGTCCTGGGCAGCATGGCCCTGGCAATGGCCGTACTGGACGTGGACCGGGTGAACAATATCCTCATACCGAAGGTGATCAAGCGCTAGACCGAAAATCTACACCGGAAGAGAGACGACCCGGGCACTAAAGAGCATCAGGCCCGCGGCGGTGCTGCTGGACCTAGATACTCTGGTCTTCTGGATGACCACCTGCAATATCGGGAAACGGGTCACAGCCGCGGCGAAGGACGCAGGCTTAGGAGAAGGGTTCAGCGGCCGCGTGGGCATGGCCCAGGACCTGGCCAAGAGCGACATCGAACATCCAGCCCTGGTGGCTGCGAACCGGTTGTAGAATTCAAGAATGC
The DNA here is from genome assembly GCA_965197405.1 of Dehalococcoidia bacterium. GTDB lineage: Bacteria > Chloroflexota > Dehalococcoidia > Lucifugimonadales > JAGWBF01. Next base: position 2,017,435 of record OZ240206.1, on the reverse strand, counting down.
CAATGCGGTACACGGAACGGCAGGTTGCCGCCCCGGGCTCCATGGCCAAGTATTACCAAGAAAGGTGAACCGAATATGCCTGCCGACCCGATCACTCACATTAGTCTGAATCTCGGTCCCAGCCTGGGAGGAGAAGGCTTCTTGGTGGGACTCCGTGTGGTCCTTGCCGACAGGAACGGTAATGAAGTATACGGACGCACTCTGAATGAAAGAGAGCCAGACGACGGCAAAGGCATTACCCTCAAGGTTGGGGATAGGCTGATTTACCCCGAAGGCAGTCTGAGGATAACTCTAAAGGACGTAGATAAGTATGCCCAAGTCGGGCCTGACGGGTACGCACCTATTACCAATACAGTATGGACATGGCTGCAAATACCTCCACGTGAAAGCAACACGTTTCTGCACTACATGCTGGCTCTAGCCCGTCGCCTCGACCAGGCTCATGCACTTTACGACCTGGTGATGCAGGATCTCGACAGCAGCCAGGAAGGGGCCGGTATCCTAGGGAGGAACCACGCCTTTAAAGCATTGTCGGATTCCGAGTCGATGTGCCTTGCTCTCAGCAGGGCAGTCAGGATGATCGTAAACGCCGCCGACAAGGTCGGCGTCACCACGTCCGTCCCCAGCGGGCTTCAAGCCATTGAGGAAGCAGCGACCGCCATCCGCGACGCGTTCGAACACATCGACGAACGTGCCTTGGGAGTAGCCCGCAGGGAAACTCCCGCAGACGCCTTGTCCATTTTCGATCAAGGAGATTTAGTCAGCCGTCATGTATTGAGTTATGCAGGGCACTCCCTCAATTTGCCAGTGGACGTACTCCCACACTTGGTAGAGGCCCGGCAGTTTCTCTATGACGCTATCAAGGCCCGCGGCGATACTAAGATACTCCGCAGCCAAGTCGACTTCGGTGCGACCACCGAAGACTTCGGCATCTCCCCTGGCGACCATCAGGCTGCTGACGTCCCATGACCAACCTCAGGAATACTTGTCGGCACCTCTCAGAGAACTGGGTATAATCGCCTGATCTGACGACGGAGGGCTTTAGCTCGGGACACCTAACCGGGTATTTTCAAGAACGGGCAGATTAACTATCGGGAAGAGGATGCCAGACCGTAATTGATTAGCGGAGCGGAGTGCGAGGAGGGGTTCAGTCAGAAGGAAGGGGTGGGGACCGGAGCACCGCTGAACACACCGCAGAGCCCGTTGACCAGCGAGTGATCGCCGCCATTGCGAGCCAGGGTCCTGATTACGCTGGTGAAGGCCGAGAACGCATCCGCACCACCGGCGTTCTTCGAGCAGTGCGATACCTTCCGCGCGATCACTGCCGGGCGGAGCGCTCTCTCAGCACGGTTGTTGGTCGGCTCAATGTTTGGATCATCCAGGAAACGCAGCAGGTTACCCCGGTCATCGTGCCAACCGAGTTCGTTCTGCAGCCTGCAGTTGTCCGCATCCGACATGGGACGGTCGCGGAGATGATAGGTCGCCTCTCGTCTCAGCCGCTCGGCCTCGGCGGCAAAGTCCGCCGCCTCTCCTCGGTGATATGCCTGCCGGAGCTCCATCGCTTCTCTGAGCAGGCGGCTCAGACGATTGCCGAAGCTGCGACCTCTCCCTCTCTTGGTCTCCACCACCTCACTGATCGAGCGCAGCACGTGGGCCAGACATTTCTGCTGCTTCACCCCCGACAGAGCCTGAGCATCGTAGCTCCGTCCTCGATCCGTTACCATCACCCCTCCATAGTCCGAGGGCACCACCTCACGCACCTCTTCGTTGCGGTGACGAGCACGAACCTGGTACACCGTAGCCTCATCCGTTTCGAACGCCATCAGAAAAGCAGGCCCGCCGTCCACTCGCCATCCCGTGTCGTCGGTGTGGACGAGTGGACTGGCACGCACCGAACCCCGCAGCTTATGGCAGGCATCCCCCACTGCACCCCTGGCACGTCGCAGCGCGTCTTGGCTGATCGCCCCCTCCCTCAGCTCCACACCAGTCAGCGCTCTCAGCAGCGCGGGGACCTTCCGTACCGGAACGCCCACTCCATAGTGGAGCACGTGGACCGCCGCCATCACTCGTCTTCCTACCCGGTGCGCGCTGGCCCCGTACTGGTCCGGCGCAACATCGGGATGCCGCCCTCGGACCTGCTTACCGCAGGACCGGCACCGGCATATCTGCACCCGGTACCCCGTCACCTGGGGTCTGGGAACCGGAGGAATGTCGGTTGCGTAGACAACCCGCACTCCCCCATGCTCGAGTCTGCCTCCACATCCGGGGCAGGTGTCCTCAGCCACCGCCACCTCTACAAGCGGCTCGGTGACTTCATCGGGAGACGGCGACTTTCGATAGCTGAACGACCCCATACCCGGCTTGCGGCCGGGACGCTTGGGTCTGCTGCTTCGCCCACCCTTGGAGAACGGAGCCGCCTGGCGCTTTCCTGCTCGCTTGAGCTCGGCGACTTGCTTGTGCAACTCTTCCTTGGCCGCCGTCAACTGCGCAACCTGCCCTTGCAACTGCGTGACCAGCCCCATCAGCTCGTCGCGCTCAGAGGGAGGGAAGTCTTTGGCCGCACACATAGCCAAAGTATAAAAACTTGTCCAGTACCCCACAACCCCCCTACCGACGCCGATCCCGCTAATCAATTACGCCAGACCTTTCAGCTCTTCAGACAAATCATTAGCAGACCGCCGGATGGGACACCGCCCCGATGATACTCACCGAGTCCCTTCTGAAACAGTTCAAGGAGTTGAGCCGTACCGGTCCGGAACACACCAGGAACCTCCGGTTCTTCCAGAAATACAGAAAACAGTGGGCTGCCGCCTATCCCGGCAAGTGGGCCGCGGTGTACCAGGAAGAGCTGTTCTGCCTGTGCGACACCGAGCAGGAGTCTTATGAACTGCTCGACGAGAAGGGGATTCCCACCTACCCACGTATCCCCACCCGAAGAGGCTCGAACTCCCCGTAAGGATCGCTGTGGCAAGGTTCACAGAGCCCCCAGCCACATCTCGAAGATGGTACCACCTACTATCCACTTAGGCCCACCTGAGAGGGCTTGAACCCGTAGAGCTGTCGGCAGACCTGTTTTTCAATCCACCACAGATGGGAGGTCTGTAGCTCCGCAGGCTGTTGCCACCTGTTCAACCTCAGTTGCATCCAAATCGACTGCCCATGAGAACCGTACCTTCTTGTGTTGATTGGAAGACAGAGAACTCTGTCTCGTCCCAGCAAATCGTCGGGAAGTCGATCAGGTCGAGGCCGGTCTGCACCAGCCTGGGGTGGCAGATGAGCACGTCGATGCCTTCCTTCACCTTGTCGGCGACCCACTTCTCCCTGCGGTTCGGGGCCACGGCGTCGGCCTTCATCACCGCCACCTTGAACCCGTGCCGGGTGAGGAAGTCGTCCATCCGCCCGGTGATGTCACGCGTCCCCGTGTGGGTGACGTAGACCAGCACCCGCCTCCCCTCCAGCCGCTCGGCGGCCACCAGGTCGACGAGCGCCTTCTCCTTGGGGTAGAGCTTGTCTTCGGACAGGGGCGGGACCTGGACGATGATGTCGCCCGTCCTGGGATCGAAGACCGTCTCCCCCCTGGTGCAGCCGTCCGGGTACGCCAATAGGGTCTGGAGGTAGGTCGCCAGCAGCCGCTTCGAGCCGGACTTGAGCGCCTTCGCCAGCTCCTCCTTCAGCGTCTCGAACACGTGCTTGTAGGCGCTGCGCTGGGAGTAGCCGGTGGCGTCCTCCTCCGAGTCCATCGAGGACACGAGGATCTTCTCCTCGTAGTCCGGCAGGCCGGAGGCAACGTCCGCGAGGCGCAGGAACACCGTGTTCCCGATGATGTGGAAGAGGGCGCTGGGCACGAGGCCCGGCCGCTCCCTGGTGACCTTGCGGAAGCTGCGCCTCCTGCTGTTGCGCCCGTCCTCCACCGCGTCGTCGTCGGGCTTGCCGACGGTTATCTCCTCGAAGCCGTACCGCTTGATCCAGCGCCCCTCGTCGGAGCGCCCGAACTCCGTCCTGATCTCCGGCGAGAACCGGTAGAGCAGGTGGAAGATGGTCGAGGAGTACCCTCCGAGCAGGGTCCCGGTCAGGCTGAGGGACTTGCCGCACACGTCGGCAAGGATGCCGGCGGCGATGCCCTGTGCGGAGCCGCGCCCCTTGAACTCGTGAACTTCGTCGCCTATAAGCAGGTCGAAGAAGCCCTTCATCCTGTGCTTGATGTAGTCGGCCAGCGGATAGCGGGCGGGACCGGACCTGTCGGCCTGCCACAGCGGGGCGTCGCAGCCTGCGCAGGTGTGCTTGCGGCGGTTCAGGTCCGCGAACGTAAGCGGCACCCCGTCCTTGTCCACGATCTGCGCGGTGCAGTCGGGGCAGCAGGGGATGCGGAAGGGCTCCCCCGTCTCCTCCTCCCGCAGGAGCCTTCCCTTGGAGACGGCCCACCGCTCGATGACGGCGGGCATCCAGCGGTAGGACAGCTTGGCCTTCTCCCGGCTCATCACCGCGAACAGGGGGCCGGAGCCGACGGAGAGGCGAAGCCGCTCCAGGTCGGTGATGGACTCTACGATGGCGGCGCGGACGCCGGGCACCGTCATCTCCACCTCCCGCTTCCACTTGGGAACCAGGTGGGGCGGGCAGATGATGAGCACTCGCTCGAAGCCCGCCATGTACGCCGCCGCCGCGCCGATGAAGGTCTTTCCGGTGCCCATCTCGCCGACGACGGTGGTGCCCCGGTGGGCCTTCAGCGAGAGGGCCGCGCCCCTGATGGCGTCGGCCTGCGCACCCAGGGGCCTGCGGAGCAGCCTGGGCAGCGTGCCGCCGTTCTCCGAGGGCCGGTAGAGCGGCGGGTAGGACTCGACCACCCTCCTGGCTATCGGTAAGGTAGGCCGCCGGCGAGTTACCCCGCGTTAGCGGAGCACTTTTCCGTCGGCCCCCTTCCGAACCGGACGTGCGGCTTTCACCGCATCCGGCTCTCCAGTGTCGATGTGGGTAGTGTCAGTAAAAGCAAATACCGCGCCGGGTGGCGCGGTACTTGTGGTTGTGGGTCGTTAGGCAGTCAGCCAGTTGGGAAACAAAACCCCTGGCTGTACGGGTCTAGGCGGTACGAGACGGTGACATCGGTCGGGGTTTCATCCTCAGAAAACCCGAGGCGGACCTTTAGGGTCCAGATGCCCGACTCTTCTGTCGCTATGGAACTGCTATAGTCGTCGCGCGTGTCCAAAGTGAAGTGCTCGCCGCCAACGTCAATGTACCCTAGCCCCACCTTGCTGGAGGCGACCACATGGAATTTCACTTGCTCGCATTTCTCAACGGGGATTTCCACGAGGTGAGTGTCTAGCGGTTCCAGGGAGAACTCGACCGTCTCCTCCCATTCCGGCACCCTCGTTGCGCTAGTGGCATCGGGGGTGCTGGTGCTGGACGGGCCGCCACAGGCGGTCAGGGCCAGGGCTAGCGTAGCCAGGCCAAGCAGCAGGACGAGGATGGGCCATTGACGGCCCCGGGCCTGCTGCGGGGAGCGTTGCCTATTCGTATGCTCAAATCCAGAAGTCATGCGCCATCCTCCCTGTGCAGGGGTTAACTGGTATTTTACCAGAGTACGGCGGAGATGTCAGTTACCAGAGCGTGAACTCTGGTGGGACTAACGGTATCCGTATCGTGACTATGTGCCTGCTGGGGAGAGCGTTGCTGGGGCCTCAGTCGTCTGAGTCGTGACACTACCTACTGTTGCGTTTGCGGATTACTTGCGCCCGTGGTGGATGTCCATGTGACACGTCCGGCAGACCACGAGGGTCTTGCGTTTCCGCGCCGCCATGAGTTGTACCCACCTGGGCTTTTCCCGTCGGCCCTTCACGTTCAGGTCGCGAAGCGCACGGATGTGATGGACTTCGACATCCACCGTTGAGCCGCACATCTCGCATTCGTCCGCTAGGAGCCGTTTGATTAGCTCGTTGCGGTCTGTCCTGTACCGCTGAGGCTGGTGGTCTACTAGAACTGCCTGCCGTTGCCGTTTTAGGGGTATGCCACCGAATTGCGCCACTAGAGGGCGCTTGCCGTTGTCCTGCTGCTTGATAATCTTTAGGCAGACACGTGGCCCGTGCTCGGTTTCAGCGACGCTCTTGTATTGGCGCCGTATCTTCCGGGGGGTGGACTTGTGCTTTGCCGCAAGGGTTCTCGCCAGTGACATTTCCATGACCCTTTGTAGCTGTGCGAAGTGATGCACGTTGAAGGCCGGGAGGTAGTACTGGACGACGCCCCGGTATTCCGACTGGTACCTATCCACGATGGTGTAATCGTCGTCGTGGAGTAGATAACTGCGGTGTGCCGGTTTGCCGTTGCGCATGTAGGCTTGGCAATGTTGCTCGATGACTTTGGCGGGAACCCGCAATCCGATGCGGCCGTTGACTCGTCGTCGACCAGTAAGGTCGAGTTGGTCGTTGGCTTGTTGGTTCACGAGTTCGTAGCCGAGGAACCGCGCCGCCTGGCTGGTGGCGTGGGTGATGAGAGTTTTCTCCTTGGATAGCTCCAGCTTGAGGGAATCGCGCAGGAACGTCTCCAAGGACTCTTTTACCTGTTGGGCTTCGGCCTTTGGCCCGATGAAACCCAGCACGAAGTCGTCCGCGTAGCGTACGTATCGAAGCCGACGGTAGCCTGGGTCGTAGGGGTCAACCGATGGCAGTTGCTGCATCTGACGACGCAGTTGTTGAGCCTGGGTATGATTCCCTAGTTTCCGTTGACGTACCATGCGCATTCTCAACGCCGCCCATGGACGGTTGCCCCTTCGAGCCGTGCCACGGGTGTGGGCTGGTATGAGCACTTTCTCGACAAACTTGTCCAACCGGTCTAGGTAGATGTTGGCGAGGACGGGACTGACCACGCCGCCCTGCGGGGTTCCGCTCAGGGTGCGGCCATATTTCCAGTCCTCAACGTAGCCTGCTTTCAGTAGGTACTTGAGCAGGCGTAGGAAACGGTTGTCGTGGAGCTTCTCGCCGAGCACCGACAACAGGACATCGTGGTCGATGTTGTCGAAGCACCCCTTGATGTCGCCCTCGACGAACCAGCGGACACCAGTCCAGTAGTTCACCACGTCGCCCAAGGCGGTGTGGCAACCCCTGTCGGGCCGAAAGCCGTGGGAGCGGTCCGAAAACCGCGGCTCGTAGTAGGCTTCCAGAATCATCCGGATGACCTCTTGCAGCAGCTTGTCCGGCCCCGTCGGTATGCCCAGGGCGCGGGTCGTGCCGTTAGGCTTGGGAATGTTGACCCGACGCACCGGCGTCCACCGGAACCGCTCGTAGCGCAAGGCTTCGATGATGCGGTCGATCTTCGCTAGTGACATACCGTCCATGGTCTCTGCGGTGATTCCCTTGGTCGTAGCTCCCTGGTTTGAGTAGATACGACCGTAGGCCCGTAGGTAAAGGTTCCGGTTGTAGAGCAGCCGATAGATGTTCTCCAGCGGCAATCCTCGTTCTCCGCGTTCGCGTATGACGTTCAGCACAGTTTCGGCGTCTTGCATTATGCATACCTCTCTGTCGTATTCCGTCGTTGACACCTGCCCTCCTTCGCCATGTGCCGGGCTTTCCCCGGCTCGGACTACTACGAGGGCTCCGTGACCATGGGGGTCTCCCCCCGTAGGCCATCCCGCGTTCCGTTGACATAGGACGTTCTAGCGCGACTATAGGTGCCCCGTTCGTCCCCTTGAATAGACCTCATCGGTCATCGCTTACTCACCGGAGTTGTACTGGCAAAGACGCCGTACCAGTGCAGTGAGTGACGCCGGGTTACAAGCGTTCTACCGGCGGGGGCGTTCAGACCCCTGCTGGGAACTGGGGTTCAGGCGATCAAGCCTTCACCGTATCGCGCGGGCCTTGCGGAACCGACCTTACAACGCTTTCAGGCCGTAGCCGCTTTACCGACATGCTGTTTTCCCCCTAGGCTTTCGCTTTGAGGTGGGTCGGTTGGCCCAGGAACATTCTCCGAGTTCCTCCCGACTGAGCCGGGTATCCTATGCCGCGTGACGCGGCGCACCGTCCTTGAACGTGTCTATGAAACCTCCGAGGTTCATGTGAGTCGTCCTCCTATTCCGTGGTGGGCCGGAGGACGACGCCGGGAACCTAGACGCACCACGCCCCCGGTGGGGACGTTTGCGTGTCGCGGGTCCCCGGAAACGTCCCCAGGCGGTTGCTTGAACGTGCGAACCCGCGCAGTCGGCGGGCCTCGTGAGTGCGGCTCGGTGCGAGCCGTCTATGCGGCTTTCAGGGCCCCCCTGCGGGCGGTCTCGGCGGCCCTGTATTCGTCGTAGCAGCGCCCCTTCAGGTGGTAAGCCTTCACCGGGGAGGCGAAGGACCTGCCGTTCATGTCGATGTCCACCGAGGCGGTCTGCATGGCCGGTTCGCCGGGTGCGATGGGCTGCCCGCACCGGCAGCAGGCTTCGAGCGTCATGGTGGTCTGCATCTTTCGACCTTCCTTTCCTTGATAAGAGGGGTCTTCTGAGTCGTTCCGATAGAGCGAAGGCCCCGCAGGTCGAATGAACCAACGGGGCCTCGTTGCGCGGCTCGGGGTGAGCCGTCCGAGCTAGGCGGCGATGTCCTCGATCCGTCCGTCGTCGAGGTCGAGGGCCACCACGGTCGTCGTCAGCTTCTCGCGGTGGACCTCCTTCTCCGGGGCGTCCTCCACCAGCACCATATCCTTCGACGTGCGGCCCTTGACCAGGATGCGCCTGTCGTCGGCTTCGAGCACCAGGTTGTCGAGGAAGCCCGCCGCCACCAGCATCGCCATGTGCCCCCGTCGCAGGGGCATCAGCGGCCGGGTGCGGCTGTCCTTCGCGGGCCAGAGGGTGTCGGTGATCTCCGTGCTGGTCCACAGCCCCGACCGCCTGGCCTCAGCCGCGGCGGCGACGGGATCGACGGTGCGGGTGGTGAACAGGATGTCGCCGCTCGGCGTGGTGGCCGGGCTGTACTCCGTGTAGGAGTAGGAGTTGCGCTGGGAGCGCAGCGGCTCCGGCTCCCCCACCGCCCACTCCAGCACCATGCTCTCGGCTGTGGCGTCGGGAACGGGGTCGGCCTTCCTGTACCCCATCAGCGCCACCTGGTCGAAGACCTCGCGCTCAGGGTCGGGGAACGCCCAGCACCGCATCCGCCCGTAGTGGGTGGAGAGGTAGCGGGCCGAGACCGCCAGCCGTTGGCGGGGCACGATGAAGACCAGCAGGCCGCTCTCGGCCAGGTAGCGCGTGGTTTGCGTCAGGAAGGCGTGCTCCGTCCGCTTGTCTTCCGAGTCGTAATCGTAGGGAGGATTGAGCAGCAGCAGGCCAAAGGCCCCGTTCGCTATGGAGGTGGCGAACAGGTCCGCCGCGAGGGTGCGGTGGAGCCGCTTCTCGGCCTCCTCCGCCCTGTCCCGGTGCAGCTCCACGCCGTAGGTCTCGATGGGGATGGCGTTGGGCCTGTCCAGGCGCTGGGCCAGCTGCGCCAGCGCCTCCCCGGCCCCGCAGCAGGGGTCGAGGATGCGCAGCGTGTCCCGCCCCCGGTTGTAGTTCCCGGAGGGGGTGTGAATCAGTTCCGCCACCAGGTCGACGACCCTGGGCGGCGTGGGGTAGAACCCCCCTTTTGCTTGAGCAGCGAGTCTCATGTCGTTTCTCCTTTCTCGTGTCTTGCGCCGCCTTCAGGCGGCGATTGCCAGGTCCTTGTGGCGAGTGTCGATGCCGACCACCTCTCCGACGCCCACGTTGCGCTGGTAGCACAGGACCTGGTGGGTGCCGATGCTCTCGGCGCACGCGACGCAGAAGGCGGTGATGAGCTCGGCGTGGGCAGCGACGGTCATCCGCCGCACCAGCATCGAGCCGCCGTCCGGCAGAGCCTGCCCCGTACTCGATACGGGGGTGTGGCGGTAGAGCTGGACCGAGGGGTCCCGCCGCTCCGCCTCCGTCGCGGGCCGGAAGAAGTGCGGCTGCCCCGACCGGCACAGGTGCTTCGATCCGTCGTGCTCGCAGTAGCGGCAGGTCGTCCCGTCGGGGGAGAACCGCTGCCAGGCCCCGTGATTGCGCTGTCCGCGCCTCTTGTTGTTGCGCTTGGCCCGCTTCAGCGTCCTATCCATCGGACGCCTCCCTGGGCAGCGTGAGCCTGCCCGACGCCACGGCGTCGGACAGGTCGTCCCGCAGCTTCTTGGCCTTGGGGGAGCACCGGTAGGCCGAGACGCCAACCGACTGGAGCGGGACTATCTCCTCCTCTTCGATGCCACGCTCCCAGAGCCATCCGGCCCAGGAGCCGTGGAGGGGCAGCGGGCTGCGCTTGTCGAGGAATCGGTGGTGCAGCGCCGGGGCCTCCTCCTCCGACTGCGCCAGCAGCAGGAAGGAGTCCTTTTCGTAGCCGTACTCCGCCGTTTTCGTGTAGACGAGCGCGTGCCAGCCCCCGGTCGCGGGCAGGCGGGCGATCTTGGTCGTCCACGTTCCTATGGTCTCGTACGGGATGATGCACCGCTCGTAGCCGCCGTGGAGCGCCATCCCGTCGGCGCCCCTGATGATGTGGGCAACGTCGGGGGGCTGCTTGAGCAGCGACGCCCAGATCGCCTTCAGCGCCGTCTGGGAGCCGACCATCGAGACGAACCAGAGGCCGTCCGTCCGGTCGTCGCGGGCGAAGGCGTCGGCGGTGGCGTTGAAGCCGCCTGCGCTTATCGTGAACAGGTCTTCGGGGTCGATGGTGTGAGTCGCGAGCATTGCGACCTCCTTCTTGGTGTGGGTTGGGAGCGAAGCGCTGGGGAGCATGTCCCCCGCGTGAGAGCCGGACGGCGTGGGCCGTCAGGACATGAGGCCCCGTTCCTTGAGGCTGACGAACCGCTCGCCGCCGATGACCACGTGGTCCAGCAGCTCGATGCCCAGCAGCTTGCCCGCCTGGGCAAGCTCCCTGGTGATGGCCGCGTCCTCGGGGCTGGGCGTCGGGTCCTGGCTGGGGTGGTTGTGGCTGACGATGATGCTGGGGACGGCCTCGATGACCGCCGGGCGGAAGACCTCGGCGTTCCTCACGATGGCCGAGGACACGTTGCCCTGGTAGATGATCCGCTGGCCCACCACCTGGTTCTTGGTGTTCAGGAGCAGCACCCGGAGCTGCTCCTGGGCCAGGCCGGACATCTCCGGCCCCAGCAGCTTCCGCACGTCTTCGGGGCAGCCGATGGAGGGCGGGTCCTCCGGGCCTTCCGGCCTCGTCGCCACGTCGTAGCGGACCGCCAGCTCCCCCAGCAGGCTCAGGTTGATGCGGAGCGCGTTCAGCAGAACAGCGTCCTTGGTGAAAGTCTTCTTCCTGGTCATGTCGGCCTCCTTCGCTATCGGTTAGAACAAGACAGCGGGGCCGCCCCCTTTAGGTGAGAGCGGCCCCGTGGTTGCGCCTTCGGGAAGGCGTCACTCTGCGGTTGTGGGACTAGAAGGGAGAGGCGCCGACCGGCTGCTCGATGTCCGCGGCGTCGCCGGTGCCGTTCCCGTTGTGGGAGTCGAGGAACACGACCTCGGAGGCGTGAATCTCGGTGCGGTGGCGGCGCTGGCCGTCGTCGCCCTCCCAGGAGTTCTGGACGAGGCGGCCCGCGACGTAGACGCGCTGGCCCGTCCCGACGTACTGGTTCACGGCCTCCGCAGTGGCGCCCCAGACCACGATGTTGTGCCAATCCGTCTCGTTCTCGGCGTCCTTGCGGTAGCGGTCGGTCGCCAGCCGCAGCTTGGTGACGGCGGTGCCGCCGGGGGTGTACTGCATCTCCGGGTCCGTTCCGACCCTGCCCAAAAGCTCGACTTTGTTGATGGTGCGTGACATGTGATTCTCCTTGTGTGTGTAGTGGCGCGGTGTTGCCGCGCCCGGTTGAATGAGAGTGGGGCCGACTCCTCGATAGGGGGAAGACGGCCCCGTCCTGCGCTCCCAGCAGGGGGAGCGTCTAGGTGTTCACCCGCACGTACTCCGACTCGCTCTCCGTGACGATCTCGGCCCGGACCTCCGGGTCGAGGGCCTCGTTGAGCCTGCGGTGGTTCACGGAGTACCTGGTGGAGCTGACGAGGGTGACCGTCCGGCCCCCCACCGTCGCTTTCGAGTCGCCCTGCCGGCGCATCCACGCCTTCAGGGTGTCCAGCGCGGCGCGCTTGGCCTTCTCCGGCTCCTTGATGGACTCCTGGGCCTCTGCGTAGGCCGCCACCGCGTCCCGTGCCTCTGCGTCTGTCACCTCCTCTGTCTCGTTCTCCGTCTCTTCGCTCGCTTCCGCCGCTCCCGGCAGGCAGACCGCCAGGAAGGGGCAGCTTCGGCACTGCCAACTGGTTGCGGAGAAGTCCCGCTCCGGCAGCGCGTCGGGGTCAAGCCCGCTACGGACGTGGTGAGCGGCAAGCTCACCGAGCCACTCGCTGGCGTCCTGCAAGGCCCGCTCCAGCCGTGCGGCCGGAATCCGCTCCCAGTCCCAGGTGCGAGCCCCCGTGTCCATCGTGGCGATCACCGCGTCCCGCAGGTCGCCGAACTCGCCGAGCGAGTAGAAGGCGGCCTGGGCCACCGACGCCGGGTGGCTGCGCTCCGCTCCCAGCGTCCGCCAGCGCTTGAACGCCTCCGGTCCCCGCGTCTTGATCTCGACGACCATCGGGTCGCCGTAGGCGGGTCCCTGCGTCTCTCCCTCGAAGAGGAAGAGCTGGAGCGCAGCCGCTTCGTCTCCCTCTATCGGCATCCGCACCGTGCCGTCGGGGTGGCCGGTCACAATCATGTTGGGGCCTACCCGCACCGCCACCTGCTTCGGGTCCTGGGGGTCGGGGGCATCGACCTTCCAGCCCGCCCGCTCCATCGCCCGCACCACCACCGGCTCAAGGGCGTTGCCCGCCTCCATCGCCGTCAGCGAGTCCTCGCTGGGGGGATTCGTGGCCTCGTAGCCGGTGGCTGCGTACCAGAGGGCGCGGCGGCAGCCCAGGGCTGACGATGCCCGCACCTCCATGTTGCCGTCGTCGTCGAACTGCGCCGCAGGGCGAGAGAAGACCTCCGCCCGCTCGTCAATCGTCGTTACCATCGTCGTCGCCTCCTTCCTGTAAGTGAGAAGCGGGGCCGCCCCCGAAGGAGACAGCCCCGCCTCGATGCTGGTGTCCTGGCCGTTCATGCGGCCGCTTTCATCTCAATCGCCGCCTCTTGCACCGTCTCCGCCTCCCGCTCCTCCCTGGCCCGCAGGTGGGCCTTGAGGATGTGCGCTATCCCGTCGCCGAGGCCGAGCACCGCCACGCTCTTGCCGTCCGGCATCGTGTTGAAGAAGGGCTGCATCTCGGCTATCCCCTGGCACTGGTCAATCACCTCTTCGAGGGGAGTCCCGCGTCGCAGGTGCAGGGAGATCAACCGGCAGGCCAGCTCGGTGACGCCGTGCTGGAAGCTGCCTCCCTTCCCCAGCCAGCCGAACACCTCGAAGGGCTCTCCGTCCTCGTCCGTCGAGACGGTGACGTAGAGGTTGCCGAACTCCGTCTGGAGCTTGGTCGTTGTGCTGGGCAGGGTGCGGGGCCTGGGCCGTGTCGTCGCGGTCATGGCCTGCCCCCTCCCGCCCGGCAGAGCGGGAGCGTCCGGCTGCACTCGACGGCCTTCAGCTTCCCGTAGGCCCGCACCATCTCGGCGTCGCCCACGAAGGACTCGGCCTCGATGCGGGTGTCGAACCGCCCGAACGGGTCCGTCCCGAAGCCGCTCCGGTAGGCGACGGCGTGGTAGTGGATGCCCGGCGGGCAGTCGCGGAGGTGGGGGAGGGCCGGAGCGTAGCGGTCGAAGTAGCCCGCCACCTTCAGGGCCATCTCCCTTTCGTTGTCGTCGCCCAGGCCGAGGAGCGTCCTGACGATGGGCTCCTCGCAGTCCTCCTCGGCGAAGGTGGGCGTGAACATGGCGGACCGGACGCAGTCGGGGATTTCGGCCCACCGCTCGCGGCTGAGCTTCAGCCCGCCGTGGCTGGGCGTCCAGACCCGCCAGACGCCCTCGGCCAGCTCCTCGATGTCGTGTGTCCAACCCCAGGGTGTGCTTACCAAGGTCTCAGTCGTTGTCATGGCTCGTAGCCTCCTTGTCCTGTAGTGAAGGAGCGGGGCCGCCCCCGAAGAGACGACCCCGCTCGATTGCGAACCCGATGGACCGGCAGACTAGGCGGCCTGGGGCTGCTGCATCTGCCGGAGCTTGTTGGCGGCGGCCTCCACCAGCGGCCCGAGCTCGGCGGCCGTCAGGTCGTCGAGGCTCTTGCCCGTCCGGTCCGTGACGGCCGTCCGCACCTGGTCCTCGTCGAGGCCCTGCTCGGATGCGATCTCGATGAGCCGCTTCCGCAGCTTCTCGGCCTGCGCGTCGGCCCGGTCGTTGGCCTGGCTCCGGCTGGAGTTGCCGTTGGATTGGGACTGGACGGACCTGCCGTTGGACGGGGCGGGAACGCGCTGCGGTTGCGGCGCATTGCCGACCTGCGGCTGGTCCCCGTAGAAGCCGTTGCCGAACTGCGCCCCGAAGCTGCGGAACGCCCGCTTCAATCCGTCAGTGACCGCTCCCTTGATGGCCGTGTCGTGACCGTCGAAGTTGTCCTCGGCCACCGGGTGGACGCCTATGTCGGTGCGGGGCAGCGCGCCCGCGACGGAGACCCGCACCGGTGCGCTGTAGCCCTGTTCCACCTTCACCTCGCCGGTCTGGGGGTTGACCGTCTCGATCCGGCGCAGGGTGACGTTCTCGACCAATTCGTAGCCCCACCCTCCGTATCCGAAGATGAGGTTGGCCTGGTCGATGACAGCGTGGCCTTCGAGGTAGTCGAAGGACTTGCCGCCGCGCCCCTTGCGCTGGGAGACCAGCTGGGGGTCGAGGGGCTGTCCGAGCGCCTGCGTGACGGCGGGCGCGAGCCCGTCCCAGAGCAGCTCGTGCTCGGCGACTATCGCGGCGTCGGGCCTGTGGCCGTTGCCGTTCCGGGCGACGACTGCGGTGTCCTTGTGGACGCCGTTCGCGCTCCCGTGTCCGTTGTTGCTTCCGTTCTTGTTGAACATCTCAATCTCCTTCTTGTGGTGTCGTTCCTGTAGCGAATGGCCGGTGCGAGTTCCTCTGCGGGAACCCGTGTGCGGGCGAAGCCCGTCGTGCATTGGGCATAGGTCCTCCTGGGTGGTGAAGTGGGAGTGGGTGAGAAGCGGGCGGGGAAGCCCGAAGGGGAGCGGCGGGGAGCCGCTAGCGGGCGAAGCGAGCCGCCTGCGCCAGCAGGCGAAGGAAGGCGGCCTGTCCGTGGGGGAGGGCCGCAAGCTCGGCCACGTCGCCGTCGCCTGCGGGAAGGGCGACGGTGACGGCCCTGCGCCCGAGCAGGATCAGAAGCCGCGCCGTCGCCTCGCGGCCCGCGTCGTCGTTGTCGAAGGCGAGGAAGACGCGGGGGCAGCCCCGGAGGGCTGAGGCGACCCGCTCCATGCCCTGGGTGCCCAGGGCGGCGCAGGCCGGAAGGCCCCATCCGGTAAGGGCGAGCCAGTCGAAGACCCCCTCGGCGACCACCGCCCAGGGTGGCGCAGGGCCGAGACGCCCGAGGCCGAGCACCGGCTTGGGGCCGGGCGGAGCCTGGAAGCGGGGCGTCCGGTCGGGATCGACGGCCCGGCCCACGAGCCAGCGGACGAGGCCGCCGGAGGCGTCGGGAACGACGACCATTCCGGCGAACCGCTCCGCTCCCCGCTCCATGAACAGCCCGGAGTCCCGGATGCGCTTCTCGGAGAAGCCGAGGGACTCCAGGGCCTGCCGCAGCCCGCCGCCCGGCGCATAGCCGAGACTGAGGCGGGCTGCGGCGACCGGGCCGACGCCCCGCGAGGCCAGGTACCCCCGCGCTTCTGTGTGACGCCGGAGGCATCCGGCGTAGAAGCGCGCCGCCGCCGTCAGCAGGGCGGGGTCGCGGGGAGGCAGCGCGGCGGACGGGGGACGCCGCGTTCCGGCTGGACGGGTGGCGGCCCTGGGCGCAAGCCCTGGGCTGCCGTCCAGCCGCGCGATGGCCTCGGTCAGCGACAGGCCCTCGGCCCGCTGGATGAAGTCCAGCACGTCGCCGCCGAGACCGCAGCCGAAGCAGTAGAACCGCTCCGAGTCGCCGTACACCGTGAAGCTGCCCTCCACCTCGTCGTGGAAGGGGCAGACGCCCTGGCGGACCCTGCCCCTTCCCCTGAGCCGCACGCCTGCGGCCTCCACCGTGTCGCCCAGGGAGTGCCGGGCCTTCAGCGCGGTGATGTCCACGCTGGCCGTGACCATCACGCACCTCCGGTGAGGGGCCGCAGGCCCCGGAGGCTGCGCCCCGAGACGACCTTGCCGGGCCGCCAGCGCATCCCCAGGACCGCAGCGACCTCCAGCGTCCCGCCGTCGCCGGTGGGCACCAGCGCGGCGGCCCGGCCCGTACCCTGGCTGTAGACCAGGGCGCCGCGGCCGCCGAACCGCCGCTTCACCAGCTGCGTCCACTCGGAGAAGGCCCATCGAGCCTCCTTCGTCTCCGCCTGCTCCGCGTCCACGCCGGCGAGGACCGCCAGCGCGCTGTCCACGTCCCCCGCCTGCCGGAGACGCCTCGCCTCGTGGACGCTCTTGGCTACGCTCGGTATCTCCGTTGCCGATGCCGTCTCCGGCTCCTCCTCCTTGAATCCCATCGCCGCCATGAGCTGGTCGACCAGCTCCTCCAGGCTGCGCCGGGGCCTGTCCACCGTGTCCATCGACCGAGTTCCAGTTGCCAGTGTTGCCGTTGTCATCGTGCACCTCCTAAGTGCCTTTGCTTGTGTTGCCTTGCCGATTGCGCCCGCTTGCGGGCAAAGAAGAAGGGCCGCCCCCGGATGGGAGACGGCCCTTTGCGTTGAGTTGGGATGGGTATGAGGGAGCCGGAGGCCCCGCCGTCAGCGGCGACGGACCCTCCCTACCGGACGCCGGGGCATGAACCGCCGAAGCAGCAGCGCCCCGATGCCCAGCCCGACGAGGTTCAGGAAGAAGAGCTCCACGTCGCCGGTTATCAGCGGCGCCGCAACGACCAGGACGACCGCCCCGGCCACGACGACCCGCTTGCGCTTCCACCACGGCTGCTTCTCAGGGGCCTTGACCGGGGTGTCATGCACCTGGGCGTAGGCCGTCCAGATGGGCAACCCGATGAGCGCCTCCAGCTCGGTTATCACCACGCCGGCCGAGCAGCCCCCGGTGTGGCACTTGACCTCGATGCCATTGCCGTCCGGTCGCTGCCTGAACGCCAGCCCGTCCGACTTTCCGCCGTGACAGAGGGCCGTCGTCGTCCAGAACCAGCCCCGCTCGAAGCTGACCCGGCGCCCCAGCAGGTTCGCTATCCGCATTGCGCTCGGCCCCACGTACTGTTCCGTCCTGTCCTGTGTCCGTGATTCGTCCATGCCTATGTACCTCCTTGCTGATTGGTATGCCGTTGCCGTTGAACCCGTGACTCCGTTCCGAAGACGCACTCCGCCCACGGACGCATGTCGAACGCGGAAGACGGAGTGGGGTGAAAGAAGACGCAGCTCGGCCCAGGGTGGATACCGTCCGAGTTGAGGGAAAGCTGCGAAACGTGAAGCGGCCAGCCTGCTTCTCAGTCGCAGACCGGCGCGTGTCGAAGCTGCGGCCCTGGCTGTGAGACAGTCGTGCCGCAGGCATGTTGAATCGGCCGGGGCGAAAGACGCACTCCGACCGACTGGCTGAGGACGAGGCGCAGAAGGCGCTCCATCCTCAAAGTCCAGCGGGAGAAGCGATCAACTCCAACCACCGGACGGGTGCCCGACGGGAGAAGGACTTACGTCAAACTCCAACCGACGGACGTGGACCGAGGACGAAGGACCTACGTCAAACTTCGTCGTTTCGGCCCGTGCTGCTTGCGGAGAGCTACGTCAAATCCGCAGCGGCAGCAATTCCCTCGTGGGAGACCTTTCAGAGAGCGAATCATCCGTCAGGTCGGACCCGGGCAACAGGGATCGCGCCCCCAGGTTTCTATGGTCGGAAACCTTGGTTGAAAGCCAAACAGTGCCACCATTATTACCCCACCAAAGACCCGATGTGAAGGCTTTCGGGCCGTCCGCGCCAAAAGTGTTCACAGAACTTCACGCAAGTTAACAGGAAGCCCGTGGAGTAACCCGCCGCAGTAACCCGCCGGGTTATTTCCACAAAACTCCGAAGGTCAGCGTGTGCAGAAACTCACGCTTTCTCAGCGCTCTCCGCGTGTCGGAGAGCGCTGTCTTCCGCCAGTTGACCTGCCCGTTGCGGTCGAAGCCCCGCAGCGGAAACGTCGCCGGGGGAAGCGTCAGCCCGTGCTCCTCCAAGAGCGTC
This sequence comes from Dehalococcoidia bacterium, assembly GCA_965197405.1. GTDB lineage: Bacteria > Chloroflexota > Dehalococcoidia > Lucifugimonadales > JAGWBF01. The sequence goes on along the minus strand of OZ240206.1, from coordinate 1,999,217 downwards.
AGCTCCAACGCCAGGAACCGCTCCTCACTGCGCAGCCAGGACAGGCTCTTTCCCTCGTCGGGATGCGTCGCCTTCAGCTCCCGCCAGTCGACGATCAGGGGCCAGACCTCGCCGAACACCTCCTCGTCGTCCTCGGCGGGCTCCAACGTCACGAGGTCGGGGTACTCCCGCCTGAGCGAAGACCTCTTCCTGGGCTGCGGGCCGGCGCCGTTCGCATTGGCCCCGTCCTCCTGCCCACCCCGTCCCGTCTCAAGACCCGCCAGCGTCTTCTCCACCTTGCGCAAGCCCTGGGCCACCTCCTCCCGAATGGCCCTGTCTCTGTCCTCGCTGGCCCTGTTGTTCTCCCGCATCTCCTTGCCAAGCTCCTCGAAGCCGCCCTCCAGTTCTTCCAGACGGTCCGCCAGCCTGTCGTTGCGGTCCCGCTGCTCTGCGGCCGCGGAGCCCACCCCCGACTGGAGCGCCTTCTCCAGCGCCCCCCGGATGCGCCGCGTCAGCACACCCTCGTCGAGGCTGGCGTCCAGGGTCCTGCGGTCCACCCCCAGCATCTCCGCCGTCTTCTTCCGCCCGTTGTCCCGCTCCAGCTCCTGCAACAGCGACATGAGCCGCAGGTGGTGCATGTCCCGCACGCTCCTGCCCTTCTCGACCACGTCCTTCTTCGGTTCCATAAGTCCTCCTTCTTTCACCGGCCTCAGTCCCCGGTCTCGCCCACGAACAAGGCCCGGCTCTTCACGGGCTGCGACATGTGGACCTCCTGTAGGGGGAAATGCGGGATTCCGACCCGTTTCTGCCCTTCTTTCTTGCGGCCCCGCTGCGCCCCTTTTTGCGGAGAGAGGCCGACCTGGGGACTTAAGTCCAAGTGTTCACAACTTCTGCGCAATTCCGGCCCCATTTGTTCCTGTTTCAGCTTTGCCGTGACCTCACAGACAACTTCGCCACCAACTTCGTTTTCTTGTACAGCCCCCATACTGCACGGGAGGGTGTCTTTTGCCTAGAACCTCAAAGGGGGCGACATTCTTGTCGTCCCCTTTGGGCAGTTTCCACCGTCATTTCGTTTGTTCAAACTCTTCTGCGAGTGCCGCGATCCGATGAATCGCGGCGAACGGAAGAGAGGTGAACGAGTTGGCGCTGAAATCGAAACTCCGGTCGGCAAGACGGCTTCTACCCCTGGCATCCGCGCTGCTTCTGGCGGCGCTTCTGACAATCCCATCCAGCGGCATCGTCCTGGCCCAGACCCCGCCCGGCGACGAGATAACCCTCGTCAACGCCGACCGGGAGTTCGTTGAGCGCAAGGGCGGCGGCGAGTTCGTCGCAAGGCCCGTATTCGACCGGCAGATCGCGGCGCTCCACTACGCCGTCCGCGACGCCGACACCGGCGACTGGATTAGCGCCATGTACCGGGTCAGCGGCGGCGAGAAGGAGCGCAGCGACGGCTGGGAGTACTCGTGGGAGTATCCCGCACTGGACGAGCAACCCGACCTCGACCGCGACCGGGCCTACTTGCTGGTGATGCTGGCCCAATCCGAGGACGGACTCAGGGGTGACTTCTACTCCGTCGTCCCCATCCACCAGCCGGGCCGCATCTGGGACAAGATCCTGTCCGCCCTCAACCCGGCGCGGTGGGCGAGGGCCTTCGCCGGCTGGGTGGTCGAGGGAGTCCACGGGACCCTCTGCGGCGTGGTGGAGCGGGCGTCCGGCGAGGACGCCGACAACTGCGGGGGTGGATAGCGCATGAGCGACATCCTCACCGGCACCCCTCCCGACCTGACCTACGCCCACCACCTGGTCCAGCAGGCGTGGATGGTCGTCTGGGCCATCACCTCCGGCGCGCTGATGGTGATCCTCGGCTGGATGGGCCTCAGCTTCATCGTCTCCGAGCACCTTGGACGCCAGCAGACGGGATGGCGGGAGATGGTCCCCCGCCTCGTGCTCGGCCTGGTGGCCGCCGCATCGTCCCTGTGGTGGTGCGCCCTGGTCCTCGACGTGGCCGACGCCGTGTCAGGATTCATCGCCGTCTCCCTCGACGTCACCCCCGGAGACCTGCTCAGGGCTCCCCTCGACACCTTCCTCACCGCCGTCCAGGCCGGGAGCGTTGGCATGGCGCAGCTGCTGGCGCTGCTCTACCTGGTCTACGGCTTCTTCGTGCTCTACGTCATCGTTCAGATGGTGCTGCGCCTGGCCCTCATTGACATCCTCCTCGCACTGGCGCCCATCGCTTTGGGGCTGTGGATTCTGCCGCACACGGCGGGATGGGGACGGCACTGGCTGCGCCTCTTCATGACGACGGTGTTCCAGCAGGCCATCCAGCTCATCGCCCTTGCGCTCGGTCTCGGCTTCCTCAACGAGTTCGCGTCGATAGCCGCCTTCGAGCCGGTGCAGGACCTCATCTGGAAGCTCCTGATGTCCCTGGCCTTCGTCTACATGGCGACCCGGGTGCCCTCGATGCTCGGCAACTCCGGGACCTTCGACTCCTGGCTCTCGATGCTCTATTTCGGCATGAATCTTCCGTCGTCGCTGATGCGCTCGGCCCGGACCATCGGGCTGATGAGCGGGGCCGCGGGAGGGCCGGGCGGCATGGCGGTGGGAGCGATTGCGGCCAGCGCGGGCGTGTCGGCGGCCGCCAGCGGCCTGAGCTCGGCGGCCTCGATGACCACCCCATCGGCAGGCGGAGACGGCGGCGGCGAGCCCCGGAGCAGCGGCGAGTAGCAAGAACACGCAAACACGAAGGTTCGTGTCGATAAGCAAAGCAAAGGAGGGGGAGCGATGTGCAGCTAGCGGAGCTTATGGAACCCAATCGGTAGAGAGAGAACGGAAAGCTCGGAACAAGAGAGGAGCGAAAGGAATGGAACAACTGACACAGACCATCTCGAACCTGGTGGGAATCCTGCTGGGCGTCGTGGGAGCGGTGGGCGTGGGCTTCTTCATCTACGGCGCGTACATGTACCTCACCGCCAGCGGAGCGCCCAACCAGATGGAGCGCGGCAAGAGCGCCATGATGACCGCCCTCGCCGGCATCGTCCTGGCCCTGGTCGCCTACGGCGTCGTGGAGCTGGTGATGAACGCGGTCGTGGACCCAGGAATCGAAATCGACGACGTACTGCCCGAACCCCAAGCGCCGGACGCCGCCGACAGCGGCGACAGCGGATAGGCCGACGTGAGGAAGGAGAACGAGAGATGAGAGAACACGAGGTACCGACTCACGTGCAGGCCGAGGACCGGGTGCTGCTGGGGTTCACCTTCCCGCAGGTCGTGGCGGTGATGGCCGTATTCGCTTTGTCCTATGGGGCCTACCGCTACGCCCCCGTCGGCCCCTCCGAGGTGCGCATGGCCCTGGCCGTCCTCTTCGGGCTGGTTGGCGTGGCGATGGTGGTGGGCAAGATAGGCGGTCGGCGGCTGCCCCTGGTGGCCGCCGACCTGCTGAAGTACCGGCTGGGGGCGCGGCGCTACGCCGGGCAGACCGCCCAGCTGGTGAGGGCCGAGCCGCCCGCGCCCCCGCAGCCGGTGAAGACCGGACCCGGCCCCATCCGGCTGATGGTCAGGAAAGCCCGGCGCGGCCTGAGGAAGCAGCGCAAGAAGACGCGCCAGAGCAGGGAGCGCCGCAACGGACGGATGCGCTGGTTCGGCAAGCGCAGGGGTAAGGACGGCGGGAACCGCCAGCGTCACGACAACATGGCCGAGACGCTGGAGATCAGGCGCCGGAAACCCCACAGGGGCTTTCTCGCCATCGCGGCTCTGGCCGTCCTGGCGGCGGTCATGACCATCCCCCAGGCGGCCCTGGCCGACAACCACGAGCCCTGGCGGGACGAGATCGACTTCGAGGTCGAGGAGCCGCTGGAGGGACGGCGGATATTCGTCGAGGCGCTCACCGTCACCGGCGACCGGGCCGCCGTCACTCTGCGGGCCGCCACCGCCCTGGACATCCGGGTGCGGGCCTTCGGCGGCCCGCAGGGGAGCTGGCTGCGCTTCTGGGGCTCGGCAACGCTGGCCGAGAGGGAGAGCACCGACTACTCCCTCCCCCTCCACGGCCCAGCGCCGTCCTTCACCGTCTCGTGGGAGGACACCCTCGGCCAAGCCGGGGCGCTGACGGTCAAGCACGAGCAGATCCCGTACCCCCTGCCCGCCGTCGAGGGCGAGCTCTGCGACCTGAGCATGACCTCCCTGGGCTGGACGCCGGGAGCGGTCAGCGGCGTCATCACGTCCGAGTGCGCTGCCGTCGTCGAGGAGAGGGTGGAGCTTCAGATGGTGGCGGGACACGCCAGCGTCACCGAGACGTCGCTGATGGACGCCCAGGTGACGGCCATCACGGGGACCGTCGCCGCCGCGACCGGCGCGTCGCATACGAGCGTCGCCTTCGTCCCCAACGGCGAGACCCGGTTCCAAATCGGCGTGCCCGTGGGCGCAGCGATTCACGCCGTGAGCGTGGACGTGAGCCTTGAGGCGAGCCTCCGCATCCCCATCCCCCCGCTGACGCAGCTAACCCACCACCCGGAGCGGGTGGAGCAGGTCACCAGGACCGTGCACCTCCATCGCCCGGGGGACAGCGACTCCGACAGTGATACCGCGACGGCCACCTGCGAGGACGGCTCCACATCGTCCGCCACTGCGACGGCGTACGCCTATGTCCCCAGCGCCACCATCGCCAAGCAGGTGACGGTGGACGTCCTGCACAAGGAGCACGTCAAGGCCGAGACGGTGGAGCGGTCGCCCATCACGAGGACCAGGGGCGAAACTATGTCTCTGGCGTCCGGCATAGGCAGCGACGACCCCTACGAGGCCCTGGCGCTGCCGGAGCCTGAGCCGGAAGACCCGCCCGGCGAGCAGGAGCCCGCCGACGGCCTGCGCCAGTGGTTCGACCTGCTGGGATGGGAGTGGCCCTGGTGAGGCCCGCGATTGCGGTCACCCTGCTGGCCGGGGCTGCGCTGGCGACGACCGGCGCGGCCCCGGCGGAGGAGCAGGAGATGCTCCGCCAGTTCGACCGCGTGCTCACGGCGATGGCCTACGCCGCCTCCGGCCTCTGCCTGTTCGCCATCGTCTGGGCCGGCTTCATCCTGATGGCCGAGGGCGGCGAGGAGCGGGGCGGGGGCAAGGCAAAGGCCGCCGTCGTCATGGCGGTGGTGGGCCTCGTCCTGGTCCTGTCGGCCAAGGGCGTGGCCGCGTTGCTTAGCAGCGGCCTTGTGGACTTCCCAACCCCATAGAGAAAAGGAATCTACCGAATTGAAGAAGCTGCTTGAACGAATCACAAGACGCGGAGGGGAGACCCCGCCAAGGGAGTCCGCCGCTCCGCAGGAGATGCCGGAGGGCCAACTCCCCACGGAGTCAGCACCCGGTGGAACGACGGAGGCCGCTCCCAAGCTCCCGCCCGAGCTGCCCCTGTTCTTCATGCTGTCGCACCTGGACGACGACGGGCCGGTGCGCCTGGACGGGGTGAAGCTCGGTGTGTGCGAAGTGATGGGCCTGGAGCTGGACGAGCCGAAGCTTGGGGCCTTCGCCGGCGCCCTCAACGCCCTCGACTTCCCCGCCCAGCTGCTCATAAGGCAGCACGCGCCCCGCCTGGAAGGGATGCGGGAGAAGCTGAAAGAGGTCCAGCCGGAGGACCTGCCCCCGCAGACCAGAGCGGCGGCCGAGTCCCTCGGGCGTCTGCTGACCGACCTGGAGGCCCGCGACGGCATCCTCGACCGGCGCTTCTACGCCGTGTGCGAGTTCGGGCGCATCGACGACCTGCGCGGCCTGCTGGCGCGGGCCGGGCTCTCCGTCCACCCGCTGAAGGGCAGGCAACTCCGCATGTTCCTGGTGGCAGCCGCCCTTGGCGGCTCCCCCACAGAGTTCGACGAGGAGAGTCCCACCGAGGTGGCGGTTGGCCGACGTGACATCCGCGTCGGCGGGAGCCTCGTCCGCTCCCTTCACCTGGGCAAGTGGCCCCGGTCATTGGCCCCCGGCTTCCTCCAGGGGCTGATGGCAGCCGGAGCGCCGATGGACCTGTCCGTCCACGTCGGCCCGATACCGGCGGAGCAGGCGGCGAGGACCCTGGAGTGGCAGAAGGTGCGCTTCGAGTCGGCCCAGTCCCTCTCCTTCAAGCGGGGCCGCACCATGTCCCCGGAGGCGGAGATCGCCCTGGAGGACATCACCCGGCTGCGCGACGAGGTCCAGCGCGGGCGCGAGCGGCTCTTCCACGCCTCCCTGTCTGTGACCCTTCACGCGAAGGACGAGGCGTCGCTGAGGGAGATGACCCAGCGGGCGAAGGCCCACTTCGCCGCCACCCTGGGCAAGCTGGACAACCTGGCCTTCCGCCAGCGCGAGGGGCTGCTTTCGACCCTGCCGCTGGCCCTCAACGCCGTGGCCGAGTGGCGCAGCCTGGACACGTCCAGCATCGCCCGGCTCTTCCCCTTCTCGCCGCCGGACCTGGACACCCGGAGCGGCACCCTCTACGGCATCGACATGCGGGCCTGCTCCCCCGTGGTCTACGACCCCTGGGACGGGACGCACATGAACGCCAACACCGCCGTCCTCGCACGGTCGGGCAGCGGCAAGAGCTTCGCCACCAAGCTGGGCGTGCTGCGCGGCATCACGCGCGGCATCACGGCCTACGTCATCGACCCCGAGGGCGAGTACGCGGACATGGCCCGCGCTGCGGGCGGGAGAGTCCTCTCCCCCGGCGTCCCCGGCCAGGGCATGAACCCCTTCGTCATCGACAAGGGCGACTCGGAGGAGATGCTCCAGCGCATCGGCAGTCTCAGAAGGCTCATCGAGGTCATGGTGGGCGAGAGCCTCGGCGCGGAGCGCAGGGCCTCTCTCGACCACGCCCTGGCGGGCTACTACGCCAAGCCCCGCGAGCGCACCGGCTTCCGCGATTTCTACGCATATCTGCAAGAGGACGAGGCGGGCGACCGCGACCCCGAATCTAGTTCGGGGCAGGCTCTGGCCCGCCTGCTGCGGCCCTTCGCCACCGGCAGCCTGAGACACCTGCTCTCCGACGAGGGCGACGACCTGCTGGGCAACGAGGCCCTGGTGACGGTCTTCGACCTGCGCCTCTTGGAGCCGGAGCTGCGGCCCGCCGCCGCGATGGTCTGCACCGAGACGGTGTGGGCCGCGGCCGCCCAGGACCCCAAGCCCCGTCTGCTGGTCGTGGACGAGGTGTGGAGCATCATGCAGCACCCCGAGGGCGCGGCCTTCATGGTCAGCATGGCGAAGCGCGCCCGCAAGCACCGGCTGGGGTTGCAGTTCATCACCCAGGACGTGCAGGACCTCCTCTCCGAGGACTCCTCCCGCACCATCACCGGCCATTCGGGAAGGGCGCTCCTCCAGAACGCCGCCTTCAAGCTGCTGCTCCAGCAGGACGCCGCCGCCATCAGGACCGTCGGCGACGCCTTCGACCTGCCCGAGGACCTTCAGCGCTGGCTGCTGTCGTGCCCAAGGGGAGACGGGTTGCTGCTGTCGAAGGGTAACCGCTTCCCCGTCCGCATCGAGGCCACGCCGGAGGAGACAGCGGTCATCGAGTGGACGCCCGGACGCCATTAGAGAAAGGACTATACCCATGAAGCTGAACCCGAAGGAAATCCTGTTTGGAAACGACACCGAGAAGAAGCCCGTCCTGCTGACGGTGACGCCGCCCCGCGCCGGGGAGCGCACCCTGCTGGGCGTGGAGAACATGCTCGGCTCCATCGCGGTGCCGGAGCCCTTCTCCCTGGAGCTGGCCGGGGACATGGACGGCGTGACCCTCATGGCCCGGTGCCTCGACGACGAGGTGGTGCGCGGCCAGCTCTCCGCCCACTACCCCCAGGCCCGCATCCAGAAGGTGGACCCGGACGACGATCCCCTGCGCATGGGCGAGGGCGAGCAGGCGTGGAGCATGACCCTGCGGGCCGACGCCCCCGAGTACGTCCCCCTGAGGACCTTCAGGGACGACGACCTGCTCGACCCCGGCTCAGACCCCCTCATCGCCCTGATGGGCGCCCTCTCCAACATCAACAAGGGTGAGCGCATCGTGGCGCGGCTGATGCTGCGCTCCCTCGGCCCCGACTGGTCGCAGGGACACCTGGACAAGGCCCACAAGCGGCCCGGCATGGAGCCGAGGGAGCCCGCCTACACCTTCCAGACCAAGCCTCTGCAGATGGACGGCATCACGATGGCCGTGCTCGGCATCGGCGCGCTTGCGGCCCTGAAGGGTTACCTGTGGGTGCAGGACGGCGAGATATGGAAGGCGGCGCTCCTGGGAATAGGCTCGGCCCTGGGGCTGGCGGTCGGCGGCTGGGCATGGCACCGCTGGAAGAAGGCCCGCAAGCGCGTCGAGGACCCACTCCTCATCAAGGAGAAGGTGTCCCGCGTCGCCTTCGACGCCGAGGTTCAGGTCACCGCCATACTGCCCGCCGGGACGAGGCCCCAGCGCGCCGGCGAGCTCCTGGGGCCGGTGGCCGCCGCCTACCGCCATTTCGACAACCCCGCCGGGGCGCGCTTCAAGGTCGGCAAAGTCCGGCCAACCGCGACGGACCCGGAGATGCTGCACCCGGCAGGCCCCGGACTGTTCGGCGGGCGCAGCGTCCTGGGCGTCCGCGAGATTGCCGCCCTGTGGCACCCGCCCGGAGCGGGGGACGAGACGCCCCTGGTGGAGCGCTCCGGCGCGAGGGCGCTCCTGCCGTTCGCCAAGGGCGTCAGGGGCGGCGCGCTGGTGGGGGACACCACCGCGGGCAAGCCCCGGCCCATCCGCTTCCCCGACGACCTGCTCAGGAGGCACCACCTCTACGTGGCGCGCACCCGCATGGGCAAGTCCACCCTCATGCACCATCTTGTCACGCACAAGATGAGGGAGAAGGCCGAGGGCAGGGACAACGACGCCATCGTCGTCGTCGATCCCCACGCAGACCTGGTGGCGGGGTTGCTCCGGCAGGTGCCGGAGTCCCTCATCGACCGGGTGCGGCTCATCGACCTGGCCGACCAGCGGAGGGCGCCGGGCATCAACCTTCTCGACACCCGCATCTTCGCCGACCGCGACCGCACCGCCGACTCGGTGGTGCGCGTCGCAAAGGGCCTGTGGGAGCAGTGGGGGCCGAGGATGCAGTCGATCCTAGAGCAGACGGTCAAGACGCTGCATGAAGCCAACGAGCACCCCGAGACGGACGAGGGCAGCCAGCACACCATCCTCGACGGGCTGAAGCTCCTCTCCGACAGGAAGTTCCGGGACGGCGTGCTCAAGAGGATTGAGGACCCCTACCTGCTTGAATGGTGGGCCAGGGACTTCGGAGGCTGGCACCAGCAGTACCGCGCCGAGGCCCTCGCCCCCGTCCAGACCCGCCTCTCCTACTACGCATCCTCCAAGCGGGCAAGGGCCATCCTGGGCCAGCGCCGCTCCACCATCGACCTGCGCGACACCATCCTGGGCGGCGGCATCCTGCTGGTCTCCACCGCCCAGGGAGCCGTCGGGAGGGACGTGTCCGCCCTGGTGGGCGCGTCCCTCCTCAACCTGGTCGATTCGGTGATACGAGAGCAGGAGAGCGTCTCACTCGGCCAGCGGCGCGGCGCGCTTGTCGTCGTGGACGAGATGCAGTCGATGCCCGGAGTGGACTACGAGTCGATGCTCTCGGAGCTGGGCAAGTTCGGGGCGTCGTTTGTGCTCGCGACCCAGAGCCTCGCGAAGCTCGACGACCTCTCCCGCACCATGCGGGACACCCTCCTCGCCAACGTCGGATGCCTGGCCGTCTTCCAGGTGGCCGGGAGCGATGCAAGGCAGCTGGTCTGGGAGCTGGGCAAGGAGCGGGTGACCGAGGACGACATCACGTCGCTGCCGGTGCACCACTGCTACGTCAGGGCCACCGTGGGCATCGAGCGGATGCCCGCCTTCTCGATGATGGTCAGAAAGCCGGAGGACGGAGACCCCGCCGTCGCCGCGCAGATCCGCAGCGCGGCCTCCGCATACACCCTGACGGCCCAGGACCTGGAGGACGCCGGGTCCGCCAACCAGAAGAAGGTCAGGGACTTCAAGGACCGCGCAGCCGACCTGGAGAAGGACGGCGGGGAGACGGAAGAGAAGCGGGAGGACAAAGCCTCGAAAAACCCGAACACGACGGAGGAAGGGGAGGCCGAGCAATGAGAACTGAAGGATGTGAAGCCCAGACCCTCCGAGCCCTGGCGTCGATGCCCTTCCTCGACCGGACGGAGATGGTGGCTGTCACCGGCTGGTCGAAGGCCGCGGTCCACGAGGCCGTCGACAGGCTGGACTCCGGCGGCTTCTGCGCCGCCGTACCCCACGCCACCGCCCTCTTCCCCTCATCGACCCAGAGGTTCCACCTCACCGCCGCCGGGCTGGGGCGGCTGGCCGAGGAGGAGGAGGCCTCCCTGGACGAGCTTGTCCGCGACCGCCCCGTCTCCGCCCAGTGGCGGCGCAACCTGATGGGACGGCTCGACTCCCTCGCCGCGATCTACCGGCTGGCGGCCGCCGTCTCCGGCGTCGCATACCCCATACGGTTCCGGTGGTACAGGGCCTCGACCCTGGACGCCGCCGTCGAGCTTCCCGGCGGCCGCACCGTCGGCATCGTCAGGCAGGGGCTCACCGCCGACAGGACCGGCTTTTCCAACCGGATGTGGAGGCTGCGCCAGGGGCCGCTCCCCGGAGCCGTGCTCGTGCTGATGGCCGACGACGTGCGGCTCAGGCACGTCCGCAGGACGCTGGCCGGCGCCCCCGTTCCCTTCTATCTCGCCCTCGAGCGCGAGGCGGTCGCGGCGTCGCCGGACGACCCGGTGTGGAGCCCGCCCGCGGTCAGCGCCTCCGTCGAGCTGCGCTCTGTCCTCGACCGGATAGAGAAGGGAAGCCTCCTTCCCGAGGAGGACGAGCCCCGGATGGTCTCGGTCCCAGCCGACCTCTCCGTCGAGGGTCCGGGGTGGAAGGTCCCCGACTATCTGCTGCCCGCCACCCTCAAGCCCGCCGAGAAGCGTGCCCTCGACCTCATCTCCGACTGGCCCTGGATCACCCTGACGGACCTGGCCGGAATGTTGGGCGTCTCGGTCCCCAGGGCCTCCCAGCTGGTGACGCCCCTCGAAGGGTTCCGCCTCGTCACCCGGCCCATCGCCGGGAGCGGGCGCATGGCCCTCACCGACCGGGCCCTGGCCCTCCTGGCCCGCAGGGACCGGACGTCCGTGGCCGTCGCGAAGAAGCGGTGGAGCGCCGCTCCCCTGTTTCCCGGCACCCCATTCGTCTGGGACAACGTGACGGGCGCGAGGAGCCGCCAGCTGCTCAGGAACGTCGAGCACACCGCCGCCGTCCACGCCTTCCTTGCGGCCATCACCGTGCAGGCGGGCCTCCTGGATTGGGAGGTCACCCAGATCGACCCGCCCCGCAGGGCCTCCCGGCACTTCAAGCACGGCGACGGGATGCGCTCGGTCAACCCCGACGCCTTCGGCGTCCTCAGAAAGGGCGAGACCACATGGCCCTTCCTGCTGGAGTGGGAGCGGAGGGCCGTGCGGCCCTCGACCATGTCGGAGCGCCTCGCCCCCTATCTGCGCTACTTCTCCTCTCACCGGCCCACCGACGACCACGGCACCCGGCCCTCCGTCCTCATCGTCTTCGACGACGAGATCGTCCAGACCCACTTCCTGCGCCTGGCGCGGGACGAGATGCAGGCCAGGGGCGTGACGGTGCCCCTGTGGGTCTCCCACAGGGCCGCCATCGAGCAGCTGGGGCCGCTGGGACGCGCATGGCGCGCCCCGGACGACTGGCAGTCCCCCCAGGCCATGCCGCCGCAATGACCAACGACTGACATCGGGGAAGCGGCGCGACGGCTCGCGCTCCCTTCCCCAAAGGAAGGCTGAGAGCCATGCGTTCGCAAGACGACCACAACAAGAGGAAAGGCCCCCGGAGGCGTGGTGGACGGACCGTTGTCCGGCTCAACACGGCGGCCCTATGGGAACGGCTCACTCTGCTGAACCGCTCCCAGAACTGGCTCGCCAGGGAGGTCGGGGTCAGCCCCGGCTACATCTCGATGCTGGTCAACGCGGGGCGCACACCCTCCGGTCGCATTCGCCGCCGGATGCTCAGGGCCCTGGGTTTCGACGACTTCGACCAACTTTTCACTATGGAGGATAGAGATGACGAACCATAACGATTCGTCCCGTTTCGACGGGATCACGGAACAGGTCTACGACGAGGAACAGGACCTGGCGCTCCAGGCCGCCGTGCTGGCGGAGGACTTCCCCAAGCGCCTCGAACGGCTGCACGAGGTCAGCGGCCTCACGTGGGCCGCCTTCGCCAGGGCCATCGGCGTGGACCCCAAGCTGGTCCACCGGTGGCGCAACGGGGTGGAGCCCCGCGGCTGGGCCATGCACGCCCTCTTCCGCTTCGCAGCACGGATGCCCGGAGGCATGGCGATCCTCGTGACCGAGAGCTTCCAGATGAGCTTCTTCAAGGAGCACAGCTAGACAAGCGGCCCCGCCGGGCGCAGACGCAACGGCGGCACGGCGGGGTCTGAGACGGCTGGATGTCGCCGGCGCTCGCCCGTTCCATCGGCGCCGGCGGCCCAGCCGCAATCCCGTAATGAGAGGCCAGCGGCCCACTTGCCGCCGCCGCGACTACGCAACATGAAAGATACCAACGGACATAACAGGCACAAGAGACGAGAGAGGCTCGCCGGGGACGCCCCTGACGACTCTCCGGCCGACCTGATGCCGTCCTACACGCCCAAGCAGCGCGAGACGGTCCTCAAAGGGTTCCGCATCCTGGCAGAGGTCGCCGTCCGCGCCCACATGAGGCGGCAGGAGTCGGCGTCCAACGACGCGCCGGACGGCCGCGAGGAGGACGGCCGACCACTGCCCGGAGCGGTAGGCGGCGGCCACCGGCCCCAGGAGCTCCCCGGCCCGCTGCGGCGCCGTGTCGAGGGGCAGAACGGCGGTCACCTGTAGCTCGGCGTCGAAGGCGATGCGGGACACCTTCTCCTGTATCAGGAGCGGGTCGTGGACGCGGCTTCTGGCCTTCTTCCACCGCCACCAGGCCCAGCCGCCGGCGGCCAGCCCCAGGGCCGTGCCCGTCCCCAGGAGCGCGGCCTTCCATATCTCCCCGTCCTGCACCCACAGGTAGCCCTTCAGCGCGGCCAGAGCGCCCAGGCCGAGCACGGCCATCGTCATCCCGTCCATCTGGAGGGGCTTGGTCTGGAAGGTGTAGGCGGGTTCCCTCGGCTCCATGCCGGGCCGCTTGTGGGCCTTGTCCAGGTGGCCCTGCGACCAGTCGGGTCCCAGGGAGCGCAGCATCAGCCGCGCCACCACCCGCTCCCCCTCGTTCAGCTCGGAGAGAGCGCCCATCAGGGCGATGAGGGGGTCCGAGCCGGGGTCGAGCAGGTCGTCGTCGCGGAAGGTGCGCAGGGGGACGTACTCGGGGCCGTCGGCCCGCAGGGTCATACCCCACGCCTCCTCACCCTCCGCGACGCGCAGGGGGTCGTCCTCCTCGTCCACCCTCCGTATGCGGGCCTGGGGATAGTGGGCGGAGAGCTGGCCGCGCACCACCGCTCCGTCCAGGCAGCGGGCCATCAGGGTCACGCCGTCCATGTCGGCGGCCAGCTCCAGGGAGAAGGGTTCCGGGACGGCGATGGACTGGAGCAGGTTCTCCACGCCCAGCAGGGTGCGCTCCCCGGCTCGGGGCGGCGTCACCGCCAGCAGGACGGGCTTCTTCTCTTCTCTATCGGTTCCGAATAGAAGGTCCTTCGTGTTCAGCTTCATAGGTGCTAGTCCTTTCTCTAACGGGGTCTCTCTAATGGCGCCCGGGTCTCCACTCGATTACCGTCGTCTCCTCCGGCGTGGCCTCGATGCGGACGGGGAATCGCTGGCCTCTTGCCAGCAGCAGGCCGTCTCCCCTGGGGCAGGACAGCAACCAGCGTTGGAGGTCCTCGGGCAGGTCGAAGGCGTCGCCGACCGTGCTGATGGCCGCCGCGTCCTGCTGGAGCAAGAGCTTGAAGGCGGCGTTCTGTAGGAGCGCCCTACCGGAGTGTCCGGTGATGGTCCTGGACGTGTCCTCGGAGAGAAGGTCCTGCACGTCCTGGGTGATGAACTGCAACCCCAGCCGGTGCTTGCGGGCGCGCTTCGCCATGCTCACCATGAAGGCCGCTCCCTCGGGGTGCTGCATGATCGACCACACCTCGTCGACGACAAGCAGCCTCGGCTTGGGGTCCTGGGCGGCGGCCGCCCACACCGTCTCGGTGCAGACCATCGCGGCGGCGGGACGGAGCTCCGGTTCGAGCAATCGAAGATCGAAGACCGTCACCAGGGCCTCGTTGCCGAGGAGGTCGTCGCCCTCGTCGGAGAGCAGGTGTCTCAGGCTGCCGGTGGCGAAGGGCCTGAGCAGCCGGGCCAGAGCCTGCCCCGAACTCGATTCGGGGTCGCGGTCTCCCGTCTCGCTCTCTTGCAGATACTTGTAGAAATCCCTGAAGCCGGTGCGCTCCCTTGGCCGGGAGTAGTAGCCGGCCAGGGCGTGGTCGAGGGAGGCCCTGCGCTCCGCACCGAGACTCTCCCCACCATCACCTCGATGAGCCGTCTCAGGCTGCCGATGCGCTGGAGCATCTCCTCTGAGTCGCCCCGCTCAATGACGAAGGGGTTCATACCCTCGCCGGGGACGCCTGGCGAGAGAACGCGCCCGCCCGCGGCCCTCGCCATGTCCGCGTACTCGCCCTCCGGGTCGATGACGTAGGCGGTGATGCCTCTCGTCAATCCCCTCAGCACGCCCAGCTTGGTGGCGAATGATTTCCCTGATCCCGACCGTGCGAGGACGGCGGTGTTGGCGTTCAGGTGCGTCCCGTCCCAGGGGTCGTAGACCACGGGGGAGCAGGCCCGCATGTCGATGCCGTAGAGGGTGCCGCTGCGGGTGTCCAGGTCGGGCGGCGAGAAGGGGAAGAGGCGGGCGATGCTGGATGTGTCCAGGCTGCGCCACTCGGCCACGGCGTTCAGGGCCAGGGGCAGGGTCGAAAGCAACCCCTCGCGCTGCCGGAAGGCCAGGGCGTCCAGCTTGCCGAGCGTCGCGCCGAAGTGGGCCTTCGCCCGCTGGGTCATCTCCTTGAGCGCGGCCTCGTCCTTGGCGTGAAGGGTGACGGACAGGGAAGCGTGAAACAGCCGCTCCCTGCCCCGCTGCACCTCGTCGCGCAGCCGGGTGATGTCCTCCAGGGCGATCTCCGCCTCGGGGGACATGGTGCGGCCCCGCTTGAAGGAAAGGCTCTGCGCCGACTCGAATCGGACCTTCTGCCACTCCAGCGTCCTCGCCGCCTGCTCAGCGGGTATGGGGCCGACGTGGACGGACAGGTCCATCGGCGCTCCCGCCGCCATGAGTCCTTGCAGGAAGCCGGGGGCCAATGACCGGGGCCACTTGCCCAGGTGAAGGGAGCGCACGAGGCTCCCGCCGACGCGGATGTCACGTCGGCCAACCGCCACCTCGGTGGGACTCTCCTCGTCGAACTCTGTGGGGGATCCGCCAAGGGCGGCGGCCACCAGGAACATTCGAAGCTGGCGGCCCTTCAGGGCGTGGACGGACAGCCCGGCCCTCGACAGCAGGCCCCGCAGGTCGTCGATGCGGCCGAACTCGCACACGGCGTAGAAGCGCCGGTCGAGGATGCCGTCGCGGGCCTCAAGGTCGGTCAGCAGACGACCGAGGGACTCGGCCGCCGCCCTCGTCTGCGGGGGAAGGTCGCCCGGTTGGGCCTGCCCGAGCTTCTCCCTCATCCCTGCCAACCGTGGCGGGTGCTGCCTGATGAGAAGCTGGGCCGGGAAGTCCAGGGCGTTAAGCGCCCCGGCGAAGGCCCCCAGCTTCGGCTCGTCGATCTCAAGGCCCATCACCTCGCACACGCCGAGCTTCACCCCGTCCAGTCGCACCGGACCGTCGTCGTCCAGGTGCGAGAGCATGAAGAACAGGGGCAGCTCGGGCGGGAGCTTGGGAGGGGTTGGCTCGACCGCGCCTTCCGGCGTCTCCTGCGGAGTGGCGGCCTCCCTCGTTGCGGTCTCCGTTCCTCGCTTCGTGATTCGTTCAAGCAGCTTCTTCAATTCGTTTTGCTCCCTTGTATCTAGGGTGTTGGGAAGGATGGGATGACGCCGTGGCTCAGCAGGGCGGCGACGCCCTTGGCCGACAGGACCAGGACCAGGCCGACCACCGCCATGACGACGGCGGTCTTTGCCCTGCCCCCGCCGCGCTCCTCGCCGCCCTCGGCCATCAGGATGAAACCGGCCCAGACGATGGCGAAGACAGCGAGGCCGGAGCCCGCGTAGGCCATCGCCGTGAGCACGCGGTCGAAGGCGTGAAGCATCGCTTCCTTCTCTGCCGGGGCCGCGCCGGTGGTAGCCAGCGCGACCCCGGCCAGAAGGGTTGCCGTCAGCCCGTGCCTCACCAGGGCCACTCCCATCCCAGCGCCTCGAACCAGCCGCGCAGTCCGTCCGCGGGCTCCTGCTCTGCGGGCGGGTCCTCGGGCTCAGGTTCGGGCAGGACAAGGACGGCGAAGGGGTCGTCGGAACCGACTGAGGCCGCAAGGCTCAGTTGCTCCTCGCGGCTGCCGGTGACCGGCTCCCGCTCCACCGTCTCGGCCTTGACGTGCTCCTTGTGCAGGACGTCCACCGTCACCTCCCTTGCGATGGTGGCGCTGGGGACGTAGGCGTAGGCCGTCGCGGTGGCGGACGCCGTTGCGCCGTCCTCGCAGGTGGCCGTCGCCGTCTGACTGTCGGAGTCGCTGTCCCCCGGGCGATGGAGGTGCACGGTCCTGGTGACCTGCTCCACCCGCTCGGGGTGGTGGGTGAGCACGGTCAGCGGGGGGATGGGGATGCGGAGGCTCGCCTCAAGGCTTGCGTCCACGGTCACTGCGTGAATGTCTGCCCCATCTCCCACCGGCAGCGTGAACCGCGTCTCTCCGTTGGGGACGAACGGGACGTTCGCCCGCGACGTTCCGGTGACGGCGGAGAGAGTCCCGCCGATTGCCGTCACCTGGGCGTCCATGAGCGCGGTCTGGGTGACGCTCTCGTGTCCGGCAACCGTTTGAAGCTCGACCGGGTGCTCGATGCGCGTGACGCACTCGGACTCGACGACTCCGCTGACCGCACCGGGCGTCCAGCCCAGGGAGGTCATACGCAGGTCGCAGAGCTCTCCCTCGACTGCGGGCAGCGGGTGCGGTATCCACTCGTGGGTTACGGTGAACGCCCCGGCCTGGCCGAGGCCGTCCTCCCACGAGAAGGTGAAGGACGGCGCCGGGCCGTGCAGGGGGAGCGAGTACTGGACCCGCTCCCCCTGGTCGAGGGTGGCCGAGCCCCAGAACCGGAGCCAGGTCCCCTCCGGGCCGCCGTATGCCCTCGTTCGCAGGTCTATGTTGGTGGCTGCTCTCAGGGTCACGGCGGCGCGGTCGCCGGAGACGGTGAGTCCCTCGACGAATATCCGGCGTCCCTCCACCGGCTCGGTCAGATCGAAGTCGATCTCGTCGCGCCAGGGCTCGTGGTCGTCGGCCAGGGCCGACTGCGGGACGGCCACGACAGCGGCCATGAGGACGGCCAGGGCCACGACCGGAATCCAGCCCATGCGGGGCTTCCTGCGTCTGCTCTGCAAGGTCTCGGCTTTATGCCCTTGGCCGCTCCCGTTCCCTCCGTCCTTCCCCCTGCGCTTGCCGAACCAGCGCATCCGCCCGTTGCGGCGCTCCTTGTTCTTGCGGGTCTTCCCCTTCTTGCGCAGCCTTCCCAACCCGCGCCCGACGCGTTTCGCCATCAGGCTCAGCGGGCCGGGGCCGCTCCTGACCGGCTGCGCTGGCGCGGGCGGCTCGGCTCTCACCAGCTGGGCGATCTGCCCGGCGTAGACCCGCGCCCCCAGCCGGTACTTCAGAAGGTCGGCGGCCACCAACGGCAGCCGTCGACCGCCAATCTTCCCCACGACCATCGCCACGCCGACCAACCCGAAGACGACGGCCAGGGCCATGCGCACCTCGGACGGGCCGACCGGGGCGTAGCGGTATGCGCCGTATGAGATGGCGCATACCGCCACCACCGCCACGACCTGCGGGAAGGTGAATCCCAGCAGCACCCGGTCCTCGGCCTGAACGTGAGTCGGTACCTCGTGTTCTCTCATGTCTTTCTTTCCTCCCTTCTCACGCCGGCCTAGCCGGTGGGGGTGCTGCTGGTGCCGCCGCCGGGGGCTTCCGGCTCGGGCAGCACGTCGTCGATGTCGATTCCGGGGTCCACCACGGCGTTCATCACCAGCTCCACGACGCCGTAGGCGACCAGGGCCAGGACGATGCCCGCCAGGGCGGTCATCATTGCGCTCTTGCCGCGCTCCATCTGGTGGGGCGCTCCGCTGGCCGTCAGGTACAGGTACGCGCCGTAGATGAAGAATCCGACGCCCACCGCGCCGACGATCCCCAGCAGGATGCCCACCAGGTTCGATATGGTCTGTGTAAGGTCTTCCATTCCTTGCTCCTCTCTGTTATCGAGCGTTCCGCTCGTCTCTATCGGTCGAAGTCCGTAAGCTCCGTTAGCTGCACATCTCTCCGCCTCCGTCGTGGTATTGGTCGGCGCTCTGTCGTCCGCGCCTGTGTGATTTCGTTGTCTCGGTCGGGCTACTCCCCGCTGCTCCTGGGCGCTCCGCCGCCGTCTCCCCCTGCCGATGGGGTCGCCATCGAGGCCGCCGAGCTCAGGCCGCTGGCTGCCGCCGACACCCCCGCGCTGGCCGCAATCGCTCCGACGGCCATGCTGCCCGGCCCTCCCGCCGCCCCGCTCATAAGCCCGATGGTCCGGGCCGAGCGCATCAGCGACGACGGCAGGTTCATGCCGAAATAGAGCATCGAGAGCCAGGAGTCGAAGGTCCCGGCGTTGCCCATCATTGAGGGCACCCGGGTCGCCATGTAGACGAAGGCCAACGACATGAGCAGCTTCCAGATCAGGTCCTGCACCGGCTCGAAGGCGGCGACCGACGCGAACTCGTTGAGGAAGCCGATTCCCAGGGCCAGGGCGATGAGCTGCACCGCCTGCTGGAACACGGTCGTCATGAACAGCCTGAGCCAGTGCCTTCCCCAGCCCGCCGTGTGGGGCAATATCCACAGCCCCAGCGCAATCGGGGCCAGGGCCAGCAGGATGTCTATGAGGGCCAGGCGCAGCACCATCTGCACGATCACGTAGAGGACGAAGAAGCCGTAGACCAGGTAGAGCAGGGCCAGCAGCTGCGCCATGCCCACGCTCCCGGCCTGGACGGCTCTGAGGAACGTGTCGAGGGGAGCCCTGAGCAGGTCTCCGGGGGTGACGCCCAGGGAGACGGCTATGAAGCCGGACACGGCGTCGGCCACGTCGAGGACCAGGGCGCACCACCACAGGGAAGACGCGGCGGCCACGAGGCCGAGCACGAGGCGGGGCACCATCTCCCGCCAGCCCGTCTGCTGGCGGCCCAGGTGCTCGCTCACGATGAAGCTCAGGCCCATCCAGCCGAGGATGACCACCAGGGCGCCGGTTGTTATGGCCCAGACGACCATCCACGCCTGGCGGACCAGGTCGTTGGCGTAGGTGAGGTCGGGAGGGGTGCCGGTGAGGATGTCGCTCATCGGCTACCCGCCCCCGCAGTTGTCGGCGTCCTCGCCGGACGCTCTTTCAACGACGCCGCAGAGGGTGCCGTGGACTCCCTCGACCACCCAGCCGGCGAAGGCCCTCGCCCAGCGCGCCGGGTTGAGGGCGGAGAGGATCTTGTCCCAGATGCGGCCCGGCTCGTGGAAGGGAATGACGCTGTAGAACTCGCCCCGCTTGCCGTCCTCGGCGACGGCCAGCATCACCAACAGGTACGCCCTGTCGCGGTCGAGGTCGGGCTGCTCGTCCAGGTCGGGGTACTCCCACGAGTACTCCCAGCCGTCGCTGCGCTCCTTCTCGCCCCCCTTGACCCGGTACATGGCGCTTATCCAGTCGCCGGTGTCGGCGTCGCGGACGGCGTAGAAGAGGTCCGCGATCTCGCGGTCGAAGACGGGCCGGGCGACGAACTCGCCGCCGCCCTTGCGCTCGACGAACTCCCGGTCGGCGTTGACGAGGGTTATCTCGTCGCCGGGCGGGGTCTGGGCCAGGGCGATGTTGCTTGCGGGGATCGCCACCAGCGCCGCCAATAGCAGCGCGGATGCCAGGGGAATAAACCGACTGAAAGACCGGAGTTTCGATTTCAGCGCCAAGATGTTCACCTCTCTGCCGTTTAGTGCGAATCAGCGATTCGCCGCTGTCCCGAAAGAGTGTGGACAACCGGGACGCCCTGCATAACTACTTGAAGGGGTACTCATATGAGCGCCCCTATAGGCCCTTGGTTTGGACACCCCTTCCGTGATGTCATTGGGGTGTACAGAGAAAGGACTTTGGCGACAATTTGTCGTGGGTCGTGGTTTCGTAGCTGAAACAGGGGTAAATC
This sequence comes from Dehalococcoidia bacterium, assembly GCA_965197405.1. Taxonomy (GTDB): domain Bacteria; phylum Chloroflexota; class Dehalococcoidia; order Lucifugimonadales; family JAGWBF01. The sequence goes on along the minus strand of OZ240206.1, from coordinate 1,978,870 downwards.
CCCCCCTACAGGACGTAAAAAGTGAACACTTTGTCGTAAGGGCACGTTCCGCCCGCAGGGTGCAAAACGGGCCATAGTGGTGAACAAACCCAAGCCCGGAAAAACGGCGAAATCGAACAAAACCACCCCCACTGGTCGACAAGACGAAGCCCGTGGAAATTGGGGCCGGCGTCTGGGGCCGGGCCGGGGTCGAAAGTCTGGAATGGAGGCGTGTCGATGGAAGCGAGGAAGCCGGTCTTCGGCAAGAGCAACAGCGTGGAGGACATGCAGCACGTGCGGCTCATGGCGCTGCTGCAAGAGCTGGAACGGGAGCACGGGCGCAAGGGAGCGGCGGCGGTCCTGGGGCTCGACCACCGGACGCTGGGCGCCAGCCTGGACGAGGGCGTGCTGTCCCGGCGGGTCCGGGGCGCGTTGGAGCGGGCGTTGCAGGAGGGCATCGGCTCCGCCGCCGACCGGCAGCGGGAGCGCAACGACGGTCTGGAGAAGCGGTTGGAGGAGCTGGAGGGCGTCGTCGAGGCGCAGGGGAAGGAGATGCGGGTGGGACGCCGTGCCGCCGAGGATGCGATCCGGGCGGTGCGGGAGGAGCAGGCCAAGGCGCTCAGGGAGTTGGAGACAAGGCTGGCGCAGCCGCAGGCCAACGGGTCAGCCCAGGGCGATGCCACGCCGCCCAGGCCCGGCCAGCCCAGGCGGAGGGCCACGCTCAGGCGGGAGTTCCCCGACCTGGTGACCCGCGAGCCCGCCGAGGACGACGAGGAGGTGTTCGGTGACGCCTGGACGCTGATCGTCGAGTGGCGGGAGCTGAAGGCCGCGCACCCCAGCCGGGGCAAGGGTCCGTCGTGGCTGGCGACCCAGGAGCGGCTGCTGACGGTGGAGCTGGCGCTGCTGGAAGAGCACGGGATGACGCTTCCCCCGGAGACGTACCCGCTGCGGGGCTTCGCACGGGACGGGCAGACCGGATGGCGCAGGACCGCGCTCTACGACACGCGGAGAGCGCGGGCAAGGTGGGAGCTACTCCGGCGCGTGCTCACCCTGTGGCTCTGGCGGAAGTAGCAGGCTCCCGGCGCGGGGGGTCGCCGTCAACTTTTGTGAACACTTTGGCGGCAATGTGCGGAAGGGGGCCTGCAGGCCCTCTCATCGAGGCGCCGGGCCGGGTGATAATGACTGCGCTGTTTGGCTTTCTCCAAGGTTTCCGACCATAGAAACCTGGGTGCGTGGTCCCTGTTGCACGGGCATGACCGGAGGATGATTCGCTCTCCCCCGGTCGCCCACGAGGGAATGCTGCCGAAGCGGAGTTGACGTTGGTCCTTCGCAGGCAGCGCGGGCCGAAACGACGGAGTTGACTTAGCTATCCTTCGTCCTCGGTCCAGTCCGGCGGTTGGAGTGATAAGCCCTTCGCCAGCCCAGGGTGGACCACCCACCGCCGGGCCGGGTGGGTTTTCTCGCCCGATTGGTCCAATTTCTCTTCGCCAATACGCCGGATATGAGGCTGGTACCGGCGTCGGCGACGGTCACGTGGCCGGTGGGATTGTCACCCCTTGTCCAGGCACAGGTTTTGGACCCCTTCCGGCCGGTCCACCACTATGCGGACATTGGCTGGCCACCACCACGCTCAGTGTCGATCGCTCTCTCCCAGCCTTGGGTCATTGCGTCCAATGGCGCCCCCCCAAAACGCGCTTTTCCCATGGAGCAATCGGCCGACTGCCATTCCCAGTTTACGCCGTCTGCCTGGCATTCCGATCAAGGCAGCCCAGATGCCATCCAGTACCCCACGCTCTACCCAACGCTGGAAGGTCCGGTGGATCGTGCTGTCATCCCCCAGTTCCTTGGGCAAGTGGTTCCATTGGCAGGAACTGCGCATGGAAGATGACGCATCTTGCGCTGGTCCACCCTTTTGCGCCCCTTCGCCTTGGGCGGGTCCAACTCCAAAATCACGGGTTCGATTCGCTCCCACAGGCCATCGGATATTTCCCATATCGTTGGCAGAGTCTCGCTCTTTCCCATCATCCACCACCACATGCGTTTCCCCTATCTTAACCGAACCCCCTACGTTTTCTCCCTTTCAGACCAATCCTATTTTGAGATAGTTTCTAAGCCCTTCGTCCTCGGTCCAGTCCGGCGGTTGGAGTGATAAGCCCTTCGCCCGTTGGACACCCGTTCAGCGGTTGAAGTTGATCGCTTCCGTCGCTGACACCGGTCTGGCGTTGGGAGTCGATCGCTCTCGCCGTTGGACACCAGTCTGCCGGTTGGGGTTGATCGCCTCATCCGTCGGACTCAGGGACGGAGCGCTCTTCGCGCTTTGTCCTCAGCAAGCTGGTCGGAGTGCATCGTGCGTCCGGCTGGCTCCTCATGCCCTGCGGCATGGCTGACACGCAGCCTGGCCGCAGCTTCGACATGCGCCGGTCTGCCGTTGTAAGCAGGCTGGCCGCTTCCCGTCTCGCAGCTTCCCCCAATGACGTATTCACCCTGGGCCGAGCTGCGTCTTTCTCCCATGCGCTGGCCTGCAATGAAGTCGTAGGACAGCCGCTTCCCCCATAGCAGCTCCCCCGGAGTCGATTCCCCGTCGAATCACCCCCGTATCAAGTACGGGGCAGGCTCTGGCCGAGCTGCGTCTTCTTCACCCCCTCCGTCTCCCGCGTCCGGCGTCCGACCGTGGGCGGAGTGCGTCCAGCGTCAACCCATCACGAATAGCCCACGCCGTGGATGTCCGGCACGGGTCAGCAACGGAAAGGAGGAGTCCATGCACGTCAACGAGGTCCATCGCCGCTGACGGCGGGGCCTCCGGCTCTCACAACACATCCCCATCCACAAGGGTCGTCTCGTTCGAGGCGGCCCTTCTTCTTTGCCCGCAGACGGGCGCAGGCCAAAGGCAACACAACACAACAGAAGGAGGACGGACCGATGACGACGGCAACACAGACGACTGGCACTCGGACGACGGAGACGACGAGGACGGCGGAGACGCGAGCTGCGGGCGGCTGCGAGGCGGCGGGGGGTCACCATGAAGGAGCTCGCGGCCCTGATGGGCGTGAGTGCGGGCTACCTGTCGCAGTTTGCGAACGGGGGCAGGCCGTGGACGCCCAAGATGCGGGAGAAGGTAATGGCGGTCCTGGGAGAGGTCCCCGGGCAGGGGATCGTCTACCGCCAGGGCGGCGCCGTGACCGGCGAGAGCAGCTTCATCCGGGAGCGCGCCCGCACCCTGGGCATGACCATGCGGGACCTGGCCGACCGGGTTGGGGTGTCCAACAGCTACATGTCAATGGTGGCGCGGGGTCATAGGAACATGGGCGTGAAGGTCCAGGCCAGGGTCGAGTCGGCGCTCAAGTCCCCGGCGAAGGTTGCCCCGGCACAGTGCGCCAACCGCCCGGCGAGCGTGGTGAACGGGCAGAGCACCTACGTCCGGGAGCGCGCCCGCGCCCTGGGCATGACCATGCGTGAGCTTGCCGAGCGGGTCGGCGTGTCCGCCAGCTACATGTCGGAGGTGTCCCGCGGCCGCAGGAGCATGGGCGTGAGGGTCCAGGCGCTGGTCGAGGCGGCGCTGGAGGCCGAGGCGACGGTCGCGTCCGCGCAGCTTGCCTGCGTCGACACGAAGGCCGTGTGGGACCGCATGGACGCCCATGGCTTCAGCCAGAACGAGGTCGCCCGGCGCGCCGGCATCAGCTCCTCGTACCTCTCCCAGATCATGAACGGCAAGTCCACTCCGTCGGCGGGCGTGCTGAAGAGGCTGCACGCCGTGCTGTTCCGGCGCGCGAAGTCGGAGGAGCGGGTCATGCCCGCCGAGGTGAAGGTGCTGGGCTGGCGGAAGGGCGAGCGGAGCGGCATGGTGGTGCACGGCGCGGGTGGGCCGGGGCGCAGCGGCAGGCCCGGAGGCCCCGCCGTCCGGGTCGGCGGCCGGGTGCCCTGGGGCGCGAAGGCGGAGTACGCCTACCGCGCCGGGTACGACGGCGCAGGCCGGTTGTCGATGACGCCCGTCCTGATGCCGGGCTACTCCGCCATGCTGAAGCAGCCGGAGCCGGCCGCCGCCTAGAGACGCGGGGGAAGGACACCGCAATTCGGTGTCCTTCCCCCGGCACGCCAATGTATGCCGCCTTTTTTGCGTTTCAGCCCCTTCGGTCGCGGGCGCCTCGCCGATGCGCCGCCTTTCGCTTTGGGCTCTTGCATCGCGGCGGGGCGGTCGGTCTGAGGACCCTCGCGGAGCTGCGCTCGTCCCCGGCGGAGCCGGGCGTCCCATTCCCCGTTTCGCGCCGGATGCTCCAGTCGGTGAACAGATGGCCCAGGCCCAGGTCGTCGGCCAAGTCCAGCAGAGCCATCTGGTGCCGGAAATGGGGCCGCACCCCTTCCTTCCACCACCGCTTCACGGTGTGGGGATAGGTCCCCAGACGGCGGGCGATCTCCGCCCACGGCAGGTCCGACTCCTCTTGGAACCGCTTCAGCCGCTCCGGGAGGTCGGGGGGCACGACGTAGACTATTCTGCTGTGGTCAACTCGCTGTCTTGGCATCGAGCCGGTCCTTCCGCAGGACGGAAACCCCATGCGGGACGGTGTGCGGAGCGCAAGCGCCCGCAGTCGGTCCAACCCGGAACCTTCGGGGAGGCCGCCGCCCTGCTTGCCGAAGGGTGGCGGCCTCCCCATCTCCTTCCATGTGTGCGGGCTTTTTTCGTTGCCCTCTACCGGCCCCGACCGCTGACGGTCGGCGCCGACTCGTCGGGCAGCTTTCTGCCGTCGCTCGTGCGGACGGCTCCCTGACCTTCGCAGTCCTCGCTATCTGCTACGGGGCCTCCGGGATGTCGATGTGGTACCAGCGGGACCGCTCGCTTGTTCCGTGCTCGTTGATGGCCTTGATGCGGTAGGTGTAGGTGAGGCCGGCCTCCACCGTGTCGTCGGTGTAGGTCAGCGCCGCTGTGCCGGTGTCCGCGACCAATACACTGAAGTCGCCCCCGGTATTGTTCTCGCGGACGCGCCGCAGTATCACGTAGCCGGTGATGGAGTCGTCGCCGGGGTCGTCCCAGGTGAGGACCACCTGGCCGTGCGACTCCGTGGCTTCGAGGCCCGTGGGCTGGTCGGGGACGGGCGCTGCCGGAGTGTCGATGTGGAACCAGCGGGAGCGTTCACTCGTTCCGGCCCCATTGATGGCCTTGATCACGGTAGGTGTAACGAGTCTCAGCCGACACGGTGTCGTCGGTGTAGGTGGTTGCCGCCGTCCCCGTGTTCGCCACCAGCACATCGAAGTGGCCCTCCGGGTCCACCCCGGGAATGCGCCGCAGGATGACGTAGCCGGTGATGGAGTCGTCGCCGGGGTCGTCCCAGGTGAGGGTCACCGAGTCGTGGGTCGCCGTGGCGTCGAGGCCCGTGGGCTTGTCCGGCGGCTCCGTGGGTTGCGCATCGGCCACCGCGCCCGTCGCCGCGCTGGTAAGCGTCTCCCTGTTATCGGCGTCGTCGGTGAAGGACACCTGCACCTTGATGGCCTTGCTTTCTTCGCTATCGGTCAGGGTGTAGGTCAAGCCGGTAGCGCCTGCGATGTCTGTATCGTCGGCAAGCCACTGGTAGCTGAAGGTGGCATTTGCAAGACCGTCAGCATCGGCGATGCCCGACGTGTCCGCCGTCAGCGTCTCGCCCACCTGTGCCGTTCCGCTGATGGTGGGCGCTCCGGTGGCGGGAGAATTGGGCGTGGGCGCTGCCGACACCGCGTCCGTTGCCGTGCTGGTCAGCGTCTCTTCATTGCCCTCGTCGTCGGTGAAGCTCACCCGCACGGTGATGGCCTTGCTCTCTTCGCTACCGGCCAGCGTGTAGGTGGCGTTGGTCGCTCCCGCGATGTCGGAGTCGTCTGCAAGCCACTGGTACTCGTACTGGACGTTGCTAAGCCCGTCCGCGTCGGCGATGCCCGATGTGTTCGCCGTCAGCGTTTCGCCCACCTGCGCCGTCCCGCTGATGGCGGGAGCGCCCGTGGGGAGACTGTTTTCAGACGTGTCCGCTTCTTCTGAGCATGGCTCGATCTCGTCGCCCTCCGCCACCTCGGGTACGGGCACACCCTTCCAGTCCGATGCATTGGTCCCGTACAACTCCTCGATCTGCGACCATTCCGATGCCCCGTCGCAGCTCGCCGCACCAACCCTCAGCCACGAGAGCCCATGCAGGTTGCTCACCACCGCGCTTGAACCGTGGAACGCGATGTCCACTCCCTCGGCGGGCAGGTCCAGCCACTCCCCGTCTTCGAGGTGGTAGTACTGGACCACGTACCACCCGGCGTCCTCTATGTCCTGCCAGTCCAACTGCACCATGCCGTGATGCAGGTCTTCCGTGTCCGACAGCACCGGAGTGCCCAGGACCACGGGGCATGGCTCGATCTCGTCGCCCTCCTCCACCTCCGGTACGGGCACGCCCTCCCAGTCCGACGCATTGGTCCCGAACAGCTGCTCGATCTGCGACCACTCCGATGCTCCCGCACAGCTCATCGCTCGAACAAGTAGCCACGAGAGCCCATGCAGGTTGCTCACCACCGCGCTCGATCCGTGGAACGCGATGTCCACTCCCTCGGCGGGCAGGTCCAACCACTCTTCGTCTTCGAGGTGGTAGTACTGGACCACGTACCACCCGGCGTCCTCTATGTCCTGCCAGTCCAGCTTCACCATGCCGTGATGCAGGTTCTCCGTGTCCGACAAGACCGGCGTGTCCAGGTCCACCGCCGAGCCGGAGGTGGGAGTGGCGCTCACCTCCTCGGAGGCCGGTCCGTATGGCCCGTAGCTATTGCCGTCATCGTTCTCGGCCTTTACCCGGAAGAAGTACTTGACTCCATTGGCCAGATTGGCCTGGTCGTTCGTCGTATATGTCGTCTCTTGCGCTGTGCCCCAATCGTTCCTGTCGTAGTCCTTGCCGTCGACCCTCCACTCGATGCGGTATCTCGTCGCGGGAGCGTTGCCGTTGTCGTCGGGCGGGTCCCAGGACAGGGTGATCTCCTTGTTTCCCGGGGTGGCGGTGAGGTTGCGGGGCGCTCCCGGCAGGCCGTCGCCAAACACCGGCTCCGTGGGCGCGCTGGTGAGCGTCTCCTCGTTGCCGCCATCGTCGGTGAAGGTCACTCTGACCTTGATGGCCTTGCCCTTATCGACGGCTACGAGGGTGAAGGTCGAGCCGGTCGCCCTCTCTATATCCGTAATGTCCGTATCGGCTGTTCCGTCACTGGATACCCACTGGTAGGTGAACGTCGCGCCGGTAAGTCCGTCCGCGTCCACGATGTCCGCCGTGCCCGCCGTCAGCGTCTGGCCCACTTGCGCCGTGCCTCTGATGGTCGGCGCGCCGGCGGCCGGGGTATTGCTGTCCGAATACTCTCCCAGTGTAAGAGGGTTCCCGAGACCTGTCTGAATGCCGGTGAAGTTATGAGGATGGGTCGCAACGAAATCAGCCGACTCAACACTAACGGTGACCTCACCACCGCCCGTGGCGGTAACTGTAATGGCATCGCTCTCCGCGCTACCGCCGGCGACGGTGGCGATATCGTCAGAAAGGATGCCACCCGCAGCCGACAGGCTTACCGACATGGATATCGGAACGCCGTGGGCAACCTTGACGATGATGACATTATCGCCTCGTTGCTCCAGTTCCGCAGTAAAGGTGAATGGTGCGCCAGGATTGTTTGACAGCCACAACTGGAGCAAGCTGCCAAGTCCGTCGAATACGCCTTCGGGCAACTCGCTGAGCTGGTTGCCGTTCAGTTCCAGTCGGTATAGCAGGGAAAGTCCATCGAATACGCCCTCGGGAAGCCCGGCTATCTGATTGTTGGCAACTAACAGCTGTGTCAGGCTGTGGAGTCCGGTGAATACATCATCGGGCAACACACTTATCTGGTTGAGGTCCAAATTCAGAAAAGTCAGGCTGTCTAGGCCGTCGAATACATCATCGGGCAACACGCCTATCTGGTTCCTGGACAGGCCCAAAGTTCTCAGGCTGATGAGGCTGTCGAACACATTCTCGGGCAACACGCTTATCTGGTTGCCGTTCAGTTGCAAATTTTCCAAGCTGCCGAGGCCGTCAAACACATCTTCGGGCAACTCGCTGAACTGGTTATAGTTCAACCACAGCTCTTCCAGGCTGCCGAGGCCGTCGAACACATCTTCGGGCAGCGTGCTGATCTGATTATCGCCTAGGTGCAAGTCTTCCAGGCTGTCCAGGCCATCGAATACGTCCTCGGACAGCGTGCTGATCCGATTCCTGAATAGGCGCAACTCTTCCAGGCTGTCCAGGCCGTCGAATACGTCCTCGGGCAGCGCGGTTAGTTCATTATCGGACAACCTCAACCGTTGCAGGTTGCTTAGGCCGTCGAACACATCCTCAGGCAACTCGCTGAGTTGGTTGCCATAACTAGCCACCCCCAAAAACAACGATTCCAGGCTTTCCAAGCCATCGAACACATCCTCAGGCAGCGCGGTTAGTTCATTATCGGACAGACGCAACATTTTCAAGTTGCCGAGTCCGGCGAATACATCCTCGGGCAACTCGCTGAGCTGGTTGCTGCTCAACCACAGCTCTTCCAGGCTGCCGAGTCCGGCGAATACATCCTCGGGCAACTCGCTGAGCTGGTTGCTGCTCAACCACAGCTCTTCCAGGCTGCCGAGTCCGGCGAACACATCCTCAGGCAGCGCGCTTAGTTGATTTCCGTCCAGGAACAACGTATTCAAGTTGTCGAGGCCAGCGAAGTCCCCGGACTTGAGGGTAAGAGCTTCATTGCTCGAGAACCCCAGAAACCCGGTTATCCCGGACAGGTCCGCGGCAGTAACATCCGCACAGTCGCTTACGTGATCCAGCATCTCCAGAATCGCGTCCCGCACCTGCTCAGTCCGGTCGCAGATGCCGGATGCAGCGGCCTCCAGGGTCAGGCTTTCGCCAACCCCGGTCCGGATGCCATCGTGCACTGTACCGGCATCGGGGAAAGCAGCCGAATCCACGCTGACCGTCACCGCCCCGGCGCCTTCCGGCGTGACCGTGACAGCTGCGCTTTCTGTGTCGCCGCCGCCAATCACAACTGTCGTGGCCGAGAGCGTTCCGCCTTCCGCCGACAACGTGACGGTCATGGCGAAAGGCGCGCCCGCCGCAACCTTGACCACAACCCCGTCTTCGCCCTGCCGTTCCAGTTCTGCCGACAAGGTGAACGGCGCGCTCGGGTTGCCCGAAAAGCTCACCAATTGCAGCTTCGACATACCACTGAACACGCCATCCGGCAGCGCCGTGAGCTTGTTGCCTGAAATGGCCAGCTTGGTCAACTTGGTCAACTGGTCAAATATCCCATCGGGCAATGCCGCAAGATCGTTGTCGTACAGCGCCAGGGTGTGCAGGTTGGTCAGGTCGTCGAACACGCCATCAGGCAATGAACTCAGGTCGTTCCCTTGCATCGTGAGACTCTCCAGGCTGGAGAGCCCGTCGAACACGCCCTCGGGCAGTTTGCTCAGGCTGTTGTCGTCCAGGTTCAGTTCGCTCATCCGCGACAGCCCCTCGAAATCCCCGGACTTCAATGAGGTCAGCTTCCCGCTAACCCCTGAACTGGTCAGGTCCAGGAACCTGATCCTGGTCAGGTACTCCTCCGTCACCTCGCTGCAGTCCGTGATGCCCAAACTGCCCAGGTCTTGCGCGTTCAGCAGGCCAATGATGTTGTCCCTCACCCGCTCGGTGCGGTCGCAGATGCCCGCGCTGTCGGCCCGAGCCTCCACCGTCGCCGTCTGTGCGCTGGTGCGGGTCTCCGGGTTGCCCGTGTCGTCGGTGAAGGACACCCGCACCTTGACGGACTTGCCCTCGTCGGCGGCTACCAGGGTGTAGGTGAAGCTCGTCGCTCCCCCGATTTCCGTGTCCCTGCTCGAAAGCCACTGGTAACTGAACGTCGCGCCGCTCAGTCCGTCGGTATCCGCAATCCCGGAGGTGGAGGCCGTCAGCGTCTTGCCCACCTGGGCTGCGCCGCTGATGGTGGGCGCGCCCGTGGCCGGAGTGTTGGGAGTCGTCGCTGCCGCCACTGCGTCCGTAGCCGCGCTGGTCAGAGACTCTTTGTTATCGGCATCGTCGTTGAAGCTCACCTGCACACTGATGGTCTTGCCCTCGTCGGAGGGTTGGAGCGTGTACGTGGAACTGGTCGCCCCTCCGATTTCGGTGTCCCGGCTGGACAGCCACTGGTAGCTGAAGGTGACGTTGGCCAGCCCGTCGGCGTCGGCGATGCCCGACGTGTCCACTTCCAACACCTCACCCACCTGCGCCGTTCCGTTGATGGTGGGTTGACCGGTGGCCGGAGTGTTCGCGGCGCGGGTGATCGTCAGGCGGTATGTTTTTGCTGACCAGGCAGTCACTGGTCCTTTATGGACGCCGATACCCAGCCGGTTTTCGCCCGGGTCCAAGTTAATCTGAAAGCCCTCGGTGTCCGTGTCAGCATCGGACAGGACGATGCCAGTAGTGGTGCCGTCTCCGTAGGAGTAGACGCAATTGAGATACCAGGGGCCTGAGCAAACTGTCACCGTATACGAGCCTGGATTCTTGACGAAGTCGGTTTGGTACCCGGTCAAGACGGTCGGGTCCAAGGTGATTACTTCAACATCGCTCGGCACTTCAGCGGAATACCGGCCTAGTCCTCTGTCGAAATCAGGGGACAGCATTCCAGAACTGATGGTCAGCGCTGTCAGCGGCGCCGACGAGTAGGTGCCTTCCCTGATGTTGATTCCCATGGAGAGCTGCGTTGAGGAAATTAGAAGGTTTTGGCTTGAAGCAGCATCGTACGTGCCGCAGTACAGTTCCACTTCGACTGCGGGGTACTGGTCATCTTCGCTGTGGGAGATATCAAGGGTTGCCTGGGTGCTTCCAGGGGCTGCGCTAACGAGGTGGATATGGGATGTCTCGGAGTAGTTATCAGAGGGGGTGATCGCCTTATAGATGTTGTAGTCAGAAGAGCATCCGCCGGGGTCTGACCAAGAGACAGTATCATCGCCGCTCGCTATTACAACCGTGATGTAAGCTTTCGTAACCGGACTGTTGGGAGTGGGCGCCGCTGCAACCGCATCCGTTGCCGCGCTGGTCAGCGTCTCCTCGTTATCGGCGTCGTCGGTGAAGGTGACCTGCACCTTGATCACCTTGCCGTTGTCCGAAGCCTGGATCGTGTAGGTAGAACTCGTCGCCCCGTCGATTTCACTGTCGTCAGACAGCCACTGGTAGTTGTAGGCCACGCCTCTCAGCCCGTCGGCGTCGGCGATGCCCGTGGTGTCCGCCGCTAGCGTCTCGCCAACCTGGGCCGTGCCACTGACAGTCGGCGCGCCGGTGGCCGGGTTGTTCTCAGCACTAGCTTGTACCAGTGAAACGCCCTTTCCGAACGGGGCGGTCAAGAACAGTGTCAACGCAATCGCCACGAGAATGGCGGTTACGAGCGTTAAGCGTCGGACAGTCGCTTGATAAGTCATTCCTTACTCCATTTGCGTTGCAAGGTGGGCGTTGATGCCTGGTGTTCGCGGACTCCGGCGCGCAACGCACCAGGGTCGGGTGGTGCATGGTTGAATGCCGCCGATTTGGGGCTGCGGCAATCGCCTAGGGGAGCGTCCTTTGAGGGTTCTGAAGATTTCGGGCGCGCGCTCAGAGAGAGCGGCGATAGGTTGGAGCCATGCCTGCCGGTATGAGCCGGAAGTGGCTCGTGCGCTAGAGGAGAGAGAAAATCGGGGGGGGGGGGCATCTGTGCTAGGCCGCGACGGAAGGCGGACCGGCTCGCGGAGCTAACGGCAACATGGGCCGCCGCTGCGTTCGCCGTCTCTATTCCATCTATCGGCCTGTCGAATGCCAAACGAATATCTCCCGAAAAATGGGCAGCCATGCACCGCATTTTACCAAAATGTCTGTGAGGTATCTGTGAGAGTCAAGACTTTTCCAACCGAATCTGTTGTGAGTTTTTCCTGGGCCAGCTATAATTCGGGGGCTGGCCGAGCCTCACGCGTTCTCGCATCCTGCATCCGGCGCGGCGGCGCCGGGCAACCTCAGAGTCATCGGCAGCCCGATTCGAGGAGGGAAATGGAACAAGCAGACGATCAGGCTCGGGAGATAGCGGAGCTGCGCGACCGGCTGTCCCGGCTGAGCCAGGCCAGCCTGCGCATCAACGAGAGCCTCGACTTCGACACGGTGCTCCAGGGGGTGCTGGACTCCGCCTGCTCGCTGACCGGGGCGCGCTACGGCGTCATCACCCTCCTAAACGAATCGGGGCGGATACAGGACTTCCTCTATTCCGGGCTGACTCCCGAGGAGAGCCGGCGGTTCGCCGAATTTCCCAACGGGATGCTGTTCTTCGAGTACCTGAGCAGCATCGGTGAACCGCTGAGGCTGCGGGACTTCCACAGCTACGTCAGGGAGTTGGGCCTGCCCGAGTTCCACCCGCCGATGGCGGTGAGCTCCCCGCTGCCCTTCCTGGCCGCGCCCATCCGCCACCTCGGGGAGAGCGTCGGCGCCTTCTACGTGGGCGAGAAGGAGCTGGAGTTCACCCCCGAGGACGAGGAGACCCTGGTGATGTTCGCCTCCCAGGCGGCGCTGGTCATCGCCAACGCCCGCAGGCACCGGGAGGAGCAGCGGACGAGGGCCGACCTGGAGACCCTGGTGAACACCACCCCCGTGGGGGTCATGGTGTTCGACGCCGGCACCGGCGAAGTCCGCTCCATCAACCGGGAGGCCAGGCGCATCGTCAGCGACCTGTGCGCGCCGGACGGGACGGCGGAGCAGCTGCTGGAGGTGCTGACCTTCCGGCGGGCCGATGGCCGGGAGGTCTCCCTGGTGGAGTTCCCCCTGACCCAGGGGCTGCGCACGGGGGAGACGGTGCGGGCCGAGGAGATCGTCCTCCAGTCCCCCGACGGGCGGAGCGTCACCACCCTGGTCAACGCCACGCCCATCTTCCTGGAGGAGGGCGAGGTGGAGTCGGTGGTCGTGACCATACAGGACATGACGCCGATGGAGGAGCTGGAGCGGCTGCGGGCCGAGTTCCTGGGCATGGTGAGCCACGAGCTGCGCACCCCGCTGGCCGCCATCAAAGGCTCAGCCGCCACGCTGACCGAGGCGGCGTCTGACCTGGACCCCGCCGAGATGCTCCAGTTCTATCGCATCATCGGCGAGCAGGCCGACTACATGCGCGACCTGATCGGCGACCTGCTCGATGTGGCGCGCATCGAGACGGGCGAGCTGTCGGTCGCCCCCGCGCCGGCGGAGGTGGCGAGCCTGGTGGACGAGGCCAGGAGCGCGTTCCAGAACGGTGGCGGCAGAAGCGACCTGCACATCGACATCCCTCCGGACCTGCCCAGGGTCATGGCGGACCGGAGGCGCGTCGTCCAGGTGCTGAGCAACCTGCTCTCCAACGCGGCCTGGAACTCTCACGAGGCGTCGGCCATAGGGGTGTCCGCCGTGCGGGAGGGCTACCACGTGGCCGTCTCGGTCACCGACGAGGGCCGGGGGATAGCCGCCGAGCGGCTGCCGCACCTGTTTCGGAAGTTCTCCCGCATCGACGGCGAAGACCGGAGACGGGACATCGCGGGGTCCGGCCTCGGCCTCGCCATTTGCAAGGGGATTGTGGAGGCCCACGGGGGACGCATCTGGGCCGAGAGCGACGGGCTTGGCCTGGGGGCGCGGTTCACCTTCACGATTCCGGTGGCCGGGGATGCCGTAGCCGGTGTCCCCCGGCTCTCCGCCCGCCGGGAGAGGGCGGAGAAGGAGCGGACGCGCGTGCTCTGCGTGGACGACGACCCGCAGACGCTGAGGTACGTCCGGGACGCGCTCGCCGGGGCGGGCTACGCGCCGATTGTGACCGGCGACCCGCAGGAGGCGGCGAGCCTCGTGGAAGCGAACGACCCCCACCTGGTGCTGCTGGACCTGATGCTGCCTGGGACCGACGGAATCGAGCTGATGGGGGACATCCTCGATATGACCGACGTGCCGGTCATATTCCTGTCGGCCTACGGCCAGGAGGAGATCATTGCCAGGGCCTTCGAGAATGGAGCCGACGACTACGTGGTCAAGCCCTTCTCACCGACTGAGCTTGTGGCGAGGATCAAGGCGGCCCTGCGCAAGCGGGAAGCGCCCGAATGGGCCGAGCCGTCGCAACCCTACGTGTTTGGAGACCTGACCGTCGACTACGCCGAGCGGCGCGTGAGGCTGGCCGGGTGTCCCGTGCAGCTGACCGCCATCGAGTACGGGCTGCTCTTCGAGCTATCGGCCAACGCCGGTCGCGTGATGACGTACGACCGGCTGCTGCAACGGGTCTGGGGCCTGCGGAGATCCGGCGACTCGCGGCGGGTCCGCACCGCCGCCAAGCAACTCCGCCGCAAGCTGGGCGACGACGCCAACAACCCCACCTACATCCTCAACGAGCCCCGCGTCGGATACCGCATGGCGAAGGGGCAGGAGCGAGAGACGCTATGAATGTCGCGCCCTACCCTCAGACAATACCGATGGATGACTTTCGTTCGACGGATAGAGAATCAGGCTCCGACAACGGGTGGGAGCCTAGCCTGTTAGAGGAATCTTCTTGCTCAACCACATCCTTTGGGAGGACGAACTGAGATGCCCCAACTGGACGATGCTGGCTCACCGACACTGTTCCGCTCGCACTTCGACCGGATTCGGCGGCGACTCGAAGCCGAAGGCAAGGCGGCTAGTTCGTTTCATCATGGACTAAACAGAGGCTTGATACGTGAAGCATTCGTTAGGGAGTTCTTGGCCGAGAATATCTCTGGCTTCTGGGGGGTGGGTACTGGAGAAGTCTTCCATGGCGAAGCTAAAGACGAAGAGCCCAGGAATCAGATCGATGTCGTCATACACAATAAGAGGTATCCGAAACTCCCACTGTCTACGGGTATTGACCTTTTCCTTATCGAAACAGTTGCAGCTACGATAGAGGTCAAGTCTCGTTTGACGAAGAATGACGTGAGGAGTGCTGCCGCAGCCGCCAAGCGCATCAAGAACCTCGCGAACATTCCATCGCAGCATTTCAACCCTACCGGCATGGTGGACAATCCACGTCCTTATTCCTTCATCTTTGCTTACGAAGGCCCTTCCAAGATTGAAACAGTTCTAAAGTGGATGACAGAAGTCTCGTTGGAAGATGACTTTAGAGTAGATGATCTTAAGAAGACCAAACCGGAAGACCGGCAGTTCTTCAACCATCTGTTCCTCGATGGCGTTTTCGTTCTAGGAAAAGGGTTCGTAACTATCGACTCCCTTCCATTCGAGAGCCAAGTTGGACGGGCGATACAGGATGGCGCCAACATATCTCCAGAGGAGATTTGGATGCACGGTCCAGAGCGAGAGCTAGAAATCTTATGGGGCGTCCTGACTGCCGTGAACGAAAAGCTACTCTGGAACAATTTCAATTTTGGACAATACTTGGGAATGGTAGCCTTCAACTTGGGCGAATAGGAGCAGTTCATGCACATTGATGTGAACGATCCCAGGTATCGCAATGCCGCCGCCGAGATACTGAGGCGGCATGACGACTTTCAGGCCGAGGCCAACATCACGAGCGCCGTCCGGGACTTCCTCATTCTCACCGGCCTAGCGCGTAGGACGAAACGGAAGAAGGCAGGTCAACATATGGTGTCACGTATTCACCAGGCACCGCAGCGAGCTCGGAAGCCAAGTAGCGGAGATCTCGGGATATGTATCTGGGAGAGACGGACCGACGAACGCGCTTGCGCCGAACCTGCGGACGTCCGGTTGAGGGTAGCCCCAAGTCTAGCATTGAGTTATGTCGAGGTGGCCAGGGATTGCAAACGAACCCTAAACAGATTCATCATGGAGTTGACTTCCATACGAAACAAACAGCGTACAGACTCCGGAGGAACCACCTGATGGCTAACCCTGAACACTTGAGATGGATCCTAGAAGGTCCCGAATCTTGGAACAAGAGACAAGTGGAAAATCGGTTCACGGCCGACCTGTCCGGCATCGACCTTTATGAAGAATTCAAGCAGGTTGGAAAGCTTGACGACGAAGGAATGATCCCCCTACAGCGGATGGACTTACGGAGTGCTAACCTAGAACGCCTGCGCGCAAGACATGCAAACCTAGAGGGAGCTGACCTCCTCGGTGCCTGCCTCAAAGGTGCCTCCTTAGACAATGCCCGCATGGAGAGAGCCAAGTTGTACGGAGCTAATCTGGAAGACTCTGCCTTGGACGATGCGAACCTGGACAATGCCGAACTAACTTCGGCTCAACTACGAAATGCTTGGCCAATAAAGGCGAGCCTTGTTGGGGCCGAGTTAGACTATGCTAACGCGGAAGGGGCTCACTTTGAGGAGGCTAATCTGGAGGGCGCGAGCCTGAACCGCACCAACCTAGAAGGGGCCTCCCTGGAGTCAGCGAGACTTCCCGGCGCACGCTTAAGGTATACCAATCTAAAATCCGTCTGCCTAGATAAAGCTGACCTGACTAACGCGTACCTCTTCGGTGCTGACCTAACACAAGCCACGCTCATAGACGCGGACCTCAGTGGCGCCAATCTTGGAATGGCCATCCTCACGAAGACTGATCTTCAGAATGCGACTCTCACCAACACCATTCTTGAACGCACGGAGCTTAGCAACGCTTACCTAGCTGGCACAACACCTTGGAAAGCCATACTCTTTGAGCAGAGCAACATTACTCCCCATCAATGGGGAGAACGACAGGAACCTATACAGTCCGTCGAAGATCTACTTAGCGAGATCCGAAGGCTAGAAAAGCTCCACAGCACAGCCGCGCTCTATTTTCGAGGAGAAGCCAAGAGCCAATGGAGCCTGAGGCCTTCTGTGATGAGAAGCAATATCCGCATAGCCGAGAGCGGTATGCTGATAGACCTCATTTCACGGCGGCCAGAGGAGTTCAACGCAACAAGATCAGCTCTTGCGCAATGGGTTCAAGCTCAACATCATGGCCTTCGGACACGCTTCCTAGACATCACTCGAAATCCACTAGTCGCGCTCTACTCCGCCTGTGAAGAAGGTGGAGAAGAAGATAGCCGCCTCCATGTTTTCGCGGTGCCGAAGGCACTGATAAAGGCATTCAACAGCGACACAATCACAGTGATTGCCAACTTCGCCAAATTGTCACGGCCTCAACAGGATGTACTCCTTGGAAATGGAACTTGCTCCTGCCATAGCCCAGGGCACGTTTTCAAATCGTTCGAATATCGAACTGCTCTGCGACAACTATATCAATTGATTAGAACAGAAAGCCCCAGTTTTGAGGAGCGAATCAACCTACGAGATTTGTATAAGGTCTTCATAGTAGAGCCACAGCAGTCCCCCGAAAGAATTCGCGCACAGTCAGGGGCATTCCTGATATCAGCATTCCACGAACGGTTCGAGCGCGATAACATTCAGCAATGGAACGAGAGGATCCCCGTCTATGCTCACTATAGGCTAACCTTGAAAGGAAAGCACAAGCCTGAGATGCTGAAGGATCTACGTCTAATGAACGTTACGAAAGAAACGCTTTTCCCAGGTTTGGACACGTCAGCTAAGGCAATCATAGACAGTCATTTTCAGGAGGAGGAAGAGCAGAGGAGAGGAGAAAGCATATTGTAAAGGGCGGAGTAATAATGGACCGGCGAGGCGGGTGTGAGCGTCCGGGAGTGGCGCTGCAAAACTGGACCACCCGCCGCCTTCTATAGAGTTGGAGGCAACTCGATGGAAGGTGTGAAGGATGTACAAAGTGGAACTGTACGTTCGAGTGCGCCGGGCCTGCATGGTGGAAGGGATGAGCACGCGAGAGGCTGCCCGGGTGTTCGGGCTGCACCGGGACACGGTGCGCAAGATGCTGGAGTACTCGGTGCCACCCTGATACCGTCGACAGTCACCGGCCCGTCGTCCCAAGCTGGACCCATACCGCGGCGCGATCGATCGGATCCTGGAGGATGACCGTAGTCTTCCGAAGAAGCAGCGCCACACGGCTAAGCGGATCTACGAGCGCCTGCGAGCTGAGCACGGCTTCACCGGCAAGTACACGATAGTCAAGGACTACGTGCGCGAGCGCCGCCGCCGGACACGCGAGATGTACGTTCCGCTCTCCCATCCTCCTGGTGATGCCCAGTGCGACTTCGGCCAGGCCAAGGCGGTCATCGGAGGAGTGGAGCAGACCATCCACTACTTCGTGCTGGACCTTCCCCACAGCGACGCGTGCTTCGTCAAGGCCTACCCCGCGGAGACGACCGAGGCGTTCTGCGACGGTCACGTCTCGGCGTTCTCGTTCCTGGGCGGCGTGCCGCGGAGCATCTTGTACGACAACACGAGACTGGCGGTGGCCAGGATCCTGGGAGACGGCCGGCGCCAGCGTACTCGTGTGTTCTCGGAGCTGGTGTCGCACTACCTGTTCGAGGATCGGTTCGGCCGTCCCGGCAAGGGTAACGACAAGGGCAAGGTCGAGGGGCTGGTGGGATATGCTCGCCGGAACTTCCTGGTGCCTGTGCCGTCGTTCCCGAGCTTCGATGCGCTCAACGCCTACCTCGAGGAGCGGTGCCTGGAACGGATGGGGAGACAGCTGCGTGGGCACAGGGAGACGATAGGCCAGCGGATGGAGCGTGACCTGGAAGCCCTGCTGGCGTTCCCCGCCGTGCCATACGACGCCAGCGACAAGCACGTGAGCCGTGTCAGCTCCCTGTCCCTGGTGCGGTACCGGACCAACGACTACTCGGTGCCAGTGGCCTATGGTCACAGGGAGGTGGTGGTGCGCGGCTATGTTGGCGAGGTGGTGATCAGCTGCGGGGTAGAGATGATAGCCCGGCATCCGCGCTCATACGAACGCGACGACTTCATCTTCGACCCTGTCCACTACCTGCCGCTGCTGGAGCGCAAGACGGGAGCGCTGGACCAGGCCGCTCCTCTGGTCGGGTGGGAGTTGCCGGAGGAGTTCGGTGTGCTGCGCAGACTGCTGGAGTCGAGGATGGGCAGGCGCGGCAAGCGGGAGTTCGTGCAGGTGCTGCGGTTGGTGGAGAACTTCCGGACGCAGGAGGTGTACGAGGCCGTGCGTGATGCCCTCAGGCTCGGCGCCATAAGCTTCGACGCCGTCAAGCACCTGGTGCTGTGCAGGATGGAGGGTCGTCCTCAGAGACTCGACCTGGAGCTGTACCCCCACCTGCCCAGGGTCACTGTGACGAAGACAGCAGCCAGCGACTACATGGCGCTCATGTCGGGGAGCAGGCGGTGAGCAACAGGTCGACGGTGCTGCTGGAGCATCACCTCAAGGAGCT
Source organism: Dehalococcoidia bacterium (assembly GCA_965197405.1). Lineage (GTDB taxonomy): Bacteria > Chloroflexota > Dehalococcoidia > Lucifugimonadales > JAGWBF01. The sequence goes on along the minus strand of OZ240206.1, from coordinate 1,959,670 downwards.
GAAGCTGCCGACCTTCCTGAGGGAGTACGGCAAGGTGGCCGGCCAGTGCGCCGCCGAGGGCGTAGACCATCCGGGATACCTGCTGAGGCTAGCTGAGCTCGAGCTGATAGACCGCCATCATCGCATGGTGGACCGCAGGATCAAGGCGGCGCGCTTCCCCGCCACCAAGAGCCTCGACACCTTCATCGCCGTCGGCAACAGCGGTACAGGCAAGACCCATGTCGCCCTCGGCCTGGGACTCGCCGCCTGCCAGAGGGGGCTGTCGGTCGGCTTCAGCACCGCCGCATCGCTGGTACACGAGCTGATCGAGGCCAGGGATGAGCGACGACTACTCAACCTCCAGAAGAAGCTGGCCCGACTCAAGCTGCTCATCATCGACGAGCTGGGCTTCGTCCCGCTCTCCAAGACCGGCGCGGAGCTCCTCTTCGAGGTCTTCAGTCAACGCTACGAGAGAGGGTCGGTCCTGGTCACCACCAACCTGCCCTTCGACGAGTGGACCGAGGTCTTCGGCTCGGAGAGACTGACCGGCGCCCTGCTGGACCGCCTTACTCACAGAGTCCACATCCTGGAGATGAACGGCGAGAGCTACCGCCTCAAGCAGAGCCGGCTAGCCGTCACCACGCGCTCAGCCAGCGATTCCCCTGACGCATAGGCTCCACCAACCTCGCTGCGACTAAGGGCTCCCGACGACACCCGTCGTAGGCGGACATTTTCGCTGAACATCGCCGCTCAAGTGGTACACTTTTGCTCCGCCACACGGCCTGATTTCTCTCCGCCCTTGACACAAAGGTGAAAGCGACGGGCCTAATCTGGAATAGGTACGTTGCCGTCCCAGAACTAGCTCTCATGGAGGCGTCGGTGTTTGTTTTCGTTCATGGGTTGGACAGTTAAGCGATACTAAGGCAGCGATAATTGAGGCCTCATGGGAAGAGGTAGCGATGCAGTTGCAGGCTTACCCAAGGCACGCTTTAGGGACCTGCTGAGAGAGACCCATTCTCCACTAGGATTGCGAAGGTTAGCCAAGGCTTCAAGCAAACTGCCGTCCGAGGTCATAAAGACATCTGCCTCAATCTCTACGGCGGCTGCATAGATGTAAGAGTCCATTACGTCAATGAGTACCCGTGACCACACTGCCCGGGCCGTATTCCAAACGTCCTCGAAAGTTACCGTTGTACCAGCTCTGCCCTGCTCGACCTCCACGATATCTATGCCGTAATCGACACGAAGAGACTCAAAGAATTCGTCCAAATCACGTTGTAACTCAAGGTAGTCACTGCTTTCCAGCGCTCTTCTATAAAGCACTTGAGGCCGTCTCACGCGTAGGCGATGTGGTATTCTTCTCCTCACCAAACGTTCGGATGCGAGCGCGTCCAGCACAACGTGATGCATTTCAGAACGGCATATGCTCGAAGTATAGTACTGATAACTTCCCCTATTGCCCTCCAAATTCGTAAAACACTCGATGCCCATCTTTACGTCACGAGCGTCTCGCGCAGATATCTGAGCGGTGGATTTGTTCCGACGTCCCAGGGCGGATTTGAGGGTTGCCCAATCTGTCACAGTGTCAAGATGAACTCCTGCGTAGGAGCACACCTTCCACAGATCGAACAGGTTTACCAGGGGATTCGTGTCCAAGAACGCGCTCTTCGGTATGGTGCCTAGTGCGATGGCTTGGGTCATGCGTCCACGCTCCCGGGATACAGGTCTTCTTCTGCCTGTCTTAGTGTGTCGACAGAAATGGGCGCGTTGTCATTGTTTTGGACAGTGAGCGCGAGCGTGTGCCACAACACCTTGATCAACCTTCTAGGACTTGATTTGGTGGTTGGCCTCAGTTCCGACAGAGCGTTGTCTGGAAACGGACTAAGGTCGTCCCTGTCAAGAATTCGAGCACTCTTGAGTCGCTTTAGCACAATGTGTAGCGCCTCATCTTCAGACAACGGCGGAATCTCATATTGCTGAGTGAAGCGCTCGATCAGCGAAGGGTCTAGCCTCGTTGTCTGGTCAAGTCCCTCTGGAGTCATTGAGAGGATGATCCACAGATTCTCTTCCTGTGCGGTGTCCAAGAGCCGCCTTATGGTGGCGATGTACTCTGACGTTTGCCTCCTGTTCAGTCTTCGTCCTAGTGCGACATCCTCAAACTCATCAATGAGGAACGCTATTCCCTGAGCCTCATGTATTCGCAACAATATTCTAATCAGAGTGCTGAAGTAACTCGCTTCTTCCCGCTCCGCTACAAGAGCCCTTGAGGACCTCGGAACGAAATCACGATACTCGTAATAGGGGCGTTCACGAGTCTCAACGACTACTCGAGCGAACTTGTTTGAGATTTCTTCGTCTGTGGCTAATCCAGACTCCTGCAATGCACGCGACAAACTTAGGATCGCAGAATCTCTCGATTCCCGGTCTTTGAGAGTGGTCAGCCAATCGGGGAACTGAAGCTGAATGAGAGTCAGTTGTGGATTCTGACGCTCATCCGGCTTGTAGAACATCTCCCAAATTGCTTTGGAGAGCTCGTAGCGCCCCATCTGTCGCATAAGGCGATTCGCCAAGTCGTAAAAGGCGAGACCAGGATTATCGAAGAAGTAGGGGTGAACACGGCGGGGCGACAGGTCTCTGCGAGCGATCCAATTGAGAATGAAGGTCTTGCCTGATCCATACCCCCCAACGATGACGATGGCCTTATCGCCTACAGACTCAGATAGGCGATTCATTCTCTGAGTGATCTCCTGCTCCCAAGACTGGGGCAGCGAAATGTCGTCGACGAAAGCAACGCCCGTAGTCGCCGGTGGAAACGGATTGTACTTGAGTCCAAATCTCTGTAGTCCGGAGCTTGTTGTGGTCATGGCTGTTTCAGCTTCCTCCTTACTCTGTGATGAAGACTCCGGTGTATCCGAAGATGAGACACGTACGCACCTCCGGGTTCTAACAAGAAGCCCTTAAGTACCAGGCCTCTTTGGCCGTCGGCTAGACCTCCAGCTATGAATCGTTCATTTGTCGGGATCCCTGCCACCACATCTGGATGCACTCTCATCCACGACATCAAGACATCCTTAGTCTGCTCAATGGATACTCGATGTTCGATTCCCGTTCGCAGTGCAAAATCACCTACGCGGATAGTCGTCCACTCATTTACGAAGTTAAGGGAGTCTACCATCCGGGATGCCAATTCATCGTTTGTCAGCGGTAGTGCAATCTGTTTGGGATAGATGCAATACAAGCCACCGGTTCGATATATGTTATCCAGAAAGCTCAATTGATCCACGGACCAAGCCCTCAGACCGAAGTGGATGGCTTGGATTGCATTGGTCCCAGAGAACACGGACCATTCCTTTGTTGCGAAGGCTCTCATGGCCACATGCTTTTGCCCGGGAAGAGAAGCTGGGGTTTCATGAGTAGCCCGCAATCTCGGACGATTAGAGCCCGCGTGTCCTTGGAAGACGCTCATCTCTATCGGTTGGGCGCGTTCAATGAACTCAAGGACATCTTTGGTCTCTGTTCCAGCCTGCATGAACTGATCGAAAAATGCATTGCGGCAATCTTCATTGCGTAGAATAACGTTCGCGAAGGCTTCCTTCTCTTCGGAGACTAACGTGCTCCCAAGAGAGGATCGGCTCGTGAGTGTCATAGCCTCTGGTGAACGGTTGTTAAGGGCATAACGGCCGCCTTGCTTGGTCAATAGACCGAGTCGTTCTAATGTCCTTCGATGATGGTAATGACTAGAGGCACCAAGAGGTTTACCATTTCGTCCAGTCATTATCTTTTCTTCCGAGGTGAGGCGCACAAGGTCAGCCGCTCGCAGCTTGTGCGGATTTGCCCTCACTAAGAGGAGGATGTCACGGAGGGCGCGAAAGTTTACCCATCTCATCCACAAATTCATTGTTCTACCACTTTAGACAGAAGTACTACTGTTTCACGAGCCGGCTCTCGTCCATAACTCGCCATCTGCTGGGCACTGTTGCCTCGAAATCTGAGTACCCACGCCGCCTCAAACTTGAGTCCGGCTTGAACTGCTAAGGCCGCCAGTATTTCGTCCACCGGAACCATTACCCCGGCGTGGCGGACATTTCCAACCACGTAAGCTGCTCGCCCCCCAGGACGTAGAACCCTTCTCATCTCAAGTAAAGACAGATAAATATCTTCGAAGTAACCCTCCAGCATTGGCCTGATTCTGGCATCGGCGTTAGGGGGCAATTGCTCAATAATCTCCCCGAGCGGTTCAGTTGTGCGATAGCCTTCTAGAGCTCTCCTATAACCATTGGGGGGGGTGGCCTCTACGTGCGAACGAATTGATCCGTGACGCAATTTGGTTATTTGAGACTCAGCTACCCCTAAGAGCAGCAAGTCTATATGGAAGACACGGGAATAGTCGTGGCGGTTCGCATACGGAGGCGAGGTAATGAAGCCATCGACGGAGTCACACGGGCGTGGTAGCTTCCGAGCATCAGCGATGTAGGCTTGCGCGAACGGAATATCGTCGGTCCAATTCACTGTGGCGACATCTGCCAACATGCATGAAACTGTAGACTCAAATGACTGCTTTATCTCCCTGCTACGGTCCGACCATGTCTGCCACCTGAACCACCCGCCGTCTGGAACAGCTCTACTAAAGGCTCTGACCGTCCACAGTAGTGCCACAAGAAAAAAGTACCGTGTTGTGTCCTGCAACTCGCTGATTGGCTCAAGTAGGGCGAAGATTTCCTCAAGTTCCTGTTCGGTAAAGGCCTTCGAGAGTCGTTCTGGAACCTGTGGAAGGCCAGATGAACTACCGCAGAGGATTGTCTGCAATGCTCGGTTGAGGTCCTCTGTCTTGTAGGAGGCAACCTTAGTGTTTGCTATCGTCACGGCCAATGGTGAAAGATCGAATCCGACGGCGGTCAAACCTCGTTCCTGGGCTGTCAACAGAGTTGTTCCGGATCCAACAAAGTTGTCGGCCAAGGTTCCATTTGGTGGGAACTCCCAGTGGTCGAGCACTCTGCTTACCAATCGGTGAGAGAAGCTGTGAGGGAAGTAATACCATCTATGCCTAGCGGCAGCTTTAAGTTCCCGAGATGTGGCGGCCGGCGTCAGTTCCGGTCGGTATTCGAACCCCTGAGGGAGTATCGGCGCTTGTATTTGAGTGGCTCTTGTCATCCGTCTATCCTAAGACCACTTTAGGCTGGTTGAGTTGCAGATCCGCGCGAGAACTGGATGAGCCGGACTGGAGAAACGAACTCAATCTCCACGTGCATGCGCACGCCGGGCAATGGACCAAAGAGCACTTGCTCCTCACCATTCACGGTGTCATCCTGCAACTTCTTGCCCCTCTATCTGCATTCATCGATGGAGTGCGTCAACCATCAGCGACTAACGCGCTAGTAGGTTCGGCGATCCAGTTCGGCATGATTGCCCGCAACGCCGTCAACTCCTCAAGGTCCTCCGAGGAGAGTTTGCGTCCTATCAATTCCAAGCTGTCCTCCACCTCGTCAGGGCCCAGCCAGGAGAGTGCACGAACAGCTTCACCGGCTGGTCGGTATGGCGCCGCGAGTTGCCAACGTGGAGCATGACGCAAGGCCACAGTTAACTCCCCGAGCTTCAGATTGCGGTTGGGTCCGGAGGTCAGGTACACGGACTTCACCGGCATCTGGGTAGTAAGTCCCAGGGCGTTTGCTGCAGTGCCTCCGCAAGGCACTATCGTCTCGCCCCAGAGTGCCGAAAGGGATGCGATCACCTTCTCGACCGGAGGAGGGTGAGAACCGAAGCGTGTCGCCACTGGACATACGTAGATGCCGTGGCAGACTCGTATCAAGCTTCCTTTCTTGGCCAGGCGGGACAACGCCTGGTCTATGGCTGGACGGCTTCCCAAATGGAGTAACGCTTTTGGATGCAACGGCGCACCTTCAGGCAAGGCAGCTGCGTAGGCCACGATCTGTTCCGGCAAACTCGTCATCGGCACCTTTCCCTCCAAACATGTCAGAATTGTAGCATTAACCCTTACACTCAACAACGCTGGAATGTGGACCAGCCCAGCCCTCTTACAGGACAGTCTAACCCGGTAGGAGAGAGTTCGCTGGATTGGAACGGGAAGAGAGATTCCTCAGAGGAGACTCGAGACGGAACCAAGTATTTGTTGGTTGCCAGCCGGGGGCCCAACCGGTCGAGTCAGACCGAGGAAGACATAGGCCCGTTGGAAAGGAAGGCATCGCTATGCATGTGCCGCGACAGACTTCTGCGTGCCTGACAGGTTCATCCACATCTCAAAGACGGTTCTGTCTATCGTCAAGTTTGGTGGGCAGTAGAGGACTCGAACCTCTGACCCCCTGCGTGTAAAGCAGGTGCTCTAACCAGCTGAGCTAACCGCCCGTGCTGCGAGATTTGCGAAAGTTCAACCTAGCTATTTTGCCATAGGCAGGTATTAAACTCTTCAGGAACTGTCTTCGATTTATTATATCCTACTTGCCCAATAGGCATCTACACCGTCTTGGCCAGCGGCGTGCCCAGGGTTTATGCCATGTACGGTGCGAATGCTGCCTGTCGCCAACGGCATAGTACCAGGCACATCTGTCCCAGAGAGCTTTCCTCTGGCTTCGCCGGTAACCGGCAGCTTCAAGGACCGGCGCACCGATTCGGGGGACCTGAGTCTCCATACGGGAAGTCGTCACTGAAAAGTATGTGCTCGCTTCCCATTCAGGAAAGAGCGTGGGCAAGCATACGTTATCCCTCAGTCATATAGACTCCCCCGCGGGGGAGTCCGCCAACCTCAGCTCCTGCTCGTGTACCAGGTGCTCCACCGAGTTTTTCTCCCAGTAGAGGTTATGCTCGATGGTCTCGCGAATGGTCCACTCCTGCTTTCCTATGCGCATATCCAGGGCCTCGTCCGGCAGTCCCACCAGCGCCGAGGCCAGGGCTGCTCGCTCTCGGAGCCATTCCGCCATGAGACGAGCGATGTAATCTCGCTGCATGGTCTTCAGCTCGAACCTGATGTTGTGTATCTGGCCCAGGTGCATCCGTTCGTGGTCAATGTTATGCACCAGCAGGCCCCTGACTCCATCGCCCATGGCGCACCCGTGAGAGCAGGCATGGTCTAGGTGCGCATCCGTCAGGTCCTTTAGCCGGGACAGGGTCTCGCTCATGGAACGTTGAAGCTCGCCAATCAGCTTGAGGACTTCACTCATACCTCACCTAGTCTCACTTCTCGGCCTACAGAGTTTGGGTGGATGCGATTATCCGTATATGCGACCGAAGACTGCGCCAGTCTTGACGAGGCAATTGTAGTGCCGCCTCCGAATATCGTCAAGCTCAGCTTAGGGGCCGATGGACGCCTGCGTGACGTTACTGTATACTCGTCTCAGAATTCAGCGATGCGGAAAGGAGTGCGGAGATGGCGGAGTATGACATTATCATCAAGGGAGGAACAATTGTTGACGGCACGCGCACGCCGCGTTACGTTAGCGACCTGGCCATCAAGGACGGAAGAATCGCCAAGATCGGCGGCCTGCACAACAGCAGCGCCGGCAGGGTGCTGGACGCGTCAGGCCTCATCGTCGCCCCCGGTTTCGTGGACCTGCACACGCACTACGACGCCCAGATACAGTGGGACCCCTACTGCACGGTATCGGCGTGGCATGGAGTGACCTCGGTAGCCATCGGCAACTGCGGGTTCGGCTTTGCCCCGTGCGCGGCGAATGAGGCGGACCAGGACCGGCTGATGATGGCGATGACTCGCAACGAGTCCATTCCCTACGAACCCATGAAGCTGGGGATGCTGTGGGACTGGGTGACCTTCCCCGATTTCCTGGATAGCCTGGACCGCATGCCCAAGGGAATCAATGTGATTAGCTACGTGCCATTGACGCCCATATATGCCTGGGTAATGGGGTATGACCAGGCCAAGGGGAGACGCCCTACTGAAGCGGAGCTGAAGGAGATGTGCCGCCTCGTGCACGAGGGCATGGATGCCGGGGCCTGTGGCTGGTCTGCACAGGTCAATGGGCCTGAGTCCATCCAGCGGGACTACGACGGCACGCCCATGATCACGGACCACATGACGGATGAGGAGCTGCTCGCCTTCGCCCGCGTGCTGGGGGAGCGGGACGAGGGTTTCATAGAGCTTGCCTACCGTGGCGAGGCCGTGGAGAGCGACCCCATACATGAATCGGCAATGACCCTCTTCGAGAAGGTGGCCGAGGCAGCCAACCGGCCGGTCCTCTACCAGGCGGTGATTCCCTTCGCCAACAACCCGGACCAGCACCGGGGAAGGCTTCGCTGGCTGGAGGAGTGCGCCAGGAAGCGGGTGCGGGTGTACGGCCAGGGCATAACCGAGCGGGGCGGCCAGGAGTTCACATTCGAGGACTGGAATCTCTTTGACGACAGCGCCGCCTGGAGGCAGGTGACTCTGGGGACTCCCGAGGAGCGCAAGGCCAAGATGCAAGACCACCGGATGCGGGCCGCCCTGCGCGCGGACTGGGACGCCGGCGTCCGGCCCGGTGTCGTCATCCGTGGCTCCGTGGCGGGCCTAATCGTAGAGCAAGTGGGGCGTCAGGACTTCGAGCACTACGTGGGGCAGAGCGTCAGCCAAATCGCCCAGAAGGAGGGCAAGCACATAGTTGATGCTCTGCTGGACATCGTGGTGGAGGACGACCTTCAGACGGAGTTCCTGGCCCCGCAGGAGCGCGACAACCCTCACGCCACGGCAGAGATAGTCCACTCACCCTACGTAATCCCCGGCCTATCCGATGGAGGCGCGCACCTCAAGTTCCAGACCGGCGGAGGCTTCGCCACGGACCTGCTAATCTGGCTGGTGCGGGACGAGGGCCTGGTGAGCCTGGAAGAGGCCCACTTCAAGCTGAGCTATCTACCCGCCTTTGTGGGCGGGTTCCAGGACCGGGGCTTCCTGCGCAGAGGCTCTCCCGCGGACATAGTGGTGTACGACCTGGACAAGCTGGCCATGCGTCCCCTGGAGGTCGCCCACGACCTGCCCGGCGGCGATTGGAGGCGGGTCCAGAGGCCCGAGGGATACCGCTGGACCCTGGTGAACGGTCAGATAAGCTTCGAGGATGGAGAGGCAACGGGCGCGCTACCCGGCAAGCTCCTGCGTCACGGCAGGGGCTAGCCCGCCCCGTCCTTTATGAGACACGAAGGGAAAAGAGGCCCTGCAACCCGTTATGGAGGTTGCAGAAAAGGGTGTCTCATGGCTGAAAATATAACCTTCGTATTGCAGCCCGAGACGGATTTCGCCTCTTTAGGCATGGTGGCAAAGTCTATCGAAGACATTTGCAGGCTTATACGCTTCGTAGATTATTCCGCGACCAGGCGTAAAGATGGGCGCCTATGGCAAGTGCGAAAAATCCAGTCTACGGCCCCAACGCTTACCCTTGTACCCCCGCCCGGAGAGGCTGACGCAGTAGATATTATTGCCCGTGGACTGAATCTTGTGACAGAAGTGGGCACCTCGGCCCCTCCGGACTATTTTTCGGAAGATGCGTTGCAACATCTATCCCGGATGCGGAGGCTGTTCAGGGGTAGGGAACGCTTGAGCAGGGTCCTAGTGTCTGTAGGTGATGAACTCTCCCTAGAGAAACCGGTAGCCACGATTCGGAGCGACATTACCACCAAGGTTGAACCCATTCTACGAGGTGGCTATTCGGTATCGGGTTTCTTGGAAGGGACGCTAGAGGCTATCAACCTGCATGGAGGAGCGCCTACCTTCACCATTTGGGAGCAGATTAGCGGTGCACCGGTGCGCTGTGCCTTCCCTAATAGTCCGGATTGGAAAGGGCGTGTACGGGAACTGCTGGAAAAGCCCGTGCTCGTTGAAGGCCAAGTGAACTATTTCAGAAACGGTGTCCCACGGTCCGTAACTCGGATAGAAAATGTGCTGGACATCACCCCGGACCCATATTTGCCGCAAGCGACGTATGGGGCTATCCCTGATATGACCGGAGACATGGACACTATAGAGTATCTCCGGGCCACGCGGGGCGGTTAACGGGGAACATGACCGCAGAAAGGCGCGTGTGGTGTTCATGCACCATCATAGACTATCTGAAAGGGGCTGAGCGTGCGCGGCCTTGCATCGAGATAATCAGCCACATGCGCGAGGGGAGCCACGAGATAGTTACGTCTACCATTGCAGAGGCCGAGGTAGCCCATCTAGGGAACTCGGTCCCTCACGATACTGCGGAACAGATGATCAGGGAGTTTTTTGGTCGACGCTACGTTGTCCGTGCCCCATTCGACCGGTTCATGGCCGAGCATGTGCGTCGCCTCATCAGAATGCGCCGAGATCTAACTACCCTTGATGCGGCTCACGTCGCCACCGCTCTAAGGTGGCGAGTTCCCCTGCTCGAAACTTATGATGACCGCTTACTTGCCCTGGATGGACTAGAGGGCGCCCCTCCCTTGGCTATTCGAGAACCCAGGTGGGACGTTTCTATGGGGCCGTTATCCGACCGCTCGAATGCCTGACGATAGAAAAATAATTACCATCCTCGACTCCTCCCCTCGCCCCAGGGAAGGACCAGGCTCCCCGCACGCCACGACTGCTCAGAGAGGCACCTCCACATCCATCAGGGGGGCGTGCTGCTGAGCGCCGTAGACGTCAGTGTCTTCCACGTCCCCCGAACCGTGCAGCCGGGGAATGGTGGCCTTGATGGCGTTGGCGGGTGGGAACTCCACCAGGAGCACGTCATCAACCGGAACGCTGTACAGCGTGGATATAAGCTGCTTGTTTATCACGCCCGACGCCCGCACCTTCTCGAAGGTCTCCCTGTCGGGGAAGACTATATCCAGGGTCAACAGGAAGGGACTGGCGTTCTTGCTGCGGCATGTGACGGCAATATCCCTGATTCTGGCCACGGTTGAAGCACCTCACACCGTTACATACTCTATGGGGAACATCTCCAGGGGAGTTTCCGGCTCCACCACGTGCAGCATGTTGAAGCGGTACACAGGCCCAACGGGTATGTCCGAGGGGGAGTAGGGAAAGGTAATGCACCCCTCGTCACACAGCTTCCCGTTGTAGTGCCCGTTCTTGGTCGCCTGCCGGGCGATGCCCACGATTTCGTTAGCCATCTCCTGGGTGGGGGCTACGGCCTCTATGATTACGCCCAACTCGTGGGTGCTCAGCTCCTTCACCGGCTCCCTGCTGCCCATGACCGAGTCCTTGCCGATTACGCGGTACACTAGCTTGTACTCGTCCTCGCTTATTCCCAGGCCCTCTATTCGCTGGCGGGCGATGGCGCGCACCGAGTCCAGGTAGCTGTCTATGCAGCTCACCAACACCGGGTCGCGAGTCGTGGAGACGCAGATACAGCGGTATCCGAGAAACTCCACCCCTTCCAGGCGCACGGTGTACTTCTCCGAGGGCACGAACCTGGCCCCCGCAACCTTCACCGTCCGGTCGTCCACGGCCTCGAACTGGAGGTCCGTGAGGTCGAGGATGCCCGAAGGCTCGGTGTGGTAGAGAGGCGTCTCGTTCTCGTGGAGGAAGAATGTGCCGACGCTCAGGGGGGTGCACTGGAGGCCGGGATGGGCCGCCTCCACCAGTATATGGTCCTCTCGTATTGACACCAGCAGGCCCTCGCTGCCGTACTTCTGGCGTGGGACCGCGCAGGCTGCTCCACACTCCAGCAGCTTGCCGGCCAGCCAGCCCAGAGCCGGGTCGAACTCCTCTTTTATAGGCAGGGCCGCGAAGATGGCCGCATCGTCGGAGCGTCCCGCCAGGATGACCTGAGCGCCCTGGCCCAGGGCCTCGATGTAAGGCTCCACGCCGGACATGCCCACTATACTGGCGCTCCTGTCTACAGTCTCGCCGGTGAGGGGACCCATAGGCCACAGGGGCTTGACCTTGCCCTCCTCCAGCTTCTCGCCCACATAGCCCTTGCTCTGCTCCGAGTGGATGAGGGCTATCTTGAAGTGCAGGTCGTTTTCACGGGCAATCTCCTCGACGATTCCCCGCGTCCATTCGAGATGAGGGTCCCCCCCGGCGCCGCCGCTGGTCCCTATGACGACGGGAATCTTGCGGTCGTGGCCTGCAACGAGCATACTCTTCAGGTCTCGCTTGGCGGCGTCCCGCCCCACGAAGGCCTGTCCCATGCCCAGGTAGTTGGGGCCTGGGTCGGTGCTCCCCGCGTCGCAGGCAATGAGGTGCGGGTTCTTCTCCAACCCTCTCTGGAAGGACTCATCCTTGTAGCCGTAGCCCACGATAGCCGTGGGCGCATATATACGTAGCTCCTGCTCCTGCATAGCTTCACCACCTCAGCCAGACTTCCCTGATTCAAGAGTAGATTGTCACTCGAACAGTGTCCCCATTATATACACGGGACCGAGAGGGGTCAAACAGCTATGGGTCTTTTCATGGTCGTTTCATTGTCACCTCGAGCGAAGCGAGGGGTCTAAAATGGTAGCTGACCGCGGCCTTGTTCTGGCTGGTACTGCCTTGATTCCAATTTTTGTTAGGCATCACCTCAGATTCCTCACTCCGCTTCGCTCCGTTCGGAATGACGCGCGGCGGGGGCCTGTATTTACTTAGCGTCGAGAATGAAACAACCCTGGGTGCACACCCAGAAACGGCGGCGGGTACTCCTATGCAGGAGTACCCGCCGGAATTGTGCGTAGGGGGGATACGGGGGCCGTGCCCTAGTCCAGGTGATATATCCTGGCAGAGTTCCCGCCGGCGATTTTGACCTTCTCTTCCTCGGTGCAGTCCGACAGAATCTCCTCGATTATCTCCCGGCTCCTCGGGAATGTGGACTCCGGATGAGGATAGTCTCCACCCCACAGGAGGTTATCTATGCCTATGATGTCTCGGTCCCTTATGCCCAGGGCATCCTCCTGGAAGCCCAGGAACACGTTGCGGTGAAAGAAGTCGCTGGGAAGAACGTCGTCCTTGAACCGGTGGGGGGACCACTCCTGGACCCTCTGAGTATGGGTGTAGTCCATCCGGTCCAGGAAATGGGGGGCCCAGGACAGCTCCGTCTCTACGGCCCCTATCCGTAGCTTCGGGTGGCGCTCGAACACCCCGCTGAATATCATGTGGGCAATGGAAACCCGTGCCCAGTGGTCGAGGTTGGAAATGAAGCCGGGCCTAACGGTGTCCAGGCTGACGAACTCCTGGCCCGGGCCCGGGCGGTTTGTGCCGACATGAAGGCCAAGGGGCATTTGCAGGTCCTCGGCGGCGGCCCAGAGAGGCTCATACTCGGGCAGGTCGTAGGACCTTTCTTCGGGGGGATACACGGTAATCATGGCCCCACAAAACCCCAGCTTGGCGCATCGTTCCAACTCCTTTACGCCTGACCCCACATCGTCTACGTTAACCATTGCTATGCCCTTGAGCCGCCTGGGGATCGCGTTGCAGAACTCGGCGACCCAGTCGTTGTACGATGTGAATACTGACGTCAGGAGATCGCTGTCCGGTACGCCGAAGAGCAGGAGGCCGGTGGTGGGGTAGACGATGCTCACGTCAATCCCATCAATGTCCATGTCTTTGATATGCTCTTCGGGAATGTAGCCGCCAAGCCGCACGTTTTCATAGGTAGCTTCCGACCCGCCAAGCCGCAGCTTTTCGGGCTCCTCAAACCTCATGCCAGTCTGAGTCGCGGCGAACGCACCCATGATTTTGTTGCCGTCGCAGACCCACCAGTCGCTGCCATCGTCCATGCGAACGACGCGCGGCGCCCTCTCTGCGAACTTGCGAGCAATTCTGGACGACCACAGGTCTACCGGCTCCATAACGTGGTTATCCGATGATATGATCCTGTAATTAGCCATACTCAAATCTCCTCTGCTTTGTTACGAATGGGCCTGCCCTAGTCGAGGTGATATATCCTGACAGAGTTCTCGCCGGCGATCTTGGCCTTCTCCTCCTCGGTGCACCCCGATAGAATCTCCTCGATTATCTCCCGGCTCCTCGGGAATGTGGACTCGGGGTGAGGATAGTCTCCACCCCACAGCAGGTTATCCACGCCTATGATGTGCCGGTCCCTTATGCCCAGGATATCCTCCTGGAAGCCAAGGAACACGTTGCGGTGGAAGAAGTCGCTGGGAAGAACGTCGTCCTTGAACCGGTGGGGGGACCACTCCTGGACCCTCTGGGTATGGGTGTAGTCCATCCGGTCCAGGAAATGGGGGACCCAGGACAACTCCTGCTCTACGGACCCTATTTGTAGCTTGGGATGGCGCTCGAACACCCCGCTGAATATCATATGGGCGATGGAGACCCGCACCCAGTGGTCAAAATTGGAGATGAAGGCGGGCTTGACGGTCTCGATGTTGGAGAACTCCTGGCCCGGGCCGGGACGGTTCGTGCCGGCGTGGAGGCCCAGGGGCATTTGTAGATCTTCGGCGGCAGCCCAGAGAGGCTCGTATTCGGGCAGGTCGTAGGACCTCTCTTCCGGGGGATACACGGTGATCATGGCCCCGCAGAATCCCAGCTTGGCGCAGCGCTCCAGCTCTTTCACGCTCTCTGACACGTCGTCCACGTTCAGCATGGCGATACCCTTGAGCCGCCTGGGGATTGCGTTGCAGAACTCGGCGACCCAGTCGTTGTACGACGCGAACACCGACGTGAGAAGCTCGCTATCCGGCACGCTGAAGAGCAGGAGGCCAACGGTGGGATAGACTATGCTCACGTCAATCCCGTCAATGTCCATGTCTTTGATGTGCTCTTCGGGAATGTAGCCGCCGGGCCGCAGGTTTTCATAGATGGTTTCCGACCCGCTAATGCTCAGCTTTTCAGGCTCCTCGAACCTCACGCCCGTCTGGGTCCCGAAGAAAACGCTGACCACCTTGTAATCGTCGCAGACCCACCAGTCGGTGCCGTCGTCCGTTCGGACAATATGGGGCACCCGATCTCTGAACTTGGCGGGACTCCTGGTCTGCCACAGGTCAGCCGGCTCGGTGACGTGGTTATCGGACGATACGACTCTGTAGTTAGCCATACTCGAACCTCCTTTGTTTTGTGAAATGCCTTCTGACGCTGCAACTATACTACCGTCGCCCAGGCATGTCAACGTATGAGTCCAATTTCAGTGCGTGAATATCATATACATGCTGAATTCGCAACACATATACCAATATAACGCTACTATTCTGATTTGCGTACATACATACCCATCGCTCCGGCTCGGGAGACAGTCGCGTCTCTGCAAGCGCCCGTCGTCTGGTCAACCGCCACCCCGTTAAGTATAATTCTGGGGTTATAATTCTTGCGCACGAGACGGCCATAAGGAGGCGGACATGGCGACCAGGAGGAAGGCGCGACGCAGCTACTGGATATACGGGCTGGAGTCCGATGAGCCGACCTACGCGGAGCGTTGCGAGCACGCAAAGCGGCTCTCAGAGCAATTGGGAGTGACCCTCGATGCGCCTCAGATACCCCGGGCCGAGGACCTTCAGCTTCGCCCTCCCCGCATCAAGGCGCCGGATTCCATCGCCGAGTTCTGTTTCACCGACACCTATGAGCGGGCCTTGCACTCTCATGGAGGGTTCAGGCAGCTTGCCGGTCTGGGGGAGTTCTCGAACCCGCCTGACATCGTCGCCCACCCGCGCACCGAGCAGGAGCTTGAGGCGGTCCTGGAGTGGTGCTCGGACCACGGGTACGCGACTATCCCCTACGGTGGAGGCTCCTCCGTGGTCGGCGGCGTGACGCCGCCCGAGGGGTATGACGGCGTCGTCACCGTTGACATGGACCAGTTCGACCGCGTGCTGGAGATAGACGAGACCTCCCGCGCGGCCCGCATCCAGGCCGGCGTGTTCGGCCCGGCCCTGGAAGACCAGCTACGCCCCCACGGCTACACGCTGCGCCACTTCCCCCAGAGCTTCGATGGCTCAACCCTGGGGGGCTGGATTGCCACGCGCTCCGGCGGCCATTACGCCACCAAAGACACCCATATAGACGACCTGGTAGAGTCGGTGAGAATGCTGACGCCCGTTGGATGGTGGGAGTCGCGACGGTTGCCGGGCAGTGGAGCGGGGCCGAGTCCGGACCGGCTCGCCATCGGCAGCGAGGGAATCCTGGGCATCATCACCGAGGCGTGGATGCGCATCCAGGCGCGACCCAAGCACCGTGCCACGGCGGGCGTGACCTTTCCCTCCTGGGAGTCCGGCTGCGAGGCGACGCGACAGATTGTGCAGGCGAAGCTCTGGCCGGCGAACCTCCGCATCCTTGACCCGGAGTTGGGGCGGGCCAGCGCCGGAATGGACGGCGAACACGCGCTGCTAATCATCGGGTTCGAGTCTGCGGAGGTGTCCCAGGAGTGGCCTATACGAGTTGCCGTGGAGATCGCTCGCGAGGCCGGCGGGCAGATAGATGACTCGGACATCTATGTCTCCGGCGTGGGTGAACCCACGGGGCGCCAGGGCGCGGTTGGCTCCTGGCGCAGCTCCTTTGTCCACGCCCGCGAGGGCCTCGCAGCCGGCCTTGGTCTTGTCACCGACACGTTCGAGACCGCGGTCACCTGGGACCGGTGGCCCGACCTGGATAGCCAGGTGCGCGAAGCCGTGATGAAGGCCCTACAAGAAGTCTGTGGCGGGGGCACCCTGAATTGCCGCTTCACCCACGTCTACACCGATGGCCCGGCGCCCTACTACACCTACTCGGGACTTTACAAGCGGGGCTCGTGGACAGAGCAGCAGGCCGCCATCAAGCAGGCCGCGTCGGAGGCAATAATGAAGGCCGGGGGCACCATCACCCATCACCACGCGGTCGGACGCCTCCACAGGCCGTGGTACGACAAGCAGCGACCGGAGCCTTTCGCCCAGGCGCTGCGGGCGGTCAAGCACAGCATAGACCCGAAGGGCGTGCTCAACCCCGGGGTGCTCATAGACCCCTAGAATGCGATGGGAAATGCTACGGCCTTTCGCTCTCGATGAGAGTGAATATAGCCTGCCTGCGGCAGGCAGGCCCCAGCCGCGCGTGTCATTCCGAACGGAGCGAAGCGGAGTGAGGAATCTAAGGTGTAAGCTTATTGAGTGGCATAGGTCTTTAGATTCCTCGCTGCGCTCGGAATGACACGAGAGAGGGTGGGCCATTTTCATGGTAAGGCCGTGGATGGCCCTACAAGTGCCCCTCCAGCAGAAGGCGGCTCACCTGGGGCACCAGCTCCTGCGCCCGCGCTTCCAACTCTGCCGGGCCGACGTTTGTGATGGGATGAGGACAGACCAGATAGGGAAAGTCGGGGACGCCCAGAAGCCGCGTGTAAGCGCGCGCCGTCTTTACGAACACGTCGGTGATGATGGTAGCTGTGGGTAGCCCCTGCTGCTCCAGGGTCACTCCGTCGTACAAACTGCCCGACGAGCAGCCCCCTCAATCGCCTACCCCGGTTATCACCAGGTCGGCGTACCTGTGAAGGTCGGCCATCACTTGGGGATAAGGAGGCAGCGACGCCGAATGCTTCTTGACGTAGAAGACGTCGGCGAACTCGAACTCCTCGTTGAGGGTCCGCGCGATGGCGCGAAGGATGACGTCGGAGTTGCCCTTGGAGTTGTCCAGCAGCCCCAGGCGCTTGCCGCGCAGGTCAGCCGAGCGTGGCGCCAAGACCAGGGAGCGCTCTCCCGGGTCCTCGCCGGTGGGGTCCACCAGGTAGACTGTGGGTTGCTTGAGACCGGTCATACTACATCCTCCTAACCCGGCCCTCCCTTTGGCTCGCGAATGCGTACCGTGGTGGCCAGGACTCCGAAGTAGTTCATTATAAGCTCGCTGTAAATGCCGCTGTCCCCCCCTGCCTTCACGATGAAGATGTCCTCCGGCGAGGCCGCCGCGTAAGACCGGGTAGCTTCGTCCTCCGGCGTGACATTGCCCATGACAGACCCCATCCTCTTGAGGTGGGCACGGGGACGCCAGGCCCTCTCCCAAACGTACTCCTGGATGCGGGGGCGGTCCCAGCCCTGGGCGCCCAGCATCTCCGCGTGCCAGTGGCCGACCACCCAGAACCACTGGGCGCCATGAGGCAATGGGTAGGTCCGGTCCGCAGTCGGGAGGGGCGGGAAGTAGTTCGCCAGCCCGTGGGAGGCCATCCCTTCGGCGATGGAGTCCATCACGCTCTCCGCCGTCAGGCCATACCGGTTGCCCAGCATCTCCGGGTCCTGAATCGTCGCCACCGTCACGGTGGAGTCCTCCGGTTTGAAGCCCTGGCTCACGTGGAAGGGAGGCCAGGGGCTGCGCTCCTCATCCTCGCCGAAGCAGACGCCGTGCTTGGTCAACGAGCCCATGCACCCCCGGTCGAGGATACCCGAGCGTTGCTCGAAGACGTTGATCATGATGAGGCGGATTGCGCGCCCGATGGTGGTGTTGGCGCGGTGGCCGGGACTGAGAAGGTCGTCGGTACAGTTCAGACCTATGCGGGAGCGTATGGGGCCGTTGACCAGCATGAGGATTCCCGAGGAGTTGGTGGTGCAGGAGGCCTCGTGAATGCAGTTGGGGTCATACTCGAAGAGGGCCTCCATCGTGGCGAGGACTATGGGGAAGTGGGAGGGAAGGCAGCCGGCCATGACGGCGTTGGCGGCGGCCTGCTCCACTGTCAGGACGCGGCGCCGGACCGGGACCTCGCCCAGGACGTGGTATGGCTCCAGGCCCACGTAGTCCACCATTTCGGCGACCCGGTCCGACGTGGGAGGCACCACGGGGAGGCCGTCGGTCCAGCCTCTCCGGTAGCACTCCTCGATCGCGTCCAGCGTGTCTGCAAGCTGATAGGTAGGGGCCCGTCTATTTGAGACCATGCCATCTCCCCTTCGTGCGCCTATGTCAGGGTAATGTACCGGTTTGAAATCGTGGTCCGCTTCCTGTGGAGACCTCGCGAGGCTGACATCACAGTCCACGTCATGGAGGCAACGATTGCGGCCTAATCGTTGCTGATCGTCACATCTCCCGTCCGGCCTTCATACGTCATGGTGAAGTGTTGGAGGAAAATCCTACCAATAAGAGCCAGATGTGGTTGTCCACCGGCACTGAGATGAACGCCGGCAAATCTCCCGTAGATCGTACACTCCAAAACGGGGACATAAATATGGGCGAGATGGAAGTTGACCGGGCTCGCTCCATGCGCTCCGGATACCGGCAACCGGTCAACTACAGGCAGCTTTAGGTCCCTGGCTAGAGAGGAGTCAATGCAACTTTCCCCGGCACCGGTATCCACCAGCGCGAGATGCTGGCTTTCCGGCAGGTTGGGGCGAGCCCCGCTGCTACGTTGAACCTCTGGGTCGAATCCAATCCGTACTGACAGAGTAGGTCCATACGTCACCAACATATCCTGACCGGAGAGGGGGCCTACACTGTCACCGAACCCGATTCTAGCCGTTGGCATTGACTGGCCTATATAGCACAGAAGCCGGCAGCGTAACCGAGGTCTCACCTACTCGTCTAATCAGGTATGGTCCGCGCCCGAATTGCCGGACCGCGTCCTCGGCAGCCTCCTCGAACGATTCATAGGTTCCCGCAAGGGTTTCGTCATGCACAACGACCCACTCGCCGAAGTGATCAAGCTCTAGGTGTTCACGCATTTCTTCGTATGCGGATATTTGTTTACTGAGTAAGACCGCCATTCATTCCCTCCTTAGACCACCTCAGGTTGACGCTCGGATATTTCTGCCTCACTTTCTTGAGGTAGGTAAATCCGGGAATCTCAAACTGAGACACGGCCTATGCCCGGTCTAGTCTAGCTTCCTTGCCGGGTCCTTCGCGGGTAGAAGGTCCTGCACTTCCGGATTCGTCTTCCATTCGGGTACGGGCGTCTCATGGCCCGCTCTGGGCACGAACTTGGACCGCTCGAGGAGCTGGTATTTGGGGACGTAGCGGGGGCAATTCGTGAAAACCTCGGTGGCCTCCACTCGTACCACGAACTGGGCCTCCGGGTACTCCGCCAGTAACTCGTCATCGTCGCGGATTGTCGCAACGCCCTGTAGACGCATTCTCTTCTGGTTCTCGAAGTCAATAAACAGCAGGCCTACATTGGGGTTCATCAGCAAGTTGCCCATAGAGAGGTACTTGCCGTTGCCGTCGTAGTTGGGAAAGGCGATTGAGCGCTCATCCACGACCCGCACGAAGCCCGGGTCGCCCCCCTTGAATGACACCGTGGGGATGCCCCGATGGTCGCACGTGGCTAGAAAGAACATGTCTGCCCGACCGATGAACTCCCTGTCCGCCTCACCGATGGTTTCCGTCACCCTTTTGGCGGAGCGGTCGGCCAGGCGTCGAGTGTCGAATTTGTCCTGAAGCTGGCGGCTGCCGTCGTGAAAGTCGTGCGTCCTTGCGGTCATATCTTGCCTCCTTGCTCGCCTCTCCGGGTGAGGGTGGTTGACTCGGTCTGCCGAGAAATCCTGGATTCCGGCTCAAGGCCTGCCCCGTACTGGATACGGGGCAGGAATGACGAGAGCGTGACAGGGCTGACAATCAAAGGGCTCCGACCTCCCCTGAGTCCTCCCTTGGCAATGGGGGGGACTCAGGGGAGGCCCCTCGCCTGTTCCTGTGAATCATGGGGCTACTATGGCGGGTTGGCCATAGTGAGTTTCACCTGAGGCGTCTAGCCAATCATGTCGTAGCTGCGGAGCAGCTTGCCCGGCAGCACGCCGGTGCAGCTGTCTCCCTCGAAGGTAACTGCGCCATTGACCAGGGTGTACCGCAGGCCGGTGGGTTTCTGGATCATGCGGCGCTCCCCACCGGGGAAGTCGTTGGCGTACACGGGCTTGTCGTACAGCATGCCTATCTTGTCCAGCTCGTAAATCATAATGTCGGCCCATGCGCCAATCTGGAGCGTGCCCCGGTCTCTGAAGTTGGCGATCCAGGCGGGGTAGGTGCTCACCTTGTAGTGGGCCTGCTCCAGGCTCATAATCTCCCTGTCTCGGACCCAGAAGGAGAGGAAGTGGATGGGCCACGAGGCGGTGGTCTGATACCTGATGTGGGCGCCTCCGTCGGAGAGGGAGATGTGGCCGTAGGGGCTTCTGATGCGGTCTGCAAGCTCGTCGCTGTACCCGTCCACCGGACCTTGGGGGACGGTAAAATCGGTCTGCAGGTGCTCGTCGAGGGCCAGGTCCAAGAAGGCGTCCACGGGGTGTTTGCCCGTAGCCTCGGCCACTTCCTTGATCGTCATACCCTCGTACTTGTAGTTACGCTCGTAGACGACTCCATAGACCTTCATCCTGCTCCAGTCGGTCCTGTATAGCTCCGGGCTTACGCTCATCATCTCGCGGTCGCGGTATATGTTCTCCACGTCCTGCTTCATGGCCTCCCGGACTCCCGGGGCCTGGAGCTTGGCTATCCGGTCCTCGGCACCCCCCACCAGGGGCTGTATCCAGTTGGGCATAATGTCGAAGAGGTTGTACTCCGCCAGCTTGAAGGTGCTGTCAGCCAGACCGACCTGCACCTGCTCTATCACCGGCAGCCCCTCGGCCCGGGCCGATTCCAGCCAGGCGCGGCTCTCCGGCCCCCCGACGATTAGCTGGAGAGGCCGGCCGCTGACCTGCATCATCTGGGTCAGCAGCGCGTGCTGCTGTGGGCGGTCGTTGAACAGGGGGACGTTGCCTATATCCCATCCGATATGTCCGACGCCAAACTGTCCCAGTACCTCCGCCAGTCCCAACCATTCCTCGTCGGAAGCGATGTGGCTGGGCAGGTAGCCGCCGTCCTCCGGGTGGTCTTCAGCGCTCCTGTTCCCGGCGATGCCAAAGGCTCCGGCCATCATCCCTTCGTGGAAGAGTTGCTTCATCTGGTTTAGCTCCGCCTCTGTCACCGAGGTCCTCTCACGAGCGGCCATCATGCCCAGCACGTAGCCCCTCAGGGGAGAGAAGGGGAACAAGGCCCCCACGTTGACGCCCAATCCCTGGCGGTCCAGGCTGTCCATGTACTGGGGGAAGGTCTCCCAGTCCCAGCGCATCCCTCGTCGCATTGACTCCAGGGGGATAGCCTCGATGCGGTTCATCATCTGCATGTTCAGTTCCCTGTCCTCGGGCCTGGTGGGAGCGAAGCCGAAGCCGCACTGCCCGATGGTCAGCGAGGTCACGCCGAACCAGCTCGACGGGGTGCAGTAGGGGTCCCAGTTGAGCTGGGCGTCGTAATGGGTGTGCAGGTCCACCGCTCCGGGGGCAACGATACAGCCGCTGGCGTCAATCTCCCTCGCGTTGCCGGCGTTAATCTGTCCACTAATCACGGCCACCCTTCCGTCCTTGACGGCCAGGTCCGCCTTGTACCTGGGAATACCGGTGCCATCCACAATGGTGCCGCCGCGAATAACCAGGTCATACTCAGCCATAATGTCCCTCCTTACTTCGATTTTGACATTCCCGATGCTGGCTGCACCCTGCGCCCGAAATAGCCGCAGGTGACGCTAGCACGCCGTTCGTTTATTATACCAGAATTGGCCCCCACCACGTATCATTGCCGTGAAAATACGGGGGCAAGCTGCTCGGAGGGTGACTTTGTGCTCCACGGTTTGAGGGGCCGGACTGCCGGACCGGAGATATTCCATGCCCCGGGAAGCCCTGCCGGTCCTAATACATGATGAGGTGGGTTGGGACCAATCGCTGTTCCACCGGGTCCACTGCCAAGGCCAGACCTTCCAGGGTGTAGGCCCCCAGCAGGGGCGGGGCATCGTCCTCTCCAAAGACCACCACGGTCGTCACGTTCTCGCCGTCCACGGTTGCCCGGGCCTCCCCGTAGTCCATGAAGACCCGCCGCCCGTCGGCCATCAGAAACCTGCGCTTGCCTATAGGCGCAACGCCCAGTTCGCGCAGCAGGCGAGCGGGCAGCGTGGTGTAGGCAGCGCCGGTATCCACCGTCGCTTCTATGTCCCGGGACTGCTCGCCGTCCATGCTGGAAATCCGTAGCGGCCATTTGAATGTGCCCATAGTAGAGACCTCTCTTTGCGCCCGATAGCACCCATTATAACCGATGGCCCATCCCTCTGGTAGGGGGACCCTGTTGCAGCGGGGTCATGCCAGTTGACACCCCCAGGAAGCGATGGTAGAATCCCCGTGACGACAGGGGTATGGGTGTCCTGGAGTCCCGTTACTGCATAAGCAACGCCATCTCCTAATGTAGAGGTTGCCTGCCAGGAACTTACCCTGATGTTCGATCTTGCGCCTTTGCTATCCTATCCGATTGATGGAAGGTCCACCTCTATACTTCGTCTCTCCTGGCGCATCCTGTCCCCATCGTGGGCCAGTACGCCACCGTCATGTTGGAACATCTCGCGAATGAATCAGATATTCCATAGGGAGGAGCGGCCATGGCAGACCAGGGCGTAGATATCAAGCGCGGGCTAAGGGATGTCTATATAGACACTACGGAAGCCAGCTTTGTGGATGGGCAGTTGGGCAAGCTGCTCTATCGTGGCTACAATATCCACGACCTGGCCGAGAAGTCTACCTTCGAGGAAGTAATCTATTTGCTCCTTTACGGAGACCTCCCGAACCGGACTCAGCTGGACGAATTCGACGTTGTTCTCCGGGCTAATAGAAGCATTCCGGACGAGGTAATCCAGGTCCTGAGGCTGGTGAAGAACAGCCACCCCATGGACGCCCTGCGCACCGGCGTTTCCGCCCTCTCAGCCTTCGACCCGGAGGTGGGGAATAACTCGGCGGAGGCCACTGTCCGAAAGGGCGTGCGCCTCACGTCGCAGGCCACCACCATCGTAGCAGCCCACCATCGTATCAGAAACGGCCTTGAGCCGGTACAGCCCAACCCCAACCTGAACCACGCCGGCAACTTCCTCTATATGCTCTCAGGGCAGGATCCCGACGAGGAGACTCAGAAATTGATGGACGTGGACTTCATCCTCCACGCTGAGCACAGCTCCAACGCTTCAGCCTTTGGGGCCAGGGTCGCGGCTTCAACTCTTTCCGACCTGCACTCCGCCGTGGTCACAGGGATCGGCGTCCTGAAGGGTCCGTGGCATGGCGGGGCGGCGGAAGAGGTCATGAAGATGGCTTTGGATATAGGTCAGCCGGAGAACGCCGACGAGTACGCCAGAAAGGTCCTCGACGGCGGCGGCAGGATTATGGGTTTCGGCCATCGTGTGTACAAGGCTGAGGACCCTCGCGCCACCCATCTGCGGGAGCGTTCCCGCGCCCTGGGGGAGAAGTTGGGCCAGCCCCACTGGTTCCAGATACTGAGATACCTTGAAGAGCAGATCATGGTCCCCTACAGGTCCAGGGGTATCTTCGTGAACGTAGACTTTTTCGCCGGCTCCATCTACTATCTGCTGGGCATCCCCGACGACCTGTTCATATCCATCTTCGCCTTGGGCCGGATACCCGGCTGGACTCTCCAGTGCGTCGAGCAGTATGACGACAACATTCTGCTGCGGCCTCTCCTGGACTACAAAGGCCCCATGGACCTGGAATACGTGCCCATAGAGCAGCGTCGCTAGTGCGTTGAACTGCATCCATCTAAAGCATCAGGCCTGATGACGACGGCCGCGGACGTAGAGCAGGAGATACGGAGACGGATAGGGAAGCGGGGAAGGATAACCTTCGCTGAGTTCATGGACCTGGCCCTCTTCTGGCCCAGGGGTGGCTACTACAATAGCCCAGACAAGATAGGGCCCAGGGGCGACTTCTACACGGCTCCCAGCGCTCATCCCATCATGGGCGCCCTCCTCTGCCTTCAAATCTACCAGATGTGGCAACTGCTGGGCCGTCCCTCCACCTTCTGGCTCGTGGAGATGGGGTCGGGCAATGGCCTCCTGTGCCGCGACATACTTGAGTACAGCGCTCACCTTCCGCCGCCATTCAGGGATTCCCTCCGCTACCTGTGCCTGGACCGCCAGCCCTCGCCGGGCGTCGAGGGCGAACTTCCCGTCGAGGCCAGGAAGAAGGTAGAGCGCCTCGCAACCCAGGGCGCGCCTCTGCGGGGGGTGACAGGCTGCTTCCTCTCCAACGAGCTGGTGGACTCCTTCCCGGTCCACAGGGTAACGGTACAGGCGGACGGGTTGAAGGAGGTTTATCTGGTCCTGGAAGACGGGAAGCTGGTGGAGGTGCTGGACTCTCCCTCGACCCCCGAGTTGGAACGCCGCCTCGATGCCCTGGGACTATCCCTGCCCGAGGGTTTCAGCGCGGAGATAAACCTGGCTATGGAGTCATGGATGGAGTCGGTATCCTCCGCACTGGAGCGCGGCTTCCTCCTCACCATAGATTACGGCCATACCGCCGGGGACTTGTACTCCCATCGTCGCAGGCGCGGCACCCTTACCTGCTTCTACAGGCACACCCAGACCGACGACCCTTACGCGCGCATCGGCAGACAGGACATAACGGCCCATGTGGACTTCACTTCTTTGATAGAAGGGGGGAGACGCTGCGGCTTGGAGCCACTGGGCTTCAGTACGCAGCGGGAGTTCCTCCGGAGCCTCGGCATCAGGCGGTTCATAGGCCGCCTCCCGGTCACGGCCCTGAGGCAGCGAGATGTGGAGGCCAACCGCCTGGCTATGCTGGATATTGTGCGGCCCGGAGGGATGGGTGATTTCAAGGTGCTATCCCAGGGCAAGGGAGTGGGGACTCCCTCGTTGTGGGGTTTTGGGACATCCCCTGGGCTTGAGCCTGAGCTTGAGGACGTGCTGGAAGGACTGGCAGCGCCCCTACTGACGCAGCGCCACATGCCTCTTCTGGAGGGGCGTTACCCCCACTTGGCCTTCGAGTGGGAGGACCTGCTGCCCTAGAGACCTCAGGGGCGGGCCGGGCGGCCCGATTTTCTGCCAGGGTCTTTCAATTCTCGACGCCGGGTGAATACAGGTCCCCGCCGCGTGTCATTCCGAGCGCAGCGAGGAATCTGAAATGCTTGGATAGCAGCATGTCTAAGAAGGCAAGGACTTTAGACCCCTCGCTCCGCTCGGAGCCTGCCCCTGGCTTGAACAGGGGGTGACAATTGAAAGGCCTTGGATTTTCTGCTGCGCTCGTTGACTTTGGTATGCTGCCATGCTAAGCTTTGCATAGGATACCTAGAAGAGCATTTGAATCCGTCGGGAGCTTGGGAAAGCCGGGCTGAGAGGGTGGCCAATACTCGTCACCGACCGTCTATACCTGATCCGGGTAATGCCGGCGAAGGGAAGAGACGTTGGAGAGTCAGGCTACCGCCAGGCATCACCCTGGCGGTTTATCTTTTCACTGGAGGAAGAAGGGGGGCAGACATGGAAGACTACCTGGAGATCGGTGAGAAGAAGTTCAAGTCCAGGCTCATCATTGGCACGGGAAGATACCGGACCATGGAGGATATGGTAGAGGCAATAGACGCCTCGGGTACGGAAATGGTGACGGTGGCCATAAGGCGTCTGGACCTGGATGACCCCAACAAGAAGACCATCCTGGACTACATAGACTGGAACAAGTACCAAATCCTCCCGAACACGGCCGGATGCCGCAGCGTTGAGGAGGCTTTGTTCATAGCCCGGCTGGGCAGGTCGGTGAGCAACACCAACCTGGTCAAGCTGGAGGTAATACCGGACACCAAGTACCTCCTTCCTGACCCCATAGGGACACTGGAAGCGGCGGAGCAGCTGGTCAAGGATGGCTTCATCGTCCTGCCCTACATCCACGCCGACCCTGTGCTGGCCAAGAGGCTGGAGGACGTAGGCTGCGCCACCGTCATGCCCCTGGGCTCCGCTATCGGCTCCGGCCAGGGCATCCACACCGTCGAGGAGATACGCATAATCATCGAGCAGGCCCGCGTGCCCGTTGTGGTGGATGCGGGCTTGGGCGTGCCCTCGGACGCTTCGCAAGCCCTGGAGATGGGCGCCGACGCCGCCCTGGTAAACACGGCCATAGCCCAGGCCAAGGACCCGGCGCTCATGGCCCGGGCCTTCAAGCAGGGCGTGGAGGCGGGCCGCATGGCCTACCTCGCCGGTAGAATCCCCAGGCAAGCCTACGCCGCCGCCAGCAGCCCCGCCGAAGACGTGCCTCAACCCATGTCAGCCTCCCGGTAGCAATCCACCATGGCCTTGCCGGGCCACATCACGGGGCATGAAAATGGAGGCCAGCCCGGCCACTGGACTCCCACTTTCGTGGGAGTCCAGTGGCCGGGGCTGTGGATTACCGTTTTCACGGGAATGACGAAGGGTATTTGCATGGTAAGCAGGTAGTAAGATGAAACCCCGGATACCCACGCCATGTCTGTGCCTGGTGACAGACCGGCGGCTGTGCCAGCCGGGCGCTCAGGAGTTGGAAGAGAAGGTAGCCAGGGCCGTGAAGGGTGGCGTCAATCTCGTCCAGGTAAGGGAGAAGGACCTGCCCGGAGGGCAAGCCCTGGCGCTGGTCGAGAGACTGCGGAAGGTCAGTGAGGGATCGGCCCTGCTCTTCGTGAACGAAAGGGTTGATGTGGCTATAGCTTCCAGGGCCGAAGGGGTGCAGCTTGGAGAGGAGGGTATCCCGGTAGCGGACGCCCGCAGGGTGGCTGGGGAGAGCATTCTCATTGGCCGCTCGGTCCACAGCCTGGAGGGCGCCCTCGCCGCCGAGAGTCAGGGGGCCGATTTCCTGGTAGTGGGTACGGTCTTCTCGACCGTCTCCCATCTTGGCGCCGAAGCATCGGGCACACGGCTCATCTCTGAAATTGCCGGCAGGGTAAGCATCCCCTTTGTGGGCATAGGGGGCGTCACCGCCGCCAGCGTGGACGAGGTCATTTGCGCCGGGGCCTCGGGGGTCGCAGTGATAAGCGCCATCCTCGCCGCCGGAGACCCGGAGCAGGCCGCGAGGGATCTCAAGGATGCCGTCGTCACTGCCTGGCAGGACTCTCACACGCATCAACCGGGGGCCTCCTCAGCCCCTACCTACCATAGGCAGGAGTTCACAGGAAGATGATCAGGCTGATAGTGAATGGAAAGCCCAGAGACCTGGAGAGCTCCCTGGACCTGGTCAGCTTTCTCGAGGGATACGGGGTAAATCTCCAGCATGTTGCCGTGGGGTACAACGGCATCGTACTTGAAAAGGAGACGTTCCCCGAAGTGGTGCTCAAGCAGGGGGACGTGCTGGAGATAGTGAAGCCCGTCGGCGGCGGCTAGGACAGGTCTGCCCCGGTCTCCGAGAGAAGCTCCTGGAGCTTTGACTCTATCTCCTCATAGGCCCCCTCGCCGAAGTGGGTATAGCGGATTATGCCGTCTTTGTCCACGAGGTACTGGGTGGGCCAGTGGTAATTCCCGTAGGCCTTCCAGGTTACATAGTCGTTGTCCAGGGCCACGGGCCAACCTATCCCATACACCTTCACCGCCTCAGCTACGTTCTCCGGCTTCCTTTCGTAGCTGAACTCGGGGGTGTGCACCCCCAGGACCACCAGACCGTCGTCAGCGTACGTCGCGTGCCAGCTCTTGAGGTACGGCAACGCACGGATGCAGCTGGGGCAGCCATAGGTCCAAAAGTCCACCAGCACCACCTTCCCTTTCAGGTCGCCAATCTCCAGGGGTTGCGAGTTAATCCAGGCGTTTATTCCGGCCAGCTCCGGCGCTGGAGGTCCTTCCTCCAGCTTGATTACCGGCTCGCGAGAGTCCCATTCCAGGGACCCCCACCTGCTGAAAGCGACATCCATAGTGGAGATGGCGGCGGCTATAACTGCCGCCACCGCCAGCAGGGCAAGTAAGTTACTCATGCGGTTCATCTTCCAGATACTACGACAAAATGGCTCAAAGGGATGGCGGGATGGAATCCAACCTGCGGTTGGTGAGACCAATTTATAACCGCCTGGAGGAGATTTCAAGGGCCTGGGGCAAAGCCATACTCACGGGATGGCAAAGCTCGGATTGAAACAGGGTCTTTCCATTGTCACCCCTTGTTCAAACCAGGGGCAGGCTCCGAGCGGAGCGAGGGGTCTAAAGTCCTGGCTTACCATGCTATTGTTCCAGCCTGTGTTGCCTTGATTCCGGTCTTTGCTGTTGTCACGCATCTTCGCCTCCAAATTGGCTTTACCCTTTTATACCAATCTGTCAGTGAATTACCTAACCTTTACAGGAATGACATGACGCGGGCATTTTGGCACGCCTTGCGCTCCTTTGCGTGAACACGCCCTGGATTCCGAGCGCAGCAATCGCTATGGCCTTGTGAAGGCCACATAAGCGGATGAAAATAGCTGCTGGGCTTCCCCACTGTCACTCCCGCGAAGCTTGTCCCCGTGGAAACGGGGAGCGGGAGTCCATAAGCCTGGGGTATGGATTCCGGCTCAAGGCCGGAACGACGGGATGGGGATTGCTCTCCATTTTCATGTTAATGACATAAACGGAGTTGCGGGTGGCCTGCCTGCTGGAGGTAGGCATGATGCGCGGTCTGTCTGCTGTCAGGCAGGGCAGACAGGTAATGTCGAGAATGAAACAACCCTGTCCGGTGCCCTTGCCGTAGCAGATAAAATATCGCGTATGGTTTATAATGAAGCTGAGAGAAGACATGGGGGCTGGACGATAAGGGCGCTGTGAAGGCAGATATGCACCACAAGCTGCTGGTTGCCACCAGGAACCCGGGAAAAGCAAGGGAATTCAAGGAGCTCCTCCGCGACCTCCCCCTTGAGACCATCTCCTTGGAACAGGCAGGCGTCTTCGAGGAGGTGGAAGAGACGGGCGACTCCTTCGAAGAGAACGCCTGCATCAAAGCAAAGGCCTACGCCGCCCTGAGCGGCCTGCTCACCCTGGCCGACGATTCGGGCCTGGAGGTGGACGCCCTGGGGGGAGGGCCGGGGGTGAAGTCGGCCCGGTATGGCGGCCCCGGGGCGACCGACGAGGACCGCGTGCTGCTCCTCCTGAAAAACCTGGAGGAGGTGGCGTGGGAGGATAGGATCGGGCGGTTCCGGTGTGTCATAGCCATAGCCCGGCCTTCCGGGGAAGTCAGGATGGTCACGGGGGTTGTGGACGGCGTCATACAGTATGAGCCAAAAGGCGACAACGGGTTCGGGTACGACCCGGTATTTTATCTGCCGCACCTTGGGCGGACCACTGCAGAGCTGTCCCTGGAGGAGAAGAACGGCCTCAGCCACAGGGCCCAGGCCGCCCGCAAGGCAGTAGTTCTCCTTGGCTCGATGCTCGCAGATGAAAAGGGAGACGGGTAAGGCGTCCCGTTGCCCTCGACGAAAGGAGACCCAATGCCCCAAGATGCCCCGGGAGTAAGGGATAGATTTGGCAGGCCTGCCCGTGACCTGAGAATCTCGGTCACTGACAGGTGCAACTTCCGGTGTCCATACTGTATGCCTGCCGAGATATATGGCGAGGCATACGAGTTCCTCCCCAGGGTGGAGTTGCTGAGCTTTGAAGAAATCGCCCGGCTCACCCGTATTTTCGTCGCATTGGGTGTGGTGAAGATAAGGCTCACCGGAGGCGAACCGCTGGTGAGGAACGGCATCGAGGACCTGATTGCCCTGCTTGCCCGTATTGAGGATGTCGAGGACCTGACTCTTACCACCAACGGGTACTTGCTGGCCCAACAGGCCCAGGCCCTGAAGGATGCGGGGCTGCGGAGGGTCACGGTGAGCCTGGACTCCCTGGATGAAGAGGTGTTCAAGGAGATGAACGGGCGGGGCTACGGGACCAGGCGGGTGCTGGAGGGCATTGGGAAAGCGGAGGAGGTCGGCTTGAGTCCCATAAAGATTAACGCCGTCGTCCAGAGGGGAGTGAACGACCACACCATCCTCGACCTGGCCAGGCATTTCAAGGGCACGGGCCACATCGTGCGGTTCATCGAGTACATGGACGTGGGGAACCTGAACGGGTGGAAGCTGGACCAGGTGGTCTCCGCCGCCGAGATCGTCGAGATGATTAGCACGGAGATGCCCCTGGAGCCAGTAGAGCAGAGTTACAGAGGAGAGGTGGCCTTGCGCTACAGGTACCGGGACGGCGGTGGGGAGATAGGCGTCATCGCGTCGGTTACCAAACCCTTCTGCGGGGACTGCACCAGGTCGCGTCTCTCAACGGACGGCAAGCTGTACACCTGCCTGTTCGCCAGCCAGGGCAGCGACCTCAGAGGCCCCATGAGAAACGGGGCCAGCGGCGACGACCTCAGAGACCTGATTGCGGGCATCTGGGGCCGCAGGGAAGACCGGTACTCCGAGCTAAGGGCCTTCGCCACGCCCGCCGAGAACCGGGCAAACAAGATAGAGATGTACCAGATTGGGGGGTAGTGGAATCTTTGCCAGGCAAGCGGGTGACCATAATGGAGTAGGCTCGACCGCAGTCGGAGGATTCTGATGGTGACACTGGGCCGTGGGGACCTTCTTAAGCTTCTCAAGATTCGTGAGCAAAATGAAGCCCTGCGTAAAGAGAATGAAGTTCTACGTAAGGAAAATGCGACCCTTCGGGACGAGAATGAAACTCTCCGGGAGGAAATTGACGAGCTTAGGTACAGTCTCTCAGAACCCCAAAGTGAGGACTCCGAAAATGAGTATTTCATTGCTAGCCCGAGACGTAGACTTTTTCACCTCCCATCTTGCTCTTGGACACAATGGGTCGGGGACCCCATTGAGTTCACTTCTCACAATGAGGCGGTTGGGCGTGGGTACAGGCCTTGCAAGACGTGCCGCGCATGAGACGGGGAGGGCGAGACGTATCAGATTGGCGAACCGGAGGATTAAGAGACAACAAAGATGACAGATTGGTCACAAGAACAGATAGAACAGACACTTCAGGAAAAGGGCTGGGCATATACGCAGCGAGAAATCCAGGATGGCGTTCAATATGTTCTTTCCGATGGCACCCCCATTGCCTGGTATAAGTCAGGCAAGGTGGTTGTTCGCGGGAAGGCAACTGCGTTGCAAGCAGAGGCAAAATCGGTTTTCTCAGGTGAACCTCCGACTATAATTGTACCTACTTCCCAAGTTTCTTCTTGTTCTAGTGAGTCACCTCCCAGCCGCGTGTTCATTGCTTATGGTCATGATGCTGACGCTCTAGATGAACTTGAGTTGATCCTTCACAGGCTTCAGATCCAGCCGATCATTCTCCAAAATATACCCGCGACGGGTGATACTATTATCGAAAAATTGGAAACTCTAACAGCGGCCGATTTCGCTTGCGTACTCCTGACTCCTGATGATGAAGGACATCCATGCGGGCGCTCAGAGGAGAAGCAGCCACGAGCTAGACAGAACGTTGTGTTAGAGCTTGGGATGGTTCTGGCAAAGTTAGGGCGAAAGAGAGTAGTAATCCTCTTAGAGCCTATCCTAATAACCCGGCGGCTCTGAGAGCGATAAGGGCACAGGCGAAATGAAGAAAGGCTATGTAGTTGGTGGGAGACTTGTCCCAGCGGACCAAAATGCGCCGGAAGCGGTTCATCCAGCTGTGGGTGCGTTCCACCACCCAGCGCCGGGCTTTGAAGCCGGCCTCTTTCTTGATGGCCTGAGCCTCTTCCCCACGGCTGCGTATGTGGGCCGTGAAGCCAAACTCGTCCACGGTCCGGCGCACCTCATCAAAGTCGTAGCCCTTGTCCAAGCACAGACCCTGGGGATGCTCCGGGCTGGGCGCGGGGCGTGGCACGGGGAGGCTGTCCACCGTGGCCCGCACCAGCTTCATATCGTGGCGGTTGGCCCCGTCCACTGCCAGCCCCACCGGAATGCCCCCGGATTCGGTCAACAGACTGCGTTTGACCCCGCTCTTACCCCGGTCCGTGGGGTTGGGACCGGTTTTTCCCCCCGCCCAAGGGGGATTTGGTCAAGGCCCCGTCCATGCTCAGCCAGCTCCAGTCCAAACCCTTCAATTCGTCATAGCGTTCCAGCCCGGTCCGCCATAGCTCCAGGAACACCCCGGCGGCGGCCCATTCCTGAAAGCGCAGGTGGGCGGTGGAGCCGGAGCAAATGCCGGTGGCATCCAAGGACTTCCACTGGCAACCGGTGCGAAGCACGTAGAAGATACCGTTGGCGCAGGTCCGGTCCGGGACCCGGGGGCGGCCTCCGCCCAAGGGATGGGTATTCACCCGCTGGGGAAGGAGTGGAGCCAGTGCCTCCCACAGTTCGTCGGATACTTGGAAGGAGCCGGTGGTGGGGTTGGTCGGAGAGGCTGGGCCGGCGCGGGGTGGTCGAGGCGGCTTGGGTTCTTTCGCTTTCGTCATTCCCCAAGTTTAGCCGCTCCTCTGCCTCCTTCCTCATTCACTACTCAGCGGGTTTCACCGGTTTTTAGGATAGGCTCTTAAAGGGTAATGACCTCGAAATACCATCTGATATTAAGGGTCTCTTGTACATATCTTTCCAAGAGCGCGTTGAGGAGGCCAAGACCCGTCTAGCTGCTAACTTAGCGGAAGCTGGCTTCGCTATCCAGATCCGAGACTTGGCTTAGTGTTGAAAAAATCTGCAGGTGAGCTTAGGCGTGTCACTATCTACACCGACGGCGCTTGTATCGGGAATCCCGGCCCGGGCGGTTACGGGGTGGTGCTCCTATCCGGCGAGCACCGCAAGGAGTTGTCCGGGGGCTATCGCAGGACGACTAACAACCGGATGGAAATGCTGGCCGCGATTGTGGGCCTGGAAGCCCTCAAAGAGAGATGCCATGTTACCCTCTACAGCGATTCCCAGTACCTGGTCAATGCCGTCGAGAAGGGCTGGGCCAAAAAGTGGCGGGCAAACGGCTGGAAACGCAACAAGACTGAAAAAGCGCTGAATCCAGACCTGTGGGACAGGCTCCTGGGACTTTGCGAGTACCACGTCGTGAAGTTCAGATGGATTAGAGGCCACGCCGGTAATGCCGAAAACGAACGCTGCGACCAGCTAGCCACGGGAGCAGCCCGTCAACGGGGCTTGCCAGTGGACGAAGGGTATGAAGCCACATTGGTCAGACACTAAAGAAGGGGTAGCTATGGAAGATGGCGCCCGGAATGATTCCAATGATTCCCCCCCGACCGGCCTGACTCACCTCGACGGGCAGGGGCGGGCGAACATGGTGGACGTGGGCTGGAAGCGAGACACAGAGCGAGAGGCCGTCGCCCGGGGCTTCGTCTCCATGCAGGGGGAGACCCTGCGCCTGGTAAAAGAGGGCCTGATGAAGAAGGGCGACGTGCTCACCACCGCCAGGCTGGCCGGGATTATGGGGGCGAAGCAGACATCCCAGCTCATTCCCCTGTGCCATCCCATCCCCCTCAACCACGTTTCGGTGGACCTCGAGGTAGACGAGCACGGGAGCGGCATCCACATCACCGCTACCGCCAAGACAGAGGCCAAGACCGGGGTGGAGATGGAGGCCCTCACGGCGGTGTCCGTAGCCGCCCTGACCCTCTACGATATGTGCAAGTCGGTGGATAGAGGTATGCGCATCCAGGATGTCCGGCTGGTGAGCAAGCGGGGCGGCAAGAGCGGCGACATAGTCCTGGAGAGCTAGGGATACTCTCAGTGGTCGGTGGTTAGTGGCTGGTGGTCAGTGGCTCTCCCGCAAAGGCGGGAGTCCATGCTCCCTCGCCCTCGACGGGAGAAGGTTGGGGTGAGGGTGACGCCGCTCAATGGCCCCTTCCAGCCCTGTACGCACGGCTTGTTCAGATGCAAGGCCTCCGGCCCCTACAGGCCGCGACTCGCTTCGTAGGCCGCTATCCTGTCCTCGTGCTGCAAGGTCAGCCCGATGTCGTCCAGACCATTGAGCAGGCGGTGGCGACGGAAGGGGTCAATCTCAAAGCTGGCGACCACTTCATCCTTATCGTCTTGGATACGTTGCGCCTCCAGGTCTACGTTCAGGCGATAGCCCGGGTTGGCCAGGGCCTTGTCTATGATCCGCTGCACCACCTCTTGAGGCAGGGTCACGGGTAAAAGGCTGTTCTGGAAGCAGTTGTTGTAGAAGATGTCGGCGAAGCTGGGCGCGATGATGCAGCGAAACCCGTACTCGTAAAGCGACCACGGAGCGTGCTCGCGGGACGAGCCGCAGCCGAAGTTAGGCCCGGATACCAGGACGCTAGCGTTCTGATAGCCGGGTAGGTTCAGCATGAAGTCCGGATTGGGGCTGCCGTCCTCGTTGAACCGCCACCTGGCGAACAGGAACTGGCCGTACCCGGTGCGCTCGACCCGCTTCAGGTACACCGCGGGAATTACCTGGTCGGTGTCCACGTTGACCCGGTCCAGGGGTGCAACTATGCCGTTCAGTTTCACAAAGGGTTCCACGGTTCTCCTCTCGTTTACCAAATCTCCCGGACATTCAGCTCGAACCCCGGCAAGACCGTCTCCCCCGGCACGGTGGCCGGGTCGTCCAGTACCTCGACGGCCGTTCCTGGCCGGTAGATGTGGACCCGCCTCTGGAAGGGGTCCACGAGCCAGCCAAGCCGAACCCCGTTTTCCATGTACTCGTCCATTTTCTCTTGACAGCTGGCCAGCGTGTCCGACTGGGACCGGAGCTCCAGGACAAAGTCGGGGCAGACCGGAGGGAAGCCCTTCCGCTCATCTTCCGTCAATGATTCCCACCGATCCCTGGGTATCCAGGATACGTCGGGGGCGAGCACGGCCCCGTTGGGCAGCCGGAAGCCCACCGACGGGCCGAAGGTAATCCCCGCTCCGTCTTGACGTGCCCAAAGCGTTACCTGGAAGCACAACTCGTTCTCTTGCCATCCGGTCTCACCACCAGTTGGTGGCATAATGACCAACTCCCCCTTTGCCGTAAGCTCCAATCGCAAGTTGCTGTTGTCGGAGGAAATCCGGGCGAGCTGCTCGTCCGTCAGTTCGACGGCCCGCAAGTCCAAGACCAGGGGATGCGTCAGATAGATACCCCCTTGCTCCGGGGTCAGGGCGGTGTCCCTGGGCGCGACCTTTTCCCACCAGAACTTGTAAAAGCTTTTGAGACGGTCGGCTACGTGCTGCTTCTTCAACGCCAGGATTTCGTTGGCGCTCTGGTCGGGGGAGAACTTCATCCGGCTTGTCGCCGAGTTGCAGAAATTGCACGCAGTGACCAGGTTGTCGCTGGAATCCGTTCCGCCGGCGTCGGCGGGCCGCAGATGGTCAACGCTCAATTGACGCCACTGGTGGAACCCGTTTCCATCGAACCCGCAGTAGACGCAGACGAAGCCGTCTCGCTGGAAAACGGGGTGCCCATAGTCGCCGAGGGCCGTGCCGGATAGGGTGCTCATATTCCAATCATGTCCTTGCTTGGCTGGGATGTCACCACTCCCGTATGTCCACGAAGCGCCCTGCGATGGCGGCTGCCGTGGCCATCTCTGGGCTTACCAGGTGGGTGCGCCCGCCCTTGCCCTGGCGGCCTTCAAAGTTGCGGTTCGAGGTCGAGGCGCAGCGCTCGCCGGGCTGGAGCGTGTCGGGGTTCATGCCCAGGCACATGGAGCAGCCCGCCTCACGCCAGTCAAACCCCGCGTCCTTGAAGATACGGTCCAGACCCTCCTCCTCGGCCTGCTTCTTGACGGCAAAGGAACCCGGCACGACCATAGCGTACACGTCCGGGTGGGCCTTGCGACCTCTAATCACGCCGGCGGCGTTCCTCAAGTCTTCGATTCGGGCGTTGGTGCATGAGCCGAGGAATATCCGGTCTATCTTGATTTCCTGGATGGGCGTGTTCGGCTCCAGGCCCATGTAGGTCAGGGCGCGCTCGGCGGCCTCCCGCTGGCTGGCTTCGCTGAAGGAGGCGGGGTCGGGGACCCGGCCGGTTACGGGCGCTACCATGCCCGGGTTGGTGCCCCAGGTTACGAAGGGTTCCAGGGATGCGCTGTCTATCTCCACCACCTTGTCAAAGACCGCATCCGGGTCTGTCGGGAGGGTACGCCATCGCTCGACGGCGTCGTCGAAGTCCTTGCCCTGGGGTACGTTGGCGCGGCCCCTCATATAGTCGAAAGTCGTATCGTCCGGGGCGATCATCCCTGCCCGGGCGCCTCCCTCAATGCTCATGTTACACACCGTCATCCGACCTTCCATGGAGAGGGCGCGTACCGCCTCTCCGGTGTACTCGATGACGTGGCCGATGCCCCCGTTGATGCCGGTCTGTCCGATGATGCCCAGGACCAGGTCCTTAGCGGTAACGCCCGTGGGCAGCTGCCCATTGACCCGGACCTCCATCGTCTTGGGCTTGCTCTGGCGCAACGTTTGAGTCGCCATTACATGCTCCACTTCAGAGGTGCCTATGCCCACTGCGAAAGCTCCGAAGGCCCCGTGAGTGGAGGTATGGCTGTCGCCGCAGACGATGGTCTTGCCGGGCTGGGTGTAGCCCTGCTCAGGCCCTATGATGTGGACTATGCCCTGGAGGGGGCTGTACATATCATATAGGGTGACGCCAAACGCGGGGGCGTTGCGCGAGAGCGCCTCCAGCTGCTGGAGGGAAATCTCGTCCGTAATCGGAATGGAGCGGTCCCAGGTGGGCGTATTGTGGTCGGCGGTGGCGATGGTCAAGTCGGGGCGGCGCAGCTTTCTACCCGCCAGGCGCAGGCCCTCGAAGGCCTGCGGCGAGGTAACTTCATGCAGCAGGTGGAGGTCAATGTAGATAATCGCCGGCTGCCCCGGCTCCTGGTGCACCAGGTGGGCGTCCCAGATTTTCTCGAACATGGTCTTGCCCATAGGGATACCTCCTTCCTTGTCTCAGCGTGACGGGGATATGCTACTAATACGTGAACAATGCACTAAAGCCTGACTACTTCCCCACTATCACTCCCGCGAAAGCGGGAGTCCGGTAGCACCGGATAGATTCCCGTTTTCACGGGAAAGACGAGTGGGCCTAGTTAAGATATTCATTCACGTATCAATAAACGCGATAAATAGCCAGGGATGGATGGGGGCACCTATGCTGCCCCCACCCTAATGCCGTTAGTCAGGCGTGGTGAGGGGGACGGGGATATTGCCCAGGCCCTCCTGGACGATGAGCCTGTTGAGGGCGCTCAGGTATGCCTTCGCGCTGGCAACGATGATATCCGTGGAGGCTCCTCGGCCCGTGAAGATGTTCCCGTCCTGCTCCACCCGGATGACGACCTCGCCGATGGAGTCCAGACCCTCGGTGACGGAGTGGACGTTGAAGTCCACCAACCGGGTGGGCACCCCGGAGGCCCGTTGGATGGCCTTGCACACGGCGTCCACGGGTCCGTTGCCGGTGGCGGCGTCGCTGTAGACCTGCCCCCCCGGCCCTATGACCCGCACCGTGGCGGTGGCTATGTCGTGGTCGCCGCCGGAGAACTGTACCTGGTCGAGGGTGTAGGTGACGGGTTCGGCGGCTACTCGCTTTTCTTCGGCCATGAGGGCTTCCAGGTCCCGGTCGGTGACCTCCTGCTTCTTGTCGGCCAGCACCTTGAAGGCCTCGAACACGGCGTCCAGGTCTTCCCTGGACAGGACGTATCCCAGGGCCTCCAGCCGTGACCGCAGGCCGGCGCGCCCGCTGAGCTTGCCCAGGACGAGGGCATTCCCCGGCCAGCCGATGGAGACGGGGTCCATTAGCTCGTAGGTGGTGCGCTCTTTGAGAACGCCGTCCTGGTGTATGCCGGAGGCGTGGCGGAAGGCGTTCTCTCCCACCACGGACTTGTTGGGCTGGATGGACATTCCCGTGATCCTGCTCACAAGCCGGCTGGTGGGGTATATCTGGGTGGTGTCTACGTTGGTGGTCACGTTGAGCAGGTCCCTGCGGGTGTGAAGGGCCATGATTATCTCTTCCAGGGAGGCGTTGCCCGCACGCTCGCCGATGCCGTTGATGCACCCCTCTATCTGCCGCGCCCCGGCCTCTATTGCAGCGATGCTGTTGGATACGGACAGGCCCAAGTCGTTGTGGCAGTGGACGCTGAGGATGGCCCTGTGGATATTGGGGACGTTCTCCTGGATGTCCGTGAGAAGCTGGGCGAACTGGGAGGGTATCGCGTACCCCACCGTGTCAGCTATGTTGACGGTGGTGGCGCCGGCATCTATTACCGCCTTGAGGAGCTGGTACAGGTACTCCGGAGTGGTCCTGGTGGCGTCCATGGGCGAGAACTCCACGTTGTCGCAGTACTTCTTGGCCCTAGCAACCATTGACACGGCCAGGTCCATGACCTCCTCGCGGTTCTTGCGCAGCTGGTGCATGATATGGATGTCGGAGCTGGAGAGGAAGACGTGGATGCGCGGGTCCTCCCCGCCCTTGAGGGCTTCCCATGCCTGGTCTACGTCCACGGGATGGGCGCGGGCCAGGGAGGCTATGGTGGGGCCTTTAATCTCCTGGGCTATGGTCTTTACCGCCTCGAAGTCGCCGGGAGAGCTGGCGGCGAAGCCGGCCTCTATGACGTCTATTCGCAGGCGGGCAAGCTGCCTGGCTATCTCCAGCTTCTCATCGCCCGTCATGCCTATGCCCGCGGATTGCTCGCCGTCGCGCAGGGTGGTGTCGAATATGGTTATTCTGTCTGTG
Organism: Dehalococcoidia bacterium; assembly: GCA_965197405.1. Classification (GTDB taxonomy): domain Bacteria; phylum Chloroflexota; class Dehalococcoidia; order Lucifugimonadales; family JAGWBF01. Next base: position 1,920,497 of record OZ240206.1, on the reverse strand, counting down.
GCCCTGTCCGTGTCCATCGTGTGGCACTCCCTTCTGAATTCAGGTTTTCGGGTCCACCTCCGCGTGTGCGGGGGACCCTGCCCTTCGCCAAGCCCGCCTACTCCACGGGGTTCATCCAGGGCATCATGCGTCGAAGCTGTTTGCCCACGTCTTCAATCTGGTGGTCGTTGGCCTCCTCCCGCATCTGGAGGAATCGCCGGCGACCCTCGTCATTCTCCGCTATCCACTCGCGGGCGAAAGAGCCGTCCTGGATGTCGCGCAGGATGCGGCGCATGTTGTCCCGCACATGCTCATCTATGACCTTGGGGCCTCGGGAGTAATCGCCATACTCGGCGGTGTCGCTCACCGAGTAGCGCATGTACTTGAAGCCGCCCTGGAAGATGAGGTCAACTATCAGTTTCATCTCGTGCAGGCACTCGAAGTAGGCCAACTCCGGCGGGTAGCCCGCTTCAACCAGGGTCTCGAAGGCGGTCTTAATCAGAGAGGTGATGCCGCCGCAGAGGACGTTCTGCTCCCCGAACAGGTCCGTCTCGGTCTCGTCCTTGAAGGTGGTCTCCAGGACCCCTGCGTTGGTGCAGCCGATACCCTTGGCATAGGCCAGGGTTATCTCTTTGGAGTCGCCCCGGGGGTCCTGCTCGATAGCCAGCAGAGCGGGGACTCCGATGCCCTCTGTGAACATCTCCCGCATCCGGTGGCCCGGCGCCTTGGGCGCTACCATCGAGACGCTCACGTTGGTGGGCGGGATGATCTGCCGGTAGTGAATGCTGAAGCCGTGGGCGAACATCAGGCTCGCATCGGGCTTGAGGTTAGGCTCAATAGCCTCCCTGTACACCGTTGGCTGGACGTGGTCGGGTATCAGGACCATCACCACGTCCGACTGCCTGGTCACGTCGTCCACGTCGTCCACCTGAAGGCCGGCTTGCTGGGCGGCCTCCCGGCTCTTGCTGGAGGCGTGAAGGCCGACCATGACCTCCTGGCCGTTGTCCTTCAGGTTCAGGGCGTGGCAATGGCCCTGGCTGCCGTATCCGATGATGCCGATGGTCTTGCCTTTGAGAAGGTCCAGGTTTGCGTCCTCGTCGTAGTAAACGTTAGGCATTTCGTCGCCACTCCTTAGAAAGTGTTTGATAAGGTATGGGCACACCTCCTCTCCCTCGACGGGAGAGGATTGAGGTGAGGGTGACCTGTCTGCTGACAGGCAGGTGCGATGACGTCCCCCTCATCCTAGCCTTCTCCCACCAGGGGAGAAGGGACTTTGGGGCCACTCTTTCATAATATCTGTTTCTGCCCGGTTTCTGATTGTAGATTCAATCCTATAGATGGCCGATAGATGGCCGGCGGATGGATAGCCCATCCTAGACGCCGGTGTAATCGCCCGCGCCGTTGGTCTCCAGGGGCGCGGCAGGCCTTGACCCGCCCCGGTCTCCCCGTCCCTCCACCTGGCCGCGGGACATCCCTATGCGCCCGGTGCGCATCATCTCCCTTATTCCGAAGGGGCGCAGCAGGTTATAGAGGGCGTTTATCTTGTCCTCCTCGCCCGTGGTCTCGATTATCAGCGAGTGGGGGCTTACGTCCACGATGTTGGAGCGGAACAAGTTCACCAGCTGGATAATCTCGCTGCGGGTGGACGCCGTGGCATGGACTTTGATCAGGGCCAACTCTCTGGCTATGACATCCTCTTCGTTTAGCTCGGACACCCGTATAACGTCTATGAGTTTGTTGAGCTGCTTGGTGACCCTTTCCACCGTGTCCTCGTCCCCCTCCACCACGAAGGTCATGCGAGAGAGATTCGATTGCTCGCTCTTGCCCACAGCCAGGCTGGATATGTTGAAACCCCTTCTGCGGAAGAGGCTGGATATGCGGTTGAGGACGCCGGGCTTGTCTTCCACGAGGGCGACGATAGTATGACGAGGCGTTGTCACTATGCCCTCCCTCCGGCCTGGGGCCTGTACGCCGTCTCCTGCACCGGCTCTTCCATCATCTCGGCGAGGCTCTCCCCCGCCGGTATCATGGGATAGACGTTCTCCTCCGGCTCTACCATGAAATCTATTACCACCGGACCGGGTTCCACCGAGGCCCACCGGATGGCCGACTCGACCTGAATCTTGTCGCTGACCCGTATGCCGGGGATGCCGTAGGCCTCCGCCAGCTTCACGAAGTCGGGGTTGCCGGTGTACCCCGTGGCCGTATAGGTCTTGTCGTAGAAGAAGTCCTGCCACTGGCGCACCATGCCCAGGTAGTTGTTGTTCATAATGGCGAATTTCACGGCAATCTTGTTCTCCACCGCGGTGGCTAGGTCGCACAGGGTCATCTGAAAACCGCCGTCTCCCCCTATGGACCAGACCGGCTTGTCCGGCCTTCCCACCTTGGCTCCGATGGCGGCGGGGACCTCGAAGCCCATAGCCCCCAGGCCGCCGGAGGTTATGAGGCTGTTTGACTCCTTGAAGGAGCAGTGCTGCGCTGCCCACATCTGGTGCTGCCCCACTCCGGTCACGATTATCGCCCTGCCATCGGTGACTTCCGACAGCACCCTGAGTATGTGCTGGGGTAGAAGCTGGTCCGTCTCCCTTATCTTGTGGGAGGGGTGCTCCATGCGCATCTGCTCGATGTGCTGCACCCATTCGGTATGAATGGCAGGCTCCACCTGGGGGAGCAGGGCGCGCAGCACCCGCTTCAGGTCTCCCACGATGGGGACGGTGGCCCTGACGTTCTTGCTTATCTCCGACGGGTCCACGTCAATGTGAATAACCTCTGCGTTGGGTGCGAAGGCGCTGAGCCTGCCCGTGACCCGGTCGTCGAAGCGCATTCCCAGGGAAATCAGCAGGTCAGCCTCGGCGATGGCCATGCTGGCATAGGCCATGCCGTGCATCCCCGGCATACCCACGTTCAGGAAATGGTCTGTGGGGAAGGAGCTTATCCCCAGCAGGGTGGTGATCACCGGTATCTGGGCTTTTTCCGCCAGCTCCAGGGCTTCCTCGTAAGCCCTGGAGATAATGATGCCGTGACCGGCCAGGATTACGGGCTTTTTAGCCTTGGCGATTAGCTGGGCGGCCCTGTATATCTGGGTCGGATGGCCGTCCAGGGTGGGTCTGTAGCCCGGCAGGTCTATCTCGTCGGGATAGAAGAACTCCGCCGTCTCCTTCTCCAGAACGTCCTTGGGTATGTCTATCAGGACAGGCCCAGGCCTGCCTGTGTTGGCGATGTGGAAGGCCTCCTTGATGGCGGTGGGTATCTCCGCGGCCTCCATCACCAGGTAGTTGTGCTTCGTTATAGGCAGCGTTATTCCCGTGACGTCCGTCTCCTGGAAGGCGTCGCGCCCTATGGCTGCGCGGGGCACCTGGCCTGTTATAGCGACGATGGGTATGGAGTCCATCTGGGCGCAGGCGATGCCCGTGACCAGATTGGTGGCTCCGGGGCCGGAGGTGGCGATGCAGACTCCCACCCTGCCCGTGGCCCTGGCGTACCCGTCGGCAGCCATAGCTGCGGCCTGCTCATGCCGGACGAGAATATGACGTAGACCGGGATACTGGGGTATCGCTCCGTAGAGCGGTAATACCGCGCCTCCGGGTAGTCCGAAGGCGACCTCGACCCCTTCGCGGAGGAGGCTTTCGCAAACAATCTGCGCGCCTGTGAGTCTCATACACTTCCTCGGTGGAGAGACGGGAACGCCCGCCCCTCCGGATAATAAAAAACCCGTCCCCAAGGGACGGGTCCAGTTGCCCGCGGTACCACCCTTCTTTCTCGATGGGCATCGCCCTATCGAAACGCCTCAAGGACTATAACGGAGTCCACCGCCGCACCTTACATGGTCCTTCCCTGACGCTCTGCCAAGGGCCTCTCAGGACCTTCAGGCTAGCCGCTCCGGGGCGAGTTCGAGGCCGTTCTGCCATCGGCTTTCCACCTGCCGCCGACTCTCTAGGGCACTGCGCCGCTACTACTCCCCTTCTCAGCGGGAATCTTAAGTTTGGAATAAATCGTACCAGCCTTGGGGTAGGTTGTCAATAGCCCGAAAACTCAGGTAACAGTTCAGACTTGATGAGGTGAATTTGGCGAAGGGCACTTTGCCGATGAAAAGGCATCACTTGAACGACGAGCGCGATGGGGGGTAGAATTGCCGTAGGAGCCGAAGGATGATAACCCTTCATGCAGGCGAGTCTAACGGCGCCCTGGTTCTTTGGGGCGAAGAATCAAGGGACGGCGGTGTCCGCCCTACTCCGCTGCGTCGGCGAAGGACGAAGGTCCCCTATACAAGTCCGTATCCCTTTGGCGCCAGCACCGACGATCTGGCCGGGGCGCTAAAGGAAACTGTGCTCGGTCCCAAACCCAGGGCAAGCCAAGCTTGCCATATGACGGCCTGGTTGCCAACCAGAGGGGACAGCCCTGTCCCTTCCAGCACTCTCATCGCCGAACCACCCAGATCGCGTGCAAAGGCGACGCTGGCGCCATGGGACATCGCAGCCTATCAACTTTCGACGGCAGAGTCGGTGGATATTCTATGCGCGTCCATAGGCAAGCGGACGCTCGCGACAGGGCTGATCGTCGGCGCAGACCTGGCATACTGGGCGGAAGTGCTCCGCTTTGCCGGATCAATGGTGGCGCGGCAGCAATTTCTCCCGGGCTTCACGACCGATATAGATGAGCATCGAGCGACGTGGGACCCCGTTTTTGTCGGGGCAGACGCGGAACGACTTGCCGCACTGGCCAGGCGCATGCCTGCGGCCGCGCGGGCGCTTTCAGAGCCCGGCGCAATTGCACCTCCTGAGAGGCCTTCCATTGCTGTGCTCAGGCAGTTTGTGGCTACGCTAGCAGACTACCTGGTACGCGCCGCAACATCTGATGCATCCCTGCCGGCAGCCCGCCGTCGCAAGAACAAGCCCCTCTTTGACAGCGTGCACGACTCCTGGCTTCATGCCTTGAGATCGCTAGACGGAGTCGTCGAGGGAAATAATGCAGACCTCACGCAGCTTGCCGCACAGGTCCACGAATGGCGACGACCGATTGCTGTTTCGGCAAGTTCCCCGTTTCGCCTCTGCTTCCGCCTGGAAGAACCGGAGGATACCGCAAGAACCGGGAAGGAGGGTAAAAAGGCCTCCGGCGACGCATGGTACATCCGCTATCTGCTCCAACCTCACGACGATCCGAGCCTTCTCATCCCGGTTGACGAGGTGTGGAAATCCAGAGGCCGCAAGATTTCTGCTCTGGAGCGAAATGGTTCGAATGTGAGAGAATTTTTACTCTCCTCACTGGGGCAGGCTTCCGGTATATGTCCTCGCATCACGGCCAGTCTCGAGAACGCAAAACCCGCCGGATACCCACTTGACACTGCCAAGGCTCATGAGTTCCTGACCGAAGAGTCCATTGCTCTGGAGCAGGCGGGCTATGGGGTTATGCTTCCGGCCTGGTGGACACGCAAGGGTACAAAGGTCCGGCTCGCCGTCCAGGCTAACGTCAAGAGCCCGAAGATGCAGGGGGGGAGCGGCCTGTCGTTGGAGACAATCGTTCAGTTCGATTGGGAAGTGGCCCTGGGCAACCAGAAGCTCACCCTCCGCGAGCTGGAGGCCCTCGCGCGGATGAAAGAGACGCTGGTCAGGGTCCGCGGTCAATGGGTGGAGATGACCGCCGCGGAGATTCAGGCGGCGATTGATTTCTGGAAGAAGAAAGGGACTGAGGAGGCGCCCCTCCGAGACATTATCCAGATGGCACTCGGTGCCAAGGACGCACCGCAGGGGTTCGACTTCAATGGGGTCAAGGCCGCCGGCTGGGTCGGAAAGCTGCTAAAGCAACTGGATGGACAGGCGGCGTTCAAGGAGCTTGCACCTCCGAAAGCCTTCTCGGGTACGCTTCGGCCGTACCAGGTCCGCGGCTATTCGTGGCTTTCTTTCCTGCGGCAATGGGGCCTGGGGGCCTGCTTGGCCGACGACATGGGCCTGGGCAAGACGATTCAGACCCTGGCGTTGAACCAGCGGGATTGGCAGACCAATGGCAAGCGGCCGGTCCTCCTCATCTGCCCAACCTCTGTGGTAAACAACTGGCAGAAGGAGGCCGCCCGCTTTACTCCTGGACTTCCCGTACTGGTTCATCACGGCGCCGGCAGGAAACGCGGAGAGGCGTTCAAGAGGGAAGCAGCAAGGCACGCCATAGTCATCTCCAGCTACGGACTGTTGCACCGGGACGTCAGATTTCTCAGGGAGGTGCCGTGGAGCGGCATCGTGCTCGACGAGGCCCAAAACATCAAGAACCCTGAGACCATGCAGGCGAGGGCCGCACGGTCGCTGGAAGCCGACTACCGCCTCGCCCTGACCGGAACCCCGGTCGAGAACAACGTGGGCGACCTGTGGTCGCTCATGGAGTTTTTGAACCCTGGTTTCCTGGGCACCCAAAGCGAGTTCAAGCGCAACTTCTTCGTGCCCATTCAGGCCGAGCGGGACCCGAGCGTGGCAGAGCGGCTGAAGCGCGTCACCGGCCCGTTCATCCTCCGGAGACTCAAGACGGACAGGTCCATCATCTCCGACCTGCCGGAGAAGTTGGAGATGAAGGTCTTCTGTTCCCTGACGAAGGAGCAGACCTCTCTCTACGCCGCCGTCCTCAGGGATGCGGAAGAGACGCTGAAGTCGGCCGAGGGTATCCAGCGGAGGGGGCTGATCCTGGGTACGCTCTCCAAGCTCAAGCAGGTCTGCAACCATCCGGCGCAGTTTCTGGGCGACAACTCCGGCATTGCCAACCGGTCCGGCAAGCTGACGAGGTTGATTGAGATGCTGGAGGAGATTATAGAGGTCGGCGACCGGGCGTTGGTCTTCAGCCAGTTTGCGGAGATGGGCCACATTCTCCGACGCCATGTGCAGGAGACGTTTGGCCGAGAGGCGCTGTTCCTTCACGGCGGTGTGCTGAAGCGCCAGCGCGACCGGATGGTGGAGCGCTTCCAGGACGAGGGTAATGGGCCGCAGGTCTTCATTTTGTCTCTCAAGGCTGGCGGCACCGGATTGAATCTCACCTCGGCCAACCATGTCTTCCACTTCGACCGGTGGTGGAACCCGGCCGTCGAGAACCAGGCAACCGACCGGGTCTTCCGCATCGGCCAGGCGCGAAACGTGCAGATTCACAAGTTCATCTGCGCGGGAACTCTTGAAGAGAAGATAGACGAGATGATCGAGCGCAAGAAGGAGATCGCTGAAAAAGTCGTCGGCGCGGGTGAGGACTGGCTGACGGAGCTCTCCAACGATGACCTCAAGGAAGTCCTGGCCCTGAGCAAGGAGGCCGTAGGAGCGTAGGATGGCATACCGTTACGATGATTACTTCAAGCCTTCCCTGCCCCGCGAGGCGAAGGGAGGCATCAAGGCGCAGTCAAAACGGGGCGAGTTCGGCCGGAACTGGTGGGCCAAGCGCTGGATTGAGGTCCTCGAGGGCTTCAACCTCGGAACGAGGCTCAGCCGCGGCAGGTCCTATGCTCGCCGGGGCCAGGTGCTCTCGATCAATATCGAGAAGGGTGCGGTAACGGCCAGAGTGCAGGGATCACGCGCTCGGCCTTACCGGGTCGAGATCAAAGTCAAGACGCTTGGCAGACCGGACTGGGAAAAGCTGACCCTGGCACTTTCCGGGCGGCCTATCTTCGCCGCAAAGCTGCTGGCGGGCCAGATGCCCGAGAATATCGAGGACGTCTTCAGGGACGCAAGACTTTCGCTCTTCCCTCATGGGGGTGCTGACCTTGAGACCGACTGCTCATGCCCCGACGAGTCGAATCCCTGCAAACACATCGCAGCAGTCTACCTCCTCTTGGGCGAGGAGTTCGACCGCGACCCGTTCCTTGTTTTCAAGCTGAGGGGGATGGAGCGAGAGGAGCTTGTCGGCCTGGTTGGACGCCAGACAGTAGCAAGGGGCGAGGCGGAAGGTTATGAAACGACTCTCGAGTCTTTCTCCGAGCAGTCGCCAGGTCATTCCCCTCCGGAGCCGCTTCCCGCGGACCCCGACGAGTTCTGGGGACAGGTGAACGCGGAGGAGGAAGACGCCCACGGAGTAGAGCGCATCCCCACGGTCTCTGCAACTTTACCCAAACGGCTGGGCAGCTTCCCGTTCTGGCGGGGTAAGGAGAGCTTCATCCCCGCGCTGGAAGAGATATATAGCAAAGCGTCGTCTGCCGGGTTGGATGTGTTCCTCGGCGAACGGCGGGTCTCAGAGCGGCCAAGGGCCGCTGGTACTGAGGGATGATCGCTGGCGGACCTGCCACTACATACAGGCCACACGTTGATAATCCCCAGGAGACACGCCTCCGATTGCTTTGATCTATAACCAGCCTGAATTAAATTCCATTCAACAGAATCTGGATGCCAGGAAACGATCGTTGCAAGAGTCGGATGAGTCAATAACTGGCTTCAACGTTGGGTTCGACTCGGCAAGAGATGCCGGTCAAACTGTCCTTCATTGCCGGCAATGCCGGCATTGCCGGTTAACGTTGCCCCAGGGGTCAGTGGACCCGGAACCCAGCCGAAGCCCCAAAACGGGGCGAAACCAAAAGGGTACCCAGTCCAATTGATGACAAATCCGTGGACTGGCATCTCGCGGAAACCCCGGACTGCCACCCAACCCTCGTCAGTGAGGTTGTTCAGAGGTTCCCTAATAGAAGCGCAGGACCGGTAGTTCAGTCCACAATGGGCTGGGCAATAATCCACAGGCTCACCACCGTGTATATCACCATCAGGGTGAGCATGGGGTACTGGCTCTTGAGGGCCATGAGGCGGTCCCCGAACAGACGCATCGAGATACGGTGGGCCAGGTATATCGCTATAACATGCCCCACCACTATTACCGCCACCGAGAGGAACCAGACGACCTTGGCGTTGATGACGCCGATATTCACCTTGTAGTCTGAAGTCCCGAAGAGGTCCCAGCCGTACCCGAAGGGGTCGGAAGCCAGGGATATGATAAGCTGGCCCTGGACTATCAGCAGGGTAAGGAAGTGGGCTATGTTGTACGCCAGGGCGATGGGTATGAGGGAGTAGACGAAGGCGCGCGCCAGGTCCGCCATACCCACGCGATTCCCCACCGCACGGGACATGACGTGGGAGAAGGCCAGGTACACCAGCAGGAAGACCACCGGGAACAGGACCAGGCCGATGGTGTCGGCGATGGTAAGGCCGTTCAGCACCGCATTGTTGATAACGCCCGCGAAGAGGTCCAGGGAGTGAGACTGCACCTCCGCCCAGCCGGGGGTGGCGCTGAGGCCGTCGAAGGTCACTGTGGAGAGCAAGAGTATCACCATTACCAGCACGTCGTTGGTGATACCCTCGCTCCTGGCCAGACCCACGGCAAAGGGCCTGACGTTCACCTCCCTCTTTTCCTTCCCGGACTTCTCGAAGCACTCGTAGCAGTTTATGCACTCCCCCTCCCGGTCCAGGCAGCGCTCATCGCACGTCCGGCACAGGGCCGGCTCTCTAACCCTGACCTCGCTGGGGGCGAACCTCGCCAGGAAGCCGAAAACGACGGAGAAGGCTTCCCCATGCCTTATCCACCGGTGCTTGCCAAAGACCGCCATGCCGCCCAGGGTGATGCCCGAATACACGATAGCCATGATAGCTACCATTCTGGGCACGGAGGACTCCCAATAGGCGTTCTCTATCCAGGCGAAGAGAAGGAACAGCACAAGCGCGGGCCAGATGCCCAGGACCGGGGGGTATTCCACGTTCAAGGACAGCCTGCTCCCCGGCCTGAACCGGGTGTAGACCCCCTCGGCCCACTCGAAAAGTATCTTCCAGGGACTTACGAAGGCCCACAGGTTTCCCACCAGGGCTGCCACGAACCCCATGCCTACCCACCAGATTATCCATACGAAGGTGGGGCCGAAGTTGAGCGTGGGCATGTGGGTGCCGAAAAGCCCCGTGGCTATGACGAGTCCCAGGAGGAAGACCGGAGCGGCCCTCAACGGTGCCAGGAGGAACTGGCTTGTTAGAGCAGCCCTCACCCACGCGTACCGGAAGAGGTTATACCGCCAGTAGCCTCCGCGCTCCGGGCTGCCCCTCACAAACAGGCCGATTATGGCAAAGGACAGGGCTACGGACACTCCCGCCCCTATCAGGAAGTAGCCCAGGGGCACGGGCAAGTCGTACCTATCCCCGAAGCCGTGGGCATAAGCGGGTTGCGCTGCCAACAGGGCCACTCCCAAAGCGAAGAGGGGCAGGACTATCTTCAAACGTCTCATGCCGGCATCCCCTGCTGTCTACTGGGGCCTTACCTCCAGGATGCCGATCTCCGTCTCCCCGTCATCGCCGTCGTGTCCTTGGCTTTCACCGTGCTCCCCCTCGCCGTCCTCCCCGTCATCGCTGTCGTGTCCTTCGCTTTCCCCGTGTTGCCCTTCGTCGTCCTCCAATCTATGGAAAGTGATTTTGAACCTTCCGGTGATATTGGCCTCGAAGAAGAAGTCCGTCACCTCCCCGGGACTGACCACCTTTTCGATGTCATAGCCGTGAAGATGGAACTCTCCAGGCTCTTCGGCCTCTATCTTCAGCGTAACGCTATCGTTCTGCTTCACCGTGATAGTCTCGGGACTGAGCTTCTCGTTCTCCACCTTGACGGCAATGTCCAGGTCCTCAGGCTCACCGCCGCCACAGGCCGCCACCGCCGCCAGGACAACCAGCAGGGCTATGGCTGCCGTCAGCGTTACAGGTTTCAACACACGGGCAATCATTCTTTCTTCTCCTTTATGCTCTCTGTCTTCGTCTCCGTCTCCGTATACTCATCCGGCCCCATATCCAGACCGCAAGGGTCAGGAGGGCTATTGCCACCGCAGCTATCAAGGCCAGGCTGATGCCGCCACCTTCGGTGACCTCCAATGGCACCTCCAGGCTCTCCTCGCCCAGGCTGCTCTCCACCCGGAGGTCCAGGACCCATCTACCCACCATATCCAGCGTTATATTCACATCGTAGAACTGGGGACTCTCCAGGGTGTGCACGGCCTCAACGGGGCCAACGTTGGTGGCGCCCTCGGGGCCCCGCCCTGTCACGGTCACTTTGCCGGTGGTGATTACCGCTTTGGACTCGGCGTCTTTCACCAGGATGCTCAGATGCAGGTTCCCCACCTTGGGGTTCCCAGGCAAGATGCCTACCTGCAACTCATAGGGGCCAACCAGCCGGTTTTTCACCACCGCGCGGGCAGCCCCGTTTGCAAGGGCCCCGTCCTGAGTGGACGAAAGGAGGCCCAGCAACGTTGAGACGAGTACAATCGCCAGTACGGGCGGCAATATCCACCCGGCATTCAGACCGCGACTGGGGGTCATAGTCTATAGCTCCTCACGGCACCGGGGCATTTATGGCAGCAGCCGGCCTCGATTTCTCAGCACGGCAAACAAAGGCGATAAGGCCGGAGCCTTCCGCCATGACCCGGACCGGCACCCTTGAGATGTGTGGAGGTCCTAGCGATATGCAGGCGGTTTCTCTGGGGGAGGGAGGAACGCGGAGCTCAATCGTGAGGCTCTCGCGAACAGTCGCCTTATCATCACGCCGGGTTCCATCACCAGGGAATGTAAGAGCAGCACAACCAGGGCCACGCTCATCAACGCCCAGTAGACCGTGCTGGCCTGGCCGGATGTGATGGAAACGACGGGAGAGCCGGCATGGTCCGATACGGCAGAGCTATGATCATGGACATGCCCGTGATGGTGGTGATGGTCCATGCCGAAGGGAGACAGATAGATATGCTCATGCCACGGCTGGCGCTCGACGGAGTGCCGGTCCAGAATGGCTGCCAGCAGTCCCGCCACCAGGACGAGAAGCAGCGAGGTTGTGATGGCCGAGCAGTGCATCCTTCTTACCATAAGTAGAGACCTATTGTAGCAGGCCACCGCTAGAGGGGGTCAAGGGAAGACGAGACAAGGCAGTTTTCTGTTCCTTCCCTTTTTGCCGATGATGTCTCATAATTCATAAGGCGGCCTGAATTCTGCTTTTCGATGGGACCAACTTGACTTGAACAAAGATAAATACGCTATCCTTACCGAAGGCTTGGCCCGTAGCTTCGGCGACCTCCGCGCCGTAGACGGGGTAGACTTGGCCGTGCCTCCTGGCGAGATTTATGGCTTCCTTGGCCCCAACGGGGCCGGAAAGACCACCGTCATTCGTATGCTCATCACCCTGCTGGCGCCAACCTCCGGAAGGATTTTCGTGGCAGGCTACGATGTAGTCCGCCAGCCCAACGAGGTGCGCCTGCGCATAGGCGCCGCTCAGCAGGAAGCAGCCCTGGACGGCAAGCAGACCGGGCGGGAGCTACTGCGCCTCCAGGGGAAGCTCTACGGCCTTTCCCGGCGGCAGATAGACCAGCGGACCAACGAGCTCGCCGACCTGGTGGACATCGGCGAGGCCATGGACCGTCTGATAGGCACCTATTCCGGCGGTATGAAGCGACGGCTGGACCTGGCCGCCGCCTTGATACACAGGCCAATGGTGTTATTCCTGGATGAGCCGACCACCGGGCTAGACCCCATTAGCCGTGCGCGCATCTGGGAGGAGATACGAAGAATCAACGGCGAGACGGGCGTCACCATTTTCCTTACCACCCAGTACCTGGAGGAGGCCGACGCGCTGGCTCACCGTGTGGGCATCATAGACCGGGGCCAGCTGGCGGCGCAAGGCCCGCCGGCCGACCTGAAGCGGGCCCGGGGTTCGGACCTCATCGTGGTCCGGTTAGACGGCGAAGTGAAGGAAGCTATGGCAGCCCTGAGCAGCGTCCCCCAGGTGGAGAGCGTGGAAGCCCACGGGCAGGAGTTGACCGTGAGTGTGGCCAACGGCGCGACGCTGATAAGCGCCGTTGCATTGGCGCTGGACCGGCAGGGTGTCAGGGTCCAGGAGCTGACCCTGCGTACGCCAACCCTCGACGACGTCTTCCTCCAGGTAACCGGGGCGCGGCTCCAGGAGGGAGAGTAAGGTCTCATGCCCATTTGGAAAGCCCGGGGCCGGACCGTACAATCGAGTATAGACGCCACGGATCGCCCTCGCCCTTCGGTCACCCTGACGACTCACGCAATGCTGGCCCGCCGGGGCGGATTTCTCCGGGACACGGTCAGCGTGTCGGAGCGGGCGTTGCGCTCCATACGGCGGGACCCCGAGGTTACCGTACCGGCCCTTTTCATCCCCGTCTTCATGTACGTCATGACCGTTGGGGCGTTGAACGACATTGCCGAGGCCATCCCCGGTCTGAACTACCGCGCCTTCCAGATACCCGTGGCGGTGCTATTTGCCGTCACCGGCATATCCCGCGCTATGGTGGTGGTCACCGACATTCAGACCGGCTACTTCGACAGGTTGGTGGTCAGCCCGGTGAACCGGCTGGCGTTGCTCTTGGGGCTGATGATAGCCGACTTCGCGCTGGTCGTCGGCCTCACCGTGCCGGTTGTCATAATGGCCTTTATCGTCGGCGTAAACTTTGCCACCGGCGCCCCTGGGATTCTGGTTTTCATGTTCCTCAGTGGACTTTGGGGTCTCATCTTCACCGGGTTTCCCTATGCCATCGCTCTAAAAACGGGCAACCCGGCGGCGGTCAACATCAGCTTCCTGCTCTTCTTTCCTCTGCTGTTCACGACCACCCTGTTCATGCCTCAAGAGGCGATGACCGGCTGGCTGAGCGCGGCGGCCGACTACAATCCGGTCACATATTTGCTGGCCGCTCTTCGCTCGCTGGTCTCCAATGGCTGGGAGCCTCTGACCCTGGCAAAGGGACTGGGCGCCATCTCGGCCGTGGGCGTCCTCAGCATCGGGCTGGCCCTGGCCGCCCTGAAAGGCCGCGCCACCCGCAAGTAGCGGGACTATTGCAAAGTCCCATCTCCCCTTCGCGGGAGAGGGTAGGGGGAGTTTCCCCCGGCTCGCCTCCCTACGCTACGTGAAACACCCTCAGGACGCCGTGGAGGCTCCGGGCCGCCGCCAGCGCCCCACCACCAGGCCCTTGGATGGCGAAAAGACCAGAGCTAACACGAAAAGCCCGGTGGAGACCATCACAATGCTGGGCCCCACGGGCAGGTCCAGGTGAACTGCGAGGTACAGGCCGGCAACAACGGCAGCGAGACCCATCCCCACGGACATGGCTATGATGCCAGGGAGGCGACGCGCGAGGAGCCCGGCCGTCGCCGGGGGAGTCACCAGCAGGGCCAGCACCAGCACTATGCCCACCGTCTTCAGCGCCGCCACGGTGGTTATGCCCACCAGCACGGGCAGCAGGTACTCCATCAGGCGAACGGGAATCCCAGAGGCCGCCGCCATGTTGGAGTCGTAGGAGGAGAAGAGTATCTCTTTGTAGAGCAGGCCCACCACCAGCAGCACGACGCCGGCCACGACGCCTATCAGGATGACCTCGTTCCAGGAAGCGCCCAGCACGTTGCCGAAGAGGAAGCTGAATAGGTCGGCGCTGTAGTTGCTCACCCTGCTCACGATGATGATGCCCAGAGCGAACCCGCCGGCGTATATGATGCCGACGGAGGTGTCCAGGCGGATATTCGCGCGGCGGCTGATGAAAGCCATTGCTATGGAGGCCGGTATTGCCCAGCCCAAGGCCCCCCAGAGGACGTTCCCGCCCATTATGTAGGCCGTGGCCATGCCCGTCAGAGAGGAGTGGGTCACGGCGTCTCCCATGAAGGCCAGCCCCTTCAGCACCACGAAGGTCCCCACCACGGCGCACACAGTGGCGGCAAGGACCGCGGCGACTAGGCCGCGCTGCATGAAGGCGTATTGGAAGGGGTCTGTGAAGGAGTCAATCATGGGCGGCTCGGTCCGCTTCCCGCCTTGACTTCCGCTTCCTCAGCCGCCTTTGGGTCGTGGAGGTGGTGCTGGTAGGCGTAGGCCTGGCCGTCCAGGTGCACCATCAGCAGATGCGTCCCGAAGGTCTCGCTGAGGACCCGTTCCGTCAGCACCTCCTCCGGCGCTCCCTGGGCCACCAGGCCGCGGTTCAAACAGACGGCGTGATGGCAGGCGCTGGACACGCAGGAGAGGTCGTGGGTGCTCAACACCACGGTAGTCCCCTGGGCTTGCAACCCCCCGACGACGTCCAGTAGCTGGTGCTGGGCCGTGGCGTCCAGCCCTGCTAGAGGCTCGTCCAGCAGCAACAGCTTGGGGTCGTTGGCCAAGGCGCGGGCCAGCAGCACCCGGCGGCGCTGCCCGCCGGACAGCTCACCGATGAGGCGCTTGCGGAGGTCGGCCATCCCGACCTTTTCAAGGGCCTCTCCCGCCGCGTGCCGGTCCGTCCTGGTTGGGCGCCTCAGCAGCCCCAGGCGTCCGTAGCGTCCCATCAGGGCCACGTCGCTCACCGTAACCGGGAAGTCCCAGTCCACCAGCTCCATCTGGGGCATGTAGCCCACGAGGGTCCGCTGGGAAACGCTGGGCCGGCCAAAGACCAGCACCTCCCCTCGCCAGGGCCGCAGCAGCCCCAGAATTACCTTGAACAGGGTGGACTTGCCCGACCCGTTGGGACCGATGATGCCCGTTATTTTGCCCGGGTACACCTGGAAAGTCACGTCTTCAAGAGCGGCGATACGGTTGTAGCCTGCCCATAGGCCTCTGATGTCCAGGACTGGCGGACTGCCGTTGGTCTGAGTCATGGGGTCCTCCCACTGTTTTGACTTTACTGTGAAGATACTCTACACCACCCCCTCATGTCATTCCGAGCGCAGCGAGGAATCTAAAAATCCATGCTCTGGAGTAAGCCCGCGTCTGAGATTCCTCACTCCGCGGAGTTCATCCTGAGCGCAGCCGAAGGGCTCCGTTCGGAATGACATGCGGTGGGGCCTGTTTGCCATGAAAATACTCTCCGTCATACCCGTGAAGCTTGTCCCCGTGCAAACGGGGACCGGGTATCCACGGTCCGGGCTAGCGCTGAAGCCATGTCGCCAGGCTTTTGGCGTTGAATTCCATCATATCTATGTACGTAGGGGCGCTTTCGTTCAGAACGTCGGAATATATAGCCCCGACTCTAACCCCGGCGTCCCTGGCTGCCTGTTCCATAACGTCCGAGTTGAACTGGGGCTCGGCGAAGACCGCCGGGATGCCCTCTTCCTGGACGCGTTCCATCACTGCAACCACCGCCCCGGGAGTCACGTCGCTGGCGTCGCTGGGCACGAAGGCGGAGAACCTCCACCCATAGCGCCGGGCAAAGTAACCGAAGGCGTCGTGAAAGGTTACCAGGTGCCGGTTTTGGGGTGGGACGACGCTGAGGGTCTCGACGATCTCCCGGTCCAACTCGCGCAGCTTCCCGATATAGGCCTCGGCGTTGGCCCGGTACGTCTCTCCATTGGCCGGGTCTATCCCGATGAGGCCGTCCCGTAAGCGCTCCACGTAGTGGATGGCGTAGGATGGGTCCTGCCATAGATGGGGGTCTCCCTCCGTATGCTCGTGGCCTCCCTCTTCCTCCCCGTGCTCCGTTTCGTGGTCTTCAGCCTCCGCGTGGCCTTCCCCTTCCTCCCCGTGCTCCGTTTCGTGGTCTTCAGCCTCCGCGTGGCCTTCTCCTTCCTCCCCGTGCTCCGTTTCGTGGTCTTCAGCCTCCGCGTGGCCTTCTCCTTCCTCCCCGTGCTCCGTTTCGTGGTCTTCAGCCTCCGCGTGGCCTTCTCCTTCCTCCCCGTGACCCGTCTCGCGGTCTTCAGCCTCCGCGTGGCCTTCCCCTTCCTCCCCGTGCTCCGTTTCGTGGTCTTCAGCCGCAAACTCCATGACCTTCATGGGAGCAGCTTCCAGCCCTTCCGACGCTACCACGTGGACCGAGTCGGACCTCTTGGCGCTCGATAGCAGCGAGTCGAGGAATCTGTCCAGCCCCATGCCGTTGGACACTATGAACCTGGCGTTGCTTATGGCGATGCTGTCGCCCGGCCTGGACTGGAAAGAGTGTATATCCGTCCCGGGCGGCACTATGGACTTTACGTCCACCTTGTCTCCACCCACGTTCCTGACGAAGTCCGCCAGTATGGCGATGGTGGTGACCACCTGGACCCTTGGTATTGGCGTGGGCGACGGGGTGGGAGATAGCGTGGGGTCGCTGCCGCAGGCCATCGCCAGGGAGCCGGACGCCACCGCCAAAAACAGCACAACCGCCAGGGGCCTCATGGCTGCCGCGACCGGGTATACGCGCCTTGCCTTTTTAATACCTGGTATCATTAGCTGAGCCTCCTGAGATATAGTATCAGTACGTGTCAAAAAAAGAGACTAGAGCCGTCTAGTCCGTGGAGGGCGAGTTGGAGACGCACTTGCGGCACCGGCCATATACCTCCAGCCGGTGCCCCTCGGGCCGGAAATGGTGCTGGGCGGCCTTCTCCTTCAGAATCCCCTCAATGTCGCATCCCAGCAGGTCCTCGGACAGGCCGCACTCGGTGCATATCAGGTGATGGTGGTGCCCCCGGTGGCTCAGCTGGTAGTGGAGGCTGCCGTCCTCCAGCAAGACCCGGCACAGGATGCCGGCTTCCACCAGCAGGTTGAGGGAGCGGTATACCGTGGCGCGGCCCACCTGGGGAAGCTCCCTGCGAAGCTCCTCGGCGGAGAAGTGCCGGTCCCTGGCCGCGACAGTCCGCACCAGCGCGCGGCGGGGCGCGGTATCGCGGTGGCCCCGGTCCTCTATTATCTGCATGAGCTGGTCGGCCTTTGAGTATCCGCCCTTTCGCATCGTTCCTTCTTGATACTAAGTATCTATCCGGGTACGAGCCTACCACCGGACGGGCTGATTGTCAATCAGGGTTTCTTGGTTTCGCCGGTCTCCACCCCTGCTACCCTTGCTCGTCAACTTTCTTGAAGAAGGGTATCGGAAGCTCGGACAGGGGCCAGTAGATGAACCACACTTTGCCCACGATGTCCTCCAGGTGTACGGGCCCCCAGTCTCGTGAATCGTTGCTGTTATCCCGGTTGTCCCCCATCACGAAGTATTGCTCGTCCTGGAGCCTACAGTTAAAACGCTTCAGTTTCGGGATGCAGTCCATGGACTCGGAAGGGTTGATATAGTCCAGGTATGGCTCCTTCACCTGCTTGTCGTTAACGTAAACCTTGCCTGAGGTTATCCTTACCCTCTCACCCGGAAGGCCGATAACCCTTTTTACAAAGTCCCTCTGCGGCCTTGTGGAAGCGTGGAAAACTATTACGTCGCCGCGTTCGGGCGGATGAGAGAAGGGCAGGTAGTTCTCCTCCTGGGTGTCCACCTCCCAGAAAGGCACAAGCCTGGCGAGGCGTCTCATGTCTATCCGGAAGTAGGACAGCTTGTTTACCACGAGATACTCGCCCCCGTCCAGGGTGGGCCTCATGCTGTAGCCTTCAACACGGAAGTTCTGGATGCTTATCCTGATGACGAAGAACACCAGGAGGGCCAGTACAACAGCTTCCAGGAGCTCTCTTAATATGTGCGACATAGGCGGAGTCTGTGGGCCGGTTCAGGAGATGGTCGCCGGTCAGCGTTTACATTACACGTAACATATACCACTATATTATACCCTTTGTATCCTTTCGTCTCTATTGGGCCAATGAAAAAGTTTCGTGATTTGATTACCGCCGCCTGCCCAAATCCCTTGCCTTGACCCTCTAAAACTGCTACAATTCAGCCGCTTCTACAGTCAAGCGGGTTTCGTCCAGACACGTCTGCCTGCTTCAGGCAGGCGGGGATAGACCGGGCAAGGGTAGAGAAAGGAGACAGGGCGTGGGCAAGATAAGGACCGCCGTCATTGGGGTTGGAAACTGTGCCTCCTCGCTGGTCCAGGGAGTGCATAAGTACCAGCACGTTTCCGGAGATGAGGATATACCGGGGATCATGCATCCCAATGTTGGGGGTTATGGCATCGGAGACATAGAGTTCGTGGCCGCCTTCGACATAGACGTTAACAAAGTAGGGAAGGACCTCTCAGAGGCCATCTTCGCCCCCCCCAACAACACCATCAAGTTTGCAGACGTACCCCACCTCGGCCTGCCCGTGGACCGGGGTATGACCCATGACG
Source organism: Dehalococcoidia bacterium (assembly GCA_965197405.1). GTDB lineage: Bacteria > Chloroflexota > Dehalococcoidia > Lucifugimonadales > JAGWBF01. The sequence goes on along the minus strand of OZ240206.1, from coordinate 1,901,580 downwards.
GCATCGGCAAATACGTCTCCGACCTGGTCCAGAAGACCCCCGGCTCTACCTCCGACATCGTAGGCATATTGAAGGAGCGGCAATGTGACGTGGTGGTGAACTACCTCCCCGTAGGCAGTGAAATGGCTACCAAGTGGTACGTGGAGCAGGTCCTCTCCGCAGGGTGCGCCCTGGTGAACTGCATCCCCGTGTTCATCGCCAGGGAGGCTTACTGGCAGAAGCGTTTCAAGGACAGGGGTCTGCCCATAATCGGCGACGATATAAAGTCCCAGGTGGGAGCCACCATCACCCACCGCGTCCTTACCCGCCTGTTCGAGGACCGGGGCGTGGAGGTGGACCGCACTTACCAGCTGAACTTTGGAGGCAACACAGACTTTCTGAACATGCTGGAGAGGGAGAGGTTGGTGTCCAAGAAAATATCGAAGACCAACTCCGTCACCTCCCAGCTGGACCACCGTATCGAAGACGAAGATGTACACGTAGGCCCCAGCGACTACGTTCCCTGGCTGGATGACCGGAAGTGGTGCTACATAAGGATGGAAGGGAAGCTCTTTGGGGGAGCGCCCATCAACCTCGAGCTGAAGCTGGAGGTATGGGACAGCCCCAACTCGGCAGGGGTGGTGGTGGACGCCATCCGGTGCTGCAAGCTGGCTATGGATAGGGAGATGAGCGGCGCCATCGTGGGCCCCTCTGCCTACTTTATGAAATCGCCCCCTGTGCAGTACACTGACGATGCGGCACGGCAGATGGTGGATGCCTTCATCGAGGGCAGGGAAGCCTAAGAGGATGTTCCGAAGCAATTGCAGCCCATCCCTGTCATTCCGAACGGAGTGAGGAATCTAAAATGCTTGGGCAACAGCACGTCCAAGAAAGCAAGGATTTTAGACCCTTCGCTTCGCTCAGAGCCTGCCCCTGGCTTGAACAGGGGGTGACAGGTGACCGGTTGCGAGGACTTATTAAACACCCTCTAAGATAGTCAGAGTTGCCGCCTATGAAAATAGCGCTGGTCTCACCCTATGACTTCACATGGCCGGGCGGGGTGACCGTACACATCTCCCAGCTTGCCCACCAGTTCACCCTCATGGGCCATCAGGTGAAGATTCTCGCCCCCCACTCTCCGGCAGCGAGAATGCCGGAGGACAGCAACTTCGTGCCCCTCGGAAGGTCCGTACCCATACCCGCAGCCGGCTCCACGGCCAGGCTCACGCTGTCCATATGGCTCCATAGCAAGATAAGAGACCTGCTGGCCAGGGAGCGCTTCGACGTGGTCCACCTCCACGAACCGCTGATGCCCGTCCTTTCCCTCTTTGCCCTCCAGCCTTCCAACGCCCTGAACGTGGGGACCTTCCATGCTTCTCATGGCCGGTTCAGGAACTACGGGTGGTCCCACCCCGTCCTCAAACACTGGTTCAAGAGGCTGGATGGCCGCATCGCAGTATCGCCCGCAGCCCACAAATACGTGAGCCGGTTCTTCCGGGGAGAGTACCGCATCATCCCCAACGGTATAGACGTCGCCTACTTCTCATCCGAGAGGCTGCCCATACCGGAGCTAAACGACGGCAAGCTGAACATCCTCTTCGTTGGCCGGATGGAGAAGCGGAAGGGCCTCCGGTACCTCCTGGAGGCCTACGGCAGGCTCAAGTGGGACTTCCCGGACATCCGGTTGGTGGTGGTGGGGCCGGGCAACCTGGACAAGGACTGCCACCGCACCATCAGCGAGCGGAACCTCAAAGATGTGGTCTTCCTGGGCAACGTGCCCTATGCGGAGCTGCCCCGATATTACAAGAGCGCCCATATATGCTGCGCTCCCGCTACCGGAAGGGAGAGCTTCGGCATAGTCCTCCTGGAGGCTATGGCATCGGGAAGGCCTATAGTAGCCTCCGCCATCGAGGGCTACTCCGCCGTGCTGAATCATGGCGAGCAGGGACTGATGGTCCCTCCCAGGGACAGCGCATCCCTGGCCGAAGCCCTGGCCGTGCTGATACAAGACCCGGGCCTGCGCTCACGGATGGGCGAGATGGGACGCCAGACTGTGGAGCGGTATAGCTGGGAGAGGGTGGCGCAGGAGGTTATGGACTATTACCTGGACCTCATCAGAAATAACCGGAGAAATAGCCGAGAAGTAGCCGATGGGATTTCCGGGCAGAGAGCAGTTTAGGGCTGCCGTCCTGCGCTACGTTGAGGTGCCCGGGGCCAGGGCGCTCAACGCGCTTGGCTTTACCCCCAACATCGTAACCATACTGGGCTTTTCCGTCTCCGTGGCTGCCGCCGCCCTGGTAGGCTCCGGCTTCCTCCTGGCGGGCGGCGCGGTGTTCCTGGTTGGCAGCGTACTCGACCTGATGGATGGCGCGCTGGCCCGTCTCACGGGCAAGACGACCAGATTCGGGGCACTCCTGGACTCGGTGATGGACCGGCTGGGCGAGGCCGCCCTTTTCCTGGGCATGGCTGTCTACGGCCTGCGCGCCGACCTGGGCGATGGAAGGCTGCTCTTCTTCATAGTGGTCATCATCCTGGCGCTGATAACCTCCCAGATGGTCAGCTACCTCCGGGCTAGGGGCGAGGGCCTGGGCATCAACACCCGGACCGGCCTGATGACCCGCCCCGAACGGGTGGCGCTGCTCTCCCTGGGCCTCATCCTCGGGCTGCGCTCCCTGGAGATAATCTTGATAATTATAGCGGCGGTATCCCTTTTTACCCTGCTCCAGCGCCTCTTTCATATCCAGCGCGCCCTCCGAGAGGAGCCGGAGTCCCTGCAGGGGGTAGATAAGAGGGACGATCCATTGTAAACTGTCCTCAACTACATCTCGCGACGATACGGTTCACGAGGAGGTATAATGCCCATCATAGCCGACGCTGACAGGGACATCCTGAAGAGGGAGTTCCGCAAGGACCTGAAGAAGGATGTAACCATAAGGCTTTTCACCCAAGGCTCCTCCCTCCTATCCATTCCGGGCAGGGAATGCAAGCACTGCCCCGAGACCCAGCAGCTTATGGAAGAGCTCACCGCCCTTTCGCCCAAGCTTCACCTGGAGGTCTACGACTTCTATAGCCAGCCCGAAGAGACGGAGAAGTACGGCGTAGAGCGCATACCCGCCATTGTCATGGGCGATGACGACAACGGCCGGTTGAAGTTTTACGGCATACCAATGGGGTACGAGTTTCCCATCATCATAGAGAACATCAAGACCCTGTCCCGGGGCGTAAGCCCCCTCACTATGGATACGCGGAAGAAGTTGCGCAAGGTGAACCAACAGGTGCATATCCAGGTGTTTGTCACACCCTCTTGAGGGTACTGCCCCAGTGTGGCCAGGCTGGCCCACGCCATAGCCATGGAGAACTCTCTGATCACCGCGGACGTGGTCGAGGTGGAAGAGTTCCCCGCCCTTGCTCAGGCGTACGCCGTCCGGGGCGTCCCCAAGACGGTAATGGGCGCCGAGTCCCAACTCGCAGGGGTGCCGCCGCAAGTGCAGTTCGTGGGGGCTGTCCCCGAGGCGCAGTTTGTCGAGAGAGTGCTGGAGGCAGGGATAAAGGAGACCTCATAGGATTCCCCTTGCTGGAACGCTGGACCATCGGAGCAACGGCTTGCTCCAAGCTCGACGCCCAGAGTAGGAAATGGTCAAGGGGTACGGGGTCGAAAGGCAGGGCCATTCAATTCTCGACGCTGGGCTAGCACGCGCCCTCGCCGCGTGTCATTCCAAAACGCTCCCCACACGTCATTCCGAGCGCAGCGAGGAATCTGAAATGGCGCCTAACAGGAACCGGAATCAAGGCGTACCGGCCAGAAAAACACAGCGGTCAACTAGGACTTTAGACCCCTCGCTCTGCTCGGGGTGACAATTGGATGGCACGGGGTCGAAAGGTAGGGACCAATCTTGGCGAGAGAGCTCAAGGGGGACCTTCAAGGGCAAGGGCTTCACATAGCCATTGTAGTAGCCCGTTTCAACCAGTTCGTCACTCAGAAACTTCTGGAGGGCGCACAGGATGCCCTCGCATCCCACGGCGTCAGAGAAGAGGATACCCTCGTGGTCTGGGTGCCGGGCTCCTTCGAGTTGCCCATCGCGGCCAAGGCCCTGGCCCAGACCCGCCAGCACGATTCTATCGTATGCCTGGGGGCCGTCATCCGTGGGGAGACGACTCACTACGACATGGTAGCCGGCCACGCGTCCGGCGGCATCGGCAGGGCGGCCCTGGATACCGGTGTGCCGGTCTCCTTCGGAGTCCTCACCACCGAGAACATGGACCAGGCCATCAACCGCGCGGGCGGGAAGTCGGGGAACCTGGGCTACAACGCCGCCGTCGGAGCCATAGAGATGGCCCGGCTCCTACAGGCCATCAAAGGGCTGGAGGTCGGCTAGCCCATCACCCCGTAACCCATATCGCAGCCCCACTCTATCGCTAACCTTGCCTCCACTGCCCGGCCTCCGGCAACACCCTTGCTATTCACCTGATCAGATTCCGCTGTAGGCCGCCTCCGGAATTATTATCGCCTTGACGCTCATCCCGCTCTGTGCCAAAATGGCTTTCCTAGCTGTGGCGAGGAGGGTGTCTATGGAGGGGGTGGCAGGGAGCGTACTGGACCTGGTGGGCAACACTCCTCTGGTCAGATTGCGAAAAGTCGTGGAAGACGGGTACGCGCAGGTCTTGGGGAAGGTGGAAAGCTTCAACCCTGGCGGCAGTATCAAGGACCGCATAGCCCTGGCTATGGTGGTGGAGGCGGAGACGCAGGGCACGCTCCGGCCCGGGTACACGATTGTGGAGGCGACCAGCGGCAATAGCGGCATAGCCCTCGCCATGGTCGCCGCCGCCAGGGGATATAGCCTGGTCATCTTCATGCCGGAAAACGCGCCGCCCGAACGACGGAGACTCCTCGCCCGCTACGGGGTGGATATACGATTGACCCCGGCGCACCTGAGTATGGAAGGCGCGTATAAAGGGGCGGAAGCTATGGCGAGATCAAGCGCGCAGTGTGTAGTCCTGGATGTTTTCAGCAATCCATCCGTCGTCCGGGTGCACCGCGAGACCACCGGAAGAGAGATAATCGAGGACACCAGGGGGAAGGTAGACGCCTTCGTGGCCGGCGTGGGCACCGGAGGGACGCTCATCGGGGTGGGTGAAAGGCTAAAAGAGGAAAACCCCTCTGTGATGATCGTGGCTGTGGAGCCTGCCACCTCTCAAGTCCTTGCCCGAAGCAGGCCCGGGTCCCATGCCATACCGGGAATAGGGGCGGACTTCGTGCCGCCTCTGCTGGACCGAGGGATCATAGATGAAATTATACCCGTCACCGACGAGGAAGCTGCCCAGATGTCCCTGCGCCTGGCCAGAGAGGAGGGACTGTTGGTGGGCATATCCTCGGGGGCCAACGTGGTCGCTTCCCTGGCAACGGCCCAGCGCCTGGGTGAGGGCAAGACGGTGGTCACCGTGCTTGCCGACACCGGGGAGAGATACCTGACCTTCCCCATGTGAGGGCAACCCTGGCGGTTGTTAGTCCTTATTTCATATGGAGATATTAGCTTGAAGATACTCGTCACAAACGATGATGGCATTAGCTCCCCGGGTCTGTGGGCCGCCGTGGAGGCCTTGAAGGAGGCCGGGGAAATCTTTGTAGTGGCGCCCGACCGTGAGCAGAGTGGTGTTGGCACCTCTCTAACCCTGCACGTCCCCATACGCGCCAGCAAGGTCTCTCCCCAGGTAAGCGGCGGCGTGAATGGCATCACCTCGTATTCGGTGGAAGGCACCCCGGGAGATAGCTGCGTTCTAGCCCTTGAGCGTCTGGTCGGCCCGGTAGACCTGGTGGTCTCAGGCATAAATCAGGGATCAAACCTGGGACAGGACGTGCTAATATCCGGCACGGTGGGGGCGGCTTTCCAGGGCTACTTCAGGGGCTACCCCTCTGTAGCCATCTCCGTAGGCGCTATAAAAGATGTGCGCTACGAAGTAGCCGCCGCCTTTCTCAAGATTCTGGCCGGCAGGCTGCTCGAAGGGGCCACCCTGCCCCCCGCTTTGATTAACGTAAACATACCCAACGAACCCTTGGAGAAGATAGAGGGTGTGAGGATAACACACCTGGGCGGCAGGAGCTACGGGGAATCGGTGACTAGCGGGACCGACGGTAGACGTGAATACTATTGGGTCGCCCGCAATAAGCCCATCCACCAGCCCCAGGACGAAAACACCGATATATGGGCGCTGCGGCACAACCAGATCTCCATAACGCCCATACATAGCGGGCTGACCGACGTGGAGAAGATACCCATCATAGAGGACCTGTTCAAAGAGCGCGTGGGTAATCTCTTGAGTCAAAGGGACTGAAGGGTTAAAAAGCTCCGGGGCCTGGCTTGACACGGGCGACGGGTTGATATACGATTTTTGGAGAAGATCAGGACTGGGACCATCTTCGCAAACGGGAAGATGCGTGGGGATATAGCTCAATTGGGAGAGCGCGGCGTTCGCAATGCCGAGGTTGGGGGTTCGAGCCCCCCTATCTCCACCACTTGCCCCTGTAGCTCAGTCAGGATAGAGCGGCGGCGTCCTAAGTCGCGCGTCGGGGGTTCGAGTCCCTCCAGGGGTACCAACCACTCAGGAGCGTAGCTCAGTTTGGTAGAGCGCCGGTCTCCAAAACCGGTGGTCGGGGGTTCGAATCCTCCCGCTCCTGCCAAATCCAAGCCGTAGCCAGGAATCACCCCGCCGGGCATTCCTCAACGTCAGGCCGGACCGTCCCCGTGTGCGGTGGCGAGGGTCTTTCAATTCTCGACGCTACCTGCCTGCCAGGCAGAGGTGAATACAGACCTTCACCTCTGTCATTCCGAGCGTAGCGAGGAATCTAAAAATCCATGCTCTCGAATAAGCCTGCACCTTAGATTCCTCACTTCGCTGCGCTGCGTTCGGAATGATAATTAAAAGGCCCTGGTGCAGTGGCCAGGACGATTGCAAAGTGGGCGTAAAAGGGATAGAAAGAGGAGAGAGGAAATGAAAAGGGGGTGATGAGAGACTATGGGAACGGCGGTGGAGTCTCTTTTCGGATGCTTGGCAGAGATACCAGACCCTAGAAAAGCCCGGGGAATCAGACATCCCTTTCAGGCGATTTTGCGCTTGAGCCTGTTGGGACTGGTGAGCGGTCAAACAACGATGGCCCATATAGCTTTGTTCGGAGAAAAACACTGGCCCAGATTGAAGGAACCCTTGGGCTTTGTTCAGGACCGGCCTCCCCACGCTACCACGATTTCCCGCACCTTGGCCGGGGTCTCTTTTGGGCAACTACAAGGAGCCTTGATTGGCTGGATGGAGAGGGTAGCGCCAGACCAACCGATGAATGCCGCAGTGGATGGGAAGTGGGCTAGACAGTCCGAAGATGCCGCCGGGAATCCTCTGGGGATGGTAAACGTCCTGGCCCATGACTTGAAGCTGTGCCTGGCCCAGTGGCCGATGACGGAGAAGCGGTACGAACCGGCAGTGTTGCGGACCCAACTGGCCCAGTTGTTTGAGCATTATCCCAGCTTGCAACTGCTCACTATGGACGCCCTGTATGCAGAGCGGGACCTTTGCCAGGCCATCGTGAGCTATGGACGGGACTACCTGGTGCGGGTCAAAGGGAACCGGCCTACGGTCCTGGCCGCCCTGGCGGACGGGTTTTCAGAGGACCAACTGGGGGAACCGCAAGCGCAGACTGTGGACAAAGGGGGGGCAAAATCGAGACCCGGAGGCTTTGGGCCAGCACTGTACTAGCCGACTACATCCGGGAGGAACTGGGGTTTCCTGGGGCACAGCAGGGGGCAATGGTGGAAAAAGTGAGCGTAGAGATAGCCACTGGTGAAGTATCCAAGGAGCGGTGGTATCTGCTGACCAGTCTACCTTCCAGAGGATGCACCCCAGACGGACTGCTCCGGCTGTTCCGAAACCACTGGAGCGTTGAGAATAGCCTGCACCATGTGAAAGACCGTAGCTGGGATGAAGATCGGCACACGCTGCGCCGTCCGGGGCTGGGAGAGGTCTTTGCCACTCTGGTGAATGCCAGTTTGAACGCCCTGCGCCTGGAAGGGTGGTTTCCAGCCAAGATGTCCATGCCCTTACGCGCCAAGAGTTGCGCTTTTAGCCCGGATCAGACTATCGCTCGATTGTCCGGCCAGCTATTTTGACTTTGCAATCGTCCTGGTGCAGTGGCATCAGGCGGTTGACAGCCGGGGAAAATGACCCTAGAATCTGTGCGACTCCCTTACAAGCCTTGCTGGAGGAGACCCCATGAGGGATACAAGAGTGTGCCAGATTCTGGCCATAGACTACCCAATCCTACAGGCAGGGATGCCCTGGGTCTCCAACCCCGAGCTGGTGTCCGCCATATCGGACGCAGGGGGCATGGGCATATTGCACCCGTCGGCAGGCATGGACGCTGACGAAGATATGGAAGACAACCTTCGCGAGAACATGCGAAAGGTCCGCAGGCTGACCGGCAACCCCGTCGGCGTGAGCTTCTACCTGGCCAATCCCCTGGCCCCCCAGCTTATTGATGCAGCCCTGGAAGAGGGTATGAGGATAGCGGTGACCTATGGCGGCAGCCCCGCCCTTTACACGGGAATCCTCAAGAACAACGACGTGACGGTGCTCCATCAGGTATCTACCGTGAGGCACGCCAGGGGCGCGGAGGCCCAGGGAGTGGACATGATTATCGCTGAAGGTTACGAGGGAGGCGGTATCAGAGGCCCGGACGAAAGCCCCAACCTCGTGCTGGTGCCCCAGGTCGTTGACGCCGTGTCCATTCCCGTCATCGCCTCCGGGGGCATCATGGACGCCCGGGGCTACGTTGCCGCCCTGTCCCTGGGGGCACAGGGGGTGCAGATGGGGACCCGGTTCGTCGCCACCCATGAGTGCATCGCCCATCCCAGGTACAAGGAAGCGCTGCTGGGAGCGATAGACACGGGCACGCTGATTGCCGGGAGGTATCACAGACCGACGCGCGTTCTGCGGAGCGATATGGCCCGGAGGCTAAAGGACAGCGTCCCTCCCGCCGAAGCCGATACGATGGGCCACTGGGAGTCTGAGTTGGGGCCAGCCCAGGTCCGAGCGGCGTTGCTGGAGGGCGACCCCAACAGCATAGCCTACTGCGGCGCAGGTGTGGGATTGGTATCGGAAATATCCGAGGCGGCAGAAATCGTACGGGGCATCGTGAAGGGGGCCGAGGCTATCATAGCGAACCTGTCCTAGTGAGACCTGGGAGCCCGTGAGGCTTCGGCGGGCGACTTACATCTTCCAATCACCCGGACAATCATCCTAATCTTCGTCGGAGGACTCCGCGAGCACCAGTCCCTCCGCGTAGCCAAGCAGCTTCTCTCGCCGTTCCGGCTCGACCTTCCGGCTCTCCAGGTAAAGCCGGGTGGCAGCCAGAGGGGTCAGGCCCTCAGCCACGTCCGACGGTATCCTGGTCCTCCTCTCCCCTTCCACCTCCCTGGTGATGGCCGCAACGTGATGGGCGACCCTCAGCGCCTCCTGGATTTCCCCGTCACGTATGTGTGCATCCAGACCGGCGGGCAAGGAGACTTTCAGCCGCACGATGGAGCCGGCGATATTGCGGCGCATGATGTCCCGCATCACGGCGCGCGTCGGGTCGTCGCTGTCGCCCGGCGTCACCTTCGCCTCGATGGTGAGAAATGGCCGCGCATTCACCGGCTGGAAGCTGAAGTCTTGCAGTCGCCGGCCCGGGGGCGCCGAGAGGTCCAGGTCCACAACACAGAAGCCCTTGACGTCGCCCTCTTCGCTGAAGTCCACCCTCTGGAGACTCCCGGCGTAGACCACCATAGGGTCCTCTCGGAGTACCTGGTGCTTGTGAATATGGCCCAGGGCCACGTAGTCCAGCTCCGGCTTGTGGACGGCGCTGGGGAAAAGCACGTGGTCCTGGCCCAGCATCATAGACTGCTCCGTGCCGGTGGTCGCGGTGCTGATGGTCACATGGCCCGCCAAGATGGCGGGCAAAGAGGGATCAAGCTCAGCGACAAACCTTTCGATGGATTTTACGAACCGGCCCTCTATCTCCTCCCTCACCTGGGCGATGGTCAGACCCCTGGACTCCTCCCGGCTGAGCAGCCCGCTGCGACGGGGCCAGGGCAGGGCCACAATCTGGAGAGGCCCCCCCTTCCGGGTGGGGACGGTGTAGGTCTGGAGCTTGTCCCCTATGTGGAGATTGGGCACGTGGAGGGTATGGAAAATCTCCACGGCGGTGGCCTTGCCCACGGCGTGGGGCAGGTCGTGGTTCCCCACCAGCAGGAACACCGGGATGCCCGCCGAGGACAGCCGCGTCAGGCGGCTGGCTAGCTCCCTCTGGTGGGTCTGGGAGGGGTCGCGGCCCTTGTAAGCGTCCCCGGCCAGGAGCACCAGGTCCACGTCCCGGCTCAGCGCGTACTCCACCACCTCATCCAGGGCGGACAGGAAGTCCAGCAGCCGGGTGGAGAGTCCCGTCTGAGGGTCGGTCCTCCCGTAGTTCTCGACTCCTATGTGGAGGTCGGCGAAGTGCAGGATGCGCATTAGATTTAACCCTCAATCATAGTTGTTCCCACTCAGTGCGGCTAACACCTGCTTGACGCAGCACTCTGGCTAGTAGGCCCCTGTCAATGGTGCCGGAGTGCGGATTTGGAATCCAAGCTCCTTGATTACCCCGAATCATAAATTGATGTCTTCCTCCTGAATATGGACCATCAAAACCAGATCACCTCATAGCAACGATAAGCCCCCTTCTGGATATAGCTCCAAAGGCAGGCATTACTCTCAGGGCAATCGCATTATCGCCGAATCTAATCTATAACTGGGTCATAATTGACCCGAATCTGAGTAATATGTGCATGTAGTAAGTCAATTTTCACCGTCTAAAATTACGAATTAAGTTTAAGTGCGATTGCCCTGGCATTACTCTGCTTTCTGTTGAACCTTCTTAATCTTCAGGTCAATTCCGTCCACTACAGGAACAGAGAAGCCCATTGAGAGGCTCAGTAGCAGCCATTCCTCCAGGACTTCATCCAGCATATTGCGGCATTCTTCCAATTGAGGGGCATTGGAATACACTCCCTGGAAGCAGGGAATCTCGCCATAGTACGAACCATCATCCTCGAGGATTTCGTAGCGGGCGCGCTTCATGGCAGCAGCCAGATATTCGCGAATCATGGCGCGGTCGCCTCCCGGGGGATTCTACCAAGCGAAATGTAGGTCTATGGAATCATCACTCCAAGGCAGGGATTCCACCCAATCCCTCGCCTCAGTCAGATCTTCAATAGAAAGACCGTGTTCTATTGAGAATTCCTCTAACTGCTCAATTATTTCATCTTTGGTGAACACACCCCAACTATTCCCGACGCCGTGCATATAACCATCCCAGACCGCTTCTCCCAGAAGCACTTGTCTCTGCATATCAAGATACTGATTTGAATAGGAATGAGAGTATGCTTCCCTGGTGCCATACGGATTATATGGCATTCCGTAATATGTGCATATCTCCGGAAATGCTCCTCTTCGGACTGCATGAATTCTCAACAGGTGACCTTTCGTAGTGGGTTGGTCTTGTCAGCTTACCCTGTTCTCTTCTATGTTTTGTACAAAGTCCAGCTTAGAAACTATCTCAAAACAAGATTGGTCTGAAAGGGAGAAAACGTAGGGGGTTCGGTTAAGATAGGGGAAACGCATGTGGTGGTGGATGATGGGAAAGAGCGAGACTCTGCCAACGATATGGGAAATATCCGATGGCCTGTGGGAGCGAATCGAACTCGTGATTTTGGAGTTGGACCCGCCCAAGGCGAAGGGGCGCAAAAGGGTGGACCAGCGCAAGATGCTGGAAGGGGTCATCTTCCGTATGCGCAGTTCCTGCCAATGGAACCACTTGCCCAAGGAACTGGGGGATGACAGCACCATCCACCGGACCTTCCAGCGTTGGGTAGAGCGTGGGGTACTGGATGGCATCTGGGCTGCCCTGATAGAAGAATGCCGGGAGTTGGACAGCGTAGATTGGGAATGGCAGTCGGCCGATTGCTCGATGGGGAAGGCGCGTTTGGGGGGGGGGCTATTGGACGCAATCCCACGGACCGGGGCAAGGCTGGGAGCAAGAAGAGCATCCTGGTCGACGGGGCGGGCGGGCCACTGAGCGTGGTGGTGGCCGGAGCTAATGTCCACGATACGAAACTCCTTAGGCCGACGCTGGAGAGCATAGTGGTGGACCGGCCGGAAGGGGTCCAAAACCTGTGCCTGGACAAGGGGTATGACAATCCCACCGGCCACGTGACCGTCGCCGACGCCGGATACCAGCCTCATATCCGGCGTATTGGCGAAGAGAAATTGGACCAATCGGGCGAGAAAACCCACCCGGCCCGGCGGTGGGTGGTGGAACGCACCCTGGGCTGGCTGTCCAAATGACGGGGGATACTGGTGCGCTATGACAAGAAGCCATCCAATTACCTCGGTCTGCTCCAACTGGCATGTGCCCTTATCTGGTACCGTCGTCAATGGAGCCTCACTATTTTGAGATAATTACTAAGTCCTGGATGGCCGTTCTTCTCCATCGTGCGCAATAGGACGTTAAATGATGGAACAAATATCGGTTGAACTGCCGGGTAGTTTTTTGCCGCTGCTCCGGCACATAGGTATGAGCATCTCGGTTCCTTATTGCTTGCGTTAGGTACTTGTAGCTTGCAATCAGCAGTTTACGATCATCGGGACCGACATGACCGTGCTTGTCGCAGAGGCACTCGAGATAAGCCGTGCGTGAATTGGTTGACTTCCAGTATTGGTCCAGGGTGCGATAGTCATATTTCTCTGCGGGAAGGTCACTGGCACTCATTGATTCGTTCAGAACGTTTTCGACCCAATCCATGACGGGCATTCCGTCCTCGTACTTTGGGTAGCCAAGGGAACTGACTCTTTTGCTTACAACTTGGTTGCACACACAGGCCGCCTTCGCCAGGTTCTCCGCACCGACTGAGAAAAGTACCCAGCAAATGTATCGGCCGTAGTCAGGATCGAAGGTGCATCGAGCGTACTTTTCAAAACATGAATCGTCGTTGCCGGGGTGTGTTGCTACGAAAGCCTCGCCGTTCCATTCAACAAGGCCGCTGTGCTCCAGCATCGCCCTGCCGGCATTCAACAACTTGGTACACTCGGAGTGGTTCATCTAGGCTCTCCTATTTCGGGACTCGCTACTAGACTTCAACAATCTGATCACCGGTGATTTCCATAGGGTTTACCGCCTTTCACTCGTGCCACTGGGGTGGGAGAACTTGGGATATTACTGCGCTCTGTAACCGCTACAATCAGGGTCGAAGTAAGGGTCCAGAGGCTTCTTATACTCTTCGATGGCTAGTCGGGCCGGAGCGTCCAAAGCATAAGCAAGCCGATGCCCAGCGTATACTTTCCATCTTCCGGGAACGACTTCCAATTCAGTTCCAGCTCTGCTGAATCCTGGACCGACAACAATCCAGGTCTCAGAAATTATCGAATCTCTGCTTAGCCGGTCGAAACTGTAAGGTATTTCGGTAACACCATGATATTGTGCTGACCATATAACATCTCGCGCCGTCCCGGTTGCCAGATTCATCCACCACGTCTGCTCCTGCTCAGACGGCAAAGGAGCGCCTCTCTTCATTTTGGGCCCTAACTCTAGCTCTGCCAACCACGCCTCGCGGTCCCACCGTCCGTTGTTTGTGCGTGTACCCCCTTCTGCGTCGTTCTCGGACGCGGGAGGCGCATGTTCAACGCTCCAGCTTAATACGCACTCTTGAAGGAAAGCTTGAACAATCGAAATCGCAGAATCTTCGGACAATAGCAACGCAGGGTCGGATTCCTCCAGCTGTACCTGGCTTGTGCTATCGCCCGATTCTGAGATTGGGGCCGAAGCGGTATCGCACGCGGTTAAGCCCATTGCTAGCAAGCACATGGCAATTAGGAACATTCGCATTGGAAATTCCCCCGAGGTGAAGTTGAACGTGGCCCCGGAAGAGTCCCTCGGCGCGAATTATGTTGAGGGGCTGCTATCCCTACCAGTGCCAGATGGCGTCGTGGGAATCGAAGAGGCCCGCCACGTCGCCACGGCCCACGAGGTTGACGCCCTGGGCGATCTGCTGCTGGCCGATGCCCCTGTCCTCCAGGTCCTCCCGGACCACGTAGGTGGGAATCCCGGCCTTGATGACCTCCGCCAGGTCCCTGTCCAGGTTCGGCCCCACCTCCATGTTCACACCGCCGAAGCTGAGGCCGCTGGCGTCCTGTCCCGTGACGGCGTAGTTCACCGCGTTGCCCCGGAGGAGCAGGGAGATGTCGGCGCCGGCGTTTTTGAGTATGTGGGTCATCCAGAGGATGGTGTCGTCCTGCTCCTCGATGGTGCCGTGATAGGCCCGCTCGGCGATGGAAAGTATCTTTGCCATAGCCCCTCCTATTTCGTGCCCATGACCAGGGTGTTGTTGCTCTGGGTGGACCACTCCAGGAAGTGGGAGGGAGCGCCACGGCGCGCGCCCTCGACCCAGTTGCCGGAGCCGCGCTCGTCCACGCACAGGCCGCAGTTAATCCAGTCCACCAACTCCGTCTTCAGCAGGGCCGCGATGAAGTTGGCGGTGGTGGGGTGCTGCTCCTCCTCCACGGTCGTACCGTGCACCGGGTTGGGGTGGGGCTTCTGGTCGGCCATCGTGAGATTCACCGCGCCTTCATAGGCAAAGACGTTTACCTTGTGTCCCTTGCGCACGGCGGCGTCAATGATACGCAGGGCCGTTGTGGTGGTCGCTGACTCATAGGGTGGGTCCATCAGTGCGATAGTCAGAGTTGCCATAGTTCCTCCTTCACTCAGGACCTAATGCCAGACGATTTTGGCGTCGTCCTGCACCAGCTGGTCAACCAGATTATCTATATTGGAGATCTGGACGCCCTCCAGGACATCCGATGGGGAGATACCCCGCTCTCTCAGGGAGAAGTCGTCTGCTGCCACGTTGACCGGAGCGCCCCTTTGCTTGAGACCCGCCAGGGGGTTATTCTTCACGCCGCGACGGGTGGTTAAAACTCCGTTCTGGACCAGGAACAGGTCCACCTGGTTGCCCTTGCCGGCAAGGTCGCCCGCCAGGTCATACATATAGTTGGCGTCCCCGTACTCGAAGGGGTCCCTGGACTCGATCAGTACGTATCGGGCCACACATCACCTCCTCGTGTTCAATCTCATGGTCAAGGCTATTTTTCGCGGGCGTGACCAGCCGGAACGCCCCCTCACCCTAACCCTCTCCCGCGCAGGGGAGAGGGGATTTTTCTGAAAACTGAAAGACCCTGCCCGCAGCTCCGGGTTGACCGTAGGCAGTTCCTACGCGAACCTGGTCTTCGCCCATCCCTCGTCGAAGGGGGTCGAGAAGAAAGGGTTCACCTTCAGTCTCTTGAACTTCCACTCTCCGTCAACCCGGACGTACTCCTCATCATACCAGAGGGAGGTCCAGAGGGCCTGGTTGCCATCGGCAACGGTGAGCGCCCCGAGGAAATACCACGTCCCCTTCGCCGTATCTCCGTCCACCTCGATGACGGGGTTCATCACCATGTGGACGGCAAAGGGAATTACCTTGGCCATCCCGGAGAAGAGGGCGCGGACCTGCTCCCTGCCATCGGCCCTGCCCCGCGCTCCGCCATCCCAGACCCCGTCTTCGGCGAACAGGCTGGCGAGGCCGTCCGGGTCGTAGTCCTCATCGCAGTAGACGGAATAGCGGGCCTTGAGCTTCTTTATCTCCTCGATGTCCTCCAGGGTCCTGAGTCTCTTCTCTATGCTCTCCAAGCTCATATATTCCCTCCTTCGAGGCCGTGTCACGGCTCCGGGGGCGAAGCCGTACCGCTCTCTCACTATACGGCGCTATATGACGTCAACGAACCTGGTCTTTGCCCATCCCTCGTCGAAGGGGGTCCAGAAGAAGAAGCTTACGCTGAGGTTCTGGTACAGCCACTCCCCGTTGACCTTGACGTACTCGTCCTCGTACCGGGCCGAACCCCACGCGGCGCGGTCCCCTTTGGCAAGGGTGAAAGCGCCGAGGAAGTACCACGTCCCCTTCGCTCTATCCCCGTCCACCTCGATGATGGGGTTCATCACCATGTGGACGGCAAAGGGAAGCGCCTCGGGGGCGCCGCTGAAGAACTGGCGGATTGCCTCTCTTCCCTCGTGCTTGCCGAAGTCCCCGCCGTCCCAGACCGCGTCCTCGGCGAAGAGGGTGGCAAGCTTGTCCGGGTTGTAGTTGTCGTCGCAGTAGGCGGAATAGCGCGCCTTGAGCCTCTTTATCGCCTCGACGCCCTCCAGTGCATTGAGCCTTTTTTCTATGTCCTCCATGCTCATGGCTCCCCTCCTTTGATTGATAAGTATGCTGTTTTCACCGGCATGGACATTGACCGCCGGACTACAGGCGGGGGACTCATCCCCCGGTTATACGGCCCCCTATGCGTTGTTGTTCTTCACCCATCCCTCGTCGAAGGGGGTCCAGAAGAAGGAGGTGAGCTTCAGGTTCTTGAACTTCCACTCACCGTTGACCTTGACGTACTCCTCATCGTACCGGGCCGAGCCCCAGACCGCCTTGTTCCCCTCGGCGTAGGTGCAGGACTGGAAGAGGTACCACATTCCCTTCGCCGTATCCCCGTCCACCTCGATGACGGGGTTTAGCACCATGTGGACGGCGAAGGGAAGCCTCTGGGGGGCGTCGGTAAAGAATTCGCGGATCGCCTCCCTTCCCTCGTGCCTGCCGCGGAACGGCCCGCCGTCCCAGACCGCGTCCTCCGTGAACAGACTCGCGAGGCCGTCCAGGTTGTAATTGTCATCGCAGTAGGCGCAATAGCGGGCCTTGAGTTTCTTTATCGAATCAATGTCTTCCAGCACCCCCAGCCTCTTTTGTATGTCCTCCATGCTCATGACTCGCTCCTCCTCAATGAGATAATATGGGGTGATAGGGAATAGGTTGCCTCCCTATTCTATGGCAGTGTCCTATCAACTATACCTCACCGGCAAGACCTTGACAACGGCCCCGAGGGGCATAGAATAAGGGCATCAAGGACGGCCTGTGTATGGCGCGTCCTGTGGCGGCCACTCCCACTGGGGGCCTCGTATCTTGGATTCCAGCCAGGTTCCAGTCAGTTGCATTTCAAAAGGAGGGTAACATGGTGGAGAGAAGGTTGCCAACGCAAGCGGAGGTGGAATCATACCTGAAAGACCGGCGCAACTGGGGCCGGTGGGGCAACGATGACGAGCTTGGGGCGGTGAACCTCATCACGCCTCAAAAGCGTCGCGCCGCGGCCGGCCTGGTGCGCAGTGGCAGGGCCGTGTCCCTCAGCAGATATTTCCCCACCACCCACAGCCCGGCGAACCTGACCCCGGCCCAGCACTGGATGTTCTCCAACCCTCACGGGACAGGCGGTTGGGCGGGAGATTACTATGGAATCGCCTTTCACGGGTTTGCCGCAACCCATATAGACGCCCTGTGCCACACGTGGGACGAGAACGGCATGTGGGGCGGCCGGGACCCTTCCGAGGTGATTACCTTCGACGGCGCAAAGTTTGGGGCCGTGGACAAGTGGAGCGATGGCATTGTCACTCGCGGCGTGCTCCTGGACATACCCAAGCTCCGGGGCGGGCCTTGCGTCACCCAGGAAACCCCCGTCCACGGCTGGGAACTGGAGGACGCAGCTAGAGCCGAGGGCATAACCATGGAGCCCGGCGACGCCCTCGTGGTCTACAGCGGCCGTGAGATATGGCAGGAGGCCCATCCCGACAATCCCTACGGCAGCGAGGCCGAGAGGCCCGGACTTCACGCTTCGTGTATTCCCTTCATACGAGACAACGACGTCTCCGTGCTCGCCTGGGACATGATAGACACGACGCCCGAAGGGTACGATGTTCCCTGGACGGTGCACGGCGTGATTTTCGCCTACGGGGTTGGCATACTCGATAACGCCCTGCTTCAACCCCTGGCGGAGGCCTGCGCCGAGGAAGGGCGCTACGAGTTCCTGCTGACCATCGCCCCCCTGAAGGTGGCAGGCGGCACGGGATCTCCCGTCAACCCCATCGCCCTGCTCTAGGTCGAGGGATACGGCGCTTTCGTAAGTCCAATTAGGCCGAACAGGAGAGAGACATGGCACAGAGAAACTTGCCAACGGTGGAAGAGGTGCAGTCCTATCTGAGGGACCGCCGCAACTGGGGCCGGTGGGGCGATAATGACGAGGTCGGGGCGGTGAACCTCATCACGCCCCAGAAGCGAGTGGCCGCCGCCGGCCTTGTGCGCAACGGCAGGAGCGTATCCCTCAGCAGGTATTTCCCCAAGACCCCCGGCCCCGGGAACCCCAGCCCGGCCCATCACTGGATGCAAAGCCTTGCCTTTGGCACTGGCGGGGCCGCGCTGGACTACTACGGCGTCTCCTACCACGGCTTCGTCACGACCCACATAGACGCTCTATGCCACGTGTGGGACGAGAACGGTGTGTGGGGCGGCCGCGACCCGGCCAAGGAGATTACCTTCAACGGGGCCACGTTCGGCTCCGTGGAGCATTGGAGCAACGGCATCATCACCCGGGGTGTGCTCCTGGATATACCCAAGCTGCGGGGCGAGCCTTACGTCACGCGGGCGCACCCGGTCCACGGCTGGGACCTGGAGGACGCGGCAAGGTCCCAGGGAGTGAGCCTGGAGCCCGGCGATGCCCTGATAGTTTACAGTGGGCGAGAGCTGTGGCAGGAAGCCCATCCCAATAGCCCCTACGGCACCGGGGACGGGTGGCCCGGTCTGCACGCCTCGTGCCTTCCCTTCATCCGCGACAACGACGTATCGGTGCTGGTCTGGGATATGATGGACTGCACGCCCAGCGGCTATGACCTCCCCTTCACGGTGCACGGCGCAATCTACTCCTATGGCCTGGCGTTGTTGGACAATGCCCTGGTACAGCCCCTGGCAGAGGCCTGCGCCGAGGAGGGCCGCTACGAGTTCATGCTGACCATCGCCCCGCTGAGGGTTGAGGGTGGCACCGGGTCTCCGGCCAATCCCATCGCCCTGTTCTAGGCATCTACGGCTGTCCTTGGGCAATCGCACCTACAGACTCGAAGGGGGGAAGCGGCGATGGGCGCCACCGGGCTGAGTATAGGCAGCCGCATGGACGTGGACAACGATGGAATAATCGCGATGGCCCGCAGGGCCGACGAGCTTGGCTACGATAGCCTTTGGGTGGGCGAATCGTGGGGCCGGGACGTCTTCACCGTCCTGACCATGATGGCCTGCCACACCGGCAGGATACGATTGGGAACGGGCATAGTGACCGTTTTCAGCCGGACTCCGGCCCTCGTGGCCCAGAGCATCGCATCCCTGGACGTCGCTTCAAATGGGAGGGCCGTTCTGGGTCTGGGGACCAGTGGCCGGATAGTTATAGAGGAGTGGCACGGCGTCAAATATGACAGACCTGTGGAGCGGACCCGGGAGTACATTGACATAGTGCGCATGGCGCTGGCCGGACAGCGAGTGGACTACCAGGGGAGTCTGTTCCAGCTAAGCCGATTTCGCCTGACCTTCTCGCCCGTGCAGGAGCGCATACCCATATATGTAGCCTCGCTTGGCCCCAGGAATCTGGCCCTTACGGGAGAGCTGGCCGACGGCTGGCTCCCCATCTGGGTCCACGTTGACCACCTGCCCAAGCTGAAAGACCAGGTGCAGAGCGGCACCCTCAGAGCGGGCCGCGATATAAAGGACGTGACCGTAGCCCCCGGGGTCATGTGCTACACCACAAAGAGTCCCGGCGAGAGGGCCGAGGCGCAGCGTCTCCTGAGGGCCCATATGGCCTACTACGTGGGCGGCATGGGGACCTACTACCGGGATCTGTTCAAACGCTACGGGTACGTGGAGGAGTCCCAGCGCATCGGCGAAGCCTGGGCGAGGAACGAGCGGGAGAAGGCGGCATCGCTGATTTCCGACGACATGCTGGACAAAATAACCATCTATGGCGATGACGAAGAGTGCCGGGAGAAGCTGGAGAGGTACAGGTCGAAGGGTGCCGATATGCCCATCATAAGCTTTCCCCACGGCTGTTCACCGGACGCAATCTTGCATACCCTGGAAGCCCTGGCCCCGGGAGGGTAGCAGGACCTTTCGATTCCTAATGACCGCGTTAAATCCCCAGCCCAGAAGCAAGAAGTACCCTAATTCGTGAGTATGTGAATGGTGGCGCATGACCGACTTGAAGCCTCTAATCGGTTACATAGTGGACCAGGTGAACGACAGGGGCGGCGTTGTGGGTAGGACTTTCCTGGTAAAATTGGTCTACCTCATTGACGTGGAACATTATAGGCGCTACCGAAAGCAGGCTACCGGTCTGAAATGGCGATTCCATCACTACGGCCCCTACGCTGCCGAACTGGACACGGCTATCAGTTCTTTGGGTCTAGGCATATCTGAGCATGAATTTATTCGGACAGTTGGCGACCGGGTGGTGTCCGGTTACCGGTATTCCAAAACGGGAGACGGGAGGGAAATCGAGAGAGCTTTCGATTCCAGGTTCGATGCATCCGTGAAGCGGTCCGTTGATAAGGTTATCGAGCATTGGGCCCTTGATTCTCTCTGGACTATCCTGGACTACGTATATTTTGAAACCGGACCGATGGAAGGGGCCAAACGAGGGGAATACCTGGACTTTTCCAAGGTGCAGATGGACCCATCTGCACCCCGGAACACCGCAACGCTCAAGTTGCCCGAAAAGTCTCTAAGTGCCCTGCGCCGACGGCTGGGAGATAGACGAAAGGAGATTGGCAAGGAAGTACGGAAGGCCACAGAGCCGGCCTATGACCAGGCGTACGCTGAGGCGTGTAAGGTGATGGAGGAAGAGGAAAGCCGAGGCCCCGGCGTCCTACCGGACATCAGGTTGTCAGGGCCGGACCTGGAGTAGTCCAGCCTTGATTGGCGTCTTGTCGGCTGACGAATACTATACGAGGATGAGCCAGGGTCCGGTCCTGGAACAGTTATACTTAGAAACTATCTCAAAATAGGATTGGTCTGAAAGGGAGAAAACGTAGGGGGTTCGGTTAAGATAGGGGAAACGCATGTGGTGGTGGATGATGGGAAAGAGCGAGACTCTGCCAACGATATGGGAAATATCCGATGGCCTGTGGGAGCGAATCGAACCCGTGATTTTGGAGTTGGACCCGCCCAAGGCGAAGGGGCGCAAAAGGGTGGACCAGCGCAAGATGCTGGAAGGGGTCATCTTCCGTATGCGCAGTTCCTGCCAATGGAACCACTTGCCCAAGGAACTGGGGGATGACAGCACCATCCACCGGACCTTCCAGCGTTGGGTAGAGCGTGGGGTACTGGATGGCATCTGGGCTGCCTTGATCGAAGAATGCCAGGAATTGGACGGCGTAAACTGGGAATGGCAGTCGGCCGATTGCTCCATGGGAAAAGCGCGTTTTGGGGGGGCGCCATTGGACGCAATCCCACGGACCGGGGCAAGGCTGGGAGCAAGAAGAGCATCCTGGTCGACGCGGCCGGCGGGCCACTGAGCGTGGTGGTGGCCGGAGCCAATGTCCACGATACGAAACTCCTTAGGCCGACGCTGGAGAGCATAGTGGTGGACCGGCCGGAAGGGGTCCAAAACCTGTGCCTGGACAAGGGGTATGACAATCCCACCGGCCACGTGACCGTCGCCGACGCCGGATACCAGCCTCATATCCGGCGTATTGGCGAAGAGAAATTGGACCAATCGGGCGAGAAAACCCACCCGGCCCGGCGGTGGGTGGTGGAACGCACCCTGGGCTGGCTGTCCAAGTGCCGGGCGATACTGGTGCGCTACGATAAGAAGCCCACCAATTACCTGGGCCTGCTTCAATTGGCTTGCGCCCTTATCTGGTACCGCCGCCTATGGAGCCTCGCTAATTTGAGATAGTTACTTAGTAGGCCAATTCTTCTGGGCGCCTTCCCTGTTCTTGTTTGGTGATTCGCGACCCTTACTGGTGAGAAGTAGTTACAGCCAGGCTCTCGCCGATTATGAATACCGGATTGAACAAATGCGCCAACCGGGTGAGTTCGATACTCCACAGGACCCCAATCACACATTGGGGATTCGCTCGGATGAGCGCGCAGTAATTGTTCGAGCCAAAAGACGCCCCGTCATCCTCATGTCCAGGTCCGTTGTCGAGTGGACGGACTCACGCAGAAGGCATGACGAATGCTTTCTGATTGCCACGGTGTATTCCTTCGGCGGTGACGAGACCAAGTTGGCGTATAGCCAGACTTTTATAGAGCGGGTCAAGGGGTACGTATACTGGCGGCTTTTTTACCTGCCGGCAGTCAGTGGCAGCCAGATAAGAGAAGGGTTTGTTCGTCTCGACCGGATTCAGGTGGTGCATAAGGACCTTCTGGAACATATGCCGGTGATGCTGAGTGATGACACGCGGCTCTTGTTGCGGGACTGGATCCGAGTGTACCTCGGGGAAGAGGTGGATGCCGTTAACGATTTGTTATTCGAATACCGGGAGGAGGCGATCGCTAACCTCAAGGCCAGTGGACTAATACCTTGAAATAGCCAGCCAGAGAAAAATTGAAGGACTCTGGAGGGATTAGGAACAGAGATTGACGCGTATGGCTACAGTCGAGCTAGAAAGATTCAAGCTGGAGGGCCTGTTGGGGTCGGGGTCTGACTACGAGGCATACGCCGCGACGGACGGTCACACGGGAAAGCCGGTGGTCATCAAGAGGCCAAATCCCGACTACATAGCCAGGAAGCTGCACCACGGCGTTGACCAGGTCTCCGAGCAGCTCATAGATGTGCACAACGCCATAGGCGACTCCCTCGCTTGCGTGGCCCACCTGGTGGGTTACACGGATGTCGCCCGGCACGGCGACTACTTTGGCGATTCACTAAACGAGAGCTACCGTGTCCTGGTCGCGGACAGGGCAAGGGGCTTGCCCCTGGTGAGCGACATCAGGGACAAGTTCAAAGGGGTCCCTATAGGCCTCGGTCAGAACCTGTTCGCCCTTCATCCCCTGGTCCCCCATCCCCAGGGGGGCCGCTTTGCCGTCCACCGTCAGCTTATGGAGGTGGAGGAGGCCTTTTACAAAGCGGGGCATCTTTTGCTGGACATGAGGCCCCAGAACGTATATTTCGACCCCGGAGAAGGCAGGATAACGGTAATTGACATCGGCACTATTCCCACCCAAGGCCCGGCTGCCCAGGGCAGGGCGAGCATGGGGGACCAGCCAAAGGATGTCCACGACTTCTTCGCGGAGGTGTTCAAGTTTTATACCGCCCCGGACAGCCCGCCTTCCAATGTCGCCGGGTACGGCGAGCCGTCCGGGATGAGGAGCATACCGAACTTCCAACAGCAGCTTGACGTAATGATTCGTAGCTTCTCCGGCGTACAGGACCCGGGGCTTAAAGAGGCCGCCATCGCAACTCTGCAAAAAATCCGGGACCGCTCCTACTCATCCTTTGAGGATTTTACGCGGGACTTTGACAGCTACCTGGGTCTGCTGGAAGAAAGGAACAAGACTCATCCGGACATTGACAGCCTGACCCGTACATGGGGACAGGCCTTGAAGAAGCTCTCAGAGGGCTACTGGACGAAGTTCCTTTTTAACCCGGACTCGGACCTGGCCCCGTATAGAAATAATATAAATAGAGATACTGCAAGCTGACGGCAACGCGGCCATGAACAATAGCCCTGTAGCTTCATTCCATGATAACTCGGCCCACGGAGAGGACACTTTCCTGACAAGGGCGCTGGGCGGCGATGGCTCTCTGGATGCCGTCCTGGATGGGGTGACCCATTCCGAAGGAGGGTATGCTAGCAGCTTCACGGCGCAGGTCCTTCAGGACGCCCCGATAGAGGGGCTGAGCGACCTGATAGCTGCCCTCGAGCGGGCGAACGACACCCTTTTCGAGAAGAGCAGAAGGCGCAACCCCCTCACCACCGTCTCCGCCGCGCTGAGGGTGGGAGACGAACTGCACGTCGTGAGCGTGGGAGATAGCCCGGTGTACCTGGTACGCGACGGCGAAGCGAGCGAGCTTACCACCATCCTGAAGTTTGACCTGTTGCCCGGCTCGCTGGCCAGTGGCGCGATCGGCCAGCGAGAGAAGCTGGCCTATGAGTATAAATCGGTGGGACTTCAGTCCAAAGACAGGCTCATTCTGGCTACGGACGGGCTTGTCAACAACGTTTCTCCCGAAGAGCTTGCCGCCCTCATTCAGAGTTCCGCCTCTCCGGATGAAGCCGTCTCAGCCCTTGCGGAGCTTGTTAGCGAAAAGCGCCGCCTGCACAGGGGCAGGGAAGACCGGTACGGAACATTCCGGGAAGACGACCGGACGGCCATAATCCGCTACTTTGCCTAAATTTTGAATAAGCGATGTGCAGCGTATGGGACGGCCTCGGCAAAGTGGCCGGAGTCCGCTCGCTAGCCGGAGCAATTATACACATTGCCATTTGTCCAGCGGGGCAGCTACAGCCCTGCCGAAGACCAGCCTGCGTACTTTCAATTGTCACCCCGAGCGGGGCGGGGGGGTCTAAAGTCCTGTCTGGTCACGGTCTTGGCCTAGCCTGTATTGCCTTGATTCCGGCTTTTGTTAGGCGTCATTTGAGATTCCTCACTCCGCTTCGCTGCGTTCGGAATGACCAAGAAGTGCCCCGCAGATTGACAGTTAAATGACCCTGGAGACCAGTCTATACTACGGAGGAGGCCGATATGGAACGCACCGGTATAGGTTTTTCAAGGGGCCTGGGGCCGGCGGAGGTGGTGGAGTGCGTGAGGCTCGCCGAGGAACTGGGCTACGAGTCGGCCTGGGTAGCCGAGGGACACGGCGGCGACCAGTTTTCGACTCTGACCGCCTGCGCCGCGTCCACCGAGAGAATCCTTCTGGGGACGAGTATCACCAGCGTCTTCGTGCGCAGCGCTCCGACCATCGCCATGGCCGCCGCCTGCGTGGACCAGTTTTCGGGAGGCCGGTTCATCCTGGGAGTAGGCTCAAGCCACAAAATACAGGTGGAGCCGGAGCACGGCCTCGTATTCTCCCAACCCGTGCAGCGTCTGAGGGAGTGCGTGGACATCGTTCGCACCCTGTTGCATGATGGAGGGGTCTCCTATCAGGGGAGCGTCTATAACATAGAGAGATTCGACCTGTGGTTTGAGCCGCTCCGGAAGGAAATCCCCATCTATGTGGCGGCAGTGTTCCCCAAGATGCTGGAGATTTGCGGTGAAATAGCCCAGGGGACAATACTCACCTGGACCACTGTGGAGCACGCCAGGACCGCCGCGGAGCATGTGGCCCTGGGAGCAGGGCGAGCAGGGAGGAGTCCTGAAGAGGTGGATGTAGCGACGCTCTTGCCCTGCACCGTGTCCGAGGAAAAAGAGGAAGCCAGGAGGGGAATGCGCTTCGCCATTGCCAGCTATGCGGGCGAGTTCCCCAGGTATCGCAGGCTGATGGAGGAGGCCGGGTTCCCGGATGAAATCGCGGCAGTGCGACAGGCGTGGGCCAATGGGGAGAGAGAACGGGCCATGAGCCTGGTGCCCGCCGGTCTGATTGACAAGATTGGCATTGTGGGTTCGCCCGACGAGTGCCGTGAGAGGCTGCAAGACTACCGGCGGGCGGGTATCACCCTGCCTATTATATCACCGCGAGCGGTGGGGAAGGACGCCAAGAAGCAGGCTATGGAGGTTATCCGCGCCTGTGCGCCTCAGTAGAGGCGCCACTCGAGCAGGGCGACGCTGTCGGAGACCGCCTTTCACTCAAAAAATCTCCACATGGGATGCTTGACGAGAGGTACTGTTTATAGTACCTCTGAGGCATGAGGAGTAGGCACCGCCGAACTCTACAGAGCATCTTCAGCAGGCCGCCCCCAGCCAACATCCGGTGGGCCGAAATCGAGTCCCTGCTGATGGCTGTAGGAGTTGAGGTCACAGAGGCCGAGGGTTCCCGGGTCCACCTCATAGCCCAATCTATAACTCTGGTCGTGCACCGGCCACATCCCTGGCCCGAAGTAGGCAGGGCCACCCTTAGAGGGTGTTTAATAAGTCCTCGAAACCGGTCACCTGTCACCCCCTGTTCAAGCCAGGGGCAGGCTCTGAGCGAAGCGAAGGGTCTAAAATCCTTGCTTTCTTGGACGTGCTGTTGCCCAAGCATTTTAGATTCCTCACTCCGTTCGGAATGACAGGAATGGGCTGCAATTGCTTCCCACACACCCTCTTAGAGACATTAGAGGATTTTTAACGGGAATAGGAGTAATCCCATAATGGAATACAAGGGCTACATCGCTGCTATCGAATATGACGAATCTGTAGACTTGTTGCACGGGCGCGTCGTCAACGCCGGGACCAGCCCGGTAGCCACTTTTGAAGCCTCCGATGTAGAAGGACTGAAACGCGAATTTCGTACCTCCATTGATCAATATTTAGCTCTATGCAAAGAACGAGGCATTGAACCCCAGAAACCCTTTTCGGGTAAGATGCTCCTCCGTTTAGGGCCTGATCTCCACCGCCGGGTCACATTGGCATCTATAGAGGACGGCATGATCTTAAACACATGGAGAAAAAAGGCGTTGGAGGAAAAAGTCACGCTCCACAAGTCACCACCGCGTGACTGATTGAGGCACCCAACCATAGATGGCGGAATTTTGTATCTGAAAGGTCAGTTTGGCGGACCCGACCGGATTCGAACCGGCGATCTCAGCCTTGACAGGGCTGCATGTTAGGCCACTACACCACGGGTCCTACAGTATGCGGGGATAGATAGGTCTACGCAACCAGTCTATACCTGGATTTTAAGCCTCCGTAGGCTCGCTGTCAATGAAATCGAGACGATAATACGAGGAGCAGACTGCCCCTGCTTCAGAAGGCTCAACCCACACCGTGGTAGCCCACCGTCACGGCTCCATCTTCGACTATGACGGGGGTAATCCGCTCGCCACCCGTGAGGCGCTCCAGATCGGGAACCGCCTCGGGATGAAGTGAGACGTCTATTTCCTGAAAATCCACACCCATCTTCTGATAGTCGTCCCTCTGAGCGTCTGAGTACGCACAGTCAGGGTGGGTGTAAAGAACGATAGTCGCGGTCTTTTCCTGAGCCAACTGCTATCACCTCCTGGGAATTGCCCTGGCTTTCCCCTAGGTTTTCATTGTAGCCAATGGGTAGCCCCATTTCAACTGCAGCATGGAGTCCTAGCGCAGGGTTGTTTAATTGTCACCCCGAGCGAAGCGAGGGGTCTAAAATCCTTTTCGTGGGTGTCGTTTTGCTTGCGAGGCATTTTAGATTCTTCGTCGCTCTGCTCCTCAGAATGACGAGTGGTGGGGGCATGTATTCACCTAATGTCCCCGTCTGCGTCGCCTCGACAGGGAGGGGGAATGAAACGACCTGGGAGTCCTAGCTCTGGCCCAGGTATTTCTCCGGGTCCCTTTCGAACACCTTCTTGCACCCGGGAGCACAGAAATAGTAGGTCCTGTCCTTGTATTCGGTCTTGCCTCCGGGGGGACTGGCCTCGTCCACTTCCATCTTGCATACCGGGTCTATAGCCATGATGAAGTACCTCCTGACTTAGGGTACGAGGTTATGGGGTCTAGGTCAGCTTCAACCCCCTCAGTCTGAGGGAGTTGCTTACCACGGTTACAGAGCTTAGGGCCATGGCCAGGGCCGCCAGCACCGGGTTTAGAAAGCCCAGGTCGCCGAAGAAGAAGTGCAACCCGGAGGGGACGCCTCCCAGGTTCGCGAATAGGGGGTAGAGCACTCCGGCGGCCACCGGTATGAGGGCCACGTTGTAGAAGAAGGCCCAAAAGAGGTTTTGCTTTATCGTGCGTATGGTGCTGCGGCTGAGTTGGAAGGCGGTGGGCACGCCCTTGAGGTCTCCTCGCATAAGGGTAATGTCCGCCGACTCCATAGCCACGTCGGTGCCGGTGCCCATAGCGATGCCTATGTCCGCCTGGGTCAGGGCGGGCGCATCGTTGATGCCGTCACCCACCATGGCGACCACCTTGCCCTGCCGTTGGAGGTCTTTTACCGCGTCGGTCTTGCTCTGTGGCAGCACTTGAGCGACAACCCGGTCTGCACCCACCTGCCTGGCTACAGCCTCGGCAACGCTTTGGCCGTCGCCGGTCAGGATGACGACCTCCAAGCCCATGTCGTGGAGCCGGGACACCACCTCCGCAGCTTCGGGCTTGAGGGTGTCGGATACGGCGATGGCTCCCAGCATCTTCCCGTCGGAGGCTACGTACATGGGGGTCTTTCCCTGGGCGGACAGGCCCTTCGCCGCGTTGTCCAGGCCATCCGGTAAGCCATCCAAGTATAGGCCCTTCATCTCCATCAGCGCCCTGTTGCCCAGAATAACGGTGCGGCCGCTCACCGTGGCCTGGACTCCCCGGCCGGGTATTGCCTCGAAAGCCTCCGCTTCTTCCAGGCTCATACCGCGCTCCTGGGCCAGCCTCACGATGGCCTCACCCAGCGGGTGCTCCGAGCCTAGCTCGGCGGAAGCCGCCAGCTTCAGGAGTCCGTCTTCACTGCCTGAGAGGGGAATCAGGTCCGTTACCGAGGGCCGGCCAAGGGTAAGGGTCCCCGTTTTATCCAGGACGACCACGTCGGTCTTGTGGGCTATCTCCAGGGCCTCCGCGCTGCGGATGAGCACTCCCTTCTCGGCTCCCATGCCGGTGCCCACCATGATGGCGGTGGGAGTGGCCAGCCCCAGGGCGCAGGGACAGGCGATTATCAGCACCGCCACCAGGACCAGGAGGCCGTAGGTCAGGGCAGGCTCCGGCCCCAGGAAGAGCCAGAAGAGGAGGGCTGCCACCGAGAGCGCCAGGACCGAGGGCACAAAGTAGGCGGACACCACGTCTGCCAGGCGCTGGATAGGGGCCCTAGAGCCCTGGGCCTCCTCAACCAGCCCTATGATCTGGGCAAGAACGGTGTCTTTGCCCACCCTGGTGGCCCGGAACCGGAACGCGCCAGTCCTGTTGGTGGTGGCCCCATACACGGGGGAGCCTACGGTCTTCTCCACCGGCATACTCTCGCCCGTCAGCATGGACTCATCTATGGTGGAGTATCCCCGGATTACCTCTCCGTCCACGGGCACTTTTTCGCCGGGCCGCATGACGATAACCTCGCCGGACGCTATCATGTCAACGGGCAGGTCCACCTCCTCGCCGTCGCGGACCACCCTTGCGGTGCCGGGCCTCAGCTCCATGAGGCGGCGTATGGCCTCGGAGGTACGACCCTTGGCGCGGGCTTCCAGGAACCGCCCCAAGAGTATGAGGGCGATGATGATTGCCGAGGTGTCGAAGTATACGGAGACCCCTATCCCACCGGCCGATAGTGTCTCAGGGGAGAAGGTGCGGATGAGCACGACGGCCACGCTGTAGAAGTAGGCTACGCTGGTGCCGAGGGCTATGAGGGTGTGCATGTTGGCCGCCCCGTGTCTCAGCGCGCCGAGGCCGGAGGTGTAGAACATGCGCCCCGCCCAGAACTGCACCGGGGTCGCCAGTGCCCACAGCAGGAAGGGGTAGTAAGTCCGGCCCATCAGGGTAGACACCCAGGGGAACCCGTCGAAGCTGCCCAGGAAGAGGACCGCACCCAGAACGGCGGCGAAGGCGAACTTGTTGCGGAGGGTCCTCGTTTCCTTCACTCTGGCCAGGCGTTCCAACTCCTCCTTCTGGCCGTATTCCTTGTCGGCCAGGCCCTCGACACTATAGCCCGCCTCGTCTACGGCTTCCCGGAAGTCTTGCAGAGAGGCGACGCCCGGCACGTGCTCCACGACGGCTTTTTCCGTAGCCAGGTTCACGTTAACGGAGAGGACCCCTTCCACGCTTCCAAGGGCGTCCTGGACGTGGGACACACAGGCGGCGCAGGTCATCCCCCCGATGTTCAGGCCCGCCCGCTCTACGGGTACTGCGTAGCCCACCCCATCCACGGCCGCGACCAGCTCAGCCAGGGGCGATGCGCCGGAATCCAGCTCCAGGAAAGCCTTCTCGGTGGCCAGGTTGACCTTTACCGAGGATACGCCCCGGACCTCCTTCAATGCGCCTTCGACGTGGGCTACACAGGCGGCGCAGGTCATCCCTTCCACCGGCAGGTGTAGCTGCCGGACGTCCTTATGCTCTGTGCCTTTCATCCCAGGGCTGGTCCCTTCAGGCTTCTACTTGTTGGCAAGGCTATAAAGCTCCATATGGGTCTATACATATCATGCGCAACGGCAAATATCAAGCGGCATCTGGGCAGGGTGTGGGAGAATGAGCGGGTCTGTGGTAGTCTGTATACACGCATCACATATACGATTATACAATAAGGAGGTCGAGCACATGACAACCCAGCTGAACATTGACCCCAACCACACCGCCGTGCTCATCATGGATTACCAGAACGAAATAGTCGGACGCGGCGCGGAAATGCCCAGCCTGGCGGGGCTTACCCCCGACCAGGCCGAAGGGCTGCTCGATAGGTCCGTTGCCGTGCTGGATGCCGCCCGGCAGGCCGGGATTCCCGTCGTCCACATCGTGGCGCGCTTCCGGGAGGGCTACCCGGAGATAAGCCCCAGGAACAAGCTCTTCAGTGGCCTCATGCGGGCGGGGCGCCTTTTGGAGGGGACCGAGGGGGCCGAGATTCATCCCAGGGTGGCCCCCCAGCCCGGCGACGTGGTGGTCGCCAAGCGACGAGTGGGGGCATTCGCCACCTCGGACATGGAGAGCATCCTGAAGGCCAGGGATATTACCACCCTGGTGCTGTTGGGTATAGCCACCAGTGGCGTGGTGCTGGGTACGGTGGGGTGGGCCACCGAGACCGACTACGAAATGGTAGTGCTGGCGGACTGCTGCGGAGACCGGGACGAGGAGGTCCATAGGGTCCTCACCGAGAAGATATTCCCCACCAGGGCCACGGTGGCGGACTCTCCCGACTTTCTACGGGCGGTGGGGAGTGGATAGTGGTTAGTGGATAGATTGTCCCTCCAAGCGTGAAGGGGACCCCTCTAGTCACTAGCCCCTGACCACTAGCCACTTGGCCGGGGCCGAGTTGACCCGGCTTGGGGGTGTGCGTATAATCCTCTCAACGCAGGACAAATATAAGGAGAGTGTGTCATGTCTGAGTATGACCTCGTTATTCGTGGCGGCACCGTTGTGGACGGGACGGGCATCCCCAGCTACAAGGCGGACCTGGCCGTCAAGGACGGAAGGATAGCCAAGATTAGCGGGAGAATCGCCCCGGGAGGCGCCAAGGAGATTGACGCCTCCGGCTGCATCGTGGCCCCCGGAGCTATTGACCTGCACACCCATTACGACGCCCAGCTAAACTGGGACCCCTACGCCTCTCTGTCCGGGTGGTTCGGCGTGACCTCCCTGACCATAGGTCAGTGCGGCTTCGGCTTTGCACCCACCAGGCCCGAGGACAGGGACCTGAATATGCGGATGATGAACCGCATCGAGGCCATCCCCTTGGAGTCTATGCGCAAAGGCATCCGCTGGGACTGGGAGACCTTTCCCGAGTATATGGACAGCCTGGACCGGCAGGGGTTGGGCGTCAACGTGGGGGCGCTGTTCCCCTTCTCGCCCATGCGCGGGTACGTCCTGGGCATGATACCCGCTCGTGAAAGGACCTCCGTGACGGACGCCGAGCTGAATCAGATGAAGCAGCTCTTTTACGATTCGATGAAGGCGGGGGCCTTCGGCTTCTCTCTGAACCTGAACATGGAAGACCGCCCCGAGGACGGGAGCTTCCTTCCCAGCCACGTGGCCTCGAAGGAGGAGTTGCTGGGACTCGCGGAGGTGCTGGGCCAGTTCGGCGTGGGCCACATCGGCCAGACCCTGGGCTTTGGCCTCACGCTGGAGCAGCAAACGTCAATGCAGGACGCAATGGTGGAGATGATGAGGCTCAGTGGCCGCCCATTTCACGCGGGACTGGTGGGCGACGACCAGGTCGCCTGGGCCAGATCGCTTCACGGCAGGGGACTCCCGCTGATGCTCCAGGCCGTCTCCATGGTATTCCGCCACACGTTCAAGCTAGAGGAGTATAACCTCTTCGACTTCATGCCCAACTGGGTGCATCCCCTGGTGGGCAGTGGGGAAGAACGGGCCGCCAAGCTGCGAGACCCGGAGACCCGTGCCGCCATGAAACGTGACGTGGCCGAGTGGCCCGACACCAGGACCGACTGGAGCGATTTGAGGGTTATGGAAGTGGCTTACCAGCGCAACCAGCGGTACGAGGGCATGACCATCGCCGAGGTAGCCGATATAACCAACAAGGACCCGGTGGACGCCTTCCTCGACCTGGCCCTGGACGAGGACCTTCAGACCGAGTTCAGCACCCTGGCGACGGGCGCAGACGAGGAGTCCATCGAGGGAAGCCTGAAGGACCCCCGTTCCCATATCTCCGTGTCCGATGGCGGCGCCCATACCCGGTTCGTCACCGTCAGTCATTGGCCGGTCCATGTGCTCTCCCACTGGGTACGGGACAAAGGCGCCATCACCCTGGAGCAGGCCCATCACAAGATGAGCGCCCTGCCAGCCT
Source organism: Dehalococcoidia bacterium (assembly GCA_965197405.1). Lineage (GTDB taxonomy): Bacteria > Chloroflexota > Dehalococcoidia > Lucifugimonadales > JAGWBF01. The sequence goes on along the minus strand of OZ240206.1, from coordinate 1,869,126 downwards.
GGTTCGCGGACTTCAAGGACCGGGGCACCCTTCGCGTTGGGTCGTGGGCCGATGTCATCGTCTACAATCTGGAGGAGCTGGGTTATGTCCACGACAGGCCCATCTTCGACACTGACTTCCCAGGCGGGGAGCGTCGGCTGATACAGAAGCCCACCGGTCTGCGCTACACCATAGTCAACGGCGCCGTCACCTTCAAGGGCAACGACTGCACCGGAGCTCTGCCGGGCAAGCTGCTCCGCAGCTACGAGATGATTGACTAGGGTTTCTGTGCAACTCCTCGGGGCCTTCAAAAGGCCCCGTTAAGAAGATGAAAATAACGGCGGGACTTCCCCACCGCCACTCCCGCGAAAGCGGGAGTCTAGGAACGTCAGGGGCACGGATACCCGCTTTCGCGGGTATGACAAAAAGTATTTTCATGGCAATGATACCTCGTAGTTGTCTTGTCACCCATGTTCGAGGGCGACGGAGGGAGGAATAGAGTGAGCTATTCAGGAGAGTCCTTGAAGCGGTTTGAAGACCCCAAGCTCCTGACGGGGCGAGGCTCATTCGTGGATGACATCCAGTTGCCCGACATGCTCTATGCCCACGTGCTTCGCAGCCCTCACGCCCACGCTCGCATCAGGTCAGTGGACGTCTCCGCGGCTCGCAGCCTGCCCGGTGTTGCGACAGTGCTCACCGGGGAAGACATAGCGGGCCTACTGCGGGGTGTCCCCGTAGAGGCCATCCCCGAGGGCCAGGTGGCGGTGCTCGAGATGACCCCCCCGGAGCAGCCCGTCCTGGCACAGGGCAAGGTCTGCTACGTCGGGCAGCCGGTAGCCATCGTGGTCGCCCATGAGCGCCACCTCGCCAGGGACGCCGCCGAGTTTGTGAAGGTGGACTACGAGGTCCTCCCGCCGGTCCTCGACCCGTTCGAGGCTATTACGGAGGGCGCGACCCCTATACACCGGGACATTGGCACGAATACAGGTATGCGGATATACCACGAGGGTGGCGACGTGGAAGCGGCTTTTGCCCAGGCCGACCACGTCGTCCGGCAGAGGTACGAGGTGCAACGCCTCGCCCCGGCCCCTATGGAGAACAGGGGGGTGCTTGCCCACTACCAGCCCCAGGAGGACCTCCTGACCGTTTGGGACACCACCCAGATACCCCATGTGGTGAGAGATTACCTGGCCCAACTCCTCGACCGGCCCGAGAGCAGCGTGAGGGTCGTAGCCCCCGACATGGGCGGCGGCTTCGGCCAGAGAAGCAGCGTGTACCCCGAAGAGATTGCCCTGTCCTATATCTCTCTTACCCTCGGTAGGCCGGTCAAGTGGGTGGAGGACCGCCAGGAGAACCTGCTATCCTTCCAGGCCAGGGGCCATACGGCGGACCTGGAAGCCGCGGTGAAGGCCGATGGCTCCATTCTGGGGGTGCGTGTGCGAATCGTGGCCGACCTGGGCGCGTACTTCCTCCTCTCCACCGCAGCCGTGCCCCTCCTCGCCGCGCATCGCATGGCGGGGCCTTACAGGACGCCCGCCATGCGGATTGACGTGCTGGGGGCGCTTACCAACAAGACGCCCTCGGGAGCCTACCGCGGCGCCGGGGGGCCGGAGGCCGCCTTCTGCATGGAGCGGACGGTGGACCTGATTGCCCAGGACCTGGACATGGACCCGTCGGAGGTGAGGAGGAAGAACTTCATCCCGCCGGACGCCTTCCCCTATGACGCCCCCACCGGCGTCACCTACGACTCCGGCGACTATGAGCGGGGGCTGGACAGGGTCTTGGAGCTGTCTGAGTACTCCGGCTGGCGAGAAAAGGCCCGCCGGAGACGCTCCAACGAGTCCTCCGACGAGTCCAATGAGCCGCTCATAGGCGTTGGTCTTTCCACCGTCCTGAAGGGAGCCGGGGCCTTCGGAGAGTGGAGCTTCGACACCGCCCGGGTCGAGATAGGCCGCCAGGGCGAGATCACCGTCTACACCGGGGTATCTCCCCACGGCCAGGGAACGGAGACATCCTTCGCCCAGGTCGCGGCCGCCGAGTTGGGCGTGGCCCCATCCGACGTTGAGGTGCTCCACAGCGATACTTCCATAACGCCCTCCGGGGGAGGCACGGCGGCGAGCCGGGGTACGGTGATTGGCGCCTCCGCTCTGTACGTGGTACTCCAGGAAGCCCGCGAGAAGCTCGCCCGCATAGCGTCCCACATGCTGGAGTGTCCTGCGGAGGACGTCGTCTTCCAGAGTGGGCAGGTCTTCAATGGCGGGAAGACCGAGCAGACCTTGAGCTTCTCCCAGGTGGCCTCCGCCGCCCACAACGAGGAGCTTCTGCCGCCGGAGGTCGAGGTGGGCCTGGACTTCAGCGGCGGCTACAGGCTGCCCAGCAACACCTACTCCTTCGGCGCTCACGTCGCGGTGGTTGAGGTGGACAGGGATACCGGGGAGGTGAAGCTCGTGAAGTACGTGGCCGTGCACGACTGCGGGCGCATCATCAACCCCATGCTGGTGGAAGGCCAGATGCACGGGGGCATCGCCCAGGGGGTGGGCCAGGCGCTGACGGAAGGCATGGTCTACAGCCCGGAGGGGCAACCGGTGACGGGCAGCCTACTGGACTACGCTATGCCCGCCGCCGAGGAGTTTCCCAGCCTGGTGGTGGATGCCATAGAGACCCCCTCTCCACTGAACCCACTGGGTACTAAGGGCGTGGGGGAACTGCCCACGGTGGCCGCTCCCGTCGCGGTGGCCAACGCCGTCATGCACGCCCTCTCCGGCCTGGGTATACGCCACATAGACACGCCCCTGACCCCGGAGAAGGTATGGCGCGCCCTTCAGGAGAAGCAGGGATAGGCCCCTATGGACTCTCCTCCTGTTTGGCTGGATTCGGAGCGCCCGGCGTGGCGTCACTGACAGTCTGAAAGTCTCCCTCGATGTCCGGCACGCGGGCGAAGCTGGTCCCGGCGTCAGCCTCGCCCTTGGCCCAATCCACCGAGTCCACCAGGACCCCATCGGTCGTCCAGATGCCCAACTCCTCATCGCCGCCCAGGGCGAAGCCGGGCCACTTGTCTTTGTCAAGCTGGATTTGCAGATACCCGCCCGGCGGGATTACCAGGTCAGAGGGGAAAGCAACCCGCTTGCCCGCATCCTTGAGGTCGTCAGCCAGGACAAAGTTAGCTAGGGCCAGGTGGTCCTCTGAAGCATTGTAGAGTTCAAGCCAGTCGAGGGGGTCCCCTTTGGCGGCTACCTCGTTGATAATCAGCCCGGCGGCGTCTCCGGTGCCGGTCGGCTCCGTCGCGTGGCCTCCGGCATCCGTCCGGGGTGTGCCACCCCAAGCGCCGTAGAAGCGGCCTGAGATAGTTGCGCCCGGTCCCGCGCCGGCGGCGTCCAACTCCAGCCGGCCCTCGGTGAAGGGGGAGAACCGGTCCGGCGCGGCGGCCCCGGCGGGTATGGACCAACGCCCTCCGGCGACCTCATCCTCACCGACGACGAGGGTGGCCCCTCCTGACAGCCGGGCCGGGGACATCACCAGGGTGAAACCCTCGATGGAACCGTCGGGTCTAAATCTGAGGATTGCGAGAGATGCCGCCTCAGCAGTGCCTGGCAGGAGGTCTTTTTCTTCCGGGCTGGCGACGCCGGCGATTACGCCCCAGCCGGCGTCGGGCTGCTCGGCCCCATTGAGGCGAAGATAAGTAACCTTCCCCGCCTCGAAGGGATTGGCGCTTTTATTCGTTCCCCAAGCGGTTTCGAAGTGCAACTCAAAGGTGGCTGGTTCAAACTCGACCATTAACCCGCCGATGCCGGCACCGCAGGGATTCGGGGTCAGGGCCCAGGGCCAATCCGGCGGCTCCGGCGTGAGGTCGTCCAGGATTTCCCCCCGCCGCTTTTCGATAAACTGGCGCACGCGTTCGGCGTCAGCGGCGGCGACCGCCCGCTTTCCGGGCAATGCATACTTCTGGACGGTGGCGGCCATTGCGTCGGCGCTTTGGAGCAATTCGGCTTCGTTCCAGACCGTATCCAGCAGGTCCCGCAGGCGGCTGGTGTAGGCCGCGCGCCCGTCAGCATCCTGGTACAAACGGTGGGCGATGGCCCCGTGGGCCAGTACCGACGGCGGCGGCTTGCTGATGTCGTCAAAGGGATTGGGGTCGTCCCGCAGATGGAAAACGTCGTCCACGCCCCAGGGGATAAACACAAAGGGACCGTTGGGTTCCCGGTAAAAGTGGTAGTTGTTGCGGTTGCCGGTATAGCTGTCCCAATGGCCTACCAGCACTTCGGTGGCCCAGAAGGAGAGGAACCGGTCCAAGTCAACGGCGGCTTTCAGGGCTTCCCAGCCGGCCTCGGAGGGGTCTTGCAGGGCGACGACGACGGCGTCTATGTCTGACCAGTCCGCGGCGTCCTCGTTGGTCTTCTTTTCAAAGGTGCCGCGCCATTCGGGGCGGAAATCGCTGACGGTGCCCTCGTAAAGGTTGCCCTCGGCGTTGTCGAAAGTGCGCGCCACCATCGAGGTCTTGAGGTCCTCTACGTGGACGTACAGGCCCAGATTTTCGCTGTTCACCGATACGGTGGCGAAGTTGCACCGGGGCGCGGGCAGCCCGGCGTCGGCAAAGACCTGGTAGGCCAGGCAGGTGTTAATCAGGGAAGGGTCCTGGATGCCGTTGTTCAGGGTCATCCGCTCCAGCACGCCGCCCAGGGTCTGGCCTTCTACGTACTTGTCGAATCGGATCTTGAGGGAGGGCTTGGTGTCGCTCTGGGAGCCGACAAACCCCTTTTTGCGAACACCGACTTCGGCGTAGGTTTTGTCATCCACGGTTACCCGGGCCGGGAACCAGGAGTAGATGCCCGCAAAGGGCTGGGACAGGCAGTTGGATCCGATTTCCGTGAATACATCCTCTAAAGTCCGGGTCTGGTGGCGCAGGGTGTCCCAGTCCGCCTGCGGGATTTCAATGGCAATGTCCAGAACGTGGTCCAGAGCAAAGTAAGGGTCGGTGGGGTGGGGTTCTTGGCCCGCGAGTGTCGGCGTGGGCGTTGGGGCCAGGGTCGGCATCGGAGCCGCTGTGGGCGTTGGGGGTGGCGTTGCCGTGGCTATCGGGACCGGGCTGAGCGTTGGGACCAAGGTGGGCGTCGGAGCTGACGTAGGCGTTGGAGACGGCGCGGCTATCGTGGCCGGCGTGGGTGCGGGTCGGTCCGTTTCACCCGGCTGAGACCCGCACCCGGAGGCCACAGCGGCCAGCAGCCCGGCGGCCAGTACCAGAATACTCAGGCGGCCTACGCCCGACGGCAGTCTGATTGCTACGATTATCTTTCTCACGACGTCTATTTGCCTCTCCTTTACCCCCCGCTACTGGTAGCCCTCCCACGATGGGTCCAGCTTGTCCAGGAATCGCTCTACGCTATGAAGCCCTACCTCGACCATTGCTCTGGGGAGCCAATTCTCATAGAAATTAACGTGCAGGCTGCTACCAATATGAAATAGAGCTGAGATGTCCTCGTCGCCTGTTTCCTCAGCCAAACGGGCCACGACGTGAAAAAGGCCCCCGTGGCTGTTGTGGGTCCAGCCTCGTTGCTCGGCTATGGCCTTGACAGTCTGTGCCGCCGCACCCCAGCCCTTTTCCGAGGCTTGGCGCAGGGCTCCTTCGGCAAGCTCTTGGGTCGCCTGCTCTAACAACAGTCTACTGGCGTCCTTGTACGTTTGTGATTGCACCTGTATTCTCCATGACAGTATTCGCCTTTGTCCCGAGAAGAGCGGCGAGCAAGCTATCTGATTCTAGCATGGCAACGCCAAAGTATAAACGAATTTGCTCTTCATTGATTATTGCCGGGATTACTACCGGACAGGGCCGGTATTCGAGGCTTGATTTCGCAAATCTATTGACAGGGGCATTGTAATTTGATAGCTTGCGGACATAGGCTGGGCAATTCGCACGGAAGATTGCTAGGAGAACGTAGAGTCGTCGCTGCCCGGTAAATCCGATTAGGAGGGGGATGTAATGCACGTCAGAATGCTTTGGGGCAGGCTCCGGGTTGGCATGTGGGACGAGTACGAGCGCTACTACAACGAGAACATCGCATCGGTGACCGATGGAGTCCAGGGCTTTGTGGGCCGCCAGCTGATACAGAGCACGGAAAACCCCGACGAGGGCATGTCCATAACCCTATGGGAGAGCCTGGATGCCATGCATAGCTATGAGAGAAACGCACAACGCCAGCAGGTCGCCAAGGGTGTTGAGCACCTCTATACGGGGGAGTATTGGGTGAGACACTTTGAGGTCAAGTCATCCACAGTGTAGTGGCCCGGCCCCATCTGCACCGGTCATTTTACCGGAATAGGGTCATTCAGCCTGGAAAGTTCTGAGGGAGGAGGACGAGATGGCAATAGTAACCTTCAATGGTCCCATAGGCGCCGGTGGCAATGAGATCGGATTGATGACGGCACGCTTGCTAAACGCCGACTACGTGGACAGGCTCATCCTTGCTCAGGCGGCCAAGCGTATCGGCTCTACCGTCGAGGTCCTCGAAATAAAAGAGCAGCGAAAGATCGCCCTGAGGGACCGCCTCGCCCACTTCTTCCAGAGTATGCTGGAGCGCTCCGCAATGTCGGGCGCCGGGGGCATGCCCTACTTCAACCCGGGCATAGAGACCCTCCTCTCGGAGGAGTACACCGACCTGGCCCAGGAGCCTCTCAGCGCAGCCCAGCGACTCAACGACGAGCGATTTATAGAGGTGACCGGCGCGGTCATCAAGGACCTGTCGAAGGCGGGAGACGTGGTTATCATCGGGCGCGGCTCCAACATAATTCTCAAGGATGCGCCCGGGGCGCTTCATGTGGGACTGGTTACGCCCCTGGAGATGCGAATAAAGACAATCGTAGAGAGGGAGCATTTTGGCAGGGGAGAGGCGGAAAAGTACGTCACGGATATGGAGAAGGCGAGGGTCATATACTTCAGGAAGTTCTTCAACGTACACCCTGACGACCCCACCCTTTACCACATGGTGCTGAACATGGGGACGATCAATGCAGACATCGCGGCTCAGATCGTCACCCACACGGCGCAAAGCATGGTATCAAGCTCGGATAGCGAGGCGCTGCTGACCGGTTAGGCCAGCCCCGCGAGATTTGGGCCAAGCCCCACATGCTTGCTGCACCTGTTACCGCCACCAGGGATGTCTCTCCCGGTGGCGTATCTATCTATGATAGCCACCTCTTCAAGCGCAATCTTGATAATCTTAATAACGGGGAGATGTAGCAATGGTAATGGACGTTGCCGCCATAGACCACATACTCACCACCACTCGTTCCGTTAAAAAGCGCCTGGACTTCACGCGCCCCGTGGAGACGGAAATAATCGAGCGGTGCATTGAAATCGCTCTCCAGTCGCCCACCGGGTCGAACTTTCAAGGCTGGCATTTCATGGTGGTCATGGATGCGGAGAAGCGGGCAGCGCTGGCTGAAGTCTATCGCAGGGGGCGCCAGTCCCTCGCGGCCGCTATGGGGGGCAACTCGCCCCGGTTTCGTGAGGACGATCCCCGCTTCGCCCAGTGGCCGGGCATGGTGGGAGCCAGCGACTATCTGCATGACCACATGCACGAAGCGCCGGTACACATCCTCACCTGTGTCGAGGGCGAAATGGAAGAGGTGCTGAACCTCTACGCGCCGGACAAGTTCAGGTCTTTTTACAACGCAACTCTATATGGTTCTATCCTGCCCGCCGCGTGGTCCCTCATGCTGGCCCTCCGCGCTCGCGGCATCGGGTCCGCCTATACGACCGCCCACCTGGCCCACGAGAAGGAGGCCGCGCAGGTCCTTGGAATCCCGGACCACGTGATACAGGGCGCTCTTCTGCCAGTTGCCTACTACACCGGCACCGATTTCAAGCCCGCCAAGCGTCGCCCTGCGGGAGAGGTGACTCACTGGGACGAGTGGGGGCAGCGCAGGTAGACGGTGCAAGGCCCGTTCTGTTGGACTACCGGGGATTACCGGGAGGGAAAGCGGGCGGCCAGCACGTCTATGATGAGCTTTGCTGCAAGCTGGCTGGTAATCTCGGAGGAGTCGTAGGACGGCGCCACCTCCACCAGGTCGAAGCCCACCAGATTGGCCCTGCCGGCTATGGCGATGAGACAGTCCCGTACCTCGTGGTAGTGCAGCCCGCCGATCTCAGGGGTCCCCGTCCCCGGCGCCTGGCTGGGGTCCATCACGTCAATGTCAAAGGTGACATACAGGTATTCCGGCTCCGGCAGGAGGGCGGTTACGCCCTGCGCTCCCAGCTGTCGGAACTGGCTGGTGGTGATGACCAGGTTCCCATCCCGTTGAGACTCCTCGTAAGGCGCTCTCCTCGTCGAGCGTATGCCTATAGAGGCTATGTGCCCGACGAAGGGCAGCTCCCGGCAACGGCGAATGGGGCTGCCGTGGGTGTACAGCACTCCCTGGTAATCGTGCGCGTAGTCCATGTGGGCGTCGAAATGGACGATATTCAGCGGCGCGAATCTGCTGAGACCCCGGACTACGGGGTAGGTGATGGAATGGTCTCCCCCTACCACCACCGGGAACGCCCCCCTCTCCACGACCTTTTCCACGGCCGTGGTCAGCTTCTCGAAGTTCGATAGCACGTCCGAGGGCAATGTGTTTATGTTGCCGCAGTCGGCCATAGTGATGCCCCTGAGTAGCTCGTCCCCGGCGTCAACGTCGAAGAAGCCTTCAGCCTCCCTCTGCCGGCCAAAGGGGTCCGTGTAGGAGTAGGCCCTTGGGGCATCCCTTATGGCGTCGGGGCCGAAGCGTGCGCCCGGCCTGCCAAGGGTGCCCTGGTCGAATGGCACGCCTATAAAGGACACGTCGGCGTCCAGCTCATCCAGGTTGGTGCATAGGGGGGCCTTGAAGAAGCTCCGAGGCTGGGCCTTTATGATAGGCCTCGACTGCTCCGAGGGTCCCGGATGTTCAGAGGTAGGGTTTTGCTCGGTCATAGCCTCTTATCCAACAAATCTTATTATAGGGTCAATTATAGCATGGCGGAGACCGTCAGGATGGCCGGCGAGACCGTTGACGGCTGTTGGTCCTCCCCAAAGAGTCCGAAGCAGCTTTAGCCTTGACGGGGGTCGGAGTTGCCAATACAATTGCCTGGTCAAGGATGGCGCTTCTTTCAATATCGAGAGGCGATCGCGAGAATTTTAGTAGCCCAACAAATGAGGAGGCTCTCATGGCAATTCGCCTTCCTACGCCAGACGACCTGCACAGGATAGCCACAGCCAACCACTTCGAGCTGAGCGACCAGGAGGTGGCAGAGTTTCAAGCGCTGATGCCCGGCATGTTCTCCACCTACGAGACCCTGGAGCAGATGCCCATGCCCCAGGAGCCCCTCAAGTACCCCCACCGCGATGCGGGTTACAGGCCCTCCCGGGAGGAGGACCCCCTGAACGCCATCGTGCGCCGGTGCGTCCTGAAGGGTGCGTCCTCCGGGAAGCTGGCAGGCAAGAGGTTCGGCTTGAAAAACAACGTCTGTGTGGCTGGCATGCCCATGCAGTGCGGCTCTTTATTGCTGGACGGCTACGTGGCGGACACTGACGCCACCATAGTGACCCGGCTGCTGGACGAAGGGGCCGAGATCGTCGCCATGCTCAGCATGGACGACTTCGCCGCCTCGGGCGCGGGGGATACCAGCGCCCAGGGGCCTGTGCTAAACCCCCATAACCCGGAGCATATGACGGGCGGATCCTCCGCCGGCTCAGGGGCAGCCCTCTATTATGACTACATAGATATTACCATCGGCGGAGACCAGGGAGGCTCTATCAGGATGCCCGCCTCCTTTTGCGGAGTCGTAGGCCACAAGCCCACCCACAGCCTGGTGCCCTACACCGGCATAGTCGGCGTGGACAGCACCTTCGACCACGTAGGCCCTATGGGAAGGACCGTAGCTGACGTGGCCCTTACCCTGGAGGTGATTGCCGGGAAGGACCCCCTGGACCCCAGGCAGTACGAAGTACCCGTGCAGCCCTACACCGAAGCCCTGGGACAGTCCGCGAGCGGGCTGCGAATCGGGATAGTGAGCGAAGGATTCGGGTGGGAGTCGTCGGAGCCTGACGTGGATGCCGGCGTGCGCAGGGCGATGGAGGTGTTCAGCGAGTTGGGGGCGGAGACGAGGGAAATGTCCGTCCCCGCCCATAGGGAGACCGCAGGGGCGATCGGCTGGGGCCTTGTGGGAGAGGGCGCCGCCGCCCTGCTTCAGGCCAACGGCGCCGGGTATGGCTGGCAGGGTTTCTACAACGTCAGCCTGATGGAGGCGCTGGGCAGGGCCCGACAGTCCCAGGCAAACGATTTTCCGCCGACGGTGAAGATGCTGCTTCTGGTGGGCACCTACATGAGCGAGAGGTATCATGGGCGGATGTACGGAAGGGCGCAGAATCTGAGGCGCGTCCTGCGGGCCAGCTATGACCGGGCCTTTGAGGAGGTGGACCTGCTGGCAATGCCCACCACCCCGATGAAAGCCCACAAGCATGTGCCCAACTCGGACATAGTGGAGCTAATCAGCCACGGCTGGAGCGTGCCCCAGAATACGATGCCCTTCGACATGACGGGACACCCGGCCATAAGCGTCCCCTGCGGGAAGTCGAATGGGCTGCCGATAGGGCTGATGCTCATAGGCAAACGCTTCGACGACGCCACCGTCCTGCGAGCAGCCCACGCCTTCGAGCAGCACGTCAACTGGGAAACTCTGTAGCCGGCTGGCAGTCCCCCACCGCGCTCCATTCTGAGGAGCGGCGAAGAATCTAAGTGGGTGCTAAAAACCAAATGCAGCCCCGTCATTCCGAGCGCAGTGAGGGATCTAAAATCCATGCTCTTGAATAAGCCCGTATCTGAGATTCCTCACTCCGTTTCGCTCCGTTCGGAATGACACATTTGCGTCGTCCCTGCCCCGCCCGCCTGGACGCAGACAAGTTGACGGCGGCTGACCGGCTGCGAGGACTTGTTAAACACCCTCTCAACGGGACGCGCCCCGTCTATTCGTCTATTATTCAGGCCATCGTGGAGTCCGCGACCTTTTAAGGCGAGGCCAATGGCTATATTGCAGGGAAATACTTCATGAGACAGAGTATAATCCAAAGCCCCAACTACAAGTGGTGGGTCTTCACAGTAGTCGCCATAAGCACCTTCATGACTGTGGCGAATGAGCTTGGAGTCATGGTAGCCCTGCCCAGCATAGAAGGCCATTTCGACGCCGACCTCCCCACGGTCCAATGGGTGGTGGTTGGCTACGCCCTTGCCATCAGCATCCTGCTCCTGCCCATGGGGCGATTGGCAGATATAATCGGTCGCGGGCAGGTATACATCGCGGGGTTCATTACCTTTGTCCTTGGAGCAGTCCTGGCGGGATTCTCCACTGGCATCATAATGCTCATAATGGCCAATATCCTTCTGGGGGCCGGCGGCGCCATGCTTGTGGGCAATGGCATTGCCTTGATGACCTCCGTCTTCCCCGAACGCGAACGGGGCAAGGCCCTGGGTTTCTACCTGAGCATGGTTGGCCTTGGGGCCATTGTGGGACCGGCTCTGGGTGGCTTTCTGGTCACCGCTCTGACTTGGCGCGCCGTATTTCTTATCGCCGTCCCGACCGGGGTCATTGGCACCATCGCAGCCCTGATCATTCTGGATAGAAGGAGCCTGTCCCAGGATACCCAGGGAGGCCTGCGTCCAAAATTCGACTGGTTTGGAGCGGTGATGTCCGCCGGGGCGCTGCTGGCCTTCCTTCTGGCCATGACCTACGGCAGCCGGCTTGGCTGGGGCTCGGCCCCCATTGTGGGCGGGCTGCTGGCCTCCGTGTTCCTCCTGGCCGCCTTTATCTGGTGGGAGCTACATACTTCCTCCCCCATGCTGGACCTGACGCTGTTCAAGCGCAGGCTCGTCGCCCTGGGTGTGATGAGCGGGTGGATAGCTTTCATGGCATTATACGGGTTGCTGTTCATGATGCCCTTCTACCTTCAGAACGTGCTGGGCTACCCCCCGGAAAAAGCGGGCCTGATGGTGATTCCGGCCTTCGTTTGCATGACTATCCTGGGACCCGTCAGTGGCCGCCTCTCGGACCGCATCGGCTGGAGGAAGCTCACCATGGGCGGGCTGGCAATGATTGCCGTCGCGCTGTTTGTCCTGTCCACCAAGCTCACGGAGACCTCCTCCATCGCCCTGGTAATCCCGCTATTGATGCTCCTGATGGCCGGAGACGGCATGTTCGAGTCCCCGAACAACAACTCCATCCTGAGCGCGGTGGAGCGGTACAGGTACGGGGTGGCGTCGGCGCTTACCCAGCTCATGCGGACCTCGGCCAGCGTTACCACTGTGGCCCTATCTACCGCCATAGTCGTGGCCACGATGGCGTCCATGGGGTTTGACCCCAAGCTGGAGGCGGTCTCTGTGGAGGGAGGAACGGAGATGGCCCACGCCTTCGTCACCGGGTTGCACAGGGTCTTCATGGTGCTGGGGGGCCTGATGGTGATAGGGGTAGTCTTATGTTTCCTGAAGAGTGAGAAGGTCAGGGAAGCGCTGGCCCCGTCACCCCAATCCCGCGTCAGCGAAGGCCCGTTAGACTAATAGTGTGTTTCCCAAGGCGTGGGATGGGCAACCACTAGGGTTGCCCCTGCTGAATAAGTCCCGCGCCCTTAACCGTCTCTCCCGAGAAAGCGTGAGTCCATGCCCCGTCTCCAGTCGAACGCGTGATGCAACCGGAATAGCCTGTAGCGCAGCGGCGGTGGTTGGAGCGGCGTTACGTCACCTGTCCGATAGCTCCCCGTCCACTGCGGCCAGACCCTCCACGGCCAGCCCATAGCCGAGCATGTCCTGCATAAGACGCTTGAGATGGATGGTGAATGCGACCCTGGTGTATCGCAGCGTAAGAGGAGGTTTCTGGGCCAGCTGCTCCGCCAGCTCCCACGCCCTGGGCAGGAGATTCTCCCTCGGCACGACCTCGCTGACCAGGCCAAGCTCAAGCGCCTCACGCGCGCCCACCTCCTGGCCCGTCAGCAGGAAGTACCGGCCCCGGTTCATGCCCATCAGCAGAGGATACATCACATGTACTCCATCCCCGGGCGGGATGCCCCCCGGGAAGTGGCCCGCGTCCTGGAACACGGTGCCCTCCTCGGCCAGCACGATGTCGGAGAGCAGGGCAATCTCCGAGTGGGTCCGGGCCTGGCCGTTCACCGCGCAGATGACGGGCACCTCAATGTCCAGGAGGTTCATCAGCAGTCGCTTCCCCTCCCAGTAGGTCTTGTCCCAAAGACCTGGCAGGCTCCAGGTCTTGCCCGAGCCTGCCGGCGGCGACAACCAGGCGGGCTTCGGGCCGGGGCCTCGTGCTATGAAGGCATCGCCCGTGCCGGTCATAATGACGACCCTGGTTTCGGGGTCGCTTCCGATGTCGCTGAAGGCATAGCCCAACTCGCGGTGGGGGACCTCGCCCCAGACCATGCTCCCGTCTCCCTCATGGAAAGTGACCTGAAGGACTCCGTTGCGGCGCTCCATCCTGACGTTTTCGTACTTGTCTGCGTACTCCTCGAACCTCTTCATACGCGCGTCCCCCCTTGTCCGGCTCTTCTGGATTGGGGCTATTGTATTTAGAAGTTGCCCTACCGTCAACCGCAGGCGCAGTTTGGCGCCGGAAAGCGGGATTGCGCCCCTGAGGGAAGGGGCTATCCACTAACCACTGCCCACTATCCACTGACGGGCCGAGACCGCAGGGGTGGCGCGAAGAATACGAGAATGCTCAGGTCTTCCGTGATTGTGTGAAACCGATGCTCAACCCCCGCGCCCACGAACACTATGCTGCCCGGACCCACCGGGCGACTCTCCGTGCCGACCTGCATAGCGCCCTTGCCCTCTACAACGTAGTAAACTTCGTCCTCGGCGTGGGGTTTCTGGGGGTCGTCCTGCCCGGCCTGGAGCGCGTAGAGTCCGAGGCTCAGGGTTGAGGCCCGCAGGAACTCGAGATAGAGGCGGTCGGACTGCTCCCGCTGTACTACCAGGTCAGAAATATCAAAGGCATCCATCTCTAATGCTCATCTGACGCTTAGGGTCCACTCAGGGCATCGTTGATGAGTCGAGCCAGCCGGTCTTGCTCGGCGGGGATGTCTCGAGGCTCCACGGGTATGGGCAGCGCTTCCAGGGCGTCTCTCACCGGCCCCTGGAGCACCTGTCCCTCACGGGACGCCAGACTCCACCGGACTATGACGTCCTCCGTGCTCCACAGCACCACCTGGCGAAATCCATAGTCGGCGATGGCCTTATTTACTATCTCCACTAACGCTTCCATAATACCTACCCAACCTGCTTATAAGCTCCCTGAAGCCACTGAACCACCGTCAACGAGAAAGGTGCTGCCACTGACGAATGAGGACTCGTCCGAGGCGAGGAAAAGGATAGTATTGGCAATCTCATCGGGGCGACCTGCCCGTTGCATAGGATGCCTGTCCACCATGCCCTGGAAGGCCTCGGCGCTGGCGGTGCTGCCTCGCATCTGGGGGGTGTCTATGGGGCCTGGAGCGATGGCGTTGACCCGGACCCCCTGTGAGGTATACTCGCTGGCTGCCGTGGTCGTCAGGTGAATCACCCCGGCCTTGCTGACGGCGTAGGGAAGGGAATAGGGGTAAGCCTGTACGCCGGCCTGGGATGCTATGTTCACAATGGAGCCGCCTCCGGTGCGGACCATGGCGGGAATGGCATACTTGCAGCAGAAGAACAGTCCCTTCAGATTGGTCGCCATAATCAGGTCCCAGTCCGACTCATCCACCTCTGCCAGGGGAGGTGTGATGATCAGGATAGCTGCTGCGTTCACCAGCACGTCGAGCCGCCCGAAGCGGTCCACGGCCTGGTCTACTACGCCGCTCACCTGGTCCGTGCGGGACACGTCAAGGGGAGCATAGACCACGTCGGGGCCGTACTCCCTTGCCAGGTTCTCAGTCTCCGTTCCGCCGGTGCGGTTGCGGTCTGCCGCCACTACCTTGGCCCCTTCCTGGACGAAGCGTAGGACCGTCTGGCGACCTATGCCCGAAGCGGCCCCGGTAACGATGGCTACCTTGTCCTTAAGCCTGTCTGCCATGCCTATCCCCCACTGCTGACCTTTCCTTGACGAGGCAATTATAGGGGAACCCCACAGCACCGTCAACCAGCCGTTTTGTCTCGGGTCAGGGCATGTGCAAAGTCCCCTCTCCCCTCGTGGGAGAGGGTTAGGGTGAGGGGGCTTTCCCATCGGCAAGGCCGTCACCCTCATCCTAACCTTCTCCCGTCAAGGAAGAAGGGACTTCTGAAATCCCTCTTGTTGCCTTCGCGCCTTCTACCTGGCCTCCTACACCCCGAAGTCCAGGCGGTTGATGAGGGGTCCGGGCAAGCCGGCGCGGCGCATCTTTTCCTGGGTGGCGGCTATCTCGTAGCCAACCCTCTGCCTCCGAATCGTTCCCTCATCGCCATCGTAAATTGCGTAGCTGGGCCTGGGGTCGTGGTCCCTGGGCTGCCCCACCCCTCCCGGGTTGATTACCAGCCGCTCCCCGCCCAGGCGAATAGCATCCCCTTCCGGGAATGGCTCAAGGTTGTACTCCGAGTCCCCCTCTCGACACACGAAGGGTATGTGAGAGTGGCCTACCAGGCAGAAAGGGGTCTCAAGGAGGCGGAACGTAGCCATCGCAGATTCGGCAGAGATTAGGTACTCCAGCACCGGGTCCCTGAGGCTGCCATGCACCAGGGTGAAATCCCCCCTCCTGAGCACCCGGGGCAGCGAGGAGAGGAACCGGGCCTCCTCACGGGTCAACTGGGATGCCGTCCAATGGGCTGCAAAGCGAGCGTGTGCGTTGAAGTCGCGGGTGCTCAGGCTGCCGACCGCGGCCAGGTCATGGTTCCCCACCACGCTGGTGAAGTTGTGCTGCTGCAGAAGCGCTATGCACCTGCCCGGGTCCGGCCCGTAGCCTACCGTATCCCCCAGGCACCAGACCTCGTCGAAGCCTCCCCTGCTCTCCGCGTCGGCCAGCACGGCCTCCAGGGCCTCAAGGTTGGAGTGTATATCTGAAAGGATAAGAGAGCGCAAGACTCCTCCGCTACCCCAGCATGTGCTGAGAATACGCCGTTCTTAACATTATACCCCATCTCCGGTCCTCATCTTGAGACAACTGCCGGAAAAGGATATAATCCCTCACGATGAAGGTGAGCGACCTGGGCGAGTTCGGGCTTATCAAGCTCCTGACGGATGTGGCCGTCAGGGAAAGAAGGCGATCCGATAACGCCACCGCCCACGGCTTCAATCTGCTGGTGGACGTGGGGGATGATGCTGCTGCATGGCGTTGTGGCCAGGGCGCCGAGCTTTGCACCACCGACACCGCCGTGGAGGGAGTGCACTTCACCAGGGCCACCACCCCCTGGTACGACCTGGGCTGGAAGATAATGGCGGCCAACGTCAGCGACATCGCCGCTATGGGCGGCCTACCTCTCTATGCGCTTGTAACCCTTGGCCTGCCGCCCGACGCGGAGGTGGAGGGCCTCGAGTCCCTGTACGGAGGCATGACCGAGCTGGGCAACCGGTACGGGGTAGCCATCGTGGGCGGGGACATGGTGCGCTCCCCCGTCGTGTTCGTGACGGTGACGCTGACCGGGGCTTGCGAGGGCGATCCGATGCTTCGCTCAACCGCCAGGCAGGGCGACCTGGTAGCCGTCACGGGATACCTGGGCTCCTCGGCAGGGGGCCTTGAGGTTATGTTGAAGGACCTCCCCGTGTATGGCGACGCCGCGGAGTACCTGAAGGGGGCGCACAGGAGGCCGGAGCCTTGCATCTCCCAGGGGCGAGTCCTCTCCCGTAACGGCGTCCGGACGGCTATGGATATAAGCGACGGCCTGGTGGACGACTTGTCAAAGCTGTGCCAGGCCAGCGGCGTCGCTGCAAGGCTGGACGCCCGCAAAGTGCCGGTCCACCAGGCCCTTGAAGAGGTCTTCCCTGAAGGATGCATTGTCATGGCCCTGAGCGGTGGCGAGGACTACCAGCTTCTCTTCACGGCGCCCGGCGAGCTTATGGAGCGGGTCCTAGCCCTGCTGCCGTCGTCGGCTGCCGTCGTCGGCGAAATCGTCGAGGGGGAGGTTGGGCAGGTCTCGGTGGTCGGCTCACAGGCGGGGGAAATGCTCGATACTCATCGCGGCGGCTGGGACCATTTCAGGCCTGCCCCGGGGGGAGCCGGAGGGTAGATGCCTCGCACCTTGCGTCTGGTGAGCAATAGCCCTGAAGAGACCCGCGAGATAGGCCGCCTCATGAGTAGAGAGGCCGGGCCGGGCACTATTTTCCTCCTCACCGGGGCTATGGGCGCAGGCAAGACCTGCCTCACCCAGGGAATCGCCTGGGGACTGGGGGTCGAGGGGTACGCCAGAAGCCCCACCTTCGTCATCGCCACCCGTTACAGGGGCCGGCTCACCCTTCACCATATTGACCTGTTCAGAATCGAGGACTCCATCGAGGCGTGGGACCTGGGCCTGGAGGAGTACCTGTCCGGCCAGGATGTGTGTGTTGTGGAGTGGGCGGATAGGGCTGCCGAGGTGTTCCCCCCCGAGAGCATGTGGATAGCGCTGGAGTATGGCGCAGGGGAAAGGGACCGCCTCATCACCATAACGACAACGGAAGGGGAGCACGGGCACATCCTGGAGGGTTTGAATCAGGCCCACAGCCATGTGCAAGCGGGTGAACTCGGCCCGGAATAATTGGCCCGGAGTGATTGAAACAAAGAGAAATGCTGCTGGCTATTGATACATCCACCAGGTATGCCGGGGTATCCCTGTGGAGCGAAGACCGCATCATCTCCACTCTCTCCTGGTACTCGGTCCACAATCACACCGTCGAGCTTATGCCCGCCATCAAGTATGTGCTGGACAGGGCCGGGGCCGGCCCCTCGAGCCTGGAGAGCGTCGCCGTGGCCCTGGGTCCCGGAGGATTCAGTGCTCTGAGGGTTGGCATCAGCGCCGCCAAGGGTCTGGCTATGCCCCTGAACATACCCCTGGTAGGAGTAGGCACTCTGGAGATGGAGGCATACCCCTATGCCAGCACGGGCCTGCCCATCTGCCCGCTCCTTGACGCAGGCAGGAGCGAGGTCGCCGCCGCCGTCTTCCAGGAGTCGGGAGGCCACTGGAGAAGGTTGGAGCAGGAGCGCGTCTGCACGCCCGAAGAGCTGGTGGAGTCCATTTCGAGGCCCACTCTCCTCTGCGGGGAGGGCGTCTCCAATCGCGGCGAGTACCTGCGCCAGGCCCTGGGCGGTAAGGGCGTCGTCATCGGCTTCCACACCCAGGCATCCCGGCTGGGGGCCTTGGGCGTGCTGGCCGGAGATCGTCTGAAAAACGGAGACGTGGACGCTCCGGCGACCCTCCAGCCCCTTTACCTTCGCAGGCCCAGCATAGGCCCCCCCAAATCGCCGCGGAAGGTGACTCAATAGAGGGACGGACCATCGTCCAGGATGCCTGAGACGCGCTCCGCCATGCATAATATGTGAGGTACAGAGTAGGAAGAATGGAACGCACGCTGGTACTCATAAAGCCCGACGCCATACAACGGGGGCTGGTGGGAGCGGTGGTCTCCCGCCTGGAGTCCCGGGGACTGAAGATTGCAGCCATGAAAATGCTCCACATGGACGAAGGCATGGCCGCCCGCCACTACGACGCTCACATGGGGAAACCCTTTTTCAAAAGACTGGTGGAGTTCATCACTTCCGGCCCCCTGGTCGCAATGGTCCTGGAAGGGAATAACGCCGTGGAGATGACCCGGAACACTATGGGCGTCACCAACCCGGTCAATGCCCCGCCGGGGACCATACGAGGGGACCTGGCGATAGACATAGGGCGCAACCTGATTCACGGGTCCGATTCCGTGGAGACGGCGCAAAGGGAGATAGCGCTCTTCTTCTCACCCCAGGAGATACTGGACTATCCCAGGGACGCGGAGCCTTGGATTACAGAATCCTGACCACCTGGGCTGCCCCCGCCCACAGCTCTTCCAGGCCAAAGTAAGTGCGCTCCTCGGTCCCGAACAAGTGGACTATGACGTCGCTGTAGTCCAAGAGTACCCAGCCCGAACGCGCCGTGCCCTCTCTGTGGTGAAGGGAGGCGCCCGAGTCCTTGAGCGCTTTGACCAGGTCCTCCTGGAGCGCCTCCAGTTGGCGCTGGCTCTGGACGCTCATAATCACGAAGTAGTCGGCGAAGCCCGCCAGCCGGCGTATATCCAGCATGACAATGTCCTCAGCCTGCTTCTCCGAAGCTACCTCTACCACCATACGCGCCACTTCGTCCGGGTCCAGGGCGTTCTCCCTTCGATGGACTCTTGGGCCTCTTGTCCAGATTATAGTCCACACGTGGGGCATGGTCAACGCCGCGTCGCTAGTGGGACAAGGCCTTTCAATTGTCACCCCCTGTTCAAGCCAGGGGCAGGCTCCGAGCGGAGCGAGGGGTCTAATGTCCTTGCCTTCTTAGGCGTGCTGCTATCCAAGCATCTCAGATTCCTCGCTGCGCTCGGAATGACACGCGACGGGGGCCTGTATTTACCTGGCGTGAGAATTAAAAGACCCTGGCTAGCGGGATATACTCCCAGGCTATTCCACGGGAATGGGCATCCTTCTTGCCGCAGACTCGTAGGCCGCGAGGACCACCTTCAGGTCCCTCAACCCCTCCTCGCCGGACATCGGCGGCGGTCTGTCTTCTGCTATGCTGTCCATGAACTCCCTCACCATGTTGCCTATGCCGGACCTGTCTCCGGAGAACCTGAAGGTGCTCCTTCCCTCATCCGTCTCCAGGGTCATCCTGGGCTTGTCGCGCTCGAAGAATATCCGCCCTCCGGTCCCGGAGATGGATACCCACAGCCTCCACGCCCGCTTGGAAATCCCCCAGGAGTGGTTGATGAGACCCGTGGCCCCGCCTCTCAGCCGTCCCATCAGGACTATCCCGTCCTCTCCGTCCAGGTCGGGGAACCGCTTGGGGAGGGTAGAAGCGTGCACCTCCTCAAACATGCCTGCCAGGTGGACAATCATATCCACCGAATGGATGCCGCCGTCTATAAAGACGCCTCCGCCCATCTGCTCCCGGTCGGCGCGCCAGCCTGCAACGGTAAAGTTGGTCTCCTCTTGGACCTGGATGAACCGCACCGCCCCGATAGCGCCCTGCTCAATCAGCTCCCTGCATTTCTGCACTGCGGGCATAAAGCGGTAATTCTCCGCTACCATCAGCTTGACGCCCGCGTCCCTGGCGGCTGCGATCATACCTTGACCCTCCTCCAGGGTGCGGGCTATGGGCTTCTCCATCAGCATATGCTTGGAGTGCCGCGCGGCAAGAAGGGCGTGCTCCATGTGCAGATGATGAGGGGTGCAGAAATAGAGGGACTGTACCCTAGGGTCGGCGGCGGCTTCGTCGTAGCTGCCGAAGAAGTCCCTGCCATCGAACATCCGGCAATACTCCTTCGCCCTCTCCCTATCCCGGCTGGCGAAAAACAGCTCGAGCTGGTCAGGGGACCCCAGTCCATCGAAGGACCTGACGGCTTTTGCGAAAGTCCTGGCAAACTGGCCGCAGCCCATCATACAAAGAGCAAACCCCATATGGCCCTCCCTGACTACGCCGTGATGCCTAGATTCTACAGGCGGGGCACTGTGTGTCAAGAAGCCTGGCCCCAAAGCGCTCCCTTACTTGAGAAGCTCCAGGCACTCGGCTATAATGTAAACGCTGGGATAAACCCTCGAATCTGCCTGGGGCAAGGCAGGGCAAACCGAGCCGCCAAATCGTACGTGGCCCGCTAGCTCAACTGGTAGAGCAACGGACTCTTAATCCGTAGGTTCTCGGTTCGATCCCGAGGCGGGTCACCAAAATCAGCTACAAACCAGCAGGGCGCTCGGACCGGCTGGCACACCAACGTCCTGGTGCATCAGTGTAAGTCATCCGGTTGCAGGCCGTAGAAAGGAGAAAGGTATTATGGTACTGAAACTTCCCCCGCGTCGCCCTCAACTACCGATGTTCCTCCGTCAGCTCACCAATGGCGAGTACACGCCGGTGCCTCATACGGCACTCCAGCGCCACGCAGTAGCCCGGGTGCGGGCCGAAGGCCCTACAGCCGCTACCCGCCTCAGCTTGCCCCTGGCCGACTACTGGTCCAGCCGGCAGGGGACCGCTGCCGCTTTGCGTGCATTGGATGAGGCCTACGGCGGCGGCTTTTACAATATACCGGAAGCCGCGGCATTGGACAGCGCAGCCGCCGATTCGGCCCTGGGCGGTGACCAGCTTGTGATTGACGTCCAGACCCATTACGTCGCAGACCGTGCCCCTCATCAGGAGTGGGCCGACCTTGTCGTAGGCCTCGCCGACGTCGTTGGGGCAGACCGCTTCAAGGGCATTGGCAAGCTGGTGCGGACCCAGTACCAGGCCGGGTACTCCCTTGCAGAACACCTGCGGTGCATCTACCTGGAGAGCGATACGGATATAGCGGTCCTCTCCTCCGCTCCGGGAGACGAGGAGCGGGACAGGATGCGCATGACAACCAACGCGGAGATGATAGGCACCCAGGAGCTAATTGAGCGTCTCGGCGGCACCGGCAGGCTCATCAGCCACTCCGTCGTCCATCCCAACATTGACGGCGATATTGAAAAGATGGGCCGTTGGAGCGAGTGGTGCCAGCCGGCGGGCTGGAAGGTCTACACAGTATACGGCAATGAAGGCCTGGCACAGTACAAGTGGGGCGCTCGCCCCTGGGCGCTTGACGACGAGGAGAGCGGCCTGCCCTTCTTGCGCCGCGCCATGGAAACGGGCGTGCGCGTGGTATCCGCCCACAAGGGGATAAGCGGCGGGGCGGCTACGGGTTGGAACGGCCCATCCTCCCCCCGGGACATCGGCCCGGTGGCGAAGGCCTTCCCGGACATCACGTTCCTCGTCTACCACTCCGGCTATGAGCCGCGAGAGGGCGAGCAGGAAGAGGGGCCATACTCCGAGGCGACCTCCCATATCGGCTCGAACCGTCTCATCAAGAGCCTCAAAGATGCCGGTATCGGGCCGGGCCAAAACGTCTATGCCGAGCTGGGCGCGACCTGGTATCTCCTGATAGCGCACCCGCGAGAGGCGGCCCACGTCATAGGCAAGCTCCTGCTGGCCCTGGGCGAGGACAATATCCTCTGGGGGACCGATTGCGTAATCTTCGGCTCTCCCCAGCCCCTGATTGACTCCTTCCGCGCCTTCCAGATTCCCGATGAGTACAGGGAACTGTATGGCTACCCCCAGCTCACTCCCACGGCGAAGGAGAAGATACTGGGGCTCAACGCTGCCCGCCTCTATGGGATAGATGCGAAGCAGATGTATGATGCCACGCGCAGGGACGACCTCGCCTGGGTGAAGGCGGCGCTGGAAGAGTATAAGGCGAAGGGAACCCCTTCTAAAGTCTAGGCAAGGTCCGGGGCGCCGCGCCTTTCGATTTTTCGAAGCACCCGGCGTCCACTGCCATTACCATGAAAATACCCTTCGTCATGCCCGTGAAGCTTGTCCCCGTGAAAACGGGGAACGGGTATCCACAGCCCCAGGTCCCTGTACTCCCGCTTTCTCGGGAGTGACGGTGGGGAAGGCTGGCCGCCATTCTCATCCCCCTTGATGTGTCCTTGGCAAGGCATAGGCGATTCCGAACGGAATGAGGAATCTAAAACTCTCCTGCCACATGACGGCGTGGAGGACAAGGACTTCAGACCCCCGCTCTGCAGAGCGATACTTTCTCTGGACGCCAATCGGCAAAGGAGCCATGACTATGAACGTCGGCATTTTCTCTTTTGAGACCGGATACTCCCTGGACCCGGCTATACTGGCAAAGCGGGCCGAGGAGTTGGGCTTCGAGTCCTTCTGGGTCCCGGAGCACCCCGTCATACCCGTGACTACCACCAGCCCTTTCCTCGGCTTCCGCGCGAACAGCGCCGACATCCCCGACTCCTACGCCCAGATAGTAGACCCCTTCGTCGCCCTGGCAAGGGCCTCTGCCGTGACCCAGAGGATAAAGCTGGGGACGGCGATTTGCCTTGTCCCTGAACGGAACCCCCTCATCCTTGCCAAGGAGATCGCCACCCTAGACCACTTCTCCGGCGGCAGGTTCATCTTCGGCATTGGGGCCGGCTGGCTCAAGGAGGAGACGGAAATCATGGGGGGAGATTTCCCACGACGCTGGACCCAGACGCGCGACTCCATCCTGTCCATGAAGCAACTCTGGACCCAGGAAGAGGCCGAGTATCACGGGACGCACTACGACTTTCCACCCGTCCGCTCCTTCCCGAAGCCTGTCCAGAAACCCCACCCGCCCATCTTTCTGGGCGGCAAACATAGAAACGTGTTCAAGTGGGTCGTGGAGTATGGCAATGGCTGGATGCCCACCACCCGCGTCCCCTCAGATGAGGTAAAGCGGGGACGCGCCACCCTTGACGACCTCGCCGAGAAAGCTGGCCGGGACCCCGCCTCCATAGAGGTCATGTCAATGGGGCCTTCGGACCAGTTCGAAGGCCATGAGACCATAGAGGCCTGGCGAGACGCCGGCGCCAACAGGGTAATTATCTCCCTGAGAAACACCCAGGGAGATGGCGCTCTGGCGGAGTTGGAGGACATCGCCCGGCGGGTCCTCTGATATAAGGGGCGCGGGAGGCGCAGGGGTTCAGCCAGTATCTTCACGAAAATCAATCCTGGAGAGGAGGACGAGATGGCGCTCAGGAGTCGCTGGTTCGCCGGCAAGGAAGAGGTAGCAGCGGAAAACGGCGTTGTGGTATCCAAAGACCCCCGGGCGGCGGAGGTGGGGCTGGAGATGCTCAAGCAGGGCGGCAACGCCGTTGACGCCGCCGTGGCCACCGGCTTTGCCATAAGCGTGGTGGAACCTATGATGTCTTCGGTGGCCGGGGTGGGGTTCATGCTGATTCACCTGGCCGACCAGGGCAAGAACGTGGTCATAGAATACCCGCCGCGAGCGCCCAAGGCCGCCAGCCCGGATATGTACAAGATCGTCGGCGGTGGAAGCAATATCGGCATCTACGACGTGGAAGGAGACGAGAACGCCGACGGGTACCGCTCTATCACCGTCCCTGGGACGGTGGCGGGCCTCTGCCTCGCCCACAAGCTCTTCGGGAAGCTGCCGCTGCAACAGGTGATGGAACCCGCCATCGCCCTGGCGGAAGAGGGGTCTGAGGTCAACTGGTATCTGGCCCTTTCCATCGGCGACTCCATGGACATTTTCCAGCGTTTCCCCGGGTCGGCAGCGGTGTTCCTCCCCCACGGGCGTCCGCCAAAGTATTCGCCCAAGCCTGCCGAGAGACTGTTCCAGAAGGACCTGGCCCAGGTGATACGCCTCATCTCCAAGCATGGGCCTGATGGGTTCTACAAGGGGGACGTGGCAGCGGCCATAGAGGAGGATATGAAGGCGAAGGGTGGGCTTATCACCCGCGACGACCTGGCTTCCTACGAGGCCGTCGCACGGGACCCGGCCCGCATCTCGTATCGGGGCTATGACGTCCTGACCGCCGATGTACACTTCGGCGCCACCACCCTGCTCCAGTCCCTCAACGTTCTCGGGAACTTTGATCTGGCCCCACTGGGCCACAACTCGCCGGAATACCTGCACCTGTTCATCGAGGCGGCTAGGCACACCTTCGCCGACCGCTATTACCACCTGGGCGACCAGGATTTCGTCGAAGTGCCCATGAAGGGCATCCTGTCCGATGAATACGCAAGGCACCTGGCAGGCATGATAGACAGCCGCCATGCGCGACTCGAGCTCTCGGAGGAGACGGAGCCTTGGGTCCACTACGAGACGAAGGCCGTCCACGACCCCTGGGCCTACGAGGGGCGTCCCAAGCCCGCCGCCGCATATGCACCCTCAGTCGCTTCCGACGGCGATTGCACCACCCACTTTGGAGTCGTGGACCGGGACCGGAACCTCGTCTCCTGCACCCAGACCGCCGTGAGCATATTCGGCTCCAAGGTGGTGAGTCCCGGCCTGGGCATCCTGTGGAACAACGGCATGAGGTGGTTCAACCCCAAGCCCGGCTCCGCCAACTCCATCGCCCCCTGGAAACGGCCCCTCACCAATATGGCTCCCATCCTCGTGCTGAAGGACGGCAAGCCCTACCTCAGCATTGGAGCGCCCGGCGGGCGTCGTATAATCAACTGCAACACCCAGGTGTTCCTCAACGTGGTCGAGTTTGGGATGGGGATTCAGGAGGCCATCGGCCAGCCCCGGGTGGATGCCAGCGCAAGGGAGGCCATGGCCGACGCTCGCCTCGATGCAGCCGCGTTGGATGCCCTAGTCGCTATGGGTCACAATATCGCGGTCGTCGAGGAGTCCCCCGCCGACATCAACTTCGCCACCCCGCTGGGCATCCTGGTGGACCACGAAAACGGGAGAGTGCACGGGGGCGTGGACGTCTTCAGAATCGCGGAGGCCAGGGGCTATTAGCACCCCAGGGTCGGTTCATCCCCGGCGGTAGGTGAATAGGGGCCTGCCAGCAACAGGCAGGCCCCCGTCACATGTCATTCCGAACGGAGCGAAGCGGAGTGAGGAATCTAAAATGGCGCCTGACAAAGACGGAATCGAGGCAGCATCGGCCAGAACAAGACTGCGGTCAGCCAGGGCTTTAGACCCCTCGCTTCGCTCGGGGTGACAATCAAAAGGCCCTGCACAATGGAGAGGCAGCCGGATGGTATTAGAGGCAGGCAAGATTACCGACCAGGAAGTACGGAGGCTCAGGGAGCGCATCGGCACCTTTAACCGGCCCCGGCAGTACGGGGTAGGGCTGTTCAACGAGTACGCCTCGCGGGACGCCATACGCCACTTTTGCCAGGGCATCGGCGACCCCAACCTCCTCTACTGGGACGAGGAGTACGCCCGTCACACCAGGTATGGCTCCATCATCGCGCCCCCCGCCTTCCTGTACAGCGTCTACTGGTGCTCAGGGCGCACTGGCGGCCTCCCCGGCGTCCACGGCTTCCACGCGGGCAACGACTGGGAGTGGTTCCGGCCCATTCACCTGGGGGACCGCATCTCGGTACAGGAGCAGTTCACCGGCCTGGATGAGAAGGGCAGCCAGTTCGCGGGGCGAATCCTGATTCAGTCCAGCGTGTGCCACTACTACAACCAGAGGGGCGAGACTATAGCGCGGTGCAGGGGTTGGCAGGTGCGCGCCGAGCGCTCCGCCGCCAGCGAGCGCCGGAAGTACACCTTCGAGCCTTATCGCTACACCCCGGCGGAGATACAGGCCATCGAAGAGGCCGTCCTTTCCGAGGAGGTCCGGGGCAACGTCCCCCGCTGGTGGGAGGAGGTGGAGGTGGGAGAGGAGCTGCGACCTGTGGTCAAAGGCCCCCTGAGCCACGGCGACATCCAGGCTTTTGCGGCGGGCTGCATCGGCGGCCTGTCCCACGGGCTCCAGCTGAGGGAGGTACGACGCCACCCCTCGTGGGGCTTCGTGGACCCCAGCACGGGCGCTCAGGAGGCCATAATACGGGTACACGACATTCAGGAAGCTGCGGAGAGCGCGGGCCTCCCCGGGGCCTACGACTACGGCTGCCAGCGCTGCTGCTGGATGGGCCATCTGCTGACCAACTGGATGGGAGACGACGGCTTTCTGAAGAAGCTATACATCGAGCTACGGAGGTTCAACGTGGTCGGAGATACCACCTGGTGCAGGGGCAGGGTCGCCGGCAAGCGTCAGGAGAGCGGCGAACACCTGGTAGATGTAGAACTATGGGGAGAGAACCAGCGAAAAGAGGTCACGACCAAGGGGACTGCCGTGGTGCGGCTGCCCTCCCGGGACGTGTCATAGGTCATAGAATGTGTCATAGTGCCTTCTCCCCTGGTGGGAGAAGGTTAGAGCCTGCCTTGAGCTTGCCGAAGGGATGAGGGGGAGTCTGTCTGCGAAACTTGTAGCCTGCAAATTCGCCATTGTGGAGAAGTCTCGACGCGCCGGGCGGCCAGCGCACAGTATTCGGAGCTAATCTCATAGCCGACGAAATCCCGGCGGGTTTTCACCGCCGCCACTGCCGTGGTCCCGCTTCCCATGAAAGGGTCGAGGACTACCTCTCCGGCGTAGGTGTAAAGCTGGACGCACCTGTAGGGCAACTCTACCGGATAGGGAGCGGGATGCCCCACCTTCCGGGCAGGCTCCGCCGGGAACCTCCAGATGCTCTTGGTGAACTCCAGGAACTCTTCCGACGTGATGGTTGACTCTCGCCCCTCTATCTTGGGTCGGCTGAAGGACTCTTTACAAAATACCAGTATATACTCGTGAATATCCCTCAACGTGGGATTGGCCGCCGCCTTCCAGCTTCCCCACGCCGTGGAGGGACTGGCGCTGGAGGCCTTGTCCCAAATTATTTCGCCGCGCATCAGGAAATTCAGTGACAGCATATCCTCGATGATGTAAGAGTGCAGCGGCAAGTAAGGCCGGCGGCCCAGGTTAGCCAGGTTGAGACATGCCCGTCCCCCCGGCACCAATACTCTATAGACCTCCGCCATGACTCGCTTGAGAAAGGCCCGGTACTGGTCGAGGGTCAGGTCTTCGTCGTACTCCTTGCCCACGTTGTACGGCGGCGATGTGACCATCAGGTGGATGCTGCGGTCCGGCAAGTCGTCCATCAGCTCGCCGGACTTGCAGAAAATCCTGTTTACGGAGTTGGCAGGCAGCGGGCTTTCTTCATATGGCGCATGGGTCTCTTTGGGCAAGCCGTCATAAAGCCGGCTAGAGTAAAACTTGGCGGAGTTGTGTCCGGACCGTCCCGGAGTCCCAAAGGGACTGGTCTGCGTCCCGTTGCGCCGGCGATTACGGGCCATATGATGCAACTGTCATTTGCATGGATTGGGGTGGCTCAAGGGGGTATGTGCGTAAAATCGTGTGTAGTTCTCTTGTTTTACTGGTCGGGGCGGCCAGATTTGAACTGGCGACCCCCTGCACCCCATGCAGGTGCGCTCCCGGGCTGCGCCACGCCCCGACCTGCCTTAAAGATACCACATGCCCAACTCCACTTCAAGCATCCCGCGATGGCGTTTCCATTCAGGTGGTTGAGTTTCCTCTGCGTCGTCCCTACCTGACGCCTGCCTGCTGGAGGCAGGCCACCTGCAGCCCCGTTTATGTCATTCCGAGCGCAGCGAGGAATCTAAAAATCCATGCTCTCGAATAAGCCCACGTCTGAGATTCCTCACTCCGCTTCGCTCCGTTCGGAATGACACGCGGCGAGGGCCTTTATTCACCCCTGCCTGATAGCAGACAGGTAGCGTCGAGAATCAAAAGACCCTGAGTGCGCCATAAATTCATGTTGACCTGGGTATATGCTGCTGATAAAATCGGCCTTGCCTGGGGGTTTCTCTCATTCTGGAGGTGGAAGGACGGCAAATGACGAACAGCTTCAACGTTGGTGACAGGGTTATGGTCAAGACGGAGGTCCCAGGCGGCACGAACAGGACCCCCTACTTCATCCGCGGCAAGAAGGGGGTGGTCGTCTACCACCACGGTCCCGCCGGAAACCCCACGGACCTTTCCTACGGCGGGACCGGCGAGCCTGCGCTGCCCCTCTATTGCGTGTCCTTCCACATGGCCCACCTCTACGACGAAGACCCGGACTTTGTACATGACCGGGTGCTTGTGGATGTCTGGGAAGACTGGCTGGCCCCGGTTGTCCAGGAGAGAGCCGACGCCCGGCCCATAGACAGGGGCGAGCACGAGCTAACGTACTACGAGAGACGCGTCGCAGCCCTCCAGTTCCTCCTGGCCCGTAAGGGCATTATGAACATAGACGAGTCCCGCAGACTGGTCGCGGAGTTCGATTTTCAAAGTAAGGGAACGCCCCACCCGATGGTGTCGCCGCCCTAGCCACACCCGGCGTCTCCGCCCAACGGGACTTCCGCATTTTTCAGCCCCCATTTTTCAGCCAAGGAGGGGAACCGATGGCCGAGGTTGACCACGACCCATTACACATCCCTCTGGAGGACCACGAGGAGACCTACTACGAGAAGCGCATCATCGCCCTGAGCAACCTTCTCATGGACAAGGGAATCATAACGGCCCAGGAGATCCTGGATGTCCTCAAGGAGGGCGAAGAGCAGGACCCCTCCATTGGGGCCAGGGTGATTGCCAGGGCCTGGCTTGACGCCGATTTCAAGCAGCGCCTGCTGAAGAACGGCAAGGAAGCCCTGGGCGAAATGGGTATCGCCATCCCCAAACGCCTCCAGAACGTTCAGGTGGTGGAGAACACGGATTCAGTCCACTACCTTGCCGTGTGCACCCTGTGTTCCTGCTACCCCATACCCCTGCTGGGCCCGCCCCCTGAGTGGTACAAGAGCGAGGTTTACAGGTCGCGGGCGGTCAGGGAGCCGCGCGCCGTCTTGAGGGAGTTCGGCCTTGAGATAGACGATAGGGTGGAGGTCCGGGTGGTGGACGCCACCGCCGAGGTGCGGTATCTGGTCTTGCCCAGGCGGCCGGCAGGGACCGGAAACATGGGCGAGGAGGCCCTGGCGGCGCTGGTCACCCGTGACAGCATGATCGGGACTGGGGAAGTCCCCGGGCCATCCCCTTGAAGTCCACAATGCTAACGACCCATGACAAAGCTGCCAATGCCAATGGTTGAAGGGACCAGCCCGGGAGGGCCGGTAGTGAGGCCAGGACCCGCCGCCCCTCATGACGACTTCCACCAGCAGGTCGGCGTGTCCCGTGAGAGGTATCCATGTACGGCGAGGTAGGCGCGTATATAGCGATAGCCGTCGCCGGTTATCTTCTGGGCGCATTCCCCACCGCCTACATGGTCGTCAAGCGCTTTGCCGGGAAAAACATCCTCGACTACGGCACCGCCAACGTGGGGACTATGAACACCCACAGGGCCACCAACTCCAAGCCCCTGACCATGTTGGTGCTGGCAGGCGACATGCTGAAGGGGGCGGCGGCGCTCTTCGTAGGCAGGTATATGGCCCAGGCCCTCGGCGTGGACCCGCAGACGGGCGCCGCCGTCGGTGGCGTTCTGGCCGTGGCTGGCCATAACTACTCCGTGTTTCTCAAGTTCAAGGGCGGCAAGGGTATAGCGACCTCCACCCCCTTCCTTCTCTACTTTGCTCCCCTGCTGGTCCCGGTATGGGTCGGGGCCTTCTTCGCCACCATGCTCACCACGCGATTGATGGTATTGGGCCAGATCATGGGCACAGTCGTCGCCGCTATTGTGGCCCACTTCATCTCCCCGGAGGTGACCCCCTTCACCGACGCCCTGGCGGTCCTGGTGTTCATCCGGCACGCGCCGCGTTTGAAGAACGTGGTCCAGGGTACGGAACCCAAGCTCTATTACAAGGTCCGCTCAACAGATGGGCGATAGTCTTGGGGGAAGACAGGGTTGAGGCCACTGCGAGCCGTAACGCTGGCTATGAGCATGGGCCTCGCCGGCCTGGTAGCCGCCATCGCGGTCCTGTCGGCAACCGGGGGGGGGCCTGTCACGCTCGCAGCGTTGGCCGTCTCTGCCGGGGGGCTGGTCGTCCTTTACGCGCTGCTCCTGGGTAGGGTCTGCTGGGTTGCGGCGGACAAGGCTGTCCACCCGCCACCGTGCGAGGACATGCCTGGGCTGGAGGACTATCCGGCTTTGCAGGCGGCAGCCCAGCTTGTGTCCTTCCCAGTACCGGGAGATGGCCGGCGGGTCGGGTGGTTCATTCCCGGGCAGAGCGTCGGGACTATTTTGCTCCTGCATGGCTATGGGTGCCGCCGTCAGCAGATGTTGGACCACGCCGACGTTTTGAACCGCGCCGGTTATTCGGTGTTTCTCTTCGACTTTCGCAGCAGCGGGGACAGCGACGGCGAC
Source organism: Dehalococcoidia bacterium (assembly GCA_965197405.1). Taxonomy (GTDB): domain Bacteria; phylum Chloroflexota; class Dehalococcoidia; order Lucifugimonadales; family JAGWBF01. Next base: position 1,838,364 of record OZ240206.1, on the reverse strand, counting down.
GCCGTGACCCTGGGTTTCTACGAGCAGCGGGACGCGGTGGCTGCCGTGGAGTACCTGAAGACCCGGCCTGACGTGGACACGGAGCGCCTGGGCAGCCTTGGCATATCTATGGGAGCGGTGGCGGCCATACTCGCTGCGGCCAAGACGCCGGAGATAAAGGCCACCATCGCGGATTCTCCCTACGAGTCCGCGTCCAAGGTGGTGAAGGAAGCCTTCACCACCGTCACCGGCCTGCCGACCTTCCCCTGCGCCCCCGTCGCCGTCCAGATTATCAGGTGGCGGCTGGGAATCTCCCCCGATGGCGTGGTGCCGAAGGACGACATACCCGCTATCAGCCCGAGGGCCGTCCTCTTGATTCACGGGATGGAGGACAAGTTCCTGTCGCCGGGCAACAGCGAGACCCTCTTGGCCGCGGCCCGTGAACCGAAAGAGCTGTGGCTTGTGGAGGGCAGCCAGCATGTCAATGGGATCAACGACCACCGGGAGGAGTATTGCCGGCGAATGGTCGAGTTTTTCGACAGGCACCTCAAGCTGCGCTCCTTCGACGGCTCACTATGAAAATAGCCTACAACCCCTCTGATGCCATTCCGAGCGCAGCGAGGAATCTAAAAATCCATGCTCTCGAATAAGCCTACCCTTGATATTCCTCACTCCGTGCAGTTTATCCTGAGCTTGTCGAAGTGCCCCGTTCGGAATGACGTGCGATGGGGACCTGTATTACCATGAAAATACCCTTCGTCATACCCGTGAAGCTTGTCTCCGTGCAAACGGGGAACGGCTATCCATGTCCCCGCCGCCCCTGGACTCCCGCGAAAGCGGGAGTGACGGTGGGAAGGCCAACTAGCATTTCCTATGAACCGCGCGGCGGGCACACCCGCCGTACCCGCCCTGCTTTGGCGAAGCCCCCCGCCTGGCCGTTATACCTTGGCGAACTTCTGTAGCCTCTGGTTTGCCACGTCAACGGCGTAGAGGTCCCCCCGGGAGTCGCCGTACACATTGTGCCCGAACTCGAAGGTGCGTCCCCGCGCCAGCAGCTCTCCATCGAGGTTGAGTACGCTCAGGCGGGGGACCTGGTCGGTGACGTAGGCAATCTGGTTGGAGTCAATGTGTATGCCCATCGGCCCTTTGAAGTCCGTCCACTGGGTGACGTATTCGCCGTCCCCGGTGAACACCTGCACGCGGTCGTTCTCCCGGTCGCACACGAACACCCGGCCATCCCTGGACACGCGCAGGCTGTGGGGGACCTTGAACTGCCCCGGGCCGCTGCCCGGGCTGCCGAAGGAGGAGATGTACGTGCCGTCCGGCGAGAACCTGTGCACGCTGGAATTGCCGTAGCCGTCCGAGACGTATATGTCTCCGGAAGGCGCGACCGCTATATCGGCAGGGTGGTTGAAAGGCTCCTGCAGCGAGGCCCTGTGACGAGTCCCAAGGGCCATCAGCAGCTCTCCCCCGGTGGTGTACTTCAACACCTGGTGGGCGTCCCTATCGGCAAGAAATACGTGGTCGTCAGGGCTGATGTAGATGTGATGGGCGTCCTCCAACTCTCCGGAGCGCCGGGGCCATGCGTCCAGGAAGTACCCGTCCCGGTCGAAGACCATGACGGGCGGACCGCTTCGCTGAAACACGTATACCCTATCCTGGGAGTCCACGGCCACTGCGCTGGGGACCTGAAAGCTCTGTCCCCGGGGGAGTCGCGCCCAATCGCCGTGATACTCGTAGACGTATTGGCCCATGCCTATGGTGATCGCCATGTGAAGCCACCTCCTCACTGATGGGACTGACGGGGCCGGATGGGGGCCTGATGAGGGCAATTGTAGTGACGCCTCCCAGGGCCGTCAAGCGCTGGTTATCTGCCACACCGCTTGACCGCAGGGGGGCTGAGTGTGAAAATGGGAAATGCTTCCAACTTGCGCGTCGGGACTCGCCAGATAGACCAGATAGAGAGGAAAAGACTATGAAATGGTGCCGCTTCCAGGCAGGTCAAAAGGTCAGCTACGGGATAATAGAGGAGGACAGAGTGGCCGAGGTCTCGGGCAGTCCCTTCGCGACCTATACTGCGACCTCCACCAGCCATCCTCTGAGCGAGGTGAAGCTGCTGGCGCCCGTTATCCCGCCCACATTCTATGCCGCAGGCATCAATTACCCGGAGCATATCACCTGGGCGGCGCAGCATGCGGGTACGCAGCCCAACATACCCAAGAAGGCGGACGTGGGGTACAGGGCTGTAAACGCCATCATAGCCCACGAGGAGAACATCATCATGCCCAAGGACTCCTCGGGGGAGTTCCAGTACGAGGGAGAGCTGGTAGCCGTTATCGGCAAGAAGGCCAAGCATCTATCGAAGGAGGATGCCCTGAGTTGCGTCCTGGGCTATACCATAGGCAACGACATCAGCGAGCGCGCCTGGCAGCGGGATGACCGTACCATGTGGCGGGCCAAGAACTCCGACACCTTCAAGCCTATGGGTCCCTGGATCGCCACCGGCCTGGACCCGACCGACCTCGAGACCACCATACGGTTGAACGGCAAGACCATCTCCCAGTTCAACACCGGGACCATGATCTTCGATACGGCAACCTACATCAGCGAGATTAGCAAGTACATAACCCTCTATCCCGGCGACGTGCTGTGGATGGGCACCGAGGGCGCTACGGAGAACATGACGTCCGGGGACGTGATAGAGGTGGAGATTAGCGGCATCGGCACCCTCAGAAACTATGTCGTGGCCGAGGAATAGACGGGGCCGGCCCCTATACCCCGGGCCAGTCTTTCTCTTGGCTTTTGTCAGGAGCGAATGGGCAGCCGGAGCGTCCTTTATCTACCCCGTATCTATATCTCCTGGATGTCCACCTCGGCGACCAGGGCCTGGAGGCCCCGCCGGAAGGCCAGCATACCCATAGGCATCACCACCGATTGCAGGGCCTCCAGTATCTCCCGGGGCGTGGCGCCGTTGTTCAGGGCCACCCTCACATGGGCCTGGATTTGCTCCACGTCCGCCCTCAGGGCCGACTCCACCGCAATCTGTAGTAGCTCCTTCGTCTTGCGGTCGAGGAGTCGCTGGCCCGTGTAGCTGGCCTCTATGAAGGGGTCGTAGGCTTTGACCCATTCCAGGTCCGCTTCCACCATGATCCTGTGCATCTCAAGCACATAGCCCCGCTCCCTCTGAATCTTCTCTATGTACGCCTGTTTCTCATCCGTAGTCATGCACCCTCCTTCAGTAAAGAAATTCAATACCAACAGAGACACACTAGCAGTCAGGGCCTTTCGATTGTCACCCCGAGCGAAGCGAGGGGTCTAAAGTCCTTGCCTTCTTAGGCGTGCTGCTATCCAAGCATTTTAGATTCCTCGCTGCGCTCGGAATGACACGCGGCGGGGGCCTGTATTCATCTGGCGTCGAGAATTGAAGCCCCTGTGCTAGTAGTATACTATATGCGTATTCCAGAATACGCGAAGGGACGCGTGCACCTTGACCGCCGGGCGGAATTTCACTAGACTCAACTAGCGCAGACACGCTGGCGTTCATGTGTCGTCCGTCCCTCGAATCTCTCCGATAGATAGCCGGTAAACTATGACTACGCTGGGGCAGGCCCAACAACAAGTTAGCGTAAAGAAGATAGCACACGAGTCCGTCTCCTGGCTCGACGTGGAGATGCCGACCCTTGCGGAGATGGAGTACCTCAAGAGGACCTACGATTTTCATCCCCTCGCCCTCGATGACTGCCTCAGCCGGGTCCAGCTTCCCAAGGTGGACGACTACGACGACTATCTCTTTCTGGTGCTGCGCTTTCCCATCTTCAACAAGGAGGCCCGGCTCACCGTGCCCAGCCAGGTCTTTAGACCCCTCGCTTCGCTCGGGGTGACAATGAAACAACCCTGCATGCAGCTATGAACGAGCCCAGATTTGTCGTAGACCTGAATGTTGGCAGGCTTGCCAAGTGGCTGCGAGTTATGGGCTACGATGCCCTCTTCCCGTCCAACATGGAAGACAACGAGTTGGTGCGTATTGCCCTTCGAGAAGACCGCATAATTGTGACCAGGGACAGCGGCATCACCGGGAGACGCCTTGTGACCACCGGCCGTTTGAAGGCGGTGCTGGTCCAGCACGACGATTTGAAGGGCCAGCTTCGCCAGGTAATCAGCTCCCTCAACCTCGATAGCTCAAGGGAGTTCTCCAGGTGCATCCGCTGCAACGAGTCACTGGTGGACATTTCGAGGGAGTCAGTGAAGGAGCAGGTCCCTCCTTACGTTTATGAGACACAGGAAGGGTTTATGGAATGCCCCCTCTGTCGCAAGATATACTGGCCGGGCAGCCATTGGGCCAATATGCGCAGGGACCTGGCCCAGCTTCGGAATGGAGAGCTATGAACAGAGAAGCCGCCTTTGTTTACAACAACGACCTTTCCCGCCACGTCCTCAGGTCCGACCACCCCATGAAGCCCGTGCGACTCCAGCACACCTATGAGCTTCTGGAAGCCTACAACGCCTTCGATGGAGAGAACTCCACCCTTGTGGAGCCGAGGCCGGCAACGGATGAGGAGATATGCGCCCTCCACGACCTCGAGTACGTGGAGGCGGTGAAGAGCTTTAGCCGCGGCGAAAGGGTGCCCGCTTCCTCCAGGTTCAACTTCAGCGCGGGGGGGGATAACCCCATATACGAAGGCATGTACGAGGCTGCTGCCCTGAGCACGGGGGCGACCCTCGTGGCGGCGGAGCTTGTGGACGGCGGGCGAGCTAACGTGGCCTTCAACATCTCCGGCGGCCTGCATCACGCCGCCGCCGGGAGCGCCTCCGGCTTCTGCGTGTTCAACGACCCGGCAGTAGCCATAAAATACCTCCTCGGCAAGGGTCTCAGGGTCGTCTACGTTGACATTGACGCTCACCACGGCGACGGCGTACAGAACGCCTTCTATGACACCGAGCGCGTGCTGACCGTATCGCTCCACGAATCGGGCAGGTTCCTCTTCCCTGGGACAGGCTCCGTGGACGAGATAGGCTCCGGTCCCGGCAGGGGGTTCTCCGTAAACCTGCCCTTTTATCCCTACACGGATGACGACACCTACCTCTGGGCCTTCAGGGAGATAGTGCCCCCCTTGGTGCAAGCCTTCAAACCCGACGTGCTGGTCACGCAGCTTGGCATTGACAGCTACTACAGTGACCCTCTGACTCACCTGCTGCTGTCCTCGCGGGGCTTTGTCGAGGCGGTGAGGGAGTTCGCCCGGATGGGCCTGCCCTGGCTCGCTATGGGAGGGGGCGGGTACGACCTGGGCGCGGTGGCCCGGTGCTGGACTCTGGCTTACGGGGTAATGATGGGTCGGGAATGGCCCGATGAGATTCCTCCCCTGCACCGGGAGAAATACGGGTTGGAGCAGCTGCGGGACGCCGGGATGCCCGTCTCGGTCCCGGACGACATGAGTCGAGAGGCCAGGAGCTTCGCCGAAAAGAGTGTTGACCAGCTGAAGCAGCTGGTATTCCCCGTCCACAGGCTCAGCTGATGCCGGTCCTGGCCGAAAGCGCCGTAAAACGCCACCCGAAATCAGCCCTTGCCGGGAGCGTACCGGGGGAGTCAGGAGGAGTAAAATGACCAGGCAATCTCAGCCCAGGTATGGGGTCATCCGAGAGAGGAATGTCCCGGCGAAGATGCGGGACGGGACCACCCTGTACGCCGACGTATTTCGCCCGGATGCGCCCGGTCGCTTCCCCGTGCTGGTGACTCGTGGCCCCTACGGGAAGGACCCATACGCCGAGAACCCCGACCACTCGGTGAACTTCTTCCCCCGCCACGGCTACGTGGTGGTCAACCAGGACTGCAGGGCGCGTTTCGACTCGGAAGGGGAAGACTATTACCCCTTGACCCAGGAGATAGAGGACGGGTACGACACCGTCGAGTGGGCCGCGAGGCTCCCCTGGTCCAATGGGCGGGTGGGCACCACCGGGCAGTCCTATCTTGGGGCGACCCAGTACGCTATAGCCCTCAACTACCCCCTGCCCCCTCACCTGCAGGCGATGGCCCCGGTCTCGGCGTCGGCTGACTACCACTCCAGCTGGGTCTATCACACCGGCGGGGCAATGGAGTGGGGGTGGATGGTCCCCTACGCCATCTTCAAGGGACGCAACACCCTCCAGCGTAAGGGGCTGGGGCAGCTGCTGGCCCAGATGGATGAGTACGTGCAGGACGGGGACAATTTCGCCCAGCCGCTGACGCCCGAATGGTACCGCCACCTGCCCCTCAACGACTGGGTCGAGAAGCTCAAGGAGACGGCCCCCTACTTCGAGGACTACCTCGATAACCCCGACTATGGCCCCTACTGGACCCGCCTTAATCTTCTGAAGCACCTGGAGCACATCCGGGTGCCCATGTACCACGTTAGCTCCTGGTACGACATATTTCTGGAGGGGGCGCTACGCGGCTTCGCAGGCATGAGGGAGCGCGGGGGCAGCCCCGAGGCCCGCATGGGCCAGAAGCTCCTCGTCGGCCCCTGGGCCCACCTGCGCCCCTACACGTCCCCCACCTCCCAGGGGACGGGGGAGGCGGACTTCGGCCCCGAAGCGATGATTCAACTCCATGACCATCTGCTCAGCTGGTTCGACTACTGGCTGAAGGACATGGAGACGGGAATAATGGAGGAGCCTCCCGTGCGCCTCTTCGTCATGGGAGAGGACCGGTGGAGGGACGAGCAGGAATGGCCCCTGGCGAGGACCCACTACACGAGATACTACCTCCACAGCAACGGTGCAGCCAAGACCTACCACGGCAACGGCACCCTCTCCACTATTCCCCCCGACGATGAGCACCCGGACGTCTACACCTACGACCCTCAAGACCCCGTGCCCACCCTGGGAGGCTGCACCCTCATCATACCCCAGGGAGTCTACGACCAACGGCCCGCAGAGGAGCGCCAGGACGTGCTGGTGTACACATCGGAACCCCTGGAGCGGGACCTGGAGATCACGGGGCCTGTGGTCGTCAAGCTCTTTGCCGCCTCCACCGCCAGGGACACCGACTTCACCGCCAAGCTGGTGGACGTGCACCCCAACGGCTACGCCCGCAACCTCCAGGACGGCGTGATTAGGGCCAGGTACGCGGGTTCGGCATCCGGCCCCAGGCTCATCACCCCTGGGCGAGTGTACGAGTACAGCATTGATCTGTGGGCTACCAGCAACGTGTTTCTAAAGGGCCACCGGATTAGAATGGAAATCAGCAGCAGCAACTTCCCTCGGTTCGACCGCAATCCCAACACGGGCGGGCCTATTGGAGAGGGGACACAACTGGAAACGGCCCAGCAGACGGTGTACCACTCGGCCCTATACCCCTCCCACGTCGTCCTGCCCATCATACCCCGTTGAGCTTGTACGGGCGCGCCTAAGTAACTATCTCAAATTGTGGCGTAGAGACGGGATCGAGGGGCACCATCCGAGTTAAGATGGGGTAAACACAGTAGGGTGGTGGATGATGGGAAAGGCCGAGACATTGGCGACGATCTGGGAGATTCCGGGCCATCTCTGGGAGCAGATTCATCCCGTAATTCTGGAATTGGACCCGCCCAAGGCCACGGGCCACCAACGCGTGGCCCCCAGACGGATGCTGGAGGGCATCATTTTCCGGATGCGCAGCGGCTGCCAGTGGAACCGCCTGCCGAAGGAATTGGGGGATGACAGCACCATCCACCGGACCTTCCAGCGCTGGGTGGAGTTGGGCGTGCTGGAGAGAATCTGGTCCGTCCTGGTTGAAGAATGCCAGGAGTTGGGCGGGGTGAACTGGGAATGGCAGTCGGCGGATTGCGCCATGGGTAAAGCGCTGTTTGGGGGGGCGCGATTGGCCCCAACCCCACGGACCGGGCCAAGGCAGGCAGCAAGCGGAGTGTTCTGGTTGAGGGGAGCGGAGGCCCCCTGAGCGTGGTGGTTGCCGGAGCCAACGTTCACGACACCAAGCTGCTGCGGCAGACACCGGAGGACATCGTCGTGGCCCGCCCTGGCGGTCCTGGGAAATCCCCAGAGAACTTGTGCCCGGATAAGGGATATGACAACCCCACGGGCCGAGCCGCGGCGGCTGACGGGGGATACCGGGCGCACATTCGACGCATAGGGGAGGAGAAACTGGACGCCAGCGGGGTGAAACGCTATCCGGCCCGGCGGTGGGTGGTGGAGCGCACCTTGGCCTGGCCGTCCAAGTGCCGGGCGATTCTGGTTCGCTATGACAAAAAGGTGTCCAACTACGTGGGCCTGATTCAACTGGCGTGCGCCCTGCTCTGGTACCGCCGTCTGCACCGACTGCTGTTTTGAGATAGTTTCTAAGAGGGTGTGTGATAAGTTCAAATTAGGTTGGTGCTAAGCGTCGGAGCATTAGATGAATCATAGCTATGTGGATCCAGGCCTCCGTTGTATCGGACAGAGCTTCGTAGTCCTTGCTCAGCCGACGGCACCTGCTGAGCCACGCGAATGTTCGTTCAACCACCCATCTTCGCGGCAGCACCTGAAAGTGGTGGCTGTCCCTGGGGCGCTTGACAATCTCGAGCGCCCAGCCTGTCAGGGCCCAGACCCACTCGATCAGCTTTCCAGCATAGCCAGCATCGGCCCAGACCAACCTCATGCGGGGAAACCGCCCTATCAATTTATCGATGACCAGCTTCGCTCCATCTCTATCCTGGATATTGGCAGGATGCACCACCACCACCGCCAGCAGCAACCCCGTGGTATCTACAATGATGTGTCGCTTTCGACCGTTGACCTTCTTGCCAGCGTCATAGCCACGAGGCCCCCTTTTTCCGTCGTCTTAACAGACTCGCTGTCTATGATGGCCGCGCTAGGTGTTGGGTTGCTGCCTTCGGCCTTCCGAACTTTGGGCCGCAGGGCCTCATGGACTCGTTCCCATGTACCATCCTGTCTCCATTCCCGAAAATACCACCACACGGTGCCCCAAGGCGGGAGGTCATGCGGCATGGCTCGCCACGTGCAGCCGTTGCGCAGAACGTACACAATGCCGTTGACGACCTCCCGTAGGTCTACAGTACGTGGCCTTCCCCCAGTCTTGGCTGATGGGAGTAGGGAAGCCAGAACATCCCACTGTTCGTCGGTCAGGTCGCTGGGGTATGGTTTGCGTTTCATACCTCCATTCTAATACATGTCCAAGATTTCTCACACACCCTCTAAGAGGGCGTTTCCAAAGTGCCTTCTCCCCTAGCGGGAGAAGGTTAGAGCCTGCCCTGAGCGTAGCGTGAGGGATGAGGGGGAGTTGTTCCGACACCTTCACACCACCCTCACCTCAATCCTCTCCCGTCAAGGGAGAGGAGGCCCTAAGGCAACGCATTTGGAAACATATGCCAAGACGTGATTGCCCGGTTGTGGCGTCACACCCCGACCCGCCGGCCTGCCTTGAACACCGCCACCACTTTGGTGAGGGCGGAAATGTCCACGGTGGGGTCGCCCGCCACGACCAGCAGGTCGGCTTCCTTCCCCGCCTCCACCGTCCCCACTCTGTCCAGGATGCGCAACGCTTCGGCAGGGTTTCTCGTGCCTGCAAGAGTGGCTTGCGTAGGCGTCAGACCCGCCTCCACCAGGGCGCTTATCTCATGGGCGAACTCCCCAAAGGGGAAGACCCCCCAACCGCAATCGGAGCCGGCCACCAGTCCTACCCCCAAGTCAATGAGCTGGGCGCACTCTTCAAGGCTGCTCCGGTAGAACCCCTCCGAGGTGTTCAGCATGTCCCTCTCCTCTCCCGTCAGCCCCTCGGCGGCCTCCTTCTCCCTCAGCTGCCATATCCGGGACCTTCCTATGTGGAGAGTCGGATTCACCCACACGCCCTGCTTTGCGATTCGCTCCGCCACCCCGGGGTCGAACCTTCTGGTGGTGTCTTCATCGGCGAAGAAGCCGTGAATGATGATGTCGAAGCCGGCATCCAGGACGTGGCTCATGCCCTCGGTGCAACGGCAGTGGGCAGCGACAACCCTGTCACGTCTGCGGGCCTCCTCCCCTATGGTCCTTAGCTCGTCTACGGTGTATGCCGGGTGATAGGGGTCGCTGGTCAGGGTACTGCCTCCGGTGGCCATGACCTTGATGAAGTCAGCGCCCTCCTTGATAAGCTGGCGGGTCGCCATCCGCACGCCGTCTACACCGTCAGCCTCCGAACCCATGAACCAGCAATGGCCGCCCGTCGTGGTTATGGGGCGGCCACATACCAGCAGGCGCGGCGCCTCTACCAGCCCTTGCTGTACGCCTTCCTTCAGGGAGAAGGCGGTGTGGTTCCAGGCGCCGTTGTCGCATAGGGTGGTTACCCCGGACTCCAGCGCCATGCGGACGTTCCTGACGGAACGCAGCAGCCGTATATCATCGCCGTCGGGTATCACGTCTTCACCGGTGCGGCCGTTGGCCGGCATGTTGGTATGGGTATGGCAGTCTATCAGGCCGGGGAGGAGCGTGGCTTCTGGAAACTCCTGGGTTTCCCAGGCAACCCCTTGGGGAACGGCCAGTTGCTCTTTCGGGACGACCTCCCTGATTCGGTTCTCTTCGATTACCACCGCCATGTTCTCCCTGGCAGGGCCTCCGCAAGCATCGAAAAGCCGGTCTGCCTGGAGCACAGTGACCGGCGCCTTTGAGTTGACCATCCTTCACCCCTCCTGAGAATATCAGTGCAGGTCTGCTTAGTAACTATCTCAAATTAGCGAGGCTCCATAGGCGGCGGTACCAGATAAGGGCGCAAGCCAATTGAAGCAGGCCCAGGTAATTGGTGGGCTTCTTATCGTAGCGCACCAGTATCGCCCGGCACTTGGACAGCCAGCCCAGGGTGCGTTCCACCACCCACCGCCGGGCCGGGTGGGTTTTCTCGCCCGATTGGTCCAATTTCTCTTCGCCAATACGCCGGATATGAGGCTGGTATCCGGCGTCGGCGACGGTCACGTGGCCGGTGGGATTGTCATACCCCTTGTCCAGGCACAGGTTTTGGACCCCTTCCGGCCGGTCCACCACTATGCTCTCCAGCGTCGGCCTAAGGAGTTTCGTATCGTGGACATTGGCTCCGGCCACCACCACGCTCAGTGGCCCGCCCGCCCCGTCGACCAGGATGCTCTTCTTGCTCCCAGCCTTGCCCCGGTCCGTGGGATTGCGTCCAATGGCGCCCCCCCAAAACGCGCTTTTCCCATGGAGCAATCGGCCGACTGCCATTCCCAGTTTACGCCGTCCAATTCCTGGCATTCTTCGATCAAGGCAGCCCAGATGCCATCCAGTACCCCACGCTCTACCCAACGCTGGAAGGTCCGGTGGATCGTGCTGTCATCCCCCAGTTCCTTGGGCAAGTGGTTCCATTGGCAGGAACTGCGCATACGGAAGATGACCCCTTCCAGCATCTTGCGCTGGTCCACCCTTTTGCGCCCCTTCGCCTTGGGCGGGTCCAACTCCAAAATCACGGGTTCGATTCGCTCCCACAGGCCATCGGATATTTCCCATATCGTTGGCAGAGTCTCGCTCTTTCCCATCATCCACCACCACATGCGTTTCCCCTATCTTAACCGAACCCCCTACGTTTTCTCCCTTTCAGACCAATCCTATTTTGAGATAGTTTCTTAGAGCAGGCCTGGCTATTGACGGCTATCTCGGCAGCAGGGACCACGCCCCTGCCGTCGTGTCCCGCGTCGCCCACCGGTCGGCCTCCACGGCAGTTAGGAAGTCCAGCACGGCGCGGTTGAACAGGTCAGGCTCCTCCAGGTTGATGGCGTGGCCGCTCTGGGGAAAGACCACAAGGCCAGACCTGGGAATGTGGCGCTTCATAAAGACGGCAGGCTCGATGCAAGGCTCGTCCTCGTCGCCCGTCATGATTAGCGTGGGCACATCGAGGGCTTGGAGACTCTCCTCCAGGGCGAAGATAGTGCGCCGCCTCAGTATGACGCCCCGGAAGACGTGGGCCGAGCCTGTACCCGAGTGGGACACAAGCCCCCGCTTGAACTCCTCCCAGCCCCTGGGGTCTTTTCTCAGAAGCTGGACTCGCGTGGGCCCCTGGGCGTACACCTCGGCTACGGCCTCCATCCCGTCGGACTCCAAACGCCTGGCCATCTCCATCCCGTCTTGCTGGAACTGCTCCGGATTGGTGGAGCCGGAGCCTGTGGCGGCCACTATCAGGGCCCGGGCCATCTCCGGGTGGGTGAGGCCGAAGTTCAGGGCTACGTTGCCGCCCATGGAGAGTCCACCGATATACGCCTGCTGGATCCCAAGGTGGCGGAGCAGGCCGTGGAGGTCGGCTATGGACTGCTCCTGGGAGTAGGCTCCGGGGTCGGAAGGGACCTCGGAGGGGGGATAGCCCCTTGCGTTGTAGGTGATGACCTGGTAGCGCCGGGAGAAGAACCTCACCTGGGGCTCCCAGCTCTCGTGTCCCCCGGCGAACTCGTGGCACCACACCAGTGGGAATCCCTGCCCGGTTACCTCGTAATAAAGCTTCACCCCGTTTATCAGCGCCTCTGGCATACGCACCCCCCGTCGCACAAACTCCTGACATTATAGCCTATGTCACAGGCCTTTGCTTATCTTTTCTGCCGTGTTGACGTCTACTCTCGGAGGGCCTTTCCATTGTCACCCCACTTTTAATCGTCACCCCGAACGGAGTGAGGGGTCTAAAATCCCTTTTGCAAGTCAAGGCCGATTCTCCCGTCAAGGTCTTTAGATTCTTCGTCGCTTCGCTCCTCAGAATGACGGGATGGGGTGCTCGGAACGACATTTTCCGAGAATGGAAAGGCGCTGGGGTATTGGCGGCTACTCTGCCAGCCGGGGATGTGATAGACTGGGAATCAATACAACCTCGGTGGGACCCGGATATAGCCTGGGCAAGGTTGAGACTGCATGATGACCGCTGGATACGGGGAGGTGGACGACATTGGCGAAAGTGCGGGTCATGTACTGGAGGGAGATACCGGTGCAGGTCCAGGCCGAAGACCGGTCGGGTCAGGTGTCCATGCCCCTTGACCAACGGTTCCAGAAAGGGGTGGACGCGCTCTCCATGCTGGAAGGCAGCAATGGCAGCGACGAATACCTGGCGGCCTGGGAGTGGGGCAAGTACACGGAGGTTGAAGGCGGCGCCCGGGAAGTCGCTGCCCTGACGGTCGAACGGTTCAACAAGGGGTTCCCCGAAGATTTTGCAGAGAGAATCCGCGCTCTGCACCTCTCGGGCCGGCGGGATACCAGGCCGGGGGCAATTGACTACTGGACCGAAGGATGGACCTGATGGGCGACAGACCATCCTCCATAATGACCCGTCTCGCCGCCGGTGAGACGCTCATCTCCGACGGGGCTACGGGGACTTACCTCCAGTCCAACGGCCTGGAGCCTGGCGGATGTCCCGAGGAGTTCAACGCCAGCCACCCCGATATAGTGAGGGGCATGGCGGCTGCTTACTTCGCTGCCGGGTCCGACATGGTGTTGACCAACTCCTTCGGCGGCAACGTGTTCATGCTCAGGAAATACGGGTATGGAGATCGCGTGCGTGAGTTCAACCTGCTGGCCGCGCAACACGCCCGCAGCGCTGCTCCGCCCGGTCATTATGTGGTCGGCTCCGTGGGGCCTACGGGAGAGTTTCTCGAACCACTGGGCGATGTCAGCGAAGCCGATATGCTGGACGCCTTTGTCCAACAGACCACGGCGCTGGAGGAAGGCGGGGCCGACGCCGTCGTCATCGAGACCATGACTTCCCTGGAGGAAGCGAGTCTGGCGATCAGGGCAGCGAAGGAGAACACCGGACTGACCGTGATGGCCACGATGGTCTTTGACAAAGGGCCGAGAGGGTTTTTCACCATGATGGGCGTCTCCCCTGAGCGGGCTGTCACCGGACTGCGAGAGGCCGGCGCAGACGTGGTCGGGACCAACTGCGGGAACGGCATCGAGCTTATGCTGGAATTGGGCCGCCTGATGCGCGGCTTGACCGATGGCTACCTCATTGTCCACTCCAATGCCGGCATCCCCCGGATTGAGCATGGGGAGATAGTCTATCCCGAAACGCCCGAATGGATGGCCGAGCGTTTCGAGGTGTTGGCCCAATTGTCCATTAACATAGTGGGCGGCTGCTGCGGGACCGGCCCCGACCATATCAGGGCGCTGTCCAGGGCGCTGCGGGGATAGGTTGGCCGGGCTATGCGAACCTTCGGGAGGTATGCGGGACCATGACGGATACGAAGAAGGCCGACCCAATCCGGATAGCTGACGTCATCGAACGGCACGGGCGGTGCGTCGAGCTGGTCCCGATGGACCCCCATTTCCGGGACATCAGCGTCGGACTTCACGTCAAGGACGGCGTATTTACCATTTGGACCTATAGCCAAAAGCCGGGAGTCGAGGAGCGGATTCGGCGCATCCGAGACCAGTTGGTGGCGCTGGGAGGCCTGACGCCGGTGGATGGGACCCCAAATCAATCCAGGTTCCAGTGTGGCTACCTGCACGCGCGGCCATTGAAGTTCCTCCTGATGCAGGCGGTGGAGAAGGACCCCCACCTCTCCCTCCCCGAAGGTAAGGTTTCAGTGAAGGATACCAAGAGCGCCCTCATGCTGAGCGTCGCCGGCAGAGAGGTGGGGGAGCAGTGGGTCTACGAGGTATCGGCTGATGGAGAGGCCCCCAATAGACCCGCGCGCCTGCGGGCGCTGGTGCAGGGTTTCAGACGGTACGGCGAAGCGGAGCAGGTGAGTGACACCGAGGTGGTCTTCCCCTGTGGGTATCGCCATGACCAGCTGGCCCGTCTCCTGCTTCCCTATGCTCGCAACGTCAGCGCTGTTGAGAATATGATGGAGTCGGCAGCGCTGCGCGGCCAGCTCACCACGGGCACGGCCGGATTCACGCCGCCGACGTAGGCATGGGAGGGCTTTTGTAACATGGACTCAGCTAAGCGCCCCATCCGGAGCCATTGAGATAACTGCCACAACCATGAAGGAGCAATCCATGACAGAGGCTGAAGGCACAGCATCGGTTAGAGTGATAAAGGGGGCCCGGTGCCGCCCTCGGATTATCGAAGACGGGCCGAAGTTCGAGGGAACGGACGTTTGCGTAGAGAACCTTTTCAACTACCGGGAGCTTGGTTTCAACCTGTACACGTTCCTTGACCACTTCCCATCGGTGAGCCGCGAGCAGGCGTTGGAGGAGTTCGAAAAGAGGGTGCGCGAGAATGCGAAAGGAGTGTTTCACAGCCGAGAGGATACTGTGGGTGGGACGCCTATTTTTGCGGGAACGCGTGTGCCTATAAAGAACCTCTTCGACTATCTGGCATACGGTTATAGTTTGGACGTCTTCCTGAATCACTTTCCGACCGTAAAACGCGAGCAGGCTGTAAAGGCACTCGAAATAGCCAAAAAGGCTTTGGAGAGCGTCGCGTATGAGATTGCTATTCGATGAGAATATGCCTCAGCCGTTGCGGCACTACCTGCCAGGGCACGATGTGCAGACAGCTCAGTACATGGGATGGGACGGCAAGCGCAACGGTGAGATTCTGGCGCTGGCCCGCAGTGATTTCGACGTTCTCATTACAGCCGACCAGGGAATCCCAGACGAGCAGAACATAACCGAAATGGACGTTGCAGCGATAGTTCTCGCCGCGAAAACGAACGCCATTGGTGACTTGAGGCCGCTAATTCCTCAGGTACTGGAAGCCCTTCACGACGTGAAACGCGGAGAAGTCATTCACATTGAAGCCCCGTAGCAGAGGAGGCGAGCTATGCCGGTCCAAGAGACTATGAAGCCACGAGAGCGGGTGCTAAACGCCCTTGCGGGGAAGCCCGTGGACCGGCCCCCGGTATCCAATCCCACCAGCGTGGCCACCGTCGAGCTGATGGACCTGACGGATGCGCCTTTCCCGGATGCCTGTCGCGACCCGGAGCTGAACGCCAGGCTGGCCGCCACCGGGTATACCGAGTTGGGCTTTGATAGCATCATGCCGGTCTTTACCATAATCCAGGAGTCGTCGGCGCTGGGCTGCGAGATGCAGTGGGAGCAGAAGGACAACTGGCCGACGGTGCGCATGTACAGGCCCATCTGGAAGGGACCGGAGGACATTCACATCCCGAAAGACTTTCTGAAGCACCCCGACAACTACTGCGTGCTCAAGTCGCTGGAGATATTGAAGGCGGAGTACGGGGACGAGGTAGCCATTATAGGCAAGGCCATGGGGCCGTGGACCCTGGGGTATCACGTATTCGGCGTCGAGAACTTCCTGCTGATGTCCATAGACGACCCCGATAAGACCAAACGGTGTCTAAACCTGATGAAGGAGATTTCCGTCCTCTTTGCCAATGCCCAGATTGAGGCGGGGGCGGACGTGCTGACTTTCCCCGACCACGCCACCGGCGACCTGGTGAGCGGTGAGTATTACCGCAAGTTCCTGCTCGAGATTCACCAGGAGATGGTCGAGCGCATCCCCTGCCCACTGATACTGCACATCTGCGGGAATACCTTGGACCGGCTGGACTACATCGCCCAGTCCGGTATGGCCTGCTTCCACTTCGACTCCAAGAACGACCCCCATAAGGCGGTGGAGATCGCTGCTGGCCGCATCCGTCTGGTGGGCAACGTCAATAACCCGGAAACCCTGTATGCCCGCGGCCCCGAACAGGTCCGGGAAGAGGTATACCGGTGCATGGATGCGGGGGTGGATATGATTGCCCCCGAATGCGCGATCCCCCTGGCCAGCAAGCTGGAAAACCTGCTGGAGATTCCCAGGGCGGTGAAGGACTGGTGCGAGGAGCACCGCTAGGTAGTGTCTCAGTTTGAATTTAGATGGTAAGACACCCTAGTGCAACGCCTGACAGTTCCTGGTGTGATTCCACTGTACTACAGTGTTGCAATGCCACACTCTTATAATTATTGTGCAAGGAGCGCATAAAATGACGATAACAGCAGAAGTGGCGGACGTTTTTAGGGACGCTAAAGCTGTTCATGCTTCTGCTCTTGAACGTTTGTTAGCAAACGATATTCGGGATGCAGCGGAGAAAGCCTGGTGTGCGACCAAGCGGGCTACGGATGCCCTGATTCTTGCTTTGACGGGGGAGTTACCTGAGAAATCACCAATCACTTCCCAGGAGCTAAATAAGCTGGCTAAAGACTCACCTCCTGTGGATAGATTGTCAAGTCGTTATTATACTAGGCAAGGTTCTCTACATGGTGAGTGCTTTTATTTAGGAATCTGTGACCCGATAGAAGTAACAGAACGGCGTATTCGTGAAACCAGTGATTATATTGTTGAGGCAGAACGTTTGGCGGGAGGGCCTTATCACGATCACTGATAAAGTGGAACCCTCAACCCTATTCCCACCCCCTCTTTGTTATGCTGATTATAAAGCAAACCGAGACACTACCCACAGCTAGTACCGTTTCAATTTAATTCTATTGGATATACATGTTTGAGCTTACTGCGAGCGTCCCCCGGTCGTGGCCGAGGGCAGGCTCTGGGTGGAGAACCGCCAGTCTATGATGGCGGCGGCCTCGTTGCGCTCGCGTTCGAGCGCCGCGACCTCCCGTTTCAGCAACACTTCATCGCCGACCCGGCGGTCCAGGCACTGCCTGCTGAAGACGCTCAACTCGATCTCGGCCATGTTCAGCCAGCTTCCGTGATTGGGTGTGTGGTGAAACTCCAGGCGTTTGGCTATGCGGCGCGCCTCGGACGCTCCAAATGCCTCGTAGAGCGAGCCCAACTTGTGGGTGTTGAGATTGTCCAGCACCAGCCGGACCACTGTGGCGTCAGGATATGCCTCGTCCACCAACCACTTCATCCGGTGCGCGAAGTCCACGGCAGTGCGGCGCCTGGTCACCTCGACGTGCCTCCACCCACCCTTCGGTTCACAGGACATGAACAGGTCCCGGGTCCCGTTCGCTGGTACTCGGTGTCATAGCGCTCCACCCGTCCGGGCTTGGCTTTGACGGGCGGCCTCACGTCCCCGAGCAACTGCTTGGAGGTCTCGTCGAAACACGCCACCGGACGCTCCCGGTCGTACTCTTCGTGATAAAGGTCCACCACATCCTCCATCCGGGCGACGAACTCCCCGCTCACCTTGGGGATGCACCACTCTTTCTTCTTCCACGGCTTGAGTTCGTTTTTTTGAGTATCTGGCGCACCGTCTCCAAGGGAGATGCTCCCGGCAAACTCCAGCTCCACCACCTTGTCCGCCAGCAGGTGAAGCGTCCAGTTTACATGTCCTTCGGGTGGACTGCTGCACGCTATGGCAACCAGAGCCTGCCCCGTACTGGATACGGGGTGCGCTTCCTGCTTGCCGTCCAACTTGCGCTCCCGGCCCGGCCTTGGCTTGTCATTGATGGCGGCCTCAACTCCTTCCTCG
Organism: Dehalococcoidia bacterium; assembly: GCA_965197405.1. Taxonomy (GTDB): domain Bacteria; phylum Chloroflexota; class Dehalococcoidia; order Lucifugimonadales; family JAGWBF01. The sequence continues at coordinate 1,820,080 of OZ240206.1, read as the reverse complement.
ACGTACCGCTTCCGCACTCTGGCAACGGTGGCGGCATTGATCAAAAGCACACCGGCTATCTCAGCGTCCCGAAGTCCTTCATCCGCTTTGAGCAGCGCCAGCGCCCGCTTGACGGTGCGGACTGACGGCTTGCCCCGGTGGGAAACCTCATTGAGACGGAATCGTTCGGATTCAGCCAGCTTGACTTTATACTTGATGGCAGCCATGTCTGGATACTCCCTCACAGAAAGATCATACCCAAGTATGGCTGCCTTCTCATATCCTTGTAAATCTATCTGGAAATGGTACTAGTAGACTTGCTCACGGAAACTCCGGCTATAACCTGTGTGGCGGGCCGCATCCGGCTTGTGGCCTATATCATACCATATGGTACTGAGCCTCCTTCTGGAAGGCGCGGTACATTGGATAGTAAAGGGATAGTAAAGGGATAGTAAAGATTCGCGGGCGGTGGTCGAGTCAGCAGGTCGGTCGCGTGGCAACCACACGCTGAATTTCTTCGCCGCGGTCGAGCAAAGGCCATCTCCCAATCTGCTATGGCCTCCGCTGCTCGTCCGAATTTGAGGGCTTTACTCTTTGCCGGGTGTCCCTTCAGTGAGACGTTGGCGTTTAGACTAGCTCTATCCCCGCAAGCGAGACTTCAACCCTTTCAGCATCCCACACTTGCTGAAATCATACGGGCTGGGGGAATCAGGAGTCGAGCAAGGATTCAAAAAGCTCTCTCCAATCCTCCGCGCTCTCGCTTCCATAGATGACACTGGACAAGACGACGCCGTTGGAGTCGAGGGTCACATGGGCAGCTTGACGAGTGACGTTGTAGCTCTTCACCATCTCCGGGGCGGCGGTGGTCATGGGCCAAGAGAATCCTTCGGCCTCTTTATAGGACAGGATCTTTTCGGCACTCTCCGAGGAGTCCACGTTAACCGCAAGAAAGCCCACTCGGTCCGCGTATTCGGGTTGAATGTCCTTCAGTTGCCCCAACGAGGCACGGCAGACCGGTCACCAAGTGGCGTAGAAGTAGAGGACTACTGGGCGGCCCTGAAAGCTGTCCAGAGTAACCTGCTCACCTTCCACGGTGGTCAGCATGAAATCCGGGGCCTTCTGTCCCACCTTGTGGCCTATCTCTACAGGCATTTGGGTAGGCGGTGACGTGGGTGTGGATACCGCGGTAGACTGTTGAGGTTCCGTAGCGGTGGCAGGGACGGTGGGTGTGGGGGTCTGGCGGATGGTTGGCGTGTCGGTCGCGGGTGTTTCGCTGCCGCAGCCGGTGGGCAGAACGGCAACCATAGACAGGCACATGACCAGAGGCAGCCATCTCAATCTGCTGGTGAGGGTGATCATTACAACCTTTATAAGTCCCTAGACTACATTCGATTTCAAGGACTGAGGATAACAGGTGGAGTTGGTGATGTCCATCCCCTTGGGGCGCTTATCAGTCGAATTCTGTGAAATCCGGTGGGAAAATGTACCGGTGATGCGGTAGTGGATTCTCGGAGAAGGCGCTTGAATAGACCTGCCAAAGAAGCATCCCCTCTTAGAGCCTATCCTAATAACCCGGCGGCTCTGAGAGCGATAAGGGCACAGGCGAAATGAAGAAAGGCTATGTAGTTGGTGGGAGACTTGTCCCAGCGGACCAAAATGCGCCGGAAGCGGTTCATCCAGCTGTGGGTGCGTTCCACCACCCAGCGCCGGGCTTTGAAGCCGGCCTCTTTCTTGATGGCCTGAGCCTCTTCCCCACGGCTGCGTATGTGGGCCGTGAAGCCAAACTCGTCCACGGTCCGGCGCACCTCATCAAAGTCGTAGCCCTTGTCCAAGCACAGACCCTGGGGATGCTCCGGGCTGGGCGCGGGGCGTGGCACGGGGAGGCTGTCCACCGTGGCCCGCACCAGCTTCATATCGTGGCGGTTGGCCCCGTCCACTGCCAGCCCCACCGGAATGCCCCCGGCTTCGGTCAAGAGACTGCGTTTGACCCCGCTCTTACCCCGGTCCGTGGGGTTGGGACCGGTTTTTCCCCCCGCCCAAGGGGGATTTGGTCAAGGCCCCGTCCATGCTCAGCCAGCTCCAGTCCAAACCCTTCAATTCGTCATAGCGTTCCAGCCCGGTCCGCCATAGCTCCAGGAACACCCCGGCGGCGGCCCATTCCTGAAAGCGCAGGTGGGCGGTGGAGCCGGAGCAAATGCCGGTGGCATCCAAGGACTTCCACTGGCAACCGGTGCGAAGCACGTAGAAGATACCGTTGGCGCAGGTCCGGTCCGGGACCCGGGGGCGGCCTCCGCCCAAGGGATGGGTATTCACCCGCTGGGGAAGGAGTGGAGCCAGTGCCTCCCACAGTTCGTCGGATACTTGGAAGGAGCCGGTGGTGGGGTTGGTCGGAGAGGCTGGGCCGGCGCGGGGTGGTCGAGGCGGCTTGGGTTCTTTCGCTTTCGTCATTCCCCAAGTTTAGCCGCTCCTCTGCCTCCTTCCTCATTCACTACTCAGCGGGTTTCACCGGTTTTTAGGATAGGCTCTTAGCTGGACTTTGTACATTCAGGCTGCGTAGGTCAGCGATTCTATGAAGCGGTCAACTATGGTGGGAGGGAGTTTTCGGATGTTGGGTTGAGCAGGGGATATGCCGAAAACGTCTGAGTTGAACCACAGGTGATGGCGGACCAGAGCGATAGCATCGGAGAAGGTGGGCAGGGCCTTGTGATACCAAGCTGCTGAGCGGACGGGTACGGCTTGGCCCCGGCCCAGTGCATGTGCTGCCAGTGTAACCCATGAGAACAACCCGAAGAGCGCCGGTGTGGTGCGGGCGATGGCCAGGTCAGACCATTGGCGCTGAGTTTCCACTCCCAAGTGAGTGCGAACTTCCTGGAAGAGCCTGCCCCGTACTGGATACGGGGTGACCTCCAGCTGCCATCGCAACACGAACCATTCGATGATTCGAGTGGGCTCGAGTTGAGGTCGGTGCACAACAAGGCCTGTGGCCGGAACGCACCCATCGGGTCGCGTATCAAGACCCAACGGATAGGGACTGGAGCCTTACCCTTGTGATACCAGACCGCCGTATGCGAGGCGTTCTCCACTCTGCGTAGGGTACCGTCGTACCAGGGAACCATCACGGCAGTCCACGGGGTTGCCGGTTGATCGAGGAGCTGTTTTAGTGTGGGCAGCCGCTGACCTTTGAGCCGTGGGCGACCCATGTGTCCGGGCAGTCGAGGTGGAGCGGGTTCATAGAGCGCGGCGTCCAGACGCAACCGGGTGATGAAAGTGACCGGGCGAGTCATGGACTGACAGAAGTGCAGCAGGTCGAGGACGGCATAGCTACTGTCAGCTACGATGACCAGGGTGCGGTGAGGCAGCCAAAGACGGAGTTGGGCGATCATCCGACGCGCCCAATCGGTGAGCTTTTTGTGAGTCCGACCCATCTCCTGGTAATATCGCTCCGAGGACGCCAGGGCAGTCAGCACAGGCAGCGCCCATGTCCGATGTGCCCAGGGTATGGGCGCCAGCCACATCAGGCTCACCCAGCGCAGGCCGGAGGCCTTGACGAAATGACTTGCGCTGGACCGCACTCCGTCGCGATATATCCCCTTGGCCTTGATCCGCCTACCACGTCGCCGCTCCAGGGTCTCGTCGATCCCAAACACCAGTGGGCCATCGCTGTGATCGAGGTGTTGGACCAAGAGCAACAGCAGGCAGTGTGCCATCCGAAGGGGCGACCACCCGGCACGGTTGAGAACGTGGTGGTAACGGGCAAAGCTCGTGTCGTCGCTGAGCCCCATGACCCGGAGCGCCGAGGTGACGGTGCGCTTGCGCGTCGCCAGGATTGCCCCAATTAGGAGCACCTGGGCCTTCGACCATGTCCTGGCCTGAAACATCACCTTGAACGGCTGGTGCAAGGGTATAATGACATCGGGCAGGGTGAGCATGACGTGACCTTTCGTAGTGGGTTGGTCTTGTCAGCTTACCCTGTTCTCTTCTATGTTTTGTACAAAGTCCAGCTAAGAACCTATCTCATAAGTATGAACTGGCAATGGATATATCGTTAGTGTATCTTCTTGGGGTGGATATGGATGGGGAGGTGTTGGGAGCGCCGGCCTACCATTTCTGGCCTGCGTGTACTGTAGGAATAACCGGGCCGCTGCGCCTACCTCTCCGGCGTATCCGCCCCGTTACCAATCTACTCATCCATCCCAGGGGACCAGTTGTAAATCTTTGTGAGCGTTCCGCCCATGAGTGCGGAACGCTCAGAATCCGAGAGCCGGTCGGTAACTCGGAATGCCTCAACGCCCTGATCGTAGGTCAACAGCTTCACTGCCCGGGTCCAGTCGGTACCCCACATGCATCTATCAAAGCCGAACGCATCGAATACCTTCCCCAAGGGCTCCCAGATGTCCGGGTACGGGAATGGCTGATGGGACAGGGTACAGGCCCCGGAAATCTTGATGGCTACGTTGTCGCATTCTGCCAGCGAAAGCACGTTGGCTAGATCGGCAAACGGCTCCGGCGGCGCTGGTGGCTCGAAGGGCTGGGCCAGACCCACATGATCAACCACCATTTGGGTATCTGGATTGCGCCGAGCTAGCTCACGCAAAAGAGGCAGCTTGCCCGCACACATAACATTTGCCGGAACGCCAGCCGTAGCACAGGCGTCGAATATGCTATTGAGACCCGGGTCGTCCGCTTCGTATGGCTGGGCCGCAAGTATGACGCGGACTCCGACCACACCCGGTGTCCCGGCCCACTCAGCTATCTCATCAGCGACCGCTTCAGACTGCGGATCAAATGGCCTGATCAGGCCGAACCGGTCCGGATGTTTCGCGTATACCTCGAGCGCATAGCTTGCATCGTAGCGATACAAAGAGAACGGCGAAACCAACAAAGCCCCGTCGACGCCGACTGAGTCCATCGCTGCCACCATATCGTCGCCAGTGACCTCATCAGGACCCGTCAAGAATCCGCTCCAAGGACGTTCAGGACGGTTACGCTCGTAGGCATGTACTTGTGAGTCAATTGTGAGAGTCCGAGTCGCCATCGTCTTCCTCCTTGTCATTCATAGATTTCGGGTTGGTGTGTAAGGCTCTGCTCAACAGACTCCCAGAGTTATCCGCTGAGATATGTCAGTTTAGACCTGGCCCGGGGGTCTAGTAGCAGGCCACGGTTGTGGCCCCGGGACAAGCGGCGGTTTCCGGAGGAGATTTGGTACATTCCTGCTCTCGTCTCGTTGGACCTGGTAATCTTGGCTCAAGTACTTCCGCTCCTTGCCGAATCATGGTTTGTTCAAATCTCGCAGGTTTCTGACACCCTGTCAACCCTATCAAGTGCGCTAGTCCCGTTTACATTATCATGGTAGCGCCATTGATAGGCTGGAGTGGTGGGCGACGACGCCCTTGCGAGTTAGAGTATCAAGGGGCAATAGGTAGCTTTGACATGACCTATTATGCCGTCCTACAATAGGATAGTAGCCTCTGGGCGGCTCACAGTCCCCTCCACATCTCGAAGATGGTGCTGCCTACCGTCAAATCCGGCCCACCATATTGACCGGAAAGTGTTGGTCTCGAAATCTGCCGGCGACTCCTCCCAGGGTGTAATCCCTCGTGGACGGAATGATCGCTGCCATCAGACTCAACTCTCGGTGACGACGGGCAGTCCACATCTCTACTCTACGAAAGGAATCCGACATGAACTCAACCCGAAAACCAGTCGCCGTCGTGGTGGGGGCGACATCCAAGTGGCAGTCAGACGGCCGCAACACCCACTTGGCCCATGGTAGGGCGCTCGACGATAGCGAGCTGCCCGTCGGCGTGCGCTGGGGCGTAGGGGGAGCCATCTCCCTGAAGTTTGCAAAAGAGGGCTTCTTCACAGTGTTGACCACCCGCAATGCCGCCAACGCGGCTGCGCTGGAGGCAGCGGTCCGGGAACAGGGCGGCGAAAGCATGATCGTCGAGCTTGACCTTGCGTCTCGCGACTCCATATCGAAAGCTTTCGCCCAGGTGCGGGACGAGGCTGGCGACCCAAGCGTTTTGGTTTATAACGCCGGCTACCTGGAAGGGCGCGACCTTCCGCCGGAAAAGGAACTGCTGGAACACATCCCCTTCGAGATATTCGAGACCGCTCAGCACATCTCCAGCAGCGGGCCCTTCCTGGTCGCCCAGGAGGTGTTGCCCGCCATGCGAGAGCGAGGCGAGGGATCTATTCTGATTTCCAATAACTCGTCGTCCTTGCGAGGGAAAAAGCGGTACACCGGACAGTCGCTATACTATCCGAGGGTGTTGATGCGCGCGCTGGCCCAGGCGTTGACGGAGGAATATTCCGAGTACGGTGTGCATGTTGCCAATGTGGTGATTGACGGCACCATTGATTCTCCGGGCACCCGGGCCCTCCCAAGGTCCCAGCAGCAGCCTGAATTGATAATGAATCCCGTTAAGATCGCCGAGGCTTTCTATTATCTGCACACTCAGGACAGGTCCTGCTGGACCCACGAACTCCAATTGACCCCCTTTTCCACCAAGCCGAGCTTCTGAGGCGCACTGCCTGGGGCGGTCTGGTAACTTGAATGAATCGGAAGGAGTAATTGCATGGATGTCGGAATGATGATGGTCTTCTCCAGCTACGGCTGGGAAGACGCCTCGGACGGCCAGATGTGGAAGGAGGAGCTGCGCCTTGCTGAAATCGCCGCTGACGAGGGGTTCGATTGCCTTTGGTCCCCAGAGCACCATTTCAACGATTATTCCTTTGTGCCGGACAATCTCCAGCTAATGACCCACATTGCGGCCAAGCATCCCAACATAGACGTGGGAACAGCCGCCGTGATACTCCCCTGGCATAACCCCTTGCGGGTGGCGGAAAACGCTGCCGTTCTCGACTTGTTGAGCAATGGCCGGCTCCGGCTGGGGCTCGGGCGAGGTCTGGCGCGGCGCGAATTCGAAGCCTTCGGCATCAGCATGGACGAATCGCGGGGCCGTTTCGACGAAGCGGCCCCGATGATTGTCGAGGCCCTCAGGACTGGCTTCATCGAGGGCAACGGGACTTACTACAAACAGCCCCGGACGGAGATCCGGCCCCGGCCGCAGCACTCCTTTGACGGGCGCATCTACGCCGTTGCCGCCAGCGACGATTCCGTTCTCTCGGCGGCGAAACTTGGCGCACACATTGTTATGTTCGCCGATCGTCCTTGGGAAATGCGGATGCCTGGGATCGAGCGCGGCCGGGCCTTGCACCGTGAATTTCACGGCACGGAGCCACCAAAGCTGATGCTCAGCGAATTCGTCGTATGCGGTACTGATATTGCCGAGTGTGAAGAAGAAGCGCGTCAATATCAGGGCAAATTTGTCGAGAGCAATTTTTACCACTACGAATTTCTTGGCGATCACTTCAGGTCGGTGAAGGGTTACGACGCTTATCAACAGAAGGCTGAAATCGCGCGTTCGGCTGGTCTCGAAGGGGCAGTCGAAGGTTTTATGAAGGCGGCCAGTTGGGGCACGCCGGACAAGATTCTACGGGGGCTTGAGGAACGCAGGGCCTTGCTCGGCGATTTCGAGTTGAACGTCGCCTTCCGTTTCGGTGGCACGCCGCTCCATATTGCGGAGCGAAGCCTGAAGCTCTTTGCCGAAGAAGTGCTGCCGGTCTTGAAGTCCTGGTAGTACCAGAATCTGCCAGGGCGTGTTGACATTTCAGCGTAACCAAATGAGGGCAGCGGTAAATTGATGGACTACAATACCACTACCAACTCAAAAGCTTGTAATACAGTGCCGCTTGCCCCCACCAGCCGGCCTCGACAACCGGACCGGACTATGTCGCGACTCCGCCGCCGAAGCGGGGCACCATACAGGGCCGCCCAAAACGCCGACTCCCGGATGTTATTCCCCCAGCCATAGACGCGGGAGCGCACAGCATGAAGCAACTGGTACATCTTTCCGGGCGGCTGGTTAACTCCCTCTGGTTCGAATACTTCATCATCGCCGTCATCATCGCCAACGGCGTCCTGCTGGGCCTGGAGACTTCCCCCGACCTCGACCGGCTTTACGGAAACTGGCTGCACCTGGGCAATCAGGTTGCCTTGGCCGTGTTCATCGCCGAAGCCGCGCTCAAGATGCTGGCCCTGTCGCCCCGGTTCTTCCGCTACTTCCGCGACGGGTGGAACATCTTCGACTTCCTGGTGATTGTGTTAGCGCTGGTCCCGGCCATAGGCCAGTTTGCCATGATTGCCCGCCTCGCCCGGCTGCTGCGGGTGGCGAGGCTCATATCAACCATCAGAGACCTGCGGCTCATTGTCGCAGCGCTGGTGCGCTCCATCCCCAGCGTGGGCCACGTCATGATGCTGATGGGCATCATAGTCTACATCTACGCCATCATGGGCTACCATCTCTTTCACGAACACGACCCGGCCAACTGGAAAAACCTGGGCATGTCCGTGCTAACCCTGTTCAACATCATAACCCTGGAAGGCTGGACGGAGATAATGTACACCGCCATGCAGCAGCACCCGCTGGCCTGGCTCTACTTCGTCAGCTTCGTGATAATAGGCACCTTCGTGGTGATTAACCTGTTCATCGCTATAATCATCAACAACCTGGACGAAGCCAAGCTTGAGCGGCTGCGAGAGATAGAAGCCCCCGTATCCCGAGAAGAGTTGCTGCGGGAAATCCGAGCCACCCAAGCCGCCCTCCAAAAATTGGAAGAACGGCTGGACCGTGAGAACCGGGCATGACGGTCGCCAGCCCACCGCAGCAAGGCCGCAGGGCCACCACCAACCCGAAATTGACGCCGAGGGCTGCTCAAATGACGCCGCATCTATCCAAATCCAAATTCCAGTACGGCCTTCAGTGCCTGAAACGGCTCTACCTGGAGTGCTACCACCGGGAGCTTGCCGACCCGGTAGACGCGGGCCAGCAGGCGCGGTTCGACATCGGCACCGCCGTTGGCGAAGTGGCGAGGCAGCGGTTCCCCAATGGCAGGCTCGTTGAGGAAACACACCTGGAGCACGACCGGGCGGTCAGGACAACCCAAGCCCTTCTGGACGACGCCACCATCCCGGCCCTGTATGAAGCCGCCTTTACCTTCCAACGCATCAGGACCAGGGCCGACATACTCAAGCGAAACGGTCAGCACGAATTCGACCTCGTGGAAGTCAAGTCCACCACCGGCACCAAGGACGAACACATTCCGGACGTCGCGATTCAGATGTATGTAGTGGAAGGCTCCGGCGTCCCCATCAGAAGGGCGTACCTGATGCACCTCAACAGCGCCTACGTGTACCAGGGCGGGGACTATGACCTGGAGCAGCTCTTTACGCTGGAGGATGTCTCGGGTGAGGCCAGGTTATTTGTGGCGGAGAATGTGACCGATGACCTGGCCCGGATGTGGGCAGCGCTGCAACTGGACAATGCCCCGGACATCGAAACAGGCCGGCATTGCGAAAAACCTTACCGGTGCTCTTTCTTTGGACACTGCCACCGGAATGGGCCGGAACACCCGGTTAGGGAGCTGCCCGGGCTGAGGCAGAAGGAATGGGAACAGTTGAAGGCTTCGGGAATTTGCGATATTGGCAGTATCCCGTCGGACTTCCCCGGCCTAGCTTCGCCGCAACGCCGGGTGCGGGACAGTGTGGTTGGCGGATGTTCTTTCATCAGCCCGGAACTCGGACCGAGGCTGCGAGAAGTCGCTTTTCCGGCCAGCTTTCTGGACTTCGAGACCGTCATGCCGGCCATACCGGTATATGTCGGCACCAGACCCTACCAGGCAATCCCGTTCCAGTGGTCCCTGCACGTGCGTGATTCGTCCGGGCATCTGAGGCATGATTCGTTCCTCAACGGCGACGCCGAGGACCCGAGGGAGCGTTTCGCAGCCAGCCTGCTGGAAGCGGTCCCCTCCGAAGGCGCAATCATTACCTACTCGTCCTATGAAAAAACTATTATGGGCCAGTTGGCGCAGGCATTCCCGCAGTACAGGGACCGTCTGCTGGCCTTATGCGACCGGGTGGTTGACCTGCTGAAGCTGGTTAGAGATAGCTACTACCACCCCGGATTTCACGGGAGCTACTCTCTCAAGTCTGTGCTGCCCGTCCTAGTCCCTACGCTGGGCTATGCAGACCTGGAGATTCAGGAGGGCTTGGCTGCTTCAGCGTCCTACGCCCGTCTGATTGCCGGCGACACCCCCGAATCCGAGAAGACGGAAATTAGGGAGGCGCTGCTCGCCTACTGCCGAAGGGATACGGAGGCGATGGTCCGCGTCTACGACGCTCTCCTGGCTGAAGCCGACGGCTAGGGTCGCGCTGCTTGAGGATAGCGGCGGTCAACGGCGTGGACTCCATACGTCAGGCGGTGTTACACTTATACCGGCAACGGAGACTGCAATGGATGTAAAGGAAGCAGTTCTAACAAGGTCCTCTGCATCAATGCCGGTAATGGTGAGGTCGAATCGCTCACGGACCGCCTGCTGAAGGCTCCCGAGTGAGCCGATGGCCCCCGCCGGACTCTTCAACGGCGCGAATCTTCTCCCTGTACTTGCTAGACTAACATGGCACCTGGTATAAGGTTCCAGGGTAGGTCCCGTTTCTGCCGCCGGCATCCGCGTCGCTGTCGCCAGAGTGTAGAAGGCTTTGAGCAGTCTGGGCCAGCCCTCAGCCAACTTAGCTGAAAGAACCTTGCCGTGATCGAAGCTCTGCTTCCCATAGGGCTGCTTGTGGTGGTGGCCAAGCTCTCCGAAGGCGTCTTGGGACGCTTCGGGTTGAGTCCGATCGTGGCATTCACGATCACCGGCATCATACTTGGGCCGGTCGCGGGCATCGTCCATCCGATGCCCGAGCTGCATGTCTTCCTCGGCATTGGCGTCTTTGTCCTCTTCTTTCTGGTCGGCCTCAATGAGATAGACATACAGGGCTTCCTGTCAACGATTCGCGGACGGTTCTTCGTCGCCTCAATCCTGTCGGTGGTCATTTCCCTACTCGCTGCGCTGGTGGTCACCTCTGACCTCCTGGGCATAGAGTTCGCCCTCAACCTCCCCTTCATGGAGGCGCTGGCCCTGGCCGGGATACTCTCCCTGTCCAGCCTCGGTCTGGTGGCGAAGGTACTCACCGACGCGGGCAACCTCAAAGAACCCATCGGACTCGAAATCTTCACAACCGTGATTATCGCTGAGCTAATCGCCCTGCTGGTGGTGGGATTCACGATTGACGGGTCCGACCAGAAGTTCAGCGTGACCCAGGTGTTTATCCTGCTGGGCCAGATCGCCGGGTTCACGGTGGTCTCATGGGTGCTGTCGGCGAGAGTGCTGCCCATTTTGCTCGTGCGATTGCAACGACTTCTGCAAATCCGGGAGCTATCCTTCGGGCTGCTGATCGGCGGGCTGTTCTTGATGGTGGTGGGGGCCGAAGAGATCGGTCTTCATGGCTCCATCGGGGCATTGCTCTTCGGCGCGGCGTTATCGGGACTGCCTCGACAGGTGCGGCTGGACGTGATGCCCGGTATTCACAGCACGGCGGAGGGCCTGTTCATTCCGCTCTTCTTCGCCGCGGCTGGCCTGCGGCTGGACCTGTCCTTCATGGACCTGCCGGGTTTGACCATCGCGGCGCTGGTGGTAGTGCCGCTTCTGGGTAAATTCGCCGGGGCCTTCATCGGCGCCTTCGCGGCGCGGTTGGACAAGCCCTATGCCCAGGCCACGGGGCTTATGGCAAAGGGAGTGGCCGAGATTGCTCTGCTGCTCGTCCTCCTTGAGTCCGGCGTGATTGGTCAGGACGTGTTCTCCCTCCTGGTGCTAATCATGTTCGGCTACATCCTGATGATGCCCATAGCCATAGGCTTCACCGTAAACCGGGCGAAGGCTTCCCACCACGCCCGTCCGCCGGACGCTATGCCGCCTTCCTTTGCCCGCTACGCCTTGGAAGGCATCACTGCCAACCACGTTTTGGACCGGACGAGGACATATCCGGACTCAAGCATATCCATCAGGGAATTTGCCGATAAGTGGGTGGTGCCGGACCAGAACGATTACCTGGTGGTAGACGACAGTTCGGTTGCGGGCATCCTGTCACTCAGGCGACTCCGGTTCACTCCCAGGGGGACCTGGGCGAAAACGCCGGTCCGGAACGTGCTCCGGCTGCGACCGCCGCAGGCCCAGCCCGAGGACCCGATTGACGACGTGCTCAAGAAGATGAACGATCAATTGCTGACGGTGATCCCGGTCGTGGACAAAGAAACGCAGGAGTTCCTGGGTACTGTGACCAGACAAGACATTCTGGACCTGGTCATGTTCATGGATGAAATCGCAGCCGAGCTGGAGGTTTTGAAGGAAGACGGCCTTCAGGAGGCATCCGACGACGACCGCTGACCTCTCGGTCCGGGTGCTGTCTACCCTGATAACCCTGTGCTCTATGCTGTCCATGTACGCGCGTGCTTGACACGTATAACGCTAACTGCTACGCTTACCCTTGGTTGCTATGGGAGTGAGAAACCGTTCCCAAGTCTCGCCCAAGGACTCATCAAACTCTTCCCTCCTGAGCAGCCCTGAAAGCGCTCACCATAGAGCATATGAGTATCATGCATGTGTTGGAATTGGCCCCTGCCGGTGCGCCGCATAATCATGGTCCCTTGGCATGATTCCCCGGCAGCTAACATAGGCCCACCAAGGCCCCTCACATTAATAATCAGGAGACGGACCGATGCCTGTGACCATCGAGCGCCAAGGCGACACTTTAATCGCGGCAGCTGACGGACGAGTTGATAGCACCAACGCGAGTACATTCCAGGACGAGTTGACCGCCGCAACCGATGGAAACGACCACTCTGTGATATTGGACCTCGGAGGGCTTTCCTACATCAGCAGCGCCGGCCTCCGGGTCATTCTCCTCGTGGCCAAAACCCTCCAGACAAAAGGGGCTAGATTCGCGGTCTGCTCGCCCTCAGACCAGATACGAGAGATATTCGAAATCAGCGGGTTTTCCCAGATCATCCCGGTCTACGGGTCCGGGGACGAAGCTATCACCGCTTTCAACAGCTGATGGGAGGAGCAAGCGTGGTGGATGGGCAATACAAGATACTGGTAGTGGACGACGAGCCAGACCTGGAACCCCTGGTCAAGCAACGGATGCGGCGCGGCATACGGGCCGGCCGCTATCAGTTCGTATTCGCCCAGGACGGGATGGAGGCCCTTGAGAAGCTCCAGCAAGACGAAGACATTGACATGGTGCTCTCGGACATCAACATGCCGAAGATGGATGGCCTGACCCTGCTTGCCCAGATTCCCAAGGTTGACCCCAACCTCCGGTGTGTGATTATCTCCGCATACGGGGACATGAAGAACATCCGCACCGCGATGAACCGGGGGGCCTTCGACTTCGTGACCAAGCCCGTTGACTTCGAGGACCTGGAGGTCACCATCGAACGGACCCTCAGCCACCTGGCGGAGTGGCGCGAGGCCCTCGCCTCCCGCGACCAGCTGGTGGAGTTGCAGAACGAGCTCGACATCGCCAGCAAAATGCAGCAGTCCATCCTTCCTACCCGGTTCCCCGAAGGCCCCGGCTATCAGATTCATGCCAACATGGAGCCTGCGCGCACCGTGGGCGGCGATTTCTTCGACATCTTGCGCCTGGAGAACCAAAGGGTCGGGCTGACCATCGCCGACGTTTCGGACAAGGGCGTGCCCGCAGCCCTATTCATGATGTCCAGCCGGACCTTGCTGAAAGGCTCGGCCATAGCCGGGTACGACCCCGGCGCGGTGCTGCACGAGGTAAACGACCTGCTCTACGACGACAATCCCGCCCTGATGTTCGTCACCATGCTGTACGCGGTATACGATCCGGCGACGGGCGAACTGACCTACGCCAACGGTGGACACAACCCACCGCTAATTGTTCATCCCGACGGAAGCTCGGAGGTCCTTCCATCCACCGGCGGGATAGCGCTCGGAGTGGCGTCGGGCATCCACTACCGGGAGAACACAGTGACGTGCGCGCCCGGCGACACCTTTGTTTGCTATACCGACGGCGTCACCGAGGCAATGAACGAACACGGCGATGAGTTTGGGCTTGAGGGCCTGCGCCAGGTCTTCCTGGCGACCCCGCCCGGGGATGCAAAGACGACCAACCAGGCGGTCTTCGACGCCGTGAGCGCCTTCGCCATCAACGCCCCTCAGTCCGACGACATCACCTGCCTCACACTCCTTCGCACCAGAACGGGCCCTTGAGCGCTCAGTATTCCTTCAAAATCCAGTCCAGCCTCGACGAGTTGGAGCGAGTCACATCCGCCATCGAGGAAATCGGGCAACAGGAAAACTGGCCCCCGGACCTGGCATTCAAGGTCAACCTTATCCTGGATGAGCTAGGGGTCAACGTCATGAGTTACGGAGGCGAGGTCAGCGGGATAGAGATTTCCCTGTCCTCGGAAGAGGAAGCCATCACCATCGAGATTACCGACGACGGCGAGTCTTTCGACCCGCTCAACGACGCTGCCGAGCCCGACCTCACCTCTCCCCTGGGGGAACGCCGGGTTGGTGGTCTCGGCCTGTACCTGGTGCGAAGTATGGTGGACGAACTGCACTACCGGCGGGAGCAGGGCAAGAACCACCTGGTCCTGATGAAACGAAGGCCCTGATGAAACGAAGGCCCCGCCTGCCGGCAGCCTTGCTGTTCGGAATCGGGGGTTCGCTTGTCCTCTCCATCGTCGTGGGACTAACCGGCTGCGGTCAGGGCGGTCAACCCACCGCCATCGGCGTTCCCCAACCCCCCAATTCCCTCCCAGCGCCCACGCCCCCGTCCGAGGCGGCCCCCGGCGTCTCCGACGACCGGGTCCTCTTCGGCCAGTCCGCCGCATTCAGCGGCCCGGCCCAGCAGTTGGGCGTCGGCATGAAGCTGGGAATAGAGGCCGCTTTCAATGAAGCGAACAAGCAGGGCGGCGTCCACGGGCGGCAGCTCGAGCTTCTGTCGCTGGACGACACCTACGAGCCGGAGGCGGCCATCGCCAATACCGAGCGCTTGATTGAGGATCTGGCGGTATTCGCGTTGGTCGGCGCTGTGGGAACGCCGACATCCCGTTCGGCGACCCCCATCGCCGCCCAGGCGGGCGTGCCCTACATTGCTCCCTTCACCGGCGCGGCCTTCCTGCGGGACGCGGAGTGGGATAACGTGGTCAACCTCCGCGCATCCTACTACCAGGAGACCGAGGAGATGGTCGCCCGCTTGACCGGGGACCTGGGCCTGGAGCGCATCGCGGTGATGTATCAAGACGATTCCTTTGGACGGGCCGGCTACCGGGGCGTTCTGCAAGCCCTGAGCCGTCGCGGCATGGAGCCGGTTGCCGTCGGGGTGTACCCACGGAACACCACTTCGGTCAAGACCGGGTTGCTCGACTTGCGCCAGGCCGCGCCCCAGGCGGTGATATTAGTCGGGGCATATGAGCCGGTGGCAGCCGCAATATCCTGGTCCCGGCACATAGGCATGGACCCGGTGTTCATGACCATCTCCTTCGTGGGCAGCAACGCACTGGCCGACGAGCTAGGCCCTACGGGAGAGGGTATCTTCGTTACCCAGGTGGTGCCCTTCCCAACCGACGACTCGCTGCCCATTATCGCCGAATACCTGGATGCCCTCTCGGACTACGCCCCTGACGCGGTCCCCGGCTTTGTGTCCCTGGAGGGCTATCTGGCCGGGCGGCTGGCTATCATAGGTCTCGAGGGCTGCGGTCGCCAGGCGGACCGGACGTGCTTTCTCCACAGCTTGCTCCAGCAGGAAGCCATTGACCTTGGCGGGTTTCAACTTCAATACGGAGACCGGGACAACCAGGGTTCCGACGCCGTGTTCCTCACCGTGATTGGACGGGACGGCAGCTATCATCCCGTTGACACTCTCCGGTACTTGGCGCCATGAACGACCGGCTGAAGCGCCTTCTCAATCTCCGGTTCCGCATCTCCACCCAACTCTACATCGGGATTGGGGGAGCGGTCCTCCTCACCATAGCAGCCAGCCTGGTCGGGTGGTTCTCTTTCAACCGGGTGGGGGACGTGCAGAGCCGGGTTAATGAAGGCAGCGTACCCGAGATGGCGGCGGCCTTCGGAGTGGCCCGCTACGGCGGGACCCTGGTGGCGGCGGGGCCGAGCCTGACTGCCTCCGAAACGGTCGAGGAGTTCGCCGGCGTCTCAGCCAACATTGCCGAGGCGCGCCAGGAGTTCGAGAACCAGTTGGCCCTCGTGGAGATGACCGGGGAAGGCCAGCGGTTCGAGGGCATCCGTTCCCACGCCGGTACGTTGATTCGGAACATCAAGTCCATCGAGGAGGGGATGCGGGAGCGCTTCGATCTGGCAGAGCGCACCGACACCCTCCGTCTGGAGCTTGCCGGGTTACGCTCCCAGCTGGACGCTATCCTGATACCGGCCATTGATGACCAGCTTTTCTACACGATGACGGGCTACCAGGAGCTGGGAGCGCCTCCGGAGCCTCGTGGCGTCCATTTCTCGGAAGCGGAGTTTGTCCGATTCCGCTACCTGGCCGAGATCCAGGCCGACGTCAACATCGCGACACAATTGCTGGCCAGCGCCTTCACCCTGTCCGACGCCTCCTTGATTGAGCCTCTGCAGGAGCGGTTCGAGTCCTCTGCCAGCCATATAGAGCGGAACCTGGCAGCCCTGGAGGAGTCTTCGCTCCATGCAGAGCTGGCCCCGGTCTTCGGACGCCTGTTGGCATTCGGGACCGGGGAGCAGAACGGCTTCGACCTGCTTTCCCGGGAGTTGACCCTCGCCGAGCTTCAGGGGGACCTGCTGGCGAGCAACAGCGCCATCGCCGTTGCTCTCGTCCAGCAGGTGAACGGGCTAGTGGCCGAGGCCCAACTGAGCGCGCAGGAAGCCACCCAGGCCTCCGCCCAGGCGGTCTTGACCGGACGTACATTGTTGCTGGCGATTAGCGCCCTCAGCATCGGCGGCGCTTTGCTCATCGCGTGGCTTTTTGTGGGCCGGGTACTGTTGCGCCGTCTCGGAATGCTGTCCGGTTGGATGCAGAGCATGGCCGGGGGAGACCTGGAGACCAGGGTGGAGATAGGAGGCCGGGATGAGGTGGCGGACATGGCCGCCGCCTTGGAAGTGTTCCGTCGTCACGCCCTGGAGGTACAGCGTCTGAACCTGGTGGAGAAGCTGGCGGAGGAACTGAGCGAAAAGAACGAGGAGCTGGAGAGTGTGCTGGAGGACCTGCGCCGGGCGCAGGACCAGATTGTCATGCGGGAGAAGCTGGCGGCCCTCGGCCAGCTCACCGCCGGGGTGGCCCACGAAATCAGGAACCCGTTGAACTTCGTCAAGAACTTCTCCGAGGGATCTGAAGATCTTCTCACCGAGCTCCAGGAGACAATAGATGAGAGCGACGGGCAACTGACCCCGGAACAGCGCAGCCTCATCCAGGAGATTTCCCAGGACCTGACCGCCAATCTGGGCCGCATCCGCTCCCACGGTGACCGCGCCGACCGGATTGTCCACGACATGCTTCTCATGGGTAGAGACACGGGGGAATCACAGCCTACCAACATTAACAACCTGCTTGATGAACACGCACGCCTGGCCTACCACAGCGCCCGGGCCATCGACTCGAATTTCCAGCTGGACCTGAAGCAGGACTTTGACCCGGAGATGGGTGAGCTGGAAGTGATTCCCCAGGAGTTGGGGCGGGTCTTTCTGAACATTGTGGGCAACGCCTGCTACGCCACCGACGAGAAACGGCGCACGACCGCAGAAGGAAACGGCGACTCCTACATGCCAACGCTGTGGCTGACCACTCATCGGGGAGAGGACCTTGCGGAAATCCGAATCCGGGACAACGGAAACGGAATTCCACAGGACATCGTAGAAAAGATATTCAACCCCTTCTTCACCACCAAGCCCACCGACCAGGGTACGGGCCTGGGTCTCGCGATCTCCAGCGACATTGTACGAAAGCACGGCGGCGCCATCCGTGTCGAATCGGAGCCGGGTGAGTTCACCCAGATGACCGTCGAACTGCCCCTGACCGCCCCGCTGCCTGCAACCTCGGATGAGCCGGATACGGCGGCAGAGCTGACCTAGGTCCGCTCTGGAGGCCTACCGCTTCAGCTGATACCTAGAGAGGGATTGCATGATTAGCAACAAGCAAAAAGGCAACGTATTTGCTGAACGTGTTCGTGATTATCCCGAAAGTAAGGGAATTTACGTCGAGCGGGAGTACGAAATCGAGGTCGGAATCAACAGCCAACACAAGAAGAATCACAAGTTTGATTGGGGTAATGAGGCCCTGCTAGTTGAGTGTAAGGTAAAGGCAACGGGAGAATCTCATGAGCGATAGTTCAACATTCCCTCTCAAACTCCATAAGACCTACTATGACAAGGGATTCTTCAACGTCATTCGGGAATTCGATCACCTTGTAGGAGATGAAGGTTCAGTGACCTTGACGCTCCTCGATGGGTGTCAGATTGAAGCCCGCATTGACCGAAGTGCGAACCAGAATGGGACAGCACGTATCATAGGCGGGGCTGTTCTTCGGGACTGGTTCCAGAGGATGTACTCGCAGGGGAACATCGTCCCGGTCCGTTTCGACACAATGCAACAGCTGAGTCTGGGATAGCCCATACATAGCTGCCTCTCTTTGGTCCCCAAACTTGGGGAGGAATCGGCACAGCGACTCGCGTGATGCGCGGTTAGGTAGCCGATAGTGGTACCCCTTCGGCGACGGCAGCCCGATCGAGTGCCTCATCCAAGGTTGCGAGCTCCGCGCTCTCCCTCTTGGCCAACTCCAGATAAAGGGCGTCGTAGCAGGACAGTCCATGTGCTCTTGCCAGGTCGGAGGCGGACTGTAGGTCGGATTCCTCGTCAGTCCGGATGGGCAAGCTCTTCAAGGCGTCCAGGCGCTCCTTGACCTCACCCCAGGTCAACGAAGGGGGCGCGAAGGGCAGTGGGATTCGGCTTGCGCATCGTGCGTACAGTTTGATACAATCCCCAGGCTTTGAAGACACCCTCTCAATGGGGTGAGTTAGAGCTTACCTTGAGCTTGCCCGGATGGGTAGCGGGTGATTTATCGAACACCTCGTCTGGGCGATGGGAGGATGCCTACTCATGGCCCGGTTTATCAGTCTGGCCCTGGGCAGAGTCGCGATTATATTTCCAATAACCGCCGCGCTGGTCCTCGCCGCCGTCGCGTGCGGCGACGGGGATGCGCCCGCTCCCATGCCCGCCTCCAGGTTCAGCGAGCCGGGTCTTTACACCAGGGCATTCGTCGAGCAGGCCATCGAACGCTACGAGGCCGAGGGCCGCGACGAGACCATCGCCTACCACAACGCCCCGGAGAGCGTGGACGGCGACTGGTACGTCTTCATCATTGACGAGGACGGCGCCGTCGTCTCCCACCCCACTCGACCGGAGCGCCGCGGCGTCACTTTCGAGGGCATGGTGGACGTGACCGGATACAACTACGGCGCCGACTTTGCCGCTGCCACCGATACGGGACGCTGGGTCGAATACGCCTACCTGAACCCGGTGAACGCCAACTATGAGAGGAAGCACACCTGGGTCATCAAGCGCGACGGGCTGATTTTCGGGTCGGGCTGGTACGAGAGGTCCACCGCCTCTCTGCTCCCATCCAAGTCCGACGAGCCGGACAAGTACACGAAGGCGTTCGTCGAGCAGGCCATCAGGCGCTACGAGTCCCAGGGCCGCGATGCGACCGTCACCTACTACAACACCCCGGAAAGCGTTGACGGACAGTGGTACGTCTTCATCATTGACGAAGAAGACCGCATGGTCTCCAACGCCGACCCGGACCGGATCGGCGAGGACATCAAGGGCAACGGCGGAACGGACGTTACCGGCTACTACTTCGGTGACGACCTGCTTGCGGCTGCCAGTGAGGGCGGTTGGATTGACTACACGATTGGCAACCCAGGGACCGGCGAACCCGCCCGGAAGCATTCGTGGGTGGTCCGCCACGACGGGCTGATTTTCGGGTCGGGCTGGTACGAGGCGGTCGCGCCCCGTGACGGACAGGACTTCGAAGCCGGTCCCCTGGGAGCGGTGGAAGTGGCCCCCGGTGAGGTCATCCAGATACGTTCGATGCAGGTCCTCACGGGGATTGGCGACCTGGGCACTCCGAACCAGCGCGGCGTGGAGATGGCGCTGGCGGACTATGGCCCCATCAAGGGGCGCGATGTCTCGATGGGCGCCGGCCTCGACTCGCTCTGCACCGCAGAGGGCGGCCATGCCGCCGCCGAGACGGTGACCGGCGACCCCCGAGTCGTCGGCGTCATTGGCACGTCCTGCTCGGTCGCGGCCGTCGCCGCTTCACCAGTCCTCAGCGAGGCCGGCCTGGTGATGATCGCTCCATCCAATACGTCCCCCTCGTTGACCTCCGACCTCCGCGGCAACGCGGGTCCCAACTACCGCCCCGGCTACTACCGGACCGCCAACAACGACCTCTACCAGGCGCGGGCAGTAGCCCGGTTCGCCTACGACGAGCTTGGCCTGCGCAGGATGGCCGCCATCCACGACGGAGACCCGTACACCTCCGGCCTCACCACCGCCTTCACCACCGCCTTCGAGGCGCTTGGC
This sequence comes from Dehalococcoidia bacterium, assembly GCA_965197405.1. Lineage (GTDB taxonomy): Bacteria > Chloroflexota > Dehalococcoidia > Lucifugimonadales > JAGWBF01. The sequence continues at coordinate 1,799,556 of OZ240206.1, read as the reverse complement.
GGCTCAGTCTCCGTTGCCTCCATCAGCAGGGGCGACACGGACATGGTCCCCACCCTTACCGGGATTGCGACGGGCGGTCCCGACGGCCTCTTCTTCCCGCTCTTCCAGGAAGAAGGCACGTACATAGTCAAGCAGGTCGGCCAGGTCGCCGGACTCGAGGACGTCACGCTGATAGGGGGCGCAGCCCTGCTGGTATCCGAGTTCTTGGCCGTCCCGGAGTCGGAGGGCGTCTACCTTCCAGGCCCGTACTCGGACTTCGGCGGCAACACCAACGAGGCCACCGGCAAGAGCGGCGAGGCGCTCGTCGCCGACTATCGTGATCGGTACGGCGAGGCGTCCACCTCCGCCTACCTGCCCCACGCCTACGACGCCGCGACGATGCTCCTCCGGGCCATCGAGGAAGTCGCGGTTGAAGACGGAGATACGCTGTACATAGACCGGACCAAGCTCCGGGAGGCGCTGACCGGCATCGCTGGCTTCAGGGGCATCATCGGGGTCATCTCCTGCGACGAGTTCGGAGACTGCGGCACGGGCGGCATTCAGATAGCCCACCACACCGACCCCCGCGTCACCGACGTTGCGAACCTCCCCGTCGTCTACCGCTTCGCGCCCTGATGCCCTGTCGGGGCGGTCGTGGATTTGGGGAGGGCCTTGGAGCCTGTGCGGGGGAAGCGTCAGGCGTGGCAGCTACCTGACGGGGACTCTCATAGCTCAGGGCGCAATTGGAAGATAAAGGAGAGTCATGCCAGTCACGAACAATCCAGTGCCCGTTGGTTCGATGGCGGCGGACTTCACACTTCCTGCCGTGGACGGAACGAGCGTTTCCCTTGGCGATTACCGGGGGAAACGATGCGTGGTGCTGGTCTTCTTGCGGGGCTTTAAGTGACCCTTCGGCGACAGGCACCTCCGCCATTTGGCGGACCAGTACCCGGAATTCGCGAGGACAGGCTCCGAAGTCCTCGTTATAGTCAATGATTCGATGGAGAACGCGCTGGCTTACCTTCGACGGCATACCTTTCCAGTCCCCCTTCTGGTTGACCCGACCCATAAAGTATACGATGTGTACCAGGTGGAGAGTAAGGTCCTCTCCTTGGGCCAGCGTCCGGGGCTTTTCGTCATAGACCTAGATGGAATAGTGCGGTACTCCCACACGGGCCGGCAGCAGTGGGAGATACCGAGGAACGCGGACGTGCTGAGGGTCTGCCGGGGTATTCCATGCGGAGCAGCAGAATAAGCTGATACACCAGGCCGCATCGCAATACACATGGCCTTGCTCATCGTCACTCCCGTGAAGCTTGTCCCCGTGAAAACGGGGAGCGGGAGTCCAGAAGTGCCAGGTAGGTTCCCGCTTGCGTGGGAAAGACAGGTGGGTATTTTCATCGCAATACCTCACGACGGGTCAGGACCGCGAGACAATACCCGGCAAAGACCCGGTTCACTCCTGTAGAAGAGGTAGCAAGTCCTCCTGAAGCTGGTTCCTCTTGCTCACGATTGTATGCCCCGAGCTTATAAGGGATGAGGGTTCATCCTCCCAGTGCACATCCGGCCCATAGAGGAAATATATGTCCCATGCTATCGGTACATAAAAGCCCTCGTACTCTGAGAACCACCGGCCGGCTGCTTCATCTTCATCCCAGAGGTGTATCACCCTTGAATCCGTGATAAGGCTTTCGTCCCATCTCGACCGGGAATCGCCGGGCAGCGTGGAGAGCCAGATAGCGTAGACCTGCAATTTGGAAGAGGGGTTCTTTTCGAGAATTTCGTTTTGCACCCAACGGGCGCCTGCTTTGCAGAGGCTTCAGGTAGGAGAGAGCAGGAGGACGAGCCGGGGAACTCCGTCCGCCTGGTTGAAGAGCGTCCGGAAGCCCTCTATATCATCCAGGTCATTCAGGCCCATGAGAAGGGCGGCAGGTCCGGGCGGGTCGGTCGGCGGCGTCATCGGAGTGGGTGTCAGGACTGGTGTAGGCCCTGATGCAGGCGCGGCTGTTGACGTGGAAGATGGCGTCGTCACCGTAGGGGCCGGTGCGAGCGTGGCCGCTGTCTCAGGAGTGGGCAGCGACGCCTCCGTAGGCCCCGGTGCGGTTGAGGTTTCCGGTGCCGGGGGGATGGACTGGGACTGCGGTGTTGGCGTTGCCCGTGCCATCGTAGCAGGCGTGGATGATAGGGTTGCCCCGGGCGTTGGTGATGACGTTTCTGTGGGTACAGATGATGGCGTTGACCTGGGTATCGTCGTCGTGGCGGTCGGCTCGCTTTCGACATCTTTCGTCGCTGCCGACCCACCACAGGCGGCGGCCACTACTATAGCCCCCACAGCCAGGACGAGCACAAACAGACTCCCCAGGCGAGGTATGCTCATAGCTTCCCCTCCAAGTAATATCTACCTATAGTGTACCCAGGCTCATCTTGCTTAATCAATCATACGTTTAATACGTCCAATAGCTCCTCATGGTTTGGTCGGTCTCTCTCGACATCTGATATTCCAGAGCGGGCCTCGGTCTCGGCTGGGAAGGAACAGCAGCCCAATCCCGCGCCCTTCAGCGCCCGTACTACAGTTTCCTGCTCCAAATGCTATACTGGACTATGCTAGGTCCCGGGGGCGCACAACGGCGCATTGGGTTGGGGCGGCTTTGGAAGCGAGCAGCCAAAACTGTTGCGGGAGAGAGGTCTATGACCAGAGTGCTGGTAATTCAAGGCGCGGGTATGAATATGCGGGGAAGGTCTCAGGTTGAGATTTTCGGCACGACTACCCTGGAGCAGATTAACGAGCAGGTCCGGGGCTATGCCGACAGCCTGGGAGTGGACGTGGAGATTTTCCATTCAAACATCGAGGGCGAGGTGGTCAACGCCCTTTATGATGCCCACGACCGGGACGTAGGCGCAGCGCTGATTAATCCGGCCGGCTTCTCCACGAACACGGGGCCGCTGCGGGCGGCCATTACCCAGGTCCGGTTTCCGGTCATCGAGGTGCACTCTTCCAACCCCACGTCTCGGGGCGTCGTGTCAACCATCCAGCCGGTGTGCAAAGGCTCGGTGTATGGCTTCGGAGTCTACGGGTACTATCTGGCGCTGGAGGCGGCGAAAGGTCTCGCTGCCTAGCGGCCAGCCTTCCCCACCGTCACTCCCCTGCTTTCGCAGGGGCAGGCTCCGCGCAAGGAGACCTTTGCTTAACCGTCACTCCCGCGAAGCTTGTCCCCGTGAAAACGGGGAGCGGGAGTCCAGGGTCCAGGGATATAGATTCCGGCTCAAAGCGTGCCCCGTACTGGATACGGGGGCCGGAATGACGGGATGGGGTCGCAAGCTATTCTCATGGCAATTGGGCTTGGGTCAGCCGAAGGCGCCCTCTACCACGACCTCTATTATTCCGAACAGGAGCGCCGCCGCCATGATTATGAGCAGGACAGCGACTTTGGTGGAGAGGTTATAAGTTGGTTGTAACGGCGGGTCTTCCCTTTCGGAGATCTCCTGGGGGGCCAGGTCCAGCACCTGGCGGGCGCGCATTTCGTCCGCGGCCTTCACGTAGACGGCGTGGGGCAGGTTGGCGGCGGCTCCCCATCCGCCCGGCCCGACCCCAAGGGAGTGCACCACGCAGGGTATCCTCTCCTGGTAAAGGCGCTGCCTCGCCAGTAGGGCCAACGGCTCATTTTCGTAGACTGTGAGCCTCACTTGTTTCCGCTTACTGTCCATAATTCAAATGTTACCATGAAAAACACCCTTCGTCATACCCGCTTTCGCGGGGGCGATACCGGCCACTGACCACTGAGGAGGTGATATATGAGCGTTGCCAGAAAAATGATGACCCTGGGCACCGAGACCGCTTTCGAGGTGCTGGCCAAAGCGAGGGCCCTGGAAGCGCAGGGCAAGGAGGTAATACACCTGGAGATAGGCGAGCCCGACTTTAATACCCCCGCCCATATCGTGGAAGGGGGCGTGGAGGCGCTGCGTGAGGGTTTCACCCACTATGGCCCCACTCCGGGGCTGCCGGAGCTTAGGGAAGCGATAGCGCGGAACGTGGCGAGTACCCGGGGAATCCAGGTCAACCCCGACCGTGTGGTGGTGACGCCGGGGGCTAAACCCATCATGTTCTTCGCCATTATGGCCCTGGCCCAGCGGGGCGTGGAGGTAATCTACCCCAACCCGGGGTTCCCTATATATGAGTCTATGATACGCTTCTGCGGGGCGAAGCCCGTACCCATGAGGCTTCTGGAGGACAAGGGCTACCATCCAGACCTGGAGGACCTCGCCTCGAAGATAACTCCCCGCACCGGACTCGTCATTCTCAACTCGCCCCAGAACCCCACCGGCTCCGTGATGTCGAGGGAGGAGCTGGAGGCTGTGGCAGGCCTGCTGCGGGGTCGGGATGACGTGTACGTGCTCTCGGACGAGATTTACAAGGACATCATATACCGGGGCGAGCACCACAGCATCGCCTCCCTCCCCGGCATGGGCGACCGGACCATCATCCTTGACGGCTTCTCCAAGAGCTATGCCATGACCGGCTGGCGGCTGGGCTACGGAGTGCTCCCGGAGGCGCTGGTCCCCCATATCGTGAGGCTGGCGGTGAACAGCGTTTCTTGCGCCGCCTCCTTCAGCCAGAGGGCCGCTCTCAAGGCCATCGAAGGCCCCCAGGACGCCGTGCAAGACATGGTGGCGGAGTTCGGGCGCAGGCGTGAGATTATCGCAAAGGGACTGAGGGAGATACCCGGTATCCGCTGCCCCGAGCCGGAGGGGGCCTTCTACGCCTTCCCCAGCATAGCGGACACGGGCATCGGCAGCCAGGAGTTCCAGGAAAGGGCCCTCGCAGAGGCGGGGGTTGCCCTTCTATCTGGCACATCCTTCGGCAGGTTCGGCGAGGGTTACGTGCGCCTCTCTTACGCCAACTCTCAGGAGAACATCAGGAAGGCCCTGGAGCGTCTGGAGGCCTTCGTTGCCAAGGCCCGCAGAAGGTGATGGGATGATGGGCCGCAACTCACCTTTGCGTACTATTCAGTGAGTAGAGCGCCGGCGCCCGCTTGTGGTGAGTTTGTCGGACTTGAACGGGCGATCCTTCGTGTAGGGTCAGGTTTCAAACTTGCCCCATGCGCATCGCAATAAGGACGTAGACAGTGTTATGAAAATAGAGATTGGTGAATCGTTAGCATATTCCTTCCTGCGCCACGTCAAGCAGTGCTGGTTGGTACAGACTAATTGGAAGGTGTCCGAACGTTGGGCCAAGCGCCAAACCGATGAGACATTGGAGGCGATATTTTCGGACATGAGGAAAAACTTTGACCCCGACGGCAGCGTGCTAAAGGGTACGAAGGATTGCAGTCAATTCCTCAGGCAGGGCGAAATAGACGTAGTTGGCGTTGGGCAGGACGGCAGCGTCCACGCGATAGAAGTTGCATTTCACGAGTCGGGGCTGAATTACGGGGGCGGCGCAGACAAGAGGGTACTCAAGAAACTGCTGCGCACAGTGCTAATTCTGAAGGCCTACCACTCGGAAGAGACCGAGCGGCACATTTACTTTGTTTCGCCGAAGGTGAATCCCGGAGTCCAGCAACCTTTGGAAGAAATCTTCGACCGGTTGAAGGGGGAATACCGCTCCATAAACTGGCATCTGGTGACCAACGACAAGTTTACCAATCAGCTGTTGGCTCCTGCGCTGGAAAAGGCGGGGTCGGTGGCGGACACCTCGGAGTTGTTCGTGCGGTCAGCGAGGCTATTGGAGTTGGCTGGATTAACGTTGCCACTGAGTGAAGGCGCGCAGCTTCGGCAGAGGCTTTCAACCGAATATAGCATTCCTCGGCGTACTGTCGGCGAAGCCACCTCATCAGAACCCGGCCAACTACAACCACTCGTCCGAGGCCTGATGACGACTCTCTTGGAAGATCATCCAGACCTGTTAAGTGAGAATGGCCGGATGAATCTCATGGATGTGGGTTATTGCGAGGGCAGGTTGGGCTTGCAGCTAGGTGGCTATCCTCTGCTGAGACGAAGGGAACAGGGCAGGATGGATGGAAGTCATTACAGATATTGGGAGAAGGTGTACGGGGGACGGTACTACGTTACTAATCACTGGTGGAAACAACACCATTCCCACAACGCCGGGGCTTTGATGCGTTGGGCCGAGGAGCTAATCGACCTCAGGGAGGGACAGCCGGGAATAGCGGCCCTGCAACAGCACCGAGACGCTCTGCGGGACTATCTCCATACGGACGACCAGCCCCCCAACCTGTTTCGCGAGCCCGAACCACAGGAACTCGACCAAGTGTACACACCGGAAACCCTGGTGCGGGAAGCTCCACCGCGGGAATTGGGCTAACTGCAACCCCTAGTTCGCAACTTGATGCAAACCCTGCTTGAGGACTGCCCTGACCTGTTGAGCGAAAGCGAATTACAAGACCTGCTGAATCCGGTACTTTGACGGGTTAGATTAGGTTTGGAGCTGAACGACAGCGATGTGGCGCTAATACGACGAAGTGAGGAAGGGATAATCGTGAATGGTCTCCCCAAGTATTGGGTAAAGGTGTACGGCGGACGCTACTACGTTTCCAAAGAATGGTGGCCGCAACATCGGCCCCAAAATGGGCCTGCCTTGCTGGGCTGGGTGGGGGAATTGATCGCCAGGAACTACAGTTATCCTGGAGTCAGGGCGCTGGAATGGCACCGGGCGGCGTTTCAAAACTATCTCGGATACCCTTAGAACCTGTTGGGGAGGGCAATCGTGTCTCATTCCTATCCCAGCGATAAAAGATAGTGAACGGGTCCCTAACGCAAGGCGCAGGTTTGGAACCTGCGCCACAGGGCGAACGGGGGATATTAGCATCAGGTGGGGGACCGAAAGGCCGCGCCCCGCATACAAGCCCATAGCCAATGTCCCCTTGTGGACCACTAATCACAGACCCCAGGCGGGCGCCGCTATCCCGTCAATGTCGCCGACCACGTCTATCACCGAGGGCCTGTTTGAGGCGAAGGCCCGCTGGAGGGCCGGCCGGAGCTCGCCCGGTCGCTCCACGCGGATGCCGAAGCAGCCCATAGCCTCGGCTACGCTGGCGAAGTTCACGTCCGTGAAGTGCCATAGCTCGTCGGAGTTACCCGCGCGCCCCGCGTACGCCCGCTCGTCTCCCCTCTTCTCCTGGTTCAGGGAGCGATTGTTGTTCACCACCGTTACTGTGTTGATGCCGTAGCGGGCGGCTGTCTCCAGCTCGCCAATGTGATACCAGAACCCGCCGTCCCCGGTGAAGCACAGTACGGGCCGGTCCGGGACGGCGCACTTGGCGCCTAGGGCCGCCGGGAACCCCCATCCCAGGGAGCCGGCGCACCGGATGTAGCTCTGCTCCGGCGATTTCAAGTCCAACATAGTCCCTGTCCATATGCCCGAGTGTCCCGTGTCCGATACCAGCAGCGCATCGGGCGGCAGATAGTCGCTGATCTCTTTGCAGATGCGCTCCGGCCTGATGGGGGAGGCGTCGGAGTTGAGCATAGGCTCCGACTCGGCGCGCCACTCTCCGACAAGCTGTTGTACCCGGCTGACCCATTCGGTCCTGGGACCCATAGGCTCCAGCGCCTCGATTAGACGCCGCACCGTCACCTTGGCGTCGCCCTGGAGGGCCACCGTGGTGGGATAGCTCCTTCCCAGCTCCGAGGGGTCTATGTCTATCTGGATGACGGGCGTGCCCACGGGGGGAATCTTCCAGTCCAATGTGACCTGGCTGCCGGTGTGGCTGCCGATAAACAGGACCAGGTCGGCCTCGGACACCACCCGGTTGGCGCACCATCGGGAGTAGGAGCCAACCACGCCCACCGACATGGGATGGTCTTCGGAGATGGTCCCCTTGGCGTTGAGAGAGGTGGCAACGGGGATGGAGAGCATCTCGGCCAGTTCCACCACTTCCCGCTTCCCCTCCGACGTGGTGACGCCTCCGCCGGCCACGATGACCGGCCTGCGGGCTTCGGACAACACCCTGGCCGCCTCCCTCACCCGTTCCGACTCGGGCTCTGGCCTGAAGGCCGGCACACGGGTGAAGGTCTCCTCCACTATTACATCCAGATCCACCTCTTCGTTTTCGGTCACCACGTCTCCCATAATCCCCTGAAAGTCCATGTGCACCGGCCCGGGTGACCCGGATGTGGCCTCGCGGAAGGCCTGCCTGAGAATGTGGGGCAGCTGCTCAGGGGCATTCACCACCACGTTGTACTTGGTGACCGGGTTGAAGGGCGTGAAGTGCTCAATCTCCTGGTAAGAGTTCCGGTACTGGTGGAGCAATGGCCTGTGGCCGGTGATGGCTATAACCGGCGATAGGGCCAGGTAGGCGTCCTGCAACCCCGCCGCCAAGTTGGCCGCGCCGACCGACTGGGCCATACAGAACCCCGGCCTATGGGAGGCCCGCGCGTAGCCGTCGGCCATGTACGCTGCGGCTTTCTCCCCGTGGGTCACGATGCGCCGGATGCCCACGTCCTCCATTTCGACCAGGGCTTTTCGGAGGATAGTGGGCACAAAGAAGGCGTGAGTAACGCCGTACCCCTTCAGGGTTTCAGCAAGGAACCGGGCGCCGGTCATCATAGGCATAGCTTCACCTCCCACGATATTTTATCCCCATACCGGTCTCCTTTCAACCGGTGCTAAGCCTGACCTATGATTTGACTGTCCCACTTCTTGACGCTAGAATGGCGGGAGTGAATGGACCTGTATGTCCAGTCCATCAATGGACCAGAACGGGCGTGGAGAGTAAGAAGTTGGAGCAGACAGACATAAGATATTACCCGGTGGGCAGGCCCGTGGTGCACGGCACTAACGGAATCGTGTCGAGCGGGCACTACCTCACCTCAATGGCAGCGATGCGCATTCTATTAAGCGGAGGCAACGCCTTCGACGCGGCCGTGGCGGCCGGGTTTACCGCCGCCGTGGTGGAGCCTACGGCGTCCTATTCGCTGGCCGCGGAGGGGTCGCTCATGCTGTACCATGCCGCCAGCCGCCAGCTCAAGGTGTTGAGCGGGCAGGGAGTCGCGGCGGGACGCGCAACGGTAGACTTCTTCAAGCAGAAGGGGCTGGACAAGATTCCCACCGGCCCAGGCCCGAACTCCGAGCTGTCCTTCACCGTTCCCGGAGTTGTGGACGCTTTTATGCTCATGCTGGAGACCTATGGAACCATGACTCTTGGCGAGGCAATAGCCCCTGCCGTCGAGTACGCAGACCAGGGTTTCCCCATGTACGACTATATGCGACGCAGGATAGGGCCTCCTCCGGTCATGGAGCAGTTCAACCGCTATCCTCACGGGGCCTTCGAGGTATTCTTCTCGGGGGACGAGGTCATCGAGGTGGGCGAGGTGCTGGTGCAGAAGCAGCTGGCGGCGACGCTGAAGAAGCTGACGCAGGCCGAGTCGGATGCAGAAGCCGACCGGCTGGGCGGCATACAAGCGGCCCGCGATATGTTCTACCGGGGCGACGTCGCAAAGACCATCGTTCAGTGCTCGGACCGGGTGGGCGGGCTTCTCAGCCTGGAGGACCTGGCCAACTACCACGCCCGGTTTGAAGAGCCTCTGAGGACGACATTCATGGGCTACGAAATCTGCGCCCAGTCCACCTGGACCCAGGGGCCAATTCTGCTACAAGCGCTCAATATGCTGGAGCACCTCGCCCCCCAGGGGCCGGAGGCCCTGCACGGCATGGGGCACAACTCGCCCGAGTATATCCATACCGTCGCGGAAGCCATCAAGCTGGCCTTTGCGGACCGGGAGAGGTACTACGGCGACCCGAACTTTGCCAGCGTGCCTATTGACGGCCTCCTGTCCAAGGAGTATGCGGCAACACGGGCGGCGCTCGTCCGGAGAGACCGGGCATGTTCGGAGCTACCCCAGGCGGGCGACCCGTGGCTCTACGGCGATGGCGCGCCGTCGTCAGTCTCGGACGTGGCGGCGACTTCTACCCCCGCATCCGGAGACGGGGCAGGTGGACCCGAGGACGGGACTACCCACTTTTCCGTCGTAGACCGGGACGGGAACATGGTGTGCGCTACTCCCAGCGGAGGCACCTTCACCAAGTCGGTGTTCTTCAAGGAGTTGGGGTGCACCCTCAGCACCCGCAGCGAGATGTTCTTCGTGGACGACCGGCACCCCAACGGGTTGCAGCCCGGCAAGCGGCCTCGCACGACCCTCGTGAACTACATGGTGTGCAAGGACGGCCAACCCATTATGACTATCGGATGCCCCGGCGGGGACAACCAGTCCCAGGCCGACCTCCAGCTGATTTTGAACGTGCTCGTTTTCGGCATGGACCCCCAGCAGGCGGTGGAAGCGCCGCGATTCTCGTCCCAGAGCGTGACCAACTCATTCTACCCGCGCGTCTACCTGCCGGGTCAACTGAACGTGGAACCCGGCATACCCGAGGAGGTGCGCTCGAAGCTGACAGCCCTGGGACACAGGGTTGTGGTGGCCGAGGCGTCCGGGCTGGGGGCCATCGTGACCCAGCGCGACGCCCGGACGGGAGTGCTCAGCTCCAGCGCCGACCCTCGCCGGACAACCTACGCCATCGGCTGGTAAGGGCAGGGCTTGCCCGTCTGTCGTCAGCCGCCCTGGTTGCGTTCCAGCACCCTACGGAACGCCCGGACGAAGGTGTCAACTTCCTCCTCGCCCATGGGGCTGGAGACGCAGCCCACCAGGCTGGAGGTGAACAGCACTCCCTCGTTCATCAACCCCCAGAATACCCGTTGGCGAAGGTCCTTATCGGCGGCGGCCACGTCCCGCCAGGTGCGGACGGGCCTGTCTACGAAATGGATGCCGAATATGGAGCCTAAGCCCGTCACCTGGACGGGGACCTCCAGGTCGGCGCACACCTCCAGAACCCCCTGGCGAAGCCGCTCCGTCAGGATGTCTAGGCGGCGGTAGACGTCGGGGGTCAGGTGCTCAAGGGTGATGGCGCCGGCCAGCATGGTCATGGGATTGCCGTTGAAGGTGCCGGCGTGGGCCACCACGGGGCCTTTCGTGGGGTCAAATAGCTCCATGAGGTCCCGGCGTCCGCCAAAGGCCCCCACAGCGAACCCGCCGCCTATAACCTTGCCGAAGGTGGTCATATCTGGAGTGATGCCATAGTATTCCTGCGCCCCCCCGGGGGCCACGCGGAAGCTGATTACCTCGTCGAAGATGAGCACGACCTCGTTCTTGCGGGTGAAGTCCCGCAGCATGTCCAGGTACTCCTGCTCGGCGGGGACCATCCCGGAACCGCCCAAGACCGGCTCCAGGATAACGGCGGCCAGGTCGTCCGCGTTCTCTTCCAGGATTTCGCGGGCTGCCTGGGTATTGTTGAAGGGGACGACCACCACATGCTCCAGGACCTCGTCGGGCAGGCCGCCGACGCTGGGCACGGGCGTGGGCCGGTCCGGGTCGCCGCTCAGGCTGGGGTCGCTGCGAACGCTGACGGATACCACGTCGTGGGTGCCATGATACCCACCCTCGCACTTGGCGATTTTCACCTTGCCGGTGAGCGCCCTGGCCGCGCGAATGGCGTTCAGCGTGGCCTCGGTGCCGGAATTGGTAAATCGGACCATCTCCACCGAGGGCACCCGCTGGCAAATCAGCTTCGCCAGGCGGACCTGGTATTCGTTGGGCGCGTTGTACACGAACCCTCTGGATGCCTGCTCCTGGATGGCCTGCACCACGGGCGGGTAGGCGTTGCCCAGGATGAGGCTGGTCATGTTGCCGATAAAATCGAGCCGGTCCACGCCATCCGCGTCCCCGGTGTGGCACCCCTCGCCGCGCTCGATGTAGATGGGATAGGGGGCCCAGAAGATGCTGTTGCGCGTATCGCCTCCGGGCAGGTACTGCTTGGCCTCCTCCCAGATGCTCCGGGACCTGGGAGTTAGCTCCAGGTACCGGTCCAGCTCGCTGCCGGTACTGTCCTCTGCGCTCATTTTACGCCTCCCCCGCTTTGAGAATCGAAGTCCTGACCCTTTGGCTAGATCTCTCCACCCAGTCTTCCCTTAGGCAGTGGCACTTCTAAGGGTTTACCTCCAAGGGATTATATACTGGGGGGCACCACAAGCCGCGGTCGTCCGTGTAGGAGATACCCACCCTCCGCGCCGACTCGCACACCGTTTCCCCTCTATTGTTCCTCGCATTCATGTCCGCTCCACGTTCTACCAGTAACGCGATAACCAACAGTTCATTGTTATACACCATTGCATCATGCAAGGGTGTACCCCCCAAATTGTCCCTCGTATTGGTATCCGCTCCGCGATCTAGCAGTAACTCAATAGCCGACGATTTGTTGCTGCGTGCTGCACTATGCAAGGGTGTACTGCCAAAATCGTTCCTTGCATTGATATCCGCTCCTCGATCTAGCATCAACTCAATAACCGATGACTTATTGCTCCTCGCCGCATCATGCAAAGGCGTATCTCCCCAATAGCCCCTTGCATTTATGTTCGCGCCGCGGTCCAGAAGCAACCTGACGATTGGCTCCTTATTAGATCGCGCTGCATAATGCAAGGGCATCTCTTCAGCATCGTTCCTAGATTCTATGTCCGCGCCACAATCCAGTAGCGACTCAATGACCGATGGTTCCTCATCGAACCACGCCGCCCGATGCAGGGGTGTATAGCCGAAATCGTCCCTTGCATTAATATCTATGTGAGCATCACGCCAATCATCGCAAGTGCTATAGGAATTGTCACCACACGCTACACCCGCAGATACTATTAGTGCGGCCAAACCCAGTGCCAACAGCAGGTGTAGTCGGTGCAGGATTTCAGCCATCGTTTATGGTTCCCTTCCAGGGAAATGGAATAGGACGTGGCTCAGGTGGATAGTTCAGTCATGGAGGAAGGATTCTCAGAATTGGTTCCCTTGCGGTAGGTCTTCGCTTGCCCTACCCAACTCGTTATACCTTTTTACCAGGTCTTTCAAATCTTCTTTGACTGCATTAAATGTCTCCCTCACGAAGGACTGGTCGACAATAATGTCTTCGTAGTAGGCTTCAATACCTATGTCCTTCTCTATCCACTTTTGGATTTTCTTGCGCTTGCTCACTTTGATCATGTCGAGATGACCATTCGCATGGACAATCGCGTGACGAAGGCCAGCCAGTATTTTCAACCGCTCCCAGGACTGGTTATTTTTGGAGAGTTCAAACGTGAGAACGTGTTGATAGTATTTTTGAGCACGGTCGAGGAAATCTCCTTTGAGGTCGTCGAGAGAGATTTTTTGCTCCTTTTTCTCTTGAATGAGTCTCGCGATTCGCGTCACTGACGACTCATACACCGCATATAAAGAAACGAGGAAAGAATTATACAAGATGTGCGGGAGTTGGAATTCAACATAATCGTCATAAACTTCATATGCGAATTGCGACCGTGCTCGCCGGTCATCCCCACTAAGAGCGGGCAGTTGTTCTAATATGGCATGCCGAATTTCTTCTGCTGACTGGTGCCCTTGATCCATTTGTTCCTCGATAAGCTTCAAATGGTCTTCAAGTATGCCCAAATCCGCTGATACTTCGACAAGCCAGAAACTAACGGAGAAGGATTTATCCATCGGTTTCACCATCCCACGAGACAAGAACAGAGCATGTGGAGGTCCATCTACCCTCCCTCGTATATAATCCCCGGTTCTCACAGCCAAGGCAGTGGAACTAAACTCCACTGACGTCGCTAAAGGCTGGCGGGGGCCTTCAGGGGATCACCGGCCGCCCCGGGTGAGGACCCGTCCGGCGGTTTGGCCGTTGAACCGGCCCCCCTCGACGCAAATCCGGCCGTTGACTATGACGTATTCGATGCCCTCCGGGTACTGGCGGGCCTGCTGGAAGGTGGCTTTGTCTATGACCTTCTTGGGGTCGAAGATGACGACGTCGGCGTCGGCCCCGGCCCGCAGGACGCCCTTGTTCGCCAGGCCCAGCTTCCGAGCGGGGAAGGAGGTCATCTTCCGGACCGCCTCCTCCAGGGTGAGGAGCTTTTCCTCTCTGACGTAGCGGCCCAGGATACGAGGATATGTGCCGTATATCCGGGGGTGGGGGTTGCCGGGAGAGTAGAGGCCGTCGGTGCCTATGATGGTGGTCGGATGGGCCATGACGGTCCGCACGTCCTCCTCGGACATGGAGAAGGCCACCATGCCCACGTTGCATCTCTCCTCCAGCAGCAGGTCGAAGAGGGCGTCTACCGGGTCCTGGTTGCGGAGGTCGCTTATCTCGTTGATGCTCAGCCCTATGAAGCGCTGGTTGGCCTCGGAGGACAGGGAGGAGACGAGGGTCCCGTCCAGGCCCGCTCCCATGCGGGTCTCCCCCAGAGGACTCAATAGCTCGCCCCGTATTCGTTCCCTGTCGCCAGTGTCCTGGAGACGGACCATGACCCGGTCCACGCCGCCCTCCTGTGCCCAGGGAGGGAGGACGGAGAGCAGGGTCGTGCTGCTGGCGTGGTAGGGGTACTGGTCCGCCGTTATATCCAGCCCCTCCTCGCGGGTACGCTCCAGAAGTGCCAGGGACTCCCCGACCCTGCCGTGGTTGGCCTTCCCTGCCGCCTTGTGATGGGATATTTGGACAGGCAGGTCCGCGCGCAGCCCGATTTCGATGGACTCCCGGATGGAGTCCATCAGATGGTCGTCCTCGTTGCGCATGTGAGTGGCGTAGAACCCCCCGTAGCGGGAGGCGACCTTAGCCAGCTCGACAATCTCCTCCGTCTCGGAGTAGGTGCCCGGAACGTACACCAGGCCAGTGGAGAGTCCGAAGGCCCCGGCCTCCATCGCCTCCTCCGTCAGCGCCTTCATGCGCTCCAATTCCTGGGGCGTGGGGGCGCGCTGGTCGAAGCCCAGCACGGCGATTCGGACCGTCCCGTGTCCTATCAAGGGGGCTATGTTGGTGGCGGGGACGGAGCTTCGTACAACGTCCAGGTAGTCGGCAAAGGTCCGCCATTCCCAGGACACTCCCGATGGCGGGGTGATGAAGCCCACGTAACGCTTCAGCATGTCCGCGGTCTCCGGGTTCAGGGGAGCGGCGGTGAAGCCGCAGTTCCCTGACACCTCGCTGGTGATTCCCTGGCGGAGCTTGTAGTCCTGGACCTCTTTATACAGGATGGTGAGGTCCGGGTGGGCGTGGATGTCTATGAAGCCGGGGCAGACGCACATATCCTGGGCGTCTATCACCGTAGGCGCGCTTCCTTCTACGTGCCCAATATGCTCAATGCGGTCTCCCGCTATGGACAGGTCGGCGCGGGACCAGGGGTTCCCCATGCCATCCACGACCCTGCCGTTGCGTATGATAATATCGGCCATGTCTCCTCCTTGACGCCACGTAGCGGTCTCTGGACTCCGGCTCCCCGTTTTCACGGGGACAAGCTTCGCCGGAGCGACGAAGGCGTTATTTCCAAAGCGATTGCCTGAATGGTTGACGGCTAATGCTTGAGGGTATCGTCGAAGAACTGCACGGCGTGGCGGGCCGCTTCCTCCTCGCGACCCACCCAGAAGTGGTCGGCCCCCGCCACGACCTGGCACTGAGCGGGCTGTTTGAGGGACTCCACCTTCTCCTTCAGGGAATCTATTGGCACCGACCGGTCCCTGTCCCCGCACACGAAGAGCTTGGGCCTTGCGTCCTCGTCAACGCCCGGGTACTCCAGGAAGCGGACGGGCGGGGAGAAGAGGGCGAAGGCCTTGACGTCCGCATATCTCGAAAGGCTTCCCAGGATTACCCCGGCCCCGAAGGAGTAGCCCGCCATTCCGAGCCGGTCTGCGTCTACGTCGGCCCGCCCCTTCAGCAAGTCCAAGGCCGCTTCCGCGTCCTCCGGCTCCTTCTCTCCCTGGGCATGGGACCCCTCGCTGTTTCCCACTCCCCTGAAATTGAAGCGCAGGGCTACAAAGCCGCTTTCTATGAGGGCGAGGTATACTGACGCCACCAGGTTGTTGTTCATGTTGCCGCCGCCCAGGGGATGGGGATGACACACCACCACGCCGGGGAGAGGCCCGGGAACTTCATCGGGGCAACCCACGACACCCTCCAGCGTCAGGCCTCCGGCCTTGAAGGCAACCGCACTCTGGCGCATCTCATAGCCTCTCGTTCTTTCGCCAGGCTTTCGTTCCCAACCATCTTATGGGCCATGCCCGCATTTGGCAAGGGCCTTCTTCCGCTCGGCCCTCCGACAGGCTCGATGCTCAGGATAGCCAGGGGCGAAATGTGCTAAAAAGAGTGGTCCAACTACTTGAAATTATTTCGATCCTGTTGCTAATCTAAACATGGTTCACCATCATGGGTGAAATCTGGGGTGGTGGGGTTCTCTCTCGTTTGATTTACTCTTGGAATCGCCTCAACTCCCCGCAGGGGCAAAGTCCTCCACACATGAAAGAGAGACTACGCCTCGTCAGGTTCTCAACGACTGACACTGGCCTCTTAGAGGATGTTTCCCAAGGCGCTGCTTAAGGGTCTCCTCCCTCGTCAAGGGAGAGGACTGAGGTGAGGGTGATGAGTGTTACTTCAAGAGCACGACGCCTGAGAAAACAAGCAGGTGAAGGGGTCCGAACAACTCCCCATCATCCCTTCGGCGGGCTCAGGGCAGGCTCTAACCTTCTCCCACCGGGGGAGAAGGCACTTTGTAAACATCCTCTTATTCACAGGTTCGAGAAGTAGGACATTGCCGGCAACGCACGGAGTTAACGAAGAGAGACCTCATATCCGGTCCGTGCTGGGCAGGGAGGTAGTTAAAGTAGGTGGACGAGGCTGGAATGTGGACTTCAGCCTTGACGACGAAATTGCCTTCTACCAGGCGGAAGAGAGCCTCCGAGTGTATCTCGCGGAAAGGCATCACTGGTTCACAGGGGGGGCCGTGACCGTTAACGTCGGCCGGCGGGTACTTAACCCCGAAGAGCTAAGGCGATTGAGACAGGTCTTCGAGAAGGAATTCCACTTCAAGGTCACGAGGTTCTGGTGCGATGTCGAGACCCTGGAAGAGGCTATCTCCGAGGAAGCCCAGGTCCCCGTCGCCCTTGGGCTCCCGAGGAGAGACCCATCACCGGCTGGCGAGAGACCCGGCTCCGGGGAGATGCCCCTATTCGTCAAGAACACCTGCCGCTCGGGTACTATCGTGCATCATAACGGCGACGTGATTGTTCTGGGCGACGTGAATCCAGGGGCCCAGGTCACGGCCGCCGGGGATATCATCGTACTTGGAACGCTACGGGGCATCGCCCACGCAGGAGTGAACAGCGCCGGTCAGACCGAAGCGGTCATCATAGCCCTTGCCCTACGGCCCCTTCAGCTTCGCATCGGTCGGCATGTCTCCGTTGCTCCGCCTGACAAAGAAAACCATGTAGCATCAACACAACCCGAAATCGCCTACGTGAGCGGGCACTCGATTGTGGTAGCGCCCTTCACCGGCAGATTCCAGGGGATGCAGGAAAGGAACTGCTCATGACCGGGAAAGTTGTCGTTATCACCTCAGGCAAAGGAGGGGTGGGTAAGACCACAGCCACGGCAAATCTGGGGGCGGGCCTGGCGTTGCGCGGCAAGAAAGTGGTGGTCATAGATACGGACATCGGACTGCGCAATCTGGATGTCGTTATGGGCCTGGAGAACCGCATCGTCTACGACTTGGTGGACGTGGTGGAGGGCCAGTGCAAGCTCCACCAGGCTTTGATCCGGGACAAGTACGCAAAAGACCTCTACCTTATTCCGGCGGCTCAGACCCGTGACAAGACGGCCATCAAGCCCGAGCAGATGAAAGAGCTTTGCCAGCAGTTGCGGCAAGAATTTGAGTACGTGATCATAGATTGTCCTGCCGGGATTGAGCAGGGCTTTCGAAACGCCATAGCAGCCGTAGACCAGGCAATCGTGATAACCACGCCGGAGGTCTCGGCCATTCGGGACGCAGACCGAGTGATTGGCCTGCTGGAAGCGGCGGAGATTCCCATTCCGGACCTCGTAATCAACCGGCTCAGGCCTGGCATGGTCAAGCAGGGCGACATGATGGACGAGAAGGACATTATGGAGCTCCTCTCGGTTCGGATGCTGGGACTTGTTCCCGATGACGACCAGCTCATCATAGCCACCAACAGGGGAGTGCCCGTTGTACATGACCCCAAGTCCTGGTCGGGGGAGGCCTTCCGGCGTATCGCAGCACGTGTAGATGGCGAAGACCTCCCCTTCATGCAGTTGGAGAACGGGCACGGCGTCATATCCCGGCTGAAGAAGCTGATCGGCAGAAATGGGAGGGTCATTTCCAATGATTGACCTTCTGAGGTGGGCCCTCCAGAAGCGTGAACCGAGCAAAGACTCTGCCCGAAGGCGGCTTCAGCTAATCTTGGTGCTGGACCGGATCGGGGTGTCCCCAGAGCACATGGAGGCTATGAAGAGGGACATCATTCAGACCGTCTCCCGGTACCTGGTGGTGGATGAGGAATCCGTCGAGATGGACATGAGACGGATAGACCAGTCCCTCGTCCTCGTTTCCAACATACAGGTCAAAGAGCGTGTCCGGCCCCAACCAGCACCCTCGATAGTCGGACTCCTGGCTGATGCCGAAGCTAACGCCACTCTCTAGGAGTCGTACACGATTGTCTCCGGGAAGTGTCTGGGCTGGGGTAGCCCTGTCACAAAAAATTGGCGCAGGCTAATCCCTGCGCCCCCCTCGCGTCCACGCCAACCCGGCCCATCTCCTTGCCACAACATGCCCTTCCTCCGCTGTCAGGGTCGGATAAGCTCCGCCGGCTTGCGGCTGAAGGTCATGCGCCCCCGCTTGAAGCCGTAAAGAGGGGTAGACAACTCGGCCACAGCCGTTTCCGGCTCTGCACAGTCCAGCACGGCCAGGTCTGCCGATTTGCCCACGGCAACGCCGTAGTCCTCGAGCCTCAGCAGCGCGGCAGACCGCCCCGTAACCATCTCGAAGCACTGCCGTATCTCGTCCCGCTTGCCGACCTGGCAGATGTTGGCGTAGAGGTTTGCCATGCGGATAAGCGAGCAGTCGCCAAAGGGTGTAAAAGGGTTCAGCACGTTGTTGCTGGAGAGAGAGCAGTTCACACCCAAGCTCAGCAGCTTGTGAACGGGCGTCACGCCGCGGATGACATTGTGGTCCTGGTGGCGGCCCATGAGGTAAAGGTCAGTCGCGGGCAGCGCCGTCACCGCGACGCCAGCCTGAGCCAGCCTGAGCCCGATTGATTCGAAACGCTCCACCGGCACAGTTGATAGCTTGGTGACGTGTCCGATGGCGACCCGGCCGCCATAGCCGAATTCCTCGGTGCGGTCGCAAACGTACTCCACGTCCATGCTCTCTGCCGTGTTGCCGAAGTCGAGGTGCATGTCTATGTCGGCGTCGAACTCGCGGGCCATCTCGAATACGCGGTCTATCTGGCCGTGGGGGTCCGTGTCGGTGTAGGGCGCCGCTCCCACGACCCTGGCCCCCCTCTTCAGGCCCTCGACCATCAGCTCATCGGTGCCGGGGTTGTTCAGCAGCCCCTCTTGAGGAAAGACGCATACCTCAAGGTCAATAGCCCACCTGTACTCTTCGATCAGAGGCAGGACTGCATCCAGGCTGCGCAGGCCAATACCCGGGTCCACCTCCAGGTGGGTGCGCACGTGAGTCGTACCCTGGAGGATACACTTCTCCAGCGTCCTCACCGCCCGCTCGCGGACGTCCTCCTCTGTGAAAGCCTTCTTGGCTCCGGCCACTTGCTCGATGGCCTCCTCAAGGTCGCCTCTTTCGGACCTGCAACGCTCCAGGATGCACGACTTGTCCAGGTGGATGTGGGTCTCGACGAATCCGGCAGTCACCAGCCGGCCATGAAGGTCAATCTCCGGTCCGTCGGCCACCAGGTCGGGCTGGACCGCAGCTATGCGACCTTCGCTGATACCGATGTCCACCCGAGATTGATTATCTCCTTCGGGTACATGCGCGTTCCTTAGAATGAGGTCCATAGCGTCCTCCCATTACCATGAAAATAGCCTACACTCTCTCTGATGTCATTCCGAGCGCAGCGAGGAATCTAAAAACCCATGCTCTCGAATAAGCCCGCCTTTGAGATTCCTCACTCCGCTTCGCTCCGTTCGGAATGACACACTGTGGGGCCTGTATTACCATGAAAATAGCCTACACTCTCTCTGATGTCATTCCGAGCGCAGCGAGGAATCTAAAAACCCATGCTCTCGAATAAGCCCGCCTTTGAGATTCCTCACTCCGCTTCACTCCGTTCGGAATGACACACTGTGGGGCCTGTATTACCATGAAAATAGGGGTTTCATCCCCTTACTTGGCCTTCGCAAGGTCATGGGCGATTGCTCACCGGGGTAGCAGCGTTGGGCATCCGTGAGCTTGACTCGCTTTACTCAAGGCGAGGCTGATGAGCGGGCCTCGGGCGGTAACGCCTCTTCCCAACGGGGGATCAGGCGGCGAGACGTGGCGGGCAGGAACAGGATGGAGAGCACGCCTATCAGACTCAACCCGAAAGACAGGGCTATCGCGCCCGTAAAGTCGCCTGTCAAGTCCCTTATGAATCCGCCGGCCCACGGCCCCAAAGCCATACCGACGCCACCTCCCATAATCTGCCATCCGTAGGCGGTGCCAAGGGGGGCATTGCCATAGTACTGGCGGTTGATAATGGGGAAGGCGGTCATCTCGCCCCCCAGTCCAATCCCGAAAATCACGGCGAACAGGTAGAAGGTCCAGGTGTCCTGGGCGACGAAGAGAATGAGCACGGGGAAGGTCTGTAGTGAGAAAGACACCAGCATAGCCCACTTGCTCCCCACGCGGTCCGCCACCACGGGGACCAGAAACCGGGTGATAGTGCTTACGATGGTAAGGGTGATGAAGAATCCGGCGGCCAATCCCTGGGACATCCCCTGGTCAACGGCCATAGCTACCAGGAATACCAGGATGATGTTGTGGCCCGCACATCCCCAGAAGTGGATGCCGACGAGGTTCCAGAAGGCGTTGGTCCTCTGGGCCTGGCGGAGGAACACGCTGGTCCTTATCTTGGCCGTAGAGCTTTTTTGCAGCTTCTCGACAGCCTCATTCTCGGACGCTCCCAGGGGTCTCAGGCCCACTTCACCAGGCTCGTTATGAAAAATCCGGGTCAGCATGAGCAGGACCAACCCTCCCGCTATGCCGGGGATCCAGAAGGTCCACTTCAGCCCCAGAGTGTTGAAGAGCACGACTATCAGGAGAATGGCTATGGCGGTCCCGATTCCCTGGGAACCCTGCAAAGCTCCCATAGCCAACCCCAGGTGCTTCTTGAACCACGTGCTGACGGCGGCCACCAAGGGCACCTGGAAGATGGCCATCGAAGCGCTGAGTATGATGCCGAAGTAAAGGTAGAACTCCCACAGGTGGGTCATGGTGCCGGTGAGCATCATCCCGGCCACGAATAGAAAAGCTCCCAGAATCATAGTCCGGCGGACCCCGTACCGGTCCCCCAGCCAGCCCGCCGCAGGTCCGAAGAGTCCCGCGAAAAGCCACTGGATAGAGAAGGCCAGGGCTATGGCCCCGTAGCTCCAGCCAAATCCGTCGGAGTCGGCCAGGTAGGGCACCAGCATACTGGCGGCTATTCGGATAGAGGAACTGGTCAGCCACATCGCCGAGGCCACTGCCACTATGACCCAGGCATAGTGTACCCTGTGCTCCCCGACGGATAGACCGGTCGTGCTCAACCCAATCTTCAACATATCTGCTCCGGACCCTGCGGTCTCATTGCGGTCTCATTCTATACGACGCCAAAGCCTCGTTCAACCTCGAGAAGCTGAGCAGGCAGGGTCATTCAATTCTCGACGTTACCTGCCTCGTAGACAGGGGTAAAGACAGACCTCCACTCGTGTCATTCCGAGCGCAGCGAGGAATCTAAAAATCTATGCTCTCGTATAGGCCTACGCCTTAGATTCCTCACTCCGCTTCGCTCCATTCGGAATGACACATCACCACTGCAACGCTATCTAAAGGGAAACGATACCGCGCTGAGCGGGGATGAGCCTTGATAAAGACCCCCGACTGGGGTAGAGTGGGGAACGGCAATGATTGAATCCCCCCAGCCCCCCCGCTATCGCTTCGTCATCGGCGCCCTTTCGATGCTGGCGAATTTCGCCCTGGGTTTAAGCTATACTTCTGTCGCCCCTGTCCTGCCCCTCATTGCCGAGGACTACGACATTAGCTACGCCAGTGGCGGTCTCCTGATAGGGGTCGTAATGATTACCAACGCCTCCTTCGGCCTGATAGGAGGCGTCATAGTGGGGCGGTTGGGGGTGCGCGGGGTTCTCATCGCAAGTCTGTTTATGATGAGCGCCCTGACCCTGGCGGCCATATCTCTCAACTTCTACGGGCTGCTGTTGCTGCGAATAGTGTTCGGACTGGGGACGGCGCTGCTGTTTCCGGCCACGGGGCCCCTGATCATGCAGTGGTTCCCCCGTAGAGAGCTACCGGTGATAACCGGCATGAACAACGCATCCGCTTCCCTGGGCGGCGCCGTGTCCTTCTTCATAGCGGTGCCACTGGCTGACGTTCTGGGATGGGAAAGGGTCCTGGGCCTCTTTGGGGCCGTGGCTCTTGTAGTGGCCTTCGGCTGGCTGTTCTTCGGCAAGACCCGGGAGGAGGCAGGGAGTGCGGCCACGTCGTTGACGTGGAGGGATTTCTGGGCAGTCCTCCGGAACCGGACCATACTGGTCCTGGCTCTCGCCGACGCAGCAGTCTTCACCGAATACTTCGCGCTGAGCGGGTGGCTCCCCACCTTTTACAACGAAGTACGCGGGATGTCCCTGGTCCAGGCCGGGTTCATAATTGGCCTGCTTCCCTTTATGGGCATGTGCGGCGTCCTTCTAGGGGCGTTCCTCCCCTCGAAAATCAGCTCGAAAAGACTGCTCCTCATAGTGCCGGGCGCCATGGTGGGGCTGGGGGGCCTGGGGTCCTTCCTGATGGGCGACACTGTCCTCATATATATCTCCGTGATTGTCCTGGGGCTGGGCTCCTGGATGTTCCTCCCCACCCTGCTCACGTTGCCGATGGACCTGCCGGACATGACACCCCACAGGATCGCTATCTTCTGGGGGCTGATTATGACTGCCACAGGGATTGGCACCGCCATATCGCCCATCACGGTGGGGGCTATGAAGGATGGCCTGGGGACCTTCGTACCCGGCTTCCTCATCTTCGCGGTGTTGGCCTGGTTCCTTTTCATCTCCGGATTCCTTTTGCCGAAGACCTCTCCCCGTGTGTCCGAGCTTCCAGGCCCTGCGGCTCCGCCCGCTCCTGCTCACGAGGACTGAACTGGAAATGCAATTGGCCCTGCGCTATCGGTAGGGGGCCGGGGGCAAGCGCAGCCCGTCGAGTGTGTTGCCATATATTGGCCTGTACTGTAGAATTGGTGTGCCCAGACAACTTAATAACGAGGAGGTGGTCTCATGGCCCTTACCCTATCGGAAGCGAACCGGGTTGTTCAAGCAGCTATAGCGAAGGCGGATGAGCTCAACATCAAGATAAGCGTTGCGGTGTGTGACGCCGGCGGGCGTCTCGTGGCCTTTAACCGCATGGACGGCAACATCTGGGGCGCTGTCTACGGCTCCCAGGGCAAAGCCGTTGCCTCGGCCGGCCTGGGGCGGCCCAGCGGTCAGATTCCGGCGGAGCTCTCCATCATCCAGGGCATTGTGGCTGCGGAGGGTGGACACATGATTCCCAGCCAGGGCGCGGTCCCGATTGTCCGCAACGGTGCGGTGGAGGGGGCCTGTGGCGTCGGCGGAGGCACGGGCCAGGAAGACGAGGACTGCGCCCAGGCAGGAGCGAATGCCCTCTAAGCTCTCTTCCGGATTATCGAGCAGATTAACGAGGAGGTGGTCCTGTGGCTCTTAACCTCTCGGATGCGGACCGGATTATCACGGCAACCATAGCAAAGGCGGAGGAACTCAACATCAGGGTATGCGTCTCAGTGTGTGACGCGGGCGGGCGTCTCATGTCCTTCAAGCGCATGGACGGCGCTATTATGGGCGCAGTATACGGCTCCCAGGGCAAGGCCGTCGCCTCGGCCAGCCTCGGACGACCCAGCGGCGCCATTCAGGCGGACTCTCCCACGGCCCAGCACATAGCAGCAGCCGAGGGAGGGCACATGGTCATTGGCGGCCAGGGAGCGGTCCCCATTATCCGCAACGGCCTGGTAGAGGGCGCCTGTGGCGTGGGCGGAGGCACCGCGCAAGAGGATGAGGACTGCGCCCGGGCCGGGGTGGATGCTCTCTAGCCCAAGCCTCTAAAGATTTCTTGCCAGAAAAGTAGGGCCTGCCCTGGCGCTCACAATGCCAGGGCAGCTTCATTCTCCGGGGTCCTCTCATTAGGAACGTCAATACCCGGAACACCATTGGACATCCGGCGCTGTAAAGTCGAAAAAACTGTTCAAGGAGGCCGGCATATGTCTCTCACGTTGGAAGAAGCAAACAAAATGATTGAGGTATCCATAAAGAAGGCGGAGGAGATCAACATCAAGCTCAGCGTCGCCGTATGTGACGCGGGAGGCCGCCTCCTGGCCTTTAACCGAATGCCCGGGTGCATCTGGATTAGCGTCTATGGCGCCCAGGGTAAAGCTGTCGCCGTGGCCGCTATGGGGCGCTCCAGCGCCGAGCTGGCGGACCTGGCCCAGTCTCCCATCTTTCCCGCCCTCAACGCTATGGAAGGCGGCCACATGGTCCCTGCCCAGGGCGGGCTGCCCATATTCAGGGACGGCGAGCTCATCGGCGCTATAGCCGGCAGCGGCGGCACGAGCCAGGAAGACGAGGACTGTGTCCGCGCAGGGCTGGCCGCGCTCTAAATGACCTGAAATATGGAGAAATGCAGGCCGGGGGATTGCAGGGGAGCATTGCTGACGCCGCGTAGAATAACTCCGCGCTCCATCCCCCGGTCTGGCTCCAGGGCCTTTCGATTATCGGAAAAACCCGTCCTCTACTGTCATTACCATGAAAATATCCTTCGTTATACCCATGAAAACGGGTATCCATGTCCCCGTGTCTCTGGACTCCCGCTTTCGCGGGAGTGACGGTGGGGAAGGCTGGCCGTCATTTTCATCCTCTTACGTGGCCTTGGCAAGGCTGTCTGTCATTACCATGAAAATATCCTTCGTTATACCCATGAAAACGGGTATCCATGTCCCCGTGTCTCTGGACTCCCGCTTTCGCGGGAGTGACGCTGGGAAGGCTGGCCGCTATTTTCATCCTCTTGTGTGGCCTTGGCAAGGCTATCTGTCATTCCGAACGGAGTGAGGAATCTAAGATGCTTGGACAACAGCACACCCAAGAAGGCAAGGAACTTAGGCCCTTCGCTATCGCTCAGGGTGACAATGAAAAGGCCCTCCGGTCTGGCCAACCGGGGTTTTCGTTGCTCGTATTCAGGGAGTATGCTGGGTATATGGGTCCGGTCCGCTAAACTGGCCTTAAGGCATTGACCTTAAGGCATTGAGATGAGGTATTGAGATGGGGACCAGGTTCGCCCTTATTTTCGTCCTGGCTATCAGTGTCTTGCTCATAGCCAGCTGTGGCGGTAGTGACAGAGGGACAGGCCCTGAGAGTCCGGCGCCCGCCGGCTCTACCTTCCTTGCAAGTCTGGCACCCGCGGGCTCTACCTTCATAGCCGAGGTCCGGATAGCGGATATTCTGGCAGACGCGGATTTCCAGGCCCTCTATGAGGAGCTCCCCAAGAACGATGACGACCCCCAGACTCTCGACGGGCTGCTCGATCAGGCTATAGACGAGATAGGGATTGACCTTCGACAATTCTCCGGTCTGCTCATATTTGGCGATATATCGCAGTTATCAGAGGAGAGTCCTCTCGTGGGTCTCATTTCCCAGGGTAGTTTTGATGAGAGCAATCTTGTACAGGCCATCGAAAGGGCGAATGAAGTCTCCCTGACCTCCACGGAATACAAGGGCCGCCGCATCTACTCCTACGAGGAAGAAGGTGTTGACCTTGCCGTGATTGGGGACGATACCCTGGCCTTCGGCACTCCCGAGGCTGTACGGTTAGTGATAGATGTCCAGGAGGGGGATGCAGACCCCCTGTCGGGCAAGCTGTACGATACTTTCAACGAGCTGGGGGACGTGATGTTAAGGCTGGCGCTGGAGGTCCCTTCGCAGGGGATTGAGCAGCTAGCAGGTTCGTCCGGTAGTCCCACTACAGGCCCTGCAGACCGGAGCGTTCCCGAGGACCCCGGCATCGTTAGCTTCGCCATAGACAAGGATGGAGAGCGCATCAGCTTTGAGGTGCGGGGAGACATCAGCATCGGTCTGTTGGGCGGCTTAGGCGAGTTTACCGGGCTCTTCCTGAACTGAGAGGGTGTTTCCCAAGGCGTTGCCATAGGGCCTCCTCTCCCTTGGCGGGAGAGGATTGAGGTGAGGGTGAATTCTTCGGATACCCCTCATCCCAGCCTTCTCCCGCAAGGGGAGAAGGGGCTTTCACCCTCTAGGTCCGAAGGGAGAAAGCCGGTTACTCGTAGCGCAGGGCCTCGGCGGGGTATATCCGGGAGGCCTGGCGAGCCGGGAGCAGCGTCGTCACCAGAGAGAACACGTAGGCCACCGCGATGATGGCGACTATCTGTAGCCACGGGATGCTGAACCGGAGGGTCTCTATGTTCTCCCGCTCGCGCACGTCGTTGACGATGTTATAGGAGATGATAGTCCCCAGCGCGACTCCGATAGCTATGCCCAGCAGGGCGACGAAAGAAGACTCCATCAGGAAGCTGAGCTGGATCATCCACCGCCGGTACCCTATGGCCCTCAAGACCCCTATCTGCTGGCGTCGTTCCACCACGGCCCTCAGGCTGATGACCCCCAGGGCGGCGATTCCCACCAGCAGGCCCAGTCCCATGAAGCCTGTGAACATCTGGTTGAAGGCCCGGTTGGCGGATGCGTTCTCCCTAATCTGCTCTTCCGTCACATCGGCTTCCATCCCATGCTCCTGGAAGGAGGCCTCCAGGTTCTTCGCCACTTCCTCCGCTTCGACCCCTTCAGCCAGCCTGAACCGGTAAGTGGTAATGGGGACCTGGTATGGGGTGGCCTCATCCAGCGCGGCCTTGGAGGCAAACATGCCAAACCCCAGCTCGCCAAAGGAGTCCGAGAGCTGGTTCAGCACGCCTATAACCTTGAGCCGGACGACCTCCCCGCTGCGCGGCTCCCGGACCTCTATGTCTATGGGGGACATTCTCTCGTCCTCGTAAAAAAGCCCTTCCAGCTTGAATGGCACATCACCACCGGCGAAGCCCGACCGCCGGGGCACTACCAGCGCCTCCACCACCGCCAGGTTTGCGTTGTCCCTGAGGGCTTGCCACACCTCTCTTTCGGTCTCTCCGTAGCCGTCGGCTATCAGCTTTAGCTTGTACCTGCTTTCCCTCAGAAATTCGTCGTCGGCGGCCCGCACTGCGTAAAAGTTCCACCGCTGCTCTTGGGCGCCTATCTGGCGGGCCTCGATACCTATTGTCGTGTAGCCGCCGATGGCCTCGAAGTCCTGGCTGTTCAGGTTGTCGTCATCGTCAATCGCCCGGCGTATATCTTCGATGGGGGTGGTGAAGTTCAGCGTGCCGTCAATGTGCCACCCGCCGGTGATGGTCTCCTGGTCAACGGTGGAGGCGTCGAAGGCGTTGGTGAGGATGGACATGACTATGAGGGTGAAGATAACCAGGGCGAACATGGCCAGAGTCAGGCCCGTGCGAAATTTGGCGCTCATGGGGTAGGCGACGGCGGTTACGAGGACGGGGCGCAGCTTGCCAATGCGTCCGGTGATGAAGGTCAGTCCTCTTAGGATGAGGTCGGAGTTGTACATCACCGTCCACACCGCTGCCGTCACCATGAAGATGCCGGAGATGAAGAACATCTCGATGCCTCCGCCAAGCTCTCCTGCCACGTTCCGCAGTATCCCAAAGGGCAGCACCCAGAAGACAAGCACCACCACCCCTATAAAAGTGTAGGCGACGCGGTCCCGCACGTCCGCGCGCATGGAGGTACGCTGCAAGACGGTCCGGACCGTCAGGCCAACCCCTAAAATCATGAGCGAGACGCCGATCCTGAAGGCCGCCGCCTCGTCGTTGGCCGTGCCGGTCCAGGTCAGGAGCAGGCCCAGAAGAAAGGCCAGCCATCCCTGCCTGAAAGGACGCCACAACACCTGAAAGGCGCTGCCTATGATGGTCCCCGGAATAGAGACGGCGGACCACAGCATCTGAAAGAAATAGTCCAGGGCGCGCGAAGGATGGACCGTTGCCAGCGCCCAAGCGCCCCGCCCGGCGGCCCGGAAGGACGCGAGAGTGGCCTGCCACGGGGCGAGCAGCACCTCCCGCCACCCCGTAGCCGAGGCGCCGACGTTTTCAGGCAGACCACGAATGGCGGAGACTATGTTCATACGGCTCATCCGGTAGGCCGAGAAGCCCACGGTGGCAAAGGTTATGATCATCCCCAGGCAGTAGGCAATAATGGCGCTGCGTACCTCGAAGTGGCGGGTGAACTCGAAATCTTCGGCGAAGCCGGAAATAATCTGGTTCACTATCGCCACTATCAACGCGCTGATAGCCAGCCCTATCAGGACCCCCACGGCAGCGGATACCAGGGCATAGGCCGTGCCTTCAAAGATGTACATCTGCACCAGGTGGCTTCGCTTGGCCCCCACCGCCCGCGCCATGCCCATCTCCGACCTGCGGGCCGCCGCCAGCATGACGAATATGAGGAAAATAAGAAGGATGCCCACCAGGATGGAGAACAGCCCCAGGATTATGAAGAAGCTGGTCACAAAGCTGCTGACCTCCTCTGCCACATCCAGGAGCTGCCTCTTAATGTCAATCACCTCTAGCTCGCCTAGCTCGCTGAACAGGGCGTCAGCCGCCTGCCCCGCCTCTGCCAGGCCCCGGGCTGTGAGGGCGTCCAGTACCTGGTCGGAGACCTTGTCGTCGGCCAGGAGACTTATAAGCTGGTCGCTTACCTCCTCTTTCTGAAGCTCACGGCGCAGTTCGGGTATATCTGTCTGAAGCTGGCCGTCCAGGGACTTCTCGGTTTCCTCCAGGGCCTTGAGCACCTGCTCCTGGCTCAGAAGGTCTTTAAGCTGGGATGCCAGCGCCCTGTCGGTGAAGATGACCCTGAGCGTGCGAGTCACCTCCTCGCTCAGGTCGGCCCCCGCAATCTCCCCGCCGCGGTTGGAGACCACTATGGAGTTAATCTGTCCGGGCCTGTCGAACATATCCTGGGCGCGCTGAAGAGGGATGATGAGCGTGGATGTGTCTCCGGCTAGACCGCCTCGCTCCACCACTCCCTTCACCCTGATGGGCACCGGCTCGTCCGCCACGAACAGACGCAGCTGGTCCCCAACCACCGCGTCCAGCTCCTTGGCGGCCTTGTTGTTGATGTACCCCTCATCCTCGGCCAGCTCCTCCAGGCGGGCTTCGCCGCCGGAGATGAAGGTCATCGAGCCTAGACCTTTCAGGCGAAGGGGGTCAACGCCGGCGACCCTCATGCGTCCTTCGCTCAGGGAGGTCCGGGAATTCACAGCAGGTACGGTTTCACCTATTCCGGAGGCCAGCCCGTCAATGGCTTCGACGCCTTCCAGCTCCCTCTCCAGCCGCTCGAAGCGCTCGTAGGGTATATAAGGCGCGCTTCCAAAGCTGTCCTCCGGTGTCGCGCGTGCGGAGACGATGATCTCGTCAATGGGTCCCAGCGCCTCTACGCCTTGGTTGCGTATGGAGAAGCTGATGGTGTCGCCCGTGCCGAAGGCAGCCGCCATAATCACGGAACTGAGCATTATCCCGACGATAATGAGGACGGTCTGGGCGCGCCTGCGGGGTATGTTTCGCAGGCCGAGCTTCAGCATGATGCGGTTGCGCCACGCCAGCACGGCCACCACGGCCATCGTCGGAAGGAAGATGGCCAGGAGGACCACCATGATCACGTTCATGGAGACGCCAAATAGCTCTTCCATCACCCTGCCGTTACGGGAGGAGAATCCGGCCTCTCGCCGGGTCTCCTGGCGCTGCCGGAGGAGCGCTCCCGGGAGTTGGAGGTCCCGTAGTCCACGATCTGCCCGTCCCGCATTCGCACGATGCGGTCGGCCTGCTCGCCCACGTCCTGGGAGTGGGTCACCACCACAAAGGTCTGGCGGTTTTCGCGGTTGAGCTGACGCATGAGTGCGATGATTTCGCCCGCCGTCTCGCTGTCCAAGTCGCCCGTAGGCTCGTCGGCCCAGACAATGGCCGGCTCGTTCACTAGGGCCCTGGATATGGTCACACGCTGGCGCTGCCCTCCCGAGAGCTCCCCGGGAAGGTGGTGTGCCCGGTCTGCAAGCCCCACCATCTCCAGCACCTCCAGCGACTTTCTGCGCGCCTCATCCGACTTGACGCCGGAGACGAGGAGCGGCATCTCCACGTTCTCGACGGCGCTGAGAACGGGAAGGAGGTTGTATAGCTGGAACACAAACCCCATTCTGCGTGCCCGGT
Source organism: Dehalococcoidia bacterium (assembly GCA_965197405.1). GTDB lineage: Bacteria > Chloroflexota > Dehalococcoidia > Lucifugimonadales > JAGWBF01. The sequence continues at coordinate 1,769,193 of OZ240206.1, read as the reverse complement.
AGTCGCTGCGCTCGTCGTCGGGAAGCCGGTGGAGTACCACTTTGTCAATGAGCACCTGACCCGAATCAATCTCGTCCAGCCCTGAAAAGCAGTTCAGCAGAGTGGTCTTGCCGCAACCGCTGGGGCCCATGATCGCCACCATCTCGCCACGCCCCACGTTGAGGTCCACGCCGCGAAGGGCATGGACCTTGACGGTCCCCGTGTCATAGGTCTTGTGAATGCCCTGGGCGGAGATAATCAGGTCGTCCATCGGTCATACTCCTGTGTGGTTACCCAACTCATATATATGATACCACCTGGCGGCACCCGTTGTCGTAACCTGTATTGTGAATTCTGTAGCTGTCCAGGTACCGATATGGGTGGCGCGCAGGCCCCTGCTGGCACGTAAAAATCGGAACCCCATCTCCCTTGCCGTCTTTTTGTCCAAAAGCGCCCCTCAGTCCGGGAGGGTTGCTAATATGATAGTGCCAGCCAGTAGCCCCAACCTTGCAATTAGACGCAGTTAAAGTTTCAGTCGGACGGCACGAAACTTGCAATTGGACGTACGCAAGGTTACAATTGGCCGGTGGTCCAAAATGAGCTTCATCCACGTTTTATCGAATCTCGGTTTGCTGAGGCGCTGGAGGATTCTCCTGTCGTCCTGGTCCAGGGTCCGCGTCAGTGTGGGAAGACTACACTTGCGCAGATGGTGTGCGCACCTGAGTTCCTTCCGGGTCGCGCAGGGTTGAGCAATCCCGCGAGCCGCGGTTATAGCTATCTCAGTTTTGACAACGACGTTGTCCGCGCGGGCGCCGAGGCGGACCCTATAGGCTTCATAGCCGACCTCCCGGACCGTGTCGTTCTAGATGAGGTACAGCGTGTGCCGGGACTCTTCACCGCCTTAAAGCTGGAAGTTGACCGGAGGCGCGCGCCAGGCCGGTTCGTTCTCACCGGCTCAACAAACTTGCTGGCGGTCCCGACTGTGCAGGACTCTCTGGCCGGTCGCCTGGAGACAATCCGATTACATCCCCTGGCCCAGTGCGAGTTGTACGCGAGCCGACCAGCCGTTGGTGGTTTCATTGATACTCTGTTCGGGGATAACTTCCAGTTCCAGCAGACCGAGCGGCTGGGGTCGGAGCTAGCTGGGCGGATCGTGTCGGGAGGATACCCGCCAGCCCTTGCCCGGCCCGCCGGCCGCAGGCGCGCGAACTGGTACCGGAACTACATTGACGCCCAGGTCCAACGGGACATTGGCGTCCTGTCCCGTATCAGCGACCTGGATGCCCTGCCAAGACTTTTCACACTGGCGGCGACGCAAACCGCGCGGTTGTTCAACCTGAGCCGCCTAGCTGCGCCGTTCCAGCTTAGCCGTCCCACGATTAGCGATTACATCGCGCTGTTGGAGCGGGTGTATTTGTTGGAGAGATTACCGTCGTGGCACAACAATCGGGGGAAACGCCTCATCAAGACTCCGAAGCTCCACATCGGCGATACCGGGCTGGCATGCGCGCTGCTGGGAGCGTCCGCACCGACGCTCCTGGCGGACCGTCCGTTGCTGGGACAACTTCTCGAAACGTTCGTATTTCAGGAATTGCGCCGGCAGGCTACCTGGTATGTCGGCCCGGTGGAATTCTTCCATTACCGAGATAAGGACCAGATCGAGGTAGACATTGTCATGGAATATGGCAGCTTCGTCGCGGGAGTCGAGGTCAAAGCGGGTGCCACAGTTACTCAGTCAGACTTCCGCGGCCTGCGCAGGCTCAAGGATGCTTGCGAAGGATATTTTGCCGCCGGAGTGGTGCTCTACGACGGCGAGACTAGCGTCAGTTTTGGAGATGGCCTGTATGCTGTTCCCGTTCGCCTGCTTTGGGAAATGCCATGAGCGTCGCACCCCATACTCCACCAAGACCAAGTTGAAGGCAGAGAAAATCTAACCGGACTTGAACAGGGGCAGCACCTTTCCGCCAAAGAGCCGCATGGAGCTTTCCACTTTCTCCCTGGGCATGTGTCCCACGTCCACGTGGAGCAGCAGGTTGCGGACCCCGGCATCTCTCAGATCGGCGACCTGCGCTGCGACCCGCTTGGGGGAGCCTGCCAGAAAAGCGTGCTCCACCACTTCGCCGGGGGGAGGGGCCTGTCCGGGCTGCTGGGGAGGAACGCCTCCCGGGTTGTACTTCTGCCGCGCCTCCAGGAGATGGTCCCGGTATTGCTTCAGGGCGACCGTTGCCGTCTCTACGGCCTCGTCGTCGCTTTCCGCCACGTATAGCGCCCGCTGGCACCAGGTCTCATCCAGGATATTCGCCACGTCCGCCTCTGCAAGCCCGGCCTCCAGCATAGTGGTCTCGTAAACCTGGAGCCTATGGCGCAGGGTATCGAGGGGCTGGATGCCTATGAGGGCGGGTCTCCCGATTTTCGCCATTTCGACCAGGGATTCCTCGCTGATGCAGGCCCGCACGAGAGGGGGGTGAGGCTTCTGGTATGGGCGAGGGCGCAGGGTGGGGAAGGATGCTTTCCAGAAGCGCCCTTCATGGCGCACGTCCTCGGAGGTCCACGCCTTGACCAGCAGCTCCTCGGCCTCGGGCAGCATATGCCGCCCTTCCTCCAGCGTCGTGCCGAAACCGAAGTACTCGTACTCGTTGTATGCCGACCCTCGCCCTACTCCTACAATGAGGCGTCCGCGGCTCAGGTTGTCCAGCAGCGCAGTCTGAACGGCGAGCCGCACCGGGTGGTGCAGGGCCAGCTCCACCACTGCGAAGCCGATGAGGACCCTCTGTGTCCTCATGGCGACGGCAGCGCCGAACACCACGGGGTCGGCGTAGGCCACCGCCCCGTCGAAGTGGTGTTCCGTCAGCCAGACGGCGTCCAGGCCTATCTCCTCGGCCAACTCCACCTCTCGCAGGGCGTCTTCGATGACCCGGTAATCGTCCTTGAGGCTGCCGCTGATTGGAAAAACAAAGGTGCCAAACCGCACTGTATACCTCCCGGTATCCCCGCTAGAACCCAAGAGTATGATTAAGGGTATGATTAAGGGTATGATAGTCAGGGGGCCGATACGTGTCAACGGCCCGCCTTCCGTATCTAAAGAGGCCTCATAGCCCAGGGTCTTTTAATCGTCACCCCCTGTTCAAGCCAGGGGCAGGCTCCGAGCGGAGCGAGGGGTCTAATGTCCTTGCCTTCTTAGGCGTGCCGCTATCCAAGCATTTCAGATTCCTCGCTGCGCTCGGAATGACACGCGGCGGGGGCCTGTATTTATCTGGCGTGAGAATTGAAAGACCCTGCCTCATAGCCGGCGTCAATTGACACTAATCTATGGCGCTCATATAATCCCCCCAATGGAGGCGATGTCGCAGGTGGGCTAGGGACCAGGGACCGTTGGATAACCATGTTAGACAGCTGAGGTTGAGATATGGCAGGAAGCATTGACTACAATAAGCTGTATGCCGGCAGCGTGCCGCTAGAGCCTCGTTCCCAGGGCGGCCGCGCCAGGTACGACTTCGCCGTGGCCTACCCGGACCCCGACTCCCTTCCGTTGGACGGGCTGTGGAAGGGTCTCAGAGACGCCCTGGCGAGCGAGGGGCGGGACCTGGCCCTTTACCCGCCTATCCAGGGCCACGAGGGCCTGCGGGATCTCATCGTCGCGAAGCTGAAGCGGGACCGGGGCATAGATACAACCAGGGACCATCTCGCACTGGGCAACGGCTCCATGCAGCTGCTGACCAACCTCATAGAGCTTTTCGTGGACCCGGGCGACGTGGTAATCGCCGAGCAGTTCCTCTACCAGGGGACCTTGCGCTCCCTGAACCGCTTCAGGGCCGACGTGGCAGGCGTGCCCACGGACGAAGATGGGATGATAGTCGAGGACTTGGAAAAGACCCTTGAAAAGCTATCCGCCCAGGGCAAGAAGGTCAAGCTCATTTACACTATTTCCACCTTCCAGAACCCCGATGGCTCCGTCCTGTCTCTGAGGCGGCGGGAGGCCGTTCTCGAACTGGCCAGAGAGTACGGCGTGCCAATCCTGGAGGATGAGTGCTACTCGGACCTGGTCTTCGAGGGGGAGATTCCCCCGGCCATCCGCTCGATGGACGACACCGGCCAGGTGCTCTACCTGGGTTCCTTCTCAAAAATCGTGGCTCCCGGGGTGCGCCTGGGATGGGCCGAGATGCCCCGGGAGGTGCTGGGCAGGCTGTATTCCATAAAGCTGGACGGCGGCCCCAACCACCTGGCCTCCCTCGCCGTAAACGAGTACCTCAGGCAGAACATGGACGAACACATTTCCGAGATTAACGGGATTCTCAGGGAGAAGCGAGACGCCACGCTGTCGGCCCTGGGCGAGTATTTCCCGCCCACGTGCCGGTGGAGCAAGCCCAGGGGAGGGCTGTACATCTGGCTGGAGCTACCCGAGGGGGCCGACGTGGTGAGAATGAGTGAAGCGGCTTTCAATGCGGGCGTCGGATACCTGCCGGGCACCAACTTCTCGCCCACCGGTGAGGGGAGGAACTGTCTGCGCCTGTGCTTCGGCTACATGTCCCCCGAGGAGAACAACGAAGGCGTCCGGCTGCTGGCCCAGGTCTTTCAGAGTGAGGGCGCTTTCTGAGTGGCTCAGAAGCTTCCCGCACTTCCATATGGGAGGGATGCGTTAAATTAGGTTATTCTTGAATAGCTGCAATCGGGAGTGCTATACTACACCAAATCATAAGGAGGGAAGGGCCTATGAAGGACAAGATAGAGGTCTTCTGGTTCTCCGAGCAGCCATACGGTCACGTCACCGACGATGATATCGAGCAGTACGATTCCGGGCGGCTGGGCTTTCCCAACGCCTTTTTCGATCCCCTGAAGGCCCACGTCCTCTACAACCAGTACCATGACCAGTACGCCTGGGCGGATGAGGTAGACTTCGACGGCATCATGACCAACGAGCACCACGCGTCCTACTGGTGCATGAAACCCTCGGTCAACCTGGATGCCGCGGTCATTTCCAAGGTCACCAAGAAGGCCAAGATAGCTATCCTGGGGAACGTCATCGCCGTCAACGACCCCATAAGGATGGCGGAAGAAATAGCCATGCTGGACTGCTACTCCGGCGGGAGGATAATCTCCGGCTTCGTGCGCGGGACCGCCGTGGAGACCCTCCAGAGCGGCATAGACCCCACTGAGAACCGCCCCAGGTTCGAGGAAGCCCACGACCTGATTATCAAGTGCTGGACCGAGCCAGGCCCCTTCAGGTATGAGGGGAAGTACTACCACTACAGGGCGGTGAACCCCTGGGTGCTTCCCATCCAGAAGCCCCACCCGCCCGTATGGTTCCCCGGATTTTCCAGCCCGGAGAGCGTGGTATGGACGGCCAGGCACCAGCACCCCTACATGAACCTGGGCTCTCTACTGGAGCACACCGAGATACTGAAGCAGATTTACATAGATACCGCCCATGAGGTCGGCTTCAAGCCCGGGCCGGAGCACTTCGGCTATCTGCTCAGGTGCCTGGTAGCGGACACGGACGAGAAGGCCCAGGAGATCGGGCGCACCTTCATGTGGACCGACGACCACCGGCTGAGGGGTCCCAGGGAGGAGAACGACCCGCCTGGATACCAGTCCCGCGAGGCCGTGAAGATACAGCGCAACCTGCCGGGGGTCAGCAGTGTCGGGCGCAAGATGACCTACGAGGAGCTTCAAGGGGTTGGCAACATCATAGTAGGAAGCCCGGACACCGTCACCAGGAAGCTGACGGACATCATAGAGCGCCTCAGCCCCGGCTACCTGCACATCTACGGCAACGAAGGGGACATGGCCCACAAGGACGTGATGCGCTCCATCGAGCTGCTGGGCAAAGAGGTTATACCGGCCCTGCACGAGGTCAAGCTGCAACCCTATGAGTAGGGTCGGGTGTCTTATCGAATCTAATTTATGGAGGGAGAAATGGCTACTGCTGAAGAGAAGCAAGGAGTAGAAGCGGTAATCGAGGAGTGGAAGTCGGCCTTCGCCGCCAAGGACGTGGCCCGCATAAAGTCCCTATGGGACCAGGACTACGGCCAACTGCTTTACATCGCCGAGGAGAACAACGACTCCCTGTCTAGCTGGGCGGCCATCAACGAATACTACGACGCCATCCCCGGCATGATTGGCGACATAAGCTGGGCGATTGACAACCTGACCGTTGACGTGATTGGGGACTTGGCCTACGCTTACCTGACCTTTCACGCCGAGGCGGGTGTCCCAAGCCTCAACCGTACCCTGATAGCCAATGGCCGCAACACCTTCGTGCTGCGTAATACCGGAGGCCAGTGGAAGCTGATTCACTACCACGAGTCCCTGTCCCGGGACCGCAGCCATGATATGTGGGGCTTCCTCTGGGAGTGATGCGGATTTGTCGAGTGGCTGCGACGAGACCTGTGGACGGGAGTAGAATCTGAACTGATAGAGGCTAGGTCCCGGAAGGCCGTCTTCAACCTTCTGCCGACAGCCCGCTCTGCACCCGCCTGCGTAGTCGCCCTATCCACGCCCTCAGTAGGCCGTTGGAGAGGGCGCAGGGTGGCGTGAGCGCCAGCATACGGTAGACCCACCCGCGGCTGACCCTGGACGGCTTCTCCGGGTCCAGCCACGCCTCGTTGCGGGCCAGCTGGGCAAGGGTCGCGAGGCCGATTAGAATCGGCCACAGCACCGCCAGGCGCAGGCGCAGGCAACGCCAGGGTATCGCCAGCAGGTACTCCTCCGCGGCGCGATAGTGCTCCAGGGCCGTCTCCAGGCCCGCCGCCAGGACAGGGCGGGCCTGGACACCGGAGGACGCGTCGAGCAGGTCTTCCGGCCCGACGCCCGCAGCTTCAAGCTGGCTCTCCGGCAGGTAGCAGCGTCCGATACGCAGGTCTTTGGGCACGTCCCGGAGAACGTTGGTCAGCTGGAGGGCCTTGCCGAAGCGCACGCCCAACTCGGACATCCGCCCGGCGTCCCAATGCCTGAGGGCTGGGGTATGGGCAATGGTGATCTCCGTCCAGAACTCTCCCACGCATCCGGCCACGTAGTAGATGTACCGGTCCAGCTCCGGCGGGTCTTTCAGCGCCACAACCCGGCCCGAGTCCTCCGGGGGGAACATGGTCAGGTCTATCTCCATGCCGCGAGTGAGGGTTGCGACGACGGAGCGCACTCTGGCACGGTCGGCCTCCGGGGACGCCTCCAGCGCCGCAATGGCCTGCGACAGGGAGGCCAGAAGGACTCGCTCGTCTGGTATGGACTGCTTATCCGTCAGCGCGTGCTCGATTTCCTCAAGCGCCTGCGCCGTCGCTGGCCCCTCTACCTGCTCTCTGAAGGCCAGGAGGTGCTTCAGGCGGCTATGGGGAGACAAAAGCCGCGTATCTGCGATTGTATCCGCGGCCCGCGCGAGGAGATAGGCCAAGCCCACCGGCTCGCGGAGGCCCCTGGGCAACACGCGCAGAGTCAGGTAAAAGGTGCGGGAGACGCCCCTCAGGAGGTCGGTCAGCAGGCGTTTCCGCTCCGCCAACGTGACTTGATGCAACACCTCATCATCGCTTTTGGGGCCTTTGGGACTCGAAGGTCTCCGGGCGTCGGGCATCCTTCTAACGGGTTTCCCACAACTCTCGAAATTGGTCCCCACTCAATTAACTGCTAGGCCTGGGGCGGACCAGACCACGAAGTATCTTCAGGTCTTCAACAGCCTGTGGCTCCAGCCTTTCCTGGCGCGCTTCCAAAGACCGGTAATAGTCGGACAAGGACGTCAGAAGGTCCAGTATTGCATCTTCGAAGGATGTTCCCACTCCGTATTCCTCAGCCGTCAAATAGGTGATAGCCAATACTTCTTCCCGCGAGGTGCGAATCTCAATCAGAAGGTTGACGACCAACTCCCAGCAACTGTCCCATGAATACTGGGCTGGAACGAAGCACAAGCTGATACTTGAAGTGGGGTTTCCACCCTGATTGGTTCCGACCTGCCCGCCTGCCTGAGCAGACAAGTACAAGTGGGATGGTGAGGATACCGGCACAGTGGACTGGAATGGGCTAGAGTCAATAATCAACTCGCGAGTTCCGGCGGTCGTCATTCTCTAACCTCCTGTGATGCCCAGAACACATCCCAATCTTCAGGGGCAATCCCCAACTGAGCCAATATCTGCGTGGGGACTTCGGCCCGTGCCCCGGTCTCTTCCTCGTATTTCATCATCTGTTGCCTGAGCATGAAAATCAGAGTCTTCAGGTGTTCGTTGCTCATTCTTATAGTGCCGAGTCTTTTGGGCTGCTGAATGGATGTGGGCGCAGGGTGAGGCTCTCGTAAGTCGAAGCTCATATTAGCGCCCCAAGGGGTAATCGTGATTGTGAAAGCGTCGCAATAAATGTCGAATGGTTCGTGCATGGTCCTGCCTAGCTTGGATGGTTCGTAGTCACCGCAATCCGGCGTGAGCCGCAAGGGGGCATAAAGCGAAGATGTGACTGTCAAGTCGTTGACAGTATATATCGTTGTGACACATGCGTCTATCCTGGGCAGCCGCAGAAAAGTGCCCTTGTGTGGTTTGATATATAGTTCCCTTTGAAAAGGCCATCATCCGATGGAGCAATAAATCGTTGACTGGCCATAGAAGGTTGGGTACAATGGTTATCTGGGGTTGACACTCGTCCGGCCATGTGTGCCCCATGCCTTCACACTTTCATAACACGCAACCGAGCAGGACAGCCGGGCTGGGAAACCGGCCCTCGCCGAGGTAGCTCAGAGGTAGAGCAGCGGACTGAAAATCCGCGTGTCGTTGGTTCGATTCCGACCCTCGGCACCAGCACCTGTCCTGGTTAGTCAAACCTCGCGAGCGGAAGTGGCTCAGTGGTAGAGCATCTCCTTGCCAAGGAGAGGGTCGTGGGTTCGAATCCCATCTTCCGCTCCAATCCCATTCTCTTCCTGACTTGCAGAAGCAGGCCGCTGACCCGCCTTCGCCCAGGGTATGAAGGAGGGATAAATGGAACAGACTGCACTCCGCAAACATCTGGAGCAATTCCATATCGAGTGGAGTGAACGTTTGGGGGAAACTGGGGAACTTCTCGCTAGAGACTTAAAGCAATTAGTAGACTTGATACTCGAAGAGTACCAAGAAATAGTTCAGGAAAGAATTAAAGCAACCGTAGCACCTTGGGCGTTGGTCGGCAACGAGGAGCTAATTCCGCTCAATAAAATTAGCAAGGAGGGTCTCGCAGGGCTTCTTGCCAACCCTGACTACATCTCTAACGGAGAACTCTGGGAGCTAATCAAGCTACGTTTTCCCTAAAATGCCGACGCCCTTGACAGCTCTCCACACTCTTCCATGCACAAAATGACGAATACTGACAACGCCCCGAAGATGATTAAATATCCCGCAGTGATAGATGGGGAGCGCGGCGCCTATGGCGTCGTCATTCCCGATTTACGTGGCGCCTATGCTATGGGCGCTACCGTGGACGAAGCCCTGGCTGACGCCGAGGATATGCTCCCTGAGTTTCTGGATGTGTTGCGGGAGCATGGCGACCCGGTTCCCCCACCCAGCGCTGCGGAGGATGTTGCGTTGCGTCCTGGGGAAATGCTCGCCTTCGTGACGCTTCGAGCGCCGACCATGACGACCTAGTGACCGGTTGGGCTACAGCCCACCGCCAGAGCTTTGGTTGACACCCCTCCCTGCGGACCCTATAATACCCGTAGAGTCAACCCGTGCCCAGGATGATAGCCTAGTAACGAGGGAGGTGGTCGGATTGGCCGACGTACGGATAGCCGAAGGTGAGACCTTCGACAGTCTCCTCAAGAGATTCAATAAAAGGGTACAGCAGGACGGCATCCTCTCGGAGATCAGGCGGCGCCAGCACTTCGAGTCGCCCAGCATAAGGCGCAAGAAGAAGGCCGCAGCCAAGCGACGCAAGAGTATGCGCAACAGCTAGCACGCCGTTCAAGGAATGTAACGCACTCTCCGATGTGGTCTGACCTCTGATTAGGGTCCCATGCGATTTGGCATAGTTGTTTTCCCCGGCACATGGAGCGACGGTGACTGCTACCATGTGGTCGAAGACCTCTTGGGCCACGAGGCGGAGTACCTCTGGCACCGGGATAGCCCCAAGCTGTCCGAGCGATTCGACTGCATAGTCCTGCCCGGGGGCTTCTCCTACGGAGATTATCTAAGGGCAGGGTCCATTGCCCGCTTCTCCCCCATCATGTCCGCGGTGGAGGACTTCGTCTCAGCCGGCGGCCTGGTGATAGGCATCTGCAACGGCTTCCAGGTATTGTGCGAGTCCGGGCTGCTTCCAGGGGTCCTCATGCGCAACCACAACCTCCAGTACCTCTGCCAGTGGACCCACCTGCGCGTGGAGAACTCTGCGACTCCCTTCACCGCGACTTCCGTGCCGGGGCAGGTCCTGAGGATACCCATATCTCACGGGGAGGGTAACTACTTCGCGGACCAGGATACCCTCCGGGAACTGGAGGCCCGGGGGCAGGTGGCATTCCGCTACTGTACCCCCACAGGAGCGACTACCCCCGAAGCCAATCCCAACGGCTCCGCCAACAACATTGCCGGTATAGTCAACCGCGAGGGCAATGTGCTCGGCATGATGCCCCACCCTGAGCGGTCGTGCGAGGAGCTTATGGGGGGGACTGACGGCAGGCTGATTTTCGACTCCATCGCCCGGCAACACACAACCGCGCGCGGGCTGGCGTAGGCCCCCATGCCCGTCACCAAAGAAGTCCTTGACCGGATAGCCCTCAGCAGGGAAGAGTACCGGCTGATAGTGAAAGGTCTGGGTCGAGAGCCAAATCCCGTGGAACTGGGCATGTTCGGCTCCTCTTGGAGCGAGCACTGCGGCTACAAGCACTCCAGGCCCCTCCTCAAGCTTTTCCCCTCGACCTCCCAGCGAGCGCTCCTACCACCCGGTCAGGAGAACGCCGGCGCCGTTGACATCGGCGACGGCCTTGCGGTGGTGTTCAAGGTCGAGTCCCACAACCACCCCTCCGCCGTGGAACCCTTTCAGGGTGCGGCCACAGGGGTGGGAGGCATCGTGCGGGACATACTGGCTATGGGGGCCAGGCCCATAGCCCTGCTCAACTCCCTGCGCTTCGGCCCCCTGGATGACCCCCGCAACGGCTATCTTTTCAACGGGGTGGTGGGTGGGATTTCCTGGTACGGCAACTGCATCGGAGTCCCCGACGTGGGAGGGGAGGTCGTCGTCTCCTCGTCCTACTCCCAAAACCCCCTAGTCAACGCCCTGTGCGTCGGCCTGATAGAGAAGGAGAGGCTGGTAAGCGCCTCGGCGGGGGCCGAGGGCAACGTCCTGTTGCTGGCAGGCGCGGAGACGGGCAGGGACGGCATTCACGGGGCCTCGGGACTTGCCTCGCGGACCTTCGAAGAGGAGCGGGAGATGAGGCCCACGGTGCAGGTCGGCAACCCGTTCCTCGAGAAGGTGCTCATCGAAGCATGTTTGGAAGCGGCGTCATCGGGATGCCTGGAGGGGATGCAGGACCTCGGGGCCGCGGGCCTTACCACCGCCACGGTGGAGGCGGCGGCCAGGAGCAATGCCGGCATAGACCTGGACATATCCAGGGTACACCGCCGGGATGCGGGCATGGAGCCATACGACGTTATGCTTTCCGAGTCCCAGGAGCGTATGCTCCTGGTGGTAAGGCCAGACCTGGAGGACCAGACCAGGGCCATCTTCCGCAAATGGGACATACCCTGCGTCCGCATCGGCAGGGTCACAGGCACAGGGGAGGCGAATATCCACGACGGGACAAGGCCGGTGGCGCGTCTTCCTATAGACCTGCTCACCGACCCGCCCATGTACAGGCTCAAGGGCTTGAAGCCCAGGGAACAGATTGAGCTACAGCGTTACCCCCTGAGAGACCTGCCCCTCCCGGAGGATGGCCCCGCCCAGGCGCTCGTGCGCCTCCTTGGCTCGTCCAACATCGGCAGCAAGGAGACGGTGTACCGCCAGTACGACCACCAGGTGCAGACCAACACCGTCGTACCCCCCGGTGGAGATGCCGCCGTGCTGCGCATCAAGGGGACTGGGAAGGGCATCGCCCTCTGCATTGACGGCAATGGCCGCTACTGCTACCTCGACCCATACAAGGGGGGAGCCATAGCGGTGGCGGAGGCCTGCCGCAACCTCTCCTGTGTTGGGGCTGAACCCATTGCCCTGACCGACTGCTTGAACTTCGGCAACCCGGAGCGCCGGGAGGTCTACCACCAGCTCGAGTGGTGCATCCGGGGCATGGCCCACGCCTGCCGCGTCCTGGGCGAAGGGGGCCAGATACCCGTAGTCAGTGGCAACGTAAGCCTGTACAACGAGACACAGGGCCGCTCCATATATCCCACCCCGGTGGTGGGTGCATTGGGCCTGCTGGAGGACGTGCGCCTCCACGCCGCGTCAGCCTTCTCAGCTTCCAATGAGGCGGGCATGACGGTGGCGCTGCTGGGAGACTCCGCGGTGAGGGGGAAGCCGTCAGCCCTGGCGGGCAGCGAATACCTGGAGGTCATCCACGGCAAGGTGGCCGGGAAGCCCGGCATAGACCTCGCCCTGGAGAAGAGGGTCCAGCAGCTTTGCCGGCGCGCCGTCCGGGAGGGCATCCTGGCCTCGGCCCACGACTGCTCCGACGGCGGCCTGGCTGTGGCCCTGGCCGAAAGCTGCATCCTCGGGGGGGTGGGCTTCCGCAGCGCTTTCAAGGTCAGGGGCCGGTGGGATGCGGCCCTTTTCGGGGAGGCGCAGTCCAGGATAGTCGTCTCCCTCAGCCCCGAACACTTCAACGGCCTGGCTGTGCTGGCCGCGGACCTGGACGTACCTCTAACGCCCCTCGGCGTGACCACTTCGGACCAGCAATTCACCATAGACAGCCTCATAGACCTGCCCCTGGCGGAGCTGGACCGGGCCTGGAAACATGGCCCCAACCTACCCTCGTCATAGCCGGATAACTGGCAAGTAACTGACTTCATCCGCCTTCCTCGGCCCTTGCAAATCGGGTATAATTTATTTGTATACACCCTTTCCCCGAATCCAGGGGTTTTTGCCGATGCGTGAGCAATACACTAAACCCTGACGACTTCCCCCATCGTCACTCTCACGAAAGTGGGAGTCTGGGGACTGTGGATACCCGCTTTCGCGGGTATGACGGAGGGTATTTGGGGGTAATACAGGCCCCGCGGCGTGTCATTCCGAACGGAGCGAAGCGGAGTGAGGAATCCAAGGGCTATGCTCTCAGATAAGCCTGCGCCTTAGATTCCTCGCTGCGCTCGGAATGACATGAGGGGTGGTGCAGGCTATTTTCATGGTAAGGAGAATTGATTTGAGAGTCATCTTTCTTGAGGATATACCCGGCCAGGCCAACGCTGGCGACGTGCGAAATGTAGCCGACGGGTATGCCCGCAACTATCTGATACCGAAGAAGCTGGCTATCACCGCCACCGCCGAGGAGATGAAGCGCATCGAGCGCATCAAGCGGGCGGGCGACGAGCGGCGGATCAGGGAAACGCAGCAGTGGAGTGAGCTGGCCAGGCTCCTCGAGGGCACCAGCATCACCGTCAAGGCCAGGGCTACCCCCGCGGGGCACTTCTACGGCGCCATTACACCCGGCCAGATAGCCGAAGGGCTGGCCGAGGCTATCGGGAGAGACGTAGACCGGAAGCTGGTCGAGACGGTGGAACCTATACGAGACCCGGGAGAGTACGACGTGGCCCTGAACCTGGCCCCAGGGATACAGGCCACTATCATCGTCACCGCCGAGGCCCAGGAATAGCAAGCCTTTTAACTGTCACCCCGAACGAAGTGAGGGGTCTAAAGTTCCTTCTTGCAAGTTAAGGGCGATTCTCCGGCCAAGGGCTTTAGATTCTTCGTCGCTTCGCTCCTCAGAATGACAGTTAAAAGACCCTGGCAGGAATAGGTATATTATGTACGCTGAAAAGCTTCTGCCCCACGACATCGAGGCCGAAGAGGCGACCATCGGCTCCCTTCTCATAGACGGGGACTCCATACTGACGGTGGCCCAGTTCCTGAAACCCGGGGACTTCTACCGCGAGAAGAACCGTTTCTGCTACGAGGCGTGCCTGGACCTGTTCCGTCGCGGGGAGGCCATAAACCAGGTCACAGTGGCCCACCAGCTCAGCCTCCACGACCGCCTGGACCAGGTGGGAGACACCGCGTATCTGAGCCACCTGGTGTCCACCGTGCCCACCCCCGTCCACATAGAGCACTACGGGCGCATAGTCAATCGCTCTGCCATCATGCGCACCCTCATAGACGCCGCGTCCCAAATATCCGCCGTTGGCTATGAGGACACAGAGGACGTGGAGGCCAGCCTCAGCAGGGCCGAAGAGATACTGTTCCGGGTGAGGTCTGGGCAGGCCAAGAGGGACTTCGTTCCCATCCGCGAGATACTGGACCAGTACATGCAGGAGCAGGCCGCAATTGCCGAACCCCTGGGGGGCATGGGCGCTCCCGTGATGACGGGTTTCGATGCCCTGGACGAGCTTCTGGGCGGACTCCACCGGTCGGACATGGTGGTGCTGGCGGCCCGGCCCAGCCTGGGCAAGAGCACCCTCGCCATAAACGTGTCCCTGAACGCCGCCAGGGTTGGAGCCGTGGTGGGCGTCTTCAGCCTTGAGATGAGCCGGGAGCAACTGGCCCTGCGTATGCTGGCGGGCGAGGCGGAGGTGGACGCCCAGAGACTGCGCATGGGGCTATATACCGAGGCGGAGGAGAGGCGCATTATTGACGCCATCGGCTCCCTCTCGGAGCTGCCCATCTACATAGACGATACGCCCCTCCAGGGCATCGTGGAGATGCGAAGCAAGGCCCGCCGCCTGGCTATGGAGCACAATCTGGACATGCTGGTGGTGGACTACATGCAGCTGATTCAGGGCAGCAACGCCAGGGGGGACAGCAACCGGGTGCAGGAGATGAGCCAGATTACCCGCTCCATCAAGGGGCTGGCCAGGGACCTGAACGTGCCCGTCCTGGCCGTCTCCCAGCTGAGCCGCGCCGTCGAGATGAGGACCTCCCACCGGCCCCAGCTTTCCGACCTGCGAGAGAGCGGCAGCATCGAGCAGGACGCGGACGTGGTGATGTTCATCTATCGCGACGACATCTATTATACCGAGGACGAATGGGCGAGCCGTTTCCCGGACAGGCCCTATCCCAAGAACATCGCCGAAATCATAGTAGCCAAGCACCGTCACGGCCCCGTAGGCAACGTGGAGATGATATTCAGGGATAGGCTGGTCCGCTTCGAGTCCGTTCCAATAGGGCAGGAGGCCTTTCAGTATTGAAATTCTCCGGCTTCCCCCGCGGCACCCGGCATACCCCTGTGCCCGACCCCCTCTTCGGCCCCCTCCTGGAGGCTATAGAAGACCCTGCCGAGCTCAAGTGCACCCTGCGGGCCTTGTGGCTCCTCCATCACAAAAAAAGGCACCCGCGTTTCGTCACGGCGGGAGAGTTGCTCTCGGATAGAGTCCTCCTCGTTGGACTCAAGGGTCTTGGCGTGCCTCCCCTCGAGGCAATCCGGCGGGGCGCAAAGATGGGCGTGGACCGGGGGACCTTCCTCTCCCTGCCGGTGGACCTGGACGGGAACTCCGACGAGCTCTACTTTTTGAACGACGAGGCGGGCCATCGGGCCGTGGCGATGATAGAGCGGGGCAACGTCAGCCTGGAAGGGCTTACCCTCAGAGAGGGCGCAGTGGGCGAGCCACCCGGTCCCAAGGCCAATATCTTTGCCCTGTACGAAGAGAACATAGGTATGCTGACGCCCCTTCTGGCGGAAGAGATGAAGGAGGCCGAGGTCAGCTACCCCTGGCCCTGGATCGAGGAGGCTTTCAGGCAGTCTGTCGGCCTCAACAAGCGAAGCTGGCGCTACATCGAGGCTACGCTGCGGCGGTGGGCCACGGAGGGAAAGAAGGATGGAGAGTCTGGGCGATATTCTCAGAAGGATTCCAGCGCGGAGGACCTCGTGGAGTACCTTCGCCGCCGGGGACGACTACCCGAGTCCTGGAGAGAATGAGCAAATATGCCCCATTTGCAACGGAAGAGCCTGGGTAAGTCGTCGCGCCCCCGTCGGCCATCCCGACTTCGGCAAAGCGTTCCCCTGCCGCTGCCAGCATACCGGTGGCCAGGACCGCCGTCTATCCCTTCTTCAACGCTACAGCAACCTGGGGCCGCTGGGCCGCGTTAGCTTCGCCGGCACCAGGACTGAAGGGCAGCTCGCCGACCCGGAAAGCCGCAAGCTCTTTGGCACGGTGCTCCAGGCGGCGAAAGACTTCGCCGAGAACGCCCGGGGCTGGCTGGTCTTTACCGGTCCCAGTGGCTCAGGAAAGACCCACCTGGCTGCTGCCATCGCCAACAGGTGTATAGAGAGAGACCAGACGGTTTTCTTCATGTTCGTGCCGGACTTCCTGGACCACCTGAGAGGGACCTTCTCTCCGGAAAGCGCGATCTCTTATGATGAGCTTTTCCACCAGGTACGAAACGCCCCCGTGCTGGTGCTGGATGACCTGGGAGCCCACAGCAGCACGCCGTGGGCCCAGGAGAAGATGTTCCAGGTGTTCAATCACCGCTTCAACGCCCTTCTCCCCACCGTGATAACGGTCCGAGGCTCCCTGCAGCGTCTCGAAGAGAGCGTCAGGGCACGCATGGAGGTTGAGGGGTTCTCGACGGTATATTCCCTGGGCCATCGCCAGGTTGACCTTCTCCGGGTGGAAGGCAGCCTCACGGAGAGTATGCGAAATCGGATGACCTTCAGCAGCTTCAAGCTCGGCCCCGAGGTGAGGGCTGCTGATGAGCAGCAGAGGGGTACCCTGGAGATTGCCTTCAATGCGGCCAAGAGCTTCGCCGGGTCCCCGGAGGGGTGGCTTCTTCTCACGGGGGAGCCTGGTTGCGGCAAGACCCATCTCGCTGTGGCTATCATTAACGAAAGGCTCAAGCGAGGGCTGCCCGTGTTCTTCGCAACCGTATCTACCCTCCTCGACCATATGCGGGCAACCTTCAGGCCCGATAGCCTCATACCGTATGATGAGCTCTTCGAGCAGATAAAGACCGCGCCCCTGCTTGTGCTGGACGACCTGGGGTCCGAGACCAGCACTCCCTGGGCGGAGGAAAAGCTTTACCAGATCATTGTTCATCGCCATGACGCCCGCCTCCCCACCGTTATTACATCCAACCTCGCCTCGTTGAAGGAGCTCGATGAAGCAAAGCCTCGCATTCGCTCCCGCCTCAGTGATGCCCTGGTGAAATGGACACCCATACTGGTGCCCGACTACCGGGACCAGCGGCCCTCCGGCAGAGACACGTCCAGGTCGAGCAATCGCGCCAAATAGCTGGATGTTGTCATGCCCGGTCCCAGGGCCTTTCAATTGTCACCCCGAGCGGAGCGAGGGGTCTAAAGTCCTTGCCTTCTTAGGCGTGCTGCTATCCAAGCATTTTTAGATTCCTCGCTGCGCTCGGAATGACACGCGGCGGGGGCCTGTATTTACCTGGCGTGAGAATTAAAAGACCCTGCGCCGGGTCCGGTCAGGCGTTGACAAGCCATGTATCTCGGCCTTATATTCACACCGCGATGAGAGTAGGCGACACTGAGCTAACCCTTCTCAGCGACGGCGCCATCCGCCTGGATGGAGGCGTCCTCTATGGCGTCGTACCCAAGGAGACCTGGAAGCACTTGACCCCCGCCGACAGGAGCAACCGGGTGAGAGTAGGCCTCAACTGCCTTCTCATACGGACGAAGGACGAAAATATCCTGGTGGATACCGGCGTCGGCAACAAGCATCCCCTCCGGCGCAAGAACGCCTTCGCCATGAAGGCGGGCGATCTGGTAAACGACCTGAGGACCCACGGACTGGGGGTGGAGGACATCGGCATAGTTGCCCTTACCCATCTCCACTTCGACCAAGCCGGCGGCTGCACTAGGCGTGGTTACTCGGATAAGATTGTGCCTACTTTCCCCAAGGCCACCTACCTGGTCCAGAGGCAGGAGTGGCACGAGGCCAATCATCCCAGCGAACGTATCAGCTCCACCTACATACCCGAGGACTTCTTGCCCTTGGAGGAGAGTGGACAGCTTGAGCTTCTGGATGGCGATAGGGAGATTGCCCCCGACGTCTGGCTCAAAGTCACAGGGGGCCACACTTCGGGGCATCAAATACTGTTCGTAGGTCCGGGCGACCGCCGAGTCGCGTACCTGGGAGATGTACTGCCCACGCATCACCATCTGCCCGTGCGCTGCGTCACCGCGTGGGATGTTCGCCCCCTTGATACCATCGAGCACAAGCGTGCTCTCCTCGAACAGGCGGAGGCAGAGCGCTGGCTTATACTCTTCGGCCACGGCCTTGACGTGAAGGCGGGCTATCTGGTGAGAGTTGATGGCGAGCTGGCCCTGGCCCCCCAAGAGTTGTAAGGCGCTGTAAGGCGCTGTAGCAATTACCCCCGTCTCGCCAATAACGTTCCCCATGCCCTGGTACACCTGAGTTATCGCCTAAATTATCGGATGGTCTGAGAGGTCCAAGCACCCATGAACCGGAAGCCAGGCTGTGTGTTCTGCGAAATCGTGGCCGGAGGGTCGCCCGCGAACATACGCTATGAGGACGATGAGATTATCGTCATTGACAACGTGCTCGGGTGGACGCCGGTTATGCTTCTGGTGATGCCCAAGAGCCACATGACCCAGGGCGACCTGTGGATCAACGGCATCATTGCCAGGGTCGGCCAGGTGGCGGTCCAAGTGGGAACGCAGTTCTGCCCGAGAGGGTACCGCGTCCTTTCCAACTTTGGCCCGGACGCGATGCAGAGCCAGGAGCACGGTCACGTGCATGTCCTGGGCGGTATGTACCTGGGCCCCTATGCCTAGCGCCCTACGCCGCGGGAATTGCGGATGGCCTTGCCGAGGCCACGTATGAGAGGGATGAGAATAGTAGGGGCGATTCGCGAATCGCCCCTACGGGAGGCTGGGCGAAGGGGTATTTTCATGGGAACGCCCTCAGCTAGCAGCCACCAGAAATTCGCCGGAGGGAGATGATGGCGTCAGCAGATTTCACCAGTCCGGGTCAGGCTGTCCTCTACGAGAAGCAGGACCAGGTGGCGCTCATCACCCTCAACCGTCCTGAATCCCTCAACGCTATCAATAGCCAGCTTCGCAACGAGCTTGGCGGAGCTATACTGCGCTTTGACGCCGATGAAGACGCACGGGTAGCCGTCATCACCGGCGCGGGCCGGGCCTTCTGCGCCGGGCGGGACCTGAAGGAGCGGGCGCAGAATAACTCCGCCGGCGTTCAGGCCAAGGCCGGGGACAGTATGACCCCCGAGCGTCCCTACATGTGGCCCCAGACCTGGAAGCCCCTCATCGCCGCCATCAACGGCTACGCCCTGGCGGGCGGCTGGTCCATAGCCCAGGTGTGCGACATCCGCCTCGCAGCCGACGATGCCCGTCTGGGCATCACGGAGGCGCGGGTCGGCCTCATGCCGCCCTTCGCCGTTGCCTTGGCCAGCCTCATCCCCATGACGGCGGTGATGGAGCTGGTAATGACCGCCGAGCCAATCTCCGCCCAACGGGCCTACGAGATTGGCTTCGTCAACAGGGTCGTCCCCGGGGAGCGGCTCATGGAGGAGGCCCTCTCCATAGCCCGGCAGATTGCGGCAAACGCCCCCCTTTCCCTCCAGTACTTCAAGGAGCTAGCCTACCGGGGGCTGGACATGAGCGCCCAGGCTGCCTCATCCCTCACCTATCACGTCTACGACCGGTTGCTCCTCAGCGAAGATTCCAGGGAAGGCCCCAGGGCCTTCGCCGAGAAGCGGAAGCCCCAATGGAAGGGCAGATAGACTGGCAGATCTGGATGGAGACGTGCTAAAATCCATGCTATGGAAGCGATTCGCTGCGAGGACCTATCCAAGCGTTTTGGTGACGTCGTAGCCGTAAACAGCCTGACCCTGGCCGTTGACGAGGGCACCGCCTTTGGAATCCTCGGTCCCAACGGCGCCGGCAAGACCACGACCCTCCGCCTTTTCACCGGCCTGGCCGACCCTACGGGGGGTCGGGTCTGGGTCGCGGGTGAGGACGTGTCGGGGAGGTCCCTTCAGTTGCGCTCCAAGGTGGGCTACCTGCCGGAGTCTCCCGCCTTCTACGGCTGGATGACCGGCCGCGAGTTCCTCTGCTTCACCGGCGAGCTATACGATATAAGCCGCAGAGACGCCAAGTCCCGTGCCGGCGAGCTTCTCGAGCGGGTAAATCTGACGGATGCGGCAGACCGGAAGGTAAAAGGGTACTCCCGGGGGATGCAGCAGCGCCTCGGACTGGCCCAGGCCTTGATGCACAGGCCGCAGGTCCTCTTTCTCGATGAGCCTGCCTCGGCCCTGGACCCTATGGGGCGCCGGGATATGCTGGAGACTATACGGTCCCTCAAGGGCCAGACCACGGTTTTCGTCTCCACCCACATCCTGGCCGACGTGGAGCGAGTATGCGACCATGTGGCGATCGTCAATCATGGCAAGCTGGTAACCACGGGCGCTATTGATGAACTGCGCTCCCGCCAGCAACCGTCGGCCTTTGAGTTGGAGTTCGAGGAAGATGCGGGTCTCATGGCGAAACAGCTTGCGGGCATACCCTGGGTGAAGTCCATGGATGGCGTCGAGGATGGCGACCGGAGAATACTTCGAGTTGACGTAAGCGATATTGACGTAGCCAAGAGAGAGTTGCTCAGGTTGGTGTACGAGAGCGGGCTGACCCTGGTGAGGTACGAGTTGGCCTCTGCCAGCCTGGAGGACGTGTTCGTTGATCTGGTGGGCGAGCGGGAGGCCAGGGCTTGACGGGCTTCTGGGCACTGACTCGGAAGGAGCTCTTGGAGCAGCGACGGACCTGGAAGTTCGTGGCTTTGCTGGGCGCCTTCACCCTCGTGGCGCTGCTGACCAGCATAATACCCTTCATCATAACTGAGGTCAGGGGCGAACCGCGGGGGACAGAAGAGGCCCGGGGCTTGCTTGATGCCTTCGGCTTTGCGATCCTGGGCCTGGGTACACTCCTGGGTATCATTGTCGCTATGGGCTCCCTGGCAACCGAGAGGGCCAGTGGAACGGCGGCGATGACCCTGAGCAAGCCGGTGACCCGCTCAGCCTTTGTAGCGGCCAAGTTCCTGGGCCTCGTGCTGTCCGTCTTCCTCGCCCTGCTCATCGCCTCCGCCGTCATGTACATACTGACGCTAATCCTGTTCGATAACGGAGGCCTGGCGCGGTTCGCCGCCTTCATGGCGATTGTGGGCGTCTACCTGGTCTTCATAGAGTCCATCGCCTTCTTCTGGAGCGGGATGTTTAGCAGCCAGCTGCTGGCCGGGGGGGTGGCGCTGGTAATCGTAATAGTGCAACTCCCCTTGAACGGCATTCCCAACACAGAGCGCTACTGGCCGATGAACGCCCCGGCATGGGGGGCATCTTTGAATGGTGACGGAGGAAATGCGGCGTGGCCCGCCTTTGCCGTCGCCTGCGCCTGCATAGCCCTGCTGATCGTCGGCGCATGGGCCGTGTTCCGCAGGAAAGAGCTTTGACGGGCTTCCTGCCCCCTCTTCAAGGGGTTTGACACCCCCCTGGGAATGGCATATCATTCATTGTGTCGCGAGTGTATCGTAACCATGTGCGGCGCGCAGGCCGAGGGTTCTTTCATTGTCACCCTGAGCGGCAGCGAAGGGTCTAGAATCCTCTCTCTTGGTGTGGGTTTGCTCACGAGGCATTTTTAGATTCTTCGTCGCTCCGCTCCTCAGAATGACTCGCGGTGGGGGCCTGTCCCTGTCCCGCAGCAGACAGGCAACGTCGAGAATGAAAAGGCCGTATAGGCCGAGGAATAGAACAAGGAGGTTGCCCCATGGCCCAGGACGGAAAGCTGGAGATAGAGATACTATACTGCCATGATTGACGCCACGCCTTGAGAGCTGCCTGGATGGCAGGTGAAGTCCTCAGTCGGCCAACGGGTGACCACATAGGCTACTTCAAGCTCATCCCCGGTCCTCATGGGGTGTTCGACATACGCATTGACGGAGAGCTGGTGGCGGAGCACCGCCATGAGCCTGACGCCCACATCTTCCCGGACCTCCAGGACCTTTTGAAGTCCATAAACGAGCGGATAAAGAAGCAAGCGCCCGCTTAAGCATGGGCGGGGCTATGGGTTGGGGCTGAGCGCGCTCAGCATGAGCGTGGCGACCCCCTTGTCCAGGGGGTGGTTGTTGTTGCCGCACTTGGGCGATTGTATGCAGCCGGGACAACCACCTCTGCAGGGGCATTCGGAGACGGCGCGCAAGGTCGCTCTCCAAAGCTCTTCTATGACCTGGTATCCCCGCTCCGCGATTCCTATGCCCCCCGGGTGGCCGTCGTATATGAAGATCTGGGGCCTTCCGGTGTCGGGGTGGCGAGGCGTGGAGACCCCTCCAATATCATTGCGGTCGCACAGGGCGAAGAGGGGCAGCACCCCGATGGCCGCGTGCTCTGCCGCATGAAGCCCGCCGGCCAGGTCGGACGCGTCCCCCCTGACGGCGTCAAGCGCCCGCTGCGGTACGTCGAACCAGAGCGCTACCGTGTTGAAGCGACGCGGCGGGAGGGCCAGGTACTCCTCCCCGATGACCTCCTCGGTGAAGTGCTTCTTTTTCTTGAAGCCCAGGACATGATTCGTGACCTCCACGTCCCCCAGGTACACGCTGACTCCGCCCGCCCTCCGGGACTCGCGGACGCGGAGGACCCTTATATCCGTCATGTCCTTCGCCTGGGTGTAGTATGCCCCGTCGTGGGGGGCCACGTAGGCAGTCCCGGACCCCAGGTCCAGGCGCGTCACCAGGTACGGCTCCCCATGATGGAGATGCACGGCCCCCGGGTGAAGCTGGTGCAGGGCGAAGGCCTCCTCCACCTTCTCCAGAATGACCCCTGAGCCTGCCTCAACCACGAGGTAGCTGTGGGACGAGGTGGAGCGTATGTTGACCGTCTCAGCCGGGTACGATACCGCCGTGGTGACGTACCATTTCCCCCCTGCTTTTTTGACCAGGCGCCCATCCTCCAGGCTCGTCAGGTGCTCTTCGAACCCGGGGCCGAACATCTCCCGGTCTCGCTCGGTGAGGGGTGACTCGTAGGCGGCGCAGAGCAGGTGGGGCTGGATAATGTGGGGGTTCTCAGGCGATATGAGGGCGTTTTCCACGGACCGGCCAAAGAACGCCTGGGGATGGTTCATAAAATACTGGTCCAGGGGGTTGTCCTGGCCCACCAGGATGGAGAGGGACTCCTCCCTTCGCCTGCCGCTCCTCCCGGCCTGCTGCCACGTGCTGGATACGCTGCCCGGATAGCCCGTTATCACCGTGGCGTCCAGGCTGCCCACGTCTATACCCAGCTCCAGGGCATTGGTGGCGGACACCCCCATCAGCTCTCCCTGGAAAAGCGCCCTCTCAATCCGCCTTCTGTCTTCGGGCAGGTAGCTGGCCCTGTAGGGACTTATGCTGCTGCCAAGCCCGGACCGCTTCTCCTCAAGCTGCCCCCTGGCGTACAGGTACACCAGCTCCGCCACCCTCCGGGTCCGCACAAAAGTGATTGTGCGAATGTTGCGGCTCACCAGCTCGGAGAAAAGGTAGGAGGCCTCCATGTTCGTGCTACGCCTGGCGGATGTGGCCTCGTCGGCTATGGGCGGGTTCCAGAAGGCGAACTGCTTGCCCGGATAGGGCGCTCCGTCGGTGTCCACGACTTTGAAGGGTAGGCCGGTGAGGCGGTTCGCCAGATCTCCCGGGTTGGCTATGGTAGCTGAGCAGAGGATGAACTGGGGCGAGCTACCGTAAATACGGCATATGCGCCGGAGCCTCCGGAGCACGTTGGCGACGTGGGAGCCGAAGACGCCCCGGTAGACGTGGGACTCGTCCAGCACCACGTATCTAAGCCCCTGGAGCAGGCGGGACCATGTCTTGTGGTTTGGCAGTATCCCCAGGTGCAGCATATCGGGGTTGGTAAGGAGTACCTGGGCGGACCTCTTGATAGAGGCCCTTTCATAGGAAGGGGTATCGCCGTCAAAGATGGCCGCCTGGAGGGGCAGCCTTCCCGCCAGTGACCTCAGTCCCTTGAGCTGGTCCTGGGCCAGGGCTTTCGTGGGGTATATGTAGAGGGCGCGGGCGGCCCTGTCCGCCAGAAGGGAGTCCAGCACCGGCAGGTTGTAGCACAGGCTCTTGCCGCTGGCGGCGGGGGTGGCCACGATTACGTTGTGGCCGTCCTTGAGGGCGTTTATCGCCTCAGCCTGGTGGCTGTAGAGAGGCCAAAGGCCCCTGCCCTCTATGGAAGCCTGAAGGTCCGGGTGAAGGGGGACTTGGCAGTCGCCTCCGGACGCCTCGCGGGGTGGTATCTTCTCCACATGGACTATCTGCTTTTTGTACCATCGGGCCCTTCTGAGGTGGTCCAGGAAAGCGGAAGCGTCCATGCAATGCCCTCATATACCGGAGACCATCTCCACGTCGTAGTCCAGAAGCTCGGCGTCGCCCGTCGTCTCCTCGATATATTGCACGACCCTGGAGAGCATTTCGTTGGCGTGCCGTCCATCATTGCTGACGCAGGAGATGCCCAGGGTGAGTCTCTGCCACAGGTCGTTGTCTTCCACCTCGGCTATGGAGACGTTGAACCGGGTGCGTACCCTGGAGACTATGGACTGGGTTACCCGCCGCTTGCCTTTCAGGCTCTGGTTCTCCGGGAGCCTCAGACTCACATGGCAAACGCCAATATGCACGGCTAGCCCCTTGGACCGGTGAAGCGGTCTATCTGTAGCCCGAAGGCCTTTTGATTGTCACTCCCTGTTCAAGCCAGGGGTAGGCTCCGAGCGGAGCGAGGGGTCTGAAGTCCTGGCTGGCCGCAGTCTTATTTCTGGCCGGTGCCGCTTTGATTCCCGTTTTATCAGGTGACATTTTAGGTTCCTCATTCCGCTTCGCTCTTTTCGGAATGACGGGCGATCCGGGCCTGCTACTACAGACAGGCTTATATTCACCTAACGTCGAGAATTAAGAGACCCTGCTATAGCCCGAAAGGAAGGTGGGGGGGAGTCTCAGCCCGGACTTAAAAGGTGCCGGACTCCCTGACCGACCTGAAGCAGTCGTTGCAGTAGACGGGCCTGCCCTGCCTTGGCTGGAAGGGGACCTCGGTGTCTCTACCGCAGGAAGCGCACACCGCCGGGTACATGGTCCGGGGCTGGTCGGACCGGAACCCGCCTCCGCCGCCTCCGCCACCACCAGCCCGGCGAGCGCTGCGGCAGGGGGGGCACCGGGAAGGCTCGTTCAACAAGCCGCGACTCTGGTAAAACTCCTGCTCTCCACTGGTGAAGGTAAAGGTATCCCCACACTCTCTGCACACCAGGGTCTTGTCCTCTAAAGCCACTTGTGAGCCTCCTCGAGACCGGATGTCGCTGTGGTCTCAATGCCCTAGGTGACTCACTCAAGGCGTGAGTGGTGGGGGTGAGTTGAGCCGAAGCACCATGAGCTGACCAAGCGTCTCGCCGTAAGTATAACAAAGGGGCACTGGGATGGCAACAGTTTTTTCAGGTTGCAAAGGCCGCCGGGAGGACATATCATGTAAGCTATCAAGTGCGATTCTGCAACCCCCAAAGAAATCCAAAAAGAGAGGAGCGGCCGCTATGGTAGCGACAGGGACCACTATGGTACTGCATCCCGCAGCGGAAGATGCCATACAGAAATATGGCCTGGCACTCCGTCTGTCCGGACTCCGGGGGACCACTGTGGGTCTTATAGACAATCACAAACGGAACGCGGATGTGTACCTGGAAGAGTTGGGCCGCTTGCTTCAGGACCACTACGGCGTGTCCAGGGTGGTCACTTACAGGAAGGTCAGCCAGAGTATGCCCACCCCTTCCCAGGTCATGGACGATCTGGCGAGGGAATGTGACGCCATCATCCACGCCGTAGCGGATTGAGGCTCCTGCACAGCGTGGGGTCTCCACGACGGAATAGAGGCAGAAAAGCGGGGCAGGCCCGCAGCCACGGTCATCACCCGGGTCTTCATCACAGCCGCCGAGCACCGGGCGCGGGCCCTGGGCTTGGAAGAGCATCCCATGGTGGTGGTTGACCACCCCATCGCCAGCAAGACCAAGGCCCAGACCCAGGAGTTGGCCCGGGCCAGCGTAGACGAGGTCGCTCGGTGCTTGCTCTCTCCAGGGGCTAGTGATTAGTGATCAGTGGTTAGAGGACGAGAAGGCTTTTAATGGGCGTTTTCTAAAGTAGCGTCCCAAGCCTCCTCTCCCTTGACGGGAGAGGATTGAGGTGAGGGTGAATCCTTCTGATGCCCCTCATCCCAGCCTTCTCCCGCAAGGGGAGAAGGGGCTTTGGAAACACCCTCTTAGCAATCGGGGCAGGGGCTTCTCGGCCCTGCCTCCGGGGGTAGGGGCATGTACAAGAAGGGCCTAGCCAAGAGTGACACCAACAGGATAATCAGCGGTGTGGCCGGCGGGGTAGCCGAACACCTGGGCATAGACTCGACCGTAGTCCGCCTCGGTTTTGTGGTCCTGGCCTTCTGTACTGGATTCACCATCATGGTCGTGGTCTATGTGATTCTGTGTATAGGTATGCCCTCATCTCAGGGAGCGGGCCAGGGAGCGCGCCAAGGAGTAGGCCAGAGAGCGGGCGCACCGGCCCCCTCGGCTGCCGGTCCACGTCCACCCCGAGGGGGAACAGAGGCCCCGGGGGCGGGGGGCCGGACTCCAGCAGCGGAGGACCAGAGGCCGCGTGCCGAGGACTTGAAGCGGCCGGACGTACTCCGGGCAGGTTTTTTGGGTATCAACTCCGCGGCAGGGCTTAAAGCCCTGCGAAACTTGACCCGTGAATATGGGCAGCTACGGCTTATCCTCAAGCAGAAGGATGAAGCTGCTCCCCTGGCGGTCGCCTACATTCCTCCCCTGTCGGAAGAGACCTACCGGCAAGGACTGAGCGTCCTTGCCGACGCCCTCCAGCTGATGAGGGCGGTCCATTCATCCAGCCAGGAGAGACTCGAGGCAGAAATCGTCGAGCTTGAATGGGGAATCGAGACCTTTAAGCAGGATGAAACCCAGGCGGCGCGGGTGAAAATAAGGGAAGACACGGTAGCTTCTCACAAAGAACGTCTGGAGATGCTCAAGCAACAGCAGTTGCGGGTAGATGAGCTGTTATACCAGTCGCATCGCTGTGAGGTATCCCTGGGCCGGGCGGGAATTGAGCTCGCCGCACTCCAGGCCGATGGCTCCGAAGCGAACGTAGATATGGTGGTTGACACGCTCCAGGCCACCATTGACCAGGCCAGGGAGGTCAAAGAAGAGTTGAAAAGGCTGGGGATATGAGCACCTTTTCCAACGGAGGCAAGAACGCCTCTCGAGTCCAGGTCCACGGCTCGATGAGGGACATCAATGACTACTTCCACAGGCAGGGATGGACCGACGGCCTTCCCATCATCCCGCCTACGGAGGACCTGGTCATGGAGATGCTGGAAGCCTGCCCACTGCCCGGGGAGCATGTCCTAGGCAAGATACCGCCGCGAGACGGGACCATAACCGTGGAGAAGGTGGCTATCAACACCGTAATGGCAGGCTGCAAGCCCGAATACATGCCGGTGGTCCTGGCGGCGGTAAAGGCGGTGCTCCAGCCCCAGTTCAACGTGGGGGGCATAACCACCACTACCGGGGGGGCGGCGCCCGTAGTAATCGTCAACGGTCCCATCGCCAGAAGGCTGGAGATTCATGGCGGCACCGCCGTATTCGGCTCGGGCCATCAGGCCAACGCCACCATTGGCCGGGCCCTCCGCCTAGTCATGCGGAACATGGGCGGGGCCACCGCCGACACTATGGAGAAGTCAACCCACGGGTGGCCGGGCAAGTATACTATGTGCTTCGCCGAAAATGAGGAGCGCAGCCCCTGGGAGCCGCTGCATGTCGAGATGGGCTTTCCGCCGGATGCCAGCACAGTTACGGTATCGGCGGTGCGGGGTATCCATACGGTGGTGGAGGCGACTCAGGAGACGGGACTTGGCGTTCTTCAGACGGTGGTGATGTCCATGAAGGGCGGGGCCATATCCAGCTACTACTACCAGGCGCGAGGGCCTTCCCATGTGGTGGTGCTCTCGCCGGAGCACGCCGCCGAGATTGCCACCGACGGTTTCCAGTCGCGCAAGAGCGTGAAGGAGTATATCTTTGAACATGCCCGCATGTCCGTTGGCGAGCTGAGGGACCGGAGCTTCTGGGGTGCCCACTCCTGGCCGGAGGAGTTTTCCGCCCATAGCCATGAGGACGACTATATGATACCCATAGTCTCCACCCCCGATAACCTCCTGCTGGTGGTGGCGGGCGGCGACGGCAGGCACTCGTCCTGGATGCCGGCATGGTCGGCCACCCAGCGGGCCACCGAAGCTATTCAGTAGACCCTCGTCCCGGATGCCCGCATGGTCCGCTACCCAGAGGGCTACTGAAGCTATTCTATGGTAGGCCCTTGGCCCTCGCTTATGGTGGCCAGAGCGCCGTCCACTATCTGCACGTTCCGGTGACTCATCCCGGCCAGGGTGAGGTCGTGGGTGGCTACTATCACGGTGACGCCCCGGTACAGGGCGATGTCCCGCAGCAGAGTGGAGATGGATATGGCCGTGGCGGTGTCCAGCTCACCCGTAGGCTCATCGGCGAAGACCACGTCCGGGCCTGTCACGAGGGCGCGGGCGATGGCCACGCGTTGCTGCTCGCCTCCCGAAAGCTCGTAAGGCCGGTGCCGCGCCCGGGGACCAAGCCCCACCATGTCGAGGGCTTCCATGGCGCGCCTGCGACGCTCTCGCCACGATACCCCGCTTATGTGCAGGCGCAGCTCCACGTTCTCCGAGGCCGACAGCAGGGGCATCAGGCCGAAGGACTGGAAGATGAAGCCTATCCTGCGCCGGCGCAGCTCGACCAACTCGGCTTCCGAGAAGGCAGCCAGATCGCGGCCTTCGAAGAGCACGCTCCCCGATGAGGGTTGGTCAAGGCCGGCCATGAGGTTCAACAGCGTGGTCTTGCCCGACCCCGAGCGCCCCGTGACCGACAGGAACTCTCCCGGGAAGATGTCCAGGTTAAGGCTGTTGACCGCCATGACCCCCGTTCCGTCCCCCGCCGCCCCGAATACCCGCGTCAGGTCCCGCGTGGAGATGATGGATAGTCCCTGCCAGCCTCCGGGAGACGGGTCCGTCCTCCTGGCTGCAACGCCCCTGGGCTGGGCTTCCGGGCGAGGTCCCAAGGGCGAAGCCGGAGGCCCCCTCCTTCTTCCCCGGTCCATCTGCGGGTCTCTCATTCGTCCTCTCTTTGTCCCTGCTCATCCCCCGAATAGGCCTCGCGCCGGGCTTGCCGGAGAGGGCGGGGGCTGTCCGCGGCGGACTTTATGCTGACCTGATCGCCGTCTATGTCAACGCTTGCCAGGCCCCGCAGCCGGAGCTTCTCCATGTACTCCTGGGGAAGCTGAAGCCGGCCCACACGGTCCACCACCACGTATTCCTGGTGGACCTTATCTCCGTCTCTCTGAAAGGTGGGCTGGAGGAAGCTCTCGGAGCTGATGCGGCCGTCGCGTATGTGGAGTATGCGGTCTACGTACTGGGCCACCCCGGGGTAGTGGGTGACTATTATAACCGTGACTTTATAGACGCTGTTCATATGGCGCAGTAGCTCAAGGACTTGGTTTGCCGTCTGGGTGTCCAGCTCCCCCGTAGGCTCGTCCGCCAGGAGCATGGGAGGGTTGTTGGCCATGGCGACGGCTATGGCGACCCTTTGCTGTTCCCCTCCGGAAAGCTGGTGGGGAAGCCTGCCGGCCTTGTCCTCAATGTCCAGGGACGACAGCAACTCCATGCTCCGACCGCGCCGGAGACCCGCCTCAGCCCCGGCGATGGCCATGGGCAGCTCCACGTTGTCTCGAACGGTGAGGTAGGATACGAGGTTCCGGGCCGTGGCCTGCCATACGAAGCCCACGTCCAGCCTGCGGTAGAACACCAGGTCCCGGTCCGAGATGTTCAGCAGGTCCCTGTTGCCCACCCTGACCTGTCCGGCGGAGGGGCGGTCCAGCCCGGAGAGGATATTGAGCAGGGTGCTCTTGCCGCTGCCGCTGGCCCCCACAATGGCGACCAGCTCTCCCACTTCCACCTCCAGGTCTACGCCGCGCAGCGCGACTACCTCGAGGTCCGCTCGCTTGTAAATCTTGAACAGGTCTCGACACTCGATGTACAGGTCGTCGCCCCTGGCCTGACCCAGGCCGTCGCCCTGTACGGGGCCGGACCCTCTCGCTACTTCCACGGCGCACTCCCAGGGCAATTGCATTTTGTTGAGCCATTCACCCAATACGTCAGCGAATTATCTAACATCTACAATTCCGAACGTCTCATCATGTCATTCCGAACGCAGTGAGGAATCTAAAGAGTTTCTTCACATTCATCGTACCATTCCAGCGATAAGTCCTTCCAGTATGGATTCAACGACTCAATCAGTTCAACCTTCTTACTTCTTCTCCAGCCCTTGACTTGCTTTTCTCGTTCAATTGCCGATGTAATGTCTGAAACCTGTTCGTAGTAAGCCAACCAAGTCACATTGTACTTCTTGGTAAAACCTTCCACGAACTTCTGTTTATGCTCATACACCCGACTGATGAGGTCATTGGTGACGCCAACGTAGAGGGTTCTGACCCTGTTGGTCAGGATATACACATAGTATTGCCGAGCCTGGCTTTGAGGGCATGAACTTTAGATTCCTCGCTGCGCTCGGAATGACATCATAGGGGGTGCAGGCTATTTTCATGATAATGACACGCGGCGGGGTCTGTGTTCACCTGGCGCCGAGACTGAAACGACCCTGCGGCCCACTCCTTGTCACCTTGTATACTCTATAGATACATTGCAGCCCACGTCAAGCCTCTCCTATCCGAAGGACCTGCTGTATCTCCAGCCTTGCGGTCAGCCAGGCCAGCCATAGCACCGTGCCTCCGGTGACGGCAGCGAGCACCAGGTAGGACACGAGAAGGGTGAGCCAGTTGGTCTGAAGGACCATGGGCGGCGTTACCCGGACGCCCTCCTCCGCCACCTCGAGGATAGGCAGAAGGCTAGCCCCTATTTGCTGGCCTGCCCATGTCCCCAGGCCCAAGCCACAGACCACCACGACAAGCAGGGTGAACCACACGACGCCGTTCACCTGCCCCTTGGAAAAGCCCAGAGTGCGCAGGAGGACGAAATCGGTCTGACGCTCCCTGGTGTCCATGTAGGAGAACAGCATCACCCCCGAGGCGCTGGCCAGGACCAGCGCCAGGAACATCAGCACCAGAAGCCCGCCCCAGCTGGCGTTGACGAGGGGCTGGTCCACGCGCTGGGCCACCATCTCCGAGGCCAGGTGCGCCTCCTTCACGTTGATGTCGCGCCCGGCGATAGCCTGAACGACCGCGTCCGGGTCCCGGTCGGGGCTATCCAGGCGGGCCCACAGCTCATTGCTGCCCCCGGACGCCGTTTGCTTGTGCAGGTTTGTGTGATGGGTGAAGGTCCGCAGGTCCATCACCACAAACGGCTTCTCCCTGGGGTTCAGCGTGGGGAGATACTCCGCCGCCCCCACCACCTCGATAAGGAAGGAGGCATTGGACACGGATATGGTCACGGTGTCCCCCACCTGGGCCTCGGCTATGTCCAGGAGGGACCTGCTCACCACCGTTGGCACAGGCTTTTCCGGCCTGCCAACTCGCAAGGCCCGCGCCCCGATGCCTCCGGGCGCCCAGCTGAAGCGCGCCGCCTTGCCGTTGGTGGGCGTCGCGACGGACTCGCTGAGCTCCAGGGCGTACAGGCCGGGCCTGGCGTAGTCCTCCACGACGTGCCACCCTTCCAGGGTCTGGAAGTCCTCTATCGTCTCCTCTCCCCGGGGCGTGATGGCGACCAGGTCCCCCAGGAACGCGGCGCCGGGCTGCGCGGCGCCCCCCCGAGCGTAGACCTGGAACGAGAGGAGGGTAAAAGGGGGTATGACTTCCGGCAGCTTTGGCGGCTCCTCCGACCCGAAAGATATACGCGTAGGCATGGGGGAAAGGTCGGCCTCGAAGCGTTGCCAGCCGACTAAATTGAGCCTGCCGATGAGGATGTCGAAGTAGTAGCCACGGGCATCCTGAAGCCTCGCCCTCAGCGACTCCCGCCCGTCGGGCCTGACGGGGTTGACCCATATGCTCAGGGCGCTTGCATCTTCAGGCAGAAGGACCCCTTCCCGCTCGCCCTGTGCCACCCCTTCCGCCGAAGGCTTGTGCGAGGGAAAGCTCGCAGGGTCGGGCCTGATGGCGCTGGTAAGCTCTTCCAGGGATTTCCCGTCCACGAAATCGGGCCTGTACCACCCCACCACCTCGGCGAAGTTCTCCGTATCAACGGCCAGGACGGTTATGTTATCGAAGTTCAGCCCTTTGGTCAGGAGACCGCCGCTGATGCGCTCCACCTCGGCTGCCCGCTCCACCCCATCCACCCCTCCATCGGGGCCGGCAAGGTCGGAGAGGCCCAGGAGCAGCATGGGGTCCGTATCCCCTGCATGCTGGACGCGCAAGTCCGCCCCCGCAGCGTACAGGGCACGGTCCTTCTGGCTGCGCTCCAGCGTAGAGCTGAAGGCGCTCCCTATGACCCCCAGAGCCGTAGCCAGCATGAGCAATACCACCAGCGCCCCAGGCACGATAGGGTCCCTGGAAACTCGACGGGACCCCTGGGCCAGCCAGGCCGGCCCGAGCCGCTCCGCGGCCCACGCCACTATCCCCACGACCAGGGGGAAGACGCGCAACACCAGGAGTCCCAAAGCCAGGAGTCCCAGCACAGGGCCCAGCATGAGGGAAAAGTCAATCTGAAGCTCTCCCGTCCCGACGGAGCGCACCAGGAAGGAGCCGCGAGACTGGATCTGCCACCATACCACGCCTATCAACGCCAGGGCCAGGATGTCGATATAGTAGCGATGGACAAAGGGCGCTCTGGGCGGCCTGGCCCCCGTCTGCCGGAACTCCACGATTCCGTGACGGGATGATACCAGCGTCGAGACGGTGAGCACGACTACGGCTAGAAATGCGCCCGCCACTCCCAGCAGGAAGGCCTCGGAGGAGAGGGTTACGGGGGCCTGATCACCCCCGGACTGGAAGTCGAAGAAGACCCTCCCCAGAGCCTTGGACACGCCCAGCGCCAGCAGAGGCCCCAGGGCTATGGCGGGGACGGCCAGAAGTACCCCCTCCACCGCCGCCAGCAGACCTATCTGGGCGGTGGTGGCCCCCCGGCTCTTCAGCACGGATATTTCGGTGGAGCGAGACCTGACTATCAGCCCGCTCACCAGGGCCAGGTAATAGATGAGTATGCCTGTGACCAGAAAGACCATCAGGAAGAGGGGGATGCGGGCCAGGAGCAGCTGCTCCTCGTACTCGTCCAGCACCTCGTCCAGCTTGATGAAGATGGAGGAGTTGTCCAGGTTCGCGCTCACGTCATTTTTGGCCCCCAGGATGGTGGCCTGGATAGCGTCCACGTCCCCTGCGCGCAGCCCATGCCGGTCCAGGTAATAAAACCATCCGAAGTCCGTGTACAGCCCCGGGTAAATCCGGCCAACCCTTTCGTAGATGGCGTCATCCGAGGTAAAGAGCGGCACCATGGTCCACTGGTCGTCCTGGATGCTCAGGGTGCGTTCGGCGCGGTACCAGAACTCGGCGTCCGGGTCCGCTCTCTGGAATATGCCCACAACCCGCACCCTCATGGCCGGAGGGTCGGTCACTCCGGATGCCGGGAAAACTTCCATCTCGTCGCCCACGCCAAGCTGAAGCAGTTGGGAGCCGCGAGTGTCTATCGCGACTTCTACGGGTCCATCAGGCACGGGTCCGCCGGGGTCAGCCATGCTCCTGCCGCCCGAGGCGGCGTAGGGCCATCGTCCCTCAAGCACCTCTACGCGGGCCTCCGGCTCCTGCGAGCCCGGAGCAAGGCCGCTCATGTACATAATCCTGCCACGGGGACGGAGGCTGTCAGCCAGCTCCAGGTTGGGATGCCCCTGGAAGAAGAAGGTCGAGGTCTCAATGAGATGGGACTTGTCCCGCAAATAGGACTGGAATCGTCCACCCACCCGACCTTCCACGAAATTGTAGCTGGACCGGTAGATGGAGTCCTCCTTCGCCACGATGGAAGGGTCGTCGAGGCCGTTGAACACCCGGACGGAAAGGTTGGCCTCTTCCGGGGTGGCCTGGTCCAGGGCGCGGCGCAGCGCGGCCTCCGCCAGCATGTCGGAGAAGACCATGCCGCTGGACAGCAGGGCCACGGCCAGCACTATCCCCAAAAACAGGACCAGCTCCAATCTCCACGTGGAGATAATCCTTCGCAGGGCGATGACGTAGGCGAGATGAAGAAGGGACATTTTTTTCTACTCCCCCTCCCTCAGCACGTCCGCCGCCCTCATCCTGCTGACGGAAAGGGCGGCGAAGAAGATAGCCAGGGATAGGGCCGACGCAAGGCCCATAAACACCAGGACCATGAGCCACTCGTGAACGGTCACTATCATGGGGGGAATCACCGTCTGTCCACTGGTCGTCGTGTCCAGGAATCCCAGTACCCACCAGCCGAGCCAGACGCCTATGGCGACCCCCGCCGCTATCCCCACGACGGCCACGACAACCCGCTCCATCACCAGGGACAGGAGTATCTGGCTCCTGGAGAGGCCCATGGTCCTGGCGACCGTCAGGTCTATCCTGCCACTGCGTACCGAGACGGCAGCGTAGATTCCCAGGGCCAGCGCTACGGCTACGACTATGGCGGACATGCTGAAGATGGTAAGCCCGCTCCAGCCGCCGCCGGCCAGGGGGTTGCGCTCGGCCAGCTCTACCTTGGCGTCCCTGTCCTGAATCGAGGCGAAGGGACTCAGGTTGTGGGACATGGAGACAATGGCCTGGCCCCGGTCAGCGTCATCCTCCAGGGAGACCCAGAACTCGCTGGGAGTGTCCACCTCTCCCCCGTGCATACGTCTCACGTACTTGCTGTACTCCTCCAATGACACCAGCAGGAAGGGCCGCGACGGCTCGAGAACGGTGGGGAAATAATCGGTCACGTCCCGTACCACAAAGGGCACTATCACCCCCCCTTGAGAGCGGACACGCAGTTCCTGCCCCACTCCGAAGATGGGGCCGCCGATAGCGGGCAGGGGGAAGAGGCCAGGGGGCATGAAGATTCCACGGGGAGCAGTCCCCAGGGACTCCATCCAGGAAAAAGCGAGTCCGAAACGACCGCTCCGGGCGGCCTGGGACGTGCGCTCCATCGTGTCCGGCGTGGGCTTGGTGCCCGGGACCGCCACCCACGCGCCGGCAGCCTCCTCGTACCCCTCGACAACGGCCCCATTGGGCCGGATAGAAGGGCCTCTCACGGTAACGTCGTCCAGGCCCATGCTGCCCGGGGGTAGCACGGTGACGCTGCCCCTGGAGACGGCTGTGATGAAGACGGATACCACGCTGAAGGGTGGTTGGATGAAGAAGGTGTCTTCCGGTAGAGGGGCCTCGAAATAGTTCCAGTCGTCGCCCAGGGGCAGAGGGGTCTCTGAGGCGTTGGCGGCCTGGTCTGCCGCGCCTTCGACCCTTGTACCAGGGGGTGGCCGGTGCTCTAAAATCAGGCTGCGGTAGTTGCCTTCAACCCCGGATATGCGCATCCACAGGACCACTTTTCGCTCGGACTGGCCCTGGCCCAAACCTCTGGTGAAGAACTTCACCCAGACGCCGACGTGCTCCGCCTCGATTGGGAGGACTATGCCCCGCGACCTCTCCTCAATCCGCCGGACGTTTTCTCCGCTTCTGACCTGACCTCCGTTGACGAGAGGAGCGCCGTTCCGGAGAGGGTTGAGCAGCCTCGGAAGATCCTTGTCGGCGAAATCATCCCTGAACCATGCGGTATCGTGCAGCGTGCCGGGGTCCAGGCTTATCAGGGTAGTGGAGGCCCCGGGCAGGCCATCCAGGAGAGTCCCCGCGCCGCGGACGACGGGGCTGATGGTCTGGACGCCCTCTACGCCGGCCAACTCCGCCTGGGTTGGACTGAAAAACGTCGGGGATTTGACCACCAGGTCCCCCCCCGTTTTGTAAAGGGCCTGGTCTCGCTGGCTCCTCGAGAGGGTGGACTGAAAAGTAGCCCCAAAGATGCCCAGAGCGGAGGCGAGCAGCAGGATAACGGCCAGGGAACCGTGGGGCAGGGGGTCGCGGGCGACGCGGGTAAGGGCGAAGGAGACCCATGCCGGCCCCAGGAAGCTGGCCGCCCAGGCCGCGACGTTTACCAGCAGTGGCAGGACTCGCAGCAGCAGGAGGGCCGCTCCAAGCAGCACCAGCACCGGACCCAAGCGCAGGCTGATGTCCCCCTCGAGCGCCCCGCTCAGCACGTCCCTTTCCAGGAAACCTCCCCGGTCGTGAATCTGCCACCACACCAGCCCTATCAGCGCCAGCACCAGTATATCTATGTAGTACCTGTGTATGAGGGGCACTGTGGGCGGCCTGGCCCTCTCTTTCAGGAACTCCACTATGCCAAGGCGAGCCAGGCCCGCCCCGGAGACTATCAGCACCGCCAGGCTCAGAAGTCCCCCGACGGCGCCCATGACGAACATATCCGCCGAGAGTCCCACCGACACGGGGCCGCCGTCTCCCGCAGGGTTTATGGTCCCCAGCAACAGGTGACGCACTATCACGAGGGCCAGGAAGGGACCGAGGGCTATCGCCAGGAGGACGACTATCCCCTCTCCAAAAGCCAGAAGCCCGCTCACCTGGAGCATACTGGCTCCCCGGCTCCTCAAGAGACTGGCCTCATCGCTCCGGGTGCGGGACAGCAGCCCCATGAGCAGGACCAGGAAATAGAGGATAACCAGCACCACCAGTGAGATGAAAAGGAAGAGAGGCACCCTGGCATGGGTCAGGTCTCTTTCGTAATCGTCGAGGGCGTTTCCGAGGCCGGTGAGCAGCAGGGAATGGGGAAACTGCTTGTTTAAGTCCGTCTCCAGGCCTTCCAGGGCATCTTGAGTCGGAATCACTCTCGATGCGGTAAGGACGCCCGGGTCGAGAAATAGGAACCATCCGTAATCGCCCACCAGGGTGGGGTAGCGAGCGCCCAGGCCACTGAAGAAGAGCTTTTCCGGGACGTATATCGGGACCAGGACCGGCCTGTCGAATCCGCCCTCCTGCACGTTATAGTAGTTGCTGGGCGAGAGACCCATCCAATAATCTTCCCGGGTGTCCAGGGGTTCTGCCAGGCCCGTTACGGTGAGGGTAATCCGCTCCGATGGGTCCGTCCTGAAAGGGAAGATGTGTATCTGAGAACCTATGCCCAGTCTCATGTACTCCCCGGCCCGCTTCCCCACCACCATCTCCAGGTCCACGCCCTTGTCATGCAGTACGGGGTCAGCCTCGGGCCAACGGCCCTCCACCAGCCTCGAGTGCTTGTCGAAGTCGGTGATGAAAAAGGGTTGCCCCAGGGGGGAATTGAACGAAGGGGCTTCCGCTTCCCCAACCCGCACCAGGGGCAGGTTCTGCTCGGTGCGGCCAAACCGGTGGGTATACTCCAGCATATATCCCAGGCGCGCCGCTGTGACCTCTTCCACGGCAGGACGCAGCTTCTCGTAGTCAGCTGGGCCCAGGGGCCTGTTCCGTATGAGCGCCTGGGCGTCCAGGGTCGTAGGAGCGACGGACGCCAGCTCGTGGCGGAGCCCACCTTCGGCCAGCCCACGAGAGTAGACGGCCCCGATGGCCATCAGGGTAACGGCGGCCAATATGCCGAAAGAGGTAATGGCCAGGAGCAGCCATGAGGAACGAAGACGCCGGGGGAGGAGCCAGAGGAGCACCCCTATCCCGCTTTTTTTACCCACCACTCCCTTCTTCAATCAGGCTTTAGTCAGGCCGGAGCGGATGCCCTCCGGGGCATCATAACCTTCCCATCGTAAAAATCCCCCGCTGATTTCAGGTCTAGGTTGGTTTCTGTCATAATACTTGATGGCGTTGCAAGAATAGGCCCTATAAAGTATGTATCATATCGGAATGGTTAGAATGTTACTTTCCAGCCCAGGAGTTGTCAACGGGCCGTGCCTGGCTTGCTGGAGCTGTGCAAAGTCCCCTCTCCCCTCGCGGGAGAGGGTTAGGGTGAGGGGGCGTTCCCTTCAGCAAGGCTGTCACCCTCATCCTAGCCTTCTCCCGTCAAGGGAGAAGGGACTTCTTAAACCTCTCTTGTGACATTTGTGCCGACTTTGCACATGCCGTGCCTGAGCTTGCCGAAGGGAGGGCAAGTATGTATCATATTGCTGTCCCGTACATTGCCTATCGTAATAGCTGTCAGGAGGTCTCAGGTGCTCGAACAGTTCCACGTCAAAGAGGAAGATGCCGTGCGTGTCCAGGAGGACTCTCTGAGGGCCACCGTCACCGCCATCTTCGAGAAGATGAACGTTCCCCCTGAAGATGCCCGCCTTGCCACTGATGCTCTGGTAAGCGCCGACCTCAGAGGGGTGGAGAGCCACGGCGTGTCCAACATGCTCCGTGTTTACGTTGCCGACTACAATAAGGGGGATATTAACCCCAGGCCCAACTGGAAGATAGTACGCCAGACTCCGGCCACCGCCAACATAGATTCCGACGCAGGACTGGGCATCATCGTAGCCCCCAAGGCTATGGAAATCGCCATCGAAAAAGCCCGGAACGTGGGAGTGGGCATGGTCACCATATCGAACGGTCGCCACATGGGCATGGCCTCTTATCACGCCATGATGGCCCTCAAGCATGACATGATAGGCATATCCATGACCGGATGCCCGCCCCTGGTACTGCCCACCTTTGGAGCGGAGCCCAGGTTGGGCACAAACCCCATCGCTCTGGCGGCGCCCGCCGGGGAGGAACCTCCCTTCGTCTTCGACGCCGCTACCAGCGTGGTGGCCGGCAACAAGATCCGCCTGGTCCAGCGTTTGGGCAACCCGGTCCCTCCGGGCTGGCTGGCCGACGACGATGGCAGTCCCATCATGGAGTCCATGGAAGTCCCGGCTTCATGGGGGCCGTCAAGCCCCAGTCGCAACAGCCTCCTCCCTCTGGGGAGCACCCGGGAGTCGGGCTCTCACAAGGGCTACGGCCTCTCCTGCATCGTGGACATACTCTGCGGTGTGCTGTCCGGCACCGGCTACGGCATGTTCCCGGGCCGTCCCAACTTCTCCCACTTCGTGGGGGCCTATAGCATAGAGGCCTTCACCGAGGTAGATACCTTCAAGGGGCTTATGGATGACTTCCTGCGGGACCTCAAGAACACTCCTCCCGCACCCGGCCATGACCGGGTCCTGTACGCGGGGCTGGCGGAGGCCGAGGAGGAGCAGGAGCGCCGCGCCAACGGCATCCCCCTGCACAAAGAGGTGGTCCAGTGGTTCCAGGATATATGCAACGAGCTGTCCATTCCCTACAGGCTGTAGGGCGCGCTAGTCAGGCCGTAGCTACCTGTCTGCTACCAGGCAGGGGCAGGCCCCCACCGCGTGTCATTCTGAGGAGCGGAGCGACGAAGGATCTAAAATGCCTCGCAAGCGGACCGACACTGAGGAGAAGGACTTTTAGACCCTTCGCTATCACTCAGGGTGACAAGGAAAAGGCCCTGTAGGGACCGGGACATCCACGACTTCCCTTGAGGGCATACCCCGGCAGGACGGAGGGACCGGATGGACTTTGGTAAATACGATGTAACCATTGTCGGCGGCGGCATAATCGGCCTTGCCACCGCCTTGCAGCTTACCGGCCAATATCCCAGATGCCGGGTCGCGGTGATTGAAAAAGAGGCGGAGCTGGCAGCCCACCAGACCGGCCACAACAGCGGGGTGATTCACTCGGGCATCTACTACAGGCCCGGTTCTCAGAAGGCCCAGTTCTGCGTGAGCGGCGTCAACTCCCTCATCCGGTTCTGCCAGGAGAAGGGCATCAGGTATGAACGGTGCGGGAAGGTAATCGTTGCCACCGACGAGTCCGAGCTTGGCCGCCTCGAAGACCTCCACCAGCGGGGGACCGCCAACGGCGTCGAGGATCTTGAGGTGATAGGCCCGGAGAGGCTGAAAGAGATCGAACCCCATGCCAGGGGAATAAAGGCCCTCTACGCCCCCGGCACCGGGATAATAGACTTCAAGGTGGTCGCCAACGCATACGCGGATACCATACGCGCCGGTGGAGGCGAAATTCTCACCCAGAGAAAAGTGCTGGGCATTCGCAGGTCTGATGCCGGGCCTATACTTCTGGAGACGACCCAGGGGCCTGTGGAGTCTAAATACATGATAAACTGCGCCGGGCTTTATGCCGACACGGTCGCGCGGATGATGGGGGTCGCGCCGGATGTGAGAATCATACCCTTCCGGGGAGAGTACTACACACTGAGACCCCAGAGCCGCCACCTGGTAAAGACCCTGATATACCCGGTGCCGAATCCCAAGTTCCCCTTCCTTGGCGTCCACTTCACCAGGAACATCCACGGCGAGGTGGAAGCGGGGCCCAACGCAGTGCTGGCCTTCGCCCGCGAGGGGTACAGGAAGAGCCACTTGAACATTGCGGAGACGCTGGGCACGCTGAGCTACTCGGGTTTCTGGTCTATGAGCATGAAGTTCTGGAAGACCGGCCTCGGAGAAACTCACCGCTCGCTGAGCAAGAGGGTCTTCCTCCATGACCTCCGCCGACTTCTGCCGGAGATCGAAGATAGGGACCTGGCCCCGGGCGGGTCGGGAGTACGCGCTCAGGCCGTGGACCGGAAGGGCAGGCTGCTGGACGATTTCAGCATACAGGAGACCAGGGGCGCGATACACGTTCTCAACGCTCCCTCCCCGGGGGCTACCTCCTCCCTCTCCATCGGCAATTACATCGTAGGCCTGGCGGCCAGGTCCTTTGACCTGGGGAGGGTTTCAGCCTGAGAGGGTGTCTAAAAACCAATTGCGGCCCATCGCCGTCATTCCGAACGGAGTGAGGAATCTAAAATGCTTTGGTAGCAGCATGCCCAAGAAGGCGAGGATTTTAGACCCTTCCCTGTCACTCAGAGCCTGCCCCTGTCTTGAACAGGGGGTGACAATGAAAAGGCCCTGCTAGTGGGAAGGTCCTGCCTTGACACGCCTATGGGTAGCCCATACAATAGGTCATAGAGGATAGCTATGGATTACGCAATCGTTAAAACAGGAAGCAAGCAGTACAGGGTCAAGCCGGGCGACATAATAGACGTGGAAAAGCTCCCGGTAGAACCGGGGTCCGCGGTAGAGATTACCGATGTGATGGCGGTCTCCAGAGACGGCGAGTTGCTCCTTGGCAACCCCTTGGTCCCCGATGCCAGCGTGCTCGCCCAGGTGCAGGCCCAGGGCAAGGACGCCAAGATTATCGTCTTCAAGTACAAGCGGAAGGTCCGCTATCGCAGGAAGAAGGGCCACAGGCAACTCTATACCAGGCTGGCCATAACGGCCATAATGCTGGGCGATGAGGAGGTCGGGGTCACGGAAAGGCCGGACTCCCCGGCCGCGGTCTACGAGGAGATTCCCGAAGCCATTCCGATAGCTGAAGATTCTCCCGCGGAAGGCCCCGTAGATGAGTCTGTGGATGACCCGGAAGACGGGGCTACGGATGAGCTTGTGGACGAAGGCGGAGACGAGGTTATAGACGGGCCTCGGGACGAAATCGAGGCAAGCCCCCAGGATGAAGCTATAGACGGTCCCCGGGACGAAGTCGAGGGCGGGACTCAGGACCAGCCCGCAGGCGAAGACCGGGGTGGAGGTGAGAGGTAATGGCCCATAAGAAAGCGGGCGGAAGCTCCCGGAACGGTCGTGACAGCAAGCCTAAACGCCTGGGGGTGAAGCGCTTTGATGGCGAGCACGTCACCACTGGCAACGTGATTATGCGTCAGAGGGGCACCCGCATCCGGCCAGGCCGGAACGTTGGCCTCGGCAGGGACTTCACCCTTTTCGCCCTCGTGGACGGCCGTGTCAAGTTCGAGTGGGCCGCCAAGAATAAGCGCATGGCCAGCGTTTATCCGGTAGACTCTCCCGTTGATTCCCCTGTGGATTCCAAGGTAGGTTAAAGACCGATGAAGAAAGAAATCCATCCCCGGTACCACGCCGCCACCGTTACCTGCTCCTGCGGCAACTCCTTTACCACCGGAGCGACCAGGCCAACCCTGCGGGTCGAGATATGCAGCAAGTGCCACCCCTTCTATACCGGGCAGCAGCGCATCGTGGACACCGAAGGCAGGATTGAGCGGCTCAAGCGAAGGTTCAACCTACAGTAGTTTTTGCGCCCTGAAGACCGAGACCGGCCTTCTCGGGGCTTCTTCTCACCCTCACCTCAATCCTCTCCCGTCGAGGGAGAGGAAGTGTGTCCATACCTTGTCCCACACCCTCTGAAAGGGAGACGTTTTGGCGGAGCAGCACCAGTTCTTCTACGGCGGCCAGGCCGTCATCGAAGGGGTGATGATAAGGGGGCGACGCTACTTCAGCCTCGCCGTGCGTCGAGTCAACGGGCAGGTCTATACCACCTCCGAGCCTCTGAGCCAGGTATACACGGGACAGCTCAGACGGACGCCCCTCGTGAGGGGCATCGTGGTCCTCATAGAGACTCTGGCGCTGGGAATCAAAGCCCTCAACCGTTCTGCCAACGTGGCTATGGAGGACCAGACCGGGAATAAGGAAGATGTACCCCGCTGGCTTACCGGCGTATCCCTGACCATCGCCTTTGCTCTGGGAATCGGCCTCTTCTTCATCATGCCCCTCTTCGCGACGCGCTCCTTCGAGAATGTCATAACCTCCGACCCCCTGAACAACCTGGTCGAAGGGCTGATAAGGCTGGCGGTGCTGATACTCTACATCGGGGGTATCGGGCTAATCCCGGATATAAGGCGGGTCTTCGCCTATCACGGCGCCGAGCACATGGCGGTGCATACCTACGAGGCACGCCTTCCCCTGGAGGTGGACAACGTACGCCGCTTTCCAACGGCCCACCCCCGTTGCGGCACAGCCTTTCTGCTGACGGTGATGTTGGTGGCCATCCTGGTCTTCACCTTCGTACCCCGCGAGAACCTGGCGTGGCTCGTCCTCTCCAGGATCGTCCTTATCCCCGTCATCGCCGCCATAAGCTACGAGATAATCCGCTTTAGCGGGGCACATCAGGCGCACCCCTTGACCAAGCTCGTCAGCTACCCCGGCCTGCTGCTCCAGAGCCTCACAACCCGGTCGCCCAGCGATGACCAGATTGAGGTGGCTATCCACGCTATGGAAACGGCCGTCGCGGCTGACGAAGGCAGGCTGCCGGCTCTCCCGGCTTTCCAACAAGGGCCGGAGGCACACCTGTCTTCACCTTCCGAGGCCGGGCAGATGGAGGGCGGAGAGGTCGTCAGCTGAGCTTACAACCGCGGGAGTCAGGCGGCAGGGCTCACGATTTCTGCGACAGGTACGCCTTCACCAGCTCCAGAGCGGCCTTGGCCGTGTCCTCCCTGTTGGGGTTCCTGTCGCCATTCCACCGGAGCTCCCTGGTAGCTTCGTACCCATCGCGGGCAGCCACACCTATGTAGAACAACCCGATGGGCTTGTCCGAAGAGCCTCCCGTTGGGCCGGCGACGCCCGTGGTGGAGACGCCGATGTCCGTATCCAGAAGCTGGCGGGTCCGCCGAGCCATCTCCAGGGCTATCACGGGGCTTACCGAGCTTTCCCTCTGCAATAGCTCCTCGGGTACGCCTAGGACCCGCGTCTTTGACCCTCCCGTGTAGGTTATAACTCCGCCGTAGAAGTACCGCGAGCTTCCGGGGACGCTGCACAGCATGGAGCCTATCAGCCCGGCGGTGCACGCCTCGGCTACCGCGATGGTGAGACCCTTGTCCCCGAGTAGCTGGCCTATTTCGTCCTCTATTGCTGGCATTTCCTCACCTCAATATGGAAGTATAGACTCCTGGTGGAGTCAGCTACATTCGCCTAGATTTGGCTGCCTCCAGCACCTTCTGCGCTGCCTCGTAGTCCCGCGCTCCGCCCCTCAGAATCGGAGGGACCAGGTATATTCTCTTAATCCCGAAGTCCAGGAAGTCCCGGAGTAGCTCCAGGGCTATGTCCGTTCCGTCACGTCCCTTGTCCAGGTCTTGTTTCATTCCCTCGGGCACGCTGCTGAATATAACGCCGTCCTTCACCAAGACCTGGAGGCCAAAGAAGACGGGCTGGGAAATCTCCTCGCCGGATAGGGTATGGTAGGCTTGGTGGAAGGCGGCGACCTCAGCGGTGCTGAATACGGGCTGGGTCAGGAAGAAGCGGGCCCCGGAGGATGCTTTGCTACGGGTAAGGGCGGCCTCCTTCTCGATGCCGC
The DNA here is from genome assembly GCA_965197405.1 of Dehalococcoidia bacterium. Lineage (GTDB taxonomy): Bacteria > Chloroflexota > Dehalococcoidia > Lucifugimonadales > JAGWBF01. The sequence goes on along the minus strand of OZ240206.1, from coordinate 1,724,965 downwards.
GGCCCAGGTCTATGGAAGCGCCTATGCAGAAATCGGTGGCGGCCTTCAGATTTGATCCTCTGAAGTCCACCCCTCGGTTCATGGACTCCAGCGCCTTCACCAGCCCGGTGGAGCTGAAGTCGCTCACGTCCTTCACCCGTGCCAGGTCCCTGCCGGTGAAGGAGTCCCCTTTGAGGACCATCACGTTCTCAAGGCCCAGCATCTGCGCCCCCAGGAGATGGCTTTGCAGCGCCAGCTTGTTCATGTCCCTGGTGGACAGATTGAAAATCACGCCCTTCCCCGTATGGGCCTTTATGGCGTAGGCTAGCATGGCGGAGTCCACCCTCACGGCCCTGCCTGGATTGTAGGCCACGCAGATGAAATCCGCGTCTATGCCCTTCGCCTGCTCCAAGGAGCCGGTGTCGGCGGACCGGGGCGGGGAGAAATCACAGACGAAGACCGCCCGGTCTCCCTGCTCGGAACACCTCTCCGTGACCTTCATGGCGTGCGCCTCCTGGCCCCCACTGTCTGGTCGCCGTTGTATGGATAAGCCCTGCCGGGCGTCTCCCCAATCTTAGCACGCCCAGGAGAGCCTTTCCAGGGACGGAGCGTGGAGTCGGCCAGGGTCTTTCGATTGTCACGCCAGGTAAATACAGGCCCCCGCCGCGTGTCATTCCTCGCTGCGCGAGGAATCTAAAAATGCTTGGATAGCAGCACGCCTAAGAAGGCAAGGACTTTAGACCCCTCGCTCCGCTCGGAGCCTGCCCCTGGCTTGAACAGGGGGTGACAATTGAAAGGCCCTGGGGAGTCGGCATCATGCCTTTACCCCCCGCTGCCCATCGCCTATACTGAATCTCTGCTTGTAGACCGTACCATCAGACCGTACCATCAGACTGTACCATCAGACTGTACCATCAGATAGAAGTCCGTCGAAAGTTCGATAGAAGGAGGACAACGTGAGTGTGCTGAGGATAGGCCACAGTCCCGACGCCGACGACGCCTTTATGTTCTACGCCTTCGCCACCGGGAAGGTGACTATTGAGGGGTTCGAGCTTGAGCAGGTGCTTGAGGACATCGAGTCTCTCAACCGTCGAGCTATGAGGGGAGAGCTGGAGGTCACGGCTATCTCCGCCGCCGCCTATCCCCGCCTGGCCGACAAGTACCGGATTATGGCCTGCGGGTCGTCGGTGGGCAGGAGCTACGGGCCTATCGTCATGTCCACCGCTCCTCTGACAGCCGATGGTCTGGAGGGCAAGAGGCTCGGCATCCCGGGCGAATACACCACCGCGTACCTCCTCCTGCGCATCTATCTGGACCGGCCCTTCGTACCCGTATTCCTGCACTTCGATGAAATCGGCGAGGCCATCAAGTCCGGCCGGGTTGACGCGGGGGTGATTATTCACGAGGGACAGATTACATGGGAAGCGCAGGGGTATACGAGGGTCCTTGACCTGGGCAAGGCGTGGGGTGACGACACGGGCTTGCCCATCCCCCTGGGCCTGGACATGGTACACCGGAGGCTGGGCAATAGCACGGGCAGCAGCATAGCGAAAGCCTTCGAGGCCAGCATACGCTACGCCATATCCCACGAGGACGAGGCGATAGATTATGCTCTTCCCTTCGGGCGGGGGATAGACAGGGACATCTGCCGTCGCTTCGTGCGAATGTACGTCAACGAGGACACCATAAACATGGGAGAGGAGGGGTCCAGGGCGCTGGAGACTTTATACCGGCGCGCGCATGATCGAGGGCTTATCGGTGAGGTGCCGCCCCTGGACGTCCTGGGGTTGTAGCAGGGTCATTCAATTCTCGATGCTGAGCGAGTACAGGCTCTCGCCGCGTGTCATTCCGAACGCAACGAAGCGGAGTGAGGAATCTGAGATGTCGCCTAACAGGAACCGGAATCAAGGCGTACCGGCCAGAAAAACACGGCGGTCAACTATGACTTTAGACCCCTCGCTCCGCTCGGGGTGACAATTGAATGGCTCTGGGAGTTGTAGCGCCCGTGCTTATCGCCCGTGCTTATCGTATGAAGAAGGGCGCTCGCATCAGTGGTGGCGCAGGACCTCGTAGAGGGTCGTGCGCTGGGCGGGGGTGAAGCCTGCGTCGCGTATGATGTTAGCCACTTCCTCGATGGTGGTGCGGTTGTAAAACCCGGCTTCCTGCATTACGTTTTCGTCGAAGAGGGTGCCCCCGAAGTCGTCGCCCCCGAAGTGCAGGGCCACCTGGCCCGTCTTCTTCCCCTCGGAGAACCAGGAAGCCTGGATGTGCTGCACGTTGTCAAGGTAGATGCGGGAGACGGTCATCATTCGCAGGTAGCGGTTAGGCCCCGCCAACCTCTTTACCCTGGAGGCCAGGGCGGTGTTATCCGCCTTGTAGCTCCAGGGAATGAAGGCCGTGAACCCTCCCCCCTCCTGACCGTCGGGCAGGGACTCGTCCTGCACGGACCGCACATGGTCCAGGTGCTCTACAATGTCCTCGTCCTCCTCCAGGTGGCCGTACATCATGGTGGCGGTGGTACGATAGCCGAGCCTGTGGGCCTCCTGGTGCACCAGGATCCAGTCGTCCACCTTGCCCTTGGGGAAGAGACGGCTTATCTTCTGCTTCACGGTATTGGAAAGCACCTCGGAGCCGCCGCCGGGGATGGTCTTGAGGCCGGCTTTCTGAAGCTCCAACAGCACCTCTCGCACCGAGAGGCCCGATACCTCGACCATCTTCATTATCTCCGGCGCTGAGAAGAAGTGGGAGTGAATCTGAGGGAACTGCCGGTTGGCTTCCCTCACCAGGTCAACGTAATAGTCCAGGGGCAGGTTCGGGTTCAGGCCGCCCTGGAGCAGCACGGTGGTCACGCCCTTGGACGCCGCTTCCCCCATCATCTCCATCATGGTGTCAATGGAGTGGGTGTAGGCGTCGGGGCTTTTTTCGGTGCGGTAGAAAGCGCAGAAGGTGCAGTAGGCGTCGCACACGTTGGTGTAGTTGAGGTTGGTGTCTACTACAAAGGTGACTACGGGGTCCGGGTTGTGGCGGTAGCGCACCAGCTGCGCCAGGGGAGCCAGGTCCAGGAGCGCAGCGTCGCGCAGGAGGAAGAGGCCCTCTTCCCTGGTGATGCGTTCCCCGGACTCCACTTTGGCCCGTATAGCGTCCAGCATCAGGCGGCTTCCGTGGGTTCCAGGGAATTGAGGTATCCTTTGAAAAGCTCTATGGCCTTCATCTCCATCACGCCCGTCCAGTAGCGAAACCCCATGTAGTATTCCGCAATCTCCTTGGAGCTCATCCTGACGTCCTGCCGCATCTCGCCAATCACGTACATATGCTCCAGACCCTCATCCACGCAGGAGTAGAGGACGTTCTCCAGGTAGGTGGACCTTTGGGGGTCTATGTCCCGGCGAATTCCCCACAGGGCATAGACGAAGGGCATCCTCGTCCAGCGGTACCACTCCTCGCCCAGGTCGTACCGGTACGGGTAGGAGGGCACCCCGTAGCGGCGCCTCAGGGCCTCGTCTCCTATGATGAGGAAGGCGTCGTTGGGGTCCTTGAGGGTCACGTAGCTGTGGGGCTTCACGTTGAACCTGTAGGTGAGAAGGACTTCCAGGAGTCGTTTGGACGTGGAGGTCTCGCTGGTTACTCCGATGGCTGCCCCCTCCAGGTTCTGAATGGGGCGTTTGGAGTAGAGGAGGACGCTCCTGGACTTTTCGATGGTAGCTATGCAGAACTGGGCCAGGTGTACGAAGTGGTCCTGTAGACGGAGGTAGTCCACCAACGGGAGGGGGCCTGCGTCTATTTCTCCCTGCTCCGCTGCCCGGCTCAGGGCGCTGGGGACCAGGTCTTTAAGCTCTATGTCGTCCCGGACCAACTGGTAATAAAAAGGCTCCGAGTTGAGGTATGGTATTCGTCCAACTCTAATTTTCATAAACATGCACCACATTGTAGAGTGCATCCCGCTCCACGGGGACTCTCTGGGCATCTCTAATCAGATGGACCACCCGCTCCCTCGCCAGGCCCGCCGGGCTGGCGGCCTTGGCGGCGTGGGCTATCCGCTCTCGCCCGATAGTCCCGTCCAGGTCGCTGGCGCCAAAGTGGAGCGCTACCGAGGCCGTCTCCTCGGTAATCATCACCCAGTAGGACTTGATGTGGGGGAAGTTGTCCAGCAGGAGCCTGGCGGCGGCGATGGTCTTGAGGTCGTCTATGGCCGAGGCCTGCCTGGGGACCAGATGGGTATCCCCGACCTGGTATTCCAGGGGGATGAAGGCCAGGAACCCGCCCGTCTCGTCCTGAAGCTCTCTCAGGCGCAGCATGTGTTCCACCCGCTCCTGGTAGGTCTCGATATGGCCGTAGAGGAGGGTCGCGTTGGAGTGAATGCCCATGTTGTGGGCAAGGCGGTGTATCTCCGCCCACCTGTCGGCGTTGCTTTTGCCGGCGAAGAGGAGCTTGTGGACCCGGTCGGAAAACACCTCGGCGCCGCCTCCGGGCATGGAGCGGAGCCCGGCTTCCTTCAGGCGCGCCAGGGACTCTTCGGGGGTGACCTTCCAGCGTCGGTAGAAGTAGTCTATCTCCGCGGCGGTGAAGGCCTTGACCTGGACGTTGGGGAAATGCTGGTGAATGCTCCTTACTATCTCCTCGTACTTCTCGAAGGGCCAATCGGGGTGGTGGCCCCCCACTATGTGGACCTCCCGCGTTTCCTCGTCCACGTGCCCCAGAATCTCCTCCATGCTCATTTCGTAAGCGCCCGGGTCTCCCTTCTTCTTGGCGAAATCGCAGAAGCTACAGGAGAGGACGCAGATGTTTGTGGGGTTGAGGTGACGGTTCAGCACGAAGAACACCCTATCGCCACTGAGCCGGCTCTTAACGTAGTCTGCCATACGGCCCACGGCGGGGAAGTCCGAGGTCTCGAAGAGGCGCAACCCGTCCTCCAGAGAGAGACGCTCCTGGGCCAGCACCTTCTCCCATACCGGTATGAGGACTCTGTCGGCGAACCCGATACCTTCTACCACCTGCATTTGCGTGATGTATACCTTTCCGGCCTATCCTGGAGGCGTCGAAGAAATCTCTTTGCTCGGAAGCCTGATTAAGCCTCGTTTTGACGGGGAGGCACACTGGTCTTCAGGGAGGATTGTAGGCTTCTCTGCCATCCATGTCAAGGAGAGTTCAAAGGACGATTGGCTGCCCAACATAGCCTTCCGGCTCTCCCCCCCGTCATTCCCGCTTTCGCGGGAATCCACCACCTTGCCTTGCCAATACCGTTGCGAAGTCACTTATCAACTACCTATAGACTCCTGCTCCCCGTTTCCACGGGGACAAGCTTCGCTGGGGTGACAGAGAAGAGGTTGTACTTGCCATGAGATACACGCTCTAAAGGCCGTACTCTCAGGTTCCTTGACGTTGCGGCCATGAAAGTGTCACCATAACATCAAGCGTACCCCTTTTTCTTCACAGTTTTCAGGATAGTATAGCCAGCCTGCCCCGAGCTGAAAAGGAAGCGGATACGGAGTTTCAGTGTAAGAGTCACACGACGCTGCCGGTGAAGGACCGCTCAGGGCAGGAGCACTGCTATAACTGCATCATAGAGACCTACCAGACCCGGGCCTACAACCTGGCCCACCACATACTGGGTGACTGGGCGATGGCCGAGGACGCCACCCAGGAGGCCCTTCTCTCCGGCTACAGGGCCTTTCGGAGCTTCCGCGGCGAGAATCTCGGGTCATGGCTTCTGAGGATAGTTGCCAACGCCTGTCGCGACATGCTCCGGGCCAGGAAGGCCCGGCCCGTGTTGTCCATAGATGCCCCGCCGCCAGACCTCGAAGCGTCGGACATTTCGCCCTTTGACCCCCCATCGCCCGACGAGTCTCCCGAAGAGTATGCCCTGCGCCGTGAGCTGGGACGGGAAATAGAGGCGGGTCTCCAGGCCCTACCGGAGAAGCACCGGACCGCAGTGTCGCTGGTGGACGTGCAGGGGTTCAGCTACAAAGAGGCGGCTGAGGTCATGAGCTGCACGCTGGGCACCGTCAAGTCCCGACTGGCCCGCGGCCGCGGGGAGCTACGGGACTTCCTGCAAAGCCATGCGGACCTTTTGCCCAGTCAATTCCGTCATGATAGATAGAATGATGTGGATTTTTAGCAGAAAAAAGGGCCATATCCGCCTGGAGACCCTCTCCGAGTATATGGATGGACGCCTCTCACCGGACCGGCATAGGAGGGTAGAGGGCCATCTGGAGGCCTGTTCCAGGTGTGTCGAGGAGATGGAATCCCTGGAGCAGACCGTTGGGCTGCTGAGACAGGTCCCAATGGTGCGCCCGCGCCGCAGCTTCGTTCTCGGAGAGGAAGCTGTCGGTGCTCCGGTGCGCCGGGAGACCCGGATGCCGGTCCTCGCCTATGGCGCTGCCGCTGTGGTGGCTGTCCTGCTTTTTGTGGTCGTCCTCTCGGCAGACCTGAGCGGCGCGTTGTCCCAGGGCGCGCCCGCCCCCGCCGCGTTGCGCACTGACGCGGAGGTCATTCTGGCGGCTACTCCCTCCCCACAGCCAACGTCAATGCCCGCGCCAACGAGAATGTTGGAAGCGGAAGCTGTCGTGCCTCCACCCCAGGAACTCCAACGGGACCAGGAAGCGGTTGCCCCATCGGAAAGCCAGGCGATGGAAGCGGCGGACGCGCCAGCCGCCGCGCCGGTATCGCCGGCATCAGAAGCGGCCGCGCCTGCGCCGGAGATGGCTGCCGCCCCGGAGGGCGCTGGGATAGAAGCTGCTGCCGCACCCACGTCAGAAGAGGCCGCGCCCGCGCCGGAGATGGCTATGGTTTCGGAGGATGCTGGGGCCGTAGCTACTGCTGTACCTGTCCCAACTCCCGCCGTCGCGCCAGTGTCAGCGTCAGAAAAGGCCACGCCCGCGCCGGAGATGGCTATGGCCTCAGAGAGCGCTGTGATGGAAGCTACTGCTGCACCCGTCCCAACGCCCCTCTCGATAGAAGCTGCTGCCACAGCCGCATGGGAAGAGGCCACGCCCGCGCCGGAGGTGGATATGGCCTCAGAGAGCGCTGTGATGGAAGCTACTGCTGCACCCGTCCCAACGCCCCTCTCGGTAGCGGCCGCGCCGGAGATAGCTATGGCTCAGGAGGGTGCTGTGAGGGAAGCTACCGCCGCTCCCGTCCCAACGCCCCTCCGGGCAGCGACCTCCCCTCCGGACCGCCAACCAGGCAGGCCGGAGCAGGAATCTGCTTACACCCCCTCCGTCGAGGAAGGAGAGGCCCTGGGAATCACCCTGTCCGAGGCCACAGGCGGGGGCACGGCCCTCCTGTGGCGCGTGCTGGAGGGCGTGTCCGGCGGCCTGGCCCTCCTCATTGTTGCGGGGGTCCTCTTGCGGAGGCGCCGTCTTTGAAAACGGCCCCCTACCGGTCGTCGGAGCCGGGAGCTTTTCTCTCTCGCCATACGTCTTGGCTACGGAGAGACCGGACCTCCGGTCCGGAGACGGGCTGGAGGCGCTATGACAAGACCTTGATTGAAGTCGGGAACATTTTCTACCCTTCAGCCGTCTTAAAATATGGAGGACGCAAAACCAGCCCGAAAATAACAGGAGGTGCGCTATGACAAGGCTAATCAGGGGATACGTATCAAGGGGTAAGCTTCTCGTCGTGGTGGCGGGCTTGATGGTGTCAGCTTTGCTGATTATCGCGGCCTGTGGCGGGACATCCGGGGCCGCACCCCCGGAGGCAGCCCCCACGTTCAACCAGCAAGTCGGCATCTCAGTGTCGGCGCGTGGGGAAGTGGTCACCACCCCGGACCTTGTGATGCTCAACGCGGGTGTGGAGTCCAGGGCCGACACCGTGGAGATAGCCCGCACCCAGGCGGCCCAGGGGATGGACAGGATGGTACAGGTCCTGAATAACCGGGGAATCCAGGGCGCGGACATCCAGACCCGCTTCTTCAGCATCTCTCCCGATTACGTGTGGGACGACATGACGAGGGAGCAGAAGCTGGTGGGGTACGTCGTCAATAACCAGGTGTCGGTGAAGATACGGGACATGGACAGCGTCGGCGTCATCATAGACGATCTGGCTACGGCGGGCGGGGACCTGGTGCGAATCAACGGAGTGAACTTTACGGTGGAAAACCCCGAGGCCCTGGAATCCCAGGCGCGAGAGAAGGCGGTCGAAGCCCTCACAGTGAAGGCCCGGCAGTTCGCTCAGCTCATGGGCGTGCAGCTTGGCCCGCCCATATCCCTGACCGAGGGCGGCGGGTTCGCGCCAAGGACAGCGGACTTTTACGCATACAGTATGACGGAGTCGTCAGCGCCGGCAACCTCCATAAGCGGCGGGGAGCTGACGGTGTCGGTCTCGCTGAGTGGCGTCTTCTCCTTCACTACCGAGTAATGGCCACTTCGTGGCCCTGGGCGAGTAATAGCCACCCTGCGGCCCCGGTTTTGAACATAAAAGAGTCCCCGGCGGTCCCCCCTGCCGGGGTCTCTTTATATTCAAAACGAGGGCAAAACGGAGTAGAATTAGCCTTGAAGGAAGACTCGGAGTCCTGTCACACTGCCCTGCGACTGGATTGTGCCTGTCTGTCCGGCAGAGAGGACCGAAGTAGCTGCCGAAGCAGTTGAATGTGGGAGGCCCCGTGGTCCTGAGCGACAAGACCATCCATGAGGAAATCAGCAAGGGCCGTATACGCATCGAGCCTTTGGAGTCCTCCTGTATCCAACCTGCCAGCGTTGACATACACCTGGACAACAAGGTGCTGGTATTCCGAAACGCTCTGCGCCCCTACATTGACGTAAGGGAGCCCCAGGAAGACCTGACGGAGCCGGTGGAAATCGTTGATGACGTCCCCTTTGTGCTTCACCCGGGCGAGTTCGTGCTGGCCAGCACCCTCGAGCACATAGAGGTCCCCGACGATATTGTGGCGAGGTTGGATGGCAAGAGCTCCCTTGGGAGAATAGGCCTGATCATTCATTCCACTGCGGGGTACGTGGACCCCGGGTGGAAAGGCCGTCTCACCCTGGAGCTGACCAACGTGGCGCGTTTGCCCATCACGCTGTATTACGGCATGAAGATTGGACAGCTGTCCTTTATGCGTCTCACCACGCCTGTCCAGCGTCCCTATGGGAGCCCGGGGCTGGGCAGCAAGTATCAAGGCCAGCAGAGGCCCCTGCCCAGCCGTTTCTACCAGGACTTCGCCCCAGGGCCTTTCAATTGTCATTCTGAGGAGCGGAGCGACGAAGAATCTAAAAACTCTTGATCGAAGACCCGGCCTTGACTTATGAGAGGAATTTTAGATCCTTCACTCCCTTCAGGGTGACAACTGAATAATCCGGGACTTCACCCAGGGCAAGACGGGCTAGAGCGTCCACCGGGGTGCGCCTCCGGCCACCGGTGAGATGATAAAGTATATCATCCACTATCTCTTGACAGTATAAAGATTTGCCCCCAGAATTGGCCTAAAGCCACGTACAAGTGGCAGGCAAGGGGGCGTACTTGCTTTACGTCACCTACCCCCTGGGCAGCAAGCGTCAGGAACCACCCGTACTTGCCTCCGGCCAGCTTCGCGAGGGTTCGGTGTAGCCCCCATGAGCCATGCCACAAGCTACATGGAGCGGGCACTGAGCGTCGCCAGGCAGGCGCTGGGGACCACCAGTCCCAACCCTGCCGTGGGCGCCCTGGTCGTGAAAGACCACACGGTCCTGGGCGAAGGATTCACGCTGCCGCCGGGCCAGGACCACGCAGAGGTGGTGGCCCTGAAACAGGCTGGCGAAGCCTCTCGCGGCGCCTCTCTCTACGTGACCCTGGAACCCTGCTGCAACTACGGCCGCACCCCCCCCTGTACCCACGCCATCATCGCCGCCGGCATCAGCGAGGTACACGTCGCCGCCAAAGACCCCAATCCCCGCGTGAATGGCAGGGGCGCCGCCGAGTTGGAGGCCGCGGGAATCCGGGTATACAGTGGGGAGCAGGAAGAGGAAGCCGGGGAGCTGTACGAAGCCTTTGCCAGGCACATCAACACCGGGATGCCCTTCGTCACGGCCAAGTTCGCCATGAGCCTGGACGGCAAGATAGCCACCCACACCGGCGACTCCAAGTGGATTACCGGCGCACCGGCGCGCAGCTACGGCCAGGAGATGCGCCGGGCCTGCGATGCCATTATGGTGGGGGCGAACACCATAATGAGGGATAACCCGCAACTTACGTCCCGCGATGACGGGGGGAGGCCCCTGGAGCGCCAGCCCCTCCGGGTGGTGCTGGACAGCAAGGCCGGCACCCCTCCCGACGCCAGGCTTCTTCAAGAGCCTGGCCATACCCTCATCGCGGCGACGGAGCCGCCGGAGGACAGGGTCGCAGCCTTGCTGGATGCGGGGGCCGAGGTCCTGCGGCTGCCCTCGACGAGAGCGGGAAGGGTGGACCTCTGCGCTTTGCTCGAAACCCTGGGGGCCAGGGGCGTAGTCAGCCTGCTGGTGGAGGGCGGCGGCACCCTGCTGGGTTCTCTGTTCGACCTAGGCCTGGTGGACAAAGTCGCGGCTTTCATAGCGCCCGCGATAATCGGCGGCCTCTCCGCACCCTCTCCCGTAGGCGGGGCCGGCAGCGCCCTCATGTCCCAGGTTGTCCGCATGGAGCTACGGAGAGTTGAGCGCATCGGGGAGGATATACTCGTAGTCGCCTACCCTCCGGCCAGACCCGGCCCCGGAGAGATAGTCCACAGGGCTGAAGTGGACGTTGCGTCTGGGAAGGTGTGATATGTTCACGGGGATAGTGGAAGAGGTAGGTCAGGTCGAGTCCCTGGAAGCGCCCTCCCAGGAGGTTGGGGTGGGCCGGCTTGTCATCAAGGCCGTGAAGGTGGTTGACGGCTTGAAGCTGGGCGACAGCATCTCCGTCAACGGCGCCTGCCTCACAGTGGTTGCCCTGGACGGCGACAGATTCAGCGTGGACCTGGCGCTGGAGACCCTGAGACGTACGAACCTGGGATCCCTGGAACCGGCCTCGGGAGTGGACTTGGAGCGTCCCCTGGCGGCCACCGACAGGTTGGGCGGGCACATAGTCCAGGGACACGTGGACGCCACGGGCCGCGTCATCTCCGTCAGACCCGAGGGAGACTCCATATTGATGAACTTTCGCGTCCCCAAAAAGTTCATGCCCTACATAGTGGAGAAAGGGTTCATAGCGGTTGACGGCATCAGCCTCACCGTGGTGAGAAAAAGGGCGTCATCCTTTACAATCTCGGTGATACCGTATACTCTGGATAACACAATTTTGAAGGAAAGACGCGCAGGAGACCCGGTCAACCTGGAGGTAGACATCCTCGCCAAGTACGTGGAGAGTCTCCTCCGGACGTGACGTAATACTTCTATCTCCTTCTACTCTTTCCTAGGAGAAGAGGAAATGCCTCTAGCGAGCGTGGAAGAGGCCTTAGAGGATATAAAGCTGGGGAAGCCGCTTATCGTCGTGGACGATGAGAGGCGGGAGAACGAGGGAGACCTGGTCCTCCCCGCCGAGAAGGTGACCCCGGAATCAGTCAACTTCATGGCCCAATACGCCAGGGGGCTTCTGTGTATGTCCGTCACAGGGGAGAGGCTGGACGAGCTTGACATGCCCCTGATGGTCAACGGCGGCAACACGGCCATGCACGGCACGGCTTTCACCGTCTCCGTGGACTACAAGCTGGGCACCACGACGGGCATCTCGGCCCATGACAGGGCGGCCACGATTAAAGCCATCATTGATCCCAAGTCCAGGCCGGAAGACTTTGCTCGTCCCGGCCACCTCTTCCCTCTGCGCTATGAAGACGGAGGCGTTCTGGTGCGCGCCGGCCATACGGAGGCCGTGGTAGACCTGGCCTCTATGGCGGGGCTATATCCGGCGGGCATAGTGTGCGAGATTATGAACGCCGACGGCAGCATGGCGCGGATGCCCGAGCTGGAGGAGTTTTCCCGAGAGCACAACCTGAACATCATCAGCATAGCCCAGATAATCGCCTCCCGGAGACGCAACGAGAAGCTTATTGAGAGGGTGGCCGAGGCGCGGCTGCCCACGGTCCACGGCGAGTTCCAGATAAAGGCTTACCAGAGCATGGTTGACCCGGGCGACCATCTGGCCCTCACCATAGGCAGCTGGGAGCCCGGCGAGCCTGTCCTGGTAAGGATTCACAGCGAGTGTCTAACGGGCGACGTTTTTAGCAGTCTCCGCTGCGACTGCGGGGAGCAGATAAACCTGGCCCTGGATATAATCGCCAAGGAAGGCAAGGGTGTATTTCTCTACATGCGACAGGAGGGCAGGGGCATCGGCCTTCACAACAAGATACGCGCCTACTCCCTCCAGGACGACGGCATGGACACCATAGAGGCCAACGAGAAGCTGGGCTTCGATTCAGACCTCCGCCACTACGGGATAGGAGCACAGATACTCGCCGAGCTGGGGGTGAAGAAGATGCGCCTCCTCACCAACAACCCCAGAAAAGTGGTGGGCCTATCCGGCTACGACCTGGAGATTACGGAGCGGGTGCCCATAGAGATAGAGGCCAACGAAGAAAACAAGGAGTACATGCACATCAAGCGGGCCAGAATGGGCCATATCCTGTGGCGCTGCTAGAAACCCCTTGGGGGGCCAAAGGGCCTTCTCCCCCGGTACGCTTGATGCAAATTGCATTTTACAATGTGAATCAAGCGCTTGTAGGGGCCACCACAAGGGTTGCCCCTACGTATTGGGATACCCATTAAGGATACTCTGAATAAGTCCTGTGCCCTCAATCAGTGGTCCGCGGCTGGTGGTCAGTGTCTCTCCCGCGAAAGCGGGAGTCCAGAAGGGCCGGATAGATTCCCGCTTGCGCGGGAAAGACGGGTGAGTATTTCCCCAGGGACCGCTAGCCACCCACCGTAGACATCAGGTACGCCTTGATGAACTCGTCCAGCCTCCCGTCCAGCACGCCGTCGGGGTCGCTGGTCTGGTAGCCCGTCCGGTGGTCCTTCACCATCTTGTACGGGTGGAGGACGTAGCTCCTTATCTGATTGCCCCACTCAGCCGATACGTGCTCACCCTTGAATCTCGCCGCTTCCTCCTCCCTCTGCTGCAACTGGCGCTCCAAGAGCCGGGCCATGAGAATCTTCATGGCGAACTCCCGGTTCTGGTGCTGGGAGCGCTCGTTCTGGCAGGCCACCACAATGCCGGTGGGGAGATGGGTTATGCGGACGGCGGAGGCCACTTTCTGCACGTTCTGACCTCCGGGCCCGCTTGAGCGGAAAAACTCTATATCGAGGTCGTCGGGCCTTACGGTTATCTCCGGGTCCTCTTCGGCGGCGGGTAGCACCTCCACCTGGGCGAAGGAGGTGTGTCTCAGATGGTTGCCGTCGAAGGGGGAGAGACGGACCAGGCGGTGCACCCCCTTTTCGGCCTTGAGGTAGCCATAGGCGCACTGTCCCTCTATCTCGACGGTAGCGCTTTTAACGCCGGCCTCTTCCCCATAGGAGACGTCCAGGACCTGGGTCCCGCGCCTCCGGTCCTCCGACCACCGCAGGTACATCCGCAGGAGCATCTCGGCCCAGTCCTGGGACTCGGTGCCACCGGCACCGGCGTACACGGATAGGATCGCAGAGCGCCCATCATAGGGGCTGGAAAGGGTCAGCTGGAACTCCTCAAGCTCCAGGATGCGGGAAATCTCTGTCGCTTCAGCCCTCAGCTGCTCATCCAGCGACTCGTCTCCCTCGTCAATCGCCAGGTCCATCAACTCCAAGAGAGAGGTCGTCCTTTCCGCCAGGTCACGCCAGAGCTCCACGCTCCCTTTTAGCCGGGCGAGGTGCTGCATCTTCCTTGGAGCGTCCCGGGGGTCATCCCAGAAAGCGGGCAGCGCGGCCTCCTGTTCCAGCCTGTCTATCTGGGCTTCTTTATCAGGGATGTCAAAGACGGACCAGGATGGCTTCGATCTTCTGGCCCATCTCGGCTAGATTCAGTCTGAGGTCCTGCATGGTCACAACCCTTTCGTGTTCGTAGTTTTTAAGCTTTGCTTCAAAGGAGCTTGCCCTGGTGTAGTGGGACTTCCTTGTCCGGGATGCGCCCCCGGCTCTGGCCGGAGGCGGGAGTCCGCCGCCCCGGGGCCAGGCGTCCTGCTGCGGCCTGGTGGGCCAGCCTGGTGGTCTCCGGCAATCGCCTGCCCTTGCAGCACGCCAGCACCCATTTTGTCGCCGATGCCAGGTCTATCTTGTGGCCCACGGAGACGTAGACGGGGCTTACACCGGTGCGGCTTCTCAGGGCAACCCCTATTACTTCGCCCTGGTCCGTCAACTCGGCATGGGACCCGGCCTCATTGCCCAGCGGCCCGTGCCTCCCCGTCAGTATGGACTTGGCACAGCCTATGGCGGGGACATCAGCAAGAAGTCCTATGTGGCAGGCGATGCCGAAGCGCCTGGGATGGGCAAGGCCCTGTCCATCGGTGATGATGATGTCCGGCGTCAGTTCCAACCCCTCCAGCGCATCTATCAGCACGGGGGTCTCCCGGAAGGACAGGAGACCCGGTATGTATGGCAGGCTCGGCTTCCCCCTGGCCAGGCTTACCTCGGCTACCTCGAGGTCGGGATAGCTCAGGACCGCCACGGCAGCCAGGACCATGCCTTCGGCGTCGGCGCCCGAGATGTCCACCCCTGCCACGTACCGGACGTCGTCCGGGGTGGCGCTGATGCAGGAGACCGTCGGCGCGAGGAGGCGCTGAAGGGACTTGGCCTCCTCAACGCTCACATGCCAGGGATGCAGGCTCCGCAGCTTCACGACACCATTATATCAGTTATATCGAGTTTTGGATGTCACGGCCAGGACGGTCTCAGGGCCTTTTACTGATGCGTGAATAAAGAACTAACCCCTGGACTTTCCCGCCATCACTTCCCTCCTTTCGCGGAGCCCGCCCCTGCGAAAGGAGACCTTTGCGTAACTGTCACCCCCGCTTTCGAGGGAATCCAGAAGTGCCAGATAGATTCCCGCTTGCGCGGGAATGACAGGCGAGTATTTTCATGGTAATCGCGGCTCCACAGCGGGTCATTCCGAACGGAGCCCTTCGGCTGCGCTCAGGATGAACTCCGCGGAGTGAGAAATCTCAGACGCGGGCTTATTCGAGAGCGTGGATTTTTGGATTCCTCGCTGCGCTCGGAATGACATGAGAGGGCATGCAGGGTATTTTCATGGCAATTACACGCGGTGGGGGCCTGTGTTCACCTGACGTCGAGAATGAAACGACCCTGAATTATCGCCGGCGAAATAGTACGCGGGCTAGACAATACTGGTAGAATTGTACCTCGTGCTTGTATGAGGCTCCTCCTACGATAGTAGGGGAGCGGAAAGGGAAACGCATAGTGAGGTTTTTTCTCTGGACATTCCTGATTATTGGCGCCCACATCGGGGTCGTCGTGCTGTGTGACGGCTTCAAGTCCTCCGCTTGCCAGGGGTCAACCAGGTTGAACATCATAGGGGTGGTGGCCGCTTTCATGGCAACCGCATACTATGTATTTCGTTCGATGGACAATCAGCCGGGCGGGATAATTTTTAGGAGTCTTACCGCTCTGTCGGTGTTGCTCTTCATTCTATCCTGGATAGAGTTGTAGACCGGCGGTAAAGCCCCATACCCGGGAACGCAGGGCCTTTCAATTGTCAACCCGAGCGGGGCGAGGGGTCTAAAATCCTGGCTGACCGGTACTGCCTTAATTCCGGTTTTTGTTAGGTCGAGGCGACGCAGACACCTATCGCCGAGAATCAAAAGCCCCTGCCTCGCGGGGAAATGGGTGTTGACACTCATACACATCTGGCGCACAATGGGGACTGTTGAACGGGACAGTCAGGAGCGCCCTCTATACTAGGAAGCCGAAGGGCGGATACCCACAAAATAAGACGCAGGAGGGCCACGTATGGATAATTACAGGGTCGTATCGTCAGATAACCACGTGTATGAGCCAAGAGACCTGTGGACGAGCCGAATGGAGCCCAAGTACAGGGACCGTGCCCCCCACATCGTCCGTATGGAAGATGGCTCAGACCGGTGGTTCACCGATGGGATCAAGGGTAACGCCGCCTTCCCCGGCGCTCAGACGGGGAGGAGGTTCGAAGCTCCGGAAACGTTGAGCGGCGGCGGTATATATGAAGACGTGCGCCCCGGCGGCTACATTCCCGAGGAGCACGTCAAAGATATGGATATAGACGGGATTGACGTGAGCATAGTTTACCCCACCGTCAGCCTGATGACGTACAGCAACGTGCCGGATAGCGACCTCTTCTCGGCCATCTGTAGAACGTATAACGACTGGCTTGCCGAGTTCTGCGGAGCGTTCCCAAAGCGGCTCAAGGGCATCGCCATGCTCAACGTGGACGACGTGGAGGACGGCGTAAAGGAGCTGGAGCGCACCGCGAAGATGGGGTTTCCGGGGGCCATGATCCCCATGTACCCCCTGGAGAACAGGACCTACGATTCCCCCATGTACGAGCCTCTCTGGGCGGCGGCTCAAGACTTACAAATGCCCCTCAGCCTGCACGTCCTCACAAATCGCCCGGGGCCGGGCCAGGAGTTCATGGACCTGGATAACGTAACCATCGCCTTCGCGATTAACCAGGAGTACTGGTTGCGGATGTCCCTTACCCATATGATCTTCAGCGGCGTATTCGAGCGCTATCCCAAGCTACAGATAGGGGCGATTGAGGAGCAACTGCTGTGGGTGCCTTATTTCCTGGACCGGATTGACTACCATTACACCCAGGCGGCCACCGGGACTGGCGTATACCGCTTCAAAGACGACGCGTTTCCCAGCGACTTCTTCCACCGCAACGTGTTCCTCAGCTTCCAGGAAGATAGCCTGGGAATAAAGCTCCGGGACGTCATTGGGGTGGACGGCCTTCTCTGGGGTTCCGACTATCCCCATCAAGAGGCCACCTGGCCGAGGAGCCGGGAAATCATCGAGGAGATTCTGGTGGACTGCACCGAGGAGGAGAAGACCAAGATTGTGGGCGGGAACGCCGACAGGATATACCATCTCGACTGACCCGGGAGGCCCCGGACGCTACCCTAGCGCTGGCTCGGATGGGCGCTCCCAAGCGGGAGCGCCCATCCCTTTCTGGCGTTACCCCAGCCTTAGAGGGTGTTTAATAAGTCCTCGAAACCGGTCACCTGTCACCCCCTGTTCAAGCCAGGGGCAGGCTCTGAGCGAAGCGAAGGGTCTAAAATCCTTGCTTTCTTGGACGTGCTGTTGCCCAAGCATTTTAGATTCCTCACTCCGTTCGGAATGACAGAAATGGGCTGCAATTGCTTCCCACACACCCTCTTAGGTGGGCACTTCCTTCCGGGCCTGCATCCAACCGGTCCCGGTGCATCTGCCGCACCGGTAGGCGCCGACCTTACCTCTCCCGTCACAAAAAGAACAGGTAGTCGGCGGCGGTCCGACCATCACCGTACCCGGGCCGCCACAGGACTTGCACTGGCTGCCGGAAACCTCGCCCTTCCCCTCACAATAGCCGCACGTCTGTTGTGTGAAGTCTGCACGAGCTTGTGTCATTTCTGCCTCCCTCCTCAAATCAATTCGGCATAATGATTATACCAACTCCGCCCGTGGATGTAGTAACGCGAGCCGGAGATTCATCGGGCGGGTTTGGGATAGACTCTCGATGATATATGATGGGCCGACCCCGGTCCCCCCCCATGGCTACCTCTAGCCGTCGGAAGGCCGGAAGTCCAGCACCTTGAGGGCCAGTACCTCCGTGCTGCCGCGCCATTCGGTCTCAATGGTATAGACCACGTCCAGAGGCGGCATGTCGGCAGCCCAGCGGTCTCCCTGCCGGAAGGCCATGGCATCCCAGACCGCCCCGCCTTCCTTCAGCTTCAGGCGCAGGTGCCGGCCCTGCCCACCCACCGGCCGGGCCTCCAGGGGCTGGAGGTTGCGGCTAAGGAACACGGGAGTGGGATTGGCTACTCCGAAAGGCTCCAGTTCCTTGAGCCAGCGAAAAGTCTTGCCCATAAGGCTCGCCACTGGGACCTGGGCGTCTATGTCGAGTCCGGGGTTCAGGTCGAGCCCTCCCAGCTTCTCCTCCGCTACCCGGCCCAATCTCTCTCTAAGCTCCGGTAGGTCCTCCCGGAGCATCTGGAACCCGGCTGCCTGATGATGCCCGCCGTGTCTTATAAACAGGTCGCGGCATTCAGACAAGGCTCCGGCTATGTCGAACTCGGGAACGCTGCGGGCGCTGGCCCTGATAACCCCATCCACCAGGGACATGACTACCGCCGGCCGGTGAAACTCGTCCACCAGCTTGCTGGCGACGAGGCCCGCGATACCCAGAGGGAGGCCGGGGTCTTCCACGAGGAGTATGGAGGGAAGGGGAGACCAGCCTATGACCTCCTCCCGCACCCTGGTCCATCCCTCCTCGGTAAGTCGCTGGCGCTCCTTGTTGAGAGCGCCAAGCTGCGCAGCCAGTCTCTCCGCCTCTTCAGACGACTGGGTGAGCAGCAACTTGTAGCTGATGTATGCGTCCTCCAGTCTCCCGGCGGCGTTGAGGCGAGGGGCGATGCTGAAGGAGATGGTCTCCACGTCTATGGCCCCGGCCTTTATTCCGGCGTGCTTGTAGAGGGCCAGAAGGCCCGGCCTGCGGGTGCGCCTGAGCTCTTTGAGGCCCTCCTTCACCAGGAACCGGTTCTCGTCCTTCAGAGGGACCAGGTCGGCTACCGTGCTCAGGGCAGCCAACTCCAGCAGGCCCTGGTCCCAGTTCCGGCCTACGAGGTCGTAAAGGCCCTGGATTACCTTGAAGGCCAGGCCCGCTCCCGAGAGCTCCGGGAAGGGGTATTCCGAGCCTTCAATCTTGGGGGCTATGATTGACAGGGCCGGGGGCAGAGTTTGCGGCTCCACGTGGTGGTCGGTGATTATGACGTCCACGCCCAGGTCCTGGGCCAGGGCGACCTCCTTCAGGGAGGTTATGCCGCAGTCCACGGTCACCAGGACGGATACGCCCCTCTCTCTCAGGAAGTGTATGGCGTCTGCGTTCGGGCCGTGCCCTTCGGCCACGCGGTGAGGTATGTAGGGCACCACCTTTGCTCCCAAGGCCTGAAGTCCCTCGGCCACCAGGGCCGTGCCGGTGACGCCATCCACGTCGAAATCGCCGAAAATCCCCACCGTCTCGCCGAACATAATCGCTCTGTGAAGGCGCAGGCACGCCGGTTCGATGCCGGGTAGGAGTGCGGGGTCGTGGGAGAGCGGGTTCAGGAAAGAGTTTATCCCGGACCCGGTGATGCCGCGGCTACGCATCACCTGGCCCACTATGGGGGGTATATCCGTTCCCCCTACAGACTCCACCGGTGCAGACGGGCGCAGCCTCCACTCTTTCAACACAGGCAATGTGGGCCTTTCTTAGATTTCTTACTCCGCTCCGTTGCGCTCGCAATTGCTGATGGCCTTGCCAAGGCCACATCAAGACGGATGAAAACAGCGGAATGTCGGGCTGTAGGGGCGATTCGCGAATCGCCCCTACAGGGGTTGGACGAGGGGTATTTGCGCGGGAATGACAGGGATGGGTTGCATGAGGTTGTTACACCCGCTCTGGGGCCATGAACACCAGGACGGAGTTATGCCCGCCGAAGCCGAAGGAGTTGCTCATAGCAATCCTTACCACATGGGGGCGGGCATGGCAGGGCGTGTAGTCCAGGTCGCAGTCGGGGTCGGGATGCTCCAGGTTAATGGTGGGCGGGATGACCTCGTGGCGTATGGCGAGGACGCTCGCTGCCGCCTCCAGAGCGCCTCCGGCGCCCAGGAGATGTCCGGTCATGGACTTGGTGGAGCTTATGGGCACGCGGTGGGCCTCTTCTCCGAGGGCTGACTTTATGGCCAGGGTCTCCTGCTTGTCATTCAGGGGAGTCGAGGTCCCGTGAGCGTTGATATACTCTATCTCTTCGGGCTTTATTCCCGACCTCTTGATGGCGAGTTTCATGGCCTTTGCGGCGCTGTGGCCGTCCGGCCAAGGCTCCGTGATGTGGTAGGCATCGGAGGTGGCGGCATACCCCAGCAACTCGGCCAGGGGCCTGACTCCCCTCTTCTCCATACTTTCATGGCTTTCCAGAACGAGAATGGCCGACCCTTCACCAATCACGAACCCGTCCCTTTCGGCATCGAAGGGCCGGCTTGCCTTCTTCGGCTCCTCGTTGTGCCGGGAGAGGGCGCGCAGGGAATTGAAGCCCGCGACGCCAATGGGACAGATGGGGGCTTCACTGCCTCCGGCGATGACCACATCCGCCTCGTCCCGGCGAATCATGTCCCACGCGTGCCCGATGGCGTCGGCGCCGCTGGAACAGGAGGAAACGGGGCAGAAGTTTGGCCCCATCGCGCCCGTTATCATGGATACCTGGGCGGAGGCCATGTCGCCAAGCATCATGGGTATGAGGAAGGGCGTCACTCGACGAGGACCCTTCTCCTTGAGCACGTCATATTGCTGGGACAGGGTGATTATGCCGCCTATGCCGCTGCCGACAATGGCGGACACCCTGTAGGGGTCCATGTCTTCCAGCTTTAGCTCCGCCTGGGCCAGGGCCTCGCCGGCGGCCACGGCCGCGAACTGCGCGAAACGGTCCATGCGTCGCGCTTCCTTCTTCTCCATGTGGTCGGTAGGGTCGAAGCCTTTCACCTCGGCGGCGAACCTGGTCTCGAAGCCGTCGAGATCAAAGGCGCTGATGTAGTCCACTCCGGATACGCCGCCTATCAGGGCCTCCCAGCTACTATCAACATCCAGTCCCAGGGGGCTTATCATACCCATACCGGTGATAAAAACTCGGCTTTTCACCCGTGGCACTCTTCCTGGTATTTCTTAACTCGACACTATACGGGTTTTCTGGATAAATCGGATAGCAGAATCATCGCTTCATTTACTTCATTTATGCGAGTAGATATGGCTTCGCTTATCTCCCTGCCCGTGTTGCCTATCTGACCCCGGTATCTTCTCAGGGCCTCGCTGGCTTCGTTTATGCGGGTGGATATGCTATCGGGAAGCTCCTTGCCCGTGGTGGACAGCTGGAGCCTGTACCTTCCCAGGACTTCGCTCATCTCGTGCATTCGAGTGCCTACCGCCTCGGGCAACTCCTTGGATGAGTCCGAGAGAGTCCGCAGGACTTCGCTGAACTCATTGATCCGGGCAGACACAGCCCCGCTCACCTCTCGGCCTGTGGTGCTGTTTTTGAACTGGGACGTCTGGAGCAGCCGGAATATGCGCTTGTAGAGGGTATCTATTGGATTGAGCCTGTCCACGTACCTGGCAAATAGCTCCCGTGACTCCTGTAGGGTCCACCTCTCGTCCAGGTGGACGAACTGCCGCCCGGTGTAGAGCTCGTAGGGCCGCAGCGCGCCCGGGGCCAGGACGCTGCCATCGGCGTCCAGGGGGACGAGGTCTGTCCAGTTGGATGTGGCCGGCAAGGGGGTCAGAAGATTGGCAGTCTGGTACTTGCTGATTTTGGTGATCCAATCGGCCATTTGCATGATGCCGTCCTCGGTGTCATAGGGCAGGCCGATTATCGTCATGGCGACCAGCGTGAAGCCCATTTCATTCAGGCGGACCAGGTCGCTGTGAACCTGGCCGGGTTCCTGGCGCTTTCGGACCACCTTCAGGTTCTCTGCGTTGTCGGATTCCACACCGATGTAGAGCATCTTTATACCGGCATTGTAGAGGGCGTCGGCCAACTCCGGGTCCTGCCCGATCTCCGACCTGCTCTGGCATATCATGTACATATCGTCGGTGTGGCCCTTCCATCCCTTCAGCCTTTCCAGGCGCTCATCTCGATACTTGGTGACCCGCAGGGGTGGTGGGTGAAGGTCGTCAGATATGAAGACGCTGAACCGGCCGTCTCTGGAGGTGTGTATGAGGCCGTCCGCGGCCAGCTGACGGATCTGGCGCAGGCGTTTAAGCTCCGTCTCTCTTTTGATCAGCCTGTACCCCAGGAACTGCTGTATGACCTGACAATAGGTGCACTTCTCGGTACAGCCGCGGACTGTTTCCAGCACACCGCCCGCCATCGGGCTCTGGGGTGTCAGGTCCCGTATGGCGCGGAAGTCCGGCAGGTCCACGAAATCCGGGGCAATCACGCCTATCCTTGGCGTCTGAACCAGATGCCCGTCGCTCATAAAGGATATGCCTGGGACCTTACGAAGGTATCTGTAGGGGTCGGCCCCCTTGTAGGTCAAGAGGAGGTCCGATAGCTGGCCTATAATGTCCTCCCCCTCCCGATTTACTATCACGTCGAACTTGCCCTCACTGATAGCTTCCTCGGGGAGGGGACTCATCTGTGGGCCGCCGCCCACCGTTATCAGGTCCGGGTGGTGGAGCTTGGCCTGCCTGCCGATTTCGTATGCCCTTGGGGTCTCGTTGATGAGACCGGTCACCATCAGTATATCCACCCCGTCCAGGTCGGAGTCAGGGTCTAATTTGCCGCTCCGGTCCTCGAACCATATCTCCGTGTCGTACAGGAATGGCCCATCCCACTGCTTCAAGGCGGCTGAGAGGAAGAGCATTCCCTGTCTGGGTATGGCGACGTACTCGAAGTTACCATCCACCGACTCAGGCTGGACTAGGACTACTCGCTTGATCCTAGACATAATCAGAACTCCATAAGCTGAAGCTGGCTTGCCCGTTCAGGACGCAGGGTTGGCATCTAAATGGGCGAGATGTATTGCCCCAAGCGGCTATCCCCTGCGCTCAGGGCGAGGCCAGCGCACCTTTTGATGTAGGGACTGGTTCATTATACATCACGGGAGACCGCTATGGAATACTATACGATACGAGGTAAGCGGTCGTTTCATTGCCTGGTGCAGGCAGGCCTGAGCGATAGCGAAGGGTCTCCTACCTGAACGTGGGTGGCGCGCCGGGACTAGGCGGGCCGCTCCACCACCTCTACTCGAACGTCGTCGGGGCCTCTGACGAAGGCGATCTTGACCCCGCTGGGCAGCGTTCGCGGCTCCACGGCAAATTCAGCACCCCTGGACTTCAGGTCCGATACCGCCTCATCCAGATTCTCGACCCTGAGTCCAAAATGGTCCAGCCCATAGTGCGGGTTCCTCAGCCCCTGTACCTCTTCTCCGGAGGGGAGCGCGCCGGCTATGAAGACCATTAGCCCGTTGATGTCCACGTCTATCCTGCTCGGCCCCGAGGGCTGAGGGGTCTCGATTATCCTGGCGTCGAACATACGCTGATAGAACTGGGCCGCCTTCATCGGGTCCGGGCTTCTCAGGTGGATATGGTCGTACCCGTAAGATGGCATCTCGTCCCTCCTTTAGCTTTTGTGTAGCTTTTATGGTCCGACAAGCACATGCCGAGTCCGTCGAAGGGCCGCCTATATCATTGTCGCTCTCCGGCCCTGCCCTGATGCACGTCCGGCCACTCGAATAGTAACATTTGGAATATAGCCGAAACAACCTTGCTACGGCTCGGCCTCATCGTTCCCACCAGGGTCTTTCAATTCTCACGCCAGGTAAATACAGGCCCCCGCCGCGTGTCATTCCGAGCGTAGCGAGGAATCTAAAAACGCTTGGATAGCAGCACGCCTATTGTTCCCACCCTCGCGCTTCACCCAAGCCTCGATACCTGTTAGAATGCCATTAAAAATCGGGAGGTTGTGAAGTGCCCCCCAACAAGGTGTTCTCCAGCGCCGACGAGGCCGTGGCGGATATACCCGATGGCGCTGTGATTATGGTGGCGGGGTACGCCGCACCGGGGACCCCTCAGAGTCTGGTGAAGTCCCTCCTGAGCAGGGGCGCTGGCAGCCTCACCTGCATCAGCGGCCCCTGGTACGGCGGCGACGCCGACCTGTATGACGTAGCCAGGCTGGTAGCCAACGGTCAGGTGAAAAAGGTCATCACGAGCAACCCCATATATCCCGACTTGCAAGGGCCTGCCCTGGAACTGTGGCAGGAGGGACGTTTGGAAGTCGAAGTCGTGCCCCCGGGGACTCTGGCGGAGAGGATACGGGCCGGGGGAGCCGGGCTTGGCGGACTGCTTCTCCTCAGAAACGGGGGTACGGCCTTCGATGAAGGGAAGGAGAAGCAGGTAATCAACGGCGAAGAGTACATACTGGAGACGCCCCTCAAGGCCGA
Source organism: Dehalococcoidia bacterium (assembly GCA_965197405.1). Taxonomy (GTDB): domain Bacteria; phylum Chloroflexota; class Dehalococcoidia; order Lucifugimonadales; family JAGWBF01. The sequence continues at coordinate 1,700,942 of OZ240206.1, read as the reverse complement.
CTTCGCCCTGCTTTGCGCCCACGCGGCCGATACCCTGGGCAACCTGGTGTACAGGCGCTCCCAGCGCAACTGGAACCCCATAATGGCTATGGCTGCCGATGTGACCATAGCCCAGGTGGACGAAATCGTGCAGCCCGGGGGGCTGGACCCGGAGCTTGTCATAACCCCTGGAATATACGTGGACAGGATCGTAGCCGTTGGAGGGGAGTCCTCACCAGGCAGGGAAGCTCTATGAAAGAAGGGATTAGCCGCGAGCTGCTGGCCCTCCGGGTGGCGGCGGAGTTCAAATCGGGCCAGGTGGTCAGCCTGGGTGCCGGGCTGCCGGGGATGGTATCGGGATACGTGCCCACGGACCGGGGCGTGATATTCCATTCCGAAAACGGAGTGGTGGGCTATGCCCCCAGGCCTCGACAAGGGGCGCAGGACCCTGACCTGGTGGATGCCGGCGGTGAGTCCATTGGCCTTCTCCGAGGAGGCTCCATAGTTGACCAGGCCGACTCCTTCGGGCTGGTCAGGGGCGGCTATGTGGACGTGGCCGTCGTGGAGGCGCTCCAGGTCTCGGACCGGGGCGACCTGGTTGACCGGACTGCTTCGGCGCGTTGGCCTGGCGGGACTGCGGGGTCTGTTGACGTCGCTAACGGCGCGAGACGGCTAATCGCCATGATGGAGCATACCACGCAAGAGGGCGCTCCCAGGATCGTAAAGGACCCCGGCTATCCCACCGCCGGGCTGGGGTGCGTCAACCTAATTATTACCGACGTCGCCGTGATACAGGTCGCCAGGGAAGGTCTGCTCCTCACGGAGATAGCGCCCGGCTGGACGGTGGAGGAGGTGCAGGACATAACGGCGGCCAACCTCGCAGCGGCTCCCGACCTGAAGGAGATGGACTTCTCACAGCTGCGAGGAAGGGCGGTGAATAAAATCTATGACAATGCCGCCGAAGCCGTGGCCGACATACCCGACGGCGCGGTGATATTGATGGACGGCTTCGCCGGCCCGGGCGGGATGGCCCAATACCTGATCCTGGCCCTGAGAGACCGGGGAGCAAAGGACTTGACCATAGTGAGCAATACGGCGGGCATAGCCAGGGTGTCCAGCTTTGGCACTCCACCGGGCTTCCTCGCCGTAGACCATAGCCTCCTGGTGGACAGCGGCCAGATAAGGAAGGCGATAGCATCCTTCCCGGTCTCGCCGTCCCCGTCTCGTCCCAGCTCCTTCGAGCTTGCCTACCGGCGGGGCGAGGCCGAGCTGGAGCTAGTGCCCCAGGGTACGCTGGCGGAGCGCATCAGGGCGGGTGGGTACGGCATTGCCGCCTTCTATACCCCGACCGGGGTGGGCACCCTGATCGGTGAGGGGAAGCAGACCCGCGTGATCAATGGGAGAGAGCATGTGCTGGAGTATGGCATCAGGGGGGACTACGCCCTGATACGCGCCCACAGGGCCGACAGGATAGGGAACCTGGTGTATAAGGGCACGTCCCGCAACTTCAACTCTGTGATGGCCCCGGCGGCCGCGGTTACTATAGTGGAGGTGGACGAGATAGTGGAGGCGGGCCAGCTTGACCCCGATGCCATCGTCACGCCCGGAGTCTTCGTTCAGCGAATCGTGCGCCGTCCCCCCGGCTTCTTTCCCTACGAGCCGGTAGAGTAGGGTTGGGTGATTACCGGGCCTGGGCTGGACTCATAATTGGCCAGGGCGCACGTCACGAGAGTTTGCCGAACACCAGGCCTGCAAAACCCGTCAGAAGGGGCGGCCAGATACGCTCCAGCATCGGGACTGCCCTGTGCTCGCCGGGGAGCGCAAGCCACAGGACGAAGGAAACGATGGTAAAGGCAGCCACCATCCAGAAGGCTGCTTTGAACTCGAAGGGGTAACCGCGAATGCCAGGGTCGCTGAGACGGGACACTTACTTCGCGGTCCCCCTCTTGGCCCTATTCTCCAGCCTTACGATGTTCCCGGTCCTGTTGGATACCACGACCGTTTTCGTGCCCCACCTGGGGTTGACCCCGTTTGCTAGCCCCTTCAGCCTGGCCAGGACCGGGAATCTTCGCGCCCACTGGTCGGTGGCATCTATATCTTGACTTCTTCCGTTCATCATGCCTATCATTCAGCCGTCGTGTTTCCTATTCTCTGTCTCTCATGCCATTATATTATAGGTGCCCGGTCCAGTCTACGAGCGGATGTCGGTAATGTTCCTATTCAGGTGGTTGAGTTTCCTCTCCGTCGTCCCGCACATCATGTCATTCCGAGCGCGTCGAAGCGGAGTGAGGAACCTAAAATGGAGCCTGACAAAAACCGTAATCAAGGCAGCACCGACCTCGACAACAGCGCGGTCAGCCAGGACTCTAGACCCCTCGCTCCGCTCGGGGTGACAATTGAAAGACCCTGCGGATGTCGGAGGTGACATGGACAAAGAGCGCCTGACCAGGGATGTCATCGCCATGCGGGTGGCCAAGGAGCTACCCGACGGGGCCTGTGTCAACCTGGGCATTGGCATACCGACCCTGGTGTCTAACTACGTCCCGGAGGGGCGGACGCTGATATATCATAGTGAGAGCGGGGTGATCAACTGCGGACCTCTGGCCGATGAGGGTGAGGAGGACATAGACCTCATCAACGCCGGAGGCCAGTTCCTGAAGGTGGTGCCCGGAATGGCCTTCTGCAGCTCCGCCGATGCCTTCGCCATGATCCGGGGCGGGCACGTTGACGTGACGGTGCTGGGCGCGATGCAAGTGTCGGAGAAGGGCGACCTGGCAAACTGGATGCTGCCGGAGCGGGGCGTGGGCAACATCGGCGGCGCTATGGACTTGGCGACGGGGGCCAGGCGCATCATCGTGGCCACAGAGCACATGGACCGCAACAACAGGCCCAAGATAGTCAAGGAGTGCTCCTATCCGCCCACGGGGGTAGGTTGCGTCAGCCTCATCGTCACCGACATAGCGGTGATTGAGGTCACCTGGGAAGGCCTGGCGCTCAAAGAGGTAGCGCCGGGCTGGACGCCAGGGGAGGTGCAGGAGATCACGGGGGCCGCGCTTATCATAGCGCCGGACTTGAAGGAGATCGAGCTTTAGGGCTTACCCGGCTTATCAAGCGTAGCTTATCCAGAAAGTGGAGCCTGCCTCTTCCTTCTGCACCTCGATGCGGGCCGGGAAGACCTCCTTCAGCTCGTCCAGGTGGGTTATGACGATGATTCTCTGGAAGTCATCCTCTATGGCCCTGATTACGTCCAGTATCCTCTCCCGTCCGGCCGCATCCTGGGTGCCGAAGCCCTCGTCTATGAAGAGGGTGGGAAGCGGAGCGCCCCTGCGATGGGCCAGCACCTTCGACAGAGCGATTCTCAGGGCCAGGTTTATGCGAAAGGCCTCGCCGCCACTGAACAGCTCGTAGCTTCTGGGGCCCATCTCGTCGCTGATTTTTATTTCCAGCGTCTCTATAGGCTCGCCCTTCCTGCTCTTGCGCTCCCGTTGGGACTCCAGCTTGAGGTGCATACGGTTGTCGGTCATCCGTCCCAGTAGAGCAGTGGCCTCCTCCTCGATGCGGGGCAGGACCGTTTCTATGAGCATGGCCTGTACCCCCCGCCTGCCGAAGGCTTCCACCAGCTCCTGGTAGATGCCCTGCTCCTCTCGAAGCGTCTTGAGGAGTTTCTCCTTGCCACCTATGTCTGCCTCCAGGGTCTCCAGCTTCTTCAGCTCACCCTCCAGCTCCACCTGTCGCCGGAACAGCCCTGTGTGCCTGCTCTCAAGCTCCCGGTAAGCCGTCTCGGCCCACCTCAGCTTGTCCTCCCACCCTGGAAGCTCCGAGGCCTCCGCCTCTATTTCTCGCTGCCTGGCCCTGGAGGTCAGAAGGTCCTCCTGGCGGTGCTGGTACATATCCTGGGACCGGGCCAGGGACTCCAACTCCTGGGGCAGACTGGCCACCGCCTCCGCGAGGCGCTTGTCGCGCTCCTCGAAGGGCTGTAGCTCCTGCATTTCGTCATAGAGACGGCGGTGGGTGGCCTGGTCGTAGCCCAAAGCGCCGACCTGCCCGTCCAACTCTGCAAGTTCCTCCCGCTCCTGGGTCGCGTATAGCTCCTGCTCCAGCGCCCGCTTTCCCTGGGCCAGGTCCCGGCTGGCCTGCTCCATCTGCTCCACCGCATTGTGGGAGTCCTCGAGCTGGCTCTCGAGGACGGCGACGTTGGACTGGGCCTTTCGCTGGTCGGCGCGCAACGCAGCCTCGAGCCGGGGAAGCTCTTTGTCCAGGCCCAGGGACTCCTTTTCGGTGTCTTTAAGGACGCTCTGATTGTCCCGGTAGCGGTGGCGTTTCTCAGTTATCTGGGAATCGTAGCTGTCCAGCAGGCGCTGGTATCCCTGGGAACCCAGTTCGCTGTCACACAGGGGACAGTGTACTCCCTCTTGGGAACCCTGCACCATGTCGAGCTTGGAGCGAATCTCCGCGCCCTCAGCCTCGAGCTGTAGGCCTATTGCCTTGAGTTCTCCTGTCTGAGCGGCCAGGTCCTGGAGGCGCTGGCGTCTGCCTGCTATGTCCCCCTCATCCTTTGCCAGCTCTTCAAGTCGGGTCCTGGATTCATCCAGCTTGCCGGTGATGGAGGAAGCGGCGCCGGCCCTAGGGCCAAGCTCAACCTCGATGCGCCTCTTTAGATGGCTGACCTGTTCCTCCAGCCGCGCCTTCGCGCTGCCAACGGCATTTTCAAGGTCGGACCTGCGCTTCACCAGCCGGTCGAAGGACTCGCGGGAGCGGTTAAGCTCCTCGTAGCGGTCGCGGGCCTGGTGAAGCCGGGCGACCCCGGCTTCGATAGCGTCCTTCTCCGGAATCAAGGCCTGGTAGTCTGCGATACGGCCCTGGCGGTCGGCGATTTCCCTATGGAAATAGGAAATATCCCCTTCGACCTGGGGGATGCGCTTGGCTATCTCCTCAAGCTCCCCACGCTTGCGTCTCAGGTCTTCCACCAGCTTCTTCAGGGCATCCACGGACTGCTTTCCCGTCTCTATCTGGGCGCCGACCTTCTCAAGCTCGCCGGTGACGGCCTCAAGCTCGGTCTGGTAGCCGTCCGCGCGGGATAGCTCGCGGCGCATACGCTCCAGGTCATTTTCCGTGCTGGAGGCTGCGCCCCTCTTCTCGTCGGCGCGCTCCTTTGCCCGGTCCTGTAGCTGGTCGTAGAAGCCGAGGCCAAGGACTTTTGCCAGGACCTCCTTGCGCTCGCCGGGGGTCTTGTTGGTGAACTCGTCGGCGCGTCCCTGGAGGAGAAAAGCGCTGTTGATGAAGGTGTCGTAGTCCATGCCGGTGACCTGGTCCACCTTTGCCTGGGTCTCCCGCACGGAGTTGCCGGTGATGGGATGGAAGTCGGCTCCGGTGTGTACCTGAAGCTGTAGGTCGGTGGCGGACTGGCGCCTGCGGGAGGTGCCGCTGCTGGAGTGTCTCCGTGTCACCCTGTAGTGTGTGTCCTGGGCCATAAACTCCAGATCCACCAGCATCTCGTCATAGCCGTAGCGGATAAGCTCGTCCTGGCTCCTGCCGCGAGCCTTGCCCCAGAGGGCCCAGGTTATGGCGTCCAGCAGGGCCGACTTCCCGTGTCCGTTCTGGCCGCAGAGGCAGGCCACGTGGATGCCGTCCAGGTCCAGTGTAGGCACGTTGTCCCCGTAGCACAGGAAGTTTCTCAAGGTCAGCTTGAGAGGAATCATCGCTATTTCTCCGCCGATTTCAGGCTATTCTAACACACGCGCGAAGGGCTAGGGCCTTCCAATTGTCACCCCGAGCGGAGCGAGGGGTCTAAAATCCTGGCTGACCGCGCTGTTGTTCTGGCCTGTATCGCCTTGATTCCGGGTTTTGTTAGTCACCTATTTTAGATTCCTCACTTCGCTGCGCTCCATTCGGAATGACGCCGAGGGGGCCGCTTAACCTTATACGTCATCCGTAAGATACGATTACCCTTCACCCTCGCCTCAATCCTCTCCCGTAGAGGGAGAGGAGGACACCCTCTAAAAGAAAGGCCCCGATGCAGGCGAACTCGCATCGGGGCCTTGGCTTTGGGCATTGGGGTTGAGCGGGGTATGGGGACTCTAGTAGTCCATGGGCGGCATGGGGGGTCCCGCCGCCGCCCCAGCCTTCTCGGGTATCTCAGTGATCATGGACTCGGTGGTCAGCACCATCGCTGCTACGCTGGCCGCGTTCTGAAGGGCAGACCTCGTCACCTTCACAGGGTCAACAATCCCCTGCTCCAGCATATGGGCGTACTCCCCTATCTCAGCATCGTAGCCGTAGTCGTCCTCGTGCTGCCTCACCGCCTCCAGCACCACGGAACCCTCCTGGTCCGCATTCTGCACTATCAGACGCAGGGGCGCTTCCAGAGACTTTCTGACGATGTTCACACCTACCGCCTCATCGCCCGACAGTTTCAGGCTGGCCAGCCCGCGCTGCGCCCTCACCAGGGCCACGCCGCCGCCGGGGACTATCCCTTCTTCCACGGCCGCCCTGGTCGCGGAGAGGGCGTCCTCCACCCTGGCCTTGCGCTCCTTCAGCTCCACCTCGGTGGCCGCTCCTACCTTCACCACGGCCACGCCGCCGGACAGCTTCGCCATCCGCTCCTGTAGCTTCTCCCGGTCGAACTCGGAGGTAGTGTCCTCTATCTGGGCCTTTATCTGGGATATCCGTCCCTTGATTGCTTCCTCCGAGCCTTTGCCCTCAACTATGGTGCACTCATCCTTCGTTGCCGTAATCCTGCGCGCCTGGCCCATGTCGGCGACGGTGGCAGAGTCCAGCTTGCGACCCGTCTCCTCGGTGACGACCGTGGCACCGGTGATGATCGCGATGTCTTCCATCATGGCCTTGCGCCGGTCGCCGAAGCCGGGGGCCTTGACCGCCAGAACGTTCAGGGTCCCGCGCAGCTTGTTCACCACCAGCGTGGCCAGCGCCTCCCCCTCCACGTCCTCGGCTATAACCACCACGTTCTTTCTCCCCAGCTGGAGCAGCTTCTCGAGGAGAGGCACCATGTCGGATACAGCGGAAATCTTCTTGTCGGTGATTATGATGTAGGGGTCCTCCAGGACCGTCTCCATCCGGTCGGCGTTGGTGATGAAGTAGGGGGAGATATAGCCCCGGTCTACCTGCATCCCCTCCACATATTCCGTCTCGTCGCTCAGGCCCTTGGACTCCTCCACCGTTATGACCCCGTCCTTGCCCACCTTCTCCATCGCATCGGCTATCGTCTGGCCGATGTCGTCCTCGTGGGCCGACAGCGCCGCTACCTGGGCAATCTGGTCCCTGCTCTCCACCGACGTGGACATGCCCTTCAGCTCTTCCACCACCGCACTCACGGCCTTGTCTATGCCCCGCTTGATGGCCATGGGGTTGGCCCCGGCGGCCACGTTCTTGAACCCGTCGCTGATGATGGACTGGGCCAGCACCACCGAGGTGGTCGTGCCGTCGCCGGCCGCGTCGTTGGTCTTGCTGGCCGTCTCCTTCAACAGCTGGGCGCCCATGTTCTCGAAGGCGTCGGGTAGCTCAATCTCCTTGGCTATGGTGACGCCGTCGCTGCACACCTGGGGAGGGCCGAACTTCTTGTCCAGGATTACGTTCCTGCCCTTGGGACCCAGGGTGATTTTTACCGCGTCGGCCAGGGTGTCTATGCCCGTCTTGAGGGACTTGCGCGCATCTTCCGAATAAGTAAGCTGTTTACCTGCCATTTCTCTTCTCCTCCTCTCTTCTAGGTAGAAATTTTGGCTAGAATATCGCTTTCTCTCAGGATGAGGTACTCGTCGTCGCCGTCCTTGTATTCCGTCCCTGCGAACTTGGAGTAGATGACTCTATCCCCTGCCTTGACATCCATCGGGACCCGGCCCTTCCCGTCATCGGTGGACCTGCCGGGGCCTACTGCCACGATTTCCCCCTCCTGGGGCTTCTCCCTGGCCGTATCGGGCAGGATGATTCCCGATGTAGTCTTTATCTCCTCTTGCTGGATGGGTTTGACTACCACCCTTTCTCCTAGCGGCGCGAATTTCGCCACCTCTACCTCCTCAGTCTGTATTTTGGCTTACGATTTAGCACTCCACCATCAGGACTGCCAGAACATTCCCTATGGTAAAATACGCCCAAGCCCTTGTCAAGGGGTGCCTTCGGCTTTACCATAAGGGCGATTCCGGCGTGATGGCCCGGTCAACGAGATGCTTGTGGGGGATGACCGCCTTGGAGTACAGGACGCTGGTATACGATGTCAGACCCCCCATAGTATCCGTAACTCTGGACAGGCCCCGCGCTTCCAATCGTGTGGACCTCGCTATGGCTGGCGAGATACGGGACGTGTGCCAGCGCATACGGGAAGAAGAGCGCGCTTGCGTAGCCATAGTCACGGGCAGGGGCGAGGTCTTCTCGTCGGGACGGGACCCACTAGCCCTCTCCGAAAATCAGAGCCAACCATATGCCCCGTCGGAATGGCTGGAGCTTCATCGCGCTGCATCGGCCCTTGCGGGGGTGGAGATACCCGTTATCGCCGCCATAAACGGCGACGCGATAGACCACGGGCTGGAGCTGGCGCTGGCCTGTGACCTGCGCATCGCCGTCGAGGGCGCCAGGCTGGGGTTTACCGACCTCTCCAGGGGCGTGATGCCCTGGGACGGGGGCACCCAAAGGCTGCCAAGGCTGGCGGGAAGGGCCGTCGCCCTGGAAATGCTCCTCACCTCAAGACTGATGGAGGCTGAGGAGGCGCTCAGGGCGGGCCTGGTGAATATGGTAGCGGCGCCCGGGGGACTCCTGAGCGCGGCGGAAAAGGTGGCCCTGGAGGTAGCGTCCGGGGCGCCCATCGCGGCCCGGTACGCCAAGGAGACGGTGCTCAAGGGGATGGACATGACCCTGGAGCAGGGTATGCGGCTGGAAGCGGACCTCAACGTAATTCTCCAGAGCACCGCAGACCGGGCCGAGGGCCTGCGCTCCTTCCTGGAAAAAAGAAAGCCGGAGTTCAGGGGAGAATGAGGGTAGAATGAGCACTGGTCCCGGTATTTGAGGGGTGCGGGATGGCCGGATTTCATACCATCATATATCGCAAGACCGGCGGGATAGCCTACGTATCCCTGGACCGGCCCGGAGCGCTCAACGCTTACAACATCGAAATGCGCGACGAGCTCTGGCAGGTCCTCGGGGCGGTGAGAGAAGACCGGGACGTGAAGGTGGCCGTCTTCCGAGGAGAGGGACGGGGCTTTTGCGCCGGGGCGGACCTCACGGAGTTCGGCACCGCGCCATCGCTAACGATTGCCAGGGCGGTGAGGTGGGAGCGAGATGTTTGGGGGGCTTTCCTGAGCATATCCAAGCCCCTCATCGCCGCTATACACGGCTATTGCCTGGGCTCCGGCGTGGAAATAGCCCTCCTCTGCGACATTCGCATCGCTGCCGAGGACGCCGTCTTCGGAATGCCCGAGGTCTCCCTTGGCATGATACCCGCAGCCGGGGGTACGCAGACCCTTCCCCGGTCCCTGGGCATACCGGGGGCGCTGGATGTGCTCCTTACCCGGCGAAGGTTCGGCGCTTCGGAAGCGCTGGAGATGGGACTCGTAAGCAGAGTGGTCGGGAGGGACCGTCTGGACCCGGAGGCGAGCTCCATAGCCCGGCGCCTCCTGTCATTGGACCAGGAGACGCTAAGGGCAACCAAGGAGGCGGTCCGGCGGGGCGCAGAGCTACCCCTTGAGGGGGCGCTGGCCCTGGAATCGCGCCTGGCCCTGAGGAAGTATGGGCATTGAGAGTAAATGAGGGCAGGTCCGGCCCAACTATGATGATTATGACGAGCAAGGCTGGAGTGGAGGCAGCGCTATGAACACCACCGACTTTCTCACCATCGCCTGTGCTATTGTGCCCGACAGAACGGCGATGGTCTTCGAGGATGAACGCCTCACCTATGAGGCGCTTCAGGAAAGAGTCAACCGACTGACCAATGCCCTGTCGGACTTGGGTGTTGGCCGGGGAGACAGGGTGGCTGCCATGCAGGTGAACTGCAACCAGATGGTAGAGGCCTATTTCGCCGCCGCCAGGCTGGATGCTATCTTCGTGCCGCTGAACTTCAGGGCCAGGGCGGACGAGCTGACCGAGATGCTCAACAGCGCCGAGCCTACCGTGCTCTTCGTGGGCGGAAGGTACGTGGACATAGTCAACTCGGTAAAAGACCGGGTCATCCCTTCCAACTACCTGGTCTCCCTTGAGGAGAGGGTTGGGGGCGAATGGCTTTTCTACGAGGACCTGATAGAGTCCTCCCCGCCCGATGAGGTGCATTTCCCTGAAGGGGACGATGAGGACACCACCATATTGATGTACACGGCAGGCACCACGGGCTTGCCCAAGGGCGTTATGCTCACTCACCAGAGCTTCACCTCCTACCTGCTCGCCAACGTCACTCCCCCGGACCCGGACTTCCAGGAGAAGAACCTTCTGTCCGTGCCCCTTTACCACATCGCCGGGATGCAGTCGGTCATGGCCGCCGTATATGGAGGCCGCACCCTCCTCATCATGCGACAGTTCGAGCCTCTGGAGTGGTTGGGTCTCGCCCAGCGGGAGAGGGCCAACCGGGCCATGATGGTGCCCACCATGCTGAAGCAGCTTATGGACTCTCCCACGTTCCACGACTACGATTTGTCCAGCCTGGAGGTGATAACCTATGGGGCTGCTCCCATGCCGCTGGAGGTCATCCGGCGGGCCATACAGGAGTTCCCCGGCGCCCGCTTTATCAACGCCTTCGGGCAGACGGAGACGGCCTCCACCATAACCATGCTTCCCCCCGAGGACCATGTGCTTGAAGGCTCCGCCGAGGAGGTGGAGAGAAAGCTGAAGCGGCTCACCTCCATCGGCAGGCCCCTGGACGACGTTGAGGTCAGCATAGTGGATGAAGACGGGGCACCTGTGCCTGTGGGCGAGACGGGTGAGATAGTCGCCAGCGGCCCCCGGATTATGAAGGGCTACTGGAAGGAGGAGGAAGCCACCGGAAGCGCCATCAAGGACGGGTGGCTCTACACCGGCGACCTGGGCTACCAGGACGAGGACGGGTATATATACCTGGGAGGGCGCGCCAAGGACTTCATCAAGCGCGGGGGGGAGATGATTTCCCCCGAGGAGGTGGAGCGGGTGCTTATGTCCCACCCCAGGGTGGAAGATGCGGCGGTCATAGGCTGTCCTGACGTGGACTGGGGTGAGAGGGTGAGGGCGGTGGTGGTGCTTAGGGATCAGCAGGTGAGCCAGGAGGAGCTTATAGAGCACTGCCACCAGCGCCTTGCCAGCTTCAAGAGGCCCGAATCGGTGGTATTTGTGGACGAGCTACCCCGCAACCCCCTTGGCAAGGTCCTGAAGCGCGTCCTGAAAGAGGAGTACGGGCAGCCCATAGGCTAGATAGAGGCAGGCAGATATACGCACCTAACGTCGAGAATCGAATAGCTCTGAGGGCCTTTCCCGATAGCGGACGGCTATCTTGACTATGTACTGATCCAGGTGATAGCCTGTCACATATCCTCCAGCCTCAATAAATCGCTGCGGAGGTGTAAGATGGCGGAGATGAGGGAGAACAGGGTCAAGAAGAAGCTCCGAGAGGGCAAGTGCGCCACCGTCGTCGGGGGCCTCAACGACGCTGAGGTCATAGACTACATGGGACAGTTCGGCTTCGACGGCATGTGGATTGAGACGGAGCACGGCCCCATTGGCTGGGAACACGTGGCGCATATGTCCAGGGCCTGCGACCTGTGGGGAATGACGCCGGTATGCCGTGTAAATAGCAACGACCCCTCGCTGATTACCCGCACCCTGGATGTCGGAGCTACGGGCATAGTCGTGCCCCACGTCAGCAGCAAAGCGGCGGCAGAGCAGGCTGCCAGGTCCGCCAAGTACGGACCCATAGGCTACCGGGGCATAGGCATGGGCCGCCAGTCCTATGGCGTTAGCGAGTATTTCCGGAAGGCCAATGAAGAGTCCCTGATGGTGGTGCTCATAGAGGAGATGGAAGCCGTCAACAACCTTCAGGATATACTTTCCGTTGACAATATAGACGTTTACTTTCTGGCCCCCGGCGACCTGGGACAAACGATGGGCTACACGGGGCAGATGAACCATCCGGAAGTGCTCGCGGTGGTTGACAGGTGCATAGCCCAGATTGTGAGCGCGGGCAAGGTGGCCGGAGCACTGGTGAGCGACGATACTGTGGAAAGCTACATTGACAAGGGCGCGAGGTTCTTTCTGACGAACTGGCAGCCCTGGGTCGCTCGCGGAGCCAACCAGTACCTGGAAAAGGTAGCCGCCAAAGATGGCTAAAGACGGCTGATAACTTCCCCTGAAGGGTAAGCCGCATGGAGACGGGCAAGACGCCGCCCCGACCCGCTCTTTCCTACGACCAGTTGCCGCCCCTCTACCACCGATGGAAATGGAAGGTGCTGCTGGCCTTTGCCGTCTTTTACCTGTTCCTCTACCTGGGCCGTTTCAACTTCTGGCCTGCCGCGCCCCTGGTCAAGGAAGAGCTAGCCCTCAGCCACCTGGACATCGCCATAATAACGGCCCTTCTCCTGTGGGGATTCGGCCTGGGCGCCCCGGTCCACGGGCGGTTGGGAGAGGCCTATGGCCTGCGACTGTGGGTGCTGATAGGGGCCTGCCTCACAACCGCCCTCAACTGGGCCACCAGCTTCGGGACATCCACCCTGACCCTCGCCATCCCCTGGGGCATCAACGGGTTCGTCAACGCCGCCTGCTGGAGCCCTGCGATTAGCCTCATATCCCAATGGTGGCCCAGGAGGGACCGGGGCAAGGCTATAGGCATCGTCATGATGTTCGCCGGGGGGGCCATGCTGCTGATGTGGCTGGTCACCGGCTGGGTCGTGGACGAGTTCGGCTGGCGCGCCGCCTTCCGCTATCCTCCCCTTATCATTACGGTCCTGGGCATCGCATTTTATTTCGCGACCCGCGACCGACCCTCGGACGTGGGCCTGCCGGAGTACGTCGAGGAGGACGACGTGTCGGCCAGCGCCGAGGCGCTGGATAGCCAACGCCTGAAGGGTCTTGGCCCCTACAAGCTGCTGCTGTCCAATCCCCGGTTCCAGATAGCTTGCCACGTCAAGGGCCTGGAGAACGTGGTGCGCTATGGACTCACCACCTGGGTGCCTATATACTATGTCCAGGAGGCTGGGCTGGACATCAGCTCTATGGTCCTGGTGACCATGGCGCTGCCTGTGGGATACCTCCTGGCCCCGGTAGTCGGCGGCGTCATCTCGGACAAGCTGCTGCACAGCGCACGATGGCCCATGGTGGTGGTGTCCTGCGGTGTCAGCGCCCTGGCCCTGGTGGTCATAGCCTTGACTCCTGCGACGGACCTGTACTTGGCTGCTGCCCTGTTGCTGGTAGGTGGCTTTGCTATGAGCCTGTCCCCTCTGAGCGCGCTGGCGGTTGACATAGCCGGCCGCCGTATGGCCGGCACGTCCTCCGGGTTGCTGGAGGCCCACGGCTACTTCTACGCCGGCCTGCAGGCGATTGTGTTCGGCGTGGTGCTGGACATGACGGGCAGCCCTTGGTTGGTGGTGTTTCTCGTCATGGCCTTCACCCGAGTGCTATCGGGAGTCATGATTTCCTTCGTGAGGGTATAGCCGGGCAACGGGTGCGTTGGCCCCACTGCGGCGCCGGATTAAGATAAAAGGAGGCAGCATGTACGCTCTGGTGGCGACCATTCAGATACAGCCTGAGCACCGCGACGAATTTATAGAGGCCATGCTGGATGACGCTCGCAGCTCGGTCCGGGATGAGCCGGGATGCCTGCGCTTCGACGTGCTTCAGGACGAGAGCGACACCAACAAGATATACCTGTACGAGGTGTACCGGGACCGGGCCGCCTTTGAAGCCCACACCCAGACACCTCACCTGATACGCTGGCGCGAGACGGTGAAGGACTGGTTCGCCGCGCCCACGGAGGTCCGCTGGGCCAGCACCGTCTTCCCGACGGACGACGCCTGGAAGTAGCCAGTTCCCCCGCACACGCGGGGATAGACCCATCTTTCCAACGGACGACGCCTGGAAGTAGTCGGTTCCCCCGCACACGCGGGGATAGACCGCCATCATATGCAAGAATGGCGGCCCATCGTCCGGGAAGGGAGACCCTATGGCAACTCTAGTCACCGGCGGCACGGGCTTCGTCGGCAGCAACATCGTCAGGACCCTGGCCCAGCAGGGCCACGACGTGGTCTGCTTCGACCTGGTGGGGGCCGATGCCCTGGCCCGAAAATACATAGGCCCCTGGTCTGAGCGAGTGACCTTCATCCAGGGAGATATGCTCAACAAGGCTGACCTGGAGCGGGCAGCGGCAGGGCGCGGCATCACCAAGATAGTGCACGCCGCCGTGTACACGGGCATACGCTCCGACATCGAAAGGGACCGGAGCCGCGCCATAGTTGACGTCAACGTATCGGGGACGGCTAACCTCCTGGACCTGGCTTGCGGGCTGTCCCTGGAGCGGTTCCTGTACGTCAGCTCCGGGGCCGTCTACGGCGAGGGCCGCGAGGACCAGGCGCTGGCCGAGGATGCAGCCCTCTACCCTCGCAGCCTCTACGCCTCCACCAAGTACGCCAGCGAGCTCCTGACGCGCAGGTATGGGGAGTTGCACGGCTTCCCGACGGTGAGCGTGCGCTTGAGCTCGCCCTATGGTCCCATGGAGCGGGTCACGGGGCACCGGGCCGTCATGTCCGCCCTCTACGAGTGGACGAGCAACGTGGTACGGGGCGAGCCTGTCCTGGTGGGCGACCGCAGCGTGGGCCGGGACTACACCTATGTGGCCGACACTGCCGCGGGAATCCGCGCCGTCCTGGACGCCCCGTCCCCATCCTACGACGTGTACAACGTCTCGGCAGGGCCCTGGGTGACTCTGGGGGACGTCATTGACTCGCTGCTTGAGCTACGCCCTTCCCTGCGGGTGGTGGACGACCCCACCAAAGAGTTCGAGATTCTGCGGCCTGGGTCTGCGCGTGGAGTCCTGGACGTGACCCGGCTCCGGGATGACCTGGGCTTTGCCCCCGGCTTCGACCTCACGGCTGGCATCGGGGACTACCTGAGCTGGCGCGAGACCGCTCCCTTCAAGGACTAGAACCGCCCGTTCCCAGAGACCTGGCAGGGCGGGGCTTTTCGATTCTCGCGTTAGGTGAACGCAGACCCCCGTCGCAGCTGCGCTCCTGGCCGCTCCGCACGGGCTCTAAATCTTTCCCAGGCCTGACATTACCTCGTCCATTTACGGGTAAAAGTCACCAGAAACATGGCTGTGATGAACAAGCCGATAAAGGACTCCAGGCCTCCCAAATAGCGAGTCCAGTTGTCGGGATAATCAATCCATCCGCCATAACCCAGGGTGGTGAAAGACACCAGGGAAAAGTAAAAGGAATGCCACAAGCGAGACAGAAACTCGCTTCCACTAGCTGCGAAGAGGTCCGCGAGAGGATAGAGGAGGAAAATCAGAGCGAATCCCAGGACGACAAAGGCAGCGGCAAACACTATCCGAAGGGGACGTTCCCCGTAGCCGAAAAGCAACTCGTGGGCGGCAATCAAGAGGAACAGTATCATGGTGCGCCACCACTGCCATTTAAGGGCCCGCAAAGTATGCCAAGGGTGGCGCCAGCTTAACCCGTTAGCCAAGTGCTCCTGGGCTTCCAAGCGTTTGCAGACCCACTCCCGGTAGAGGAACTCTCCGGCAATGTCCGAGTGCCCGTGGTTCTTGTACCAGGTGTTGAGCTGCCGGTAGCTAGCCCGGGCATTCTGGTAAAACTTGATTCGTTCCCATTCGTTGATGTATTTATGCCCCCAGTGTATGTCCCCCAGATCGGTTTGCGCATCTATTCTTACAGCCAACAGGTATACCCCCTGCATGTTGGCTTGCATCAGGAATGCGCCCCGGAGGTCGGCCCGGAACAGGTCAGCTTCCTGAAGGTCGGCCCGGAACAAGTCGGCTTCTCGGAGGTCGGCCCGCCCTAGGTCAGCTGCGCGGAAGCTTATCCCTCGGAGGTTCATTTCGGACAGGTCGGCTGAATTGAGATTACGAAAGGCCAGGTCTAGGCCCTCGGTAGTCCTGCCATTTACGCTTACCAGCCTCTCAACATCCTTGCGGGACATGGGTTCGCTGCCGGATAATACGTCGTCCCGGCCCCACTGCTTCAACCACCAGTCAACTGCTTCTTTTGTACGGGGTAGAGGTTGTTCCTGCAATTCATAACCCTGATTCGTTGATCATTCGCAATTATACAACCTGGGGTTCCCATTCTCCATTGCCGCCATCCGCTCCCAGGGCCTTTTAATTGTCACCCCGAGCGGAGCGAGGGGTCTAAAGTCCTGGCCGGTACTGCCTTGATTCCGGTTTTTGTTAGGCGCCATTTTAGATTCCTCACTCCGCTTCGCTGCGTTCGGAATGACACGCGGCGGGGGCCTATATTCGCCTAGTGTCGAGAATTAAAAGACCCTGCATCCACTCCACTCGGGCCTGCTCCCGGCTTGAACAGAGGGCGACAATGAAGAGACCCTGCCTGGCGGGCGGGAGACCCGTATGCCCAAGACCCGGGAGTGGGTCTGCCCGTCTACCTTGCCACTACCCTTTTTATGAGGTACTCCAGTACGCCGTCGGGCACGAACCGCGCTGCCAGGGACCCCAGCCTGGCGTCGGGTCCCACAGTGTAGCGGTGCCTGGGGTGCCCGGATGCCAGCACCCTTCCAATGGTTCTTGCGACCTTCATGGGGTCCCCGGCCCAGCGCTGGTTCCCTGCCGAGTTTCTCCTTATCCTCTGGGCCAGGCTATAGTAGGGAGAGCCAGGGTCCAACGCTCGCTCTCCCAACACCAGGTCGCGATGAAAATTCGTGCGAAAAAGGCCTGGCTCAATTAGGACTACCCGGACCCCAAACCGGGATACCTCCATTCGCAGTACACTGCTGAGACCCCTCAGGGCGAATTTACTGGCGGAATAGGCCCCGCCACTCGGACTCCCGATGAGGCCCGTCACGGAACCCACGTTGACGATGGTGCCCCTCTGCCTCTCTCGCATATGGGGCAACACCGCCTGGCTCATGCGTAAGACCGCGAACAAGTTCGTCTCGAACTGGGCTTTCACCTCCTCCGGGGTGAGGTCTTCCAGATACCCCCAGAGGCCGTATCCGGCGTTATTGATAAGGGCATCCAGCTTCCCGACCTCGTCCAGAATCCGGGGGACCACCTCTTCCACGGAGGCCGGCTCGTTGATATTTAGCTCGTAGCCAGAGATGGGCAGTGAAGCAGAGCCGGCCTGGTCCATGAGTCCGTCGAGGCGGGCCATCTGCCGGCTGGTTGCCAGCACGTGGTATCCCTGCCGGGCGAGATGCAGGGCCGTTGCTTTGCCGATGCCGGCGGAGGCCCCGGTGATGAGTGCTGTCTTTCGTGGTGGGCTGCTCATTCCTGACACCCCCTTTCATGCTTCTCATACTTCCAGGAGCGCCCGTACTTCTATTTTGTACCTGTATCCGTCCAATTAAAATACCCGGAAGCGCAGGGTCTTTCAAAAGTCCTTTCACCTTTGACTGGGGGAGGTTAGAGCCTGCCCTGAGCGTAGCGTCAGGGATGGGGGTGACAGCCGCGTCAGGGGGAACTCCCCCTCACGCTAGCCCTCTCCCGCGAAGGGGAGAGGGGATTTTGCAATCGTCCCGGGACAGGCTTTAACCATACTGGGCTTGGCTAATCCTTGAGAACTGAAAGACCCTGGGTTGACTCTCAGGGCCTTTCAATTGTCACCCCGAGCGGAGCGAGGGGTCTAATGTCCTTGCCTTCTTAGGCGTGCTGCTATCCAAGCATTTTAGATTCCTCGCTGCGCTCGGAATGACACGCGGCGGGGGCCTGTATTCACCTGGCGTCGAGAATTAAAAGACCCTGGGTTGACTCTCGCCTTCTTTGAATAAAGACAGGAGTTGGGCTATAATATATGCTTCGCTACACACAAAATCTGAAGGCAGGATATGGCAAGAAGAAGCTCAGTAGACAGGCAGCAGGACCAGGAACTGGTGTCATTGCGCCACCGGATGCGCCATTCCGCCGCCCACGTAATGGCTGATGCGGTGCTCCGGCTTTTCCCCGAAGCCAAGGTAGGAATCGGCCCGCCGACGGAAGACGGCTTCTACTACGACTTCCAGGTGTCGAGGCCCTTCACTCCCGAGGACCTGGAAAGCATCGAAGCGATAGTGCGGGAGACCGTATCGGAGGACCACGCCTTCGAGAAAGAGATTATACGCCGCGAGGAGGCCAGAGAGCTCTTCAGCGACCAGCCCTTCAAGCTTGAGCTTATCGAAGAGATACCCCCGGACGAGCCTCTCAGCATCTACCGCCACGGGGAGTTTATAGACCTGTGCCAGGGTCCCCATGTGGACTCCACAGGCGGCATACCCGCCCTGAAGCTCCTGACGGTGGCGGGGGCCTACTGGCGGGGTGACGAGAACCGGCCCATGCTCCAGCGCATCTATGGCACAGCCTTCGAGAGCGCGATCGCTCTGGAGGAGCACCTCAATCTGCTGGAAGAGGCCGAGAAGCGGGACCACCGCAGGTTGGGTAGGCAGCTTGACCTCTTCAGCACCCACGAAGACGTGGGGCCGGGACTCATCACCTGGCACCCCAAGGGGGGGCGAGTCCGCACCACCATCGAGGACTACTGGCGCGAGCTGCACTACCGGCGCGGCTACGACGTGGTCTACTCGCCCCACGTGGGACGCTCCCGCCTCTGGCAGACCAGCGGTCACCTAGACTTCTACGGTGATAGCATGTACTCGCCTATGGACGTAGACGGGCAGGAATACTACATGAAGCCCATGAACTGCCCCTTCCACATCATGATTTACCGGTCCGCCCTGAGAAGCTACCGCGAGCTTCCCCTCCGCTACGCCGAGCTGGGCACCGTGTACCGCTACGAGCGCAGCGGCGTGCTGCATGGGCTGATGAGGGTGCGGGGCTTCACCCAGGACGACGCCCATATCTTCTGCCGCCCCGACCAGATAGGGGACGAGGTGCTGGGCGTCCTGGATATGACCTTCGAGCTGCTGGACGCCTTCGGTTTCACCGATTACGAAATATCCCTTTCCACCCGACCGGAAAAGTTCGTCGGGGAACCGGCGGTATGGGACCACGCCACCCGGTCCCTGGCCCAAGCCCTGGAGACCCGCGACCTGGACTACGACGTGGACGAGGGAGGAGGCGCCTTCTACGGTCCCAAAATAGACGTAAAGATAAAGGACGCCCTGGGCAGGGCGTGGCAGTGCACGACGGTGCAGTTCGACTTCAACCTCCCCGAGCGCTTCGACCTCAACTTCCAGGACTCCGACGGCGCTCAGCACCGGCCCTACATGGTCCACAGGGCCATCATGGGCTCTATGGAACGCTTCCTGGGCGTCCTGATTGAGCATTACGGCGGCGCCTTCCCCCTATGGCTGGCCCCGGTGCAGGCGGTGGTCATCCCCATCGCCGACCGGCATATAGACTACGCCTCCCAGGTGCGGGACACGCTGGCGGGCCGGGGCTTCCGGGTCGAGGTGGACTCCAGAAAAGAGCGCATGAACCTGAAGATACGGGCCGCCCAGTTGCAAAAAGTGCCCTACATGCTGGTGGTGGGCGACAGGGAGATGGAAGCCGACGCCGTGGCCGTTCGCCAGCGGGACGGAGAGGACCTGGGCGCAATGCCGATAGGAGAATTGGGGGAGCGGTTGAGGCAGGAGGCGTCCAATTGAAGACCTACATCTTCGAGATAGAGATCGAACAAGAGGAGGAAGACGGAATCTGGGAAGCGGAAATCCCGATTCTGCCCGGCTGCGCTGTCTGGGGCCACACGCGGGAAGAAGCCCTGGAAGCGTTGCGGGAGGGCGCCAAAGCTTACCTGGAAGTAAAATTCGAGCATGGAGACACGCTGCCGCCGGGAGTAGAGAAAAACACAGTAGAAGCAAAGTCAGAGGTCCTAGCCATTAGGATATGAGAAACGTTGGAAGGTTGGTACACTTTCTGCGGAACCCTTTTGAGGAAAAGACACGATTGACTTGCTTTCCGCCCTATGATATATTCTCAACAAGCCACGTCTCGTCAGACGTGCCGGGGATGCACCGGACGTACCAAAACCGGGGTGGAGGGATAGGGTATAGCTAGGGAATATAGAGTAAACGAGAGGATCCGGGCACCCGAGGTGCTGGTGATAACCGAGGCGGGGGAGCAGCTGGGTACGATGACTGTGCCACAAGCCCTTGACCTTGCGAGGGGCCGCGGGCTGGACCTCGTAGAAGTAGCTCCCAACGCCGCGCCCCCCGTCTGCCGCCTTCTGGACTATGGGAAACTCCGTTAT
Source organism: Dehalococcoidia bacterium (assembly GCA_965197405.1). Lineage (GTDB taxonomy): Bacteria > Chloroflexota > Dehalococcoidia > Lucifugimonadales > JAGWBF01. The sequence continues at coordinate 1,680,636 of OZ240206.1, read as the reverse complement.
CTCTACTCCAAAAAGGAAAGGGAAGCGAAAAAGTCCCAGAAAAACACGTCCCTACGAGAGGTGCGCCTCCGTCCCAGGATAGGGAACCACGACTTTCTCGCCAAGATGCGCAAGGTCAAGGAGCTCATAGACGACGGCTCGAAGGTGAAGGTTGCCGTCGTCTTCCGTGGCCGGGAGGTTACCCACCGCGACATAGGCATGTCCCTGCTCAAGCGTGTGGCAGAAGAGATACAGGAAGACGCGCGGCTGGAGTCGCCCCCATCCATGGAGGGCAGGTCCCTGTTCCTGGTGCTGGTGCCAGCGCCAGGGAAGAAGACGGAGAAGAAAGTAACAGAGGGAAACAATGCCAAAGCTGAAGACCCACAAGGGTGCTAAAGCGCGGTTCCACGTTACCGGAACGGGCAAAGTTCTGCGGCGCAAGAGGATGAGCAGTCACCTGCGGCGCAAGAAGCCCAAGAACGTGCGCCGCGAGTACGCGGCCAAAATCCCGGTAGACCCCAGTGATGTCCGGCGGATTCAACGTCTCATCCCTTACGACCTATAAGAGGGGGTGTGGAAAGTCCCTTCTCCCCCGGTGGGAGGAGGTCAGAGCCTGCCCTGAGCTTGCCGAAGGGATGAGAGGGAGGCGCCATCACATCACCCTCAGTCATTCCGGCAGCCTGCCCCCGTCATCTCGAAAACCTATCCCTGTCATCCCGAACGGAGTGAGGAATCTAAAAAGGTTGGGCAACGGCATACCCGGAGAGGGCAAGAGGTTTAGACCCTTCGCTTCGCTCAGGGTGACAGGTGACACGTTTGGAGTGTTAATTTGGCAAGGGTAAAACGCGGCGTCACCAAGCGGCGCCGGCACAAGAAAATCCTATCTCTGGCCAGGGGTTATCGCGCGTCCTCCCACCGCAACTACAAGTGGGCCAAAGAGGCCCTGATTCACGCATGGAGCCATGCCTATCGCCATCGTCGCGAGAGGAAGGGGGATTTCCGTAGGCTGTGGATACTACGGATAGGGGCCGCCTCGCGACAGTTGGGCCTCACCTATAGCCAGTTTGTTCACGGGCTGCATAAAGCCAATATAGAGATAGACAGAAAGATGCTGGCCGACATGGCGGTCAACGATCCCCAGGGCTTCGAGAAGCTGGTGACCGTCGCCCGCGAGCACCAGACCGCCTGAAGACCTCCCCGAATCAGGTCCAACCAGAGCGCCCATAGGCAACTATGCGGCGCTTTTTCATTTCTTTATTCATCGCTATGAAAATACTCGCCCGTCTTTCCCGCGCAAGCGGGAATCTATCCGGTACTTCTGGACTCCCGCACCCCGTTTTCACGGGGACAAGCTTCGCGGGAGTGAAGATAAGCAGGGCCATTCTTTTTCATTCCTCTTGCGTGCCTCTTACGTGGCCTTGTAAAGGCCATAGCGATTCCGGCTGGCCTATTTTATGAGGAGTCGGATGTCGTGGACCAGGGGCTGGGGGTCCAGGGAGAGGTTGGTGAAGAGGACGCGGCGGTCGCCCTGATGGTCAATCAGAAAGACCGGGGCTGTGTGGCTCACAAGATAGCCCTCGACGGAGGCCTCGACTGGGGAAGGGGACGGCGATTCCGCCAAAGCATTCAAAGTGTTCAGCTTCCCGGTGGCCGCCTCCGCATCGTTGCTCCCATTATGAGAGTCCTCCCCGTGGGTGGGAAGGTCCCGTATGGGGTCCAGCCAGTAGGACTTCCAAATCGGATCAAGCTGCTCTCGGCTTCCGACCAGAAAGCGCCATCTGTCCAGCATATCCATCTCTTGGGAATACTGGTGGGCCCTCTCTACGGAGTCCCGTTGCGGGTCCACGGTGATGGCCACAAACTCCGCCTCTCTCGCATCGTCGCCAAGGAGGGTCTGGGCGCGGCGGAGGGCCTCGGCGGTGATGGGGCAAACGTCCGGGCAGTGGGTGTACAGGAAGGTCAGCACTACCACCTTGCCGGAGAAGTCCGAGAGGGCCACAGAGTTGCCGAACTGGTCGTGGAGCCTGAAAGGTGGAGCGGCGTCCCCGGGGACAAGCACCGTCCCGCGGAAAGAGGCGCCACCGGAGCATGATGAGAGGATGACCAGAAGGAGGGCAAGGCCCAGGCAGCCCGGTATTTGTGTCCTCATACGCCGCACCTGTCTCGCCCTGCCCTGAAGATGGCCTTAACGTTTAGACAGGGTCAGAAGGGAGGCGATGAGCGGCACTCCTACTGTCAGCGCCAGGCCTATGATGATAGCCGGATTCATCACTCCCCAGGCCTTGAACTCCGTCTCGTCCAGAACGATGAAGATGGCGCCAAAGCCTCCTCCCCAAATGGCAACGAAAAGGATCGCCGCCGGGGTCAGGATTAAAGGAAGGGGCCTACGGTTCATCGCGATACCTCCACCGCTCTCTGATTGTATAGCCACATCTTTGCCATGAAAATACCCTTTGTCATACCCGCGAAAACGGGTATCTATCTGTCACTTTCTGGACTCCCGCTCCCCGTTTTCACGGGGACAAGCTTCGCGGGAGTGACGGTGGGGAAGTCCAGCCGCCCTTTTCATGGTGACGACCATGAAAAGGCCCGGTTGCATACCACGCGTCATACATGGCCCTGGCCGCGATAGCCTGAATTACCTACCTTCCGGACTTGGTCCGATCTCCCCGCCCCCCTGCTGGCGTGTCCGGGACTCCTCCCGGCTGGCCCAGACGAGAAATACTACCATTAGCGTAATCAGGAAGACCAGGCCGCCGGGGACCCACATGATAAGCCCGCCGATCTGCTGGTCGGTGTGAGGGGAGATGGCCCACACCCTGGGCGCCTCCGCATACCACGTATAGAGAACGCCGCCGGAGAAGGTAATCACCGCGCCCAGAATCGAGGGCACCGTTGGCTGGATGAACAGGTACAAGATCTGGACAATGTAGCGAGCGCGGGGCAACTCTGGCAGCGGGCTCAAAATCGGCCACCACATTATGACCCCGACAACCAGGAACATCAGGTGTTCCAGGATGTGGATCCCGCGCTCCCTCAGGGCCAGGTCGTAGAGCGCCGGCACATGCCACGCCGCGAACACTACGTTGAACAGTAGGAAGGCCACTACGGGGAGCGTCAGGAACCGGGCGGTCCCCAACACCTGTGGGTAACGGAGCAGAGGACGCAACAGCCAGGGGGGCGTGCCCAGCAGCAGCAGCGGCGGCACGACCAGGGTCAGCAGCAGGTGTTGTACCATGTGGGCGCTGAAGAGGTAGTTGTCGCCCAACTCGTGAAGGGGAGAGAGCAGGGCGACGAACATGACCAGCACGCCAGTCAAGAAGGCTGTTACCTGGCCCGTATCCACGCGCTCTGCCCAGCCGAAGCGCTGCCGCAGAGGTCCGACGCCCAGCAGGTAGACCACCGTGAGCGCAATCAGCCCGGCGACTACGCTTGGGTGCCCATGCCAGGCTACCCACGAAATCTCTACCGGTTGGTCTGGCAAGGTCTACTCCTGGGAAGCGGTAACGCAAAATATCCTCGCCTTGCATCACTCCTGCTCTAGCAAGAATGCTACCAGTGCATCAACCTGCTCATCGGTCAGTCCGGTTGTGATGCTGTTGGTCATCAGGCCGGCGGTGGAGCGTTCCACGCCCGATGCGATAAAGTCTTCGGGGTTCTTGATGGACTCCCTGATGTAGGCTTCGGCTGACATGCCCGGTATCCTGCCACCCGCGTCTGTGGCTATATGGGTCAGGTCGGGGCCTATCAGCCCGACGGCTATACCATCAATCTGGTGGCACAGTTGGCACCAGAGGGGCTGTACTCCCACGCTGTCCGGGACGTTGAGGAATAGCTCTCGGCCCATTGCGGACAAGTCCGCCGGCGACGGTTCTGCCGGAGAAGGAACGGTTGACTCTACGACCTCCGGCCCGGGTTCCTCGGCCCCCGGCCCGGGCTCATCAATCTCGGGTCCGGGTCCCTCAGCCTCCGGCCCAGGCTCTTCGACCTCCGGTACAGGTTCCTCAACCTCTGGTGCGGGACGACTCTCCACAAAGACAGGTTCTTCCCCAGGGTCCGGGTTGGCTACCGCCGAGAGGACCTGGAATAAGGACATCAAGGCCACCGCCACGGTTATGGCCAATATCAGCCCCCCGACAAAGACCCAGGAAAAGAAGCGGCTATCGAATTTCAGGTGCATGTAGAACATGATTACCAGGATGAACTTGGCGACGGAGAGAATCAGGAAGATGGGCAGGAATGCCGGTTCGAGGACCTCTATGTAGAAGACGGCTACCTCCACAGCCGTTAGAACGGCAAGGAGTGCAGCCACCTTCAGATAGGTCAGCGGCGTTGGGTGCGCCGCCTGGCGTGGGCGCGGTCTATCAGCCATGTATGTTCCCTCTTATGTCACGTCGGTCTTCCGACTTCACTCGACTCCTATGCCAATAAGATAGACCACCGCGAATATGACAATCCATACGATGTCCACGAAATGCCAGTACAGAGCGGCTAGGTCCACACTGAGGGCCTGCCTGTCGGTGAGTATCCTCCGGGCCCTCCGCCCGCCCAACATTGAATAGCCGGCTATGGAGAGAAGCCAGATGACCCCCACGGTGACATGGGCGCCGTGGAAGCCCGTCAGGGTAAAGAAGGTGGTGCCGAAAAGGTTGGTGCGAGGGGTCAGGCCATAGTCCACCTCGTACTCCGTCGCGCCGTGGAGGCACTCCTCGACCTGGGAATCGGGCGTACACTCCACCACCCTCTCGTGGTTGGCGAAGTCGTAGAACTCGAAGACCTGAAAGGACAGGAATGTCGCGCCCAGCATACAGGTGGACAGAATCCATATCCTGAAAGCCTTCATGTCTCCCCGGTTTATGGCCGAGTATGCCAGCACCATAGACATGCTGCTCATGAGCAGGACGAAGGTGCTGATGGAGGTGGTGGGTATGTCGAAGACATCCTTGGGGAACGGTCCCACTAGGCTCTGGCCACGATATATCAGATAGGTGGAGATGAGGGCCCCGAAGAACAGGCAGTCGGACCCCAGGAACAGCCACATGAGCATTTTGCGGTGATTTAAGCCTGTAGTGGTTTCCTCCACCACCGGCTCATGGCTTGCCATGGATGGGTCTTGCAACTTACGAGTCCCTCCCTAGTCGAGGATTACTCCTCCTCCGGTTCCTGCTCCTCCGAGGCTGGCTCGAAGGACCAGGCATATGTGGCCAGCATCGCTATGCCTGCCCCCACCGCTGCCATAGCCCATGTGACGCTGCCATGATAAATCACGCCATAGCCCGCCAGCGTTAGGCCAAAAGCGATTACAAAGGGGTAGTAGGAAAGGCCGGGCATGTGGATGCTATGATGGCCCTCCTCCTGATGTCCCCCGTGCTCGGCCGTGGCGGCGCTGGCTCCCTGCTGGTGCTCGGCGCCCCCCGCCACCGGGACGGGGGCGTCATGTCCCTCCCCATTCCCATACTTAGCTTCCCAGTGGGCGTCCCGGCTATGGACCGTCGGGATGGTGGCGAAGTTGTATTCCGGCGGAGGTGAAGAGATGGACCACTCCAGGGTCCTGCCATCCCAGGGGTCGTTCCCGGCCGGCTCTCCCTTGCGTATCGTGCGGAACACGTTGTGCAGGAATATCAGCACGGATGCGGCGAGTATGAAGGCTCCCACTGTGGCTACCATGTTCCACAGGTCCCACCCCATAGAGGAATCGTAGGTATGGATGCGTCGCGGCATCCCGTCCATCCCCAGGAAGTGCATGGGGAAGAAGGTGATGTTGAACGCGATGAAGGTCAGCCAGAAGTGAATCTTCCCCAGGGTCTCGTTCAATATGCGCCCCGTCATCTTGGGCCACCAGTAGTATATTCCCGCGAAGATGGCGAATATGCTGCCGCCGAAGAGGACGTAGTGTATGTGGGCGACAATGAAATAGGTGTCTTGCTGCTGGGCGTCCGAGGGAGGCGCGGCGTGCATGACGCCGCTCAGACCGCCTATGATGAACATGGCGACGAAGCCCACGGCGAAGAGGAGGGACGCTGATAAGCGGATGGAGCCGCCCCATAACGTGCCAATCCAGTTGAATATCTTCACACCGGTAGGTATGGCAATGACCATCGTGGACAGGCTGAACACTGCGTTGGCAATGGGTCCCAGACCCACCGTGAACATATGGTGGCTCCAGACGCCCCAACCCATGAAGCCGATGATTACCCCGGAGAGGACCACGACCGGATACCCGAAGAGGGGCTTGCGGGAGAAGGTGGGCAACACCTCCGAGACAATCCCCATAGCGGGCAGGATGAGGATGTACACCTCGGGATGCCCGAACACCCAGAACAGGTGCTGCCAGATTATCGGGTCGCCGCCCCCGGATGGAAGGAAGAAGTTGGTCCCGAAGGCGCGGTCGAACAGGAGCTCAATGAGGGCCACGGTGATGATGGGGAAGGCCAGGATGATTAGGAAGGACGTGACCAGTGTCATCCAGACGAAGACGGGCATACGCATGAGGGACATGCCCGGCGCTCGCATGTTGATGATGGTGACGAGGAAGTTGAAGGCGGCAATCATGGAGGCCGTACCCAGGACCAGCAGACCTATCACGTAGAAGTCCACGCCGTTGCCCGGGTTGAAAGCGTTCCCCGTCAGGTTGGCGTAGGCAAACCACCCGGTGTTGGGAGACCCCCCCAGGAACCAGCCGCTGTTGAGCAGGATGCCGCCGCCCAGGAATATCCAATAGCTGAGGGCGTTGAGGCGGGGAAAGGCCACGTCCCGCGCGCCAATCATCAGGGGTATCATGTAGTTGAAGAAGGCCGCCGACAGGGGCATTATCGCCAGGAATATCATGCTCAAGGCGTGCATGGTGAATAGCTGGCTGAAGACCTCGGGACTCACGATGTCCTGGTTCGCGTTAGCCAGTTGGGTGCGCATCATGAGCGCCTCTATCCCGGACAGCAGGAAGAAAATGAACGCAGTGACGCCGTAGAGGATGCCGATTCTCTTGTGGTCAACGGTGGTGACCCAACTCCACCAGCCCTCGTAGCTGGTGGGCCGGCGCAGGACGCCGCTGACGGTCGCAGCTATGGTTACCATCGCATGCCTCCAACGTCACCGTTGAAAAGGTGGCTTTCTATCATTATAACGCAGACCAGGCCCCGTAGCCTCATTTCAAGTCAAGCTCATTTCAAGCTCAGCAGGTACTCGGAGAGCGCCTCGATGTCCCTTTCGGTCAGCTTGGCATCCGGGTCGGTGTAGACGTTCGCCAGCTCGCCCATTCGGTTGCCCGGCTTGATTTTGTCGGGGTCCCTCAGCCAGTCCGAAAGGTTGGCGCGGTTGAGATCGATCATCCCCGACGCCATGTGCCTGCGGGTCCCAAAATTGGTGAGGTTGGGCGCGGGGAAGCGCAACTCTCCCCGCTCGAAGGCCGCCGCCAGGGACTGGCGCAGCTCCGGAGAGGCGGGGCCGTCGGCCTTGTGGCACAGGAGGCAGCCGCGGCTCAGGAACAGCGTGGCGCCCTCTGCCGCCAGGCCCGTCGAGGGGGGTGGCCGCTCCGCCAGGCGGTGGTAGTTCGCCACCCATTCATCGAATTCATCCTGCTGCTCGACAACGACGCGGAACCTCATGTGGGCGTGGGCCACGCCGCAGAACTCGGCGCACTGGCCGAAGAACACTCCCGTCCTTTCGGCGGTGAACTTCATCGGATTTACGTTTTTGGGGATCACGTCCACCTTGCCGGCCAGCTTGGGAATCCAGAAGCTGTGGATGACGTCGTCGGACCTCAGATTGACCTTCACCGGCACGTCAACCGGGACGTGCAACTCGTTGGCAGTGACCACGTTCTGTTCGGGGTACTCGAACTCCCACCACCACTGGTGGCCGGTGACGTTTATCTCCAGCGCGCCGGGGCCGGGCGGCTCGGCGATGTCGAAGATGTAAATCAGGGTGGGCACGGCGATGGCAATCAGAACGATTGTGGGGGCGATGGTCCAGCCTATTTCCAGGGGCGTGTTCCCGTGGGTCTGGGGCGGCATCCCCTCTTGCCCCCGCCTTCTGCGGAAGCGAATGACCGTGTAGAGCAGTATGCCGCCGACAATGAAGAAGATGGCAAGGGCCACCCAGAAGATTATGTAGAACAGGTCCCGTTGCTTCGCCGCGACGGGGCCGGCGGCGTCGAAGGTGGACTGGTCGTGCGACGGCGTGCATGAAATCAGCAGCAGTACGGCGGCCAGCGACAGGACGGCGGCCAGGAGCTTAAAGGAAGGGCGCGGTAATCTCACCACCGGCTCCTTTTATATTGGGCGGTGAATAAGGTGGAGTGAACATAGTGCGTACACATTGGATTTGCACGAAGCAGTTTACCAGAGCCAAAACCAGGATTCAAGAGGGGCAGGCAACCCGTCAGGGCCTTTCCATTCTCGGCACCGGGTGAATGCAGGCCCCCGCCGCGTGTCATTCCGAACGGAGCGAAGTGAAGTGAGGAATCCAGTAGGCCAGCGCTGAGAGGTCCAATGGTTGCCGCCATCATACCCTCGCCACGCTGTCCACCATGACGGCTGCAAAGATCAGGGCCAGGTACAGCAGGGAGTACAAGTACAGCCGCCGCGCCATGCGTATGCCCCCCGCCGCTTCGTCGTGGGGAGCGGCGAAAGCCAGACGCCAGGCCATCCCCACGAAAATGCTGCCCAGCACTATGGCGGCGGACAGGTATATCCATCCCACCGCCTGGGTGGTGACGAAGAAGAGGACCGAGAGGGCGACCACCACTATCGTGTAAAACATGATATTCCATCGAGTCGCGGTTATGCCCCTGACCACCGGCAGCATGGGGATGCCGGCCTTGGCGTAGTCTTCCCGTATCAGGAGCGCCAGGGCCCAGAAATGGGGCGGCGTCCAGAAGAAGATGATGGCGAAGAGGTACAGTGCGGGAATATCCAGCCCACCGGTGACCGCAGCCCACCCTGCCAGGGGGGGTATCGCTCCCGCCGCGCCCCCGATGACGATGTTCTGGGGAGTGGAGCGTTTCAACCACCAGGTGTATACGAAGGTATAGAAGAGGGTGCCACTCAGAGTCAGTAGGGCGCTCAGCAGATTGACCTCGACGACGAGCAGGCCAAAGGCGAAGACATTGAGGAGGATGCCAAAGACCAGCGCCGCGCCCGGGGAGATGCGTCCTCCCGGCAGGGGTCGGCGGCGGGTGCGGCTCATAAGCTCGTCAATGTCCCGGTCCAGGTAGTGGTTGATGGCGCTGGCACCTCCCGCCGCGGCGGCGCCGCCCAACAGCAGGAGCAACGTTATGGATACGGGCGGTGTCCCCTGCGCGGCCAGGAACATCCCTCCGAGGGCCGTTATCAGCAGCAGGAGTATGATGGGGGGTTTGGTCAGGGCGACGTAGTCGGATATGGCAGACAGCACGGACGCCTGGAGATGCGTGGGCCTCGGCCATGACAGGGATCTCGGCTTAAGCACGGCTGGCCTCTCTGAGGTCGGGCTTCGGAGCAGTGTACGAAGTATATGAAAGGAACGTGAGCGCTGCCAGGCCCACCCACACGGCGGTAGCCATCACCAGGTGCAGGAGCCGTGCGGATATGGGGAACCCCATCCACAGGACCGACGCCCCTATGATGACCTGGGCCAGGAACAAGCCGCCCACCAACGCAGCTGCCCACCCCAGGGCTGGCCGCTCGTTCCTGAGTCGCCACGTATGTACCAGCACCGCCACTATAAGCGCCCCCACCAGAAGCGCCACCACCCGGTGGACCATGTGAATCATGGCATATTGCCCCTCGGGTATGACCTGCCCCTGGCAGAGCGGCCACCACTGCCCGCAGGAAGTGGTCGCACCCGACACCGTTACGTAAGACCCCGTCAGGAGGAGCGCGTAGGCCCCCAAGAGCACTCCCAACATCAAGAGCGGGAACCTCCCTCGCCCCGCTTCACCCTCTTCCCGGTAGCCGGATGGGGAAGGGCTGCGCAGGGCGGACATGCAGACCACTATCATAGCCGCCATCAGAGCTTCGGCGGTAGCCAGGTGGGCCAGCACAATCCCCGGCGGCAGCTCGCTCAATACTGTGAGGCCTCCTAGAAGCACCTGGAGCACCAGCAGAAGGAATCCCGCCGTGGCAGAGACCATCAGCCAGGGCCGGCTCCTGTAGCGGCCCCAGACGACCAGGGCTGTTGCCAGCACCAGCAGCCCGGCTAGGGAGGCGACCAAGCGATGAGAGTATTCAATAAGGGTCGGGGTGTCCAGGGGAGGGATGACCTTGCCATGACACAGAGGCCAGTCCGGGCAACCCAGGCCCGACTCCGTCAGCCGTACCGCGCCACCCAGGGCTACAAGGGAGAATATGGAGAACACCGTCACCAGGGTGAGGGAGCGAAAAGGCAGGCCGGCTGTCCTCTGGGGTCTCCCTACCCCCGGAGCAGGGGTCTCTCGACTGGCCGAGGTATGCAGGGGCCATACACCCGCAGCGTACACGGGACGCGCTGATGTCACAAGGGAGATGATGGGTGGTCCCAGAGCGACAAACAGCCTCCCTGAAGCGGACCTCGGCAGGCTAGAGTGGTACAAGCTATTTACCTCGCGGTCGCGGCGGGCCGAGTCTCCGGGAGAATGGATAGCTCCGAAGGTCTGTCATACCATTCGGCCATACTATTCGGATAGTAACCTTGCTGTATCGCCGTATTGTCCAGTCCGGTCCCGTCCGGTTAGATGACGGTCACGTTTGTGTAAAATTTCACTAGCAAACTACCATAGTGGGAAGGGATTGTCAATCTGTACGCCGCGCAGCTTTCTTGACTCGTGCCAGGGGACGTGCTAATGTCCCCTTAGCATCCTCTATTACTGATGGATGAATGAATCACTAAATCCTGGCGCTTCCCCGACGTCACTCCTGCGAAAGCAGGAGTCCAGTGTACCAAGTGCTGGATTCCTGCTTCCGGAGAAATGACCAACGGGACTGGTTTAGATATTTACTCACGCATCAGCAAGTAAGGAGTGGGCCAGTGGCTACCGCAGTAGAGCTTGAGACCTTTGTCAGCAGTGTCGTGCGTCCGGATGATTTCGAGTCCTTCTGGGATGGGGTCCTGTCGGAGCTCAGGGGCCTGCCCTTGGAGCCGGAAATCTCCCTCGTTCCCCTTCACTCCACCCCGGAAGTCAACGTGTACGAGGCTCATTATCGCAGCCTCGGCGGGGTCCGCATTGCCGGCTGGTACTGCACGCCGGCCCGGGGTACGGGACCGTTCCCTGCCCTGATCGAGTTTCCCGGCTACAAAAGCGAACCCGGATTCCCAAAGCACTGGGCGCAACAGGGCATAGCGGTGCTGAGCGTTGCCGTGCGTGGGAAGCGACGGAGCCATGAGCAATTCAACCCGGGCTATCCAGGCCTGCTTACCAGTGGTATCGAGAGCCGCGACAGCTACTCCTACCGGGGAGTGGTCTCCGACTGTGTGCGAGGTGTAGACTTTTTGCTCACTCGCCCCGAGGTGGACAAGGACCGGATATTCGCCCACGGCGTAAGCCAGGGTGGAGGCCTGACCCTAATTACCACAGCCCTGCACCCGGAGATTAAGGGCGGGGCGTCGGGCTGCCCCTTCCTCTGCTCCTTTCCCGACTCCATGCGACTGGCCCGCACCTACCCATACAACGAGCTGAACTGCTATCTGCGGGCCTACCCGGACCGGGAAGAGCAGGTCATCACGACCCTGCGGTATTTCGATGCCGTGAATTTCACGGACCGCATCCGCTGCCCCATGGCAGTGGGCATTCCTGCGGAGGACGCCATTTGTCCCCCTCAGACCCAGTACGCCGCCTATAGGAACCTGGCGGGGCCAAAAGAGGTGTGGATAATACCCAACGCGGCCCACGGCAGCCCCAGCGAGTACGTGGACAAGGAAAGCGCCTGGCTGAAAAATCTGATGGGACTCACCCCGAAGGCTTAGAATAGCGGCTTAGGAGGTAGGCGAGTGGTCCAGAGCGCGCCAGCACAGGACAGCTTTTGGCGGCAGGTGGAGGAAGAGCTAGGCCGAGTACCCCTGGAAGCGGAGTCCCACCGTAACAACTTCTATTCCGAGGCCGAGTGGGACGTGTTCGAGGTGCGTTACAGCAGCCTGGGAAGCTACCGGCTGTTTGCCTGGCTCTCCATTCCCCGGGGCGATGGGCCTTTCCCGGCCCTGGTACAGATGCCCGACTATGGAAGCGCGGTTGATATACCCTTCACCTCCCTCAGACACGATATGGTAGTCCTCAACGCCAGCCATCGCGGCCAGCGCCGCAGCGACTCCCCTTTCCAGGCCCATTACCCCGGGCTGCTTATCCAGGGAATCGGCAGCTCCGGCACCTACATCCTGCGAGAGGTCTACGCAGACGCCCTCCGGGCTGTGGACCTCCTCCTGAGCAGGCCATCCGTAGACCCCCAGCACATCGCCGTCGCCGGCGCGGGACTGGGGGGAACGCTGGCGATAGCATCCGGGGCCTTCCGGCCCCAGGTGCAGGCCTTGGCCGTGGACACGCCCATCATGGTTGGCCCCTCCGACGCCCTGGACCGATCGGGCGGGGCCTATCCCCTCGAAGAGATAAACGATTACCTCCGCACCTATCCACAGCAGCGAGAGGCCGTGCTCACCAGCCTGGAGGTATTCAGTCCCCTGGCCCTGGCAGGACGCATTGGCTGCCCCACCCTTCTCAGCGTGGGAGCCAGAGACCGGGGCCAGTGCCCCGCTCCGCTGGGCGAGGAACTGGCGCGCCGGCTGAGGCACGGAGACCTCCACCAGTATCACGGCGGGAGCGAGGGCGGAGGACACCAGCACGGCGTTCTCCGCACCCGGTGGCTGGGGCAGCAGTTGGGTCTGGGGGGATAAGGGCGTCTCGCCTTATTTCAGTCCTCTGCACACCTGCAACACTCCCTGAAGCAGTCCCGCAAAAACAGCTTGGTTGCTTGCTTGCGCATGCGACATTATCGGTGCTACACTCTCGAAACCATCGGGCGTCCCCTGCAATTAGTGTAGAGTAATGGGACTGGGCATTAGGAGGAAATATGTTGAAGACCATGAAATCTCGTCTTGCGGCTACGGCAATGGTCATACTCTTGACGTTGACCCTGGGTCTGGCGGCGTGCGGCCAGGAACCCACCGCCACCACTGCGCCCCCCGAGCCTACCGCAACCACGGCAGCCACCGCTACCACAGCAGCCCCCGAACCCACCGCCATGACAGAACCGGAAGAAGCGCTGGACACGCTGGTTGTTGGGCATCTCAACACTGTCACAGGCTCCCTGTCCTACTTCGGTCCGGAGCAGGACAACAGCGTTCAGCTGGCCGCTGCCCACGTCAACGAGGCGGGAGGCATACACGGAGCGCAGATGGTCATCGTAACCGGTGACACAGCTACCAACCCGGTACAGGGTGTGGACGCCGCCCGGGCGCTGGTGGACGTGGAGAACGCCGTCGCCATCGTGGGCGCGCTAGCCAGCGGCGTGACTCTGCCCGTGGCCCAGTCAGTCACCGTCCCCAAGCGGCGCTTGCAGATAAGCCCCGCATCCACCTCTCCCGCTATCACCGTCTTGGAAGATAACGATTTCCTCTTCCGCACCACGGTATCCGACGCCGCCCAGGGTGTCGTGCTGGCCCGTCTCGCCCGGGAGAACGGGTATGAGACCGCCGGCATCATGTTCATCAACAACGCCTACGGCGAGGGCCTGGCCGACCAGTTCGAGGAGACCTTCACATCCCTGGGAGGAAGGGTCACCGGGAAGTCGCCCCACGAGGACAGCCAGCCGACCTACGCCTCCGAGTTGGAGAGGGCCACCGAGGGAGACCCGGACGTGGTGCTAGCCATGAGCTACCCGGGCCAGGCTGAAGTCTACCTTCGCGAGTCCCTGGAAGGCGGATACGCAGACAGCTTCCTGTTCGTGGACGCGACCAAGTCCCCCGATATGATAGAAGTAGTCGGCTGGGACGCCCTGGAGGGTACGTTGGGCACCGCCCAGGGCGCTCCGGACAGCCCCGCACTCCAGGAGTTCCACCGCTCCTACGCCGCGGTTCACGGGGCCCCCCCGGAGCACCCCTTCATAGCCGAGAACTATGATGCCGCGGTGCTGGTAGCCCTGGCGGCGGCCAAGGCTGGCAGCACCACCGACGCGGTGGCTATCCGCGACGCGCTGCGCTCCGTAGCCAACCCTCCCGGCGAGGTGGTCGGCCCCGGAGTCGAGGGCATCAAGAACGCCCTGATGCTCATAGCCGAAGGCAAGGACATCAACTACGAGGGTGGCGCCGGTTCCGTGGACTTTGACGAAAACGGCGACGTATCCGGGACCATTGAGATTTGGAAGGTCGAGGACGGCGAAATCAAGTCCACGGGCAGGTTCGAGCTTCCCTAACCGGGGCATTGCTCTGAACGAAACCGGGGACATACCTGCGAAGAAGAATGGACCAAATATCGTATGGCGCTCAGAGCAGGATATTCCTGGCCCAAGCGTCCGAAGATCTGGAGAGACACGACCTCCGCCAGGCCTCTGAAGTGGTGATTAGACAGGAGCGGGGACGACGATTGTGCGGTTGTGTTAGCATGATAGTGGTAGAAGATAACAGAGATTCGGGTTATCGGGTTATGATGAGGCGGCAAGCAAGAAGGAGGAGCGAGCCATGGCCGAGTACATACCGTCAACCACCGATTGGGTACGGGAGCAGGTGGAACTTTACGAGGGCAGCGAGGGCACGGATGGAACGACCCTGCGCGATACCGGGTTGCCCGTCATCATCGTGACGAACATGGGGAACCGGACGGGAGCAATCCGCAAGACGCCGCTGATGCGGGTTAAGGACGGGAACAACTACGTGCTGGTGGGTTCCAAGGGCGGCGCGCCGCAGAACCCGGTGTGGGTGTATAACCTTCGGGCGGACGGCAACGTGGAAGTCCGGGACGAGACTGAGGTGTACACAATGCGGGTCCGCGAGGTCGAGGATGCGGAGGAACGGGCGCGGTTGTGGGACCTGTCGGTGGCGGCGTTCCCGCCCTACGCGGAATATCAGGACCGGACGACGCGGAGGATTCCGGTGTTCGTTGCGGAGCCGGCGTGACGGGGACCGCTTGTTGCCGTCCACGAAGGGGTGGTTGTTGGCCAAGCTCTCCATGAGGGCAGCCATCTCTTGAATGAGGTCCTCATAATAGCCAAGCTGAGGGCGCATGAGCGCGGATACCGGGAGCGCCGCCGAATTCGTGGACTAGGGCATCGTGTATGGCAGCGGCCTCCTCAATAGTGAGGAAATCGTGGGTCACTGGGCGAATAGCTCAAGAAGGCGGTGGTGCCTCTCGACGCTGGCCCGATAGTGGGCCATCACCTCCGGCCGGACCTTCTCCCTCGCTTTGCTCTCGATGTATTCTCGCATTGCGTCTTCCAGCACCGCTTGGAAGTGACGACCCTCCTCGTGGGCAATCTCTCGCAACGCAGCCAGCAACTCCGGGGAGGCCTGGCTGGAAAACTTCTCTCGTGTCGCAGCCATTGAAGGCGCTCCTCTCTGGTTTCGGCCCATTATTGGGTCGAGAGGCCAGCATGTCAAGAAACGCCTTGATAACAATAGCTCTACAGTCACCCATTGGGGCTGTATCACCAACTCCAGCCTTGGCTCTTTGCGGTTCCCCTAAGCGCCGGTGGAGCGCGTTACGTGGCGTCTCTCTCCCAAGATTCCCCCTGGGCGGACCAGGATCACCGCGACTATGAGCACGCCTATCATGAAGAACCGGAGGTTGGGGTCGGAGAAGACGCCTGGCAGGAACTGGGTCCCAGTCCAGATTCCCCAGACCACGAAGGCCCCCAGGACGGCGCCGCGGTTATTGCCCGAGCCTCCCACCATCAGCATGGCCCATATGACAAAGGTCGCCAGCAGCGGGTCGAAGGTCAGGGGCGAGAGGAACCGCACATTGTGGGCGAACAACGCCCCTCCAATCCCCATGATTACCGCTCCCAGGATGAACGCCTGGAGCTTGAAGCTGAACACATTCTTGCCGCTGGCCTCGGCTGCCGTCTCGTCCTCCCGGATAGCTCGCAGCACCCGTCCCCAGGGCGACTTCACCGACCGTTCCACCACCAGGAACAGGACAGCCAGGACAACCAGGACCACGACCAGGTACAGGTAGTCGTAGTGTTCCGGCGACACCAGCTCTCCCAGGAACTCGGGAATTCTGTACAGCCCCTTGGACCCGTTGGCCACCCACTTCTCATTCAGGAAGAAGAGACGGACCGTCTCCGCAATCCCCAGGGTCGCGATGGCAAGGTAGTCATCCCGCAGCCGCAGGGTGACGTAGCCTATCGCAAGGGCGATAATCCCGCACACCACGGCCGCGGCCCCGAGGCCCAGGAAGAACCACAGGTCGAATCCCAGGTCCAGAAAGGCCGAGTTCGACCAGTTGCCTCCGAACTTGAAGTCCTCGAACAGGGCCGGGTCCGGGGGCTGGGTCGTCATCAGGGCCGCCGTATACGCGCCCAGCGCGAAGAACCCCGCGATGCCGATGTTGAACAGCCCGGTGAACCCCCAATGGACGTTCAGTCCCAGGGTGAACACCCCGTATATCCCGGCCATTATGACAAAGCCGACAAAGTAGTTGGCTATACCCACTATGTCCATGCTGCTCGTCCTTGCAATAAGGAGACGAGGTATCTCCCGCCGCTCTCGATGCTCAGCTTCTACCTCCCCCGAATATCCCTCGCGGCCTCACCAGCAGCACCCCCGTCATGATCGCGAAGGCCACCGCCGGCTTGTAGCTGGGGTTAATCCACTGGGTCGAGACCTCCGAGGTCACGCCGATGACGAACGCGCCCACCAGCGCACCGTATGGGTTGCCTATGCCCCCCAGGATGACCGCGGCGAACAAGGGGATGAGGAACTTCCACCCCATGATGGGCAGTATCTGCGCCTGAAACACCGCCAGGAGTATCCCCGCGGTCGCGGCCAGCACCGCGCCCATGCCCCAGGTCCACCAGGTGACGCGCCGGGTGTCTATGCCACTCACCAGGGCCAGGTCCGGGTTGTCCGCCGTGGCCCGCATGGCCTTTCCCATCCTGGTGCGAGTCAGCACCAGATAGACGGCCACTATGAGGATGATGGCTACGATGGCGATGAAGATGGCGTCCGGGGGTATCCGCACGTCCATAGGCAGGTGATAGACCTGCTTGGACTCCCGGGGGTAGTGCTGCGTGTCGCCGCTCCAGACGATTTGCACCAGCCCGCGCAGCGCGATGGCTATGCCCAGGGACGCCATCGCCATCACCACGGCGTTGACTCCCCGCTCCCGGAGCCGGCGGTATATGGCCACGTCCAGGACTATAGCCCCGGCTGCCACGACAGCTACCGCCACCGGCAAGGCAATAAGCACGGGGTACCCAAAGGTGAACGGCCCCAGGCCGCTGCCCTCAATCCCCGCGTGAGGCAGGAGGTTGCCCACGATGAACAACCCGATATACGCGCCCATGGTCATGTAATCGCCGTGGGCTACGTTGGCGAAATTGAGGATGCCGAAGACCAAGGTCAGTCCGATGGCCCCCAGCGCGATAATAGCGCCCAGGAAAACGCCGTTGACCACCAGTCCCATCTTCACGAAGGGCAGGAACCCGATTGCCAGCGCCACCACCACAATGACGACCGCGGTGTAGGCAGGCGTCCACGACAGGTTGATTCGTCTTGCGGTGCTCTGTAGGATGGTCATCCTTCAACTGTCGAGAGCAAGGCCCGCTTATCCCGGAGTTGTTTCACTGTCACCCCGAGCGGAGCGAGGGGTCTGAAGTCCTGGCTGGCAGCGGTCTTGTTCTGGCCTGTACTGCCTTGATTCCGGTCTTTGTTAGGCGCCATTTCAGATTCCTCACTCTGCTTCGCTCCGTTCGGAATGACATGTGGCGGGGCCTGTATTTACCTGACTCCGAGAATGAAATGACCCTGCCGCTCATCCCCCCAGGTAGAGGCTGGCTACCTCCGGGTTGCTCAGCAGGTCCTTGCCGGTGTCCTCCAGGCGGTTCTCTCCTGCGACCAGGATGTAGCCCCTGTCCGACATTTGCAGCGCCTCCCGGGCGTTCTGCTCCACCAGGAGCAGCGCAACCCCGGCCTGGTTGACCTCGCGAATCCGGTCGAACACCGTGCCCATCATCGCCGGAGACAGGCCGGCCGAGGGCTCGTCCAGCAGCAGCAGCACGGGGTCCAGCATCATTGCGCGGGCGATGGCCAGCATCTGGCGCTGCCCGCCGGACAGGGTCCCGGCCTTCCGACCCGGCTGCCGCGCCAGGTCCGGGAACAGCCCGAACATCTCCTCGATTCGCCCCTGGTAGTCGTCTCTGCGGATAAAGGCGCCCATCTCCAGGTTCTCCCGGATGCTCAGGGAGGGGAACACGTTATTGGACTGGGGAACGTAGCACAGGCGAGTCCGCACAATCCGCTCGGGAGGGTAGGCGGATATGTCCGCGCCCTGGAACTTGACGCTCCCCGACCGGACCCGCACCAGGCCGACTATGGCCTTCATCAGTGTGGACTTGCCGCAGCCGTTGGGCCCGATGATTGTGACCATCTCCCCCGGTCCCACCCTTATGGACACGCTATGCAGTATCTCCGTCTGTCCGTACCCCGCCACCACATCGGATGCTTCAAGCAGTCCGGATGCCTCAAGCAATCCCACCGGCGGAACCTCCCAAGTAAGCTTCCAGCACCTCCGGGTCTTGCTGCACCTGTGTCGGGGTCCCCTGAGCAATCACGCCCCCGTTGGCCATGACGATAATGGGGTCGCACATAGACATGATGAACCTCATGTCGTGCTCGATGATTACAAAGGTGATGTTGCGCTCGACGCTGGCCAGAAGGATGTTGGAGGAGATGCCCTGAAGCAGGGTCCGGTTGACCCCGGCGCCCGGTTCGTCCAGCAGCACCATCTTGGGCTCGGCCATCAGGGTCCGGGCCAGCTCCAGCAGCTTCTTTTGACCTCCGGACAGGTTGCCGGCGTATTCGTCGGCCAGGTGGGAAAGAGTGACCAGCTCCAGCACCTCCATCGCCTGGGCCTCGATGCGGCGCTCCTCCCGGGCGACTCGCCACGGCATCAGCCACGACGCCCAGACGCTCTCGCCGAGCTGTGGCGCAGGGACCAGCATAAGGTTCTCCAGCACCGTCATGCGCTTCATCTCCCTGGGAATCTGAAAGGTGCGCATGAGGCCCAACCCGAAGGTCTGGTGCATATTCATCCCCTCGATGCGCCGGCCCCCGAAGAGGATTTGGCCGCCGGTGGGGGACATCGCACCGGCCACCAGGTTGAACAGGGTCGTCTTGCCCGCCCCGTTGGGGCCGATAAGCCCGGTGATGGAGCCTGGCATAACCCGGAGGGAGCAGTGGTCCACCGCGCGCACCCCGCCAAAGTCCTTCACAACGTCACGGACCTCCAGAATGGGCGCCGCTTCCGTCAAGCTGCCTCCACCGCGCTGGGACTCCGAGGGGGCTGAACCATCATGGGAACGGGGCTTTGCCCGGCTCATCCGGGCCACCCTGCGCTAGCTAGGCTCTCTGCTTGCAGACTGGTCATGGCACGAGTATGGCATGATAAGCGCACGGAGACAAGCCCCGCCATGCGGCGCTTCCTGCGGGTGCTGGTACTGGTGTAGAATAGGGGCGGCGAAGACCGCCCTATACCCAGCAGCTATTGGGACAGGCCGGGTTGGTCCGAGGCGGGAGGATACGTTGTTCATGTCGCCAACAGCTAAACGGAATCCCAAGGTCAAAAATGAGGCAATCAGGTTATGCGCAGTCTTGCTGGTGGCCGTGACTGGCCTGCTCGTCATTGCCTCCGGTTGCGCCGACACTCCAAAAGATCAGGCCACCGCAACCCCACTGAAAATCGGTCTGCTGCTCAACTTCACCGGGTCTCCGGAGGCGTCTGCGGACAGAAAGAGGGCCTTCGACCTGGCAATACGGCACATCAACGAGGGAGGAGGCGTACTCGGTATGCCTGTGGAAAGCGTCGCCGCGGACGCTACTCAAGACCCGTCTGTTGCTACGGATGCTGCCCGGCGTCTCGTAGAGGTCGAGGGTGTCCATGCGATAGTTGGCCCCAATGCCAGCTCGGCGGCATTGCCAATCGCACAGAGCGTGTCGGGGATGCTTCGTATCCCCACAATCAGCCCCTCGGCCACCTCTCCGCAGCTAACCGGCGTCGAGGACAATGGCTACTTCTTCCGGACGGCGCTTTCCGATGCTGCCCAGGGTCCGGTCCTCGCACGCGTGACCCGGGATCGCGGCTTCGATAACGTTGCCTTGATATACCAGGACGACTCCTATGGCCGGGGACTGGCCGCCGCCTTCGAAGAGTCCTGGAATGGGACGATTCGGGTTGTCTCCATTGATACGGCCCAGACGAGCTACCTTTTGGAGTTGGCTCAGAGCGCCAATGCGGGGGCACAGGCGTTGGTCCTTATCGCTTTCGAGGGTCAGGCTTTGTCCATCGTGCGAGAAACTCTCGATGAGGGCATCTACAGCCAGTTCGTCTTTGGCGACGCGGCCAAGAGAGTAAGCCTTGTCCGAGAGATAGGCGGCGAAAAGTTGGGAGGGATGTACGGGACCGCCGGGGCGTCCGCTCCCGGCAACGCTGCAACAGCCGACTGGGAGGCCTCCTTCATTGCCGAGCACGGCGAACTGCCCGTTCTCGCCTACGTCAAAGAGACCTACGATGCCGCTGTCGCCCTCGCTCTTGCGGCCCAGGCTGCGGGTAGTGTCGGCGGAGCCGCAATCCGCGACCACCTGCGGGAAATCGCAGGCCCGCCCGGCAGAACCGTGGGGGGCACTCCTGCGGGGGTCGCCAATGGCCTGTCCCTGCTTGCCGAAGGCCAGAAGATAGATTTCGATGGCGCTGCCAGCACGCTGGATTGGGACGAAAACGGCGACCTCCGTCGAGGTCACATAGGGACATGGCGCTTCACGTCTGACGAACGCATCGAAGAGCTTGAAGCGGTATTTTACGAGAACTAGCGACAATCCGCTCCAAGGGATAATCTCAGGACTTCACCCCCTACTCCAGCCCCAGGGCCTCCCGCAGGGCCGCCAGCTGTTCCAGGTGCTCCCGCCAGTGGCGGACGAATATGCCCGCTACCAGCCTTTCCGCGCTCCAGTCCTCCCTAGTCCCGCGCATAAAGGAGTGCAGGACCGCGCTCTTTCCCGTCAGGTCGGCGTCCGTCGCAGAGTTGAGGGTCCTTTCCATGCCGGAAAGGACGCCCTCCAGGTCCCCCTTGGCACCTGCCAGGTCCTTTCCACTGCGCTCGTCGGTCAGGTTGGTCAAGCCGGCGGTTATGGGGATCTCCTGTACGCTTCCCCCCAGGACCCCCTGGATGGTTGTATGTATCCCGTCGGAGGGCGTATCCACCAAATGATAGACTATCTCCCGGGCCGACCACTCCTCATCGGTGGGCTTCCAGTCAAAGCTGTAGTCCAGCCCCTCCAGCAAGCGGTCCAACTCGCTGCGGATGCCCTGGACTTCCTGGAGAAAAGAGTCCCTCTGCGTAGTCAATGGCGCTCCTCCTGACCATAAAATATACTGCCTGTGATTGACGACCTGCTCAGCTTCCGTGTCTCCATCGCTGTCAAGGTCTTTGAACTGTCACCCCGAGCGAAGCGAGGGGTCTAAAATCCTGGCTGACTGCGGTCTTGTTCTGGGCTGTACTGCCTTGATTCGGGTTTTTGTTAGGCACCATTTTAGATTCCTCACTCCGGAGTTTATCCTGAGCTTGTCGAAGGGCTGTGTTCGGAATGACACGAGGCGGGGGCCTGTATTCACCTAGTGTCGAGAGTCAAAGGACCTTGCTACCGTCGTGAAGGCGGTTCATGGCATGGAAGCGATGCTCTTCAGACTCTCCAATACGTGCGCCCTGGTATCCTCTCGCTTCAGCCCTATCTCCACCGACGCCCTGAGAAGTCCCAGGGGTGTTCCGCCGTCGTAGCGGGCGCCGAGAAACTGGTAGGCGTATACCGGCTGGCGCTCCAGCAGCAACGCCATGCCGTCGGTGAGCTGGACCTCTCCCCTGGCCCCCGGCGTGGTGCGTTCAAGGCACGAGAATATCTCCGGGGTGAGGACGTACCTACCCACGATAGCCAGATTAGAAGGGGCGTCTTCGGGGTCGGGCTTTTCCACCATCCCCTTCACTTTGTGCACCCTTTCGCCAACGGGCGAGGAGGCGACGACTCCGTAGCTTTTCACCGCCTCGTAGGGCACCTCTTCCACGGCCACCACGCTGGCGTCGTACTCCTCGAAAACGCCAAGCATCTGGCCGGTCGCGCCCTCGGTGTGCCATATGACGTCGTCGGGGAGAAGGACGACGAAAGGCTGATGCCCGACCAGGTCCTTCGCGGTGAGGACGGCGTGGCCCAGGCCAAGGGGACGCTCCTGCCTGACGAAGGACACATGGGCCAGGGATGAGACTCGCCGCACCCTCTCCAGGAGTTCCCCGGAGCCACCATCCAGTAGAAGCTGCTCCAACTCGGGGTCCTGGCGAAAGTAGTGTTCCAGCGCCTCTTTGCCCTGGGACGTGACAATGATGATGTGCTCGATGCCGGCTGCTACGGCTTCCTCCACGCCGTACTGGATCATGGGCTTGTCCAGGAGCGGCATCAGCTCCTTGGGGACGGACTTGGAGATGGGAAGGAAGCGGGTGCCAAGCCCGGCGGCAGGGATGACAGCTTTGCGGACTTTCATTCGCCACTCCTCACGGCCCCTATTCTATCACCCCCGCTGGGAGGGGACAAGGAAGGCATTCCTTGCGGCAGGGCCTTTCAATTGTCACCCCCTGTTCAAGCCAGGGGCAGGCTCCGAGCGGAGCGAGGGGTCTAATGTCCTTGCCTTCTTAGGCGTGCTGCTATTCAAGCATTTTAGATTCCTCGCTGCGCTCGGAATGACACGCGGCGGGGACCTGTATTCACCTGGCGTCGAGAATTGAAAGACCCTGTTCTTTGCGGGAGCTGGGAAGCGGCATGATTGACAGGACCCTCTAGCTGCCATACCATTGAGGTGAGGCTGTGCTAGACGGGGAGCTAGCGGTGCCCTGTACCCGCAATCCGCTACAGCGGGGTTGAACGCCTCTTTTGAGGCTTGGCCTGTGCGCCTCTGTCCTCAGAGGATGGTATCGAAGGTTGGGTCCCTCGCGACGGAGGTCTGTGAACCCCGCCAGGTCCGGAAGGAAGCAACGGTAAGCAGAACCCTTCGGGTGCCGGGGGGACGCCTGGCTGGAGTCGTCCTCTAGGGTACGCTCAAGGGTCTTTGTCGAAGGGAGGCGCACGGCCTCATACTTTGCCCCTTCACCCAGGCCTCCTGTGCGAGCAGCGCCGCCCCGCAGCCTGTGGCATGGGGTTGTGGCGATGCCATCCAGTACCATTTTACGTTGATTTTCAAAGCGCCCGCATGAAAAAGGCCCGAAGCATTGCCCCTTCACCGGCGGTCCTTCCGGGACCGGAGGCCGCCCGGCGCGTACCGGCACGGAAGGCCCTGGGGCAGCATTTCCTCACGGACGAGGTCGTCCTTCAGCAAATCCTCTCCGCCTCCGAGCTGGAGCCTACGGATACGGTGGTCGAGGTGGGGCCCGGGCTGGGAGCAGTCACCCGCCGGCTGGTCGGCAGAGCGGGGAGGGTCATTGCCATTGAGATGGACCACCGCCTCGCGGCCTCTCTAGGCAGAAGCCTCGGTAATCCTCCCAACCTCCGGGTGATTAACGCAGATGCGCGGGAGGTGGACCTGGCCGAGGCCCTCGACGCTGGGACCCGCTACAAAATGGTCGCCAATCTGCCCTACTACGCCGCAAACCCCATCATGCGGCGCTTCCTGGAGGCGGACGCGAAGCCGTCCCTGATGGTGGTCATGGTGCAGTCGGAGGTGGCGAGGAGCATGGTGGCGGAAGGGGGCAGGATGAGCCTCCTTGCGGTGGGAATCCAGATTTACGGCATACCTAGTATAATATGTGAAGTGCCGTCCCGGGCCTTTTATCCACCCCCCAAGGTCACTTCCGCCGTGGTCAGAATAGACCTTCGCCCCCGTCCGGCCGTCGAGGTGGACGACATGGACGGGTTCTTTGATATAGTCAGGGCCGGCTTTTCCGCCCCCAGGAAGCAGCTCCGCAACTCCCTGGGCCTGGGACTAGGCGTTTCCACCGACCAGGCAAGCTCCCTCCTGGCGTCGGTCGGCCTGGACCCCAGGCGCCGGGCAGAGACCCTGGGCCTGGAGGAGTGGGGATGCCTTTACCGGGCCTGGAGAGGGAGAAAAGGGGACCGTGGAAACCAAAGCCTATGCGAAGATAAATCTGACCCTGGAGGTTCTGGGCCGCCGCTCCGACGGCTATCATGAGGTGAGGACCGTCCTCCAGACAATAGACCTGGCGGACACGCTCCATTTCACCCTCGCACCGGAGTTGGAGATAGAATGCACCGAGCCTGTCCTGGGCGTCGAGGACAACCTGGCATGGAAGGCCGGGGACTCCCTGCGGAAGGCCACCGGGTGCGGCAAAGGGGCCAGGGTACTCCTGGGGAAGCACATACCCGTCGGCATGGGCCTGGGCGGTGGGAGCAGCGACGCCGCCGCCACCCTCAAGGCCCTCAACTCCCTCTGGGAGCTGGGGCTGGACGACGCGCGCCTTCAATCTATCGGAGCTTCCCTGGGGGCCGACGTCCCCTTCTTTCTAAGGGGAGGCACGGCCCTGGGCGAGGGGCGAGGCGACGTGATAAGGGACCTGCCGCCCATATCCCAAAGTTGGGTCGTGCTGCTATGCCCGGCGCTCCCACATGCGGGGCCGGGCGACCCCCTCGCCAGCAAGACGGCGCGCCTATACTCCATGATGACCCCTGAGCGCTACACCGGCGGCGGCTACACGCGGGGCCTGATGGATACCCTTGAGGGTGGCGGGTTCTCTCAGGAGCTTCTGTTCAACGTCTTTGAACCTCTGGCCCCCGTAGCTTTTCACGGCTTCGACCAGTCCAGGCAAGCCTTCCTGGAAGCGGGGGCAAAGAGAGTCTGCCTATCGGGCAGCGGCCCTGCCCTGTATAGCTTTGTGTCGTGCAAGGAGGAGGGCGAAAGGCTCTCCGAGTCCTTGAAAAGAAAGGGGTTCAGGGCGTACTGTGTAAGCACTATAGCCCCGGACGCGCCCCTATCCCCGGGCTGAGGCCGGCCATGACCCAATCAGGAGGAGACTTGCGAACATGAGCATACCCTTTATGAGTATAAGGATAGGCATTGACCCCGACTTGGCTACCATAGGGAACTTCGTGCTCACCTGGCACGGCTTTCTCACCTTCATCTCCGTGGCCATAGCGGTATACCTGGCGGTCAGATGGGCCAGGAAGGAGGGCCTTGTCACGGACTCCGCCTACTCCGTGGCAGTCTGGGGGGTAATCGGAGGCATCATCGGGGCCAGGGCGTTGCACGTCATAGACCTGTGGGGCGACTTCTACAAGTATGACCCCGTCAGGATAGTGCAGATATGGAACGGGGGTATAGCCATATACGGGGCCATCCTGGGAGGTTTCCTGTTCGGGGCAGCCTATGTGATGGTCAGGAACCACAGCCGGTTTCTGGACGGGTGGAACAGTGTGTTCGGGAGGATCAAGTCATGGAGGCTGGAGAAGGCCCCGCTGCCCTCGGTGGGGCACGCGGCCGACATCGCCGCCCCCGCCCTCCTGATTGGCATGGCCATAGGCAGAATAGGCGACATCATCAACGGCGAGCACGTGGCAAAGCTCTCCAACCTGCCCTGGGCATTTGTCTACAGCAACCCGGAGAGTCCCAGCAACGCGGTGCATGGTCTCAGGTCCAGCCACCCCGCCGTGGTGTATGAAATGCTCCTGGACATCGTCGTTCTGGCGATTATATGGCCGCTGCGAGACCGTCTGAGGCCCCGGGGGATGGTCTTCGCCCTGTACCTGGCTATCTATTCCCTGGGGAAATTCTTCATCAGCTTCCTGCGGACCGGGCTGCCGCCCATGGACAGAGAATGGGCCATAGGGCTTAACGAGGCGCATTTCGTATCCCTTGTGGTATTGGCGATAACGATACCCCTGCTGCTGCTCAAGGCCCAGTTTGTCAGGACGCCCCCTGCGACCCCCACGCGGAGCACCGGGGCCGGCAGCAGAGGCAGGTAGCGGGCGCATTCAATCAGCCCAGCAGGCAGCCTAGGATGATGTTGTCTATGAGGCGAGTCCTGCCCATGTGGACCGCCACGGAGACCATCACAGGCTGACGAATAGCGCCCGACGCCTCCACCAGGCCGGAGGCGTCGGCCACGCTCACGTAGTCAATCCTTTCGACGAGGGGCTCCTGTTCGAGGATACGGCGCACCCCGCGACGCAGCCGCTCTCCCTCTCTCTCCCCCTCCTCCCAGAGCCTCCCGGCCTCGCAGAGCGCCCTGTATATCACGGGGGCCGCCTCCCGCTGCGCCGGGGTCAGGTACACGTTGCGGCTGCTGAGGGCCAGGCCGTCGGGTTCCCGCACCGTGGGCACCACCACTATGTCTATGCCCATGTCCAGGTCGGAGACCATCTTCCTTATCACCGCCACCTGCTGGCCGTCCTTCTGGCCGAAGTAGGCCCTGCCGGGTCGCACCACGTTGAAGAGCTTGGCGACCACCGTAGCCACACCCCGGAAGTGGCCGGGGCGATGCTCCCCCTCGAGGCGGCGGGCCATGTCCCCGACCTCGACCCAGGTATCGAAGCCCGGCGGGTACACATCCTCCGGGGACGGGGTAAAGACCAGGTCCACCCCTTCAGCGGCCAGAAGGGACAGGTCGCGGTCCATATCCCTGGGGTAGGCGCTGAAGTCCTCGCCGGGGCCAAACTGGGACGGGTTGACGAATATGCTCGCGGCCACCGCGTCGTTCTCCCCACGCGCGCGGCGCACCAGGGCTAAGTGACCCTCGTGCAGGTAGCCCATAGTTGGCACAAATCCCAGCGTGCCGTGAAGCCGGCCGCGGACGCCCTGGAAGTCTGCAATCTTGGGAAGGACTCGCATATCAGGCGACACGTCTCCTTCGTGGGGGCAGTCTATTATTGTTCAGTCTCGGCCTTGGCGGAAGGGTTACGGGTGAAGTTTTCAATGTCGTCCCACGACAGCACATTTTTCTCATCAAGCCATTTCTTGCCGGAGTCATGGTCCTTCCTCTCTTGCGAGATCATGAACCTAATCTGATGGTACTCCTTCAGTTGTTTGGCATCATCCCCCACCACAAAGGGGATTACTATTTTCCTGGGGTAATCGTCGGATGCACGGAAGTCAACCAGAATTGTTGCCATCACGTATTCGCGGATGAACTGATGGACGAGGACCCGACTTCCGTCCCCCACCAATTTCGACTCGTGCTTGGCTTCCCCGATGAAAAGGTGCTTGGAGGTTTCCAAGACAATGTCTATTTCGGTGCGGGCCAGGTTGCTGTACAAGCTCTTGACACTGTCTTCCGTGCCCACATCATAGTTCCAAGTATTATTGAGTGGTCTCAGAGTCCGTGATTGCCCAAATTCTTCAATGAACTTTTCAATGTGTCCACGCAAGTCGCCAAATAGGCACGTATAACGCTCTGCTAAGTCCTGGGGAGTGGGGGCGGGCTTCTTTTCCTTCTTTAGGTGGGCAATATAGTCCCGCATCCCATACCAAAATAGCTCGAGATGGACATCGCTTGATTGAGACTTATCTAACGGTTTGAGTAGGCGATTAGCAAGAATACTGCGAGCGGAGGGGTCTCTGAAAAACGGGGAGAAGCAATACGCGGTTTTCCAGTTTTCCGTTCTGTTTTCGATCCCTAGAATCCCCATAGCACCCTCCCTGTATTTCAGATAGCGATTGCTGTGAAAGTACCCTTCGCCATACCCGCGAAGCTTGTCCCCGTGAAAACGGGGAGCGGGTATCTACCGCCCCGACACCCTTGGACTCCCGCGTTCGCGGGAGTGACGACAGACACCGCCGCCCTAGCCGCCCCTCTACCCTTCGCCCGGTAGCCTTACCGAAGCGGCTTCCAGCTCGTCCAGAATGCCCTCGTCCATGCCGAAGCTCTCTTTCTCGGTGGGGAAGGAGCCGTCCTTCACCTCGTCCACGTAGCGTTTGAAGGCGTCGGCCATGCTCTCGGCCAGGCGGGCGTACTGCCTGGCGTGCTTGGGCACAAAGTCCGTGTACAGGCCCAGCATATCGTGAAGCACCTGGACCTGGCCGTCGCAGCAAGGCCCGGCGCCGATGCCTATGGTGGGGATGGATAGCCGCCGGGTGATGGCGCCGGCGAGGGCTGTGGGCACCAGCTCCAGCACCAGGGCAAAGGCCCCGGCCTCCTCCAATGCTATCGCGTCCCTGAGCAGCTGGGCAGCCTCCTGCTTGCCCTTGCCCCGGACCCTGTACCCGCCAAAGCTGTTCACCGACTGGGGCGTGAGTCCGATGTGGCCCATGACGGGTATGCCGCACTCCACGATGCGGTGCACCGTACCGGCCACGCGCTCTCCCCCTTCCAGCTTCACCGCGTGGGCGTTGCCCTCTTGCAGGAGCCGCGCGGCGTTGTGGAGGGCCTGGGACGTGTCTATACGGTAGGCCATGAAGGGGAGGTCTCCCACTATCAGGGAGCGTTTCGAGCCCCGGGCCACGGCCTTGATGTGGTGGAGCATGTCCTCCATAGTCACGGGTATGGTGGAGTCGTAGCCCAACACCACCATGCCCAGGCTGTCCCCCACCAGGAGCATGGGAAATCCGGACTCGTCGGCCAGCCTGGCGGTGGTGTAGTCGTAGGCGGTGATCATGGCTATCTTCTCACCCTTGGCCTTCATGCTAGCGATGTCTCTTACCGTCACCCGCCTGGCCATGTCACCCTCCTTCAGAGCATTTGGCAGAGCATTTGGCAGCTACTAATAGGTGAACAATATAATAAACCCTGACGACTTCCCCAGCGTCACTTCCCTGCTTTCGCAGCAGGGTATGTGCAAAGTCCCCTCGCCCCTCGCGGGAGAGGGTTAGAGTGAGGGGGCGTTCCCCTCGGCAAGGCCGTCCCCCTCATCCTAGCCTTCTCTCACCAGGGGAGAAGGAACTTTTTGCACACCCTCTAAACGTGTCTACGAGCGTACTCTTCAATCAGCCGCTCCATCTCCTCCAGCTTGTCTCTGCCCACCTTTTCCCGGGCCAGGGAGAGAGACTCCAGGGAGAGGGAGGAATACAGGGGGATGAGCCTGGGCAGCCTGCTTTCCAGGGCCTCCAGGTGCCGTTGCAAGGTCGCTGCGTCCCCGCGCATCAGGGGGCCGGTCGCGCTCGCCTCGGGTCCCGCCCTGGAGATATTTTCCAGGGTAGTCCTCGCGAGGGGGACGATTGTGGACAGGGCGTCTTCCCGAGAGGCCCCCATAGCCTGCCACAGGCCGGCGGCGGCTTCCAGCAGGGCCACCACATAGCCACAAGCCATGACAGCCGAAGCGTGATAGATGGCCCGATCTTCGGGTCTGACGGGTATGGACCTGCCGCCCAGATGGGCGGCTATCTTCTCCAGGAAGCTCCGGAGCCAGCCATGGCCCTCTATGGAAAATAGAGTCCCCTCCAGACGCTCCACGGCCTCTTCCGGGGTCTCCAGGCAGGCGAAGGTCTGAAAGGGATGGAAGGAGCCTGGAAGGGCACCCTGCCTGGCGGCAGGCTCCAGTATGTCCAGGGACTCGGCCCCGCTGCAGTGTACGACTCCTTGTCCGGTACGCCATTTTACCTGGGAAGCCACCCGGTTTATAGCCTCATCGGGGGTGGTGATGAAGACCAGGCTGCACCTGTCGGCCACCTCCTGAGGGACTGGGAGGCTTTCACAGCCTGGCACACGGGCGGCCAGGGCTTCTGCTGAGGTCCGGCTTCGACTGTAGACGGCCACGACGCTGTATCCCCTGGAGGCGATGGCCAGGGCGAGACCTTTGCCCACGGCCCCTGCTCCGATGAATCCAATCGTCGGGCCATCCATTTCTCACCTCAACCTGGGCACCGGTAATCAAGACCGCCTGGCCGTTGTGCCACCGGCCGCCAGCCCGCTATGGCGGGGTAGATAGCTCCCTCAGCGAAGGGACCCCACCCAGTCCGTCGGCCATGAGCAGCGCCCTCAGCACGGACTGGGCTGTCACCTCCACTGCCGCCGCGCCCAGCCTGACCAGGTCAGGAGCGGCAGCAGCCTTGCCGGTGGCCAGGGCAAAGATAGTGTCGCCGTCCTGCATCGTGTGGCATGGCCTGATGGTAAGGGCCAGGCCATCGTGGCTCACCCTCGCCAGGAAGTGGGCCTGGTCTTTCGTGAGGGCGGCGTTGGTGGCGACGACCCCGATGGTGGTGTTGGTCATCGGGGAGCTGGGACTTTCGCCATCGCCTCTTATGAGCAGGTCCACCGGATCGTGGAGCCCCGCTCCGTCGTCCCTGCGGGGACCGGCGAGGACCCTGCCAGCGCGATGGTCCGTGACGCCTCCGTAGGCGTTCACCGCCACAATGGCCCCCACCACTACGCCACCCTGTAGCTCCAGGCTAGCCGTGCCGATGCCCCCTTTAATGGCCCGCTCCATGCCCAGGGCCTTGGCTACCGTAGCCCCCGTGCCTGCACCCACGCTCCCCTCTGGCACGGCGCCGTTGGAGCGGGCAGCGCAGGCCTTGTAGCCATCTTCGGGGCCGGGCCTGACCTCGCCGGTAATGAGGTTGAGGTCGAAGAGGATGGCGGCGGGCACTATGGGTATGGTGGCAGGGCCAAGTTTGAACCCGATGCCCCGCTCTTCCAGATAGCGCATCACCCCCGCCGAGGCGTCGAGTCCGAAGGCGCTGCCACCGCTGAGGAGGACGGCATGGACCCGCTCCACCAGGTTCCCCGGTCCCAGCAGGGCGGTTTCCCTGGTGCCGGGAGCGCCTCCCCTTACGTCTACGCCCCCTACCGCGCCCTCGGCGCAGACCACCACCGTACACCCGGTGGCTGCGGCCCGGTCCGTGTAATGGCCCACCTCTATACCCTGAACGTCGGTTATGGCGTTGGCCACAGAACGGCCTCCCCTTGCCCACAAACGAAGGGCACCCCCTTGGACCCGCCAAGGGGGTGCCAACTACTTGCCTTCCGGCCGTCTTGGCCCCGCAGGGTCCCAGCGGCCCATCATCGAATACTGCCTTGCCTGGCTCGCCCCCCCGGCGGGTGGGTGGCAGCTACATCATATCACTCCGGTATGCGGTGTCAAGCTATTGCCTGCGTCTCGGCCCTGCTGAGGATGCGGAATATCGTGCGCTGGCTCAGGGCGAACAGGGCCGCCACCTCCGGCACCGACAGGCCAGCCTCCCGCAGCGCCGCTAGCACTTCTCTGTCCCTCTCCTCTCGCTTCTGCCTGTAGAACCAGCCGGGGTCATCGTATTTGCACTGAGGCAGCGGGCATCTGAGGCAGGAAGGCGACAGCTCGCAGCCTTCGTCACGGTAGGGGTATCTTTCAGGGACCACGTCCGCTAAGAGAGCGCTCGTATCTCCAGGTCTCATTGCTGCATCCTTCATCCAGTCTTGTGGAAGGATTATAGAACAAAAGTTCTTATAAATCAAGACTGGCATGGCAGCAATTGGTCGGTGGCTAGTGGTCAGTAATTAGTGAATAGTGGCTAGTGAATGGTGGTTGGTCGAGGGCTTATCTCAGAGAGCGCGGATGGAGTTACTATCCACTACCCACTGAACGCTAACCACTAATCACTAGCCACTGGTCACTGACCCTAACGAGACGGGACGGGCACTCCCGGAATGTTCAGCTGGATACGGAAGATGGCGTCCATGGTGGTGATGAACATGGTCTTCCAGTCGTCGCCACCCCAGCCGTTATTAGTCGTCTGCTCCGCCCCCGTCAAAATGGTCCCCAGGTGCTTGCCCGACGGGTCCAGGACCCATAGTCCCCCGGGCCCCGTGCAGTATACGTTACCCTCCACATCGACCTTCATGCCGTCCGGGATGCCGGACCGGTCCGACCTCAGCTCGCTGAAGACGCGGTCGTTGGTCAGCGTCCCGTCGGGCTGTACATCGAAGGCCCTTATATGACCTATGCTGAGGAACATGTTGTCCTCACGCCTCAAGACACCGACGGAGTCGTTTATGTAGAGGATGCTTTCGTCAGGAGAGAACATCAGGCCGTTGGGCAGGACAAAGTCCCTGACCACCAGGGTGATGTCGCTCAGGTCCGGGGAGACGCGGTACACCCCGCAGAAGTCCATATCCAGCTCCGGGTCCGGTGCGCCCGGATCGGTGAAGTAAATGCTCCCGTCGGACTTCACCACCACATCGTTGGGGCGGTTGAGCAGCGTACCCTGATAGTTGTTGGCTATGACTGTGATGCTTCCGTCGGCCTCCAGACGGGTCATGCGCCGAGCGCCGCCCTCGCAGATTACCATTCTGCCCTGGGGGTCCCAGGTAAGCCCGTTTGCCCCGTTGGTATCCTCCTGGAGGAGGGTTATGCCCTCCTGGGCCGTCCACTTCATCCGCCGGTTGTTGCGGATGTCGCTGAAAAGGAGGTATCCTCCTTCCTTGTGCCACAGGGGGCCTTCAGCAACGCTGTAACCCCTCCCCAATTCCTCTACCTCCTGGTCCAGTGAAACAATCCGTTCAAGCTCCGGAGAGACTTGCTCGATAGGCACGATGACCTCCTTACTAATTCTCTTTTCTTGGGCAGACTGTTTGGTCCCTTTAGAGAGTATTGATCAAGCGGAATACCGCCGGGGTCGGCAAGCCCACGGGACCTACCCTGTGAGCCTGCTCATGGCAGGGCGATGGTAGCAGGGTTGCTATATCGTGTCAATGGCCCGGTCTCAGCCCGTCGGGAAGGTCAACGGTCATGGTCCCCTGCGCCACGTCCACCTCCACGATTACCTCATCCACGGCGGGTATCAATAGCTCCTCGTCCTCATCGGACGCCACGGACACCACGTACACGTCGTTGCTTCCCGTGGGAAGGATCTGGGTTATCTGCCCCAGGTATTCCAGTTTCCGGGTGTAGACGCTCATGTCAATAATCTGGAAGTGATAATACTCGCCCTCGGGCAATGGGGGGGTCATGTCCTCGGACACCGTCAGGAAGCAGTCCCGCAGGCCTTCGGCCTCGTTGCGGCTGTTGATGCCCTCCAGTTTCAGGGCCATTGTTCCCCTGGGGAGTCTGTAGGAGCGTTGTATCCGGTGGGTCTGACCCTTTAGATACAGGACACTCCCCTTCGAGAACCTGGCGGGAGAATCGCTGATGACCTCTACTTTGACCTCGCCTGCCGGGCCCCTGGGAGCCAGGACCCTGCCCACTATGACCGGCCCGGTTGAGGCAGCATCTTCGTACATGGGCCGAACCTCACTATGCTGGGGAGAAGCCGGGGCAGGTCCGGCGAATAAGAGGGTCTTCTCGCGCCTATGGGGAGACCGTGCCGTGGAGCGGTGCGCAGACCGCCCGCACCGGAGAGCCAGAGAGCCGGAAAGAAGGTTAGATTATCTCAAGAATAGCCCTCGTACCGTTCTTCACCGCCGCCACCCTCAGGAGCACGCGCATCGCCTGAGCTACCCGGCCCTGCTTGCCAATTATCTTGCCCTTGTCCTCGTCGGCCACCTCGAGCCTCAGGACCACCCTGCCGTCCTCAATCTCTTCGGTGACCCGCACGTCTTCGGGCTTACTGGCCAGGCTTCTGGCTATATACTCAATTAGCTCCTTCATTCCCTTTTACCTTTTCGAAGATTCCCTGCCACCCGAAAATCCTCTGGACAGGCTCGGATGGCTGTGCGCCCTTCCTCAGCCATTCAACGGCCTTTTCCTCGTTAAGGGTAACTTTGGGGGGGTCATACAGGGGGTCATAATGGCCTATCCACTCCACGTACGCCCCATCCCTTGGTGCTCTGGAGTCCGCCACGACTATTCTGTAAGATGGCCTCCCCTTTTTCCCCACTCGCCTCAGGCGAATTCTCAGCATAATCTCATCATCCTGTTAATCTGGTACACTACCCCGTTGCTTACGGATTTTAATTCTCAGGCATGGGGTTGTCAACGTAAGTTTCACTGCTCAAGTGGAGTGAGGTCCAGGTCCGGCGGGGGGTAATCGGGCAGCTTCCAGACTATGTACTCCTTGTCGTTCAGCTTGTGGTAATCATTGGCATTGCGGATACCCTGCTGGAATGCCACGTCGAACTTCTCCCAGTCCTTGGCATTGATTCCCGCTTCCATCGCGCCTATGTCTTCACTCATGAAGGCGTCGAGGTGTTCCTCGTATTTTGGCCGGGTGATAATCCCAAGCTCCATCAGCTCGCGGATTTCCCCGATCTGAAACTCGGCCATGACCCAGTTGCCCACTTTGGCGGCGTAGTAGAGCTTCCAATATCGTTGGCCGACCTCCGGCATAATTCTAGCCAAGCCCGGCTGTATGACGGCGAGGTCGTCAATGGAAAGGTACGTCTTTCCACTCCAGCCCACGGGCTTGGTGGTCTCGTCAGTGCTCATAACGGTCTCCTTCATAAATACCCCGGCCCAGATAAAAGGCTACACAACATTATACACCTATCCCCTGTTCGCTACTATCTTCTCATTGATAAACACCACGCGCCATCGTATAATGGTAATGGTGAACGTGGAGTTTCCGGTGGAGGAATAAGGATGGTAGATACGGGTACGTGGAGAGTCAAGGCGGGCTTGGCCCAGATGCTCAAGGGCGGGGTCATCATGGATGTGGTCAACGCGGAACAGGCCCGGATAGCGGATGAGGCCGGAGCCGTGTCCGTCATGGCCTTGGAGCGGGTCCCCGCCGACATACGGGCCGCCGGGGGCGTGGCGCGTATGGCAGACCCCACCAGGATTCTTGAGATTATAGACTCAGTGAGTATCCCGGTGATGGCAAAATGTCGCATTGGGCACTTTGTGGAGGCGCAGGTCCTCGAGGCGCTGGGAGTGGACTACATAGACGAGTCGGAGGTGCTTACCCCCGCGGACGAGGACCATCACGTGTGGAAGAACAACTTCAAAGTCCCCTTCGTTTGCGGCTGCCGCAACCTGGGAGAGGCTTTGAGGCGCGTTTCCGAGGGCGCAGCCATGATACGCACCAAGGGCGAGGCGGGCACCGGCGACGTGGTCGAGGCGGTGCGCCACATGCGGGCCGTCATGGACTCCATACGCAGGTTGCAGAACATGCCCGAAGACGAGCTTCCCACCCAGGCGAAGGAGTTGGGCGTGGACTTGGATCTCCTGATTGAGACGCGCAACCAGGGGCGTCTGCCCGTGGTAAACTTCGCCGCAGGCGGCGTAGCCACTCCCGCCGACGCCGCCATGATGATGCAGCTGGGCGCCGACGGGGTCTTCGTGGGCTCCGGTATATTCAAGTCCAGCGACCCTGCAAAGCGGGCCAAGGCTGTCGTGGAGGCGGTCACTCACTACAACGACCCCAAGATAGTGGCCGAAGTATCCAGGGACCTGGGCGAACCGATGGTGGGCATTGGCGTAAGGACTCTTGGTCAGGAAGAGTTGCTCGCCCCTCGCGGTAACTTGTAGGCGGACGACTTTCAGAGGCTTGGACTGAGGCACCGTCAAGGTGAATGTAGGAGTTCTGGCTGTACAGGGAGACTTCGCCGAGCATATAGCTGTCCTGAAGCGCCTGGGCGTGGATAGTGTGGAGGTGAGGCTGCCCCAGGACCTGGAAAGCGTGGAAGCGCTCATCATGCCCGGTGGAGAGAGCACCACCTTCAGCCACCTGATGGACTTGTACGACCTCAAAGAACCCATCAAGAAAATGGCCGGCGCAGGGGTCCCTATCTGGGGCACCTGCGCCGGTATGATTATGATGGCCGGGGAGTTGACGGAAAAGAAGCCCATCCCCCTGGGGCTTATGGACATCGGGGTGGTCCGCAACGCCTTCGGGAGACAGGTGGACAGCTTCGAGGCAGACTTGGAAATCCGTCCCCTGGGCAGCGACCCGTTCCGCGCGGTTTTCATCCGCGCCCCCGTCATATCCAGAGTAGGGGATAGCGTGGACGTGCTCGCTCGCCTTCCCGACGGGAGGCCGGTGGCCGTGCAGCAGCAAAATCTCCTGGCCACGTCCTTCCATCCGGAACTCACCGGAGACTCTCGATTGCACCAGTACTTCCTCAGCCTGGGCCTCAGTTTGGGATAGACCGATGGCCCTTACGTCACTCCTGGACCTTTTCATTCTCGACGTTGGGTGAGTGCAGACCCCCACCGCGTGTCATTCTGAGGAGCGGAGCGACGAAGAATCTAAAATGCCTCGCAACCGAAACGACACTGAGGAGAAGAACTTTAGACCCCTCGCTATCGCTCGGGGTGACAATGAAAAGGCCCTTATGCCACGCCCTGTCAAGGAAGCCATGCTTCCTGCTATGCTGCACCACGCTTGGCCGGGGAAGGCCTCCGATTCTGGCTGGACTCGGAATACCGGGAATCCGTCATGATCTCCCACGCCGTCACTCCCACGAAAGTGGGGCTCCAGGGACGCAAGGAACGTGGATACCCGCTTTCGCGAGTACGACGAAAGGCTATTTTCACAGTAATTCCTGAAGAAATTGCCCATTCATAGAGGTTTCAGGGAAGCGGCCCACTGCTCTATGCTAATCAAGACCACAGCGGCGCGGGTCAAGGGCCCTCCCTGACTCCGGTGGAGGCAAGAGTTTGGTAGCTGTAGACAAGTGGATCCAGGACGATCTGGACGCCCTTCTCGATGCGTTGCCACCCAGGGTGAGCAGCCCCCTCAAGACAAGGGACGACCTGCACGAGTTGCTGGAGGTGATACTGGACCTTGGCCGCCCCCCGGAAGCCCGCTTCCCCTCCGGGGATACAATGTTGGACTCCAGGGAGGTGGACGAGGAGGACCTCCGGCATGTGGTTGACCACATGGGGGAGTTCGGAGGCGATAACCGGGCGGGCATTCCCCGCACGCTGCACCGCATATCCGCCATAAGGAACCGCAAGGGCGGAATCGTGGGCATAACCTGCCGCGTGGGCAGGGCCGTGTATGGGACCATCAGCATCATCGAGGACCTGGTCTTCTCGGGCAGGAGCATCCTTCTTCTGGGCAGGCCCGGCGTGGGCAAGACGACCATGCTGCGAGAGGTGGCCCGTGTCCTGGCGGATAACGCCAGGAAGCGGGTAATCATCGTGGACACCTCCAACGAGATAGCGGGCGACGGCGATATACCCCACCCCGCCATCGGCCACGCGCGCCGTATGCAGGTCCCCACCCCGGCCCACCAGCACGCCGTAATGATTGAGGCCGTGGAGAACCACATGCCCGAGGGGATAATCATAGACGAGATGGGGACGGAGCTGGAGGCCGCCGCCGCCCGCACCATCGCAGAGCGAGGGGTGCAGCTCATCGCCACGGCCCACGGCAACACCCTGGACAACCTCATCATGAACCCCACTCTCTCCGACCTGATTGGCGGAGTGCAGCCGGTGACCCTGGGCGATGAGGAAGCCCGGAGGAGGGGCACCCAGAAGAGCATACTGGAGCGGAAGGCGCCCCCCACCTTCGACGCGGTGGTGGAGATTCAAAGCTGGGAGCGGGTAGCCGTCCACGATAACGTGGCCCACGTGGTGGACATGTGGCTGAGAGGCTACCCGATTACGCCGGAGACCCGGTGGCTCGGAGAGGCTGGGCAGGTGATGAAGGCCAGGGAGGTAAGCTCCACCCATGAGTCTCCCGCCGTCCAGCCCCTTGCCCAGTCTCCCCGGGAGCGCCCAGATACAGATACCCGCCCTGAGCAGTCCTCGGATAAAAGCGAAGGCCCCGGCACCCGCATCTTCCTCTTCGGCGTGGGCCGCGAGAGGGTGGAGCACGCCGCGGACACCGTGGGACTGCCGATAGACGTGGTGAACGAGCTTCGGGGCGCGGACGTGGTCCTGACCACCAAGACCCATTACCGGCGAGGCTCCCATCTGGTCAAAGTGGCGGAGAATACGGGGAAGCCCGTTTACGTGCTCAGAAAGAACACGCTGCCCCAGGTGGAGCAGTTCCTCAAGGTGATGGCCAGGGAGCAGGGCGACGGGACCCTGGTGGACTCGGCGCTCAATGAAGCCCACGGCGCAGCGCAGCAGGTGCTTGATGGGGCAAAGTCCATAGATCTGACCCCGCAGCGAGCTTACATCCGCAGGCTCCAGCACCTCTTGGCGGAGAGGTATCACGTCTCCTCCGTCAGCAGCGGCAGGGACCCCAACCGCCGGGTCACATTTCAGAGGGGTTAGTGGCTAGTGGCCGGTGGTCAGTGGTTCTCCCGCGGAAGCGGGAGTCCTGCCCCCTCTCCCTCGACGGGACAGGGTTGGGGTGAGGGTGATGAGGGTTGCGCCAAGGGCACGACATCTGAGAAAACAATCACCTCCCCCTCATCCCGACCTTCTCCCACCAGGAGAGAAGGCACTTCCAAAGGTCTCAGGGTTACATCATTGGGCGCCTTGATAGTGTTTGAGGGTGGCGAGGGAGCGGGGAAAAGCACCCAGGCCCGGGTCCTCTACCGGCGACTCTCCCGCGAGGGCTACAGCGCCGTTCTGGTCCGCGAGCCCGGCGGGACCCCCCTCGGAGAAGCGGTCCGCCGGTGGCTGAAGACCCGTCCCGGCCTCACACCCCTGACGGAGCTCCTGCTTTTCGCCTCGGCCAGAGCACAACTTGTGCAGAGGGTCATATCCCCGGCCCTTGTCGCCGACCGGGTGGTGGTCTGCGACCGTTTCACCGCTTCCACGGTGGCCTACCAGGGCTACGGGCGCGGGTTGGACTTGGACCTGATTCACCGGCTGAACGAGACAGCCACCAACGGCCTCAGCCCGGACCTCACCGTGTTCCTGGACGTGCTGGTAGAAGAGGGGCTGGCCCGGAAAAAAGACCGCTCGCGAGATACCTTCGAGTCCGAGGCGGCGGACTTCCACAGGAGGGTGAGGGAGGGGTATTTAGACCTGGCATCCGAAGAGCCGGAGGGCTGGCTTGTGGCCGACGGGACCCAGAGGAAGAACGCCCTTGCCGGGCAAATCTGGGCAAGGGTGCAGCCTCTTCTTGCAAATATGGGCTGAGCGTCCTTATACAGGCCTTTCACTGTCTCCCCCTGCTCAAGCCAAGGGCAGACCTGAGCGCAGCGGAGGGTCTCTCATCTGTAGCTGAGATTCCTCGCTGCGCTCGGAACCGCTATGGCTTTTACAACGCCAGGTAAGGGGACGAGAATGACGCCTGGACTTTCCCACCCTCACTCCAGCAAAGCTTGTCCCCGTGAAAACGGGGAGCGGGAGTCCGGAAGCCGGGGATATGGATTCCGGCTCAAAGCCTGCCCCGTACTGGATACGGGGGCCGGAATGACGGGATGGAGGTCGCAGACTATTTTCATAGTAACGACGGGCTTGATAGGGCGACTCTTCGTTCGCTAGTCGTCGGCGTGGGCTGGTATGGAGTCCAGCTTTGCCTGAATCCGGGCCTTCATTTGACGGACCCGGGAGAGGTCCGGGTAGATTTTCCCCTCCTCCAGCCGGTCAAATATCTTCTCGCCGTCCACATAGACCTCCATCCGGCTGTGGCCGCCCGGGGTAATGGAGATAGCCACCTCGCCGCCGAAGGCCCTGAAGAACTCGTTCGCCATCCACGTGGCGGTTGCGTGGTGCTGTCAAGGAACGCAGTAGACGATCTCCACGTGGGCCTTGCACCGATCACAAGACATAGAAAAGCCTCCTTTTATGTTTCACTCATCTTTCGCCGTCCGTCCCGGCTTTTATCTGGCCGGAGAAATATCCCACCGCGGCGGACTGGTTAATAGTTTAATCCTTATTTGTGCCAAGTCAAGACTCTATCTACAGGGCTTTTTCATTGCCACCCCGGTCGGAGCGAGGGGTGACGATTGAATGACACTGAAGATGCCCCACGACGGCTTGACCTGGCACGGTATGCGAAAACCCGGCAAATCCTGTAAGGCGTCCCTTCGGCTGGTCTTAATCGTATATGATATGTTACCCTGTGCCCGCAGGGAACGGATTTCTTGATAACAGGAGGTCGAGTTGCTGGAGGACCTGGCCCAAATGGAGCAGCCTGCCGCCACCCACGAGGCTATGAATGGCAGAAAAAATGGCATTCCAACGGACCATGAGTACGAATTGGGCGGTGATGGAAGAGTGGAGTTGCTCAAAGACATAAGCGTGGGGGCGCAGTCCATAGCGGCCTATACCTCCGCAATGGGAGAGGAGAAGATTGAGGAGCTGAGGTCTCTGGCCGCGGACATGAGGGACGCGAGGGTGCTTCACGTCAACTCCACCGCCTACGGAGGCGGCGTTGCCGAGCTTCTTCGCTCCCACATACCCCTGCTGAGGAGCCTGGGGGTTGACGCCCACTGGGTGACAATCCGGGGGGATGAGTCCTTCTTCAACGTGACCAAGGGTTTCCACAACGCCCTCCAGGGAGGGGAATATCATCTGGACGCCGGGGCCAAAGAGGTATACCTGTCAAATAACTCCCGCAACGTCCGGTGCCTCAATGCAGATTTCGATTACATAGTCGTCCACGACCCACAGCCCGCGGCGATGAGGCTTCTGCACGGCTCCAACGACGCCAGGTGGGTCTGGCGCTGCCATATAGACACGTCAAACCCGGACCCCGACGTGTGGGAGTTCCTCAGACCCTACGTCGAAGCCCACGATGCCACCGTGTTTACCATGCAGCAGTACGTGTCGCCTGACCTGCCCAAAGAGAAGGTCTTCATCATGCCTCCGGCGATAGACCCTCTTAGCCCGAAGAACGTCTCCCTGTCCAGGGAGTTCTGCAAGAAAATCATCGGCTGGGTGGGCATATCAACCGACCGGCCACTCCTCACCCAGGTGTCCCGCTTCGACCCCTGGAAAGACCCCCTGGGAGTGGTTGAGGTCTACCGGAAAGTCAGGGAGCATGTGCCCGGACTACAGCTAGCCCTGCTGGGCCACCTGGCTATGGACGACCCCGAGGGGTGGCGGATTTACGACCAGGTCGTGAAGGAGACCCGCGACGACCCCGATATTTATCTCTTCACCAACTACACAGCCGCAAGCAGCATCGAGGTGAACGCCTTCCAGCGCTATTCCGACGTGGTCATCCAGAAGTCCATAAGGGAAGGCTTCGGGTTGGTGGTCGCCGAGGCGCTATGGAAGGGCACGCCCGTCGTGGCAGGTAGAGCAGGGGGCATACCTATGCAACTGGAAGACGGGGAAGGAGGGTTCCTCGTCGAAAGCATTGATGAGTGTGCCGACAGAGTCCTCTATCTGCTCCGGAACCCGAAGAGGGCCAGAAGGATGGGCCGGAGAGGGCGTCAGTACATTCGCGGTCATTTCCTCACTCCCAGGCTGCTGTCCGACGAGCTCAAGCTATTGCGTTCTCTCAAGTAGCTTTCCCCGGAGCGTCCCGCGACGGCGGGCCCGACCTGTACGGTATCGGCCGGGCAGTTCTGCCGAGTTTCCTCCACGAAATCCTGCCCGGTATTGATGGCGGCATTGCGTTATGGGTGGTCTGGCAGTGGCAGTGCATCATTCCGAGCGCAG
Source organism: Dehalococcoidia bacterium (assembly GCA_965197405.1). Taxonomy (GTDB): domain Bacteria; phylum Chloroflexota; class Dehalococcoidia; order Lucifugimonadales; family JAGWBF01. Next base: position 1,639,209 of record OZ240206.1, on the reverse strand, counting down.
CGAGGAATGACATGGTGGGCAGTGCGACGCAGAGGAAACTCAACCACCTGAATGGAAACAGTCCCCGGGTTTCACAGGCCCTTGACAGGATGGAGGGTATAATATATACAGAGGCATACGCCTATTGAGCTTGTTAACAGTGAGAAAGGGGACAGAGATGGCAGAGTACGACATTATTATCAAGGGCGGCACTATCGTTGACGGGACTCGCACACCCCGCTACGTGAGCGATTTAGCCATCAAGGATGGGAAGGTCGCCAAGATCGGGGGCCTGCGCGGCAGCAGCGCCGGCCAGGTGCTGGATGCGTCGGGCCTCATCGTCGCCCCCGGCTTCGTTGACCTCCACACCCATTACGACGCCCAGATACAGTGGGACCCCTACTGCACCATATCGGCCTGGCACGGCGTGACCTCCATAGCCATCGGCAACTGCGGGTTCGGATTCGCCCCCTGCGCGGCGAATGAGGCGGACCAGGACCGGCTGATGCTGGCCCTGACCCGCAATGAGGCCATCCCCTACGAGCCGATGAAGCTGGGTATGCTGTGGGACTGGGTGACCTTCCCGGAGTTTCTCGATAGCCTGGACCGTATTCCCAAGGGGATTAACGTCATTAGCTACGTGCCCCTGTCGCCCATATACGCCTGGGTGATGGGAGGCTACGAGGAGGCGAAGCTGAGGCGGCCCACTGAGGCTGAGCTAAAGGAGATGTGCCGCCTTGTGAGTGAAGGCATGGATGCCGGGGGTTGCGGCTGGTCTGCCCAGACCAATGGCCCCAACTCCATCCAGCGGGACTACGACGGCACGCCCATGATTACGGACCTCATGACGGATGAGGAGTTGCTCACCTTCGCCCGTGTCTTGGGAGAGCGCGACGAGGGCTTCATAGAGCTATCCTACCACGGCGAGCCCGAGGGCCGTCAGCTCCAGGAGTCGGCCATGAACCTCTGTGAAAAGCTGGCTGAGGTATCCAATCGCCCCCTCCTCTACCAGATTGTGGCGGCCAATGCCAGGAATCCCGAACGACACCGGGAGAGGCTGCGTTGGCTGGAGGAGTGCGCGAAGAAGGGCCTGCGGGTATATGGCCAGGGCGCTACACGCCGGGGCGGGGTCGAGCTTACCTTTGAGGACTGGAACCTCTACGACGAGAGTCCGGTCTGGAGACAGATAACCGTGGGGACACCTGCGGAGCGCAAGGTCAAGATGCAAGACCCGGAGCTTCGGGCAGCCCTGAAGGCGGAGTGGGACGCCAGTATGCTACCGGAGAATATCGGGGAACAGGACGCCGTCTTCAGCCCATCCTCGGTAGTGGAGTTGGTTGTGGAAGAGGTGGGCCGGCGGGACTTCGAGCACTACATAGGGGATTCCATCGGGCAGATCGCTCAGAAGGAAGGCAAGCACGTAATTGACGCCCTGCTGGACATAGTGGTGGGCGATAACCTTCAGACTGAGTTCATGACCACTCCTCTGGTGGATGGGGACCCCAGCTACACGGTCGAGGTCCTACAGTCGCCCACAGTGATTCCCGGCGTATCCGATGGAGGCGCGCACGTCAAGTTTCTCACGGGCGGGAGCTTCCCAACAGACCTGCTTACCTGGCTTGTGCGGGACGAGGGCCTGGTGAGCCTCGAGGACGCCCACTTCAAGCTGAGCTACCTGCCCGCGTTTCTTGGTGGATTTCAAGACCGGGGCTTTCTCCGGGAGGGCGCTCCGGCGGACATCGTGGTGTACGATCTGGAGAAGCTGGCGGCAGGGCCGACGGAGATTGTCCACGACCTGCCCGGCGGCGATTGGCGGCGGGTCCAGAAGCCGGAGGGCTACCGCTGGACCCTGGTGAACGGTCAGGTGACCTTTGAAGACGGGGAGGCAACGGGAGCTATGTCGGGCAGGCTCCTGCGCCACGGCAGGGGCTAGGCATAGCCCCGTCCAGCCGGGGTCGGATAATAATCGGGGGATGACCTCTGCTATGGAGGTCATCCCCGTGAAAACACTCACTTGTCTTTCCCGCGCAAGCGGCAATCTATCTGGCACTTCGTCACTCCCGCTTTTGCTGGAGTGACGAAGGCGTCGTTTCTAGTGCGATTGCCCTGACTATGTAGGTCATCCCCCCGGTTTTCCGGATGCGAGACGGGTCACAGGATAAAGTCTGCCACCCGCTCCCCAATCATGACGGCTGAGGCGTTGGTGTTAGCCCTCGGGACGTCGGGCATCACGGACGTGTCGGCCACTCGAAGCCCCTCCAACCCGTGTACCCGGCAGTGCTGGTCTACCACGGCCATGGGGTCTGACGCCGGCCCCATCTTGCACACGCCGGACATATGCTGGGCGGTGTCTATATTTCGCAGCAGCCAGGCATCCAGCGCTTCGTCGGAGGCCATCTCCTCGTCCGTGGGTGTCATTCGCCCGTTGACCATGTCGCCGAAGGCCTCGTGCTCCGCCAGCCGCGCGCACAAACGGACGGCTTCGCGCATACGCTGCCGGTCCCAGGGGTCGGCGAAATACCGGTAGTCCAGGTGGGGCTGTACGTGGGGGTCGGTGGAAGCGAGTCGCAGCTCGCCGGAGCCGACCGCCAGGTTCAGGATGCACATGACGCGGAGGCCCAAGGTCTTGTCGGGGTCGTCCTCGAAGGGAATGGGGAAGGACATGGGCATGACCTGCATGTCGTTGCGCGTACCCGAACCCTGGGCGGTGTAGCGCAGGCCAACCTGTATTCTTGGCGCATCCGCGTCGGAGCGATACCCCTTTTTTGCCCGAAACCAGAGGGTTACTATGGGATGGTCTCTCAGGTTCTGCCCGACACCGGGCAGGTCCTGGACCATCGGTATCCCCAGGCTGCCCAGATGGTCCGCCGGTCCGACTCCGGATAGCATCAGCAGTTGGGACGTGGCGAGCGCGCCGGCGCTCAGCACAATCTCGTTCCCCTCCACCGTGAACCTTTCGCCGCCGCTTTCCACCTCGACCGCCGTGGCCCTCTTGCCGTCGAACAGGATGCGTGTTGCCAGGACATTGGGCCTGATGGTCAGGTTGAGCCTGTGGCGGTTGGGATTGATATAGGCGACGGCGGTGCTCATGCGGACGCCGTCAGGCTCGTTCATCGTGAGCGGGGATACCCCGGTGGACTCCGGGTTGTTCGTGTCCATGCCCTGGGGAAACCCTTCGGACACGCAGGCCCTGTAGAACGCCTCCTGGAAGGGCAGCCAGTCCCTGCGCTCGTGCCGGCGGACCGGGATAGGTCCTTCGGAGCCGTGAAAGTCGTCCCGTATATCCGCGTCCGTCTCCAGCTTGCGGAAGTAGGGCAGGACCTGGAGATAGCCCCATTCGGTGTTGCCTGCGGAGGCCCAGCTATCGTAGTCTTCGGGGATGCCCCGCAGGAAAACGGCCCCGTTGATGGAGCTGCCGCCGCCGATTACCTTGCCCCTCGATACCAGCAACGGCCTGGCCTGCTGGGGAGTGCCCGTGCCGGAGAAAGCCCAGTTGTACGGGGAGTCCATGGCGGCGGCGATGTCGTCGTAGCCGTACTTCAGGGCGTCGGGAAGCTGCGCGAAGTCGGGATAGTCCTGCCCCGCCTCCAGGAGCAGGACCGAGCGCTTGGGGTCCTCGGACACCCGGGCGGCCAGGGCGCAGCCCGCAGCCCCGGCGCCGACCACAATCACGTCGTACTTCATACCTCCCCCTTACAGCGTGTTTCCCAAGGCGTTGCCATAGGGCCTCCTCGCCCTCGACGGGAGAGGATTGAGGTGAGGGTGAAGGTGTTGGAACGACTTCCCCTCATTCTAACCTTCTCCCGCCGGGGGAGAAGGGACTTTCCACACGCCCCCTTAAACCCTGGCTTCCGCCTTCTTGAACTCCGGTATTACGTACTTCCCGAACATCTCTATGGACTTCATCACCTTTTCGTGGGGGATTGTCTCCGTTGCCATCAGGAATTGCAGTTGGTCAACGCCGGTCTCCTCGTGCAGCTTGATGGCCCTGATGCAGTTCTCCGGGTCCCCTGCTACCATTACTCCCCGGTCCACCAGGGTATCGGCGTCAAGCTCCGCCCAGGCGCGATGGACGAGGGACCCTCCGCCAGACAGGTCAACGACCTCTTCCTCCGCGCCCGTCTTCTCGTCTTTCTCGATATACCTCGTGAAGTTCTGCCTCAGGTGGTCGGGAACGCCTCCCCACTGCTTGACGAGGGTCTCGTAAACGTTCTTCTGGTCCTGAAGATAGGGCCTGTCCGGACCGAAGAAGGTCTTGAGGGATTGCTCGCACAGCGCCTTGGCCGACTGGGCATCCTCGCCGCAATACCCCATTGTCGCGCTGAGCCATTCGTTGGTGACGTACTGGCCCACGGGGTCCGCCTTCTTCACGTTCTCTCTGTACGCCTTGATATGCGGCTCCAGGATTGAGGGCGCGCTTATCCCCAGCGCCATCACGCCTATGCCCTTCTTAGCGGCCATCTCGTAGGTCGAGGGTTGGAGGGCGGCCACCCAGATGGGGGGATGGGGCTGCTGGTAGGGCTTGGGCAGGACCTTTCTCGGCGGGACTTTCCAGAACCGCCCGTCCCACTCGAAGGTGTCCGACTCCCATATCTTCGGAATCATGGTGAGGGACTCGTCCCACATATCACGGGTGTCCCTCGGGTCTATGCCCATGCCCGTCTGCTCGTAGGCGGCAGACCGCCCCGTGCCGAAGTCAACCCTGCCCTTGGAGAGATGGTCCAGCATAGCCACCCTCTCCGCAACCCTGACGGGGTGGTGATAGGGCAGGATGACGACGCCGAAGCCCAGCCTAATTCTCTTGGTAATCCTGCTCAGGGCGCCGAAGATGACCTCCGGGCAGGGGGACATGGAGAAGCCCGTGAGGAAGTGGTGTTCGACGAACCATACGTAGTCCCAGCCCATCTCGTCGGCCAGGACGCACTGCTCGATAGTCTCCTCCACAACGGCGTGGTCATCGAGGAAAGGACGCTGCATCTCGTATGCTAGCCCGAATTTCATCGCGTGCCTCCATATCAGTATCAGATTTGCCCGTCAGGGATAGGTGGGTCGCTCCCATTCTACCCGTTTGCGGCTCCGGGGACAAGGAAATGTTTGCTCTCGTCTCTCCCCCAGAGACGCCCTCGGAGAATGACGCGGCGGAGCGGAGCTTCCGCTTTTATTGACGCGTGAACAAATAACTAAACCATGGTGCTTCCCCAACGTCACTCCCCTGCTTCCGCAGGAATGGCGGGCGAGACCGGTTTAGATGTTTACTTACTCACGTATCAGTAATAGCTCTTTTCCCCTCTACCACGTCCTGTAGAAGTGGTTCAGGGGGCCGTGGCCCTCACCCAGGTTGAGGGAACGCCTTATAGCCCCGGTCACATACTCCTTCGCACCCGCCACCGCGTCCACCACCTCCATTCCCTTTGCCAACCCCGCAGCTATGGCGGAGGCGAAGGTACAGCCGGTGCCGTGGGTGTTCCTGGTCTCGATTCGGGGTGCGCTGAACTCCCGGAACTCCCGGCCATCGTAGAACAGGTCCACCGGCAGCCCCGGCAGATGCCCGCCCTTGACCACCACCGCTTTCGCCCTCATCCCGACTATCTTCTCCGCGGCGCGCCGGACGTCGTCTCCCGACTCGATCTTCATGCCCGTCAGGGCCTCGGCCTCCGGTATGTTGGGGGTGACTACCGTGGCCAAGGGCAGAAGGCTGCGCCGCAGGGCGTCCAGCGCTTCCTCCCTGAGCAGCCTGTCACCGCTTTTGGCCACAATCACAGGGTCAACGACCAAGCGGTCCACCCGGAAGTGGGCCAGCTCTCTGGACACCGTCTCTACGATGTCGCTGCTGGAGAGCATACCCGTCTTCACTGCATCGGTCCCGATGTCGGAAATCACCGCCTCGATCTGGGCGGCTACCATCTCAATGGGAATCTCGTGGATGCCGGTGACGCCCACGGTGTTCTGGGCAGTTATGGCCGTGAGCGCCGAAGTGCCGTAGACTCCCAGGGCGGCAAAGGTCTTGAGGTCCGCCTGGATTCCGGCCCCGCCGCCGGAGTCGGAACCCGCTATAGTCATGGCCCTGGGACTTGCTCCGGCCATTTTTCTCCCATTTCTCTTGTCTGGGGGCCATCCCCCGGAATGCGTACTCTTAATGCGGACGAGGCAACATCTGAATCGCGACCCCTTGGGCGAGCGTCAGGCCCAAATGTCTTCCTTCGACTCCCAGTGCTCCCTTACGGTCCTGAATCGGTCAATTCTCTCCCGGATTTTGCCAATCTCTCTTGGATAGAATTCGTTCATCACGTCACATAGCTGTAACATCCACTTCTTTCTCGAGTACTGGTCTATCACGCGGATGTCGTTTGAGTTCGCAATCTGGATTTGGCCCCAACCCAACGCGCCAACGGTGAGGCATTCCCAGTCTAGGAATTCAATCGGAGAGAATATGACCTCCGACACCGCGACCCTCGTGCCTTCAACCGAGTATTTCATCAGTATGAGCGAAAAGACGTTGGTATCAGATTCGTAGAACCGAGCCAACCGTTCGACCGACGTGAGGTTGGGCATATTGAATTTGGTATCTTCCCTGTGGGTCTTGACGTCTACCACAGAGTAAACGCCCTCCTTGTCCGTGAACGCCAAATCTGCCATCGCGCGGCGTGAAAAGTCGCTCGAATACTCTCTGGCCCAATCCCCGAGAAAGGCGTCGAACTTCTCCGAAAGAAGCGATTGGAGCGCGTCGCCAACCGCTCTTGTACTCTGTGCCGTCAGTGGTGAAAGGAAGTCCTGTGAGGAATTGATGTAATCTCTTATATTCGCGGCTACCTGGAGGTGATTTCCGTTGTAGTAGAAGCTTGACTTCATGAGAATAGCGGCGCCTGACGCCGATTGGAGTCAGACTTCGGGTGTTGATTGGGGGATGAGTTCCTTTCCCAAAACACGCCGTTCGCATACCCCTGAATTGTCAAGTCGTTTCTTGCCGCAGTAAGGCGCTTGAGCGTCCAGCACAGGTATTCCGCGTTGATTTCTACTCCGGACCAGCACCGTAGCAGCTTTTCTGCTACGACCGCAGTGGTCCCGCTTCCAAGGAATGGGTCAAGTACGAAATCTCCTTGCCTTGAGCTTGCGAGAATCAGTTTTGCCAGCAATTTCTCGGGTTTCTGGGTGGGATGACCCGTATTTTCCAGCATTGACCAGAATGGGACCGTTATATCGGTCCAGATGTTGGATGCGTGCGTCAGGCGATGCTTACCGTCCTCTTCTTGTGTCCAGTCCTTAGCCTCTCCCCCGGACCGGTAAGGTGCTCGCACCTTGCGTTTCAGCTTCACCGCCTCAGCGTCAAAATAGTACCGGTCCGATTTAGTGCAAAACCAAATGTCTTCGGTGTTGTTTTTCCAGTTCGTCTTTGACCCGCGTCCTTTTTCACGTTCCCAAGTAATCCTATTTCGGACGTGAAACTTCGACTCCAGTACTGGTAGGACCAGCGCCGACGTTTTCCAATCTGCACATACGTATACCGTCGCGTCGGGCTTCATCATCGGGTCCAGCAAGTCTATAGTTCCTTGAAACCAAGAACGATACTCGTCCTTGCCCCTCCTCTTGAAAGAGTTACCATGATAATCCTTAGACAGATTATATGGAGGGTCCAGGATAAGAAGGTCCGCAAATGCAGGAGGGAAATACTTTGCCACTTCAAAAATATCTCCCAAGACAAGCCGACCGGCTATGTCCTGGCGAGAAACGGGTTTGTCCACCCGCATAAGCTCTCGAGATAACCGGATAATCTCCTCAGCCGTGCACGAAAGGGTCCGATTCCTGAGAGCGCCTTCCGGCACACCGGGAGTCCCGTCGAGAAGCTGTCTCAATCGGAGGCTCCTTCTCAAGTGCGGCACTGCTTACCGTCAAGGCAAGCTCCTATGCCCTGCTCTGCGCCCCGCCATGCGGTCTGCCATAGGCCCCGCGCGGCGCCGGATGGGAATGCTAGGTCTTCTGGTATATCCTGCTGCCCGACTCCCGGAACTCGCGGGCCTTCTCTTCCATCCCCGCAGCCAGGGCATCCTTGGCCTCAAGGCCCTTCTTCTGGGCATACTCCCGGACATCCTGGGTAATCTTCATGCTGCAAAAATGAGGCCCGCACATGGAGCAGAAGTGCGCCGTCTTTGCCGGCTCGGCGGGCAGGGTCTCGTCATGGAAGCTGTGGGCCGTTTCCGGGTCCAGGGACAGGTTGAACTGGTCCTGCCAGCGGAACTCGAACCGGGCCTTCGAGATGGCGTCATCCCACAGATGGGCGTTGGGGTGTCCCTTGGCGATGTCGGCGGCGTGAGCGGCAATCTTGTAAGCTATGACCCCGTCCTTCACATCCTGCCTGTTGGGAAGGCCCAGGTGCTCCTTGGGGGTGACGTAGCACAGCATGGCGGTCCCGAACCAGCCTATCATGGCCGCGCCGATGGCCGAGGTGATGTGGTCGTAGCCCGGGGCGATGTCGGTGGTCAGCGGCCCCAGGGTGTAGAAGGGCGCCTCATGGCAGACCTCCAGCTGCTTGTCCATGTTTTCCTTGATCTTGTGCATCGGCACGTGGCCCGGCCCCTCAATCATCGCCTGTACGTCGTGTTTCCAGGCTATCTGGGTGAGCTCGCCCAGTGTTTCAAGCTCGGCAAACTGGGCCTCGTCGTTGGCGTCGGCTATGGAGCCGGGTCTGAGGCCGTCTCCAAGGGAGAAGGAGATGTCGTAGGCCCGCATGATCTCGCATATATCCTCGAAGTGCTCGTACAGGAAGCTTTCCTGATGGTGGGCAAGGCACCAGGCAGCCATGACGGAGCCGCCCCGGGAGACGATGCCCGTCACCCGCTTGGCGGTGAGGGGGATATACTGCAGGCGCACCCCGGCGTGGATGGTGAAGTAGTCCACACCCTGTTCGGCCTGCTCGATGAGCGTATCGCGGTAGATCTCCCAGGTCAGCTCCTCGGCCTTGCCACCCACCTTCTCCAGCGCCTGGTACATGGGGACAGTGCCGATGGGCACCGGCGAGTTGCGGATAATCCACTCCCGGGTGTTGTGGATGTTCCTCCCGGTGGAGAGGTCCATCACTGTGTCCGTGCCCCAGTGAGTGGCCCAGACCATCTTCTCCACCTCCTCTTCGATGGAGGAGGCGACTACGGAGTTCCCTATGTTGGCGTTGACCTTCACCAGGAAGTTGCGGCCAATAATCATAGGCTCGCTCTCCGGGTGATTGACGTTGGCGGGGATGATGGCCCGGCCCCGCGCTACCTCATCCCGTACGAGCTCGGGGGAGACACCCTCGCGGATGGCGATGAACTCCATCTCCGGGGTGATGACCCCCTTCCGGGCATAGTGCATCTGGGTCACGGCCTGGCCGGGTCTGGCCCTAAGCGGGCGACGCTTCAGGCCCTGGAAGGGCTGCCCGTTCTGTCTCCCCGCCTGTCTTCCCAATGGGCTGGGGCCGTTGTCGGCAGGCTGCACCTCCCGTCCCTCGAACTCCTCGACATCGCCCCGGTCCAGAATCCAACTGCGGCGCAGGGGGGGCAACCCGCTGCGGACGTCGGTCTCCACTACGGGGTCGGTGTAGGGGCCGCTGCTATCGTAAACCCGGAGGGGCGGGTTCTCCTCGCTGCCGAAGCGGCCCGACGTTGGCGTTAGGCTAATCTCTCGCATGGGGACCTTGAGGTCGGGCCTGGACCCCTCCGCGTAGACCTTCTTGCTCGATGGATGCGGGGTGACGCTCAGTGCGTTGAGCTTCTCTTCAGATACCTGGGTCATCGCTCACCTCCTCGTGTTGGCTTGCTGGCTATGCCCGTTCCTGCCCCGTGATAATCGCCGCTTGACAGTTGCCGCCTGACAGTTACCGAAGGAAAGGCAAAAAGAAGCCGCCCCCATAGGGTTGGCGGCTTAGACTTCTCCTACCATTTGGGACCACATTCCCTCCGCTGGCATTACCCAGATCAGGTTCGCAAGGGTCGGCGACATTAAACGGTCGCCCTCTCAGCCTGACTCAACCAAGCTCCCCCACGGGCCTAGCGTATTTAGCTGTACGCCTGTAATTATAGGGGCCGTGTGTTGGGCGTGTCAACACAGACTTTTCCGCTCGGACATAGCTCCAGCAGACAGCAACCGCCACAAAGAGGCTCCTTTTTGCAGGTCTCCTTACCGTGTCTATCCAGGAGTGCGTGGTATTCGTTATAGAGGGATACATCCCGGGCCAGGCCCCCGTGGAATAGTCTCTGGTAGGCCTGGTAGCTCTTGCCGTCCGGCGGCTCCACTGCCAGGCGCTCCAGGATGCGGCGAGTGTAGGTGTCTATAACGAAGGACGGCTTTCCGGCGGCATACAGGAGTATATCGTCCGCGGTCTCCTCTCCTATGCCGTATATCGAGAGCAACTCCTCCCTAAGCCACTCGGTCTCTTCGCACAGAAACGTCTCCAGGTTGCCGTCGTAGCTGTCCCACAGGTGGTTGATGAAGGCCTTCACCTTCCTGGCCTTGGCGTTGAAGTAGCCTGACGGCCTCAGCATAGCGGCCAGGTCGGATTCGGCAACGTCTCTGAGGGCCTGCACTGATAGCAAATCGGCCCTCTTGAGGTTTGCCAGGGCCTTTTCCACGTTGGTCCATGCGGTGCCCTGGGTCAGGATAGCGCCAAGGACCATTTCCAGAGGGCTTTCTCCGGGCCACCAGTGCTGCGGCCCGTAGTGTGCATACAGGCGGCGGTAGATTTCAAGAAGCGGAGTCCCACGCTCAGTCCTGGAGCAGACTCCGGTGGGACTCTGGGCCTGTATAGTGTCTTGTCTATCCGGCATCGCCATCAAAATAGCTTACACCCCCTCTGATGTCATTCCGAGCGCAGCGAGGAATCTAAAAATCCATTCTCTCCAATAGGCCCGCATCCGGGATTCCTCACTCCGCTTCGCTGCGTTCGAAATTGTAAGTGTTAGCTAATTCATTGACAAAAGTTGCAGGGCTTGGAGGGGAGTCTTGCCGTTAAGACCCTGGTGGGGCCTTTGAGTGTTGTAGTAGAGGCATTGCATTAACTCCTCCCTCAGCTCCTCAAGGGAATCAAAGGTGGTCCCCTCTATCAGGTCTTCATCCAGAGTTCTCCAGAACCGTTCCACCTTTCCGTTGGTCTGGGGTCGGTAGGGTCTGGTGTACCGATGCTTGATGCCAAGCTCACTGAGCATCCTCTCAAAGGGATGTCGGGACACATTACCTCGTAAAGCCACCTCTTTCCCGTTGTCCGTGAGGATGGTTTCGAAGCGTATCCCGTACTCTGCATTCAGCAGGTTGATGCTCTTGAGATCAGGCACCACCTCTGCCCAGGCTATGCGGGTACAGGCGTCCAGCACGGACACCAGGTAATACCGCTTCCGGGCACCCACTATCAGGTCCCGGCTCAGGTAGTGGCGGTCCAGATGTCCCGGTTCCCCAGACCGGCTCTTGATTATCTTTCGTTTAGAATGTTGCATGGGTGGTGTTAGACGATTCAGTCCGTGCCTCTTGGTGATGGCATAGATGGTGAAAGGCAAGGGAGTATGGTCTTTAAGGACTGGCTGAAGTATGGCATAAATTTCATAGCGATTGATACCCTTGCGTCTCTGCTCCAACACCTTCTGCTCTATGTAGGGCAGGGTGCGACGACTCTTCCACCGGGGGCCTCGCTTGCGGGGCAGCAACGACTCCGGTGCGTCCAACTGCCGGCAGCGATTGTAGTGCTTGGCAAAGGTCTGAGCGTCGAGAATGGAAAGGCCCTGGGATTGAAAGCAGGGTCTTTCAACTCTCACGCCAGGTAAATACAGGCCCCCGCCGCGTGTCATTCCGAGCGCAGCGAGGAATCTAAAAATGCTCGGATAGCAGCACGCCTAAGAAAGCAAGGACTTTAGACCCCTCGCTCCGCTCGGGGTGACAATTGAAAGACCCTGGGACTGAAAGCGCAGCAGTAGAAGCGCCTCTTCAAATGGGTTATAATGATAGCTGCCCCGCTCCACATCGCCGGGGCGTGTAGAGGTCATAGATTCGGATAAGACGGATAAGGAGGTGTAACGATGGCGGGAGAAGTAGGTCAGCCAGCTCCCGACTTCACCCTGTACGACCATGACCGGCAACAGCGTGCTCTGAGCGAGTTCAAGGGGAAGAACGTGGTCCTAGCTTTCTTCCCGGGGGCCTTTACCGGCGTTTGCACCACTGAGATGTGCACTCTGAGGGACCAGGAATCCCAGTTCAACTCCCTCAACGCCCAGGTCCTGGGCATCAGTGTAGACCCGCCCTTCTCTCAGAAGGCGTGGGTTGACCAGAACAATCTGAACTTCCCAATTCTGAGCGACTACAACAGACAGGTGGTGAACCAGTACGACGTCGCCCTCTCCGACCTGGCGGGAATGGAAGGGTATGTGGCCGCGAACCGGGCCGTGTTTGTGGTGGACAAAGACGGCGTGGTGCGCTACAAATGGGTGGCCCCAAGCCCGGTCAACGAGCCTGACTACGCCGAAATCAGGCAGTCCCTCAGCCAGTTGGCGGGGTAGACCCGGTGCAGTCCGGCTATCTGTGAATGCCTTTGAGAAACAGGATTTTTCCGAGACTACAGGTCCTATGTATTATGTATAAGGAGGAGCAACGATGGCGGCAGAAGTAGGACAGGCTGCTCCCGACTTTAGCCTTCTCTCTCAGGATGGCGAGCGGGTCAGCTTGAGCCAGTACAAGGGGCAGAAATATGTGGTCCTGTCCTTTCACATCTTCGATTTCACCGGTGGTTGAACCAACCAGGTCTCCTTGTTCCGGCAGCACAACGGCCGGTTCGAGGAGAAGGGTGCCCAGGTACTGGGCATAAGCTGTGACAGTCAATTCTCCCACCGGGCATATTCCACCAGCCTGGGTGTCATACCCTACCCACTGTTGTCCGATTTCCACCCCCACGGGCAGATGACCAAGTCCTACGACCTTTGGAACGAGGAGCGCGGGGCACCCAACCGCGCCGTGGTTATCGTTGACAAGGATGGAGTCATACGGTACAGGCACGAGTACACAGCGCCCAACATCCCCAACCCGCTGGACATCCTGACCGAGGTGGAGAAGCTGGGCTAGGCGAATACCCGTGACCCACCCCAGGCCTGCCGAAGGAGGGTATACCCGATGCGGCGGGCCTGCCTGATATATGGTACAGGGGCCAATTCTTACTCCGGTCATCTGAGATACTATGGGCAAAGAATTTCAGGAAGGCGACCTGGCACTCCTCATAGACCGCAAGGGGCGCAGATACCTCCTCACGCTCGACGCAGGGGCCTCCTTTCACACCCATGTCGGCACCCTGCCCCACAAGGAGATAATCGGGCAGGAACAGGGGGGATGGTTCCGCACCAGCCGCGGCCAGAGCCTCTTGGCCGTCAAGCCTACGCTGGGCGACTACGTGCTGGAGATGCCCCGAGGTGCCCAGGTGATTTACCCCAAAGACCTGGGCAACATACTCATACTCGCCGACATCTTCCCCGGCGCTACTGTAGTGGAGTCGGGGCTGGGCTCCGGGGCGCTGACGGCCGCGCTGCTGAGGGCCGTGGGCGAGTCGGGCAGGGTCACAACCTACGAGGTACGGGCGGACATGGTGAAGACAGCCATGCGCAACATACGCATCCTCGCAGCCAACCCCTCCAATCACATCCTCGTCATGGGCGACGTATACCGGGGCATCGAGGAAAGAGAGGTGGACAGGATAGTCCTGGACGTGCCGGAGCCTTGGCACGTCGTCCCCTCGGCGGCCCAGGCCCTCAGCATGGGGGGCATCCTCCTCAGCTTCCTGCCCACCGTGCTCCAGGTCCACCAGATGGCGCAGGCCCTCTCCTCCGACCCACGCTTTCAGCTAATCGAGACGGTGGAGGTGCTGCTGCGGCCCTGGAGCGTGACCCACCGCAGCGTAAGGCCCGCCCACCGGATGGTGGCCCACACAGGCTTTATTACCACGGCCCGGAGGTGTATGCCCAAGGGCGGACCGGCCCCGGAAGCCGGTGCTGAAGAAGACCGCGAGGAGCCGGAAAAGGAGGAACGGGATGGATAGAGAGAGCACCCTGGAGATTCTCCAGGAGTTCGTCAAGACGGATACCCTTATGAAGCACCTCCTGGCGGTGGAGGCGGCCATGCGGGCCTACGCCCGCAAGTACGGGGAGGACGAGGAGGTGTGGGGCATCGCCGGGCTGCTCCACGACTTCGACTGGGAGACCGTCCCCACCCCGGAGGAGCACCCCATGTACGGCGCAAACATATTGAGAGAGCGGGGCTACCCGGAGTCCATCGTCCGGGCCGTTCTCACCCATGGCGACCACACGGGCATCCAGCGAGAGACCCTGATGGAGCGTACCGTATTCGCGGTGGACGAGCTTTCGGGATTCATAAGGGCAGTCACCCTGGTGAGGCCCAGCAAAAGCCTGGACGACGTAACCCCCAGGTCCGTGGTCAAGAAGATGAAGGACAAGGCCTTTGCCAAGGACGTCAACCGTGACGACATCGTCAAAGGGGCCGAGGAGTTGGGGTTGGACCTGGACGAGCACATAACCTTCATTATCGAGAGCCTGAAGCCCGTGGCGGCAGACCTGGGGTTGAACTCCGGCGCTCCATAGCAGGCGGAAAACGAGAAAACCCTCAAGCTCTGGGTCGCCGTAAAGCAAGGAGCGCATATGGAAGAGCGCATGAGGAACATGGAAGAGTTTGCTCGGTACACCGCCGACATGCTCGCGATGATTGATGAAGACCAGCGGCGTATAGCCGAATCCATCCGGCAAGTCATTGAGTCCGTCCAGCAAATCACCGAATCCATGCAGCAAATGGACGCGGCTGCCGAGCGCAGGGCCGAACTACTCCAACGGGTCGTTCAGGCCGTTGCAGTGATTCAGGCAGACATAGTCCGCATTGACGAGACTCACACCTGAGCGCGGCCGTGTGCGATCAGGGCTCGGAGAAGGGGCACCCTTCTCTTGGTGGTCAAGGCGGGCGCTGCCAGGATTGACGGGGAGAAGCGAAAGAGGTTTCGGACGGTCCTATTTTCATCGAATGCACGGGCGGGCCAGGTCGTCCAGCTCAGCCCAGTTGATGGCGTCGCCGCCCTCCAGCTTCGCCAGCCACGCGGAGGTATCACGGCAGAGCAGGTCGGTCTGCACGCCAAGGTAGTCCGGTGAGAAGAGCCGGAGCAGTCTCACAGCGTCGGCCAGCTTCACCCTGGCGCCGTGGCGATTGTGGCGGGACAGGTGATAGAAGCCGACGGCTGCCTTGATGATTGCATGGTAGAAGAACCGCAGGGGGTAAGGCGTGCTCAGCCAGACGCCCTCCAGGGTCTCGTGACACTCCCAGAGCAGCCCGGCGTTGAACGCCCCTATGGCCTTGTACAGCTCCGGAGGTACGTCAACCGGGGCCTCCGGGAGGAAGACGGACAGCCCATGACGCTCCAACTCTTCCAGCCACAGCGCCTCCAGCTTGCGGCGGTTGCCCTTCGACGGCCAGCGAGGCAGACCAACCTCTTCCGCATTCCTCATCTGCATTCCTCAGGGGAGCCCTCCAGGTCTATACAGGGGCATTTACCGATGAGTGAACAAAGAACTAAACCCTGGCGCTTCCCATCGGCACTCCTGCTTTCGCAGGAGTCCAAGCTCTATCCAGGCTAGGTTATCCCCTCCCCTCGCATGGCCGCGAGGGACTCCTCGAAGGCCTCTATGGTACGGTCCACGTCCTGCTCCGTGTGAGTAGCGGAGACTATGAGGGAGCCTCTGCCCATCATGTCCACTCCGGCGTTCATCATGGCCCTCTTCAAGGGGACGGTTTTGGCGGGGCCGGCTGCCTCCTGTATCTCCCGGTGGGACATGGTGCATAGCTCTCGGTCACAATCGCAGTCGCTCAGGGTGAGGTGAATCAGGGAAGCCATGCCGTGGGCGTGGCCCGGCACTTCCATCTTGGCGAAGACATCGTTCAGGCCCCTCTTCAGTCGCGACGCCACCGCGTCTGCCCGCTCATTGATGGGCTGGCTGGCGATCATTTCCAGGCACGTCGCCCCCGCCGCGGCGGATAGAGGGTTGGCGTTGAAGGTGCCGGGGTGGGCTATGCGTTGCCTGCTGTCCCACCGCGGGTCGTCCCGAAAGGCGATCATGTCAATGATGTCCGCCTTGCCACCCACAACACCCCCGGGCAGGCCGCCCGCCACGATCTTGGCCATAGTGGTCAGGTCGGGGTCAATGCCGAAGCGTCCCTGGGCACCGCCCGGGGATACGCGAAAACCGGTAACCACCTCGTCCATGATGAGCAGGACGCCATGCCTTCGAGTGACCTCCCTCAAGTCCTGCAAGAACTGGGGGACCATCAGGGGCAGCTGGCCGTAATGGGCACCGGTGGGTTCCAGGATAACGGCAGCTACGTCCCCATCCTGGGACAGGGCGTTCTCCACAAGGGCTATATCGCCAGGGGGCAGCACAATCACCGATTGAGAAATAGTCTCGGGAATACCGGCAACCAGCGCATCATTTCTGACGGCTACGTAGTCGTGCCAGCCGTGGAAGTGCTCCTCGAACTTGACGATCTTGTTCTTGCCCGTATAGGCCCTGGCCAGGCGAAGGGCCATCAGGGTCGCCTCGGTGCCCGAGCTATGGCAGCGTATCTTCTCGATGGAAGGCATCAGCTTCTTTATGGCGCGGCCCCAGCGCATCTCCTCTTCCGTGTTGGCCCCAAGGTGCGTACCCCTGGACACCTGGCTGGCGACGGCGGATGCTATCTCGGGATGGGAGTGGCCCAGGATGAGGGCGCCGTGGCCGGAAACGTAGTCCACGTACTCGTTGCCGTCCACGTCCCACTTCAGGGGACCACTGCCGTGGGTCACGTAGATGGGGAAGGGGGTCACATAGCGGTTGTCGTGGGTGACGCCTCCCGGAAAGATTTCTCTGGCCTCTTCATAGCGACTGGCCGACCCCGGATGTTTCTGGATATACTCTTCAAGTATGGTAGCCATAAGCTCTCTTTTCGCGGTGCCTCGACCCCAGGGTCATTTAGTTATCAATCTGCGAGTCTCTTCCCTCGGTCATTCCGAACGCAGCGTGGCCCCTACCATGTCATTCCGAGCGCAGCGAGGAATCTAAAATGGCGCCTAACAAAAGCCGGAAGCAAGACAGCACGGTCAGCCAGGACTTTAGACCCCTCGCTCCGCTCGGGGTGACAATTGAAAAGGGGTGCCCTGACTCGGACCTGTTTTCTGGACCTGCCTCCACCCTTCCGTGGCTTCTGCACAAGCATGATATAATATGTCAGCCCTTGATACAAGCGACCCCAATAAGGACAGGGCCTTTTCATTCTCGGCGTCAGGTGAATACAGACCTGCCTACAGCAGGCAAGCCTCCACCGCGTGTCATCCTGAGGAGCGGAGCGACGAAGAATCTAAAATACCTCGCAAGCAACCGACACCGAGGAACTCGTCTGCGCGCGACACACAGCCAGACAGGTCTTTAGACCCTTCGCTATCGCTCAGAGTGACAATGAAAAGGTCCTGAACGAGGAGAGCAGGCCCATGTTCAGCTACCTGGACCACCTGGAATGTACCCACTGCGGCAAGACCTGCTCCCCCTCCGAGGTCGTCAGGACGTGCCCCCAGTGTGGCAAGGTGCTCTTCGCCCGGTACGACCTGGCAAGGTTGAAGCGGGAAGTGGATAGAAAAGACCTGCTGGACCGTCCCTCCAGCATGTGGCGCTTCTCGGAGCTGCTGCCCGTCCTGGATCCCGGCAAAGTCCTCAGCCTGGGCGAGGGAGGGACGCCCCTGCTCGAAGCCCGGAACCTGGGGAAAAAGCTGGGGCTGAAGAGCCTGTACATTAAGGACGAGGGCCTCAATCCGACCGGCACCTTCAAGGCGCGGGGCCTCTCGGCAGCGGTGTCCAAGGCCAACGAGTTGGGCCTGAAAAGGTTTGCGATGCCCTCGGCGGGAAATGCGGCCGGGGCTATAGCGGCCTATGCCGCAAGGGGCGGTCTCGAAGCCCACGTGGTCATGCCCCGGGACGCCCCCGACGCCAACAAGGTGGAGTCGGCCATCATGGGATCCCACCTCACCCTGGTGGACGGGCTGATAAGTGACGCCGGACGCCTCTCCAGGGACATGGCGCAAAAAGAGGGTCTCTTTGACGTGTCAACCCTACAGGAACCCTACCGCGCGGAGGGAAAGAAGACTATGGGCCTGGAGCTGGCCATGCAGCTGGGTTGGAGAATGCCCGGCGCCATTGTCTACCCCACCGGCGGCGGCACGGGCATCGTGGGCATGTGGAAGGGGTTCTACGAGCTACTGGAGCTTGGCTGGGTGGAGGGCGCGTTGCCCAAGCTCATCGCCGTCCAGGCCGAGGGGTGCCAGCCCATAGTAAAGGCGTTCCACGAAGGTGCACAGCAGGCCGAGCCGTGGCCCGGCGCCCACACCCTCGCCGGCGGCCTCCGGGTCCCCCATCCCTTCGCCGACTACATCATCCTCCAGGCCATCCGGGACACGGGGGGCACGGCGATGGCGGTGACGGATGAGTCCATGATGGCAGCCATGGGAGAGATGGCCTCCGACGAGGGGGTTTTCGCCTGCCCCGAAGGAGCGGCAACCCTGTCAGGCCTGAAGGAGCTCGTCCAGGATGGATTCCTCGGCCCGGAGGAGACTATAATACTGCTGAACACAGGCTCCGGGTACAAGTACCTGGAGCTTATGTCAGAGTGGCTTTAATAGGGACTCAAAACACGGGGAGGCGTCTTGATGGAAGTGACACTCAGCTCACCGAGGGGTTTCTGCGCTGGCGTGGTGAGGGCCATTGAGGTGGTGGAGCTGTGCCTGGAGAGGTTTGGGCCACCGGTCTACGTAAAGCACCAGATCGTCCACAACCCCTACGTGGTAGCCAGCCTGGAGAGGAAGGGCGCCAGAACGGTGGAAAACGTCGAGGAGATACCTCCAAAGTCCGTGGTGGTCTTCTCCGCCCACGGCTCTCCGCCCGAGGACTTCCAGAAGGCCGAGGCGCTCGGCCTCAAGGTCATAGACGCCACCTGCCCCCTGGTGACGCGAGTCCATAACGAGGCAAGGAAGTACCACAGAGAGGGCAGAAAGATAGCCCTGGTGGGGCACCGAGGCCACCAGGAGGTCCGTGGGACTATGGGCCAGACGCCCATGACCCTGGTGGACGAGCGGGAGGGCATGAGCCTGCCGGAATGGAGCAGCGACACGCCGGTGGTCGTCCTCACCCAGACAACCCTCTCGGTGGATGACACCCAGCACGTGGTGGAGGAAATGCAGAGGACCTTCCGCAACGTGATAACCAGGGCGGACATATGCTACGCCACCACCAACCGCCAGGAGGCGACCAAAGAGATGGCCCGCAAGGTGGACATCGTGCTGGTTATAGGCGCGCAGAACAGCTCGAACTGCAACCGTCTCCGGGAAGTTGCCGAGGCCCAGGGAGTGCCCGCATACCTCATAAACGGGCCCGAGGACATGGACAGGGAATGGCTGGCTGGCGTCAACCGGGTGGGCATAACCTCCGGCGCCTCGACGCCGGAGGAGCTGGTGGACGAGGTTATAAGCGCGCTTGCGCCCGATAACGTAACGACTATGTCAGGCGTGGAGGAGAACATCACCTTCGTCCTGCCCAAGGACCTGCGATAGCCCCCAGTGGCTAGTGGTCAGTGGGTGTTTGCAAAGCTCCTTCACGTCTTACGGGAGAAGGTTGGAGCCTGCTCTGAGCTTGCCGAAGGGATGAGGGGTATCGGGCCTCCTCTCCCTTGACGGGAGAGGATTGAGGTGAGGGTGATGAGTGTTACATCAAGAGCACGAGGACTCAGAAAACAATCAACTGACTCAGAAAGAGCTTTGTGGAGACTTCTTCGCAACCGCGAACTTGCAGATTACAAGTTTCGCGGACAGACTACCATAGGCCAGTACATTCATCAATGGTTGACAGTGGTAGGGTGAAGGTATCGAGACAACTCCCCCTCATCCTAACCTTCTCCCGCTAGGGGAGAAGGCATTTGAAAACACCACCCCACGCAGAAAGGAGCGCCGATGAGCAATCCCAGAGCCGACTATAGCCCCCTCTTTCACCGCGTACCCCTAAAGCTCCCGGGCAACGCCCGGATAGCGGTATGGCCCATCATCAACGTGGAGGAATGGGACATCAACGCCGCGATGGCCCGCACGGTGATACCCGCTCCCCAGGGGGTCACGGTAATCCCCGACATCGCCAACTTCAGCTGGTTCGACTACGGGCTGAGGGCCGGGTTCTGGCGAATGAAGCGGGTGCTGGACAAGCACGGGATAAGGGCGACCGTAAGCCTCAACGCCTCCATCTGCAACTCTTACCCCATCATAGTGGAGGAGAGCGTCCGGAGCGGGTGGGAGATTCTCGGCCACGGCTTCATCCAGAGGACCCTGAACCTGGAGGAAGACGAGCGGGACGTCATAAGGAGGTCCATCCAGCTAATCAAGGAGACTACGGGCAAGGCCCCCAGGGGATGGATGGGGCCGGGCTTGGCGGAGACCTTCGAAACTCCCGACATCCTGGCCGAGGAGGGCATCGAGTACGTATGCGATTGGGTCAACGACGACCAGCCCTACCCCATGAAGGTGAGAAACGGCAGTCTAATCTCCATACCCTACACGGTGGAAATTAACGACATACCGATGTACCTGATACAGCACCACGCATCGCCGGAGATATTCGAGCGGTCGCGAGACCATTTTGACACGCTGTACGAGGAGGGAGCCGAGAGCGCCAGGATAATGGCGGTTTCCACCCACCCTTACATCACGGGAGTGCCCCACCGCATACGCTACTACGACAGGCTATTCGAGTACATCAAGAGACACGAGGGCGTCGTCTTCATGACCGGCAGCGAAATCCTGGACTGGTACAAGGAAGTAACGTCGTAGACGGCGCACGCCCTGGCCTTCGTCCCGTTCCGGTCCAGCCTTGAAGGGACCGCTCCACCTCGGGGAGAGAGGGGGACTTTTACTGATAAGTGAATGAATCACTACATTCTGGCGCTTCCCCGACGGGACTGGTTTAGATATTTACTCACGCATCAGTAATTGTCACCCCGAGCGGGGCGAGGGGTCTGGAGTCCCGGCTGACTGCTATGCCTCGGGTAGCCGCCGGACATGCCTGATGGAAAGAGACCGGACCCACTGGTGAGACTCCTCGGAGGTGCGCGAGATCTATGCTGAGACGGTGGGCAGCTTTCGGGGTGTTCATGACGCTGGCTGCCATCGGCGCGGCCTGCGGTAGCTCGCCAACCGCAACGCTGAACCCTGGCCCCCTGGGTGATCCCCAGGAGGCGGACGCTCTCAGGAAGCTCGCCTTCGCCTATTGGGAGGCCTTCAACGCCTACGATGCCGACGGAGCGTTGGGGTATCTGGAGGAGGACTACCGCCAGCAGCGGGATGGAACGGTCCGCGGCGAGATAGGAAGGGTCAAGCGCTTTGGCGTAAAGCTGGGGCTGAGCGAGGAGACCCCTCCGTGGATAGTCGGCCACAACGAAAGGGAAATGTATCTGACCATGAAGGAGCCTCTGGGCAAGCGGCGCATCCGCATGGCCTTCCGGGAGGTGGCCGGGGAGTGGAGGATCATATTTGCCGAGGAGGTGAAGTAGCTCGCTATGCGGCTATAGACTTCCGCACAGGGTCCCCAGGATGCCTCACCCGCCTCCTTGAGCCCGTTATCCTGGCGGTGTGGCTTGACCATAGGTGTCATCGCCCCAGCAGACGACGGAGCCGTTGGTCTCCACTCCGCAGGTGTGGGCCCGCGTGGACACTCATGGACATAGAGTGAGCCAAGGGGTCTTCACTCCCCGGATATAGGCCGCGCCCGCACTGCCGGTCCCTGCGGTTCCGCCAGGCGGCGTGGCTTGGTCAACGATTTTGCAATCAAAGTCCTTATTTAAACCCCAGCAAACGATGGAGCCGTCGGTTTTCACCCCGCAGGTGTGCGAGCTACCCGCGCTGACGGATGCGAAGAGACCGGCGGGCGGTGCGGCCTGACCATCCCAGTTAGCGCCCCAGCAAAGGACGGACCCGTCGGTCTTCACCCCGCAGGTGTGCGACCCACCCGCGCTGACGGATGCGAAGGGACCGTCGGGCGGCGTGGCCCGACCTTGACCATCATAGCCCCAGCAAAGGACGGACCCGTCGGTCTTCACCCCGCAGGTGTGCGACCTACCCGCGCTGACGGATGCGAAGGCACCGGCGGGGGGCGGTGTGGCCTGACCCTCACTATCATAGCCCCAGCAAAGGACGGACCCGTCGGTCTTCACCCCGCAGGTGTGAAGACCGCCCGCGCTGACGGATGTGAAAGGACCGTCTGGGGGAGTGGCTTGGCCAACGGTATTGCCACGAAAGTCCTCATTTAAACCCCAGCAAACGACGGACCCGTCGGTCTTCACCCCGCAGGTGTGCGACCCACCCGCGCTGACGGATGCGAAGGCACCGGCGGGCGGTGTGGCCTGACCTTCACTATCATAGCCCCAGCAAAGGACGGAGCCGTCGGTCTTCACCCCGCAGGCGTGCGACCCACCCGCGCTGACGGATGCGAAAGCACCGGCGGGCGGTGTGGCCCGACCTTCACTATCATAGCCCCAGCAAAGGACGGAGCCGTCGGTCTTCACCCCGCAGGTGTGCGACCGACCCGCGCTGACGGATGCGAAAGCACCGGCGGGCGGTGTGGCCCGACCCTCACTATCATAGCCCCAGCAAAGGACGGAGCCGTCGGTCTTCACCCCGCAGGTGTGATAAGCCCCAGCACTGACGGATGTGAAGGGACCTTCAGGCGATGTGACTTGGTCAAATATGTTATCGCCCCAGCAAACGACGGAGCCGTCGGTCTTCACTCCGCATGTGTGAAGAGGTCCGGAACTGACAGAGGCGAAGGGACCGGCGGGCGGCGTGGTTTGTCCAGCGAAATTGCCATGCCTGCCCTTATTGAAACCCCAGCAAGCGACGGAGCCGTCGGTCTTCACTCCGCATGTGTGAAGAGGTCCGGAACTGACAGAGGTAAAAGCAGCGGCGGGCGTTGGCGTCGCAGTTGGTGTAGGGATAGGTGTGGCGGTGGACACTGGGGTAGCGGTTGGTGTTGGGGCAGACGTAGGGGTTGGTGTCATAGTCGGAATGGGTGTCGGCGTCGCAATAGACGTCGGCGTGGGTGTAGCGGTTGGGACGGACATGGGTGTCGTGGTGGTTAAAGGTGTCGGTATTGGGATAGGCGTATCAGTGGGAGTTGGCATAGCAGCGACGGTGGCAGCTACACGGGCCTCGACGGTAGCGTCAATGTCCGGCGTGGGGGTAGGCGCTGCCGTGGGGAGAGCGGCGGACACCATAGCTTGCACCGTCGCTTCCAAGTCCGGGGTGGCGGGCGGCGTGGCCGTCGGTATGGCAGTGGGGACAGCCGTGGGACTCTCCCCGGCGCAGGCCACGGCCAGCAGGAGCGCCAGGGCTAGAGTCAATAGGCGCAGGACTTTCATGGGTTCATACGGCCTGCATTTTAACGTAGGGCGGGAACAGGCGGACAGTTGAGAGCCTGGGAGTGCTCAAAGCAGACCCCTCCCGCCGTCCTGCTCTCACCTCGCCGAGTCGCAACGCCCTTTGGTGGCGGGGGTGTGGCCTACCCCTCATCCTCCTTCTGGTCCAGCTCTTGAAGGAACCTCTCCACCTCGGGGGAGAGAGGGGGCGGGGGCGGCTCTTGCGGCGGCCCCTGCTTGGCATCATACTGGGACTCCAACTGTTGAAGGACTCCCTTTAGCTCCGGGTTGCGCTCCACCGCTGCATTGAGGTCCTGGTACTGCCTCTGCCCCCGCTCCTCGTCTATCAGGTGGGGGGGGAGCTGGTATATCGTAGATAGCAGCCCCATCAGCCGCGCCGCGCCGGCATAGTCCTCCTCGAGCTGGACGTACTGGGGAAGATGTACCACAAAGGTCATATGGTCAATCCCCAGCTTGAGGGCCTCCTGGGTGATTAGCGAGGTGATGCTGGTAGGCCCCTGGTAGCTGCTCTCCTGTATCCCAACCCTCTTCGCTTCCTCCACCGCCTCTCGTCCACCCATCGCACCGGAGACCAGCAAGGGCCTGGTGTGGGGCACAATGTCGTACATCCCGCCGATGAGGCAGTACCGCTTCACCCCGAAGGCCTTCAATATCTCCACGACGGACTCGACGTAGTCTTCGCCGAAGGCGTGAGGCTCGCGCAGGTTCAGGAACAGGAAATCGGGCTTCTCCTCCCTCCGGGCGTATTTCAGGGTACTGTTGGGTATGCTCATCTCCCGGCGGTCGGACACCAGGCGGGTCCTGGGACGATAGCGCGTGAAGTCAAAGAACCGCCCGGGCTGGGCCAGCCCTCCCAGCTCCAAGGCCCCGAACTGGCGCTCCAACCGGCCCAGCACCTGGGTCCCCAACCGTCCCACGTTCACCCACGGGCGGAGGATGCTGATAGCGTGGGGCTCCTGCAAGTCGGGCAATGGCTCTTTTATCTCAAAGGCGCCTATCCTCATGAGCATATCTTGACAGGCTGGCGAGCTTTTTGCAACCCCCGCGCCCAGGATTGGACCTGTTTCAATCTATCAGACGGCCCAATACTTAGAAACTATCTCAAAATAGGATTGGTCTGAAAGGGAGAAAACGTAGGGGGTTCGGTTAAGATAGGGGAAACGCATGTGGTGGTGGATGATGGGAAAGAGCGAGACTCTGCCAACGATATGGGAAATATCCGATGGCCTGTGGGAGCGAATCGAACCCGTGATTTTGGAGTTGGACCCGCCCAAGGCGAAGGGGCGCAAAAGGGTGGACCAGCGCAAGATGCTGGAAGGGGTCATCTTCCGTATGCGCAGTTCCTGCCAATGGAACCACTTGCCCAAGGAACTGGGGGATGACAGCACCATCCACCGGACCTTCCAGCGTTGGGTAGAGCGTGGGGTACTGGATGGCATCTGGGCTGCCTTGATCGAAGAATGCCAGGAATTGGACGGCGTAAACTGGGAATGGCAGTCGGCCGATTGCTCCATGGGAAAAGCGCGTTTTGGGGGGGCGCCATTGGACGCAATCCCACGGACCGGGGCAAGGCTGGGAGCAAGAAGAGCATCCTGGTCGACGCGGCCGGCGGGCCACTGAGCGTGGTGGTGGCCGGAGCCAATGTCCACGATACGAAACTCCTTAGGCCGACGCTGGAGAGCATAGTGGTGGACCGGCCGGAAGGGGTCCAAAACCTGTGCCTGGACAAGGGGTATGACAATCCCACCGGCCACGTGACCGTCGCCGACGCCGGATACCAGCCTCATATCCGGCGTATTGGCGAAGAGAAATTGGACCAATCGGGCGAGAAAACCCACCCGGCCCGGCGGTGGGTGGTGGAACGCACCCTGGGCTGGCTGTCCAAGTGCCGGGCGATACTGGTGCGCTACGATAAGAAGCCCACCAATTACCTGGGCCTGCTTCAATTGGCTTGCGCCCTTATCTGGTACCGCCGCCTATGGAGCCTCGCTAATTTGAGATAGTTACTTAGGGGCGTCCCTTGTGGACGCCCAAGCACAACCAGGGCAACCACAAGGGTTGCCCCTACAAGGACCTCTGGGCAAGGCGCCCGCTGGCCCCAGGCTTGAGTCTGCGCCCGTATGCTATAATACGCCCGAAATCAACCATGCCGGACCATATCAAGAGAGGACCAGATATGAAGCGTGCGATAGAGTTCTACAGCGAGGGGGCCAAGCTCTGCGGCGACGTCTACACGCCGGACGACATGGGGCCGGGGGAGAAGCGTTCCGCCGTCCTCCTATGCCACGGCTACACCGGCGTGAAGGACCTCTACTTGCCCGATAACGCGAGGGCGCTGAACCAGGCCGGCTATGTGGCGATGACCTTCGACTACAAGGGCTGGGGAGACAGCGAAGGCTCGCGCAGCCGCCTGGCCCCTTACAGCCGGGTCATGGACGTGCAGGCCGCGATGACCTTCCTGGGCCTTCAACCGGAGGTGGATGAAGATAGACTCGGCCTCTACGGCACCAGCTACGGCGGGGCCACGGTCTCGTGGGTAGGCGCGGTGGACGAGCGGGCCAAGTGCATAGTCAGCGTGGTGGGCATCGGCAATGGAGCGCGCTGGATGAGCCGGGTCCGCCGGGTGGACGAGTGGTTCGACCTGCTGGAGACCTCAAAAGCCGACCGCGAGAATAGGGTCGCCACGGGGAAGTCGGAGTTCGTCGAGCGGAGCGATATACTGCTGCCCGACCGGCAGTCCGCCGAGCTAGCCGCGGCGGCCCGCCGCAACAATCCCTCGGCAGTCAACACCATCCCGATGGAGTACGTGGACGACACCCTTGGCTTCAACCCCGAATGGATTGTGGACAAGGTTTCGCCCCGGCCCATCCTCTTCATCACCTCGGACAACGATCGCCTCGTGCCGCCCGAGGAGTCGGAGCAGCTTTACGCCCACGCCGGGGAGCCGAAGAAGTTGGTAGTGCTGAAGGGCTACGGCCACTACGAGGTCTACAGCGAACCCGCCTTCAGCGAGGTGATGGCGGCGACCCTGGACTGGTACAGAGAGCACCTGCCCCCCACTCACTGAGTGACGGCGATGGCCTCAATCTCTATGAGGAAGTCTTTGTCGGCGAGGGCCTTCACCTCCACGAGAGTGCTGGCCGGGTAGTCCTTCCGGAAGAACTCGGCCCTCACCTCGTGAATCTGGGAGAAGTGCTCCTCCACGTTGGTCACGAAGACCGTCACCTTCACCACGTCGTCCAGGGTAGCTCCTCCGGCCTCCAGGACCGACCTGACATTCTCCAACGTCTGGCGGGTCTGGGCCTTGATGTCTCCTCGCCCCACCACCTCTCCCTGGGCGTTGCGGGCGACCTGGCCCGAGACAAATACCAGGTTGCCAGCGGGGGTCTTCACCCCCTGGGACATAATCCCCCTGGGCTTCATAACTCCCGGGCTTTCCAGTATAGTCTTGTCCATCGGGACACCTCCTTGACTATCCGTCCGGGTCGTTTTCATTGTCACTCCGAGCAGAGCGAGGGGTCTAAAGTCCTTGTTATTCGCGCCGTTCTGCCCACCGAAGAATTTTAGATTTCTCGCTGCGCTCGAAATGACAACTTCCGAGAATGAAAAGGCCTTGTATCTGCCCGGGGCTGCGGTGGGGACGCTCAGACGCCGTCCCACCTCTCCCCGAAACGCTCTTTGTGCGCGGTCTCCGCCAGAGGCTTTCGCCTCTTTCCACCGGCTTTGGCTGCGTCCGTGGGGTAGCCATAGGGCATCGCAGTGATGAACTCCATAGATTCAGGTATATGAAGAAGCTCCTTGACCTTCTCATGGTCGAAGCCTCCCACAAAGCAGGTGCCTACACCCTCACTCCATGCCGCCAGCAGCATATTCTCTATCAGCCTGCCCGCGTCGAATTGGGGCATCCCGGCGTTTTCCATAGCTATGGCTATGGCAAGGGGCGCGTCGGCGATGTAGGGGCCATTCGCGGTCAGGGAGCCGAGCTCCTTCAGGGTCTGGCGGTCCTGGACGACGATGAAGTGCCAGGGCTGGCGGTTCCTCTGGCTGGGCGCCCAGCGCCCGGCTCGCAGGATTTTCTCGATGACAGGCCCCGGAACGGGGTCGGGGGTGAAGCTCCTGACGGCCACCCGGGTCCTGATACACTGGTACACGTCCATAGTCCTGGCCTCCAATCGAAAGCGATAAAGCTACAGGACCTGCCAGTAGCGGCGCCCCTCCAGGCGCACCACCCTCCCAAACCCCGGAGCGGGGAAGTGTCCCGACGCTACCAGGGTCCCTTCGCGCTCCAATTTCTCCATCAGAGAGCGCCGGGTGGTCCGGGTAAGTTCGGGGTCTATATCGGCACGGGAACACCAGTCGGTCTCATGCACCTGGACCACGCTATGGGCAGCGTCACCCAGTATCAGGCCCCTCTGCCCCTGGGATGAGACTATTATGCTCATGTGCCCCGGGGTATGTCCTGGGGTCGGCAGGGTGGTCAACTCGCTGGTCAGGGCGTGCTCGCCATCCATAAGCTCCACCAGGCCCATCTCCTCCAGGGGCAGGACACATCTCCGAGTGGTGGGGAACAGGTCCAGGTTCTCTGGCCGGCGAAAGAACTCCCAGTCCCCGGCGCTAATCCAGTAGCGGGCCTTGGGAAACGTAGGCTCGTATTTGCCGTTCTGAGAAAGCAGGTTCCAGCCCACGTGGTCCCGGTGCAGATGGGTGATGACCACCATGTCTATCTCGTCCAGGCGCACACCCTCGCCCTCGAAGTTATCGAGAAGCTCTCCCCAGGCGGTATCGGGAGCGTCGGCAGGCTTGGGACCCATTCCCGTATCCACCAGAATAGTGCGGCCGTCGGAGCGCACCAGGAAGGACCCCAGGTTGAAGCGGACCCCATGCTCCGGCGTGAGGTCGTCCTCGTAGGGACGCCAGCTGTCGGCGGGAATGGAGGGGTAGAAGTCGCAAAGATCGAAGTCCAGGGTCCCATCGGAGAAGGAGGTAATCTCCACGTTGCCTATAGTGACCTTTTCACTCGCCATCTTTATCCTCCTCGGGTTTATAGCGCGGGAAGCCCTGTAGCTACCTGCATTGTAGGGATAGGCTCAAGCCCGGTCAATGGCCCCGCCTGTGTTCTCCAGGGTCTTTTAATAGTAGAAAGGGATATTCAGGCTGTTGGATAATTAGGTGAGAGTTTTGGGGAATGTGGAGGAAGGTTGTGTTGGAGGAGAGTATTGGGGATTGGGGTCCTGGGCTGCTGGATGCCCTGAGCCAGATAGAGGATCCCAGGAAGCCCAAGGGAGTGCGGCACCCCTTGGGGGCAGTTCTGGCCTTGGCAGTTTGCGCCATGCTGGGCGGCGCCAGGAGCCTGTACGCCATTGCCCAGTGGGGCCGAGAACACCCCCAGTTGACCCGGTCGCTGGGATTCAGCCGAGAGCAGACTCCCTGCGTGGCCACCTTGCATCACGTATTTCGCCGGATGGACGTGGATGATTTCGAGTCGGCCCTGGGGCGCTGGGCCCAAGAGTGTTTGGGAGAGGGCGAGGCCGTCATTGCCATAGACGGCAAGGCCCTACGGGGAATACACGGCAGGGAATTGCCCGGGGTGAGGCTGGTGGCGGCATATGCTGGGGAGAGCGGCCTGGTACTGGGACAAAAGGGGGGTCAGGGGGGAGCGCAAGGAGAGTGAACTGGGGTTGGCCTCCAGCCTGCTGGCCCGACTGGAGTTGAAGGGGAAGGTGGTTACCGGGGACGCCCTCTATGCGCAGCGGGAGTTGAGCCTGAGAGTGCTGGAACAGGGCGGGGACTATTTCTGGGCACTGAAGGACAATCAGCCTGGGATGAGGGAGGCGGTGAGTCTCCTCTTTGAGCAGCCGCCCTGGGGAGAGAGCTTTGCCGAGGCGTGTCAGGAGGGCCGACGGGGAGACCGATGGGAAAGGCGACGGTTGCGGGCATCGGCAGTTCTGAACGAATACCTGGACTGGCCCGGTCTGGGACAGGTCTGCTGCATGGAACGAACCAGGAGGCACAAGGGCAGGGAGACGGTGGAGCGGGTGGATGCCGCCCGGCTGCTGGGGATATGGCGTGGGCACCGGGGCATTGAAAACCGGCTGCACTGGGTGCGGGACGTGGTCTTTGGCGAGGATCAAAGCCAGGTGCGAACGGAGTCGGCACCGCAACTGCTGGCGGCGCTGCGGAACTTGGTAATAGGCATGTTGAGGCTGAACGGAGTTAAAAACATATCGGCAGCCCTGCGACACTACGGCTGGAAGCCCTGGGAGACACTGCTGCTAATCGGCCTACCTCCCCACAATTAAAAGACCCTGGCGAGGCGGCTGGTTGACACGTCAAAGAGCCATACGTATACTAGCCTTGTCGGTAGGGAGCGGCGCACCGTCGGTCACCCGGCCCCCATCGCTCCGGACTCGCTCCCGAATGGTTGAGGACCCCATATCCGCCATGGCGTTCCCGAAAAGTCATACCTTGCCCCGTACTTCTTTCAAGGAGGTATCTCCCATGCCATTGCCCCCATACAGGGTAGACTACAGCCCCATCATTGATCGCCCCACCATCAAGTGGCCCAACGATGCGCGCGTTGCCCTCTGGATAGCGCCCAACGTTGAGCACTACGAATACCTGCCCGACTACGACGGTCTCAGGAACCCCTGGCCCCGTGCACCCTACCCCGACGTACAGCAGTACTCCTACCCAGACTACGGCAACCGCGTCGGCTTCTGGCGGATGCTGGAGGTACTGGACAAGCACGGGATTAGGTGCTGTGTGTCCCTCAACCTGGCGGTATTGGAGCATTACCCCGAGATCGGCGAAGCCATGGTCCAGAGGAACTGGGACTACATGAGCCACGGGATTTACAACACCCGCTACCTGCACGGCTACACCGAGGAGCAGGAGAGGGAGTTCTACCAGGACTCCATCGCAACCTTGAAACGCCACACAGGGAAGCAGCTCAAGGGCATGTTCGGGCCTGCCGGCTCCAGCTCGGTGTACTCCCCCGACCTGATGGCCGAGGCGGGACTCATCTACCACTCGGACTGGATGCACGACGACCAACCCATACCCATCAAGGTCCGGTCCGGGGAGAAAATGGTCTCAGTGCCCTACTCCATAGAGTTGAACGATGGCGTCCTCTTCCGGCAGCAGTACGAGGGGGACTATTTCGTCGAGATATGCAAGGCCCAGTTCGACCAGCTCTACAAGGAAGGCGAGGAGAGCGGACGGGTGATGTGCATCGCCCTTCACCCCTATCTCCTGGGTCAGCCCCACAGGATTAAGTACCTGGACGAGGCGCTGAGCTATATCATGTCCCACGAAGGGGTATGGCAAACGACGGCGGACGAGATAGCCGAGCACTACATAGCCAACTACTACGACCAGGCGGTGGGCCACGCCGAGCAATTTAACAAGTAGGGGCAGGTCTCGAATCCACCCTGCGCCTGAGGAGGGGATAGTATGCCGGCAGAGCGTCGTTTCGGGATGGACCACGACCACTACGAATGGTCTCCCTTCATAAAACGAGGGATATTGAAGTGGCCGGAGAACGCCAGGGTAGCCCTCTGCGTCATAGTCAACCTGGAGCACATGGAATGGGAGCGGCCCGAGGGAAGCATCACCGCCGTTCGACCGGGTGTCCTGGGAACTCTCCCGTTCCCCGACTACATGGGCCGGTCCTACCGGGAGTACGGCCACCGCGTGGGGATTTTCCGGGTCTTGGACGTGCTGGAGAAGCACGGCATCAAGCCCACCGTGGCTATGGACGCCCTCACCGCAGAGAACTATCCCTACCTGGTTGAGCACTGCCAGAAGAGGGGCTGCGAGATTATCGGGCACGGCATATCATTGAGCCGGATGATCTCCAGCAATATGTCCGAGCAGGAAGAGCGAGAGTATATCCAGACATCACTGGAAGCCGTGAGACGCGCCACCGGAGCAGCGCCGACGGGGTGGCTGGGGCCTGAGTACGGGGAGTCCACAAGGACGCCCCAGCTGCTGGCGCGGGCAGGAATCCAGTACGTGTGCGACTGGGTGAACGACGAGCAGCCCTATCCGATAAAGACTCCCGAAGGGGAGCTATTCGCCCTCCCTATCATGCTGGAGTTGGACGACGTCAACGCCCTCTGGGAGCGGCGCGTTCCCATAGGCAGATACAGAGAGATGCTCAAAGACGGCTTCGAGACCATCTACCGTGATGGAGAGAGTAATGGGCGGGTGCTGGCGCTGAACCTGCACCCGTGGCTGATGGGGCAGCCCTTTCGAATAGGCTACCTGGACGATGCGTTGGGCTACATGATGGGCCGTCAGGGGGTGTGGGCCGCCACCGGCTCGGAGATAGTGGACTGGTACAAGCACAATCCTCCCACAGCCTGACGGGGGTATTCTATTCAAAATTTGCCTGCCTGATGGTAATGATGATAACATTGAGTTGAGACCTCTAAAGGCCGAGCTTGACCCCGCGCCCCATGGTTGCCTTAAAACTGGAGGATGCGTGTAAAATATGGCTATGCAGCAGTATGAACCCATACACGCCGACAGGCACAGGTCCGCCTTCAACATCTCCCTAATCCTCGGACTGGTATTGGCGGTCATTGGAGTGGTTGTTCAAGCTCCCATCTGGGTGGTTGTGGGGTTGGGCATGGCTGCCTGGAGTTGGTTTACCACCCCATCGCAGTACGTACTCTTCGCCGACCGCCTGATGATAGCTTATGGCAAGCCCCGGGTCCGCCACGTCTTTTTCGAGCAGGTGGGCGAGGTGGGCCTGATTAGCCTCCCTATGGGCAACAGACTGCGGGTGCGTCTCACGACGGGCCGTATGCTATTCATCCAGCCCAAGGACGGGGAGGAATTTGGACGCAGGTTCCAGACTGCCCTCGACTCGTATCGCCGTGACAACCCGGAATACGAGGAGGAGCAGAGAGAGAGCCCCGAAGAGCGGGAAGACTTGAGCGAACGCCCTCCGGAAGGCCTGGAGGAACAGAGAGAGCGCCCCGAAGACCAGGACGAACGCCCCTCCGATGGCTGGGAGAACCGGGAGCGGTAACTGGCACAAGATGTTCGCCCAATAGAGGCGGAAGCCAATGAAACAGGCATTCATCGCTCTCGTCTTGACCCTGTGCATCATGGCGTGTGGAAGTGACCGGCCCCCTCCGGCTACGCCGACGCCTGTAGGAACACCAGATATCATTTGGGAATGGGAACGTCCGGCAGAGACCGGGATAGAATACCCACATACCCTCGGCACCCACTGTGGCATCTACTACACACGCTTTGACGGCAGAGATTGGGCTGCTCACCCACCCCCGGGGTTGCGCGGCCCCAATCCGCCTCCGGGCTGGGGCGGTAATAGCACCCGGGGCACTATGGTGCTGGTTGAGCCTGACTTGGCGCGGTTCACGAACTACACGACCGGCGAACAAGTCGATTTCACCCCGTGGGCACCAGACCAAGAGATACCTGAGTGCTATTAGCCTTGCTGGAGTATCCTGCACTTCACTGCTCAATGTTCTTGACATTAAAGACAGTTACTGTACTCTTTGGAGAAGAAGATGTCTATCTACTGGGAGCAACTACGCTGGAGATTTTCAATTTGATGGTAGACCCCGTACAAGAACAGCTAGTCCCTCGCGAGTTCCGAGCACGCCCCTTTTAGCTCCATCCCCTCCAACTCGGGCTCAAAAGGCCCCTGCACCTTTGCTGCATCCACGAAAGCCCTTTCCCCCGCCCCAGGGAATCGCGCCCTTACGTATCCACTTGAACGGACACGCCCCCTCAGCGGCCCATTTCGGAAGCCATCGTCTCCAGCGTGTATCCCTCTTTTCTGATACGCAGGTCGAAATAGACCAGGGTAGCGCCGATGTAGCCCAGGGGCATCACTACGCCCTGGGCGATGGTGAGGAGAAAAATCCCTGTGATTGGGCTGTAAACGCTGGCGATTGATCCCGGTATGCTGACAATCAGGCTTATTACGAGCAGCAAAACTACGAAGACTATTCCGATTCCAAAGACCCGCCACCAACTGCCCCTTACCAGGTCTCGGCTGCGTCTCAGCGCCTGAAGAGGCCCCATACCCTCGAGTATCACAGCCTGGTGATAGAAAAACCGGCTTACAAGGAAGTAAAAGAACAGGACAATCCCAATGATAATCCCTATGAGAAGGCCGGAAATGAGCAAGATTATCAGGAAGGCTATCAGGCTGCCTAGCAGAGGCCAGAACATCCTCCATGCCCTGCGATAACACTCTCCGACCCCCACCTCTCTCCCCAAATGCTGGCAGGCGACGGCGTATATCATGGCCCCGGACGCCAGAAGGACGAAGACAAACCCCACGATGGAGAATATGGGAGAAACCACCACGTTCGGGACTAGCTCCACAATGAGAAAAGGGACCTGCGCTATAAGAGCGATGAAGAAGAAGGTCCGAAAGCTCCCCCCGTACACCCTGAAAGTCTCAGACACCAGTTCGCTCAGGTCCCTGGGCGGCAAAAAGCTCCTTGCTTGGGTAGGCGCTCTATAGGGTGGGGCGTCCACGGGCGCGCCCGGCGTCGCCGAGGCTTGCAGTGGCGCGCCGCAGTTGGTACAGAATGTTGAGCCGCGAGGGTTTTCGCTGCCACAGTTGGTGCAGTACCTTACCGTCTGCGACTCCCCGTACCGGCCTTCCAGAGGGACGCTACAGCTGACACAATACTGCGCTTCCGGGGGATTCTCCGTGCCACAGGTGGGACATGCTATCATCCCTGGTCTTCCTTTCCGATGCCTTCAGGCATAATCTTAGGCTCAATCAATTCCCTGGATTCCCCAGTGTCCGACGAGGATAACTTCACCTGATATAATAGATGCAGATATAGCGCCCTTACAAGGGCATTACAGCAGCGGGACACACGCCAGGGAGAAGCAAAGTGTGCCCGACCTGTACGTTCTTCAATTCACTCACGATTGCCCGTGAGAGGTGGTGAAGCATGGACTCGGTCAGGAAATACGAGGTCCCGGTGGAGCGCCTGTGCTGGCAATGCAACACCGACGAGTTTAGCTTCCAGTGCACCGACGAGCTTGCTCCACCCAACGGTTTTATCGGCCAGGACAGGGCCATCAGGGCAATTCGGTTTGGCCTGGAGCTGGATAAGCCCGGCTACAACCTTTTCGTCACCGGCCTCACACGCACGGGCAAAGCTTCGGCAATCAAGAGCTACTTGCAGACGATTATAGATGAACGAAAGGCCCAGGGCACGGAGTTCCCCATATACGACTGGTGCTACGTGCATAACTTTGCAGACCCCGACAGACCGCAAATGCTGCGTCTACCCCAGGGAAAGGGGAAGGCGCTGCATGATGGAATGGAAGCGCTGCTGAGGACGCTGCGAGAGGAGATGCCCAAGGTCTTCGCCGGGGAAAATTACGCTTCCCAGCGAAAACGGATTGAGGAGGAAGGCAGGACCAGCTATCAGAGTATGCTGCAAGGGCTGGAAAGGGAGGCGCGGGCAGAGAGCTTCGGCCTCCAGTTCTCCCCCACAGGGATGAATCTCTTCCCTCTGACTGGCGAGGGCGCTCCCCTCACCCCCGAGGAGTTCATGAAGCTGGAAGAAGCGGAGAGACGGGCCATCGAGGAAAAGCGAGCCGGGCTTTTTCAACGAGCACAGGCCGCCATGGAGCGGATGAGGGCCATCGAGAAGGACACCCAGGACAAGATAAGGGCGTTGGATAGAGATGCAGGAGACCTGAGACTCTCCGACCTGTTCCGCGACGTCACGGAAGACTTCAGCGGACTGCCTAACGCGACCGGCTACCTAGCTGCCCTGAAGCAATATACCCTGAACAACCTGGACCTTTTCACCGCAGATAGGAGCGCCGGCCCCGAAGGCTCAGGCCCGGCGGGGCAACCCCCTGCTACAGCCGCTCCGGGAGGGCCACAGCTTCCCAGCATGACTCAGCGCAACCCCTTCCTGCCCTTCGAGATAAACGTCATAGTGGATAGCTCCGATACCCAGGCAGCCCCGATTATCATCGAGTCCAACCCCACCTGGGGGAACCTCTTCGGAAGGATAGAGCGGCGGGCCTTCATGGGCACATACTTCAGCGATCATACGATGCTCAAGGGAGGCTCTATTCACCACGCCAACGGCGGCTATATCGTGCTCAACGTGCGGGACCTGCTGATGAACTCCGGGGTGTGGGAGGGACTCAAGCGCACCATTCGCAACAGGGAGGCCCGCCTCGAGGACCCCGCCGAAACCTCCGGCCTCATGGCCCCCCAAGGTCTCAGGCCCCAGTCCATGCCCTGGAGCGCCAAGGTGATTGTAACGGGGGATGAGGCCGTGTACCGCCAGCTCTCAACGTATGACCAGGAAGACTTCTGGGAGATGTTCAAGGTGAAGGCCGAGTTCGATTCCCAGATAGACCTGACGCCGGAGAGCGTGGCCGACTATTGCGCCTTCATATGCGGCACCTGCGAGTCCGAGGAGCTGCTCCACTGCGACCGGAGCGGCGTGGCCAGGATTATAGAGTACGGGGCAAGACTGGTTGCCGATCAGACCAGGTTGTCCACTCGCTTCGGCCAGATAAAGGACCTGCTCATCGAGGCCGACTACTGGGCGCGCAAGTCCCATCCGGGGCCGGGCGGACTGGACCGCGCCAGCCATCGCATAACTGCCGAGCACGTGAAGAGGGCCCTGGACGAGAAGGTCTACCGCCTGAACCTGATGGAGGAGAGGCTGCGGAGGCTCATATCCGAAGGGACCATCATGATAAACATAGATGGGGAGGTGGTAGGACAGGCGAACGGTCTGGTGGTCTACGATATGGGAGACTTCAGCTTTGGTAGACCGGCCCGCATAACCACCAGGACCTTCGCCGGGAGGCGGGGCGTCATCAACATCGAGCGAGAGGCCCAGCTGAGCGGCAGGATTCACGACAAGGGGGTGCTCATACTCAGCGGATACCTGGGTTGGAAGTTCGCCCAGGACAAACCCCTCTCCCTC
Source organism: Dehalococcoidia bacterium (assembly GCA_965197405.1). Taxonomy (GTDB): domain Bacteria; phylum Chloroflexota; class Dehalococcoidia; order Lucifugimonadales; family JAGWBF01. The sequence goes on along the minus strand of OZ240206.1, from coordinate 1,602,778 downwards.
TCGGCCAGCCTCTCCTTCGAGCAGTCCTACGAGGGCGTGGAGGGGGACAGCGCCTCCTCCACCGAGCTTTACGCCATCCTGTCCAGCCTCTCGGAGCTTCCCCTAAAGCAGGGCATCGCCATCACAGGCTCGGTGAACCAGAAGGGGGAGGTCCAGCCCATCGGCGGCGTGAACCAGAAGGTAGAGGGCTTCTACGATGTATGCCGCGTCGCCGGCCTCACGGGAGACCAGGGAGTGATTGTGCCGCACCAGAACGTCAGGAACCTGATGCTCCGTGACGACGTGGTGGAGGCTATAAGGGCGGGCAGGTTCCACATATACGCGGTGAAGAGCATAGATGAGGGAATCGAGATACTTACCGGCGTGCCGGCAGGGGAGCGCCAGCCGCACAACGGCCCCTATCCCCAGGGCACGGTGAACCACCTGGTGGACTGTAGGCTTCAGGGACTGGCCCACTCCCTCCAGGGCTTCTATGCAGAGGTACTTGGCGAATCAAGGCCCCCCTAGCCAGTTGACGGAGCGCCGCGTAACTCAGTACAGTTTTATACGTAATATATATAGGCGTTAGAAGGAGAAGAGGCATGGAGGCTGAGGCAAGTGAGGGATATGTCATTCTCACTCTCAAGTACGAGCGTGAAGGGAACAAATGGATAGGGACCTGTCATGAGTTGAGCACCAGGACATTCGCAAGAACCCTCAGGCGCAAGAACACTCAAGCGATGCCAGCAGGAATTGACCGAGTTGGTGACAGAGCACCTGGACGTGCTTGAGCAATCCGGTCAACGGGAGCGTTTTTTCCGTGACTGGGGGATTGAATTCCATCCCGTCTACGCCACGCCAATCTGATTCAACGCTACGGGCTTCGGTGAATGGGGAGATTTGGCCGGCTACCGGCGGCGGCGACGGCCCAGCCCCGGATACTCACGGACTTCCAGCACCCACCCTATCCGCTGCACGAGAGCCGCCACCTCCTCTTTCTCCAGCAGCCTCACCAGCTTCCGCACCCTGCCCTTGGGCCTTTTCAGGTCCTCCCGGAAGGCTGAAAGGTCGCTCACCAGGTTATCGGCGATGGGTTCGCCCTCGAAGTCCCAAATCACAGTCCTTATCTTGGTCACGGAATGGAAGGTGAGGCCGTGGTCTATGCCCCATATCTTTCCGTCAGGCCCCTGAATGCAGTGGGTGGGCTTGCGATCGGCGTTGTTGGCCACCAGGTCGAAGCAGGCGACCGCCCTCAGATCATCGCGGTTGGATTCACGGATGACAAGATAGTTGACGCGGGGGTTATGCTCCACGAAAAGCTGCAAGGAGCCTACGCCATAGGGGCCGTCGCGTATTACGGTCAGGGGGATGAAGTCCCACCCCAGGATTTGGCTCAGAAGATATGCCGTGTACTCGCGTTTATACAGGGTCCCTCTGGGGAAGTCCCAGAGGGGTATCTCGCCATCCCTGGGCTTGTATATAGCCCTGCATTCGCCGGAACCGTTGCGAACCCTGACAAAGAACGTATAGTTCGAGCCGTAGGGGGATAGCTCCAGCGAGTCAATTTCTCCCTCCTGGAGTAGCTCAAGGGTGTCTTGTTGTGAGGGCGTTGACGTGTCGAACATGTACGACGGAGGTTAGTCTTGCAGAGGGGCGTGGCCGTTGGCCCGGATGCACATATGCCCTTCGGGATTGATGGGCTGGCCGCAGAGAAAGCAACGGGGCCTACCGGCCGCGCACACCTTCAAGGCTTCCTCGGCCAACTCCTCGCCCTGCTTGAGAGTGAGCCAGAAGCTCAACGCGGCGGCGCTTTCCTCCGGGTCCTCGACGTCGTGGGCCACGATGAGGAAGCAGTTGCTAGCGCTGTCGTGTCCAAGGGCCAGCTTCCCGACCTTGAAGTCCAGGGTCGCGATTCCTTCATTCCATTGCAGCTCTGGCGCCTGACCTTCTTGGGCCTTGCTGCCGTCAGGTAGGGACTCTATCGTCTCCTGGAGGTAGATGGCGAACTGGGAGAGTTGTTCTTTCTCCAACCACACGGATGCCGACGCAGCGCCCGACTCCAGGACCAGCCGAAATGTGCGCTGGCCGGGGGCTCCTATTGCCTCGGCATTGACGCTGGATAGCGCACCGAACCTGTACCTTGCCCTGCTTTCTTCCATAACCGTTCCATCATAGTCTGTGCGGCCGTATTTTACAAGCCTTAAACCGGAGAACACCGGCTTCACACGGAGGCAAGGGTACCCGAAGGCGGCGTCCCCCATCCGGTTGATCGCAAACTTGTCCGGTGCCGCTGGCTTTGCGCCGGTGGCAAGGCCCAGCCCGACTCCTAAGCCGTGAGACCTGCACCGTCCCATGCCTACTCTACGGGCGAGGTCCGTGGCCAAGAAACGGAGTCTACCATGTTTATCTTCATTGAGCTGGGACAGGTAACCCCGGCTGACACTATGTACTGCATTGCCTCCGCCGATGTCCAGTCCATCTTCTGAATCTCGCTCAGGGGAAGCTGCATAAGCCAGCCTGACTGAGGCATGGGTGTCGAGGGCATGTAGACTACCCCGAACTTCATCCCCTGGCCGTCGTCAATGACCGTCATCAAGAAGCCCACCGCCCACACTCCCCGCCGGGGGTATTCCACTCGTACTACAGTATCGAAACCGGTGGAGCTCGCACCCGGCTTCGAGGCTGGAAGGAGTTTTTTCGTGGTGCTATAGATAGAACCCACCCCCGGAATGGCGACTATTCCCCGTTCGATGAGATAGCCGGGGGTCTTCAATAGCAGGCTGGAGCTCATGACGCCAACGATAAACAGCGCCGCGATGATGATACCAAAGCTCAATCCCGGTTTCTCCTCACCTGAGACGGCGGAGATAAGGGGCTGTAGCAAGCCATCAATAGTCTCATAGGCGAACTGGACTAACCAGAAGGTAATCATCAGGGGCAGAAGAAGAAGGACGCCCCGGGTGAGCCGCTTGGTCGCCTCGCTCCCGAGCCTGCGATACAGCACTACGGGCTGTAGGCGTGTGGTCATGGGGCACCTCCGCTTTTATACTTTGCAAACACCTTCTTAAAGAGGGGAACCCCAGCTTCACACGGAGGCAAGGGCTACCCAAAGGCGCGCCTGTGGGAGGAGGCCGTTTCCTCGCAAGTGATGAACTCCAGGAGGGCTGCCTGCCCGTTCTCGGTCGCCCGGCGGGCGCGCTGGATGGCGGGGCCAATCTCCGCCGGGTTCTCCACACGCTCCGCGTATCCCCCCATTGCCCTGGCCATGTCCGCGTAGTTGCCGCCCGTGGTCCTGGTGTCATAAAGCTCGTGGGAGACGGCCATCGCGCGGACTTCCGCGGCCATGGTGAAGTTGTTGGAGACCATGGTCAGTATGGGTATGCCGGAGCGGACTGCCGTCTCGAAGTCCAGCCCCACCATTCCGAAGGCGGCGTCCCCCATCCAGTTGATGGAGAACTTGTCCGGCGCGGCCAGCTTTGCGCCGATGGCAAGGCCCAGCCCGGTGCCCAGGCCGTGGGACTTGCCCCATCCCATGTAGCTCCGAGGCACCGCAGCCCGGTAGAAGGGCACTATCTGGTCTCTGGGGCTGCCCGAGTCGTGGGTGACGATGGCCTCTGCGGGATTCACGGTCTGCATCAGCTCCCAGATAACCCTGTAAGGGGTCATGGGCACTTCGTCCGAGGTGAGCTTGGGCATCCAGTCCTTTAGCCACTCGTCCTTCACGGTCCTGACCTCCTGGGCCATAGCGCCGTCCGCAGCCCGGCTCTTGCCACCCAGACGGTCCTTGACCGCCTCAATCATCTGGCTCAGCACCAGACTGGCGTCGCCTATGATCGGGTGGTCAATCGTATAATCCTTGTTGATGTCCCTGGCGTCGTTAGTCGCCTGGACCATTACCTTTCCGGGGGGGATGTTGATGGTCATCCCGTGCCGGGTGAAGCTGGAGCCGATGCCAAAGACCACGTCGGCCTTGCGCAAGAAGTGGACGACAGGCCCCGCAGAGGTAGCGGCGCCCGTGCCCAGGGAGAGGGAGTGGTCCTCGGGGAAGGCGCTCTTGCCCACCAGCGTAGTCATCACCGGGGCCTGGAGTAGCTCTGCCAACTGCTTTAGCTCCTCCGTCGCCCCGGCGTACAGGACGCCCTGGCCCGCATGGAGCACGGGGCAGTTTGCTTCCACCAGGACCCGGGCTGCCTCGTCCACGTCCCTGACGTTGGCGCCGGCGCGGGTGGACTTGACCGGCTGGTACATGAGGGCCGACTCGTCCACTTCCTCCAGGGCCACGTCCGCGGGAATCTCCACCATGACCGGTCCGAGACGACCCATCTGCAGGTTGCTGAAGGCGCGGCGCATTATCTGGGACACGCGCTCTCCGGTATTGACCTCCTCCACCGACTTGGTCACGGAGGCGTAGGCGCGCACGGAGTTGAAGTGGGGCGGTATGCCTGCCCGCTCCCTGGGATGGCCCAGGGGGAGCAGGAGCACCGGCACAGAGTCGGAGTAGGCAGTGGCCACGCCGGAAAAGGCGTTCTCCGCCCCCGGCCCGTACTGCATGGCGAACACTCCAGGGGGCTTCCCACCGGAGAGGCGGCTGAAGCCGTCGGCAATGCCCACGCCCACGCGCTCCTGCCGGCAGACAATGGGCCTAATCCCTGCCGCCGCCGCCGCCTCTATCATCGGCGTGGTGGGATAGCACGGGATGTACTCCACCCCTTCCCGCTTCAGTATCTCTGCAATGGCGTCAACTACGTTCACGATGCGGCCCCCTCTCTCGTTAATCAGGCTGAATGCTTAAGATGGTTGATGATAGTCCCGTAAGCGGCTCCCTTGTCCTGAAGGCGCCCGGCTTTGACCCCTACATTGTAATGCCTCTTCATGGTCAGGACAAGGGACGCCGGCCCTTTGAGATAGCTGCTCAGTCAAGGAAGCGCATGAAGACCTGGTTGGCCAGGAGACATCCCCTGCCGGTCAGGCGAAGCACGCCGTTGGAGCTCTCCAACAAGCCCTGTCCTTCAAGCTCTTGAATCTGAGGGCCGTATAGCTGCATGGGGTCACAGGCAAACCTGCGCTTGAAATCCTCTACACCCAGACCATCCAGGAGGCGCAGACCGAGGAACATGGTCTCGTTCATCTCCAGCTGCGGGCTGATTGGCTCGACACCACCCACAGGCCCCATACCCGATAGCGCATCCCTGTCGAGGGTTTCCATAGGCCCCCGTTCCTGGGACGCCCATTTCTGCACCCGCTGGACATACAGGCGGGGAGGGTCAACGTTCCAGAAGCGGTATCCATGAAGGCACGAGTGCGCCCCGGGCCCCACTCCGAGGTAATGGCGGTTGAGCCAGTAGGCCATGTTGTGGAGGCACCGGAAGCCGGGCATCGCCCAGTTGGATATTTCGTAGTGGTGATAGCCGGCCTCCCCCAGGGTCTCCCGGACCAGGGTGTACATATCCGCGGCCAGGTCCGGGTCCGGTTCGGGGAGCCTGTCCTGGTGTACCCACCGCTCCAGAGGCGTCCCCTCTTCCAGGGTGAGGCAGTAGAGGGACAGGTGAGGCGGACCAAGCTCCAGCACCTTCGCCAGGGTATCCTCCCATTGCGCTATAGTCTGGCGCGGCAGCCCGTACATCAGGTCCAGGTTCACGCTCTCGAAACCCGAAAGGCGGGCCAGTCGGTAGGCTTCCATAGCTTCATGGGCCGTGTGGCGGCGTCCCAGCAGGCCGAGGAGGGAATCGTCCAGGCTCTGCACCCCGATGCTGAGGCGGTTCACCCTCATTTCCAGCAGCCGCGTCAGGGCCGGAGCGGTCAGGTCCCCCGGATTGGCCTCGAGGGTAGTCTCAGCGCCGGGGACGACCTCGAAGGCATCATCAATGGTGCGAAGGAGTTTCTCCGTATGCTCCAGGGGTATGTAGGAGGGCGTGCCGCCGCCGAAAAATATGGTGTTCACCCTGGGGTGTCCCAGGGTCGCGCCCCAAAGCCGGATTTCCAGGAGGAGGGCTTCCATATAAGGCCCTATCAGGGCTTCGATGCCCTGGTAGGTGTTGAAGTCGCAATAGGGGCACTTGGTCTTGCAAAAGGGGATATGCACGTACAGGGAGATGCCGCTCTCCAGCTTTTCCCGGTCTGTGATTTGCTGCTCCATATATGCCATATACCCCAGGGCCACCTTACACGTTGAAGAGGAAGGTTATCACGTCGCCATCCCTGACCTGATAGGTCTTCCCTTCGAGGTGTAGAAGGCCCTCCTTCCTGCACTGGGCCACTGACCCGCACCTTGCCAGGTCGTTGAAGGCTATTACCTCGGCCCGGATAAAGCCTCGCTCCATGTCCGAGTGTATCTTGCCGGCGGCCTTGACGGCGGGCGTGCCGGAGGGAACGGTCCAGGCGCGCACCTCTTTGGAAACATAGGTGAAGAAGGATACCAGGGAGAGAAGGTCATAGGACAGCCCTATTACCCGGTCGAGACCCGACTCCCGGAGACCCATAGACTCCCGGAACTCCATCTCGTCGCCGGGGGGCAGTTGAGAAAGCTCCATCTCGAGCTTGCCGCACAGGGTTGTGGCTCTCACGCCTGGCTTTCCAGCCCAGGGTCCCACCAACTCGTCCTCTAGCTCGGCGGCCCCGGTCATTCCCGCCTCGTCTATGTTGAATACCGTGAGCAGCGGCTTGGCGGTGAGGAGATGGTAGTTGGACAGGATGTCCGCCTCTTCCGGCAGGGTCTCCTGCTCCCTCACCGGCACATCCTTCTCCAGATCATCCTTCAGACGCCGGATGACGGCCTCCTCCCTCAGCAGCAAGTCCCGGTCGCGGCCGCCGGCCCCCTTCAGGCTGACCTCGATGCGCTGCATCCGGCGCTCCAGGATGGCAAGGTCCGAGAAGGTCAGCTCCGCCTGCATATTAGCCGCGTCCCTCCGGGGGTCTACGCTACCGATGACGTGGGGGACCGAGGGGTCTTCGAAGGCGCGGACTACGTGGAGCAAGGCGTCGGCTCTCTGGAGCAGGTTCAGGGCCTGACCGCCTATACCCGCGCCCTCCTCGGCCATGCCGGAACCGACGGGCACGTCCCAGTACTTTATCTCCACGGGGACTACTTTATCGGGGCTGAATATCCGCGCGAGGGTGTCCAGCCTGGAATCGGGCATCCTGGTCACCCCCGCTTGAATCTCCTGCCTGGCGCCGCCGTATACGCCAGCTTCCGCTCTGCCCCGGGTCAGGGCGTTCAAGAGGGTCGTATTTCCACTCTGAGGGAGTCCAATTAAGGCTATTTCCACAGTCCGGTCCGGCCCAAGAAGGAAGTCATGAGCTACAGCATAGCAGAAAGGCGGTGTAGGGTACAGAGGAGGGTCTTTCGATTGTCACCCCGAGCGAAGCGAGGGGTCTAAAATCCTGGCTGACCGCGGTCTTGTTCTGGCCTGTGCTGCCTTGATTCCGGTTTTTGTCAGGCGCCATTTCAGATTCCTCACTCCGCTTCGCTCCGTTCGGAATGACACGCAGTGGGTCCTGTATTCACCTGGCGTAGCGAATCAAAAGGCGTTGTAGGGTACAGTTGTAGAGTACAGAGGAGGGAAGAAGGGCTTCGCGGCTCACTGGGACTTGTTTTTGGTAGGCTCCTCATCGTCTACCACCCGGTAGCTGCCCTCCACAACTCGCGACGGGTCCGCCGAGCCTCCATCCGGCCCAGGCGAGGAGTCCTCCGGACGGCGTCCCGGCGTTTTGCCCCCGGACCTCCAGGGGGCGTAGTCCTCCACTACGTTGCGGGGAGCCAGGTTCAGAAAGACCCAAACGGCGGCCAGAAGGACCACCGCGAATCCAATGAGCCCTATGAAGTGCAGGCGTGCGAAGGGGGTGAGGAAATAGAGCAGGGAGCCGGGCACCACCAGCTTCAGAAGCAGGGGGACGCGGGAGTCGAACAAGAGCTTCCAGACCAGGTATACCGTCCTGATCACACGGGGAATGATCATGGGGCCAAAGAGCAGAATGAGAGGGAATAGGAATCGCCACAACATAATCGGTCCTGATTCTCAGAGCGTCTCCTGTCATTATAAACCTTAATATGGTACGTTTGAAATATCCTGAAATATCCAAAGGGATTTTGGAGGCCGCAGGTGCCAGCACATATCCTCTATGGCGACAGCTTCCTGGTCGCCCAGGCTGTGAGGGACATCCAGGCGAAGGTGGGGCCTCCCGAAGTCCTGGAGGCCAACAGCCACCGCGTCTCCGGGGCCCAGATAGACCAGGGGCAGATGAAGGCCCTGTGCAACGCGGTCCCTTTCCTGGCGGAGCATCGCCTGGTAATCGTGGAGGGCCTGCTCTCTCTATTCAACTCCCGCGACAGGCGAAGGAGGTCATCCCCGGCGGCGTCTCGAAGCTCCTCGACCAGCTGGGAGGACTTGCCCGGATACATCTCGAATGAGATGTCGCCCACCACCCTGCTGGTGTTCCTGGAAGGGGAGCTATCCAGGGGGAACTCCCTGCTGGAGAAGCTCCGGCCAACCGCCCAGGTCCAGGCGCTTCCCACCCCTTCCGGGGAGGGTCTCGCTCGGTGGGTACGGAACCGGGCAGCGGAGAAGAATGCCCGGATAACGCCTGGGGCAATACGTCTCCTCTCCCAGCTGGTGGGTGGCAACCTCTGGACAATGGAGAATGAGCTGGAGAAGCTGGCCCTGTACGTGGGGGACAGGGCCATCGAGGAAGGAGACGTCGGGTCGCTGGTGTACCAGGCCAGGGAAGCGAGCATCTTCAGCGCCGTTGACGCCCTCCTGGAGGGCAGGACCGCCGTGAGCCTGCAACTGGTACACCGGCTCAGGGACGACGGCGTCGAGTTCCCCACCATCGTCTCCATGATAGCAAGGCAACTCAGGCTGGTGACTCTGGCCAGAGACCTGATTGACAGAGGGCACGGGGAGAAGGACATAGGAGGCCGCCTGGGTCTCACCCACGACTTCATTGTCAGGAAGACCCTGGACCAGGCCAGAAGGCACTCGTGGGGCAGCCTGAAATGGCTCTACGGGAGGCTGATGGAGACGGACCTGGCGGTGAAGCGGGGACGCCTGGACCAGGACGTGGCCCTGGAGATACTCATAGGGGAAGCGACAGGCCTCACGGCTCGACGGGGACAACGCCCGCGTCAGTCCTCGGCGCCATCATCCGTCGCGCCGTAGTCCAGGGTGTTGTAGCAGGCTACCCTGTGGCCGGCTTCCACCTCTACCAAGTCCGGCATAGGCTCCAGCCTGCACCTGGTGATGGCCTTGGGACACCGGGGCAGGAATGCACACTGGCCCGGCAGGTTTATGAGGTCCGGCGGGTTCCCCCTGATAGTCTGGAAGCGTTGGTCCGGCCTGTCCAGGCGGGGAAGGGACTGGAAGAGGCCCCACATATAGGGGTGCTGGGAGTTCCGGAACAGGGTACGGACCTCGGCGAACTCCACTATGGTGCCGGCGTACATCACCGCCACTTCATCGGCCATCTGGGCCACTATGCCCATGTCGTGAGTGATAAGGACCATCGAAGAGTGAAGCTCTTTGCAAAAGGCCTTGAGGCGTCCCAGAATCTCCGCCTGTAAGGTCACGTCCAGGCTCGAGGTAGGCTCATCGGCTATCAGCACCTTGGGGCTCAGCGACATGGCCATGGCAAGCATTACCCTCTGGCACATACCGCCGCTGAGCTGGAAGGGGTACTGTCTCAGGATGCCCTTGGGGTCGGGCAGGCCCATCTCTCTCAGCATATCCACGGCCAGATTGGTGGCCGCCTTCTTGGACATCTCCGTATGGGCGCGTATCTGCTCCTCCACCTGGGACCCTATCGTCAGGATGGGGTTCAGGGACGACCTGGGTTCCTGGGGGATGAAGCACATCTCCTTGCCCCTGATTTGCTGGAGAGTACGCCTGTCCACCGATAAGAGGTCAAGGCCGTTGAAGTACACCCTGCCGGCCACCACTCTTCCAGGCCGGGGAATCAGCCCCAGCAACGCCAGGGCAGTGGTGCTCTTGCCAGCTCCGCTCTCTCCCACCAGGCAAAGGATGGACTCCTCCTGAAGGGCAAAGCTCACCCCGTTGACCGCCTGCACCTCCCCTTCCTGCGTGTAGAAGCGGACGTGGATGTCTTCCGCTCTCAAGATTTCACTCATTCACGTCCCCCTGTTGGGAGAAAGGCGTGCTGGCCCTTCCCGTAGCCTGCTGTCCTTTGCCCAGGACCACCGGCTCAAACCGGCCCGACTTTATCTCCCTGATGAGGTCGTCCAGACAGACGATTCTGCTGTGAAACCTGGTAGCGACGTTGCCCAGGTGGGCCAGCCGGTGGGAATCGCTGCCGCCCGCCATCCCGAGGCCAAGGCTGCGGCCCAGGTCCAGGGCGAAGGTGGTCTCTCCGTCGGTGGCCCTGCCGTTGAGGACTTCAATGGCGTCACAGGAGGAGAATAGCTGGTCGGCGCAGGCGCCATCCACCATAGACCTGTACTCGTCCGGCTTGTGGGCGTGCTCGCGGAGATACCTCCTCCTGTAGGGGTGGGCCGCCACTATTGCCCCCTCCGCCTCTTTCACAAGCTGTCTCAAAAAAGGCACCTTGTGCATTCGGAAAACGTACTTCTCCAGGCCAAAGACCAGCACGTGGCCCGCGTCGGTATTGACCTCGCAACCTGGCAGCACCAGGAAGTCGTGCCTCCTGGAGAGAGCTCGAACATCGGACGAGTCCCAGAAGTAGTCATGCTCGGTTATACATATGCCGTCCAGGTCGCCCACGGCCTTGGACGCCTCGACCAACTCATCCGGGCTCATAAAGCTGTCGTCCGAGTTGGGGAAGGTATGGGTGTGAAGGTCTATTAGCAATCCGCCCCTTCGATGCGCCCAAGACAAGCCTCTTGGCGTTGGACAGTATAAAGTTTCCCACCAGCGCAAGAGGAAGTCAACCCTGAAAAGGCAGCTTAAAGGCGTTATCGCGGGCGCAGGACAGCCCTTGACGATGTTTCGACGCCGGAATACAATTCCCCTCGTCAAGGATGGGCATTCCCTTTGATGGCCCAATATAGAGCAATGGGGATAAAGACGGCGACCGAGAACACGGGAGGTGTGACATGCCTGCATCCGTTTCCCTGAAGGTGGAAAACAACGTGCCCGTCCCCATGAGGGACGGCACGGTACTCTATGCCGACATTTACCGCCCGGATGAGGCGGGACCCTTCCCTGCACTCCTTCAGCGTACCCCTTACGACAAGTCCACGCCGCTATCTATGGCTATGCTGGACCCCCTGAAAGCCGCCAGGCACGGCTATGCGGTAATCATCCAGGACACGCGAGGGCGCTTCGCCTCCAAGGGTGAGTTCTACTGCTTCAAGGACGACATCAACGACGGGTACGATACCGTCGAGTGGGCCGCCTCCCAGCCCTGGTCCTCGGGCAAAGTGGGGATGTACGGCGCCTCCTACGTGGGCGCTACCCAGTGGCTGGCGACGTTGTCGCGGCCACCGCACCTCACGGCCATCTTCCCCAACGTGACGGCCTCCAACTACCACGAGGGATGGACCTATCATGGGGGCGCGTTCGCACTGGGGTTCAACGTTGTATGGACCCTGGAACGATTGGCCCTGGCAAACTTTCAGAATATCTCCTCAACGAAGAGCATACCCCAGGACCGGAGCCAAAGGCTCGCCGAGGCCGTGGACTCTATGGACTCTTCCGCCTTCCCCTTCCTTCCCATGAAGGAGTTCCCCCACCTGAAGGACGGCCTGGCTGCCTACTTCTACGACTGGCTGTCCCACCCCGACTACGACGATTACTGGAAGGAGATGTCTATAGAAGAGAACTACTCCCGGCTCGCAGTCCCCGCCTACAACGTCGGCGGGTGGTACGACATCTTCCAGGGGGGAACCATACGCAACTACCTGGGCATGAGAGCGGAGGGGGCCACTGAGGATGCCAGGAGGGGGCAGAAGCTTCTCATAGGCCCCTGGCATCACGACGTCCGGGGCTCCAGGATGGCGGGGAGCCACTACTTCGGGATGGAGGCCGACTCGCTGGCCATAGACCTGGACGGAATGCACCTGCGCTGGTTCGACTACTGGCTGAAGGGAATGGACAACGGAATAATGGATGAAGCGCCCGTCAGGATATTCGTGATGGGGGACAACGTGTGGAGGGATGAACAGGAGTGGCCCCTTGCGAGGGCGCAGCCGGTGGACTACTACCTTCACAGCCGTGGGAAGGCCAACTCTCTGAGGGGAAACGGCAGCCTGAGCGCCGAGGCCCCCGGAAGCGAGCCCGCCGACGTGTTCCTCTACAACCCCGCAGACCCCGTCCCCACCAGGGGCGGCGGACTTGCGGGTGGCAATCCCTACTTTTTGCCAAGCGGGGCCTTCGAGCAGGCGGGCGTGGAGGAGCGAGAGGACGTGCTGGTGTACTCGACGCCTCCCCTGGAGCGAGACGTTGAGGTCACAGGACCGGTCACAATGACCCTGTGGGCCGCCACTTCCGCAAGGGATACCGACTTCACCGCCAAGCTGGTGGACGTGGACGGGAACGGCTATGCCCGCAACCTCACGGACAGCATCATACGCGCCCGATACCGGGACTCGAAGTCCAACCCAACCCTGCTGGAGCCGGGGAAGGCCTACAGGTACACCATAGACCTGTGGGCTACCAGCAACGTATTCAAGCAGGGGCACAGGATAAGGGTGGAGGTATCGAGCAGCAACTTTCCCCGGTTTGACAGGAACACCAATACCGGTAACGTGATAGCCGAGGATGGAGAGTTCAGGCCCGCGATGCAGACCATCCTGCACGATTCAGAGCATCCATCTCACATCACCCTGCCCATAGTACCCAGATAGCCCAGCCCTTTGCCTCTATCCCTCTTTTATCTCTGGCCGGCGGCCACGAACTTCAGCGAGAGGGAGTTGACGCAGTGGCGGGTATTCGCCGTGGTAAGGCCTTCCCCAATAAAGACGTGACCCAGATGGCCGCCACAGTTGACGCACTCGATTTCCGTCCGCATACCGTCGGGGTCGGGTAGGCGCTTCACGGCTCCCGGTATCTCCTGGTCGAACGCGGGCCAGCCGCAGCGGGCGTCGAACTTGTCGTCGGACCGGTAGAGCTCAGCGTTGCAGCGCCGGCAGACGTAAACGCCTTCCTCGTAGAAGTCGTCATACTCTCCCGTGAAGGGACGTTCCGTGCCTTTCCCTTCGATTACGAACCTCTCCTCCCGAGAAAGCGCGTTGTAGCTTACGTTTTTCATGACCATCCCTCCCTCGGACTATCTTCCAGAGTCTTTTGATTCTCGATGCTAGGTGAATACAGGCCCCCGCCGCGCGTCATTCCGAACGGAGTGAGGAATCTAAAAATGATGCCTAACAAAGACCGGAATTAAGGCGTACCGGCCGGAACAACAGCACGGCTAGTCAGGACTTTAGACCCCTCGCTCCACTCGGGGTGCCAATTGAAAGGCCCTCGGACTATCTTCTGACTACCTTCAGGCAGCCGGACCGGGCTTCGGTGGCAGGCTCTCGAACCAGGGTAACACCAGCCGTTCATTGATGCTGGTGGTGTAGGCATGACCCCAGTCCGGCAACTCTTTATAGGTCGCATTATAGCCAATTTGGGTCAACAGTTCATGTCCCTTGCGAATTGAGTCCACGTCAAAGATGAAGTCATGCACGCCGTGGACGATGTAGATGGGCAGGTCTTTACCCAGCTTCTGATGCAGCAGGTCGTCTATCATCGGGTGAAAAGCGCCGGCAATGGGCGCAATCCCGGCGAACATCTCGGCGCATATCAGGCCGAACAGATAGGTGTAGGTCCCGCCATCGGACAGGCCGGACAGGTACACCCGGCTTTCATCCACCTCGTAGGCGCTACAGACCTCCTTGAACATGGCGATGATGGAAGCTGCATCGCGCCAGGGCCGCATCACGGACCAGGTCACGTCAACGGACTTTGGCGAAAGCAGCATGTATCCCCTGCTCTTCGCCGGTCGCAACCACGACCAGATATAGTCGTCTCCCCGCCCGTACGCGCCATGAAGACAAATGACCAGGGGCCAGCTCCGCCCTGGGGTATAGCTCTCCGGCACGTACAGAGCGTATTCCGCGTGGGTATCCGTCCGGGCCTTGCGCATCATTCCAACGGGGACGTCGGGGACGTCCCCGTCAGGCGATGTGGTCTCGAGCGCCTCCCGGTTCGCCAGGGCTTCCGGCAGCAGCCAGTATTGCTGCAAGGTGGGCAATTGGGCGCGGAGTCCATACAGGAGATTCATACCCCGGCACAACGCCCTGCGGCTGTTCAAGAAGGCCACGGAGAAATCTCTCCCGCTTGGTTTCAAGAATGACTCGCTGGCATGGCTGCAATGTATAATCGCGGCGGCAAAGGTCGTGTGAAACTCGCTCAGGGACTCCGGCGGCGAGAGCCGGGCCAGCTCATCGGGAAGCGTGGGGAACATATCCGAGACCACCTCTTCCAGGCGCTCCTGAGATTGACGGATCTCCCTGAAGTCGAAATTCTCCTGGACGGACTCGAAGGTCCGTAGGAAACGGAGGAGTTTCTCCTCCGCGGCGTGGACTGCCTGGGTGTATTGCTCCTCTGCCATGCTACCCTCCTTTTCCTCCAGGGTCTTTCAGGTTTTGGGGACATTCAGCCTGCCCTGGTGGGCAGGGCTTCGCTGGAGATGCCGCGCGAGTAGATGGCCCGGAGGGGCGCTGCCAGGGAGCTGACAATCATCACCCATACGAAGATGATGCCCGTACCGCCGAGCAGCAGTGGCGCAGACATCCAGGACAGGTCCATGAGGATGCCGTTGACCGCGTTGAAGCCTCCCATAGCTCCCTGGACATGCCAGGTGCTGGCGCTTATAACCCGGCCGCGAACGGCGTCGGGCGTGATTGTCTGGACCATGCCGTGGCTCAGGGTCATAAATCCCGCCGTGGTAGCTCCCACGGCGGCGGCGGCGATCATGGCCGTGGGGATGTTGATCGCGAAGCCCAGGGCCAGGGGCATGAGGCCGCTGAAGAGGCCGAAGGCCAGGAAAAGATGGCCCCTGACCTTCTGGCCCTCCACTCTGGCCAGGGCCAGGTTCCCCAGAATAGACCCACTCCCCACGGCTATCATCAGATAGGTCGGACCCTGAAACAGGTCCCTTTCCGTCTCCAGTCCCAACTGGGTCCGGGAGAAGAAGGGGAACACCGATTCAAAGGCCATCGTCAACGCGCAGTGGAGCACCGTCAGGACTACGAGGTGGAGAAGAAGGGGATGGGTGTAAATGTAGCGCACCCCGGCCGCCAGATTGAAGACCACGCTCTGCGTAGCCGACACCACGCCCCGGGACAGGGTGCGTATACCCAACACCTGGACCCATCCGATGGTGTACAACCCGGCAGACATGAAAAAGGCAGGTTCGGGGTCTACGAAGCGGATGATCGGCAGCATCAGCAGGGGGCCTGCCATACGTGAGCCTTGCTGCATCAGCTGGCTCAGCGCAACGGCGTTGAGGAGCCGCTCGCGAGGCACGAGGTTGGGCAGGAGAGCCTGGTTGGTGGGTAGCTCGGTGGCCCGGATGGAGCCATTGAGGATGGCCAGCCCCAGAATGTGCATCTCGTTTGCCTGCCCGCTAATGACCAGAAAAGCCAGCACCAGGTTGTGGCCCAGGTTGAGGCCATAGGTGACGCCAAGGACTCTGCGGCGGTCAAAGCGGTCCGCTACGAGGCCGGATAGGGGGGTAATCACCAGGCTGGGCAGGAGGGCCGCCATAGTGACAAACCCCACCCATGTGTTGGAGCCTGTGAGCTCGTATACCAGCGCCCCGCGAAGCACAATCAAGGCCCACGCCGCCGACTGGGCGCAGGCCGTGGCTATCCAGAGGCGGCGGTAGTCCGGGTAAACCAGCGACGAGAAGAACCCTGGCTTGTTTGGGGGGCCCTGCTTATCTAGGTTTTCCATTCATCTCTACAAGTTCATCTCT
The DNA here is from genome assembly GCA_965197405.1 of Dehalococcoidia bacterium. Classification (GTDB taxonomy): domain Bacteria; phylum Chloroflexota; class Dehalococcoidia; order Lucifugimonadales; family JAGWBF01. Next base: position 1,586,866 of record OZ240206.1, on the reverse strand, counting down.
ACAGGGTTGCGGCTTCCGCTCTTGGGGGTCTCTGCATGGGTACAGAGGCCCTCCAGGTCAATTTGCTCCGATAATTCTATCACATGCCGGTGGACTTGCGACCGCCGCATCGAGCTTGACAGCGTTTCCGTTCAGATGGTTGAGTTTCCTCTGCGTCGTCCCTGCCTCTGCCTGGCCGGCTGCCGGCAGGTATACAGATGGCGGCAGACAGGCCGCGGACCACGTCCCGCAAAACAAACGCGTCCGGGGCCAGGCTCATACGCCCGGCCCCGGAGATTCCGTGTCCCTGACCTGGAGGCCCTGCGGCCTAGTACTTGTCGTCCAGGTACTCGTGCTCGTGCTTCATGGACGTGTACAGGCTGAAGTGGGGAATGAAGGGACCGGCCAGCGTCTTTATCTTCTTGTTCACTACCTGCGCAAAGGCCGTCCACATGTACTCGATGTTCCCAGGCACGCAACTCCTGTCTATGTCGGGCATGCCACCCACTCCCTGCGTCGTGCAATCGTATATGCGCCTCTGTATCTGGTGGTTCAGTTCTCGCCGTTTGTCAAAGTCCGCCTCCCTGGTCTGGAGGTTCCAGATCCTCGTAATCTCCGGGTCTACGTGGCGAGACCAGTTCTTCGTGGTATCGGTGTAGAAGGACGGGAAGTCCGCGTCCGGGTCGGGAATCATGTTCGCCCTGCCAGCCGTCACAAGCTGGAAGGTCCCCTGCTGCATGTCATGCACCCCGGCGGCGTAGTCCGATGCCCTTAGCGTGAAATCGAAACCTACGGGCTTCGCCTGCTCCTTCAACAGCTGGGCCGAGTCCACGAAGCTGAGTATCTGCAGGACCAGGAATTCCACCTCTACGGGGTTGTCCTCCGTGTACCCGTGCTTCTCCATCAAAACCCTGGCCGTCTCTATGTCATCCGGGTGCTTCTGGTCGTTCAACTCTCTGAACCCGGGGTAGGCCAGCACTTCCTCTATGGGAAGGGCGAAGGGGTTGTTGGGCGCAAAGGCCGCACCCATGTTGTACTTGCCCTGTCCGAGGCCGTCCACAATGTTGTGGCGGTCAACTACCAACTGTAGCGCCTGCCTTACATCCGGGTTGTCGAAGGGGGACACCTCCACGTTCATGTGCCAGGTAAGCCCGGCGGCGCCTGGCATCCAGAAGATGTCGTGCCTGCTCATGAACTCTTCGTCGTTCTCCAGGTTGATGTGGTCATCCACGCTCAGGTGGTTTATCGAGTCCATGCTCGTCAGTATGCGCTCCGTCCTGTAGGACGCTATCGCCGTTCCAGGGTCGGTTATATAGAAGACGTCGTAGCCGTCCATGAAGGGCAACTCCTGCCCGTCCTGGCCGGTCTTCCAGTAGTTCTCGTTCTTCCTGAACTTGGAGCTTACACCGTGCTGGTTGTCCATCGCCAGGTAGGGGCCGGAGCCTACCGTGTGGCTTTCAAACTGTCTCAGGTCTATGTCGTCTTCACGCCCCTCCAGTATGTGGGTGGGCAGTATCTTCATGTAGTCCACTGCCACGAAGGGTATGAAGGCGGCGGAGGGGTACGTTATCTTCAGCGTGACCGTGAAGTCGTCCACCTTCTCCACGGACCCCAGCTGTATGTACTGCCTCAGCTTACCCGTCTGGGGTCGGACGGCTCCCGGCTCTATCATCCGGTTGAGGCTCCAGACCACGTCGTCCGCGTCCAGCCTCTCGCCGTCGCTCCAGGTGACGTCCTCCCTCAGGTAGAAGGTGTAGCTCAGGCCATCGTCGGCCACCTCCCAGGCCCTGGCGATCTCGCCCAGGATGTCGCCCTCGGTATACGGGTCATCGTTGAGGGGGTTGAACTCGAGCAACTGGTTATACATCCCGCTCTGTACCTGGATGTCCTCCAGGTATACGGCGGTGTGGGGGTCCCATGTGCTGGGGGAGCCTGCCGCCGCCTCTGCGGGCATGATGCCGCCGTACTTGGGCTGGATGCCGGCGACCTCGGGTATGGTGGTTGGAGTGGCTATGGCTATGGGGGTGGCCATCATCATAGCCGTGGGTCCGGGTGCAGTGGTGGCCTCCATCATGGCCGTGGGTTCAGGGGCCTCGGTGGCCTCCATCATGGCCGTGGGTTCCGGTGCCATGGTGGCCTCCATCATAGCTGTGGGTTCCGGTGCCATGGTAGCCTCCATCATGGCCGTGGGTTCGGGTGCAGCGCTGGTGGATGTGGGTGCGGCGGCTGTGGGTGTGTCTTCATCCCCTCCGCAAGCGACCGCTACTACCGCCAGAATCGCAAGCAAGGGTATGAAGACCAGCCATTTAGGCTTCAGGAGCCTGGGATACCCCATGGTAATACCTCCCTAGATTAATATGGCTCTCGTATGGGCGGACTCTTGCCCCCGCCCTTGAGAGCAGCCAATACCTTATCAGAGTTTTTACGGACTTGTCAATGGGCCGATTGTTATATATTTCACACTATCCCTTCAATTCGTACACCATCCGCTATCATCCGACCAGTGACCACAACGCCCTAAGAGGGTGTTTCCAAAGGTTCCTCCTTGGTGCCTCCTCGCCCTTGACCGGAGAGGATTGAGGTGAGGGTGTAGGAACAACTTCCCCTCATCCCAACCTTCTCCCGCCAGGGGAGAAGGGACTTCGGAAACACGCCCTAACGCTCTGTCTTTACCCACAGCCTTTTGCCGTCGGTGATGAACTCGATGTCGCCCCGCTCGGAGGTAAGGTAAGTCCCCGCCTCTCCCAGCGTGGTCTCAAGCCTGCCCGTTACTTCCTCATGCGGATGGCCGTACTGGTTGTCCGCGCTGGCAGAGATAACAGCCGCTACGGGGCTTACCGCCGACAAGAACCGGCGTGTGGTTGACGTGCGGCTGCCGTGGTGAGGCACTTTGAGGACTGTGCTCTCAATAGGTAGGCTCCCCCGGAGCAAGCGCGCCTCGGCCTCGGCCTCAATATCCGCAGTGAGCAGGAAACTGACCTCGCCGGACACCAGGCGCAGCACTAATCCGTCGTTGTTCGAGTCGGTGAGGGCGCCCCAAGTGGGTCGCGGCGACGGATTGAGGACTTCCAACCACGTGCTGCCATCCAGGCCTATAATCTGTCCCCTGGCAGCGGTGACTTGTCGGGCTTCCTCTTCTTCTACGGCCTTCTCCCATTCCAGGTAGAGAGGGTTCTCGGAAACGGTGCCGCCCTTCAAGACGACACCGGACTCGTACCGGTCCAGCACCTCTATCAGTCCTCGAAAATGGTCCCTGTCGGGGTGGGTAAGCACGAGCATATCCAGGTCCCTGTCCCAGAAGGGGACCCTGCTGCCGATGGCTCGCGCCGCGTCCGTAGCCCTTGGCCCACCGTCCACCAGGACCTGCTTACCCTGGGCCGTGACTATGAGCACACTGTCGCCCTGGCCCACGTCCAGGAAGTGCACATGGAGCTTCCCGTCAGGCCCCGTAACGGCGTAGAACCAGAGAAATGCAGAGAGAACGGACAGGCCGACCAGCAGTACCAGGGACGCCTCTCCGGGGAAACGCTGTCCGGCCGGGGGCGTAGTGTCATGGCCTGTTCTCTCCCGCTCGCGCTCTCTGATGCGCCTGACCAGCGCCCGGAGCGCTCCGGGGCCGTCTGGAAACAGGAGCAGGAGAGCGAAGCCCGCATAGTAGACCCATACCAGGAGGCTGCTAAATGCTGGCACAGAGATGACGCTTCCGGGGACCTGGGCGAAGAGATGAACGAGCCGGATGACGTATTCCAGGGGGACCCAGGCCACCCAACCGGTCACCTGTCCGGCCATGGGATGAACCAGACCGGCTACGCCCGCCACGACGGAGGTCATCAACAGGAAGGGCAGGGCGGGCAGCGCCAGGATGGTGGCAGGTATTCCCAAGGTGGGAATCTGGTGGAAGTTAAAGGCTATGAGAGGTAGGGTAGCCAGCGTCGCCCCCAGGGAGACGATCACCGCCAGCATCACGCCCCTTGCCAGGGCGCTCATCCACCCACTGCCGCCAGCAGAAGGGTCGAGAAAGCGGCCCCCCAGAGATGTCATATGAGGCGACATATTTTGAGTAAACAGGGCTATGCCCGCGACGGCGACGAAGCTGAGTTGGAAGGACACGTCCTTGAGGGCCTGGGGTTCGAGTCCGGCCATCACCGACGCCGTCAGCGCCAGGGCGGGCAGAATGCTCCTGGGCCTACCCAGGGCCAGAGCGATGAGGTAGATGCTTCCCATGATGGCAGCCCTCTCTACCGAAGGAGAGAGGCCGCTCAGCAGAGCATAAAGCCAGATGGCTCCCAGGGGCAGGAGCAGGTATAGCCGTCTCCTCCGGCCCATGAGCCATACGCCTGCGCCCAGACTCAGGGCCAGAATGGTCCCCACGTGAAGCCCTGATATGGCCAGCAGGTGAGAGGTGCCGGTGGACCGGAAGTCTTCGGTGACGTCCTGGGGCAGCCGCCCGCGCAACCCGAGAAGCAGCGCCTGGGACAGGGAGGCCTGGGGTTCGGGCAACGCCCGGTCAATTCCTTCCGACACCTTGCGCCTCAACCGGTATATGAATCCCTGGGCCGGGTTCCCCCGGTCCTGGTCTATCAGCCGTGCCCGAGGGAATCGCATAATAGCGTGAATCCCCTGGTTTGCCAGGTACGTCCTGTAGTCGAAGCCTTCCAGGACTGGCGGCTCCTCCAGGTTCCCCACAAGCTCCAGCACGTCGCCATAGCGGAAGTAGGGTTCCTTCCTGGTCCGGACCATCTCGCTGGGCGGTCCGGCGACGACCAGGACTCTACCCATGCCTTCTCGCACACCCTCACTACTGTCCACAGCATCGTCGGATATAATGAACTCAACACCGAGACCGGAAATCTCCGGGTCGCTGACAATGTGACCGCGAAGGGTTATGGGCTGACGCCCGTCCGAGGGATTGAGAAGGGCCGGTTCTTCCGCTGCTTCCACCCTGATAAGTCCCATGAGGAGGACCACCGACAGAAGGGCAGGCCAGAAGGGGAGGCCCCTGCTCTTGAAGAAGCAGGCGAGGATGAGGGCCGCCAGGGAAAAGAGGACCAGGGCGGGAAGATGCGCCCCCGTCTCCAACCCTATCAGAAGTCCCACTATCCAGGCAGCAGCGAGGGCGAGCAACTTCATAAGAATGAATAGTGGGTGCCCCACTGGGGAACACCCACGGGAAATCAGGTTTGCAGGGCCGCGAAGGGTATCTGGGGCCTAGTCTAGGTGGTATACCCTGGCAGCGTTTTCACCGGCGATCTTGGCTTTCTCCTCCTCCGTGCAGTCCGCCAGAATGTCTTCGATGATCTCCCGGCTCCTGGGGAAGGTGGACTCTACGTGGGGGTAATCCGAGCCCCATTGGAGCTGGTCCACCCCTATGATGTGACGGTCCTCTATGCCGCTGGAGTCTTCCTGAAAGCCAATGAACACGTTGCGGTGGAAGTAGTCGCTGGGAAGCATGTTTTCCTTGTACCGGTACGAGTTAACCCCGAGGGCCGTTTGGGTGTAGTAATAGTCCAGCCGGTTCAGGAAATAGGGAATCCACGACAGCTCGTGCTCCACCGCTCCTATTTGCAGCTTCGGGTAGCGCTCGAATACCCCGCTATAGATCATCTGGCAAAGGGACATCCTGATCCAGTAGTCCCGGTTGCACTGGAAGCTGACGGTCATCCAGTTCTCCTGCCGGTATTCCGGGTCCTGGCCCAGGCGATTTGTGCCGATGTGGAAGCTGAGGGGCATGTCCAGGTCCTGGGCCGCAGCCCAGAGGGGTTCGTATTCCGGCGAATCGTAGGGCTTGCTCGGCGGGGGAGAGACGGCGATCATGGCCCCCACAAGCCCCATCTTCGCGCAGCGCTCCAACTCCTTTACGCCGTCCTGCACATCGTCCAGGTTGACCATGCCGATGCCCGCGAGCCGCTTGGGAGAGGGCCTGCAAAACTCGGCGAGCCAGTCATTATACGCCCTGAAGATGGCCGACAGGAGGTCGCTATCCGGTATTGTGAACAGCAGAAGGCCGACGGTGGGGTAGACTACGCTAACGTCTATGCCGTCAATATCCATGTCCTTGAGGTGTTCTTCGGGGATGTATCCCCCGGGGCGGACGTTCTCGAATACATCCGCAACGGTTAGCTTCTCCGGCTCGTCAAATCTGAGACCGGGCTGCGCTCCGGGGGCGGCGCTCGTCAGCTGCGTCCCATCGCACCGCCACCAGTCGCCATCTTCCTGGGAGACGATGAAAGGGGCGCGGTCCCTGTACTTGGGCCCGATTCTGGCCGTCCACAAGTCCGGTGGCTCAAACACATGATTGTCCGATGATATAACCCTGTAGCTGCTCATTCCCTATCCTCCATCAATACCGTGAAGATGACCTCCGTTCAACCTCCCGTAGGGGCGGTTCGCGAATCGCCCCTACCCGGCATTCCGTCATTCTTATCCCCTTATGTGGCCTGCCAAGGGCACAGGCGGTTACTGTCAGTCCACCATGTCGTAGCTGCGGAGCAGCTTGCCGGGCAAGGCCCCCGTGCAATCGTTCCCCTCGAAGGTAACTGCGCCGTTCACTATAGTGTACCTGAGACCTGTGGGCTTCTGAATGAGGCGACGCTCACCTCCGGGGAAGTCGTTGGCGTAGACGGGCCTGTCATATACGAACCCAAGCTCATCCTGGTTGTAGACTATGACATCAGCCCAGTTCCCGGCCCGCAGCGTGCCGCGGCCCTTGAAGTCCGCGAACCAGGCGGGCAGGGCGCTCATCTTGTAGTGGCCCTCTTCCAGGGTCATTATCTGCCTATCGCGTATCCAGTAAGACAGCCAGAATATGGGCCAGATGCTTATGGTCGTGTACCTGGTATGAGCGCCTCCGTCGGAGAGGGAGATGTGGGCGTGGGGGTCCTTGAAGGTCTGCGCGCGCAGGGCCAATTCGTCTTCGGTGTTGCGCTGTGGCATCTCGAATTCCGTCTCCAGGGCCTCGTCCAAGGCCAGGTCCAGGAACGCGTCCACCGGATGTTTCCCTGCGAGTCCGGCCAACTCCTGGATGGTCATGCCCTCGTACTCGTCGTTCCGCTCGTGGGCCACGCTCAAGACCTTCATCCTGCTCCAGTCCGTCATAACGCCGGAGACCGACTCCTCTACGTCCCGCTTCATGGCGGCGCGGGCCTTCGGGTCCGCGAGCTTGGCGGCCCGCTCTTCGGGGCTGCCGACCAGGGGCTGTATCCAGTTGGGCATATAGTCAAACAGGTTGAACTCCGCCAGCTTGAACTGGGCCCCGCCCAGGGTGCAGAGCCGCTGTTGCAGCAGGGGGAGTCCCTCCGCTCGGCACGCCTCCAGCCACGCCCGGTCCTCGCCCTCGTCTATATTGACGTGCATGGGGCGTCCGCTGACTCTCATCATCCGGGCCATCAGGGCCTTTAGCGCCTCATGCTGTTCCGGCGCGAGGCCGAAGCCCTGGGTATGCCCGATGTGACCGACTCCGAAATCTCTCATGACCTCCGACAGCGCGAGGAACTCCTCGTCCGAAGCCACATGGCTGGGAAGAAAGCTCCCGTCCTCGGGGCGGTCTATATAGTTCAACTCGGTGGAGAAACCGAATGCCCCGGCCTTCATCGCATCGTAGAAGAGCCGTTTCATCTGATTTAGCTCCGCCTCCGTCACAGAGGCCCTCTCGCGGGCGGGTATCATGCCCAGCACGTAGCCCCGCAGGGGAGAGAAGGGGAACAACGCCCCGACGTTGACGCCCAACCCCTGGCGGTCGAGGCTGTCCATATACTCGGGAAAGGTCTCCCAGTCCCATCGTATACCTTTACGCATGGACTCCAGGGGAATTGCCTCGATGCGGTTCATCATCCGCATGTTCAGGTCCCTGTCCTCGGGCCTCGTGGGAGCGAATCCGAACCCGCACTGCCCGATGGTGAGGGATGTAACCCCGTGCCAGCCCGACAGCGAGGCGTAGGGATCCCAGTTGAGCTGTGCATCGTAGTGGGTATGCAGGTCAACAGCGCCGGGGGCCACTATGCAGCCCCTCGCGTCTATCTCCCTGGCTGCCCCTGGGCTAATCTTGCCGCTGATTTTGGCTATCCTGCCGCTTTTGACGGCCAGGTCCGCTTTATATCTGGGGATGCCCGTCCCGTCCACAATGGTGCCGCCGCGAATAACCAGGTCATACTCAGCCATGATAACCCTCCCTATCTCTATCTATCCCTGTCGTTACCATGAGAATAGCCTGCCCCCCTCTCATGTCATTACCATGAAAATATCCTACACTCCCTCTGATGTCATTCCGAGCGCAGCGAGGAATGGCATGGGGCGGGAACCTGCATTACCATGAACATAGGGGTTTCATACTCATGCGTGGCCTTGGCAAGGCTATGAGCGATTGCCGGCGTGGGTCCTAGCACTAACCACAGGCCACTAGCCACTGATCACCGCCCACTATCCACCGCCTAGAGCCGGGGGAGCCGGATGCCTTCGGGCTGTGCCAGCATGGATGCCAGCGGGGACACGGTCCCCAGCAGGCTGATGTCCACGCTGCCGATATTCGGGCGACCGCACATAGCCATAGCCATCTCAAGCTCGTCCCGCAGTATCCGGAGCACTGCACGCACCCCCTCCTCTCCGTCGGCGGCGAGGCCCCAGAACAACGGGCGGCCTATCAGGACCGCCCTGGCTCCCAGGGCCAGCGCTTTGAGGATGTCCGTGCCCCGCCTGATTCCGCCGTCCAGGTAGACCTCCAGGCGCCCGTCCACCGCATCAACGACCTCGGGAAGCACCTCGATGCTGGCAAAGGTCGTGTCCAGCTGACGTCCTCCGTGGTTGGAAACTACGAGGGCCTTGACCCCGTGCTCGACGCACAACCGGGCGTCTTCCGCCGTCATTATGCCCTTGACCAGTATGGGCAGCGACGTATCAGCCGCGAGCTGGTCCAAATGGGTCCAGGTTGCCGAGCGGTCTATGAGATCAATGACCCCTCGCGGCGCATCGGAGCTGAGACTCCATGAGTACTCCCCCATCTCAACGCTGGCGTAGTTGGGTGAAGGCGGGGCGCTGAAATTATTGCGAATGTTGCGCTCCCGCTTGGCGCTGACCGAGGAGTCCAGGGTGACGCAGAGGGCGCTATAGCCGGCTTCCTCGGCGCGGTGGGCCATCGTCCTGGTCAGGCCCCGGTCCTTGTACAGGTATTGCTGGAACCAGATGGGGCCGGTGCTTTCCCCGGCAACGTCCTCCAGCGTGTAGGTCGAGCCGGAACTGAGTATCATCACAGTCCCCGCAGACCCAACCGCCCTGGCGGTCGCAAGCTCTCCATCCCGGTGAGCCTTGCCGTGCATACCGGCAGGGCACGCCAGCAGGGGGAAATCTATGCTCTGACCCAGGACAGTGGTTGAGAGGTTCATGGCGCTTGTATCAACCAGCATTTGGGGGCGAAGCATTATCGAGTCGAAGGCGGCGCGAGTCCTCCGGAGAGTGATTTCGTCCGTTGCCGCGCCCGCTATGAAATCGTAGTCGGCCCTGGGCAGACTACGCTCGGCCAAGGCCTCGAACTCGAATATATTTATCGGCCCGGTAGTCATGTCTACTCCATCGTGTCTAGTAGTGGCGCAGCTCGATGTTGTTCCCCTCCCAGTCCCTGATGTAGATGGACTCTCCCATGCCACGGGCTCCTGAGCGCTGGGCAGGACCATCGCTGACCACCGTGACCCCACGCTCTCGGAGATGGTCGGCCAGCTCTGCCAGGTCCGTAGGCTCTATCACCAGGCAGTAGTGGTCCATGTTGCGGGGGCCTTCACCCACCGGCTCCTGGTCGGGGAAGGGGAACAGGTCAATAATCGTGTCGCCGTTAATCCTAGCGCAGGGAAAGGGCACGCTGCCGGCCCGGTACTCCTCCACCCTCATGGGTGTCAGGCCCAGGACCTCCGTGTAAAACTCTATTGCCTTCTCCACGTCCTTGACCCTGATGACTATGTGGTCCATCTCTACGATCTTGAGCTTCACCGACGTATCCTGCTGTGATTGGGTCGTCATTTCATCCCTCCTGTGGGCCGTAGAGGACCAGGACAAATCCTACGCTCCCCGTGCCCTGATGATGGAGACATTGTACTTGCAGGCTTCTGTGGGGTCAAGCTCCTGGGGGTCAAGCTCCGGGGGAGGCCGGGCTAGAAGGAGGCAATCTCCCGCTCAAGCCTCCGGATGTCGCCCTCGTTGAGGTTGAAGTATTTGGCGTCCGGGTGATGGAAGACCAGGGCTGAGACGGAGGCTTCCGGGTCCATCATGCACTCCTCCGTCAGCTCCACGCCAAGGTTGGCCGTCACGCTCAGCAGCCGGAAAAGCTGCTCCTGGTCCTCCAGCCGCGGGCAGGCAGGATAGCCGAAGGAGTACCGGCGGCCCCGATACTGGGTCCGAAACAGGTCTTGATAGGTTATGCCCGGCGGGTCGCCGAACCCCCACATCTGGCGAATCTGCTGGTGCAGAAGCTCCGCAAAGGCCTCGGCCCCCTCCAGGGCCAGGGCCTGGAGGATGTGGGAGTCCAGGAACTGGCCCTCCTGCTTCCATCTCTCGGCCAGGTCCCGCACCCCCATCCCGACGGTGGTGACGAACATGGCGGCGTAGTCCATCCGGTCCGGTCGCTTGGGAAGGGCGTAGTCGCTGAGGCAGAGTCCGTCCCGCTCGGACTGGCGGCCAAAGTAGAACCGCTCCAGCACCGTTTTCCCGTCGGGAGCGTAAACCAGCAACCACTGTCCGTCGGACTGGACGGGGAAGAACTTGAATACGGCGTTGGCCGTGATGTCGGACCGGGCGAGCATCGCGTCTTCCACCCTACGCACCGAGTCGTGCAACTCCTGGGCGGCGGGGTCCCCGGCGGCCAGGGCTTCGGCGAACCGGCCCTTGAATCCCAGGTGGCGCACGTAGAGCATCTGCGGGTTGATGTAGGGGAAGATTTTCTCCAGGTCGTAGTCCAACAGCACGTGGGGCAGCAGGTCCGGCGGGTTCGGCACATCAAAGTCGTGGCGCACCTGGGCCGGCGCCACCCCTTGGGGCGGACCTTCCCCGGCCTCCGCCGACCGGCGAAGCCGGTCGGCCTCCAGCATCTCTGCGGTCTCAGCCTCGAGGGCAGCCGCCAGGCGTTCCCGCTCGTCGGCCTCCTGGATGGTGTTGGCCAGGGCCAGCCCGGTCATGGCGTCGGAGGCGTAGGCCACCAGCCCGCCGTATTCGGGCGCTATGCGCAGCCGGGTGAAGCGGTTGGACAGGGCCGCACCTCCCACCAGGATTGGACTGTCTACGCCGGCCTGGCGGAAATCTCGCACTGTCTCAACCATCATCTGGGCCGACTTGACCAGCAGACCGGAAAGGCCGATGATGTCGGGGCGGTGCTGTAGGTAGGCGTCAATGAGGTCCTGCGGCGGCACTTTGATGCCCAGGTTGATAACCTCGTACCCGTTGTTGGAGACGATGATTTCCACCAGGTTTTTCCCGATGTCGTGGACATCGCCCTTCACGGTGGCGAGGATTATCTTGCCCCTGGTCGCGGTCTCCAGGCGGTCCATGTGCGGCTCCAGGTGGGTCACCGCGAACTTCATGGACTCCGCCGACTGGAGCACCTCGGCGACAATCAGCTGGTTGTCGTTGAACTGGCGGCCCACCTCATCCATGCCGGCCATGAGCGGCCCGTTGATAATCTCGAGGGGCTTCCTGGCCTGCATAGCCTCATCCAGGTCCTCGGTCAAGCCCTCCTTGGTGCCCTCTATGATAGCCAGGGCCAGCCGCTCGTCCAGGGGGAGGCTACGCCGCTCTTCGGCGTTGGCCTTGGGAGGTCTGTCCCGGAAGTGGGCGGCGAAGGCCGCTACCGGGTCCTCGCCGCTGTACCAGATAAGGTCCTCGGCTAACCGCCTCTCCTCCTCGGGAATGGACGTGTAGCGTTGGAGCAGCTCCGAGTTGACGATAGCCAGGTCCAGTCCGGCCTGGACACAGTGGTACAGGAAGACGGAGTTGAGCACCTCGCGGCCCGCGGTGGGCAGCCCGAAGGAGACGTTGGATATGCCCAATATGGTCTTGGCGTCGGGGAGGGCCTCCTTGATCAGCCGGACTCCCTCGACGGTCTCCGCGCCTGAGCCGACGTAGGTCTCGTCGCCGGTGCCCACCGGGAATACCAGGGGGTCGAATACGATGTCCTCCGGGGGCACGCCGTATTTCTCCGTCAGAATCCGATAGGAACGAAGGGCTATGTCCAGCTTGCGCTGGCGCGTGACGGCCTGGGCCTGCGCCTTGTCCTCGTCTATGCAGCCCACCACCAGGGCGGAGCCATACCGCCGGGCCAGGGGCACCACCGCCTGGAACCGGGCTTCGCCGTCCTCCAGGTTGATGGAGTTAATCAGCGACTTGCCCTGCAATCTCTTCAAGGCCTCCTCGATGACGCGGGGGTCGGTGGAGTCAATCATCACGGGGGCCTTGACCTTTTTGGTCAGGTAATCGAGGAACGCGGTCACGTCGGACATCTCGTCCCGGTCCGGGTCCTGTAGGCACACGTCCAGCACGTGGGCGCCGTTGCGGACCTGTCGGCGTCCAATCTCGGCAGCCTCCTCGAATGCCCCCTCGTTAATGAGTCTGCGGAACCGCCGGCTGCCGAGGACGTTGGTCCGCTCGCCAACGATGGCCGGGCGGACGTCCTCGTCAATCACCAGGGCCTCTATGCCGGAGACCCGGGTCTGCTGTGCGCGGCCCGGCTGGCGGGGCGTTTTGCCGGCGGCTATCTGTGCCAGCAGACGGATGTGGTCCGGCCCGGTCCCACAGCACCCACCCACTACATTAATCCATCCGGCCTCGATAAACCGCCCGATGGTGTCCGCCAGCATCCGGGGGGTCTCGTTGTAGTTGCCTTCCTCGTCGGGCAGTCCGGCGTTGGGCACGCAGGCAACCGGGAAGCCCGGAAGTCCCGCCAGGGTTCGCACGTGGTCGGTCATAAACTCCGGCCCCGTGGCGCAGTTGAACCCTATCCACAGCAGGTCCCGGTGGGCCAGGGACGTATGGAAGGCCTCGGCGTCCTGTCCTGCCAGCATGGTGCCCATGGGTTCTATGGTCCCCTGAACGGCTACCGGGACCTGACGGTCCAATTCCGCCAAGGCCCGGTCTATGCCCTCCAGCCCCGCCTTCACGTTCAGCATATCCTGGCTGGTCTCCAGGAGCAGCACGTCCGCACCGCCCTCCACCAGGCCCGCGGCCTGCTCGTGGTACGACGCGGCCAGCTCATCGAAGGTGGTTCCTCCGGTGACGGAGATGGTCTTGGTGGTCGGCCCCATCGAGCCGGCGACGAAGCGCGGCTTCTCGGGAGTGCTGGCGGCCTCGGCAAGCCCGCGGGCCAGTCGAGCGGCCTCCCGGTTGATTCGCCTGGACTCGTGGGCCAGGTTGTACTCGAACAGGACGACGCTGGTCGCGCCGAAGGTGTTGGTCTCCAGAATGTCGGCCCCGGCATCCAGGTATCCCCGGTGGATGTCGGCGACGACGTCGGGGCGGGTCAGCACGAGATATTCGTTGCACCCTTCATATTCCGGCCCGCCGAAATCGTCGGGCCCCAGACCTCTCTGCTGGATGGCGGTCCCCATAGCGCCGTCAAGCACCAGTATGCGTTCTTTGAGCAGGGAACGCAGGGTGTCTATGCGCTCGTTTTCCTTCATACATCCTCCATCTGACCGGTCCATCCGGAGACTTCCAGAGGGGATAACTCGCGGGGGTTGGAGGTCTCGGCCGGCGCAGTGGTCGCGGGCATGGGACGGGAAGGGAATATTCCCGCCCAGTCCACCAACAACCCCTACGGGGATAGGCAAGCCCCGTGCTTGCGTACCCGGGACCGGCCTATCCCCTACTCACTATCCACTATCTACTGCCCACCCGCCGTCCCGTACTCACGCGGGCATATGAGTGGCTAATAGGTCTTGATTTCCAGCACGTGGTCGCTGGGGTCCTTGAAGTAGACCGCCTTGCCCTGTCCCTTGGCCCCCATCGTCATACCAGGCCCCTCCATGTTCTCCATGTCGTAGGGGCTGTCGCCGTAGGGCATCCCGGATTCCCGGATTCTGGCGAAGGCCGCCTCGAACTCTTCCGGGTCCATCGCGAAGGCGTAATGGATGCTCTGGAAGTCATCGGAGTACCGGAAGTCCAGGTTGAAGGTGTCGTTGACCCGGACGGCCAGGAAAGGCCCCACCTCTCCCAGGTCCTCGAAGCCCAGTATCCGGTTATAGAACTCCACGGACTCCTGCCTATCCCGGACCGGCACTATGGTGTGGTCAAGGACTGTAGCCATATCGTCACCTCGCTTCTGAGTATAGGGTATTTCATGCTTCACGCTGTTCGGTTAAGCCTGCGTCCCGTCTCCCCGTACTCTAGTATCTATCCGCTTGAATGTCAATCGGAGCTGTCCCTAGGGCCATTCAATTGTCACCCCAAGCGGAGCGAGGGGTCTAAAGTCCTTGCCTTCTTAGGCGTGCTGCTATCCAAGCATTTTTAGATTCCTCGCTGCGCTCGGAATGACACGCGGCGGGGGCCTGTATTTACCTGGCGTGAGAATTGAAAGACCCTGGGGCTGTCCCGGCGAGCCGGGGACCTCAACTGGGGGCCTCATTATAATAAGGAAGAGGCGCGGGGCTTCAGGTCCGGAGGCCGGGCGAGAAAAATCAAGAGCGCCGCCAGCAGGTAGACGCCTATTACCGCCATGATTAGCCCGTCGTAGCTCCCGGTTAAATCAAGAGCGCCGCCAGCAGGTCGTGGACCAAGGCTCCCAGACTCGGCCCCAGGCCCAGCGCGCCCATCTGTAGGGGTGTCAGGGACCCGACTATAGAGCCGTAGGACTCCCTTCCGAAATACTGGGCCAGGACCATCTGCTCCAGGACCCCGACGGACCCGGTGAACAGCCCCCACAGCACGCCAAAGGTATAGGCCGCCGGCATGGAGCCAACGGTGGACAGATAGAGAATTATCATGGCGTTGCAGACCAGGGCCACCATCAAGCACCGCCGGGGCGTGAACTTATCGGCCAGGTAGCCCCAAAGGAGATTCGCCACTGCCAGAAAGGTGCTGAGGCTCAGGACTCCGGCGGCTTGAGCCTCGGAAATGCCGGCTTTGTCCTGGAGATAGAGCACCAGGCTGAAGTCCACGGTTGACACGCCCAGGATGGCCAGCCCGGCGGTTATGCCCACCAACCAGAAGGCCTTGGTTCGCACCGCATCCCTGACGGTCCACCGGTACTCCCTGTCCCCACCGGTCGCCGGAGCTCTGCTGCGTTCCTGCTCGCCGTCAGCCGGGCTGGGGCCGGCGCGTCTGCCCCCGGAATGCTCCGGCGCCGGACCATCATCTACTTCGGCATCTACTCTGGTATCTGCTTCAGGCCTGGCGCCGTCGGGCAGCAGGCCGATGTCTTCGGGCCGGCGCCGCATGGACGCCATCAACGGCAGGGTCAGGCAGAAGGCCAGGATGCCCAGGTAGCGATAGGCAGCCCGCCAGCCGTACCTCACCGCGACGGCCGAGATAATCTGGATGTTGATGGAGCTGGATACCGGGCGGGACATGCCGGTCAAGGACAGGGCGATGTTGCGTTTGCGCCGGAAGAAGTTGACCACCGCGGTGCGCGGCACAACGCCGACCAGGATTGGATTGCTGATGGCGCGCCCCAGGATATAGGCGACGTAGAATTGCCAAACGGAGTGCATGCCTGCCAGGGAAAAGAAAGCCAGCCCCACGACAACCAGCCCGAAGGGCATCAGCCATCGGGGGCCGTAGCGGTCGGCCAAACGCCCCACGAAGGGGGCCAGCAGCCCCGAAGCCCAGGTCCCGATGGTGACGGCCAGGGCGATCGTGCTCCTGTTCCAGGCCAGGTCCTGAAAAATAAAGCCCTGGACCCCGCCCAGCACCAACTGGGAGATTCCGGTGGCCACAAACGTGCCCAGGGCGGCCATCGCGATAATTAGCCACCCGTAATAGAAGGATGTCCTTGGGCGCCAGTTCAGGGCTGCCGCGAGCGTGGTCTTCACACAGTACCTCGTACTGAATGGAGTACCACATTTCCCACCCCGATGCAATCAAAACCGCAGGGCACCCAGAACAAGACCACAGCCATCCAGGGCTTCAGAGAACACCCGGACCAGCCACTGACCACTAACCACTAGCCACTACCCAGGAACCTGATCAACTCCTCGGTGCATCTATCGGGTATCAACAGATGAATCCCGCTTCCTATGTTGGGGAAGACGACGAGCCTTGCGTTTGGGATACGCTGCTGCATCGCGCTCTGCTCATCCAGTGGGCGGCGTGTGCTCCTGTCCCCGACCATGATTAGGGTCGGCACACTTATCTTCGGGAGCATGTCGGTAATATCAAGGGCTTCGACGGCCCTCATGGTGGACACTGCGACCTCCGTGGGCGTTTTCGAGTGCTCCGCTATGTGCCACTCCACCAATCCGGGGGCTGCCGCGGACACGTCCAACTGGGATGGCGTGGAATCAACCAGCCACTGGCTGAGACCCACCCGGTTTATGGTCTCGGAGGTGCCACTGAGTCCTCCTATCCTGGCATAGGGCGTACCGCACATGGTGAGGCTCTTTACCCGGTCGGGATAGGTGGTGGCAAACACCACTCCCCACAGTCCACCGGACTCGAACCCCACCCAGTGGAATTTCTCGATGCCCAGATAGTCAACAAGATTGAGGGGGTCTCTGGCAAGCCGGTCCGCCGACCACACAGCGCCCTCGGGCGGCACGTCGGACTGCCCACACCCTCGAATGTCGTACCGCACCACTCTATATTTCCTGGCGAGGGCGGGAACCCACTGCGTCCACCATTTCATGCCCCGGCAGAAACCGTGGGACATCAGGATAGTGTCCCCGGGGTCGGAAGCCCACGGGTCCCGGAAGTCATCTACATGGTAGTGAATCTCGATTCCGTCGTCGGTCGTCATTTTGGGCATCGCTTCAATCCTCCCATACTATGAACTGCGGGGGACCGCGGCCCGGATGTTGTGGGATAGCTTGCAGGCAAAGACGTGGGCCGGGGTGTCCGGCGCCCGTTAGCTGTAGGAGAAGGACAACTCGCCCTGTTCCAGATCGCCTCCCACGTGGGCCTGGATCACGTCCAGCACCTGGAAGTCCCATTCGGAGACAAAAGTGATGGCGGTGCCGAGACGCCCCATCCGAGCGGTCCTGCCGATGCGATGGACATACTCTTCCAGGTTGCCCGGCATGTCATAGTTTATGACGTGGGACACGGCGGGGATGTCCAGCCCCCGTGCAGCAACGTTGGTGGCGACCAGGGTGCGAAGGTCCCCGGAGCGGAACCGGCCCATCACCCTATCCCTGTGGGCCTGGGTCATATCGCCGTGGATAGCCTGGGCGTCGTAACCGCAGCCCTGGAGGTAAGCCACCAGCCTGTCAACCCCCACCTTCGTCCTGCGGAATACCAGGGCCTGGCTGATGAGCCCGGGCTGCCTCAGTAGCTCCTCGAGAGCGGACGGGCGGTCCAGCTCCGCCACCTCGTAATAGAGCTGCCTCACCTGCTCCACAGGCTCGGCGTCCCCACCTATCCGGATCCAGGCCGGCTCTTTGAGATAACGTCGCGCCATGCCCCTTATCGAGCCGGGTATGGTGGCAGAGAAAAGCAGGGTCTGGCGGGAACGGGGGATGTGGCGGAGGATGCGGTCAATGTCGTCGGAGAAGCCGATGTCCAGCATCTGGTCCGCCTCGTCCAGCACCACGGTCCGGACCTGTCCGATGGAGATGGTGCGGCGCTCCATGTGGTCCATCAGGCGTCCCGGTGTAGCCACGACGATGTGAACGCCCCGGTGCAAAGCCTCTAGCTGCCGGCTCATGGCCTGGCCTCCGTAAATCGCCACGGCGCGTATGCCGCAGAACTGCCCCAGCCGGGAAAGCTCGCCTCGCACCTGGACCGCCAGCTCCCGGGTGGGCACCAGCACCAGCACTTGAGGCTCTTGAGCGTTGCGGTCAATCATCTCCACCAAGGGAATGCCAAAGGCTGCGGTCTTACCGGTGCCCGTCTGGGCCTGGCCTACCACGTCTCGCCCGGCCCTCACCAGGGGGATTACCTCTTCCTGGACGGGCGTAGGCTCGTCATACCCCATGCCTTCCAGGGCGCGTCCCACCGCAGGAGCAACCGGCATCGTGCCAAACCGCTGGCGTTCGGGACGGCGCTTTGGGGACGAGGTCGCTGGACGAGACCGGGGGCCGATCGGGGACACAGGCCCGTTGGGAGATGGTTCGGAGGTCCGCGGCAACCGGGGTGCCGCTATCGCTATATCCGGCGGCTTGGGGGCCTGTTCGACGGCGGGGGCTGGCGGAGGACTCTCGCTGGTCTGCGGACTGGGGGATGGTGACGACCTAGGGCTGGGATTGTTCCTGGGGAAGATGGCGGCCAGCTTGCGTATTAGCGTGTCTAGAATGGGTGTTACCTCCGATGGTATGGGCCGATGACTCCGATGACCCCAATGACCAATGAGGCGTTCCGGCGCAAAACAAAAGGCACATCACCAGCCGGTGAGTGCCATGCAGTGTTTCGACTGTTCATTTTTAGCGTCACCTTCATCAGTTGTGCAAATCCTAGCACATGGCCAGCGAATTGTACAGTGCGAAAGCGATGTACGCCAGGGCTATCGCATTTGGATTTTGGTGAATTGGGATAGCAATGTGGCCAGGTAACTGTTGTTCCACCCGGCCCGTTTCAGTTTGCGTCTCATGGATCCTTTGGAGGGTTCCAGCCGGGCCAGATTAAGCGCCAGTTTGCGTAGCAGAGCCAGATTGTCCGGGCAGTTGTCCTTCCGGTTTCGGGACTGGTCCTCATTGAACACCACGTCCAGCACCCAGTGCAGTTGGTTCTCGATTCCCCAGTGGGCCCGTGCGATTTGGTTAAACCGCTCCGGCGGGAATGCCTGGCTCAGCAGGTAGTACCGGCTCTCGACGCTGCTATGGCCTCCCTCCTGGCGACTGGCGGTTATCTTCCCCACTGCCGCCAGTCCGGGCCACTGGTGCCGCTCCTGCAGCCAGGCCACGTCGCTGCTTATGCTGGCCGTCCGGGTCTCGATACGCCCGTGCCCCTTGTTGGTCTGGCTTGCCTCTGCCACGGTCGTGGCCGAATCGTCAAGGAACAGGCGCACATCATCGTTGAGAGACCCCTGATTCCCCTTCAGGGCCAGCACGTAATCGGCCCCTTGGTCCAGCGCCTGCTGGGACGGCCGTCTCTGGCAGTGCATGGCGTCAGCGGTGACCACCATTCCCGGCAGGGCCAGCATTTCCAGGAGTTTGGGCACGGCGGTGATCTCGTTGGACTTGCCATCCACGGCCAGTTGTCCCATCACCAGACGCTGTTCTGCGGCCCAGGCATTGACCAGGTGCAGAGGCGATTTGGCCTCGGCGCGGTCATAAGAGCGGCGCAGCGTCTTGCCGTCTATGGCCAGCACACCCTCGCAGCCTTGGGCAAACTGGTGCATGAACCCCAGAAACCACTTCTGGAATGCCTCCGGGTCCAACAGGCGGAACACTCTGGAGAAGAGCCTGCCCCCGCGAAAGCGGGGGTGTCGTGGCTGGGAATTCCATTCCTGAGCGGCAGAAAGGATTCCAAGAACTCCCGTTTGGAGTGCCCGAAGAGGGCCATGTCGGTACAGGTCTCCCCCCCACACAGTATGGTGCATAAGGCAATGACCAGTATGTCGTGCAATGAATGCCGGCCTGCGTTTCCACTCCGGGGATCCTCCAAGGGGTCCAGATCGTCGATCGCCATCCCCATCACCACAACCTCCACACTTCCCCTCAATCAACCACTCCAAGAACGCCCCTATTATCTATCACTCGAACACCCTCCCATATCTCCCTTTCAAATGCGATAGCCCTGCGATGTACGCCGCCCACCGGAACCTAGCTCTCCCCAAAGTCGCTCAAGGGGTGTATAATCACCCTTGGCGTCTCACCCACAGTTTTTCATCTCCATTATTAAAGACCTGGCCCATTTTGCCCACTCTTCTGTATAGCGCTGGGCTTATATGCAAGGCAAACAAGGGGCTACTCAGACGGAAAAGGAGGCGATATGCAAGCGCTGGTTGTGACAATCCAGATTAAGCCCGAACACCGGGAGGCCTTCATGGAGGCTATGCTGGACGACGCCCTGGGCTCGGTGCAGGACGAGCCGGGATGCCTGCGGTTCGACGTAGTCGAGGACCAGGAAGACCCCAACCGCATCCACCTGTACGAAGTGTACCGGGACGAGGCCGCCATCGAGGCCCATCGCCAGGCTCCCCACTACCTGAAGTGGCGCGAGACGGTCAAGGACTGGCACGCCGCCGAGCCTGTCCGGCGTCTGTGCACCACCGTGTTCCCCCCGGACTCCGGGTGGGCTAAATAGCCTGTCGCTGCGCGGCAGGTCCGGGCTTAAATAAAGGCTTTGGAGTATCGCGTGGATGGTAAACCTGTTACGTTCACGGCGACGGAAATAGAGGGCCTGGAACAGGTCGTATCGGCGGGCCACAAGTGGCTGGACGGGTCGAACCCGGCCTACCCGGAGCTAATCCTGAAAGTAGGCAGGGCCTTCCTGGAGGCGCAGAGCGGCGGGGACGCCCAGGAGATGTACCTGAGCGAGACGGAGTCGTGGTACCTGCGGGAAATCGTGCCCACCAACATGAGGGTAAGGGGAGAGTCCATCGGGCTGAATATAAAACGGAAGCTGTACCCTCTGATGCTGGATTTCGAGGCTGAGAAGTACAGCATCTCCGCGGGCATCAGGTATGGGTCCTCCAGCGTGGACGAGCCTCTCACCAGACAGGATGCCTTTGCAGAGAAGGCCGAGACGGAGGGACCCGAGCCGGCGTCCGGGGGCGCGGATGGCGCAGGACCCGTGAATATCGCTGGCGCACCGCCTGCGGGCGAGGAGGATGTCTCAGGCCTCGCCAACGTTACCGAGACTACACCCGACGATATAGGCCAGGGGAGTCCCGGCGAGGACGAGGGCGTGGACAGCGCCGAGGTCAACCGGGACCAGCCCGAGGGCTAAACCTACCTTCATTCCCTCTACCCCCGCCCTTGAGGGCTATCGTATTTAGAGCAATTTAGAGGCCAACTTTGCCAGCAAAACTGGCTGATTAGGTCCCAATTCCCCGAATTTACGGCCTTGAGACACGCCATATTCTCATTGAGTAAGGCGGGCGGTTAGGGCCACAAATTCGTCTCAACCCGGCCACTCAAATCCACATGCGATAGCCCTGGGGAGTCCACCCCTTAAGCTTGGCCTCGGTGATTGTCAAGCACCCCTGTAAAGCGAGGACCCTATCGCTCTCGGAGTGACAAGGCCTAAATTGCGGAGGAGTTATGATTGCCCAGGAACATATACAGACGGCTTATGAGTTTCTGGATGGGTCGGACCGAGAGTTCGAAGCTGGGGATATTCTTCAAGGGTCAGAGAAACTTTGGGGAGCCTTTTCTCATGCTATTACGGCTATAGCTAAGGAGAGGGGATGGCAATATGGGTCGCATAGATTGACCCTTGAGGCTGGTAAGAGGCTGGTTATGGAGCTTAATGACGTGAGCATAGCCGCAGCAGTTTCTGAAGCAAATGTTTTCCATAAGAATTTCTATAATAATTTTATGGAGGACTATGAGATAGAAGTTGGGCGCTCTGTAGTGAGGGCTTTTGTTGAACGGATTTTGGCTTTGGATAGCGAGTAATTTTGAACTGAGACAGTACCTCTCGGTAGAACCGCAAATTCGTCTCAACGCGGCCCATACGGCCTCCCGACTACCCCCGGATTACCGATGTGCCGCCGAAACTTCCTCCTGGACGTACTCCTGGAGCAGGGCCAGGTTGGACGGGTATGGCCGGAGCTTGTGCTCGTTCACCAGCGTGGCTACCCGCACCAGGGCGCGGTTATAGGGGACCGGCGTCTCCAGGTTTTCCGCCTGGACGACCACGTAGCCGTTCAGCTGCTCCACCTCCATGGGGGTGCCCCTCAGCGCATCGTGCAGCGTGGAGGGGCGAGTCACGACCACCATGTTCTTGGCCTGCTCGTATACCTGCTCCTCCAGGTCGGGGCGCGCCCCACGGGCCGCCTGCTTGATGTCCTCGGGGGTCAGGATAACGCCCACGCTGCCGGCGAAGCTGCCGAACTTGACGCCAAGCTGCTCGCCGACGGTGATGGCCTCGTCCTGGAGGGACCACCTCAGCCGGGCCGTGTGGTTGAGGCCCAGCTCCCGGCTGTCCCAGGAGGTGACGGCGGCCAGCAGGTTGCCGCCGCAGTTGACCACAAACTTGGTCCAGACCTCGTCCATGACGTGGTCCGACACCCCGCAGGTGCCGACGCTATCCGACATCATCCGGGCTAGCTGTTCCACCCTGGGCGTTATCCCGCCGCTGTACTCGCCAATCATGTAGTCCATCACCCCCGGAGTGCCGCCCTGGGTGCGATGAATGTGGCCCGGCTCCCAGGTCTGACCCCCCATCAGCGTCTCGCAGCCGATGGTCCGCTCCGGCCCCACGACCTCCGCAATCGTAGGCTCGTTAATCCCGTTCTGGACTGACACCACCATTGCGTCCTCCGCCAGGAAGGGCCTGATGTGCTCCACACACCACCGGGTGTTGTACCCCTTCACCGATACGAACACCACGTCCAGCTTGTCCTTTAGCTGGTCCAGCTCGTCGGTATGCAGCGCGGGAATCACGCCCGTCCACTCGACGGGTTGCCCCGCGTAGTAGCCCGTCATCTGGAATCCGGTGGTACGTATGGCTTCCGCATGGGGTTTCCAGGGGTCAATAATCGTCACGTCATGGCCGCCGCGGTGCAGCCCTATGGCTACAATCCCTCCCATGACTCCGGCGCCCAGCACCGCTATCTTCATGGCAGACTCCTTCCTCAAACTGCGTTTCCCTGGTACACATGGGTTTTCACGGTGGGATTATAGCACAACAGTCGTTAGTGGCTAGAAAGACCCTGGACGCGAGTAGGCTAGGCATCCCCTAGTCACTAACCACTGTCCACTGACCACTGTCAAAAAGGCCCGGGACGCGGGCGGGCCGGGCATCCCCTAGCCACTGTCCACTAGCCACTAACCACTGTTTTAGGCTATCATAACGCCATGCCATAGCGTTGGTGCGCATTTTCATCGAGGAGAGGAGATAGGTATGGCAAAAGACTACACTATTCTCGTAGGCAGCGTTGGGGGCGGGCTGTCGGTCAGTCCCGACGGGGGAGAGAGCTGGGAGAGGATAAGGACTCCTATGCCCATAGAGGGCAACGTGAGGGCCCTGGGCGTGTACCCCGACAACCCTGAGCGGGTTCTCGCGGGCACCGACAGCGGCGTCTATCGCAGCGATGATAGGGGAGCGACCTGGCACGACCTGGGCGCGCCCACCGACGGCGTCCAGGTCTGGTCCCTGGCCGTGGACCCCCTGAAGCCGGACACTATCTTTGTCGGGACCAGGCCCGACGCGTTCCGCTCCAGGGACGGGGGAAAGACCTGGGAAGAGTTGTCCCTGGGTGTGACCAATCCCTGCCCGGTGGGCACTCCCCGGACGACCAATATCATCGTTGACCCCAGGGACCACAGGACGGTCTGGGCGGGCATCGAGGTTGACGGCGTATACAAGAGCCTTGATGGAGGGGATAGCTGGGTCCATCTCCCCGACCTCGGCCCCGACCCGTTCCACGGGGACATTCATGGCATGGCGCTGAGTCCCGGCCAGACAACGGCGGTCTACGCCACAAGCCCCTTCGGAATCGCCACCAGCACCGACGAGGGCGAGAGCTGGGAGTACCACGAGTTCCCCAAGTTCAACGAGGAGGACACCAGGTCATACTGCCGGGGGATGGCTATCAAGCCCGACGACCCCAACGTCATCTTTGTGGGCAACGGGGACACGATACCGGGGATGACCGGAGTCATCCGCCGTTCCAAAGACGGCGGCAAGACCTGGGATGCGGCTCCCCTTCCCGTAGAGCCAAACTCCCTCATATACTGGTTCGCCACAACCCCATCGCTGCCCAACGTCATAGTTGCCGCCAGCGTCTACGGCTACATATACGCCAGCGAGGACGGGGGCGACTCATGGCAGAAGCTGAAGAAGGAGTTCGGCGAGGTGCGCAGCCTGGCGCTGGCGCCGAACTAGGACTGACCCCGGCGGGAGAGGGGCCTACCGGCGCTGCGGCCCCTCTCCATAGACAGCGGTAAGCCAGTGGGGATACTGGGGGTTCGAGCCTCGGACGATGCCGTGAAAGATCTCTCGGAGACGGGAGACGAGGGGCCCAGGCTCCCCACTGCCAACGCTGTACCTGTCCACACTCCCAATGGGCTGGACCTCCACGGCGGTGCCGCAGACGAAGGCTTCGTCGGCAATGTATAGCTCGGTCCGCTCCACCTCTCGCTCCACCACCGGCACTTCCATTTCCCGCTCCAGAAGCCCCTTCACCACCTCGCGGGTGATGCTCTCCAGGATGCCCGCGCTGACGGGAGGGGTGATAGCCACTCCGTCCCGGATGATGTAGAGGCAGGCGTAGCTGGCCTCCGACACCTTGCCGCTCTGGTTCAAAATGATGCCGTAGTCATAGCCGTTGATGCGGGACTCGGTAGAGACGTAGCGGCTGTTCTGGTAGTTGGTGATGGCCTTGGCTCGCGGAGGCATCACGTTATCGGAGATGCGCGTCCAGCTGCTCACGTTGCAGTGGGCTACTTTGGACTCTCCCAGGGCTGAGGGGGCCGGTCTGGCGGTAATAACCACCTCCCCGGGCTGCTCCAGCACCGCCAGATAGCCGGGGATGCCTCCCCCGAAATAGGCAAGGGGCTGTATGTAGGCGTCACAGCGGTACTCGTTGGCCCGCAGCAGGTCGGTAATGGCCCGCTTCAACTCCGCCTGGGAGTAGGGGGAGGTCATCCGCATAATCTTCATGGACTGGAACAGGCGCTTGAGGTGGGCGTCCAGGTGGAAAACATAAAGCTCCTGGTGGTCGGGGTTCCAGTAAGCGCGAATGCCCTCGAAAACGGAGGAGATGGATGTCCAGCCCAGCATCGAGATGTGGACCGTTGCCTTCTCCCAGTCCACCAGATCTCCGGAGCGCCAGAGATACTTGGGAGACTCCTGAGTCGTCTCTCTCTGCTGCTCGTCTATCTTCTGTTCAGTCATGGGAATGGCAAGCCTCCTTGATTAGCTCAGCATTAACCGGTCGGCGGAAACTCCCTTTGAAAACGGGGAGGGGAATCTATTATAGCCTACTTTCATAATTGCAGGCGCTTTGGGGGTGTGTTATAATGGCAATCAGGGTTTTAGGGAAAAGGTCAGGGAGGCATGATAGATAAAGACACTAAACTTAGAATTATAGGTGACTTCCAGCAACATGGTACAGACACAGGGTCCGCAGAAGTCCAGGTAGCCCTCCTAACGGAGAGGATTAGGCAACTGACCGAGCACCTCCGGTATCATCACAAGGATGTGCACTCACGGACCGGTCTTCTAAAGCTAGTCGGTCAGCGTAGAAGTCTCCTGAACTATGTAAGCCGCGAAGACGTATCCAGATACCGCGCCCTGATAAACAGGCTGGGCCTGAGAAGATAGCCCCGACCCTTCGGGGCTGTTTCACTTTTCCAGGACTCCACTACTAGAGAGAGGTCGTTTAACTTTATACTATGCAATATTCTGTACAGCGAGAGATTGGCGGGAAAAATCTAGTCATAGAGACGGGGAAATACGCGGGCCAGGCCAACGGCGCAGTCACCGTGCGGCTCGGCGACTCCATAATTCTGGCCACGGTCTGCATTTCCCCGCAAGCCAGGCCCGACATAGACTTCCTGCCCCTCACCGTGGACTACGAAGAGCGGCTCTATGCCACGGGGAAAATACCCGGCAGCTTCTTCCGAAGAGAAGGCCGCCCGGGCCAGGAAGCCATCCTCTTCGGGAGGCTGACCGACCGGCCGCTGCGTCCCCTCTTCCCGAAGGGCCTTCACAACGAAATCCAGATAATCATCACCGTTCTATCCGTTGACAGAGAGAACCCGCCGGAGACGCTGGGTACGATAGGCGCGTCGGCAGCCCTCTCCATATCGGATATACCCCTCGAAGGGCCTGTTAGCTCGGCCAGGGTATCCCACGCCAACGGCGTCTACACCGTAAACCCCACCTACGGCGAAATCGCCCAGGGAGACCTGAACGTGGTGGTGGCCGGCACCAAGGGCGCCGTGATGATGGTGGAGGCCGGGGCGACGGACGTGTCGGAAGAGCTGATGCTGGAGGCGATACGCCGCGCCCAGGAGGCCAACGGCGAGGTCATAGCCATGATCGAAGAGATGGTGGCCGCCGTAGGCAAGCCCAAGATGAGCATCGCCGCGGATGCCCCCCGCGATGACCTGGACGGGGAAATCTCCACCATCCTCAATGGCAGACTGTCACAAGTCCTGGAAGCCGGACGGGGCAAGACTGAACGGGACCAGTCCCTGGGAGAGCTTGAAGCCGAGGTACAGGAGAGGCTGGGAGAGCAGCACACCAAGGGCCAGGTGGCCGCAGCCTTCGAGTCCATAGTGAAAAAACAGATGCGCTCCCGAATCCTGGATGAGGGGATAAGGCCCGATGGCAGGGGTCTCACGGATATACGCCCCATCAGCTGCGAGGTGGGGATCCTGCCCCGCACCCACGGCTCCGGCATCTTCACCAGGGGACAGACCCAGGTCCTCACCGTCGCCACCCTCGCTTCCACCGGGATGAAGCAAATCCTGGACAACCTCAGCCCGGAGGAGACCAAGCGCTTCATGCACCACTATAATTTCCTTCCCTTCTCCACCGGGGAGGTCAAGCGAATAGCCACAGGCCGCCGGGAGGTGGGTCACGGCGCGCTGGCGGAGCGGGCCATCGAGGTGGCGGTCCCCAGCGAGGACGTGTTCCCCTACACCATAAGGCTGGTCTCGGAGGTCCTCAGCTCCAACGGCAGCACCTCGATGGCCAGCGTATGCGGGAGCACCCTGGCCCTCATGGATGCCGGGGTGCCCATGAAAAGTCCCGTGGCCGGCGTCGCGATGGGCCTGATTATGGGCGAAAACGGGCGCTCCGCCATACTTACGGACATCGAGGGAATGGAGGACCACCTGGGCGACATGGACTTCAAGGTGGCCGGCACCGCACGGGGGATTAACGCCCTCCAGATGGATATAAAGGTCAAGGGGCTGACCTATGAAGTGCTAGAGCGTGCCCTTGAGCAGGCGCGGGAGGGCCGTCTCTTCATACTGGCGAAGATGGAGGAGGCCATCGCTCAGCCCAGGGAGTATCTCAGCACATACGCTCCCAAGATGGCGCGCATGACGGTGCCGGTGAGCAAGATAGGCGTGGTCATCGGGCCGGGAGGACGGACTATACGGGCCATGCAGGAGGAGACAGGGGTAACCATAGACGTGGCGGATGACGGCACCATCAACATCGGCTCCAATGACGAGGCCATGATACAGAAGACCAAGGCCCGTATAGAAGGTCTCACCCGGGAGCTGGTGGTGGGGGACATCTTCACGGGCAAGGTGATGCGGCTCACCAACTTCGGGGCCTTTGTGGAGCTGCTCCCCGGCAAGGAGGGCCTGCTCAGGACAGGCGAGCTGGGGGATACGGAAAACGGCCTCAAGGTGGGCCAGGAAATCACCGTTATGGTGCAGGAAATAGACTCGATGGGAAGGATTAACCTCTCCCAGCGCGCCCTTTCCGGCGGCCAGGACGGGCCGCGGGACGCGACGAGCAGACCTCCCAGACCACCCCAGGCCGGGCCTCGCCAGGGCGGGCCTCCCTTCGGCTCCAGGGGAGGAAGACCCGGGCAGGGGGGCGACCGCTCCCCATCACCCGGACAGGGAGGCTCCAGGCCAGGCCCGGGGCCAAACCGGAGGCCGCCTCCCAGGCCCACCCTCCGCGGATAGATAAACAGACAAGCCCATCAAATCCATTATCCGCCGGGACCGTTACCATAGCCCCTATCCGGCCCGGCAGATAATGCCAGAGCTTTCTGATTCTCCCTACCTGGCTGTCAGACAGGGAAGTTGGGTGAAGGCAGACCCGCCTCCGCCTGGCAGCAGGCCCCCACCCCGTGTCATTCCGAACGGAGCGAAGCGGAGTGAGGAATCTAAGCTGAGCCGTCCTATTTCTCTTATTCCCGTCCTATTTTTTGATGAGCATCAGGGGGCGAGATGGCTTCAATAAGGGTAGCCGTTAACGGGGCAGCCGGCAGGATGGGACGAGAGGTGATAGCCGCCCTGTGCCGGGAGCCGGACCTGGAGCCTGTGGGCGGGATAGACGTCAAGCCGGGCGACAGCCTCGACCTGCCCGACGGGTCCGGGAGCATCCCGATGTCCGGCAACCTCAGCGAAGTGCTGAGCGCCACCAACCCGCAGGTACTGGTGGACTTTACCCAGGCAGAGGTCACCATGGCCGCGGCTCCGGTAGCCGCCCGGCAGGGGGTCAATCTGGTCATCGGCACGACAGGGCTGAGCGAGGAGGACCTTCAAGAGCTGGACCGGATCGCCAGGGAGCAAAGCCTGGGCATATTCGTAGCGCCCAACTTCACCCTGGGAGCGGTGCTCCTGATGCACCTGGCCAGGCAGGCGGCCCCCTTCTTCGAGTACGTGGACATAATCGAGTCGCACCACGAGGCCAAGATAGACGCGCCGTCGGGCACCGCCCTGGCCATAGCAAGGGCGATAGCCGGGGACAAGCAATATGAGCACAACCGCCCACAGAAGGAGACCCTGCCCGGCACCAGGGGCGGGGAGTACAACGGTGTCAGCATACACAGCGTGCGAATGGCCGGACGCAGCGCTCACCACGAGGTTATCTTCGGCACGGCGGGCCAGACCCTCTCCCTGCGCCACGACACCCTGGGCCGCGACTGCTATATGCCGGGCGTAACGCGGGCCATACGGGAGGTTGTGAACCTCAAGGGTCTTGTGGTAGGCTTGGATAAGATTCTGGGCCTATGATGGCAGGAGACGTGCACCATGAGGGAAGTGAGCATAGCAGTGGTCGGCGCGACGGGGGCCGTGGGACGAGAGTTCCTGAAGGTCCTCGAGCAGCGCCGCTTTCCCGCCAGTCACATCAGGCTGCTCGCGTCCCACCGGTCCGCCGGCACTCGCCTGCAGGTGAACGGTCAGGAGCTTGTGGTAGAGGAGACCACACCCGGCTCCTTCAAAGATATAGACATCGCCTTCATCTCCGTCAACACCCGGTTGAGCGGCGAGCTGGCCCCCCTGGCCGTCGAGGCGGGGGCGCTGGTCATTGACGATAGCTCCTATTTCCGCATGAGGCCCGAAGTGCCCCTGGTGGTGCCCGAGGTCAACGGCGAGGACGTGGAGTGGCACCAGGGTATCATCTCCATACCCAACTGCTCGACCACGCCCCTGGTTATGGTGGGCCACCCCCTCCATAGCCTGAACCCCATCCAACGCATCATCGCCGCCACGTATCAGTCCGTATCGGGTACGGGCGGCGGGGCCATCGTGGACCTTCAGGAGCAGAGCCGCAGCCTCCTGGATAAGGTCTATCCCAGTTCCGGGACCCTGCCCAATCAAATCGCCTTCAACGTCATTCCCCGCATTGACAGCTTCCTCCCCGACGGCTACACCAGGGAGGAGCAGAAGATGCGGGAGGAGACCGGCAAGATTATGCACAACCCCGGTGTGGCAGTCTCGGCTACCTGCGTGCGGGTCCCGGTCTACATATCCCACAGCGCGGCGGTGCACATGGAGTTCGAGCGGCCCATGCCCCCGGAGGAAGCCAAAGAGACCCTGTACAAAATGCCGGGCGTGAAGGTCCTGGACTCCCCGGAAGAAGGCCTGTACCCCATGCCCTGGGACGTGGCGGGCACCGATGACGTCTTCGTCGGACGCGTCCGGCAAGACTCGTCCCATCCCAACGGCCTTGCCATGTGGGTAGTGGCGGACAACCTCAGAAAAGGCGCCGCCCTCAACGCCATCCAGATTGCCGAAGAGGTGCTGAGGCGGGACTGCCTTACCCCGGTTGCCTGAGCCAGCTATGCTACCCCTACTACAACGTAAGGTCAAGGCTGCAACCGAAGGAACGAGGCCCATCCCTGTCATTCCGAACGCAGTGAGGAATCTAAAATCCTTGAGCAGCATCAGGCCCAAGAAGGCGAGGATTTTGGACCCTTCGCTTCGCTCAGAGCCTGCCCCTGGCTTGAACAGGGGGTGACGGGTGGCCGGTTGTGAGAACTCACCAAACACCCTCTAAGGGTAAGGCTGCAACCCAAGGAGCGAGGAGGCGGTATGACGGAGATAGGGAGACTGCTAACGGCCATGGTAACCCCCTTTGACGAGCAGGGGCGTGTGGACTACGACCAGGCCAAGCGCCTCGCCAACGCCCTGCTGGACTCAGGGAGCGACGGCGTCATTGTGTCCGGCACGACGGGGGAATCCCCCACCCTCAGCACCGAGGAGAAGCTCCGCCTCTTCGCCGAGGTAAAGGCCTCCGTGGGCGACAGGGGCGCTGTGATAGCCGGCACGGGCAACTACAACACCGCTGAGAGCATAGAGCTGAGCAAAGAGGCCGAGCGGGAGGGCGTGGACGGAGTTCTGCTGGTGGTCCCCTATTACAACAAGCCCCCCCAGGAGGGCCTGTACCGGCACTTCAAGTCCATCGCCGGGAGCGTCCATCTACCCTGCATCGTTTACAATGTCACCAGCCGGACCAGCCTCAACATGACCCACGAGACCACCATCCGCCTGAGCCACATAGACAACATTGTGGGGGTGAAAGAGGCGGGGAGCGACATGGACCAGATAGCCCGCATCATAGACGGGGCGAGGGACGACTTCCTGGTATGGAGCGGCAACGACAACGAGACCTTCTACATAATGTCTATGGGCGGGTACGGAGTGGTCAGCGTGGCTTCCCACCTGGTGGGCAGCCAGGTGAAGGGGATGATGGGTCTGCTGCTGGAGGGGGACGTGGAGGCGGCGGCGGCGGAGCACCGCAGGCTTCACGCTCTGTTCAAGGTACTGTTCATAGTTTCCAACCCCATCCCCGTCAAGTATTCTCTCAACAGGGCGGGGTTCAACGTGGGCGACCCCAGGCTGCCCCTCCTACCGCCCGACGACAGGTCAGCCGCGCAGATAGACGAGGTGCTGAAGCGCTACGACGTGGACTTGCCAGTGCCCCAATAGGCGGCGGGGGCAGAAGTACAGCAACATCCAGGCCCATCCTCAGAGGATAGGCTCTATCATTATGCTCTCCCACCTGCTTGGCCCGGTGGAGATGAGATGAATGGGGCACCCCACCAACTCCTCGATGCGCCTCACGTAAGCCACCGCCTCTTGGGGTAGCTGGGACATCTGCGTCGCGCTCGCGGTGGGCAACTCCCAGCCCGGAAGCTCCTCGTACACGGGACGGCACCTCTCCAGCAGGGAGATGCTCGCGGGGAAGTGAGGGACGGACTCGCCATCAACGTCATACCCCACGCACACCTTTATGGTGGGGAAGCCGTCCAGCACGTCCAGCCTGGTCAGCACGAGAGACGTGAAGCCATTGACGAGCACGCTGTACCGTCCCGCCACGGCGTCGAACCAACCTATGCGTCTGGCCCTGCCGGTGGTGGTGCCATATTCCCAGGCCTTCTCCCTCAGAGCGTCGCCCGTGCCATCGTTCATTTCCGAGGTCATAGGCCCGCTCCCTACCCTCGTAGAGTAGGCCTTGAAGACGCCGGCGATGCCCGTAATGTCCCGGGGGCTCAGGCCCAAGCCCGTACATGCGCCGCCGATGGATGGCGATGAGGACGTGACGTATGGGTAGGTCCCGTGGTCCAGGTCGAGCAGAGTGCCCTGGGCTCCCTCCAGAAGCACCTTCTGCCCATTCCCCAGGGTCTCTTGAATTATCATCTCCGTGGGGCGCAGGTGGTCTTTCAGACGCTCGCCCCAGGCGATGCACTTTTCGTACACTTCCTCCAGGGAGACCGGGGGTTCCTCGTAGACCCTGGAGATTATCGCGTTCTTGTACTCCACCGCCTGCTTCAGACGGGGCAGCAGGGAATCGGAGTCCAGGAGGTCTCCGGCCCTTATCCCCATGCGCGCCGTCTTGTCCATGTAGGCAGGGCCTATCCCTCTCCCAGTGGTCCCCAGGGCCGTTGCTCCCCTGGAACGCTCCTCCAGCTGGTCCAGGAGGATATGATAAGGCATCACGAGGTGGGCGCGTTCGCTGACGCAGAGCCGCCCCGTATCAACTCGCCGCGCTTGCAGGCTATCCAGCTCACCCAGAAGCACGTCGGGGTCCACCACGACGCCATTGCCGATGATGCAGGTGACCTGGGGCCAGAAGATGCCGGATGGGACCAGATGAAGGCTGAACTCCCCTTGCTGGTTCACCACCGTATGGCCGGCGTTGTTGCCGCCCGCGTAGCGCACCACGCAATGGGCCTTCTCAGCCAGGTAGTCCACCACCTTCCCCTTGCCTTCATCCCCCCACTGGCCACCTATTACGGCATAAGCCGGCATTTCTCCTCCGTTCGGCTGCCCTGGAGAGCAACCCTGGGCAGTATATCAAAAATGACGCCCGTTGGGAAGAATGCCGGAAGTGCCAATACAGGTGAATCCATGTCTCTTTGGCTTGTCCACACGGCTATGCTATAATCGTTTCAAGGCCTCTAAGCTCTTCGAGTTTAGAGGGCAATTTCTTCCGAGACCATGACGCCGATTCCCGGGAGGGCTAAAGTGCCCGTTAAAGACAATAAAGAGACTACAAAACCTGCCAGGGGGAGAAAATGGGGCCTTTCGATGAGCTAAGAGTTTTCAGTGGCAACGGCCATCCCCAGCTTGCCCAGGACGTATGCAGCTATCTCAACATCCCCACCGGGAAAGTTGAGGTCTTCAAGTTCAGCAACGACAACACCTTCGTGCGCATACTTGAGAATATCCGCCAGAGGGACGTGTTCATCATCCAGCCCACCTGCACCCCCGTCAACGACAATCTGATGGAACTCCTGATAATGATTGACGCGGCCAAACGGGCCTCGGCGGGCCGGGTGACGGCGGTGGCCCCCTACTACGGCTACGGACGCACCGATAAGAAGGACCAGCCCCGGGTCCCCATCACCGCCCGCCTGGTGGCGGACCTTCTCACCGCCGCCGGAGCGGACCGCATCCTCACGATAGACCTCCACGCCGGCCAGATACAGGGGTTCTTTAACATACCCGTGGACGAGTTGACCGCCCTGACCATCCTCAGCCGCTATTTCCGGGACAAAGCCCTGGAGGATCCGGTGGTGGTCGCTACGGACATTGGCATCAGCAAGCGCGCCCGAGACATGGCTGAGCGGCTGCAAGCGCCCCTGGCCATCATCGAGAAGCGCCGCATAGACAACAACGACAGGACCGAGAGCCTCAATATCATAGGCGACGTGGAGGGGAAGACCGCGCTGACCTTCGACGATGAGATAGATACGGGAGGCTCGATGCTATCGGCGGCGAACGCGCTGAAGGAAAGGGGAGTTAAAGAAGTCTATGCCTGCGCCACCCACAGCGTATTATCCAAGAATGCGGCCAGTAGGGTGATAGACAGCCCCCTCAAAGAGCTGGTGGTCACGGATACTATCCCGCTGGCAACGGAGAAACGCAATGGCAAGATAACGGTGCTGTCCGTGGCCCCGTTGATTGGCGAGGCCATCCGCCGTATTCACGAAGGTCTTTCCGTGGGTGAGATGTTCGAGTAAAGGACCCGTAGCGAGGTTACCCGCAGCAAGGTTAGATGAGGTTAGATAATGGTTAACATCCTTGGGAAAATCCTGGGGGACTCCAACGAGCGGGTCGCCAGGAAATTCAAGTCTACTATAGAGGACATCAACTCCCTCGAGCCTGGCATGGAGCGCCTGTCCGACGAGCAGCTTGGGGCCGCCACCCGGGAGTTCAAAGGGCGGCTGGCGGACGGGGAAGACCTGGACGACCTGCTCCCCGAGGCCTTCGCCCTGGTCAGAGAGGCCTCCAAGCGCACCCTGGGCCAGCGCCACTATGACGTCCAGTTCATGGGTGGCATAGTCCTCCACGAAGGCAAGATCGCGGAAATGAAGACCGGCGAGGGCAAAACCCTGGTCTCCACCCTCCCCATTTACCTCAACGCCCTCACCGGACGGGGTGTCCATCTCGTCACTGTGAACGACTACCTGGCCAAACGGGACGCCGTCTGGATGGGGCCGATATATCACCTGCTGGGCCTCAGCGTGGGATGTCTCCAACACGATTCAGCCTATATCTACGACCCCTCCATCGAGGGCGACGACCCAAGCCTCCGACACCTGCGTCCTGCCCTCAGAAGAGAGGCCTACCAGGCCGACATCACCTACGGGACCAACAACGAGTTCGGTTTCGACTATCTCAGGGACAACATGATAGTGAACCCGGAACTGGCAGTCCAGCGAGAGCTCCACTACGCCATCGTTGACGAGGTGGACAACATCCTGATAGACGAAGCCCGCACGCCGTTGATAATCAGCGGGCCTGCCGAAGAGCCTGTGCAGTCCTACTACGGTTTCGCACGCCTGGCCCCCCGCCTTCAGGAGGAGGACTACACCATAGATGACCGCACCCAGGCCATCAGCCTCACCCAATCGGGCATCTCGAAGATGGAGCAGTGGACCAAGGTCGGCAACCTCTACGACGCCGACAACTATCACCTGGTCCATTACGTGGAGAACGCCCTTACCGCCCAGATACTCAAGAAACGGGACAAAGAATACGTCGTACGCGACGGCCAGGTGGTGATCGTGGACGAGTTCACGGGCCGGCTACAGCCTGGCCGGCGCTGGTCCGACGGCCTACACCAGGCGGTGGAGGCCAAGGAAGGGCTGAAGGTGCAGCGGGAGAGCGTTACCTACGCCACCATCACCCTCCAGAACTATTTCCGAATGTACGATAAGCTGGCCGGCATGACGGGCACGGCGGCCACCGAGAGCGAGGAGTTCTACAAGATTTACCGCCTCGACGTGGTGGCCGTACCCACCAATATGCCAATGGTCCGCGCCGAACAGCCGGACATGATATTCAAGTCCACCGAAGGCAAGTGGCGCTCCGTATCGGCGGAGATTCAGGCCCTCCATCGTAAGGGACGCCCCGTTCTGGTGGGCACCACCTCCATCGAGGACTCGGAGAAGCTCAGCGAGCTGCTCGATAACCTCGGCGTACCTCACGAGGTGCTCAACGCAAAGCAGCACGAGAGGGAAGCCCACATCGTGGCCCAAGCCGGACGCCTCCACGCTGTCACTGTGTCCACGAACATGGCGGGCAGGGGCACGGACATAGTCCTGGGAGGCAACCCCGACGGGTTGGATATTACCCCCGAAGAATGGCGGGAAGACCACGACCTGGTAATTTCCCTGGGCGGGCTTCACGTCATAGGCACTGACCATCACGAGGCCCGCCGCATAGACAACCAGCTCCGTGGCCGGGCGGGCCGCCAGGGGGACCCGGGCAGTTCCCAGTTCTACGCAGCCCTGGAAGACGACCTCATGCGCCGCTTCGGTGGCGAGCGCATCAAGGGTCTCATGGGCATGGTGGGGCTGGACGACGATACGCCCATAGAAAACCGTCTCGTGACGAAATCCCTGGAAGGCGCCCAGGTGAAGGTGGAAGGCCATCACTTCGAGACGAGGAAACACCTGCTGGAGTACGACGACGTCCTGAATAACCAGCGCCAGATGATATACGCCGAGCGGCGCAAGGCGCTGGTGGGGGACGACCTGAAGGCAAATACCCTCGCCATGGTCCGCAACGCGATAGAGGCCATAATGTCCAGGCACCTGCCGGCGAAGGTCGTGGAAAGCTGGAATATCCCGGGCTTTCTCGATGAGGTCGGCATAATTTTCCCCCTACCCGTGGGTATGAACGCCGAGGGGGAGCTGTCCTCCCTCAAACGCAACGAAATCGAAGAGCGGCTGACAAGGCACGCGGAAGAGATGTACGATGCGCGAGAGGAAGAGATGGGGGCAGACAACATGCGTCTGCTGGAACGGCTGCTGATGCTCCGGACGGTGGACATACACTGGGTACACCACCTCACAGCCATGGACAACCTGCGCCAGGGCATAGGGCTTCACGCCTTCGGCCAGAGAGACCCCCTGATCATGTACAAGACCGAGGGCAGCCGCATGTTCCAGGCCCTCCGCGAGCGCATGGAGCACGACATCGTACACAGCATTTATCAAGCATCCATCGCTCCGGCGCGAGGAGCTAAGGGGGCCGATTCCCAGCCTAAAGCCAGCCCTATGGCGGCGGCCTCGGGGCGGCGGAAGGAAGCCGTCCCCGTAGGCGCGCAAAAGGTGGGACGCAACGAGCAATGCCCCTGCGGCAGCGGCAAGAAGTACAAGCGGTGCCACGGAGCGAGCGCTTGAAGGACTTCCAGGCAATCAAACAAGAACATTCTGGTATGCCAGTCGCCCCAGCTACCCCAGTTACCAATGAAGGGATAGCCGAGGTCTTCCGGAATATGGCTGCCCTCCTGGAGATGAAGGCGGACAGCATATTCAAGATACGCGCCTACCGGCGGGCCGCCCACACCATCGAGGAGCTTTCCTTCTCGCTGGAGGGAGCCGTCAAAGACGGCATGAATCTGAAGAGCATCCCCGGCATCGGCGACGCTATTAGCAGCAAAATCCAGGAGCTAATTGCCACGGGGAAGGTGGGGACCTACGAGAGGCTCAAGGCAGAGCTACCCGATGCGGCCCTCCTCCTCATGGACCTCCCCGGGGTCGGGCCCAAGACCGCCATGTTCATCACCCAGGAACTGGGGTTAAGCACCATCGCCGAGGTGGAGAAGGCCATCGAAGACGGTCGCCTCGCGGCGCTGCTCTCCATAGACAAGGAGACATCTCGGAGCGTCCTCCAGCATATCCATCAAAATATCCGGGCCACCCGCGCCAGGGACCGTCTGGCATGAAGAAGGGCGGATACAAGGAGACGCGAGAGACGAATGAGACGGCCGGTCCGCACCGGGAGGCCGGACCGCCCCGCCCCACGGAGCTGGCAAGAGAAGAGCCCGATGCAGTCCGCCACATGAAGGAGGCCGTGCGGGCCGGCAAGGAGTGGCACCTGGCGCTCCTGGAGGCTGTGGGGATGTGGACCCTACCCGAGGAAGAGTTCCAGGGCCGGCATTATCTCTATCTCGTCCAGGGTGAGGCCTTCGACTGGCTTCTGCTGGCGGAGCGTCTCTGCTCCGAGTTGGACGGGATGGTCCCCCTGGAGGAGAAAGAAGAGTTGCTCTTCCAGGGCAAGCTGCCCGGCAGCATCGGCTCCAGGGAGTTTAGCGAGTTGATAGGCTACAACAAGCACCGGGCCTTCCTGAATTACTGGTACGGCGTGGTGGTGGAGGAGGCCCTCCAACTGGCGGCAGAAGAAGAAGTACGCAAGCAGCACCGCTCCAGGGGCTACGCGGACAGTGAGGACCTGGTGGAGGAAGCCTTCACCAGGATATATGAAAACACCCGGGCCAAGCTCCTGGAAGAGTTCCTCAAAGAGAGGGGCATGTCCAGGCACAAGTCCTTGAGTCTCACGCAGATGAAGGATTTCACCTACTGGCTTTTCAAGAAAAGGCTCAAGTTCTGGGACCCGGCCAGGGTCGCCAGCGACACGCGCAAGGGACTTGAGAAGCTCCACAGCCTCAGAGCGTAGGCTATATACGACGCTCCACCTTCTCGACGAACAGTTTCACGTGGCCAAGGTGGGCTTCAACGTCAGGGAAGGCAAGGAAGCCCTCATAGAAATTGCTATGCAGTTCACCGGCCACCGCAAACAAGAGCCTGAACTCTTGGTCACCGGTCTCGGCGACCAGTTGGCCCACTGCTTGGTAGAGGCTGCTATGGCGGCCATGTTCCCAGCCACGGGCGGCGGCCAACGCCTTGACTATCTGCGACGCTGCTCCCCAGCCCTTTTCGGAGGCTTGGCGAAGGTCGCCGTCGGATAGCTCTTCGTACGCTTGGCTTAAGAACTCCTTGCCCTGATTGATATACGAGGTAGTCTCCTGTACCATAACACCTTCATATTAGCTCGACGTGATGCCACGGTCAACGGTATTTTCGACACGGGTTGGCGATGTAAAGATGTAAAATAGAAGGCGGCGTCCCAGCTTGGTCCCTTTTGCGAAGTGTTAATAAGGAGGTGTGGGATGATACTGGGGGCGATAACCAACTCGTGGAGAGACCACCTCTACACTACGGACCTCCCCAGGCTGGTGGAGAGGGCCAGAAGACGTGGGGCGGAACATATAGAGCTGCGCCAGACCTGCCTGGGCCAGTACGAGGAGGGGCTGGAGGATGACTGGCGCCCCGCAACGGACAGGCTCGCACGTCTGGTCCGGACCTTCCCAACACTTACTTTTAATCTGGCGATTGCCTACCCCTGCCTTACAAGGGAGCCGGACCCCGGTTCACCCCGGTTCCAGGCTTCCCTGGAGGCGGCCAAGGTGGTGGGTCCCCTTGCTCCCAGCCTCAGAGTCGTGGACACTGCCGGCTTCGACGCGCCTTGGGAGAAGGCAGAAGACGTCTCCTCTACCGCCCTGGGCGTTGCCGAGCTGGCCCGGGAAAGCGCTCGCTACGGAGTCCGGCTATTCATGGAGAACGCGGGGCAGCCCATCCGGAGCATGGCGCTGGTGGTGCAGGAGGCACGCAAGCTGCTGTCCAGCGACGAGGCCCCTTATCTGGGTCTCTGCGTTGACCCCATCAATAGCATGAGGGCCGACCCGGGCAGCGACCCCATCGCCGAGATAGAAGCCCTGCCCCTGGACTACATTTTCATGGTCCACTTCAAGCAGATGAGGAACGGGCAGCCCCATCCCACCGTCCACGATGGCGACCTGGACTACCCGCGCCTCTTGCGAGGGCTGGGGAGTGTGGGCTACGAGGGCCTAGTCATCCTGGAGATTCCGCCGGATGAGCAGGTCTTCGATAACTTCAAGGAAAGCGTGGGCTACCTGGAGAGGCTGATAGGTCCCGGCTAATCTCTGCCGTGAACAATAGAGTTTGTGCTATTCCGGAACAGGGTCTTTCGGTTCTCGACGTTAGGTGAATACAGGCCCCCGCCGCGTGTCATTCCGAACGGAGCGAGGAATCTGAAATGGCGCCTAGCAAAAACCGCAATCAAGCCGTACCAGCCAGAACAAGACGGCGGTCAGCCAGGACTTTAGACCCTCGCTCCCTCGGGGTGACAATCAAAAGACCGTGATTCCGGAAAGCAAGCCCTGGCACTTCCAGGAGCCAGCCTGCTATGCTTGATATGCTCCATTTCGGGGTGAAGCCGAATACCGCAGAGACCGTAATCAACGGCGGGACAACACGGCAAAATTTCAGGATTATATACTTAGCAGGGGATAGTAATTAGTTATGCCAAACTGGAAAAAGGTGCTTCAGGAAATCTCAGGCACGTTGGCCACGCTTGAGTCCACAGCTCGATCGGTCCGACAGACATCTCAGCGAAAGGTAGCCACACCCCATAGGACATACAAACGTAATATGTGTCTGTTCTGGGACTGCAATCTGCGGATTCGTGAAGACCATGTCTTTTGCTACAAGCATTTTCAGGATTTCCAAAACGGCAACGTTGACGAATGTCCGGGCTGTGGCTTTGCTAAAAGCGTGCAGTACGACGTATGTCTCGACTGTCGTAACGATGGGAGGAGACCACCAGCCAAGACTGAGAGTCACGGACAGCATTCCGGAAGTTGGTACAAACCTGAGTATTCGCCCTCTTGGGAAGCCCGTGACGCCGACGCCAACGTCTTCTATGTCTATCTGCTGAAGCTAGATGGCGGACGATTCTACGCCGGACAGACCAGAGAGCTTAGAGAGCGCCTTTCGGAACATCGCGACAGTCATGTCACGTCCACCGCAGGCCAGAATCCGAAACTTGTGTGGTTTGGGATACTCCCAAGTCGAGAATCTGCAACTTCCACAGAGGTTGAGATCAAGAAATTGATTGATTCCAACCCCAGGGAAATCCGCCGGATGGTCATCGGATTCAAGGACTTGGTAGGGGAACTGGACTACAATTAGCCCTCAGTTTCGCACCATGCCCCGCCTACTATGCGACGTGGTCACACCGGGTTGGTAAAGCGGATGATAAGGGGGACTATGATGGCCGTGACTGCCAGTGTCACAATCACCCCGGTGAAGAGAAGGTAGCGGACCCCGTAGTTCGACACCAGGGACGGGTCGTAATACTTGTCTACCTCATTGTCGCGATACATGGCAATCAGACCATCAAGGAGCACGAGACGGGTCCGCCTGCCCAGGACCAATGCGGCCACTGCGATAATGTTGAGCAATATCGTCAAAACGACAAATACGGCCAATACCAGATCGTATGTGGCAGTATTAGAGTCTTCTTCCGCGGCTCCTACGGATACGCCGGAGTTAATCCCAAGAACAACTAGGTTGAACACAATGGCGGTAAGCACGAAAATAATGTCCGTGCGACTGCTCTCGCCAAGCTCCCTAACTATATGATTATGGACTTGACCGAGCATTTCGATCCCTCCGTTCAGAAAACCACCTCCTCGTCCGCAAGCCGCCGGACCTCAGCCGGGGACATGCCCAATAGCTCCTGGAAGACGTAGGGGTTATCCTCGCCCACGTTGCTGTAATGGCCGAACTCCATAGGCGTCTCCGATAGGTGCGCAGGCATACTCCAGCCTATGCCGGTGCCAGCCTTCCACTCCGAGGCCGCCTTGCCCCGCTCCGTCTCGTAGTACCTGGTCTCCCGGTAGAACTCCCTCGCCTTCAGGTGGGCATCCTCGTAGAGGTCCTGGCCCTGGGAGACTATGCTGGCCGCCACGCCCGCGCTCTGCATCTTCTCCATCACGTCCTCGGCGACGTGCTGGCTGGTCCAGTGGCCTACCAACTCGTCCAGCTCGTCCTGGTTGTCCATGCGGTCCAGTGACGTGGCGAAGCGGGCTTCCCGGCTCCACGAGGGGTTGCCCAGAACGCCGCAGAAGGCGTCCCACTCGCGATCGGTAAAGACGGCGATGGCGCAGTACCTGTCCTTGCCCGCGCAGGGGTACA
Source organism: Dehalococcoidia bacterium (assembly GCA_965197405.1). Classification (GTDB taxonomy): domain Bacteria; phylum Chloroflexota; class Dehalococcoidia; order Lucifugimonadales; family JAGWBF01. Next base: position 1,545,882 of record OZ240206.1, on the reverse strand, counting down.
CGCCGTGAGGAGCGCCGCGAGGGTCCCGGTTCCCCAGGCGCTCCGGCAGCCTGCTATTGGTCTGGTAATCCAGGATGGAAGGGCCGGACGTGACCGCGCCGGACTTGAAGATAGAGGACTCCATCGTGGCCGTTTTCCCCGTGTGACGGCGCCGGATGAGCGCCCCGATTATCGCCGTAGGTTGGAGCACCCCCGTATGATAGTCGGAGTAGGAGGTGTTCACAGTCCCCGGCGGAGACCCCGGGGACCCGGTCAGCAGGGAAACCCCGGACATATGCTGCACCAGAATCCCGTAGGATTTGTAGGTATAGTAGGGACCGTGGCCCCCCAGTCCCGTCTGCCACATGACGATAATATCGGGCCTGACCTCCCTTACTTCTGGAAAGTCTATACCCCAGCGGGACAGTACGTTGCGACGGAAGTTGGTCATGAAAACGTCGCTAATCTTGGCCAACTCCATGAAGATGTCCCTGCCCTTGGGGGTGCGGACATCCAACGTTATCCTTTTCTTATTCCTGTGATACTCGGGCTGTCCTGCGCCCCGGGACCAGGCGGGGATGAAGGACATTTCATCCAGCACCTTGTTGGTCTCCACCTTGATAATCTCTGCGCCCAGGGAAGCCAGTATACGCCCCGTCAGTGGCAGCGCGACGTAGGGGCCAAGCTCCAGGACCCTCACTCCTTCCAGGGCCTTTTTTGCCATGCTTACCTCCTCCTGTGTCCATAGGGCTGTGTCACGGGGGAACCCCGGATAGACCCCCGGTTTGTTCTTTCCCTGGAGATGACCCTAAGATGGTGAGGTCTCTGTTGCCGGCAATTCCCCGGAGCCGTCAAGGGGGAAATATACCAGGTCAAGACGGTCCAGGTGGTAGAACACCGGGACTAGCCGGCCATACTTTTCACGAAATCTACCGAGAACTCTCTCCAGGTCATGATGTTCTCGCACGAACACCCCTCCGGTCCGCCATCTCCGCTTCCCGATCTGGGCCAGCGCAGAAGGCTCCGCTTTCAGGTTTCTCCACCAGTCGCTGGAAGCGCCCCAGCCTGAGAAGCAGTAGACAGCGCCCCCGTCGCGGACATACCAGAGCGGGGTCTTTCGCAGCCTTCCCGTCGCCCTTCCCCTGGTGGTGAGAATCATGACCTGCCGGGCGAGGAGGAACCCGAGACCCAACCTGTAGGGTAGCAGCGCCCACTTCGCCATCCGTCCCCGCAGCCAGCCCGGACGCCGCCCCTTGCCTTTGGAGTATCTACGGATAGTCATTGGTATGAAAATAAGCTATTTTCATCTCTCGTACGTGGCCTCGGCAAGGCCATCCGCAATTTCCGCATGTTCGTCTGAAACCCTAAATGACGCTCGCGCCCCGCAGGAGCACCAGGTCCTCCATGGTGAGGCCAAGCTCCTCACAGTAGACCGCGTGATTGTCCTGGCCCAGCTGGGGGGCGGCCTTCCCGGAAAGGGGCATATCATCCCCTCCGTAGAAAATACCCAGGGGATACTTGAGAGTCCCCACCTCGGGGTGCTCAAGCTCAGCCCAGAAATGGCTGGCGTCCAGCTGCGGGTCCTGGAGCAAGTCCCCCACGTCGTTCACCGGAATGAAGACCAGGTTGCGCTTTTGTCCTTCGTGGAAAAGCTCTTCGGCTGCGAACCTGGAGGCGAAGTCCATGAACATCGCGGTGATAACGTCGAGATGCGGGGCGCGCTCCTGGTTGCCCCCCCTGTACTGCTCGTTCAGCACCTCCTCGTTTCCAGTCGCCTCATAAATCCACTGGGCCAGGGCATCCCATTCCCTCGGAGTGATTACGCCGACGGAAATCCAGCCGTCCTTGCAGGGATAGGCCCCCAGCGGGATTACCAGGGTGGAATTGGTGCCCACACGGGTCACGTTCTCTTTCCTCTGCATCCAGGCGAGGGCCGGGTGGGCGTCGGTATAGTAGGTGATGAGGGCCTCCTGGAGGGACACGTCAATATGCTGGCCCGTGCCCTCCAGCACGTCGCGGTAGTAGAGCGCCCCCATGATGGCTGCCGCGGCGTACTGGGCGGCGGGGAAATGGGACTGCTCGTTTCCCTGGCGAAGGGGTGGTTCGCTCGGCTCGCCGGTAATCTGCATATAGCCGCTGGCGGCCATCGCGATCAGGTCCGAGGACTTGTAGCCCTTCCGGGGTCCCGTCTGGCCGAAGGGGGTGATGGAGGCCATTACCAGCCCAGGGTTCACCTCCTTCAGAGAGTCGTAGTCAAGCCCCAGCCCCTGCATATAGCCCACGGGGAAGGTCTCCACCACCACGTCGGCCCTTTCCACCAGCCGGCGGAATATGGACTGGCCCGTCGCGGTCTCCAGGTTGAGGGTAACGGAGCGCTTGTTGGAGTTGTAGAGCAGGAAATACATGCTTCTCTCGTGGTGCGGCTCGTCGTTGGGGAAGGGACCCCGGGAGCGCCCCGGGTCCCCCCCGGGCGGCTCTATCTTGATCACGTCCGCGCCGTGGTCGGCCAGGAGCTTGGTGCAGAACACTCCCTTTTCATCGGTCAGGTCCAGAACTCGGTAGGCGGGGAGGAAGTTATCATCCGCAGGTATTTTTGGGGGTATTTTCTGTTCCATGCTGCGCCCCTTTAATGATTGACGATGGTTGGCCTGAACGCGGAAGCCTCTCCCGGAGGACCGGAGTTACGCCAGGCCGCCGGGACATTCAGGCAGGCCGGAGGAACCGGCCCAGCGAAAAGGGTCCTATGGGAATATCCGTGCGGCCCGTGGCAATCAGGTCGGCTGTGGCCTGGGCCATAGCAGGACCCAGGAGGATGCCCTTGCGCCCGGCGCCGGTAGACAGGTACACGCCATCCCGGCCCGGCACCTCGCCTATTATGGGCAGCCCGTCCTCGGATGCAGGTCGCAGGCAAGCCGTCTGTAGCGCCACACGGGCTTCAGACAGGGCAGGCATGGTCTCCTGGGCGTGGGCCATGATGGACTCCCGCGCTTCCTGGGTGGGGCTGTCGTCGAAGCCCACCCGCTCCTCCGTAGTGCCGACCCATACCAGGCCATCGGGCTTGTATGAAACGTAGCCCCCTCCAACGCGCTCGAAGAGATACTTCATGGGAGGCCCTTCCAGCTCTAGGCGTAGTATCTGTCCCTTCAGCGGCTCTACCGGCACCCTCGTGCCCAGCCACCCCTCCACCTGCCCCGTCCAGGGTCCCATAGCCAGGAGGACCTTTTCGCAGGCGACCTCCCCGTCCTCCAGCACGACCCCGGTTACGCGCCCGCCGGCCTCCCTGAGTCCCTCCACAGCGCCGCGCCTTATGGTGGCCCCGTACTTCTCCGCGGCCTTGGACAGGGCCAGGGTGTATTCGTAGCTCGATACCTGCCTCATGCCCTCTATGCACAAGGCCCCCATCACCCTGGGAGACAACCTGGGTTCGATGGACTTCACTTCCTGGGCGTCCAACCACCTCGCCGAGAAGCCCTCGTACTTCTGGGCCAAATTGAAAACGTCGAGCAATTCACCGGCCTCGGCTTCATTGAACATAACCCAGATGCAGCCCGAAGGACGGAACGCGGGGTCAATGCCCGTCTCCGCTTTCACCTGCTCCGCCAGGCCCAGGTGAATCCGAAAACTCTCCAGCGACAGGGCCTCCAGAAGACCGGGGACCTGATAGCCGTGTATAGGATTGAGCAGCCCCGCAGAGAAACCGGAGGCAAAGCGGGCCACCTCTTCCTTCTCTATGATAGTCGCCCGCACACCCTTCTTCGCCAGGAAATAGGCAGTGGCGCACCCCACTATGCCCCCGCCTACAATCACTACTTCAGACGTCTCTGCCATTGTTTACTTCCTCTGCCTGGGATATGACAACCCGCCTTTAGCCGCACCCTCTACACCGATGGTCCCTATAATGTTAGCCTATTCTCCGCTAAACTTAAACCGTTTCACGGGCATCCGGCAGGGCCTTTCGGTCCTCGGAAGATGTCACTGCCATGAAAATACCCTCCGTCATACCCGCTTGCCATGAAAATATACAGTGCTACCGTGTCGTGCCGTAGGGGAGGGTTTGAAACCCGCCCCTACCTCTGGGACGCAGCCTCTATTTTCATCCCCCTTATGTGGCCTTCGCAAGGCCATAGGCAATTCCGAGCGCAGCGAGGAATCTAAGCCCTTCGACAGCAGCTCGGCTGCTTTCCACCGGCGTCAGACCAGTTGCAACATCTGGTTATAGGACAGCGCCCGCCCGGTGCTCACAGAACAGCCGGATGCGGGGTCAGATTCGAGCCGCGCCTCCGTCCGCCAAGCCAAATACACCAGTCGTGGGAAAATCCGTAAAAAGTGGTCAATGAAAAGACTCAAAATCTCAGCTAGCTATTACCATTATGATATAATGCATAGCCACCTAGCTCGTTGGCAGGGAGATACGAGCTTGGCACTCGCAGGGGATAACACGGAAGAAGTGGGTTTAGGTATCGCATTCGCATACTTTTGCGCCGAAATCGTGGGGGAACTTTTTTGTCTTATGCAGCGTCCTAGTATTAGGTCCGAATCAATCGCGTCCCAAGAGAGGGCCGATAGGAACCACTTATGTTAGGGAGGGATTGCAATGGCTAAGTTCCTGGCAATGACGTTGTTGGCAATCATCGTTTTGCTCACATTCGCCGCATGAGGTGAGGATCGCGATACGCCTACACCGGCTGCTGAGTCGGAGGGGACTATCGCCGAGGGCGTCCGGCGAGCGGTGCCAACTACTGCTCCAAGGGCCACCTCGACCTCAAGGGCTCCCGCTCCAGAACCCACACGGGCAGCACGTTACCCTACTCCGACCTCAATGGCTGAACCCACATCGGCAGCGCCTTACCCTACTACGACCTCAATGGCTGCTGCTCCAGAAGCCACACGGGCAGCGCCTTACCCTACTACGGCCTCGATGGCTGCTGCTGCAACGCCCACATGGGCAGCAGCAGAACCTTACCCCACTGCGAGACCGCAACGAGGTGCTACGCCTTCCGGCACCAGGTTCCAGGACTATATGCGGGAACGGTTCACGTCCGCAGCTGTAGACAACGTCTCCACCTTCAGCCTGGATACTGACCGCACTTCCTACTACCTGGCCCTGAACTCCGCTCGGTCAGGGTACGAGGTAGACCCCGACTTAGTCAGGGCTGAGGAGTGGGTCAACGCCTTTGATTACAACTACAAACCCCCTCTGCGCAACGACAGCTTCGCCATTTCCTCCGATGTCTTCCGGCATCCCCTGGACGGTCGAATGCACCTGGCCCGTATCTCATTTCAAGCCCCGGAGGTGGACTTTGACGCCACGCCGGTCAATGTCACCCTGGTCCTGGATGCCTCGGGCTCCATGTCCAATGAAAATCGCGTCGACATCGCTCGTGAGGCGGCGGAGAGCATCAGGCGCAGCCTGCGAGGCCGAGATCGCATCGCCGTAGTCCACTTCAGTTCCAACGTTCTCAGCGAGTACACCGTAGACCATAGACACCCCAACGACCCGGCTGTGGCACGCTCCATCAGCCGTCTCACGCCCAGCGCCTCCACCAACGTCCAGGCGGGACTAGACCGGGGTGTGCAGCTTGCCGACAGGGCACGTCGTGAGAACCCGGACGCCTACAACTACATCATCCTAATGTCCGACGGCGTTGCCAACGTGGATGCCACCGACCCCTTCGCCATACTGGAGGCCGCCGGCGACCATGCCCGTAGCAATCCCCTCCGCCTTATCACCATCGGCGTGGGCATCGAGAACTACAACGACTACCTTCTGGAGCAGTTAGCTCAGCATGGCAATGGTTGGTACCGCTACCTATCGGATATCGGGCAGGCGAGGGCTACCTTCAGCCGCGAGAACTGGCTGGCCCTGTCCATACCCTTCGCCGACCAGACCCGTGCCCAGGTAACCTGGGACCCCGACGTGGTGGATACGTGGCGCATTGTGGGGTACGAGAACCGCATCACCTCGGACCAGTCCTTCACTCAGGCCCGGCGGGAATTCGCAGAGATACCTGTGGGCGCGGCCACTACCGTCTTTTACGAGTTGGAGCTGAAGAGTCCGAGGTTTGTCGGATCACTCACGCTGGGGGAGGTGGAGTTGCGATGGGTGACGCCTTCCACCGGGGAGTCCAATCGCCAGCACGCCAGCATCACCGGTCAGGACAACATCCAGTTCGACGCGGTGAACGACCCACTGCTGCGACTCGGGGCAGTGGTTGCCCTGTCGTCAGACCGGTATAGCAGCCTCCCTTTCGCAGACTCCTCCAGCCCGTCGGTGCACCAAGACCTCCTCTATTTGGTGGACGAGTTGCGGGCGCTGGACGGCAGGCTGGGGAACTTGGGAGCATATCAGGACTTGGCCTTCCTACTGGAGCATATCACACGGAACTCACGGGAGGCGGTGCAACCTTCAGGCTATAGCCCGTAGCCCTGACCCTCTCCCGCGGGGGAGAGGGCTTTTGAGGACAGGCTCCAAAGGCTGCCCTTACAGCACATAGCCCAATACGTAGGGGCGTCCCCTGTGGGTGCCCAAGCCCTGGCATGGCAGACCAAGGCGGTCACGAGAGTTGTCCCTACAGCAGCCGCCCACGCCTTCACAGGTGATTCCTACTGGATTGGACTGGGCTCTCCAGGCAGCAATCGCTTGACAGCATTTCAGAGCGCCCATACAATCATTCTCATCGGCATTCCCATCGGGAGGGGCGTATACCTTATTTCAGAAGCAGCCCAGCCCGTCCGATGTGCAAGCCATCGCGCGTTTGCGTCCGTCTATTTTACTCTAAGGAGGTCATGCTATGGTAAGCCCAGTAGACCCCAATGAGATACGCCTCACAGGAGAGAACTCCTTTATCCAGCTCAAGCACGAGGAGGATGGACCGCTGACGGCCCGCGCCAGCCATTGGCGCATCCTGCTTTCGCCGGGCGGCCCGGGCCACGTCCTTTTCCTTCAAAGCGAGCTGACGGACGACCAGGTCCGGATATACACTGACAACATCGCGCTGGCCCGCTGGCTACAGGAAGAGATAGAGACGGGCCTCTACCCCGGTTTCGCTGACCAGAGCGTCCCGGTAGTGGAGGCGACTTTCTCGCGCCACGGCGACTCCCGCTCCTTCTCCACGGAGAAGGTCATCTCCAAAGACGCGGAGATTTCCCTGACGTGGTACGACCTGGGCGAACCGTTCCTGATCCGCTTCGAGCCGGGCGGCGTCATCGAGGGACGCCCTCATGGCGTCTACAGCGTGCTGACCCCCGCCAGCAAGGCGCAGCTGGTTGTGAACGGACGGGCAGCCTCGGGGCGACCCTTCCCGGCGGAAATTGGCGGTCATATGGGTACGACCTGCTCTCTCGCTTGGTCGGAAACATGGGTGCGCCCCCGCTAAGCCCCATGCCCGGGGCCTTGCTACCGGCTTTATTTCCCAATTCATAGGCTTGACAACATAACTGGCACTGCTATAATGGGGCATGACCAAATTAGAAGGAATCCAGAGGAGGAAGGTGACATGCCTGAGTACGATATGATTATCCGCAATGGCACCATCGTTGACGGGACCGGCGGGCTACCCGCTTACAAAGGCGATGTGGCCATCAAGGACGGCAAGATTGCGATGATGAGCGGCTACATCAAGGCGTCGGCCAAGAAAGAGTTGGACGCTTCGGGATGTGTCGTAGCTCCCGGGGCGGTGGACCTGCACAACCACTACGACCTCCAGCTCCAGTGGGACCCCTACGCGACGATGTCCGGCTGGCACGGAGTAACCTCCATTGCCATAGGCCAGTGCGGCTTCGGATTCGCACCCTGCAGACCCGAGGACAGAGAGGCCGCGATGCGCCTGATGACCAGAATTGAGGCCATCCCCCTCAGGACCATGGAGTTGGGCCTGCGCTGGGACTGGGAGACCTTCCCACAGTGGTTGGACAGCATAGACAGCCACCCCCTGGGTATCAACGTGGGCGCGTTGGTGCCCTTCAATCCTCTGCGTCTATACGTGATGGGAATGGAGGAGTCCCGGACAAGGGTGCGTGCCAACGAGAAGGAAACAGACCAGATGAAGGCCATCTTCCGTGAGGCAATGGCGGCCGGAGCCTTCGGCTGGTCTGCGATGAAGACCCTGGCCAACCGCCCTGATGACGGTCGCTTCATACCCAGCCAGGTGGCCTCCAACGAGGAGTTCTTGGCCCTATCGGAAGTCATGGCCGAGTTCGGAGTGGGACACATCGGTTGGACAAGAGGCCCCGCAGAGCGGCCCCTTCCCCCCGGTGAGATAGACCTGCTGGGAGGAGACCCCAACGCGCCCGCTCCCACGGCGGCAGATTCCACCCAATACGGGATGAACATGGAGCCGGTCGAGGGTTACGCTCGCGGCGTAGGCCGGGAGGACTTCCTTATCGAGATGTGCAAGACAGCCGGGCGTCCCCTCCAGTTCGGAGCGGTCATCCACATGGAGCAGATTCCAACCGCCCACAAGGAACAGCTGGCCTTCCTGGAACGTGCCAGGTCCGAAGGGGCCCCAATGTACGCCCAGACCGTCTCCAACTTCCCCACGCCGGTATTCGAGCTGGCCGAGTATAACGGGTTTGACGTGATGCCCAACTGGATTGACCCCTTCGTCGGCACCCCCGAAGAGCGTATCGCCAAGCTGAACACGCCGGGCGTGCGAGACCGCATGAGGCAGGACGTTGGCGCGTACAGCGGTCAGGGCGGCGCAGCCGACGTTGCGGCGGACTGGAGCAAGATGCGGGTCGTCGAGGTTCGCAACGAGAGGAACTTCCAGTACGAGGGCCTCACCATCGCAGATTTGGCGGAAATGACGGGCAAGCACCCGATGGACGCCATGCTGGACCTGGCTATTGACGAGGACCTGCGGACGGAGTTCTCCTTCGAGCCCACGTCGGGCACGGACGAGGAAGCCGTGGCAGAGATACTCAACCATCCCTACATCCACCCCTGCGTCTCCGACGGTGGCGCGCACGTCCGCTACCTGACCCTTGGCACCTGGCCCGTCCACTTCCTGGCTGCGTGGGTCAGGGACCGCCAGGTCATGAGCCTGGAGAAGGCCCACTACAAGATGAGCGGTCTGCCCGCCTGGATCGCCGGATTCACAGACAGGGGCATTCTGAGGGAAGGCTACGCGGCGGACATAATCGTGTACGACATGGACAAGCTCGGGTTCCGCTATGACGCCCCGGTGTATGACACCGATTTTCCCGGAGACGAGCGTCGCCTGATTCAGAAGGCCAAGGGAATCCGCTACACCATGGTCAACGGCCAAGTGACCTTTGAGGAGAGCGAGGCCACAGGCGCCCTGAGCGGCAAGCTGCTCCGCAGCTACGACATGGTGAGCAGATAGCCCCCGGTATAGGGAATAAGAAGCATAAGGCAGAGAAAGGCCCCCAACGTTGGGGGCCTTTCTTCGTTTTGGCAATTATATGCAATCTCGGGACCCTCAGACCCTAGCAGCAAGGTCTTCGGCATCCCGAATGTACGCATCCGTGTATTCTATCTCTCTAGCTATAACCTCTTCCGGTCCACAGTTGCCTTCGTAGAAACAGTCCCCATGCAATTGAGCGATTCGGGAAACATAACGAGACCGGAGCGATTCAAACGCATCACTCTCCTGGCTTAGAATTCGCACTCCTCGGGAAGTTTGACTGGTCCGCTGAGGCTCATGGCCCGTCTTCGCCAGGACTAAAGCATCGGTGGCCCGCTTTGTGGCGCACCAAGCCTTCTCCGCGGCGTCCCGAATATCGCCCATCCTCAACCGCTCTACCGCGGAACCGTATAGCTGGTGGGCATCTACAAAAAGTTCCGCTACCCGGTCTGTCAATACCATAAGCGAGCCTCTGATGTGTGTGTCCCTATTATAGCACGCGTCTATCTATTGCGAGTCCCGGCTCTTTCAATTCTCACGCCAGGTAAATACAGGCCCCCGCCGCGTGTAATTCCGGGCGCAGCGAGGAATCTGAAATGCTTGGATAGCAGCACGCCTAAGAAGGCAAGGACATTAGACCCCTCGCTCCGCTCGGGGTGACAATTGAAAGGCCCTGATTGCGAGTCCTGGCTCCTTGCTCAGCGGACTCCCACGTTCTATAATCTACTAAATCAAGTGCAGGTACACCGGGCCGTCGCCCTGGCCAATCATGAAGTCGTGAAAGGAGGAGAGATGCCAATCATCAGAAAGCAGGACCTGACGAAGAGGGATGGGGAAGACCCCGGGCTGGAAGTTTCCATGATTGTAGACAAAGAGAAGGGGAGCCATTCCCTCAGAATCGGAGAGTTGACTATCCCGCCCAACTCCCGGGTCTCCAGGCACATTCATGCCAACACGGAAGAGGCGATGATAATGCTGGAGGGGACTTTAGAAGTGCTCCTTGGCAGGGAGAGGAAGACCATTGGCCCGGGCCACACGGTCGTCGCCCCGGCAGGCACTGTGCACGGCTTCCTGAACCGTTCGGGGGAAGCGGCGCGGCTGCTGTTCGTCTTCCCCACTCACGAGGTAGACCGTGTGCAGGCAAGCGGGCACCGCGATACCGTGGGCTTCGCCTCGGAGACGGGCTTGGCCGGCTACAGGTCGGCACACGAACGGCCTCTGGATGATAGGTAGCGCGAAAGGACTGGTTTCAAGACCTTGACAAAGGGAATGAGGCTGCTATAGTGGTCACAGGGACGAATCCAATTTGAGAAGGGAGACCCATGTCCGAGTACGATATGATTATCCGCAATGGCACCATTGTGGACGGGTCCGGCGGGTTGCCCGCCTATAGAGGCGACATAGCCATCAAAGATGGCAAGATCGCGATGATGAGTGGCCGTATCAAGGCCTCGGCCAAACAGGAATTGGACGCCACAGGATGTATCGTAGCCCCCGGAGCGGTGGACCTGCATAACCACTACGACCTCCAGCTTAACTGGGAACCCTACGCCACGATGTCCGGCTGGCACGGGGTGACCTCCGTTGCAATAGGTCAGTGCGGCTTCGGGTTCGCGCCCTGCAAGCCCGAGGACAGAGAGGCCGCCATGCGCCTCCTGACCCGGATTGAGGCCATCCCCCTCAGGACCATGGAACTGGGACTGCGCTGGGACTGGGAGACCTTCCCGCAGTGGATGGACAGCCTGGAGAGAAACCCCCTGGGCGTCAACGTGGGCGCACTGGTTCCCTTCAATCCCCTGCGTCTGTACGCAGTGGGCATCGAGGAGTCGCGGGAAAGGGTCAATGCGACGGAGAAGGAAATAAACCAGATGAAGGCCATAGTACACGAGGCGATGAAAGCCGGGGCCTTCGGCTGGTCTTCGATGAAGACCCTGCTCAACCGTCCCGATGACGGCCGGTTCATACCCAGCCAGGTGGCCTCCAACGAAGAGTATCTTGCCCTGGCAGAGGTCATGGCCGAGTTCGGGGTTGGCAGCATCGGCTGGACAAGGGGAGCTGCCGAGCGACCTCTTCCCCCAGGTGAGGTTGACCTCCTGGGAGGCGCCGGGATAGTCGGTGGCAGCGGGATACAGATGGACCCGGTGGAGGGTGACGCCCCCGGTCGAGGTCGAGAGGACTTCCTGATACAGATGTGCCTGGCAAGCGGACGACCCCTCCAGTGGGGAGCAGTCGCCCAGAGCGAGGCAGCGCCGGAGCGCTACAGAGAGCAGCTAGCCTTCCTCGAGCGGGCCCGCTCCGAGGGGGCGATGATGTACGCCCAGACCAGCTCGGTAGCTGTCTCGCCGGTATTCGAGCTTGCCGAATACAACGGTTTCGACGCCATGCCGAACTGGATTGACCCCTTCGTCGGCACTCCCGAAGAGCGGATCGCCAAGCTGAACACGCCCGGCGTGCGGGACCGGATGAGGCAGGATGTTGGGGCATGGACCGGGGCGGGTGGCACAGCCGACGTCGCGTCGGACTGGAGCAAGATGAGGGTCGTCGAGGTCCGCAACGACAGGAACTTCGAGTACGAGGGCCTTACCGTCGCAGAGTTGGCGGAAATGACGGGCAAGCACCCGATGGACGCCATGCTGGACTTGGCCCTGGACGAGGATCTGCGGACCGAGTTCTCCACCGACCCCACCAACGGCACCGACCCCGAGGCCGTGGCGGAGATTCTGAATCATCCATACACCCATCCCTGCGTGTCAGACGGTGGCGCCCACGTCCGTTACCTGACGGTTGGCACATGGCCCGTCCACTTCCTGTCCAGCTGGGTGAGGGACCGCGAGATTATGAGCCTGGAGAAAGGCCACTACAAGATTAGCGGTCTGCCCGCCTGGATTGCCGGGTTCACCGACCGGGGCGTTCTGAGGGAAGGGTACGCTGCGGACATAATCGTATACAACCAGGAGAAGCTTGGCTTCCGGTACGATGCGCCGGTATATGACACCGACTTCCCCGGCGGGGAGCGGCGCCTGATCCAGAAGGCCAAGGGCATACGCTACACCATCGTCAACGGGACGGTGACCTTCGAGGAGAGCGAAGCCACCGGGGCCGTCCCCGGCAAGCTGCTCCGCAGCTACGACATGGTAAAAAGGTAACTACCGACCCGGAAATAAGACAGACCAGGGACCCCGAGTACCCTGCCCGTTGGGCAGGGTACTCTTGATATGTGTTCGTGTTAGCCTAAAAGCTCACCCGTGGCCGGGACCCACAGCGTTGGGCGCGTGGGCCGTGACCGACCGGAGTAAAGTTGAGGGGTGGCGGAAATGAGCAAAACTCTACCTCCCCTCCGACTTTTGCCCCGAATCTTCGCACTTGCGCCGATTCTCCTGGCAATTCTCGCGGCCTGCGGTAGTCCCGGCCCTTCGCAGACCTCGCCCGAAACGGACAGGGAAGCCCTTGTCGCCCTCTACAATGTCTCGGACGGCCCAAATTGGCTGAGCAATACAGGCTGGCTGAGCGACGCTCCAATCGGCGAATGGCACGGCGTCACCACTGACGGCATCGGCAGAGTCATTACCCTGGACCTCCATCAGAACCGGTTGCGCGGGGAGATGCCCTCCCAATTGGGCAACCTCACCAGCCTGGAAATCCTGGGCCTCAGCTGGAACCGGTTGCGCGGGGAGATACCGTCGGAGTTGGGCAACCTCACCAGCCTGGAAGCTCTGTACCTCGTTTACAATGAGTTGAGCGGGGAGATACCCTCCCAGTTGGGCAACCTCGCCAGCCTGGTAAGTCTGTTCCTCGGTGGTAACGACCTGAGTGGGGAAATACCCTCAGAGTTGGGCAGCCTCGCCGACCTGGTGGACCTGTTTCTCGATGACAACGAGTTGAGCGGAGAGATACCGCCCGAGTTGGGTAACCTCGCAGACCTGGAGGTTCTGATCCTCAATGACAACGAGTTAAGCGGAGAGATACCGCCCGAGTTGGGCAACCTCGCCAGCCTGAGGGCCCTGCACCTCGAGGGGAACCGGTTGACGGGGGAGATGCCGCCCGAGTTGGGCAATCTCGCCAACCTGAGAGGCCTGTACCTCAGCGTGAACCGGTTGAGCGGGGAGATGCCCGCCGAATTGGGCAATCTCGCCAACCTGAAAAGCCTACACCTCGGCTGGAACGAGCTGAGCGGGGAGATACCCGCCGAGTTGGGCAACCTCGCCAGCCTGGAGGCTCTGCTCCTCAATGACAACGAGTTAAGCGGAGAGATACCGCCGGAGTTAGGCAACCTCGCCAGCCTGAATAAGCTGCAGCTTAATGATAACCAATTGAACGGGGAGATACCCCCGGAGTTGGGCGACCTCGCCAGCCTGGTGAACCTGTTCCTCGATGATAACGAGTTGAGTGGGGAGATACCCCCGGAGTTGGGCAACCTCGCCAGCCTGGAGACGCTGGACCTCAAGGGGAATGCGCTGACCGGGTGTATACCAGGCAGTTTGCGAGAAGTCACGCTCCTCGCAGAGGTTGACCTGCCGTACTGCTGAGGCCCCGGCGCGGCGCGGGTGTTGGTGGCGGGCAGGGCCGCATACCAGCTCCAACGCTCGTTGAAAATGCCCCGCTATAGCTCTCCTTGTCATGGTGAGGGGACTGGGGTAAAGTATGAAGCAGCGCGTTTATCAGTGTTTATCGAGGAGACGTGAAGATGGCAACCCCACGGCCCAAGGTTAGACTCCTGGGCACAGGCGGCAGCATCGCCGGAATCGGACCCAACCGCCTGGACTACATGCTCTACTCCGAGCTGGGTGATCACCTGACCATCGAGGAGTCCCTGGCCCGCGTCCCGGAGGTGAGGGACATCGCCGAAATCCAGGCGGAGGACTTCATCAGCGTGGGCAGCACGTCAATAGGCCCCCAGGAATGGCTGCGGATGGCCCAGCTTATCAACCGCATTTTCCGGGAAGACGCCAGCGTGGACGGCGTGGCGATAACCCACGGGACGGCCACCCTGGAGGAGACGGCCTACTTCCTGCACCTCACGGTAAAGTCCTCCAAGCCCGTCGTGGTTACGGGGGCCATGCGCCCCCCCACTGCCCTGAGCACCGACGCCGACCTCAACCTCCTGGACGCCGTGCGCATCGCCGCATCTCCTGACGCGGGGGGAAAGGGAGTCCTCACGGTACTCAACAACGAAATCCAGAGCGCCAGGGACGTGATTAAGGCCAACACCTTTCGAGTGGAGACCTTCAGGCCCAACGAGCTTGGTTTCCTGGGGTATGCCGACTCCGATGGCGAGGTGGTGTTCTACCGGACTCCGACCCGCAAGCACACCACATCCACCGCCTTCGAAGTAGACGGAGTGCAGACCCTCCCGAGGGTGGACATCGTGTACGCGTATGCCGGCTCGGACGGGCTGCTGGTGGATGCCGTGCGCCGGAACGGGTCCGATGGCCTGGTGCTGGCCGGTTTCGGAGGCGGCACCTATCCGCCCGCGGTCCAGCAGGCGGGGGCCAGAGCAGTTGGCGACGGCATTCCTGTGGTGATGGCTACCCGCGCCACCGCCGGACGAGTCATCATGACACCTCAGAAGGACGAGCAGGGCTTCATAGTCTGCGACAACCTCGCGCCCCAGAAGGCGCGCATCCTCCTGATGCTGGCCCTCACCGTCACCAGAGACCGCAACGAGATTCAGCGTATGTTCTACGAGCACTAGAACCCGACCAGAAAGAGGGGGACCATTATGGCTGCAGACAGGGATTCTGCCTCCCAGGGATGGCGATTGAAGGGAGACTACTTCGAGAACTGCAACTGCGAGATACTGTGCCCGTGCATCGTGCAGGGTGCGGAGGCCGTCCCCACGGAGGGCCATTGCGACGTGGGGTTCGCGTTTCACATCGAGGAGGGTGATTTCAACGGGACTACTCTCAACGGCTTGAATTTCGCGGTGATAGCCTATACGCCGGGCATAATGGGCGCGGGCAACTGGTCCACGGCAGTATACATTGATGAAGCGGCGGACGAAGGCCAGCGGGAAGCCCTGGGGTCAATCCTCTCGGGCAGGATGGGAGGCCCCGCCGAGCGTTGGATGCTCCTTACCGCCAATTTCCTGGGAATCAAGTACAGCCCTATTACCTACGTAGCCGAGGGGCGCACCCGGAGCGTGTCCATACCGGAAATTATGAGTTTCAGCGTGGAAGGGATTATGTCCAGCAGACGGGCCACTGAGCCGATGCGGCTGGAGAACACGTCCCACCCTGTCAACTCCTCCCTGGCCCTGGCCAAGGGCACGGGCAGCACCTATACCGACTACGGCATGAGCTGGGACAACACGGGGAAGAACGGCCACTATTCGACCTTCGAGTGGCGCTGGCCGTGAGCGGGCCCTCTAGTGGACAGTGGCTGGTGATCAGTGTATAGCAGGTTTGCTTCCATAACCTGTCGTGCCGGCTCTGCCACCCTTGCAGTAATACGAGATGAGTGAGTCGGCGGCGAGAGGTGACCGGATATGTGACTTGTGAGGTGAACATGGAGACTCAGGAACACGTCCAGACAGCGCGGGACTTTCTGGAAGCAGCGGACCAGGAGTTTGCATCCGGCGACCACCTGCAAGGGTCAGAAAAGCTCTGGGGCGCGGCATCCCACGCGGTGATGGCGGTCGCCCAACAGCGCGGCCTACCCTTCGGCAGCCATAGCGCACTGAAGGAAGTCGTTCAGCGCCTGGCAGAGGATAGCGTCGACCGGGCATTGATTGGCGAATTCAGCACCGCCGAGAAGTTCCATGCCAACTTCTATCACGATTTCATGGAGGGCTATCAGCTGGCCGCCGACCGCCCGGTGGTGCGGGAATTCGTCACGCGTGTGCTAGCCCTGCTGTCCTGAGGGGCCTTGGTGTGAGCATCCGCGCTGTGGCTAGTGGTCGGTGGATAGTGAATAGTTGGCGTGCCAGCTCTGCCACCCTTGCAGTAATACGAGATAAGTGGGTCGGCGGCGAGGGGAGACCGGATATATGACTCGCGAGGTGAACATGGAGACTCGGGAACACGTCCAGACAGCGCGGGACTTTCTGGAAGCAGCGGACCAGGAGTTTGCATCCGGCGACCACCTGCAAGGGTCAGAAAAGCTCTGGGGCGCGGCATCCCACGCGGTGATGGCGGTCGCACAACGGCGCGGCCTACCCTTTGGCAGCCACGGCGCACTCAAGGAAGTCGTCCAACGCCTATCAGAAGATACCGGCGACCGGGCATTGATTAGCGAATTTGGAATTGCTGAGAAGTTCCATGCCAACTTCTACCATGATTTCATGGAGGGCTTCCAGTTGAACGTAGACCGTCCGGTGGTGCGGGAGTTCGTCACGCGTGTGCTAGCCTTGCTGTCCTGAGAGGTTATCAGCATTACTCCAACCTGGCCTCCAGCTTGCCAAGCCTGTCCGTCAGCTTGCGGTTCTCCTCCTGCAGCTTCTCCAGGTCCTCGCGAAGCTTCCTCACGTCGGCGCTACGGTCCTTGCCCTGCCGTATGGCTGCGATGGCCTCCCGGCAGCGGCGCACCACCCTTCCGTCCAGGTCCTGGGTGATGCGCCGGGACAGGGCGGGAATCGCCTTGTCGTCCTTGATCTCCTGGAGAGCGCCAATGGCGCTGCCTCTAGCCCGTAGCCACGGGTCATCCACGTAGCCCGTGAGTAGCTCCACCACGTCGCTTTTGCCCTCGCCAAGTTTGCCGAGACACGCGAGGGCAGCCTCCCGTGCCCTGGCGGGCTTTCCATAGGCAGCCCACTCCCTGGCCAGAGGGATGGCCCGCTCATCCTTGAGCTCCCCCAGCCCATCCAGCGCCTGGGCGGTGAGCACGCTGTTGAAAGATGGCTGTCCCAGCGCCCGGGAGACAACGTCGAAGGCCTCCGGCTGCTTCGTCCGGGCGATGGCCCTGGCCGCCTCCGACTCCACAAAATAGCTTTCGTCGCGTTCCAGGAGCGGAAGAAGGGCTTTGAGGGCGGCTTCCTCCTTGAACTCCCCCAGAGCGGCACATACGGCGCGGCGCGGCCTGGGATGGGCCACTCCGGCACACTCGACCAGAGCATTCATGGCGGACTCAGACTTGACGGCGCCCAAAGCTCTGGCCGCTTCCACCTGGACTCCCCAGAAGGCGTCCCCCAGGACGGCCTCCTTGAGGGCCTCGACGCAGTCCGGCGCGTCCAGCTTCGCCAGGTCCTGGGCCGCCTGGATGCGCCCGATAACGTCCTCGTCGTGCTTTAGCTGGTAGAGCAACATCTCTTTGGGCCTGGTGAAGTCCAGGGTCTTGAGGCACCAGTAGCCGGGGTCGAACTGCACCATGCCGGGTTTCTCTTTCAAGAGGAAGTAGAAGGACTGCTCCTTCTGGGACACGTCTATTCGCAGCGTTTGCCTCCCCTCCGAGGTGGCAAAAGCCACCTGGACGGGCATACGAAAGATTGGGGTAAGCTCGTCGGCGTCCTGGGTCTGGGAGACGGCAAGCCGGGCCGTTCTCGTATCCTCTGCCCAGCTATAGGCCACTTTGAAGCTGGGGTGGCCGGCCCTGTACACCCACTGGTGGAAGAACCAGTCCACGTTTTTCCCCGTGGCCTCCTCGATGGCCCGCTGCAAGTCCTCGGTCGTGACGCTCTTTCCCTGGTGCTTGACGCAGTAATGGTGCATCGCCTTCCAGAAAAGCTCGTCCCCCAGGACAAACCGGAGCATGTGGAGGACAAGGGCCCCCTTCTCGTAGAGGTGCCTGTCGAAGAGGTCCACGGGTTGGTTATATACGTTGTTCACTATGGGCCGCCGGTAGTGCCCGGAGTCCTCCTGGAGGTAGGACCTGGCGTCCTGGTAGACGGCGTATCGGAACTCGCTAGCACCCAGGTCGTACTCCTTGAAGAGAAGGTCGAAGTAGGTGGCGAAGCCCTCGTTGAGCCAGCCGTGGGACCAGTCTCGACAGGTCAGGAGGTCGCCCCACCACTGGTGGGCCAGCTCGTGGGCGACGATGCTGTCGGTGGAGTAGTCCTGGTGCGCCCTCTCGTCGTGAAGGAGGTAATCGGTCATGGTGGTCGCCGAAGTGTTCTCCATGCCGCCGAAGATGAAGTCCGCCACCGTAACCTGGGAATACTTGGCCCAGGGGTATGGGACTCCGATCTTCTCGGCGAAGAACTCCATCATCCTGGGGGTCTTGCCAAAGGAGCGGCGAGTGTCCTCCTCCCGCCCCGGGGGTGAGTAGTAGAGGATGGGGACCCCGTTCCACTCGTCGCGAATCTCGGTATACTCCCCCGCTACAAGGGACATGAGGTAGGTCGGATGGGGCACATCCTGGGACCAGTGGCATACCTTCACCTGGCCCTCTTCTTTGACGGAGACCAGCTTCCCATTGGAGATGGTGGTCCAGTCCCTGGGCACAGTTACGATGATCTCACTGGTGAAGCGCTCGTTGGGGAAGTCGTAGCATGGGAACCAGTAGCGGGAGTCCTCGTCCTCACCCTGGGTCCACACCTGGCGGGGCCTATCGGGATAGGCCTCATCTGGTGCGTTGAAGTAGAGTCCCCGGCGAGGGGCGCACTCGTACTCAACCTGGATGGTCACACTTTCACCGGCTTTGTGCGGCGCGCCCAACTCTATCCTCAGCTTGCTGTCCTCGTAGCTGTAGTTAAGTGGCGCCCCCTCCGGGAACTTCACGGACTTTATCTGAAGCTCTGCGGCGTCCAGCTCCAGGGAGGTGAGGCCGTCGTTGATGGGGGCCAAGGTATGGGTGGCAACCCCCGAGAGGCGCTTGTTGTCCACGTCAAGGGCCAGCTCCAGCTTGAGGTGCAGGAGATCGCAGGCCCGGTCCCGGGGCCAGTGGGACTCGTCCCCGGGCAGGGCGAAGGGGCCGGCCCCCTGGGCCGAGGAGAAGCCATAGGCCCGCCCACAGGAAAGCTCCATCAAGTCTCTAAGGTCATCTCTAATATCCAACGTCTAGGCTCCTGCTATCTGAAGTTTTCGTCCTGTGCCTTCGGGATTGTACCAGACCGGAGAGGGTTAGGATATATTTGTTCGCCATCGAAGCGCGCCAGGTGTATAATAAGGGCCTCGAGGCTCGACACAACGGAAAGGAGTGTTATGGCAACCTCTAAAGAGACTGGACTTCATTACGTGGAGCTTCTCAACACCGTCGCCCTCCAGGAGGCACGCGCCGACGTCTTTCTGAAAGTCTGGGCGGACAAGACGCCGGACCCTGAGTTGAGGGCCTGCCTCTCCCTGGTGGCCGAGAGAGAGAAGAGCCATTACGACGTGTTCAAGCGCCGCATCGAAGAGCTGGGCTATACCATGACGGAGGAAGGCGGCCCGGATTTCAGCGAGCACCTACGGGTACACGGCTCCGACATTACGGACGTTGAGAAGGTCCGCTGGCAGCAGTCCAGGCAAGAGAGCGAGGAGAAGCCGACGATCCAGGACAGGTATAAGGCAGCCATCTCCGACGAGACGATAGACGGGCTTACCCGCTCCATGATCAAATGGTTCGCCGACGAGGAGGACGACTCGGTCGCCCGTATCAGCGAGGCCTTCGCTCGCATCAAGGCGCAGGCAGGGTAGAAGAAGGGTAGAACAATAGGCAAGAGGCCTGGGTCTCAGACGGGCCGCAGGACCGCCCTGAGAAACTCCAGTTCCAGTCTCAGGATGGGGGCCATTTGGGGCGATTCCAGGGAGCTCAATAGCTGGAGATGCGCTCCCAGCTTGTCCACGAGGTCGCTCTTTCCTTCTTCGGGCGTCCTGGCGAAGCCGTGCAGCTTGTTAAGGACCCTCTCGAAGACCCAGTAAGCGTCCAGGGTATCGGTCACGATGATGGGAATGTCCCTGACCAGGGTCCACTTCGCGTCGGGCGAAGCATCGGCGGGACGGAGCCGGTCTACGGTCACCGGCATGGTCTCGCTATGGGCTATATGTTCCAGGGCGCTGCGCGGGCGGCTGGCGTCGAGGGTGCTCCAGCGCCACCCACCGGGGGGAGCGGAACTGGCGGGATGCAGCACCTCTTTTTCCGAGGTCATAGCTTCTCATCCCGGATGTCCCACGCCTCCAGCACCTGGCCCGGCAAGGATATGGGGCCTATGGCGCTCTCGTACTCCCGCACATGCTTCCGAGTCAGCAGGCAGATGGCCTTGAGCATCTGGGGGCTAACCTTGATTTTCGCCCTCAGTAAGGGCTCCCTATCCTCTTGAAGCTCCCCGAAGAAGAGGACGCTGCTGTAGAGTCCGCTGAAGACGTGCAACGAGTCCGCATAGAAGCTGAGCGCTGCCTCGAGGGACCCCCCTTCGTAGTACTCTTCCGGGGTGTACTCTCCCGGTGGCTGAAGAGGCGGATGTTCCGTTGCCATATCACCTCCTTGGTGCGCCGTTGTCTCCTGGCCGCATGAGGGATGCGAACATTGTACATGATTGTCAGGGAGAATAGAAAGGGCCAGTCCCTCAAGTCTGCTGCGTGTGCTGTGCCAGGTGGTAGTCACCGACGGCGATGGCGTTCCACTCGTGGGTGGTCTTTTTCGCCCCCAGCAGGTCCCAGTGGGTCATCACAGCATAAGCCAGCTCCTCTTTAGCTGCGTTGGCCCGTCCGGATATGGCCACCCGTATTTCGCGAAGGGGGTAAGAGTAAAGGGGTAGGTCGTGGTTCTGCGCCCACCGCTCCAGGGCGCGAGTCAGCATCTCAATGCCTTCCTGCTGGGAGGGCAATTGCATGGTGGAGGGCTTCCCGCAGGCCACCTCCCCGGGCATCCAGGTCTCCACCGTCCTGTCAAGCTCGGCCTCTATAGCCTTAATCCGCGCCGCGAGGTCGCCGCGCGGGAGCGGAGGGCAGGTCGAAATCGTCCCCGTCTCCACAAGCCTCCACTGGGGATGGGTCTGGGCAGCCTCTTCCCCACTCATAGAGGCCGGAGGGGAGGACATACTTTGCCGTTCAGCGAGGTCCTTCGAGCCGGTGGATGGACCGGCCGCGAATATCGCCCATCCCGTCTCCTTGGTACTGGGGTCTATAGCTAGCAGAACGCTCACCTGCATCCCCTCCTCCGGCATTACGCGCTCCATTCCGTGTTCAGCCCATGTCCGGTTCCCGGTGAAGTCGAGCGTCTTTTTCCTTTAATACTCTGTACGCTAATCACCCCTATTCGGACTTATTGGGGGACTCATTTCGCGGCCCTATAGCTTCACCTTTGGGGGCCGTCCCTGTGCCACAAGACTCCGTGATAGTCAGCCGGGGGTAGAATCGTGTAGTAATACCTGCCGCACTGCAAGCACTGCCAGTCGTCATCATCCAGGACCAGGTCGCCACCACACCTGACACATCCCTTTAGCCGGAACATCTTCGCTCGATATATCCCCTTACGGCGCCCCGCCTCTGCGATAGAGCCGGAGCGGTCCCCGCAAAGTCCGCTTCCCGGGAGATTCTTGAAGTCGCCAACAATGGAGATGTTAACAGAACTTTAGTTCTGTATCAATGGCGACGTGGCACACTTGGAAAGAGATGACAGAATCTTGCGGGGAACAGATGCTTCGCGGTCTCGTGTATAGAGGGGGGCGGGGTGTCGAGGTACTACCCCGGCTTTTCCAGGTTTGAATGACCGGGGAATACATGCTTCAGAAGGGTCGGGGTAGGCTCAGGGTGGGGGAATTTCTCCCACTTCCTCCAGGGTCAAAGAGGTCGTACTATCCGGCGCTATCCCGCTACCACCAGATTTTCCCCCTGGCTTCCTCTTCTATCTCCCCGTAGTCCTTGGTCCACAGGCCGGTGCTGAGGTACTTCCAGCCGCCGTCGGCCAGCAGGCATACAATGTTGCCTTCGTCCATCCGCTGGGCCATCTTCATCGCGCCGTAGACGACGGAGCCTGAAGAGATGCCGGCAAAGATTCCTTCCCTTTGCAGGAGTTCTTTGGTCATGCGGAAGGCGTCCATGCTGGTGACCATTATCCGGGAGTCCAGAAGAGCGATGTCCAGGATAGGGGGGATGAAGCCTTCTTCAAGGCTGCGAAGGGCCTGGATGTAGTCGCCTGGTTCGGGGGCCACGGCGATGATTTTCACGTTGGGGTTGTGGTCCTTGAGCCGGCGGCCCACCCCCATGAGGGTGCCGCCGGTGCCCAGCCCGGCCACGAACATGTCAACCTGAGGAAGGGCCTCTATAATCTCGCGGCCGGTGGTCTCGTAGTGCGCCCCCGGATTGGCGCTGTTGCCGTACTGGTAGGGCATGTAGTAATGGTCCGCCTGGGACTCCATCATCTCCTGGGCCACCAGTATCGAGCCGTTGGTGCCCTTGGAGCCGTCGGAGAAGACGATTTCCGCGCCATAGGCCCAGAGGAGCTGGGAGCGCTCGGGGCTAACGTTTTCGGGCATAACGACCTTGACCCTGTACCCCTTCAGGCCCCCAACAAAGGCGAGGGAGATACCCGTATTGCCACTGGTGGGTTCAAGGATCATTTTGCCATTGGCAAGCTCGCCCTCGCGCTCCGCCTTCTCTATCATGTACCTGGCGATGCGGTCCTTGAGGCTGCCGGTGGGGTTCTGCCCCTCCAGCTTCACAAAGACATGGACCCCTTTTTTGAGGCCCATGTTTTGCAGTTCCACCAGTGGGGTGTTGCCAATCGTATCGAGTATCGTCTCAGGCATGTTTCGCAGCCTACACACGGAGTCCGAAGTGGCAGCCGATGGAGGGTGGGGGACTCCTCCTATCCGAGGTGCGCCCCGTTGGGAGATGGCGCAACGCCGCAGAAGACTTCGTAGTCTATCAGCTCCGTCACGGTGGGGTTGTCTCCGCATAGAGGGCACTTGGGGTTGTGGGGTATCCTCACCTGGCGGAAGTCCATGCTGAGGGCATCTATGAGCAGGAGGCGCGAGGCCAGACTTTCTCCTATACCCAGCAGCAGCTTCAACGTCTCCACCGCCTGTATGCTCCCCACCAGACCTGTGAGGGCGCCCAGGACGCCGGCCTCGGCGCAGTTGGGGACCATACCCGGAGGGGGCGGAGATGGGAAGAGGCAGCGATAGCAGCCCTGGCCGGGAATGAAAACGGTGGCCTGGCCGTCGAAGATGAGAATGCTCCCGTCTATCAGGGGCTTCCCCGAAAGGTAGCAGGCATCGTTTATCAGGTAGCGGGACGGGAAGTTGTCCGCTCCATTCACCACGACGTCGTACTGGGAGACTATCTCCATAGCATTCTCGGAGGTAAGCCAAGTCTCATGGAGCACCACGTTGGTATCCGGGTTGTACTCCTTTATGGCGTCCAGGGCGGACTGCACTTTGGGGCGGCCTACGTCATCGGAATGGTGGAGTATCTGCCTCTGGAGGTTGGAAATATCAACCACGTCGAAGTCCGTGATGCCAATGGTCCCCACCCCCGCCAGGGCCAGGTACACCGCAGAGGGAGACCCCAGCCCGCCGGCGCCGATGATGAGGACCTTGGACTCCAGGAGCTTGCGCTGGCCCTTGCTCCCCACCTGGGGCATGATGATGTGCCTGCTATACCTCTTTACCTGCTCGGGCGTCATGGAAAGGACCTGCGTCATGTGCCTTCTCCTTCTTTCTCTCTCTACGTTCCCAGGAACCGCATAATGGCGGCGACAGCCCCTAAGCCTACAAGCTGCAGCCCGGCCAGGCCTATGATTACTTTGTTAATATCGGACTTGAGGTTGCTAATGTCTCTAGTCAGCCGGGCCTCCATCTGAGATAGGTCGGCTTTAGTCGTCAGGTGATTGTAGGCCCCCTCAAGTTGGCCGACGCGTTGTTCTAATGAAGCCATCCTGCCTCCCGTTGCGGGCGCGATGGCAGCCGCCCTTAAATCTGGTACATCCCCCGACCGGCCATGTGGTTCTGGCGGTAGGCAAGGTCCGCCACGGTGGTGGACCTGAGCAGGTCCTGTACGGCCTCGTCCAGCGACATCCATACCTCTCGCTGAGCGCAGGTATGGGAGAGGGCACACTCGTTGGGTTCCGCCAGGCAGTCCAACACCGGGGTGTTGCCCTCCAGGGTCGCCATTATGGTTCCCAGGTTTATATCCGTGGGGTCCTTCGCGAGGATGTGGCCTCCGAGGGGGCCACGCCGGCTTCTGATGAACCCGAATTTGTGCAGCGTGGTAAGGAGCTGGTCCAGATAGGCCTCGGGGATGCCCTGCCTCGTCGCGATTTCCGCAGTCTGCACCGGCCCATCGCCGTAGCGCGACGCCAACTCTACCAAAGCTCTCACCCCGTAGTCTACTTTCATTGGCACTTTCATGACGCCAACCTCCGACGGGGCCTTAACTCGTCCATTGTAGCATCGCGCCACATCCATTTCAACGTTGTCAATTGACCGAGCAGACCATCTCGTCTTTTTCTACCCTCTACGCCTCACAAGGCAGGTGCCCATTCCCCTGGCGATTAGAGTGCCCCGGTGGTCCGTCACCTCCATGTCTCCCACCACGATCCGGTTGCCGCGACTCACCACGTGACTCTGCCCAATCAGGTCTCCGTCTCTCGCGGGGGAGATGAAGTTGACCTTTAGCTCCACGGTGACGCTGGTCTCTTCCGGCGACAGCAGGGACCTGACGGCCAGGTAGAGAACGTGGTCGGCGAGAGTGGCGACAAGGCCCCCCTGGACGACTCCCGCTTGTTGGAGGAAGTCTTCCCGAACGGGCATCACCGCCTTGCCCTTGCCTTCGCTGGATTCCAGCACCCTTATACCCAGGAATTTAGCGAAAGGGTCCGCCTTATCCGCGTCTTCCACCGGGTCCATATAGCTGCTCCTTTATAATTGCTCCGGGTGATGGGTCTTTCCGGATAGACGGGGTTTTCCTACAAAGCCCAACGCCTCACTGCATCGGCATCCAACTCCAGGCCAAGACCCGGCTTATCGGTCAGGACCATCTCTCCACCCTCAACCGAAGGCGTCTCCCTGAACAGGGGAAGCGACCAGGGCATGTACTCTACCGTCAGGCCGTTGGGCACCGCCGCCACCAGATGGGCAGCGATTTCCGGCAAGAGGTGGCTGGCTACCTGGACGTTGAAGGTCTCCGCTATGGCCGCCGCCTTGCTCCACTCCGTGATTCCCCCCACCCGCAGCAGGTCTATCATGGCAATGTCCACCGCTCCGGCGTTTAGCATCCGGAGAAAAGGCTCCTTCCCGTAGTGGTACTCGCCGGCGCATACGGGTACGTCCAGCGCCGCCGCTACCCTGGCGCTGCCCTGAATATCCTGATGGTTGACCGGGTCCTCCAGCCAGAAGAAGCGGTATGGCTCGATGACGCGCCCCATGCGTATGGCCTGGTGAGGGGTCCAGCCCTGGTTTATGTCCACCATCAGGTCCACGTCGTAGCCTATGGCATCCCTCATCACCCGGGCGCGGGCCTCCTCTCCCTCGGGCTTCTCGCTGCCCATCCTCATCTTCATTGCCCTGAAACCTCTCTCTACGATGGCGGGGCCCTCTTCCGCCAGGTCTTCCAGGCTGTAGTCGCGCCATAGAGCGCCACTGTAGTAGCAGTGGACCCGGTCCCGGTACCCGCCCAGGAGACGGTACAAAGGCTGACCATAGGCCTTGCCCGCGATGTCCCAGAGGGCGAAGTCTATCGCCGCCATCGCCATGTTGACAATCCCCACCGGCCCTCCCCATGCAAAGGCCCTGTGCAGCTTCCCGGCAATGCGCTCAGGCTCCAGGGGGTTGTCGCCCACCAGCTCATCCCTCAGCTCGTCTATCGTGGCCTTGAGGGGCTTGAAGGAGCGACGCGAGAGGGAGAAGGCATACCCCAGGCCCTCGATGCCGTCATCGGTGTACAGCTTCAGCAGGACAAAGGGCACGCTTTCGACCATGTGCAGCCCCCCTGCCAGGAACGGCCTTTCCAGGGGCACCTCCACGGCGGTGGTCTCGGACTTCGCTATCTTCATAGGCCCCTCCTGAAGCTCTCCCGGCTAGTATATCGTTTCCAACCTCGAAGTTCCATTTCATTGCAATGGGTGTTACCATTATGAGGAACCAATACCCCGACAGTCTACAATCAAGGAGAAGCTGTGGCGGACGAAATAACCCTCAAGCTGGACCCGAGGACCACCATTGGCAAGAAGGTGAAGAGTCTGAGGCGCACGGGCATAATCCCCGTTCACCTCTACGGACCGGGCACAAGCCCCCGGTCCCTACAGTGTCAAGGCCCCGAGCTGATAACCGCACTCGCCCAGGCCGGCAGAAACACACCCATATCTATTGCCATAGAGGGCGAGGGGGATGAACACCTGGCTTTTGTCCGGGAGATACAGCGGGACCCCCTGAGAGGGGACCTGCTTCACGTGGACTTCCTGAAAACTGTTGAAGCTCCCGAGGCTGCTGAGGCAGAGCAAGCCCCCACCGCTGAGGCTGCTGAGACAGAGCCGGAAGTCCAAGAGCAAGGGGAGGAAGGTTAATCTCCGGGTACTCGCAACTCTGACTTTACGGGGGCCTCATAATGTACCTGGTCTATCTAGGCGAATCCGGGAACACGGGCGCCAGCATCCACGACCCCAACCAGCCCCATTACGTATGCGTGGGTCTGATGGTCCATGAAGACCAGTGGAACGGGATCAAGGTAGCCTTCTCCCAAGTGTGCCGGCGCTACTTCGGGCAAGGTCCGGGAGAGGTCAGCACTCCCAAAGAGTTGCATGCAGGGGAGATACTCCAGGGGAAGGGCGTGTTTTCCTCGTGGCCAAAGGCAAAGCGCCTCGAGCTTATTGACGCGTTGCTCAGAATTCCGATAGAGCGCGAGACCCCCCTGATCGTGTCCTATGTGGACAAGCATGAGTTCGAGTCGGCCGGACGAGCAGACCCCGGCTCCGAGCGTACGTGGGGAGGCCCGTGGGAGCCTGTCTTCTCGCGCTTTATATTCTCCCTCGACATGTACATGGACGATCTGAATATGGCACAGATGCCCCCCGAAGAGATGCAAAGGGGAGAGCCGGTGAGAGTGAGTCAGCGAGCGGCCATCATTGCCGACGGGACCAAGAGCGCCGACCCGCAGCTGATGCAGAAACTTCTCAAGACGGAGATGGACTTGCCCACCGGGGCCGTGCTCGAGAGTATCCATTTCGTCCGCTCCGAGGGCTCCCATTGCACGCAGCTTGCCAACATGTGCGCCTATTTCCTGCGGCGACACCTGCACCAGCCCTCTACACCCAACCCCCAGTATGACGCCCTGGAGGAGAGCCACATCATAGAGGTGGTGTACCGGGTGCAGATGTAAACCGGCTCCAGGCTAGCATCGGTGTCCAAGGGAATAGTATCAGCTCGGCAGCTTCGCGCCCAGGAAGTCCCCATACCCCCTCAGAAGCTCTTCGCAGGTGATGGGGCGTTTCCCCTCCACCTGGACGCGCTTCAGCCCCAATACACCCCAGGCCGTCACCACTCCCGCAGGTATCCCAGGCTCATCCAGGGGCACGACAAGCCCAAACTGGTCTCTGTCCCCGGATATGCCGAGACCTGGCGGATGGAGAAAAGTCGCCGCCGACAATATCTTCAGCAGCTTCCCCTTCCAGTAGGTGAAAAGGCCGGGCCAGGGAGTAAAGGCGCGCAAATGGCGCTCCAGAACCGTGGCGGTGAGTTCCCAGTTGACCTCGCCATCCTTTTTCTCCAGCTTCCTGGTGACGGTTGCCTCCCTGTGGTCCTGGGTCTGGGGAGTAATCTCGCCCCTCAGCCAGAGGGGAAGGACCTCCTTCAGAAGCTCGCCGCCAAGTCGGAACAGGCGCGGGGTGATGCTCTCGGTGGTGGTGACGCGGGCGTGTATCGGGACTATATTGCTCCTGGCCAGGACCGGGCCGGTATCCATACCCTCGTCCATGACCATGATGGTCGCCCCCGTGAAACCGTCCCCCTCCATGATAGCCGTCGCTACCGGGGAAGGCCCCCGGTACTTGGGCAACAGGGAGGGATGTATATTGAGGCACCCGTATGAGGGTATATCCAGCACTTCCGGTGGGAGGATTTTACCGTAGGAGGCGACCACGATCAAGTCCGGGTTGAGAGAGGCTATCTCCCGTTGGACTTCGGGCTGCCTCAACGACGGGGGATCGAACACCCGTATGCCGTGTCCCAGAGCGAACTCTTTTACGGGGGTCGGCTCGCGAACGCGGCCTCGACCACCCGGCTTGTCGGGCTGAGTGTAGACGCCAACTACCTCGGAAGAGTCCAGGGAGAGAAGGACCTCCAGGACAGGTATACTATGCGCCGGGGTCCCCATGAAGGCTATACGCATATCGCCCCGCCGTGTGTGCTCCGATATAAGCTGTTATACCATAGGGGGCGAGGTTTTGCACTAAAAGGCTTCCGATATTCAGGGTCGCTTCATTCTCGACGCTAGGTGAATACAAGCCCCCGCCGGGTGTCATCCCGAACGGAGCGAAGCAGACCCCTGCAGCGTCATTCCGAATGGAGCGAAGCGGAGTGAGGAATCTAAAATGGCGCCTAACAGAAACCGGAATCAAAGCAGCGCCGGCCAGAACGGGACCGCAGTCAGCCGGGATTGTAGACTCCTCGCTCCGCTGCGCTGGCAAAACCCTGAGAATAATTTAAGATTTTTATTAGAAGCGATACAAATGTTTTGATTCACGGGAAATTCCGACCGCCGCTCCTTGAAGAAATTGGCAACATCTGGTATGCTCGCTCCCTGTTTCAAAATTCCCGCTGGTAGATGAGATGTCAGACGTACAAACGGTAGACACTTGGAAGGCAGTCTTGGGCGATCTCCAGCTTCAGGTGGAGAAGGCTATCTACGACACCTGGCTGAAGGATACCGAGGGGATTTCCATCTCGGATAACGTCCTCATGGTGGGGGTCCCCACCACCTTCGCCGTGGAGTGGCTGGAGCGACGCATGTACCATCTCATCCAGGAGACCGTGCAAAAGGTGACCGGCCACCCGGTGGAGGTGCGGTTCCAGGTGGGCAGCGCCGCCCATCATAATGGGGCCGGCGAGCTCCCCGCCACCGGTGGGGAAGCGCCTCCCAAGCGCACCCCCCCGGCTCCGCCGTGCAAGCTGAACGCAAAGTACAACTTCAGCAACTTCGTGGTGGGGCCTTCCAACCGGCTGCCCTACAGCGCGGCCCGGGCCGTGGCTGAAGCGCCAGGGCAGAGCTACAACCCCCTGTTCATATACTCCGGGGTCGGTCTGGGCAAGACCCATCTCCTCCACGGCATCGGGCATACCTGCGCATCCAGGGGACTGAGCTTCATGTACGTCACCTGTGAGCAGTTCACCAATGAGTTCATCGCCGCCATAAGGGGCAGGACTACGGAGGAGTTCCGCACCAGGTACAGGAGCGTGGAAGTGCTTCTCATAGACGACATCCAGTTCATCACCGGGAAGGAGCAGACCCAGGAGGGCTTCTTCCACACCTTCAACGAGTTGCACAACTCCAACAGGCAGGTGGTCCTGACCTCGGACCGGCCCCCGAAGGCCCTGGCGCTGCTGGAGGACCGGCTGCGCTCCCGGTTTGAGTGGGGCCTCATTGCGGATATACAGCCCCCCGACCTGGAGACGAGGATGGCTATTATCCGCACCAAGGCCGAGCAGATGGACATTGACCTGGCAGATAGCGTAATCGAGTTCGCCGCCAAGAAGGTGCAGAAGAACGTGAGGGAACTGGAAGGAATCCTCAACCGGATGGTGGCCCTGGCCAGGCTCACGGACACCCCCATAACGCTGGAGCTGGCCTCCCAGGCCATCGAGGACTTCATGCCGGACCCGTCCCGTCACCACGTAGACCCGGACAAAATCATGGAAGAAGTCACCATGAGGTTCAGGGTCAGCAGCGGCGACCTCGTCGGAAGCAGCCGCAAGAAGGAGGTCGTGCGGGCGAGGCACGTGGCCATGTACCTGCTGCATGAAGAGCTGGGGATGAAGCACACGGAGATCGGGCGGCAGTTGGGCGGCAGGGACCACTCCACCGTCATAAACGCGGTGGGGAAAGTCAACTACGAGATTAACGTGGACGCTCATCTGCGGCAGGAAGTCCTGGCAATCAAAGAGGCCATATTCAGCTAACGACGTTCTGTCCACATGAATTCGTGGATAACTCGCCCTTTTTCGTGGATAACTTCCCTAGGACTGTGAGTAACTCCCCCCTTGTCTCCACGACTCCTCACCAACGGACCGTGACAACATCGCGGGCTTTCCAAGCCGTTCCACTTGTCCACTCCAATGCCCGACTTTTCCACAGTCAGATGTGCTAAAATGGTGCAGTTATACACGTTGATGCCAGCTACTTCTATACCTGACTGTCCACATCATCAACGCCCTTACTATTACCTCTCGTTATTGAATATACTGAGAACATATGATTGATGTAGTTAAAATATCCGTTAAGGCCGGTGGAGGGGGAAACGGCTGCATAAGCTTCCGCAGAGAGAAGTTCGTTCCCAAGGGCGGACCCGATGGGGGTGACGGTGGACTTGGAGGCAACATCTACGTCGCCGGCGACCCTTCCCTGAATACCCTTCTTCACCTGCAGTACCATAGCACCTGGGTAGCCAGGCGCGGCGGTCACGGGAAAGGCCAGAAGAAGCGCGGCGCAAACGGCGAGAACGTCATTATACCCGTCCCCATCGGCACGGTGGTCTGGAAGCTCTCCTCCGGCGGCGATAGAGAGTTCATGGTTGACGTCGCCGACACAGAGCCGGTGCTGGTCGCGCGAGGTGGGGCAGGAGGCGCCGGGAACACTCGCTTCGCGTCGGCTATACGACAGGAGCCGGTGCTGGCCGAAAAGGGAGGTCCGGGAGAGGGGGCTACCCTGATACTGGAGCTCAAGCTCCTTGCCGATGTGGGACTCATTGGACAGCCCAACGCTGGCAAGTCCACCCTGCTCTCCTCATGCTCGGCGGCAAAGCCCAAGATCGCCCCCTATCCCTTTACCACCACGGACCCGGTGCTGGGCGTCGTGGACACCAGGGACAAGAGCTTTATCATGATGGAAATACCGGGCCTCATCGAGGGTGCCCACAAGGGGGCCGGCCTTGGCCATGAATTCCTTCGTCACACGGAGCGCGCGCGGCTGCTGATTCACATCCTCGACGGGCTATCCGACGACCCCCTGGAGGACTGGCGGCGCATAAACCAGGAGCTGACTTCCTTTGACCCCTCCCTGGGGAAGAAGCCTCAAATCATCGCCGTCAACAAAGTGGATATACCGGAAGTTGCGGAGCGTATTCCGTCCCTCAAAGACGCCCTGGGTTCACAGGGTATGCACCTGTTCTTCGTATCCGCCGCCACTAGAGAGGGGATAGACCCTCTTCTGGGCAAGACCCTGGAAATGCTGGACGGGCTGCCCAGGGAGGACCCGACGGCAGGCCCAAGGGAGTTGCCCCTCATCGCACCCAAAGCGAAGGAGGAGCCTTTCAGAGTCGCCATGGAGAGGGGCGTGTACGTGATATATGCTCCAAAAGTGGAGCGCCTGGTCCCCCTGGCGGACCTGAAGGACTGGCGGGCAATGGTGCAGATATGGAAGGAGCTCCAGCGAATCGGGGCCGTGAAGGTCCTGGAGGAAAGGGGCGTGCAGCCCGGCGACACGGTGCGGCTGGGGGGAGTGGACCTGGAGTGGTACTAGCGTGCGGGTAGGCGTCGTCGGCGGTACTTTCGACCCCATTCACCTTGGGCACCTGCTCATGGCCGAAGAAGCCCGGGTCCGCCTCGACCTGGACGAGGTCATCTTCATACCTGCCGGGCAACCCTGGATGAAATCGGACAGCGAGCTCTCTCCGGCGCACCACCGGTTCAACATGGCCCGGCTGGCCGTAGAGCCTAACCCCTTCTTTCGTGCGTCCTCTATGGAAATTGACCGTCCGGGGCCTACCTACACTGTGGAGACCCTGTCGGAACTGCATCGAGAGGCCCGCGGCGAAGACGACTACTATTTCGTTCTCGGAGCCGATTCCCTGGACCACTTTCATAGCTGGAAAGAGCCGGGGAGAATCATGGAGCTTTGCACCCTGGTTGCCGCTCCCAGACCCGGCCGCGAGGACTCTGATCTGGGAAACCTCGACGCTATTCGCCCTGGCGCGTCGGAGAAATTGGTGGTGCTTGCGGGGCCGGCGGTGGACATCAGCGGCACCTGTATACGCCATCGCTCCTCCCTTGGTCTGTCGGTGCGCTACCAGGTCCCCGAGCAGGTGGAGCGGTACATGCACCGCTACGGCCTCTATAGAGACGTGGAGATACGTCATTGACTACCCAAGCTACTACCGCCGAAAGGCTGCTCCGGCTGGCTATCCAGCGCGGGGCGCTGAAGTACGGCGACTACACCCTCTCCTCCGGCCAGAAGAGCCGTTACTACTTTGATGGACGCCTGCTGAGTCTGGACCCGAAGGGGGCGTACCTGATTGGCAAGGCGATTCTCCCGATTTTGAGGGAAGCCGGCGCGCGGGCCATCGGCGGCCCCACCCTTGGCGCCGACCCCATCGTGGCCGCGGTGGCCCTGACCGGCTACCTCAACGGCAGCTTCATCCCCGCCTTCATCGTGCGCAGGGAGACGAAGGCATATGGCACGGGGCAGGACATAGAAGGCCCCCTGGCCCCGGGGGAGCCGGTCGCCATAGTGGATGACGTGTGCACCACGGGTACTTCCCTGTTCCAAGCCATCGAGGCCGTGGAGTCCGCCGGCTGCTCGGTGGTCAAGGTCATCGCCATCCTTGACCGACGGCAGGGAGGCAGCGAAGAGCTGAGGAGCCGTGGCTATGACTTCGTTTCACTTCTTGAGGCTACCCCGGATGGCGAGGTGGAGGTCGTGAGGTGAAGGGGCTATCTTGACGGGGTACGGGAGCGCCCCTACAATTGCCTCACGTTGGGAATGAAACGGTCCTGGGAAAACATCAACAAAGAGGGAGGTAGGCTATGGCAGGGGACGCAAACAAAGTTGTCCAGGAGGCTGTTGACGTCGCGATTAACGAGGGCGGGGAGATCGGCCTTCAGGTTGCGGCCTACGTGGGGAACGAGCAGGTCGTGGACGTGTGGGGCGGCCTTTCGGATGAGACCACGGGAAAGAAAGTGGACGGCGATACCGTCTTCCAGACATTTTCCAACGTCAAGGCTGTGACCGCGGTCGCGCTGCATATCCAGGCAGAGAGGGGGCTGGTGGACTACTACACGCCTATCGCTGACTACTGGCCCGAGTTTGGCAAGCACGGCAAGGATAAGGGCACAGTGTATGACGCCCTCACCCACCGGCTTGGGGTCCCCCTGATGCCTATAAGCGTGACGCCCGAGCTGATGTGCGACTGGGACTGGATGGTAGGCCAGATCGCAGACATGCACCCCTTATTTGAGCCGGGAACGAAGAGCGGCTACATGGCCTATACCTTTGGCTGGGTTGTCGGGGAAATAGTGCGTCGCACGGACCCCAAGGAGAGGCCCTTCGGCGAGTTCATACAGGAGGAGATCTGCCGGCCTCTGGGAATCGACAGTCTTTGGGCAGGCATACCCGACGGAGTCGAGTCCAGACTGGCCAAGCTGACTGACGGTCCTGCATTTGTGGGTTCGCCGCCCCCGGACTCCCTTATGACGCGGGCCATGCCTCCCCACGTCGGGACGCGCCAGGAGATTTTCGGGCGTGCCGACGTGCTGCGGGCGTGCATACCGGGCGCACAGGGCATTATGAACGCGCGCAGCGAGGCAAGGTTCTTCGCCATGCTGGCCAACGGTGGAAAGCTGGACGGCGTCCGTATCCTTTCGGAGGACCGGGTCAGCACCTTCCACATCCCCCGTCCGCCCTCCGACTACGACCCCGTACACGGCGTCCCCCACAAGGGGACCATAGGCGGCTTTCACCGGGCTGGTAGCCCCGGCATGGGGGCTGCGGGGAACAATCCCCGTATGTTTGGACACAACGGCGCGGGAGGAGCGATAGGGTGGGCGGACCCGGACCATCACCTGGCGGTAGCTATCACCCACAACCGGATGATACCCCACGGCCCACCCGAGGACAGCCCCTTGACTCCCATCGGAACAGCGGTGAGACGAGGCCTGGGAATAGAGGACTAACCGCGCCCCGGCCTGCTCAGGTCAGGCATAGCCCATGTGGGGCGTGCAACCGGGTGGACGTTCAGAGCCAGGATGCTGGGCGGTCAGTCCGTCAGGAACAGGTCGGATACGTCTTTATCGGGAACGACCGCCTTGGCGATGACGGCCCGGCCATCTCGCCAGAGCTCACCCACGGGCTTCACAGTGTCACTATTGTAGCGGAAAAAGAGGTCGCTGAGGTCCGGCTGTTCGGACAGGAAGCTAATGGCTTCCTCTGCATGAGCATCCTCTGCGAACTCCATGTATGCGTAGACGGTGCTGGTTTCGCCCTCGTTCAGGAAGCCTGCATGGGCGAGAAAGGTCGGAGGCGGCGGTGAAGACCCGTCACCCTGACCGGCGCCCTCCTCGGCCTCCAAGCTGAAGGCAACCAGAAAATCCACCCGGTCCGTGTGGCTGAGCAGTCTCGCCAGGGACGCGTCAAGCTCCCCGCCGTCCAGGTGCCGGTCTATGATTTCCTTGAGCAACTCCGGGCTTTCGGCCAACAGGAGGGTGTCGGAGTCGGGGACGGCTATGAAGAGGTCGTCATACCAGGGAAAGACGAAGAGTTCCACGCCCCGGTGTGGGTCAAGGACCCCCGGAGGATCGAATCGGCTGTTAGTCTCTGCCAGGTAAGGCGCTTCTCGGAGCACTTCCAAGAAGCCCTCGAAGCTGCCTGATACAATAGCGGCGCCGAGATATTCGGCGGTGGTTCCAAAGGCGGCACTCTTGATACCCGCAGCGGCTAAGAGCTCCGCGCTAATTACGCCAAAGGTCCTGTCGGCCAGAATCTCGAATCCGTGTTTGACCTCCTCCTGCATGGCTGGCCGCTGCAAGACCAGGTCCGCTTCCACGAAAACGAATCCGGGGCTATCCGGTGGCAGGCCGCTCAGCAGCCCGGCGGGATGGTCCGCCTCTGATTCGGCGGGGTGGCCTTCGGTCAGGCTGTCGCCGTCGGCATCATAGGCTGTAGTGGGCGGGGCTGTCGGCGTCGGGATGCTAGTAGGGATTATCGCGTATGAAACTGCTCCGGTGGGTGTGGCGGCCAACACCGGTGTGAGAATAGGTGGGTTGGCGGCAGTCGGTGTCGCGGTTAGGGCGTTGGGGGGCGTAACCAAAGGCGTGTCAGTTGGCAGAGGCTTGGTCGAAGGCGGCGGGGCATCACCGCACGCTGTCATCAAGGCGGCAGCCATCAGGCATAGCAACCCAACCCACGTTGTCCTATGATAGATTCCTGGCACAGCGACTGCCCAGGTCAGGGCCGCCCCTTGCGGAGACCCCGGCCGGGGAGCGCGCCGGTGTTCTCGCCCTGGTCAATGACCACCTGGCCGTTTACGATTACGTACTCGATGCCCACCGGGTATTGCTTGGGGTCGGCCTTGGTGGCGCGGGCCTTCACCGTGTCAGGGTTGAAGACCACGATGTCGGCCTTGAACCCGTCCCTCAGCAGGCCGCGGTCGGGCAGACCCAGGCGCTGCGCGGGGAACGAGGTCATCTTCCGGATGGCCTCCGGCAGCCGCAGGTGCTTCTCCGCCCGCACGAACTCGGCGAGGACGATGGGAAAGCAGCCGTAGCTCCTCGGATTGGGGTACTCGCCGAACAGTATGGCATCGCTGGCAATCATGCCATAGGGGTGGGATACGAAGGCGGACAGGGTATGGGGGTTGGTGCCCAGGGACACTGTAGAGATGCCCAGGTTTTCCGAGAGCAGCAAGTCGAACAGCGCATCCTCCCGCTCCTGGCCCCGCATCTCGGCGATGTCATCGAGCAACTTGCCGTCGTAGAGGTGGTTTTCCGGCTGGGTGAAGTTGGTGAGCCACTGGTTATTCAGCCAGTCCGGCTGTATATCCCTCTTCATCCTTGCCCTGTCGTCCGGGTCATTCAGGGCCGCCATCAGCCGCTCGGGGCCTCCGTCCTTGGACCAGTGGGGGAACCCGATGGTAATGGTAGTCCCGGAGTAGGGATAGCTGTAGCAATCAAAGGTAACGTCCATGCCCTCGTCACGGGCGTTCTCGACGAGGCCCAGGTAGTCCAGGTGGCTCCCCACCCCCTGCGCGCCCTGCCGGTAGTGGGTCAGGTGCACGGGAATACCGCTGCGCCTGCCGACCTCGACGGCCTCCTCCCAGGGAGCCAGCAACCCATGCGCTTTAAGACTCGCCCTCGTGTGGGTGTGGTAGAAGCCGCCGAGTCGGGCCGCCGTCTCCGACAGGGCCACCAGCTCATCCGTGTCGGCGTAGGAGCCTGGCGGGTAGTCGAGGCCTGTGGATAGCCCCCAGGCCCCCTCTTCCATCGCCTCCCTCACCACCGACTTCATCTCCTCAAGCTCCGACCCGGCTGCCGGGCGGTCGTTCCACCCCACCGCCCAGATGCGCACGGGAGAGTTGCCCAGTATGTATGCGACGTTGATGGCGACCTTGTTGTCGTACTTGCCGAGGAGCTCGGCGACGGTCAGCCAGTCCGCCGGCATGGGTGGATAGCCGTTGAGGCCGGAGTCCAGCCATATGTAGCGGTGCAGCTCCTCCTGGCTCTTGAAGGGGGCGTGGGAGATGCCATCAATGCCCACAAGCTCGGTGGTGACGCCCTGACGCACCTTGGGGTCGTGGTGAGGTTCCCCCAGCATGGTCAGGCCTGCGTGGGAGTGGAGGTCCACAAACCCGGGGCAGACCACATGACCCGTGGCGTCTATCACGCGAGCGGCTTGAAGGTCGGAGGTGTCCCCGCGATGAATTGTGACGCGCTCGTCTTCCACCAGCACGGCAGCGTGGAAGCCGGGGCTGCCGCTGCCGTCAATGACGAGGCCGTTCTTGATTATCAACTCCAGCATATCTCTCCCATCCCCAACAATGCAAAATCAACGGCTTAGACTCATCCACATATGGACGAATATATGATGTTGGGCAGCCAGATTCTAGCAAAAACTCGATACCCCGACAAGTGTAATCCTAGACCCCTCAGGGCCTTTCAATTGTCACCCCGAGCGGAGCGAGGGGTCTAAAGTCCTTGCCTTCTTAGGCGTGCCGCTATCCAAGCATTTTTAGATTCCTCGCTGCACTCGGAATGACACGCGGCGGGGGCCTGTATTTACCTGGCGTGAGAATTGAAAGACCTTGTTAGACCCCTCGCTCCGGGTGACAATGAAACTACCCCGGCAAGGGTAAGAAGCGAGCTTGACGGCCTTTGGAGACGCCCTTAAAATGGCTTCGTCGGTAGGATGCCGCCTTTGGGGAGAACCCCGGCCCGACATAGAAGCCAGAAGGCGGACTTACCCCTGGATGGCGATTTGTTGAGAGAGAGGAGGGACGACCCTTGAGCGTGAAGAGTCCAACCCTGGAGGAGCTTGCCCGTATTGCCGGAGTCTACAGGCTGAATACCTCTTCCGAGGACCTGGAGTCCTTTCGTGGGCTGATGACGCCGGCCCTGGCCTCCTATGCCCGCCTCGACCAGCTCACCGAACCCACTCTCCCGGTGAAGTACCCGCGCAGCCCCGGCTATAGGCCACAACCGGAGGACAACCCCCTCGGCGCCTGGTACTGGCGCTCCGAGATCAAAGGAGCGCCCGATGGGCCCCTCGCCGGTAAAACTCTGGCCCTGAAGGACAACGTGTGCGTTGCCGGTATTCCGATGATGAACGGGACCAGCGTCCTGGAGGGGTATATCCCCGAAATAGACGCTACCATCGTCACCCGCATCCTCGACGCAGGCGGCACCATCCTGGGAAAGGCCGTGTGTGAGAGCCTCTGCTTCTCCGGCGGCAGCCATACCTGCGACACCGCCCCGGTACGCAACCCCCACAGCCGGGACCGCACCGCGGGCGGCTCCTCCAGCGGCAGCGCAGCCCTCGTGGCTGCCGGTGAGATTGATATGGCCATCGGAGGCGACCAGGGAGGCTCAATTCGCATCCCCGGCAGCTGGTGCGGCATCTACGGCCTGAAGCCCACCTACGGCCTGGTGCCCTACACCGGCGTCTTTCCTATCGAGCTGACCCTGGACCACACCGGCCCTATGGCGCGCACTGCGGCGGACGTGGCGCTGCTGCTCGAGACGATAGCCGGACCTGACGGGCTGGACCCCCGCCAGCAGGCGGGCCTGCGCGGGGAGGCGTATACCCAGGCCCTGACCGGCGACGTGCGGGGTTTGCGCCTGGGCATCGTACAGGAGGGGTTCGGCTGGGAGGAGCTATCCGAGAAGGACGTGGATGAGAGCGTGACTGAAGCGGCCCATAGCTTCGAGAGCATCGGTGCGCAGGTCAGGGCCGTGTCCATTCCCTGGCACCGAGACGGGATACACATCTGGAACGCCATCGCGATGGAGGGCGCCACCATGCTGATGGTGGCCGGGAACAGCATGGGCACTAACTGGAAGGGCCACTATACCACCAGCCTGCTCGACGTTTTCGGGCGCAGCCGCCTGACCCGGGCCGATGACCTATCGGAGACTACCAAGCTGGTGATGCTGCTGGGACAGTACATGCAGGACCACTACCACGGGCGGTACTATGCCAAAGCCCAGAACCTGGGACGGGCACTGGCGTCGGCCTACGACGAAGCGCTGGGCGATTGCGACCTGCTGGTGATGCCCACGCTGCCCATGAAGGCCACGGTCATTCCACCGCGCGACGCCAGCCGGGAGGAGTACGTAGCGCGGGCCTTGGAGATGCTCCCCAACACGGCCCCCTTCGACGTGACCGGCCACCCGGCGATCACGGTGCCCTGTGGCACGTCCGGCGGCCTGCCCGTCGGCATGATGCTAATCGGGCGGAGAGGCGACGACGCCACGGTGCTGCGCGCCGCCGATGCCTATCAACGCCGGGCGTCCGCCTAAGAAGATGTTTCCAAAGCGGCATCCCAAACCTCCTCTCCCTCGATGAGAGAGGATTGAGGTGAGGGTGAAGTAAGGGCAGGTTTCAAACCTGCCCCTACATCGCATCCCAGCCTTCTCCCCTTGCGGGAGAAGGGGCTTTGGAAATGCTCTCTGACGAGAGAAGATACAAAGAGCACGAAACTCTGAAAGCCGAGGATTGAGAATTGAAGTGGTATTCCGTCGTCATTGCCCTAGCCCTGGTTGCTATGGCCGTCGCAGCCTGTGGAGACCCTGCGCCTACGCCCACCCCGACACCGACGCCTGCGCCTACCCTGACTCCGACGTCTGCGCCGCCCCTGGCACCGACTACCCGGGCTTTGCCCCCGACGCCCGCGCCCACCCCGGCGGCTACCCCAACGCCGACTCAGACGCCCAAGTCAACTCCGACACCAACGTCTGAGCCGACCTTGGCACCGACGGCGACACCTACTTCGACCCCAACGCCCTCGCCCACCCCAACCGTTGCTCCAACGCCAACTCCGATACCCTTTCCCACAGACGCTCCTACCCCGACCTCCGAGCCGGAGACCACCCCGGTAGGCGAGCGTATAGACTGGACTCGGTGCGGACTATTCGAGCTGGAATGCGGATTTGTGGAAGTTCCCGCGGACTACCGGGACCCCGGTGCTGGCAGCATCAGAATCGCGGTCAATGTGCACCGGGCTACGTCTCAGCACAAACGGATAGGCTATCTATTCGTGAATCCCGGCGGTCCGGGAGAGAGCGGCGTGGAGCTAGTCCACTATCTTCCCTTTGGACTGTTCACCGATGAGCTTGTCGCACATTTTGACATCATCGGATTCGACCCCCGCGGAGTCGGGGAGTCCGAGCCTTCATTCGCGTGCGGCGACCCCGGCGAGCAACTCGCGCTGCTTGCCACGATTGAAGTGCCCATAGACACCCCCGATGAGATCGCCTCCGGCGAGGCGGCCGCCAACCTGTGCATCCAGTCAATGGGGCCAATCGGCGGCCTGCTACACAGCCGATACGTTGCCAACGACATGGATGAAATACGCAAGGCCCTGGGTGCCGATCAGATTTCTTACCTGGGATTCTCCTATGGGTCCGCGTTGGGGGTCTGGTATGCGACGCTCTTCCCCGAGTCGGTCAGGGCAATGGTTGTTGACGGCGCCGACAACCCGGTTGACCCGGCCACCACCCAGCAGGAACGCATAGACGAGTCAATCGAGGAAGTCGCACCAATCGCCGCCTTGCTCGAGCAGGCGCTGACAGCGTGCGCGGACCCGCTATGCCCGATATACAACGACGGCGACCCGGTTGGCTACTTCAAGCAGGCTGTTACGAAGCTGGATATTGTCAACTCTGCGGCGGGCAATCATCCCCTGGCGGGCCTGTTCGGGGTGATTTCGACCCTGTACAGTGAAGAGACATGGCCTGACTTGTGGCTGGGCCTGTTCGAGATCAATGAGTACGACGACCCGTCTACTCTGCTGGAGTTCGCCAACATACAGTTCGGCCCGGAACCCACCGCTGCGAGCTTCACTTCCCACGTCAATTGCCTGGACAGCTGGACCTTGTATCCGGAGTTGGACCGCGCCACTCTGCTGGAGGACTCCATAGTCATGGAGGACATCCTCGAGGAGATGTTCCCCCTGCTGGCGTTAATTGACCCCTCGTTCCCCAGCGCCTGCCTGTTCTACGATCAGTTCGCCCCCGGACCTCTTGACGGGCTACTCGACGGTGGAGGCGTACCGGTGCTGGTAATCGGCAACCACTCCGACCCGTTTACTTCCTTTGGCGAATCCGAAGAGCTCGTAAACGACACGCTCAACAATGGCTACCTGCTGGAGACCTCTCACTTCTCCCACGTTGTCTACCCTCAAAACACGTGCGTTAACAACCACGTTCACAGGGTGCTGGTAGAGGGCGTGTACCCAAGTGAGCGGCGGGTCTTCTGCGAGCGGGAAGAGTGAGGCCGCCAAACTGGACAAAATCAAGAACCTTCATTTGACGGACTCAATCGACACGGAAAGCTTAAGTGCTCGTGGGCGGTCGGTTTGGGTCCGTTCAAGCCAGGTCAGATTGTTAGACAGTAGCATGCCCCACAACAGCCCTCCCGAGCAGGGTGCGACCGCTGGGACCAGGCCTGGCGCGCAACCTAGGCACTGAACCCTGCTACCCCGTCCGGATCTGAACTGGCGGAGCCCAGCCCGGATTAACGAGTGGGCCTATGGGGATTCCAGTCCGCGTCCGTAGAGTCCCTTGAAGGGCGCTCGCCTTGGAGACGGGAACAGGAGGCTGAGCCAGTCAGCGCGGGTGGTACTCCCCGGTCCTGGCGGCCTGTCCTTGAGGGCGCGGCAGCAGAGATTGAAGCCGTCCATTTTGACGTTGTTGATCAATCTCTACTCCCCAACAAAGACAGAGACCGCCCTGAGGGGGCAGTCTCGACCCTACCGCCGAAGAGATAGGGGTGGTAGATCAAGGCTACCACGAAGCCTCCAAGTAGACCAACGTCGAGAGGCCGAACCAGTCGCTACGTGGGAGCCTCAGCCTTCTCGTCACGGGCGGCGAGAGCCGCCACCATATCCCAATCCATCGCTAAGCTCAGCCGGTCCCCGGTAGCGATCAGTGAGGGCAATGCCCCACCGCCCCTCGAAGACCAAGTCGGTCGTCTAGCCGCCGCTAGCCGGAAACATCCTTGGCCGTGGCACCGCCTGCAGTGGCTGATGACGCGATTGGATTGCACTACTCGTAGACTCGCTCCCAACAGAGGATTAGGGTCTTTTCATCCGCCGGACACGACAGACACGGAAACCTGAGGTACTCGTGGGCGGTCGGTTAGGGACTATTCAAGCGAGTTCGGATTTTTGGACAGGAGCGCGCCCATCCCAACGGCCCCAACCTCTCCGGCAGGCCGTTGGGACGGGCGTAGCGGGCAACTAGGCGCCGCACCCTGCTACCCCGTCTGGATCTAAGCTGGCCCGGCCCGTATGCACGAGTGGGACCACCGTGGACGGTA
This sequence comes from Dehalococcoidia bacterium, assembly GCA_965197405.1. Taxonomy (GTDB): domain Bacteria; phylum Chloroflexota; class Dehalococcoidia; order Lucifugimonadales; family JAGWBF01. The sequence continues at coordinate 1,503,734 of OZ240206.1, read as the reverse complement.
GCTAGCACCGTCTTCAAGATGTGGCCTGGCAGCTTGAGACCACGAACAGTGTGATGCGTTGGGGAGGACCACCGCTAGGGCCTTCAGGGGCACCCCTGCTGTTGCTTGACCGTCTAGATCCAAAACCTCCACCACGAACAAGTTGCACGAGAGCAGGGCCTTCATCGAGACCCTCGGGAAGGAGACCGTGGTCATGCCCTGCAGGGCCGCGATCCGCTACACCGTTCCCATGCCTGACGACAGCCATACGCCCGGAGCGGACTCTGAGGAGGACCTCTTGGGGGGTTCAGCTACGTCCGCTGCTGATCGTGCCCAGTAGCTCGCGGAGGGAAACCAGAGGGCAGACTTCCTTGCGGGGCCGGTTAGGTTCGATCACTCGACAGCTATTGCTGAAGCTGGAAAATCATCCATCCAGATCGGCTTGAGCTAATCAACCCTCTGGGCGGCGAGGTGTTGATGACGGACGGCAAATGGATTTGGGCTCCAGAGCTCGGGCGGAGCGTCAGGGCAAATGGCTGGTCTCCAGACATCAGCTGATGAGCAAGATATTCATCACCCGACCACTGGTTGCCCCAATCAAGTCTCACCCGAAGGGTCATCCCCTCCAAGATATACTCAAGCTCTTCGTCTTCGGTCACCACAGACACCCAGCCAGTCGGAGGGAATTCAAAGGCAGAGAACGAAGGCTCAGGCTTTTCTCCCCGGGGAAGCTCTGCTGCATTGACTTGGGCAATGTAGAAGACAGCGAAGGTAGGGCCAGTGTTACGGATTGTCACAGGTGGCATCTGGGGACTGACGTTGGGCGATCCCCTGTCCTTCACCTTCTCCACGATTTCGCCGACTATCTCCTCCATGCTTTGAATCGATGAGTTTAGTGCAACTATGTCTGCCAACGGAGGAGCCTGCTCGATGATCTCGTTCTTGGTAATCCTATGCCAGATTGGTAGGATGACTCGATTCCCGGCTGTCTGACGAGCGACGAAGCCGTTCATTTCAAGCTGGGTCCAGTGTTTCCTAAAGAATGTTGGCGAGATGACCACCACCCCGTAGCGACTTCGAGCGACTTCGAGACAGGCCATAGTTGATTTTCTCGTTAAGACTGTCCCCGATGCCAAGTTCAAACTCATCAAACCAAACCCTCAATCCTGCCGAGCGGAGTTGGTGTGCAAGGGGGCTGGCAAAGTCCTTGTCCTCCGTGGCATGGGATATGAACACGTCGATCTCGTCGGTATTGCTTGGTTCTATGTCACCCCGCATGCAATCTCCTTATAGCCAACGGAGAGTTTATTCAGCCCGTCAGCGATGTCCAAGATTCTCACCGTTGCAACGCGTTCAATCAGGACCTAGGTGTAGCGCGGGGGCTGCGCTATTCGCCCCAAGCATTCGGATCGTTCATCATGACACTACCCTTGTTCGTCCTGACGGACACACCGCGTGGCGACCTTTTCTGTCCACATCGTAGGTTTTCCAATCGGGCACGTGCGCTGTCATGAGCGCCTTGAAGAGCTTCCCATGGTTCGGTACGCGTAGGTGTAGCAACTCATGAGCGATTACGAAGTCCTGGAATCCGACATCCTGATTGCCCAAATCGGTCGCAAGAGTGATCGTGCCAGCCGTCGAGCAGGAACCCCACTTGCGGGTCATGTCCCGGACTCGCACGCGCGGCGCAGGGACGTGGAGGCGTTCCGCCCAATGCTCCACCCGTTGCCGCAGTCCCCACGATCTGTCGTCACGCCTCGGCATCGACGTCCCCGCTCAGCAGTATCGCCAGGGCTTGGTCCACGATCCGGCCTCGCTCACGGCCCTCCACCCTCAGCAATGGGTTGTACAGCGAAGTCCTAAGCCGTCGTTGCTCGTCGGCGTTCACCGCGGCGTTGGGAAAGCGTTCCGCAAGCGCCTGGGCCTCCTCTGCGAACTCCATTGCGCTCACACGAGCGGCTTCGAGGGCAGCGTCGTCCTTCAGCGTCCAGTACACACCGAACGCTCTTGGAGGAAGTGTGCTGTCCCTCGCGGCGGCGACGGCGGTCTCCTTCTCTTTGGCTAGAGCCTCCAACATGTCCAATGCCGCGAGTCCGGTTGTCGTGCGCTCTTCGAGGTCCTTCAACACGGACTCTGCGCGTTCCTTGAGAGGCCGCAGCACGGACTCCAACCCCGGCTCACTCTCCACGTCTGCTTGGAGGCCGCGCACCAGGTTGAACACCTTGGCCTCGTCGGAACCGGACTCCTTCCGCAGAGCAGTAAGGGTGCGAAGGTCGAAGGTCACAGACTTGGTCAGGTTGCCCAAGCCATGCATCGTAGCCGACTCTTCCACGAGCCGCCGGGTCTTGTGAGCCAGATCTGCTACGAAGTCAGGACGGTCCGCGTACGCGTTTCGGACTACGGCATAGAGATGGGTGAGGCGCCTGAAAGTGTCGATGTGGTCGCGCAGCTCAGCCGATGGCGAAAGTATCTCCCAGAGCGCCTCTATCTCCTTGTAGGCCGAGAAAAACCCCTTCCGAGCCTCGGGATCGAGAAAGCGCGTGTACACAATCTGCTCCAAGCGTTGGTCTGCGCTTCCTCCACTGGTGGCATAGACCGCTTGCGTCTCGGCCACTCGGCCACCGCCCTCGCTGTCGAGGTAGGTCGCCTTTGCCTCGGCAATCTTGTCCTGGAAGTCGTGCATCAGCAGGTCAAGGTTCTCGATCACGCCGCTCACGTCAGTGGAATCGAATTGCAGCGCTTTCCTCAGCTCACGAAGCACACCAACGAAGTCCACGACGAGTCCAATGGGCTTGCTGACGCCGCCTGAATCCACATACGGCCGGTTCACCCGTGCGATGGCCTGGAGCAGCACGTGGTCGCGTATCGGCTTATCCAGATACATGCAGTACAGCAATGGCGCGTCGAAGCCGGTCAGCAGCTTGTCGGTGACGATGAGCAGCTTCGGGTCCTCACTCGTCTTCTTGAACATCAGGCGGACGTCCTTCTCCCGCTCCTCCGAAAGCTGAAGCTCGGCGACGAGGGGCCTTTCCACAACGTCATTGGCATTCTCCGAGTACACTGGCTCGCTCCACTCCGGCGGCAGCAGCTTGTCTAGTGCGCGCTTGTACTTTGCACACGCTTCGCGGTTGACCCCGACGAGGAACGCCTTGTATCCGAGAGGCAGCACGTTCTCGCGAAAGTGCTGAGCGACGAACGCCGCGACCTTTTCGATGCGGTCGTCGGCGGTAAGAAAGGTGCGCAAGCCTACGGCACGGTCCAGCACGCGGTTCAACTCTTCTACGTCGGTGACGCCTTCCATCTCGGCCAGGGCGAAGAACTCCCGGTCGAGCTGGGCCGCGGGCACGGTCATCTCGCTGGGCGCCATCATGTGCCGGATGGGTAGCGTCGTTTCGTCCTCGATGGACTCGGCTATCGAGTACTTGTCCAGGTAGCCCTGGTCGTCGTCGACCCCGAATATTTTGAAGGTGCCCTCCCCATGTGCCGTTCGTGCGATGGGCGTGCCGGTGAAGCCGATGATGGTCGAGTTGGGCAATGCGGCCATGAGGTACGTGCCAAGCTCCCTGGCCACGGAGCGATGGGCCTCGTCAATGAACACGTAGATGTTGTCGCGTGAATTGGTGTCCTTCTCGATGCCCTCGAACTTGTGGATCATCGAGAGGATCAGCCCTCTCCTATCGGCTGCGAGCAGCCCCCGCAGTTCTTCCTTCGAGCCAGCGCGCGAGACGGCGATGTCTTGCTGCTGCATCTCGCCCAGCAGCCGCTCGACCCAGCCCGCAAGCTGGCCCTCCAGCTCCGTGCGGTCCACTACGACGACCACAGTCGGGTTGCGGAACTTCTCCTTGGCCTCCAGGACCAGGCGGGCGGAGGTGAGTAGCGTGAAGGTCTTGCCTGCTCCCTGGGTGTGCCAGACGAGGCCCCGGCGCTTCACCGGCTCTGAGCAACGCTCCACGATGAGGCCCACGGCGCGGCGCTGGTGCTGCCTCAGCACGGTCTTCCGCGTCTCGCCGTCCTCGACGTAGAAGAGGACCCAGTCGCGCAGCGTGCGCAGGAAGTCCGTCGGCTCGAAGAAGGACTGGACGGCGAAGCGGTAGCTCTCTTCCTGGGTCTCCTTCCACCGCGCCATGTAGCGGCGCGACAGGTTCCAGGTGACGCCGTACCAGTAGTCGAGCAGGTGGGTCACATTGAACAGCTGCGCCGAGCCCATAAGCCCGGGCGTCTCGACCTCGTAACGGCGCAGCTGCGTAATGCCCCGCTCGATGGCGTCGGCGTCCGTCGGGTTCTTGTGCTCGACGATGGCGACCGGCACACCGTTGACCACGAACATCACGTCGGCGCGGTTGCCCTTCCGGGCGGGAGGCTTGAGCCGCCACTCCCAGGTCACGTGCAGGACATTGGCTGATGGGTCATCGAAGTCGATAAGCCTGACCTGCCGGTGTCGTTTCTCAGCCTCGTCGTACCACTGCCGCTCGCCCCGCAGCCAGGCCAGCATCTGGCGGTTGCCTTCGATGGTAGGCAGCAGAGCCTGGAGGTTTTCGACCACTGAGCGGATGGCGTTGTCCGTCATCCAGCGGTTGAATCTGCGGAGCGCCCCTTCGACCTCGCCGCGAAACAGCAACCCTGCCTCGCCCCCTCTCATAGTGAGGGCATTCTTGGGAGACAGCGGAGTCCAGCCGACCTCCGCCGCGTGGCGGACCATCGGGAACTGGACGCTGCCTGCTTCGGTTACGTTGAGTTCAGTCATAGCTGGCTCTTGACGCCCTGGGAGTAGAAGGCCCGTTCGATAACGCCCCCATTGCGCCCCTATAGGGCCCCATAGTGCCCCTATCTCGCCCCCAGTAATGCTGCTTGATGACGCCTATATCTCGCCCCTATAGCGCTCCCATCGCGCCCTTATCTCGCCCCGCCTCCAGCGGGTCAACGGTCCGCGATTCGTAGACACGACTAACCCTTGATCCCTCAACTCCTCCAGCGCCCTTCGTACCTGACGCTCACTGACGCCGGGACCCAAACGTGTGCGAATCTCGCGGCGCGTCAAGCCCTCCTCCGCGCCGTCCAGCAGGGCGAGTATCATTTCCCGCCTTCCTTCAGGCCCGCTTGCGTCGCTGGTGATGGGGCGGGGGATGAACTGGCTGTGTCGGAATCGCACGGTGACTGCTCCCCCGTCATCGTCTATCTCCGGGACCGGGAGCCCCGCCTTGCTCGCCATGTCTGCCATCTTCAGCGTCCCACTGCCCCACTCCTCGATGATCCCGCGACGGTAGAAGGTGCGGGCGATCAACGGGTTCCACGGCCGCGACTCGTGCGGCACGAACAGCTTCTCCGGCGTCAGACCGAAGTGCAGGGAACCGGAGGAGGTAATCTCCAGGCGGTCGTCGTAGACCGCTATGCCAACCGAACCGCCCCCGATGGAGTAGTCACGGTGGCACAGAGCGTTCGCAAGTGCCTCTCGTGTGGCCAGAGGCGGGTACAGAGGCTCGTCGATTCGCTCGAAACGGTCCTGCTCGAACCGCCCAGCTATGGGCAGGGTGTCTCGCAGGAAACGCTCCGCGTTCGTGAGAAGCGTGAAGGCGTTTCCGTTGAACTGGCGATTGTCCAGGAACTCCATCCGGTCGGTCCCGCGGAAACGGGCGACACGCAAGAGGCATTGCGGCATCTCGAACTCGAGCCGCTCCGGGCTGCCGAACAGCACCGCTGCCGCACGAAGCAGCACACCGTCACGCAGAAGGCCGAGGCCGCGCAGCATGTCGGAAGGCTCTCCGGTTACAGGCTCTTCGAGCCGCCCGCGCCGGACCGCCTCAGCAACTGTCCGTCGAATCTCTGCGTCGTCGAGGTCGTTGACCGACCACCCATGGAGAGGCTGGTTCTCCCAGCGTTGCTCGCTGTGCATCCGCTCGAAGAGCATCCGGTTGTACTCGTCGGCAGACATGGCGAGCGTCGTGTTCCCGACTCGACGGTAGGCTGTGCCTCGGTAGGTGTACGGCCTCGACGCGCCTTGGCCTGTGCTGACCACAATCACCTCACGGTCTCCGTCTACCGGTACCCGCTCGATCTCTGGAAACGCCGGGGGATTGATTCGCTGAAGCTCGGCGCTCAGCTCCTCGATAGTGCGCTCACTGACTTGCTGTCCGGCCACTAGTCCGTCCTGCGTCACGCCGAACAGCACCTGTCCACCGCGCTGGTTCAGAAAGGCGCACAGCGTCGTAGTCGCCTCTCGGCGCGTTCCGGTTGTCTCCTTGAACTCTCGCGTCTCGGATTCGCCGGTTGCTGCCAGGACGGCGATTCGGTGAAGTGTCATGGGCGCATCTCTCTCGGCTCACTTGCGTTGGCAACCGCAATTGCAGTCCACATCCTCATCATCCTCCGCATCGCACTCGTGGTCGAAGATACCTGCTCCGCTCGTGCGGGCCAGCATATATGTGTACAAGATATCATCGTGCTGCTCGCCCACCGATATAGCGGCTTCGTACACCGCCTCGAGGCAGGAGTCGCAAACATCCCCCCTCGTCGTTACCGTCCCGAATGACTCATCCCACGGCAAGATTCCAACCCGGCAACCGCAATTGCAATCCACCTCCTCATCCTCTTCGCAGAGGTGGTCAGATATCCTGGCCCCGAACTTGAGGGCCAGCATATGTACGAACTCGGCGTTTTCGTAGTCCTCACCCGCCACCTTTGCGGATGCAACCACAGCGTCGATGCAAGACTCGCAAACAGATTCCTTTGGCGTTGCCATGCTGAACAATCTCCTGTTCCAGCTTCCGATATGCCTACGGGTAACCAACCCACCCTAATACTACCTGTAGCCATTCGGGATGGCCCCCGCTCCGGGCGTCCCGCCAGCCGTAGCCTTGAACTCCAGCGTCTCGGATTCGCTGGAGGCGGCGAGAGTCTCTATATGTTTGGGCATAATGGGTGAGTTCCCTCAATGGTCATGGGGCATCTCATTCTGACTAGGATGTTCTCCTAGCGCTTATCTGTATATGTATAGCATTGATCTGCTCCATCAATGATTGAATCATCTGCTCCGTGATTCTCAGTTCTCCAGGTTCCAAATTCCAAATCTGAGGCAGTAACTCGAGCCTGGCGGAGAAACCCTGTGGAATAGTCGCTTTTTCATGGGTTATCAGATTCCTAATGTGCCGAATATCGCCCATCAGAATGCACCGGACCTGATTCAATCCAACCGACAATCTTTGCGAGAGTTTTCTTCGATAGTTCTCCTCCCACAGCTGATATACAAACACAACTAGCGCTTTAGCATGTTGTTGCTCAAATGCTCCGCCCTTATTCAGGCCTTCAAGGAACTCTCCTTGGTTTATCCATGCGAGCACAGAACTGCCAGGTATCTGCTTATTATCATTTGGATCGCCACTTCCGATCCAAAACGTTTTGTCCAAGTTAACCGGGCCGAACAATGTCTTGAAACGCTCGTACGCCAATTGTCTACCGTTAACCGCGCCGTTGAATGCGATGTACTGCTTTTGACACGTAGTGCGAAACTCTTCAATTATTGCGATTGCATCATTAGCAACATGTGAGGAGAGGTCCGAGTAGTACCTTAGACTGATGCGGAATGGACCGCCAGTCCAATACAGATTACTTTGCTTTGAAGTTGCCATTTGAGCTAAATGCCCTCGCCAAGAATGTGCTCCTACCTACCAAAGACGTCACTCATCGATTTGCCGTGACCCTTATCCCCTGAACGAGGGGTGCTATCTGATAATGTCTCTAGCTCCAATTCTCCCATCCGAATCTGCCCCGTCATCAGCTGGTGCAGCAGCACGTTGAGCCGCTCCTCCAGCACGGCGCGTCCATAGGCGGCGTCAGATTCCCCTGCCACTCATTCAAGACTCGTCTCGAACATTGTCGAAGACCATCTCTAGCTTGCCAGCTCGGTCATACCTATAGTCCGGGCGCTTCATGTCATGGAAGGCAACAGAGAACCCCAGCTTCTCGTAGAAGTACTTGAGTTTTGGGAAGCGGCCGATGTCCACATCACTCAGATATCCGTATATGCCCTTGTGGCCCCTTCGCATGCATTCTTCGATTGCTTCCTTGATCAGCATTGAACCCAAGCCCCTGTCCTCGACATGACTATCCACTCGAACGTCATTCAGGAAAGCTATGGGTCGGATTTGACCAGAAACGCGAGTATGTACGTAAACCAATCCCGTTCCACGTATTTGCCTTGATGCCATGAATCCAGAAAAGCCCCAAGGCTCTTCGGTGAATCCCACGGTCCAGACAACTCCGCATCTGTCTTGCCACTGAAACCGCAAGAACACGTCGTCGTGGGTCATCAATCCACCTCGTCCAACTGCGTGGCCAATCTGGTGAGGCCCAACCCCCCCACCCGTATTTCCCCCGTCATCAGCTTGTGCAGCAGCGACTTGAAGAGTTCATCCAAGATGGCCCGCTTCCGACGGTGCAGGTCTATCTTGCGATCAATGACGTCGAGAACGGCGACGATTTCACGTTGCTCACTTAGAGCCTATCCTAATAACCCGGCGGCTCTGAGAGCGATAAGGGCACAGGCGAAATGAAGAAAGGCTATGTAGTTGGTGGGAGACTTGTCCCAGCGGACCAAAATGCGCCGGAAGCGGTTCATCCAGCTGTGGGTGCGTTCCACCACCCAGCGCCGGGCTTTGAAGCCGGCCTCTTTCTTGATGGCCTGAGCCTCTTCCCCACGGCTGCGTATGTGGGCCGTGAAGCCAAACTCGTCCACGGTCCGGCGCACCTCATCAAAGTCGTAGCCCTTGTCCAAGCACAGACCCTGGGGATGCTCCGGGCTGGGCGCGGGGCGTGGCACGGGGAGGCTGTCCACCGTGGCCCGCACCAGCTTCATATCGTGGCGGTTGGCCCCGTCCACTGCCAGCCCCACCGGAATGCCCCCGGATTCGGTCAACAGACTGCGTTTGACCCCGCTCTTACCCCGGTCCGTGGGGTTGGGACCGGTTTTTCCCCCCGCCCAAGGGGGATTTGGTCAAGGCCCCGTCCATGCTCAGCCAGCTCCAGTCCAAACCCTTCAATTCGTCATAGCGTTCCAGCCCGGTCCGCCATAGCTCCAGGAACACCCCGGCGGCGGCCCATTCCTGAAAGCGCAGGTGGGCGGTGGAGCCGGAGCAAATGCCGGTGGCATCCAAGGACTTCCACTGGCAACCGGTGCGAAGCACGTAGAAGATACCGTTGGCGCAGGTCCGGTCCGGGACCCGGGGGCGGCCTCCGCCCAAGGGATGGGTATTCACCCGCTGGGGAAGGAGTGGAGCCAGTGCCTCCCACAGTTCGTCGGATACTTGGAAGGAGCCGGTGGTGGGGTTGGTCGGAGAGGCTGGGCTGGCGCGGGGTGGTCGAGGCGGCTTGGGTTCTTTCGCTTTCGTCATTCCCCAAGTTTAGCCGCTCCTCTGCCTCCTTCCTCATTCACTACTCAGCGGGTTTCACCGGTTTTTAGGATAGGCTCTTAGAGCCTGTTTACAATCTTTTCAGGATTAGCACCGCGAAGGCGAGAACCACCATTTGCAGACTGGTATTGAGCTTTCTCTCGCAGTTCTTCCAGAGTCGGCGGCACTTCTCCAGCCAGGCAAAAGACCGCTCCACCACCCATCGCTGCGCCAGCACCACGAAAATGTGCAGTTCATTGCGTTTCACCACTTCCACCGAGGCTCCCAACAGGCTCTGCACCGCTGCGGCAAAGGGCTTCCCGGTGTAACCCCCATCGACCAGCACTTGCTGCACCCGGCTCAGGTCGGCCCGGCGTTGGTCAAACATCGCCAAAGCCCCAGCCCGGTCCGTAACGTTGGCGGTGGTCACATGAATCGCATGGGGCAGCCCCTGAGTGTCCACCGCGATGTGACGCTTAATCCCGGACACCTTCTTGCCCGAGTCATAGCCCTTGTTCTCGGCGCTGTCCGTGTTCTTGACGCTCTGGGCGTCCACGATGCAGAAGCTGGTCTGCTCTTTTCGACCATTGCTCCGTCGGGCCGCGCCAACCGATTTTTTTTAAGACCTGCTCCAGAATGGACTCTTTCTCTGGGTCGGGCCGCTCACTCCATTGCCGGAAATACTTGTAGCAAGTGCGCCAATCGGGGAAGTCCGCAGGGAGCATCCGCCACTGACACCCGCTTTTCAGGAGGTACAGCACCCCGCAGAAAACGTCGTACAAGTCCACGGTGCGGGGCTTGGTCCGTCGGCGGGCCGACTCCAACGTGGGAAGAATCCGGGCAAATTGCTCCCGGCAGATGTCGCTGGGATAGGAATGAGACATGATCACCCTGCCTTGGTAATAGTCTCAACTTAACATATCCTGAGAACGTAGACAGGTTCTTAGTGTAGGTGGCAACGGGAGTAGCAGACTGTCTATCGCTACAGTGTTCAGGTTGAACTTTCCATCAGAGGCTGAAATGGCTCTCCCGGCTACGATGCTGGTTCCCAGTTCAGAGCCGAAGAAAGACGCTGCGAAGTGAGGAGCCACGCAGTCCGGTCTCACTTTTGCGCGAATCAGATACGATGCGAACAGAGCATTGGCAGGATAACCCTCGTAGACGGCGCACGAACCAAGACGATCCAGCACCCCGTTCGTCCGAATGAAGAGCAGATCGCCGTCTTCAAGCTCGTACCTCACGGCATCGTTACCTGTGAGCGTACAGTATTTGAGATCGTCCGCAATGACACGTTGCGGCTCAATGTTCGGGATACGAAGCACGGGGCGTTCAGATACGTCGTATGTGCACCTAACCGACGTACCATATTGGAGTTTCTCCCGCACGGACTCAAAGTTGACGAGTTCCCAACTCTCCGGCATCGCCCCGATATCCGTCTCCTTCTGCACCTCGCCCCTCAGCCCGCGAGTGAACAGCGTCCGCATCGCGGCGCGTTTGAGGTTCGTCGTTGCCTCGACCGCCTGGGATTCAATAGCCTTCAGCCGTTGAATCATCTCCAATGAGTCAGCTATGGTGATTTGTGCTTCAGGATCAAACGCTGGGAACGGCAGGTCGAGGATGACGTCAGTAGGTATTCGTTGCCGGCCGGTCGCGCCCTCCATGCGCTCGGCTACGTGATGGCGGACATCAGGATGCAGCAAGTAGAAGAACAATAGCCGCCGGTCGTGCTCTCCATTACAGGGTCGAAGCGGAATAATCTCCGTTGTTGCGAAACCGAAAGGCGTTGGGAGTTCAGTCGCGAGTGCCTGCTTCCCGTTCTCGAATGACGGCGTAATCTTGGCTACAAGGATGTCACCACGCTCAAAGTAGGTTCCGCTTCTAATCTCGCCTGGCGTCCTCATTGTGTAACTGGGAGTATATTCACCACTTTGTGGAATGGCGTCCATCGGAGCGAAGGGGATCGAGGGCATCGAAGCCGTATCAAGCTCTCGCGGCTTCTTGGTAACCTCGTAGACGTCACCAACGCGCAGCCACTGGCGGCCCTCAGGAGTTTCTCTGTCAAACAGACTCATCGGCAACTCCCGCAAGGAGCTTTGACAACGACGCCGAAAGTTGATGGGCTTCGTCGTCAAGCGCCTTTAGGTCATCCAGCAGTTCACGAACGGAACCTACCTCTATTGAGCTTGTCTGCCCCACCCAGCGGCTGGGGCTGAGGTTGTAGTCAGCTTCCGTTGCCTGCTCGCGGGTGATGACGGCGACCTCGCCCTCCACCGGATCGCCTTTCAGGAAAGCAGTCGCTATCGGGCGGATATCCTCCTCCGGGATGTAGTTCTTGGGGCGGCCCTTGCCGACGCGACGGCTGGCGTTGACGAGTACGATCTTACCCTTGCGAGCCTCCGGCTTGCGCTTGGACAGCACGACGACGATGCCCGCGGCGCTGGTGTTGTAGAAGAGGTTATCCGGCAGCAGGATCACGCCGTCTATCAGGTCGCGCTCCACGAACCACCTTCGAATGTTGCGCTCCCGGTCCTCGTGCCTGGCGCCCGAGCCGCGCGTCACCGCTCCGGTGTCCAGTACCACCACCGCCCGTCCCCGCTCGTTGAGACAGGACAGCGTGTGTTGGAGCCAAGCCCAATCGCCCTTGCCGGTGGTGACGCCTCCGGCTGTGCGGAAGCGGTCGAAAGGGTCGTTCTCAAAGATGTCCTGGTTGAAGTCCTGGTTCCACATGGGATTGGCGGCCACGATGTCGTGGCCGGTGATGCGGCCCGCGGCATCCTTGAACTTGGGGTTGATCATGGTGTCGCCGCGCTCGATCTGGACCTCCATATCGTGGATGATGGCGTTCATGTGGGCGACGGCGTAGCTGTCGGCCTGCAACTCCTGCCCGCACAGCTTGAGGGGAACGCGGCTGGTGGGGTCGGTCTCCCGAGCGACCAACTGAAGCTTGATGAGCAGCCCAACCGAGCCGCAGGCATAGTCGTGACAGGTTTCACCGGGCCGAGGGCGCATGATGTGGGCCATGAGGAAACCGACCTCTGTGGGGGTGAAGAACTCGCCCGCACTCTGACCGGAGCCTTCGGCGAATTTCTTGAGAAGGTACTCGTAGGCGCGGCCCAGGAAGTCGGGCTGCACGTCGGCTAGGCCCAGCCGGTAGCGGGGATTGGAGAAGGTCTCGACGACGGCAGCGAGCCGGGCCGGGTTGAGGTCGCGCTCTCCGTTGCGCTCTGATGCAAAGTCCACGAGGTCGATTACGCCTGATAGGGTGGGGTTGTAGCGCACGACGGCGCGCACGGCCAACGTCAGGTGTTCACCGATATCGCGGGGGTGGGTGCTGCGGCCTTGGGTGTCGAGTGGCCAGTCGTGGGTCTCTCGACCACTGACCACGCCCCATCGGGCCTCCGGCGGCAGATAGAACCGCAGCAACTCGTGGTCGTTCTCCGCAATCTCCTGGGCTATCGCACGGTCCCCGTACTCCTCGGCCAGCCGGTCGATCTCGTCGTCGAACACGTCGGAGAGGCGCTTGAGGAACAGAAGCGGCAGCAGGTAGTCCTTGAACTTGGCTGCGTCCTTCTCGCCGCGGATGGAACAGGCGGCGTCCCACAGCATCTGCTCCATCTCTTGCATGTCCATGGGTCCGGAGGAGGGAGCGGTCGCTTGCCGTCGGCGGGACCGTCTGCGAGTCACGCTGGCCGCAGATTCCGCCTCATCGATCCCCGGCGCATCGGTATCGACGACCGCCTCGACAGCAAGGGCGGCGATGGCCGTACGCGCCGCCTTCTGGGGCATGGTGACGCCGCCCTCCCACCGGTTTACCGTGGCGAACGACACGCCAAGCCGCTCGGCAAGCTGCTCCTGCGTCAGGTCCAGCCTGGCGCGGATGGCTTGAAGCATTGGGGGGATGGACTGTCGATCTGTTATGTCTGTCATCAATTGTGTTTCCTGGTCAGTTGGAGAGCCACTGGGCGTACGCTTGGACATCGATCATTGGCACGGTGCCACTAAACTGAAGCTGCGAGATTAGCGAGAGCAGGAAGGCGGTCGCAGGCTTTCCGCCGGCGTGGGTCTTGTACGCCCCGCTCCCTTCGTCGAATCTGAAGTGCCCGTGGGCCGCAACGCAGCCGAGGTCGAGGTGGTCATCCGCTATTCCATCGCCGAGTGCTGTGTACAAGGGCTCGCCCAAGGCGGGCTTCCAGTCACTCTCTAGGGTCAACAGACCCCCACATATGGGGATAAGTGGCTTGGGGGGATAGATTCCTCCTGCATGGGGAATCGGTAGACTGGTCCGGTGAAGCCGACGCACACTGGCCACCTTCTCGCGCGCATACTTGACGTGCTCCGCATTGAGGGTCTGCTTGGCCTCGAATACGGCGTACACGCTCTCTGCAGGGATGATAGTCTGCTCTTCGTACCGGAAGATGAAGGGCGAATACTGGCGGTCGTACACAACCACATCGATCTGGTCGCTGAATGCTCCCTTACTATCGACCACGTGTGCTTTGGCGGCCTGGTAGCGCTGGGGCAAGTACGTGTTTAGGAGGCTTATCCACACAGTCTCGCTGGCATCGCCCTTGGTGCCTGGATGTGCGAAGCTCTGACGAGCTGTCTCCAAGCGTCGCTGGATGTCGTCATGCAGATTAGCAAGGAGCCGCTCTAGTGACCACTCACTCACGATGCGCCTCTTGAAATGGTGCTGTTGGGATCATGGCTCGAGCGATTCCAATTGCTCGATTCGGCTCCACCGCACTGTCCGGGTAGGCGTCGAGCACAATGGCTGGCAGCAGCCGTTGTGTCAGATCGGAGAAAGTAAAGCCGTAGTCCCCATTTTGTCGTGGTCCAGTAGCAGCGACGATAGCCGCAATCTGTGCCTCCGAAAAACTCAACTGGCAGAGGTGCGGCGCTAACACGGCCTCACGCTGCCTGCTGTCTGGCCGGGTGAATGTAAGGATATCTGCTGCACGGCGCTGTACAGCCGGGTCCAACGCCCCGAGCCGGTTAGTACACATGATCACGGCAGCAGGGAGCTTGCTGTTGGCGAGTCGGTCTACCCCTCGGATGAAGGCGTTCACACCGGCCCGGTCTTCATGATGCATCTGTGCCGCCTCACGCGATTGGGCGATGGCATCGGCTTCGTCTACCAGGAGAAGGACCGCTCCTCGTGAGGTTCCGTTAGTATCCTTGCGCTTCTGGGCTTCCTCCTGAACGTGATCGAAAGCAGCGGACAACAATTGGGTCATCTCACCGACACGTCCTTGCCCACGAGTAGAGAGGCTCATGGGGAATAAGATGATGCTGACATTCTCCCGACGAGCCACCTCGTCGCCGATGGTCTCCGCGAGCTCAGATTTCCCGGACCCGACGTCCCCAGCAAGCACAACGAGGGGCGGCCTTCTCAATACTGTGTCGAGCACTCCGCTGGCTCCGGGATGGTGCTTGCTCACCCAGGCTTTCAGACCGGATGGATTGATGAGCAGTCCGAGCATCTTAGCCAAACGCGTCTTGTGGTCGTCCAGTCCAACGAGGCGGTGAAGGCGCTCACGCGCTTCAACATCCGGGAGGGTGATGCGACGATCAAACAGGTCGTCGATGGTCAGGCGAGTCGTCACCGGTAGCTCCTCAAGCTGGCACGGTCAAGAGCACGGCCACCCGCCGAATAGGTTAGGTCTCGGCTCCAGTATCCGCTGACGCCGGGTTCTGCTCCCTCAGTTCTTTGGAAGGGGAGCCTCTTTGCGAAGTCCTCCCGTTGCTCCCTCGTCAGCTGGTTCCACGTAGAGTTATAGGTTAGGTAGCTGTGGAAGGACGCTCCGCTAATCTGGGCATTAGGTCGAACCCGTCCGGGATCATCATCGTTAGCAGCGATACCCATTAGATCACGCGATGTGTAGATCAGCGTCGGCTCGATCCAGCCGCCGTTCCTCCGAAAGCCATAGGCCACTTTGTCGAGGAGTCCTCCCTTGAGGAACTCAACAGCCTCTGCTTCAAAGGCGTCGATCCAGTTGTCTGACGGCTCTCCGTAGAACCTCTGCATCCGCTTAAGGTCGGTAGCAACCTTCGCGGATATATGTCTAGCGTGTGTCCGGGTGAAGGTTGTAGTGTTGGTAATCGTATAGCTGTAGCTCATCTCCTCCTCACACCTGAAACGGAGGGCCAAAGACCTTCCGCCAATAGTAGACCGTCTCCTGCTTCGTGGGTGCGGCGAGGGCCGCATCAATAGCGTCGCCCGCATCGAGAGCCGCCTCTACGATTGCGTCAGCCTGAGTGGTTGTGTAAAGGCTGGCGACGTTGTTCTTGGCATTCACCGGGTCGATGACTTGTACCGGATCGGAGAACTGCCCAACCGCCGATGCCCGGTAATAGTCTGTGAAGATGATCTTCTCCCGCATGTCGGTGCGGGCGGCAAACGTAAAGAAGTGCTGGAGCGCCTCAGGGTAATCGGAGAAATCGAGTCCTTGATCACAAAGATGTGAGAGGATCATCTCGATCATGAATGACTTGAACCGGAAGCCTGGCTGCTCGTCCTTCAACCGATGCGCCCAGAACTTCACGAGACGCACTACTTGCGCGAAGTGCTGAGCCTGCGATTGCTTGCGCTTGCCTACGAATTCAAGGTGAAGCGGTATGCTGGTCTCTAGGAACGAGCCATTGTCTTGGCTGACGAGCCTCCCATACCACTGGGGGTCCCCATCGTAGAGTATCGGCACTACGTCAACGTCGAGTCCCGTTCCTCGGAAGGAGACCGTGACGCTGTAGGTCTGGGGTACTACCTGGTCCGGGCTGAAGTTCGGAAACGCTTTGCGGAGGCGCTCAGCCAGATATTCGAGAAGCTCTGCCACATCTTGAGGAGTGTCAGCACCGCTGATGTAGCAGGCCAGGTCGATATCGTTCAGGGAGCGCAGCGCCGTCCCTTTCGCAATGCTACCTGATAGCAGCATCTTCTTGAGAGTGAAGTCGGGATTCTCACTCAGGTATCCGTCGAGCTTCTCCCGGAGGCGGCGAGCCTGGGCCCGATGTTCACTCGCCTTGTCTCTTGGGAGATTTACCCTGTCCTGGGCGAACCTCGCGATTTCTGTATGATCAACATGTTGTCGCGCCATTATCTTTACCTTGTACCGTCGCCGAATTCTTCGGCATCAAGAGGAGCGATGACCGCGCGCGTCACCCGCTGCGGCGTGGTGATTCCGCCTTCCCAGCGATTCGCCCTAGCGAACGACACACCAAGCCGCTCGACGAGCTGCTCCTGGGTCTGGCCCACACTGCTCGGATAGCATGTAGGGTCGGAGGAATAGGGCATTGGCTTGATATGTCTGCGATATATGCATTATAACATCCCAGTAGCTAGTGGCCAACAGCTCTGGGCGGTCAGGATATGGCGGCGTAGATCGGAGGCGGGCGCAAGGCCCTCCACCCTGCCTGTGGCCGCCGCCGCGATAGCCCGCTACCATAAGGATGCGATCTTGACGTGCCTGTCCATTACGGCGTTGCCCGGACCGCGCTGGACGACCGGGCGCAGAATGATGCTCCCGGTCCGAGCCGGGTGCTCCCGCTAGACCGGGACTGCTATTTCGCCATACGGAAGACGGCGCACGAGCCGCGTCCGAGTAGGGGCGGCCAGCGGGAGTGCGCTGCCAGCGCCCGTAACCGGGGAGCGGAGGACATTGCCATGATGGGCCTGATGCGGAACGTCAGGCTGCGGGTGAGCGAGGCTGCCGCCCTGATTTGGGGAGAGGTCCGGCACCTGCGCGGCGGCTCCGGCCGGGTGCGTGTCGGTGGCCCTGCGGAAATTCGAATCCGCGTCCGTAGAGTCCCCTAAGGGCGCTCGCCCTGGAGGTGGAAACGGGAGGCTGAGCCAGTCAGCGCGAGTGGTGCTCCCTTGTCTTGGGGGCGTGTCCTTGAGGGTGCGGTATTAGAGATTGAACGCCGTCTGTCTTGATGTTGTTGATCAACCGTTGCTCCCCAACAAAGACAGAGACCGCCTCGGAGGGCGGTCTCGACCCTACCGGCGAAGCGATAGGGGTGGTAGACCAACCTTACCCAAAGCATCGGCGTATGTCAACACAGAGAGATCGGGCCGGCCGCCAACTACCAGTGCGCAACCGACGCAAAGGTCGATATCCCGTCAGAGACTTCACTATGGGGGACATAGGAATCTCGATCCTACCTCCACGACGATCTCCCTCCCGTCGGATACCCGAACTGGCTGAAACTGAACAGCACAGACTGATTCGTTGGCGGTCCATCAACCTCCGTGAGGCAGGGCACCCATTCACGCGCCTCCCCGCAAGGGGGACACACATGGACCCCCTTATAGGGTACAAATGCTGTACAAACTCTAGGACGCTGGTCTGAGAGTACCTCAGCACGAAAGGCTGCTGTGGGATAGGGTTCACCCACTGTACAAAACCAAGAACCTTCATTTGACGGACTCAATCGACACGGAAAACTTAAGTACTCGTGGGCGGTCGGTTTGGGTCCATTCAAGCCAGGTCAGATTGTTAGACACTAGCGTGGCCTCACAGCAGCATGCCGGAGGCGGTGGGGCTATTGGGAAGGGGCGTGACGCGCGACCAAGTGAGCACACCGCGGCCAGCTAGGCCTTCTGGAGCTTGAGCTAGCGAGCCGGGACGGACGAGTTGGCTCTCCCATGACTGGTTCGATCCCTGTCAACTGGGCCTATTTTGACGATAGACAGAACCATCTTCGAACTGTGGCTGGGAAGTCTGTAGGTCTGTGTGGGACGGTAGGCAGTACCATTCCCCGGAGGTCGCTGAACTGCCCATGAACCCCTCGCCTTACCCATCGTTTAGCACAGTCCTAGTGAGTAGTGCTAGCCTCGCGGGTTTGACCAGAATCATCATTCTAGGTGAATGGGGTCTAGGATTCGGTACTAGGGTTGATACCCTCGTTATCGACGTCCGGATGGCGGACCGGCACGATCCGCCGGGCGCGAGAAGCATCGTCGACACGGAACCCGGTGCGAGCACCAACGACTATCTCCACATAGGTTTGTAGCTTCCGGAGCTTCGAGTCTTCGTCAGGCTGACTGGCAAAGTGGTCGGGGTTGGCTGTCAAGAGTTCGTGGGCTCGGTCGATGGATATCGGATTGATCTCGACGCGCAGGTCTTGGTCGCCGTCGGCCTTTGCACGCACGAAGTGACCCCATCCCGAGAGATCAACGACATACACACACCGAGCGACGTAGTCTCGATCGTTCAGAATTGCGTGGCCTCGGTAACGACCGACTTCGCCCAGCCGTTCAGACTCCGGCAGCTTCCAGGACGCTTCATAGCCCTCTGGGTTTGCTGTGCCGAGCCCAACTTGAAGGTCGAACCAATTGCCCGCCAGCACAACGACCACGTGCTCCGGTACATCTAGATCCTCTATGGCTCGGTCGATGCCCTGCAGCAATGCGGTAGGAGTCTCCATAGGAGCTAATATCTCGGGTGATCCTTCAAGCGATTCGCAGAATCTCCGGAGCACATCGCGAGAAAGATCTCGACCCCACTGACCGCCTTCGAGCGTCGCATAGCCGGTAAGCGCGCCCTCAGGCGTGTCCGTGAGAAAGCCCTTGTGCCTGAGGGCCACAAAGAATAGTTCTTCAGGGGCGTCGGCGGCATCCGCTGAGAGGTTTAGGGAGACTCCGGCTCTCTCGAACGCTTGCTCCACTGAGTTCCGGGAAAGCGCGGTGGCGTACACATCTGATTTGAATGCTGAGACTCTAGCCTCACTGAGATTGCGGCCGATGATTTCATAGTCCTCCGCCACCTCATCCCCGCGAACGGCGGAGCGGAGGGCTTCGGCCGCAAACTCCCGGCGCTCTTCCAACGTCGGTTGAACGTCGCCGCGCACATACTTTCCTACCGATTCCGAGTAGCTCATGAACCAATCCAATGCCCGCTGTGCCCTGCCGTGCAGGTCGAGAATTGGCATCGAGTCGGAGGAGAGTTCAATGAGTCGCAGGGTAAAGAACAACAGTGGATACCGTTCGGTTGACATCCCAACGGTCTCATATGGTACCGCGCCTCCCATCTCCCATTCTTGCCACAAGGAGAAACCTGGCGAGTCGTCATACAGGAGTGCGGGGGCAAGGTCCTCTGCCAGTGATCCAAGTTGGGAGTACGACAGTCTCCCGACTTCCAAGTAGGGGTTCGCGTCTGCTATCTCGCCCGACTGCGCAAGAAGAATGGCACGCCCCCCCAACCCCATGAGAGCTATCCGGTACTCTTGCTCCAACCTCTTGTGTAGTTCCGAGGCCTGTGACGGCGGCCAATCGTCGGTCTGCCAGTGCAATCGGAGGACATTGAGCCAAGCCCGAAAGCCCCTGTGCAGTTGATCGTAGTCACTCGGTCGATCGCTGCGCAGCGCATCGGATAGTAACCTCTCTTGCTGTCTGACCATTTCCCTCGCATACGAAGAAATCTCTGTTGGTTCAGCACCAAGAAAAAGACCATCTGCATTTTGAGAGAATCGGTCACGGAGCATATCCCGGAATTCTCCACCACCGATTCGGCCGACAATCTGGTAGTTCCATCGATACCCATTCAGGCCAACGGTGAACAGTTCACCACAGCGTTGGCGCATACCTTCGGAAATTAGCCTATAGTCGAAGCGCAGAAGTTCTAGTATGTACTCTCGATCACCTTCGCGGATCGTGTCTTCGCGGAACGCGTACAGGTTACGGTTTAGCTCCCTCAAGGGCGGCCATTCCGGCTGACTCCCTGGAGCGCTCCACTGGATATCCGTTTTCCTAATCTCGTCCATTGCGTGTTTCACGAGCTCTATGACGGAGTCTAGGGATCTTCTGAGTTCTTCGTGCCGCCGCTCTGACATAGCCCTGCGTGCATCGTCCAGCAATGTTCGTACTGCTTCATCAGCCGACCCCTCACCTTGGTCGGGATACAAAATCGTATAGTCGAGTTCGCCGGTTTCGCGGGCCCCAATGGCGCGGCGAGCGCGACGCAGGAAAGCTTGGAGTGCTTCGCGAACATCGGCTTCGTTGAGGTCCCGTCGTAGGGCCAGCCACTGTTCTGGCCTGGAGTGGAAAATCGCTCGCTCAAACAGAACGCCCGCGAATACTAGATTCACAAGAAAGGCTAACCCCGCCGCCAGAACGAGGTTGCGCAGCTCTGGCTCAACATCTGCCGACGTCCCATGTCCGCTGATGAATCCCTCGCTCAGTAGGAGTGCACCAGTTACTCCGACGGCCAGGAGGCTCCCCCAGAGGATATCCCGCATTCTAGAGCGCCTAATGTATTCTTGATACATGCGGTCGTCGACATCCCTCCTAACTCTTACCCCCTGCATCATGAACAGTGTGACGGCCAGCGAGAGAGCTGCGATCGCGCCCTGCGCGGTTAGCAAGGCTCCCAGGATTACCTCAACCTCGCCCGGTTCCGGCAGACACGTAACTGGTGGCGTTACGATCGGTGTGACAACGAGAGCGGCGCTCACTACAAGCAGAGGCAGCAGGACCGGAGTGCGTGATGAACCGTGTACCACACGTGATAGTACGGTGCCCACTTTCGATGACCACGAAGGCGGGGTCTCAAACACCTTGAGACGACCGCCTAGTTGAAACCAGCCGCGGACTCGTTCACCGAGTGACAAATGCACCACCGATCAAGCGACGTACGTCCCTATTACTCGCTCAGAATTGAAGTGCCAGGATGCCGGAGAGGGACTATTCCTGATCCAGCCTAGCAATCCTAAACCCTGGGCAACGCCTTTCTGACATCACATGTGCAACTGCAGCTTTAGGACCTATAGAGCGGGAATCTCGCAATCAACTCATCCACGATCTCTGCCAGTTCCTGCTCTTTCCCATCAGCCGAAGGGAACTTCGCTCTCAGGTCAGCTATTAGCCGTCTGTATTCATGGCCGCTGAGAGCGACCACGACAGGCTGCCTTCTGTTGCCCATTAACGCGACCACATAATGGAGTGGACAAAACCACAGAATGAGCTGTTCGGTTTCCTTTCTGTATATGCCTGAGCTACAGTTCCACCCCCCGATGTAGAGGGTCAGGCTATCCCTATCCGGGTGGTCCTCGGAATCAAGGCACTCCAGGGCCTTGTCCGGTATCTCTTCTCGGGGTATTTCTACCGTGCCCACAATAATGCCAACGCGAGTCTTTTCGCCTGAAAGGCTGGTCAGTTGGCCCAGTGGGAGATAGTCTGAATCTGACGTCCTGACAGGAGCAATGAAAGGAACACCCCTCTTGAAGCCGGACCCGTACATATCCTTCCTATCGACCGGCAATCCAGAACGGTAGGAGCCTGGAACTCTGTACGCCGTGAGTTGTGGGGATACGGCTGCGAGGCGGGAATATAGGCGCTCCTCTATTCCCCTAGAGGCGAACGTTCCCTGTGAAGGATGTTCAAAGACGTCGAGTACGTATGCGGTATCAGTTGAACGCACCAGTCCGACTAGGTAGCAGACAGGCCGGCAAGGAGGCAGGTGATAGTGCTCTATAAGGGTGCGATTACCGACAGCATCCCTTGGTGAGAAGGGCTGAGTGTTGATGAACGCAGACAAATCGCCGTTGCACTTCAATTGGCGCTCGAAGGCTTCGAACGAAGCCACAATGTCCTGAGGTAGGGCCTGAAGGGTCTTGTCAATTTCAGGATGCCTTCGGATGTTAAGTTCCGCGTCCATATTTCTACCTAGTAGCACGTAACCTCCGGATCCGCACAGCTAACTCAGGTTTCGGAACGGGGCATCTCGGATCGTCCCGCATCGCTTCAAGCACCGCCACGACCTGGGGCGTCGATAGAATGCCGGCATCCAGCATGCTGTCGACGACCCACAGCGCATCCCGATGTACGATTCCCTTGGATTGAGCGACGCTGCGCATGGTCCTGTCCTCTGTCAGCAGGGGCCATCCTTGACGGTCTGCTATTGCGAGAGCAAATGAATCCACCAAGCTCAGGGCCGGTCGCTCGGACTGGTAGGCGATGGCCGTTCCCACGCCTTCGGCATCCAGTGATTCCACCCTAAGAAACTATCTCAAAATAGGATTGGTCTGAAAGGGAGAAAACGTAGGGGGTTCGGTTAAGATAGGGGAAACGCATGTGGTGGTGGATGATGGGAAAGAGCGAGACTCTGCCAACGATATGGGAAATATCCGATGGCCTGTGGGAGCGAATCGAACCCGTGATTTTGGAGTTGGACCCGCCCAAGGCGAAGGGGCGCAAAAGGGTGGACCAGCGCAAGATGCTGGAAGGGGTCATCTTCCGTATGCGCAGTTCCTGCCAATGGAACCACTTGCCCAAGGAACTGGGGGATGACAGCACGATCCACCGGACCTTCCAGCGTTGGGTAGAGCGTGGGGTACTGGATGGCATCTGGGCTGCCTTGATCGAAGAATGCCAGGAATTGGACGGCGTAAACTGGGAATGGCAGTCGGCCGATTGCTCCATGGGAAAAGCGCGTTTTGGGGGGGCGCCATTGGACGCAATCCCACGGACCGGGGCAAGGCTGGGAGCAAGAAGAGCATCCTGGTCGACGCGGCCGGCGGGCCACTGAGCGTGGTGGTGGCCGGAGCCAATGTCCACGATACGAAACTCCTTAGGCCGACGCTGGAGAGCATAGTGGTGGACCGGCCGGAAGGGGTCCAAAACCTGTGCCTGGACAAGGGGTATGACAATCCCACCGGCCACGTGACCGTCGCCGACGCCGGATACCAGCCTCATATCCGGCGTATTGGCGAAGAGAAATTGGACCAATCGGGCGAGAAAACCCACCCGGCCCGGCGGTGGGTGGTGGAACGCACCCTGGGCTGGCTGTCCAAGTGCCGGGCGATACTGGTGCGCTACGATAAGAAGCCCACCAATTACCTGGGCCTGCTTCAATTGGCTTGCGCCCTTATCTGGTACCGCCGCCTATGGAGCCTCGCTAATTTGAGATAGTTACTTACTATAGGATTAATTCAGCCTTGATATTCCAAGTTGGTCGAATGATGGCATGATCCCCAGCTCGTGCATCTGCTGAATCAGTACACAGATATTATGACACAAACACTTGAGAAGAATCTCATTGACCTGGCCGGCTTCCAGGGTCTTTTAATAGTAGAAAGGGATATTCAGGCTGTTGGATAATTAGGTGAGAGTTTTGGGGAATGTGGAGGAAGGTTGTGTTGGAGGAGAGTATTGGGGATTGGGGTCCTGGGCTGCTGGATGCCCTGAGCCAGATAGAGGATCCCAGGAAGCCCAAGGGAGTGCGGCACCCCTTGGGGGCAGTTCTGGCCTTGGCAGTTTGCGCCATGCTGGGCGGCGCCAGGAGCCTGTACGCCATTGCCCAGTGGGGCCGAGAACACCCCCAGTTGACCCGGTCGCTGGGATTCAGCCGAGAGCAGACTCCCTGCGTGGCCATCTTGCATCACGTATTTCGCCGGATGGACGTGGATGATTTCGAGTCGGCCCTGGGGCGCTGGGCCCAAGAGTGTTTGGGAGAGGGCGAGGCCGTCATTGCCATAGACGGCAAGGCCCTACGGGGAATACACGGCAGGGAATTGCCCGGGGTGAGGCTGGTGGCGGCATATGCTGGGGAGAGCGGCCTGGTACTGGGACAAAAGGGGGGTCAGGGGGGAGCGCAAGGAGAGTGAACTGGGGTTG
This sequence comes from Dehalococcoidia bacterium, assembly GCA_965197405.1. Lineage (GTDB taxonomy): Bacteria > Chloroflexota > Dehalococcoidia > Lucifugimonadales > JAGWBF01. The sequence goes on along the minus strand of OZ240206.1, from coordinate 1,479,770 downwards.
GCCTCCAGCCTGCTGGCCCGACTGGAGTTGAAGGGGAAGGTGGTTACCGGGGACGCCCTCTACGCGCAGCGGGAGTTGAGCCTGAGAGTGCTGGAACAGGGCGGGGACTATTTCTGGGCACTGAAGGACAATCAGCCTGGGATGAGGGAGGCGGTGAGTCTCCTCTTTGAGCAGCCGCCCTGGGGAGAGAGCTTTGCCGAGGCGTGTCAGGAGGGCCGACGGGGAGACCGATGGGAAAGGCGACGGTTGCGGGCATCGGCAGTTCTGAACGAATACCTGGACTGGCCCGGTCTGGGACAGGTCTGCTGCATGGAACGAACCAGGAGGCACAAGGGCAGGGAGACGGTGGAGCGGGTGGATGCCGCCCGGCTGCTGGGGATATGGCGTGGGCACCGGGGCATTGAAAACCGGCTGCACTGGGTGCGGGACGTGGTCTTTGGCGAGGGTCAAAGCCAGGTGCGAACGGAGTCGGCACCGCAACTGCTGGCGGCGCTGCGCAACTTGGTAATAGGCATGTTGAGGCTGAACGGAGTTAAAAACATATCGGCAGCCCTGCGACACTACGGCTGGAAGCCCTGGGAGACACTGCTGCTAATCGGCCTACCTCCCCACAATTAAAAGACCCTGGGCCGGCTTCGGACTTGGATCGCACGGAGTCGCCAAACTTGCCCTTCACCATCGAGAAGGTCGTCTCCACGTTGGACCGGCGGTGGTAGTGGGCATTGAACGCTTCTTCGTTCAGGGTGAAGTAGGCATGAAGGCGTCTCCACATCAGGGAACCCTGGCCTGTGGTATTGGACTTGAAAGGAATATAGGGATACGTTCTATGCCCTTCGATATAGCGCAGGTTGGCATCCGAGAGATAGGCTTTGTCAGCCGATACTTCGGCCATAGTGAACCGCTTGGCCGTGCTATCCAGCAACGCAGGAAGCATCGGGGAGTCGTGGATGTTACTTGGAGTGATCTCAACCGAGGTGATGATATTGGTTTTGGTGCCGGTAACGATGTGGGCCTTGAGCCACTTGCGTTGAGACTTCTCCCTGCCCCACTTCTGGTCAAACCATCGGTCGAACCGGCAGGTAGAGAAGCCAGAGCTATCGGCGGCGGACTGGGATTCCACGACGTTGAGCGGTGCTGCGCTCTGTTCGATAAGGTCCGTGATAATTGGGGTCAAGCCAGGGTCCGCGATGTAGCGGTTCACCGAGTTGAACTAGGGTGCCACGTCTATGTAACCCTTCTGGTGGGCATCTCTCACGTCACTATCGAAGCGGCGGGCAGAGAAGCCAGAGTAGACCTTCGTGGCTCCGGTGTACACCATGTCAGCCAGAGGAAGGCGTGGTCGCCCAAAGGCGTACTCGGGCTGGGGAATGCCTGCACACAAGTCAGCCAGGAGCAACATGAAGGTGGGTTTCTCAGAGGTCTGCGCGGCGTTGTAAGCAGGCCAGTCCTGGGGGTAGGTCTTACGACAGGGCAATCGCATTTCAAATAAGTATAAGAAATGGGTTAAACTTAAGGCTGAAGAGACCGGATGGGAGGCTGGGAATGGCAGAAGCGATTGGACCTGAACCCATTGTGAAGCACTTCGGAGACCTGGAAGACCCGAGAGTTGACCGGGTCAAGCGCCATGAACTCCTGGACATCATCGTCATTACACTTTGCGCCGTGGTCTGCGGCGCCGACAACTGGGTCGAGATAGAGGAGTTCGGCAAAGCCAAGCGTGACTGGTTCGCCGGGTTTCTGAGGCTACCTAACGGCATTCCTTCCCACGACACCTTCGGGCGTGTCTTCGGCCTCTTGGACCCGGAGCGGTTCGCCGAGTGCTTCACCGCTTGGGTGGACCAGGTAAGGGAACTGACCCAGGGTGAAGTGGTGGCCATCGACGGCAAGACTCTCCGGGGATGCCATGACCGGGGCCGAGGCAAGACACCCCTGCATATGGTGAGCGCCTGGGCCTCGGAGAACCACTTGGTATTGGGCCAGACCCGCACATCGGCCCATTCCAACGAAATCACCGCGATTCCCGAACTCCTTTCGTTGCTGGAGTTAAAGGGATGTTTGATCACTATAGACGCCATGGGCTGCCAGAAGAACATCGCCCGCCAGATAGTGGACGGCGGCTCGGACTATCTGTTGAGCGTCAAGTCCAACCAAGGGGAGTTGCATCAGAACATCAAGGACGTGTTCGCCTGTGCGGAGCGGGAGGGCTATGGCGGGGTGGCATACCATGAACAGGTCAGCAATGGGCACGGCAGGCTGGAGCGCAGAAAGTGCTGGGTGATAACCGACCCGGCAGAACTCTCATACGTGGACCCAGGCGGGCAGTGGGCCGGTCTGCGTAGTGTAGCCAAGGTTAGCTACCAACGAGAAGCGGACTCCGGGCGGCCTGAAGACACCCGTTACTACATTTGCAGCTACCCGGCCGAAGCGTCGCCGCTCTTGAAGGCGGCACGGGCCCACTGGGGTATTGAGAACAGCCTCCACTGGGTCCTTGATATGGCCTTCGATGAGGACCGGAGCCGGGTCAGGACAGGGCATGCCGATCAGAACCTGGCTGTAGTCAGACACCTCGTGCTGAACCTGCTCAAACGAGATACCAGCGCCAAAGTCGGTATCAAGGCCAAGCGCAAGAAGGCCGGCTGGGACTATGATTACCTCCTCAAAATCATCTCCCAATAAAATGCGATTGCCCTGGGGTATCCTCCCGGTAGTGCATGACGAGGCAGTCGCTCGCCACACAGAGAATCTTTGCCTATCGAGCAAGGTGGGATCGCCTGCGACAGGTACCTTACGGCTGTTGAATGGTCTCATCTGCCCACATAGAATACATCCATGCTCAATAGAGATGCCCTGCAGGGACTGATATCATTGGGCTTATAGGCACTCCATCATCATCACCCGGATGGAAGTTGCCACTATCGGATTTAAAGCTGCGCACTCGACCCAGTTCAAGGAACTCGCCGCTCATGTATTGTTCCGAAATGATGCGTCCTTACCCACAGGCCCCCTCTTGGAGGCAACCATGACGACACACTCCGACAACGGCAGCGCTGACGAATTGCTATCCAGAGTTGCCCAGGAGGTAGCCCAGCAATCCCAAACCCTGGGGTTGCACATCAAACAGCACGACGATCTCAATGCCCCGGCGCAAGAACAGGTCGAGCGGTCCATCCAACAAGCCAAAGCCGCACTGGAAGAAGCATCCCAAGACTCTTTTGCCGCTGGTGTCCAACTGTTGGAAGCCAGCAAGGCCGAAATTCTGGACCAGTTCAGGATCGCTACCGAGGCTATTCACCGGGAGGCCGCCTCCAATCTGACCCGAATGGAGGAACAGCACCAGCGCCAGGCGGAACAATTGACTGCCGCAATCGCTCGCGACCGCGCGGTTTGCGAAACGCTGCTGGAAACGATGCGGGATGCGGTTGCGGCTGCCCAAGAGCAACTTGCCGAAGAACGGAGCCGCTTGCACCAGGACTATCAGCGAGCGGTGGAGAACCTGACGCGCTTGCAGGACGAACATCAGCGTGCCGCCGACGAGCGCAGGCGGGCGCTTTCCCGAGAGTACGAATCTGCCTTGGAAACCTCACTTTCCGCCAACCGACGCGAGCGGAAGGAACAGCGCGACGAGTTTGAGCAACTCCGCAGGCGGACATTGGCTGAACTAAACGCAGAACTGGAAAACGCGCTGGAAGCCGGCGCCAACGCTAACAAGACCGCCATGGCTGAGGCTGCCAGCAGCCTCAACGTTGAACACCAGCGCCACACTGATGCCGCCATTGCCGGTATCAACACCACATGGACCAAGTTTTCCCGCATTCTCATCGGAGCTTCTGTGGTCAGCGCTGCCGCAGCCGCGGTTGCCATAGTGATGGCATTGTTATGAGTACCGCTAACCAATTCACGATAGCCGAACTCCTGGTTCTGCTGGATGACGGTCATCGGTTGCTTGATGAGGCCACCTTTATTGAAAAGGAAAAGCGCCGGCGCAACGTCTCCGAACGCCTGGAAATCGCCCTGGCTGGTTGCGGTGAGGCTGCCAGGGAGGGCTACCAAAGGGCGGCTGAACACCTGGAAAAAACCCTCGCCGTAATTCAACAGACCCAAGACCGAGTATCCCGTGCTAACCGTGCCGCAAGAACGGGGCAGGGGATAGAGAAGATACTGGACAGCTTGGACCACGCAATCCAGGAACTCAAGGTACACCATGATGGGCTGCGCGAAGAGATCGAGGAGAAGCTTCAGCAGTTGGGTACCTTCAATATCACCCTTTTTGGGCGTACCATGTCCGGCAAGTCCACGCTGATGGAGATTCTAGTCAAGGGCGACGGCGAATCCATCGGCCAAGGGGCCCAGAGGACCACCCGGGACGTGCGGAGGTATGAGTGGCAGGGCCTAACCGTTACCGACGTTCCCGGAATCGCGGCGTTTGAGGGAGAGGTGGATGAGGATACGGCTTACAAGGCGGCTGACCAGGCCGACTTGGTGCTGTTTCTGATGACCGACGACGCTCCGCAGCCGGCCGAAGCCGAGCATCTGGCCAGCCTCCGGCAGCGGGGCCGCCACGTGCTGGGCATCTGCAACGTCAAGGAACATCTTGGTGACGAGGTGGCCATCCGCCGGTTCATCCGCGACCACTGGCATAGGCATTTTGACCCTAAGCACCTGGAACAACTCAGTCATACGTTTGACGAAATGGCAAACCTGCACACTCCGGGCCGGACACTGGAACTGGTCCATGTCCATCTCCTGGCAAAGTATCTCGCCGACCGTGCGGAAAATAAGGGCAAACCCTGGCGAGACGACCTTGACAGGGCCAGCCGATTCTTGGATGTGGAAGATCGTATCCTTGACGAGGTCGCCACCAATGGCACGTTTCTGCGGATGCGCAGTTTCCTGGATTCCGCCGCTTCAACAGAATGGCATACCGCCGAGGCGATGCTGAAGAGCGCGGAACTCTCCGCACAACTACGTCGCCGCCTCTCCGACCGGACGCAGGAACTCCGCGCCAGGCGCGAATCCTTCTCCCGCGACGCCAACCAGAAATTTGACCGGCTGATTCAGGAGACCGTCGGCAGCCTGCGCCGTCAAATACCGGCATTCGCCGAAGAGCACTGCGAGGACAGACAGTTGACCGACAAGTGGAATTCGCGTGTTCAGGCAGCCAACATAGAACGGAAGATGCGGGAAACACAGGAGATGCTGGCCCATGCGTGCAATGAATACTTCAAAACTCTAACCGAGGAGATACAGGAGGAAATCAGGCTGATTGACCTGCAATTCCAGACTGTTTCTCTCAAAACTGGCCCGCTTCGAGATTCCCGCCGTATGTGGAACTGGAGCACGGTCGGGATATCCGGAACCGCGACAGTGGGTCTGGGAATAGCGGCCTTCACGAACTTCTGGAACCCTGTCGGGTGGGTAGCCGCAGCTTCTCTTGCGGCATTGGCCGCACTGAATACGGCCAGTTTTTTGGTAGGCCGACGTTTCAAGAGCCGCGACCAGAAGCGGCGTGAAGCAATCGCCAAAATAACCTCAGAGGTCAGCAAGGACCTGGAAGACATTGAAAAACAGATCCGCGCCAATATGCAGCAATGGCTGGATGAATTCTCCGGGCAACGTCTCAACGAAGCAATTGGGCAGCTAAATGCCCTAACGCAACAATACGGGCAGGCTGCTATCTTCATGCGAGAAACTGCTTGGAGTCAGCGTGACAGCCTGTTGGACATCAACCGGCAAACCATCGAACTGGCTCTTGGTCACCTCGGCCATCACGACGCAATTTCACACGTCGTCAGGGTCGCCCGAATCCCAGGCCAGGGTATGGTCCTGACCACTAACGGCTTCCCGTTGCCCGATTCCACCGTGGCAGCAATGGGGGATCTGTTCAACGAATCCGTGGTTCAGATACCCGACGGGTTAGACACGCGGCAAATTGTCGAAGAGTTGGTTGACCGTCGACGCCGGGATGGGCCTATTGGCATTGACGATGCCTCAAAGACCGCCCGCATGCAGTTCGACCCAGACAACCGTGAAGCGCAGGTCGAAATCCGGCTGGCCAGCCAGCTCACCGGATACCACATCACTAACGGCATCGGAGAATAGCGTTATGACCCAACTTCAAACTCACCTGTGGGCGCAGGAGACTGAGGCCGTCCTCAATCAGGCTCGTCGTGCCATCACCGAATCCCGCACGGAATCCGTTGTCCTCCTGGCTGAGAAGTTGCCCGACGTGGGCAACAACGCCAACGCCCCCATAAGCCTGGCCTTCGCCGGCCAATACAGCGCCGGCAAGTCCACCATCATCAAAGCGCTCACCGGGCGCGACGACATCGCCACCGGCGCCGGCATCACCACCGAGACAACCCAACATTACGCCTGGCGTGACGTGACAGTCATTGACACCCCCGGGATCCATACCTCCCTTCGTCCAGACCACGATCACACCGCTTATTCCGCCATCAGCAAATCCGACTTGATGGTCTTCGTCATCACCAACGAGCTGTTCGACAACCATATTGCCGAGTACTACCGCAAACTGACCATCGACCGGGAGAAGGGGCACGAGACTATTCTCGTAGTCAACAAAATAGGGCGCCACGCCATCGGCAACACGCCTGAAAGTAGGGCCGTGATTACCGAAGACCTGCGGGAACCGTTGCAGCCCTTTACCCCGGAAGACCTCCGCATCACCTTCACTGACGCTGCCAGCGCGCTGGAAGCCAGTGAGGAAACCGACCCGGAGTTCCGGGAAATGCTCATGCGGCAAGGCAACCTCAACGAGTTGATCGACAACCTCAACGCCTTGGTAGCTGAAAAGGGGCTGAACGCCCGCCACACCACCGCTCTCTACGCCATTGACGAGGTTTTGCAAACCGCCATCCAAATGGAACCCACCGATGACCCTGACGCTGACGCGCTGCTGCTGATCTACAACCAGAATATTCGCGCCATCAACGAAACGAGGCAGCAGTTGCATTTGGCGGTCAGCACTGTTATCGCGCAGGGCACGGACCAAATACGAGCCGTCGGCGCAGACCTAGCCGAGCATTTCTACTCGGACATCAAGCAGGACCAGATGGAAAGCGCTGAATTGGAAGCGCAAAGCCGGGTTGAGGAACTCACCAGGCAAATCGTGGCCAAGACCGAGCAACTGGCTGCTGAAATGCTGCCCACCTTGGGGCAGCGCTTGGAGGACCTGCAGGCCACTAGCTTGCATAGGGATACTTTCGACGCCATCAACGCCCGGATGCAGGGGCGTGATTTGGGACCCGCTATTCATGGGGCAGCTTCCGGGGCGGCCAAATTGGGAGGTCTGGCTCGCGGTTTGGCCTTCAATTCCGGGGCAGTGGCGCGGGGGGCGTCAGGACTTGCTCAATATTCGGGTAGTACCGCCCATGGCGCGATACTCAATGTGGGCCACTTCCTGGGCCATTCATTCCGACCCTGGGAAGCCGTCAGAATGGCCAGCTTCATCGGACGCGCCGCCCCGTTCCTTACCATAGTCGGGGCCGTTCTTTCTGTCGGCGCCCAAGCGTATGCCGACCACCAGGAAGACAAACGCAGCCGGGAAATGCAGAGAATACGGCAGGACATTCGCGCACAATTCGTGAGCGTCAGTATTGAAATCAGGGACAAGTTCACCATCCAGTGGAAGACGATTATGAGGGAAGTGTTGGATGACCCGCTGGAACAGATTGTCCAACAGCGCGACGAACTCAACCGGTTGCGTGAGGAGCAGAACTCGCACTTGGCGCATCTGAACGCCGCCAGCACCGCCGCCAACAAGCTAATTCATCGAATCCACGCCGTGCCAACCCGTGCAACTGACGAATAGGCGATGCTCCCCCCCAGGTAGATGGGGCCGTGATGCTGGGAATGGAATCGCCTATAGGTGGGCGAGGGTGCCTCTGAACCGGACTTCGTGGTGGCAGCACTTGGGAAGATGCGGGGGTGAGACGTCTACCGCGGCATAGATAAAGGTGGCTATGCGGCAGCCCATGGCTGGTTCGTGGAAGTGCAACTCGCCACCCTCCCAACGGATGTGCAGGTTCAGCACTGGGCTGTATCCCTGCAAGTTCTCGTCGGGGAGTTTCTCGATGTCTACGGCGACGTACTCGCCCTCCATCAGCCACTCCCTGGCCAGCCGCTTCCCGTTACCGGTCCGTCTCGTCGAACTGTCAGTATTCCCCAAGCCCAGAGCGGCGTAATCCCGACGCTTCTCCATCACGTCTATGCGCCCGGTGGGCAGAGAGGCTATTTCCAGCACGAAGTCCGGCGGCGGCTTCCCCTGCTCCGAGATGACGTGGGCGTTGTTCCGTCGGCAGGCCGCAGGGTCCACCAAACTGGCAAAATCGAGAACCTTCGTGCTCAGGTTCACGCTGGCGGTGTAGGCCTAGGGTGTGTTTGCAAACTATAACCAAAGTAGAATTGACCCGATTTGTAGCATCGCCAGATAGTTGTCAGCCCTCTTTTCGTATCTGGCGGCGGTCCTCCGGAACTGCTTCAGCCGGTTGATGGCCCGCTCTACCAGATTACGAAGACGATACCGGGCTTTGTCGAAAGGTCCAGTGCGCCTTTCATTCCTCTTTCTGGGTATGGTGTAACTGGTCCCCCGCCGACGAAGGTATGTGCGAATCTTCCGGCTGCTGTACCCCTTGTCACCACAGACCCGCTGGGGTCTTACCCGGGGATGGCCACTCCCTGGTCTTTTCACTGCTCCAAGGGTCATCAATTCCTCGAACACGCTGGCCTCATGCTGCTGTCCGGGGGGCAGCACGAAGGCCATAGGCTTACCAGAACCTTCTACCCGTAGGTGAACCTTGGTTCCAAAGCCCCCTTGGGAGCGGCCTAATGCCTGGTCTCCTCCCCCTTTTTTGCGCCAGCGGCGTGTTGATGGGCTCGGATGATGGTCCCATCGCCATAGTGGACTTCCCACTCCAACTCCCCAATACTATCAGCCTCCTCTTGAAGCCCAGCTAGGAGACATTGCCACAAACCTTGCTCTCTCCAACGGTAGAAACGACCGGCTGCCGTAGGCCAGGGGCCATATCCCTCGGGCAGGTCCCGCCAGGGAGCGCCGGTGCGCAACACCCACAAGATGCCATTGATGATCGTGCGATGGTCCTTCCCATGTCGTCCAGTCCTTGGTTTCTGCGCTGGCAATAAAGGCTCTATTCGCCGCCACTGCTGGTCGGTCAAGTCCCCTTGTCCCACACCCCTCACCTCCTTATCTACTTATCCAACTCATTTTATCCCCACTGCTTGGGTTTGCAAACACGCCCTAGCATCTCGTTTGGACTGCCCTTTGAGCCTGAAGACTGCCAATATGGGAAATACCGGATATAATGCAGCCAGGCTACGGCGTCGTTGACAGACTGAATTAACACCGCATATATTAGTGTGGGATCAGACAAAGCTATGGAGGGATAACGTCTTGGCATCCGACCAGCAGCAGTCCTTAGTTCCTGGTGCTCTCGTTCAATGGGATCACGTAAAAGCATACGGGGTAATCGCCGCCAACGACGGGCAGATGATTCACGTGCACTGGGATGACGCAGACCACCCTCCTGACTTCTCGGCCTCGGACCCTCCACTATCAAGGGTTGACTTTATTGGCAGGCCCGTTCAGCGGAAGTCCACTGGGCAAAATGTCGCCGTGTTGAGCCCGGTGGCCTCGGCAACGCCCACTTGGCGATGTCAAATCTTCTCCTCCACAGGAACGGCGAGTACTGCCAACGTGCCCGAAGCGGACTTGCGTCCAATGGCCATGACAGACCCACTGGAACGATTCCGCGCTGCCGAAATCGGTTCCACGAAACGGTATTTGCTCCGTCAGGTCGCTCAGCAATACCGGATGCAAAACTTGCAGGACGACCTTGTCTCATTGGGGCAGTCGCAGGTAGACATACAGCCCCATCAGGTGTCAGTGGTTCACAAGGTGATTTCCAACTATCCACACCGCTTTCTTCTTTGCGACGAAGTAGGCCTTGGAAAGACTATTGAGGCCGGAATGGCGCTCAAGGAATTGCGAGCTAGAGGCGGCGCTCAACGAGTCCTGGCCATTGTTCCACCTAACTTGGTACGCCAGTGGCAGTTCGAAATGAGGACGAAGTTCAATGAGCCTTTCGCGGTGCTGAACACCGCCACTGTCAACAGTCTTCAAGCCAACGGATATCATGGAAATCCTTTTGCCCATCCGGATTACCCCAGTTTACTGTGCTCGTCGAGGTGGGCAAGCAACCGAAAGTGGAGGGACTTGTGCACCGAAGCCTACTGGGATTTGATTATCTTGGACGAGGCCCATCACGCGCGTAGCTACCCTGACGGTACCACTACGGCGTTGTACCGGCTGGTCAGAGACCTTGCGCCGGAGGAGCATCCACAGCGCATGATGCTCTTTCTCACTGCAACGCCGATGCAGCTCAATACGCATGAACTGTACTCACTGGTGGAGATATTGGACCCAACCTTATTCCCGTCGGAGGAGGATTTTGAGCAGCACCGGAGGGCAACGCCCGGTCTTTCCCGGCTGGTTGAGAGTCTTAGAGCCTATCCTAAAAACCGGTGAAACCCGCTGAGTAGTGAATGAGGAAGGAGGCAGAGGAGCGGCTAAACTTGGGGAATGACGAAAGCGAAAGAACCCAAGCCGCCTCGACCACCCCGCGCCGGCCCAGCCTCTCCGACCAACCCCACCACCGGCTCCTTCCAAGTATCCGACGAACTGTGGGAGGCACTGGCTCCACTCCTTCCCCAGCGGGTGAATACCCATCCCTTGGGCGGAGGCCGCCCCCGGGTCCCGGACCGGACCTGCGCCAACGGTATCTTCTACGTGCTTCGCACCGGTTGCCAGTGGAAGTCCTTGGATGCCACCGGCATTTGCTCCGGCTCCACCGCCCACCTGCGCTTTCAGGAATGGGCCGCCGCCGGGGTGTTCCTGGAGCTATGGCGGACTGGGCTGGAACGCTATGACGAATTGAAGGGTTTGGACTGGAGTTGGCTGAGCATGGACGGGGCCTTGACCAAATCCCCCTTGGGCGGGGGGAAAAACCGGTCCCAACCCCACGGACCGGGGTAAGAGCGGGGTCAAACGCAGTCTCTTGACCGAAGCCGGGGGCATTCCGGTGGGGCTGGCAGTGGACGGGGCCAACCGCCACGATATGAAGCTGGTGCGGGCCACGGTGGACAGCCTCCCCGTGCCACGCCCCGCGCCCAGCCCGGAGCATCCCCAGGGTCTGTGCTTGGACAAGGGCTACGACTTTGATGAGGTGCGCCGGACCGTGGACGAGTTTGGCTTCACGGCCCACATACGCAGCCGTGGGGAAGAGGCTCAGGCCATCAAGAAAGAGGCCGGCTTCAAAGCCCGGCGCTGGGTGGTGGAACGCACCCACAGCTGGATGAACCGCTTCCGGCGCATTTTGGTCCGCTGGGACAAGTCTCCCACCAACTACATAGCCTTTCTTCATTTCGCCTGTGCCCTTATCGCTCTCAGAGCCGCCGGGTTATTAGGATAGGCTCTTAGTCACCGTGTGTTTCCTATTCCTGGCCAGGACGAAGAGGAAACCGCTCAGACCGTAGGACATGTTGCCGCGTGGTTGGAGATGGACGCCCGGGAAGTGTGCGGACGCCTGTCCGCCGGTCAAGATGAATTGCAGGAAATTGCCGATATGCTGGCGGACAAGCATCGTCTCAGCGAAGTTCTAATACGAAATCGAAAGGCGCTGGTAGGCGGCTTTATGCCCCGCACCGCCTTCCGCTGGGAGGTCGACTTGTCGCCGGAGGAACGCATTGCACTCCAAGCAGTCGAAGACTACGTTCGTTTCGGTTACCAGTTTGCCTCGGACACCAACGCCAACGCTATCGGGTTCCTAATGGTCATATTCCAGAAACTGGCGGCTTCCAGCATCGCTGCTATCCGACAGTCACTTCGCAGGCGCAGGGAGAAAGTCCAGGCCATATCGGCTGCCGGTAACGCATCTCAGGATGACATGGAGGAGATGCTGGACGACGACTTGAATGCCAGCGATGTTGTGGAGATGGGCACCACTATCGCCGATAGAGCGGCGGAAGAACTACTATTCTTAGACAATGCCATAGGAGCCCTGAACGCCGTCGGCGAAACCGACTCCAAGGCGCGTGTGCTTGTAGATCGGCTGAACGACTTGTTCCATGAGCAGCCGAATGAGAAGGTGATTGTGTTCACCCAGTTCCGCGAGACTCAGCGCCATCTGGAAGAACTGTTCACTGGACGAGGCTGGGACGTCAATGTGTTCCACGGGGCAATGAACCCGGGTGCGAAAGACCGCGCCATAGAGCAGTTCAAGAAAAACTCGGGTTCCCAAGTGCTTATCTGCACGGAAGCGGGCGGCGAGGGACGAAATCTGCAGTTCTGCCACTTGCTGGTCAACTACGACCTGCCCTGGAACCCGATGAAAGTCGAGCAACGCATCGGACGGGTTGACCGCATAGGCCAGACCCAGCCGATCAGCATTTTTAATCTATGGGTGAAGGACACGATTGAAGAGCGGGTGTTGGACATCCTGGAAAACCGCATCAGAATGTTCGAAGAGACAGTAGGAGGACTCGACCCTATCCTAGGAGACGCAGAGAACATAGAAAGTGACATTCAGAAAATAATGAGGGCCGCTAAGGACAATCTGGAAGCGGTCCTTGCCGATTTCGACCGTCAGACCGAAGAGAAAGTCCGCGCATCGAGAGAGGCTGGAGAACTGCTGGGCGACTTCATTATGGACACTAAGTCTTTTCGGCGGGAGATTGCCGAGCGTATTTCAGGTCAAACCTCGCCGGTGGACAACGACAACTTCGAAGCATTCATCGGGCAACTCCTCGCCGACGTGAACACCTACATAAAAAAATCAGGCGATACCTACGAGTTAACCTTTCACGGCGATTTTCTCGAGGACTATCGAAGGCAGCTTTTTGTCGGCGGGCCGCGTATGAAAGCCGTGCTACGCCCGGACCGACGGGCGGATGCCGAGGACGTTGAGTTTATGGTCTTCGGCCACAAAGTCGTCGACACCATCGTCAACCAAGTGCTTGGCGAGGAATATGAAGGGGCCACGGGCACTCGGGTGCTCGTTGCGGATGGAGATTTGCCGGCCACGAAGGGATGGCTGTTCCAGTACCAGTTCACCACCTCCGGCATACGTGACACCGAACACTTGGAAGCAGTATTCGTTAGCGATGCCGGTGAAGTGAGCCGGGAGAGGGGACGATTGCTAGTGCAACGGGCCTTCCGCTTTGACAAAGAAGAAAGCATCAGCTGGGAGCAGATTCCGGATAATCTAGACCAAATCGAGCCTCAGGCCAGCAATTATGCCAGTACCAGGCAACAAGCACTACAAAGTGAGGCTGAGGCTGAGGCCGCAGGGCGCATCGAACGCGAGATTTCGCGACTTGTGGGTTTCTACGATTACAAAGAGCGCGCTGCCATGGACAAGGTCGAGGCTACGCGAGCCACACTAGCCCGCATTCAGGAGAGCGGAACCGAGAGTCAGCGTCAGATATTGCCCGCATGGGAGGCCAATCTCCGACGAGATGAAGGGGGTTCCTCGAATCTGGCAGAGGAGCGGCGGCGGCGGATTGAAGAAGCAGAGCAACAGCGCTACCCGCAAGTTAGTTGGGCGCTGAAATCCCTCGGCCGCATTGAGGCCGTGGAACCCAGTTAGCGACAATGCTAAGCCGTGGAATCATCGGGCCTCCAGAGACGGTCCACTTTGACTGCCACTCGCGCCTTCATATACTGTCGCGCTGTTTCTAGTACCGTTTCAATTTAATTCTATTGGATATACATGTTTGAGCTTGCTGCGAGCGTCCCCCGGTCGTGGCCGAGGGCAGGCTCTGGGTGGAGAACCGCCAGTCTATGATGGCGGCGGCCTCGTTGCGCTCGCGTTCGAGCGCCGCGACCTCCCGTCTCAGCAACGCTTCATCGCCGGTCCGGCGGTCCAGACACTGCCTGCTGAAGACGCTCAACTCGATCTCGGCCATGTTCAGCCAGCTTCCGTGATTGGGTGTGTGGTGAAACTCCAGGCGTTTGGCTATGCGGCGCGCCTCGGACGCTCCAAATGCCTCGTAGAGCGAGCCGGGCTTGTGGGTGTTGAGATTGTCCAGCACCAGCCTGATCACTGTGGCGTCAGGATATGCCTCGTCCACCAACCACTTCATCCGGTGCGCGAAGTCCACGGCAGTCCGGCGCTCGGTCACCTCGACGTGCCTCCACCCACCCTTCGGTTCACAGAACATGAACAGGTTCCGGGTCCCGTTTCGCTGGTACTCGGTGTCATAGCGCTCCACCCGTCCGGGCTTGGCTTTGACGGGCGGCCTCACGTCCCCGAGCAACTGCTTGGAGGTCTCGTCGAAACACGCCACCGGACGCTCCCGGTCGTACTCTTCGTGATAAAGGTCCACCACATCCTCCATCCGGGCGACGAACTCCCCGCTCACCTTGGGGATGCACCACTCTTTCTTCTTCCACGGCTTGAGTTCGTTTTTTTGAGTATCTGGCGCACCGTCTCAAGGGAGATGCTCCCGGCCAACTCCAGCTCCACCACCTTGTCCGCCAGCAGATGGAGCGTCCAGCTCACATGTCCTTCGGGTGGACTGCTGCACGCGATGGCAACCAGAGCCTGCCCCGTACTGGATACGGGGTGCGCTTGCTGCTTGCCGTCCAACTTGCGCTCCCGGCCCGGCCTTGGCTTGTCATTGATGGCGGCCTCAACTCCTTCCTCGACGTACCGCTTCCGCACTCTGGCAACGGTGGCGGCATTGATCAAAAGCACACCGGCTATCTCAGCGTCCCGAAGTCCTTCATCCGCTTTGAGCAGCGCCAGCGCCCGCTTGACGGTGCGGACTGACGGCTTGCCCCGGTGGGAAACCTCATTGAGACGGAATCGTTCGGATTCAGCCAGCTTGACTTTATACTTGATGGCAGCCATGTCTGGATACTCCCTCACAGAAAGATCATACCCAAGTATGGCTGCCTTCTCATATCCTTGTAAATCTATCTGGAAATGGTACTAGTGTGGCTATCGGAGGTACAGACGTAGGAGTAGCCGTTGGCCTGGGAGTAGATTGCAGAGTAGGCTCTGGTGTAAGAGTTGGAGTAGGCGTTCCGGCAGGCTCCGAGGTAGATGTAGGCTCTAGTGAGGCTGTCGGAGGTACAGACGTAGGAGTAGCGTTTTGCTCTGGAGTTGCCGTTGGAGCAAGTGCCAATATAGGGGTAGCTGTTGGCGTGGAAGCACCGGTTGGTGAGGGTGTGGCAGCGGACGGAATTACATCGGGTTCCTCTTCAGCAGCGCAGGCCAACCCGCTTATGAGTACGATAATGCCGATGAACAGATATGTCAGGGTTCGCATACAGGCGCTCTCTTCCGGTACGGGGTGTGGTGGTTGCCGGGTGCCATCTTCAGCATAGGCCGCAAGAGAGCATAATGCCACATCCTCGGCTGGTGAGACGCCTATGCTGGGATAGAAGGTCTGGCAACCTACTCACACGGTAGCAACAGGGATTGCCACTGTCAACCTATGGGATAGAATAAGCCCCGGCGAATTAACCCCACGGAGGCTCATTATTGCGGAGAGCATTGCCCGTCGTACGGGATTGGGGTTGAGGCTCCCGCGTTATTCGATGGTCTGACCGTCGACTTCCAATCGAATCTTCACTAGTAGTCAGTCATGTTTGGGATCGAAGGGATAGAGGCGGTGTAATTTGGTTCGGGCATCCTGAGTCTTGAACCGCCAGTTGATGGTGACCCGCGCCTCGTTTCGCTCCTGCACCGAGGCCCCGACTTCCCGTTGGAGCGATTCTGCGTCGGGGAGCCGCTGCTTCAGACAGGAGCGGGATAGCACGCTGAACTCGATCTCCGCCATGTTCAGCCAACTGCCGTGCTTGGGCGTATAGTGGAACTCCAGCCGTTTAGCTATCCGCCGGGCTTCCGGCGCGGGGAAGGTCTCGTACAACGAAGCGAGGCGATGGGTGTTCAGGTTGTCCAGCACCACCCGCACCACCTCGACCTCCGGGTAGGCCTCATCCACCAGCCAGCGCATCTGGTGGGCGAAGTCCTGCATGGTGCGCCGTTCGGTCACCGCCACCTGCCGCCAGCCAGCCAGGGGCTCACAGGCCACGAACAGGTTGCGGGTTCCCTCCCGCCGGTACTCGTAGTCCCGACGCAGCGGACGCCCCGGCTCGGCAGGGAGAGAGGGCCGCGTCTCGGCTAACAACTGGGTGGAGGTCTCATCAAAGCAGACCACCGGCCGTTGCGGGTCATAGGGTTCGGCGTACAAATCCAGGACGTCCTCCATGTGGGCCACGAAGTCGGCGCTTACCTCGGGGATGCACCACTCCTGCTTCTGCCACGGCTTAAGGACGTTTTTTTGAGCCGCTGGCGCACCGTCTCGTGGGACAAGGATGACGCCAACCCCAACTCCACCACTTTGCCCGCCAGCAAGCGCAGGGTCCAATGGTCATGTCCTTCCGGCGCTGGGCTACAGGCCAAGGCAATCAGAGCCTGCCCCGTACTGGATACGGGGTGGGCTTCGCCCAGGTCCTCCAGCTTCCGGTACCCGTTCGCTTGGACCCGGTCTTGCAGCGCCCCAGCCAACCCAGCTTCGGCAAAGCGGCGCTTGACGCGGAACACCGTGCCCTCGACCACATCCAAGGCTTGCGCCACCCGGGGCGCAGACCAACCTGCATCGGTCTTGAGCAGTATCCGCGCCCGAATAGTCACCCGGGCGGTACTTTTACCAGCCCGAACCAAGTGTTCCAGTTGGTTCCGCTGCTCCGGCGTCAACCTGACTCCGTACTTTTCCCTGACCATACCACCACCTCACTTCAACCCAGTCTGTTGCTCAGTATAGCGCCTTGGTTCAGACTCTTTAAACTACCATCAAAAACAGATTTGACTGACTACTAGCAGTCCCCAGCTTCTATCAGACATCCAGACTTCTTGACGCGCTGGTCGTGGCGGCAGGTTCGGTGTATGTAGCGGCGAAGACTATCTCGGAAAGCCACCGGCGGAACAAATCGTTGTCGCTGAACTGCTTGAACAGCTCGATTGGGTCTGCCACATAGTCGGTCATGGCGCGTTCCAGGGCCTTGTCGTGCTCAATCCGGGCGTTCTGCCGGTCGGAGTTGGCCATGGCGTTCCGGTACGCCCGGTCCCCGGCAACCTTGGCGGGCAGCTCTTCGGTGATCACCCTCTCGATCTTGTCCTGGTTCTTCCACTCGATGTTGCCGAACTGGTTGTTGAACTCCCTGATGATGTTGGAGAGCCGCTCCATCTCCGGTTCCGGCTTCTGCCCGCCGCCGCTGGCGGATACCGGCTCGATCTCGGCGTCCTCGTCGGGAAGCTGGACGCCCCGCACCGCCTGCTTCTCCACCCGGTAGCTGTCCATGTCGATGGCTTCCAGAATCCCCTTCGACAAGTCGTCCTCGATGGGCGCAGGCAGCTTGGGAACGAGGAAGGTCAGGAAGATGGAGAGCTTCTCCCACTCGGCGTTGGCGTAGGGCAGGATTGCGGCCAGGAACCCGTAAGTCCGGAGGAACGCCTTGGCCTTGCCCTTGAAGTCCACCTGACCGTCCTCGTCCAGCTGCTCTCGATAGGCAGAGACGCAGGTGTCCAGGATGGGGTCGAGTTGGTCGCGGTCGGCCCCCGAAAGGTACCGCTCCACCAATTCGTCCAACTGCGCCGGGGCGTAGACCTGATAGCCATCAAGCGCCGCCTTGAGATCGTGCAGCCTGTCAGGGTCGGTCTCTTCCGCCAGGACCGTGGTCCGGTAGTAGTCGGCGAAGGCGTCCTGGATCGTGTCGGCGTCGTTGTTGAAATCCAGCACGAAGGTGTCGTGCTTCTTGGGGTGCGCTCGGTTGAGACGCGACAGCGTTTGCACAGCCTTGACGCCAGACAAGATCTTGTCCACGTACATCGTGTGCAGCAGAGGCTCGTCGTAGCCGGTCTGGAACTTGTCGGCACATACCAGGAAGCGGTACGGGTCTTCCTGAATCCTGTCGGCGATCAGGTTCGACGAGAAGCCATTGAGGGATGCCTCCGTGACCTTCGCGCCGCCGTACTCGTGCTCTCCGGAGAAGGCGGCGATGGCCCGGTAGGGGCTCTTACGCTCCGCCAGGTAGTCCCGGATGGCGTAGAAGTAGCTGATGGCCCGCTGGATGCTGCTCGTGACCACCATGACCCGCGCCTGCCCGCCAATTTTGTGCAAGCCGGCCACCTGCTCGTGGAAGTGGTCCACCATGATCTCCGCCTTGAGGCGGATGGCGTGCTCGTTGTCCTCCACGTAGCGCCGCAGCTTCTTCCCGGCCCGCTTGGTGTCGAACTCCGGGTCTCCCTCCACCGTCTTGACGAGCCGGTAGTAGCTGTCCACCGGCGTGTAGTGCTCAAGCACGTCTATGATGAACCCCTCCTGAATCGCCTGCTTCATGGTGTAGACGTGGAATGGGAGATGCCTGGTGTTCCCGCCCTCCGGCGACGGGTCGCCGAAGATCTCCAGTGTCTTGTTCTTGGGGGTGGCCGTGAAGGCGAAGTAGCTGGCGTTGAGCAGCAGCTTCTTGCTCTCCATCAGCCGGTTGATCTTGTCTTCCGTGGTCTCTTCTTCACCCTCTGAACCGGCCTCTCCCAGCGCCATGGATACAGATGCCGACGTGCGCCCTCCCTGGCTCGAATGGGCCTCGTCAATGATGATGGCGAACTTGCGCCCCCGGTGCTCGTTGCCGATGGCGTCCAGGATGAAGGGGAACTTCTGGACGGTGGTGATGACGATCCGCTTGCCATCCTGGAGCAGGGTGCGGAGATGGCCGGAGTCCTCGGCGTGGCCCACCACGGAGCCGACCTGGGCGAACTGCTTGATGGTGTCCCGTATCTGCTTGTCCAATATCCTGCGGTCCGTGACGACGATGGCCGAATCGAAGAGCGCCTTGCCGTCCTGCTCCAACCCGATTAGCTGGTGGGCCAGCCACGCGATGGAGTTGGACTTGCCGCTGCCCGCCGAGTGCTGGACCAGATACCTGGGGCCGACTCCTCTACCGGATGCGTCGGCCAACAGCCTGCGCACCACGTCCAACTGGTGGTAGCGAGGCCATATCTGCTCCCGCCTCTTGCGTCCGGTCTTGTCGTCCCTCGTCTCCACGATCTGAGCGTAGTTCTCGATGATGTCGGTGAGCCCGTCGCGGGTGAGGACTTGCTTCCACAGGTAGTCGGTCTTGAGGCCGTTGGGGTTCGCCGGGTTGCCTTTGCCGTCATTCCACCCCTTGTTGAAGGGCAGGAACCACGACGCCTTGCCTTTTAGGTGCGTGCAGAACTTCACCTCGTGGTCGTCCACGGCGAAGTGGACAAGGCAGCGGCCAAGCTCGAAGAGCTTCTCACTGGGGTGTCGGTCCCGCTTGTACTGCTCGACGGCGTCGTCCACCGTCTGCTTGGTCAGGCTGTTCTTCAGCTCGAAGGTGGCGACGGGCAGGCCGTTGATGAACAGGCACAGGTCCAGGGCAAGCTGGGCCTGGTCCCGGCTGTAGTGGAGCTGCCTCGTCACGCTGAAGCGGTTCTGCCCGTACTGGACCCTGGCCTTTTCGTTCCCCGGCGACGGTGTCCCGTAGAGCAGGTCGATCTGGTGCGGCCCGTGCTTGACGCCCTTGCGGAGCACGTCAATGGTCCCTCGCCGGGTGATTTCCCCTTGCAGCCGGGCCAGGAACTTGCGCCGCGTCGGGCTGTCCTGGCCGAGGCCCAGCGATTCGGCGGCGTTGGGCTGGGTGGCATGGAGGAAGGCGGAGAGCTGGGCCAGGTCTACGCAGTACTCCCGGTCGTAGTCCTGCGAATCTTCGCAAATCCAGCCGGCGCCGTAGCCGGCGGGCCGCTCGCGCACAATGCCGCCCTGCGGTGGGTCGCAGGGCGCGCCCGTGAGCGCGGTGCAGATGAGGCGCTCAAGGCCCTTCTCGCTGGTGTCGGTGGTCACGCTATGCCTCGCCTCTCATCGGGATGTGGACTTCCCGCACTTCACCGGGCTGCATCCCCTCGATGGCGTTGCGGATAGCCTCCGCTCGCCGCGAAATGCGGGGCCAAGCAGTGTTCATCAGGACGACTACGGCTATTTGCCGGTTGGCCATATTTTGTTGGTATCGGATGCCTTGGTCAGTGGTGAGCAGAACTTCAAAACCGGCTTCCTCGGCCTGGCTCAGCAGGACGCCGTTGGCTAAGGTGCCCCAGCCGCGTTCTCTGGCCGTCTCGACCTGGTGTCCGAAGAGCCGGTGGCGCAACGGCCTGGGTGACCCGTTGTCAAACAAGATTCTCATGGCTTACCTTGGCCCGGAGGTCCTGGGCGACATGCTCCAACACTGCCTTCAGGTCTGATTCCTCTGCGCCTTCAAACCATTCGATGAAGTCGTAGATGGTAGCGCCCCCGGCCAGATTCTCGAAGAGAGCGTAGACCGGCAAACGTGTGCCCTTGAACACCCAATTGCCGCTCACCCTGCCGGGCACGCTTTCCACCGCCGGGCACTTGCTCCAGTCCGTCATGCCGTCACCTCGCTTTCCATTGCTAGTTCTTCTCCCAACGACTCGTCGGAGATGTAGGAGTTATTGTCCAGGCTACCTGTCAGCATATAGCCTTCTTCGATTGGATGCTCCTCGCCGGCTTCATCGGGCAACTGGGCCGCCGCCTCGCGCACGTCCAGATTGCCCGTAACCACGTCGGCGATGAGGCGCGTGCGGTATTCCTGGACCAGCTCGACCTGGCGGCGGGCACGGGCGATGGCGGCGTCTATGGTGGCGGTGGCCTTGTCCAGGTACGCGGCAATGACGGTTTGTTCGGCGAGGGGTGGCAGTGGTAGGCAAACCGATTGAATGCCGTTGTGAGTGAGGCCGTATCGCGTCACGCCATTCGCCCTTACGTGAAACTGGTAGGCCACCCCCTTGCTCTGCAAGGTTCGGGCCAGATATGACCCCAGTATCTCGTTCGTTGGCCGGAGCAAGGCCAGATGGTAGCCAGAGAGAAGGTCATGGGCCGACTCCGCTACCAAGGCCGAGACTCCAATGTCGTCCCAGGTCTCGGAGTCTTTGGTGATGAGGACATCACCTGACTCTAGCCGGAATCGCTCAATCTCGTCCCGCGAGGCCGTCGCTGCCATAAAAGGCATGGCCAACGTGATACGGTCGTTCTTGTAGACATCGACGTAGTTGCAGAGGCGAACGGGAACCTCATCTTCTCTAGTGTGCTTGTCCACGTTGCTGACACGCATGTCGGCAACGGTCCGCAGCCGTCGCACCTCCCAATGCTCCGGCACGTCTCCGAGCCACTCGACGCCGGAGGGCTTGAAGCGGACGTTGGGGTCGAAGCCACGGGTGACGGCCTGGTTGACAATGGCCTGCTTCTCCTCCTCCAGCAGGGCGATGAGCTTTCGCTTGGCGCCGACGTACCGCCGGATGCGCCGGTCCACGTAGTCCAGGTAGCGGACGATGGCCGCCTGCTCGGGGAGTGGGGGGAGGGGGAACGGCGCTCCAAGAAATGCCTCGTCGGTCAACTGAAGACGCGACACCCATATGCCCTTGGAGCGGACTTGCAACTCCCACTGGAAGGGGACTGAACGCACTAGCAGATGGATGAACCGAGCGTGGGCTTTCGACAATGGGCGATAGACACCATATGCTGAGCTAACGATGCCGTGGTGCTGCGAAACGCCCAAGCCGTGCGCCCACGCCCTAAAGACTATTGATAACCAGGTCTCCTGGCCAACACAGCTTGTAGCCAACATATGATTCTGCCTTGAACATAGTTACGTTGGCAGACTTCCTTGGAACAACACCCCGATGGGCAGAGACCGTCAGCAACTCCTCATCCCCTGTCTCGGAGCGAACATCAACGGGCCGCAACATCGCCTTGCCCCGCCTCACGTCCCAATGCTCCGGCACGTCGCCGAGCCAGGGGACGCCGGAGGGCTTGTAGACGGGATGGGGGTGGAGGGTGGGGCAAACGCCCGGACCGGTTTCTTGGCTAGTGGTTGTCATGGCTAGCTCGTCGGGCCAAATAGCCAGCCGCGGGCGTTGGCAAACGTTTTGAGGCTATCAGCCCTTCGTTCAATCGCGCTCTTTTTCAGCCCTGTAAAATCTACAACGACATGCTCAGGAAACTGTGAGGGGTCCGATCTAACTGGAAGTTGCCGATCGTGGCATTCTCCTACAGTAACGGCTACTACACCGGCCGACTGGAAGCCTAGATGATTAGTGAAATGCCTCCAAGACTTCTCCGGTGTAATTTGATCGCCGTCGTAGGCCGACAGGAGACCTTCATTTTTTCTTGTTGGTAAGAATGTTTGCGAGTTAACTTTACCGTTACGTATCCATTGGGGATTGACTTGCCGGTAGAGCAATGTGCTGGGGTTCATGCTTAACTCGTCGCCTTGCTGCGGATTTCCGAGGCCAGCCACACCCAATCGGTAGCATCGTCTAGGGCTAAACTCTTCTCGTACTCGGCATCAGAATCCCGGTCGAACCAGAGCCATTCCCCGACGTGGGTATTCAGGTCAATTTCAAGGATAATGGCATTAGCTCCCTGGGACCATTCCATTCGTATGCCTCCCTCGTAGGTAGGGTAAACATAGGGCAACGGCATGTCGTCGGGATAGTACCGTTCAAAGCGTCCGGTCAGCCAATCGAGCCCCGAATGAGGTAGGGCAAGGCCTTCCCCCTCATACCAACCGTTTCGCATATCCCGTAGGCCATCCAGTTGCGCCGGCACGTCCAGCGGGTCTAGCTCGTCAATCTGCTCAACGGATTCCAGACTGAGCAGGCGGTTTCTCCGGTCGTACTTGCCGATGCCCTGGACAATGACCCGTGCCCCATGCCAGTAGCCGTTCAATGCTTCCATGATGGCATCGCGATGCTGCTCGGGTATAGGGCCGGTTATCTTGTGCCCATAAATAGGTTGCAACTCGAATGTCATTCTGTCCTGGTCCATCTCGCTAACGGAGCCGCGGAGAGTCACTTCTGATGTAAGCTCTCTTATGTGGGAAATCGCAAGCAAATTGCGCCGCTTTTCCTGGTCAAGCTGTGCTGATATTTTGCCTGAAGGGAAGCAAAACTCAATGGATTCGCCTTGGCGAAGGCTGCGCCCAACTCTATCAAAATAAGCGAAGTACTTCCGCGGCATTTGAATGTTCGCACTTGACAGGGCATCTGACTCCGGCGAGTCCACAGCGTTGATAATGCACTTCATCGCTTGCTCAATGTATTCTTGGTACGGCTCTTGTACTCCCGGCAAAGCAGGTTGTCGACTTGACAATCCAATTATCGGAATGGCGCTTCCCCTTTCCAAACCAGTGAGCTTCAAGTCAACATTATCTGTGAAACCACGTGGAGAACGTTGGCGGGTGGGGTGTTCCTGGAGGAACCTCCATTTTGCGACTTCCAAGACCATTTCTCGCAGAGCCGCCAGATCGCCGAGAACTTCTAAAGGGATTTCACCGTTTTCGAAACGCGCCCCGTGAAGGTGTGGTCGCAAAAGTTCTATGCTCGGCATCGCATCCCCTCCTGAGGAGCCTAGCATACCACATTACCGTAAAACTTGTCTTTGTTGCGTGAAGGCCCGTCGAGGTCCCCCACAATCTCCCCCAACAGCCCCTCCGTCTCCCGCTCCAGCGCCAGGATGCCCATTACCCCTTCTCGGCCAATCTGCCCGACAGGTACTTGTGGATGACGCTGGACAGCAGTGTCTGGTAGGGTATCCCCTCTTCCCTGGCCCGCGTATGCGCCAGCATATAGTCGCGCTCGGTTACGCGTAGGTTTACTCGCCGGGTCTTGTTGAAAGTGTTACGCGCCGCTTCTTGCGCCGCCTTGATCTCACGGGTAGCGTCGGGAGACGGGCGCAACTCGCCCATTTCAAATCGGCTCAGAATGTCCCGCTCCTCCGTGTCCATTGTATCGTTCATGATGGCCGCATCCTCCAATAATCTCTTGTTGCCTTCCGGCTGGGGATAATCGTCTTGAGAAAACGGGCGCCGTCTCCCTGTATCACGAACGGCACAAGGTGAATGTATTCCTGCACTGCGACAACGTAGACCTGTTGCCCCGGATAGCGGCCCTGGTTCAGGTGTTCCAGCACATCCAGAAGCCCACCTTGCTCTATGGCGGATACGATGCCCTCAAACGAAATTCCCCGCTGCTCAATGAGTTGCCGGTTCTTCTCAGTGCTCCAGTCAAAGGCAATGTTCACATAACTATTATCGCACTATGTGTGCATTTTGGCAACACTCGCTTCACAGTCTTCCATCTCCAACAATCTCCGCCAGCAGCCCCTCCGTCTCCCGCTCCAGCGCGAGGATGTCGGCCCGTATCTCCTCCAGGGGTCGCAACGGTTGGGATTTGTAGAAGTGGCGGGTGAAGCTGATCTCGTAGCCGACCTTCACGCTGTCCGGGGCGTACCAGGCGTCCGGGGCGTAGGGAAGCACCTCCCGGCGGAGGAAGGCTTCGGTGCCGCCTTCGTGGAGAAGCGGCACCTGCTCGGTGTCACGCAGGTCGGTGTCCGGCTCATACTCCACCACGGCTTCCCTGCCGTCGAGCGTAACCGGGAACAGGCCGCGAAGCGGGTCCGGCTGTGTGCCCGTCTTGTGGACTCGCCTGATAACAGGCGGCGCGGTCTCCGAACGCTCGGCCTCGTCCCTGAGGGTCTTGATCTCCTTGGCGGTGTAGGCCCGTTCAGGGTCAATCCCGTGTAATCGCAACGGGCGCTCCACGGTAACCTTCCAGTAGCCGAAGGCCTCGTTGGGGAATATCTTCGACTGCTCCGTCTCCTCGAAGGCGAGGAAAGCGTCGCAGATGCGCCGGATGTCCTCGTCGGACAACTCGCAGTTCTTGCTGCCCAGGTTCTTGCGCAGCGGCCTGTACCACTGGGTGGCGTCTATCAGCTGCACCTGGCCCCGGCGATGCTCCGGCTTGCGGTTGCTGAGCACCCAGATGTAGGTGGCGATGCCGGTGTTGTAGAACATGTTGAGCGGCAGGGCAACGATAGCCTCCAGCCAGTCGTTCTCGATGATCCAGCGGCGGATGTTGCTCTCGCCCTGCCCGGCGTCGCCGGTGAAGAGGGAGCTGCCGTTGTGCACCTCGGCGATGCGGCTGCCCATTTGGTTGTCGTGCTTCATCTTGCTGAGCATGTTTGCCAGGAACATCATCTGGCCGTCGCTGGAGCGAGTGATGAGGGAGTGTTCCGGGTTGCCGCCGTGCTCCACGACGAAGCGCGGGTCCGTGATGCCGGACTTGCCGCCCATGCGCTCCAGGTCGCTCTTCCAACTCTTGCCGTAGGGCGGATTGGAGAGCATGAAGTCGAACTCTCGGGCTGGGAAGGCGTCGGAGGAGAGGGTGGAGCCGAACTGCATATTGTCAGCCTCGACGCCTTCTCCCTTCAGGATGAGGTCGGCCTTGCTGATGGCGTAGGTCTCAGGGTTCACCTCCTGGCCGTACAGGTGGACAGACACTTCCTTGTCCTGCTCGCCGGCCAGCCGCGTCAGCGTCTCCTCCGCGACCGTCAGCATCCCGCCGGTGCCACACGCGCCGTCATAGACCAGGTAGGTGGCGGGCCTGATCTCATCGGCAACCGGCAGGAAGACGAGGCGGGCCATGAGCTGCACCACGTCGCGCGGGGTGAAGTGCTCCCCGGCCTCCTCGTTGTTCTCCTCGTTGAAGCGCCGGATGAGCTCTTCGAAGACGGTGCCCATGCCGTGGTTGTCGAGGCCCTCCAGACGCACGGAGCCGTCTCCGTTCAGAACGGGCCGGGGGCTGAGGTTGATCGACTTGTCGAGGAACTTCTCCAGCAGGAACCCCAGCGCATGCGTCTCGACCAGCCTGGGAATCTGGTTGCGGAACTCGAACTTCTCCAGGACCTCCTGGATGTTGGGCGAGAAGCCGTCGAGGTACGCCTCGAAGTCGGCCCGGAGCCTCTGCTGCTGGCCGATAGAGGTCAGGTCACGGAGCCGGAAGGAGGAGGTGTTGTAGAAGGCCTCGCCGGAGGCCTGGCGCAGCGCCCGGTCCTGGTTGGTGATACCGGCGGCGTCCATCTGCTGCTTCATGCGGAGCACCGCTTCCTTTGCCGGTTCCAGCACCGCGTCAAGGCGGCGGATGACTGTCATGGGCAGGATGACGTCGCGATACTTGCCCCGGACATAGACATCGCGCAGAACGTCGTCCGCGATGCCCCATATGAAGCTGCTGATGTTAAGGGCGCTCATACAGTTCTCTCTGGACTGCTCATGCTCTTATACGCTGCCTTCACCATCTGGTCCAGAGCAGTGGCGGCCTTCTCATTCAACCGAGGATCAGACCGGAGGCACGATGAAATCATCGCCAGAGGCTCCGGCTCCTTCCTGGAAGGACCGCCTTTGACGAACCTGTCTACGTCCAGTCCTGACCAGGCTGATAAGGCGGCAAGGCTGTCCACGTCAGGCCGCTTGCCTTGAGAGATGCGAGTCAGTGTGGAAGCGCTCACCCCGCTTTCTTCAGCTACTCGCCTCCAGGTGCATTGGCGTGCTTGCCTCTCCCCGTCAAGGGCGGCGTAAAAGGCGTCGCGATCGAATCTCGCTCTCTTGACCACAGGCCGCTCCTCCCAGGATTAATGCACGGGGTTCGACTATAGCAATGTTCATCCGAATGTACAATACAAACGTAGGGATAGGAATAGGGGAACGACTACGAACCGGGCGAACCGATCATAGCTAGTAACTTCCAAGCCGGGAGTCTAGCGAGTCCGGTTTGGGAGTGGTGACGGGACCCTGTGACGGTACACGACTGACGGTTTAGCCGTGCCACCCTAATCGTGCGGCCAAAGCGTCTAAGAGGGTGTCTAATAAGGTACGGGGACACTTCCTCTCCCTCGACGGGAGAGGATTGAGGTGAGGGTGATGCGATGGCGTCCCCGCATCTCTTCAGCTGGGCTCAGGGCAGGCTCTAACCTTCTTCCGCCAGGAGAGAAGGGACCTTTTAACCACCCTGCTAAGAAGCGAACTATATTTCTAGCCGCGACCGTGGCGCAAGAGCCTGCCGGGTAGCGCCCCCGTTGGATTTCCATCCTCGAAGGTCACTTCGCCATTCACCATAATCCAGCGGTATCCCTCGGCCCTCTGCACCCGCCGCCACGCATTGCCGGGGAAGTCGTGGACAACCTCGCTGGGAAGCATCTTCAGCCCCTCCAAGTCGTATACGATTATATCCGCCGGTGCGCCTTCACGCAGGAATCCCCTGTCCTGGAACCCACCGAAGAAGGCGGGTAGGTAGCTCAGGGCGTAGTGTGCCTGCTCCAGGCTCACTGCTTCCGTATCCCGGACCAGCCAGACCAGTATCTCCGTCGGGAACCGTCCGAAGGTGGCAAACTTGACGTGCGCCCCTCCGTCGGACGTGCCGGGAATCACGTAGGGCGACTGCACCAGCTCCCCGGTATACTGGGGATTGTTGCGAAGGTGCAGGGCGTAGAACTCGGTCCGCAGGTCGTCCTCCACCGCTATGTCGAGCACGGCGTCAACGACGTGCTTACCCTCGCTGGCTGCAATCTCTCCAACCCTTTGACCCACGTAGCGCTCCAGCTCCCGCCGGCCCACTTCCTCAACAACCAGGCCCTCCAGAGACCCGGATACGACGCCTAGTCCGGGTTTAACGCCACTGTCCCACTCGGCGCGCAGCCTTCTCCGGTGCTCCGGGTCCTGCATCTTCTCCTTGCGCTCTTCGGGCGTCCCAACGGTCACCTCCCGCCAGGCCGGGCTGGTGTCGAACAGGTTCCAGTCTCGCAGGGTAAACTCAAAGCCGCCCTTATGTGTCTCGCCCTGTCCATACACCCTCAGACCTCTCCGGTTGCAGTCCTCGAGCCAGCGAATTATCCCCCGGTGGTGCTCCGGCTCGTCGGCGATGGCCTGGATAATCTGGTAGAGGACGGGCCGGCCGCTCACCTCCGCCACTCGCTCGAAGAGCTTGAACGTGGACTCTCTCATAAGCCGGCCCTCTTTGTCATTCTCCTGGTAGGCCAGCTCTATGAAGCCCTCGTCCCGCTCGCCCAGCACCTGGGCAAAGGTAAGAATCTCCTCATGGGTCATCAGGTCCGTGATCATGGGCGTACCGTCGTAGTCCCGCTGGGCGGAGTTGGGGCCGAAGACCTGGGCGGACCAGCCACATGCTCCGGCATCCATCCCTTCATGCACCAGCCGGGCCATCTCCTTCATCTCCTCCCTGTTTGGCCGCCTCCTCTTGGCCGCTTCCATGCCCATCACCCAGACGTACAGGGGCGTCAGGGGGACATAGCTGAGCACGTTCAGTCCCTTCGGAACGCGATCGAGGCTATCGAGAAACTCGGGGAAGGTCACCCAGTCCCACAGCATCCCGGCGTCCATGGCCTCGAAGGGTATGGCTTCGTTGCGGGTCAGCGACAGCATCGCCGCCTGCTGGTCCTCGGGGCGGCAGGGAGCGAACCCGAAGCCGCAGTTGCCGATGGCCACGGAGGTCACGCCATGCCAGCAAGACATGGTGCAGTATGGGTCCCACTGAATCTGAGCGTCGTAGTGGGTATGGAGGTCCACGAAGCCGGGGGCGACCACGAGCCCCGACGCGTCTATCACTTTGGCGGCCCGGCTGCCGCGCAGCCCGCCAATCTGTGCGATTCTCCCGTCCTTGACGGCCAAATCCCCCACATATCGGGGGGTGCGGGTCCCGTCAACGATTGTGCCTCCCTTTATGAGAACGTCATATTCTGCCACCTTCGAACCCCCTTCTCAAAGTAGATCAAGCAATCGAGCTATCGGGGCAAACATAGCACCGCCGCAAGGCCCCTCATACCCCGTGACATCTCTTGTACTTCTTGCCACTTCCACAGGGACACTTCTCGTTCCGGCCTATCTTCCGACCCTGTTGGCGGAGTATAGTCCGCCTGTCCTGGCAAAAAGAGCAAGTACATGCAGGGGGGTGCTCGGTGTACCAGTTGCTTCTCGCCATTCTTCACCCTCACCGGCTATTGCATTGTAGCTGTGGATGGCCTTGCCAGGCCACATCAAGAGCGATGCCCCCACTATTTTCAGGTAATACAGGCTCCTACCCCATGTCATTCCGAACGGAGCGAAGCGGAGTGAGGAATCTCAAGCGCAGGCTTATCCGAGAGCGTGGATTTTTAGATTCCTCGCTGCGCTCGGAATGACATCAGAGGGGATGCAGGTTATTCTCATTGTAATTTATTGCCCGGGCGTCTATCAAAAAGGGACACCCGATGCGTTCAGCGCTACGAGCCGTCAATGGTCCCGGTTGCCCAGGCTTTAATCAAGTGGTGGGCGATGGCAATCCGTCCGGGGACCATTAGCTCTTCACTCTTTCCTTCCAGGGCCAGGAGGACCTCCTCCTGCTGGAACCAGCGCACGTCAGCCATCTCCTCGACGTCCATTGAAATATCCGTCGTCACCGCATCGGCATGGCAGCCTATCATGAGCGACCAGGGAAATGGCCAGGGTTGGGAGGAGTGGTAACGGATATTCTTTATCTTGATTCCCGCCTCCTCCATTATTTCTCTGGTCACGGCTTCCTCGATTGATTCCCCCTGGTCCACGAATCCGGCCAGGGCGGAGTACATCTTCATGCCGTAGAGCCGCCCGCGGGACTGGCCCAGCAGGCAGCGGTCTTCATGGGACACCAGGGTGATAACCACGGGGTCGGTGCGTGGGAAGTGCTCCGTATCGCATTTGGAGCAGTACCGCACCTGCCCCCCGCGTCTCACCGAGGTCTCGTGCCCGCACATAGAGCAAAACCCGTTGCGGCTATGCCAGTTGACCTGCGACCGCGCCTGTGCGACTATCCCGGAGTCCGGCCCGCTGAGCACCTCTGTAACGGACCTGGCATCCTGGAACCTCCATCTCCCGCTCTCACGCAGCTCCTGGACTGCGAGGTCATTCTTGGATACGTCTACGGCGAAAAAGGTCGCCTGGCCCTGCAGCCCCAAAAATATCGGGGCAGTCTCGATGCCGAGCCGGTCCAAGTCGGCTACGTCCAGCCACCCCAGGCCATGCCCTGGCTCTTCGGATACGAGAACGTTCAGGTCCCACAGCGGCAGGAACCTGCTTCCGGGGTCCCTGGCTTTATCGCTGAGCCACTTTTCATCACGGCGCTCGCGGTCACCCCTGTCCAGCGGGTTGCCGGCATACACGTGGGAAATATCCCGTCGCTTGTTGGTCATAGCCTCATCCTTCCAGCGGCCCCCGGTAGAATGCCGGACACAGGAGTTAATTGCAAAATGCAAGAGTAACGTCGGCTATATGATACTCGCAGCCCCATACGATGGCAAGCTTACATTCAACCCTTATGTTAGAGGGTGTGTAAAAAGTTCCTTCTCCCCCCTATCCCGTCGAGGGAGAGGAAGTGCGCTCATACCTTGTCACACACCCTCTTAGAGTTGCGGCATGATGGTTCCCTTGACAGCCTGAGGCATGTGTGATAGCTTCTCATAGCTTAACGTCTAGTAGCAAGTCCATTTTCGGAGTCTTACCATGCTGCCCATTGTGATAGCCGCTATTATCGGTGGCGTAGCCCTCCTCTTCTCCGTCGCTCTGACCATGCGCGTATTGAGGAGCGACGAGGGGAACAACAGGATGAGGGCCATCGCACAGGCTATCAAAGAAGGCGCTCTGGCCTTCCTTCGACGGGAATACATGACCCTGGCGCCCTTCATCATCGTGGTGGCTATCGCCCTGTGGCTGCTGATAGACTGGTACACTGGCGGCTCCTGGATACCCAGGACTGCCATAGCGTACCTGGCCGGGACCCTCTGCTCCGCTACCGCCGGATTCATCGGCATGAACGTAGCTATACGCGCCAACGTCAGGACCACCGCCGCCGCCATGAGGGGGCTGAACCCCGCGCTGAGGGTCGCCTTCTCCAGCGGCGCCGTTATGGGGATAACCGTGGTGGGTGTGGGTCTCCTGGGTGTGATTATCCTCTTCGTCATCTTTCAGGACATAACTTATGTGATAGGCTTCGGCATGGGCGCCTCCACCATAGCCCTGTTTGCCAGGGTGGGCGGCGGGATTTTTACCAAGGCCGCCGACGTGGGCGCTGACCTGGTGGGCAAGGTGGAAGCCGGCATTCCCGAGGATGACCCGCGAAACCCGGCGGTGATAGCGGATAACGTGGGGGACAACGTGGGCGACGTGGCCGGCATGGGGGCCGACCTGTTCGAGTCCTATGTAGGCTCCATCATAGCAGCCATAGCCCTGGCCGCCGCCGCGGTGGCCAGTGTAGAGGGGCAGGACTGGAAGAGCGACGTGGCCATTCTCCCGATAATTCTGGCCGGCGCTGGGATAGTGGCCTCCATCATTGGCACCTTCCTGGTCAGGAGTGGAGAGCGGGCCAGCTTTGGAGAGCTGTTGTGGGCGCTTCGGCGGGGCATCTTTGCCTCCGCCATACTGGTTGTCGTCTTTGCCCTGGGACTAATGTTCTGGCTCGACCTGGATGGTCTGATAGGCCCGACGGTCAGCAACTTCGACATCTTCTGGGCGATTGTGGCCGGCCTGGGTGCAGGGGTCATAATAGGCGTGATAACCGAGTATTACACCTCCTATAACTATGGTCCGACCAAGCGAGTGGCTGAGGCGGCGCAAACCGGGGCTGCCACCACCATGATTAGCGGCATAGCGACGGGAATGCAGAGCACCGTGATGCCGGTGCTTATCATAGGCGGCGCAATTCTGGCCGCCTTTGAGTTGGCCGGTTTCTACGGCGTGGCCCTGGCCGGGGTGGGTATGCTGTCCACCCTGGGCATAACCCTTGCGACCGATGCCTACGGCCCCGTGGCCGATAACGCCGGGGGCATATCCGAGCAAGCCCAGCTGGCGCCGGAGGTCCGGCAGCGCACGGACGCCCTGGACGCGCTGGGCAACACCACCGCCGCCACCGGCAAAGGGTTTGCCATCGGCTCTGCGGGCCTCACCGCCCTCGCCCTGCTGGCGGCCTACGGCCAGGCGGCTAACCTGTCGGAGATAAACCTGCTGAACCACACCACGCTGGCCGGACTGCTGATAGGCGCTATGCTCCCATTCCTCTTCTCCGCCATGACTATGAGGGCTGTGGGAAGGGCCGCCTTTTCCATCGTCAACGAAGTTAGGAGGCAGTTCCGGGAAATCCCGGGAATAATGGAGGGTACGGGCCGCCCGGAATACGCCCGCTGCGTGGATATTAGCACCCGTGGCGCCCTCCGGGAGATGATCCTTCCTGGAGTCATAGCGGTGGGCGCGCCCCTGGTGATAGGGTTCGTCCTGGGGACCCAGGCACTGGGCGGTCTTCTCATGGGGTCCGTCGGTGCAGGCTTTGTCCTGGCGATAACTATGGCCAACGCGGGAGGGGCCTGGGACAACGCGAAGAAATACATCGAGATCGGCCACTACGGGGGGAAGGGGTCCGACCCTCATAAGGCTGCGGTGGAAGGCGACGTGGTGGGCGACCCCTTCAAAGACACCTCCGGCCCTTCCCTGAACATCCTGCTCAAGCTGATGGCTATAGTATCCCTGGTGTTCGCTCCCGTCTTTCTCAAGGTAGAGCCTCTCATCAGCTAGCGGGGAGTGGATAGTGGATAGTGAGAAGTGGATAGGGACTCCATCAAACAACTATCCACTGTTCACTATCAACTATTCACTATCCCAAAGAGCGGGTGTAGCTCAGTGGTAGAGCGCTAGCCTTCCAAGCTAGCTGTCGTGGGTTCGATCCCCATCGCCCGCTCCAACCTCATGCTCTGAAGCGCCTATTCCATACAGGCCCTCGCCGCGCGTCATTACCATGAAAATACCCTTTGTCCAACC
Organism: Dehalococcoidia bacterium; assembly: GCA_965197405.1. GTDB lineage: Bacteria > Chloroflexota > Dehalococcoidia > Lucifugimonadales > JAGWBF01. The sequence continues at coordinate 1,446,961 of OZ240206.1, read as the reverse complement.
TCCTGTAGGGGCGAATCGCGAATCGCCCCTGCTTATTCGAGAGCATAGATTTTTAGATTCCTCGCTGCGCTCGGAATGACATAAGCGGGGTTGTGGCTGACATGATGCGTGGCCTGTCTGACGGCAGACAGGGACGACGCAGAGGAAACTCAACCATCTGAATGGAAACGCTACTTCTTATAAGCATGTCTGTTGACATATTTCAGCGCCTTGAGCATACTTAGAGCCAGCCGCAGAGGTTCACTCCACGTGCCGGCAGCCGGACGGGTTGTCCTGGATACAGAAAGCTGGACTGGGTACTAATAAAACCTTGGGAGGCTCAGAGATGGCCGATTATAGAATCATATCATCTGACAATCATATTGTTGAGCCGCCAGACCTCTGGACGAGCCGGGGAGAACGCGAGTTCAAGGACCGGCTTCCACGAATTGTCCGCCTTGAGGATGGGACAGATTATTGGGCCTGCGACGGCCATACACTGATCGGCGCCGCTTTCTTCGGGACGCAGGCCGGAGTGAGGTTTGAAGAACCGGAAAGCTTGATTCTTTCCGATAGGGTGGAAAACGTGCGTCCCGGGGGCTACATCCCCGAAGAGCACGTAAAGGACATGGACACTGACGGGATTGACGTGGGCATAGTCTTTCCCAGCGTTGGCGCGGTGCTATATAGCCTATCAGATACCGAGCTTCTCAATTCTATGTTCAGGACGTACAACGACTGGCTTGCTGAGTTCTGTAAACCCTTCCCCAAGCGTATCAAGGGCATCGCCATGATCAACTTGGACGACGTATGGGTGGGTGTGAGGGAGATGGAGAGGTGCGCGAAGATGGGGCTTGCCGGGGCTATGATCACGATTTACCCTCCGGAGGGGAGGTCCTACGATTTGGCGGAGTACGAACCGCTATGGGCTGCCGCCCAGGACATGGAGATTCCCCTTAACCTTCACATCGGCACAAATCGTGCCGGCCCAGGTCAGGAGTTCGCCGATTTCGACGCCGCTACCCGTCCCTTCTTTACCAATGTGGACCATTGGGTCCGCATGTCTCTCGCCTCTATGATCTTCGCCAGCGTATTCGAGCGCTATCCGAAACTGCATGTGGGCTCCATCGAGATGGAGCTGTCCTGGGCCGCGCACTTTCTGGACCGTCTCGACTACACTTATGTAGAAAGACCTGTCAGGAAGGGGGATAGCTGGCACCGGTTCAAGGATGACCTGCTTCCCAGCGACTATTTCCACCGCAACGTTTTCCTCGGCTTCCAGGAAGACGCTCTCGGCATCAGGCTCCGGGACATTATAGGCGTGGACAACCTTGTGTGGGGCTCGGATTATCCTCACCAAGAGTCTACCTTCCCAAGGAGCAGGCAGATACTCGAAGAGATTCTGGCAGATTGCACTGAGGAGGAAAAGGCCAAGATCGGCGGAGGTAACGCCGCGAGAATCTACCATCTTGACTAGGGCGTGTTCATGCAAAGGAGCGCAAGGCGTCCCGAAATGCCCGCATCATGTCATTCCGAACGCAGTGAGGAATCTAAAGAGCCTCTTCACGGTCATGGTGTCATTCCGGCGACGGACACACATAGCATTGCCGGACCGGCTTTATGGGCATGGACTTTAGATTCCTCAGTCGCTTCGCTCTTTCGGAATGACAGTGTGGGGGGAGCGACGAGGAAGTGTGAACACGCCCTAGCGGCAGGGCCTCTCCCGGCTCTCCTCTCAGAATTATGATCGCTGCAATCTAAAGAAGCCCCCAATCCTATCTCAACTTCTTCTGAAGGAAGTATCGAGGAGGTATCATGGAAAAAGCAAACATACCCTTCCTTTCCGCAGCGGAGCTTTCGCGGCTGATTGAGAGAAGAGAGGTCTCCCCCGTGGAGGCTACGGAGGCCTACCTGGACCGCATTGACGAGATTGACTTCAAGTTCAACTCCTATCTGACGGTGTGCCGCAAAGAGGCCCTCCAGGCCGCGCGTGAAGCGGAGCAGGCCATAGCCCAGGGCGGCTACCTGGGGCCTATGCACGGAATCCCCGTGGGCGTGAAGGACCAGCTCTGGACCAGGGGCATCCGCTCCACGGGCGGCTCTCGTTTCCTCGCCGATTCCATCCCCGAGGAGGATGCCACCGTCATAGCGAATCTTAAAAATGCGGGGGCCATCCTGCTGGGCAAGACTAACCTCACGGAGTTTGCCCTAGGCCTCCCCCAGCGCTTCAGCACTCCCCGCAACCCCTGGGACCTGGACATGCACTGCGGCGCGTCCAGCAGCGGCTCGGGGGCCGCTACCGCCGCTTTCCTCTGCGCGACCTCCCTGGGCGAGGATACCGGCGGCTCCATAAGAATGCCCTCGTCCTGGTGCGGGCTGGCGGGTCTGAGGCCCAGCTGGGGCAGGGTGAGCCGATACGGGCTGATGCGGGGCGTTTGGTCTATGGACACGGTTGGCCCCATGTCAAGAACGGTGGAGGATGCCGCCATCACCCTTGGGGCCATTGCCGGTTATGACCCCAAGGACCCCTATACCTGGGACTCACCCGTGCCCGACTATAGGCAGGCCCTCGATGGGAACATAAAGGGCAGGCGCATAGGGGTGATAACGGAGCAGGTTAACAGCGATGTTGTGGAACCGGAGGTCCGAGAGGCCGTCGTTAAGGCCGCCTCGGTACTGGGAGAGCTGGGGGCGTCGGTGGAGGAGGTCTCTCTCCCCCTCACGCGGCACGCCTGGACAATTACGTTGCCGTCGCTGGTCATGGAGCCGGCCCTCGACCACCATGACTGGCTCAGGGACCGGCTCCAGGACTACGGCCACGCCAACCGCATAGGGCTTCTGACGGGTAGCATCATGCCGGCCCAGGCCTACTACAAGTCCCAGAAGCTCAGGAGCCTGCTGAGGCAGCAGGTCCACGAAGCCCTGGAGCAGTACGACGTGCTGGTGCTGCCCACCACGGGAAAGCCGGCCCAGAGAATAGAGGGCTTCGAGAGGGATGCGGTGACGAACCTGTCGTATATTCTGACCCCCATATTCAACGTAGCCAGCGCCCCTGCCATAACCATACCCTGCGGGACCAGCTCCCAGGGCTTGCCCATAGGACTCCAGATAGGGGGCCGGGCCGGTGGAGAGGAGATGGTCCTGAAGGTGGCCCACGCCTACGAACAGAATACGTCATGGCACGCCATGAGACCGCCCGCCGCATAAGGTGGGCGGCTGGCTTTAGGCTGTTACTCTATCTTCAACAATCAATGAACGCCCCACGGCTCGGAGGGCCTTCTCAACTTGGCTGATGTGAGACCGGTGTCTTGGATCAACAATCCTACGGGCAGCACTCTCGTAGACGCCCAGCCGGGCGGCCAGTTCGACTTTGGTGATGCCCTGTTCGCGCATGGCGGTGTAAAGGGACAGCTTGGCCGCGACGATGGGCGACACTGCGATCAAGACCTGCCCTTTCTTCGCAGGACTGGGGACAGGAATGTCTTCATGGCATTTGACATACCCGCTCAAGGCGACACCGAGACAGTCCCCGGCCATCTCCAGGGCTTCTTCCCTGGTCCAGCCGCCGGTGTTGGCCCCGTATACGTCAGGGAAGTTAAGGGTGAATCCCTCGCCGTCATCCTCATTCCCGATGACTTCACATGGGTAAGCGTATTGCATCTAGAAGTCCCTCCTATCAATTCCGAGGTCTCTAAGCATGGACGCCAGGGTCCTGGGATTAATCTCGCTATGCGGGACAGTGGTGCGGCGGTTGCCCATCCTGATTTGTCCATGACTGCCTTTGCCCTTGCTGGGGTCGAAGTCGAAGTCAACCCCGTTCTTCCGGGCATATCGCCGGGCTCGCCTTACGAATTCCCTGCCGTGCATGAGTCTATACTAGCACATATCTATGCGATTGGGAGCTGTGATAACTGATAATTCTCGCGTCGGCTCGATGAACGGCGAAGAGAACTGGCGCGCTATGAAGCTACGTGCCTATGAAGCTGCATGAAGGAGGTAACATATGTCCTCTACGAGAAATCTGGCTGGCTACCTGTCCAACCTGAAATATGAAGACCTGCCGCCCGAGGTAGTCGAAAAGGGGAAGCTTGTTGTCATGGACGCCGTAGGCAACATGATTGGAGGCTATCCCCTGAGATTGTCCAGGACCTTCCTGGAGCTGGCGAAGGACCTGGGGGGCGGAAGGGACGACGCCACCCTCATCGGCGACGGTACGAAGGTATCGGCGGCGATGGCGGCCTTCGGCAACGGGGCGCTGTCCACCATGCTGGACTACTCCGATTACGCCCGCAGCGAGAGCGGGCGCTGCGCGATCTGGCCCGGCGCTCTCGCAGTGCCTGCCGCCCTGGCTGCCGGGGAGGCCCGGGGAATCTCGGGGAAGGAGCTAATCGCCAGCGTGGTGGCGGGGTACGAGTGCGCGACGCGAGTGCAGCACTCCATGGACATGAGCATGGAGCAGTCGAAGCAGCTTGGCGGGGAGACCATATCGGTATTCGCAGCAGTGGGCGGCGCCGGGCGGGCGCTGGGACTCGACGAAGATGAGATGCTGTCGGCCCTGGGCATGGCCGGCATTTACACGCCCGTGCCCGCTTGGTACAAGTGGATTAGCGATGAGGGGCTCACCCCAAGGAAGGACATCAAGCAGGGTTGGGCCTGGATGTGCATGACGGGGGCCTTCGCCGCCGCATCCGCGAGGAAGGGCCTGAAGATGTTGCAGGAGAACAACGTCCTGGACGGCGAGAAGGGGCTGTCGGTGATGCTGGGGATGGACATTTTCAAGGAGGAACGGCTTACGGCGGGGTTTGGCCGGACGTACCACATCCGGGATTTCACCTCGAAGGTCTACCCCGGGTGTGCCGTGACCCATACCGCCATAGCGGGCGTTGAGGACCTGGTGAAAGAGCACGGGATTGGCCTCGACGACATAGAAGAGATCGAGATCATCACCAACGAGCACGACGGGGTCGGATTCGGCGACCAGGATCCTCACGGGCTGTCGGACATGGAGTTCAGCACCCCTTACCAGATAGCGGCAGCCCTCTTTGCCGGGGAGGGTGGGCCAAACTGGTACACGGAGACCACCGCCGGCAAGCCCGAGGTCGCGACCATGTCAAAGCGGGTGACGCTATCCTTCGACGAGGAGTGCGAGCGGGTCTTCCAGGAGAGACACCTTCGCATGAGTAAGGTCATGGTCCGCACCAAGGCGGGGCAGAGATACAACGCGCGCGTGGAGAGTGTTGGGGAAGCTCAGAGCGCCGATGAGCTCAGGAGCAAGTTCGTCGCCATCACCTCCCAGGTCATCGAAGGGGACCGGGTCAACGGGATACTCGCGGCCATTGACAACCTGGAGGGGGTGGAAAGGGTCTCGAACCTGGTGGCCCTGTTTTCATCCCTGCCCCCGGGGGAAGGCTAACCGATTCGTTGCGATTACCGGGTGATAGGGGCGTCCCTTGTGGACGCCCCTACGGAACAGTCCGTCGTTGGTAGGGGCAACCCTTGTGGTTGCCCCGTTTATCTGTACCGTCACTCCCGCGAAAGCGGGAGTCCAGGGGACCCTGGCTGTGGATACCCGCTCCCCGTTTTCACGGGGACAAGCTTCGCGGGTATGACGAAGGCTAATTTCATGGCGGTGACATCGTGCACGGGACGACGCAGGAGAAGCCCAGCTACCTGAATGGAAACGCTACCAGGCGGCTGCTATCTACGGCCCTTATAATATGCTCGGGGCCTGGCCCGGCTAGGGCGCTGCGCTCGGCTCCAGCTCGTAGGGGGCGAGGCCGGAGCGTCCTTCTCGCATGTACTGTTTGGCCTCTTCGCCATACATCGTCTGGTAGAAGACCTCCAGACGGTTGCCGTCCGGGTCGAACAGGTAGATGCTCTTGCTGAGGCCGTGGTCGGTGAGGAAATCAATGCGGCTGCCGGAGTCCAGCAGCTTCTGGTACAGGTCCCTCAGGTCCTCTTCGCCACCCTCAATCTGCAAGGCGGTGTGGCTCATGCCCGGGCTGCCCGTCTCCACACCCTCGGGCGCCTTCATAAGGGCGATGTCGTGGTCCGAGACCCCGAAGGAGAGAAAGGCCATCCCCAGATCCTCGTTGAGGTGCAGGAGCTCCATCCCCAGCACGTCACAGTACCACTTGGCCGATTCCTCCGGGTCACGGACGTTAAGGACAACGTGTGCGACCTTGCTAATCTTTACCATAACCGCCACTCCTTCCTGATTTGTGCTGGCTCGACTTGTGCTGACACCAGTATACTACTTCACCCGGTGGAATTGCACGGGTGCATACCGGGGACCGTGAGCGGACTGCCAAGGGCACTAGGTTTGGAGAGAGTCCGCTTCCTTTTCCAGCGTGCTAGTTATCCAAGCATTGATGCTCATGCCAGTCTTGGCAGCGGAAATGGCCACGCGACGGTGCAAGTCCGACCCCAATTGCAGGTCCAATTTACCTGAAAATGGCCGCCGAGGCTCAACACCGTCCTCTGCGCACCAAGCCAAATAGTCCTCGATGGATGTTTGAAGCTCACGTTTCAGCCCTTCCACGTCGGAGGCCTCGAATGTCACTATCGGATAGGGCCCAGCATTCACGACAGCACCATGAAACAAGTCCACAGAATCGTCGTATTCGATTGTGGCGATATACCCCTTGTACTCCATCATGGCGTCACCCCTATAGCCTCAAGAAACTTGACGATTGCTCGGACAGCAGCTCTGCCTGTCTGTGGACTGGGATGAGGCTTGACCATATGCAAGGGGTTTTAGAGTGCGGTTGAAAGTAGCTGGTCGGTAGCGCTAGGCACTGGGGACACCGGAAGCGGTCGCCAGGTACTCCAGGACCTCGCCCTTCGATACCACGTCCCCGTACTTGCTGTCTATGTCGAACAGGTTGGCTTCGTGAGGCTCCGGGTGGCGGTCGCCCACGCACTCCCTTGGCACGATGACGCGAAAGCCGTACTGCATTCCGTCCACCGCCGTGGCGCGAACGCAGCCGCTCGTCGAGCAGCCGGTCACTATCACGGTGTCCACCCCCTGGCTGGTGAGGGTCGCCGCCAGGGAGGTGCCGAAGAAGACGCTGGCGTACTGCTTGTTGATGATGACGTCCTGGGGAGCGGGCGGAAGCTCCGGAACGATGTCGGCCAGGGGTTCTCCTTCCACCATCTTCCGCAGCACCGGGACCTTTCGCACGAAGATGCCGCCGTCCACGCCGTGGGGCGAGTAAATCACCCGGCTGTATATCACCAGGACCCCGTTGCGACGGGCCATGTCCAGCAGCGGGGCGGTCTCCCGCACGGCGTCCACCACCGGCGCCGCGTACAGGGGCGAGCCTGGGGTGGTGTAGGCATTGATGAAATCAACCACAATCACGGCCGGCTTGCGGCCATACCCAATCCGCCCGTCGAAGACTCCTTGATAATTGTCCTGTAGACTTTGCTGGCCCATTAGCTATATTCCTTTCCGGCCTTTCCAACGGCAGATATAGTCCGCTATATGCTGCATATCCACCGGAGATGGCAGGGTCTTTTGATTGTCACCCCAAGCGGAGCGAGGGGTCTAAAGTGCTAGCCGACTACGGCCTTGTTCTGGCCGGCGCGCCTTGATTCCGGTTTTTTTGTTAGTCACCATTTCAGATTCCTCACTCCGCTTCGCTACGTTCGGAATGACCCTGATGGAGATGGTGGATTAGTCGGCTGCCGCCGGGACCCGCCTCGACATCTCCTTCTGGGCAGCCCTCAGAATGTGCTGGGGGAAGACGGGGTCCCTTGGCGGCTCGAGGCCGGTCTCCGCGAGGCAGCGGGCCTTGAGGTCCTCGATGGTCCCGCCGCGGTCGAACATCTTCGGCTCGCCCCGCTGGGCGGAAAGGTCGGCGCGAAGCTCCGCCGTCGCCTTCTCGTCCACGACGTAATCATCGCCGAGCACGACACCGTAGCGCCTGGCCCCCTCGTGGGTTGCCAGGCCGCGCCTCACGTCCAGGGCGACCTTCTCCGGGTCCCGCTTGTAGGGGTCGCCCCAGCCGCCGCCGCCCCAGGTGTAGAGAATCAGCAGGTCGCCCACGTCCACCTTTACGTGGTCGCACTTGGACTGGAGGATTTCGGCCGTGCCGTCCGCCCGGATAATTTCCTTGCGACTCCTGCCGCCGGGCAGCCCGCCGTTCACGCCCCAGGGATAGGTGAGCCAGCGGTCGTCGTGGATGGACATCTCACCCGGCTCCAGGCACCTGTAGCCAATCTTGATCCCGTTGCCCCCCCGGAAGAACCCGGGGCCTCCCGAGTCGGCGATGGTCTCGTATATCTCCATGCGCAGCGGGAAGTAGCTCTCAAGGAACTCGTTGGGCACGTTGGTGAAGGAGGGCCACAGGGAATGGCCGTCGGGGCCATCGCCGAAGGGCCGTCCGGGGATGCCGCCGAAGCCAATCTGGTAAAGCTGGTACCACTCGCCGTCTTTGTTGTAGCCCGAATACATCAGGTGAGGGCTGTCCGAGAACCCGGCGGCTATGAGGAACTCCGGCGCCCGCTGGCCCAGGAGTCCCCCTATAACGTCGAAGATGCGCCCCAGCGCGTGGGTGCGGGACGAGAGGGCCGCGGGCTTCAGGGGCTTGAGCAGGGTGCCCGGGGGGATGCGCACGTCGAGGTGGTCGTAGAAGCCGTCGTTGAACAGAATCTGGGGGTCGAACACGTTGATCATGTAGACCCCCACGAACATCTTGAACATCTCCTCGTTAAGGAAGAAGTTGATGGAGCTTGCCGATTGAGGGTCGGTGCCCTCGAAGTCGAAGATTACCTGGTCGCCCTCGCGCCACATGGTGCAGGCGATCTTGTACGGCCCCATCCCGATGCCGTCGTCGCAGACGAAGTCCTCGAAATATAGCTTCTCCTCCGAGACGGTGGTCTGGATGAGTTGCACCATGGCGCGCCGGTTGCGCTCCAGGAGGTCGTCGCAAGCCGAGACGTATGTGTCCACCCCGAAGCGCTCGCAGAGGTCCAGGACGCGCCTTTCGGCCAGATTGACGGCGGCGATCAAGGCGTTGAAATCGCTCCGGTTCCATTGGGGCAGGCGGCACTGGTGTAGGATAACCTTTAGCACGTCCTCTTGAAGCTGGTTATCCTTGTATATCTTGACGATGGGGATGACGACCCCCTCTTCGTATATCTGGTTGGCGTCCGTCGGCAGGCTGCCCGGCACCTTGCCGCCGAGGTCGGTCATGTGGCCGAACATGGCGATATAGCCTATGAGCCTGCCCTCCAGGTAGACGGGCTTCAGCACGAGCCAGTCGTTGGCGTGGCTGATCGCGCCCCCGCAGCTGTACGGGTCGGAGGTGAGGAAGGTGGTCCCCTCCTCGATTGTCCCGTCGTACTCTCGCTTGAAGCCGTGGACGAAGGAGCCGAACTGCCCGACGACCATCTTGCCGTCGGGGTTGGCAATCATCGGGAACTCGTCGTGCTGCTCACGGATTCCCGGCGACATGGCGGTGCGGAACAGCACCGCATCCATCTCAAAGCGCGCGTTACGGAGGGCGCTTTCAATTATATCGAGGGTTATCGGGTCAACGCTGACCTTGTTGAAGGGCGTGGGGTTGGTTTCAATGATTTCTGCGGGCATCTGTAGCCTCCATACTCAAGTCGCCGGGTTAGTTAGGCAGGGCCATTCATTAGTTAGGCAGGGCCATTCAATTGTCACCCCGAGCGGAGCGAGGGGTCTAAAGTCCTAGTTGACCGCTGTGTTTTTCTCGCCGGTACGCCTTGATTCCGGTTCCTGTTAGCCGCCATTTTAGATTCCTCACTCCGCCTCGCTGCGTTCGGAATGACACGCGACGAGGGCCTGTACTCGCCTAGCGTCGAGAATTGAATGACCCTGGTTAGCTAGGTAAGTGGGTTGATGATGATATTGCCGTAGGTATCCACTTCGCCGGCATGGTCCGGCAGAATGAGGGTGGTCGAGTCCATCTCCGTAACGATGGCAGGGCCGACGATCCGGTTGCCAGCCAGGAGCTTCGACCTGTCATAGATGGCGGCCTCTCTATCGCCATTGTCCACGAAGATGGTGGTGACATCAACCTTTGCCGCCGAGGGGTCGGCGTCGCCCTTCTCGATGGTCCCGGCTTTGACCAGGGTGGACTTGCCCTGGACGACCGCGCGCAGGTTCACCACCTCCGGCTCAGCCTCAAGGGCGAAGGTGAAGAGCTGGGTGTGGGCCTCGTCGAAGCTCTGACGCACCCTGTCGAGACCGTCTTTATCGAAGCCGCTCATGTCAACCTCGACGGGGAGGACCAGCCCCTGCCCGTGATAGCGCACGTCAATCTCGGACTGCGTTGACTGGTCGGAGCGGGGCACTCCCTCGGCGTCCAGCGCCTGGGATGCGCTCTCGGCCAGCTCTCTCAGAATACCCTCAATCTCCTCGTTGGTGGTCTCTGAAAACTGGCGGATGAAGGTGCGAGAGACGTCGTTGCGCAGCCTGGTGGTGGCGTCGCCGTAGGCGCACAGCACGCCCGGCGATGGCGGGATGATTACCGGCCAGGAGCTCATCAGCCTGGCGAGAGCGTTGGCGTGCAGCGGCCCCGCGCCGCCGAAGGCAATCAGGGCGAAGTCCCGTGGGTCGTAGCCCTGCTGCACCGAGACGAGCCTCAGCGCGCCGAACATATTCTCGTTGACGATGTCTATAATGCCGGCAGCCGCACGCTTGAGGTCGAGGCCAAGGGCGTCGGCGATACTCTGTACGGTCCTCTCGGAGGCCGCCATATCCAGGTCCATCTCGCCGGCGAGCCTCGTCGGCAGACGGCCCAGCACCACGTTGGCGTCGGTGACCGTGGGCCTATCTCCCCCCTTGCCGTAGGAGGCAGGCCCCGGGTCGGCGCCTGCGCTCTCGGGACCGACACGGAGCGCCCTGGTCAGCTCCGGAACGTGGGCGATGGAGCCGCCGCCGGCGCCGACGCTCCGGACATCGAGGGACGAGGCCCTGATGGTCACGTCTCCCACCGTGGTCTCGCGCCGCACCAGCGGCACGCCGTTCTGAATCAGGGCCACGTCCGTCGAGGTGCCGCCCATGTCGAAGGTCAACAGGTTGTCATAGCCCGCCTGCTCCGCGATCCAGAGGGCGCCGGCGACACCCCCGGCCGGGCCGCTCATCAGGGTGCTGACCGGCATTTTCTGGGCCACGTCAACCGAGGCGAGACCGCCGTCGGAGCGCAGGATGTGAAGGTGGGCGGAAATGCCCCGGTTGTTCAGCTCTTTCTGCATGTTGTCAATGTAGCTGGAGACAACCGGCGCCACGTAGGAGTTAGCCACCGTGGTGAGGGTCCGCTCGTACTCTTGCATCTCCGGCAGAATCTCGGAGGAGATGGATATGGGGATGCCGGGCATGATTTCCGCCGCTATCTCTCGGACGCGCTCCTCGTGCGCCCCGTTCGCATAGGAGTTGATTAGCGAAACGGTCAGCGCCTCAATGCCTCGCTCCTTCAGCAGTTGGAGGCCTTCCCGGAGGGATTCCTCCTCCAGTGGCTCCACCACGTCACCGCGGGCGCTCATCCGTTCCTTCGCCTCGATGGTGAGGTCCAGAGGCGCCAGGGGTTCGGGCATGTTCCAAATGATCCAACCTGCCAGGATGCCGGGCACAAAGGACCGGCCAATCTGCAACACCTGTCTGTACCCGGTCGTGGTAACGAGGCCGATTTTGGCGCCCCTGCCCTGGAGAATCGCGTTGGTCCCGACGGTTGTCCCGTGCATGATCTGGGTAATCATTCCAGGGTCCACCTGGGCGGTGGTGCAGACCTTCTCGATCCCCTGCAGCACTCCAATAGAGGAGTCGGCCGGTGTGGACTGGACCTTGGCGCGGTAGGTGTCTCCGGAGCTTTCATCAATCAACAGCAGATCGGTGAAGGTGCCACCCACATCTACTCCCAACCTATATGCCAATGCACTGCCTCCTAATGCGCAGAGTTGCCCGCGCCATGAGTCCCATGAGTTCAATGAGTCTGCCAGGCTCTAATCGGACGAAATGGCGAGGCCTATATGCTCGATGCTATCCATATCAGGCTCAAAGCAGGCGTCGTATGAGGTGATTTCTAGGGATTTCTACTGTGGGAAATTACAACATTTGAGCTCCGGTGTCAAGCCTGAGTAGAAAGGGGCATTCTCAACAGGTGCTAGCGAATCACCTTCGTAGAACCATCAAGTGTAGAGGATACTGGAGGTCAAGGTTTTCTCCGGTTTGACTGAACTTTGATTTACGTCGCATCTGGCGTAAGCCCGGACTGCCTACTGGCACAACAGGTTCTGTGTGTCCGTATTGGAGAGAACGCGACTTTCTCGCGCGAGCTGGCATGGCGTCAAACCGGAGCTGTTTTTCAAGCTGGTGTCTGCACCGCGATTCACCAGAAGCTCAATGATCGCCGGCACGTAGTTGCCCCACGACGTAGCGCCCGCGAGTGCATGCAGGGGAGTGTTGCCGGAATTGTCCCTCGCGTCGATGTCCGCGCCGTGGTCCAGCAGCAACTCGATAACCGGTTCTTCATTGGTGTCCACTGCCCAGTGCAGAGGTGTGAAGCCCAAGTGGCTCCTGGACTCGATGTCTGCGCCGCGGTCCAGCAGCAACTCAATGACCGGCAAACTTTCGCTGTAGGCGGCTGCCGTTTGGAGGGGCGTTATACTAAAATCGTTTTTGGCATCGATGTTTGCGCCACGGTCCAGCAGCAGTGCTATAACCTCCGGTTCTTCAGTGTAATTTGCCGCATTATGCAAAGCCGTGTCACCATTGTGGCCCCTTACATTGACGTCCAAGCCAAGGTCCAGCAGCAACTCAATGACCGGCGTTTCATTGGAGCTTGCCGCTCGGTGCAGGGGAGTGTCGCCTGAATTGGTCGTATCATGGACGTCTGCGCCTCGTTCCAGCAGCAATTCGATTACGGCCGGCTCTTGACGTAAGGCTGCCCGGTGCAGGGGCGTACTACCGGCATGGTCCCTTGCATTGACGTCCGCGCCGCGGTCCAGCAGCGCTTGGATCACCGCCAAATCTTGACGCTGAGCCGCCGTATTCAAGGGGGTGTGGCCAAAATCGTTCCTTGCATTGACGTCCGCGCCTGCTTCCAGCAGAAGCATGATAACCTCAGGCTTGTTGAGGTGCCCCGCCGAAATCAGGGGCGTACTGCTGTGATGTTCCCTGGCGTCTACGTCTGCTCCGCGGTCCAGCAGCATCTTGATAACCGCCGGCGCTTCATTCTGTAACGCTGCGATCTGCAGGGGCGTACTGTCGGCATTGTCCCTGGTGTCCACGTCTGCGCCCCGGTCCAGCAGCAACTTTATAACTGCCGGAGCTTCATTGTATTTTGCTGCGCTGTGCAGTGGCGTCCGGCCCGAATTGTCTCTTGCATTGATGTCCGCACCCCGGGCCAGCAGCAACTTTATAACTGCCGGAGCTTCATTACACATCGCCGCCCAATGCAAGAGCGTCCGGCCTGAGTCGTCCTTGGCGGTGACATGCCTGCCGCCCTCCAGTTCGGCAAGCACGTCTTCTACGTCAGCGTTACGCCAAGAGGAGATAGAAGAGATCGGAGACCAAGGCACAAGTGCGCCATCTGCGCCGGGCCAGTGACTATCTTCCATGTGGCGCCAGTAATCACTGTCACACATACTTAGCTGAGTGAAGTCCTGGTTCCCGCAAGCCAGAGACACCGCTATGATCAGTGTGCATATGCTCAATATGACCAGCAGGGACGAGCGGTTCAAGAGTTTGGTAATTAACGCCGTCTTACTTAACGCTTCCATCCTGCACTTCGTATTAGAATCAGTCCGACTCTATCACTCATGCGCGTATGGAGAATACCTAGAAAAGATTGGACTCTCCCCAGAACCCTACAGCGCCAGGAGGTGGTCTGCCAACTCCTGGGGAGCGCAGAGGAAGGGCGAGTGGTCGGTGTTCATGCTGATTACCTTTTGGCACGGCAGGGCCGTGTACATCTTCTTCTGCAACGATGGAGTGACCCCCTTGTCCAGAAGGGTCTCTATGTAGACCCGGGGCACCCGGCCAAAGCGCTCTTCCGTAACGTGTACCGGCGTTGACATGGGAGCCGTGGGTTCGGGCACCAGGAAAGGGGCGGCCCACGCCACGTCCTCGTCGGAGCAGGTGTTGTAGGACACTACCTTGTACCCCTCGATGGGGATGCTGATGGTGCTATTGTCCTCGGACATCACCGCGTACTGGGGAGCGATGGACTCCGTATCTCCGCTCATCACGCCCGTCGAAGTCTCGCCGTCCTGCTGGAGAAGGGCTGCCAGGTATACCAGGGTCTTGACCTTTTCGGGCCTGGCCTCTGCCGCCGTGGATATGGAGATGCCTCCCAGGCTGTGGCCGACCAGAATCACCGGCTCAGGCTGCTCATCCAGGATTTCGCACACCGTATCAGTGTAGGCTTGCAGGGTAATTTGCGATACCGGCGTCTTATCCTCCCCGTGGCCCGGCAGGTCGGGGGAGATTACCTTGTGCCCCTCCTTTTCCAGGAGGGGAGCTACCTTCTCCCATGCCCAGCCCCCGTGAAACGCTCCATGTACCAGCACGTAGATGCTCATGATTACTCTCCTCGGTCCAGAGTTGATTCTCTCTTTACAAGCCCAGTTCCTTGAGGATGGGCGGCCACTGGTCCCTCCAGGGCTTTGCCGCCTCAAAGGCCGTGGACGCTCTCAGCACCAGGGGGTCGTCCAGGTGTCGCCCGATGATTTGCAGACCCACCGGCAGGCCGTCCTCGGTCCAACCGGCGGGGATGGATGCCGCCGGCTGTCCTGTCATGTTGAGGGGGAAGGTGAAGGCGAGCCACCGAAACGGCTCGACCATCCGACCATCAATCTTCTCGGGTCCCTGTATATTGACCGGGAACGGCGGACACGCAAGGGTAGGAGTCAGCAGAAGGTCATATTTGCGCATGAATTTCCACATCTTGTTGACCACGGCCTTCCTTGCGATTACCGAACCGGTCAGTTCCTCGGCAGTCCAGGGGCGCTGTATGAAGTCAACCAGGTGTGGGCTCATCTGGCCCGGGTACTTGGCGACCAGTTCCCTCATGCCCTGCAAGTCCGACTCCAGGGCCACCAGGCCCCAGAAGGCGTAATACGGGTCATCCCAACCGGGGTGGGCTTCCTCGACCACGCAGCCCAGGTCGCGCTCGAACACCTTGACGGCCTCGCCTACAACATGGCGCACCTGTGGGTCTACCGCAGCATACCCCCAGTCGGGGCTGTACGCGACCCTCAAGCCTCGCAGAGCGCCTTCAAGGCAGTCCTCCATCCAGTCGAAGTCCGGCGCGGGCAGCGTGTGGCGGTCCCGGTCATCGGGACCGGAAGCAATGACCGAGAGCATCAGCGCGCTGTCGGCCACGGTCCGGCTCATCGGACCGATGTGCTCCAGCCCCTCCCAGCTGGACACGCCCGGGTATCGCTCGTCGCGAGCGCCGGGGTACAGCGGAACGCGCCCCATGGACGCCTTGAACCCGTAAATGCCACAGTGGGCCGCCGGGATGCGGACGGACCCGCCGCCATCGCTGCCAATGGCGAATGGCCCCATACCGGAGGCTACCGCGGCGCCGGAGCCTGCGCTCGACCCTCCCGACGTGAGGTCCGTATTCCAAGGGTTGCGGGTGGTCTCGAAAACGGGGTTGTGGCTGGCGCCGCTATAGCCAAGCTCCGTCACGTTCGTTTTGCCGATGATGACCGCGCCAGCGTCCTTCAAGCGCTCGACCACGATGTCGTCCTCTGTGGGGAAGAAGTCTTTATACGCAATAGAGCCGGAGGCGGTGCGAATGCCTTTCGTGGAAACCAGGTCCTTGATGCCCACCGGGACCCCGGCCAATGGCCCTACCTGGTCTCCGGACATCAGAGCTTGCTCAATTCTCTTCGCGGTTTCCCTGGCCAAATTGGGCGTTGGAGTGCAGAACGCGTGCAGGGTAGGCTCCAGGCTGTCCATGCGTGCGAGGACCGCATCAACGACCTCAACGGGTGACAGCTCTTTGGCCCGGATGCTGTTCGCCAGCGTCACCGCATCCATACGGCATATTTCATTGCCTGTAGCCATGGAAAGCCCCCCTCTCCGTGATTTCCCCACCGGGCCGCCACAGTATATCTCCTCATATCTCCTTAGGCACCCCTCGTCAGGCCATCCTGCCCGTGCCTGATGGGGGCATGGCCCCCGGCAAGAACAAGTGTAGTGGAACGCAACAATGCTGTCAATTTCGCCCTGTGAAGATAGCGGGGTCTTTTACTGATGCGTGAATGATTATCTAAACAATGAAGTGCAAGACCACTCCTATAAAGGGCCGGACATCATCAGGTTCCTGGAACAGTTGCTTGAAGAGATACCGGGCAAACTACTGGTGATCTGGGACGGAGCGCCCATCCACCGCAGCCTGGCTGCCCAAGGCGGGGCCAGGCGCATCCAACTGGAGAGGTTGCCCGCGTACGCCCCGGAATTGAACCCGGACGAGGGGGTCTGGCGCTACATGAAGCGGGTCGAATTGAGGAACGTGATTTGCACTGATCTGGGGCAGTTGCTCAGGGAGTTCTGGGGTACGGTGGAGCGACTGTTGGCCAAGCCAGAGGTGCTGCGCTCCTGCATCGGGGAAGTAGGCTATGTTTAGGGTGTGTTGACATTTGGCTATAATAGAAATATGTCAAGACTTAAGCCCTCAACAAGCCAGTGGACCAAGATTCTCCAGTTTTTTGCGAGGGCGCACCGACCTGTACGTCGGTCAGGAAGAGGAATGCCGACGTTTCATAGAAGCGGTGCTGTGGGTGGACCGCTCCGGCGCCCAGTGGCGACTCCTGCCAGCCGAGTATGGGAATTGGAACAGCGTCTACAAAAGGTTTGGCCGCTGGGCCGACCGGGGTATCTGGGAACTGCTGCATCAACATTTCGCCGACGACCCGGATATGGAATACCTCATCGTAGACAGCACCGTAGTCCGGGCACACCCTTGTGCCGCCGGAGCGCCCCCCCAAAGGGTGGCCAAGCAGCCCAGGCCTTGGGCCGGAGCTGCGGCGGGTCCAGCACCAAGGTCCACGTGAGCGTGGATGCCTTGGGTAATCCCTTGCGATTCATCCTGACCGGGGGTCAAAAGCACGACATCACCCAGGCCGCGGGTCTGATAGCCGGTTATGCCGGGGAGTACGTGGTTGCCGACAAGGGGTATGATTCTATGATTCCCGGGAGTTTCGCCAGTACATCCTGGCACAGGGCATGAATCCGGTCATACCTGCGCGCTCCAACCGGAAGGAATCCCAAGCCTACGATGCCTACCTGTACCGGGAGCGTCACTTGGTGGAATGTTTCATCAACAAGATAAAGCACTATCGCCGGGTGTTCTCCCGGTTTGAGAAGCTAGACACCGGATATCTGGGCTTCCTTCACTTCACCGCTGCACTCATTTGGCTGCGGTGAAATGTCAACACACCCTAGCCACATAACGCGAGTTAGCCATCTCTAGTACCGTTTCAATTTAATTCTATTGGATATACATGTTTGAGCTTACTGCGGGCGTCTTGGGTGGAGAACCGCCAGTCTATGATGGCGGCGGCCTCGTTGCGCTCACGTTCGAGCGCCGCGACCTCCCGTCTCAGCAACGCTTCATCGCCGATACGGCGGTCCAAACACTGTCTGCTGAAGACGCTCAACTCGATCTCAGCCATGTTCAGCCAGCTTCCATGAGTGGGAGTGTAATGAAACTCCAGCCGTTTGGCGATGCGCCGGGCTTCGGATGGCTCAAACGCTTGGTAGAGCGAGCCCAACTTGTGGGTGTTGAGGTTGTCCAGGACCAGCCTGATCACCTCTGCGTCAGGGTATGCGCTGTCCACCAACCACTTCATCTGATGCGCGAAGTCCACGGCAGTGCGACGCCCGGTCACTTCGACGTGTCTCCATCCGCCCTTCGGCTCGCAGATCATGAACAGGTTCCGGGTCCCGTTTCGCTTGTACTCAGCATCCCTATGCCCGTGTCCCGGGCCCTGCAGAGGTAAGTAACTGCTTGTTACTTGGTAGTGTCATAGCGTTCCACCCGTCCGGGGGCGGCCTTGATGGGCGGCCTCACATCCCCGGTCAATTGCCTGGAGGTCTTGTCGAAACACACTACCGGACGCTCCGGGTTGTACTCTTGGTGGTACAAGTCCAGCACGTCCTCCATCCGCGCCACGAACTCCCCGCTCACCTTGGGGATACACCACTCCTTCTTCTTCCAGGGCTTGAGTTCATTTTTTGAGTATCTGGCGCACTGTCTCAAGGGAGATGCTCTCAGCAAACTCCAACTCCACCACCTTGCCGGCCAGCAACCGGAGCGTCCAGTGCGTGTGTCCTTCGGGCGCTGCGCTGCACGCGAAGGCGATCAGGTGGGCTTGCTGCTTGTCGTCCAGCTTGCGCTCCCGGCCCGGCCGCGGTCTGTCATTAATGGCGTCCTCAAGTCCTTCCTCCACGTACCGCTTCCGCGCTCTGGCAACCGTAGCGGCGTTGACCAAAAGCACATCGGCTATCTCACGGTCCCGAAGTCCTTCGTCAGCTTTGAGCAGCGCGAGCGCCCGCTTGACGGTGCGGACTGACGGCTTGCCCCGGTGGGAAACCTCATTGAGGCAGGTCCGTTCGGACCCGGTCAGTTTGATTTTATACTTGATGGCAGCCATGGCTGGGCACTTCCTCAAAGAAAGATCATACCCAAGTATGACTGCTTTATCATATTCTTACAAATCTATCTGGAAGCGGTACTAGAGGATTAGATACTGTACATCGAGGTCGTGATAGAATAAAAGCCTGGCACATCGTATGACTAAGAAACTATCTCAAAATAGCAGGCTGTACTGTCTTCGGTACCAGAGCAGGGCACAGGCCAATTGGAGCAATCCC
The DNA here is from genome assembly GCA_965197405.1 of Dehalococcoidia bacterium. GTDB lineage: Bacteria > Chloroflexota > Dehalococcoidia > Lucifugimonadales > JAGWBF01. Next base: position 1,428,123 of record OZ240206.1, on the reverse strand, counting down.
AAATAATTGGCGGCTTTCTTGTCGTAGCGCACCAGAATGCCCCGGCACTTGGACAGCCAGGCCAAGGTGTGTTCCACCACCCACCGGCGGGCTGGATACCGTTTTACCCCCTGGGGGTCCAGCTTCTCCTCTCCTATGCGCCTGATGTGGGCCTGATACCCTCCGGCCGCTGCCGCTTTTCGCCCCGTGGGATTGTCATACCCTTTGCCCAGGCACAGGTTTTGGGTGCCTTCCGGGCGTGCCACTACGATGCTCTCCAGGGTCGGCCTCAAGAGTTTCGTGTCATGGACGTTGGCTCCAGCCACCACCACGCTCAGAGGTCCGCCAACTGCGTCCACCAGGATGCTCTTCTTGCTTCCAGCTTTGCCCCGGTCGGTGGGGTTGTGTCCAATGGCGCCCCCCCAAACCGCGCTTTACCCATGGCGCAATCCGCCGACTGCCATTCCCAGTTCACCCCGCCCAACTCCTGGCATTCTTCTATCAGGGCAGCCCAGATACCCTCCAGCACCCTACACCCCACCCAGCGCTGGAAGGTCCGATGGATGGTACTGTCGTCTCCCAACTCCCGGGGCAGGCGGTTCCACTGGCAACCACTGCGCATCCGAAAGATAATGCCTTCCAGCATCTTCCGCTGGTCCCCTCGTTTGCGCCCCCTGGCTTTGGGCGGGTCCAACTGCAATATCACCGGTTCGATTCGTTCCCAAAGGTCGTCCGGAACATCCCAAATAGCAGGTAACGGTTTCCCTTCCAGCACGATTCACCTCCACCCAACCCTTTGGGGTCATCCTAGTAGTCAGTCAAATCTGTTTTTGATGGTAGTTTAAAGAGTCTGAACCAAGGCGCTATACTGAGCAACAGACTGGGTTGAAGTGAGGTGGTGGTATGGTCAGGGAAAAGTACGGAGTCAGGTTGACGCCGGAGCAGCGGAACCAACTGGAACACTTGGTTCGGGCTGGTAAAAGTACCGCCCGGGTGACTATTCGGGCGCGGATACTGCTCAAGACCGATGCAGGTTGGTCTGCGCCCCGGGTGGCGCAAGCCTTGGATGTGGTCGAGGGCACGGTGTTCCGCGTCAAGCGCCGCTTTGCCGAAGCTGGGTTGGCTGGGGCGCTGCAAGACCGGGTCCAAGCGAACGGGTACCGGAAGCTGGAGGACCTGGGCGAAGCCCACCCCGTATCCAGTACGGGGCAGGCTCTGATTGCCTTGGCCTGTAGCCCAGCGCCGGAAGGACATGACCATTGGACCCTGCGCTTGCTGGAGGACAAAGTGGTGGAGTTGGGGTTGGCGTCATCCTTGTCCCACGAGACGGTGCGCCAGCGGCTCAAAAAAACGTCCTTAAGCCGTGGCAGAAGCAGGAGTGGTGCATCCCCGAGGTAAGCGCCGACTTCGTGGCCCACATGGAGGACGTCCTGGATTTGTACGCCGAACCCTATGACCCGCAACGGCCGGTGGTCTGCTTTGATGAGACCTCCACCCAGTTGTTAGCCGAGACGCGGCCCTCTCTCCCTGCCGAGCCGGGGCGTCCGCTGCGTCGGGACTACGAGTACCGGCGGGAGGGAACCCGCAACCTGTTCCTGGCCTGTGAGCCCCTGGCTGGCTGGCGGCAGGTGGCGGTGACCGAACGGCGCACCATGCAGGACTTCGCCCACCAGATGCGCTGGCTGGTGGATGAGGCCTACCCGGAGGTCGAGGTGGTGCGGGTGGTGCTGGACAACCTGAACACCCATCGCCTCGCTTCGTTGTACGAGACCTTCCCCGCGCCGGAAGCCCGGCGGATAGCTAAACGGCTGGAGTTCCACTATACGCCCAAGCACGGCAGTTGGCTGAACATGGCGGAGATCGAGTTCAGCGTGCTATCCCGCTCCTGTCTGAAGCAGCGGCTCCCCGACGCAGAATCGCTCCAACGGGAAGTCGGGGCCTCGGTGCAGGAGCGAAACGAGGCGCGGGTCACCATCAACTGGCGGTTCAAGACTCAGGATGCCCGAACCAAATTACACCGCCTCTATCCCTTCGATTCCAAACATGACTGACTACTAGCGACAACTCCCTCACATTAACTACAATTTGGAACCACAATTTGAGATAGTTTCTTAGTCTCCTCAGTTCGCCAGTGAGAGGCAATTCCGACTGAATGTGAGCGTCATAGTGGCAGAGATCGCAGACCAAATCGTGCTGGTTGCCGCAGTGATTTTCATACCGCCAGCGTTCCCAGGCCCGCCATGTGCCGCACCGAGGGCAGTCCTTGCCGAACGGATACTCGCAGAAGACGCAAAAATGGCTGGCCGCAGGCGAAACCGCTTCGCATTTCTCGCACCTTACAATTGGACCTTTACCATCGGCGTCGTTAAAGCGAGGCGCCAGCGTCCACTTCCTGTTGTCCTCAGGCAACCCGTGAATATCTGCGTTGCCTGCGAGGTCCAAGATCAGGCAGTCCTCCCCGTTGGCTTTTGGCCTCATGCCTCGGCCTACCATTTGCAGGTACAACGCCAGGCTCATGGTGGGCCGCGTGATTACAACGCAGGAGGCGTCGGGTAGGTCAAACCCCTCGGTTGCGACCGCGACGTTGACCAAAACGCGAAGGGTGCCGTCACCAAAGGATTCGATAATCTCGGCCCGTTCCTGGGGAGGCGTGTCGCTGAGCATCACATTGGCGGGAATGCCGGCGCCGTTGAACAGCGCTGCCAGGTTGCGGGCGTGATCCTGCGATACGGCGTAGATGATGGTCTGGCGTTTCTTGGCATGGAGATCCCAGTAGCGGAATGCACCCGCGGTCATTATGTCGGGGCGGTCCCGATTGGCCTGCTCGATTCCGGATTCGGAGTATTCACCGAGAGCGTTGACTGCGCCGCCACGTATAACCTCCTCTGGCCTGGGCATGAGTACCCGGGTTTGGCACAGATAGCCATCGGCTTGAAGCTCGCTGACCTGGGGGCCGCAGAGTAGTTCTCTGAATAGGTGGTCAAACCCCTCGGTCTGGGACAGTCGCCAAGGGGTAGCGGTCAGGCCGATAACCCGGCCTGGCCACTGGCTTATCGCCCGCTCCCACCCCTTGGCAGTGGCGTGATGCGCCTCATCTATAACTAGGATGTCGCCGCTATCGTATTGGCCCCAAATTTGCATCCGGCCGGTGCGTCTGCCGACGGTCTGGGCCATCAATATAACTACACCGTTGGAAATAAACGGAGCACCTTCGCCCAGCGGCCAACTCAGGTTAATAGCAGATATTCCGGCCTCCGTCAGCATTCGGCGAGTTTGTTCAGCCAACTCCACGCGGTGGGTCAGCCAGACTGCCTTGCGCCCGTTGTGCAGCCAGTGTCTCAGTAACGCCCCAGCGATGTGGGTCTTGCCTCCGCCAGTCGGCAACTGGAGCATCGCCCGCGCCTGGGCGGGTTGCACACAGGACACCGTCCGCTCAAAGAGATTCTGCTGATAGATGCGCAGTTCTGGCATCGCCGGTTCTCCTCCTATCTGTCGGGGGTTTTGTTCTGCAAAAGTGTATTATCATCCACTTTAGGGAGCGCTCAGTGGCGTTCCTTGGGCTTGGTGTCCGGTAGCAGGAAAGTCGTGATAGCGGCTGGGCTACTGTTGGTGGGCCGCAACAGATCTTCCTTGGACAGGCCTCCAGGGCTAACCGTGGCTAAGCCAGGACGGTCCTGCTAACGCAGAGGTCTGCGTCCCCACCCGGCTTCACGACTGTCGTATCCGTTCGTAGGCCGGGTGTACGACGCTCGTTGATCTACAAACCCGCTGCTGATTCAACGGAGCAAGGCTCAATCTTGATGAACTCAAGTTACACGCCAAAAGTGCCGTTACGATTCATGATGATTGCACGGTGGTTTCTCCAAAGCTATTGGCTCACCCGTCTTAGCATCAAAGACCTGATCCAGCTTGGGCGGCTCTTCGGGATCAAACGTAGCCATATCAAGATCACTTTGAGTTAAGCCCGTTGACCCACTGAGGTCAACGCGTGATAGGTTAGTCAAGTGTAGGGAGGCATCATCTAATTTGGTTCCCCGCATGTCAGTGTATATGCCCAAAGTCGTCAGATGGTAAAGGGATCCCACAGATTCCAGAGTCCAAGGGGCTCTGGCTAGATTCATGCCATAGAGATTCGTACCTCTCAGGTCTGCACCGTGCAGGTCTAGCCAATAGGAATTGTCCGTTTCAGCCTTTTGGTTCTTGTCATGACACAAAGCGATTGCTGTCATGGCAGCCTGAATGTCCTCGCGTGGTTTGAACCTCGTTAAAGTTACTCTAGGCGGCAAGTCTTCTCTATCTGGGTAAATGGATAAGATTTGCTCGCGTGTCACTGAGTATTCTTCTAGGGATACGATACGCTGCCCCTCAACATCCGTTGGATAGCGAACAAATAGGCACAGTTGTTACATTGCTGCAACATGGTATTGGTTCGATTGGATGTAGGCGAGCGACTTCAATCCCTCAATTCCGGCGAGGCGAACCCCTATGGCAGGGCTCTGTAGCATATCCACCGCCCTCTGGAATTCTTGGTTCGATTGACTTTGCCTGTCAAGCAACAGATTTTCCTTGGAGGTCCTTGATTGATAATCAGCCACGATGCTGCGCCAGATAGCAAGTATTATAGCTAGGACGCCGCCGATTACGAGTCCCATATTGCGGATAGTTGTGCTAAGGGATTCCTGAATACCGCCTAAATCGTCCCAGAAGTACCACGAAAGAAGGACCCCAATCACCAGGACGGCGGTTATACCGGAAACCCACCAGAATCCATCCCAACCGAGTACACGACGGTAGAGTCGCCAGAGAGGTCGAACAAAGAGAAGGCAGCGCCATACCCATCCAGGCATCTTCAAGTCCCCGTGCCCAATAGGATAGCCGCTATCCGGCGGGCGGTGTCCGTGAAGTGCTGCACCTCCTCCGGCAGCAGGCTGCGACCCAGGACTTTGCTTTCCCGGTATGAGAGCCACTTCTTGAGAACCTGGTAGCCGTCCAGCTTGTAGTTCCAGACGGCGTCGGGGACGTTGCTCCACTGCGCGTTGTCGTTCAGATGAACGTCGAAGGTGGCATCTCCGAGAACGCCGTCGGCCTCGCCCAGTGCCTCCCGCTCGTCTGCGGTGTAGGGGTGCTCCACGGCGCGGCCTTGGCCGGGCATCACGGCGTCTCCGGTCCCGAAGTGGCCCCAGCCAGCAGTCAGCGCGAAGTCGTCGCCGCTCATGTTGCGTCCGTCGGCGGTGGACGGGACGGCGATGGCCGCCAGCTCCGGGCGCAGCGCCCCGGCGGTCACCCCCGCCACCGGCGTCTCCGGGTCCAGCAGCGCGGCCAACTCCCGGCCCCGCGCTGCGGAGGCGCGCAGCTCCCCGGCAGCGCCAGGCGCGTCGCCATCGGGCCAGCCGGGCAGCGGTATGCGCGGCCACTCCATCCGCAGCGCCCCGGCGTTGGCCGCCCGGTAGGCCGGGTCGTGCAGCACCGCCAGCGCGTGGTGGAACAGCTCCTCTACCCCCAACCCCAGCCGGTCGAGGTAGCGTTGCGCCGCCGCCGACAGGTTGGGCCGACGCTGCGCCCCGCCCCCGTCCAGCGCCAACCCCTCATCGCGGAGCCACGCGGGGAACATATTGGCGCCCTATTCAATCAAGTGAAGAGAAGCCATGCGCGACGTAATCACAGCTTGTGGCTCAGTTTCGTCCTTCCGTAAGCGAGGAACAGCAGATAGCCAAATGTTCTCGGGGAACACGTGTGGCATATAGTCAGCCCGTTTCTCGTTAAGGAGCTTTGTATCTGCTTCCCAGTACAGCCAACGAGTGTCGAAGGGGCGATGACAATAACGGACGAACCCTGCATCCACTGGGCCACCACGCTTGAGAAGAGTATCGCGTACCGCCTGCGCGTCGAATCGTGCCGTAGTTTTCATCGCGGTAGGGTAAAGACGGGCGATTTCCTCATGGCTCAAATCGGGGCTGAAATAATCAGTTATGCGGGATTTAAGGTGTTCGAGATCGATCTCTACGAGCAACTTGTCCCGATTAGTGTTAACGCCGCAGAAATAGGTCGGGAATAGCTCTAGCAGTGTCGGCCACTCATGCCACTCTTCACTGACAACTGTAGGGGCAAAGGGCAAGCCCAATGGGAGAACTGGTTCAATGGATACATAAAGTGCCATGGGTTCTGATTCCGCCGTGGCCTTGAGTGCATCGAGCTTGGATTGCCCCCACAGATGGCGGAAACTAATGGTTTCGGTTGGCCTGTGTTCAGCCTTGCGGACCAGCGTGGTTATAGCAGTGCCTACTTGAATACCAAGCGACTGCTGTGGCACGGTGAAAACACTCGGATCAGGTTCTCCGTCAGGCGTTTTTGCGCCCTTACGAACATCTCCGTTGAGACAGTCAATGCGAATGGCGTCGAAAGCACCCATATAATGCTCACGCATTCCCGCGAACGACAGCCCGTCCAGCCAGGAGTAGTTGGAGATAAAGCAGACGACGCCCCGCCCGGTCTTCTCCGCGATGCGCCGCTCCGCCATGCGGAAGAATCGCACGTACAGGTCGTGAAGCGCTCTGGTATCGGGAATATCCACGCGCTTCGCGGATCTATATGCTTCCAATAATCGTTGCTCTTCCTCAATTGCCACGCCCGCGAAGCCGTTGTAGGGCGGGTTGCCCAGGATAACCAGCACCGGCGTATCCTGCTTCACCCGCTCGGCCCGGTCCCGCTCTTCCTCCAACTCCGGGAAGGGCAGGGGCTTCTGCGCCCTCGGCTCCCAGCCGGTGAGCGCGTTGGTCAGGAACACCCCGGCCCGCTCGTTGACGTCCTCGGACAGAGGCGCGTCCAGGGCCTGCATGATCAGGCCGACCTGCAGGTGGGCCACCACGAAGGGCGCGGGCATTATCTCGAAGCCGAACACCCGCTGCGTCGCGGCCTGCTTCACCCGCGCCCCGGTGAGGGCTCCCAGGCCCTTGCCCAGCAGGTTGGCGGCGATGCGCTTCAGCGTCTCGGCCAGGTAGGCCCCGGTGCCGCAGCAGGGGTCGAGGACGTAGACGTTCTCGGCGGCCAGCCCGTCCTCGATGCCCAGGTCATCCTTCAGGGCGCGGTCAACGCGGGCCACCATGTAGCGCACCACCTCGGCTGGGGGGTGTACCAGACGCCCAGATGCTTGCGCAGGGCCGGGTCGAAGGCTTCCAGAAACGGCTCGTAGAAGTAGGGCACCGCCTCGCCCTCGTTGAACCTGGCGAAGAAGGCGTCGCGGTCCACCCGGTCCAGGGCCGCCGCCGTCCAGTCCAGCACCTCCACCAGGTCCAGCGACTGCAACTGTCCGGGGCTGGTCACCTGCTGAAACAGGGCCTGCATGATGGGCGCGCGCAGGTGCCAGACGGAGGTGCGCCAGTCGAAGGGGCCCGCTGGAGCCGGAGTCTGCCGCGCCCACAGCACCCAGGTGGAGAAGACGCCGTAGAAGAGGGTCTGCACCAGCGTCGAGCGGAAGAAGGCCACGCCGCGCTCGCCCTCGAATCGGACGCCCAGCGCCTCCTCCAGCGCCGACCGCACGGCGTTCAGCGACGATGCGTCGCCGGAAGCCTCGACCCGGGCCAACCCATCGCGGGCATAGGAGGCCAGCAGCCGGGCCAAGTCGCGGGGTTCGGCCAGCGTGGCCCGGTGGGACAGGGCGCGGCCCAGGTACTCGGCCAGCGCCGGGCCGACGCTGTTGGCGAAGGCGCGGGGGTGTCGCAGCTTCGCCTCGAAGTCGGCGGCGTCAGCCAGCCGGAAGGTCTCCCACTTGGAGGGCTGGCCCTGCGAGTCCTCGCCCAGCAGCACGAAGTCGCGGGTGTTGGTGACCAGCACCAGACGGTACAGGCCCCAATAGCGGCTGACCTGAGAGCTGTCGGCGGTGAGCCAGGCGTCGTCGCCGGCGGGCTTGACCTCCACCACCCCGCACTCCGGCTTCTGGCTCTGCCCTTGCTTGGGTTGGCCTTTCTGCACCTGGTTGGCGGCGAAGAGGCCCAAGTCCGGGTGTCCAGCGCCCTGCTCTGCCACTTGGTTGATGCAGAACACCTTGGGCTTCAGCGCGCCGCCCACGGCGTTCAGCAGGTTGGTAAGCGGCGGGTAGTGGGACGTTTCGGCGGTGCCGCCGCCAGAGGCGCGTATCTTGCGCAGGTCGTCGAGGTAGTCCTCGACGGCTGCCAACGATTTTCTCCCAGCTTCTGCCATACTTCTGCGTCCATTCCACTTCTTTGCGACCGCCCAGCAGCTATCGAATCAGCAACTCCGATTCGACTAGCAACTCCGGGGCGTCCAAACCCAGAGCGTGAGCAATGGCCATCAGGGTCTTGAACCTGGGGGACTGTTCCCCATTCTCCAGCCTGACCAGCGTAACCCGTCCTATGTCCGCGGCATGGGCCAGCGCCTCCTGGGTTAGCCCCGCTGACTCCCTGAATCGGCGGACCCGCTCGCCTATGGTCTGCCTTCCCAATGCGGCAATGGCTTCGATGGTTGGCCGGTACGATGCGTCGCAGTAGTGCCGGGCGAAGTCCCAGGGAACCTCGACTCTCTCGCCCCCAGCCGTTTCCAGCACCATTTCGTAGGGGTTCGGCAGTTCCAGGCCGTATATTCCCTCGCGCTCCCTGACTTCGGGAACATCGGCGTACGGTATGAGGCCCCTGAACCCGTCGGCGAAGCTCAACTCGATCCCGTCATCCAATAGGCTGGCGGTGGTCATCATCCGGTTGGCGTTTTTCACCAGAACCACGTCCATTGGTTACCTCCCGTGTATCGCTTCCCACGTTGCCCTGATTTCCGCCGCGTGTCTAGCATACGCCCGCATGATGTCCCGGAAGTTGCCAGGAGGTGGCTGGTCCATATAGCCGCCCCCGTTCAACTCAATGCGGCATACGTCTTCGTTACCCACCCAAACATGCACGTGGGGAGGCTCGAAGGCGTTTTCCCTGGTGTTGACTACGAAGCGGAACTGCCCTTCCGCCGCCACTGTCGGCATTACCCATCACCCAGCAAGACCACCCTAGCCTCACCGTTTCAGTACATCAAGTGTATCATTGAGCGACACACAACGGGAAGTCTCGAGAGGCATGGATAGTCAGAGGATTCTTAGGATTGCCTTGCGCGGATCAATCTGGCTGTCATTGACAGGGGGTCCCGATGGCAATAGCGCCGTTCCCGCTCCACCTCAAGCGCTGCTGGAAAGGATACAAGGACACGTCATCCATACTCCAAACCTGCAAGTTCTGCAATACAACCGCTGCAATGAAGTTGCTATAGACCGTCAACTGACTCCCCGCACAAATCGCCCGCCCCGCCCTCGAATCCCACCCGATCCCCGTTGGAATCGGCCCCGATTGCACTATGCAACGCATTCAAGATTCCCTTACAGCCCGGCCACTGCCAAAACCGCCGAGGAGTGGTTGTAGTCTGGCGCGTCAGGGGCGGCGGAGGCCCCGTGTCGCGCCAACTCGGTGCCCGCCGGTATCGTTTGCTCCGAGGGAGCAATAACGGAACCGCCCGAGGACTCAGGGCCAAGACCAACCTTAACGCCGACGCCCGCCGGATATGTCAATCATCAAGATTGGGCTTGTTGGAAAAGTCGCCGTGGCGGTCGTGGGCTAACGGAAGGCTAGGCTGGAGTGTGAGGCCCGTCGAAACGGCGCAACCGTCACTGACACTTGATGGCTGGCCGCCGCGCTCCTCCTCTGCTACGCTGGACGTATGGCAATCTCCGTCCAGCAGTTACTCCACTGCCTCAGCCGGCTGCCGTTCGTCGACACGGCGGAACTGGCGGTCATCCTCGGCGAAGCTCACGCAACCACTCACCGTGCCCTGAGCGGCCTCTTGGACGGCGGCATCGTTGGGCGCGTCAGTCATGGCACCGCCCACCTGCCTTCAAGCGGGCGACACTACCTGACCGCCGAGGGCATCGGCGAAGCCGCCGGGATCCTCGGTTTCGATACGTCCTCGGACTTCGTGCGCAGCTACTCGGTGTCCAGGGAATGGCTTACGCTGCTGATCCGCCGGATGGACGCGGTGGCCACCGTCTACCGCCTCGCCGCGTCCCTGTCACCAGGGACCGGCTCGCTCCGGTCTCAGGTGGAGTTCCACCGCCGGGGCCGCTTTGACGCCACCATCATCCTCCACGACGGCCGCAAGTTCGGCGTGGTGCGGCAGGGTCCGGCCCTGCGGCGCCGGTCACTCTACGACCGGCTGAGGGCCTTCGCGGGGTACGACTACAGTCGCCGCCCCGGTGCCGTCCTGATCCTGACGCCCAGCGTGTGGGAGCAGGGGCTGACGACGAGGTTCTGCGAGCGACTGAACCTTGAAGACTACTTCGTCGCCGTGGAGTCGAGGAACGTGCTCGAAAGACGGGACCTTCGCCTCTGGCACAAATACTCGTGGGTCGGCAGCACGTACCGCACGCTGGAGGACGTGAGTTCGCACGGCAGCCCCGGCGGAAGGCATCGCACCCAGTCGCCGGAGCGGAAGCGGGCGTCGCTGCCCCGTCCCGAGCGGATGGCACGGGCTGCGCCGGCCTTCGGCGTCAGCCCGTCTGAGAAGCGGACGCTGGACCTCATCACCGACCACCCGATGATCCCCCGTGAGCACCTTGCCCTCTGGCTGGGAGTCTCCGAGGGCCGGGTCAGCCAGATGATGCGAAGCCTCGTCGATACCTGGGGTCTCGTCGAGCGGCAGGGACAACGCGGAGACACACGTTACACGCTGTCCGCCGAGGGCATACGCTACGTCACCCACAGGGACCGCGCCCAGCTGCCCACGACGCAGGGCATCTGGAGCACCGCCCTCACGAGAGACAAACAGGGCCGCAGACGGTACGTGGGCCACCGCATCGAGACATGGGCGAGGCAGACGAAGCACGCCGACGGCATCACGTGGTTCCTAACGAAGCTTCAGGCCGAGGGGAGGGCCGACCCCGACAGCGAGCTAGTGTGGTCCGTCCCTACCGCCAGGGCCGACCGGGCCTACAACTGGGGCGATTCGGCCATCGCACCCGACGCTGTGGGGCAGATGACCGACCAGGGCCTTCAGATACCGTTCTACTTCGAGTACGAGCTACGCGCCCGTCACCCCAGGGGAGTTATCGCCCGCCTGGACCCCTATGAGAGCTACTACTGGTCCAACGAGCACAGAGACGACCAGCCGCCGTACCCCGTCACCCTCTTCGTCGTGGACACCGAGGATGTCGAGGACACCTACGTGCGCACCGCTTCCCGGATGAGCCGGCGCTGCCCATCTTCGTGTCCTGCCGGGCCGCTCTGTCCCACACAGGGATACTGGGACCGTCGTGGCGTCCACTGTGGGAGCCGGAATCCCCACGACTGCCGCTGTCCGGGCTGAGAGCCTACCAGTGGGACTCGCTCTACCACCGGATGCGTCAGAGTCCTGTAGGGGGGAATAGATAGGGACGTATCGTCCCTATCTTCCCTCTTTGCTGTCTGGGGGGTACAAAACGGTACATCCTGGCCTGTCGGCGAGGTCTTCAAAGGCCGCAAACCGCCCCATTTACCCCTGATTCAGCTACGAAATGGGCTGACAGACCCTCTGACTGGTCAGCGCCCCAAAATGCAAGTGAGTGGGAAGCCATGCTAAACTAAATCGCCCCTTCGACTATGGCCTGATTGCACTTTTGCAACCCTGACGTGTCATCCGAAAGTGAGGGAACTAGCTATGGCTGAACCTGTCCGGCGCGTCCACAGAGCTGATCGGGGCAGGATTTGGCGTGTCGGCGGCATCCGCGGCCCAGTTTGGCCCATCGGTTTTGGCGCGAAACGATGTGGGGGAGGGCGACGCGAATTTGGGGGGCGGGCAGAAACGGACATCCTGGGCCAGCCAGCTAGGGATTTGCGCCACATTTGGAGGAAACTGGCGAGAACGAGTGAACACTTTGAATATAGGGCTGGTTCCGGCGAAAAGTGGATGAACTTGCAAAAGCGGGCCACCCCTGTAGAGGATGGAAATGAGTGACGGACGGGCATCTAGGGCCGACGACGATAGGCCCGACCTCAAGTGGGTCGTTGAGTGGCTGGTCGAGCGGGAAGGACAACGCAAGACGGCAGCCCTCCTGGGTGTGAACCGGAAAACGGTGGCGCTGGCTCTGCGCCGGGAGCGGTTGACGGGCAGGATGAATCTGGCTGTCCGGCGGCTCATGGCCAACCTGGACGATCCGGAGTGGGAGAGGACGACACCGCTAGACAGGTTGGAGGCGAGGATACAGGTGGCGCTCGAAGTGGCGGACGAGCTGGCGGCGCTGGTGGAGAGTCTGACGCAGCGCGTGGAGGCCTTGGAGGCGGCACAGAAGCCCGAGGACGAAGCCGGGGGCCAGGAGAGTCGGCGGATGCGCCCGACGCTGAGGGGCGGGGTCTGCGTCTGTTCAACTGGAGGCGGAGGCGTCAGTCGCAGGGCGAGGAAAAGAGCGATGGATGAGCAGGTCCGCTGGGTGACGAAGGCGGAGGCTGTTCGGGAGATGGAGGTCTCCGTCTCAACCCTCGACCGGATGATTCGCAGGGGAAAGATCGAGGTCCGCAGGGAGGGACGCCGGGTCTACGTGCGGCTGGAGGGGCCGGAGTACGTGAGCGACGATGAGTTGCTTCGCCGGTCCCTTGTTCGGGAGGACAAGCTTCAGAGGACGGTGTGGGAGTTGGATGGGCGAGCATCGGAGTTGGAGCGGGAGAGGGATGATGTCAGGGAGTCCGCGTCCGCCAGCGGACGGGCGTATGAGGAGATGGAGGAGGCATACCGGAAGGAGCGAGCCGCGCACGAGGAGACGAAGGAGGGGCTTATCGCGGCCCGCGTGATCGCCTTCGTGCTGTTGACGCTGCTGATCGGCAGACTCCTAGAAACTCGGACGGAAACCCCTTGTAGGGAAGGGGTAATGTGGCAGTAAGACCGGCGCGAGCAAAGTGAGTGTCCAAATTTGCCTGAGCCACGCGGCACCGGTATTGGCGGCGGAGCTAACGATGCGAGTTACCAGGATGCTGTCGGAACTTGGACCGGAGCCGGTTTCACCGGTCATGCCGGCTTTGGCGGCCACCAGGGTCAGATTAGCGACCGTAGCCGCCAGGTACAGCTGGAATAGTGTCTTGGCGCGTCCGAAGTAGCGGGACTGGCGGATTCCGAGCTGGACCAGCCGCGCCAACCGATGCTCAACGACCACACGGCGTCTACGGTATCCGGTAAAGGCCTCACTCTGCTGTAAGGCGTGGGCCTGCTGCAATAGCGTTTCCTGGGGATGCAGCCGCACCGTCCGGCCTGTGCCCGGTCCCGCCGCAACGCACTGGGGCCGCAGCTGGCACGCTCCACAAACCGCCGCATCGAATCGGAAGAAACTATAGGTCCGGTCCAAATGGTCGTTTCGTTTCCTCGTTGGCAGCATGGTTCGGGTAACATTCCCCGCCGGACAGGTGCAGGAGCCCGACTCCAAAGTCAATCCGGAAGTCGTCCTTGGGAAAATGAGTCCGGTTGGGACGCCCTGGCGTCTTGGCCACCAGCCTGCGTCCCGCATCGGCGAAGGTCTGGCGAGTATCGCCACCCCCGTACGCAGCATCACCCATGGCCTCCTCCACCGGTATCCCGGTGCTCGCTTCGCTCTGTTCCACCAGTTCCAGCGCGCCCAGACTGTCCGCAGCATTGCCGGGCAATACGTCCACCGCAGTGATCAACTGAGAGTCGGTGTCCACCACCACCGCCGCCTTGTGTCCATCGAACCGTCGGCTGCTGCTCTTGTGGCTGTGGCGCATCTCCGGGTCATGCACCGACAAGATGCGGTCCCGGCTCACCCCATCCCTCAAGTCCGCTCCGCCTTCAGTCCGTTCCACGTCCTGTAGCAGCAACTGGCCCAGCAGTTCCGACGCGGCCACAATCCGCTGATGCTCAGAGCTGTCTTCTGCCAATTCCCCCTGCGCCTGCCGCGACAACTCCAATAGCCGGTCCGCGTCTTCCACAATCCCAGCCAACAGCGCTGCCCGGGCCTGCCGGTCGGCCCAGTCTATGGCCGCCTCTCCTTTGACGCTGGAAGCCAGGTACGCGCGTATCCCTGGCTCTTCGCCCATTCCCCAACGCTGATTCCCCTTAGCTGCGCCAGCGCTCGCGCCAGCCGGACGATCCCGTCCGACAGCAGATTGTAGGTGTCCTTCACAGCGCCGCGGCCGAGGATGTTGGTCGTGTCCAAGGCCACCTTCATGCGTTTCCCCTTGAGGTATCCTGATTCACGCGCCAATTTCAGACTACGCTCGAATACCTCCCGCACTTTGTCGTGCAGTATCAACCCCGCACGAAACACTTGCAGCGTACTCTTGGCGAAGGGCCTATCCTCCACCTCGATCCCCAGGGCTACCTTCCAGCGGAGGTCAAAGTCCGCCCTCGCCTTGGCCTCGGCGTCGCTCACCCGATCATGAGCCTGTAGCAGCAAAACGGTAGCCAGCAGGCTGGGCGGTACGCTGTCCCGCCCGTTGTCGGCGCAGTACAACACGGCGAAATCGGAGTCTCGAAACAACTGGCCCCGCAACGAGGCCAATATACCGTAGAAGCTATCACGCCCCACGTGGTCCAAATACAAACTATCCGCTTCCCAAAGACCTCTCTGGTTCGAACGCTCTCCCAGCATTCTCAGCCCCCGTTATACTTGTTTCCCACAAGTATAGCCGCTTACCCGGCTGACGCCACTTTCCGGCCAGATTTCTAGTGTGGTGGTTTGTGCTGAGGTAGGGGCAGCGCCGTAGGCCCAGGACATGCACAGGCACATCAATTGACCTTTGCGCCGCGTTTCCCGCCGCACCAGCCGATTTGCAGCCCGGTCTGCCCCCACCATCCATCGCCACTCACCGGTTCTGGCCGGAACGCACCTTTGCGGCAAGGTGTTCACTGCTTCCGTCCTATAGAGGTCTGGTTGCCCCTGCGACAGCTACGAGATCTCCCCCGCATCCACTTCGTCACCCAACTCAAACTGCTGTGCAGCCCGCCGCACTGGGTCGAGTCCTCCCGATTCGGCTGTAACCTGGAAGGTATGTCTATCTCAAAGGACGCAACTGATGTATTATATGGTCACACCCCACGCCATTACCCCGAGTCAGGGAGGTAGCCTACGTGCGCTCCGCGCTTGAACTTGTACACGCCTTGACCGAACGGGACGTACCGACCGGCCAAAGACGGGACTTGACCAGAGACTTCTCGATTGAATTCGGCTGGCGCCCGAACGACTTCATCGAAACGCATAGCGCTCTATCGACAGCCAGCCTTGTAGTCGAGCATGGCCTGGACAATGCTGCGGTGCTGTCGTTCTTACCGGCCGAACGAAGACTGCGGGATATCCGAGTTGACGAACGGCGAAGCATTGTAGGAATTGCGTACAACAGCCTTGTGGACTGGCATGTGTGGATTGATCAGGAGTCAATCGAATACGTTTACAACCGTACCGACCCAATTCTCCCTACCATGGCGCACAGCTTTAGTCAGGCTGACTACTATGCGCTGACTAAGAAACTATCTCAAAATAGGATTGGTCTGAAAGGGAGAAAACGTAGGGGGTTCGGTTAAGATAGGGGAAACGCATGTGGTGGTGGATGATGGGAAAGAGCGAGACTCTGCCAACGATATGGGAAATATCCGATGGCCTGTGGGAGCGAATCGAACCCGTGATTTTGGAGTTGGACCCGCCCAAGGCGAAGGGGCGCAAAAGGGTGGACCAGCGCAAGATGCTGGAAGGGGTCATCTTCCGTATGCGCAGTTCCTGCCAATGGAACCACTTGCCCAAGGAACTGGGGGATGACAGCACCATCCACCGGACCTTCCAGCGTTGGGTAGAGCGTGGGGTACTGGATGGCATCTGGGCTGCCTTGATCGAAGAATGCCAGGAATTGGACGGCGTAAACTGGGAATGGCAGTCGGCCGATTGCTCCATGGGAAAAGCGCGTTTTGGGGGGGCGCCATTGGACGCAATCCCACGGACCGGGGCAAGGCTGGGAGCAAGAAGAGCATCCTGGTCGACGCGGCCGGCGGGCCACTGAGCGTGGTGGTGGCCGGAGCCAATGTCCACGATACGAAACTCCTTAGGCCGACGCTGGAGAGCATAGTGGTGGACCGGCCGGAAGGGGTCCAAAACCTGTGCCTGGACAAGGGGTATGACAATCCCACCGGCCACGTGACCGTCGCCGACGCCGGATACCAGCCTCATATCCGGCGTATTGGCGAAGAGAAATTGGACCAATCGGGCGAGAAAACCCACCCGGCCCGGCGGTGGGTGGTGGAACGCACCCTGGGCTGGCTGTCCAAGTGCCGGGCGATACTGGTGCGCTACGATAAGAAGCCCACCAATTACCTGGGCCTGCTTCAATTGGCTTGCGCCCTTATCTGGTACCGCCGCCTATGGAGCCTCGCTAATTTGAGATAGTTACTAAGTGGTGTGCTATAATGCACCTACGTTCTGGAGGTGCGTTATGTCGAGACACCATCCGAAGATGAATCTGGATCACATTGTTCCTTATGATGAGAAATCCCTTGAAGCCCGATTTACCTGTAACCCAACTCAGACACAAGTTGTGATACTAACTGCAAGGCCACCAACAAGTGACCGTGCATCGTACATACACGGGACTGCATGGAGTCTATTAGCCGACTTACTTCTTGATTGGTATAAGTATGCTTGTGAACGAAGTCGGGAATTGAAGCCACCAAGCGACCGTCAACTATAGACCACATTGTTTCTCTAATTTCCCCTTCTTCTAGCTCGGGTTGCTTAGCTTCTGACATAGCTACCTCACTCCTTTCTCCAGTACATCACTTGAATCAAAAGTCACCAACCTGAACTAAAAGTCACGAGCAAACTCGACTTTTGGTGCAAAGCCGCTTGACAGAATAAACCAGTCAGTCATCATTTCAAAGATGTTGGCCTACTAGCCATTGGTACTAACTTCAGGGTAAGGTCATGTCATTGCTGCTGGCATCCTACTCTTAAACGATTCGCTTGAGCGAATGCCTTTTATGGATTTGGTTACTGTGTTACTGTATGGGAATCGGTGCCCTCTTGCGAGTTTGATAGTGAAAATTCATTTGGAGGCAAGCCAGGATGGCACGCTCTGCGGATTTTAAGGACGCTAATAGCCGTCACTGGGTAGATGCGGAAATGCTTTTTCTCAATTCACGGTGGGCTAACGCCGATCATCTATACGGGATTAGCGTCGAATGTGGTTTGAAAGCTGTGATGGCAAAATTGGGTATGCAGCTTGATGCATCTGGTAGTCCTAAGAAATTCAAATACCGAAGACATGTGAACAAGCTTTGGCCAGAATTCCAGTCATTCGCTCAAGGACGTGTTGGAAGTTGGTATGTTACAAATTTGCCTAAGGGTGTGCCGTTCGCCAACTGGACCGAGCACGACCGATATGCTCACCAACAGGGCATCACCGAGAGCGAAACTGTCGCGCACCGCGATGCAGCAAATAAAGTGCTTAACCTTTTGAAGAAGGCGCAAATGGTGGGGTTGTTATGAGCCTAAGCTTCGTTTCATTCGATAGCCTTTTGGGACGTGTCGAGGAGCTTTTGGGAAAAGCCGGGGGCCTTCCGGATGGCGTGGACCGCATCTTCTTGGTACGCGACCTGTTTGGTATATTGCATATCGCTGTGTCTGACGTTTTCGAAGATTCCGAAGAAATACAGCAGAACCTGCAAGGGTTTGCCAAGGATTTAGCTGCCGTTCTGGGTCCACGTGCAAGTTCGTCTGACTCGGCAGTTCTGTATTCTGACGTTGAAGTTCTTGGCGAACTTTCCAATAACGCGCTTGAAATATACCAGAATGTGTATTTGGTTGACCGACTGGTGACTGGTCAGGCATGGGGGACTATCCGTGCCACCGATTCTTTGGAAGGTGCATCTCGCTTCACGTTGTTTTCGGTCAAGGGCGGAGTTGGGCGCAGCACTACTGCAGCGGTTCTCGCGTGGTACTTAGCTAGTAAAGGGGCGGATGTAATGGTCGTTGACCTTGACTTGGAATCGCCCGGTTTATCTTCAGCAATGCTTGAATCCTCAACTCAGCCCGAGTACGGTGTTACCGACTGGTTCGTAGAGGATTTGGTAGGACAGAGTGACCAGGTCATCGCCTCTATGGTTGGTGCCCCAGAGTGGGCCCAAAATTTGGAAGGAGATGTCCGGGTGGTACCTGCGCATGGATGCGAGCCGGGGGAGTATCTCCCCAAATTGGGAAGAGTTTTCATGGATTCCGGTGAGAGTTGGACCATGCGTCTGGAGCGCATGCTGTCCCGGCTTGAAGAGAAATATTCGCCTACGGTTATTCTGGTGGAGAGTCGTAGCGGACTAAACGATATAGCAGCTTCTGCGGTTACTGACCTTGGTGCTCATGTCTTCTTGTTCCTTACAGATTCGGAGAGCACCTGGACGGACTACGAAATTCTTTTCCGTCATTGGCAGCGTTTAGGTTTGGCTCCGTAGATTCGGGAAAGCCTTTCGGTTGTGTCTGCACTGACTCCTTTCCTGGACACCTCGACATATTTAAACAATTTGAAAGAGAGGGCTTGGCACCTGTTTCGGGACTATCTTTACGACGAAATAGACCCTGTAAGCATTAACGTTGACGAGTTCTCATTCGACTTGGATAATAGCGATGCACCCCATACTCCGTTGGTTATCAAATGGTCGACGGAGCTTGCTGCTGGTACCTCATTGGTTGATTCCGATTTCGGCATTGCGGCCAGCGCATACGAGGAATTCTTCGAGCGTTTTGATGGGTTGTACGAGGGCACCGTGACATATTTTGAGGTGCATGATGAAAACCTACACGAATCCTGAATGCATTGAATCGGTTCGCAAGGCGCTTGCCGGTTTGCCTCAAGGTACAAGTCACGGTGGACCGCCTCTCGTTCAAGAAGTGTACTTTCCGCCGTCCCATGTAAGGGCTCTTGACCCGAACAACATGGTGATTACCGCTATGCGAGGGGCTGGTAAGACTTTCTGGTGGAGGGCGCTCCAGAGCGAGGAAGTACGTCAATTATTTGGCATAGTTTCCCGAAGGTCGGCGTTGAACTCGGATACTGAGGTTCATACAGGCTTTGGCGTTAATCCAGAGCCGGACCACTACCCCAGTAAGGACGTCCTGCAACATCTGGAAGGAAATGGCATTGAGCCTCGAATTATTTGGCGGACGGTCCTCTCTTGGCATCTGGCTACCGAAGCTCATCCCCTTCATCACCTAGACTCTTGGTCAGACCGGGTGGCATACGTGAACGACAACCCGGAAATTATTGACCGGCTGTTTTATAAGCGGGACGAGGAGTTTGATCAGCAGAAAATTTACTTTCTCATTTTGTTCGATGCTTTGGACCGCTGTTCCGATGATTGGAGGGCCATGAACCGGGCGATTCGCGGTTTGCTTCAGGTCGCGCTTGAAATGCGTTCTTACCGCAGATTGCGTGTAAAGGTTTTCCTCCGTTCTGACCAACTCGATGAAACTGAGGTAGCCAATTTCTCCGATGCCGCTAATGTGCTTTCGTCAACTGTGCGGTTGAATTGGCCGCGCCGGGAACTCTATGGATTGCTTTGGCATTACCTTGCGAATGGTGAATATGGCGACCTTATCCGTCACTTTCTTGGTGGCGATTATTGGGACTCTAGTAAGGTGGGCGCCCAGCCAGTATTCCAAATGAAGCGCGATTTGCTTGGGGAGGCACAGCAGCGGAAGTTGTTTCGCAAATTAGCAGGGCCCTGGATGGGCCGTGGGCCCAAACGAGGTTTCCCTTACACTTGGATCCCTAACCACTTGGCTGATACGGAGGGGTTGGTTAGCCCAAGGTCGTTTCTTGCCGCTCTACGGGAAGCTGCTGAACAGACCGTCAACCAGCATTCCAGTCATGAATTTGCTCTTCATTACGACAGCATCAAGCGTGGCGTTCAGGAAGCATCGACGATTCGGGTCCAAGAGTTGCAGGAGGACTATCCTTGGGTGCATCGGGTTTTGACGCCCCTTAAAGGAATGGTTGTTCCGTGCGAGTTTAAGGATGTCACGGTGCATTGGGAGGAGGATGGCACGCTCCATAGGTTGTCGGAAGACGTTCGTCAAAATGAAGTAAAGCTGCCGCCGCCGAACATCTACAGAGGTGCCGCTGGCTTGCGTGAAGACCTGGAATCTTTAGGCGTATTTCAGCGTATCCGGGATGGCAGGGTAAATATCCCAGATGTATATCGAGTAGGGTACGGTCTTGGTCGAAAGGGCGGGGTCAGGCCGGTCACCGGTCAGGAGTAGACCGGCCAGCAGTATAAGAGAACTGCGGCGATAGGCGAGGGACTCCGGCGGCGACCCAATCGCAGACATGTTGGTGTCGGCCGCGACGGACTCTTTCGTACGAACACCGACCAGGCTCGGGGTCGCAATTGCAGGACTTCCAGATGGAGATCCTAAGCTGGAATCTTCTTGAACTCCCATTGGAAACCTGGGGGCAGGCTCCGAACTCTCGCTACTCGCAGACTACCCCGTCCCCGTCGGCGTCATTCATGTACGGGTAAGCCGGATGGTTCGCACGAACCGGCGCTATCCCGTGGGCCCGTGCTTCCGCGCAGGTGATGCGTCCGTTGCCGTTGTCGTCGTACATAGCAAGCGCGTCAGCAACGGGCGTGGGGTAGGGTGTAGCAGTGGAGGGGCTGGTGCTGATATCGCTGATCACCATATCAACCGATGGGCATCCAGACAGTACAGTCTCAAGGGCGGCGGCTTCTGTCTCGTCAATGGGGAGTTTGTATTCCTGGCGAACCTGCACGACTCGGTCTGCAAACCAGCATTGGTTGAGGTCCGGAAGCCATTCCGCGGCGTCCTTTCCGCTCTTCTGCTGACGGTTGACCTCAGGGCTGGCCAGGGTAAGGTTGAGGAGGTCGGAGGCAAACCGCTTCTTGGTCTCAGCATCCGCAGCGCACAAGCCGCTATCGTGGGCCTCGGACTGTGCGGCAATGTGCTCGATGTCGGTCTGACGTGTATCTTCGAAATGGGTTCCGGTGTATGGGCCGTAGATTAGGCCATTCATCACTTCGACCATGCGATTCTCAACCGACTGGCTGTAGGGATAGTCGTCAGAGTCATACGGGGAACATCGGTCTTCCGGAGCCACTATCAAGTCCCGCCAAGTACCCGGTAAAGGCTGCGGGATCCAGGTCGGGCTTGCGGTCTCGACTGGTTGCAGAGTCCCATCAGCCTCAATTGTCGGTGTCGGCGGTAGTGTAGGGGTAGTCGCAACAGAGGGAGGAAGAGTAGAGCCGGGGTGCTAAGTAACTATCTCAAAATAGCAGGCTGTACTGTCTTCGGTACCAGAGCAGGGCACAGGCCAATTGGAGCAATCCCAAATAATTGGCGGCTTTCTTGTCGTAGCGCACCAAAATGCCCCGGCACTTGGACAGCCAGGCCAGGGTGTGTTCCACCACCCACCGGCGGGCTGGATACCGTTTTACCCCCTGGGGGTCCAGCTTCTCCTCTCCTATGCGCCTGATGTGGGCCTGATACCCTCCGGCCGCTGCCGCTTTTCGCCCCGTGGGATTGTCATACCCTTTGCCCAGGCACAGGTTTTGGGTGCCTTCCGGCCGGTCCACCACTATGCTCTCCAAGGTCGGCCTCAAGAGTTTCGTGTCATGGACGTTGGCTCCAGCCACCACCACGCTCAGAGGTCCGCCAACTGCGTCCACCAGGATGCTCTTCTTGCTTCCAGCTTTGCCCCGGTCGGTGGGGTTGCGTCCAATGGCGCCCCCCCAAATCGCGCTTTACCCATGGCGCAATCCGCCGACTGCCATTCCCAGTTCACCCCGCCCAACTCCTGGCATTCTTCTATCAGGGCAGCCCAGATACCCTCCAGCACCCTACACACCCCACCCAGCGCTGGAAGGTCCGATGGATGGTACCGTCGTCTCCCAACTCCCGGGGTAGGCGGTTCCACTGGCAACCGCTGCGCATCCGAAAGATAATGCCTTCCAGCATCTTCCGCTGGTCCCCTCGTTTGCGCCCCCTGGCTTTGGGCGGGTCCAACTGCAATATCACCGGTTCGATTCGTTCCCAAAGGTCGTCCGGAACATCCCAAATAGCAGGTAACGGTTTCCCTTCCAGCACGATTCACCTCCACCCAACCCTTTGGAATCATCCTAGCGACAACTCCCTCACATTAACTACAATTTGGAACCGCAATTTGAGATAGTTTCTTAGTCCTCACGAGCACCCCAACGGGTACAGAAGTCTACAGCCATTTGTAAACCAGTTCGTAACCCACCCAGCCTACCCCGTTCATAAGCGTGGAGATTCGACAGAAGTAAGTCCGTTTGGGTGAAGTTGGGTGTCCAGTCAGGGTCATCCTCGGTAGTCGTCGTACCGACATCTATTACAGCCGTGAAGGTGTTGTTACAAAATCTACTTATGTCCAGCAGTAATTCGGATGGTTGGGTCGTAGGTGCGGGAAGGTAGCGAATCTCAGGAGTAGGCGCTGGTGAAGAACACGCAACAGCAGTCAGCAGCAAAACCACCACAGCAACGGCGCGTAGCAACCGCTCTACTAACTGTGAAAGCTTCTTCTGCGACGGTTTAGCCATTCTAGCCTCATCAAAGCTTCTGTCACTTCAGGGTCGATTCTGCTCACTTTTCCTGCCTGTCGAAGTTGATACGCACAAGGTTGGAATCTGACAAACTGGTAGAGTTCGTGAACAAGGATAGCTTAAGAAGAGCAGCAGGAGGAACAGGATAAATGGTATGCGATAGGCTCAGTGTAGTCGCCACATTCAGTCTAGCATGGGAGCCTTCTCTTTACCACACTAACCACTTGCCATTGATGTTCACCGCCGTTTACTCTGGCGGTGACTTCATTTTACTTGCCTTTTAGTAAGAAAACAACCTGCCATAGGATGAGCTAGGACTTTTGCACTTCCCTCAGTATCTCTAGGGGGATTGACGCTCGGCACAAACAAACCTAGACTGATAGCTAGTCAGTAGAATAGCGGAGGAAGTCGGACATGAGCAAGAAATGGCCGGTTCAAGACGCCAAGATGCGGTTCAGTGAGCTCTTGGATACTGCTCTTGCCGAGGGGCCGCAGATCGTCACCAATCGAGGTGTCGAGACTGCCGTGCTCCTTCCCATCGAGCAGTGGCGCAGGATGGAGCGCATGACCAGGCCCAACCTGAAGGATCTCCTTCTCGCATCGGAAGCGCGCACCGACAGCCTCACGCCACCGCGCCAGCAGCACCGTCGCCGCGCACCCTTGGGAATGTAGTAAGTGCATGTACCTTCTCGACACCAACGTGGTCTCCGAGCTGCGCCGCCCCGTCCCCACCGAGCGGTCTTGGACTGGCTCGCAGACGTGCCGGCGGAGCATCTCTTCGTGTCCGCCGTCACGATAGGTGAAATTCAGGCTGGAATCGAGATTACCTGTGAGCAGGATGCAGCCAAGGCGGAGGAGTTGGAAACGTGGCTGGACATGCTCCTGGGTTCCTACGGCATATTGCCGATGGACGCAACCGCCTTTCGTGAGTGGGCGCGACTCATTCACCGGAGGTCGGACACCTTGAGCGAGGACGCCATGATTGCGGCGACGGCTACAGTTCACAGGCTCATGGTGGTCACCCGCAATGTCGGCGACTTCGCGCACTTCGACATGGACTTGCTGAATCCCTTCGAAACGGAAGAGTAACCCTTAAAGGATTAGGGCTGAGTGTTATGCAGAAGCAGGAGGACTCCCAGAACAGGGCGTTGGCTCATCTCCTTACAGGATTGGGGATCCCATCGGACTTCGAGCGGCGCGCCGGGCGCAGGCGCATGGATGTGGTGGCGAATGTGGATGGGCTACGGGTTGTGCTCGAAGCGGAGACCGGATTTCACCGCAAGGCACAGGCCATCAGAGACGCCGATGCCCGCCTGCGCCAGAAGCTGGCGACGGTGGTGTTCGCCGTGTGCTATCCCGACGGCGTAACCGAGGCAGCCCTGCCTCAAGAAACACTTGCCTGAACCCTGCGGCTGACCCCGGGCGCACCTCCGGGCGAGTGGGCCACCGGCGACGTGGCGCAGCTTGCGCAGGCGGTCCGGCAAGCGCCACGGTCCCTCAGTGGAGCGGACACTGCTGCGCAGTTGCTCTCCGAGGGTCTGGACTCGGTGGTCCAGCGGATGAAACCTCCAGTGCGACGAGCACTGGCGCAGGCTCTTGATCTTCCTCCCACCAAGGCACAGGGGCGGGGGGACGGTGAGAGCTATTTCGTAGCCGCAAAACGCGGGATGCTCGTTGTCGCAACTGCCATGCTGTTCCATCACCGGGTCCAAGACCATCTCCCCGCTCAACCACCGGAAGGTTACGGCGGGACATGGCCGCCGGACAGCGCAACGGCCTGTGCAGACCAAGAAGCCCCCTTGAGCGCCTTTCATGAAGCCTGGCGTGGCATCCTGGCCGTGGACTACCGCCCGGTGTTCGAAACGGGCAGGACAGCTCTTGCGGCGCTTTCGTCGGATCCTGACATGGGCCAAACAGTGAGTAGCCTCGCGAGGACGGTCGGGAGGGTATCTGAGCACGTTGCCGGTCTGCGCCATGACCTGCTGGGACGCATCTTCCACAGGGTTCTTGATACTGCCCGGTACGACGGCTCCTTCTACACCTCCACTGCCGCGGCAGCGCTTCTCGCCTCGCTCGCCCTACGGGACATGGACGGGGACTGGTCTGACCCAAACTACGTGGCTTCTCTCCGCATCTGCGACCCCGCCTGCGGCACCGGAACATTGCTCATGGCGGTCTCAGAACGGATTCGAGACCTAAGAATCGCCGCCGGGCAGGGCGATGCCGAGGATGAGGAGGCCCTTGGCCTGCTATTGGTCGAAGATGTCCTTTGGGGCTACGATGTCAACCTGACTGCGACCCACATGGCCGCCAGCACACTTGGGATGCTCTCGCCCACAACCCAGTTCAGTCGAATGAACGTCCACCGGGCTCTCCTGGGAGTCTTCGACGGACAGCCCTATCTGGGTTCGCTGGACTTCCTCCACAGCCAGGCTCGCCTTGCCGCCTGGCCTACGGTCACGCAGCAGGTCGAGAGCGAGGAGGGCATGGTGAAACCTCCACCACCAATGGACCTGGTAATCATGAACCCGCCCTTCACCCGCGACAGCCTGCGCCACGACCAATTCACCCGCAAGGACGACCAGGCCATCAAACGGCGGGAGAAGGAAATCATGGAAGGTCAGCCCTATAGGGAGGCTGCCCGTCTTTCAGGTTCCGCCAATGCGTTCATGGTCCTCGGAGACAAGATGCTACGAGGCGATTCGGAAGCGACGACGTTGTCAGTTGTTCTGCCCACAGTCATGGCAACAAATCCGGTGGCGCGGCAGACACGCCAGTATCTCGCCCGCCGTTTCCACATCGACACCATTGTCTCTTCCCACGACCCGAGCCGCATCTTCTTCTCCGAGAACACCAGCATCGGGGAGATTCTCCTGATCTGTCGCAGGTGGAACAGTGAAGAGGCAAAGCCGCCGACGCGGGTCGTCAACCTCGCCCGCAACTCGGCGAACCCTCTGGCAGCCCTGGACGCCGCCGCAAGAATAGAACGGGCAGACGACTCTGGCAGTCAGGACTCCTATGACTTCACTGTCCAGTAGGTCGATTCCGAACGCATCGGTCGAGGCGACTGGTTCGCCGTCAACTTCCTGTCGCCGTTCCTGGTTGAAGCCTACAGGACACTCAGCGAGGGGACCCCGGCATCAGTTCCCTTTGTACCTTTGAGCAAGATGGCAGAAGTCGGGCCGGAAGGAAGACGGATACGGGACACGTATGTCACTTCGCCCATGCCGACTATCTCAGGCCGCCGTGCGCTCTGGCATCACAAGACGGGCGTCACCCAGTCCATGCTCGCAGAAACCGACGTGTACATCGAGCCGAAACCTGCACGCCGCCATCTGGCTGACAGCTACTGGGAACAGCGGAGTGACATGCTGCTCGCACATCGGCTCCGGCTGAACCTCGCGCGGGTGGCGGCGGTGATGCTCCCGGAGCGGGCCGTAGGATCAATCTGGACGCCATGCCGACCCAAAGACCCTGGCGTCGCCAAGGCGCTGTGCGTATATCTCAACTCCACTCTTGGCATCTTGGCCCTGCTCGGAGAACGCGACAATCGTGTGCCGTCCTACCCGTCGTTCTCATTGGACACGCTGCGGTCTTTACCGGTGCCCGACTTCTCCAAGCTTGGTTCAGACGAGCGCGACTCGCTGAGTAGCCGATTCGACCGGCAAGCGGCGAGGTGCTGCTTCCCTTCCCTAAGAACCTGTCTACGTTCTCAGGATATGTTAAGTTGAGACTATTACCAAGGCAGGGTAATCATGTCTCATTCCTATCCCAGCGACATCTGCCGGGAGCAATTTGCCCGGATTCTTCCCACGTTGGAGTCGGCCCGCCGACGGACCAAGCCCCGCACCGTGGACTTGTACGACGTTTTCTGCGGGGTGCTGTACCTCCTGAAAAGCGGGTGTCAGTGGCGGATGCTCCCTGCGGACTTCCCCGATTGGCGCACTTGCTACAAGTATTTCCGGCAATGGAGTGAGCGGCCCGACCCAGAGAAAGAGTCCATTCTGGAGCAGGTCTTAAAAAAAATCGGTTGGCGCGGCCCGACGGAGCAATGGTCGAAAAGAGCAGACCAGCTTCTGCATCGTGGACGCCCAGAGCGTCAAGAACACGGACAGCGCCGAGAACAAGGGCTATGACTCGGGCAAGAAGGTGTCCGGGATTAAGCGTCACATCGCGGTGGACACTCAGGGGCTGCCCCATGCGATTCATGTGACCACCGCCAACGTTACGGACCGGGCTGGGGCTTTGGCGATGTTTGACCAACGCCGGGCCGACCTGAGCCGGGTGCAGCAAGTGCTGGTCGATGGGGGTTACACCGGGAAGCCCTTTGCTGCAGCGGTGCAGAGCCTGCTGGGAGCCTCGGTGGAAGTGGTGAAACGCAATGAACTGCACATTTTCGTGGTGCTGGCGCAGCGATGGGTGGTGGAGCGGTCTTTTGCCTGGCTGGAGAAGTGCCGCCGACTCTGGAAGAACTGCGAGAGAAAGCTCAATACCAGTCTGCAAATGGTGGTTCTCGCCTTCGCGGTGCTAATCCTGAAAAGATTGTAAACAGGCTCTTAGCTGGACTTTGTACAAAACATAGAAGAGAACAGGGTAAGCTGACAAGACCAACCCACTACGAAAGGTCACGTCATGCTCACCCTGCCCGATGTCATTATACCCTTGCACCAGCCGTTCAAGGTGATGTTTCAGGCCAGGACATGGTCGAAGGCCCAGGTGCTCCTAATTGGGGCAATCCTGGCGACGCGCAAGCGCACCGTCACCTCGGCGCTCCGGGTCATGGGGCTCAGCGACGACACGAGCTTTGCCCGTTACCACCACGTTCTCAACCGTGCCGGGTGGTCGCCCCTTCGGATGGCACACTGCCTGCTGTTGCTCTTGATCCAACACCTCGATCACAGCGATGGCCCACTGGTGTTTGGGATCGACGAGACCCTGGAGCGGCGACGTGGTAGGCGGATCAAGGCCAAGGGGATATATCGCGACGGAGTGCGGTCCAGCGCAAGTCATTTCGTCAAGGCCTCCGGCCTGCGCTGGGTGAGCCTGATGTGGCTGGCGCCCATACCCTGGGCACATCGGACATGGGCGCTGCCTGTGCTGACTGCCCTGGCGTCCTCGGAGCGATATTACCAGGAGATGGGTCGGACTCACAAAAAGCTCACCGATTGGGCGCGTCGGATGATCGCCCAACTCCGTCTTTGGCTGCCTCACCGCACCCTGGTCATCGTAGCTGACAGTAGCTATGCCGTCCTCGACCTGCTGCACTTCTGTCAGTCCATGACTCGCCCGGTCACTTTCATCACCCGGTTGCGTCTGGACGCCGCGCTCTATGAACCCGCTCCACCTCGACTGCCCGGACACATGGGTCGCCCACGGCTCAAAGGTCAGCGGCTGCCCACACTAAAACAGCTCCTCGATCAACCGGCAACCCCGTGGACTGCCGTGATGGTTCCCTGGTACGACGGTACCCTACGCAGAGTGGAGAACGCCTCGCATACGGCGGTCTGGTATCACAAGGGTAAGGCTCCAGTCCCTATCCGTTGGGTCTTGATACGCGACCCGATGGGTGCGTTCCGGCCACAGGCCTTGTTGTGCACCGACCTCAACTCGAGCCCACTCGAATCATCGAATGGTTCGTGTTGCGATGGCAGCTGGAGGTCACCCCGTATCCAGTACGGGGCAGGCTCTTCCAGGAAGTTCGCACTCACTTGGGAGTGGAAACTCAGCGCCAATGGTCTGACCTGGCCATCGCCCGCACCACACCGGCGCTCTTCGGGTTGTTCTCATGGGTTACACTGGCAGCACATGCACTGGGCCGGGGCCAAGCCGTACCCGTCCGCTCAGCAGCTTGGTATCACAAGGCCCTGCCCACCTTCTCCGATGCTATCGCTCTGGTCCGCCATCACCTGTGGTTCAACTCAGACGTTTTCGGCATATCCCCTGCTCAACCCAACATCCGAAAACTCCCTCCCACCATAGTTGACCGCTTCATAGAATCGCTGACCTACGCAGCCTGAATGTACAAAGTCCAGCTTAGCCGGTAGCCCAATTGTATCGGGGCTTGATACAAGAGAAAGATAGCAACTCGACTCGTTCTGACGCTCGCGTTAGCCAACGCCAGGTCATGAGTTTTGAGGGTGAAATCACGAACATCAAGGACAAGAAAGTTCAGTTCCACATTAGCAAGCAGTATTTGGGGAAAGACGAATACGTCCAATGCGAATTCAGGTGGGAATGAAATGTGATCCCATTGGACAAAGGCCAGACTGTATTGCTCTACGGGTTCTTGGAAAGCGTGGGGACTGTCGTGAAGTTCGGCGATTGTGGAGACTACACCCGAATCAAATAGTACTGTTGGACAATGAAAGCGGCCCTCGTCTGATGGCCGCTGGGGTTTAGGAATCTTCTGATGGCTAGATTGCCATGACCTACTCAAAGGTTGGTAATATAGTACCACTTTGCCAAACACTTACGGGTATCTGTGGACTGAGATACACCGCCGCAAGCTGCTTGCGGCGCAATCTGGACAATGACGTCGACGACCCTGTGTTCATCCATGCCGAGCCCCGCGTCGGCAAAGGGATGGCTAAGCCGAAGACCCGTTCATAGACGGTAGGAGTGACGGTCGCCCTATTGTTCTCCGGAGGGCAGGGGCTGAATTGACAGAGAAGTAACCGAGAGACTACGTCGGGATTTGTCCATTCACAAGTAGCGACACAGTGTTGCGGGCCTACACGTACCGAATTGCGAACTTTTCGCTGGGAGGTCTTGTTGTAGACAGCTCTCGGGCGCATCTTTCACTTGCGGGAACTCCCCTGCATTCACCGCCAGAGTGGGCGCTAACCCTTGAATGGATACTTTATTTATCCTGCCGTCGTGCTATGCCGGTCGACTCCACAATGCTGCCCGTAAGGAGTTTAACGACCGGACATTCACGCAACGTGGCTATGCGAGCAGCCCGAGACCGCACGCGTGTAGTGCGGGCGTGAACATTCTTTCACGACCCGAATATGGTCCCGACTGTTTTGTGGGAGGTCGGGTAGATGAGCTTCCTGCCCCCATTCTGGATCATTCAAATCTCAAACCAGGTTGTTGTTGCCCTGAATTTGAATGATCGTGCTTCCTCCACTCGAGTTCGCGGTCTGTCGTGCGTAGTCGACTCCAGATTGGTCGAGAAGGGAGTGGAGTTCGTCAACGAGAGACGGGGAGCCTTCCAACTCCTTTCTTAGGATATTTGCCAGGATATTCTTTGAGCTGTCGTTGTCTGGATCGGCGGCAAGGGTGTGGGCCGCCTCGGCGGCATCCGAGTTGAAGCGACGCTTCACCCAGTCGACCAACGAATTCCCGGCCGAGGTGGCAACGGCAGTGGCAAAAGTCATTGCCAAAGTTTCGGGATCGTTCATTAGTTCCTCCTCGTCGGTCATTCGATGGATTGGTCCTTAATGTGTTGCAACGTCTCGAGAATCGGCTTCCAGAGTGCGGGAGAGGACTCCTCACCTCCAGTATCTTTGCAGAGTTCTGAGTAGTTCGAGATCATCAAATTCATCTGCTGCTGAAAGGCCATTGGCTGGGCCTGGAACGGTTCCCGCAAGGTCGACACCGCCTCTTTAATCAAAGCGAGTGCCTCATCATGCCGGCCTAGCTTGGAGAGGTGGTGTGACATGTTGTTGAGGCAAGCGGCCAAGTCGGGACGGAAGGCGTCGAGATGAGTGGCCGTCAAGTCACGGTAAATGGCTACCGCCTCTTCAATCGCAGCGAGCCCTTCCTCCCGCCGACCGAGATCAAAGAATCGGTTCGACAGGTTATTTAGGGACCGAGCCAAGACGGGACGGAAGGTGTCGGGATGAGTGGCCGTCAAGTCACGGCCGAGAGTGACTGCCTCTATAATCGAAGCGAGGGCCTCATCATGCCGGCCAAGCTTGGAGAGGTGGTTTGACAGATTGTTGAGGTAAACGGCCAAGTCGGGACGGAAGGCGTCGGGACTGGCAGCGGCCAAGTCGCGGCCAATCTTCGCCGCCTCTGCGCTGGCTGCGAGTGCCTCCTCCCTTCGACCGAGGCTGGATAAGTAGCTTGATAGGTTAAGGAGGGAACTTCCCAACTCCTTACGGAAGGCGTCGGAATAGCCGGTGACCAAGTCGCGACGGATCGCCACCGCCTCTTCAATTGCGTCGAGTGCCTCTTCATACCGACCAAGGTTGTATAAGCAGATGGACTGGCCGTTGAGACAATTCGCCAACTCTGGAAAGAAAGCGTCGGGCCGAGAGGCAGCCAAATCGCGGGAGATCTCCAACGATTCTTCAATTGCAGCAAGTGCGTTATCCCGGTGACCGAGATCGGAAAAGCGGTTCGAAAGGTTACTGAGAGAAGAGGCCAGCTTTGGCATGCCGGCGTCGGGAAGGATCCTCGTCAACTCGCGGTCGAGCGAAACAGTTTCTTTAATTGCAGCGAGTGCGATATCCCGCTGACCGAGAGCGGAGAAGTGGTTAGAAAGGTTATTAAAGGAACCGGCGAGGATCGTAAGCTGATCAAAGTCTCTCAAGTCGCCCGCCAGAGAATGAACTTTTGCGAGCACCGCTATCTCCAGTTCGGCCGCAATCTCCCGAAGTTCTAGTGTGGATGCGGGCATAGCGTTGGAGAGATGGATCAGCGCATAGAGATCGGTGCTATCGGCACGGATTTTTTCCAGCCAGTTCAGCGGGTGGCGGTGACCGCGGATAACATAGTCCTGGCAGGTGCGAATGACGGTCTTGGCCACCGCATCCGGAGCGGTCGCATAGGCTCGGGCGATGGCAGGGAGGGCCTGGATGTTGTCTTCCCTCCAGACATCAAGCAGCAGCGCCTCGCCGATCATGTTCGGCTC
Source organism: Dehalococcoidia bacterium (assembly GCA_965197405.1). Taxonomy (GTDB): domain Bacteria; phylum Chloroflexota; class Dehalococcoidia; order Lucifugimonadales; family JAGWBF01. Next base: position 1,396,712 of record OZ240206.1, on the reverse strand, counting down.
GACTGCAGCAGTTCCGCCAGCATCATCGGGCAACGCCACCGCGAGCGCATCGCGCAACGCTGCTGAACCGTTCGGCAAGTAGTAGCCAATTTCCCCACTCTCCCGCTCGATCATTTCTCGCGTCGTCTCCGCAGTTAGTCCCTGGCGCAAGGTTACCACTGCTGCGACATGCTTGATCAGAGGTTTCAAGCTCGGCGACACGCTTTGGCTCTCCACCACCTTGAGGATGCGTTCCAACTCCGTTCTGGCGACGTTGAACGCAAGGGCTTGAGGGCCCATGGCGAGCACATGACCTAAACCTTCTCGCGCCACCGTGACGGCGGCGAGCATCAGCAGTAGAGGCACACCTGCCCAGGTCAACTCGGCCAGGCGACGGTCGAAGTCTGTATCGTAGCCCGGCGCTGGCAGAGTCACAGTACTGCCTAGGCTTGCCAAGGTCTTGGTCAGAATTGCCCGTCGCTGTTCAGCATCATCCAGAGGTCGTAAGGCCACGGGTTCATCCGGGTCGGCCAGCTTTTCCAGTACTGCTGCGTCGTCGCCAAAACCGAAGACCTCCGCCCACCAGCCACTTCCGCGTTCAGCATGGCGCTCCAGCAGCAACAGACGTAGCGGACGCCAGCCGATCGCCTCAGCGTTCTCCCAGACCGCACTGTCTTCCAACTCCTTAAGCCACGCGTGCAGGTCGCGGGCGCTGGCCGACGCATAGTCCACTACCGCTAGAGTCGGTGAATTCCAGCCCCAACCCAATAGATCACGCTGTTGGCGAAACCGCTCCAACTCCGACCGGGTAAGGAATCCAGCACGCCAACCCTGTGGTACCATCTCCTCGATCAGTTCCAACGCCAAACGAGTCTTGCCGTACCCGGCGTTGCCGGTAAGTACCCTCACTGAAATAGCTGTCTCCTTGTGTAGCCAAGCGCGCAAGTCGGCTAATTCCACCTCGCGGCCCACCATTTCAATGCTGCGGGTGAAAGGGCGGATTACGTCGATCTCGCGTGGTTTGCCGGTACCGGAGTCCGTATCAATACGATTGGCGAGGCCACGGCGACGGGTCAGTTCCAAATGTGGTAAACCAGTAACGACGGAATTCCCATCGCCCTGAATCTGGATGATGTAATTGCCGTTACCAGTTGCGCTAGTCGTTTGCATCGTATATTCGTGATAGTGCCGGATTTGATGCTGGCGTTCACTGTTGCGTTGGGATTCCCATTGCAGATGGAAGGGAGGCGATTGCCAATCTTCCACCTCTCCTCACGCAGCATGAATACCGTGCCAAGGCTTTGAGTCATAACTCACGTCTGCCACTGGCTTTTGAATCAGGCGCGAGGGTTTTGATTCAGAGCTTCCGTGCCCTATACAACCAAACTAGCTGTCACGGACGCTACCGTGCTAACAATAGCGTTCACAGAAACCACGGCGACGCCAAACCAGTTTCTCTTTGTCCATTCTCGGACAGGATGCTTCAAGTCCTTTAGCCTTTGAGCTCCACGAGGAGTTATAGCCCTAGCGGTTGGGGAAGTGATAATCTCACCTTTTGAATTTCGGTATGGAAGAATGTATCGCTCTTCCACTAGATAATGCAGGATACAGGTGACTTGTTCTATTGCTTCTTCTTCCGGGTACTTCTGTTCGAGTATATCAGAGGCGGTTGAACCTGGCATAATATGACCATGGGCAAGCATTGCTTGCAGAATGTCGCGCTCTGTGTTGTCAATTTTACTTGACATAATCCCCACGCGAAATATATAGTGGATATACACTACAGCGGAAGGAGGTGATAACCAGTGAAAGATTTAGCGGCCTACAAGCCAATAAATCTAGCGCAACGACGGGGATGGCCCAATCCCTGTTTATAACCTGAGCCATCCCCGTCGTACAACCCATAAGGCCCTGCGCTCTCAACGCAGGGCCTTATATTATCAGATTGGCTCGTCCTTGCCAAGTCAAACTAATTCCTCGACCACGATGGGGCGGCTATCCCTAAACTAAAGCCAAGGTGGGATGTACATTCGAGGGGCAATGAAGATTGGCTTGGTTGCGCCAGTGAAGCCCTCTCATCCGTACTTGGAGAATGATCCGGCACCGTTCTTTGACCTCCACTATCTGCGCATTTCACCTTGGCTTTGGTTTAGGATGGCTCTGAGCACTGGCGCGATGTTTTCCGCGGTGAACGTGCCGACTCCTGTGGTGTAGCCTGCAATGCTGCGCCTCTTGGTTTGCTGTTGGTCGCCGTCTCCTCGATTTCGGCTGATGGCTGAGAGCGTCTCTGTTGCGCCCCGGTCTGCTTGCGTGGCCTTGGTGTCGGGTCCCGGGCGAACCGTCGAACCACATCGTCTTAATATCGCTTTGGCTTTGATCCGGGCCTGTTGTTTGCGGAGCTATTCCCAGGTTCCGCTCGGACTTGTCGACGTTGGGGTTTCGGTTGCCGATAGCTGGCGTCGCCAGATGCTTTGCTGACGGGTCGCGCCCATCCACCGGTCCACCGACAAAGTATGTCGTTCCATGTCGGGTACGCTTCCTTCGATCGCCAATTCGGCAAAACATTCATGCTTTGTCTTACAAGTATGATCGGCTATCGTTTGGAAGGTGTTCGACCCCCGTCTGTGTGTGGGCACGCGAACGGTGCCGGAGTTGATGGGAGATAGCGTTATTTTGGTTGCATGCTTTCCGACCAACGAACGAGTGCAGACAGTGAGTACGTCGTGAGGCCTAGCCCGGTGTGATCTGGCCTTCAAAAATGATATCAGCCGACTTTCGGTCGACCAAAAAAACACCTTTCCGTTTAACAGTTTGTACCATTCCGAAGGGTCCATGTCGGTCAGAGCGAGGTCCAATTTGCCTGGAGGCATTGGAGTCTGGTCTCTGATAACCGCACAACCGTAGTCGCTGTGACGGATGACTTCGCGGCTCCTGCGGTACCAGGACCCGATTGCTGATCGCTGTGGCTCGCTCACGTCGAATAGTCTTAGCAACGCCGTCGTACTGAGCAAGCCATGTCGCTGGATGTTTTCCCATGCCCCCGCTTCAGCCATGTGGTACAGCAAGGGATGCTGAGTAATTACTTTTTCTTGATCCGCCATGTTTTCCACCAATCAACTATCGGGCCAGCGTTGCCCAGTGCAACTGCAAATTTGTTTGAAAACCAGTTCCGGCACCATGACTACCCGGCCCGGGAACCTAAAATCGGTTCGGTACCCAGGCTTTTGTCACAAGGTGTTCTAGGAAACATAGGTCAGTCCTACTGAAGCCGTTCCGGCATGGTGCTGCGCGCTCCAGCAGGATGAGGGACAAAGACTCCGCTGGAACCAACCGGGAGTCTCCCCTGCTTGGAGCCGGTGAGTTCCTCTGGAAATTTCGAGTATTCACGAATCCGCACCGTCCCCGGATGACTGTCTCCAGCTAATCCCGGCTCACCCGGAAACCAGTTCATATGATCGTCGGACGGGCTGCTAGGCACTTTGAAGAGGCTCGTTAAAGGGTGTTTCAAAAAGCTCGAAATGACGCGACCACGGACTCAGCATAAGCATTTTGGCCTTGGAGATGAGGTTCATACGGTGTCGAGGGGCAGGCACGACAAAAAACGCCCTCGCACTCCCTCGGTGGTACAGCAACGCAAATGCCTCACGCCCTAGCTTACTGTGTATTTGGGTCAGCCGCTCCCGAATTTGATCCCAAGCGGAGCCCTGTCTCCCTATGTGGTGGTAGATAACGAGACTCTGATTCCTCTCCAAATAGGGTAACAATTCGTCAAAAAAGACGTACTTGGGGCCACGTCTCTGATAAGGATCGACCTTTACCTCGAACCCATTATCAGGATCTACGAAAACAACGTCGCTGCCATCAGTTAATTTCAGAGCGTCGTAGAGCCAGGCCTTTCTCCGTGCAACTCGGTCCTTTCGGGTAAAAGAGCCCTGATCATCAGGGCGGTTAAAGGTCAAGACCGCTTCGTAGAACCGAGTACCCAAAGGTAATACTTGGCAATCCCGGATGCTGGATACATTCCTTCTATTGGACCGAACTATCTCCCTAAGGGCGTCATAGAGGGCTGGGTCGCATTCTCGGTAGCGTTCCTGGTTATAGACCGAAGGATCTAAGTAGCGAATATGTTTGCCATCATTGTTATGGTTTTCATCTGGGACCAGGTACCATACGACCCCGATGTTTAGGGATTGGTTACCATTTGCTTCCTCAGGTGGCCAAAGGGGAATCGTCGAACCTTCATCTCTGGGATTGTTTGCGTGATGGTCCACGGCCGTAGGCCAGCCTGCCGTAGGCCAGCCTAAGGAAGGGGATAGAGTTTGATCCTCGCCTGTTCTACCAGGGAGGCATAGCCATCTGAGCAAGCCGTACTTGCCGAAGTCGCCCAAATCTCCGACATATCGGTTTTGCATTGGGACCCCAAGAAAATTGACTAAGTGTTGTCGTTATCTTTACCGGGCAGCCTATGATACCATGAATTTAAACTCATAAACAGGCAAGCTAATGGACCAAGGCATGAGGCGCTGGGGGCTTGGCTGCTTGTGGGCTGAGCTGAATGGAATCGAAGGAAGGTAGCTCGCGGGCGAGTTTATTTGGATGAGCTTGGGTGCTGCTAACGGAATCTGAAAGGCCAAGCGCTGTTAAGAAATATTTGCACTCGGTTGCGGGGTAACGATGGTTCTGTAGGCTGTGGCTATGTTTCCTCAGTTTCTATGCGTAGAGACTGGATGAAAAGGGAACCCCTTGAGAGTTAGGGCATCTCCAAGGCTGCCACCGATAGCAGCCATTCTGAGCTTAGCCAAGTATCACAGGTCCAGCGGCGGTGCGTTTCCCTCGGCTTTGGTCAAGAAGCGCCTGGACTTCGGAAAGGCCTTGGCTGGCAGGAATAAATGATGACCTGAGTGGCTCAGACTGCTAACATGAAGCCAAACTCGATTTGCTTTGAGTTCAGCCCTGGCTCTGAGTCGATGTGTCTTAAATTGGGTACCTTACGTCTCATGCGCAAGGCGGCACGTTTATGAATGGGCGCATAATTTTATTGTCTGGTCCTGTCGCCTCTGGGAAGTCCATGTTGGCCAGTAGATTGTCTGACCGGTTCAATATGAAGCTGCTGAGGACCAGCGCTTTACTGAGAGCAATAATGACCAGGACAGATGAGCTTGGTCGGACTGCTCTCCAAGACCTAGGAGATGAACTCGACCGAGGTACCGAAGGAACGTGGGTACTGGACAGTTTGCACCAAGTGTTGCAAGGGGAGGCAACCAGTACCAATGTCGTTGTTGATTCGGTCAAGATCCAGGAACAGATCGATGCGATCAGAGATTCGTATGGGCCTTCGGTCACCCATATCCATATGACGGCCCCATTGGACGTCTTGACTTCACGATACGAAAGCAGGGAAAGCTCTCCGTCCCAAGCGGAGCACCTGAGCTATCAAGATGTCCGGTTAAATCAGACTGAAAGCCTTGTGGACGGTCTCAGTGAGATCGCTGACGTGGTCATAGATTCAGACCGCTGCACGGAAGAAGACGTCCTCGTTCGAGTGGCTTCCCACCTACGCCTCTATGGCGAAGAAAGTGCTGGCTGGGTTGATGTGATAGTGGGCGGCCAATATGGGAGCGAGGGGAAAGGCCAAATAGCGGCCTATCTCGCTAGTGATTACGACCTGCTTGTCCGAGTAGGCGGTCCCAATGCTGGACACAAGGTATTCGAACGCCCAGTTCCGTATACTCATCATCAACTTCCATCGGGTACCAGGAGGACTGCCCGGCCTCGCCTGTTGATAGGAGCCGGCGCCGTTTTGAATGTCGGCACCCTGTTGAAAGAGATCTCGGAATGCAATGTCGACGCCACCCGTCTGAAGATCGATCGCGGAGCAATGGTCATTATAGGAGAGGATATCGAGACCGAAAGTGACCTCGTCAAGGGTATAGGGTCAACAGGACAGGGCGTTGGAGCCGCTACTTCTCGGAGAATCATGCAGCGGAATCGGAGAACCAAGCTCGCAAAAGACGTTCCCGACCTCGAGCCCTTCATGTGTAACGCGCTGGAAGTCTTACAAGATACCTTCGCGGCCAACGGTCGCGTTTGTTTAGAGGGTACACAGGGTACAGGACTTAGCCTGTATCATGGCAGCTATCCCTACGTAACGTCGCGTGATACAACTGTCTCCGGTTGCCTCGCTGAAGCTGGCATCCCTCCCGGCAAAGTCAGACGAGTTGTGATGGTGTGCCGCACCTACCCAATTAGGGTCGAGAGTCCAGACGGCAGTACATCTGGACCCATGTCGCAAGAAATATCCCTCGAAGCGATCTCAGAACGGTCCGGGATTTCCCTGGAAGAACTAGAGCGTACCGAAAGGACTTCTACTACGGACCGAGAGCGGCGCATCGGCGAATTCGACTGGGGCCTCTTGCGAAAGGCGTCGTTGTTGAATCGTCCGACCGATATAGCCTTGACTTTTTCAGATTATTTGACGATCAAGAATCGGGATGCCAAACGATTCGAACAACTCCACCAAGACACCATAAATTTCATCCAAGAAATGGAGCGGGTGTCAGGTGCAAGGGTTTCCCTCATAGCTACTGGTTTTAACCCCAGAAGCATAATAGATCGACGTTCGTGGTGAATGAATTTGGCGACGATTGACGAGCTTGTTTCCAAATACCCCGATTTTTTCACATGGCTGAGTCAGGCAGTTGGCGAGACATTCAGAAATATGGCCTGTTAAGCACGACTGCATTGCTGAATCTGTTTGAAGTCCCGGATCCTCAACGTTCGAAAATAGAGTCGGAGCAGCTCACGGACAGCGTTCCCATCCAACATCCAGACCATGGCATCGGCGTTATCCGTGACCAAAACCCTATGCCGTTAGGGCCACTAAAGAAGTGTCTTGTGGGTGTGACGCCTAAAGAATGGTTGCAATTACTTAACAGCAAAACTTTCTTCTGGCCAACTCGGGAGAGATTGACAAAATTGCTGAACGGAGTGCAATACAAAAAGAAGTCACGCGATGTATTGACGGTAGATACTCGCAAATTGGTTGAGCGCCATCGGGATGAAATCACTCTTTCTCCAATCAATTCAGGGTTTGCCCGATTTGGCAAGCCCAAGCGTGGGAAGTTCACTTTCAAGGGAATCGATGAGTACCCGGCTGTCCATCGGAAAGATGATGTTGCAGAAGTAGCCGTCGCGTTTCAGGTTCCCGATATCGGGAACCTTACGCTGTCAGTAGATCGTTGGAGAGGTGGTGATTGGCTGGAGACAATCTGGAGACCAGAGGCCGATAGTACCTAACTTTAGACTTCAGTTTTTCGTTGTAGATTGTGCCCCAGATCAAGGAGCTTGCCAGGGAAAGGCCATTTTGGGCTTGATGGGAGAGTTTTGAGAGGTTGGGCGAGCCAAATGGACTTCTCCTACCTTACTGGTGACTCTGTGCAGATTTGGGAGTTTCGGTGGACCTTCAAGCCGACCAGTCAAACACGCGACCTATTAGTGTAAACGGCGGCCCAAAATTGTCCCACGCGGGCGGGTAATTGCTGGCATTCGGCTGTTGGAAATTTTCCGGTCTAGAATTTTTCGGGGCAGGTTAATCCCAACCCGTCGCACCAGATAGTAGACAAGACCGATGCTCTTGCATGTTTAGGTTCAGTCTAGCTCTCTGGTGAGCACGTGTTTCTTTTCATCATCGGCAAGCCGGTTTCTGAGAAGAAGTCAACCTGTTCGACAAATCTCCGCGAGGTGGATAGTGGGCACTTACAAGGGAAATGTCGGCAATCTGATGCAACATTGGACACTCTGTGAAGTGTTACAGATTGCCAATACATACACCTTCGGGTTGAGCTTCATTGACTCCTACACCATGGCGCCTTGGGCGACCGAATGCACAAGGCCAGATAAAATATTCGAATCCGTAAAGAATTGCCTGCCCGGGAAAGGATCAGCCTACGAGCAAGCGTGGCATAGTTTGCTCCAACGGCAGCAACAAAAGGGCTATCCCAACAGTTCGGCATTTGTTCGAGAGGTCTGGAAGCACAATTACTCCTTCATCCTTTGCGAGAGGGACTTCCGAACCGTCGACGAAATTAAGGAGTGGCTGCCTGAAGCTCGCGAGTCACCAAGGTGCAACGAGGCCAAGTTATTCCGGGGCGATTGGAGGGAAAGGTTTGTAGACGGTTTGTCGAACCCTTCGGCGACGGGCCTACCGGCAGGTTCCCTGACGATGGTTTCGTTCGACCCGACCATGTATAGCAGCAGATACTCCCCTGTTCGCCGACGCGCAGCGAATCTGTACCGGATAGACTTGGGCTTGGCGCTATATGCGCTGGGCGGCGTTACGGGCCCGATAGTCATACAGCTGTCCACATACACTGCCAACGGCAACAACCCACAGAACAAAGTCATTGAATCAGTCAACTCGGTTTTGACGCGCGGTCGGTTCCAGCAGGCAGCTGTGGTAAGAGCGGACGGGAACATGATGTCGCTGGTCTACACGCGTGAAGTTGATTGGGCAGATGACCTTGCGGGACTGCCTGCCTGGTTCGAAGAATGGCGGCCCCAAACCTCGTAGCAATTGGCCCGATACCTGACACGGTAAAGGGAACTCGCCCTGCCTGCCATGTCGGAGGGGTCGTATTGTTGGACTGGACAATATGCTCTGACCGGTTTTACTATTCGTTGTCCGGAGGTCGGTAATTCCGTTATACTTGTGTACGGAATTGCTAAACTCGATCGGATTATATGTCCTAGATGTGATCCAAGGGGGAAATCGTGCCTCCAGCCGACCCACCGCCGCCAGGTGTCGATCCGTTAGACAAGCCGAATCTTCATCCTGATGCTTACCATGGGGCTATCCTTCTTTCGGACCAGATTCAATTCTATATTGAGAATCTGGACCCACAGCTTGTGCATAATCCGGACAAGGAAAAGATAGGTCCGGATGAACTCAAGGACTGTCTTGACGCTGCGTCGTACAAGCTCAGGCTCGGGAACGAGGCTCACTTAGGAGGCAAGTGGAGGAGGGTCAGCGAAAAGGAGCCTTTGGTCATTCCCGCTCATCAGGTAGCAGTTGTGAAGACCTATGAGGTCGTAAATCTCCCCCGGTTTCTGATAGCCAGGTGGAACTTGAGGGTCAAGTGGGTATATGAAGGGCTACTGTGGGTCGGAGGGCCGCAGGTGGACCCGGGATGGCAGGGTGAACTTTACTGTCCAATATATAACTTGGCGGAAAGGGATGTGGTCATTCCGTACAAGGAACGCTTTTTTACGATGGACTTCTCCCGAACAACCCCCTTTAGCGAGGGGCCGTCGACCACCGGCTATAAGCCAAAACCTCATAAGCCAGGTGCCCGGGACAAGACTCTTCAGGGACATGATGTCCACAGGATAAGGAGTGCGCCTTTTGAGTCTCTCCAACAGCTGTCGAGTTTGGATACGCGGGTAAACTCGTTCAACAATTTCACGTTTTTAGTTCTGGCGGTGATGATAGCCGCCATTGGGGTTGTAGCTTCTTTTGGCGGGGTTAGAATACCAGGGTCTTCGGGTACAGCGGGGGGGTGGCAACGGCCTTCTTGTATTGACAATTCTCGCGTTGGTCTTCGGGTTCTCCGGCTTGGTGGTAGGCGTGATTGCGATGGCATTGAAGCGTGAACCAATGCCCCGATGGCGTCCTTTGCCTGCCTTTGTCGCCTTCATCGCATCAATTGCAATGAGTGGCGGTTCAGTGTTGGTCGCCCTCACAGCGGCTTCGGGTACGCCAGCATGGCTAAGCCGGTCAGATATATTATCTTGGCTGGTAGGCATCGCGCTGATAGCGGTTGGGCTATGTACCTTGGGATATTTGTGGTACCGGTCGACAAAGCAAGCAGATCAGGGACGCCGTTGAAACCCTCAGACGTTTGTACTATGTCGGGCCGCCAATCGTGGTGGGCACAATATGGATTGTTGCGTCAAATTGATCCGAGCAGGAAGACGATTACAACGATGGTGCTCAAGCTCAATGTCCTTGTTGGGCATAGACAGTAAGGCGCAAGGTAGATGCGACACGGTCCAAAACCAACACCAGGTCCACCTCCGGTGCCAATTAACAGTTCGGCTATAGGCGCCCTGGCGCCTGAGAACGCCGCGTACCCAGTTACGGGAGTGGCGAATGCGGAGAATATTCACAAGTTGACACCAATGTTTCGGTCGCTTCCAAATCCTTTTGATGGCCACGTCTCCAAGACTCGTGCAATCGCGGCCGGTCGGTAGTCAGTGCTGGTCAGACTAACATAGAAGGTGGTACAATCATCGGGGGCAGGTCATCATCATCGCCTGGATACATGGGCATGAAAGCAGAAGTTTGGCCGCACCAGCGGACAAGCCCACTCTTCTTCAACAAGGCCTTGCTGGCTTTGGACAGCTTTTCGCACTCTGAATGACTCATCCAGAACCTCTTGCGGGGTGAATTCAAAACGCCCGGCCTTGGTTTTCTCCCGTTTGGTGGGCGAGTCTGCTGTGGCATTCGGAATCCTGAATGACCTCGTTGGCGGTACGCCGGCCAGCGGCTAACACCACCTCAATTCGCGAAGGCTACGTCTCCTCCCCACGACGGAATATCTACAGCGCCAGTGTGAATCTCAGCGTGAAGGTTCTTGATTTCGTCAAAAATGGTGGGCGGTAGTGGACTCGAACCACTGACCTCTGCCATGTCAAGGCAGCACTCTAACCAACTGAGCTAACCGCCCTTTTGCGAGTGGCGCCGTTGGTGGCGCGCAGGAAGAGTTTAGCCAAGGGTACTGGGCCTGTCAAGGTCGTTGGCCTCTCTGCCTCTCTTTCCGTCTTTCCAGGCAGCCCCCACCAGCTCGGCTATGTCCGCTATTCCATGTTCGCCCATGTAGGCCCGCAGTCCGTCCACCACCTCCAGGGGCGCGTGAAAGCCTGTCAGGTTGGCGCTGCCCACCTGCACGCCGCTAGCCCCTGCCATGATGAACTCCAGCGCGTCCCTGGAGGTGAAAATGCCCCCGACTCCGATGATGGGCACATCCACGGCTTGGGCCGCGCGGTAGACTAGGGCCACTGCTACGGGACGAAGGGCTGGCCCTGATATACCTCCGGTGATACCTCCCAGCACCGGCCTTCTGGTCTCTATATCTATGGTCATGGCCGGGATGGTGTTCGTGATGGTTATTGCGTCCGCCCCCGCATGGGCCACTGCTTCAGCTATAGGCACTATGTCGGGTACGTTGGGGCTCAGCTTGGGGATGACGGGGAGAGAGGTAGCGGACTTCACCCGGCCTACAGTTTCTCCGGATAGCTGAGGGCTATGGCTGAAGTGAGCGCCATTCTCTATGTTAGGGCAGCTGAGATTAAGCTCTATGGCGGCTATGCCTGGTGTCCCGTCCACCATGGCGGCCATAGAGCCGAATTGCTCCACAGTCTCGCCGGCTATGCTGAGAACAACCGGGGCCTTCCAACCCGCCCACAGAGGAGCTTGTTCCTCAAGAACCGTCTTTATGCCGGGGTTGGTAAGACCGATAGAGTTGAGGTATATGCACTCGCCAGCTTCCCGCGCCTGCCTCCAGGAGGAAGGGAACCAGCGAGGATCCGGGTTCCCTTCTCTAGGACGCATGGTGACAGTCTTGGCTACTATGGCGCCGAGACTCTGGAAGGTTGTCTCTTCCGGCGCTGACCCATCACCCAGGAGGCCCTTGCCATAGCCATCCCAGCCAAAGGTCCCAGATGCCACCATGACCGGGTTGGCCAGCTTGAGGCCGACGGGATGGCGAGGAGCTATTTCCGTTGACAGGTTGGGGCTAGAGGTTGTCCTCAATAGCCGGCGCTCCTCTTGGTCTTTACTCCGCGACGGAATCCTCGAAAATCTCCTCTTCGGCTTCGTGCCCGTTCTCATGGACGTTGGTGGAAGGCGCCTCTGCTATATCGAACCACGGGCCGGCGAAGCCCTCCAGCTCCTCAGCCGAGGTGAGTTGCTTTGTCTCGAGGGTGAAGTCCTTGGCCCTGGCCGGTATGAGCCTGCCGATTATCACGTTTTCTTTCAGCCCCAGCAGCCGGTCCCGCGCGCCGCTTACCGCTGCCTCTGTCAGCACCCGCGTGGTTTCCTGGAAGGAGGCTGCCGCGAGGAAGCTGTCGGTGAGCAGAGATGCCCTGGTGACTCCAAGGAGAATGGACTTGGCGGTGGCCGGCTCTCCGCCCTCGGCTAGTACTTTTGCGTTCTTGTTCTGGAACTCGAATCTGTCCACGATCTGGCCCGGTATGAACTCGGCGTCTCCCGGGGTGTCTACCTGCACGCGGCGCAGCATCTGACGCAGTATTACGTCCACGTGCTTGTCGTGAATGTTCACACCCTGGGAGCGGTAGACCTTCTGCACCTCTCCTATCAGGTAGCGCTGCAACTCTTCCTTGCCGCGAATCCTCAAGATGTCGTGGGGATTCAGGGGGCCGGCCGTGAGGGCGTCACCCGCCTTGACCAGGGCGCCATCTTCCACGAGGATATGGGCGGAAGCGGGGACCAGATACGGCGGCGATTCCTCTATGTCTTCCCAGACAATCGAGAGGCCTTGGCCCCCAATCTCTACAGTGCCGCTTACGGTGGCCAGAATGTCGGGAGACTCCTCCTTCGGGTCCTCTCCTTCGCCTACGGGGTCGGGAAGAGCGCGGGCAAGAGCGACACCCGCGTTCACGTACTCTCCATTGCCCACCAGGAGTTGAAACCCGTCCGGTAGTGAGTAGTCCTCCCGGTACTCCTCGCGGCCTATCACCCTCAAGCGTCGTCCCTCGGGGTCGTCCTCTATGACGACCACCCCGTCTATCTCGGCGAGCACGGCGTAGCCCTTGGGTATCCTGGCCTCGAAAATCTCCTCAACCCTGGGCAGGCCGCTGGTGATGTCCAGACCTGCGACGCCACCGGTGTGGAAGGTCCTCATGGTCAACTGGGTGCCGGGCTCACCTATGCTCTGGGCGGCGATGATGCCCACCGCCTCGCTCATCTCCACCAGCCTGCCTGTGGTGGGTATTCGCCCGTAGCAGAGGCGGCATATTCCACGGCGAGCCTCGCAGGCGAGGGGCGATCTCACATACACCTCGGTGATGCCGGCCTCGGAAATGGCCCGGACCTGGTCTTCGTCTATATTCTCGTTGCGGCCTACCAGGACTTCGTTGGTGTTATGGTCAACGACAGGGGCGGCGCATACGGTGCCCAGGATGCTCTCCTCGAGGGAGGAGACGAGGGGGTCATCAGTCGTGGCCTTTATCCATATGCCCTCGGTCGTGTTGCAGTCCTCCTCGAGGATGATGACCTCCTGGGAAACGTCAATGAGCCTTCGGGTGAGGTGGCCGCTGTTGGCCGTCCGCAGAGCGGTATCCGCCAGGCCCTTCCTGGCCCCGTGGGTGGATATGAAGTACTCCAAGGCGGTGAGGCCCTCCCGGAAGCTGGACTTGATGGGCAGGTCTATGATGCGGCCCTTGGGGTCGCTCATAAGGCCGCGCATCCCGGCCATCTGCTTAATCTGGGCGATGTTACCCTTCGCCCCGGAGACGGCCATCAGCGCCACGCCTCCGTAGCTGGCCAGGTCCTCTTTCACTATGTCTTCCATCTGGTCGCTGGCATGGGTCCAGGTGGCCACGGTCTGGCTGTACCGCTCTTCCTCAGTTACCAGGCCCTGCATGTACTGTTCCTCGTACTCCTCCACCTGCCGGTTCGCCTCGCTGATAATCTGCTTCTTCTTTGGGGACACCTGTATGTCGTTGATGGCGATGGTTATCCCGGAAGTGGTGGCGTAATGGAAGCCCAACTCCTTGACCTGGTCCAACACGGAGGCCGCCTCTTCATTGCCCAGCTTGCGATAGCACTGGCTGGTGAGGTCCTTGAGCTCCGACTTGTCCATGAGATGGTTCTTGAAACCTATCTCCGGGGGAAGAACGTCGTTGAAAATCATCCTCCCCAGGGTGGTCTTGAGCCATCCCCCGGGTTGGCGGGAGTCTCTGATTTCGATCTCAGCTCGCAGGTCCAGTTGGCCTGCGTCGTGGGTGATGCGGGCCTCGTTGAAGTCAATGAACCGCTTCCCGGCGCCCTTCGCGTCCGGGTCCAGGTCCGTCAGATAGTAGCAGCCCAGCACCATGTCCAGAGTAGGCGCGACAAGGGGTTCACCGGAAGCCGGGGATAGCATGTTGTGTACGCTGAGCATGGTGTCTTTGGATTCGGCTACCGCCCTTCTGGAGAGGGGCACGTGAACGGCCATCTGATCGCCGTCGAAGTCGGCATTGAAGGCGGAGCACACCAGGGGATGTATCTGTATGGCGCTGCCCTCAATCAGTACGGGCATGAAAGCCTGTATGCCCAGCCTGTGAAGGGTCGGAGCCCGGTTGAGAAGGACTGGCCGTTCCTTGATGACGTCCTCCAGGATGTCCCACACCTCGGGCCTAGCCCTCTCCACCATTCTCTTGGCGCTTTTGATGTTGGGCGATATGCCCAGGACTACCAGCCGGTGCATGACGAAGGGCTTGAAAAGCTCAAGGGCCATACGCTTGGGCAGGCCGCACTGATGAAGTCCCAACTCCGGACCTACCACTATGACGGAGCGCCCGCTGTAGTCAACCCGTTTCCCCAAGAGGTTCTGCCGGAAACGCCCCTGCTTGCCCCTCAGCAGGTCGGAGAGGGACTTGAGCTTGTGATTATGACTGCCCTGAATGGGCCTCCCCCGTCTGCCGTTATCTATGAGGGCGTCCACCGCCTCCTGGAGCATTCTCTTCTCGTTGCGGACTATGATGTCGGGCGCTCCCAGGTCCAGCAGCCTCCTCAAGCGGTTGTTCCGGTTGATGACCCGCCTGTAGAGGTCGTTCAGGTCGCTGGTGGCAAACCTGCCGCCGTCAAGCTGCACCATGGGGCGCAGGTCGGGAGGGAGCACGGGCAGCACGGTGAGGACCATCCACTCCGGCCTGTTGCCGCTCCTGCGGAAGGCCTCCACCACCCGGAGCCTCTTTATGGCCTTCTTGCGGCGCTGCCCCGATGTGGAGCGCATCTCCTGGAGCAGTTGGTCTCTGAGGCTCTCCAGGTTCGTATTACGCAGTATCTCAAGGACGCCTTCTGCCCCCATCATGGCCTTGAACACGTTGCCGTACTGTTCCTTCAGCTCACGATAGCGGCTCTCCATTATCAGCTTGCCAATACGCAGGTCTTCCAGCCCGTCTATCCTGGACTGCATTTCGTCGTGGAGCTTGCCCTCCTCCTCCAGCTGCTTCTCCCTGATGGCGTCTACCTCGAACTCGGCCGCGATTCGTTCCCGCTCCAGATCCTCCTCACTCTTCGAGTCTGCGGAGGCTTCGAGGCTCTGTCTCATCTCGTTGACGGTGTCGCCGGTGGCGCGCTGGCGCTTTTCCGATTCCTCTTCATACTTTCTCTGCTCATCCTGGATGGCCTTCTGGCGGGCCTCTTCGTCCACCGAGACCACGATATGCTGGGCGAAGTAGAGCACCCGCTCCAGGTTCCTGGGAGAGAGGTCCAGGAGGAGTCCGAGGCGGCTGGGAGTCCCCTTGCTGAACCATATATGGGCCACCGGAGAGGCGAGGGTGATGTTGCCCATGCGCTCCCTGCGCACCTTGGAGCGAGTGACCTCCACGCCGCACCGGTCGCAGACGACGCCCCTGTAGCGTATCCGCTTGTATTTGCCGCAGAAACACTCCCAGTCTTTCGTAGGCCCGAAGATGCGCTCGCAGAATAGCCCGTCCTTTTCGGGGCGCAGCGTGCGGTAGTTTATAGTTTCCGGCTTGGTAATCTCGCCGTGAGACCAGCTACGAATCTGTTCCGGAGAAGCTATCGAAATCCTTATCGCGTTGAAGTTTGTAGCCTGAGTCTCTGTCCTATCTGGCATAATCTCCCTCTCCTTAGTTTCCCAACAGGCTTTCGTGGGCTTCTTGCAGTTCCAGAGTCTCTGCCAGTTCTCGTGTCAGAGGGGCGCTCTCCTCTTCCTTCAGCAGTTCCACCGCCAGCCCAAGGCTCTGAAGCTCCTTCAGCAGAACGTTGAAGGACTCCGGGATTCCGGGCTGGTATATGTCCTCGCCCTTCACAATGGCCTCGTAGGTCTTGACCCGCCCGGCCACGTCGTCGGACTTGACGGTAAGGACCTCCTGGAGGTTCTGGGCTGCCCCGTAGGCTTCCAGCGCCCATACTTCCATCTCGCCGAACCTCTGCCCGCCGAACTGGGCCTTGCCGCCGAGGGGTTGTTGTGTAATTAGGGAGTAGGGTCCGGTGGAGCGGGCATGTATTTTGTCCTCGACCAGGTGTATGAGCTTGAGCATGTATATGTATCCCACGGATACCGGCTGGTCGAAGGGCTGCCCTGTCCGGCCATCGTATAGGGGGACCTTTCCGAAGGTTGGCGGGGCTAGCCTCTGCTCCCTATGGACCTTTAGGGTTGTACTTCTTAGCTCCTCCAGGCTCATGCTGTCGGCGGCATCTATTTCCGCCTCTTCCTTCAGCCATATTCTCAGGCACGCTTCCGTCGCCTCGCCGAATATGGAATCGTCGTAGATCCGTCCCGCGTCATAACCCCTCTCCGCCAGCCAACCCGTTAGCCGTTCCATGTCCATCTTGGGCTTGTTCGGCGAGGGGGTGGGGTCAATCGCGCGAGACTCCTGGGCGAACCAGACCCTCGCCAGGGCGTCCTCGATGGACCCGTCCCTGGCGCCGTCGAACACGGGGGTGGTGGCCCGGAAGTTGAGGAACTTGGCTGCCCATCCAAGGTGGGTCTCCAGCACCTGTCCCAGGTTCATCCGGGAAGGTACACCCAGGGGATTGAGGATTATATCCACGGGCGTGCCGTCGTCCAGGAAAGGCATGTCCTCGACGGGCAGTATGCGGGCTATGACACCCTTGTTGCCGTGCCTCCCCGCCATCTTATCACCTATGGATATTTTGCGGGTCTGGGCTATCCACACCCTGACCGCCTCGTTGACTCCCGGCGGCAACTCGTCCTTGTTCCGCCTCTCCAGCACCTTCACGTCTATCACTTTGCCCCGCTCGCCGTGGGGCACTTTGAGAGAGGTGTCTTTTACATCGCGGGACTTCTCTCCGAAGATGGCCCTGAGCAGCTTCTCCTCCGCCGTAAGCTCCGTCTCACCCTTGGGGGTGATCTTTCCCACCAGGATGTCGCCGGGGCCTACCTCTGCGCCGACTCGGATGATTCCCACTCCGTCCAGGTCTCTCAGGCTATCTTCACCCACGTTGGGTATATCCCGGGTTATCTCTTCAGGCCCCAACTTTGTCTCCCTGGCCTCGACCTCGTACTTCTCGATGTGCACCGAGGTGAAGAAGTCGTCCTTTACCAACCCCTCGCTGATGATGACGGCATCCTCGTAGTTGTAGCCCTCCCACATCATGAAGGCCACCAGCACGTTCTGGCCAAGGGCCAGCTCACCCCGTTCCGTGGAGGAGCTATCGGCCAGAATGTCCCCGTTCCGGATGGCGTCACCCTTCTGGACCGTGGGGCGCTGATTGAAGCATGTACCCTGGTTGGTGCGGGCGAACTTGATCAGGTCGTAGGGATGGTCTTTACCATCACGGTCTCTGACGACAACCTGGTCTCCCGTGACGGAGGCGACTACTCCATCAACACGGGACTGGATTACCTGTCCGCTGTCCCTGGCCACACGACCCTCGATGCCGGTGCCGACCAGCGGCGCCTGGGGCCTGAGCAGCGGCACCGATTGGCGTTGCATGTTGGACCCCATCAGGGCCCGGTTGGCGTCGTCATGCTCCAGGAAGGGTATGAGGGACGCGGAGACACTGGTGATCTGCATCGGGGATACGTCCATGTAGTCCACCGTCTCCGACGGCTCTTCGGAATACTTCTCTCCAATCCTCACCTCGACCCTATCCTGAACGAACTGGTTCCTCTCGTCCAGCGACACGTTGGCCTGGGCGATTATGTACCTCTCTTCCCTATCCGCCGAGAGATAGGTTATGTCCTCGCTTTTGTCGGAGACAAAGGATCTGACATGTATCATCTGCTCCGGGAGGGAAGCTATTCGCTTGAATTTATTTCGAGGAATCGTCTCACCCGCGCGTGCGATGGGCTTGCCATTTTTGCCTGGCACGTCCTCGGTGGGGATGCGGCCCTCAAGGTCCGGGTCGGAGCTGAGAAGCTCCTTGTACACCGGGCGATAGGGCGACTCGATGAACCCCAGGGGGTTTATCCTGGCGTAGGTGGCCAGGGAGCTGAGGAGGCCGATGTTGGGCCCCTCGGGAGTCTCGATGGGGCATATGCGGCCGTAGTGGGAGAAGTGTACGTCGCGCACGTCGAAGCCGGCGCGCTCCCTGGAGAGTCCCCCGGGGCCGAGGGCGGACAGCCGGCGCTTGTGGGTCAGCTCCGCCAGGGGGTTGGTCTGGTCCATGAACTGGGAAAGCTGGGAGCCTCCGAAGAACTCCCTCACCGCCGCCACCACAGGCCGTATGTTGACCAGCGCCTGGGGAGTGGCCTGTTCGGGGTCAATGAGAGTCATCCGCTCCCTGACCATCCGCTCCATTCTCAGCAAGCCAATTCTTATCTGGTTCTGCACCAACTCGCCCACGGCCCGGACGCGCCTGTTGCCCAGGTGGTCAATGTCGTCGGTGGTGCCCTCGCCATTGTTCACCCGGACCATGGTGCGGAACACGGATATGAGGTCTTCCCTGGTGAGGGTGCGTTTGTCGAGGGAGTCGTCCATACGGAACTTGCTGTTGAGCTTGTAACGGCCCACCTTGCCCAGGTCGTAGCGGCGCGGCTCGAAGAAGAGGTCATGAACAAGGTTGCGGGCGTTGTCCAGGCTGGGCGGTTCGCCGGGACGCAGGCGGCGGTAGAACTCTATCTGGGCGCTGGCTATCTTCCGTACCTTCCCCCGGTCGTACTCCTCTCCGGGGCGCAGCCATTGCCAGAGGGACTTGAGGTCGTCTTCCTTGAAATGTACGTCCTTCTCATCCTGGAGAGGGTCCCGCTCCAGGGTGGACTTCACGTAACGATAGGTCTCGTGGGTGTCAATGTCTTCAAAGAGGGCCAGAATCTCCTCGTCCGTCGCGATGCCAATAGCCTTGAGGAAAGTGGTAGCCGAAACCTTGCGTTTGCGGTCCACTTTAACCGAGAGGACGTTCTTGGAGCTGGTCTCGAACTCCAGCCACGCCCCGCGGGAGGGTATCAGCTTGGCAGAGCACAACGACCTGTCGCTGGACATGTCCTTCTCCAGCACGAAGTAAGCGCCGGGCGAGCGCACAAGCTGGCTCACCACCACCCGCTCGGCGCCATTGACCACAAAGGTTCCGTTGGTGGTCATCATAGGCAGGTCGCCCATGAAGATTTCCTGCTCTTTAATCTCTCCCGTTTCCTTCATCACCAGCCGCGTCTTGATGTAAAGGGGGGCGGCATAGGTGATCTCCTTTTCCTTGCACTCCTCTGGAGTACACTTGGGGTCGCGGAAATAGTGGTCCAGGAAGAGCAGCTCGTACTTGGAGCGGGTGTAGTCCTGGATGGGCGAGACCTCCTTGTAGACCTCCATCAACCCCTCCGTCTTGAACCACTCGAAGGAATGAATCTGGCTTTCAATGAGGTTCGGGATGTCGAGCACCTGGGAGATTCGAGCGTAGGACTTCGCTTCGGCGAGAGACGTAGAACTAACCTGGGACAAGGATACTACCATGCGGTGCCCTCCTCAGGGAAAGAAAAGTCTAGTCGTCTGGGCTAAGACGGAGAACGGGTAAGGACTGGAATGTGTGTGTGAGGGATAGCTCATCCTTATGAGGCATTCTGCAAACTTCAATTATACCCCAAACCCGTGATTTGTCAATGGCAATTTTGCTGAGAACACAGGGCAATCACACTAGAGATAACGCTTGAACCCTTCTATTTCCCAGACCCAGCAGCTATACTGATGGCTGAAATCAAGAGAACCTAAGAGGATATTTCCGAAGTCCCTTCTCCCCTGGCGGGAGAAGGTTAGAACCTGCCCTGAGCGTAGCGTGAGGGATGAGGGGGAGTTGTTCCGACACCCTCACCTCAATCCTCGCCCTTGACGGGAGAGGAGGCCCCAAGGAGGAACCTTTGGAAACACCCTCTTAAGAGATAAGGAGGGATGGGATGGAGTCCAATACGCCCTCGCTGCTGCCTCAGCAGTTTGGCCCTCTGCAAGGCGTCCGCATCATATCCAGCGGCACCATCATCGCCCAGCCCTTTGCGGCGGAAATGGCCGCCGAAATGGGAGCGGAGGTCATCCAGATAGAGCGACCGGTGGAGGGGGATGCGGTGTGGAGGAACCTGGAGTTTCCCATCAAAGCCGAGTCCGGCGACTCTACCGCCGCCGGCTGGGTCCAGGACCGGCGCAACACCTTTCACGTCACCCTGAACCTCAGCACCCCAAGGGGCAGGGATATGTTCCTGGACCTCATCCCGCAGGCGGACATCTGGATGGAAAGCTCCATCCCGGGGACCTATAAGGAGTGGGGACTGGACGATGAGACCGTTCTCAAGGCCAACCCCCGCATCGTAATTACCCACGTATCCGGCTATGGCCAGAGCGGACACCCCGATTACCTGGGCAGGGCGTCCTACGACTTCATCGGGCAGGCCTTCGGCGGGCTGATGAACCTGACGGGATTCCCCGCCCCCAGCCCGCCGGTGCGAACAGTCCCCTGGACCGCCGACTACATCACCGCCCTCTTCTGCCTCTGGTCGTCGTTGGCGGGGTACATTTACGCCCAGCGTACGGGCACGGGGCAGGTCATTGACCTGGCCCAGTACGAGGCCGTTCATCACATCCTGGCGGGCACAATGGTGGCCTATTATGAGCTGGGGCTGAACCGGGAGCGCAGCGGGAATGCGGCGGGGCTGTTTCAACCCTACGACGTCTACCAGGCCAGCGACGGCTGGGTAATCATCGCTGCGGTCGGCAATGTCTTCGAGCGTGTACTGAGGGTCATTGGACTCGACCCCGCCGATGAAAAATGGCGCACGGCTTATAGGGAAGTCGAGTCCATAGAGGGCATCGAGTTCGACGCCATCCTGCGGGGTTGGGTGGAGGAGCGCACCGTGAGCGAGGTGGTTGCCGAGATGAACGCGGGCGAGGTGGGGTGCTGTCCCATTATGACCCCTAGAGACATGGCCGATGACCCTCATTACCGGATGCGGGACGTCCACATCGAGTGGGAGGACATAAACCTGGGGAGAAAGGTGAAGGGCGGCGGCATCACTCCCAAGTTCTCGGAGACCCCCGGCAGGGTATGGAGGGGGTCCGTGCCATTGAGCTATGACAACGAGCTGGTCTACAGCAGCCTTTTGGGGCTGTCGCCTTCGGAAATAAGCTCGCTGCGGGAGCAAGGAATAGTATAAACCCCGCCGCCCCGCCCCTGGCTAGGGTAGGGACTTTTCATCGTCAATCTGCTGGCTGCTGGTGGATTGCCCAGAGGCCTTGTAGGGGCGACCCTTGTGGTCGCCCCAGACCGCCGGATAGGCCATTGTATGGGCGACCCTTGTGGTCGCCCTAGACCGTCGGACAGGCCGCGGCAGGGCAACCACGAAGGTTGCCCCTACGCATTGGGCCGCTGTTGAGTTGACACCTTTTGACGGCCCGCCTATAATCCGCCCAACGAAGATACGGCGTTCACCCGGACCAGCCGCCTGACAAGCCGGACCCGAAAGCAAATATCAAAAAATACAGGGAGGGTGCATCATGCCCGAATACGACCTGGTTATTCGTGGTGGCACCATCGTGGATGGCACAGGCATTCCCCGCTACAGGGCAGACCTGGGCATCAAGGATGGAAGGGTAAGCAAGGTCAGCGGCAGAATTGCCCCGGGCGGCGCCAGGGAGATTGACGCCAGCGGCTGCATCGTGGCCCCCGGAGCCATTGACCTCCACACCCACTACGACGCCCAGGTCCAGTGGGACCCCTACTGCTCGCTGTCGGGCTGGTTCGGGGTAACCTCCCTCACCATCGGGCAGTGCGGCTTCGGCTTCGCGCCCACCAGGCCCGAGGACAGGGACCTGAACATGCGGATGATGAACCGCATCGAGGCAATTCCCCTGGAGTCCATGCGCCTGGGGATGCGGTGGGACTGGGAGACCTTTCCCGAGTTCCTGGATAGCCTGGACAGACAGGGGTTGGGCGTCAACATAGGTGCGCTGGTCCCCTTCTCGCCGCTGCGCGGCTATGTGCTGGGCATGATACCGGCCAGGGAGAGGACCTCGGTGACGGAGGCGGAGCTTGAGCAGATGAAGCGGATACTCTACGAGGGGATGAAGGCCGGGGGCTTCGGCATCTCCGCCGACCAGAACATGGAGGACCGTCCCGAGGACGGGAGCTTCCTGCCCAGCCAGGTGGCCTCGAAGGAGGAGTTCATAGGGCTGGCCGAGGTCGTGGGCCAGTTCGGTGTAGGCCATCTGGGGTGGACTATGGGCGTCGGCCACACGGCGGAAGGGCTGAGGTCCCAGCAGGACCTTCTGGCGCAGATGGTCAGGAGCAGCGGGCGCCCGGCCCAGGTCTCTATGAGCGGCGACGACGCTTTCGACTGGCTGAAATCGTGCCAGGCCGAGGGGCTTCCCATGTTTTCCCAGGAGATTTGCCACGTCGTCAATCCCCAGTTCACGCTGGCGGAGTACAACCTCTTCGACTACCTGCCCAACTGGATACAACCCCTGGTGGGCAGCCCGGAGGAGCGGGCCATCAAGCTCCGGTCTCCCGAGGTACGAGAGGCCATGAAGCGGGACGTGGAGCGGATGCCCTCCATCAGGACTGATTGGAATGTTATGAGGGTGTTGGAGGCGGTCCACGAGCGGAACTACAAGTACGAGGGCATGAGCATCGCCGACATAGCCGGGATGCAGGGCAAACACCCGGTGGACGCGCTCCTGGACCTGGCGCTGGACGAGGGGCTGCAAACGGAGTTCAGCCACTCCCTCACGCCGGGGTCTGAAGACGAAGAGGCGCTGGAAGGGCTGATTCAAGAGCGCATCACCCACCCCTACGGCCATATTTCCGTCTCCGACGGGGGCGCTCACACCAGGTTCCTAACCCAGTCCCAATGGCCCATCTACTTCCTCGCCCACTGGGTCAGGGACAAGGGGACCGTAAGCCTGGAGGAGGCTCACTACAAGATAAGCGCCCTCCCAGCCTGGCTTTCGGACTTCAAAGACCGGGGCACGCTGCGCGTTGGGGCGTGGGCCGACATCATCGTCTACAAGCAGGAGGAGCTTGGGCTGGTATATGACGCGCCCGTCTACGCCACCGACTTCCCAGGAGGGGAGCGCCGCCTGATTCAGAAGCCCACCGGCCTGCGCTACACCATAGTAAACGGCACTGTCACCTTCGAGGGGAACGACTGCACGGGCGCTCTGCCGGGCAAGCTGCTCCGCAGCTACGACATGGTGGACTAGCGAGCGTGTTCCCACTTCCTCGTCACCCCGCCACACTATCATTCCGAAAGAGCGAAGCGACTGAGGAATCTAAAGTCCATGTCCATAAAGCCGGTCCGTCGCCGGAATGTCACTATGACCCTGAAGAGGCTCTTTAGATTCCTCACTGCGTTCGGAATGACATGACGCGGGCGTTTTGGGATGCCTTGTGCTCCTTTGCGTGAACACGCCCTAATGTACATGGAGGGGCCGCAGCGACAGTCCTGCCCCCTCTACTCTTCGGCAAACTTGGAAAGACCTGGCGGGAAGATATAGGAGAGAATGCGTACTCGGAAGCTGGGCGACCTGGAGGTAGCCATAGTGGGTATGGGCACCGCCTATACCTTTCACAACGTACCCTCCCCAAAGGACATGGGCGTAAGGCAGCAAATCATAGACAGCTGCATAGCATCCGACATCTCCTTCATAGACACGTCCCCCATGTACGGGGACAGCGAGAAGGTCCTGGGCATAGTCACCGAAGGCAAGCGGCAGCGATTCCAGCTTGCCACGAAGGTCTGGACCCGGGGGCAGGGCAAGGGCCGGGAGCAAATCGCCCGCTCCTTCCGGCTTCTGGGCACGGACTACATCGAGGTGTTCCAGATTCACAACCTGGTGGACTGGAGCGTCCACCTGCCGGCGCTGGAAGACCTCAAGGCGGAGGGTAAAATAGGGCAAATAGGCATAACCCACTACTCTCCTTCCAGCTTTTCTGAAATCATGGGCATAATGAAGACCGGGCGGGTGGATACCATACAGATTCCCTACAACGTCCTGGAAAGGTCCTCCGAGAAGGCTGTCCTCCCCCTGGCGGCGGAACTGGGAATGGGCGTCATCGTGATGGAACCCCTGGGGGTGGGAAGGCTGGTGCAGGGCTTGAAGCGTCAGCCGGACCTGTCCCCCCTCCACGACTATGGCATAAGCACCTGGGCGCAGGCGCTGCTGGCCTGGATTGTCGCCGATGAGCGGGTGAGCGTGGTCATCCCCGCCACGTCAAGGCCGGAGAGGGTCGGCGAGAACGCCCGCGTCGGGTCGCTGCCGCCTCTGCCAGAGGAGCTGCGGGACTACATCTCGAAAGAGGCCGGGCGCTGCCTTTCCTAGCACGGGAAGGGCTGGTCTCCCAGGGCAAGCTGTAGCTGGCGGGGCCTCCCGGGTGCTTCCGGCTCTTCGTGCCTCTCCTCCAGCCCGTAGATGCTTTTCAGGTGGGCTATCTGCGCCTGGACGCCCTCCTTCAAGCGCATTGGCGCGAAGGCCCCGGGATAGAGGCTCCCGTAGGTCTTCAACAGCCGGGGGTGCTCACGCTCCAGAAAGCCCAGGAAGTGCTGCTTGGTGCCATCCTTGAGGTAGAGTACGTTCCCCGCAAGGAAGCGCGCCCCGTGCTCGGCGGCCCCTCGCACCACCTCCGTCATACCGGCGAGGCTGTCGGTGATGCCGGGCACGACAGGGGCCAGAAGCACCCCGGCATGCACCCCCGCCAGGACCAGCCGCTCCATAGCCTGGAGGCGCTTCCGAGGCGGAGGGGTGCCCGGCTCCAGGCGAGAGCTCAGGGCATGGTCCAGGGTTGGTATGCTGAAGCAGACCGTGCACCCGGCGCGCTGGGACAGCTCGGCCAGCACGTCAATATCCCGGACCACCATCGTCCCCTTGGTGACGAGGCTGATGGGACTCCCCTTCAGGCGGAAGACCTCCAGGCACTTGCGGGTCAGGCGGTACTTCCCCTCGATGGGCTGGTAGGGGTCCGTGGCGGTCCCTATGGCTACCCTCTCGTACTTCCAGGAGGGGCGGGAAAGATGGTCGCGCAGCGCCTCGGCGACGTTGAGCTTCACGAAGATAAGCCCCGAGAAGTCCTCGCCGGCGTCGAGGTCCAGGTAGTGGTGGTAACGCCTCGCGAAGCAGTAGTGACAGCCGTGGGCGCAACCCTGATAGGGGTTGAGGGACCACTTGAACCCCATGCCGTGGACGCGGTTCAGCGCGCCGGCCGCGCGTATCTCTTCATAATGCACCCTGGCCATACCCGTTTCCCCCTCTAAATCAGTAGTGTTGCAGGGCCGTCAAATCATCACCCCCTCCGCCCCCCCTCCAACCATTCGGGTGGGGAGGACTCCCCCCACCCGAATTAGAAGGCCAGGACGGGGACGGCAGGCGACTTTTCAACGGCCCTGGGCTGGATTGCTCTGAAGCTATCAGAGCATATGTTCTTTACACAAGGCGCAGGACGTCCCTCCTCTCCTGGCTACCAGGGAAGGCGGCTGCCGCCAGCGGGACCCCTCGGCCCCTGGGGCCCCTGGGGACCCTGAGATCCCTGGGGTCCTCGCGGCCCCTGAGGGCCTGTGGCTCCTCTGTCCCCCTTCGAACCCTTCGGGCCGGTAGGCCCCGTCGAGCCAGTGGAGCCTCGGGCCCCCGTCGAGCCGGTCGAGCCCCGGTCTCCCTTCGAGCCTTTGTCGCCTTTCGACCCCCTGGGTCCGGTGGCTCCGGGGATGCCCATAGACCCGCGGTCGCCCTGCTCGCCTTCCTCTCCCTGGGGTCCCGGTCGCCCCTGAGGTCCGACGGCCCCGGGGATGCCCATAGGCCCGCGGTCGCCCTGCTCCCCCTGCTCGCCCTGGTCTCCTTGGGGTCCCGGTCGCCCCTGGGGTCCGACGGCCCCGGGGATGCCCATAGGCCCACGGTCGCCCTGCTCCCCCTGCTCGCCCTGGTCTCCTTGGGGTCCCGGTCGCCCCTGGGGTCCAACGGCCCCGGGGATGCCCGGTCGCCCACGCTCCCCCTGGTCTCCCTGGTCTCCTTGGAGTCCCGGTCGCCCCTGGGGTCCGACGGCTCCAGGGATGCCCATAGACCCACGCTCGCCGCGCTCGCCCTGGTCTCCCTTTTCGCCTTGGAGACCCT
The DNA here is from genome assembly GCA_965197405.1 of Dehalococcoidia bacterium. Lineage (GTDB taxonomy): Bacteria > Chloroflexota > Dehalococcoidia > Lucifugimonadales > JAGWBF01. The sequence goes on along the minus strand of OZ240206.1, from coordinate 1,370,447 downwards.
GGGGGCCGGGAGGTCCAGGGGGGCCTTGGGGTCCAGGGCTGACCGGAACACCAGGGAAACTGGGAAGGTTCTCTATGTCAACGTAGTTGTGGGTGTGGCCATCATCGGCGTAGTCGTGAGTGTGAGTGATGTCAGCGTCCGCACCCGGGTCTCCCTTCTCGCCCTGTTCCCCCTGGATTCCCTGCTCGCCGCGCTCCCCCTGCTCGCCCTTCTCACCCTGGTCGCCTTGCTCCCCTTGGATTCCCTGCTCCCCTTGAGGTCCCTCGGGGCCGGAGATGCCCTGGATTCCCTGCTCTCCTTGGATTCCAGGGTCTCCCTTCTCCCCTCGAGTGTTACCCCCCGCCAGGTCCACCAGAATGTCAATGACTTGGTTGGCTTCGTCAGTTGGGGTGAGGCACCTGCCCACGGTGTTAGAATCAGTACCGGTTGCAAGCTCTGCCACCCTTGCCACGCTGCCACTACCGGAAGCGGGGCCGGCCCCCGTATTTCCGGAGGGGACTACAGGGTCGCCCACCCCTATGGCCCCACTGGAGAGGGTCTTGGCTATCCCCTTCGTCACTATGCTGACGCAACCGTCTTCGGCTGCCGTCGTTCCCGTTGCGGCCGCCAGGTCTCCCACCTGCTTGCCCGCAGGGGTGTGGACTATGCCGATGACGCGTCGCTTATCCACATTGGATAGTATTGTGGTGGGTTCCCCCGGTCTAACGCTCTCTATCCTTCGTACCTTGAACACCCTGGGCTGACTGCCTCGGCTAGCAACGGCTTGCTGAATGCCCACCACGTCCCCGCAGTGGAGGGTCTCCCCCGCCTGGAAGTAGTCGTCTATTATCCACCTCTGTCCTGCGAAGCCTTCGCTGGTCACTACTGGTATGCCCATCCTTCTCTCTCCTCGTTTTCCATATTGATAGCCGAAAGTTATGCCGAGCTTGGATTCCGCCACCGAGGCAGGAAACGCCCAGGCTATATTGCGGTTGCCAAGTACCTCTGTTGCAACCTGGATGCACGACATCCTGTAGGTCGTAGAGTCTTCCTGGAACAGGCAGGGAGCGCCTGAGTCTCCTAGCATGCCCGGGCTGCTGCCGAGGTCCAGCTTTGTCAATCCAGTCAATACCACCGAGGAACCGCCGTAGCTTGTTTTCCTTACCTTGTTAATCTCGAGGACCGCGGTGGTTCTAACTCCTCCTTCCGCTCCAATTACTGTCAGTTGGTCATCCGGCTCCGGTTCTTTTACTCCCGCTACGATGACGCCCATGTTGTGGCCGGAGCTATGGGGCACGTATGTTAAATCTCTCGGATCAACGCCCTCGTCGAGTTCGGCAATAGCGACGTCTGCGACGTTGTGATGTCCGGCTCCTACGGCTCTCTCGGCTCTTTCAGTTTCTATCGGGACCCAAGCAGGCATTTGGTCAACACGAGCAGCCATTTGGCCGACCTTATAAAAAGGGTTGCTGGTGTCTCCCTGGTACATCTCTTCGTTGCCAGTGGGAGCGAGCGCTCCCGAGAAACCGGCCATGACATGCAGGTTGGTCACTAAGACATCCTTGCCGTCGGAATTGCGGGTGGCCAGCCCGGTCAGGGTCCCATCCCGAACATCATCTGTGCCATCTGTGCCATTTGTGCGTGGGGTTTTTGTCCAGATTTTTATCCCAGGCATGAGGGGGCGGTGATATGCACCTTTGTCACCCATGGATACGTGTCCTCCTTTCTAGCTAAAGCTAAAGTCCTTTGATCGCGCCCGTACTACCCAATTTCCAAGACTGGTCCTTCTACTATCTGCACAGGTACGCCTTCCAGTACCGGTGGTATCCGGTCTTCCAGTGGCAGGCACTCATCCGGCACCTTCTCGGTTACATCTACGATGATGCCCACCTCTCCCGTGTATATGCCGTCCTCACCCATAATCAACCCCACCCCGAATCCGTGGACGTTGGGTTGACGCCAGAACAAGTCCTCGTACTTGTCCTGCACGGCGATGGCCCGCTCGGACACTTCGCCGTACGTACCGCGCCTCACGTTACGGAACCTGGTGGCCCTATCAGGTATAGCCTCGGGTGTACCCACTGTCTGCCTCCTTATAACACTTGGGAAATTGAGGTCCTCTTTGGTAGTGTCTGTTGTGCCGTTCTCGCACGCCGCCAACACCAGCAGTAGGGACATGGTTGCCCCAACCCAGAAGAGCCTCTGCCAAGACACCCATCGCCATAAGCTCATCTCTTCTCCCTCCTTCATCTCCGGTGTTCTGTCCCGTGTCCTGAGCGTTTCAGGACTTCCAGTGTCCTCTATCCTACGGCCAGGGCTGTTTGGTTGTCACCTCCCTCTCTGACTCTCCGGACCAATGGAATGTGTGGACTCTTTCCCAACTGGGAATATCAGAACTTAAGTTCTTTATATGAAACCATCAGGGCGTGTGCACTGTCAACGGTGGGATGTCAGGGCCTTTCCATTGGCGCCCCCTGTTCAAGCCAGGGGCAGGCCCTGAGCGCCGGCGAAGAGTCTGAGATGGTTCGATAGGTCCGACGCGAAATTGCGAGAAGGGGTGTAGGTGGCATGAGAATGGAAAGGCCTTGTGGCCGAAGTGAGGTGATTCTGCGAAGGCTTAAGCGAGGCGGGGGAGTGGGGTCAGGACGCAGCACATGGGTTCTTTGTCCAGATTCTTATCCCAGGCATGAGGGGGCGGTGATGTTCGCCCTTGTCAACCATAGGTATGTGTCCTCCTTACAACTAGCTAAAGCTAGAGTCCTTTGATTGCGCTCTTACCGCAGTATTTCCCCGGCTGGTTTTTCTATTATCTGTACCAGGATGCCTTCCAACACCCGCGGTATCCGGTCTTCCGGCGGCAGGTCTTCATCCGGCACCCTCTCGGCCACGTAGACTACGATGCCCATCTCTCCCGTGTATATACCGTCCTCGCCCTCAATGAGCGATACCCCGAATTCGTGGACGTTGGGTTGCCTCCAGAACACTTCCTCGTACTTGTCCAACACGGCGTTGGCCCGCTCTGTCACCTCCTCATACTCAGTGCGGGGTTTCACGTTACGGTACCTAGTGGCGCGATCGGGTGTAGCCTCATGTGTAACCATCGTTTGACTCCTTTCATTTGAGTCCTCTTTGGTAGTGTCTGTTGTGCCGTTCTCGCACGCCGCCAACACCAGCAATAGGGACATGGTTGCCCCAACCCAGAAGAGCCGCTGCCAAGACACCCATCGCAATGGACTCATCTCTTCTCCCTCCTTCATCTCCGGTGTTCCGCCCCGTGTCCTGAGCGTTTCAGGACTTGCTGTGTCCTGTATCCTACGGCCAAGGCTGTTTGGTTGTCACCTCCCTCTCTGACTCTCCGGACCAATGGGATGTGTGGACTCTTTCCCAATTGAGAATATCAGAACTTAGGTTCTTTATATAAAACCATCAGGGCGTGTGCACTGTCAACGGTGGGATGTCAGGGCCTTTCCATTGGCACCCCCTGTTCAAGCCAGGGGCAGGCTCTGAGCGCCGGCGAAGAGTCTGAGATGCTTCGGGAGGTCCGACGCGAAATGGCGAGAAGGGGTGTAGGTGACATGAGAATGGAAAGGCCTTGTGGCCGAAGTGAGGTGGTTCTGCGGAGGCTTAAGCGAGGCGGGGGAGTGGGGTCAGGACGCAGCACATGGGTTCTTTGTCCAGATTCTTATCCCAGGCATGAGGGGGCGGTGATGTTCGCCCTTGTCAACCATAGGTATGTGTCCTCCTTACAACTAGCTGAAGCTAGAATTGTTTGATTCTGCTCTTACTGCCCGAACTCTTGGGCTGGTGATTCTATTATCTGTACCGGGATGCCTTCCAGTACCGGTGGTATCCGGTCCTCCGAGGTCAGGTCTTCATCGGGCACCTTCTCAGTTACCTCGATTACTATATGCACCTCTCCCGTGTATATGCCGTCCTCGCCCTTAACGAAACTTGCTCCGAATCCGTGAACGTTGGGTTGTCGCCAGAACACGTCCTCATACTTGTCCACCACGGCATCGGCACGCTTTATCTCCTCCCTCGCGGCAGGTCCCACGTTACGCCACCTGGTGGCGTGATCAGGTGTAGCCTCAGGTGTAACCACTGTCTGCCTCCTTTCATTTGGGTCCTCTTTGGTAGTGTCTGTTGTGCCGTTCTCGCACGCCGCCAACACCAGCAGTAAGGACATGGTTGCCCCAACCCAGAAGAGCCTCTGCCAAGACACCCATCGCCATAAGCTCATCTCTTCTCCCTCCGTCTCCGGTGTTCTGTCCCGCGTCCTGAGCGTTTCAGGACGTGCTGTGTCTTCCGTTCCTCCGGTCAAGGCCGTTTAATTATCGCCCCCTCTGACCTTCCCCAATCAATCGGGTAGGGATATTACCGCGCCATCGTGGTAGAAGACCGGGACGGGGACAGTAGGCGACTTTTGAATAACCCTGGACTGCATTGCTCCGAAACTAGCCGACCATACGTTCTTTATATGAGACCATCAGGGGATGGCCTATGTCAGCAATGTGGTGTCAGGAGTCAGGGTCTTTCGATTGTCACCCCCTGTTCAAGCCGGGGGCAGGCTCTGCGGAAGCAGGAGTGCAGGGATGCCGGGGACGTGGATACCCGTTTTCACGGGTATGACGAAGGGTATTTTCAGGGTAATGACAGTAGAGGCCGGGTTCTTCCCATAATTGAAAGGCCCTATGCCAGGTGTGAGGTGATTTCTGCTGCGGCTCAGGCGCCTTTGCGCTGCCGGATTTCCTCCATGGCCTGCTGCATCCCGATGGCCCTGGACCCGGCCGCGTAGGAGATGATTCCCGCCTCCGCCTCATCCTCCACGACGGTCTCGAAGTCCGAGTCCATAGACCTGTACATGGAGCTTCGCATGAGGGAAAGCTCCAGGGGAAAGTGGCCGGCGACGCGCTCGGCCAGGGCCATTGCCGTATCCTCCAGGTCCTCGAGGGGTACGACTTTATTGACCAGCCCGATGCGCCATGCCTCCTGGGCGTCAATCAGGTCGGTGGAGTAAATAAGCTCAAAGGCCCGGCCCAGCCCCACTATCCTGGGCAGGTTGTAGATGCCTCCGAGGGTTACGGTGGCGCCCACCTTCGCCTCGGTAAAGCCGAAGCGGGTCCCCTCCGCCGCGATGCGCACGTCGCACAGCATCGCCAGCTCGCACCCGCCGCCCACGGCATAGCCGTGAATCTGGCCGATTACCGGCTTGCCCATCTTGCGGAATCCCCGGGCGATGTCCTGCTCCGGGTTCATGTGCTTCTCCCGGTACTCCATGAGGCTCCCGTACTGCTTGGGGCCTTCCTTCAGGTCGCCGCCGGCGCAGAAGGCGCGCCCCGCGCCCCTGACCACGACAACCCTTGTGCCGGCATCGGACCGGGCCTCCTCTGCCCGCTTTAGCAGGCCTTGAATCCAGTCGTCGTTGATGGCGTTGAGCGCCTGGGACCTGTTCAGGGTTATGAGGCCTACGGCGCTCTTTCGCTCATAAAGGACAGTGTCGCCCATTGCACGCTCCCATTCCTGCCCGGCAGTATGGCATCCGCTTCATTCTCACGTACCGGCTCATATACCGAGGCTGGGCGTAGCCGTAAGACTGGGGATGGGCCGGGAAGCCAACCGAGGGTTCCTACGATAGCTCCACCCGGCGCAGCTTGTAAATGTCCGACGCCATGATGTCCGGCACCCGTGGCGGAAGACTGGGGAAGTCATCGGTCACCGCCTGGACCAAGCGGCCGCTCAGGTTTCCCGAGTCATCGCTGGCCAGGAACACCGCCAGGTCCGCCGCCCGGTCCATCGAGGCCCCTCCGCCACTGGTCACTCGCTGGCCGTACTGGAATAGCTCCTCATCGCCCACGGCCTCCGCCCCGTCCCGCGTCTCCTCCCACATACGGGTGTGAATCGAACCGGGACTCATGGCGTTGACCTGGATATTCTTGCCTTCCAGCTCCTCGGCGAGCACCTCGGTAATGTAGACCAGGGCCGTCTTCGACACTCCGTAAGACGAGCAGTTGCGCCCCCCGACGCCGGACATATTGATTATTTTGCCGCGATTACGGGACAGCATCACCGGGAGCACTGCCCGGCAGCACAGGTAAGCGCCTATGACGTTCACCTCGATGGTGCGCGTCCACTCTTTGACGTCGTTGTCCTGGAGTGGCCCCACCGGCCCGCCAATTCCGGCGTTGTTCACCATGATGTCTATGGTGGAGCACCGGTCCAGGGTTTCCTTGACCATTTCATCCACCTGTGTTTGATCGGTCACGTCGGTGGGAATGATACAGGTCTCAGCCCCCAGGGCCTCGGCCTGCCGCGCCGTCTCCTCCAGCTCGGGGAGGGTCCGAGCCGAGAGCGCCAGCCGGGCGCCTTCTTTAGCGTAGGACAGGGCGATGGCCCGGCCAATACCACGACCTGCCCCGGTAATCAGCGCCACCCGGTCTTGCAGCCTCATATCATCGTCCCCCTCGCTTTTCGGTCGCACGTCTTGGCTGGAATCGCCCATATCGAAAGGTCGCTACCTGAAAGAGGGCCCCAATTTCTGATGAGGCAATTGTAGTGGCGTCCCCGCGGGCCGTCAAGCGTCGTATAGCCCACAGAGTACGCTGATTCCGCCTCGGCGTTTCCCGCTGCACTACAGGGTTTGACTATGCTTGAGCAGTATGGCATGATGGATTCATAAAAGACTGTCCGAAGAGCGGCTGAGACAAGGTAGTATGGGACATGGCTATACCAACCCCCATGAACTCTAATGATTTCATTGAGCAGGCTCTCGACGAAAGAATCCGCGATCTAGAGAAAGTTTTTCAATCCGACGCCATAGGATTTATGGGGGAAGTCGTCGCATATGTAGATGATATAATCCGGAATGTGGTTGAGAATAAAAAGCAAACCTCTAATAAAGACACACTCACCGTAGTCCTTACTACGCCCGGTGGGTACATAGAGGTCGTGCAGCGTATCGTAGAAACCCTTCGACATCATTATAGCCATGTTGATTTTGTTGTTCCCAACCATGCATTCTCAGCCGGGACCGTCTTGGTAATGTCCGGAGACAGAATCTTCATGGACTATTATTCCCGTTTGGGGCCGATTGATCCCCAGGTACCGAGAGCTGGTGGAGGGTTTGTGCCTGCCCTGGGCTACCTCATCCAGTGGGAGCGTCTGCTGGATAAGGCCAAGAAGGGCGAGATAACCACGCCGGAAGTCCAGCTTATGATAGATGGATTTGACCAGGCGGAACTCTACCAGTATGAACAGGCACGCGAACTCTCTATATCGCTCCTTCAGGAATGGCTGGCGAATTACAAATTCAAGAACTGGGAGACAACGCGGACTAAGAAAATCCCGGTGACCCAAGAGTTGAGGCGAGAAAGAGCAGCAAGTATCGCGAAACAGCTAAATGATACGGGGAGATGGCACGTTCATGGCCATGGAATATCCATGGAAGTCCTGCAGCGCGACTTGAATCTTGTTATTGACGATTTTGGAAAAGACCCTGAAATGAGCGCTCATGTCAGAGGCTATCACAACCTCCTGGACGATTACAATATCAAGCGCGGTAATGCGGGCGTCGTCCACACGGAAGGAAGCTATCTGCCATTCATGTCATTCATGTAAGGAGGTGCTGAGATGGCCGGTGCACTAGACCTTAAGGATATTTTGGCGCGTAATCCACATATAGACGAGAACCAGCTTTTGGAGGGACTCTCAGCCCTTCGTTCCAACAGGAAGGGTCCCAGAAGGTCCAGATATAATCTGTCCCTACCCTATGCTGGAAGGCGAGTCACAGTAGTTGGTAATGAAGAACCAGACCCTAGAACTATTTATGTGGGGCGATCTCGAAAGTAAGGCGCTTGCGTCTTCGTATCACAAATGTTCTCTATTAGCAGGGAACCAGGGGGCGCGGAAATAAAGCGCCGTTCGTAGCCTGGATGCAGCCGGCAAAGTGGGAAGTAGCGTGGGGTCACGCCCGCCGGTCAACAGGTCGCACTCTGAGCGCCGGCTGCCATTCATAGAGCGCAAGGCCCGCCCCCTTCGCCCAGGGTGTCATCATAGGTTGGTCACTCCGTCTAGAATCAGGAGGAGAAGTCATGGCAACGCCGGGGGGAGACTCAATCACCCCAGAGGAGTTCAATCGTCTCACAGAGCAGGCCGGGCTGGGACTGAGCGACGAGGAGTCGGAGAAGCTGAGGCCCCTCTACGAGCTACACTTGCCATATCTAGCGCAGCTGCACTCGATTGATTTCAAGTCCGAAGAGATTAGTCTGGCCTTTCATCCCGACTGGCCTTCGCCCTAGGGAGACCAGTCGAAGCCGGCGCATGGTCATATGGCCCAGGACTTTTGTGGTTAGGAGTCGAAAATGGCGGGTAATGAGAATAATCCGTGCTACCTGACTATCCGAGAGGCCGGCGAGATGCTCCAACGTCAGGAATTGTCGCCCGTGGAGCTGACCCGGGCCTTTCTGGAGCGCATTGACTCCCTGGATGACCGGCTCCACTGCTATATTACACTGCTGAGGGACGAGGCACTGTCGGAGGCCCGCTCCGCCGAGGCCGAAATACTCCGAGGCGGCTACAGGGGCCCCCTTCACGGCATCCCCATAGGCCTGAAGGACATATACGACACGGCTGGCATCCGCACCACTGCCGGCTCCAGGGTGGATATAGACCGCGTGCCCACAGAGGATGCCACCACCGTGGCAAGGCTGAGGGGCGCGGGAACCGTGCTCCTCGGCAAGCTGATGACATACGAGTATGCCCTGGGCGGGCCGGACCCAACGGTCCCCTTTCCGGCGGCCCGCAACCCCTGGAACCTGGACTACACCACCGGAGGGTCTAGTAGCGGTTCCGGGGCCGGAGTTGCCGCGGGCCTCTGCATGGGCGCGATGGGCTCCTGCACCGGGGGGTCAATCCGGGGGCCTGCCTCCCTCTGCGGCATCGTGGGACTGAAGGCCACCTATGGCCGCGTGAGCCGGTACGGGGTGGTGACGCTCAGCTGGTCCCAGGACCATTGCGGCCCCATGACCTGGACGGTGGAGGACTCGGCCCTGATGCTCCAGGCCCTCGCGGGGCATGACCCTAAGGACCCCACCACCAGCACCGCCCCCGTCCCCGACTACTCCCTGGCGCTGAGGGAGGACATCAAGGGCCTCACCATCGGGGTGCCGCGCCACTTCTTCTTCGCCCCCAGTCCGGACGTCAACCCCGAGGTGGTGGCTACCGTCGAAAAAGAGTTGGAGACCCTACAGGGGCTGGGCGCCAACGTGGAGGAGGTCACCATACCCACCCTGGACTACGTACGGGCAGCCAACGTCACGATCATGGTCAGCGAGGCCTTTGCCTTCCACGAGCGGAACTTGAAGAGCCAGCCCCAGAACTTCGGCGAGATAGCCCGGGCGCGCTTCCGAATCGGCGGCCTCTTCAGCGGGAGCGACTACATCCAGGCCCAGCGGGTCCGGCAGATGATCAAAAGAGAGTGCGCCGACGTCCTCAAGCGGGTGGACGTGCTGGTCACTCCCACCATGACACAGCCGGCGCCCCCCTTTGAGGGGTTCGACCCCTCAGGGGTCTTTCGAGGCCCGAGCTTTACCGCACCCTTCAACGTCACAGGGCTGCCGGCCATCTCCGTTCCCTGTGGATTCACCGCCAACGGCCTGCCTATAGGAATGCAAATCGTGGGCAAGCCCTTCGACGAGCCTACGGTCCTGCGGGCTGCCTACACCTACCAGCAGCACGCTCGCTGGTTCGAGCGCCGACCCCCAATATAGCACCCAAGCGAAGGAGGTCCTGCGGACGGGACCTTTCCCCCGCTCCGCCTTCCCCGGAGTCTATCATGGGGGTTGAGACCCCCGCCACGCAGACGGCAAGGAGTAGGGGCGGGTTTGAAACCCGCCCCTACGGCACTATACGCTGGCACTGTCTATTTTCATGGCGGTGATAGCCCGTCAAGGCCCTGGGGTTGGGCGGGCGCGCAGGCCCGCATATGAACTGCTGAGGAGGTAACATGGAGACTGTAGGGTTTATCGGCCTCGGGAACATGGGGGCCGGAATGGCCGGCAACATTCAGAAGGCGGGGTACTCCCTGGTGGTCCACGACATCCGGGAGGAGGCCGCCAAGCCCTTCCTGGAAATGGGGGCGCGTCTGGCCAGCTCTCCAGCCGATGTAGCCCGCCTCAGCGAAGTGACCTTCACCTCTCTGCCAGGGCCCAAGGAGGTCGAGGAGGTAGCCACCGGCCCCCAAGGGATTCTTGAAGGGATCGCGGAGGGTAAGGTCTACGTGGACCTCTCCACCAGCCGCCCCACCCTCATCCGGCAGATCGAGCCTATGTTTCGCCGGAAGGGGGCCTACGTGCTGGACGCCCCGGTCAGCGGTGGTAAGACGGGCGCCGCAACGGGGAACCTGGCGGTGATGGTGGGCGGGCCGAGAGAGATTTACGACCGCATCAAGCCGGTGCTGGACTCCTTCGGAGACAAGGTGTTCTACGCCGGGGAGGTCGGGGCAGGCAGCGTTTGCAAGCTGGTACACAATATGATCGGTCACGGGGTCCGGCAGGCCATAGCAGAGGGTCTGACCCTTGGGGTGAAGGCGGGGGTGGAGGCCGAGCCTCTATGGGAGTGTGTGCGCAGGGGGGCCGTAGGTCGCATGAGCGGACTCCACGAGGCGCTCGCCCGTACCGTATTCCAGGGCCAATTTGATCCCCCCAGCTTCGCCCTCGCCCTGGCGCGAAAGGATATTGGGCTGGCTACGGAACTGGCCAAAGAGTACGACGTTCCCATGCCGCTCTCGACCCTAGCGGAGCAAATCGCGATGGAGGGCATGAACCGGGGCTGGGGAGACCGGGACAACAACGTTACCTTTCTGATTCAGGAGGAGATAGCAGGGGTAGAGGTGCGCGCCCCGCAGGTGGACCCGGACAAGGCCGCCAGGTTTATCACCACCCACCCCGACGCCGAGTAGAACCCTGCCACGACGTCTTGGGGTGCCCCGCCTAACGGAGACGGTCCAGCATGGACATGGGCGTCGTTGCCAGGAGGCCGGCGTCCACCGGCAGCACCACGCCGCTAATCCAGCGGGACTCATCGCTTGCCAGGAAGGTAGCAGCCCAGGCGATGTCCCATGCCGTCCCTTCCGTTCCCAATGGGCCGGCCCGCCTGCGCAAGTCCCGCGTCTCCTCCGTCATATTACCGGCCACCATAGGAGTGTAGATATGGCCGGGGGCGATGCAGTTGACCCGGATGTTGTCCCTGCCATGCTCCACCGCCATCGTGGTGGTCAGGGCTATGACGCCCCCTTTCGAGGCGGAATAGGGTACGGCGGAGCCGCCGCTGCCCGCCCGCAGGCCCGCGATGGAGGAGACGTTGATGATGGAGCCTCCGCCCGCCTCGACCATCCTGGGCACAGCGTGCTTGCTGGTCAGCATCATACTCTTGAGGTTTACCTCCAGCACCCGGTCCCAGTCCTCCTCCTTCACGTCCACCACGGTGCCCCGGGCAAGGATGCCCACGTTATTGAACAGTACGTGCACCCCTCCGTAGCGCTCCAGCGCCGCCTCCACCATAGCCTGGCACTCCTCGGACCTGGTAACGTCGGCCTCGAACACCGACGCCTCGCCCCCCTCTTCGCGCACCGAGGCCAGGGTCTCCTCGGCCTGCCGGGCTACCCGGTCCACCAGCAAGACCTTCGCACCCTCACGGGCGAAGAGTATGGACGCGGCCTTGCCGGTGCCAACGCCCGGCCCGCTGGAGCCGGCGCCGGTCACTATGGCTACCTTTCCCTCTAACCTGGGCGTTCTCTGCTGCATGGCGTCCCCCTTTATCCCGCTCTCAATCTTCAGACCCTTGGGACTGCTCCGGAGATGGGCGCTCCTGGGGCAGTCTCCTCGTTTGCGTCTCCCACAGGCAGGTGTAGTCGTATTCCGCCACCTTCTCCTGCCGCTGGTTATGAGCGGTGACCCGGAATGTGATGAACTTGTTGCCTCGCCTCTCGAACTTGTCAACCACCGTGGTGGCACTGGTAATCACGTCATCCGGGCGCACCAGGACACCCTGAAAGCGTATATTCGTGGAAACGAAGGGCGTGCTGCGGGGACTGCCAGCGGACTGCTCGGGGGCTATGTAGTCCCGTGCGCTCATCACATCGAGGCGTCGTTGGGGTGCATAGGTATAGAGCATGGTAGGGGGGGCAAAAATCCCCGGGAAGCCCATCTCCCTAGCCGCGCCGTCATTGACGTATATCGGGTTCTCGTAGCGCACCGCTCGGCAGTAGTCCGCGATATTTTCGGCGGTCACCTCATAGACGTATGGTGGGGACGTGTCGCCGACCTGGGCTATGTCCCACTCGTAAATCCTCTCAGCCGGTGGCCCTGCCGGACCTGGGGAGGCCTCTGTACCCACACTGCACCTTTCCTTGTCCTGCGATCCGCAGATGGGGGGATTCGCCCCCATCCTGTCCTACGTCATTATATTTGCCCCGCAGCGCCCCGTCCACTGCTCCACAGGCATTGATGAGGTCGGTTCATTGTCACCCTGAGCGATAGCGACGGGTCTAAAATCCTTTTCATAAGTATAGCTTTGTTTGCGAGGCATTTTAGATTCCTCGCTGCGCTCGGAATGACGCGTGATGGGGGCCTGTCCCTGCATGGCGGTAGACAGGTGCAGCAGGCAGACCTGTATTTGTCCCTACCTGGTGGCAGACAGATGGGGTCGAGAATGAAACAACCCTGATTTAGCTTGTGAGACAGGTACGCATACGCCAACCTGATGTTATAATGGCCCATAATCATACCAGATAGCCTGGCTCACAATTGCCTTTTTAGCTCACCCTGTTATGTGGAAACTCACCCCATGAATGACTTAAATTGTATCCATGTTTGGCTAAACAGGGCTAAGCAGGACTGTAAATTCGAAGAGGATGAGACCGATGGACTTGTTTGAGAAATGCAGCCAATACACGTATGCGAGGGAAGCGCAGGCTCAGGGGTCATACCCGTATTTTGTCCCCTTCGAAGACAGTGAGGGTACAGAACTGATATTTCAAGGACGCCGGATTCTGATGATGGGCTCCAACAACTATCTGGGGCTGACAACCGATCCACGAGTCAGAGAAGCGTCCGCCAAGGCCGTCCAGCGGTATGGGACAAGCTGCACGGGGTCCCGCTTTATGAATGGCACTCTGACGATTCACGGCGAGCTGGAGGCCAGGCTAGCAAACTTTGTCGGCAAAGAGGACGCCCTGGTCTTCACCACCGGCTACCAGGTGAATCTGGGCGTGATCTCCTGCCTGGTTGGCAGGAGAGACGTGGTGATAGCCGACAAAGATTCCCACGCCTCCGTAATAGACGGCTGCCTGTTGGCCCCGGGGGAGATGCGACGTTTCTCCCATAACGACCCGAAATCCCTGGAACAGATTCTGAGCAACGTCAAAGAGGGAGCGGGCAAGCTGGTGGTCGTGGAGGGCGTCTACAGCATGGGGGGCGACGTGGCCCCGCTGCCCGAGATGGTCGAAATTTGCAAGCGCCACGGCGCACGTTTGATGGTAGACGACGCCCACGGCTTCGGGGTGATGGGTCAGGGGAGAGGCACCGTGGCCCACTTCTGCGTGACGGATAAAGTAGACCTGATCATGGGCACTTTTAGTAAGTCCTTTGCCTCTATTGGCGGCTTCATCGCGGGCGATAGCGACGTGCTGCACTACGTTGCGCATCACGGGCGCGCCTTTGCTTTCAGCGCCTCGCTGCCGGCCGGCAATGTGGCAGCCGTCCTCAAGACCCTTGAGATTATGGAGACCGAGCCGGAGCGGATCCAGCAGCTATGGAAAAACGTCGAGAGAATGCGGGCCGGCCTCAAGAGTCTGGGATATAATATCGGCTCCAGTACCACACCCGTTATCCCCATCATTATCGGCGACGACGAACGGACCCTCGAAGCCTGGAAGCTGTGCTTTGAAGCGGGGGTATACGTCAACGCGGTCCTCCCCCCCGGCGTCCCAATGGGGAATAGCATCTTGCGCACCAGCTATATGGCAACCCATACCGATCAACAGATAGACCATGCCCTCGACATTCTGAGCGAGGTGGGGCGTAAGCTCAACCTGATATAGGCGTCAAGGTATCTCAGCTTGATTATCCTCGTAACCGGTTCCACCGGCTTCATCGGCTCCCACCTGTGCCGGGCGCTCGTCGGACGTGGACACGACGTGCGCGCCTTCCATCGCCCCAGCTCCAGCACGCTGGCGCTCGACGGGTTGGCAGTCGAGCACGCCGTCGGAGACGTGCTCGACTCCGACTCGCTCCGGAGGGCGATGGCAGGGGTGGACCTGGTATTCCACGCAGCCGCACGCGTGGCCCATTGGCGCGAGGGCGCAACAATCATTGAGACCACGGTGGCCGGTACGTCAAATGTGCTGAAAGCCTCTCAAGCCGCCAACGTGGGCCGAATCGTATACACCAGCTCAGTTGCGGCCCTGGGCGTCCCCCAAAACCGGGAACTGCTAAACGAGGCATCTCTATTCAACTATCCGCCCAAACGCTGGCCTTACGGCTATGCCAAACACGTAGCAGAAAAAGAGGTGCTGGAAGCAGCCAGGGACGGACTCGACTGCATAATTGTGAACCCGGCTACCGTCTTCGGCGCAGGCGACCTGAACCTGATCTCCGGCGCTCTGGTGGTCGAGGTGGCGCGCGGGCGAGTGCCGGTCACGACCTCCGGCGGGATGAACGTCGTCCACATCAGCGACGTAGTCGAGGGCCATCTGGCCGCTGCCGAATATGGACGTCGGGGTGAGCGGTACATCCTGGGCGGCGAGAACCTCCCCCACTCGGAGATTATCCGCGCTATCTCGGTGGAGGTGGGCGTACGCCCGCCGAGAGTCGAGCTACCCCCCGCACTCGTCGGCATGGTCGCTCCCGTAGTTGACCTGGTCGGCCCCCTCCTGCGCCTGCCCTTCAACGGCAACCTGCTCCGCCTGCCCTTCAACGGCAACCTGCTCCGCCTGAGCACCAGATTTTTCTATTGCGATACATCCAAAGCCCACGAAGAGCTGGGCTTGCCCGGACCGCGTCCCTTCTCCCAAGCCATCCATGAAGCCGTAGCGTGGTACCGGGAGCATGGATACCTCCGGTGAACGCCAACCTGAGCGCCCTTCCAGCCGGGGGCAGTGGGCTCCTCATCCCTCCATGTTGCCCCGTCTACCATTGATCAGTCCCGCCCGGGAATTGACCATCCAGGACCTTTTGACTCTGGATACCAGATGAATACAGGCCCCCACAGCGTGTCATTCCGAACGGAGCGAAGCGAAGTGATGAATCTAAAATGGCTCCCAACCAAAACCGGAATCAAGCCGTGCCGGCCAGGACAACAGCACGGTCAGCCAGGCCTTTAGACCCCTCGCTCCGCTCGGGGTGACAGTGGAAAAGCCTTGATGAACCATCAGCATTGACCGGTTAGCCCGGAGAGTGGAGGTGTCCCATACCTGGCTTGCAAATTGACCGAGTGTCAACGGATGCCGACCTGAAGGCTTTCATCACCCTCCCTTGGGAGGTGTACCGGCACGATCACTATTGGGTGCCGCCCCTCATCTCCGAGAGACGGGATTTCTACGACCGCAGGAAGAACCCCTTCTTCCAGCACGGCCGCGCCGAGTATTTCCTGGCCCGCCGGGGCGACCAGTTGGTTGGCAGAGTCTCCGCCTGCATCAACGACCGCCACAACGACTTCCACAAGGAGCGTTGTGGCTTCTTCGGGTCCTTTGAGGTGCTGGAGGACCCGGAAGCCGCCGGCGCACTGCTGCAAAGCGCGGGTGATTGGGTACGGGCAGAGGGTATGACGGCAGTGCGGGGGCCGGCTACCTTTTCAGCCCATGACGAGCTGGGGCTTCTGGTAGCGGGCTTCGATTCGTCACCCGTAGTCCTGACGGTATACAATCCGCAGCGCTATATCGCTTACATCGAGCAGGCCGGTTTCAAAAAGGTGATGGAGACCTACGCCTATCACCTTCCGACGCACAAGGTATCGCAAGGGGCGCTCCCCGGCAAGCTGGTGCGAATGATGGAGCGCCTGAAGCGGCGCCCCGGCGTCAAGCTGAGAGCAGCAAGCATGAGGAAGTTTTGGCGTGAAGTCGAATACGTCAGGCACATCTACAACGCTGCCTGGGTACGGAATTGGGGGTTTGTGCCGCCAACGGAGTCGGAGTTCAGGAAACTGGCGGCGAATTTGAAACAAATCATTGACCCGGACCTGGTCTTCTTCGTCGAGATTGACGGCGAACCGGTGGGGTTCTCTCTGACACTACCTGACATAAACGAGGCCTTACATCTGGCCTATCCCAACCCGCGCACGCCGGAATGGATTACGTTAGCGAAGATGCTATGGCACTGGAAAGTCCGACACAAAGTCAAGACCGTGAGACTGATAGCGCTGGGGCTACAGGAAGACAGCCGGCTCGGTGGAATTGAAGCCTTGCTCTACTATGAAACAGCGCAGGTCGCTCTCAACAAGGGCTACCTGCAGGGTGAGCTAAGCTGGGTGCTGGAGACCAACACCATGGTGGACAGGCTTGCCAGGATGATGGGGGCTGAGGTCTACAAGAAGTGGCGGATATATGAGCAGGACCTCACCGCTAACCCCTCCAACCTCCCGGTGACGCCATAAAGTGAGGATTGACGGCAGATAGCGACCCGATTAGACTATCTGCTGAGGTTGCCTCGCCTCGTATATAGATGCTCCCCAGGAGGCCATTTCGTTCAGGATAAGGAGAAAAGATGGTGATGAAAGCTGTTCGGATGCACGAAGCCGGAGGGCCGGCAGTCCTCAAGTACGAGGACTGCCCCAGCCCAACCCCGGGACCGGGCCAGGTGCTCATTGACGTCCAGGCTGTCGGCGTCAACTTCGCCGATACTATGGTCCGCTCAGGGATTATCCCATCCCCCAGTCTCCCTGCAACGGTGGGCAGAGAGGCGGCCGGCATTGTATCGGCCACCGGCGAGGGCGTGACGGAGGCAAGCGTGGGCGACCTGGTCACCTATTACGGCGTGACGACGGGAGCCTACGCCCAACAGGTAGTTGTTCCCGCAAGGGTCACTGTGAAGATACCCGACGGGCTGGACGCCAGGGCAGGGGCCGCCGTGATACTTCAGGGTATGACCGCCCACTACCTGGCCCACAGCTCCTATCCCCTGAAACCCGGAGACTCCGCCCTCGTTCACGCCGGGGCTGGCGGGACGGGCCTGCTGTTGATCCAGATGGCCAAGCGAGCGGGGGCCTACGTCTTCGCCACCGTCTCGACGGACGATAAGGCAGCCCTGGCCAGGGAGGCGGGGGCGGATAGGGCCATAGTGTACACGCGTGAGGACTTCGCGGAGGAGATAAAGAAGGCCACCGATGACCGGGGTGTGGATGCGGTCTACGACTCGGTGGGCAAGGACACCGTCGAGAAGGGCCTTAGCTGCCTCGCCCCGCGCGGCTGCCTGGTGATGTACGGGCGGGCCAGCGGGCCTGTGCCCCCGATAGACGTGGCGAGCTTGGGAAGGCATTCGATGTTCCTGGGGACTGCCCAGCTTAACGACTATACCGCCACCAGGGAGGAGCTTGTGTGGAGGGCCGGAGAGGTGATGGGGTGGGTCGCCTCGGGAGAGCTGAAGCTGCGCATAGGCGGCACCTTCCCCCTTGCTGAGGCATCCGAGGCCCATCGCCAGTTGGAGGGTCGCCAGTCCACAGGGAAGCTCCTTCTCATACCGTAGGCTCATACCGTAGGCCCTGCTTAGCCTACCTTTAGCTGCGGACCCACCCGGCTTCACCCGGCAGGGACACCATGCTGCGGTTGATGCCTTCAACACTGGTGACGCCACAATACGCCATCGCCCGGTCAAACTCCTGGCGGAGGAGCTCCAGGGCCATTCGCACTCCTGCTTCTCCGTCCACCGCCAGGCCCCAGAAAACGGGACGCCCAATGAGCACGGCCCTCGCGCCAAGGGCGAGGGCCCTCACCACGTCTACGCCTCGCCTCACGCCCGAGTCCAGGTAGAGCTCCGCCCGTCCCTGGACCGCCTCCGCTATTTCGGGAAGGGTCTCAATGGAGGATAGCGTACCGTCAACTTGCTTGGCCCCGTGGTTGGAGACCACGATGCCGTCCGCCCCATTTTCGACGCATAGCCTGGCGTCCTCGCCTGTCCTGATTCCCTTTATGACCAGGGGCAGCGAGGTGAGGGAGCGTAGCCACTCCAAATCGGACCATGCAATGGGTAGGTAGGGTGGCAAACCCCAGTTGGCGCCATCGTCGGCCTCGGATACGGGGGCCAGCCTGGCCTGCTCGCCGGTGAAATTCGCCAGCGTGACGCCCGGCGGACGGACCAGCCGGTTTCTAAGGTCTCGCTCCGTTAGCCCCCCTGGAATGGGAATGTCCACGGTGAGGCAGATGGCAGCGTACCCCGCCTCCTCGGCCCGGCGGACAAGCAGCGCGCTGGACTCGTAGCCGCAGTGGAAAAGCTGGAACCATAGAGGCCCCGTGGCGACGTTGGCTACCTCTTCAATGCTATAGCCGGAGGCGGTGCTGAGGGCCATGACAGTCCCGGCGGCGCCGGCGGCTCGTGCGGCTGCCAGGTCGCCTTCGGGATGCACCATCATATATCCCCCGGCGGGCGCTACCATCACAGGGAAGCTGACCTTCTGACCGAGGACAGTGGTGGACAGGTCGCGGTCCTGCACGTCCACTAGGAATCGCGGTCGCAACGCCACGGCGTCAAAGGCGGACCGGTTCCTCTTGAGGGTGACTTCATCGAAGGCGCCCGACACTATGAAGTCCCATATGTGGGGTGGTAGGACCTGCCTGGTCCGGGCCTCGAAGTCGAACAGGTTTATCGGGTCTAGTCTCATGTTCATACCCCCCAGCTAATGTTTCACGCTTCAGCCTGGAAACGTCCAAACCTCATGCCACCCTGGACAGAGGCTAGTGTAATCGGGGGCCTACCCGCTGTCAACGGCGCACCTTTATTCGTCAGGGTCTTTTCATTGTCACCCCGAGCGCCAATCAGGGCCTTTCGGTCCTTCTCTGCGTCATTACCGCGAAAGCGGTAATCCATCGCGTCGCCTTGCTAACACCGTTAGAAAGTCACTTATCAACTGCCTATGGACTCCCGCGAAAGCGGGAGTGACGGCGGGGAAGGCCCCGGGAGGAGCAATGAGTTCCTTGACGGCATTTGGAGGCGCAACTACAATGCTCCCATCATCAGGGCCGGGGTCTCTTGGGGAGAGAGATAGCCTTGCCCGGGATATTCCAACAGGATATTCCGGTGAATAACGACTTTTGTGGAGAAGAGAGTGGTTGCCATTGTACTTCTTGTGGGAAGTGGGGGCTTCGTAGGCTCCGTCCTTAGATACCTGGCCGGTCTACTGGTCCAGCACTTGTCGGGAGGCTCCACATTTCCCTACGGCACGCTGGCCGTCAACGTCCTTGGTTGTCTGCTCATCGGGTTCCTCAACGGGGTGACCGAGG
Organism: Dehalococcoidia bacterium; assembly: GCA_965197405.1. GTDB lineage: Bacteria > Chloroflexota > Dehalococcoidia > Lucifugimonadales > JAGWBF01. The sequence goes on along the minus strand of OZ240206.1, from coordinate 1,350,985 downwards.
GGAGGCAGGTGTTCAGCCCCGAGACCCGTGGACTCATCTTCATCGGGCTTCTTGGAGGGTTCACAACCTTTTCGTCCTTCGGATACGAGACCATCGCCCTCGCGCGCGACGGCCAGGTCGTGGGCGCCTTTTCCAACGTTGCCCTTCAGCTGGCCCTCGGTCTTGGCGCGGTATGGGTTGGGTACAGGCTATCCCTTGCGACATGAGTGGAGTGGCTAGTAGTTGAACGTCATTGAATTGAGGCACAACTGGTGTATTCTAGTGGCATTGGCGGATTGTATCGAAGGAGAAGGGTCGTGGCGGATAAGAAGTACCGTATCGAACTGACCGCGGAAGAGCAACAGGAACTGAAGGCCCTGGTTTCCAAGGGACGGGCAGCAGCGTACAAGCAGACCCATGCGCGCATCCTGTTGCTGAGCGATGAAGCGCGGAAAGACGGAGGCATGACGGACGAAGAGGTTGCCCGGTCCCTGCAGACCGCCAGTGCGACGGTGGAAAGGGTGCGCCGCGGTTGCGTGGAGGAAGGGATCGAAGCGGCCTTGGGGCGTAGGGAGCAACAACGCCGCCGGCCAAAGAAACTGGACGGCGCGGCGGAAGCCCACTTGATTGCGCTGTCCTGCGGGGAACCGCCGGAAGGCCGGGCCCGTTGGACACTGCGATTGTTGGCGGACCGGTTGGTCGAGTGCGAGCTAGTTGACAGCATCCACCCCGAGACGGTGCGCAAGACGCTGAAAAAACCAACTCAAGCCTTGGCTGAAAGAGTGTTGGTGCATCCCGCCGGAAGGCAATGCGGACTTTGTGTGAGCGATGGAAGATGTGCTGGAGGTATACCAGCGCCCCTGTGGAGACACTGAAGTGTTGGTGTGCCTGGATGAAACCAGCAAACAACAGGTGAAGGAGACGCGGGCGCCGCGACTGGCTCGGCCCGGTGCGGCCAGCGGGTACGATTACGAGTATAAGCGCAACGGGGTCAGCAACCTTTTCATGCTGTTTGCGCCGTTGGAAGGATGGCGGCGGGTCGGAGTGACGGACCGGCGGACGAAAGTGGACTGGGCGCACCAGGTGAAGAAGTTGGTGGACCAGGACTACCCGGACAAGGACCGGATTGTGCTGGTGATGGACAACTTGAACACGCATCATCCGGCCTCGTTATACGAGGCGTTCGAGCCGATGGAAGCGCGGCGCATTGCGGAGCGTCTGGAGATTCACTACACCTCCAAGCATGGGAGTTGGCTGAACATGGCTGAAATTGAGATCGGAGTGCTGGCCCAGCAGTGCTTGGAACGCCGGATTCCCCAAGAGGCGCTGCGCCGGGAAGTTGCCGCCTGGCAGGACCAGCGCAACCGGGACATGGCGCGAGTGGACTGGCGCTTCACCACCGCCGATGCACGCATCAAACTGAAGTCTCTTTACCCAGCAATCCCAAATAGCTGAACTACTAGCCGAAGGGCTTGTGCCGGTTGGATCAGCAACTACACCTTTGGGACGCAGCGACGCTTCCGTCTGGGCATAACACAGCCAACTCACAGCGGCCCTATCTGTGGCATCTCGTGCTTAATGGAAAAGCATAGCTGCGTTCTCCTTCCACAGGTCAATGTCATCTGGCCTAGATGAGTAGGTGCTTGTTTCCCGGCGATACCCTTGGTCGATGTCGCCGCGATAAGAAAGCCAGTTGAAGCTGCCCCATACGCAAAATTGACCGTCGCAGATGATGAATTTCTCATGGGTCTCGGTGCGTTTGACAATTAAACGCTTCATCGCATCAGCTGGGACCAATTGCTTCAGCCTCGTAAGGGCATCCTCTCCCTTCTTCAGATTGCGTTCAGAATCGCCGGAGCGCCGGCCTACCCCAAAGCCCCAGGCAATCCTCACAATTACATCTCTCTTGACAGCCTCTGACAACTTTCGGCGGACTTCGGCATCAAAGGCGTAAGGGTCAATCCAAGCTGATACCAAGGTAAGTTCCTCGGAAGCATGGTCAATTGCATCCAGCAACAAGGGATGATGTTCCTCGGTCTTGATCAGACGAATGGCCCCCTCCGTCCGCCGCTTTAATTCTGCTTCAGTATTGGCGAGTTGGTCTGCCAAGCGACGTTTCTCTGCCTCCATTTCAGCGATGCGTTGGGTGAGTTCGTCCCGTTCTTGGGCGCTTGTCGTTTCCCCTCGGGCGGCCTCAGCTTCGGCAGCAACTTGTTCAGCTTCACTGGCGGCGGCATCAAGTTCCTCAATGGCATTGAGCAAGTCAACTTCTTCAACGGACACAGAAGGCCCGTTTAACAAAGCTTGGACCGGGCCCCGTTCAAATTCTCCCGGTATTAAATTGACTCCGCGCTCTGCCAGCCGCTGAAGCATCGTAGTTTCATCATCAAGATACTGATGGCCATGATATGCTACAAAGGTGGACTCGCCTGTCTGTGTGTTGTCGAGCTTGGCAACTACGATGTCCTTCCGGTACTGGAGCCGAGCGTTCCGGTTTCGGATTTCTGATATGTCAATAATCTCTTGTTCTATGCGGTCGTCGGATATATTGTGGGAGTTGTAAGCCTTGATTTCGTCAAGGCGCAGGTCGTTTAGCTTGGGTTTGTCTCCCAAGTAATGAACTATGAAAAGCCCATCCTTGCGTACTTCATCTTGGTTCAACAACCCACCGACGTCTATATCAAGCACTTTCCGGGTTAGAGGATCAAAAGAAACCTCTATCTGTTTGGTCTGAGGACGCATGGACTGACCGTTATTACTGATGACTTGCTTCCCTTTTCCGGTTATGGCCAACCGGAGGTCTGGCCCCTGAGCCGCCAGTTCCTCGCGTAGGAGTTCGGCGGCAGCTCCGGCTACGTAATTACTCGGCAAACCCAACATTCGCCCTAACTCGCTCGGTTCGCCTATACCAACATTCACGAGCTTCAGGATGTAGTGGGCGGTAGTTGATAGTTCGCCCGCTTCCAGAACCGTTACCGTCAGGCGCACTCGATAAACCGGCCAGCACACTGGATAGAGGGCATCCAGTTGGTAACCGGGGAACCGGCGCCGTACCCGGCCAGCGATAATATCAAGAGTTGAACTGGCATTGCCCATATGAATCTTCCTTCTACCTGCCGGAATATGGGATGACGGCGCAATCGTTCGGGTGGGAACGGAGGTGTTCCAGCACCGCGGCAAAGGGGTTATCGTTCGAGCCGATAGTGGCGTTGCGCATCATGAAATCGTCCCCGACGATTACCAGCGAATCTCGGGCACGAGACAGAGCCACGTTTATCCGGCGGTAATCCTTGAGAAAACCGATTTGCCGCTCCGGGTTGGAGCGTACCGTTGAGTAGATGACTACATCGCATTCACGTCCTTGGAAGGAATCCACGGTGGCGATTTCCAATTGCAACTGCCGCCAGCGGCCGGCGTTGTCCGGGTCGATTTCTAGGCGCAGTTGTTCCACTTGCGCGAAATATCCGCTGATTACGCCGACGGTGGGCTGCCATTCGTGCTGCTGACAGATTTCCTCCAGTTCTTGCAGCTTCCGGAGAATCAGGTTGGCCTCCGTGCGGTTGGCGAAGGACTGGCCCCGACGGGTTTCTGCACGGTCAGGCGCAGCAGAGGTAGACAGCCAGGTCACAGGTTTCGGCATCCACCCATAATTCCTGTGAGAATCTGCTGTTGTGCCCTGCTCGATTCTCCCCTCATAGAACACTGCGCTAATCAGATTCCCAATCGCTGGGTGCATTCGGTATTGAGCACTGAGACTGGTCAGATGTTGGAAATCCATCTCCTCGACCAAAATTTGGAAGAGGCTCTTTTCAAGTGGAATATCATCAGGGGCGTAGGGGCTTTCAGCCTCCGCCATATCATCAACCATTGGCGGCAATTGGCGTTCATCGCCTACTAGAATCACCCTCTCGGCTTTGACCATGGGAACCAGGGCTTCAGGGACCGTAGCCCGGCCAGCTTCGTCAATAATGGCCCAATCGAAATTGGCCTCCGGCATTCTCTGCCCGCCACTGAACAAACATGTCGCGCCTACAACATTGGATTGCTCAACAATGAGCTTCATAAAGTCGGGTGTGCGGCCAACAACCTGGGCCCAGTCATCAAGAATTGCCAGAGTCTCACGTACTAGGTCAAGTTTTGCGGTAGAATCCAAAGAGTCGTCATTGCCACCCTGTGAGGATGAGGCAGCTTGGATAATATCGTCCAAGACATCCAGGGCATTAAACCCGGTGTAATCAACAGGTAAAGACAGCAGCCCAGCCAGTGCCTCCGACAGATCCCTTACCTGTGGCTCAGACTCAGGAAGCTGTGCGATACTCTTTCTTGTTTCTTCTATCCATTCCGATATAATTTCCGCCCGTGCAGTTTCATCATCAACTGTAGCCCGGTGGTCGCGTTCGGACTGCTGCAACCCTGCTATCACTGCATCGCATTTGTCCAGCACTTCCTGCCGCCAAGCCTCGGCCCGTTGCTCAATAGTCCAATTGTCACCGTCAAGGCCAATTTTTTCAGCCCGGCCCAAGCGTACCATCTCCGGCGTTTCCTCTCGGGCAGCCTTGGCTACTTGGTACAAGGCATGGTCGACGGCTACATTGGACTGAGAGCTGAGTAGGATACGAGCTTCCGGGTTATGCTTGAGGATTTGCAGGATAATCTCGGCAATGACGGCGGTCTTGCCGGTCCCTGGTGGCCCCTGAATAATGAACATCTCGTTGCTGGATACCGCCCTACAAACTGCTGATTTCTTGTCTTCGGACAGCCAATCCTGGTAGAAGTAAAGAGTCGGCTCCGGCATCCGGGTCGCTCCCGACGGGTCAACTACGACATCGGCCAGCTTGGGGTTGACCATTTCGCCATTAAGAAAGTTATAAGCTGCCTGGAATTGTCGCCTGTTGGCAGAACGAGCTTGTACGGGATCCTGCATCAGCCTACCGCTTGGAGGAATGTCGGCCTTGCGAGACTGTCGATTCGGCTTAGCCACCTCGACGGTTATCCCCCGAATCTGGATTAGGCTTCCCACCGACAAATTTCTCCATTGTCCGTTTGCTGATTGGCCGGATGTTGTGACTGCAAGGGGAACATCCTCCGCCCAATTCAGGTTGTCCGGGGGAGGTTCGTCAAGAGTGAAAATCAGAGATTCGTCTTTTTCTTCCACCTGGCGGTATTCCAACCCCGAATCCGCCAACTGCTGCTCCTGCTTGCGGAGAGCGTCCAACCAGTGTTGGACGAAATCGCGCCTGGACCGGCGTTGCTCCTGAGCGGCAGCATTCCCCTTTTCGTGGGCATCCAGCACTGTGATCAAACTGGTTAGATCGCTGCTATCTTGATTTGACGGACTTCCTTGAGCCGGCTCCCAAATGGCTCGGTATGGCAATGCCCGTTCCCGGTCTCTCTCCAAGTCCGTCAAGTAAGGTGTATGAACCGCTTTGACCACTAGAGAGCCGGCATCGAGAGCGCAAACCAGACGAAGCGAATCACCCAATATCAGGATGTCGTCCTGGTTACGCCGGTCTCGTTGGAGATATACTTCACTGGAAGGCGTACCGCCGAGGTTCTCTCGGATAATGTCGGAAGCGGCGTTAAAATCCGCGCTTGGAATGTACCCATCCCGCCTGAGGTCGTTAATGGCCCTATTGGTCAAGATCAGGGAATATTTGGGCAGAGATTCCATCTGCCTGGTAATGGATTCAAGAGCAACTACCAGTGCCGACCCACCATATTCCCGCTCCTCCGGGGTCCCCGCCAACATTCCTTTCAGAATGTTCCGTAATCGCACCGGCGTTGTCCCACAGTTGTCATCCACCATGACTGGGGTTGGACCTTCAGGGGGCGGCGTTTGTCCCGACAGAACATGGTAAAAAACAGCCCCCAAGGAGTAAATGTCCGACTTGGGGCCGACCGGTCCGGATGCCCTCTGTTCAGGAGAGGCATACCCACCGCTCCAGTATCCAGCAAGGGTCTCACCTATGGTTAGATGGTCAATGAGCTTGCTGATGCCAAAATCCGCCAAATGTGGCCGACCAGCCTCGTCTATGAGAATGTTGGAGGGTTTGATGTCCCGGTGAATCACGTCATGGGCGTGAGCGTGGGCAACGGCCTCGGCCAGTTCCCGGATAGCCCGATAGGGATTGAAGCTGCCTGGCGGCGGCCCCGAATCGACTTTCAGATAGCTGTCCAGGGAATAAGGCACGTAGTCCAGAATGAGATAGAAACACCCCTCGGTATCAGACCAACCTGATTGTTGCAGGCTTACGATGTTCGGATGCCGTAGTTGTTTCAGCGCAGTGGGCTCGCGCTTGAAGAACTCTCGTTTGATTAGGTCGGGATGCTGGGTGTTCAAGAGCTTCACGGCAACGGGAGCAGCACCTGACGCCTTATCCAGCGCGTGATAGACGGAACTCATCCGCCCCCCGCCGATTTGCTCCTGAAGCACGTAGCGCCCTGCCACCATATTTCCTACTTTGCGGGATTGCATCCAAAACCATCCTCAAAGCACGCTGGGTTATCAAATGTCTGTTGCCATTGCTGCTGGGTCCCGGTCATCCTTAAATCGTTATCTCAAGGAGAGGCATTATAGCAAATGCAGGGGTCACAGGCAATTTCGCCACTACTCCAATGGCCCTACATTGAGAAAGACCCGTGGAGGCTTGACCGTCAACCAGCTTTAATCTGTTCGTTGGGAACTCGATCTTCCCGTGGGTGCCGCCACCATTCCAGTTTGGCGGCTTTGACCTAGTTCAGGCGGGGCATCCCCGCCACAACCTATGAGGGGTAAACGAGAGCCGCCACCTGTGGACGCAGTTCCTCGATGACCATTTCAAGTGAGGGCAACCCTGGCACCAGCAGGCCTAGCGACTGTTCCCATGTACGCTCGACGTTGGCCAGCACAGAGGCGTTGAAGAAATCTTCAGTCCCCTCGAAACCCACATCCCGGACAGCACATTTCTTGCGCAGGAGCGAATCGAACTCGGTCAGGTCCATCTGGCTCTTGTAGGTTCCCAGCACTCTCCAGATGTCGTAATAATCGCGCGCCCTGGATCGGCTCCAGCCGCGCCTGTTGAGATTAGCCAAGTGCTGGAGGATTGCCCGCAACTTCTCGGCAACCACTTCTTCCAGGGAGTAAACCTGGACCTCGGCTTCAATGTTTTCGTCGTATTCGTGAATGACCCTACGGTTCTCAACCGGCCAAAGGATTGGCTCATCCATCGTGACCTCGACCATGACGCGGGTGTGCAGGCGGCTATGCCACGGGAATAGTGCTCGGATCGTGAATGCCTCCTGGCCTCCCGGATGCTGGTCTCCTTCAGTGTAGCGATTGCAGGCGATTTCTACCAGAACGTACTCACCCAACAATTCTACTGAGGCCGCACACGCATCCCGAACCAGTTGCTCCATGGCCTCCCCTTTGGGAACGCCGTCCTGGCCCGAAAAATCCAAGTCTTCCGAGAAGCGATAGTCGCCGAAGTAGCACTTCTTAAGGGCAGTGCCGCCTTTGAATACCAAATAATCTCGCAACCTCGGTACGTGGTTGATTCCGGCCAGAACCCAGGAAAGCAGATAATCTCTTTCCAACACCTCCCACGGAATGCCGAGCTGCTGGCGCGCTTCCTGTAGGCGTGTATAGAGCGGTCTCATGGGGCAACCAACCTCGAAAGGTTCTCCTGTACCATCCAACGGCTGTTGCAAGGCCCCTTTCTAAGCCCTGTAGGGTCGAGCTTCCGGTATCCCTTGACTGGAAGTACCGCGAGACTTTCGACATCTGGGGAACTGATGCCACGGTGTTCAAGAACCCACCCAAGACGCTTGGAGGCTGTCACGCCTAGCGTGAGGGCATATTGGACGATTCGATCTATGTCTATCTTCCCCATTCCCACTTGAAAAGCGTGGAGAACCTCCGTAAAGTCTCCGCAGTGTTGCGGCATGGTGAGGCCGTCCAGCAAAGTGCGTTCAAGATCGGTGACCGAGACTCTGGCATCGCCAATCCACACCTTTTCTGTTCCAAAGAATCGTTCCGGCTTGACCTGGACAAAACGGTAGCTCATGTCCCTGACAAAGTAGACGCCGACACCTTTTCCTGTCTTGTCGCCACGGCGCCTGGGAACCGATGTATTTGTCGTAGTCAATACGAAAGTCATCCTTGGCGACTGTTCTGTCAACCCGTGGTGGTGGAGGGCCGACCAGTGGGAGACGGCGGCGGGTTCGGCCAGAGCCATTGCAATCTCGAACTCGTGGACCGGAGTGTTGCCAGGCACCGTGGGAGCGAGAGCGTAAAGACCTCGGCGGAGGGAAACTATCCAACCGTTTTGCCTAAGATGGTACAAAGCCTCCGTAAGGTAAGCGTCTTTCAGACCCACGCGGGGGGCCAACTCGCGTGCGCGAGCTGTGGAGAAGATTCGGTCGCCTTCATACACTAGGAGCCGTACTAGCTCAATGCCGACGAGGGATTGCTTTGTATTTGCACTGGCAAACATTGGATACACTCCAATTTGCGGAGTGATGGAAAAATATGACAATCTCTAGTTGCAAATGTACGTCGTAAGTTGGATACTGTCAAATGTTCCCGCTTCATGCTTGCCAAGCGAAGCCCGCGAGCCGCCCCCAGAGACTTACCTGCCGGGGATTTCAACAAAGGAGTTCAGGTGGTTACAAATACAGATACCGTGGTCTATCGCACTCTCAGCTTGGGTGCCGGGGTTCAGAGTTCGGTCTTGGCTCTATTACTGTCCGGTTCTGACTCTCGATTAGCCGACCTTGGATACCCTAAGCTGGACGTAGCTATCTTCGCCGACACTGGATGGGAGCCTGATTACGTTTATGCCCATTTAGAGTGGCTTGAAGGGGAGCTAGACTACCCGCTAATCCGGGTGTCCGGCGGCGACCTTCGGGCAAACCTGAGACGAGGCCGCACTGTGTCCGGCCACCGCTTTGTCGATGTGCCCTTCTTCTTGATGGACGGAGATGGAAAGAAGGGGATGCTAAGACGGCAATGCACCAACCACTACAAGATCAACCCCATTTACCGGCGGATCAGGAGACTCGCGGGCGGGCAGCCTGGCCGACCATTCCCAAAGGACACCCATGTAGAAATGTGGCTTGGGATTTCACTGGACGAAGTGGGCCGCATGAAGCCCAGCCGGGAATCTTGGGTCCAGCATCGCTGGCCGCTAGTTCACCTTGGTATGTCGCGCCGGGACTGTGTTGAGTGGTTCGCCTCTGAATATCCTGGGCGGAGCTTGCCCCGCTCGGCCTGCGTTATATGCCCTTACCGCTCCGATGAACACTGGCTGAGGCTGAAGCAATCTGAACCAACCAGCTATGACGAGGCGGTGAGATTCGACCGATGGCTGCGGAACAGTAAGACAAATCCGGTAGGGGAACTGTTAAACGGTAGGCCTTATCTGCATTCCGCACGCCGTCCACTTTCCAGCGTTATCGCAGAACGGGAAACGGAAGGTCTTAATACGGTCAATCATTTCAACGAAGAGTGCGAGGGCCTCTGTGGTGTCTGAAATACCCGCAGATACAATCATTCCAGGATATGGGTTGTACCCCTACCAAAGACAGGTTCTTCGGGACATCCTTTGTGTGTTGTCCTCCCCTGAGAAACGTGTGGTCGCCCATTTGCCTACCGGCGCCGGGAAGACCAGAATAGCTGCTCATGCGGCCTGCCGTCTGCTAAACGAAAACGACACAGATGACTCCCTGGTCATCTGGTTGGCGTCCACAGAAGAGTTGTGCGAACAAGCGGCTGACTCACTATCCGGGGCGTGGAAGTTTCTGGGGCTGCGTGACGTCGGTGTCCATAGGCATTGGGGTACTCGGAGGCTAGATTTAAGGCGTCTCTCGTCGGGGTTCTTGGTGACGGGTCTCGCCAAGCTCCGGGCCACAGCGGCCCAAGATGTCACGTTGTTAGCGCAACTCGCGAGGTGCGCATCGGGGATTATCTTTGATGAAGCGCATCAGGCAGTTGCTTCGACATACTCATTCGTAACCGAGCAGCTATGCAGTGTTAGGCCGCCCCTTCTCGGACTCACGGCTACGCCAGGGCGCACGGCGAATCTGACCGACTCCGACTACCAACTTGCCAGTATGTTCAATCACAACAAAGTATCAATAGACCCCAAAGGACACAGCAGCCCCGTCACATATCTGATAGAGAATCGCTATTTGGCCGATCCTCGATTCGTTCCCATCAGTTTCGACTCTGATGTGGCAATCTCTGACCCTCAACCCGGCATGGATTACAACCCTGACGACCTCGACAACTTGGGCCGTGACCACGGGCGCACGTCCAAAATAGTAGAACTCGCCGAAGATGCCGCTAAGCGACACCCTCGAACCATCGTGTTCTGTCCATCGGTGGAGAGTGCTTTGGACAGCAGCAGTCTCCTAAGTGCCAAAGGTGTTCAGTCTTCCGTGATTACCGCGAATACCCCAAGCGAGGAGCGCCGGGCAATTATAGACGACTTCAGAAACTCCAATCGGAAGTCTATGGTCCTGTTCAACTACGGCGTGCTCACCGCTGGATTTGACGCCCCCCGTACCCGATGTGTTAGCATAGCCCGTCCCACAACGTCGTTAGTGCTCTATTCACAGATGGCAGGACGGGCTATGCAAGGTCCCAGGGCCGGGAGAAATTCAACAGCCGAGATACTCACGGTAGCCGACATGAACCTGCCCGGCTTCGGGTCTGTAACTGATGCTTTCACAAACTGGGAGGACCTATGGTCGAACAACTAGACATCCTGACCGAAGCAGACCGGAGCTTATTCCCCGGCAGCTTCACCATACGTGCGCTGAGGGACAGTAGGTACCACAACTCTGCCTACGCTATTGCAGAACTGATCGACAACGCGATAGAAGCGAACGCTCCACTAATCGAACTGCTCTGCATGGAAGAACCCCAAATGGTGAGCGAGCGGACACGTTCGCGGGTCTCTGAAATCGCCGTTTTGGACAACGGGACAGGGATGAACGTAATGACACTTCTGGAAGCCCTGAAGTTTGGAGGAGGCACTCGGCACAATTCCAATAGGGGCATCGGGAAGTACGGCATGGGACTTCCCACGTCATCAATGTCCCAATGCAAAAGGGTTGACGTATGGACTTGGCAAGACGGCTTAAATTCGGTGTGGCATTCTAGTACCGCTTCCAGATAGATTTGTAAGAATACGATAAAGCAGCCATACTTGGGTATGATCTTTCTGTGAGGGAGTATCCAGACATGGCTGCCATCAAGTATAAAGTCAAGCTGGCTGAATCCGAACGCTCCCGTCTCAATGAGGTTTCCCACCGGGGCAAGCCGTCAGTCCGCACCGTCAAGCGGGCGCTGGCGCTGCTCAAAGCGGATGAAGGACTTCGGGACGCTGAGATAGCCGGTGTGCTTTTGATCAATGCCGCCACCGTTGCCAGAGTGCGGAAGCGGTACGTCGAGGAAGGAGTTGAGGCCGCCATCAATGACAAGCCAAGGCCGGGCCGGGAGCGCAAGTTGGACGGCAAGCAGGAAGCGCACCCCGTATCCAGTACGGGGCAGGCTCTGGTTGCCATAGCGTGCAGCAGTCCACCCGAAGGACATGTAAACTGGACGCTTCACCTGCTGGCGGACAAGGTGGTGGAGCTGGAGTTTGCCGGGAGCATCTCCCTTGGAGACGGTGCGCCAGATACTCAAAAAAACGAACTCAAGCCGTGGAAGAAGAAAGAGTGGTGCATCCCCAAGATGAGCGGGGAGTTCGTCGCCCGGATGGAGGATGTGGTGGACCTTTATCACGAAGAGTACGACCGGGAGCGTCCGGTGGCGTGTTTCGACGAGACCTCCAAGCAGTTGCTCGGGGACGTGAGGCCGCCCGTCAAAGCCAAGCCCGGACGGGTGGAGCGCTATGACACCGAGTACCAGCGAAACGGGACCCGGAACCTGTTCATGTTCTGTGAACCGAAGGGTGGGTGGAGGCACGTCGAGGTGACCGAGCGCCGGACTGCCGTGGACTTCGCGCACCGGATGAAGTGGTTGGTGGACGAGGCATATCCTGACGCCACAGTGATCAGGCTGGTGCTGGACAATCTCAACACCCACAAGCCCGGCTCGCTCTACGAGGCATTTGGAGCGTCCGAGGCGCGCCGCATAGCCAAACGCCTGGAGTTTCACCACACACCCAATCACGGAAGCTGGCTGAACATGGCCGAGATCGAGTTGAGCGTCTTCAGCAGGCAGTGTCTGGACCGCCGGGTCGGCGATGAAGTGTTGCTGAAACGGGAGGTCGCGGCGCTCGAACGCCAGCGCAACGAGGCCGCCGCCATCATAGACTGGCGGTTCTCCACCCAGAGCCTGCCCTCGGCCACGACCGGGGGACGCTCGCAGTAAGCTCAAACATGTCTATCCAATAAAATTAGATTGAAACGGTACTAGTCCTCGCAATGCTGCTCTTGGCCGTCGTGTCCGCCTGCGGTGGGGACGCACCCGAACCGGGCTCAGCTACCGACACGTCTATGCCTACGGAAGAGTCCAGGCCCACCGCCACATCTCAAGCGGCTCCGGCAACCACTCCGGACGACACGGCTCGGCCGACGGAGACCGAGACCCAAAGTGACACCGGAGCGGGTACGACAGGTAAGCCTCTATCCTTCACTTCCGTCAGCGGCGGGTATGCGCACACCTGTGGGGTGAAGACGGACAGCTCTGTCGTTTGCTGGGGGGATGATTATTTCGGCCAGTCCACGCCGCCTGCTGGTTCGTTCACCTCGGTCACCGCTGGGAGGTTTCACACCTACGGCGTAATGACAGGCGGGTCTGTCGCTTGCTGGGGTGTTAATGATTACGGCGAGGCCGCGCCACCCAGCGGTTCTTTCGACTCCGTCGCCGCTGGCGGTGATCACACCTGTGGAGTGAAGACTGGCGGCTCCGTCGATTGCTGGGGGTCTAATGATCTTGGCGAGGCCACTCCGCCCGCTGGTTCTTTCACATTGGTCAGCGCTAGCTTAGGTCGCAACTGCGGGGTGAAGGCCGGCGGCTCCGTCGTTTGTTGGCCCAATTTCGAAGATGAGGCCATGCCGCCCACCGGCTCCTTTGCATCCGTCAGTGTTGGCGTAGCGGGGCAAGCCTGCGGAGCGAGAAGCGATAGCTCTGTCGTGTGCTGGGGGGAAGATGGATTTGGTCAAGCCTCGCCGCCCAGTGGTTCTTTTAATTCAATAGCCACTGGCGCTAACCACACCTGCGGGGTGAAGACGGACGGCTCAGTCGTGTGCTGGGGGGATAATGAATTTGGCCAAGCCTCGCCGCCGACAGGTTCCTTTGCCTCCTTGGGCGCTGGATGGTATCACACCTGCGGGGTGAAGACCGACGGCTCAGTCGCCTGCTGGGGCTCCAATAATGACCCTAGCGGCGCCTTCACCGGTCAAGCTAATCCACCCTAATAGGCTCGTCCCTACATCGCTTGGTGGTGCGGACAAAGACATCAGCGCTACTCCAGCCTCGGTCGGAGTAAGAGAGTACTCGGCTCTCGTCCAATTGGGCTGTGAACGGCTTGGCTCTGGACTGCTGTTCAACCCCGCGAATAGTACGCAGACGGGGATGAACGGTCTCTGCCTCTATAGACAGCTCTCCAGTGGGTTTTCTCGCGATGAGTCCGCCGTATCCGCTCGTGGATTCTTGTGCGCCGGGCTACGGAGAACGCCCGGTCAGATGCCTCCGAACGCAGCTGAAAAACGACTTGGCTTCGGACTCTTTGGCACTGTCTATGCGGTAGCTGGCTTCACCGGGGCGGCCGTTGAGATGCCAGTGTTTTCCCAGCCCTCCGACGTATTCCACTCCGCCGATGGTCTCGTACGGCATCTCGGCCACGTTTTGGCCCCATCTGCCGTCATAGAGAAAGAGGACCCGGGAACTGGTTGCGACGATGACACCACTGTACCCCATTTCGCCTTTCCGGTCGGCCTTATACTCGCCAGCCAGAAGGAGCTCAATGCTCTCATCGTCGTCCAGAACATCGTAAAGGATTTTTCGTTCGCTCTTGTGGGAATCCAGGCTCCAGCTGGAAGACCGGTTCCGCCACTGAGCGTCAATCCGTCTGGCCTTTTCCATTCCCGGCGAAGGCGTAGTTTCATCGATGAGCTTCAGCATAATGGCGGCAAACCGCCTGGCGTCGTCCCCGTCGGCATTATCTATCCGGTAGCTGGCGGCGCCTCCGATGATATTCCAGCGTTTATACAACCCCCCACTGTATCCCATCGTGCTGATGTCTTCGTAAGGTAGTTCCGACAGGTCCTCGCCCAACCATCCCTGGTACACAAGGAGGACCCGGCGGTCGGTAGCCACCACGACGCCGCCCAACTCATGCGAACCTTTCAAATCGGCTTCATAACTGCCGGCGAGCAGGCCCTCAATGTTCTCATCGTCTTCCAGAACGCCATAGAGCTTCTCACGCTCGCGCCAGTGCTTTTTCCCCCCCCCACCCGGGCTGGAGCGCCTGCCAGCGGGCGTCTATTCCGGCCGGAGTACCCGCTGCGGGCGAAGGCAACACCGCAGCCGCAGTCTGAGCAGCGTGGCTGGGCTGCCCGAATTCGGCGGGATCAGGCGTCTCTGGCAAGAATGCCCGCGCCAGCCGCTGCACGTGAGCGGCGAACAGCTTGGCGTATCCAGTTTCATGGCTATCGTTGGGCATTGAGTCGTCGAGTTCGTCAATCTGGTATCCAAAGGAGCGGCCCGTTGCAATTACAGTCAGTTTCGTGATGCCGGACCTTTCGGAGCCTATGCTTTCAACTCTTTCTATGGCCTCGTAGGGCATCTCGCTCACGCTTTTGCCGGACACGAAAACGAGCCGCCGGTCAGTGGCCACGACGATTCCTTTGTCCACGTGCCCAGCCGATTCGTAACGGCCGGCCAGCAGGTCCTCTATGTGCTCGTCGTCGTCCAAGATTTCGGGGAGCTTATCAAGTTCCTTGTTGTGGCTTCCCCGGTAGTTCCAGACCGGATGCCGCATTCGCCACTCTGCGAAGATTCTGGATTTCTTGTCCGCCGTCGCATGACGCTGGGCGAGATCGCAAAACCGCTCGCGGTCGGCCCGCTGCCTGAAGCGGATCAGATAAACGCCTGCCGCGCCCACGTGGAGCTTCAAGCGATTCTTGATATGGCACGAAACCGCTTGGAGGTGTCCCCGTATGGGATTTTGTAAACGCTCTTCTGATCAGGGTGTGAGACAGCTGCTACCCTAGATATAAAGAGAATACGTTTGTCGGTCGCCACCGCGAGGCCTTCGTCCTGGAATGCCTCCGCCTCCCAATGGGGACTGCCCCCTCCGCCCGGCCCACCCCCGTAGACAGCCTTCGTTACCTCTTCCGGGCCGCCCTCTAAACAAAACGCCCAGTCTTCCATTTCCTCCACGTCGTCCAGGATGTGAGAAAAAGCCGCTTCAACCGAGGCCGCGCCGGTCAGCATCCGGTCTCGCAAGAAACCGGCGAAGGGGCTTTGAGTCATAACTCACGTGTGCCACCGGCTTTTGAATCAGACGACAGAGTTTTGAATCATCCTTCCGGGTGTGGTATAGTGTATCCACCAAAATGGAAATTGGTTATAAGAGGATAGTTAATATGGAACAAGAGCGAACATCCCCATCGCAACCAACTGAAGAAGGCGAATCCGCTCCACCAACTGTTCCGTCACCAGATAGAGTTAGGTCATCACCTGAACCTACGCCTAGAATAGTTAGGAAAGGTGTAGACCCGGATACAGCCGAACCGCTCTAAAATCTAAGGGACAAGGCCAATCCGACTACGGCCAGGACAAGAGCGGTAACACCGTAAATCGCGCATGTCACCCAATCGGATTTTTCCAGGACAAACTTCTCGTTGTGGTCTATGGAATTACTAATCCCTTTACATACCCATCCTTCCAAAAACCCATCGGATTTTTCTGGATTGGAAACGTGTTCGGCTAATTCGGGTAACTCCGGGTCTCGCCTCCAATCACGTGGGCGCAAGGCATTAAACGTCGCAAACATCGTCCACAGAAAGGCCATAACGCCCATGGTTATCAACGCGATAGATGCCATAGGCAGTCCCCGGTCTGGAGCATCTGAGAAATCTTTCAGAAGTATTGCTCCAATGCTCATCAGCAGAACTGCGACGCTGGTAAGTACCGTTGCCTTGCCTTCCAATCCACTATTGCGGTTATCTTGGTCTTGGAGGTGCGAATACGCCACTTGGTAATATAACTCGGTTTTTCTCATGGGAGTTTTGCCCCCTTAGATAATTAATATAGACTCTGTGTTCTCAGCACAGAGTCTATATTATCAAATCAGGTCAAGCCTTACTAATTCCTAGACCATGACGGCGTAGCTATCCCCAGCTCGTGTATCTCCTGGATAAGCACGCAGATGTTATGGCAGAGGAATTTAAGCAGGACCTCGTTTACCTGGGCAGGTTCGGTCTTGGAGCGCAGGGCGGCCCCGAACTTCGCCTTGACCATGGAGAAGGTTGTCTCCACGTTGGAACGCTTGTGGTAGTGCTCGTTGAATTTTTCCTCGTGTAGCGTGAAGTAGGCGTACAGTTTGCGCCAGGTCGCCGACCCTTCGCCGGTACTGTTGACCTTGAAGGGGATGTACGGGTCCGCGCCGTATAGCTCCACGCTCTTGAGGTTGGCGTCCGAGAGGTAAGCTTTGTCCGCAGAGACTTCTTGTATCTGGAAATGCTGGGCGGTCTTGTTTAGGAGTGCGGGCAGGATGGGCGAGTCGTTCACGTTCCCGGTTGTCACCTGCACGGCGGTAACGATGTTGGTCTTGGTCCCCACCATGGCGTGGGCCTTCATCCACTTCCTCTGAGACTTTTCCTTGCCCCACTTGTGGTCAAACCAACGGTCGTAATTACAAGTGGAAAATCCCGTGCTATCGGCAGCGAACTGGCTTTCCACCTGCGCCAGAGGAGCCGCGCTCCGTTGGATTAGGCCCATGATGATAGGCGTCAAATCCGGATTGGCTATGTAGCGATTGACGGAGATATACGAGGGAGTGGAGTCTATGAATCCCTTTCTTTGAGCGTCCTGCACATCGCAGTCGAACCGGCGGGCCGAGAACCCGGAGTAGACCTTCGTGGCACCCGTGTACACCATGTCTGAGAAAGGGAACCTCGGTCGGCCATTCTTGTGTTCGGGTTGCGGAATGATGGAGCAGAGGTCAGCCAGGAGAGTCTGGAAGAAATCTTTCTCGGAAGTCTGCGCAGCGTTGTAGGCGGGCCAGTTCTGGGAGTACGTTTTGCGGGGCTTAGCTTGAGCTTGACTGCTTAAATCCAGTGTGCTATCGTTAGATATAGTCATAGCGGAGAGATGACCTCCTCTTTGATTAGGAGGCGGCGACGTTACAGCGTCTATCGCCTCCGTTATATTAACATCATAGCACAAGGATTGTTGGATTTCAAGCCGTATGGCGTCACTAATTCGCCGTATATCTTGATTTCCCCTCATCTTGGCCTCAATGCTGACGACTTAGAGTGATTAGCTGGCCGTCAGCGGGGTTGTTTGGTGGCCCTGACGGGATTTGCACCCGTGACTTGCGGCTTGGTAGGCCGCTGTTCTATCTGCTGAACTACAGGGCCATCCTTTTAGAGGACCGATGTTCCATCATCGGTCCTCTTCCCTTTTATATATATCATCCCGAGTTCATCCTGTCCAATCCTGAGCTTATTAGTTTCCAGACTACAATTAGTTTGGTGTTGGTAGATTAACTGTAGTCTGAAAAAGTCAAGCCCTTGACTCCCACTGACTCCATAAGATACGATAAACGCGACTCACCAGTCACTATCCCTACGGGGAGGTCCAGAGGCTATGCGCGGATACTGCAAGGGTCGATACGGTAATTATCCCCCATAGTTGCCCATGCCTCCTTGCAGTCCGCGCTGGATTAGGTGACTGGTGAGTCTCCGAGTCCTTGCTGCAAGGAGGCTCCCGCGTTATGGACAAGATAACTATTCTGCTCCTGGCCTTGATGCTCCTGGCTTGCACTACCCAGGTATCCCCCGCACCAACGGGCCTACCTCCTCCGACTGAACCTATCGTCTCGGATACACTCAACGTCTCTTTGAACCCCGCAACCACCCCAGCGACTCCGCCCACCACTTCCCCGACCACGACGCCCCCAGCTAGACCCACTACTGTACCCCTCCCGATAGACGTTACTCACGGGGTAGATGCGCTCATTTCATGTGCAGGCAACACGCCGGAGTATTGGTTGGAGAACGGGCCACCCGATATGACGGCGGACCTGGTGGAGTGCCTGAACACATATTTTGGGAGGTAGGACATGAAGTATTTGTTGGTACTATTGGCCCTTATCCTGGCGGTGGTTATATCCACCATAGCGCAGGCCGACGAACATGGCGGGCAGCATTGGACTCCGCCCGACGCCTGCGCCGACGAGGACCGGGTAGTCCCTGGCAATCGCACTACGCCATGTCGGTATGTGTTCCCCTCCGAGGTAGAGGCAGTGGAGTATGTGGTCCATATGAGTTACCCCTACTGCTACGAGGCCATAGAGGTCAAGATACCTGGCCTCCTGCCGTTAGACGCTAATTTGGTTGACATGAGAGACACCAAACTCCGTCATATAGGGTTCACCATAGATGGCTATGGGCAATGGAACCAGCCTCACTATGACTGGTACATCGAGCCTGGATACATGGTGCTCTTGGGCAGAAAATGGGACCTCTCATCCCGAGTAGACGGCGAATCGAATCTCCCTTCATACCCATCAATGTCCCTTAGACTGGTCTTAGATACTAACCTGGGCCGTGATTACGAGCGTCGTCAGTACGTTGAATCCACTATATTCACTATGCCATCCACAGTAGGTACGTTGGACCTGGTCAACTCCTGTCTGGTGCAGGTACAGAACGAACAGGAGCACAGGGAATACTTGATAGAGCTAGAAGCACAAGAACGGGCGGAGGCTGCCCGACTACAGGCCGAGCTAGAGGCTGCCCGACTAGCGGAACAAGAAGCTATAGAGCTGGCCGAGGCACAGGCACGAATGGCCGCGGAGGAGATGGTGGCCGTTATCCAGACCAGAGAGCGAGCGGCCAGTGAGGAATTGATACGGACCCAGGCCCTTGTGGACGAGATAGCACACGAAGAAGCATTGGCCCTGGTATTGCAGGAGGTTGTAAGGATACGTCTCTCAGGCCAAGAGGACCGCGCCAGAATCACAGGTGAGTACCTGACAAGGACGGATGTATTGGCGCAAGAGTTTGACGTAGAGACGACCGAGACGGAAGAAAGGATACAGGCATATCTCGACTTCAATACGGAACTCATGTCCCAGATAGCCGATTACCAGGCCGACCTGGAGAATCGTCTGGAGACCCTGCGCCAGGACATAAGGACTCAGGAGTTGGAACTAGAGGCGTTGCGGGAACAAGCCACGGATATAACTGACGGGATAGAACCGGAGGATGAAACCTAGGAATCCAGCTTTTTGAGGTGAGCTGCCCATTGACAAAGCCTTTTCCGTACCCATAAGATGCAAGCGCTGCAAGGCGTAGCGTTGCGGCGGGGGAGACGGGATTTGAACCCGTGGACGTGCGTGTACACGCCACCTACTTTTCAGGCAGGCCCAATAAACCGCTCTGGCACTCCCCCGCTAGTTAAGTAAAGGGGACGGAGTTCATCCGTCCCCTTTATTATTGCCCTGCTCACATACGAGGTAGTCAAGCGGAATATACGCAGAATCAATCGAATCTATTGTGTTTGACCGTATCTCGTGGTATCCTGGTGAGGACTCACCAGTCAATTTATGCTAGGAGACCAGCGTGAACAAAGAGGATTTTGCCAAGACGATAGAGCACTACAAGGCGATGGGGTACAGCGCCGACGGGTTCAATGATATGGAAGAAGATGTGCTAAATAGCCATACGCCTATCACAACCAATTCTATAGGTGGTTGTATGATAGTATTAGGATGGCTTGTGAATCGGACAGCAGGTGCAGACGCTTTCGGGCAAGACTTGGAAATGCTCAAAGAGCGAGCCCGTGCTAGACTTTCCCCTGACCATAGAGCGGAAGTTCTTGCTTTCCTTGATGTCGTCTACGGTCTCGCCAATCGGCTCAATGAACCTATATAATTCTTCGAAAGTCATAATACACCTCCTACTGAACAGTAGGGCACACGGGAAACTCCCACGTCAAATGCCGCGTCCTGAGAGAACAGGACGCGGCATTGCGTATTGGATACTGAAGCCCGACTTTTGAATCATGCGCCGGGTTTTGAATCAGAGCGAGATTGTGACTCAAAGCCCGGCGAAGGCAGTGGCGACGCCTGTAGGAAGACGCATCTCACAGGTATCCCGGTGCATCGTGATTTTCACTTTGCCAGGTCCCGTCTCCCTCACCGAAGTAATGCTCCAGTAGGCAATAGATTCCGCGTTCTTGCTGAACCGCCCCCGGTTCAGAAGGACGACCCGGCGGCTGGTGGCGACGATCAGGACCCGTCCGTGTTCCGACCAGCCGCCGCCCCAAAGACGCTCGATATTCTCGCCCTCGTACAGGGTCTCGTGGAGCATCTTGCGCTCGCCGTCGTATTCCTTCGAGCCCCAGTCCGGCTGCAACGACCGCAATTGGGCTTCAATCCAGTTGTCGAGCTCTTTTGACGGCACGATTCCCCCTTTACTTCGTATCGGTCCACGGTATTGTAGCGCTGCGTTCCTTGCCGATGCCATTGATGGGAGGCATCTAGGCCGCCTCACGCATGGGGACGTCGGTGGGTGGCCGTCGTCTCTCTCGGTGGTCCACTCGCGGGCACTGCCCTGAATGCATTCAGCACGGCATTCATATCCTCGCAGATGCGTTCGTTGGCGATGCGGTCGCGACTACAGAGGGAACCGAACCCGGCGGTGTTGCTGGCAGGGAAGCGCACATAGTTGTGGCGACCTAAACCGAAGCCAAGGTGGGATGTGCATTTGCCTGACACAGGGAAACGGGCGTGAGATCTCGCAGGAGTGCATCGGCCCTTGATTGCAGGACTGTCTGGCCAACTAGCCGCTCGGCCAGAGCAGCGCGGGTACTGAAGACGGACCCCTCCGTTAGCCGTTGGTCAACGGGTCGTTTCCCCAGGTGAACAAGGGCTCCGATCCTCCCTCTTTGACCAAAAACACTTCCTCGATCCAGCAGCGTTCTTTCTCATCGCCCGGACACAGAAGGTGAGCAGCTATCACCATGTCCTCTTCCAACATCCAGTTGGGATCGGCCCCGTCCTCTACCAATGCCAGCACATCCGCATGACTTAGCCCCAGGCCATGGAAGTAGGTGAGCACGGAGTCGTGTTGCGGCACTCCCAACCGTTGAAACGTTCGTCGGCTCTTTTCTTGCAGGTCGCCGATCCGGACTCCGGGGCGCATTGCATCGTGAATCTCGTTCATCGCTTCGGCGGTAGCCCGACCGATGCGGCGGGCCATGTCCGAGCCGTAGTCCTCCACGACCCAGGTCTTGCCGCCGTCCCAGCAGTACTGGTCCTTGGTCCCATGGCAGTCAAACATGATGTTGGTGCCTGGCTGGACCACGAAGTCCTCGGAGTCTACGCGCAGTCGCACGGCGGGGTCGCCATCCAGCGGGTTGGCGAAAAAGACTCCGCCTGGGTCGTAGACCCATCCGCCCAGCGCGGTGATCTCTGCATGATAGGTATTCACCATCTCCTTCCAGAGCTTACCTCGGCTCCATGACTGTACCGTCCGTTCTATGGCAACCTGGTTCACTCGGGTGGCTTCCCGCAGCCATTCGATTTCCTGGGCGCTCTTCTTCTCCCGAACGAACATCATCAAGTTGTATGCGTCGACAATGTCCGCCAGGGAGCGGGCCACCTTAGCGCCCACTCTCAGGTCATCGTAGCCGATGCGTCCGTGGGTGAGGCCCAAGTCCTGCACAGCATCACGGATCGCCTCGGTAAAGCCACCAGCAAACCGGTCACCGGCGTTCTTTACCCAGCCGGAGTCCTGCCGAGAGGCCGGCATAAACCGGAAAAACTCAGACCGGTCGGTGGATGCGCCCACCGGAAGGAGGACGCTTCGGTGGGCACGGATGTCTTCGATCCATATGGGCTCATACAGGAAGGCCGATACAAATATGTCAGGCCCAATCAGGATGGGGTGTTGCAAGTCATGCCGCGAGATAACCACAGCGACTCCCGGCGGCTCGTCGGCTTTGGGCGCTGTGGGGTTGTGCCCCGAAAGGTATGTCACGTTCAGGGGCGTGGTAATCACCAGGCCGTCTACGCCACGGGCTTCCATCGCCGCGGTTAAACGTTGAGGATCGAATATAGGAGCCGGAGTTCCGTTAATGTCACTGGCCACGATCAACTCCTCCTGTTGTGGACTTGAGCCGTTCTCTATCGTGGAGGTTCCCCGCACCCCACGACCCAGGCTTGGATCTTGGAGGGGTTATTGTAACCCTTTGATGGTCGGTGCGACAGGAAGAAACGACCGGTCAAGAAGGTGGCCGGACGGTTTAGAAGACCAAGTTGCCGCTTCCCGGTGTCAGGCAAATGCACATCCCGCCTTGGCTTTGGTTTAGTATATCAGGCCGATCACCATATTCAACTATTGCAGGCACTCAAAGCAGGCGATTTCCTACAGGTATTCCGCCTCCACCAGCGTCTTGAAGGAGGAGTTGACCTGGGCCGTTACCCCGCCGTAGACGATGCTCTGTTCGCCGAACAGGTCGCTCTCGGTCTCGATCCTTGATTGTACGCGGCGGAGTTAAAGTGTGCCACTTGGGCTGAATATCGTCGGACGCCGACCCAAATGGCGACTGAAAACTCTACCCGGAAATCTGCCCGCTGGTTTCCCAGCGACTCTCGGAACAATGAAGGGATGATGGCCGATTACAGCAACAAAGTGAAGGAAATGCTGAAAGTTCTTGATTTTATCCAGTTTGGTGGGCCAGAGTGTACCGTACTGCGAACTTTTCGCTGGGAGGTTCTGATATAGTTAGCGCCCCCACGCCATTTTGGGCTAAGCCAATGGTTGCTGTGGACCGTAGCGGCCCAAATGTTCCGCCTCTCGCATAGGTCCAAACCCACAGGGCGCGATGATTTGCTGGTCATCCCCCTAACCGCAGTATTGACTCGATGATCTTGATGGCAGCTGATACCACAGGGAGTGCTCTGGTGAACTGCCATGCCCCAATCAATCGACTCCTCGCTCTCGCTCGCCAAGTCGCCCGTGGAGCGGCGTTCAACTCTCCTTTGATCATTTCGACTGCCACTCGGGCTACAGCTCCCACGTCATTGATACCTCTGTTCAGGCTGACCAGTTCAATCTTGTTCATCAGGTCCCTGTGTGTATTGAAGAAGAAGCGGGCGGGATTTGACATCATCTCTCTATGTAAAGCGATTGCCCCTTCACCGTCGGTATTGAGAGCCCCTAGCCGAAGATCCAGCGGCAATACCGGTTTGCCTACATCGGTCATGTCTCTCCCTGACGCATAAGTACCCTTGCCGCCACCTATCGCAAGCATGGCATCGGCCTTCTGAATCTGGGCCTTTCGATACTCTCCGCCGGTGAACCTCTCACGTCGGACGCGATGAAGTTCCACAACACACCGCTGTTCCAGATTCCTCAATAGCCGCAGGTTGGCATCGCTTATCTTCTCTTCCACAGCTTCATCAGACATCACGACATAGGCATACGGGCGAGGGGCCTTTGTGGTCGTCTCCGCGTACTCTCCCACTTCGCGCAACACAACCCAGTCGAAGATGTGAGGGGTGCCTTGACCGTCCTTAGTGGAGTCTTCGTCATTGCCTAGGACCACGAGCCCCCCACCACCAATCAGCACTTCACGTGTGAAGCTACGAAGGAAATCGATGGCCGTGCCCAACTCAACCTGTGGGCAGGAGTAACCTGCGCTACCCGAGACCAATACGAACTTGCCTTTCACTGACGGTCCTTTTCTCCGCATATTAGTCGAACAGGTTATCGATGTCCGCTTCGGACCTACATTGGTTGAGGCTGTCTCGCATCTGCCGGAAGCTGGCTGCTGCTCTTTGGCGGGCATGGCTGTTCTGGTCACCCATGTAATCATCCACGTATCTTGATTGGCCGGTGGAGTCTTTGATGGGCTGGTGAACCGCTTTTGAGGAATAGTCGGTCAGGTGACTCACCATGCTTTTCAAATCACTCGGCCCTCGGTAGTTCTTGAACGCCTCAATGGCGAGAGATTCAATGTGATAGCCAGTGATCTTGTCCCGGTCACTGCGAATGAGACGATGAGCAAGAGCTTTGGTCAACTTGATGGCCGGTATTACCTGCCCTCGGTTCGCTTGATTGGCTTGGGTTAGTTTCTGGGCGAACCTCTCAGGATGTATCACCCCGCTCCACTCGTTGCGGCTTGGATTTGCAATTCTATAGCCGGATCTCGTTCGTATGGCAGGGAGCAGTTGGATTTCGTGGCCGTCCGCATACCTGACGGTCACTGCCAAATCTCCGGGCCTGACGTTTGTATTGGGCATACGCTGCTGGATCAACTCTGCCATCTTTTGAATTACGGGCCTTGGAGCCTGGCCCGAAAAGGATGTGTCAATCACCCTAATGAGGCCGTCCACGTCACTCAGTCCATCCACGTAGGTATGGCGGCTTACAGAACCCCCAAAGGTCACAGGCAAGACATCGTGCCCTGTTCGTTCCAACGCATCTCGAAGACCTCGAATGTGTCTGTTAATAGCATCCGTGTCCCGGTCGTTATAGTCCCGCAACTTATCCCGTAAGCAACCACTTATCTGTTCGTTGGTCAATGTCGGCCTGGGTCGTGGGACGAACCGGCCTGAACTACCGCTCATCTCCTGCTCCTCTAGTTCCTGATCTCCGCCCCGGCGATTTCGGCTACACGCGTTGCTTGCCGGGCAATCGGGAACTCTTTCGCCAGAGCTTCAAAGTCGCCGTTTAGTGCGTACCTCTGCAATACCTCCTGCAAACGGCACAAGAATCCTAGGTTCTGTGTCCATGCTCTATCCGAGAGCTCGGAGTCGGTCATATTCCATTTCATGTCTTCCATCGCCGATTCATCAATGTGGATTGAAAAACCTTCGCGGAATGCAAGCCTGAGCCAATTGAGGCCGTCGAAGATATCGGACCCACAGAAGAAGTAGGCTAGTACTTCGTACGGATTGATTGCTCCAAACACATGAATTGGAGTGTCTATGCCTGCGTCGTTCAGCAAGTCTCGTAGCATTACAATGGAGCTGCACCGTTGCAGAAGGGAATTGCCTACCTCGCGAGCAGTAATCCCAACGACGCTAAATTGCTGAAGTGCCTCCAGGTGGTCGCTTAGCTTCGGAATGTTTACCCGTTCTGCGCCACCCGCGGGCTTAACCAGGAAATCCGATGCTGCTTGGGGGACGAAGGCGAAGTCCTGGGTTGCTCCGCTTATTTGGTCTTCTATACTGCCAACGTGATCGAAATTGACGAGTATTAGGTTCTCGCTACCGCCAACACCCTTCACAGCTTCTCGGTAGTGTTCTCTTGTCCAACTGTCAGCCGACGAAGGTGTGAGTGGCTCACCGCCATTTACCCGCCCGCTCTTGGTCTCGTACACGCCGCTGTCCAGAATGACAACGTTTACCATATCTGACACCGATGTGGGTATTCGACCGCCAGAAATATCAAAGGCACTCACCAGGCACACACCGAACAGTTTATGCCTGAACTCTTCCCAAATGGCCGATATCTGGGGGAACCCACGGCTAGAAAAGGAAGGAGCGATGAGAGGAGTGGGCAACTCCAGCCTATGCACTCTACGTCCTCGGGCGTGCGGGGACTCAGTCTGCATTGAGACCAATCCTATCCAAGCAAGATGTGCACTCAGCGCAGGCAGGGGCGTTCTGTCGTTCGCAGCTATAAGTTAGGTGCAGTGGCACCGAGTTCTCCTTTGCGAATCGAATAACTTCGACCTTGGTCTTTGCCAGAAACGGGGCGTAGAAAGTAACCGATCCCCTTGAATAACCGTTCAAGAGCCTTTGGATGTGCTTGGTGAAAAGAGGAGTCGTGTCATAGTAGTCAGCAAGGGCATGGATCCCTAGTGCTATCGTCAGAGGTCTGTGAGAAATAGACCCGGCGGCGGTCAAGATGAACAAGGCGTTCCTACCGAAGAACTCTCCGTGCTCTGATAGGAGACGGACGCCGAGGTCCACTTCCTCAATCTCAATTTGGTAATGCTGTGCTATCTGTTGGGCGGCCTTCCACTCACTCTCTGCCGCAGGCTGCCCGTAGTGAATGAACACCCCGCTCAGGTACATTCCTGGCTCTTGACAGGCTACTATAGTCGCAGACGAGTCAATGCCCCCGCTCATCAAGACGACGTATTGCTTGTCCTTAGCCATCACCTATCCACCTACCCTGGTTTCGTATGGTCCCCCTGCTGGAGTATGCAGGGCCATCGCATTTGGATTTTGGTGAATTGGGATAGCAATGTGGCCAGGTAACTGTTGTTCCACCCGGCCCGTTTCAGTTTGCGTCTCATGGATCCTTTGGAGGGTTCCAGCCGGGCCAGATTAAGCGCCAGTTTGCGTAGCAGAGCCAGATTGTCCGGGCAGTTGTCCTTCCGGTTTCGGGACTGGTCCTCATTGAACACCACGTCCAGCACCCAGTGCAGTTGGTTCTCGATTCCCCAGTGGGCCCGTGCGATTTGGTTAAACCGCTCCGGCGGGAATGCCTGGCTCAGGAGGTAGTACCGGCTCTCGACGCTGCTATGGCCTCCCTCCTGTCGACTGGCGGTTATCTTCCCCACTGCCGCCAGTCCGGGCCACTGGTGCCGCTCCTGCAGCCAGGCCACGTCGCTGCTTATGCTGGCCGTCCGGGTCTCGATACGCCCGTGCCCCTTGTTGGTCTGGCTTGCCTCTGCCACGGTCGTGGCCGAATCGTCAAGGAACAGGCGCACATCATCGTTGAGAGACCCCTGATTCCCCTTCAGGGCCAGCACGTAATCGGCCCCTTGGTCCAGCACCTGCTGGGACGGCCGTCTCTGGCAGTGCATGGCGTCAGCGGTGACCACCATTCCCGGCAGGGCCAGCATTTCCAGGAGTTTGGGCACGGCGGTGATCTCGTTGGACTTGCCATCCACGGCCAGTTGTCCCATCACCAGACGCTGTTCTGCGGCCCAGGCATTGACCAGGTGCAGAGGCGATTTGGCCTCGGCGCGGTCATAAGAGCGGCGCAGCGTCTTGCCGTCTATGGCCAGCACACCTTCGCAGCCTTGGGCAAACTGGCGCATGAACCCCAGAAACCACTTCTGGAATGCCTCCGGGTCCAACAGGCGGAACACTCTGGAGAAGAGCCTGCCCCCGCGAAAGCGGGGGTGTCGTGGCTGGGAATTCCATTCCTGAGCGGCAGGAAGGATTCCAAGAACTCCCGTTTGGAGTGCCCGAAGAGGGCCATGTCGGTACAGGTCTCCCCCCCACACAGTATGGTGCATAAGGCAATGACCAGTATGTCGTGCAATGAATGCCGGCCTGCGTTTCCACCAAGGGGTCCAGATCGTCGATCGCCATCCCCATCACCACAACCTCCACACTTCCCCTCAATCAACCACTCCAAGAACGCCCCTATTATCTATCACTCGAACACCCTCCCATATCTCCCTTTCAAATGCGATAGCCCTGCTGGAGTATGTCTCTTGCCTTGCAGCTGGTCAGCCGATATGTTATATTTCTGACATTCTATCATGGAGGTTATCCCCGTGCCAAGCCTCCCGTCTCAAATAATGAGTTACGCCGCCGAGTCACCGGAGGGTACACTGCTGTGTCCAAGTGCCTTGCTGCACTTGGGCAGCAGAGACGCTGTCGACCAGGCACTGTCGCGGCTTACCCGCAAGAGCGAACTCATGCGGGTGAGCCAGGGCGTTTACGTCTGGCCTATCCAAACACGATTCGGTCTTCGCGCACCCTCTATGGACAAGGTGCTCAGTTCCCTGTCCGCGCTGTGGGGTGAGACGATTGTACCCTGCGGCGGGATGGCGGCGAACGCCCTTGGACTCACCAACCAAGTGCCGATACGGTCGGTCTATCTCACGTCTGGTCCGAACCGCAAACTGAAGCTCGGTGAGTTGACGGTCGAACTGCGCCATGCCCCTCGTTGGCAACTAACAGCGCCGCATCGGCCGGCAGGCGAGGCGGTCCGTGCCTTGGCCTGGTTGGGTCCCAAGGAAGTGGAGGAGGGCTTGGAAGCGGTTCGCACTAAGCTCTCTGCCGAAGACTTCCGAGAGTTAGCCGCGTCGCGGGCCGTGATGCCCGCGTGGATGGCGGAACCCGTGAGCGCGATGGTCGCCAATGGCTAACACTCCCTTTGAATTGCTGTCTCCCGAAGAGCGGCGGGAGGCTCTGGAGGTGGCCTCCACCCTTAGCGGACGGCGTACCCACCTATTGGAGAAGGACACATGGGTCGTGTATACCTTGCGCGCCCTCGTGGAGAGTTCGTTCGGCAGAAACCTGACGTTCAAGGGCGGCACGTCACTGGCCAAAGCGTATCAAGCCATTCGTCGATTCTCGGAAGACCTCGACATCACCTACGACATCCGGGCCATTGCTCCCGACCTGGTAGAGGGAGCGGAGGAAGACCCGTTGCCCAGGAGTCGCAGCCAGGAACGCAATTGGACGCGAGAAATCAGGCGGCGGTTGGCGGACTGGGTGGAGACCCATGCCCTAGCTGTCATCGAGGCCGACCTGTCTGGACCCCAGCCGTCCATTCGGGTGCAAGCCGATGGTGACAGAGTGCTCGTCGGCTATGAGCCATTGTTCACGTACTACGATTTCGTGAAGCCGGAGGTGACAGTGGAGTTTGGAGCACGGTCTACCGGGAGTCCGCGTGAACAGCGTTCTGTGGAGTGCGACGCAGCGCCATACTTGCCGGAGGTTGCCCTACCCACAGCCCGTCCCTTCGTCATGCTGGCGGAGCGCACCTTCTGGGAGAAAGCGACGGCGGTCCACGTCTTCTGCCGCCAGCAGCGAAGCCGGGGGGAGCGGCTCTCCCGGCACTGGCATGATCTCGTTCGCCTAGATGACGCGGGCTTCGCCGAGAGAGCGCTCGCCGACAGAACCCTGGCACTGTCGGTAGCGCGGCACAAGGCGATGTTCTTTCGAGAGAAGGATGCCGCAGGGGACTGGGTCGACTATGAGGCCGCAGTGTCCGGCGACCTGCAACTGGTGCCGGAAGGGTCGTTCTATGATGTTCTGACTGACGACTACGAGAGGATGCTCAGCGACGGGATGCTCCTCAACGATGAAGATCGGTTCGAGGACATGATAGAGAGATGCGCCGATATTCAGGCAAGGGCCAATAGATGATTACCACGCGCCACATCATAGATAACGAGCAGGCCACCGTCGCCGACCATTTGCGGCGAAACCTTGGCGACGCCGACGCCTTCGACTTCGTGTCGGCTTACTTCAGCATCTATGGCTACGAGTTGCTGATGAACGTGTTGGACGGTATCGGCAACGTGCGATTCCTTTTCGGGGACCCCGCCTCGGTTGAGGACCTGGACCCCGGGTCCAAGGACCCCAAGTCCTTTACCGTTACGGAGAAGGGCCTGACTCCGAACCACACGATGCTACAGAAATACCTGGCGAAGCGGTGCGTCGATTGGGTTGGTAGGGACTCTGTTGCCATCCGCTCCGTAAGCCAGTCCAACTTCCTTCACGGCAAGATGTACCTGGCCGGCTCGGATGGCGCAATCAACAGCGCGGTGGTAGGCAGCTCCAACTTCACCAAGAGTGGGTTGGGCGGCAGCGACCGATCCAACTTGGAGATCAACCTGGCCGTAAGCGACACCGCCACCCTCGCCGAGTTGCACGAGTGGTTCGACCGCCTTTGGAAAAACGCACAACGCACCGAGGACGTGAAGCAGAAGGTGCTGGACGCACTGGCCCGCGTGGGAAGGGACCACGCGCCGGAGGTGGTCTATTACAAGACTCTGTACGAGCTGTTCCGCAAGGAGATCGAGGCTAGGCTCGCGGGCGATGAGGGCCTGTTGGCAACCGGCTTCTATGACAGCCAAGTCTGGAACGCTCTATACGCGTTCCAGAAGGACGGAGCCAAGGGCGCTATTGCAAAGCTGCGGCAGCACAACGGGTGCATCCTCGCCGATAGCGTAGGGCTAGGCAAGACCTATACGGCCCTCGCCGTGATCAAATACTTCCAAGAGCAACCCGACGGGCAGGTTCTAGCACTTTGTCCTCGAAAGCTCTACGACAACTGGTCCCTTTACCAGGCCAGCAACGGGCACGAACAAAACCCGTTCCCCCAGGACCGGTTCGGCTATACTCTGCTAGCCCATTCGGACCTCTCCCGCGACTCCGGCAGATCCGGTGGCGTTGATCTCGCCAACGTCAAATGGAGCAATTACAACCTCGTGGTGATCGACGAGTCTCACAACTTCCGCAATAGCGACGGCATGCGTTATCAGAAGCTGCTAAATGAGGTCATCGCCGCCGGGGTTCGCACCAAAGTGCTGATGCTATCGGCCACGCCGGTCAACACCTCTCTCATCGACCTGCGCAACCAGGTTTACTTGATGACCGAGGGGCGGGAGGACGACTACAGGGAGAGCCTGGGCATTGGGAACATCGGCAACATGATGGCGGCAGCGCAGAGGCAGTTCAAGGAGTGGGAATCCGATAAGAAGAGGAAGGGACAGCGGGACAAGGGCGCGTTGCTGGAGAAGCTGGGCGCAGACTTCCTCCGCCTCCTCGGAGGTGTCTCCATCGCTCGTTCTAGGCGGCACATCGAGGAGTCCTATGCCGCCGAGATGGAGCGAATCGGCCAGTTCCCCGCTCATGCTGCACCGGTCAATGCTTACCCACCTACCGATCTGAATGGCGCCCTTTCCTACAAGGAGTTGGCTGACAGCATCGGGAAGTTCAAGTTGGCCGTCTACCAGCCTTCTAACTACGTGACCGACCCGGACCGGCTGGCTGAACTGGAGCAGACGCGGAGGCAACAGAACTTCAACCAGCAGGACAGTGAGCGCTTCCTGGTCGGGATGATGCGGACAAACTTCCTGAAGCGTCTGGAAAGCTCGGCGCACTCCCTAACTCTGACTCTCAAGCGCACCATCGGCAAGATTGACGCGCTTGTCGAGAAGATTGAGCGTTACCAGCACCGGACCCGCGACGGGGTTGAACTGACAGGCGTAGACGTAATGCCCGACGATGACGAGGACGACGAAGAGTTCTTCGTCAACAAGGGCCTCAGACCGTACCGCCTCAGCGAGCTGGACCTGCCTGGCTGGCTGGACGACCTCCGCGAAGACCGGGCCACCCTAACAACAGTGCTGAACGAGGTAGCTGCCATCACCCCCGCGCGAGACGGCAAATTGCGGGAGATCAAGGCGGCGGTCCGACAGAAGGCCACAAACCCGACGACCAGCAATGACGGCAGGCCGAACCGCAAGCTGCTGGTCTTCACCACCTTCAAGGACACGGCCCTCTACTTATACGACAACCTGTCCGCACTTGCTAACGAGCTGGGCGTCAATATGGCTATGGTGGCCGGTGATGAGACCCACACCACCGTTGGCAGAAACGCCTTCAACGACATCCTCACCAACTTTGCCCCCGTTGCCCGTAACCGGGGAGAGTCGAGCGAGCCGGAAGTCGATTTGCTCATTGCCACGGACTGCATCTCCGAAGGGCAGAATCTCCAAGACTGCGACAGCGTGTTGAACTACGACATCCACTGGAACCCGGTGCGCCTCATCCAGCGTTTTGGGCGCATCGACCGCATCGGGAGCCGCAACCCGTCCGTCCACATGCACAACTACTGGCCGACTAACGACATGGACGTCTACCTGAAGTTGGAGAACCGTGTACAGGCGCGGATGGCTCTGGCCGACATCGCCGCCACCGGCAGCGATGACCCCTTGACCGATACGGATGCCCAACTGGAGCTGCGCTTCAGGGACGAACAGCTGCTGAAGCTTCGTGAGGAAATCTTGGACATGGACGAGCTGGCCGACGGTCCGGTGATGAGCGACTTCACCCTCGACCACTTCCTCGCCCAGCTACTGCGCTACCTTGAGAAGAACCGGGACATGCTGGAAGCGCTGCCCCACGGCATCTACGCCGTTACCGAGGACAGGTCGTCCGCCATCCAACCTGGCGTGGTCTTTTTCCTGCGCCAGCTGAACGCCGCCTCCGGCTCGGCCCGACAGCGGGTCGCTAGCCCTGTCCATCCCTACTACGCCGTCTACATCCAGGACAACGGGACCATCCGCTTCGGCTGCGCCAACGCACGCCAGGCCCTCGGTGTCTTCGAAGCGGCCGCGTCCGGGAAGGTAGAGCCTATCACGCGGCTCTGCGACCAGTTCGACCGCCTGACCGATTTCGGCAAGACGATGGGCCACTACGATGAGCTGCTGAAAGGCGTCATCGCCCACATCAGGCAAGCCCACGCCGATACCCAGAACCGCAACTTGCGCCCCGGCGGCGCACGGGACTTCCGGTTCACGCCCGCCTCCGAAACGCCCCGCAACGCGGCCGACTTCGAGCTCGTGACGTGGCTGGTCGTGATGGACAAATGGGCAATGTCGCCTCAGATGGCCACCGGCAACGCGGACGCCGTACGGGGATGACGATGAGCCTGACTAACGTTGCATCCGAAATCCGAGGCGCACTGGCCAAACTGCCTGGCCGGGAGTTCTCCGCTGCCGCTACGGACCTGCTGGGCATCATGGGCTACAGGAGCAACCTCGTTTCGGACAGCCCGCCCGCCACGGTGGACGACTTCATCCAGCAATACCCGGCTCCGACACCCGGTACCAGGGCGGAGCGGGCCTTAAGGGAAGCAGTCGAGTCGATACGTATCCTCTTTCAGTTCACCGACCATGAGATCGCCGCACAAGGATCGCTCTTCAGCACGGCATTCGATACCGGCAATGCCCGCAGCTTCCTCTTTGCCGCCGTGGAGTTGAAGCAGGCGAGCTACCCGCGAGGGGACTACGCCACCTTCGCCCGTGAGATAAACAAGCGCTGGCAGATACCCACCGTCGTCCTATTCAGGACCGCATCTGACCTCTTGACCCTAGCCTTCGTCCATCGCCGCCCCAACCGGCGCGACCCAGACCGCGACGTTCTTGGCAGCGTGTCTCTGATTCGTGAGATCAGGCCGTCTGCGCCGCATCGCGCCCACTTGGACATTCTCTCGGAACTTTCCCTAGTCGAACGGTTGAGTTGGATAAGCTTGCGTGGCCAATCTCGGAACTTCGACGGACTGCTGGCCGCCTGGCTGGCCGCCCTAGACACCGAGGAACTCAACCGCCGGTTCTACCGGGAGCTGCTCAGGTGGTTCGACCGCGCCGTGCAACCTGAGTTCACTCGCTTCCCCACTGCGGAGAACAAGGTCATCTCCCCTCAAGAGCACGTCATCCGCCTTATCACCCGGATGCTCTTCATCTGGTTCATCAAGGAGAAGGGGCTGGTTGCCCCCGAGCTCTTCATGGAGAATCAGGTCGCCCCGCTGCTCAAGGACTATGACCGCTCCACCGGCGACTCCTACTACCGCGCCGTCCTGCAGAACCTCTTCTTCGCCACCCTCAACACCGAGATTGACCGGCGTGGGTTCAGCAGAGAATCCAACCCGACCCACCGGGACTTCACCCGCTACCGCTTCCGGTTCGAGATGGCCGACGCGGATGCCTTGGTCGACCACTTTGCCAAGACCCCCTTCATCAATGGCAGACTCTTTGATTGCCTCGATAGCGAG
Source organism: Dehalococcoidia bacterium (assembly GCA_965197405.1). Classification (GTDB taxonomy): domain Bacteria; phylum Chloroflexota; class Dehalococcoidia; order Lucifugimonadales; family JAGWBF01. The sequence goes on along the minus strand of OZ240206.1, from coordinate 1,317,292 downwards.
GAGGCCAAAGGCAAGGGCGGCTATCGTATCGACTGCTTTTCCGACGTGGACAAGCGGCTGCTCTCGATTCCCAACCGCCTCTTCTTTGGTCCCGACGGCCTCATCGACCTCTTTGAGGGCTACAAGTTCACCGTGGAGGAGAATACCCCTGTAGAGGTAGAAGTGGCCCTAGACCCGGAGCTGCTGGGCAAGGTCTTCGAGAATTTGCTGGCTGCCTACAACCCTGAGACGAAGGAGAGCGCCCGCAAGCAGACCGGCTCCTACTACACGCCCCGCGCCGTCGTGGACTACATGGTGGACCAGGCCCTGGTCGCCTCCATTGTCCAGAAAGTCGTCCCTGAAGACGCCGACAGGACCTGGTGGGAAGAACGCCTCCACTACCTTCTCGATTACAGCGACGCTGGAGAGCTCTTTCTCCCGGAGGAGGCCGACCGCGTCGTCCGCGCCATTGCTGACCTCAAGGTCCTTGACCCCGCGGTCGGCTCCGGCGCCTTCCCCATGGGCGTCCTCCACAAGCTCACCTTAGCCCTGCGGCGACTGGACTCCGATAATCGGCGGTGGGAAGCCTTGCAGCGCGATTTGGCGTTGAAGCGGACAGAGAAAGCCTATGGCGCAGCCACACAACAGCAGAGGGACCAGGACCTACAGAACATCAGCGACACATTCGAGCGATACCGTGGCTCCGACGTTGGTCGCAAGCTTTACCTTGTCCAAAACAGCATCTACGGGGTCGATATCCAGCCAGTAGCGACCCAAATCGCCAAGCTACGCTTCTTTATCTCCCTCGCCATAGAACAGCAGCCCGCCGCTGCCGCCGAAAACTATGGCATCCAGCCGCTGCCCAACTTGGAGACGCGATTCGTGGCGGCGGATACGCTCCTGGGACTGGACAACAAGGCCGTCCAGGTTCCACTGGGTGGCCAGTCGCGTATCTGAGCTAAACGACGAACTACGACAGAACCGGGAGAGGCACTTCCATGCGGGCATCCGGCAGGAGAAGTTGCGTCTGCGACGTGAAGACGCCCGGCTGAGAGACGAACTCGCCACGGAGCTAGAACGTGCGGGTATGTCCAAGTCCGACGCTGGCAAGATCGCCAACTGGGACCCCTATGACCAGAACGACCACGCAGAATGGTTCGACGCGAGGTATATGTTTGACGTTACCGGTGGCTTTGACGTTGTGATTGGCAACCCGTCTTACGTCCAGCTTCAAAAGGACGGTGGCCGCTTAGGAAAGCTGTATAGAAACGCCGGATATACAACCTTCGCGAGCACGGGAGACGTTTACCAACTGTTCTATGAACAGGGCTTGAGGCTGCTGTCACCAAGTCGCCTTCTCGCTTTCATCAGTTCCAACAGCTGGCTAAAAGCCGAGTACGGCAAGGCTACTCGGCGCCTTTTCGCGGACAACCACACCGTGCTGCGGTTGATCGAGACGGGCAAGGACGTATTTGAGAATGTGATCGTAGACACCAGTATTCTGATAGGACGCGGGGGCAAGGCCGGCGAGACTGGCAAGGCGGTAGACACAGACCGCCTCGTCGACAAGACCTTCCCGCCAGGCGAGAATCTATGGAGCGAGTTCCAACCTCAAGGCGACATGCCGTGGAGCCTGCTTTCGCCGATAGAGCAAAGCGTTATGAACAAGATGCTCGCCGTGGGAACACCGTTGAAAGATTGGGATATTGCAATTAACTACGGAATAAAGACCGGCTTCAACGATGCCTTCATCATCGGTAACCGGACTAAGGACGCGCTAATCGCACAAGACCCGCGATCCGAGGATATTCTCAAGCCTGTGCTGCGGGGCCGGGACATTGAGCGTTATCGGGCAAAGTGGGCCGGTATGTGGCTCATCGACACTCACAACGGGTACGACGGTGTACCGCCTATAGAGATCGATGACTACCCTGCCATCAAGACCTATCTCGACGGTCACTACGAGCAGCTGGCAAATCGGTACGACAAAGGCAGGACACCGTATAACCTCCGTAACTGCGCTTACCACGCAGAATTCGTCAAGGAGAAACTTTTCTGGATTGATTTGACGGAGGTAGGCAGGTTCGCGTATGACGATGGCGAGATGTTCTGTGTGAATTCTGCGTATATGTTAACTGGCAATTCCCTCAAGTACCTATGTGCTGTACTCAACTCCACCCTCGTAACATGGTTCATGCAGAACAGTGCGCTCAATTCGGGGATGGGTACTACGAGGTGGATTAGATTCACCGTTGACCGCATACCTATTCCAGTTATCGATATCGCTGGTCAGCAACCATTCATCCGAGCTGTTGATGCGATTCAAGATGCCTTGCGCATAGGGGCGAATACCATGATCTTGGAATCCGATTTAGATAGCCTGGTGTTTGAACCGTACGGTTTGACCGCAGATGAGATCAGGGCTACGAGTCGAGAATGAATCCTGGGTCTCCACTATACTGAACGACGTTGCCGTTTCTGAGTCGCAGTCCAGTCGGACTAAAGGCGTTGCTCCACTGCCACGATCTCTGAGGGCGTCAATCCGTATAGCTGGTAAACTCTTGCATCAATCTCTGCTTCGATTTCCGATGTGTCCGAATCTCGGTCGCCCGCCTTTGCCATCAGTATCCTGTCGACCAATCGGCTAAAGGGTTGCTGTCTCGGACCAGTGATTCTCGGTATGGGCAGGCGTTCAACATAAACCTTCTTCCATCGCAGTGTCCCCATACCGGAGGTGGGAGCTACCTTTTCCAGGAACCAGCGAATTAGCTTTGCATTCAGGACGGCACACAGGTACTTGATGGATTCTCCCGTAAGCAGGAATGTCGTAGCTTCACCGTAGAATCCGCTGTTGTCGTAGGCGAAGCGGCCGTTGTTGACAAGTTCAATCCAGAGCAGGTTCTCTTTAGTGAAATCTTCGTGGTAAGCGCAGGTATCCTGCATTTCAAACCAAGCGTTGGTAGTCTTCTTCCTGGACTGTGCCCCGTTGGGAAGCCGTTTACCCGATTGCTCCAACCTCTGTTTGCCAAAGGAGAGCAGATGTCTCTTCACAGCCGGATAGTCATCGATGTTGAGACCCAGAGCAGGGAACGTAGCTATAAGCCATAATCCCTTCCACCGGGCTTGGTAACGCTGGATGTCTCTTCCGTGCAGCACGGGCTTGATGACCTCAGCGGACTTGGGGTCTTGTGCGATTAGCGCGTCCTTAGTCCGGTTACCGATGATGAAGGCGTCGTTGAGCCCGGTAGTTATTCCTCGATAAATTGCATATCCACGTCCTACGCTGTAGCAGTGCAGCCACATTCGCAGCGCTCGCCTGCCGGTCCCCGCATGTGCTCTCTCCTACGAGGCTGCCTACGACACGGCTTCTAGCGCCTGCCTGAGCTTGAGGTTCTAGTCGTCCAACATGGGTGGCCTGGGTACTTCGACACGTCTATGTGTGTCCTCCGGATCAGACCTCACCTGGGGCAACCTATGGAGACATACCTGTTCAGATACGGAGGATGACATGGAAACCCTGGCTCTAATTGATAGGAACCTACAGCAAGAAGCGCTCGCTTCGGAGTTGTCTGATAACACGCGTACCGCGTACCGCATACCGGAAAGGATGGAGTAGATTCGTGGACTACTGTGATGCGGAGCATATCGTTGATCCCTTTGCAGCGTCCCCCGATGAGGTCGCGCGGTTCCTAGTAGTCAGTCAAATCTGTTTTTGATGGTAGTTTAAAGAGTCTGAACCAAGGCGCTATACTGAGCAACAGACTGGGTTGAAGTGAGGTGGTGGTATGGTCAGGGAAAAGTACGGAGTCAGGTTGACGCCGGAGCAGCGGAACCAACTGGAACACTTGGTTCGGGCTGGTAAAAGTACCGCCCGGGTGACTATTCGGGCGCGGATACTGCTCAAGACCGATGCAGGTTGGTCTGCGCCCCGGGTGGCGCAAGCCTTGGATGTGGTCGAGGGCACGGTGTTCCGCGTCAAGCGCCGCTTTGCCGAAGCTGGGTTGGCTGGGGCGCTGCAAGACCGGGTCCAAGCGAACGGGTACCGGAAGCTGGAGGACCTGGGCGAAGCCCACCCCGTATCCAGTACGGGGCAGGCTCTGATTGCCTTGGCCTGTAGCCCAGCGCCGGAAGGACATGACCATTGGACCCTGCGCTTGCTGGCGGGCAAAGTGGTGGAGTTGGGGTTGGCGTCATCCTTGTCCCACGAGACGGTGCGCCAGCGGCTCAAAAAAACGTCCTTAAGCCGTGGCAGAAGCAGGAGTGGTGCATCCCCGAGGTAAGCGCCGACTTCGTGGCCCACATGGAGGACGTCCTGGATTTGTACGCCGAACCCTATGACCCGCAACGGCCGGTGGTCTGCTTTGATGAGACCTCCACCCAGTTGTTAGCCGAGACGCGGCCCTCTCTCCCTGCCGAGCCGGGGCGTCCGCTGCGTCGGGACTACGAGTACCGGCGGGAGGGAACCCGCAACCTGTTCCTGGCCTGTGAGCCCCTGGCTGGCTGGCGGCAGGTGGCGGTGACCGAACGGCGCACCATGCAGGACTTCGCCCACCAGATGCGCTGGCTGGTGGATGAGGCCTACCCGGAGGTCGAGGTGGTGCGGGTGGTGCTGGACAACCTGAACACCCATCGCCTCGCTTCGTTGTACGAGACCTTCCCCGCGCCGGAAGCCCGGCGGATAGCTAAACGGCTGGAGTTCCACTATACGCCCAAGCACGGCAGTTGGCTGAACATGGCGGAGATCGAGTTCAGCGTGCTATCCCGCTCCTGTCTGAAGCAGCGGCTCCCCGACGCAGAATCGCTCCAACGGGAAGTCGGGGCCTCGGTGCAGGAGCGAAACGAGGCGCGGGTCACCATCAACTGGCGGTTCAAGACTCAGGATGCCCGAACCAAATTACACCGCCTCTATCCCTTCGATTCCAAACATGACTGACTACTAGTCTGCTGCCATGTTAAACGCCTGGCGGACCATCGGCATTGCAACGGCGATATGTTGCTTCCCCCGAATATCAATGAACACGCCACAATCGCGGTGGGTTACATGTCTTAAGAACTTATAGTCATTGGCATTAATCGCCAATCCTTCCGGGTCTTCAACTTCATCAAAATCTAGGGGAACGAGCAGCCTGACATGGTAAGTTCCAGGCAGTAGTTCCGCGAAGAAACTGGTGGAATCATCGTAATAGCAGACTGATCTGTTCTCAATAACCTCAATGGAGTCACCCAATTCACGGATAGCACTCTGGATAGATGACAGCAACTGCCTGACGTGGTCACTCATCTCTAAACTGTCCACACTTCGCGTACCAGCGCGAGCTTGTAACTCCCGAATCCTCTCTTCTCTAATTAGCCTCTCATCAGCATTATGGTACGGCCATATACTGAGAGAGCGTTCTGCCAATAAGTTCCCTCTTCTCTCCATTCCCTTTGCGGTCCATCTCTCTTGATCCTTAACGTATTGATTTAGGCGAACGGCACTCTCATTAAATCCGCCAGGGATGGATTTCTTTTCAGCAAAAGGCCTGTTTGAGTACGTAGGATTGTAGGCTGTGAGGGTCAAGTTACCCAGCCGATGTAGCCAAATCTCGTGTTCAGCTTTCCATTCGTCGCCAAGCATCTTTTGCCATTCCGGAACATTGTCAATATGCTGAGGCATAATGTGCTCGATTGAATAGGTACTTGTGGGGCTTTGTTCAGGTTGTCCTGCATTCTCCAAGCGCTCAAGTATATGGAAACAGATGCGGAGTCCGTACAGATTATTCTCTTGGAATGCCTGTGTGAATTCTTGGTCAGATGGAAATCTGTAGTTGTAGCTTCGCCTAGCCAATGCTACTTGGAAAGATTCGAATGCGGAATCTTCACTTACGGAGTGGGCCATACGAGCAAAGACTGACCAGTAATCACGAGTCTGAAGACCCATCACTGCTCGGCGTAGAAGATAACTCTTAATGAGCTGCAATGCCTGGATAAAGTCGCGTTCCGTGAGCAGACCTCTCTCGAAGCAATCGTAGAGACGCATAATGAGCATACCGTGTGTATTTCCGACTCCACCAGAACGTACATTGGTCATTGGAGCTAATAGTGCCTTGTGCTGAGTCAGCGAAGGCCACAGAAATGATACGTAATAGCGAGCAAATCTGACCATATCACCAAGGAGTCCACCTGTTGACTCTGCGTCTGAAGATGGCCAAAACTGTTTAAATTCGTCATAGACTTTGTCTTCCCGAGTCTGGGTTGTAGATTTCTGTTTGAGCGCAATATAGTCGCGTATGAATGAGTCTGGCACTGTGCCAGCTCTACGAAAGTCATTCTCCAACTTACTCCAGTGATCATTGTATAGTCGTGTCTGGTCGGCTTCTGGAAGCCCCATAAGAAGGTAGTTGCGCACCTTATCCCCTAAAGTTAAGTCTATTCCAGTCGAGTTCAGGCTTTCAAAAACGAGTTGCGGATTATCACGGGGTTCCAGCTTTACATCAACGATGTTCATGCGTGCTATGCCCTGGTAGACTTTCGCGGGGTCAACTCCAGAGGAATTCAACAGATCTTTGAAGTAGCCGTAAGCGTCCATAATCAATTCTGATACTCTTTCACCTTCAGATGGATCTTTGCCGTCAACCAAAGTCCGCATAGTTTCGGCATCGTGGCGTCTTAGGGCTAGTACCGCGTCAGTGTGAAACCGATGGATAGATATGCCGAAGCTTGTTGCGGGCATCGGTGGTAGAGAATCTCCAGTCGATGGTTGCCCCAGCCTGATTTCGTTCCGTCTCCAAGGCTGCAATTTCCCGTTTGAGCGACCCCTCATCTTCAATGCGGCGATTCAAACATTGGTTGCTGAAGACGCTGAACTCAATCTCCGCCATGTTGAGCCAACTCCCATGCTTGGGAGTATAGTGAAACTCCAGCCGTTGGATCACCCGTCTGGCCTCCTTTGGCTCAAAGGTCTCGTACAGGGAGGCGGGTCTATGGGTGTTCAGAGCCTGCCCCGTACTCGATACGGGGTTGTCCAGCACCACTCGGACCTTCTCCGCTTCAGGGTAAGCAGCATCCGCCAGCCAGCGCATCTGATGGGCGAAGTCTTCCATGGTGCGACGCCCGGTCACTGCCACGTGCCTCCAGCCGGCCAACGGCTCACAAATCATGAACAAGTTCCGGGTCCCGTTGCGCTGGTACTCGTAATCAAACCGCTCCCGCCGTCCCGCCTTGGCCGGGATGGGCTCCCGCTTCTCCGACACCAACTGCTTGGAGGTCTCGTCAAAACAGGCTACAGGCCGCTTGGGGTCATAGGGTTCCGCGTAGAGGTCCAGCACATCCTCCATGCAGGCTACGAACTCGGCACTTACCTTGGGGATGCACCACTCCTTCTTCCGCCACGGCTTGAGTTCGGTTTTTTCAACACCTGCCTGACCGTCTCCCGGGAGATGGAGCCGGTCAACTCCAGTTCCACCGCCTGGTCGGCAAGCAATCGCAACGTCCACCGGGCGTGCCCTTCCGGGGGTGCGCTGCAGGCCACGGCCACGAGAGCCTGCCCCGTACTGGATACGGGGTGGGCTTCCTGCTTTCCATCCAGTTTGCGCCGTTGCCCCGGCCGAGGCAGGTCATCAAGGGCGCGCTTCAACCCGCCTTCTACAAAACGCTGTCGCACCCGGCCCACCGTGGCGGGACCCACCATCAGAGCTTCCGCCACCTGCTGGTCGGTAAGGCCTTCATCGGCTTTACACAAAATCAAAGACCGCTTCACTTTACGTCCCGAGGATTTGCCGCGTCGGGTAATACCCAACAAATGTTCCCGCTCTTCTTGAGTCAAGCTCACTCGATATAACTTGGCAGGCATTCCCCCCACTTCCCACAATGAAAGAATGCCTCAATTATACACTTTCTTATATTTATCAAAAATAGCCGGACACGGTACTAGTTTGTAATTCCGGTCACCCGTCTGGCGTTCATTCTTGAGAAAGGACGCATCAATTTGTTCCGGCGTGGGGTCTTCTGTTGGATCTTCTCCAATCCAGTTTACCTCCTGGATGTGATCGCGAAGGGCTAATAGGAGAAGAGTCAATGTTGTCAAACGCTGCTGACCATCGATAACCAGCCAACTGCTAAACGCCGCTCCAGTGCTTTCTTCTGCGTACACAAATGAACCCAGGAAATGCCCTCCATTATCCCCGTTACTGGCGTGCATAATATCATCCCACAGTCTCTGACATTGTTCTGTTTCCCAGCTGTAGTCTCGTTGAAAGACTGGAATGATGAATTGCTTTGTTCCTTCGATTATCTCTCGGAAGGAGCGATCGATTGCTTTCATTGTTTACCTCAATGGACTATATTCGGATTTAATACCTGAATATACTGACAAGCAAGTTTGAGTGTGTCAAGCTGCCAGAGAAGTTATAATATGCAGCAGCCAAACAAGTGATAAATCAGCATTTACGGAGAGAGAACATGAGCGCCAATGCAAACATCAGGATTGGGTTTGTGGGAGCCGGGGCTGACACCCGTCTTAGGCACATACTGGGCTTCCAGGCCATCGACGGGGTTGAGGTTGTGGCGGTGGCTAATCGCAGCGCGGCCTCCGGCAAGCGCGGTGCCCGCAAGAAGATGGACGTTGTCGCGGAGTGTAGGCTGTCAGCGATAATGGGACTACGACAGGGGGGTAGGTCAACCGGGACGGATCGGTTCTGACTACAAGTCCAGAACGAACCTCAAGGTGAAGGTTCTCGATTTTGTCGAGCTTGGTGGCTGCACCCTGACCACACACTCTCATCTCCTATGCCGTTGCATGACGGCTTGCGTGGCTTCGTCAAGTCCTGGCAAGAGGGTTTCTCTTGTCACGCCAAGAAGCTGCAATTCGCGTAGAATACTTTGCTTACACTTGGCCGGTATTCTGAATTTGCGGTGTTTGTACGCTGGCATATCACGATTCCATTCTAGGATGTGGGGCGGATCAAACCGTTGATGAAAGGCTGAAACAAGAAAAGCTCCTGACTGAGATCTGACACGCTCGAAAGACTGTTCCGGCTCCACAACGAACACTTTGTACAGGTCCCGTGGGTCGATTCTCTCCTTGAAATGAGGCTTCTCCCGTCCTATGTAATGATAAAGACGGGTCAAGATATCGTGGTATCTATTGTAGAATCCAATAGGCGATTTTCGTCCCAACCGCTGCATATTTGCCTTAATAGCCTTCTCTTGCTTTCCCAAGAGTATTTCTTGCTCAATCAAGGGAAGCTTGGCGAAGTTAGCGACAACGCTAATTGAGTCACTGTCGAAAGGCTTTACCATGTGTCTCGGCACAACAAAGACGTGGAGGACGCCATCCTCATCACTGAAGCTGCTTTGAGAAGGGGAATCGTCACAAGCTAAAAATAGGGCGACCAGCGGGTTTCGTGTTATGTCGAGCAACCGAGTCTTGAGTCCATGATGTTGAGCGAGTACCCATTGCGAGAGAGCCGACGTCATTTGATTGAACTCCCCCGGCCTGCGTGACATCAGATCGAGCAGCATCTCGCCCTCTCTACCCCGGATATCTAGCTGTTGGACCGATGGAGTTCTCGCTGAAGATGGCATTAACTCCCATGTTTGAAGAGCCTCTCCACGGAAGTAGAGCAAAGGAGCTTCGATATCTGTCGCCTTCGATGGTGGAGGATCGTAACGCTGTGTGAGGCAGTTTGCTATCCCTATCAACTCTCCAACCCCTCCCACACGATCCGCCATTGGGAAATGCACGGGTGTGGTGAGCTCGGAACGTTCATAAAGAATTGCTTCCCAAGGCTCTGTGCTCGATAGGTCTGCACCCACAAGAATCGAATCTCTCAGGTCGGCTTTCTTGATGCTTGCGCTTACAAGACTCGCTCCGGCGAAATTGGCTTGTCTGAGGTTGGCATCATCCAAGCAAGCTCCGCTAAGGTTGGCGCCGCCGAAATTGGCGCCGACAGCGTTCGCGCCATTGAGTTTGGCCACGAGAAGAATAGCAGCCGAGAAATTGGTCAATGGAAGTATTGCCCCGCGAAGGTCGGCGCTTGCCAGGCTAGATCCTTGTAGCTGTGCGTCTGTAAGGTCAGCCTTTGCAAGATTGAGTCCACTCAGGTTGGTGTTGCGAAGAAACGCTTTCCGCAGATTTATGCCTTCCAGTGATGTACCAAGGTGAATTGACGCGGGACTATAGGAAGGCCCTTGAAATATTGCGGGAAGATTGGCTCCCTCAAAGTCGGGCCAGAAGTCGCTTTGTTCGCGCCTCGCGTTCCAAGACGCAACTCCTTCGCGGATCCAAGCAATGTGGTCTGTATTCGCCATAATAAAGTCCGATGAGACTTCCTGTTGTGACCTGCTCCCGATAATTGTATCACCTGCTATGTTAGGCCGAGAAGCACGGGAACGGGGTCGGCAGTCAAGAGGGGGGCTGGCCTGATGGAGCCTTACCTGAGCAGCCTTCCCGAACCGCTGTGGCTGGAGGGCTTCTCCGCGCACACTCAGGCGCTATGGCTATGGGCCTGCCCGACATCATCCCTCCCTTGGGGCCGGTGGGGCCCTTCTTGGAGACGCCCATACGTCTCGGGGGATAGCACCATAAGGCAACATCTACTTATCGGGCAGGGAAGGGAGGCCCTGTACGAAGCCGCGAGCGCTTTCCTGAGCGGCGGAGGACGGAGCAATATCCGCATTGGTCTTGCGCCGGACCTGCCCTGGGTCATGGCGGACGGGCTGCGCATGGCTTAGAGTGAAGGGCAGGCATCGAAGACGGCTTGACCGTGGTCGCCTAGCGTGCTGCTGGTGATACAAGGTGCCTTCAGGCATCCCGAGTCGGCGGCTGGCCTCCACGAACAAAAAGCCCCCGCCGTGCAGCAGGGGCTTCTGGGGAACTCCATCCGCCACCGGAGTGACTGGCGGCCCGGTTTGGGACAGGTTTCACCGCGGGGCCGAAGGCTGATTACGGTGCCAAAGTGAAGGTAATGGTAAAAGTTCTTGATTTTGTCCAGTTTGGTGGAGACAGCCGGACAGGAAACAATTTGCGGAAAATGATCAACACCTTGGAGCAGCGGAAGTGGTTATGGCTGGAGGAAGACTGGCGGCCGACGATGCCCGGTGTGTCGGGGTGTTGGAGCAGCCCTTCCGGTGCTGTCGCGGTCGGGACGGCCGTGTTCTCCGCTAGCGGGGCCCGATTTCTGGCCCTAGCTCTTACCGAGAACAACTGTCTGAAGAGATCGAATCCGCCGCAGACTTACTTTCATGGTCACCTCCGTAAGAATTTGGTCACGTAGTCGACGTCGACTGCGGGCATTCCCAGACCGATTTCCGACAATGCTTCGGAGAACCGGCTGATGTCGTAGACGCTGGTATCGGACAGGTACGGCCCGACTGACTCCAGGGACCGGACCAGAACTTTCAACTCCATGTCATCATCGCGGTCGGCTATCGCTTCCAATCTTGATTTCCAGTCCCCCAATTGAGTGCGGTCCGCCACGTATCCGTGGTTCTCCATATATGCAAAAACTTGATCGGCGGGTACAGGGGCCTGTTGAACCACGTTGTATACCCTGCCCAGGTGCCTGGGATCGTCGGAAATTCTCGTTATTGCCTTGACCAGAAAGTCAACAGGGGTCATCTCGAAGAACCATTCCGGCGCCAAGGGGGCACACCCCAGGCGTGCGCAGGCCTTGATTATCAACGACAGGAAGTCATTCGGGTTGACCGTACCGGTACCGCTGTGGTGGCCAATGTTGCCTGGACGGAAGATGCATACCGGCAGTCCTCGAGAAACAGCCGACCAGACTAGCCTCTCCGCAACCCATTTGGCCTGATTGTAGCCCCCTTCCATCCTGTCGACGAAGCCGTCTATGTCGTTGTTTTCTAGGTAGGGGGTGTCGTCTCCTCCCGGGAAGATACCGTTGGATGAAATGTACTGAATCGGCTTGGTTATGTCGGTGCAGGCGAACTTGAGCACCTCCAATGTCCCTCCGACGGTGTGGGGCTTGGCTGCAGAATAGGGGTAGGCGTAGTTGACCGAGGCGGCGCAATGGAAAATCAAGTCAATCTCTTCCGCCAACCGCCGGTACTCGTCATTGTCCAGCCCCATCCTGGGCCGGGTGAGGTCTCCAGGCACCGGGACAATCCGGTCTCCCACGGAATGACCGGCCAGCCCGTAAAATTTCAGGGTGTCCAGTACGCGGTTGGTGGACCCGCCCTGTCCTGAGTCAGGGTCCCTTACCAGGCAGTAGAACCGGGTGTCCGGTCCCGTGGCGCGCAGCAGTTCGTCGAGCAAGAAGGCTCCCAGGAATCCGGTTGTTCCCGTTACAAGGACCGAGGACGCTTCGCTGAGACGTGTAATTCTCGGGGCGCCTCCTGGTGAAATCGTCGGGTCCAGGGTCGAGTCCTCGGCCAGCGAAATTCTGGATTCCATATTCGCCCCCCTATGTTCCAAGTACGCCCCAAGCTCATTTATGGTGGGGTACTCGTAGATCTCCGTGCCGCTCAGTTCAATCCCAAACAACTGTTCGATGCCCAGGGTGAGGTCCAGGCCCGTCAGGGAATGGCCGCCAAGATCAAAGAAGTTCCAGTCATCTTCCAGTGAGTCCTCGTCGACATCCAGCGCTTCGCTCCATAGCTCCCGCAAGGCCCTGTGACGCTCACTCTCGGTAGCGTACTTGGGAAGCCGGGGGTGCTGCTTGACCGCAGGTCTCTTCTCCCGCATTGCGGGCAACGCTTTGCGCTCCAGTTTGCCCGTCTGTTGATTTATCGGGAGAGTCTCCAGTTCCATGAAGTGGCTCGGCACCATGTAAAGCGGCAGATGCCGTTCCAGCAGAGCACGCAGGTCTCTGCTCATCCCGCTCTTCTCATCGATCTTCCACCCCGCCTGCGGCCCCCTGACAACGTAGGCCACGAGCCGCTTGTTGGCTTCGTCCTCGTTTTCAGCCAACACCGCCGCATCCGCCGCGTCACAGTGCTTGCGGAGGGTCTCCTCTATGGCGCTTAGGTAAACGGTGTAGCCCCTGATCTTGACCATCGAATCGTTACGGCCGATGATCGTCGTCATACCCCGCGCATCAACCTCGGCCAGGTCGCCGGTGGCGTAATACCTCTCGCCGTTCCATCTGACGAACCTCTCGGCATCCAGGTCGGGCCTCTTCAGATACCCCCGGGCCAGTCCGCGACCTCCGATGAAGAGCTCCCCAATTCCGCTGGAAGCCAGGTCCGACTGCCCTTCCGGGAGCACCCGGAGTGTCACCCCGTCCATTGCGTAACCCACGGGGCAGGCATCCCTGGTGTCGAGGCACAAGTCCGTCAGTTCAATGGTACAAACGTCGTGGGTTTCACTTATGCTGTAGGTGTTGAACACGCGCGCAGAACGGGGCAACACGTCCAACGACAGCCTCAGCAGGCTGGCGGGCACCACCTCGCCGTTCAGCCAGACCACTCGGAGGGACGACAGGGCAGACCGCAAACAATTGCGGTCTGTCGAATTCAATACTCCCTGCAGCAACGACGGAGTGAACAGGATCTCGGTTATCCTGTGCTCTGCTATAAACTTGGTAAGGGCGCGCGGCGCGAACACCACATCATCCGGAATTACGTACACCGTTCCTCCCTTCAAAAGCGGCCGGAGGAACTCCCAGGGGAAAAAAATATTGCAGGCGACCCTGTCTCCGACGCTGTAGGAACTGAACCTGTACCTGGCAAGGTAGGATGAAATCAGGGCGCCGCTGGTCTGCATCACCCCCTTTGATTGTCCTGTTGTGCCGGAGGTGTAGGGGAGAAACGCCAGGTTGCCGGTGTCAACGCATATCTCATCAGTCGAGGGATCGGGCACTTTCCAGGACTGGTCGGAGTCAACGGCCAATAGACGAGGCCCAGCGAATTTACTCAGTCTCGGCAAGTGCCGCGCCTTGGTGATCACAACCTTGGGTTGGGACTCGGACACCAGCGCACCAAGCAGAGAATCGGGGAGATCCAGGGCCACGGGCATGAAGGCCGCGCCGGCCTTCAATGCTCCTATGGTGGCGACGATGTACTCCGGGCAGGTCTCCATGTATATGCCCACCGGGTCATCGGTCGATACTCCGCAATGCCGAAGGTAGGCTCCCAAGTCATCCGTCGCCTGGTCCAGTTGTTCATAGGATGTCTGCTCGGCGCCGAAGACTATTGCCGGAGTGTCTAGAGTCTCCGTCGCTTGAGCCTTGAAAAGCTGATGCAAGCCAATCTCTGCGGAGTTCATTTCGCCATCTCAAGCATCCCCAAACGCAATCAAGCAAAACGGGCATGTATTCATGATTTTTAAAGTATAAGACTCTAGTTTACAAGAACAGGAGCGTAAAGTAAACTATAATGGTAAAATGTAACAGTTCAGAGTTGATGAGATGGATTTGGGGAAGGCCCCTTTGCCGATGGAAACCACTGGACTCTGTGGCGGAGTTGTGGCATAAAAGAACAATGGAAAAGGAGGTTGACCTGAATAAAGCCAGCCGGGAAACCCTGCTGGTCATTATCGGGGAACAAAGAGGTGTCATAGACCAACTACGCCAGCGTGTTGAGAGCTTGGAGGCTAAGCTATCCAGCGGCAGGGGGCCGAGGTCGGGGATGCCTGGGCACAAGCCAGCAGCCAAAGGCGAGCCGGTGGTGGAGATGAAGAAACGGCGCAAACCACGTTCTCATGGCTTTGCCAGGGCTCGGATGGAACCGACGAGGCGGGTGGTACATGCCCCGGAGTCGTGCCCGGAATGTGGGACTGGCTTGGCCGGGGGATGGGTGCAGAGGAGCCGGGAGGTCATCGAGCTTGCTGTGGTCCCTGTGGAAGTCACAGAGCACGTCTTCATTGCTCGGATGTGTCCGCTGTGCCGGAAACGGCGGCTGCCCCGAAAGTCCCTGAGTCGGTTGGCCGTAGGGCGCCAGAGGTTGGGTGTCAATCTGGTGAGCCTGATAGCCACCCTGCGGGAAGAAGGCAGGCTGCCCATAGGGACCATCCAGTGGTACTTGAAGATGGTGCATGGGTTGAAGCTGAGCGTTGGGGCTATCGTCCGGGCCGTCCACCATGTGGCCCGGCTTGGGATGGGGGCCCTAGAGGAGATACTGGAGCGTATCCGTGGCAGTCCGGTGGTGCATGCTGACGAGACTGGGTGGCGTGAGGAGGGGACCAATGGCTACGTGTGGACCTTCAGCACGTCCACGGAGCGGTATTTCCTACGGCGGGGTCGGGGCAAGGGGGTGGTGGACGAGGTCCTGGGCGAGACCTTCAGTGGGGTGCTGGTGAGCGACTTCTACGCCGCATATGACCATTACCCTGGCCTCAAACAACGCTGCTGGGCCCACCTGCTACGGGACATCCATGAGTTGAAGGTGCTCTACCCCGAAGACCCCATCTTGGTGAAGTGGGTTCAGGCAGTGCATCGGCTCTACGTCAAGGCCAGGACTTGGGTGTCGGCTGGGAAACGGACCCCATCCCAGGGGCAGTTGGTGTTAGAAGAGGGATTGCTTGCCTTGTGCCGCCCCTTCCTGGAAGACTCCCTGGCACCCCAAGGACGGCTCTGCCGACGGATAGAAAAGCATATCAAAGAGTTGTTTGTCTTTGTGTCCCACCCACAAGTCCCCTCGGATAACAACGCTGCGGAACGGAGCCTGAGACATCTGGTCGTGAGCCGGAAGATCAGTGGCGGCACTCGCTCGGAGCCAGGCAGCGATAGCAAAATGACCCTGGCTTCCCTCTTCGGGACCTGGCGGGCCCGTGGGCTTAACCCCTTCCTGGAATGCCGCAGTCTCTTGATTTCCCCTCTACTCTGAACAGTTACGGTAAAATAACCCAGGGGCTCTTCATTCTCGTCTCACCTTGTCATCCCGCCCTTTCTGTCATTCTGAGCAGAGCGAAGAATCTAAAGTTCTTGCCCACATCGCTTTTCTTCGGTACTCGGACGAGGTTCCGGCTGAAGGATTTCAGATTCTTCGCTTCGCTCAGAATGACATTTGCCGAGAATGAAAAGGCCCTGTAAAATAACAGTCATTTTTCGTAGTAATCGAAGCTGATCTTTTCAAGGGTGTCTACATGGAATTCGATTCGCTGGACTTTTACAGGGAACACGCCCAGAGATATTCCCAGCTTTCCCACGAGTTCACCCACTCGGTGTACACCGGTTCCTCTCACCCGGCACTGAGAGGGGACATGGATCTGCTCAATCGAGTTGTCGAGATGGCGCGGGGGAATCGTGGACTGGACGCAGGTTGCGGAGCGGGAGCCCGGGACGTTCACCTGTTGTACACGTGGGGGTACGACATCTACGGAATTGACGCGGTGGAGGAGAACATCAGCCTGGGGAGAGAGTTGCACCCCGAAATAGCGGACAAGCTCAGCGTTGCCGATCTGCGGAAACCCCTACCCTTTGAGTCAGGGTTCTTCGATTTCGTACTTTGCAACGCCGTGATACAGCATCTGACGCCCGAGGCCACCGAAACCACGGCGGTCCCAGAGTTGGCGAGAGTCTTGGCCCCAGGAGGCGTCCTGCAACTCATGTTCAAGACCGGTTCAGGGGTAGCCACCGTCAGTGACCGGGCCTATGGAGCGGACAGTGTGGACAGATCGTTTCAACTCTACGACGAGCACCGCTTGCTGAGCATACTGGAGAGTTGCGGATGCTTTCTGGTGGAACCAGAAGGTAGCGAGGACTTGGGTGGAATGCTCTATTTCAGCGACCCGAAGCCGATGCGCTACTGCGCCTTCTGGGTGAAGAAGAATTAAGCCTACCCGTTCACAGGGACAAGGGGCGAGCATCCAGGGTGGCCGCCGTCCCTTGGATCTCGGCTGCGGACAAGCCCGCGATACCGGCCACCTGGCACTTAAGCCCGGCGTAGGCCGTGGCGAACCGGGCGCTGCTTTCCAGCGGCCATCCTGCCCGGAAACCGTAGATGATGCCGGCCGAAAAGGCGGCACCGGCCCCGTAGCAGTCAACCACCTTTACCCGCGGCGCCTTGATGCAATAAGCCTGCTCCCCTTGGGCAACAAGGCAGCCTTCTGCGCCGAGGGTCACCAGCACAGTTTCCATTCCCAGGTTGACCAGCGAGCGAGCGGTGTCAACCGAGCTTCCGGATGATCCCGGTTCGTCCATTGATACCTGGCAGATGGTGGCGTAACGCATCAGGTCTGAAAGCGAGGGGTTTCTGTACTGCGACTCCAGGTTTAGGAAAACCGGGACGCCTAGAGAGACGGCCGTCTCCATGGCCGGGAGCACGCTTGGCCCGTCGTACCAGTCAACATAGAGCAACCCGGCCCCCGACAACTGGGGGGAGCTTGGCGCCTGCAACGCC
Organism: Dehalococcoidia bacterium; assembly: GCA_965197405.1. Lineage (GTDB taxonomy): Bacteria > Chloroflexota > Dehalococcoidia > Lucifugimonadales > JAGWBF01. The sequence goes on along the minus strand of OZ240206.1, from coordinate 1,300,033 downwards.
GCCAGGGCGGAATGGTCTCTCCGCTGGAAATAGGTGCGGCCTCCATCGGCATCCACGATTCCAATCTCCACCGGTGTAGTCAACCCCTGCCTGACCCGATGCTCCACGTCCACACCCCACGAATTCAGATGTCTTGTTACCGTCTCCCCGTAGTGGTCGTTTCCAACCGGCGAAGAGATGAGCCTGGTTGGGACCCTCCAATTGGTCAGAACGCTTGCCACAATCGCGGCATCATCTCCCACGGTATCAACCGAGTCCCGCACGAGGGCGCCTCCATTCTTCGGCGGCAGTTCGTCGACCATCAGTAGCAGGCAGTAAGTCAGGAACCCGAAGCAGACAACGTCTCCGCTCCGGCTAATGGCTGGATGGCGCCCGCCGTCAGGCGCTAGCTCGTCGTTGTGCATAACATCTGGGGTCTTTCTCATGAAATACCAATGGCAGGGTGCGGGGATTGGAAAGACGACAAGGGCAGTCAACCTGATTTATCAACAGTTGGTTCTGTAGCCGTACCTCACCACCCCGGACATTTCCCGCCGGGCTGGGTAATCGCCTCCAGCGTCCGGCTGCAAGACTGACCGGCCGGAGTGCTCCGGCAGGTGGGCAGCCAAACCCGCTTCAACTATTGTGTGATGAGGTCTTTGCTTTATCCGACTCTGCGCTCCCGTTCACCACTCGGTTGGTTCTGAATGGGGACGCAAGTGGCCGGGGACGGACCTAAATTCGAAGCTCCAATCGAGGCGTCAGCAGGCGTTCTGGCAAGTCGGTCTCCCGCATAAACCGGACCAGGAGCTGATGAATCTCCCCGGCGATGTCTTTGTGGGTCCCTATTACGTTTCGGACCTGACTCGGATCGGAGGGAAGGTGGTAAAGCTCCGACACACCATCCTCGGGGCTGTACAGCAGGCTCCACTCTCCAGAGGTGACCGTGGTGACGGGATAATCCGAGAGGGGGCGGAGCAGGTTGTCCACGGAATGGACCGGATCGCCGGGGTTGGCGAAGGGAATGCTGCTGACCACGAACTCCCTTCCCTGCGTTGCACCGCCTCGCATCCCGGGCGCCAGAGATCTGCCCTGAACAAAGTCAGGGATCTGCATTCCCATGAGGTCCAGCACGGTGGGCATGACGTCCACCGCCGAACTCAGACCCTGGTAGATTCCTGGTGATACTCCCGGAGCTTGAATCAGAAGCGGGATGTGGACGAGTTCCTCGAAGAGGGGGGAGTAGGTCCACGTTGATCCCGGTTCTCCGTAGGGCCGGAGGGTTCCGTCCGGGGACTTCCCCGAGCTCATCTTGCCGAACAGGCCGCCGTGTTCCCCGAAATAGAAGCCATGGTCGGTGGTGAAAATAACCGTTGTCCTGTCCGACAGGCCCATGTTCTCGACCGACTTCAGCAGGAAGCCCAACCAGGTGTCGACCATGGTAATCTCGCCGCAATAGGTGGCGTGGCCTTTGCGAAGCATCGCTTCCTCGTATCCCGGCACGTCGTGCCAGTTCCCATACAGGGGAAGCACCAGTTCGCCGTCGTAATCCGCCCAAGAGTTCCGTGTAATAGGGAGGGGCGTCCCAGGGCTCGTGAGGGTCCCAGGTGTCTACGTAGAGAAAGAAGTCCTCTTTGTAATGTCGTTGCAACCACCGGATGGCTGTCATGAATGTGCTGGGCGCGTTCCGGTCCGATTCGTATCGCCATGCCTCCCGTACGTCCAGGGATTCGTGATGATAACCCGGCTGAGGAATCATGGACCAGAGCGTGTCCTGCCCCCGGTTCATGAAGAAGGACTGGAATCCCCGGTCATAGTTCATCCCGTCCCTCAGATAGTAGGGCGTGTCCACCGCCGCCGCCGTGTGAAGGCCATGGCCGGCCAGTATCTCCGCCAGGGTGGTTACGTCCGCGGGCAGAGGCTGCCATCCCATAAAGGACATTGTCCAGCGTCCCGTCTGGTGGTCCGCCCTGGTGGGCATGGTCGGGAATCCGGCGGAGTAGTGCCGGTCGAACCGGGCCGCCCCGGCCGCCAGCGCATCCAGGGAGGGTGTTCTGATCGTCTGATTGCCGTAAGCGCCTATGTGGTCCTTGCGAAAGGTGTCCGCAACAATCCAGATGACATTCAATATTCACACTCCTGCGAACAAAGGGGGATGTATGAATTTATCACAAGACTGGGCAACTCGGAAAGTTTTTCACAGGTCAGTGGTGCGCCACAAAGCGGAACCCCACGCCGGCCCGGCGTGGGCTTCTGCGGAGTTCCGTCCGCTATAGGACTGACTGGCCGCTCGTCTCCCGGCAGGTTTCACTGCCAGGTCGGGCGAGAGGCTGATTACATCGCCAGAGTGAAGGTAATGGTAAAGGTTCTTGATTTTGTCAAGTCTGGTGGGCCTGACTTGACGGTAGGCAGTACCATCTTTGAAATGTGGATGGCCCTGTAAGCCTCCCGTCATATTATTATGATGGAACAGCATGTGCGGCGACCCACTTCTGCCCACGCGACATCTAAATCACAGGGTGGGGATGTGGGGTAGAATCCGTGACAGCCGACCGACCTGCTGATCACTACTACTGAGGTATTATCTTCACTCCATAGTTTTGATTAACCTAAACAAAAGGATGGGGAAACGAGAAGAGGGCAGCGACTGGCAATATGGCGAGTCCATTCTATCTTCTTTGATACTCTATGCAAACCTGGCAGGGACTCAGGGCTATCGCATTTGAAAGGGAGATATGGGAGGGTGTTCGGGTGATAGATAATAGGGGCGTTCTTGGAGTGGTTGATTGAGGGGAAGTGTGGAGGTTGTGGTGATGGGGATGGCGATCGACGATCTGGACCCCTTGGTGGAAACGCAGGCCGGCATTCATTGCACGACATACTGGTCATTGCCTTATGCACCATACTGTGTGGCGGGGAGACCTGTACCGACATGGCCCTCTTCGGGCACTCCAAACGGGAGTTCTTGGAATCCTTCCTGCCGCTCAGGAATGGAATTCCCAGCCACGACACCCCCGCTTTCGCGGGGGCAGGCTCTTCTCCAGAGTGTTCCGCCTGTTGGACCCGGAGGCATTCCAGAAGTGGTTTCTGGGGTTCATGCACCGGTTTGCCCAAGGCTGCGAGGGTGTGCTGGCCATAGACGGCAAGACGCTGCGCCGCTCTTATGACCGCGCCGAGGCCAAATCGCCTCTGCACCTGGTCAATGCCTGGGCCGCAGAACAGCGTCTGGTGATGGGACAACTGGCCGTGGATGGCAAGTCCAACGAGATCACCGCTGTGCCCAAACTCCTGGAAATGCTGGCCCTGCCGGGAATGGTGGTCACCGCTGACGCCATGCACTGCCAGAGACGGCTGTCCCAGCAGGCGCTGGACCAAGGGGCCGATTACGTGCTGGCCCTGAAGGGGAATCAGGGGTCTCTCAACGATGATGTGCGCCTGTTCCTTGACGATTCGGCCACGACCGTGGCAGAGGCAAGCCAGACCAACAAGGGGCACGGGCGTATCGAGACCCGGACGGCCAGCATAAGCAGCGACGTGGCCTGGCTGCAGGAGCGGCACCAGTGGCCCGGACTGGCGGCAGTGGGGAAGATAACCGCCAGTCGACAGGAGGGAGGCCATAGCAGCGTCGAGAGCCGGTACTACCTCCTGAGCCAGGCATTCCCACCGGAGCGGTTTAACCAAATCGCACGGGCCCACTGGGGAATCGAGAACCAACTGCACTGGGTGCTGGACGTGGTCTTCAATGAGGACCAGTCCCGAAACCGGAAGGACAACTGCCCGGACAATCTGGCTCTGCTACGCAAACTGGCGCTTAATCTGGCCCGGCTGGAACCCTCCAAAGGATCCATGAGAGGCAAACTGAAACGGGCCGGGTGGGACAACAGTTACCTGGCCACATTGCTATCCCAATTCACCAAAATCCAAATGCGATATCCCTGGGCAGGGACTGAGGCCGGAGGGTCCTCCGATAGTCGGTGGTTCCTCGTTCTTTCCATTTGCCCTGAACATCTCTACACCCTGCCCTCGTCTCCGTCATTCCGAAGCGCAGCGAGGAATATAAGGAGATTCTCCACAGCCGCAGCGCCGTTCCAGGCACAGGTCTACGGGTAAACCCGGCCATGGGTTCTTCGGCAGCCTGCTACAGTTGTTTTATCTGGCGTATCAAGAGTGATTCTCCAGACCTCAAGTCGGCAGCGCCTAAATTGCCCTCAATAAGTAGGTCAAGAAGGTAGGCAAGACTTGGTTCTATACGCTCCAATTGCGACGGCAACTCTGGTCGTGAAATGGGAAACACCCCATGCTTTAGCAGGACCGCCCTGGCAACGTGACTGGCTGCGAACATCAACTCCTCGGATGCTGCGTCGACATCCCCAACGTCAAGCAACTCTGAGGCCATATTCATACGCTTCCTTGCATGGTCCACCTTGGGACGCCAATCCGGCCAGTGGGGATTATCGAATTCCGCAGCTACATGCTTAGCCCACCAGCCATCGGGGTCTCGCATTGGTATTCCAAAGCGTAGCGCCCAGCACGGATAGTCGTCGCCATCCTCGAGTCGGCTCAGAAACCTCGAGCGACTATACTGTTGGAGGTCTACGTCACTTGGATGCTTGAGTCGAATCCGGCGCTCGACGTCGTCAAGGACAAGGATGTCGATGTCACTGCGACCGTTCATGGTGTCGCGAGCACCGGAGCCTGTAAGGACCACCGTCGCTGTGTCCGCTAAACCCTCTAGGGTCAGAGCATCGAACACTGATTTTGCTGCAGTCTCCACTGTTTCGTTCATGGTGATGAGCCTATACCTGATTCACTCTCGTCTATAAATTCCTCGAGTTTATTGACGAGATCTTCCAAGTCCAACTCCTGCACTTCAAGCCCTGGTCCATTGTAGGCTACATCCTTTCTCAGTCTGTTCAACTCCTCCAACTCATCGCGGATGTCGCGTGAAATCATTCCATTGTTATGAAGATTCCGAGCTAGTTGAGCCTTCTGGGTGTGGCTTTTGGTCCACACTAAACCGTGGAACTCCGCGAGTGCGGTAATACAGTTCTCGTAGGCATAGAAGGCCCAAACTACGGCATTTTCAGGATCATGGCCCCGGGCTGCAGTTTGGACCCTCTCCAACTGCTGTCTCGCACGAGCAATACGCTCTCTGGCCTTGGCAACGCCCATTGAATATCCCTTTGCGCCGCGCGTATGACTGGATCAAGACCCATAGTATCATACCGGGCTTATCAATAGTAGGCTGCAGTGTCCTCGTTGCAGCTCCAACCGGCTGCCCAAAGATGGGCACCCCGGGGTAGACAGACCTACCGCGAGGAACTGCGACTGAAATCCGGCCAACAGGAGCCGAAATCCCCAGAGCCAATGAAAGCCGCCTTTATTGCATCTCCGATACCTGACGACGCGGCCGAAAAGATGAGTGATGAACAATGGCTCTCAGGCATCTCCAGGCATGAAGCGATAGAGGACTATTTGAACAAGGACGGGGTCTGGTATTACAGCCGCACTAAGATCCTATCCTAAAAACGAATGGCAAACCGCGTTAGATGCGAAGGGGAAGGAGCCAGAGCTGAAGGTAAACTTGGTGAATGACCAAAGCGAAAGACCCCAAGCCATCGCGCCCCCAGCGCGACAGCCCAGCTGCCCGAACCAACTCTACCACCGGCTCCTTTCAGGTATCCGAGCCTCGTACTCGATACGGGGCAGGCTCTGTGGGAGGTATTGGCCCCACTACTTCCCCAGTGGGTGAATACCCATCATTTGGGCGGAGGTAGTCCCGGGTCCGGGACCGGACCTGCGCCAACGGTATCTTCTATGTGCTGCGCACCGGTTGCCAGTGGAAGGCGTTAGATTCGACGGGCATTTGCTCCGGCTCCACAGGCCATCCTCACTTTAAGACTGGGCCACTGTCGGGGTGTTCTTGCAGCTATGGCAGGCGGGGCTGGACCGTTACGATGAATGGTGCGGCCCCGCTTGATTGAAGGGCCTGGAGTTGGTGAGCCTGGACGGGGCCATGACCAAATCCTCCCTGGGCGTGCTTGATGCGTCGCTGTCGGGGACGGCATCGCCGTCTCTTCGGCAACGAGGCCTCTGTGGGAAGAGGTGGCTGTGAGCGGCACTGGTACTATGGCTGCAAACTGCTGCTGTTCCTGACCTCGGAGGGAGTCATCACCAGCTTACTGCTGGCCCCAGCCAACAATGAAGGTCGGTGGGTGGCCGAAGCCTTCCTCTGCTGGCGAACTGATTGGGAGAGGCGTCCCTTGAAGCCGGAGGACCTGCCCCGTCGTCGCAACGGGAAGGAGTACGTTGGCCCCACTGGCCCACGTCCGGGGTGAGAGAGGTCAACGGGGGTCCCTCCTATCTGGCCGACAATGAGTTCTCCAGGGCGTGGTGACAGAGTCATTGGCATCAGGACTACGGTGCAGTGGTGCTCACCCCCAGGAATTACTCTGGGGACACGGCGAGGGGCCCGAGCAAACAACATCATAGACGACGGCAGATAGTGGAAATGGTCAACGCGCGACTGGAAGCGACCTTCCACCTGCACTTTCCCCAGGCCCGCACTGCCTGGGGCCTGCTGAGCCGGCTGGCAGCCACGATATGCGCTTTGAACCTGGGCATCCGGCTGACCGGAGTTTTGGCCGTGATGGTCTGGCCTTCGCCATACTCTCCAGTTGTTAAAGAGCTAATTTGCCTCCAGTGGTCCAAGCTTATAACGATACTCCGCGTAAATGCCTGGGTTACTACACCCCGGACGAGAGTTTCTGGAACAGGGTGTTGCACTTGAAACGTGAATTCACAACCAGCCGGGCTTCGCGCACTCAGTAGTTCAGATGGAGTACCAGGCTTGCTGCAAAAGGAACGGGGGCTCTACCTGGAGCCCCCGTTCCTAGAATACCTTCGATTCGCTAGGTGTTAGATACTACCTCGCCCTCGACCTGACGATGTAGAGGGTCACTGCCCCCACTGCCAGCACTGCGCCTATGACGATCAACACGATTGCCCATACTGGCAACCCGCCACCCTCCTCTTCAGGGGTCACAGGCGGCACGGGTGGCGCAACCACCGTCGGCGTTGGAGCCGGCGTCGGGGGCACGCTGGTAGCTGTAGGCGCGGGCGGTACGGCCGTCGAGGTGGCCGCCGGTGCGGCGGTAGCCGTAGGCGGCACCGAGGTGGGCGTGGATACGGCCGTCGGCCTCGCCGTCGGGATGGGTGACACCGGCGTTGCGGTGGGTGATACTCGCGTCGGAGTTGGCGGTGCGGCGGTAGCCGTAGGCGGCACCGACGTTGGCGTCGCAGGGACCGCAGTGGGAGCCGGCGGTACTGCCGTAGGGGTCGGAGTAGGAGGCACCGCCGTTGGGGTTGGAGTAGGAGGCACCGCCGTTGGGGTTGGTGGTATCGCCGTAGGAGTAGGCGTCGGCGGTACTGCCGTAGGCGTTGGCGGTATAGCTGTCGGAGGCACCGTCGTCGGTGCCGGAGTTGCCGTAGGCCTCGGCGGCCTGGATGTCGGCGTCGGATTTGCCCTGGGCCTGCGCGGGGGGCTGGGAGCGGCTCTGGTGGGAGTAGGCGGAGGGCTGGCAACCCTTATGCTGGGAGTGCCCCCAATGCTTGTTTCCATCTGGTCGCTGTCCGTCAGAACGCCGGAGAAGGAATAGGACCCCACTGTACCTGGGGCGGTGACTTCGTATGTGAAGCTCTTGTCCGCACCCTGGAGGGTAAAGGTGACAACCTGGCCGGCCACCGCAATCCTGATGCCATTCACTGGAGTAGTCGAGTCCACCACGTATCTGAACCCGTCGGGCAGCGTCTCCGCCACCTGGCCGAAGCTACCGTAGTCCCTGGCCGTAATGGTCACCGCCATCGTGCCGCCCGGGTTCACCCGCGATGGGGAGAAGGTCCGGGAGGCTGGACCGGACGTCTGGGGCTCGACCGTTACGCTGGAGACACCTCCAACGTCATGTTCATCGCGGTCCTCGTCCCTGAGAATACCTGAAAAAGAGTAGGGCCTCGCCCTACTGGAAGCAGTGACTTCGTATGTGAAGCTCTCGTTTGCGCCCTGGAGGGTGAAGGTGACAGTCTGGCCGTCCACCCCGACTCTGGTATCGGACGGGTCAACGGAACCATTCACGTAGCTGAACCCGTCGGGCAGCGTCTCCGCCACCTGGCCGAAGCTACCGTAATTGCTGGCGGCGATAGTTACTGTGAGCGTACCGCTCGCGGGCACCGATGGCGCGGAGAAGGACCTGGTAGCGCCTGGGCCCGACGTGGAGGGCTGGACCGTTACACTGGAATCACCTCCAACGGCATGTTCACCGCGGTCCGCGTCCCTGAGAATACCTGAAAAAGAGTAGGGCCTCGCCCTACTGGAAACGGTGACTTCATATGTGAAGCTCTTGTCCGCGCCCTGGAGGGTGAAGGCGACAGTCTGGCCGTCCACCCCGACCCTTGTGTCGGACGGGTCAACGGAATCATTGACGTAGCTGAACCCGTCGGGCAGCGTCTCCGCCACCTGGCCGAAGCTACCGTAATTGCTGGCGACGATAGTTACTGTGAGCGTACCGCTCGCGGGCACCGATGGCGCGGAGAGGGACCGCATGGCGCTGGGGGCTGATGGCTCCGGCGAAGGCGGTGGGGTAGAAGTCGGGACCTCTCCTCCGGTCTGTGTCGTAACCATTACGCTGAGAGCACCATCAATATCACTGTCGTCTTTATTATCGTCCCTCAAGTATCCGGTGAAATTGTATTCATCCGCCGTGTCGGAGACGGTGACGGTATAGGTGAAGGCCTCATACGATCCCTGGAGGGTGAATCTGACGGTCTGACCGTCCACCTTAACCCGGATATCGGAGGGTGTAATGGAGTCTTCCACATAACTGAACCCGGGGGGCAGTGTTTCCACTACCCCCCCAAAGCTACCGTAGCGGGCAACGGTGATTGTTACGTCTAGCTCACCGCCTGCGGGCACCGATGGCACGGAGAAAGACCTGGTAGCGCTGTGGTTGCTTGCATCCACGTTATCTGAACGGAGCAATCCCCATATTCCCAGGGCTAGCCCCGCCACTAGCACTGCCAGCAAAAGCGGCGGTGACATTTTTCTGATCAAGCTTTTCCTCCTCATCTACACAGCTACTATAAACCAAGATAGAGGTCAATGATGTCCAACACGTTTTCCTTGGTAAGCGTATCCGTGGCAAAATAGGCGTCGATGGCGTCAAAGACCTCGTCCTTCTCAATCTCCCCGTTCTCATTGCTGTCATACCTGTCAGCCACCTCGTTGCCCGTGGTGGGGGTGGTGCTTACGGCGTTAGCCGACACCATGCTCATGCTCTTGCGGGAGCCTTCCGCGTCGGTGTAGCTTGCCGTCGCCCGCAGGTACATGTCCTCGTCGACATCAACCGGCGTGTAGCTCATTGATGTTTCGCCGGTGATTGTGGTCCAGGTCGCCTCGTCTGGGGAACGCTCCCACCGCCAGGTGGTGCCGGTGACGCCGCCGTCAGGGTCGGTTAGGGTGGCGGTTATCGCAGTTCCAACCTTCGGACGTTCCGACGACAGGGTTACCGTTCCGTCTTCATCCTCGTTGGTCACGGTGATAGTGACCATGATGGTGTCCTCGAGGTCCTCGAGGTCCTGGGCCGTCACCGTGACGGAGTATGTCTGCTTGGTCTCGTAGTTGAGGGCGGCCCTGGTCATGATCTGGCCGCTGGCGGCGTCTATTGCGAAGCTCGCGGCGTCGGCACCGCCCAGGGAGTACTCCAGCGTATCGCCGTTGATGTCGCTGGCCGTCACGGGGGCCCCGATGGGCTGGTCCGCCTCGGTGTTCTCGGCCACGTCCCTGGCGGCGGTCGCGGAGGGGAACGCGGGGGCCTGGTTCGTCAGGGCGCCCTTCATGATTACCGGGGCTTCGTCCACCTCGGTGACCATGATGGTCACGTCAACGGAGTCGCTGAGACCGCCGGGGTCTGTGGCCGTCACGGTGACCATGTAGGTTGGCTTCGTCTCACGGTCCAGCTTCGTCGCGGTCTTCACCGTGATCTGGCCGGTCACCTGGTTGATGGAGAACGATCCCGCATCGGTGCCGCCCAAGCTGTAGGTCATGGTGTCGTCGTTGGGGTCCGTAGCTGTCACCGGAGCACCCACATTCGGGTGATCTGTGTCTGTCGATACGTAGTTCTCCTTCACCGACCGGCTCGTGGGCTTCGGGTCGAACACAGGGGCTTTGGCCGCCAGATCCTGCACCACCGCGTTGGCCGCTCTCGCAGTGCCAGTCTGGTCGGAACCTACCGCGTCGGCGTACATCACCGTCGCCGTCAGGGTGCCTTCGACGTCATTTATCTTCGGAGTGTAGGTGGCCGACTCGGCACCGCTAATCTCGCCGTCCGTTGTGGCGGTTAGGGTTCCTGGGACGTTAGTCGTACTAGCACCAGTGATGCTCCACTGCCATTCAATATCCTTCTCCCCGCCGTCGGGATCGTCGAGCGTCGCAGTCAGCGGAATCCCGACCTTGGGCTGCAATGACGACAGGGTGACGACCGTATCCGCCATGCCCTCATTAATGTTGGTGACGGTAACGACCACATCCCGCTCCGCGCTCAGCTTGCCCTTGCCCTCTATGCCGGCGTCGGTCACCACCACGGTCACCATGTACACATTGTCCCCGTTGGCGTCCGCAGGCATCTCGAAGTTGGGAGCTTCCTTGAAGGTCAACTGGCCGGGGGTGCCGCCAGTCTGATTGCCAATGTTGAAGTCCCCGGCGTCAGCGCCCTTGAGCGACCAGGTGCATGCGGTGTCGGCGCAGGCGGTGCCAGAAACCTCGGGGTCTGCTGTGTAGGTGCTAACAGGCGTCGCAATAGCCGTGTTCTCCACAACGGATGCCTTCGTGTCCCCATCCGTGATAACCGGGTCCTCGTTCACGTCATTGATGGTGATGGTCACCTCTTGCTCTGTATCGCCGCCTGCCGGGTCGGTGGCTGTGACATTAACCGTGTGGGTAAAGCCACCGATGGCCTCACGATCCAGCGCGATCCGGGGCCCGACCGTGATCTGGCCCGTAGCCGGGTCGATGCTGTAGCTGGAGTCGTTGGCACCACCACTAAAGGTGTAGGTCAGCACGTCGCCGGGGGCGTCATTGGCCACCACCGGGTCTCCAACATTGGTGCCGGGAGGTGAGTTCTCGTCCACCTTCCGGCCTACCTGTATGTCCTGTGTCCCAGTGTCCTCATCAGGGAACACAGGGGCTGCGTTATTGGCGGCTGGCACTGCCCGAACCATGTGGGCCGACACCACCTGCGCGGTCTTGTCGGAGCCATGCTCGTCGGTATAGGTGGCCGTTGCCCGAAGATACTTGTCCGCAACACCTAGAGGCGTATATGCCGCACTTGTGGCAGTAAGGATAGCAGTCCACGGTCCACCCGTGGACTCAGAATGCTCCCACTTCCACTTGGCGGCCATCTTCTGGGCGTCCGACGCGTCGTCATCGATCAAAGTGGCGGTTAGAGCTCTGTTTTCCTGGGGCTGCTGGGCGTCCAGCGTGATCACGCCCGGTTCGTCCACATTGGTGACGTTGACGGTGACCTTCTTGGAACCCAACTCCCTGTTAGCAGCGCCCAAGGGTTCGTCGGCAGCTATGACCACTACCTTGTAGGTGTTGCCGGTTGCATTGGAACTAGGAGGTGCCTCATAGTCCGGTGGGAAGTTGAAGCTCAGCACCCCGCTAGCACTAATACTGAAATGGGCCACGTCGGCGTTGTCAGCAGTTTCTATGTCGTCTATAGCAGAGACGTTATCGGCATTCGCCAGCGACCAGTACACCGGCCGTCTCTCCGGGTCCGTGGCCGTGTACGTCGCCACCGGGATCGTCTCGTCTTCGGGGTACATGATGGGGCCGTCGGCGTCCTGCGCATGGAGGGGGCCGCCGGGCAGCAGGAACAGCAGGCCGAAGGCTAGAACCGCGAGAAGGGCAAGAATAGGGAAGGCGAAGCGTCTATCTGTAAGGAGGGAAGGGGAAGCGGCGCCGCCGGGAGGGGAGTGATGAGCAGAGAACTTGCGGTCAGGACCGCCCGTCAGGGCACCTAGGATACGGTGCCCTAACGATGTTCGTTGCGCTGTTTTAGGCGTTAGATTGGGAGGGATGGATTGCGTAACCATACGCTCTGGATTAACGGAATAGCGCGAAGTGTGGCTTGATTTAGCCGAATCGTGTCTCATTGGTGGTTCACCTACCTTCTATTCGTCGCTCTGTATCCTAGGCCCTGATTCTCCAGAGTCGGCATCCGGCACAGGGGTGATAGCTTAGTCTTAGAGCCGACGGCCCCTTAGAAAGGGCGCGTCGAGTCTAAACAGCTGCCATATGAATTACCGACGCCAATTCTATCACAGAAACAGTCCACCATGTCAAGGAAAAGGCCAAGGGTTTGAGGATAATTATATCATAAATTCTTGGCGTGTTTGACAGTGGTCCAGTAACAGTTCAGAGTTGATGAGATGGATTTGGGGAAGGCCCCTTTGCCGATGGAAACCACTGGACTCTGTGGCGGAGTTGTGGCATAAAAGAACAATGGAAAAGGAGGTTGACCTGAATAAAGCCAGCCGGGAAACCCTGCTGGTCATTATCGGGGAACAAAGAGGTGTCATAGACCAACTACGCCAGCGTGTTGAGAGCTTGGAGGCTAAGCTATCCAGCGGCAGGGGGCCGAGGTCGGGGATGCCTGGGCACAAGCCAGCAGCCAAAGGCGAGCCGGTGGTGGAGATGAAGAAACGGCGCAAACCACGTTCTCATGGCTTTGCCAGGGCTCGGATGGAACCGACGAGGCGGGTGGTACATGCCCCGGAGTCGTGCCCGGAATGTGGGACTGGCTTGGCCGGGGGATGGGTGCAGAGGAGCCGGGAGGTCATCGAGCTTGCTGTGGTCCCTGTGGAAGTCACAGAGCACGTCTTCATTGCTCGGATGTGTCCGCTGTGCCGGAAACGGCGGCTGCCCCGAAAGTCCCTGAGTCGGTTGGCCGTAGGGCGCCAGAGGTTGGGTGTCAATCTGGTGAGCCTGATAGCCACCCTGCGGGAAGAAGGCAGGCTGCCCATAGGGACCATCCAGTGGTACTTGAAGATGGTGCATGGGTTGAAGCTGAGCGTTGGGGCTATCGTCCGGGCCGTCCACCATGTGGCCCGGCTTGGGATGGGGGCCCTAGAGGAGATACTGGAGCGTATCCGTGGCAGTCCGGTGGTGCATGCTGACGAGACTGGGTGGCGTGAGGAGGGGACCAATGGCTACGTGTGGACCTTCAGCACGTCCACGGAGCGGTATTTCCTACGGCGGGGTCGGGGCAAGGGGGTGGTGGACGAGGTCCTGGGCGAGACCTTCAGTGGGGTGCTGGTGAGCGACTTCTACGCCGCATATGACCATTACCCTGGCCTCAAACAACGCTGCTGGGCCCACCTGCTACGGGACATCCATGAGTTGAAGGTGCTCTACCCCGAAGACCCCATCTTGGTGAAGTGGGTTCAGGCAGTGCATCGGCTCTACGTCAAGGCCAGGACTTGGGTGTCGGCTGGGAAACGGACCCCATCCCAGGGGCAGTTGGTGTTAGAAGAGGGATTGCTTGCCTTGTGCCGCCCCTTCCTGGAAGACTCCCTGGCACCCCAAGGACGGCTCTGCCGACGGATAGAAAAGCATATCAAAGAGTTGTTTGTCTTTGTGTCCCACCCACAAGTCCCCTCGGATAACAACGCTGCGGAACGGAGCCTGAGACATCTGGTCGTGAGCCGGAAGATCAGTGGCGGCACTCGCTCGGAGCCAGGCAGCGATAGCAAAATGACCCTGGCTTCCCTCTTCGGGACCTGGCGGGCCCGTGGGCTTAACCCCTTCCTGGAATGCCGCAGTCTCTTGATTTCCCCTCTACTCTGAACAGTTACGTGGTCCACCCATTCAATGCTGTGAAATCGTCCCCATTCTTGATAGTTGGATGGCACGTCAGACGCATGCCCACCTGGGCCTGTCTCAGATGGAGGTACGCCATACAGCAGATTGTTCCGAACACTGGTATGGAACAGGTCGCTCTCTTGCGTCACATACCCGGTCAGATTTGCCAGGGAGGAAAGATAGATGTCCCGCACATCCACGCCGTCGGTACTAACGGGACCCTCGGCTACGTCGTACAGCCTCGATGCCAACGACCCTTGGCGAGTCGGCAATCTTCGGCACGATGTCCAGATACCCGAAAATCCTCTCAAACAGCACCAGGGACAATTGGATCTCCACGGACACTTGTAGCAAGCTCCCGATGGGGAAACTGGCTCGTCATCTGCTGGCGCGCCGTCAGGTCTGAAAGCCTCCTATTCTCTTCGTTGAACCTCTGTATCTCCCGGTCCTGCCGCCCGAAGAGCTTGGAAAACGTAATCTCTGACACCGAAAGAGTTTCCCGGGTAATGGCCGGCATCTCGGCCTTGGACTCCTGGGCTTGTGCCGTCCACCCTGCGGCGCCGCTGTCCCACATACCGGGTCAATAGAATAAACACCGGCGTCATGTCCATGGCAACCAGGGTTAGCTGTCAGGACAGGATGGACATGGCCACTAAGGTAGTGGCCGAATCTGAGTCCGGTTTCCAAGGCTTGGAAACGGACGCCGTTGTCAAGTCCCTGGAACGGCTGGAGACCGCTTCGGATGAGGTGAACGGTGTACCGGCTCTGGCGCCGGATACGCAGGCCGTCAGCAGCGCAGCCTACGACTTGGCCGAAACCATTGATAATCTCGCCGTGAACCAGGATGAACTGCAGGCTGCAAACGTGGTTGCTGCCGACTACCGGTTGCGCCTGGCAACCACCACTCAACGCGTGACGGCGCTCTGGGGGCCGGGTTGGGCCTGCCGATTGCTGCCGACGTGGCCCGGCGGTTGGGGGGCGACCTCTCGGTGGACACCGTGTACGGAGAGTACACAGAGTTCACCATGAGCCTGCCAGCTGCATCCGGCCCTGCCACCCTGATGAAGACCGGGGAAGTTGGCTAAAGGAAGCCGGCTGACGCACCACAGCCAATTCGACGCATCCGGTTTTCGCAGCAGACCGCGCCTCAGCGCCGCCGCACTATCAGGTAGGCGAAGACGCTAATAGCGAAGGCGCTGGATGACTATTAGCGTGGTGCGTCGCCGGGGAGTGGAGGCAATGCCGCCCAGGGTATTGCGGATGCGGGGTATGGCATCACCTATTACCGGGATTGCAGGGCGCTCCAAGTCGCGTTGAGCAGGTCGTTGCATCGGCTCGACAGCGGCCAGAGCGATTAGTTCGTCGGCGAGTGGGCCGGTAGCCTCCTTCGTGGGCGTGGCCGTCGGCCTGGGCGTGCTGGTAGGTACGGGTACGGGTATAGGTGTAGGTATTGGCAGCGATGTTGGTGTTGGCGTGGCCGTTGGTGCCGGCGTGGGCGTCGGTATAGGGGTTGGCGTGGGCGTAGGCATCGGTATAGGGGTTGGTGTGGGCGTAGGCGATGGTGTAGGCGATGGTGTAGGCGTGGGTGTGGGCGTGGGCGATGGTATAGGGGTTGGTGTGGGTGTTGGCGCCGGTGTAGGGGTTGACGTGGGCGTAGGCGATGGGGTGGGGGTTGGTGTAGGCGTGGGTGTTGACGTCCGAGTTGGCCTGGGAGCCGGCCTCGGCGTTGGAGTGGAAGTCGGCCTTGGCGTAGATGTTGGGACAGGCGTCGCCGTAGAGGTGGGTGTTGGCTCCGGTGTCGGCGTAGGAGTCGGTGATGGTGTAGGGGTTGGCGTTGGGGTTGGCGTTGGTGTAGGCGTGGGTGTTGACGTCCGAGTTGGCCTGGGAGCCGGCCTGGCCCTCGGCCTTGGAGTGGGAGCCGGCCTCGGCCTAGCCGTTGGGACAGGTGCTGCCGTAGGTATGAGTGTTGGCTCCGGTGTGAGCGTAGGCGCGGGTGTCGGCGATGGTGTCGGGGTTGGCGTTGGAGTGGAAGTCGGCCTCGGCGTGGATGTTGGGACAGGTGTTGCCGTAGACGCGGGTGTTGGAGGCGGCGGAGGTACCGGCGTAGACGCGGGTGTTGGAGGCGGCGGAGGTACTGGCGTAGACGCGGGTGTTGGAGGCGGCGGAGGTACCGGCGTAGACGCGGGTGTTGGAGGCGGCGGAGGTACTGGCGTAGACGCGGGTGTTGGAGGCGGCGGAGGTACTGGCGTGGGTGTCGCCGGTTCAGTAGTGTCCTTGTCCAACACCTGCACCGTGATTTCCGATGGCTCGCCCACCCGGTAATTGTCGTCAAAAAGGGGATTGACCTCGACCCGAATGGTCCGGCCCGTCGTGGCCTCGTTATCGTCGCTTACCACATAGCTGCCCATACTCCGGGTCTCATGGCCCGCACGAAATACGAAGGCAATCAATTCGTCTACGAATTTGCCTTTAGCCGAGTCGAACACCAGTACCCCGCCTTCGATATTCTCCATGGCATCTGCTGGGCGGGGCGGGCTGATACGCACGATGATCGTCAACCGCTCCCCTTCCCGCACCGGCGAGGGCTCGACGCTTACCAAGCTCACTGTTGGCAGCTCTTGCCCGCCCACCCTGTGGTCCGGCTGAAAGGTGAGAGTGGTAATGACAACGCAGAAGGTTAGGACAATTCTCTTGCAGCCAAAAAGTCTAAGAAAACTCAGCAATCGTAGCAGTTGACCTTTCCCGCTTCATCTTGAGCCGGGTTTCGGCAACCGGCTTCCAGTAGGGATTCCGGGATAGAACATACCAATGGCCTGCATCAACCCGGTAGGTGGTCATCGGGCCACTGTGGGCAACCCCCGGAGTTCCCAGTGAGTCCATTGGAACTCCCACAATTATTCTGCTCATTGCACGCCGCCCGATTATATCCCCTTCTCACCATAGCCCGCTAGCCAAGGGTAGGCTGGGACTGTTGCAGAAAGTGCAGGAATTGACGAGGAGTTGAAGTAAGGCAAGACACTCTAGTGGTGTGTCACTCCTGAATTGAAGGATATAGGTGCTTCAACTTGATACGAGCATCGTCGGTGGTAAAACGCCAGTCCACCGGGTTTCCCTGGGCATTGCGCGCCTCCTCCCAGGCAGCCACTTCCCAGACCAGGGTCTCGCCGTCCGGGATGCGCCGGTCCAAGCACTGGCGGGCCAGCACGCTCAACTCAATCTCCGCCATGTTCAACCAACTGCCGTCCACCCGGTCAAGCCGGGTGGCTAAAGGCTTGGGGGTATAGTGAATTTCCAGTCTCTGGGCCAGCCGCCAAGCCTCTTCAGGAGAGAACACTTCGTAAAGGGAGGCGGGAGTATGAGTATTGAGGTTGTCCAAAACCAATACCAACCGCTCCGCCTGCGGGTAATGTTCCTCCAACAACTCTTTAATGCACCAGGCCCAGTCAGCCTTGGTGCGCCGCTCCCGCACCATCACCCGCCGCCGCCCGGCCAGGGGTTCATAGCACATGAACAGGTTGGCCACTCCGGCGCGCTCATATTCATAGTCCTGACGGGCTGGCCGCCCCGGCCGGAGTGGCTGGGGAGGTCGGCCATGGGTCAGCAACTGGGTGCTGGCCTCATCCAGGCATACCTGGGGGAATCTGGGGTCATAGGGACGAGTGTAGACCGCCAGCACGTCCTCCATCCGCCAGACAAACTCCCCGTTGGCTTTGAGAGGAATAACCCACTGCTTCCTCAGCCAGGGCTTGAGACGGTTTTTTTGAGCACCCGGCGCACCGTCTCATACGATAGGGAGTCCAGGTGTTCCAGTTCCACCATTCGCTCAGCCAGCAACCGCAGGGTCCAGCGGCCCTGGCCTTCCGGCGGTGTGCCACAGGCTGCCGCCACCAAGTGGGCCTCCTGGCGTCCATCCAGCTTCCTCTGGTACAGGCGGTCAGGCGGACGCCGGAACAAGGCTGCTTCCAGGCCGACGGTGGCGAACCGCTGGCGGACCCGGCCAACGGTGGGGCAGCTGACCTCCACCGCTGCCGCAATGTCTTTATCTTTCCATCCGGGGCCTTGGTATCCTTGGTCGGCCTTGAGCAGGATTCGGGCGTGGGCCAATGCTCTGGCTGGTCCAATACCCGCAGCAATCAAGTCCTGGAGTTGCCCCCGTTGCGCCTGAGTAAGAGCTACAATGTATCGCTTCTTCATGCAACCAGGTTACACCTTGCCAGCTCATATATCAAATCACCAGTGACACAGCACTAGTACTTGGTCATGTTTGGAATAAAAGGGTTTAACAGCCGCGGCGGGGTTGGTTGTGCAACTACCTTGGGGGTATGCTGTTCCAAGGTTACTGCGATTTCACGGTTGACTGACTACTGGTAGATGGCCTTGATTCATGAGAAGTGAATCAGGTTCCCACACATCGCACAACGTCTTGGCAGAGCCTTTTTAGGCGACCCGACCCTTGTACTTGAGCTGCTTGACCGCCATGCCTTTGACCATCGTGGTGGTCTGGTCCGCCTTGTCCAACGGACGGCTTGCTTCCACGCGGCAACAATGCCTGAGCAGCCACCTCCATCCCAGACCCAGGATGAGCCACGTCGCAGGATACGCAACAGGGTGGTGGGTGGCAAGGCGGTCTTCATCCGTGGCTACACATCCGATTCCGAGCAACAAGAAAAGCCCGCATACATGGGCCAGCCGGAGAGGCCACCGCAGATATAGCCATAGCCTCCCCTGCTGGCGTAGCGGTCTAGCGCCCCGCGCTGGCCGGTTCCTTCTCCCAGTCCTGCTCCGCATTGAGCGCCCACTCGAACAAGGAGAGGGACGAGGGCTTGGGCTTGCCGTTGCGCCCCTGCTTTTCCGCCGGTTCCCCGGCCATGAACTCGGCCCAGGAGAACAGAGATTGCTGCCCCTGCGCAGCTTCCTGATGGTAGCCTTTGAGGTTAGCCGGCTCCACGCGCCCGTTGCCGTTGCTCCCGTTCCCGTGGACCGCCACCGGCTCCGGCCCCCATCCAGCAGCACATAGAGGAAGACCGCCTCTGCGACCAGAGACCTCTGGAGCCTCCTGGCCACCAGCTTAAGTGCGTCCACTTACAGGTTTTCACGACAGGTGAAGAAGACCATCGGAACCCTTGGGTCCCACCAACCGGGAGTCCGAGATGCCTGAACCGCCAGTGTTAGCTGAGCATGTTTCCGGTATTCAAGGTAACGCTCTTTTTGCCTCGGCGGTCATCTCATACCGAATCGGCGTCCTTCCCGGACCGCTGCTCTTCACTCCCCGACCCTCAAGAACCGGCCATATGTTGTTCTTGAACTCGGTGCCGAATGCAGCCCCACTAACACTTACTACCGGATGGCCTGGCCAACGCTTCTTGATCACGGGTTGGCAATCTGTGCTCTTGAATGGTCCGACCGGTATTTCTTCCAGAATCGCCTGCGCCATTTCATTCCAAGTATCCCCAGCGAGGTCTAGCGAACCCCGCAACGACCTAGTGGTGGACGGCTCCGAAGCCGGGACCTCCCGGGCATGGCAGCGCCCTTCCATCCGATGATCATTCAAGCCGGGAAAGTTCAAGCTTCGTCGTTCCCTTATCATGCTACCATACCATTTATTGCTTCTGCTCAATGCCAGTCGTGGGTGGTTGGCATAGGGACTCCCGTATCCACACGCTCGACGCGAGAGACGACGACGTTGGTGGTGCCGTCCCACCGGGACACAACGCCCCGGGCCAGGACCACCCGGCTCCCCAACACTTTCCGGCAGCGGGCGAAGACCCGGGGCCCGAGGATGAGCTGCACGTCGCCCTCCTCATCCTCAATGGTCACGAACACTGTGCCGTCCTCCCCTCTGGGATGCTGCCGGGCGATGGGCCAGCCTGCCACCAGGACCTCCGCCCCCTCGTCCAACGCCTCCACTGAGGCAGCGGGCAGCACCCGGGGACTCAGCGTGGGACGCATGAACTCCATGAGGTGCCCCCTGGGGTAGATGCCCATGACCCTGTACTCCCCCGCCATCCTCTCGTAGGCGGTGAAGTCCGGCAGTTGAGGTCCGCGGCCTTCCATAGTCAGGGGCAGCGCCGCCTGGCCGTTCCGGCCGGGGCGGGTGGAGAGGCCGGCGTCCCACAGCGCCTCCCTGCGGTTGGGGGTTGTGGAATCGAAGGCCCCGGCCTGCACCAGCGACAGGAGCGCCCGGGGCTTTAGGCCCGTGCGCCGCACCAGGTCCCCCGCTCCGGCGTAGGGGCCGTGCCGCTCTCTCTCCTCCACGATAAGCCCGGCAGACTCCCTTCCCACGTCCCTTATCAGCCGGAGGCCCAGCAGCACCGAGCCATTATGGGAGATGCACCGCACCTGGCTACGGTTCACACAGGGGTTGAGGAAGGGCACCCCGAAGCGCCGGGCGTCCTGCTTGAGGGTCTCCATGGGGTAGAAGCCCATGGGCTGGTTGTTGACCAACGCAACAAAGAACTCCAGGGGGTAATGGCGCTTCAGCCATGCCGCCTGGTAGGCGGTGACGGCAAAGGCGTGGGAGTGGGACTCGGGAAACATGTAGTGCCCGTTGATCTTGGCGAATATCCTCCCGGCAACCTCCTCGGGGACCCCCTTCCTCCGGGCCCCTTCCAGGAACCTCTGCCTGTGCATGGCGATGAGGTGCTCGTTGTTGGGCCTGGCAAAGGCCCGTCGGACCTCGTCTGCCTGGGCGGCGGTCATCCCCGCCACGTCCATGACCAGTTGGACCACCTGCTCCTGCCAGACGACAATGCCGTAGCCCCGCTCCAGGGCCCGCTTCTCCGACGGGTGGTCGTACTCCCAGGATGCCCCGTGCCTATACCGCTCCACGAACCGGGACACGGCGCTCCCCTGGACGCCGACGCCGGGGCGAATGAGAGCCACCTGGTATGCCAGGTCCAGGAGGTTGCGCGATTTCAGGCGCTGGGCCATCTTCAGCTGGGCGGGGGACTGGAGAAGGAACACCCCCTTGGACCTCCCCCGGTTGATCATGTCGTACACGCCGGGGTCTTCGTGGTCTATCCTGCCCAGGTCCGGCCTCCTCCCCTCCCTCTCTTCGATGAGGTCCAGGGCCTCGTCCAACTGGTCCAGCACGGGCAGGGAGAGGAGGTCTATCTTGGCGAAGCCCGCGTCGGCGACGCTGTCCCTGTTCCAGTCCATGATGTAGCGGCCGTCCATAGCCCCCGCCCGGATGGGGACCATCCGGGAGATGGGGGAGTCACTGAGGACCATGCCCCCGACGTGCTGGCCCAGGCCCCTGGGGGCGTGCATCAGCTGGGGGGCCAGCTCTACCAGGTCCCGCCAGCCGGGGGCCTCCACCCGGTCCCTGAAGGCGGGAAGCCCCAGCATCTCCTCCCTCAGCCTCGCCCCGTCATGGGAGTGGACCCGCCCGGACAGGATCTTCAGGTCCTCCCCCGGCAGCCCCAGGGCCTTGCCCAAGTCCCGGATGATACCCTTCACCGAGTATGTAGCGACGGCCCCGGCCAGGACGGCGTACTCCGGCCCGAAGTGCCGGTGCACCCGCCGGATAAGCTCGTCCCTGAGAGCGCGTGGGAAGTCCAGGTCTATGTCGGGGAGCATGGACGTATCCTCGGAGATGAACCGCTCCAGGGTCAGGCCCCATTTGAGGGGGTCCACGTGGCTGATGCCGATGAGGTAGCCCACAAGCAGGGCCACCGAGGAGCCCCTGCCCCTGCCCGGGGGCCTCTCCTCCAGGGGGGTCTCCGGGTGGGCGGTGCCTCTCTCCTCCATGATCCCCTGGGCGATGAGGACGATCTCCCTGTAGAGAAGGAGGAAGCCTGCCCGCCGGTGCCTGCCTATCAGCCGGAACTCCTGCTCCAGGCGGTCTCTGACCCGCTCCGGCACCGTGCCGTAGCGCCGCAGGGCGGCCTCGGAGCAGAGGCGTCTCAGGTAGCTCTCGGGGGTATATCCCTGGGGCACGGCGGGATCGGGGAGGGTGTACCCCAGGTCGGTGCCCAGGTTGAAGGCGCACCGCTCAGCGATTCCCAGGGTGTTGGCAACGGCCTCGGGACAGTCCCTGAAGAGGCGCTCCATCTGCTCCTGGGGCTTCAGGTGGAGGTGGTGGTTGGGCCTGATGAAGGGGAGGGCCAGGTCAATGGTGGTGTTGCGTTTAGCCGCCACCAGCGCATGCTGTAGCCGGTACCGCTCCGGGGAGTGGTAGTGCACGTCGTTGGTGGCGACCACCGGCGCGCCTGCATCTTGAGCAAGGCCGGCCAGTTCCCGATTGCGCCCGGTGTCGCCCTTCAGGAAGTTCTGCTGTAGCTCCACGTACACCGCACGCGGGCCGTACCACTCCATGTATTTCTTGAGAAGCTCACGGGCTTCCTGACGGCGGCCGTCCAGCGCCAACTGCGAGAGGGGGCCGTCCCGCCCGCCGGTGAGGAGGACCACACCTTCCCCATGGGTGGGAAGGTGCACGGGGTCCAGCCGCGGCTCCCTGCGGTCCACGGAGTTGGCCAGGGTGAAGAGACGGGAGAGGTTGGCGTACCCCTGCCGCGTCCTGGCCAGAAGGACCAGGCGGGAGCCGTCGGTCAGGGTTATCTCCCCTCCCGTGATAGGTTGGATGTCCAGGCTGTTGGCCAGGCGGGCGAACTCCAGGGCCCCGCACAGGTTGGTGTCGGTCAGGGCCAGGGAGGCGTACCCGTACTCCTTTGCCCGGGCCAGTAGCTCGTGGGTATGAGACGCGCCCATCCCGAAGGAGTAGAAGCTCTTGGAGTGGAGCTCGACATATCCGGCTGACATGGGAGGACACCGGCTCAGGGTCCCTGCCGGTACCAGCAGCCCCCCCTCCGGTCTCGGAACAAGGTCGCCTGCCTCCCGTCCTCCCCGGTGACCCGGTAGTAGGTGCGGGTCAGGGGCTCCGGCATCCACCAGAGGTCAAAGCTCCACAGGTCCTCGACGCGGGCCACCCTGTGCCACCGCTTCCCCATGCGCACCATGACGGGCCGGCGGCCCGGCCCCTCCCGGACCTCCACCGGAGTGGGGACGGAGAGGGGTTTGATGGTGTCCCTTCCCGAGGGGTCTAAGGGGACCTGAAAGGCCCGCATCTCCGGCGCCGGGTGCCAGGGAGCAACGACCACCACCCGGTGGAGGGCATGGTTGCCCTTCGTCCGGGCCTGCAGCTGCCTCTCCGCCTCCGCCAACCGGCTCTGCCGGTCCTTCCGGAGGTCGTGAAACAGCCCCGTCTGCACCCCCGATCCCCCCGTGAGGTCCGAGAGGGCCAGGGTCACCTCCTCTGTCGAGGCCTGGGGATGGTCCTCCTCCAGCCGGCCCCTGATGATGGCCGAGGCCCGCTCCCAGTTCCCCACCTCCTGCTTGAAGTGGACCTCCTTCTCCCATAGCGGCGGGCGAGAGAGCAAGCACTCCAGGGCTGCTCTTCCGGCGTACCGTCCCCGCATCTCGGGGCGGGAGTAGGCCCTTCTGAGAAGGGTGTCCACCGTCACAAGCAGAAGCTCTATGGAGGTGGAGGAGAAGGGGAGGGAGGTGTGCTCCACTATGGACTCCCGGTGCTTCAGGGGGACCAGGGGGCTGTCGTCAACGCCATGGCAGAGGTCCCATGCCCTCTTCCCCGGAAGTCCGAACTGGTCGGTGATGTCCTCCTCCCTCATGGACGCCGCGTCTCCCATGGTGTGAAGGCCGAAGCGGTGCATGCCGGCCTTCATATCGGAGGATATGGGTAGGAGGTCAATGGGATGGGGCGCAAGGAAGGCGGCGACGTCGGAGGGGACTCTGGCGACTCCTGGAATCTTGCTCGTCCGGGCTGCGACTAGGGCAGGGAACTTGGCATCCCCCGCGCCGACCCGTGGCTTCAGGTCCTGGGGAACGGAGTCCTTCAGGGTATTGACAAGCCGGGCCTCTCCCCCGTACAGGTCCTCCAGTCCGTCCAGGCCCGCGTAGGCCGTGCCTAGCTCCGACCCCTCCACCCGGTCGCTGGTCCCCTGTAGGGAGGCGAGCACCTGATGGAACAGCCTCCGGTAGGATGGCTCGTCCGCTTCGAGTACGATGGTGCCGGCATGGCGGGACAGGGCCTGCTCCAGGGTCATCCCCGCGGTCACCCCTGATGCCGCCGGGAAATGATCGACTACCAGGGGCCTCCTCCGGGAGCGGTCCACGATGACGGCGGGTCTGTCCTTCAGGTGGGGATGTCGTCTCAGCTCGACCTTGGCCCGGAGGTGAGTGATGAGCACGCAGGCGATTCTCAAGGCGTCTCCTGGAAGGGGAGTCCGGCGGGGCCGGTGAGGTAGAACTATAGAGAACATGAGTTCTTCTTGTCAAGTGTCTCGTGGCGCAGACCGGGGAAGAGCGGCTATGGTTCCGGGCAACAAAAAAGGCCCGCATACATGGACGGGTGGGGGATGCCATCGCAGTTGTAGCGGTGGCATCCCCCTTTGCCTCCGGCCTAACGTCTTACGCCTGCCTGTAGCTAGGCAGATAGGCCGGCCGGTTCCTTCTCCCGGTCCTGCTCCACATTGAGCGCCCACTCGAACAGGGATTGGGACGAGGGCTTGGGCTTGCCGTTGCGCCCCCGCTTTTCCTCCGCTTCCCCGGCCATGAACTCCGCCCACGAGAACAGGGACTGCTGCCCCTCGACGACTTCCTCGCGGCGCCCGTCGCCGTTGACTGGCTCGACGCGCCCGTTACCGTTGCTGCCGTTCCGGTGGACCTCCACAACCTCCGGCCCGACCCCGTGTCCAGTACGGGGCAGGCTCTCCACCGCCTTCCACCCGTCGTCCACCAGGTACTCCTC
This sequence comes from Dehalococcoidia bacterium, assembly GCA_965197405.1. Taxonomy (GTDB): domain Bacteria; phylum Chloroflexota; class Dehalococcoidia; order Lucifugimonadales; family JAGWBF01. The sequence continues at coordinate 1,275,374 of OZ240206.1, read as the reverse complement.
AGCGCTGGCCTCGGCATCCCTGGCCTGGGCGAAGACCTGCTCCACCGACTCGGCGTCGTCCTCCTTCCCGCTGACCACCTGCCTCGCCAAGGCCAGCATCAGGTCGTCCCCCTCGTCGCCGAAGGCGGCCAGCCCGTCCTCTGGCAGCTCCCCCTCCACCGCCAGGGAGCTCTGGAGCTTCTTCGCCACCAGCTTCAGCGCCTCGGCCTGCAAGGTGTTCCGGTAGGCCATAAACACCACCTTCACCGGGCGCTTCTGCCCGATGCGCCACGACCTGCGGGAAGCCTGGCGCATAGTGTACACCGAATAATCTGTCTCGAACCAGCAAATTGTAGGGAAGTCCACCAAGTCCAGGCCCGTCTGCACCAGCCTGGGGTGGCAGACCAGCACATCCACCCCCTCCTTCACCCTTTCCTCCACCCAGGCCTCCCTCCGGTCCGGGGCCACCGTGTCGGCCTTCAGCACCGACACCCGGAAGCCCTGGCGAGTGAGGAACTCCTCCATCCGTCCCGTGATGTCCCGGGTCCCGGTGTGGGTGGCGTATACCAGCACCCTGCGCCCGGCCAACCGCTCCGCCGCCACCAGGTCCACCAGAGACTGCTCCTTGGGGTAGAGCTTCCCCTCCGACAGGGGCGGGACCTGCACCAGCACGTCGCCGTTCCTGGGGTCGAAGACGGTCTCGCCCCTGGTGCAGCCGTCGGGGTAGGCCAGCAGGGTCTGGAGGTAGGCGGCCAGCAGCCGCTTGGAACCCTTGGCCAACGCCTCTGCCAGGGCCTGCCTCAGGGTGGTGAACACATGGTCGTAGGCCTCGCGCTGGGAGAAGCCCGCAGGGCCTGTGCCCGACCCCGACCGGGTATCCGGCTCCCGGTCCATCCCCGACAGCAGCACCTGCTCCTCGTAGGAAGGCAGGCCCGAGGCCACGTCGGAGAGGCGCAGGAACACCGAGTTGCCGATGAGGTGGAACAGGGCCGAGGGGGCCAGGCCCGGCCGCTCCCTTACCGTCTTGCGGTACTTCCTGCGGCGGCTGTAGCGCCCGTCCTCCACCGGGTCGTCGTCGGGCTTGCCGATGGTGTGCTCCTCGAAGCCGTACCGTGCAATCCAGCGGTGCTCCTCGGAGCGCCCGAACTCGGTGCGTATCTCCGGGGAGAAGCGGTAGAGCAGGTGGAACAGCGTTGAGCTGTAGCCGCCCATCAGAGTGCCTGTGAGGGTGAGGGACTTGCCGCAGGCCTCGGCCAGGACTCCGGCGGCGATGCCCTGGGCTGACCCCCTGCCTTTGTACTCGTGGACCTCGTCGCCTATCAGCAGGTCGAAGAAGCCCCTCATCCGGTGCTTGACGTAGTCGGCCAGGGGGTAGCGCCGGGGGCCGGACCCGTCGGCCTGCCACAGGGCCGAGCCGCACAGGTCGCACCTGCGCCGCTTGCGGGAGAGCTCCTCCGCCGTCAGGGGCACCCCGTCCTTGTCCACCACCTGGGCGTGGCAGATGGGGCAGCAGGGGACCCGGAAGGGATCCCCCGTCTCCTCGTCCCGCACCAGCCTGCCGCCCACGGCGGCCCACCGTTCCACCGTGGCGGGGGACCATCGGTAGGAGAGCTTGGCCCGCTCCCTTGACATGACGGCGAAGAGGGGTCCTGGGCCGTGGGAGAGCCTGAGCCTCTCCAGGTCGGTGATGGAACTCACGATGGCGGCCCGGGCGCCGGGCACCGTCTCCTCCACCTCCCGCTTCCACTTGCGGGTCAGGTGGGGCGGGCAGAGGACCAGCACCCGGCGGAATCCCGCAGCGTGGGCCGCCGCTGCGCCGATGAAGGTCTTGCCGGTGCCCATCTCGCCCACCACGGTGGTGCCCCGGTGTGTCCGGAGGGAGAGGGCTGCGCCCCGGATGGCGTCCTCCTGTCCCCCCATCGGGGTGCGCAGCAGCCCGGGGAGCTTGTGACCGTTCTTAGAGGGCCGGTAGAGGGGCGGGTAGGACTCCACCACTCGCCGGGCGATGGCTTCCTTGTAGGTGTCTATGAATCCTGCCAGGTTCATGGGCCTTCTCCTTCATTAATATGGATAGAGTTTCGTTGCCGGTGTGTTTCATCTGAAAGGACGAGGCCCCGCCGTTTTCCCTTGAAGGCAGCGGGGCCTCGTGGTGCGGCTCGCTGATGAGCCGTCATGTCCCTTGGGGGTTGTCTAGGCGGCGATGTCGATGATAGTGCCGTCGTCCAGGTCCAGGGCGACCACGGTGGTCTTGAGCCTTTCCCGGTAGACCTCGGTGTTCTCGGTCTCCTCGGCCAGAACCATCTCCTTGGAAGTGCGGCCCTTGACCAGGATGCGCCGCCCCTCGGCCTCCAGCACCAGGTTGTCCAGGAAGCCCGCCGCCACCAGCATGGCCATGTGGCCCCTGCGCAGGGGCATCAGGGGGCGGGTCCGGTTGTCCCGGACGGGCCAAAGGGAGTCCCGGACTTCCTGGCTGGCCCACAGCCCCGACCGCCTGGCCTCACCCGCCGCCGCCACCGGGTCCACGGTGCGGGTGGTGAACAGGACCTCCCCGGCAGGGATGGCGGGGGCATCGTAAACCGGGCAGGCGTGGGCGCCCAGGGTCTCCGGCTCCCCCTCGGCCCAGGCCCTGACCTGCTCCTCGGCGCGGGCGTCCGGGGCAGGCTCGGCCCTGCGCCGTCCCATCACCACCACCTGGTCGAAGGCCTCCCGCTCCGGCAGGGGGAAGTGCCAGCAGCGAAGGTCCCGGTAGTGGGACGACAGGTAGCGGGCCGAGACGGTGAGCCGGTGCCTGGGGACGATGAACACCAGCAGGCCGTCGTCCACCAGGAAACGGGTGCAGTGGGTCAGGAAGGCGTGCTCCGTCCGCTTGTCTTCCGAGTCCCAATCATAGGGCGGGTTGAGCAGAAGCAGTCCGAAGGCCCCGTTGGCGATGGAAGTGGCGAAGAGGTCGGCTGCCAGGGCCCGGTCCAGCCGGCAGGACGCCGCCCCGGCCCGGTCCCGGTGAAGTTCCACGCCGTAGGCCTCCACGGGGATGTCGCCCCCCTCCCGGAGCCGGTCGGAGAACCTGGCCAGCGCCTCCCCTGCCCCGCAACAGGGGTCGAGGATGCGCAGGCACCGGTCCCGGTAGCGGCCTGTGGCCCCGTAAACCAGCTCAGAAATCAGGTCCACCACCCTGGCTGGCGTGGGATAGAAACCTCCCTTGGCCTGGGCTGCCAGTCTCATAGCGTCCCTCCTTTTATATTGGTCATATTCGCAGCGTGGGTCTTCAGTCCCACCACCTCCCCGGTGGCGAGGGTGCGCTGGTAGCAGAGCACCTGGCCTGTATTCAACTCTTCGGCGCAGGCCTTGCAGAAGGCGGTGAGAAGCTCTGCCTGCCTGGCGACGATTACCCGCTTCACCGGCACCGAGCCGTGCTCCGGGCTTTCGTAGTGGTAGAGCCTCTCGGAGGGGTCCCGCCGCTCCTCCTCGGTGGCGGGCCGGTAGAAGTGGGGCTGTCCCGACTGGCAGAGGTGCTTCGAGCCGTCGTGGGGACAGAAGCGGCACCTCTTCCCGTCGGGGGAGAGGCGCTGCCAGGCCCCGTAGTTGCGGTTGCTGCGCCGCTTGTTCTTGCGCTTGGCCGTCTTCAGCGTCCTATCCATTCGACTCCCTCCTTGCAGCCGCCCATACCCCGATGCGGTCATGGGCAGGCTCCGGGCCTGTGGAAGAGGTCTCTTCCTCCGGCAGGGCCAGCCTGCCCGACGCCACCGCCTCCGACAGGTCCTCCCGCAGCCGGTCAGCGTCGGGGGAGCATCGGTAGGCGACGATGCCCACCGACCGGAGGGGAACGATGGACCCGTCCTGAAGGCCCCTGCGCCAGAGCCAGTCCTTCCAGGAGCGGTGCAACGGCAGGGGGCTACGCCTGTCCAGGAAGCGGTGGTGAAGCTCCGGGGCTTCGGCCTCGCTCTGGGCCAGCAGCAGGAAGTCGCCCCGCTCCGAGGCGTACTCCGCCAGCCTGGTGTAGACCAGAGCGTGCCAGCCGCCGGAGACCGGCAGCCGGGCTATCTTCGTCGTCCAGGTCCCGACGGTCTGCTGCGGGATGACGCACCGCTGGTATCCGCCCGAAAGGGCCATGCCCTCGGCCCCCCTGATGAGGTGAGCGGCCTCCGGAGGCTGCTTGAGAAGGGAGGCCCAGATGGCCTTGAGGGCCGTCTGTGACCCCACCATGGAGAGGAACCAGAGGGTCTCGGCGTCTTCGTCCCGGGCGAAGGCGTCGGCGGTGGCTGAGAAGCCGCCCGCGCTGATAGTGTACAGGGCCTGGCCCGCACTTGATACGGGGTCTTCGGTGTCTATGGCGCCCCCGTATCCGTTACGGGGCAGGTCGTGGGTCGCAAGCATAAGCTGCCTCCTTCTGTTGTTGGTGCCGGGGTCTGCGCCGGGGAGTCCTTCCCCCGCGTGGGGACCGGCTAGGCCATTGTGGGATGGCTTGACCTGCCGGTCTCGGAGATCCGGGGCTACCCGGTCATGAGGCCTCGCTCGCTGAGGCTGACGAACCCGTCCCCGCCGATGACTACGTGGTCCAGCAGGTCAATGCCCAGCAGCTTGCCCGCCGCGGAGAGGTCCCTGGTGATGGCCACGTCCTCCGGGCTGGGGGTCGGGTCGGAGGAGGGGTGGTTGTGGACCACGATGACGGCGGGCGCCGACTCAATCACGGCTGGGCGGAACACCTCAGCGGGGCGCACCACGGAGGAGAAGACGTTGCCCTGGTAGACCACCCTCTGGCCCAGCACCCGGTTTCTCCGGTCCAGGAGCAGCACCCTAAGCTGCTCCTGGGCCAGCAGGGACATCTCCGCCCGGAGCAGGTTGTGTACGTCCTGGGGGCAGTTGATGGCGGGCAGGTCCGCCGGGCGTACCGGCTTGGTTGCCACGTCGTAGCGCACCGCCAGCTCCCCCAGCAGGCTGAGGTTGCTGCGCAGGGCTTCCAGCAAAACCTGTCCCGTACTCGATACGGGAGCCTGCCCCTGACTCAAAGAGGGGGCGAACTCTGAGCTTGTCGAAGGGGCCTGTCCCTCTGGGCTGTTGGTAGGGGTCTCGGTCTGCCTGGTCTGCTTCTTGCGGGTCATGTCGGACTCCTTTGCGATTGGTTTGAAAGGGAAGCGGGGCCGCGCCCTGTGGATGGGAAGCGGCCCCGTGTCGCGCCCCGCTTGAGAGCGTCTTGAGCCGTAGGGGAATGTTCCTCTAGCTGACCCGCAGGTGCTCGGAGACGTTCTCGGTGACGATGCCCGCCCTGGTCTCCGGGTCCAGCAGGGAGTTCAGCTTCTTGTGGTCAACGGAGAACCGCCGGGTCTGGACCAGCCCCACGGTGCGGGTCTTCTCGCTCCCTTCCAGCTTCGCCTTCTTCGTCCCCCGCTGGCCCAGCCAGACCCGGAGCACTCTCAGCGCCCGCTGCTTGTCCTCTTCCATGTCCTTCAACATTTCCTGCGATCCTTCGTACTCCCTGAGCGCCGCCTGCGCCTCATCGTCGGACACCGGCTCCCCCGGCTCGGCGAGTCCCCCGTCCTGTCCGGGTTCAGGCGCCGTCCCCGGCAGGCAGGTGTTGAGGAAGGGGCAGCGTTTGCACTGCCGGTCCCCGGTGTCGAAATCCCTCTCCGGCAGCGCCTCCGGGTCCGCCCCGTGCAGCACGTAGTGGGGACCCAGTTGCCCCAGCCACTCACAGGCTTTCTCCAGGGCCTGCGCCACCCGCTCGGCGGGGATGACCTCGTAGTCCCATTGCCTAGAGCCTGTGTCCATCGTGGCTATCACCGCGTCTCGGGCTTCCCCGTAGGTCCCGTAGGTGTAGAGGGCGGCCCGGGCCACCGACTCCGGGTGGCTGCGCTCCGCCCCCAGTGTCCGCCACTGCCTGTAGGCTTCCGGCCCCCGGGTCTTGACCTCGATGACGCCGGGCTTGCCCCCGAAGGCTTGTCCTGGACCCCGGTCCGGGAAGGGCGCGACGCCCGTTGCGTCGGGATGCCCTATGACCACCAGGGCCTGCCCCTGTATCAAGTGCGAGCCAGGCTCGGTGCCCGATAGGGGGTTGGGGCCGAGGCGCAGGGACACCTCCTGGGGGTTCTCGACGTCGGCGGGAGTCACCTCCCACCCGGCCCGCCGCATGGTCCGTAGCACCACCGGCTCCAGGGCATTGCTCGCCTCCAGCACCGTCATGGACTCCTCGGTGAGGGGGTTGGTGACGGTGTGGCTGGGGGCTTCGTACCAGAGGGCGCGGCGGCACTCGCCCGCTGCCGAGGCCCGCACTTCCAGATTCCCGTCCCCGTCGAACCGGGCCTTGGGCCGCGAGTAGCTCTGTTCCTTATTGTCGGTTGCCGTAGTCATCGCCTTCACTCCTGTTGCTTCAGATGAGAGCGGGGCCACCCCCGTGGAGGCCGCCCCGCTTGATTCCGAGCCTTTCCGTTGTCGCTCTACCGCTCAGTCAGCGGCTATCTTCGCTTCAGCCCCTTCCACCTCCTCTTGGGCCTCCAGGTGGCCCCCGTATCCAGTACGGGGCAGGTTCTTCAGAACGTGGGCGATGGCGTCGCCCAGCCCCCGTATGTACACCGTGCTTCCGTCCTCCATCGCGTTGGGCCAGGGCTGCATTTCCGATATTCCCTGGCACTGGTCAACGATTTCTTCGATGGGCGTCCCCCGCCGCAGGTGCAGGGAGACCAGACGGCAGGCCAGTTCGGTCACCCCGTGCTGGAGGCTGCCCGCCTTCCCCAGCCAGCCGAAGACCTCGAAGGGTTCCCCCTCCTCGTCCACCGAGACGGTGACGTAGAGGCTGCCGTACTCGGTGGCCAGCTTCGTCGTGGTGCTGGGCAGGCTGCGGGGCCTACGCCTGGTTGTGGTCATTGCCTTCCTCCTCTCCGGCGCAGTGGGGACAGAGGACCAGCCGCTGGCCCGTACGCCGCTGGATCTCCGGGGTGTATTCTGCGTGGACCCGTCGGAACAAGTCGTGTGCCCGCTCCATGTCCTGGGCGCCGGCAGGGGTGTCGCCGGGGAACATGAACCTCTCGGCCACCTCCTCTATCTCCCGCTGGAGGCAGGTGTTCCCGATTTGCGACATCTGGTACCAGAGCACGGCCAGCGCGTCGTCCATTTGGCCGATGAGCATTGAGTCGGCGTCGTTCATCGCTTCTCTCCTTGTCTATTGATTTGGGTGTCCGGTAACGGAGGGGCCGTCCCGTGGAGGCGGCCCCCTTTGCCCGGGAGTTGCCTATGTCCGTAAGGCTTACATGGCTGGTTCCTGGTCAGCCCCGCCAGTCCCGTCCTCCCCCGCCCCCGCGTCCTCCACCCCGGACCGAGGTACGGAGCTTGCTCCGTGCTCGGTACGGGGGCAAGCCTCCTGTACCTTGCGGGCCGCCCGTTCCACCAGGGGAGTCAACTCCGAGGCGGGCAGGTCGTCCAGGTCCTTGCCCGTCTGCTTCTTCACGGCGGCCCGCACCTGCTCCTCGTCAAACCCCTGGGTCACCCCCAGGTTCAGCAGGGTCTTGCGCAGGGCCGGGGCCAGGGTCTCCCCCGTACCTGATGCGGGGTCGCCGTAGAGGGCGTTGCCGAACTGGCCGCCAAACGTCCGCAGCGCCCGCTTCAGGCCGTCGGTCACCGCCCCTTTGTAAGCCGTCTCATGGCCCTCTGCCGTCTCCTCGGCCACCGAGTGGAACCCCACGTCGGTGCGGGACGGGGCGCCGGGGACGTTGACCCGCACCGTGGCCGAGTAGGCCCAGATGCGCTTCACCTCGCCGGTCCTGGCGTCCACCTGGTCCAGCTCCCGCAGGGCCACCTCGCCCACCACCTCGTGGCCCCAGCCTCCATAGCCGAATATCCGGTTGGCCTGGTCTATGGCGGTGCGGCCCTCGACGTAGCTGAAGCTGTGGCCGCCCCGGCCCTTGCGCCGGGAGACCAGGCTGGGGTCCAGGGGCTGGGCCAGCTTCCCGGTGACTGAGGGAGGCAGGGAGTCCCAGAGCAGGTCCTGCCCCAGAGCCTGCTCCATACCTGACACTGGGATGGCGTCGTCGGGGTGGACGCCGTTGCCGTTTCTGGCCGCGCCGTTCGCGGGGTTGTTGCAGCCGTCATTGCCACTGATTTGCCCGTTCCCGTGGCGCCCATTGCCGTTATCCTTCGACATGACGTTTCTCCTTATGTGATGTGATGGTTGCCGGTGTCCGTGGTCCGTGCGGTCTCCCAAAGGGAAGCCGTGGGCGTGGCAAGCCCCGAGACCAAGTTCGGGGCAGGCCCCGTCGTGAGTTGGGCGCAGGTCTTCCGGGGTCTTGCATTGGGAAGCGAAGGGGGAGCCGGAGACCTGCAGGTGGGGATGTAGGAGGGGAGCGGGGTTGGGGTGGTCTTCTTACCTTACCTGGCGGCGCGCGCCGCCTTTGCCAGGAGGCGTTGGAAGAGGGAGCGCCCGTGGGGGAGCGTTGCCAGGTCTCCCACGTCGGCGACGCCTTCGGGCAGGTTGACCACGGCGGTGCGGCGGCCCAGCAGTGTTTGAAGGTTGACCGTTGCGGTCCTTCCCGCGCCGTCGTCGTCGAAGGCGAGGAAGATGTGAGGACAGCCCCGTAGGGCTTCCGCCACCCGCTCCAACCCCTGCGTCCCCAGGGCGGCGCAGGCGGGGTAGCCCCAGCCCGCCAGGGTGAGCCAGTCGAAGACCCCCTCCGTAAGGACGGCCCAGGGCGGTGAGGGGCCGAGCCTTCCCAGGCCCAGCGCCGGCTTGGGACCGGGTACCGCCTGGAACCGGGGCGTGACGTTGGGGGCTATGGCCCGCCCGGTCAGCCACCGGACCCGGCCCACGGCCATATCGGGGACCGTCACCATCCCGGTGAACCGCTCCCTGCCCCCCTCCATGAACAGCCCGGATGCCCGCAGCCTGGCTCCGTCGAATCCGGCGGAGTCAAGGGCCTGTCGCAGCCCGTGACCCGGCGCGTAGCCCAGGCCCAGCCGGACGGCGACGTCTATGCCGATGCCCCGCGAGGCCAGGTATTCCCGCGCCGCGGAGCCTGCCCCCGACTGTGCCGGGGGGTTGCGCCGCAACTGCCCGGCGTAGAACCTAGCCGCCGCCGTCAGCAGCGCCGGGTCCCGCGGCGGGAGGACCACAGTGGTGCTGTTACGCCGTGGTCCCACCGCCGCCCTGGACTGGACTACAGCCCTGGTAGGCAGCCCGGGACCGCCTGCTCTGCTGTCGGGCGGACCGTCCAGCCTTCTGATCGCCTCGGGGAGGCTGAGTCCTTGCGTGCGCCGGATGAAGTCCATCACGTCGCCTCCAAGCCCGCACCCGAAGCAGAACCACCGCTCCGAGTCGGCGTACACCGTGAAGCTGCCTTCGGCTTCTTCATGGAAGGGGCATATGCCCTGCCGGACCCTGCCCTTGCCCCGCAGTCGTACTCCTGCAGCCTCTACCGTATCTCCCAAGGGATGGCGGCTCTTGAGTTCTTTCAGGTCAACCGGCTCGCTGGCTACGACCATGACGGACCTCCCCTCAGCGGCTTCAGCCCTCGCAGGCTGCGCCGGGAGACCACCTTGCCCGGCCTCCAGGGCATACCCAGCACGGCCGCCACCTCCAGCGAGCCGTCAGCCCTGGGAGCCAAGACAGCCGCCCTGCCGGTGCCGGGGCTATAGACCAGCGCCTCCTGCCCGCCGAATCGCCTCCTCGCCAGGGCCAGCCACTCGGTGTAAACCCACCGTGCTTGAGCATCCGTGGCGTTGACCAAGTCCAGACCGGCCAATTGCGCCAGAGCCTCGTCCGGGTCTCCCGCCTGCCACAGACGCCTCGCCTCGTGGACGCTCCGGGCCACACTCTGGGTGGGCGTTGTCGCCGTCTCAGGCTCGCCCCCAAACAGCGCCGCCATCAGCCGGTCCACCAGCTCCTCCAGGCTGGGCCGGGACGCTCTCTCCTCTGCCAGTGCCCCATTGCTCAATGCTGCCGTCGTCATCGTGTCCTCCTTGCTGTTCTTGTGCTTTTGCCGTCTGTTGCGCCTTTCGCGCTCTCGTCGCCTGTTACGCTCGTCCCGCCCGCCTCCTGCCCCTGAGCCTGACGAACCGCCGGAGCAGAAGCACCTCGAACCCGAGGCCGACGAGGTTCAGAATGAAGAGATCCACGTCTCCGGTCAGCAGCGGTGCCATCACGAGCAGCGCCGCCACGACCGCAACCGTCAGCCGCTTGCGCCGCCCCAGGAACCCGCCGAAGCCGACCGCGACTCCCTTGACCTTTGGAACCGTTGCCTGGATGTCCTTGACGTGCATGTGCACCTCCTTTCCGTTGTTGACCCATGCCGCGGCATCCGTGGCGCGGGTCGTTGGTGATGGGGTTGGTTGACGAAAGACGCACTCCGCCCACAGCCGGATGCCGGGCACGGGGGACGGAGTGGGGCTGAAGAAGAGGCAGATCAGCCCAGGGTTCGTAACGTCCGGGGAATCTGCGGAGACGGGAAAACGGCCAGCCTGCCACATGACCTGAGACCGGCGCATGGGGAGAGGGACGCAGAGGGAAGGTCCGACTTGATGTACCTCTTATTGAGATGCAGCGAGCCTTCGGCAGCGCATGGGGAAGCTGCGGTCAGCTCTGTGAGCTATGCCGCAGGGATGCAGAGGCGGCCAGAGTGCGTGGCCTGTCTGCATGCATAGCTCAGGCAGGCGCACTCCGACCAGGGTGTCCGTGGGACGAGGAGCAGGATGCACCTCGTCCAGGGTGTCCCAGCTTCTGAAGCGGCGTTCGGGAGAGCAAGGCTCGATCCCGGGACCACCTCTCGCAGCGGGAAGCGGGCATCCCTCTTGGGAGACCGATCGGAGAGCAGGGCTCAATCCTCCTGGCCATTCCCGGGTCAGGGAATAGACCCTCCAGGTTTCTAGGGCGGGAAACGCTGGAAAAGCCTGACAACGTATTCATTATTGCGGGACAACTGCGGGAATGGAAGGGTTCAGGGCCTCCCCGCCCGGATCGCTTACCGCGATGCGACAACAATGCGCCAGGAATGGGGCAGGACTCGCCGCCAACCGCCAGACGCCCGCCACCGGGTCTACTTCCGCCACAGCCCCAGGGTCAGGACCCGGCGGACCCACCGCCGCCACTGCGCCCGGACCCGCTCCCTACGCACCCTCCCCAGCGTCTCCGTGAGCGAGTAGACCCGGTCCCTCCTGTCCGAGTCGTCCCATGGCTGCGCCGCGGGCGGCAGCGTCAGACCGAACTCCCCGATCATCTCTATCTCAAGCTCCCGCATCCGCTCCTCGGCCATGGCCTCGCCCAGCTTGTCCCCGGCCCGGGCCCGCTCGGCACTCACCCGCCGCCACTCGACGACCAGCGGAGTCGCCTCGCCGTAGACCTCCTCTTCACCGGGTTCCGGCTCCCCGGTCACCAGCGCGGGGTGCCGTCGCCGGTCGTAGGCCGCTCTCCTCACCTGCCGCCCGCTCTCTACGCCTGCGGACGATGCCGCTTCCGCCCCGGCCCGGTGCGACTCCAGCGCCGCCAACCGGCCCTCGACCGCCCTCTTCCTCTGCACGGCTTCCTCCTCGAGGCGCTTGTCCCCGGCTTCTATAGTGGCCAGGAGCTCTTCGCGGCAGCCTCTCAGGGCCTCCTCCTCCGCCTCCATGCGCCCCTCCAGCGTCCGCACCCGCTCCCTGAGCGCCACCGAGGCCTCGACTTCCCTGGCCAGCAGCAGCCGTTCCAGGGCGTCGGACAGCCTGCGGGTCAACCTGCCCGACTCTATGGCGGTCGCCAGGGTCTTGTAGTTGACTCTCAGGGCCTCCGCCGCCTCCATCCTGCCCCGGTCGTCCACCAGGTCGTGCAGCAGCGCCGTCAGCCGCACCTGGTGCAGGCTTTCCAGGCTGGGCGTCGCATCCCCGGACAACAACTCCTCGTTCACCCGTCTCCTCCTTCACTTCCGAAAACGGAACTTTCGTAGCTGGGAAATGGAAGTGACTCCCCCCGGGGGCCACTTCCGAAAACGGAACTTTCGTAGCTGGGACTGTCCGGTAGGGCCGGAACGAGCCCTGGAAACGGATTGCTTCCTGAGATTGTCCCACAGGGGCTGATTTACCCCTGTTCCAGCTTTGAAACGGCCCCGACTTCCCTTTTTGGAACTCCCTCGAATTCCTGTACACGTCTATGACACCACGAGCGCCCCCGGGGTTCCAACGCCCTAAAAGGGGTGTCACGCGTGACACCCCTTTTAAGACATTACATAGCGGCCCCAGGGCCTTCACACTCGATTGCAGGCACACGACCCCATTGAAGGCAAGGAGGCACTCATGGCGCTGCAATGGAGGACCGGGTCCGGTGGAGCCGGCATGGCCAGGCGGCTGGGCCTGCTGGCGGCAACGCTGCTGCTGGCGGTGCTCCTGGCCGTCCCCGCCAGCAACTCGGCCCAAGCCCAGGGCCCGACCGGAAAGGGCGTCACCCCCCTACCAGGCACGGAGTTGGCCCTGGTCAACGAGGAGGAGGACTTCGTCGAGCGAAAGAAGGACGGGCGCTTCATAGCAAGGCCCGTCTTCGACCGGGAGCTGGACGTCCTCTACTACGGAGTCCGGGATTCGGACTCCGGCGACTGGCTCACCCCCATGTACCGGGTGCAGGGTGGTGAGAAGAAGCGCAGGGACGGCTGGGAGTACTCCTGGGAGTACCCCTTCCAGGACGACCAGGAGGCCCTGGACCCGGAGCGGGCCTACCTGCTGGTCATCCTAGCGCGGGAGACCGGCGTCTCAGACCCCGGCGTCTTCCACGCCATCATCCCCGTACACCAGCCGGGCGGCCTGTGGAACAAGGTGCTCAGAGCCCTGGACCCGGGGCGGTGGGCCAGGGCCTTCGCCCGCTGGACCATCGAGGGAGTCCACGGGACCCTGTGCGGCGTGGTGGAGAAGGCCGCGGGCGAGGACGCCGACAACTGCGGGGAGGGATAGGGAGATATGACCGACATCCTCACCGGCACACCCCCGGAGCTCACCTACCTGCACCCCCTGGTGCGGGAGGCGTGGACGGTGGTGTGGGCCATCGCATCGGGGGCTCTGGTGCTCATCCTGGGCTGGATGGGGCTGAGCCTCATCATGCAGCACCACCTGGGGCAGACCCAGACGGGATGGCGGGAGATGGTCCCCCGCCTGGTCCTGGGCCTGGTGGCAGCCGCCACCTCCCTGTGGTGGTGCGCCCTGGTCATTGACGTGGCCGACGCCGTCTCCGGCTTCATCGCCGCATCCCTGGGCGTCACCGCCGGGGACCTGCTGAGGACGTCTCTGAAGACCCTGCTGACGGCCGTGGAGGCCGGGAGCGTGGGCATGGCCGTCCTGATGGCGCTCCTCTACCTGGTCTACGGCTTCTTCGTCCTCTACGTCCTGGTGCAGATGGTGCTCCGCCTTGCCCTGATAGACATCCTGCTGGCGTTGGCCCCCATAGCCTTGGGGTTGTGGATTCTGCCCCACACGGCGGGCTGGGGTAGGCACTGGCTGAGGCTCTTCATGACGACGGTGTTCCAGCAGGGGGTGCAACTCATAGCCCTGGCGCTGGGGTTCGGGTTCCTGCACGAGTTTGCGGGGATAGCGGCCTACGAGCCGGTGCAGGACCTGGCGTGGAAGCTGCTGATGTCCCTGGCCTTCATCTACATGGCCACCCGGGTGCCCTCGATGCTGGGCAGCCACGGGACTTTCGACGCCTGGCTGCACACCCTGTACTTCGGCATGTCCCTGCCCAGGACCGTCATAGGCTCCGCCCGGTCCATAGGGCTGGTCGCCGGGGGAGCGGCGGGAGGCCCCGGCGGGATGGCGGTGGGGGCGATGGTGGCGGGCTCGGGCCTGTCGTCCGCCGCATCGGGCATCCGCTCCATGGCGGACATGGCGACCCCCTCGGACGGGGGCGGGGGCGGAGCGCCCAGGAGCGCAGGAGAGTAGCGACGCCGGGCGGCGCATATTCCGATTGGGAAAGAGAGCCGGGAATCAGACTAAGGACGACAGGCAAGGGCATGAGCGGATTCACGCCGGCTGCTATGAACGAGAAGGAGGTGGGGAGATGTGCCAGTAGAAGAGAGCATCGCAAGTGCGTAGCGAAGAGCGAGTAGCTGAAGCGCCGGGTGAGGAGACCACCCGGAAACAGGAAACGGAGAGGAGAAAAAGGCTTATGGAAAACCTCACACAGACCATATCCAACATCGTGGGCATCCTGCTGGGGGTGGTGGGGGCCGTGGGCGTGGGATTCTTCGTCTACGGGGCCTACCTGTACCTGACGGCATCGGGAGCGCCCCACCAGATGGAGCGGGGCAAGAGCGCCATGATGACCGCCCTCGCCGGCATCATCCTGGCCATGGTGGCCTACGGTGTGGTCGAGCTGGTGATGAACGCCGTCGTTGACCCGGCGGTGACCCCGGAATTGCCCGACCCCACACCGGCACCCGACAACTAAGCGGACGAAGGAAGGAGAAAAAGACATGAGAGAGCACGAGGTGCCGACCCACGTGCAGGCCGAGGACAGGGTGCTGCTGTGGTTCACCTTCCCGCAGATCGTGGCGTTGACGGCTGTATGCGCCCTGTCCTACGGCGCATATAGCTACGCCCCCGTAGGCTCCTCCGAGGTGCGGATGGTGCTGGCCGTCGTCCTCGGCCTCCTTGGGGTCGCGGCGGTGGTGGGGAAGATAGGAGGAAGGCGGCTGCCGCTGGTGGCCGCCGACCTCCTGCGGTTCGGGCTGGGGGCGAGGCGCTACGCAGGGACTCCGGCCCATCTGGTGCGGAGCGAGTTGCCCGCGCCTGTGCAGAGCGGCCCCGGCCCGCTCAGGCTCATGGCGAGGCGGGCTAGGCGCGGCCTCGGCAGTCTGCGCAGGGACCGGGAGCGTCGCAACGGGCGGACGCCCTTCCGTCCCCACGGCTGGTTCGGCAAGCGACGGAGGCGCAAGGGAGGAGAGAAGGACAACACCAACCTGCCTGCCGGCAAGACAGGCGGCCAGATGGCCGACACGAGGGAGACCAAGGGTAGAAAGACCTATTATCGGGTCGAGAGCCTGCCCCGTACTCGATACGGGGTCAAGCTCCGGCTCTCGGTCCTGGCCGCTAGCGCCCTGATGGTGGCAGCCATTGCCGTGCCGCAGGCTGTCCTGGCCGACGGCCCCGACGACGAGGGGGGGTGGAGCTCCGACGAGATCGAGTTCGAGGTACCGGAGCCCGTCCCCGGACGCAGGCTGTTCGTCGAGGGCCTGGAGGTCTCGGGAGACCGGGCCGGGGTGACCCTGCGGGCGGCCACCGGCCTGGCCCTCCAGGTGCGGGCCTACGGAGGCTCGGAGGGAGAGGAGCTGCGCTTCTGGGGGGTAGCAAGCCTGGACGAGGGTGAGCGGACCGTCTACGACCTCCCCCTTCACGGCAAAGCCCCGTCCCTCACCTTCTCCTGGGAGGACAGCCTGGGACAGGCGGGGGCCCTGACCCTGAAGGACAGTCAGTTGCCCTACCCCCTCCCGTCGGTGACGGGGGAGGTCTGCAACGCCAGGGTCTCCTCCCTGGGCTGGACTCCGGGGACGGTCGGCGGCGTCATCGCCTCGGACTGCGAGTCCACGGTCGAGGAGGCCATAAGCCTGTGGACGGTGACCGGACACGAGAGCATCGCGGAGACGGCGTTGATAGACGCCGAGGTCGCCGGCATCACGGGGACCCTCAACGTCATGGTAGGCGGGTCGCACACGAGCGTGTCGTTCGTGCCCAACGGCGAGACCCGTTTCTCCTTCCCCATTGCCAGGGGCGAGGCAATCCACGGCGTGGCCATTAAGGCCGACCTGGTGGCGGCGCTCAGGATTCCCATGCCCCCACTGGTGCGCCTCACCCACCGCCCGGAGAGGACCGAGGAGCGCACGGAGAGGGTAAGCCTGGTACGTCCCGGAACAAGCAGGACCGTCAGCAAGACGGTCACGGTGACCCACGCCGGTGGGACTACGACGCAGCACACCATCTCTGCCCGCCTATCCATACCCAGTGAGGCGGTCCACCAGGACGTGACCCTCACCATCGTCCACCCGGAGCACGTGAGGGCCGAGGTGATGGAGCGAGGGCCCGTCACCCGGAGCAGGGGTGAGTTTCTTGAGGTGGCGCTCAGCGTCGGGGCCGACGCCCCCTTCGAGGTCCTCACCCTGCCGGAGCCGGAGCCGGGACCCGTCCCCGCCGAGCAGACACCCCTGACCGAGGAGGAGACGAGGGACCTGTTCGGCTTCCTCGGATGGCGGTGGCCCTGGTGAAACGGGTCATAGCAACCCTGCTTCTCAGCAGCGCTGCGATCACCTTCCTGGGTGCGGCCCCGGTGGAGGAGGGGGAGATGCTGCGGGCTTTCAACGAGGTCCTGACGGCGATGGCCTACGCCGCCTCCGGTCTCTGCCTCTTCGCCATCGTGTGGGCGGGCTTCGTCCTGATGGCGGAGGGAGGCGAGGAGCGGGGCGGGGGAAGGGCTAGGAGCGCCGTCATAGGGGCCGTCGTGGGGCTTGTGCTGGTGCTCTCGGCCAAGGGGGTGGCTCTGGCCCTGCTCAACGGCGTCGTCCCAATCCCATAGAGCAAAGGAGAACACGGAATTGAAAAAGCTGATTCGACTCATACGGCGTGGAGCCGGTAGGCCGCCGGAGGGGGCCGCCGCTCCGCAGGAGAAGCCGGAGGGCGAGCAAGAGTCGCCCACTCAGCCCGGCACACCCGAAGGCCCCATGCACAAGCCGACGCCCCCGCTGCCCTACTGCTTCATGCTCTCCCACCTCGATGAGGACGGCCCCGTGCGGCTGGACGGGGTGAAGGTGGGCGTCTGCGAGGTGATGGGCTTGGAGCTGGACGAGCCGAAGCTTGGGGCCTTCGCCGGGGCGCTCAACGCCCTGGACTTCGCGGCACAGCTTCTGGTAAGACAGCACCCGCCCGGCCTGAAACGCCTGAGGGAGAACCTGAAGGGGGCGCAGCCGGACACTCTGCCCCCGCAGACGCGGGCGGCGGCAGAGTCCCTCCGGGGACTGCTCAAGGACCTGGAGGCCCGGGACGGCATCCTGGACCGGCGCTTCTACGCCATCTGCGAGTTCCAACGGGCCGACGAGCTCTGCTCCCTGCTGGCGCGGGCCGGGCTGTCGGTGCATCCGCTCAGGGGCCGGGCCCTGCGGATGTTCCTCCTATCCGCCGCTCTGGGCGGCTCGCCATCGGAGATGGACGAGGAAGAACCCGTCACCGTCGAGGTGGACCGCAGAGATATGCGCGTCGGCCCGCCTGGCCAGCGGACAGGCGGACACCTCACCCGCTCCCTGCACCTGGGAAAGTGGCCCCGGTCTCTGGCCCCCGGCTTCCTCCAGGGCCTCATGGCGGCCGGAGCGCCGATGGACCTCTCCATCCACCTGGGGCCGATACCGGCGGAGCAGGCGGCCCGCACCCTGGAGTGGCAGAAGGTGCGCTTCGAGTCGGCCCAGTCGTTGTCTCTTCGCCGGGGCCGCACCATGTCCCCAGAGGCGGAGATCGCCCTGGAGGATGTGACACGCCTGCGGGACGAGGTGCAAAGGGGACGGGAAAGGCTCTTCCACTCGTCCCTGTCAATCACCTTGCACGCCGGAGACGAAAAATCCCTCAAGGAGATGACCCAGCGGACGAAGGCCCACTTCGCCGCTACTCTGGGCAAGCTGGACGCCCTGGCCTTCCGGCAGCGGGAGGGGATGCTTTCAACGCTGCCCTTGGCCCTCAACGCCGTGGTCGTGTGGCGCACCCTGGACACGTCCAGCCTGGCGAGGCTCTTCCCTTTCTCGCCCCCCGACCTGGACACGAGGAGCGGCACCCTCTACGGCATAGACCTGCGGGCCTGTTCCCCTATCGTCTACGACCCCTGGGACGGGACCCACCTGAACGCCAACACCGCCGTCCTGGCAAGGTCGGGGGCTGGCAAGTCCTTCGCCACCAAGCTGGGGATACTGCGGGGCATCACTCGCGGCGTGACCGCCTACGTCATAGACCCGGAGGGGGAGTATGCGGACATGGCCCGGGCCGCAGGAGGGCGGGTGCTGTCGCCGGGCGTCCCCGGCCAGGGTATGAACCCCTTCGTCATCGAGCGGGGAGACAGCGAGGAGCTATTGCAGCGCATCGGCAGCCTGAGAAGGCTCATCGAGGTGATGGTAGGAGAGAACCTCGGGGCGGAGCGCAGGGCGTCCCTGGACCACGCCCTGGCGGGCTACTACGCCCAGCCCAGGCAGCGCACCGGGTTCAGGGACTTCTATGACTACCTGCAAGGCGAGGAAGAGGGCGACCCCGCATCCAGTGCGGGGCAGGCTCTGGCGAAGCTGCTAAGGCCCTTCGCCACCGGCAGCCTCAGGCACCTGCTCTCCGACGAGGGCGACGACCTGCTGTCCAGCGAGGCCTTGGTCACCGTCTTCGACCTGCGGCTGCTGGAACCGGAGCTTCGGCCCGCCGCAGCGATGGTCTGCACCGAGACGGTATGGGCCGCAGCCGCCCAGGACCCCAAGCCCCGCCTGCTGGTGGTGGACGAGGTGTGGAGCATCATGCAGCACCCCGAAGGCGCAGCCTTCATGGTCTCAATGGCCAAGCGGGCAAGGAAGCACCGGCTCGGCCTCCAATTCATCACCCAGGACGTGCAGGACCTGCTCAGCGAGGACTCCTCCAGGACCATCACCGGCCACAGCGGTAGGGCGCTTCTACAGAACGCCGCCTTCAAGCTGTTGCTCCAGCAGGACGCCGCCGCCATAAGCACTGTGGGCGACGCCTTCGACCTTCCCCCGGAGCTACAGCGCTGGCTGCTGTCCTGCCCGCGTGGGGACGGCCTGCTTCTGGCAAGGGGCGGGCGGTTCCCCGTCCGCATCGAGGCCACGCCCGAGGAGATGGAGGTCATCGAGTGGAGACCGGGCCCTCACAGGTAGAGCGGTGAAGACGCGGGGAGAGGCTCATAAAGAAAAAGAGACGGGAGGACGACCACATGAACGACAACGACGGCTACAGAGGCCGACGAGAAGACGAGGAACGGCAGGAATACGAACCGGGCGAGAACACCAATAGAGAAGGGAAGAAGACCATGAAACTGGACCCCATCAGCTGGCTGTCGGACGGAACCCGAAAGAAAAAGCCCCCGGCGCTGCTGGCGGTAACGCCGCCGCGCACAGGGGAGCGTACCCTGCTGGGGGTGGAGAACCTGCTTGGCTCCATCGCGGTGCCTGAGCCCTTCTGCCTCGAACTTGCGGGGGACATAGACGGCGTGACGCTGATGGCCCGCTGCCAGGACGAGGCGGTGGTCAAGGGCCAACTCACCGCCCACTATCCCCAGGCCCGCATCCAGGAGGTGCCGCCGGAGGAGGATCCCCTACACCTCGAAGAAGGGGAGCAGGCGTGGTCCATGACCCTGCGGTCCGGCGGCCCCGAGTACGCGCCCCTGAGAGTCTTCAGGGACGACGACCTCCTGGACCCGGGCTCGGACCCCCTCATCGCCCTGCTGGGCGCCCTGTCTACTCTGAAGGAGGGAGAGCGCATCGTGGCGCGGCTGCTGCTCCGCTCCCTGGGCCCCGACTGGTCTACGGCCCACATGGAGAAGGCCCACAAGCGTCCAGTGGTGGAGCCCAGGGACCCCTCCTACACCTACCAGACCAAGCCCCTTCAGACCGACGGCGTAACGATGGCCGTCCTGGGCCTCGCAGCCCTGGCCGCCGCCCGGTGCTACCTGTGGGTGCAGGACGGGGAGACATGGAAGGCTCTGCTGCTGGGAGGAGGCGCAGCCCTGGGGCTGGCGGCGGCGGGTTGGGCCTGGCACCGCTGGAAGAAGGCCCGCTCCCGGTTGTACGACCCGCTGCTGATAAAGGAGAAGGTCTCCCGCATCGCCTTCGACGCCGAGCTTCAGGTCACCGCCATCCTGCCGCAGCGAGAGACGGGGGAGCGGGCGCGGGACCTGCTGAGGTCGGTGGCCGCGGCCTACCGCCACTACGACAACCCCGCAGGAGCCCGCTTCAGGGTGGGAAGGGTTCGGCCCGCCGTACCCAATGCGTCCCTGCACCACGCAGGCGCCGGGATCTTCGGCAAGCGAAGCGTCCTGGGGGTGCGGGAGGCCGCCGCCCTGTGGCACCCGCCGGGAGCCGGGGACGAGACGCCCCTGGTGGAGCGGTCGGGGGCCAGGGTGCTCCTCCCCTCGGCCAAGGGCGTGAGGGGCGGAGCGCACGTGGGTGACACCACCGCCGGAACACGCAGGGAGATCCGCTTCCCCGAGGACCTGCTGCATCGCCATCACCTCTACGTGGCCCGCACCCGCATGGGCAAGTCCACCCTCATGCACCACATAGTGACCCACAAGATGAGGGAGAAGGCCGAGGGACGGGACACCGACGCCATCGTGGTGGTGGACCCCCACGCCGACCTGGTGAACGGCCTGCTGGAGCAGGTCCCCGATTCCCTGGTAAACCGAGTGCGCCTCATAGACTTGGCCAACGATAGGAGTGCTCCTGGCATCAACCTGCTGGATACGAGGATGTTCGCCGACAGGGACCGCACCGCCGACTCGGTGGTGCGCGTCGCACGGGGCCTGTGGGAGCAGTGGGGGCCCAGGATGCAGTCCATCCTGGAGCAGACCGTAAAGACCCTCCACGAGGCCAACGAGCACCCCTCCACCGACGAGGGCAGCCAGTACACCATCCTGGACGGGCTCAGGCTGCTCTCGGACGAGAAGTTCCGCAGCGGCGTCCTGGCGAAAGTTTCCGACCCCTACCTGCTGGAGTGGTGGGCAAGGGACTTCGGCTCCTGGCACCGCCAGTACCGGGCCGAGGCCCTCGCCCCCGTCCAGACCAGGCTGTCCTACTACGCATCCTCCAAGCGGGCCAGGGCAATCCTGGGCCAGTCCCGCTCCACCATTGACATGCGCAGGGTGATTCTGGACGGCGGCGTGTTGCTGGTGTCCACGGCCCAGGGGACGGCGGGACGGGACGTGGCCGCCCTGGTGGGCGCGTCCCTGCTGAACCTGGTGGACTCGGTGATACGGGAGCAGGAGAGCCTGTCCCTGGAGAAGCGTAGAGGGGCGCTGGTGGTGGTGGACGAGATGCAGTCCATGCCCGGCGTGGACTACGAGAGTATGTTGTCCGAACTGGGCAAGTTCGGGGCCAGCTTCATCCTGGCCACACAGAGCCTGTCCAAGCTGGACGACCTCTCCCGCACCATGCGGGACACGGTCCTGGCGAACATCGGGTGCCTGGCCGTCTTCCAGGTCGCGGGCTCCGACGCCAGAACCCTGGTCTGGGACCTGGGCAAGGACCGGGTGTCGGAGGACGACATCACCTCGCTGCCGGTGCACCACTGCTACGTCAGGGCCACCGTGGGGACCGACCGGATGCCCGCCTTCTCAATGGCCGTCAGGAAGCCGGAGCCGGGAGACCCGGAGAGGGCAGCCCGTATCCGCGCCGCCATGTCCTCCTACGTCATGGCGGCCGAGGAGATTGCCACTCAGCAAGCCGAGGGCCGTAAGAAGGTGGAGGAGTACCGGGAGGGCGTCGAGGCCATCGGGAACGGCGAAGACCCCTCACCGCAAGAGAAGATCGACGCGCCCCAGGGCCCGGAGCGGCGGGACCAGCGCAGCAAGCACTATCAGGCCGACGGAGCGACTGGTCAGGACGCAGCGGGTGGGCGGCGGCACGACGGGGCCACTGAGGAGGACGCTGTGGACGGGGAGAGTGACGAATGAGGCCCGGGGAGTGCGAAGGAGAGCTTCTGAGGCGTCTGGCTTCCATGCCCTTCCTCGACCGGCTCGAGATGGTCGCCGTCTCCGGCTGGTCGAGGGGCGCGGTCTACGAGGCCGTAGAGAGGCTGGAAGCCGGAGGCTCCGCCACCTGGGTTCCCCACGCGGCGGACCTCATCCCCTCAACCCGGCGCTACTACCTCACCGCCGCCGGGCTGCACCGGCTGGCCAGGGACGAGGGCATGACCGTGAACGAGCTCGTGAGCGCCTATCCCGTCTCCGACCAGTGGCGACGCGTCCTGCTGGAAAGGCTTGATGCCCTCGCCGTCATCTACCGCCTCGCCTCCACCATCTCCAACGTCGCATACCCCATCCGCTTCCGGTGGTACAGGGCCATGCCCATGGACGCCGCCCTGACGCTCCCCGATGGGAGGACCGTTGCCGTGGTCAGGCAGGGACTCACCTCCGACCGGACGGCCTTCTCCAAGCGGCTCTGGAGGCTCAGGGAGGGGCCGCCGCCCAGCGCCGTCCTCATACTCGCTCCCGACGAGGCGCGGCTGAGACACACCCGCAGGCTGATGGCGGGATCCCCTGCCCTCGCATTCCTCACCCTGGAGAGCGACGCGGCCAAAGCCGGGGCCAACGCCCCCGTGTGGCGCACGCCGTCGAGGCCTGCACTCCTCGACCTTCGCACCGCCCTGTCGCATACCAGGCCAAGAGGTGCTCTTCCCAGGGAGGACCGTCCGGCGCGGGTATCCCTACCTGAAGAGGTCACCCTCGACGGCTCAGAGGAGGCCATGCTCGACTGGATGCTGCCTGCACTTCTCAAGCCCGCCGAGAAGCGCTCCCTCGACCTGCTCTCCGACTGGCCCTGGATAACCCCCGCGCACCTCGGTGTGCTGCTGGGGGTGAAGCGGTCGAGGCTCTCCCAGGTCCTTGGGCGGCTGGAAGATCTCGGCCTCGCCAGCGATGCCGTCGTCGGGGGCCGCCGCCGCCTCGCCCTCGCCGACCGGGGGCTGGCGCTGCTGGCCCGCAGGGACCGGACCTCCGTGGGCACGGCAAGGCGGCGGTGGAGTGTGACGCCCCTGGACCCCGAGGCGTCACTCACATGGCGAAACGTCTCCGGCGCGAGGAGCAGGCAACTGCTCAGGAACGTCGAGCACACCGGGGCGGTGCACTGGTTCGTCGCGGTGATGTCGAGGCAGGCCCGCTCCCGTGGACTGGAAATCGTCCAGCTCGACCCGCCCCGCCGCGCCTCGCGGTACTTCCGCCACGGCGACAGGCTTCACTCGGTCCGCCCCGATGCCTTCGGGATTCTGCGCAGAGGCCCGGCGACATGGCCCTTCTTCCTGGAGTGGGAGCGCAGGGCGGTGCGCCCGGTGACCATGGCGGCCCGCATAGCGCCCTACCTGCGCTACTTCTCCTCCCACCGGCCCACCGACGACCACGGAGCACAGCCCATCGTCCTGGTGGTCTTCGAGGATGACATAGCCCAGACCCACTTCCTGCGGGTGGCGGGAGAGGAGATGGACAGGGCAAGGGTCAGGGTGCCGCTGTGGGTCTCCCACAGGAGCCTGCTGGAGCAGGTGGGGCCGCTGGGAGCGGCCTGGCGTACAACCGGCGGATCGGAACCCGGCTACGCCTTCCGGGACCGCTGAGCGCCGGGTATGAGACGGGAGTAAAGCACAGCGCCCGCCCCGTCCTGATAGGGAGATTGAGACCCATACGGCTGTACTACATCGGCGAGTCCGAGGGACCCCGATACTACGTCCGCTCCGCCCTCGGCGTGGACGCCGAGCGATGAAACGACCTGTTCCGGAACATCCACGCATGGCGCATCAAGCTGCGCGACCGCTACGGCATCCCCTGGTACAGGGGGCTTCACATCTGCAACCAACCCCGTACCCGATACGGGGTACGAGCTGTGTGAGGAGGGTGAGAGAACCCGGAACATTCCCGTCGAGAATGTCATCGGAGGCCCGGCGTTCCGCAACTCCGACGGCGACTGCCTGCTTCAGATGGCGGACTTCATCGCCCACTCGCTGCTCAAGCAGGAGGAGGAACCCGTCCCCAGGGTCGAGAGCGTAAGCATAAGCGAAACCTTCTCCGTCCTGGACGAGGCGCTGAACCCAAAGGCGTCGCGGGGAGACCCCCAGGGGACCGCCAGGAGACCAAAAAGCGGGAAGACTCCTCTTCGGGGTCTTCCCGCTAGGGCTATCGTCCACGCCACCGGTCAAAGACGGCTCATTGCTCGTCGTCCTCCGGGTCCCCAACCGAGGGCAGCAGGTGGTGAAGCAGCCCCATCCCAGCGGCCAGGTCGAACAGGGCGACCAGGTGTCCCGCATCCGGCCTGGTCCCGGCCCGCCAACGCCACACACAGCGGACCCTCACCCGGAGAAGGCGTGCCAGCCCCCGCCAGGAGAACCCCCCGGCCTCCCTGAACCTCTCCAGCCGCTCCGGGAAGTCCGGGGGGAACTGCGACGGCTCGACGTGGTAGACCCATTGCTGCCGGCGCCCCATGTCCCTACTCCTCCCCCTGGCCGGACCCGGCGTCCTCCGGCAGCATCACCTCGATGCCCCCGGGGACCGACCACGCCAGCCGCATGATGGTCCACACCGCTCCGCCCCTGGGCTTCACCCCCCTGCGCCACTCCCTCACCCGCCCCGACTTCGCTCCGAGGCACGCGGAGAACTCCTTCCACGACAGGCCGCTCTGCTCCTTCAAACCCTCCAGCCGCTCCGGGAAGTCCCTGGGAAAGGGCTGCGGGCGGAATCCCTTGGTCCGTTCCTCTGCATCCACAGTCCTAGCTTTTCCTTCCGTGGTCCGCTTCTCTGCGTCCATAGTCCTAGCTCCTCCTTCTCCTGTAGACTACTACCAGGTCCTCATCCAACAACTCCCCCAAGCCCCCCGGCACCCGAGTCGCCAGCCGGACCAGGGACAGCATAGCCCCGCCGTTGGGGAATCCCCCCTGACGCCATCGCAGCAGCTGCTTGATGTCTACGCCGAGACACACCGCCATGCCGTCCCAGGTGAGGCCGGTGACCTCCTTGAGCAGGTTCAACCGCTCCACGAAGTCCTCGGGCATCAGGGCGACACCGGGGGTGAACAGAGGGGATAAGGGCTCGCGTCCGCTACTCACCCGCGGCCACCACGATGAATAGCTCGTCGAACTCGTAGCAGCCGAGGGCCTCCTGAAGGCGTCGCCGCATCCGGGGCGACGGGCTGCGGGTCCCGTTTACCAGGCGAGAGAGGTAGCCCGTCGAGATGCCCAGCAGACGGGCCAGGTCGTTCTGAGTCATGTTGAGCCGGTCGAGGCGGTCCCACACCGCCCCGGCGTTCAGCTTCACCCGCCGGAGGGGGGCCTTACCCGACATGCTCATCCTCCTTCCGGGGGAGGGCCTGCTCCGTCCCCGGTACGGGGTCCCCGTCGGTTGTGGCGGGACGGCCGATACCATCCCCGTTCCGCCCAGCGTCTCCTTCTCTGAGGGACGCCAGGTGGCGGCGCACGATCATGCGGGCCAGGATTCTCAGGCCCCGCAGTCGCATCTCATTCTGCTTTCTCGTAAGCCTTGGCCCTTTACTCACATGTCCCAACCTTCATGGGAGTCCGGCGTCATATGCCGGTGGCGCATCGGTGCGCCGGGAATGTATAATCCAGTGGGCACTGGATAGAACATATATACTGTGATAACATAGTCTAACAATAAAGTTCACCAATAGGCAATATACACTCGTCAGTAATGCCCCATGTCCTTGACAAGTGCTTCCTATAATAGGACAATAATTGCACAATTATTGCATTCTATATGGATGGGAGCGTGGGTGTGACACAGGAAATGCAGGATGGGTATCTGGTGAACGAGGAGACCGACGGACTGGAGGAGGAGCTAGGCCAGATGCTCAAGAGGCTGCGGGGTGAGACCAGCCTGCGGGCGGTGCAGCGCCTCACCGGCATCTCCAACTCCTACCTCTCCCAGATAGAGAAGGGGGAGCGCCGTCCGGGCCCCAGGCTCCTCAAGCGCCTCGCCTCCCTCTACGGCGTCGGGGTCCACGGCCTGCTCAGGAAGGCCGGGTACCTGGATACGGACGGGGAGGAGCCGGGGGCCGACGAGGCGACGGAGGTGGAGCGGGCCTACCGGTACGTCCTGTCCGACCCGGTGTTCCGGGTGGGGACCAGGCCCAGGGGACCCCTCTCCGTCGAGTCCAAGCGCTTCATCGTGGAACTGTACGAGCGGTATAGCGGGAAGAGGTTGCTGGGGTGAGTGGCGGCCTGCTGGACGGGTTCTGCCACGGCCTCGTGGACGGCGGGTCTCCCAGGGGGAGGCTCCACCCCGCGGACGTGTCAAAGGAGTTCGTGGACTTCTTCGGCCTCTCGGCCTTCCCCCGCATGGAGGAGATAGCCGCCCTGCTGGGCAGGGCCGGGGTGGGGGTCGCCGCCAGTCCAAGCCTCCATGACGGCCTCAGGGGCATCCACACAGGTACCAGGAACGGCCCCTACATCATCAGGTACGCCACCTCCGACGGGAAGGGGGCGCAGGAGCACACGGTGCTCCACGAGACCTATGAGATCATAAGGGAGCGGCTCAGTGACCTCCATCCCCGTATCGGACTCCCCCGGGACAGGGAGCTGTGCCGCCAGGCGGACCGGTTCGCCGCCTCTACGCTGATGCAGCCGGAGGTGTTCTCCCTGTTGGCCGAGGCCGCCGGGTTCGACGTGGTGGCCCTGCACCGGATGTACGGGGGGCGGGCCTACGCCTCCCTGGCCCTCCGGCTGGCGGAGGTGATGGGGGAGCGTTCCTTGCTGTCGGTGCTGTACGAGCGGGAAGAGGAGGAAGGAGGCCCCCACCTGTGGTCTGATGCTGCCGCGCCGGAGGCTTTCAGGGCCAAGGTGGTGGCGAGGACGCCGGGGTTCAGGCTGACGGCGGGGACGAGGACTCCATCATGCCTGCTGCCCCGGCGGGGCTGTCCGCCCGCCCCAGGCTCGGTGGCGGAGCGGGTGGCGCTGACGGGCAGGCCCGTCTACGTGGAGAGGGTCAGGGGCTGCGACCTGTGGCGGGCCGGTGATGTCACCGTGGCCGCAAGGCCCGTCCTCTGGCAGGGGCGGCTGGCCAAGGTGGCCGTGGTCGCCGTGCCATACCGGGAGCGGTCCGTCCTCTCCCCTCAGTTCAGCCGAGCTTCCTTCGAGCACGTCCGGGAAGCTCATGGGGTGATCTGAGCGGGGATGGGGGCGAGGGAGGACGTGGCTCCGTCGGGACAGGGGCCGTGTAGTGTCTCAGTTCGAGGTAGTGCCGCAGTTTGAACTTGTAGCGCAATCCTCAGAAGACGATAGCTTACCTGCAGGTCATGCCAAACCTTGAGGGGAGTGGATAGGGAACATGGCACAACGACACGGAGCACGTCTCAACTGGTTAGATAATGCTGTTATCTATGTCGCCCAGACTATCAAAGGGGGGACCGCGCAAAATGCCCCATATCGAGTAGAGCGTCGGGAGGATGGGAAAAACAAAGAGACATTTGTGAATTATGACGACGATGCAGGGTTGTTGAAGGCTATTCGAGATGCCTTGAATGGACAGTTATGAGGTCGGGTCCGGCCTGGTCTTTCACCGGTGTCTTGGCGGTGCTGATAAGCGTGATTGCTGGATGGGGGACAGACTCTGTGTCTTGGGATTGTTTAGAGCGCAATCGAAACTGCGGCGCTGCCCATGGTCGCGACTCCTTGACAACGGAGGGCTGGGTGGTCCATGATAAGGGTAAGACATTGTAATAGAATAAGGGGCAAAAAGAGAGACCGTGCCCACCAAACCCAGGAATACTAGGACCATCACCTTCTCCCTGCCCCCGGAGATGGCGGAGCGAGTGCAAGACGTGATGAGGGAGGAGGGGCGCACCATGAGCGAGCTGGTGCGGGAGGCCCTCCGCAACTACATGGAGGAGCGGGAGTGGCGGCGGACGGTCCGGTACGAGAGGCTCAGGGCACGCCAGGATCAAGCAGAAGGAGGACGCGCAGATGAGTGAACGACACGACCCCACCCCGGCGGCCCTCTACGCCAGGGTCTCCAGCGACCGGCAGGACGTTGATCTGTCCGTGTCCGCCCAGATGCGGGCGCTCAAGGACTACGCCAGGTCCAACGGCTACAGCGTGGCCCGCGAGTACGTGGACGAGGCCGAGAGCGGCCGCGTGGCCAACAGGCCCCAGTTCAGAGAGATGATCGAGGAGGGCGCCCAACCCAATGCTCCCTTCAAGGTAATCCTCGTATGGAAGTTTTCGAGGTTCACCCGAAAGCGGGAGCACGCCGTGGCCTTCAAGTCCATGCTCAGGCGCAAAGGGGTGAGGGTAGTCTCCATCACCGAGCACGCCGACGACTCACCCACCGGCAAGCTCATGGAAGCCATCATCGAGAGCGTGGACGAGTTTTACTCGGAGAATTTGGCCCAGGAGGTCACGAGGGGGATGAGGGAGGCGGCATCAAGGGGCTTTTGGGTGTCCAGCAGGGTGCCCTACGGGTACAGGAAGCTCATGGTGCAGGACGGGGCGAAGAAGAGGCCCACCCTGGAACCCGACCCCGCAACATCCCCCGTGGTGCAGCGCATCTTCGGTATGGCTGAGTCCGGCAGGGGGATTCTAGACATCACCCGCACCCTCAACAAGGAGGGCATCGCCAACCCTACCGGCAGGCTCTGGGCCAAGAACGGGGTCCACATCATCCTCCGAAACGAGGCTTACACCGGCGCTCTGGTCTGGGGGACCAAGGTCAAGGTCAAAGCCGAGCCGGTGCGGGTGGAGAAGGCGTTTCCTGCCATCGTCTCCAAGGCCCAGTTCCGCCGGGTGAACAGGCTTATGCGCTCCCGCGCCCCCAAGAGGACTCACCCCCGCCGGGTCGGAAGCTCCTACTTGCTCAGCGGGCTGGTCAGGTGCAGGAGTTGCGACCGGGCGCTCTCAGGCCAGGACTCCAAGATTGGCAAGTTCTCCTACTACGTCTGCCAGTCCCTGATGAAGCGGGGCAGCGGGGCCTGCGACGCCCCCAGGCTCAATGCCCGCCGCTTCGAGGAGCTCATCGTCGGTCAGATTCGCTCCAACATCCTCACCGAGGGCAACATCCGGGACCTGGTGCGGCTGGTGGACGAGGAGATGGACGGGGTGGCCCGAGAGCAGCGCCAGAGGTTGGAGACCGCCGAGGCGGAGCTTGCCGAGGTGCGGCGCAGACTGGACAGGCTCTACAACCTCGTGGAGACCACCGACCTCGACATAGACGACTTCAAACCCCGCATCAGGGAGCACCGGGAGCGTCAGGAGAGGCTGGAGGTCTCTGCGGCGGAGGCGAAGGCGATGCTCTCGGAGCGCCGGGTCGTCCTGGACGACGTGGAGACCATCACCGCCTACGCTGAGGACATGAGCGAGTTCCTCAAGACCAGCGAACTCACCGAGTCGCGGGCCTTCATCGAGAGTTTCGTGAAAGAGATCGTTGTCAGCCCCGGTAGTGCCGTAGTCCGCTACACCATTCCAATGCCCGAAGACAGCCGCATACCTGGAAGGGACGCCGAGGAGGTGGCTCTACACAGCCCGGTACTGTCTATCGTCAAGTATGGTGGAGCTGGGGGGACTCGAACCCCCTACCTCCTCAATGCCATTGAGGCGCTCTCCCAGCTGAGCTACAGCCCCGTGTGTAGATACAATATAGCAAAGATGCGAGATATTTCGCAATAGGCGCTGCCCGGTGGTCCGGCAGGTCCGCTATGAAGGTCTGCTGATCTCATGGGGCCGGGATCACATCGAACCCGGTGTATGGCTTCAGCACCTCGGGCATGACCACCGAGCCGTCGGCCTGCTGGTAGTTCTCCAGGATGGATATGACTACCCTGGGCAGGGCCAGACCTGAGCCGTTGAGGGTGTGAGGGTATGCGGGGCGCGCTCCCGGCTCGGGGCGATACCGTATGCCCGCCCTGCGGGCCTGGAAATCGGTGCAGTTGGAGCAGGAGCTTACCTCCAGCCACTCGCCGCAGCCCGGGGCCCACATCTCCAGGTCGTAGGACTTGGCCGAGGCGAACCCTATCTCCCCGGCGCACAGCTTCAGCACCCGGTAGGGCAGGTCCAATCGCTGGCAAACGTCCTCGGCATCGGCCAACAGGTCCTCCAGCTCCCCGGCAGACTTCTCAGGCTCGACGAACTTGTACATCTCCACCTTGTCAAACTGGTGGACCCGCTTGATGCCCCTGGTGTCCCTGCCTGCCGCGGCCTTCTCCCTGCGGAAGCATGGGGTGTAGGCGGTATAGTACAGGGGGAGAGTCCCTGGCGGCAGAATCTCGTCTCGGTGGATGCCGGTCAGGGGGACCTCGGCTGTGGGGACCAGCCAGAGGTCGTCCTCCTCGTCGTGATAGAGGTTATTGCCAAACTTGGGCAGGTTGCCCGAGCCCTCCATGACCTCCCGTTTCACCACCGCGGGCGTATATATCTCTTTGTAGCCGTGCTCGCTGACGTGCAGGTCCAGCATCCAGCTGATTAGCGCCCGCTCCAGCTTTGCACCCATGCCGGTGAGTATAAAAAAGCGGGACCCGGAGAGCTTGACGCCCCGTTGGAAGTCTATGATGCCCAACTCCTCCCCAAGCTCCCAGTGAGGACGCGGGGTGAAGTCGAGTGAGCGAGGCTCTCGCCAGGTGCGTATAACTACGTTGTCCTCTTCCGCGGTCCCTTCGGGTACGTCATCGAGGGGTATGTTGGGAAGCTCCAGCAAAAAATCGCGTATCTCGGCTTCCAGACCGGTTGATTCCTGCTCCAGGAGCTTGATTTCTTCCCCCACCCGGCGTAGCTCCTCTATCAGGTCCTGGGGCTTCTCCCGCATCCGGGCTATGCGCTTGCTTTCATCGTTGCGTCGCGCTCTGAGCTCGTCACCCTTCTGAATAGCCTGGCGACGACGCCCGTCCATCTCCACAAGCTTTGGGATGGGAATGTCCTCGCCCCGCCTGCGAAGGGCCTGGTATACATATTCCGGGTCTTTTCTTATCATCTCGATGGAGAGCACATCAGACCTCTACCGTATCGGATGGGCGGGCCAGGCTTGGAAATCGCCGCCGTTTGAGTGTCCGCCGGCCCCTGAAGAGCTACTTTATAGACCGCATCTGCGGGAAGAGCACCGCGTCCCTTATGGTTGACTGACCTGTCAGCAGCATTACCAGCCGGTCTATGCCCACCCCCAGGCCTCCGGTGGGCGGCATTCCATAGGCCAGAGCCTCCAGAAAGTCCTCGTCCAGCCGGTCCACTTCCTCGTCCTTATAGAGCAGTCTCATCTCCTCCTGCTCCATGAAACGCTCCCTCTGGAGCTCGGGGTCGTTGAGCTCGGTATAGGAGTTGGCTATCTCCATGCCGGCGGCGAAACCCTCGAACCTCTCCACATATCCCGGGACGTCGGGCTTAGGCTTTGCCAGGGGAGACATCTCCTCGGGGTAGTCAACGAGGAAGGTGGGCTGGACCAGATGAGGCTCCACAAAAGTGGAGACGAGCTTGTCTATGAGCCTACCCCTGCTCTCCTGCGCGCTCACGGCGACTCCCAACTCCTTC
This sequence comes from Dehalococcoidia bacterium, assembly GCA_965197405.1. Classification (GTDB taxonomy): domain Bacteria; phylum Chloroflexota; class Dehalococcoidia; order Lucifugimonadales; family JAGWBF01. The sequence goes on along the minus strand of OZ240206.1, from coordinate 1,244,219 downwards.
ATTTTGGCGCCGATGGAAGAGGCCGAGGGATAGTCCTCTATATCCACCCCGCTCCTCCGGTGAAGCTCCTCTCGCAGGGGTGCGCGCCTCCACGGAGGCGTCAGGTCTATGGTGTGCTCCCGGTGCTTCACCTGCATTGTGCCCAGGGCCTCGATAGCTGCAGTGGAGACCATATCCTCCACCATCTTCATCACGTCCATGTAGTCGGCGTAGGCCTCGTAGCTCTCCAGCATGGTGAACTCAGGGTTGTGGTCCTGGTCCATACCCTCGTTCCTGAACACCCTCCCCAGCTCGTAGACCTTGTCGAAGCCTCCCACAATGAGCCGTTTGAGGTAAAGCTCGGTGGCTATCCGCAGGTAAAGCTCCTGGTCGAGGGTATGGTGATGGGTTATGAAGGGCCTTGCCAAGGCTCCCGCGGCCACCGGGACCAGTACGGGCGTGTCTACTTCGATGAATCCCCTGTTGTTGAGGAAGGAGCGTATGGAGGTGATGATTTTGCTGCGCTGGAGGAAGACGGTCTGCACCTCCGGGTTCGAGATGAGGTCCACGTAGCGCTGGCGATACCTCTGCTCAATATCCCGCAGGCCGTGCCACTTCTCCGGTAGAGGTCTCAGGGACTTGGCCAGGATGGTAAGCTGCTGGGCCTCTACCGTTATCTCGCCGGTGCGGGTGCGAAACAGAGCGCCGCTGACGCCCAGGAAATCGCCCAGGTCCAGGTCCTTTACGAGCTGGTATTCCTCCCCCAGCACATCTCGCCGCAGGTGGGCCTGGATTTTCCCCGAACCGTCTCTGAGGTCGAGAAAGGCAGCTTTGCCCATGACCCTCATGGACATGATACGCCCGGCGACAGACATGGGCGCGGTCCGAGCGCCTTCCCCATGCCTCTCCTCTTCCTCTCGGAACAGGGCTACTGCGTCAAGAGCGGTCGAGGTCCTTTGGTAACGGGGAGGGAAAGGGTCGAGACCTAGCTGGCGAATGTGCTCCAGCTTTTCCTTGCGGTTACGAAGAAGGTCTTCTCCTCTTTCTGGCATGGGTTGGCATCTCTGGGGTAAGGCTACTGGATTTCCACGACCTCCAGCTTTATTGGCCCTGCTGGCACGCTCACTTCGGCCACGTCTCCGACGTGCTTGCCGAGCAGCGCTTTGCCTATGGGTGAGACGTTGGAAATCCTGCCCTGGGCTGGGTCGGCCTCGGTGCTTCCTATGATGGTGTACTGGTCCCTGGTCCCCTTCTGGTTGATGACTGTAACCCTGGAGCCGATGTGGACTATATCCGAAGGGCCCGAGTCCTCCGAGATGATGACGGCATTGTTAATCAGGTTGTCCAGGGTGAGGATACGGCCCTCGATGAAAGCCTGCTCGTTTTTGGCATCGTCGTACTCGGCGTTGTCTACGGTGCCACCGATCTCTTTGGCCTTCTGAATTCTTTGGGCCACCATCTGCCGGCGCAGGGTGCGAAGTTCCTCAGACTCCGCCTTCAGGTTGGCAAGACCCTCGGAAGTCAGATAAGCTGGCTCGGCCATGGCGATTCCTCCACTACAAAGAGAAAGCGACTGAGGGCCTGTATATCAGGCGATTACCCAGTCAAGTTGGATTTTAAACCAGTAACGGCCTCTTGTAAAGTCTCCCGCGTGGCTCGTTAGCTACAGTCAAGCAGGATGTAAAATCGAACACACTATTTCGAGCAAATTGTCAACCGGAAAAACGCCCAATAAAGGCTAATTTTTTGCTTTACTCAAAAGCCTGTCCTTGGATATAATCCGCGACGAACAAGCTTATGCGTGTGGTAGGCGGTGTTGTTAAGGGGAGAAGGTTGAGAGGGGCTACAATTTCCGGGGCGCGTCCGACCTCGGAGTTGGTGCGGGGAGCTATCTTCAATATCCTCGGCCCTCTGGACGCCGGGCCCGTCAGAGGGTTGGACCTTTACGCAGGCTCCGGCTCTCTCGGCATAGAGGCCCTGAGCCGGGGCGCTCGCTGGGCCGATTTCGTAGAGCGCCATCCGCGCCAGTGTGCCGCCATCAGGGAAAACCTGGCCAACACAGGCCTCACCGACAAGGCCCAGGTGTACTGCATGGAGGTGGACAAGGCCTTGGCCGTTCTGGAAGATCGATACCACCTGGTACTCATGGACCCTCCCTACAAGCTCACTTCCCTGGACCATGTATTGGACGGCCTGGCAGCATCAGACCTCCTGGAAGAGGGGGCCACCGTGGTGGTTGGGCATTCCAAGAGGCTCACCCTGAAGAGTGGGTACGGCAATCTGGTCCCGGCCGGTAGATACCATTACGGCGATAGCACAGTTGACCTTTTCGAAAAAGGAGGCCCTTAATGGTGACATCTATGTACCCGGGGTCCTTCGACCCGGTAACCCTGGGTCATGTGGACATAGCCACGAGGGCGTCGGCCATCTTCGATAAGGTAATAGTCGCCGTTTACGCCGTGCCCTCTAAAAACCTCCTTTTCAGCACTGAGGAGAGGGTGGACCTCTTTCGGAAAGCCGTCGCACACCTGCCCAACGTTGAGGTCGCCGAGTTCACGGGCCTGGTGGTGGCGTCCGCGCGTCAGCTTGGGGCAAAGGTAATCGTCAGGGGCCTGCGCAGCGGCTCGGACTTCGAGTATGAGTTTGAGATGGCTTACATGAACAAGAAGCTAGCCCCAGACATAGAGTTGGTCTGCCTTATGGCGAGCCTGCCGTACCAGTACGTGAGTTCTAGTCTCCTCAAGGAGGTGATTGCACTGGGAGGTGATGTGTCCGGCTTGGTGCCTCCACGAGTCGTCGAGTTTGTGAAGGAGAAATTGGAGTCGCAACGCTAGCAGCATTATCGGATGAAAGGAATGATATGGATATTGTCAACGTCATAGATAAACTGGATGCCCTGGTAAACACGAGCTCTAAAGTCCCCGGCACCCACAGCAGGCTGGTGGACGTCGAAAAGATCAGCGAGTTGGTGGAGCAGCTGCGCCTGGCTATACCCCAGGATATGAGGGCCGCTCAGGAGATAATCGAGAAGAAGGACTCTATCATTAACCAGGCCCAGGTTGACGCCAAGCGTACCCGGATAGAGGCGGAAGAGGAGTTCTCTGCCAGGCTGGAGCAGAATGAGTTGCTAATGGCGGCCCGTCGCCAGGCCCAGGAAATGATGGAAGAGGCGCAGGCAAGGGCCCAGAAGCTCACGACCCAGGCTGAGCGCGAGTCCACGACCAGCCGGGCGGAAGCCGATGCCTATGTCACCCAGGCTTTGAGAAACCTTGAGAGGGAGATGACCACAACGCTCACCATCGTCAGGAAGGGCCTGGAAACCCTCGGCGCCGGCGTGCGGGTCTAGTCTAGGCATACGCCTGCTGACTGAACAGGTCGTCAGAAGAGGGGCTTTATCTCTTCCATCCGCATACCCGGTCAGGACTTCTGACTGAAGGGTAGGTAGCCCCCTGAAAGCCCCCACGCGGCCTCTGCGATGGATAGCCTCCGCGAGGATGGTTCATTGCACCCCCCCAGACCCAACCCGACGCGCCCTTCCCGCGATGCTGGACGTTCTGGCGCACGTCTATCCCAGGCCCCTCGCGTGTCGGCAAGTCCCGGTGGAGTACCCCGCGCGACCGGTGACCGGTCCCCCGACCGGCTTCACCCTTCCTGAAGTATCATATATATGTCACCCAGGGCTGTCGCACTTCCGTATGTGGACGTAGGTAGATGTTGGCAGGCATAGTCGCAGGGTCAATATGCGCGGTCGTCGCAGCCCTGGTATCCCTCCCGCTGGACTCTCCCGATGACGCCCTCCTCAACAGCGCCACCGTGGTCATCGCCGCCCTGCTTGTGGGAATAGCTGCGGGCATCCTGTGGAGGGCCTTGGCCAACAACAGAAGACGGACCCTTGTATTCGTCCTTCTGTGGGCTATAGGATTTGCCCTGGCAGTCATCTTTGCAGTCGCCGGTGAGACCCAGTTGAAACGCTTCATGTCTTTTGTTCTGCCCCTGGCGGCCATCATCTTTTCGATCACCGGTCTGCTCACCGTCGCACTGTCGCACGTACCCATATCGCGGTTGAAGTGGCTGCCCATCCCGGCCGTCGTGCTTGCCCTTGCCTTGGGCATCGCTTTGGCAGGCCGGGGGGACGAGGAGAGCGGCAGGTTGGAGATTCCCCCCCGGTCGAGCAGAATACCGTCCCAGGCCTTGACCCCGGCAGGAACATGGGCTATTGGACTATCGGGCGAAAAGGCGAACGAAGAGGAGGTGGTATCGTGAATACGTCAGCGCGAAGAAGCAGGCTTCCCTGTGGGCTGTGGGTCCCAGCCCTGCTAGCCGTATCCATCCTGCTGCTGGCAGCTTGCCAATCATCGGACGGCCCCGGGCCGACAGCCACCTCGCCGTCTTCCCGTTCCGAGCCTACGGACACCCCTATTACCCCCGGCCAGGAGCCTACGGACATCGCGGCTCCCACTCCCACGAGGGATGAGCCGGCGCCGACCGACACCCCGGCTCCCGAACAACCGTCGCCGGAGCCGACGGCCACCCCCGGCCAGGAGCCTACGGACATCGCGGCTCCCACTCCCACGAGGGATGAGCCGGCGCCGACCGACATCCTGACTCCCGAACAACCGTCGCCGGAGCCGACGGCCACCCCAGTCCCTGCACCCGTCGGCGAGCGGGAAATCGGACAGGTCGAGGGGGTTACTTTCGTCGTTGGGGAAGGCTCCGAGGCGACGTTCACGGTGGAGGAGAAGCTGGCCCGGCTTCCCCTGCCCAACGACGCGGTGGTACGGACCGGAGCCGTCACGGGAGAGGTCCACCTGGACGGACGGCCCTCGGTAATCCGGATAGACCTGCACCAGTTGGAGAGCGACCAGCCCAGGCGGGACCGGTACATCCGCCAGCGAATGTTTCCCAATGACCCCGTCGCCACTTTCACCGTTGACGACGTCCTTCCCCTGCCGCCAGGCTTCACCGACGGAGAGACTGTCAACGCTCAGGTCACCGGGACCCTGGACATTCGCGGCGTCCAGGCCCCCGTCGCCTTCGAAGTGGAAGCTCGAGACGATGGGGATGTGGTGTTCCTTCTTGGCAGGACCAGCTTCGTCTGGGCGGATTTCCAAATGACCGCGCCAACTATCGGCGGGTTTGTCCAGGTAACGGAAGAGGTGAGTGTGGAGGTGCTCCTGGCAGTGAGGCCTGGCTCAGGGTCCTGATGCCCGTCCGCCAGGGGGGGGTCGAAGGATAACATTCAGCAGGGCCTTTCAATTGTCACCCCGAGCGGAGCGAGGGGTCTAAAGTCCTTGCCTTCTTAGGCGTGCTGCTATCCAAGCATTTTAGATTCCTCGCTGCGCTCGGAATGACACGCCGCGCGGGCCTGTATTCACCTGGCGTCGAGAATTGAAAGACCCTGCAACATTTAGGACCAGGCCCGGACATAGTGACGTAGTGTTGTATAATGCAGGCAGACGCCTATTCTTCTCAGCGTGAGGGGAACGCGAATGATCTGCGCGGTGTAAGGGCAAAGATGGAAGGCGGTGAGGCATGACCACTGGCAAAGATGGGACGATACCCCTGCTCCTGCCCAGAGACAAGCCCCTGCTGATGCTCATAGACGGCCACGCCCAGATATACAGGGCGTGGCATGCAATCAGCCCCCGGCAGCACCTCTCGGTGAGCAAGACCGGTGAGGACATAACGGCAGTCTTCGGCTTCACCAACGCGTTCCTGAAATCCATTGAGGAATGGGCACCCACCCACTGCGCCATCGCCTTCGACCTGCCCACGCCCACCTTCCGCCACCTCAAATATGAAGAGTACAAGGCCCAGAGACCGGAGACCCCTCCCGAGCTTGAGGCCCAGTTCGACCGGGTAAGGCAGCTTATGCGCGCCTTCAACGTGCCTATCTTCGAGATGGAGGGCTATGAGGCCGACGACGTTATAGGGACCCTGTGCCGGAAATCCGAGGAGCAGGGCCTCGAGACCGTCATCCTCACGGGGGACACGGACACCTTCCAGCTGGTCTCCCCCTGGGTGCGGGTGGCCCTCCACTACAGCATCCAGAAGCGGGAGGTTTACGACGAGAACGGGGTAAAGTCCCGCTACGGCGGGCTGGTTCCCACCCAGCAGCCGGACCTGAAGGCCCTGAAAGGCGACCCCTCGGACAACATACCCGGCGTCCCCGGCGTAGGAGAGAAGACGGCCATCAAGCTCATGGGCGAGTTCGGCAGCCTTGAAGGCATCTATGAAAACATAGACAGGGTCAACCCTCCCAGGCTCCGGGAAGCCCTACTGTCCAACAGGGAGCGGGCCTTCCAGGGCAGGGAGCTTACGACCATCGTGAGAGACGTGCCCATAGAGCTGGACCAGGAGCTATGCCGCTTCGGGCAGTATGACCGGAGGAACGTGGTAGACCTCTTCCGAGAGCTGGAGTTCTTCAGGCTGGCCTCCAGGATACCCGGACCCCTGGAAAGCCCCGGCACAGCCCAGGAGGAGGCTGCCCCCCGGGTGGTAGAAAGGCCCTCCTCGGAGGACTATCATCTGGTCAACAGCGGCGAAAAGCTGGACGAGATGCTGGAGGAGCTTTCCCGCGCTGGCAGCTTCGCCTTTGACACGGAGACCACAAGCACCGACCAGATGAAGGCCGGCCTGGTGGGCCTCAGCTTCTCCACGGCTCAGGGGCGGGCCTGGTACGTGCCCGTGGGCCACAGGGACGGCCCCCAGATTCCCCTGGAGGAGGTGTTGTCAAAGCTGAGGCCGGTCCTGGAATCGCCCCGGATAGGCAAGACAGCCCATAATGCCAACTATGACCTCACCGTGGTGAGCAACTATGGCATCAAGACCCGGAACGTGGACTTCGACACTATGATTGCCGCCCACCTCCTGTCCAAGAAGGCGCTCGGTCTGAAGAGCCTGGCCCTGGATATTCTGGACACGGAGATGACACCCATCACGGACTTGATAGGCACTGGCAAAAAACAGACGACCATGGACCACGTGCCCGCGGAAAAGGCCTCCGACTACGCCTGCGCCGACGCCGATATAACGGGCCGCCTGCGCGCTGTTCTGGAGGAAGCCCTGCGCCAGGAAGGGTTCTGGGGCCTCTTCTCCGATATGGAGATGCCCTTGGTCCCGGTCCTGGTTGACATGCAGCGCGAGGGTATATCCCTGGGACCCGGAGCGCTGGAGCAGATGTCCGGCGACCTGGACCGGCAGCTGAAGGAAGTGCAGAAGGATTCATATGACCTGGTGGGCCACGAGTTCAACATGAACTCACCCCAGCAGCTGAGCGACCTCTTCTTTAATGAGCTTCAGCTTCCCAAGACCAAGCGCACCAAGACCGGCTACTCCACCGACGCCAACTCCCTCGATGCCCTCAGAGGCTATCATCCGGTGATAGACAGAATCCTGGAGTACCGCCAGCTGTCCAAGCTCAAGTCCACCTACGTGGACGCCCTGCCCCAGATGATAAACCCTCGTACCGGCAGGCTTCACACCAGCTACCACCAGACAGGCTCGGCCACGGGCAGGGTGTCCAGCAGCGACCCGAATCTCCAGAACATCCCCGTGCGCACCGAGCTGGGCAGGCAGGTGAGGAGGGCCTTCATAGCCGAGAGCTACCCCGACTGGCTTCTCCTCTCCGCCGACTACTCCCAGATAGAGCTGCGCGTTCTTGCCGACCTCTCCCGGGACGAAGGCCTGGTCGAGGCGTTCCAGAAGGGAGAAGACATCCACTCAGCCACGGCTTCCCTAATGTATGACGTGCCCATAGACCGGGTCACGGCGGACATGAGGCGCATCGCCAAGATACTGAACTTCGGCGTCATATACGGCCTGTCTCCCTACGGCATCTCCCAGCAGACGGAGTTCAGCCCGGATGAGGGCCAGAAGTTCATCGAGACCTACTTTGCCAAGTACCCCGGCATCAGGCATTACATCGAGACTGTCAAGGAGCAGGTGAGGGCGGACGGCTATGTGGCCACACCCCTGGGCCGGCGCCGCTACATAGCCGACATCAACGGCAGCAGCTACAACGTGCGGCAGGCAGCGGAGCGGGCCGCGGTGAACATGCCCATACAGGGGGGCGCGGCCGACATCATGAAGCTGGCCATGATACAGGTGCATCACCGCATAGAGGAGGCTGACCTGCGCACCAGGATGCTCCTCCAGGTCCACGACGAGCTTATGTTTGAGGTGCCCGTGGAGGAGGTGGAGGCCCTGAAGGAGATTATCTACGACGAGATGCCCCGCGCTATGGGCCTGACCGTCCCCCTGAAGGTGGACGTGAAGACCGGCTATACCTGGGGGGACATGGAGTAGCCTCACGGCTTCTCAGAGTGCCTTGACCTGGCAATAGTCCTGGTCTATCCTACGACTGTTCCTCACAGTCGCGCGTTAGTAGCGGCACCACTACACAGACACCGAAGGAGGTATGCTGTGGCGGCATTCAAGATTAACCATCTCCACTTCAAGACCCCTGACCCGCAGAAGACGGCCCAGTGGTACGTGGACAACCTGGGAGCCAAGATAGTGTCGGAGATAAGTCCGGGCGGGACCCCCATAGGCTTCCGTGTGGACCTGCACGGGGTCCCGTTGAACGTGACCGGATTCGTCCCGGGCCAAGAGCTGGACCAGTTCTACGGCCTCGAGCACGTAGCCATTGACACCGACGACCTGCCCGGCACTGTGGAGCAGCTCAAAGGCAGCGGCAACCGTATCCTGGAGGAGCGTAACCTGCCGGATGGCCGGAAGGTCTGCTTCTTCGAAGGCCCGGAGGGCGTCCGCCTTGAGGTCCTGGAGATGACGGGATAGCCGGACCCCCTCTGGGAGGTGAGCCAAGGCGCTCGTCCTGCCCCCGTATACATGGCCTGTGCAAAGTCTCCTCTCCCCTCGCGGGAGAGGGTTAGGGTGAGGGGGCGTTCCCCTCGGCAAGGTCGTCACCCTCATCCTAGCCTTCTCCCGTCAAGGGAGAAGGGACTTCTTAAACCTCTCTTGTGACATTTGTGCCGACTTTGCACATGCCCTGCCCCCGTAAAGCAGCCGTGCGCTTGACAGTAACGGCGGCAAGCCTCACCATAGTTTATAAGCCTTATTCAGGCCAGTCTTGCTGGTGGTTTGCGGGCCAGGATTGTAAAGAGGAATGAAGCGTCGCGGCCTGATAACCTTCGTCCTTCTGGCTATAGCCGTATTCGCCGGTCTGGCCCTCTACGGAGACCTGCCGGAGCTTCTCGACCAGATAGCTTCCTTTCCGGTGGCCTACTGGTTCATGGCCCTTGGCCTCGCCTTGATCAACTACCTCTTCCGCCTGGCGCGCTGGCAATGCTACCTCAGACTGCTGGGAGTCCGGATAGGTCTCGGAGATAGCGCCGTCATATTCGTGGCGGGCCTGAGCATGGCGATAAGCCCGGGCCGCGTGGGCGAGCTAGCCAAGTCCTATTTCCTCAAAGAGAAGCTGGATGTCCCCGTGGCCCTCTCCTCCTCCGCAGTGATCGCCGAGCGCATCACGGACCTCATCTCAGTGCTGCTTCTCAGCCTGTGGGGCCTGACACTGGTCCCCTATGGATGGGCGATTGCGCTGGCGATACTGGCCCTCTTTGGTCTATTCGCCCTCCTGGTGCTCTCGTCCTGGGGGAGTGACAAGCTGCTCCTTCTGCCCTTGCCCCAGCGCTGGAGGCACTTCCTGGACACGTCAAGGAGCGCCTTCCGGCAGGTCTTCTCGGTGAAGCCCCTGGCGATGGCGCTTGCGCTGGGCCTGCTGGCGTGGTTTGCCGAGGGGTGCGCCCTGTGGCTGGTGCTCTACGGCCTGGGCGAGAGCGTATCCCTGGGCCACGCAATCTCAATATACTGCGTAGCCACCCTGCTGGGAGCCATCACGATGCTCCCCGGCGGTCTGGTGGGCACCGAAGGGGGGATGGTAGCGCTGCTGCAACAGATGGACCTGCCCAAGACACCGGCTTTGACCGCCACCTTTATAGTCCGGGTCTGTACCCTCTGGTTCGCGGTGATAATAGGTCTACTGGCCCTCATATACGTACAGGTATATATGCCCAGGAGGGTTGACCCGGAGATCGAGCCTGCTGCCCCCTACCCCGATGCGCCGGGGCAGCCAGACCAGGGAATGGAGGAAAGGAAGCTATATGGCAGGTAAAGACCGGCCCGCCGGCTCAGCCGCCCGGCACATAAGCGGGAAGGGTGGAGCGTCGCTCCCCGGGGCCTTCGTCCTCGCCAGAGGAGCGGTGCTGGCCACGCGTCCGGTACAGTGGACGAAGAGCTTCCTGGTGTTTTTCCCCCTGGCCTTCGCCGTGAACGAGCGGTGGTCTGTGGACGAGGCGGGGCTTCTGGGCGAGCTCTTTCTTCAGACCCTGGCGGGGGCGGTCATATTTTGCGCCCTCTCCGGGGCCATCTACATCATCAACGACATATTCGACCGGGAGAAGGATAGGGAGCACCCGCGCAAGCGTATGAGGCCCATCGCCTCGGGAGAACTGCCGGTGGCTGCGGCACAGGCTATCGCCGTGCTGCTGCTGGGTTTGTCCCTCGCGGGCAGCTTCGTGATGAGTACGGGCTTTGGCATAGTGTGCGTGGTATTCGTGGCAATGCACTTCGCCTATTCCTCCTTCCTCAAGAGGATGGTTATCCTGGACGTGATGATAGTAGCCACGGGGTATCTGCTGAGGGTGGTGGCCGGAGCGCTAATCATAGATGTAACCGTATCGCCCTGGCTGTACACCACCATAGGCCTGGGGGCGCTATTTGTAGCTCTGGGTAAAAGGTACAGCGAGCTCAGGTCCGCCGGAAGCAACGCGGCAAACCAGAGGGCCGTTCTGAACGAGTACAGCGCCCAGTTCCTCAGCCAGCTAATTACCGTGGCCAGCACCGCGACCCTGGTGGCCTACACCCTCTACACGTTCACGGCGAGCAACGTCCCCGCCAACCACAGCATGATGTTGACGGTGCCCTTCGTGATATTCGGGCTTTTCCGGTACATCTACCTGGTGAACCAGACCAACGAGACCGAAAGCCCGGAGCTGGTGATAATCAGGGACAAGCCCCTGCTGATAGCCGTGTTGGCATGGGTGGCGACGGCCGTTGTCATCCTGGCGCTGAGCAGATAGCCTTCTCGCTCTGGCGTAGCTGCGGGCACTGTACAGACCTGTGGGCGTTGTAGGCATTTATGTCGGAATGTTACAATAGCGCATCCAAAATACAGCAGGAGTCAGGCACATTGGTAAGAGGTGCTTCTGTGAAGGAAATAGAGTTTAACGAGAAGAAATTTCAGGAGCTGGTCCTATACGTCGCCCAGCGTTCCCAGCGCGACCCGCGGTTCGGCGCGACAAAGCTCAACAAGCTCCTGTTCTACATGGACTTCGGCAGTTACCGCTTGCTGGGGACCTCCATCACAGGGGCGACGTATTGCCACCTGCCGGCTGGCCCGGCGCCGCGCGAGTTGATGAGCGCCAGGAAGTACCTCCTCGACAGTGGAGATGCCTCGTGCGAGTATCGCCCTCGATTCACCGGGACCCAAGAGCGGCTCGTGCCTCAAAGAGGCGCTGACCTTTCCCTGTTTTCTCGACAAGAGCTCGCCATCATTGAAGACGTGATCACAGAGTTCTGGGCGCTCAACGCCCGCAGCATCAGCGACTACTCTCATCAAGAGTGGGCATGGCGGGCTACCCAGGACTATGAGGATATGCCCTACCATCTGGCGTGGGTGTCCTCGGACCCATTGACCCCTGAGCAGGTCGAAACTGGACGCGAGCTAGCCACGAACTTGGGTCTGCTGGCTTCATAGTTGTACCAGCTGCGACCACCGATGAATTCGACAAGTTGGCCCAGCTTTGGATGGGTAAGCTCGAATACTGGGACGAGCTCTGGTTCAACTTCGACTGTTGGCTGGCCAAAGACCCCTATCTTGGACAGAGGGTACCGGGGACGTTATTGTGGGCCTTGCCTCTAAACACCAACCCTCCATTGACGGTGTACTATCAGATTGTCGAAGACGACAGGGCAGTCACGTTACACTACATCGCTGAGGCTTGACGAGCCTGGCGTCTTATTATGAAAATAGCCGGTTTTCATCCTCTTGCCTGGCCTTCACAAGGCTATCTGCAATTACCATGAAAATGACCCGCAAACCCCGTCGCGTCATTCCGGCTCTCCGGTTTGAACGGTGGATGACGATGAAACGGCCCTGGCGCATCGCCGGAGCAGTTTGACCTCCCCTCCTGCCCAGGTGTTCTGCGCTATAATGGGGAGGGACCTGGTGGTCAGAACGAGGTACGGGGGCAAGGAGGAGAAGGACTCATGGAGCAGGGGCAGCGTAAAAGCGGGTTGCGGGTAGCCGTGATAGGGGCGGGTATCGTAGGCGCATCTATCACCTATCATCTGGCGCGGCGTGGCGTATCGGTGACTGTCATTGAAAAACGTCAACCAGGCTCCGGCGCATCCAGCCATTCCTTCGCCTGGATCAACGCCACCGCAAAGACTCCGGCCTCCTACCACGATTTCAACCGGCGGTCCCTGGAGAAGTGGGACCGGTTCGCTCACCAGTTGCAGGGCGACATCGGATTGCGCTGGGGAGGAGAGCTTCGTTGGGCCTCCACTCCGGAGGGTGCCGAGGAGATGCAGAAGCTTGTCCGCCAGCTTCAAGGGTGGGGATACCCTAGCAGGACTATAGATGAGTCGGAATTGCGAGAGCTTGAACCGGGCATCTCTCCGGGGACGGTTGCTGCGGCAGCGCTGCATGAGCTTGACGGACGGGTGAATCCCCAAAGCGTAGTTGACGCTTGTCTCAAATGGGCTGCCCACTGGAATACGACAGTGCGACGGGACACGGCAGTGACCGGTCTGGCACTTGAGAGAAAAGGTGATGGCACACCGCGAGTGGAGGCGGTACATACGACCGGAGGAGACATAGGTTGCGATGCGGTAGTGCTGGCCGCCGGTGTGGATACCACCCGGCTGGCTGCCATGGCCGGGATAAGAGTTCCCCAGGAGGAAAGCCCCGGAGTGGTCGTCCGGACCACTCCCCTTCCGCCGGTGTTGCACAAGGTCTCGGTGCTGAACACCCCGGCCCTGGACGTTGAGCGCGCGGAAATTCACCTGCGTCAGAACGATGATGGAACAGTGATGATTGGTGAGGGGACTCAGGAGAGCCTCAGAAGGGACGATTCACAACAACACGCCGATGATCTGCTATCCCGCGCCAGGAGCTATTTGCCAGCTTTAGCCGGAGCGCGATCTATCCCGGTGCCCGTAGGTTATCGCCCCATGCCCCTGGACGGCTACCCTATTCTGGGGTTCTCGGAAAAGGTGCCTAACATATATATCGCGCTCACCCACAGTGGCGTCACTCTTGCGCCCCTGATAGGCGAGTTAGCCACACTGGAAATCGTTGATGGCGCCCGGGTAGAGGCGCTAAAGGAATATAGGCCAGGCCGGTTCCCCTAGATGAGACTAGCCCATGATGAAGGGCCTACTCGCCAGGCTGACCAGGTCCGCTCTGGATGCCGTATTTCCCATCCACTGCCTTGGATGCGGCAGAGAGGGTAAGTTCCTGTGCGGACTCTGTATGGCCGGTATGCCCAGACTGACGCTGCCCTATTGCCCAGTGTGCGCTCGTCCTGGGTACAGGCGTCTATGCGACTGGTGCGAAAGGTCGCCGGTAGCGGTGGATGGGATCCGGGCGCCCTTTCTCTACGTCGAAGGTAGTCTCATCCAGAGGGCCATCGTTGATTTCAAGCTTCAACGCACGCACGCCATGGCCCCCGAGTTGGCACGGGTATTGGCCGAGTATCTCCACTCCAACCCAATGCCGGGGGGCGTTATCGTTCCGGTCCCCAGTCATTCCCGCCGCTTGCGAAGCCGGGGCTTCAATCAGGCGGTGCTACTGGGACGGGAGCTGGGCAAGATAACCGGCTTGCCAGTCAATGAGAACCTGATAGTACAGACCAGGGATACGCCATCCCAGCGACAAATGGCCGGTCGCGCAGAGCGATGGAACAACGTCGCAGGCAGCTTCTCATGTACCGGCGATGGCAACGGACAGTCGGTACTTCTGGTAGATGATATAGCTACTACGGGCGCTACCATGTCGGCCTGCGCCGGGGCGTTGAAGGACGCAGGGGCTTCCCAGGTCTGGGGGCTGGCTGTGGCCAGGCCAGCGTGAGTAGTGGGATTGTCGTCCCCCGGTCTCTATAGTCGTGGAATATCACCTTTGGCGTCCGGTTTCCGGCGACCCCCCACAACTCAGTCCATGACTATGGAGTCCATCCGTTAAGCGGTCGAGCGTGGTCGCCATTGCTCCCAGGACCATTCAATTCTCGATGTTACCTGTCTGCCGCTGGGCAGGGGTAAATACAGACCTCCACCCCGTCATTCCGAGCGCAGCGAGGAATCTAAAAATTCATGCTCTCGAGTAAGCCTGCGCCTGAGATTCCTCACTCCGCTTCGCTCCGTTCGTAATGACAATTGAAAGGCCTTGCCGTCACTCCTGACACTATCATTATATTCATACTGTATATCAAACAATATCCCTTGACAGTATAGTGGGCGAATATCAAAATTAATATGTGTTATATGACGAAAGCAGACGTTCCAAGCTGTCTCTTGATAGTCCGGATGCTCCGGCAAGTCAGTAATACTGTGAAAACCGGGGCTATAGCGGCCCCGGTCGGAAAGAGCGGCGTCTGTTCAATCCAATCCAGAGACAGGGCCGTAGGATAATATCAGGAGGAGTCTAAGTCAGATGGGAAGACGCCAGAATAAGCCCTTACGAGGGCTCACCGGGGCAGAGAGGGCCGAGTTGGTACGGGTCACAAAATCAGACGTGGAGCGCGTGGAGCGGATACGAAGGGCGCGAGCGCTCCTGGCAGTAGATGATGGCCAGTCCTTCACCCAGGCAGCCCGTACAGCACGTATGCGCAGCAGCAGTGGAATAGCCGCAATAGTGCAGCGCTTCCACGAGCGTGGCCTAGAAGCCCTAGATACGATGCCCGGCGCCGGCAGGCACCCGATTTACAGCGCCGCTGAGAGAGACCTCATCCTGGCAGAAGTGCAACGGGAGATAGATAGGACACCCTTCTGGTCGCTGTCCACCCTGCAGCAGGCGCTGCGCCGGGCCTCCAACGGGGCCCCAAAGGTCAGCGCCAAGACCATCGGGCAGGTGCTACGCGACGCGGGCTATGGCTGGCATCCTGAGCGCCACGCCTGGGTCCGGGACAGCGAAGCGCTGCATGAGCAGGAGAAAGATAGGGCGGCTTAGGCATGTTCGGGGCCTAAGCCGCCCTATCTGGCCCTAGCTGGCGGAGTCTCCTTCCCCATCGCGCTTCTGCTGCTCCTTCAGGAACTCCTCCAGGTCCTTGATGACATCCTCCGACCGAGGCATATCCCCCTGGGCCAGAACCGCGCTTTCGTCGTAGCTCTGCTCCAGCTTCCGCACGTAGTCGCTGATCTGGGTATCCTTGCTGATGGCCTTTTCCACTTCCTGGTCGAAGGTTGTGGCAGCAGAGCGTAGCTCGTCCAGCGCTACCTGGAATCCCAGGAGGCGGGACAGGTTGCTGACCAGGGTGTACCCCACCCTGTGGTTTGGGGCTGCCTGGAGGTAGTGGGGCGTGTGCCCCCAAATAGTGCCAAAGTTGATTCCCCGGGCGGTGCAGGCCTCCATCATCGCCGACGTTATGCCCGTGGGACCCTGGTAGTTGGATGAGTTGATGTTGTGCCTCTCCAGGGTCTTCTTCAGGTCCCCCCGGTTGGAGGAGCCGGTGATTCGTATGGCCCTGGTGTGGGGCACCGCGTCCAGCAGGGAGCCTACGTGCACGACGGTCTTCACCCCCCGGCTTTCTGCCGCATCCAGTATAGCGCGGGAGAAGGTCCTCCACTTCAGATTAGGCTCGACGCCCAGGAAGAACATCAGGCTCTCCGATGGCTCATTAGACGACTCCGGGCCCGCCCAGTAGAAAAGCTCGTTGGCCGGCCACTTTACCACCCGCACGCCCTCCCTTGTGATGCTGGTCTGGGGCCTGACCTGGGTGAAGTCGTAGAACTCTTCCGAGTCCATCTCGGCGAACTTCCTGGCCGGAAGCTTCCTCAGCAGGTAGCGGATGGCGCTGCTGGCGCCTTCCCCCGCGTCGGGCCAACCCTTGAAGGCCGTTATCAGGTAGCTGGGCCTAACCGTGGGTTCTTCGTGGGTCGTCAAGTATTCCATTTCACGGTTCCGCTTTCCTCAGAATGTGCCCGGCCGTCACTGTGTGGGCTAGAAGCCATACAGGCGGGCGCAGTTGTCCCACAGTATCTTCCGCTTGCTCTCCTCGCCGAAGGGCAGGTCCAGGAACAGCTCGGTCGCATTCGGGTACTTGGAGTCCGCGTGAGGGTAGTCGGTGGAGAAGACGAAATGCCCGTCCCCGATAGCCTCAATGGCCTGCTTCGCGGGCGTCTCCTCGCAGTCGCAGGAGGCAAAGCACTGCCGGAAGAAGTACTCGCTGGGCCTCAGACTCAGCTCGGGGTACTCGTATTTGCCGGTGTAATCGTAAATCTCGTCCAGCCGCCACAGCCAGAAGGGGAGCCACGAGCCGTTCCCCTCCAGGAACGCCACCTTGAGCTTGGGGAACCGCTCCAGCACGCCGCCCAGGGTCATGGCCTCCACCGCCACGAACTGTTCGAGCACGAAGGCGGTCTTGGACAGGCTCATCTCGTCCTGCCTGAACCGGCCTGCCAGGGTATTGGGCATGTAGGAGGGGACTCCCTCGTGGAAGACGACGGGGACGCCTAGCTCCTGCATTTCGGCCCACAACGGGTCGAAGGCGCGCTGGTGGTAGTACACCCCCTGCCGGGGCGAGGCGGCGCGCAGGAAGACCGCCTTTAGCCCCAGGTCCTTCACCGCCCGCCGGGCCTCTTTCACCGCCTCCTCGATGTCCTGGATGGGGACCATCGCCGCCCCGTACATCCGGGCGGGGTCTCCTGCGTTGCAGAAGTCCACCATCCAGTTGTTATACGCCTGGGCGATTGCCCTAGAGAACTCGGGCTCCATATCCTCGTAGCTGTTGGCGAAGAGACCACGGGAGGGAAAGAGCACGGCTACGTCTATTCCTTCCTTGTCCATGGCTTCCAACTGAGCGACGGCGTCAAAGCCCCGCTCGATGTCGCTGGCGTACCGGGACTGCACGTCGTCGTACACATGGCTGAGGCTCCCCCAGCCGCGCCCTGTAAGGCCGCTGAGCTTGCCGTCCACCTCGACCGCAACGTCCAGGGGAGTGCGCATCACTCCCTTTGGGGCGCGACCCTTGAACTCCGGGTCTATGTAGCGCTCCCACAGGTCTATAGGCTCGAGGACGTGCATGTCGCTGTCCATCACCTCAAATCCGTTCCTGGCCATGCTTCCCTCCTGGGCCGGACTCGATATGAAGACTCATTATCTTACTCCGGCGAGATTGGCTAAAGAGGTCCCTGCCTGTTTGAGCAGGCGGGTGACGGTCACAATGGTATCGCGGCGTCCTATTTGTGTCAACGTGTGTGGCAAGACTCCAGGGCCTTTCGGGTCTCTTATATTGGTGGTAATTTTCGTCACTCCTGCGAAAGCAGGAGTCCACTGAGTCGCGTGATGGATTCCCGCTTTCGCGGGAATGACAGGCTGAATCTTTGAAAATCGCATGGCCCTGGCAAGACTCCCAAGTTTCTCATCGCGCCTCTAGGCGGGCGTAGAGGGCGCCGGCCCGTCCTCCGGCGTGGCAAACTCGGGCGTCCTGAAAACGGTGTTGGCTATGTGCATCGCGGACCTGGCCGGGAGCACTCCCACGTAGAAGGCCAGGTGCATCAGAATCTCCATTATCTCCTTCCTGCTCAGACCGTTTCGCAGGGCGCCTTCGATCATCCGTCGTATGAACTGGTCGTAGCGCCCCTGCACCACCATAGCCGCGAGGGCGCAGACAATCCGGCTTTTCATATCCAGGCCGGGGCGCGTCCAGATCGCTCCCCACAGGTACTCGTTCATCAGCAAGTCCAGCTCGTGCTCCTCCTCGGTAGGCTCCACCGAGTAGTAGCCGAACACGTCGGGCATCAGCTCTCCGTGCTTGGCAAGGCCCATCTCGTACAGGGCCTCCGGCCTCACGGACGTATCGAAGATTTCCGGAGGGGTGAAGCTGGCCTTTCTTTCCTCGAAGACCTCCTTGGCCACGGCCAGGGCATTGTAGAATGCCGGCAGGCCGCCGTAGAAGGCGTCCATCATCAGTATTTCCACGATTTCCCCCGGAGTCAGGCCCACGTTGAGGGCGTTGTGTATGTGCGCCCGCACCTGGGGTCCGACACGCTGCACCGCCATCGCCGTCAATGAGGCCATGACACGGTACTTGATGTCCAGACCGGGACGGCTCCAGATAGAGCCATAAAGACACTCTGTAGAGATGCGGTACATATCCGGGGCCAGCGTATAGGCGGCAGGGACTGGTGCATTGAATGTCCCATCTTCACCATCCGCGCCGCCGGCCAGCCTGGCACGCATCTCTAGTCCCTTCTGGAAACGCTCATCGGAAGTAGTCATGGCACCTCGCTTCTCTATTTCCCGCGATATATACGTCTTCGTTGGATAGGGTGGCCGGAGGTCATGTATCCAGTTTAACCTTTCTTTCGCGCTCCTACCAGCGCAACCCGGCCTTTCCTGGTATCGCTCCAATTTGGGTAGTTGGGTTTTCCCCGAGTCGTCCTTGCCTGGCGGCAGGCAGGCCACGCATCGCATCGCCCGCAACCCCTCTCGTGTCATTCCGAGCGCAGCGAGGAATCTAGGAAATACGCTTTTCAGGACAGGCTTCTTAGATTCCTCACTCCGCTTCGCTCCGTTTCGGAATGACACATGGCGGGGGCCTGTATTCGATGAGCGCAGAGAATGGAAAGACCCTGGGCCTTTCCCGGTCCGCCGGGTCAACTCCCCTTGACGGAGCCATCACCACCCTTTATATTGACCTCAGGTTGGTCTAGGGGAGGAGTGATATGGCAACAGTCGGCGCTGGCAGGTATACCTATGAGTTGGTGGAAGGCTGGGGCAAGCTCCCGGAGGGCTGGACCCTGGGCCAGACGGCAATAGTCACCGATGCCCGCGACAGAGTCTACCTATTCAACCGCAGCGACCACCCGCTGATTGTCCTTGACCGGGAGGGCAATTTCCTTGCTTCGTGGGGTGAAGGCGTCCTGACGGACTCCCACGGCATGTATATAGACGGCGACGGCAATCTCTACATGCCCGTCAAGAACTCCCACGTGGTCCTGAAGTACAGCCCGGAGGGCAATCTCCTGATGACCCTGGGGACCTGGGACGGCCCCTCGGATACGGGGTGGTCCGGAGATTACCTGGATACGGTGGCACGCGCCGCCGGCCCCTTCAACAGGCCCAGCGACGTGGCCCTGTCGCCCTCGGGAGAGCTATATATCTCCGATGGCTACGGCAACGCGCGGGTGCACAAGTTCACCCCCGACGGAAGTCTCCTGTTTTCCTGGGGAGCGCCGGGCAAGACCGGCCCGGGCGAGTTCCACGTTCCCCACGGCGTATGGGTGCACACCGACGGGCGCGTCCTCGTGGCCGACCGGGAGAACAACCGCATCCAGATATTCAGCCTCGATGGGGAGTTCCTCGCCCAGTGGACTGACCTGGCTCGCCCGTGCGACATATTCATAGACGCCGATGAGACGGTCTACGTCGTGGAGCTGGACGCTTTCGTGAGCATACTGACCATCGAGGGCGAGGTCCTGTCTCGCTGGCCCGGACCCACCGACGCCGGCGCCCACGCCATCTGGGTGGACTCCCACGGCGATCTCTACATAAACCAGAACCTGGAGGGGCAGCGGCTCCTGAAGTACAGGAGATGCGCCTAGTGAACACAGGCAACATCTCAGTCAACCGGACGGGCGGCGGGGTCAGCATTGCCTACGCCGGAGAGGAGTTCATCAGCGACCTGGGGATTGGGCTGCCCATCAAAGGCAGCTGGTCCTGGACCTTCGACCGGTCCCTGAAGCTGCTGGACGAGCGGGAGGGGTCGGGCCGGGACAGGCTGGGCGAATATAGCTACGTGGCCCTGACCTATACCATGCCGGACGCAGAGGGGGAAGACGCCCCTCATATTCCCCATATCCGGCAGCAAATAAAAGCCTACGCCGGCTCGCGGCTGCTCGTCGAGACTAGCGTGCTGGAGGACATAAGAGGGGCCTATCTGGAGGACAGCTTTTACAACACCACCTTCAACTCCCCGGTGCTGCTCTTCCCGAAGGACTTCAACTTCCTCGCCTACACCCTGGGTCTCATGGCGACGGAAAGCTCAAGAGACGTGGGGCATTTCCCCGAAGCAATCACGGGGCGGGGGGTATCCGACATACCGTCGAAGCTGCTCATGGCCGGCTTCGCCCCGAGGGAGGACCTGCACACCACCGCGGAAAAGCCCTTCGCTCCCCTGGCGGTGTACGACGATGAGGGCAGGACGCTGGTGGTCTCTCCCTTTAACCACCTACTGATAAGCCCTCTCAGGGTTATCGAGACTCCTTCCGGAATGGGCGTCGCCAGGGGATTGCACGGGTCAATTGACACGCTCCCAAAGGGTACCACCACCAGCACCGCCCTTGTCTTCGGCGAGGGCGTGACCGAGACCATGACCAGATGGGGCGACTGGCTGCTGGAAGCCGGCGGCAAGGAGAGGGCCGTCCCGGTGGACAACCCCCTCGTCGGAAGCATCGGCTTCTGGAACTGCTTCGGTGGGTACTATACCGAGCTATTCAGGCAGGTGGACGAGAAGACCTTGCAGGAGTTGGCCGCGTACTTCAAGGATGGCGAGATACCCGCCCGCTACTTCGGGCTGGACCTGTGGTACAACTACGACCACGTTGGATTCGCGAGGAACTACACGCCAGACGCCGGGAAATATCCCAGGGGCCTCGGCCCGGTCCACCAGGAAACCGGAGTGCCCTACCTCCTTCATATGTCCGCCTTCGAGTCCCCCAACGACTACATTGGCCGCCACGAGTTCGCGGTGGACCGGTCCTCCGCGTACCCCCTGGAGCGGGAGTTCTACGCGGGACTGGCCAGGGACTTCAAGGAGTCGGGCGCTTTCGGCATCTGGCCCGATTTCCTGCGGACTCAGCTGCAGAACTCCAGGTCCATGAAAAACGGCATAGGGAACGCCGACCGGTGGTTCGACAACCTTTCCGGCGCCTTTGGCGACGAGGGTATGGTCATGATGATGTGTATGCCCACCACGGGCCACTACATGGCCTCCGCCAGGCACCGGAATATCATCGCCGTCAGGACCCATTCGGACTACATGAACCACCAGACAAACCAGGTGGAGAACCTGAGAGTCACGGGGCAAGTCCGGAACTTCCTGCCCCTGCAACAGAGTATCCGGCACAACGTACTGCTCTCGCTGCTGGCCCACAGCCTGGCTCTGTGCCCCTCCTTCGACGTGTTCCTCACCAACGGGGACCACCCCGAGGGCTTCGCGGAGCCCAACGCGGAGTACGAGGCCCTGCTCCGGGCCATGAGCGCGGGGGTGGTGGCTATCGGCGACAAGGCCGGCTTCATTGACGTGGAGATAGTCAAGAAGCTCTGCTTTCCCGATGGGAGAACCTCCAGGCCCGACCACCCGCCCTTCCCAGTGGTGAGTACGCTCCAGTCCGACGTGCTGGCCTTCTACACCACCGCCACGGTTGGAGCCTTCAGGTGGGTGTACCTGGCAGCGTTCAACGTGGGTGACGGCAATGCCCACTACGAGCTGGACCTCCGGGAGCTTTGCGGAAGGCGCGACCCGGCCGTGTACGACTATTTCAGCGCCAGGATGCGGCATACCGGCACCCTGGCGGGAGACCTGGAGCCGGCCCGAGGTCACTACTACGTCATACCGCCCCACGTCGGGGATCTCTACCTCCTCGGATTCCCGGACAAATACATCACGGCCTCCGGCCGGCAGGTCGCCGGTGTGGACGTAAATAACGTCGGGGAGGTCGCCGTCAACCTGCGCCTGCCCTTTTCGTCGTCGGCCCTTTCATCATCGGATAACGGGCCGCCCTCTCGCGAGAGCCTGTATACCCTGGCCGTATATACGCCCCCAGGGTTAGATGAGCTGGACGTGCGGGCCGAGGGCGCTGAGATTGGAAGGGTCAGCTCGCAAAGCGGGCTGCTGCATGTCGAGTTCGCCGCAAAGTCGGAGGCCCCTTCCCTGCACTTCCGGCGGCGTAACGGTCCACCATAGAGATGGTACACCGCAGGGGCAAAGCACACGAGGAGATAGCTTTGCCCCCCCCAGCCCCCTATGGCTAATATCCCCGCGGTCCGGAGCACAGAAATTTGAGCGAAGTACAGCCAAGGCGCAGGGCGGTCGGCGCTTGGATAACCTATGACATAGCCAACACAACCTTCTGGACCGGCGTCGTTGGGTTTGGGTTTCCTCTATGGGTTGTCAAGGGGATGAAGGGGGATGACGCCACTCTGGGCTACACCCTGGCCGTCACCATGGCTATAGTGACGATACTATCGCCCGTTATGGGGGCCCTCTCCGATCAAGCCAGGCGCAGGATACCCCTCCTCATCGCCACCACCCTGATCTGCGTCTGCGCTACCCTTCTGCTGGGCTTTCCCGGTCTGATGATTTCGCTGGGCCTTTTCGCCCTGGCAATGGGCGCCATGGAGCTGGGCACCGTCCCCTACAACGCTCTGCTGACGGAGGTCAGCACGGAGGGGAATCGAGGCAAGATAGCCGGTATGGGAGTGGGCATCGGGTACTTGGGGGCTTTCGTTGCGGTGGCAGTCGCCATGCTTTCCACCGAGTTTCTCCCCGAACCCCGGGGGTACGAACTCATCTTTCGCGTCAGCGCAGTCCTCTTCCTCCTCTTCTCCCTGCCTATTTTCCTCCTTCTCAAAGAGCGCCCGCGAGATGTGCCGGAATCGAACGTCCTCGATAAGGTCAGCCGGACCTTCCATCAGCTAAACATCACCCTGAGAAACCACCGCCAGTTCCCCGGCCTGCTCTCCTTCCTTGTGGTCCGGTTCTTCTATGCCCTGGGCATCTCTACCGCAACGGTCTTTGCCGTCGTCTACGCCTCCCAAACAGTATCTCTGACCGATAGAGAGATACAGCTCGTCCTTCTGGCAGGCATATCCATCGCCATCCCCAGCGGCATCTTTTGGGGAAGGATGGTAGACCGCATCGGGCCAAAACGTGTGATCAGCATCGGGCTGCTGTCGTGGATAGGGCTGCTCCTGTTAACCGTAGCGATCGCGTGGTTGTCCCTGCCAAGCTATGTATGGTGGATAGTGGGATGCTTCACGGGAGTGATGATGGCAGCGGTCTTTACGGCGGACCGGCCTTTTCTGGTTATCTTTTCGCCCCCACAATACCTGGGAGAGTTCTTTGGGCTGCACAGCACAGTGGGCAAGCTGGGCCGGGTCATCGGTCCCTTTATGTGGGCCTTTATATCCGTGGAGATGGGTCTGGGCCAGCCCGCCGCCGTGCTGAGCCTGGCAGGATGTATAGTAATCGCCTGTGTTATACTGAGGAATCTCAAGCTGCCGGTCAGCTCCCCCTCGACTGACCGCAGGGTCGTTTGATTCTCAATGCTACCTATCTGCCGCCAGGCAGGAGTGAATGCAAGCCCCCGCCGCGCGTGTCATTCCGAACGCAGCGAAGCGGAGTGAGGAATCTAAAATGGCGCCTAACAAAAACCGGAATCAAGGCGTTACCGGCCAGAACGAGACCACAGTCAGCCAGGTCTTTAGACCCCTCGCTCCGCTCGGGGTGACAATTGAAAGGCCCCTCGGCTGACCGGGGCCAGATAGGAGTCTGACACCGGATGCTGCCAGAGAACACAGAGGCGAAAGCGGGACCTGTAGTAGACCTGCCACCCCAGGGGAAGTACGGCTTCGTGGGGCGCGAGGTCGAGATGACGAGGCTGGAGCGCGCCTTCCGGCAGGCCTCCATCGTCCTCCTGACGGGCCCGGCGGGAGTGGGCAAGACCGACCTGGCCTGCGAGTTCGCCCGGCGGTTGGTGGATAGCGGGGAAGCAGAGGGCGGCGCGCTCTTCATATCCTTTCATCACGGAGCGGGGCTGCCCCGCCTGCTGCACGAGATAGGAACCACCCTTCGCGGGATAACCTTTGCCCGCCTTTCCCTGGAGGAGCAGCGCCGTTGGACCGTGGACTATCTGCGAACCAATCCCTGTCTCCTGGTTTGGGACGACTTTGACAACGCTTTTGAGTATCTTGACGATGGGGAAATCCAGGAGCTGGTGGACCTCCTTCGGGAAATCAACGACGGGCGGGAAATCAGTGGTGGGGCGGGGCGCGTCCTCATCACCGGCCGCGGCAAGGCCCTGATTGACGACGCCAGGCTCCCCTACATGGTAGAGTGCAGGCACCAGGCGCTGAGGGGCCTCAGCGAGGAGGACGCCGCGCAGCTGGCAGGGCTGGTCCTCGATGAGGCCGGCGTCAACGCGGCAGATGTGGCAGATACGGCAGAGTTGGAGCCTGAATACCCGGAGTTGGCACGACTCCTCCAGGGCAACCCGATGGCTATGCGAGTGGTACTCCCACACCTGAATCGCCACACCCCCTCGGAGTTGTCCCGGTTCCTCCGGCAATTTGGGCAAGATGGCATTGGAGAGACGGAGCTTGCGGACGCCGCTCTGTCCTGCTCCTTTTCCTGTTTATCCCCCCGGGCCAGGGCGCACCTGCCCTTCCTGGCCCTCTTCCAGCAACGGGTGCTTCTGGATGTACTCACCTTCATGACCCAGGGGGAAGCGTACGTATCGGTCATGGGCGAAGAGATGGGGTGGGGGGCGTGCCGCACTTTTCTGAGGGAGGCCCGCGACTATGGCATCCTGGACTCCATATCCCCCAGCGTCTACCTGATTCCACCGGCCGTGCCGTCCTTCCTGGCACGGCAGCTTGACCTTCGTCTTACCCTCTCTCAGATAGACACCCTCGCCCAGGAGTTCGTCCGGGTCTATTCAGACCTCGGGGACTACTTCCTCGAAAACCTGGCGTCCGAGGAGTCCGAGTCCACCGTGACCGGCGTCCTGGCGGAGGAAGCCAACCTGCTCAGGGCACTGCGCCTCGCCGAGACAAGCGGGCAGTGGGACAACGTCCAGCTTGTTCTCCAACCCCTGGGCCAGGTCTACAAGATGCAGGAGCGCGTCCTTGAACTGCGCCGTCTCAGGGGACTCGTGCTGTCCCACATAGGCCTTGATGCGGACCAGGCGGAGCAGCGGGGCGCTATAGAGCTCTGGATGTACCTCCAGGCGACGGAGATTAGCGAGTCCATTGACCGGCTGGAGATGGACAGGGCCGAGGGAATATGCTATGCGGTGCTGAAGCACCTTGAGGCGTCGGACTCGCCCGACGCCCAGCTGCGAACAGCCTCGGTCTACCACAGCCTGGGGCTGATAGCCCAGGGAAGGGGCCAGTATCGTGAGGCCGAGGGTCTGTACAGGAAGGCCATGCGGATTAACGAGACCCTGGGAAACGAAGCCGGGAGCGCAGACGCATACCACCAGCTAGGGCTGATAGACCAGTCCCGCCATCGCTACGAAGAGGCCGAGGCGTGGCATCGCATGGCGCTGGAGAGCAGGGAGCGGCTGGAGGACGAGGGCGAGTCCGCCAACGAATGCTATCAGTTGGGCTTGTTGGCCGAGGCGCGTTACAATTTCCAGGATGCTTTCGAGTGGTACCAGAGAGCGAGAATAGCCTACGAGCACACGGGGGACAGGAGCAGCGAGGCGGCGATATACCATAGGCTGGGACTGATAGCCCAGACCCATTACGACTATGAGGAGGCGATGGGGTGGTACCAGAGGGCGCTGCTGGTCTACGAGGAGCTGGAGGATGAGGTTGGCGGGGCCGCCGACTGTTACCAGATTGGGTTGATCGCCCTGCACAGGTACGAGTACGAAGCGGCCCAGGGATGGCTCGACCAGGCCCTTGAGGCTTATGAGATGGTGGGAAACGAGTCCGCTATAGCCGATACCTACCACCACCTGGGCGTGGTCGCCCATGCCCAGAAACGGTACGGCGAGGCCGAGGGATGGTACCAGAAGGCCCTTGAAATACTCGTCCGACGCGGCGACGAAGTGGTCGCCGCCAATACCTGGGGCCAACTGGGATTGCTCGCCGACCAGCGGCGCAACTACCCCCACGCCGTCTGGTACGTGGCCCATATCTACGAGATAGCCGCAGCCCATCAGCTACCCCTCCTCGAACAGGCCAGGAAACACCTCTCCGGCCTGCGGGCGAAGATGGGCACCGAGGCCTTCACCGGGTCCTGGCAGGAGGTCTCCGATGTCAACGTGCTTCCGGAGCTAGAGTAGCGCCGGGACGCGCCGCCTCAAGCTGTTAGGAGGAGACCTGGGCGCCGGTCTCCTCGTGGGCCTGTCCGGCGCACTGGGGGCACCAGCCGTAAAAGTCCACCCGTTGGGAAGCGATCTCGAACTCGGCCTTATTATTCAGCTCATCCCTCAGTCGAGCGATCTTGTCCTGGCCTATCTCCGTATCCATAACCGCGCCGCAGGATACGCACACCAGGTTGGTGTGGGGGGCCAGGTTAGCGTCGTACCTGGACAGCTTCTGGAAAGGCAACTCCTGTACCAGCCCGTTCTTCTCCAGGACGGCCAGGGTGGAGTAGACGGTGGCCAGGGTGATGTAGGGGAATTTCTCGCTGACGCGCTCGTAAATCTGCTGCACCGACGGGTGGTCGCTGGAGTTAATGACCACTTCGGCGATGGCCAGGCGTTGGGGCGTGAGCCGGATGCCCCAACGCTTCAATCTGTCCGCTAATTCCTGTTGAGTCACAACTATATCTCCTGATTAGGCTCTACCTCATTAAGATTTACTTCCAGGGCCGTTCACATGCCGGGGTTGTTTCATTCTCAACGCTAGATGCATACAGACCTGCCTGCTGCAGGCAGGCCCCTACCGCGTATCATTCTGAGGAGCGGAGCGACGAAGAATCTAAAATTCCCACGAGCAGGACGGCACCGAGGGAAGGGACTTTAGACCCCTCGCTCCGCTCGGGGTGACAATGAAACGACCCTGGTTCACAGGCGGCCCCCGAAGAAGTAGGGCGCTTGCTTCCGGTAAACCTGGATACGGGACCGGGCGGATTCGACCACAAAAATCCTGCCTTCGTCGTCAATCTCTACGGCCACCGGCCCCCAGAACACCTTCTCGCGCTCCAAGCCCTGGGCCATCTGACGCTCTTCCCACATCTCGGGGTTCGCGTCCAGCTTGTCCTTGCCCCACTTGGAGATGGTCGCATCGCCGGTGAGCTGCGCGATAAAGCTGCCGTCGGCGGCGCATATCTGAAGCCTATCGTTGCCCCAGTCGGTCACGTAGATAACCCCGTCCCTGTCCACGGCGACTCCGGTGGGGCGGTTGAACTCGCCATCCCCCGTTCCGGAAGCGCCAAACTTCATGAGGTACTGGCCGTCGGCGCTGAACTTCTGGATGCGGTCGTTGCGCCAGTCGGCCACGTACACATTGCCGTCATCGTCTATGGTGATGCCCCAGGGCATGTTGAACTCGCCATCGCCGGTGCCCTCCCTGCCCCACTTGGACAGGAAGCCCCCGTCCTTGGTGAGCTTCTGGATGCGGCTGTTCAGGCTGTCCACCAGGTAGAGGTTATCGTCCTTGTCGAAAGCCAGCCCGGACGGGCGGTTGATTTCGCCGTCTCCATTCCCCGGCGTCCCCCATTTGCCTATCCAGTCCCCGTCCCTGGTGAAGATGGAGATCCGGTTGAGCCACTCATCGGCCACGTAGACATTCCCATCCCTGTCAATGGCGATGGAGGTGGGCCAAATCAGGGAGCCATCGGCGGCGGACAGCTCCGTATCGCCGGCGGTGGTGACGCCCCTGGCGAACTCCCCGATGTAGTCTTCCTCTACCGAGCAGATGGTGACCCGCTTTCCGTCGGGCCGGTACTCGTAGGAACGGTTCACCACGTACATCAAGCCTCCCTCGCCCAGCGCCATAGCTACGGGATTGCGGAACCCCGGCCCTACGAACTCGCCGCGACCGATGGTGTGGCTGTACTGGAAGGATACGGGTGGGACCTGAGTAGTCATTTTCACCTCACAGAGTGCAGGTTTTCTACAGCCTTGAACCCTGGGCCTACCCCAGAGAGAGTAGACCCAGTCACGTCCCGATACGCCTGGCCTCCTATGGTACGCTTGGAGGTCCGTAGAGTTGTTTCATTGTCACCCTGAGCAATAGCGAAGGGTCTAAAATCCTTTTCCTCCGTGTAGTTTTGCTCGTGAGGCATTTTAGATTCTTCGTCGCTCCGCTCCTCAGAATGACACGCTGGGGGAGCCTGCCTGCTGCCCCTGCCTGGCAGGGGCAGGTCTGTATTCACCTAACGTCGAGAATGAGGAGACCCTGTAGCGGTCCTCTTCTTCGGCTAGATGAAGTCAATCTGCTCGAACGCGCCCCCCACTATAGGCCTGGAGTCCAGTCCCATCCACCTCTCCAGCAGGGTGGCGTATGTGCCCCGGAAATCGTTGTTGTAGCGGAGGTCGCCTTCCAGCAGGCTGCTCGGCTCCAGGGAGGGATACTCGCCGTATAGCCCGCCCTTCACCGCGTCGCCGACCACGAAGGCTATACCTCCCGAGCCGTGGTCCGTCCCGGAGCCGTTGTCGTGCACCCGCCTGCCGAACTCGGTGAACACCAGGAGCACGACGTTATCGCCGGCGTTGTGCTCCTTCAGGTCGTCGTAGAAGTCGCTCACCGCGTTGGACACGTCGGTCCACAGCCGGGCGTGGGCGGCCATCTGCCCGGCGTGGGTGTCAAAGCTGTTGTAGGGGGCGGTGGTATACAGCGCCCTGGTCCCCAGCTCGGCCAGGTGCACCTGGGCTATATTCCTCATGTACTGGGCCACGGTGTCACCGCCGTACTCCACAGTGGACGAGTACATCGCGGGCGCCGTGCTGAGGATGTCGGCCCCCTTCAGGGCGTCCATGCCCGTCTGGGACAGGTAGTCTATGACCATGCCTCTGCCTATCATGGGAGAGTAGATGTTGGAGAACACGTCCAGAGCGTCTGCTCTCTGGTCCTCTCCCTCGATGCCCGTCAATACGCCGTAGGTCTCCAGGTTGCCTACCGAGGCCACGGGGACCCCCGGCGCAGCCAGGGACCTGGGGAGGCCGCGGCCAAAGTTCACGCCCGTCAGCACATTCTCCTTGTTGGGGTCCATCACATTGATGGCCCTGCCAAGCCAACCCTCGGTGCCCACCTTCTCCGGCTCGCAGGTGTGCCAGATGTCCATGGAGCGGAAATGGGAGCGGTTGGGATTGGGATAGCCTATGCCCTGGATGATGGCTACCTTCCCCTCGTCGTAGAGCCTCTTGATCGGCCCCATAGCCGGGTTGAAACCGATGCGGTCGTTGATGGGCAGCACCTGGTCTTCGGCGATTCTCACCACCGGCCTGTTGTCCATGTACAGGGGGTCACTGTACGGGATTATAGTATTCAGGGCGTCGTTGCCCCCCGACAGCTGAAGGACCACCAGCACCGGGTCTTTTTTGCCGGAAGTCATGCTCTCTCCTCCTCTGTCTCTAGTGCCTCTAGGCGAATTGGTATTCCTGTGTAGCCACTATCAGCTGGAGCATCTGCCCCACTCTCCGGGCGAAGTCCTCCGTGCCGGTGCGTATCTCGCCTTCCCTCTGGGCATGGGCCACCAGCTTGCCGTGGGTATCATCCGCCAGCTCGTAGCTGCCGAGCATATCCAGACAGCGGCCCACCAGACGCTCCGGCGACATGGTTGACTCCTCGGCGCTCAACCTGCTGATGATGGCCTGGACGCCGGGGAGGTCCGTGTTGCCGACCTGGTCGGCGGAGAAGTTAATCCGCTCCACCAGTGTGCCGCTGTCTATCCACTCCTTGCCGGTATGCCAGCCCTCCACTGTGGGAGGGTTCATCAGGTCCTGGCCCATGTACCGTATCTCCATAGCTATGGGATGCAGGCCAGGCCTGGGAGAGTTGAAATCGCCCACCAGTCGCATGGTTCCTATCACCGTCTCGGCGGGGCTTTTCACCTTGGCGAAGCGGGCGTTCTTGAAGGAGTCGGAGTTGAACAGGACCCGCAGCATGGAGCCGATGTTGTAGTTGGAGCGGAAGTACTCATCTTCGAGGGCTTTGATTGCCTCCGGGTCCCTTGGAGGAGTGTCCTGCCAGGCCGGGACCTGAGGCTCATCGGCGACGAAGAAGTTATACAGGTGCCTTGATATGAACCTTGCGGTGCCGGGCTGTTTGGCGATGATGTTTATCACGTCCTGACCGTCCCAGCGCCCCGTCTCACCCAGGAAAGTCTTCTCGCTGTCGTCGTGGTCATAGGAGTTGTAGATAAACTGGGACTCGTAGCGTCCATAGGGGTAGCGCGGCACTGCGTTGGAGATGGTCCAGCCGGTGAAGGCGCGTGCGCAGACCTTCACGTCCTCCTCGGTGTAGTTGGGACGCCCGTCCATGCCCACGCCCATAGAGAACAGCTCCAGCAGCTCCCGGCCATAGTTCTCGTTGATGGCGTCCTTGTGACTCATGCAGTTGTCCAGGTAGAAGACCATCGCCGGGTCCCTGGACAGCTCCAGCAGCAGGTCGGGGAGGCTCCCGGTCCCGTGGCGGCGGAACATATCCAACTGGAGCTGCACCTGCCGGCCGTGCTCGCACTTCGAGTTACCCGTACAAAGGATGCCATGCCAGAAAAGGGCCATCTTCTCCTGTAGCGGGCGTCTGGTGTTAATCATCCGGTAGGTCCAGTAGGCCTGGTTGACCTCGAGGGCTATCAGGTCCTTCCAGTCCGTGAAATATCGCTGGAGCACGTCCATTTCCAGGTCCGGCTGCTCCTCGAAACGCAGCAGCTCCTCAACCGTCGCCTCGTACCCCCTGGAGGCCCGCGCCTCTATCTCTTCGTATGGCGCTCCAAATCCCGCGCGGCGCATGAGGTGGGCCATCAGCGCTATATCGTTGCCTGCCATACCTTCCCCTCCTTATCCTTTAAGTGATTGAATGGGAATTGTATACAATCCTACACAGCGAGATTGACAGCAGCATACCCTTTAGGAGAGCAGGGCTTCAACCTTATCTACAAACTCGGACACCTGGTCCAGAGAGTCGCTGACATCAGTGTATCCCATCCCGCCTTCGTAAAAATTGGCGTGCAGTGCACTGGCACTGTTAAAGAGTAGCCGGATTTGCGGGTCCCCGGTCTCTGTGCCCAGCTTGGAAACTGCTTCGTTCAATAACCGGTGACTTCTATGGTCCCAACCCTTGGATTCGGCCACTGCTTTGACAATTTGGGCTGCAGCTCCCCAGCCTTTCTCCGAGGCTTGGCGCAGGTCTCCCTGCTCGCTCTCTCCTTGCGCTTGTGCCAGGAATATCCTGCTCTGTTCTCGATAATGTCGCTCTTCCAGTATTGCCATCACTGCCTACGATTGGGCCAAGGCCTCCGCGTCCCGGATGTAAAGGGCGGTCTCCCTTATCCGCCGTTCCGTGTCCTCGACGGGTTTACACAGTCCGAGATAGAAACAATCACCGTGTAACACATCCCGACAGGCGAGATAATGGTTTACCAGTCCATCCATTCGCTGGTCCTGCAGGGCTAACTTTCTCAACTCCTTGGATGTATCAGGTGACTTCTGCGGTTCCTGCTCCGTCCGTGCCAGTACCAGCGCATCAGTGGCCCGCTTGGTAGCGCACCAGGCTTTCTCGGCGGCGTCTCGTATGTCTCCCTGCTCCGATCGCTCCAAGGCGTTGGCGTGGACCGTCCGGGCATCGGTGAATATCGTTGCTATCCGGTCGGTGGCTACCAATCTGCTCCCCCGCTCTGGTCTCCGCCTCAGTGGGTGTCTAAAAACCAGATGCGACCCCTGTCATTCCGAGCGCGGCGAGGAATCTAAAATCCATGCTCTCGAATAGGCCCGCGTCTGAGATTCCTCACTCCGCTTCGCTCCGTTCGGAGTGACACATTTGCGTCGTCCCCGACTGTCCTGTCTGGGCGCAGACAAGGCGACAGGCTACGAGGACTTATTAGATACCCTATTAAACATTAGCAGGTCATAATGACTCTTATTCAAGACGATACTCCTTATCCCTCGACCTGTCAACGGAGCAAATTGCTCTGGAGGCGGCTTTTTGCTACACTACGCTTTGTACGCGTAGCGGGATGCGCCCGCATTCCCCTTGACCCGTTGACCACAACCCAGACTGCTTGAGGAGGCGACAATGAAAATCGGAATTCTCATGTTCCCCACACACAATCCCGTGGATGTGGCGGTGGTGGCCAGGAGGGCCGAGAAGTTGGGCTTCGACTCCCTTTGGGTCGGCGAGCACCCCGTCATGCCGGTGGCAACCACCTCGCCCTTCCCCGGGTCTCCCGATGGCATCATCCCCGATTCCTATAGCTGGTTCGTGGACCCCTTCGTCGTGCTGGCAAGGGCCTCTGCCGTGACGAAGAACCTGAGGCTGGGGACGGGGATTATCCTGGTCCCCGAGCGCAACCCCCTGGTCACGGCCAAGGAGATTGCCACCCTCGATTACCTCTCCGGCGGCCGGTTCCTCTTCGGCATCGGCGCGGGCTGGCATAAGGAAGAGCTGGAGATTCTGGGCGGCAACTTCTCCCATCGCTGGACCCAGACCCGCGAGGCTATCGAGGCGATGAAGGAGCTATGGACCAGGGACGAGGCCGAGTACCACGGCGAATACTATGACTTTCCCCTGGTCAGGTCCTTCCCGAAGCCGGTCCAGAAACCCCATCCGCCCATCTACCTCGGCGGCAACGCCAGGAACGTGTTCAAGCGGACAGTGGCATACGGCAACGGCTGGATTCCAAGCGGGTCGGACCCCGAGGAGGTAAAGCGCGGCAGGGACACCCTCAACGAGCTAGCCGCCAAGGCCGGGCGGGACCCCGGCTCCATAGAGGTGCTCGCCTATGCCATGTACGACTCCGACCTCGGCATGTTGAGCGCCCTGGAGGATGCGGGGGTTGACGGAGCGGTGGTCAGGGTGGATGCGGAGCCGGAAAAGGAAGCGCTGGCCCAGCTGGAGCGCATCGCTCAACAAGCCATTGCCTGACCAGGCTTGAGGGCTGGCGTTCTTAGCGCACGACAGGCAAATCGAGCCGAAAAGACCTAAACGAAGAGGAGGCCAAAACATGGCGACAACAGTGGGCAGCGACAAATACACGTATGAGGTGAACGAGGAGTGGGCCCGCCTTCCCGAAGGCTGGGAAATGCCTGCGGCGGCGGTGGCCATTGATTCCCAGGACAGGGTCTTCGTCTTCAACAGGTCGCCGGAGCATCCTATCGTCATCTTCGACCGCGAGGGCAACTACCTGTCTTCCTGGGGCAAGGGACTCATCACCTTCGCCCACGCTATTCTCATAGACAGGGAGGACAACGTCTGGCTGGTAGACCGGGACGCCGGCCAGGTGATGAAGCTCACCCCCGGCGGGGAGCCTCTTATGACCATAGGCACGAAGGGCCACCGTTCCGACACCGGTGTAGACCCCGCGGACTTTAGCTCCAACGCATACAAGAACGTGACCCACGGGGGCGAGCCTTTCAATATGCCCGCAGGCATAGCCATAACGCCCTCGGGGGACATCTTCGTGGCCGACGGCTACGCCAACTGCCGGGTCCACAAGTTTTCTCCCCAGGGCGAGTTGCTCCTTTCTTGGGGCGAACCCGGCAGCGGGCCGGGGCAGTTCAACCTCCCCCACGGCGTATGGATTGACAAGGACGGCCGCGTCATGGTGGCCGACAGGGAGAACGACCGCGTCCAGGCCTTTACCCAGGAGGGGGAGTACATCACCACCTGGCCGACCCATCTGATCGGCCCTGCCTGCTTTTACGTGGACGACGAGAACGTGGTCTACATCCCGGAGCACAACGGCGGTCTGGTGAGCGTCCTGACCCTGGACGGGGAGCGCCTGGCCCAGTGGGGCTCGCAAATACACTCGTCGTGCCACGGAATATGGGCCGACTCCCATCACGACCTGTACGTCGTGCAGCCGGGAGAGTGGGGCAGGGGCCGGCGGGTGGTGAAATTCGTCAGGAAGGGATAGTCCACCCGTAATACTTCACATTCTAGCTAGGGGGTGTACCACCGTTATGGATGTTGCACGCTTGAGGGAGCAAATCCCCGTCTGCCAGAGGATGGTCTACACGAACACTGGGTGGTCGGGTCCCTCCCCCCTCTCGGTGGCAAAGGCCGTCAGAGAACACCTGGACTACGAGATGGAGCAGGGACCCACGACTCCCGAAGTCCTCGAAAGCGG
This sequence comes from Dehalococcoidia bacterium, assembly GCA_965197405.1. Classification (GTDB taxonomy): domain Bacteria; phylum Chloroflexota; class Dehalococcoidia; order Lucifugimonadales; family JAGWBF01. The sequence continues at coordinate 1,209,972 of OZ240206.1, read as the reverse complement.
GCGCGTGGTCCAGGTCGGGCTGCGCGAGGCCGTGGCGCGCCTCATCAACGCCTCGACCGAAGAGGTGTGCTTGACGGAGAACACCACGGAGGGGCTGAACATCGTCGTCAACGGGCTTCCCTGGCGCGAGGGGGACGAGATTATCACCTGTGACCTGGAGCATAGCTCTGTCCTGGTGCCCAGCTACTACCAGCAGCGACGCCACGGCGTGGTGGTCAAAGTGCTCCCCATCGCGACGGACGAGGCCCAGGACGGCATCCTCGGCAAGATAGAGGCTGCCCTCACGGAGCGCACGCGGCTGGTCTTTCTCAGTCACATCGAGTACTCCTGCGGCCTGCGGATGCCGGTGAAGGAGATACGCAAGCTGACCAGGGACCGGGGCATCCTGATGCTCCTGGACGGGGCGCAGACGGCGGGCCACATCTCCCTGGACATGAAGGATATAGACTGCGACTTCTACTCCATCCCTGGACAGAAGTGGCTGCTGGGATACGAGGGGACGGGGGCGCTGTACGTCCGCAAAGATATGATTCCCCGGCTGGAGCCGGTGAAGGTGGCCGGCAGGGCATCTCTCACCTATGAGGAACCCTACCGCTTCGAGGCGAACACCGATTCCATCGACAAGTTCCTCATCACCTCGTCCAGCGCCCCCCTGCGGGCGGGTATGCTGGAATCCATCCGGTTCATCCAGGAAATCGGGGTGGCGGAGATTGAGGGCCGCAACCTGGACCTCGCCACATCCCTGAAGCAGGCATTGCGGGAGATACCGGGCGTCAAGGTCCTCTCACCCCAGGATAGGCAGACCTCCTCCGGCCTGGTCTCCTTCAGCATTGATGGGATGGACCCCCAAGTCGTCGCCGCCAGCCTGTGGGACCGTCACCGGATAGTGGCCCGCTCGGTGGCTTACCCTCCCGGCATCCGGGTGTCCCTGCACTTCTTCAACACCGAGGAGGAGGTCAGCAAGGTCGTGGAGGCGGTGCAGGGGCTGGCGTGAACTGCCCTGAACTGCAATAGCTATTGCCCTTGGCGTCCGGCCCCGCTGCTTGTTTAATGTGCATCATGCGTTTGTAGGGGCAACTACAAGGGTTGCCCCTACGTATTGGGATACCCATTAAGGATACTCTAAATAAGTCCCGCGCCCTTAACCCGTGGCCGGCGGTCAGTGGCTCTCCCGCGAAAGCGGGAGTCCATGCCCCCTCTCCCATGAACGCGTGATGCAAATTGAGTTTTACAAGGTGGAAATCAGGCCCGTGAGCTAACTCAAGTCTACCAAAGAGCCTATGGGCCGGACACGAATACTTGTTTAATGTGCATCACGCGTCTCGACGGGCGAGGAAGTGTGCCCATACCTTGTTAGGGAACATCTGAACAAGCGGTGCATACGGAGTCGGGAGGGCCCCTGACCACCGGCCACTGACCGCTAGCCACAGAGACCCTCTCAGGAATGGCTAGATGGGAGGCCGCCTGGTATGCCACTGGTTGGCTTGCTCATAGGCGTGGGCCACCTTCATCACAGTCTCATCCTCACCGGGGCGGCCCGCTATCTGGAGGCCTATGGGAAGGTCCTCCCGGGTGAACCCGCAGGGAATGGAGATGGCGGGTGCGTTGGCCAGGTTGAAGGGACCGGTGTAGTTCCTGACACCGAAGATGCGCCCCGCCGCGTCCTCCTTGCTCTTGACGCCGGGTCCGTCCGGTATCCTGGGGGATGGTACGGGGGAGGTGGGGAGCACCAGCACGTCCACCGACCGCAGAAGCTCAAGGACCTGCTGCCGGAGCAGCGACCGCAGCTTCTGGGCCTTGTAGTACACCTGGGCGGGCGTCAGGATGGCCGTGAGGAGTCGCACCCTGGAGTTGTGGTCGTACTGCCTTATCTGGTCCGGGTCCTTCAATCTGTCGTAGTGTACTGAAGCGCCCTCCATGTCCGTCAGGCACTTGGAGAAGGCCCCGGCCTTCTCTATGAGGGGGAGTGAGACTTCCTCCACCGATGCTCCCAGCTCGCCGAGGACGCCGGTGGCTTTAATCACGGCGTCTTTAATCTCCGGGTCCAACTCGTCGGCGTAGACCTTCTCTCTTATCACTCCAACCCGGATGCTCCGTATATCGCCGTCCAGGGCCGCCCTATAGTCGGGCACGGGGGCATCCCAGGTATAGGGGTCCCTGGGGTCGTGACCGGCTATGGCCTGCTGGGTGATCGCGCAGTCCTCCACGGTGCGGGATATGGGGCCAACGGTGTCCTGGGACCACGACACGCCGAACACGCCATAGCGGCTTACCATCCCCCAGCTTGGCCGCAACCCTACGACGCCGCTCCAGGCGGCGGGAATCCTCGTGGAGCCTCCGGTGTCCTCGCCAAGGGACGTGGAGCACAGGAAGGCCGCCGTCGCCGCTGCTGAGCCACTGCTGGAAATACCCGGGTTCCGGTCTAGGTCCCAGGGGTTGCGGGGGGTGCCCCCCGGATGGTGGAAGCTGTCCCCAAGGGCGAACTCGCTCAGGTTCAGCTTGCCCAGCAAAACGGCGCCCGCGCTTTTCAGCCTTGCCACCACCGTCGCGTCCTCGTCGGGAACGAAGTCCCACAGGATGGTGGAGCCGGCGGTGGTGCGGATGCCCCTGGTGTAGAACTGGTCCTTGACGGCGGTGGGAATCCCGTGCATGGGGCCTCGGTAGTCACCCTGTACAATGGCCTGTTCCGCCTCCCGCGCGGCCTGAAGGGCCTCATCCCCGCAGACGGTGATGTAGGAGTTCAGGCTGCCGTCCACCCGGCCTATGCGCTCCAGGTAGGCCTCCGTTGCCTCAACGGGCGAGACCTCCTTCGCCTCGATGAGCCGGGAAAGCTCGGTAGCCGAAAGGAAAGGTATGTCCCCTCTGTCCATGTCGCCCCCTCTATTTCAAACATCAGCACCATTTTGAGTGCAACGCCACCCTATGTCAACATCGGGTCTACCCATTAGCAAACTACATCAATGGGGGTGTGGTAGAATGGGGTCGGTAGATTTTAGAGGAGGAAGTAGCATGCCCGACGCAAAAACTGTCCACGCCAAACTCTGCAAGGACCATCAGACCGCTGCCGAGCAATACGTGGAAAAAAGGGCGATTGCCTATGCCGCCTTCCAAAACCTGGCTGAGGCCTGCGAAGATGCAAAGAAAACCCTAATTGCGTCAGGTGCACTCAAGGTGGACCAGGACGGCAATATAAAAGCCGGTTGGTACAAGAGCGCCGCAGGTTACGAAAATCATGGAGTCAAATCTGCCAACAACGCCGGCGTCGGGGCAGCCGGAAGCATCACAGGCATAGCAGGAGTCATTGGAGCCCCTGCTGCCGCCTGGATGTTAGTAGGAACATTCGGAACGGCATCCACCGGAGCCGCTATAGGTGGACTATCAGGGGCAGCAGCCACAAGCGCGACCGCCGCATGGTTTGGCGGTGGCGCTGTTGCAGCAGGCGGTCTCGGAATGGCCGCAGCCCCATTCGCGCTCAGCGGCATCGGCGTCGTCGCGGGACTCACCATACTCGGAGTAGCCGCTTTGATCACTAGCAACCGTAACAGCCGGAAAGAGAAAGATATGAAGTACGCGAACGCAACTATGCAGGAAGCGGAACGGCGGATGGAAGCCAATGCCTCAACGCTAAAGAATCTCGAAGACTGGGCAAAGCAGGTTTCCAATCAGCTTATCAAAAGAACCGGAGTGCTCGAAGCTGTCAAGACAGACGAAGCAGTTGCCTGGCTCAACCAAGCATTGAAAGAAGCCGAACAGCTATTTGTAGAACTACAAAAGGAACTGCCACACACCCGTCTGTACATCGGAAGACCCAGCCTGATCCAATCGGTAATAGACACCACAGCGACAAGGAACAGCATCTCTATGATTTGGAAGGACCGGGACAACGGGAAGTCGGAGATTAGCGGTTACAATGTATGGTATGACGGAGGGTTCTGGGAAGGAGCAAAGTTCCTAACAAGAACGCAGAAACCGGAATTCACGCACACCAGACTGGAACCGGGGAAGACCTACTCCTACAAGATTATCCCAGTCAATATGATAGGAGAAGCTGACGATCAGAGATATTTCCCTTTCGAAGGCAAGACACAGCCGGTATAAACTTCAGAACGCCACCAATTGCCGACCCCGTCATTCCAAATGAGAACCGGGATGTCGAGGAAACCGCATCTCTAACCCATGACCCGCAGAACGGCCTCGGCAGCCGCGCGGATGTCCGCCGATGTGCTGATATTGAGGGTGCCGGATTCGGTCATAGGGACGATGGAAGATTGTGTGGCAACAAATTGTGAGATAGACAAAGACTCTGTTAGAAGCAGGAGGTAGAAATCATGGCAACATGCGTACTTACCGGCTATGTAGAACAGGATGGTGACCAATATAGTGCTGTTTGCTCCGAGCTAGAAGTTGCTAGCTGCGGTGATACCATAGAAGAAGCATTAGATAATCTATCAGAAGCCCTCGAAGTCTATCTGAATGCCCTGGAGGAAGTGGGTACGCTCAACAGCGTATTTCAAAAGAAGGGCATTGAACTTTAGAGGACGTATCCAAAGTGCCTTCTCCCCTGGTGGGAGAAGGTTAGGATGAGGGGGAGTTGTTCCGACATCTTCACCCTACCCCTTTACCATCAATGACTGACAGGGATAAGGTGGGGGTGGCTCCCTTTCCAGTGCAACAAGAATAGCCTCCAGTACCGAGTCCCTTTCTTCCAAGACCTGATTGTTCCAGAACCTTACCACTCGGAATCCTCCGCATTCCAGCCAGCTTGTGCGTTCATTATCGTACTGAGATTGGTCTTGATGATGTCTGCCATCTATTTCAACGACCAACTTTTTCTCACAGCATACAAAATCGACAATGTACTGGCCTATGGGAGTCTGTCTGCGAAACCTGTAACCTGCAAGTTCGCGATTGCGAAGAAGCCTCCATAAAGCTCTTTCTGAGTCAGTTGCTTGTTTTCTCAGGCGTCGTGCTCTTGACGTAACATTCATCACCCTCACCTCAATCCTCTCCCGTCAAGGGAGAGGAGGCCCTAAGGCAACACCTTGGAAAGCAGTATCAATAGAGCGTAAGTGATCTTCCCGGGTGTAGCGGGAGACCTCCCCACGTCGCCGCAAGATAATGTCTGGGCTTCCGGCTATCTGAGGGACCTGGGCAGGTTGGTACTGCCCATCAGGTACTTGTCTATGTGGTGGGCCGCCTCGCGTCCTTCGGCGATTGCCCAGACTACAAGGGACTGCCCCCGGGCCATGTCTCCGGCGGCGAAGATGCCTGACACGCTGGTCATCCTGTTCCCGTCCACTTTGGCGTTGCCCCTTGCATCCAACTCGATACGGAGGTCCTGAAGCATTCCCTTGTGCTCAGGGTGGAGGAAGCCCAGGGCCAGCAAGACCAGGTTGGCCTCTATCTCGAATTCACTGCCGGGTATCTCGCTCATGGTGGGACGTCCACTGGCATCGGGCGGGCCCCAGTCCAGCCGTACGGCATGGAGCTTTTCCACATGCCCATTGCTCCCGGAGAAGCCCTTCGTGAGGATGCTGTAGTCCCGGATGCCCCCTTCCTCATGGGCCGCGGACGACCTGAGAACTATGGACCACTGGGGCCAGGGATTATTTGGCCCTCTGACCGGAGGCGGCTCAGGCAGCAACTCGAACTGGTAGACCAGCTCAGCGCCCTGGCGGTGTGCGGTCCCGAGGCAGTCGGCGCCGGTGTCGCCGCCGCCCAGGATGACGACCCGCTTGCCCTCGGCGGTAATTCTCTCGGCGGGGTCTATCTGTTCGCCGGCGATAATCTTGTTCTGCTGGGGCAGATAGTCCATAGCCAGGTGAATGCCCTTGAGATCCCGCCCCGGAACGTCCAGCTCGCGGGCCTGGGTGGAGCCGCCGGCGAGGCAAATGGCGTCGAAGTTCTGGCGAATTTCATCAACGGGCAAGTTCACGCCCACGTGCGCGCCGGTCTTGAACTCGATCCCCTCCTCTGCCATGAGGTCAACGCGCCTCTGCACGATGGCCTTGTCCAGCTTGAAGTCCGGAATGCCCAGGCTGAGCAGGCCGCCTATGTAGTTGGCTCTCTCGAACACGGTGACCCGGTGGCCTGCACGGTTAAGCTGCTGGGCCGCGGCGAGTCCCGCCGGACCGGACCCGACTACGGCTACCCGCTGGCCGGTACGGTCCTTGGGAGGCTCAGGCTTGATCCAACCCTCCTGAAAACCCCGGTCGGCGATGGCCTTCTCGATGTACTCGATGGTGACCGGGTCCTCGTTGATAGCAAGGACGCAGGAGACCTCGCAGGGAGCGGGGCATATCCTGCCGGTGAACTCCGGGAAGTTGTTGGTGGAGTGAAGAGAACTGAGGGCTTCCTTCCAGCGGCCCTTGTACACCAGGTCGTTCCAGTCCGGGATGATGTTTCCCAGGGGACAGCCGGTGTGGCAGAAGGGTACGGCGCAGTTCATGCAGCGAGCGCCCTGGGCCTTGATGTCCTGCTCGGGCCACTCCTCGTAAAACTCCCGCGAGTCCCTTATACGCATGTGTACGGGGCGTCTTTTGGGGGTCTCACGCCTGAATTCCTTGAATCCGGTGGGTTTACCCATGGGCTACTAATTCCAATCCTTTCTTCTTCTGCCCCTCCAGGACCCGCCGATAGTCCCGGGGGAATATCTTTATGAACCTGGTCGCCATGTCATCCCAGGACTGGAGTATCTTCTTTGCCTTCGCACTACCGGTGCGCTCGCAGTGCTCCCGGACCAAACCGCGCAGCGTCGCCAGGTCTTCGTCATCAACCACCGGCTCCAGGTCCACCATCTCTTGATTGCACGAGCGATGGAATTCGCCATCCTCATCGAAGATATACGCGAACCCTCCACTCATACCCGCGGCGAAGTTGCGGCCTGTCCTGCCCAGCACAACCACAACGCCGCCCGTCATGTATTCGCACCCGTGGTCCCCCACGCCCTCCACCACCGCGTGGGCGCCGCTGTTCCGGACGGCGAAGCGCTCGCCCGCGACGCCCCTGATGAACGCCTTCCCTCCTGTGGCCCCATAGAGGGACACGTTGCCCACGATAATGTTCTCCTCCGGGGTGAAGGTGGAGCCTTCAGGCGGATAGACTACTATATGCCCGCCTGAGATGCCCTTGGCGAAATAGTCGTTGGAGTCCCCTTCGAGGGTCATGGACACGCCTTTAGCCAGAAATGCGCCAAAGCTCTGCCCGGCGGAGCCTTTGAAACGTATCCGGATTGTCTCCCCGGGCAGGCCCTCTTCGCCGTAGCGCTTCGATACTTCCCCGCTAAGCATGGCCCCCACAGTCCGGTCGGAGTTGCGGATGGGAAGCTCAAGCCGCACGGGGGTCTTGTTCTCAAGGGCCTCTCCGGATAGCTCGATGAGCTTATGGTCCAGAGCCTTGTCCAGGCCGTGGTCCTGGTCCTGGCAGCAATAGGTCGCAACCCATTCGGGTACCTCGGGCTTGTGGAGCAGGTGTGCGAAGTCCAGTCCCCTGGCCTTCCAATGCTCGATGGCCTTTTGGGTATCCAGCTTGTCCACCCGCCCCACCATCTCGTTGATGGTGCGAAAGCCCAGCTGGGCCATGATTTCCCGCAGGTGCTCGGCGACGAAGAAGAAGTAGTTTATCACGTTTTCCGGCTGGCCTGCGAACTTCTTGCGAAGCTCCGGGTCCTGGGTGGCGATGCCCACGGAGCAGGTGTTGAGGTGGCACTTTCTAAGCATTATGCAGCCAAGTGAGATGAGGGGCGCGGTGGAGAAGCCGAACTCCTCGGCCCCCAGCAAGCAGGCGATGGCCACGTCGCGGCCGGTCTTCAACTGGCCGTCGGCCTGGACGACGATGCGTCCTCTCAGGTCGTTCATCACCAGCACCTGCTGGGTCTCCGCGATACCCAGCTCCCAGGGAAGCCCCGCGTTCTTGATGGAGGATTCCGGGGACGCTCCCGTGCCGCCGCTATCGCCGCTGATGAGCACTACGTCCCCGCGCCCCTTCGAAACCCCTGCGGCTATGGTCCCGACGCCGACCTCCGCGACCAGCTTGACGTGGACGCGCGCCTGGGGGTTGGTATACTTCAGGTCGTGAATCAGCTGGGCCAGGTCCTCGATGGAGTAGATGTCGTGGTGGGGGGGCGGAGAGATTAGCTCAACGCCGGGCGTGGTGTGGCGGACCCACCCTATATATTCGTCTACCTTGTAGCCGGGGAGCTGGCCGCCCTCGCCGGGCTTGGAGCCTTGGGCCATCTTTATCTGGAGGTCTTTGGCATTTATCAGGTAATTGTTGGTGACTCCAAACCGTCCCGAGGCCACCTGCTTTATGGCGCTGTTGCGGGACTCGCCGGAGGAGTCGGACGTGAATCTCGTGTAGTCCTCGCCACCTTCCCCCGTGTTGCTTCTCGCGTTTATGCGGTTCATGGCGATGGCCAGGGTCTCGTGGGCCTCCCGGCTGATTGAGCCCAGGGATATGGCCCCGGTGGCGAACTGTTTGACAATCTCCCTGGCAGGCTCCACCTCATCCAGGGGGATAGGCTCATCCAGGGTCTTGAACTCCAGAAGCCCGCGCAGGGTGGCCAGCCTCTTGCTCTCGCCGTCAATCAGGTTGGCGAACTCCTTGTAGGTCGCGTAGCTTTCCGCGCGCACCGCGTGCTGGAGCTTGGCGATGGAGTCCGGATTATACATATGGTACTCGCCGTCCCGGCGCCACTGGTAGACGCCGCCGGCATCCAGTTCCGGACTTGCGGGGCCTTCCCTATCGGAGTAGGCATGGGAGTGACGTTGCCTTGCCTCCTCCTCTATGACGCCCAGCCCAATGCCCCCTACACGAGACGGCGTCCGGGAAAAGTAACGGTCCACAAGCTCCTGGGAGAGGCCGACGGCCTCGAATATCTGCGCTCCCCGGTAGCTCTGCACCGTCGAGATGCCCATCTTGGACATCACTTTTACCACGCCCTTGTGGAGGGCCTTGACGTAGTTTTTCTCCGCTGTCTTGAGGTCTATGCTGTCGGGAAGGACAGCCTCGCGTACCAGGTTATCCAGCGTCTCAAAGGCCAGGTAGGGGTTGATCGCCCCCGCGCCATACCCGACGAGAAGGGCGAAGTGGGCTACCTCCCTGGGTTCCCCCGACTCTACCACGAGGCCCGCCTTCGTCCGTGACCCTTCCTGCATCAGGTGGTGGTGCACCGCGGAGGTGGCAAGGAGGCTGGGGATGGGCACATGGCGGGTGTCGGCGCCCCGGTCCGACAGTATGATGATGCTGTACCCGTCTCTGATAGCCTGGGAAGCATTGCGGCAAAGCTCGTCCAGGGCGCGCTCCAGCGGCCCGGCTCCTCCGTCATGAGCGGGGAACAGGGTCGGCAAGGTAACGGCCCTTATTCCGTCCGCGTCTATGTTCCGGATTTTCTCCAACTCGTAGTTGGTTATTATGGGTTCCTTCAGCTTGAGCTGGTGACTGTGCTCAGGCGTCTCCTCGAACAGGTTCTTCTCCGACCCGATGAAGCTCTCGGTGGATGTCACCAGCTCCTCGCGGATGGCGTCCAGAGGCGGGTTGGTCACCTGGGCGAAGAGCTGCTTGAAATAGCTGAAGACAAGCTGGGGCTTGTCGGACAGCACGGCCAAGGCCGCATCGTTGCCCATAGAGCCGACGGGCTCCGCCCCCGTGACCGCCATCGGCTCCATTATCATCCGCAGGTCCTCCAGGGTGTACCCGAAGGTCTGCTGGCGCTCCAAGAGGGTATCGTTGTCGGTGTGGTGAACGTGGGATGGCTCCGCCAGCTGCTCCAGGGTCACCACGTTTTCCGCCAGCCATTTGCCGTAGGGTTGGCGTCCGGCCAACTCTCCCTTAATCTCCTCATCGTCTATAATCCGCCCCTGGGACGGGTCCACCAGGAACATCCGCCCCGGCTCCAGGCGTGACTTGAACAGGATGTCCTCCGGCGGCACGTCGAGGACCCCCACCTCCGAAGCCATCACCAACACGTCGTCCTTGGTGACCAGGTATCGGAAGGGACGCAGGCCGTTGCGGTCGAGGATAGCGCCAACCCTGACGCCATCGGTGAAGGACAGCAGCGCAGGGCCATCCCAGGGCTCCATGAGGCATGAGTGGTACTCGTAAAACTCCTTCTTCCGCGGGTCCATATCTATATGGCTGCCCCAGGCCTCCGGGACCAGCATCATCATGCAGTGGGGTAGGGACCTGCCCGTGGCCAGCAGTAGCTCAAGGGCATTGTCTATGCAGGCCGTGTCGCTCTGCCCCGGGGGTATGACAGGGAGCAGCTTCTTCATGTCGTCGCCGAAGAGGGGTGAGGAGAACATGGACTGGCGGGCCATCATCCAGTTCAGGTTGCCTCGCAGGGTATTGATTTCGCCGTTGTGGAGGAGGAACCGGTAGGGGTGGGCCAGCTTCCACGAACCTAGAGTGTTGGTGCTGAACCGGGAGTGGACCATGGCAAAGTAGGTGGTCACGTCCGGGTCGGTCAAATCCTGGTAGAAGCCGGCTATCTGGTCGGCCATCAAGAGGCCCTTGTATACGATCCGGTTGGTGAAGAGGCTGGAGATGTAGAAGGTATCCGCGTCCTCGATGCCCGACTCGTCAACCGCCTTCTCCACCTGCCTCCGGATAACGTAGAGCTTGCGCCCCAGGTGGGCTTCACTGGTGGTCTGGGGGCCGCGTCCTACGAATACCTGGCGGATGCAGGGCTGCATGTCGCGGGCGTGGTCGCCTATTTTGCTGTCGTCCACGGGGACGTCCCGCCACCCCAGGAGGACTTGCCCCTCCTTCCGCACCGTCTCCTCAATAATCTTCTCGCACGCGTCCCTCTGCGCGGGGTCCTGGGGGAGAAACACCATTCCGACCCCGTAATCGCCGGGTGGGGGGAGGGCGATACCCAGCTTTGAACACTCCTTTTCAAAGAACTCGTGGGGCATCTGGATAAGGACGCCGGCCCCGTCTCCCGTCTTGGGGTCCGCTCCGGAGGCGCCCCTGTGGCCCAGGTTGATGAGGACTTCGAGGCCCTTCCGGACTATGTCATGGGACTTCACTCCCTTGATGTTCGCGACAACTCCCACACCGCAGGCGTCGTGTTCGTATTGGGGGTCGTAAAGACCTTGCTTGACCGGCTTGGGCAGCCTTTTTACGTTCTTTTTTATGTTCAATGTGCCTCCGAATCCCCCTCCCCTTCCCGGACCCCTTCCGTTGGGCATGGAGGGTGAATTCTGGCTTCGCCTGTTATTTGGCCTATTGTTTGGATAGTTAAAAGTATCACAATTAAGGGATTATTATACTCTTGAAATCGGTGGGTGGATAGACCTACACAGAAAGCGCTGCGATGAATTTGCCACAGCCATCTCGGAGGTCCGTCGCCGTGCTCCCTGCCGTATAGAGCCGTCACTGACGGACAGCCCGTAAGGGTCTCCGGGTTCACGGGGGACTGCGGCCCCCACGAGAGGAGGGCTGGCGCACGAGCCTGCCAGGGCCATTGATGCGTCCCTGGCGTCATTCTCGTACAAAGATACCGTATCCAGACACGCTCATAGAGTCGCTGTATCTATTAGTAGGGGCAGGAAAGATCAGATTCTATCTTCTCCAATGTAGGCTCCCTCGCCGTGCTGAGAGACGTCCAGTCCAACCCCTTCCTCATCTTCCCGCACCCGCAGTCCTATGGTGTACTTGAGGGCCAGTAGGATGACCGACGTTGTGACGAAGGCCCAACCCCAACTCGCCCCCATGGCTGCCAGTTGGTATAGCACTTGCTCGCCACGGCTAACGCCATCCGCCAGGGCTCCGAACCCTATGCCAATGAAGATGCCTGTGGCCAGGACTCCCCAGGTGCTGCCCATGCCGTGTACGCCCCAGACAGCCAGGGCGTCGTCAACATTGAGCTTCTCCATCAGCTTGACCGCGCCGTAGCACAGGCAACCGGCGACCAGGCCAATCACGATAGCGGGCATGGGGCCCACAAAACCGGAGGCCGGAGTAATGGCCGCGAGGCCCGCAATCGCGCCGGTGGCGGCCCCCACGATGCTGGGCCGCTGACCCAAGACCCAGGACATGGTTGTCCACGACACCAGGCCCGCAGCAGCGGAGAGATTGGTAGTGACGAAGGCGTTGGCGGCCTGGCCATTGGCTGCCAGGGCGCTTCCCGCATTGAATCCGAACCAGCCGAACCAGAGCATCCCCGCCCCCAGGAGGACCATCGGAACGTTGTGGGGAACGTTGGGTTGCCCCCGGAAACCCACCCTCGGGCCGATTATCAGCACCGCTGCCAGGGCTGCCAGACCGCTATTGATATGCACCACCGTGCCCCCGGCAAAATCGAGGGCGCCGAGACTGCCCAGCCACCCTCCCTGACCCCACACCCAGTGGGCCAGAGGAGCGTAGACTATAGTTACCCAGAGGATGGTGAATATGCCGAAGGTGGTGAATTTCATCCGCTCGGCATAGGCGCCGGTTATCAGGGCCGGCGTAATGATGGCGAACATTCCCTGGAAGACCATGAATACCTGGTGGGGCATGGCATCCGAGTAAGGTCCCGCTTCCGTGGCGCTGACGTGCCGGAGGCCGACCCATTCCAGGTTGCCGATGAACCCTCCCACGTCCGGCCCGAAGGCCAGGCTATAGCCCCAAAACACCCACACTATGCTGACCAGACCGATGGTCATAAAGCTGTGCATCATCGTCGCAGTAGCGTTCTTCCTACGGACCAGCCCCCCATAGAAGAAGGCTACCCCTGGCGTCATAAGCAACACCAGCGCAGAGGAGGCTAGGACCCATGCGGTGTCTCCCGTATTCATAGTGCCCGCATTCTCTCCATTTCAAGGAGTAGATGATAGATATAATCCTTGGTTCAATGCGAGATATATTACAAAAAAATTGCCTCCTTGTAAACCACTTGTTAAGCTAGGGCGATCGCATTTTAACCGGGGAGCGCTTTTAGATGGATGCCTTCTCCGATTCCCCCATCATTCCCCCTCATCTACCCGCATCGGCGGATTTGTCTGCCTCCCTCGACTTTACCATTTATAATGCGATTGCCCTGGCATAAACCTTTGCTTTTTTGACTGGTCTACTTTAATATATTAGTATATGAGGTGTGATGCCCTCATTGAGGGTCACGGACCAGTGAAGGGGTACGAATGGGGAATAGTAGGTGGATGCGGAATAGCTTTATATATTTACTGATAATCGTCGCGGTGATAGCCATCTTTTTCACCATGATGCGCGGTGGCTTCGGCGGCACCGAGGAAAGGTCCTTCAGCGACATACTCGCCTGGGCCAAGGACGGGCAGATTCAGGAGATTGAGGTCAGCGGCGAGAAGCTCACCGTTTACCGGGGCGGCCAGAAGTTCAAGAGCCGGATTGCCAAGAATACCGACATACTGGAGACCTTCCGTAACGAAGGCGTCACGACTGGCCCCGAGGGGATCAATGTAAAGTTCAAGGGCGGCGGCGGACTCGGGAGCATCTTTGGGATTCTCATAACCCTGCTGCCCCTCATCTTCTTCGGCGCCCTCATCATCTTCATGATGCGCCAGGCCCAGGGTAGCAACAACCAGACTCTGAGCTTCGGCAGAAGCCGTGCGCGCCTCTTCATGGTCAACAGGCCCACCGTTACCTTCAGCGACGTGGCCGGGGTGGAAGAGGCCAAGACGGAGCTTCAAGAGGTAGTGGAGTTCCTGAGATACCCGGAGCGGTTTTTGTCTCTGGGAGCTCGAATCCCCAAGGGAGTCCTCCTGGTGGGGCAGCCCGGCACGGGCAAGACCCTGCTCGCACGGGCTGTAGCCGGAGAGGCCGCCGTGCCCTTCTTCTCCATCAGCGGCAGCGAGTTCGTCGAGATGTTCGTAGGTGTAGGCGCGGCCAGGGTGCGCGACCTCTTCGAGCAGGCCAAGCGCAACGCCCCTTGCATCGTCTTCGTGGACGAGATAGACGCCGTCGGCCGGCACCGGGGCGCTGGGCTGGGCGGCGGACACGACGAGCGTGAGCAGACCTTGAACCAAATCCTGGTGGAAATGGATGGCTTCGACACCAACACCAACATCATCATCATCGCTGCCACCAACAGGCCCGATATTCTGGACCCGGCGCTCCTCCGCCCGGGCCGGTTCGACCGGCGCGTGGTCCTCGACCTGCCGGACATGAACGGGCGATTGGCTATACTGAAAGTCCACTCCAGTGGCAAGCCCCTGACTCAGAGCGTCAGCCTGGAGACCATATCCAAGCAGACGCCCGGTTTCAGTGGCGCAGACCTCGCCAACCTGGTAAACGAAGCCGCCCTTCTATCGGCGCGGCGTGGCGAGAAGCTCATCGGTATGTCCGAGTTTGAGGAGTCAATAGACAGGATTATCGCCGGACCGGAGCGTAAGGGGCGCATCATCAGTCCCAGGGAAAGGGAGATGACCGCCTACCACGAGGCCGGCCACGCCCTCGTAGCCTGGAAGCTTCCCCATGCCGACCCGGTGCACAAGATTTCCATCGTGGCCCGAGGGGGTATGGGAGGATATACCCGGCTTCTCCCCAATGAGGACCGCTATCTCTGGACCAAGAACCAGTTTGAGGACATGCTGGCCACGGCCCTGGGAGGCCGTATAGCCGAGCAGATAATCTTTACCGAGATAACCACGGGCGCCAGCAACGACCTGGAAAATGCCACCAAGATCGCTCTGCGCATGATAAAGCAGTACGGGATGAGCGATAAGCTGGGCCTGCGTACCTTTGGCCGGCGCGAAGAGCTGGTCTTCCTGGGCCGTGAAATCCACGAGGAGCGGGACTATAGCGACAGCATCGCCGAGGCGATAGACCGGGAAGTGCAGGTTCTCATAGACACGGCGCACTCTCGGGCACAGGAGATTCTGCGCGATCACCGGGACAAGCTGGTGGAGGTCGCCAATTACCTTATGCAGCATGAAACTGTGGAAGGAGAGATGATCAAGAGGCTGTTCGACGGCCCGCCGCCGTCCCAGGAGCAGCAGGCTGTCCCGCCTCAGCCACAGCCCTCTCCGTCGGCGCCTCCCACCATTCGGCCCATACCCCAGCCTTCTCCCAGCCCAAGCATGTCCATCCAGCACGGGTCCAACCCCAGCGATGCGGGGGGTGGTGACGGGATTAGCCACGGGCCCGAGGGGTAGACTTTTTCCGCGCGGCCGGGCAGCTAGGTTTCAGCTGGCGTTTCGTCCTCCAGGGGAAGCTGGCGAAAGTAGACACCCCACGTCTGCATCAGTTCCTTCACCCTGGGGTCTTTAAGGTCCGCCAGCTCCGTCAGGAAGCCCGCGAGGGCATGGGCTGGCATGTGCTCTTGGGAGCAGACCCAGCTCTTCTCCGCCGGGGCTACGTAGAGTAACCCGCTCTGGTGCATGCAGCTAATCTGGACTCGGGACATGCCTTGGCCATGCTTGATCATAAGGCCGTAATCAGCCATTTGAAAGACCTCCTTGTTAGTGGCTAGTGGTCAGTGGCTAGTGACCAGGGCCTTGGTCACTAATCACTGACCACCGGCCCCACCGACCTATTATATCGTACCCACGTATCCGGGACTCCTGCTTTGGCGGGAATTGCAGATGGCCTTGGACTCCCCGCTCTCCTCGGAGTGATGGGTAAAAGACCCCGAATATGGTTTGACCATCGTATATTATAAATATCCATTTGTGATAGAATGGGATGCGCACTTACCCCATTAGCTTTCAGCAGCTAAGAACAGGTCTATTCTACCAAGGGGATTACAGTCGCAAGGAAGCTGATATGAACCAACCGCCCAGAAGAGGGGACCCCGAGATTGATTTGGAGCAGATCCTGAACAGGATAGGGGCTGCTCTGGGTGGACTTGGTGGAAGGCTTGGCAGTGGACGCGACAGGATAATCACCTTTTTAACCTTCGGAATTCTGATAGTGGTCTTCATCGTCTGGATGGCCTCGGGAATATACCAGGTAAGCCCAGGCCAGCAGGCAGTGCACCGGACTTTTGGGGAGTGTTGCAGAGTCACGGGAACGGGGCTTCACTGGTGGTGGCCGGCGCCCATCGGCACCAAAAACATAGAGTCCATCGAGCAGATTCGCAGCATGGAGATGGGCTTCAGTTCAGCAGGCGGCGTGACCTCTGGGGTCCTCAAGCAGGAGGCCCAGATGATCGCCGGGGACCTGAACATCGTGGACGTCCCATTGGTGGTCCAGTACCGCATAAAAGACATGGAGGCCTTCCTCTTCAGAGTATCCGACCCTGGAGAGCAGATACCGCCGGGGACCCGGAACATCGAGACTGGCAGACCGGAGGGGCGTACCCTCAAGGACGCCACCGAGGCGGCCCTGCGCCTCGTAGTCGGGCAGAGGCCGGTTGATGATGTTCTGACGGATAAAAAAGAGGAGGTGCAGGCCGCCACCCAGGAACTGCTCCAGCAGATCCTCGATAGCTACAATGCCGGCATACAGGTGCTCGAAGTGAGGCTTCAGGAAGTGAGCCCACCCGCGGAGGTGGTGGACGCCTTTCAAGATGTGAACCGCGCCAGGTTGGATAAAGAGGCCTCCATAACCCAGGCCCAGGCCTACCAGCTGGACATCATACCCCGCGCTCGTGGCGAGGTGCAGAGGATTGTCCAGGCTGCCGAAGCCTTCAAACGAGAGCGCGTCGCCAAGGCCGAAGGTGAGGCAGGGCGGTTCCTTGCCATTCTCCGAGAGTACGAGAAGGCCAAGGATGTGACCCGCCAGAGGATTTACCTGGAGGCTATGGAAGATGTGCTTCCCGGTATCAGCAAGTTCGTAGTCTCCCCGGAGGCGGAGGGAGCCATCATCCTCAACGCAGGGGGCCAGGTAGTGCCGATACCGGGACTGTCATCTAATACTAATCAACCACCGCCCGCCACCCCCCCCACGCCTTCCCCCGGCCAATAGGAGCAGGAGGATTTAATCGTCACAATCTGCGGGGCCTCTTCCCCTGGTCATTCCGAGCGCAGCGGAGTGAGGAATCTAAAATAGTGAGTAACAAAAACCGGAATCAAGGCGTACCGACCAGAACAACGGCACGGTCAGCCAGGGCTTTAGACCCCTCGCTCCGCTCGGGGTGACAATTGAACCCCCCGGGCAATAGGAGGCCATCTACTTGAAAGGGTCAATATGAGAATCACAATAATCGTTTTGGTGGTAGTGATACTGCTGGGCATCTTTGGTCCAACTACTCTGTACACCGTGGATGAGATCCAGTTGGCCGTAGTCACCCGGTTCGGCGAGATTCGTGATATTCACACCACCCCGGGGCTGAAGGTGAAGACTCCTTTCATAGACTCCGTAAAGAGGTTCGACAAGCGAATCCTCCGGGTGGACATGGCGCCCTCGACTCTGCCAGACAAAGAGAAGCAATTCCTGATTATCGACGCCTACACCCGGTATCGTATAACGGATGTGAAGAAGTTCTTTGAAAAGTTGGGGTCCCTCGATAGAGCCGAGGACAGGATAGGAAGGATAGTCATCTCCGCCCTCAGGGAAGAAATAGCCCAAAGAGAGCGGCAGGAGATTATCGGCGCCAGGATAGTGGATACCGATGATGGAGAGAGGGTAGTCATAGGGACCGACACCCGCCAGGAGATATTGAGTGTGGTGCTCGCAGCCGCCGACAAGGTTGTGAACGAGCCTGAGAACGATTTCGGAGTCCAGATAATGGACGTCAGGATTAAGCGGGCCGATTTCCCCGAGGCCACACAGCAGAGTATCTTCAACAGGATGCAAATAGAACGGCAACGTATCTCCGGAGAGCTCAGAGCCGAGGGACAGGAGGAGCGGGATAGGATAGAGGCAGATGTGAATAGACAAAGGACTATCCTTCTAGCCGAGGCCCAGAGACAGGCGCAACTCACAAGGGGTGAGGGCGAGGCTGAAGCCATCGAAATCTTTGCCCAAGCCCTGGAGCAGGACCCGGAATTTTTCGCCTTTCAGAGGAGCCTGGAGGCCTACAGGAAATTCCTGTCCACCAACACGACGGTGATTTTATCCTCTGAGTCAGACCTTTTCCAGTTCCTTCAAGACCCGAGTGGCAGCCAGTCCGTCAACGCCGGCGCGGAAGAGCCGCAAGAATAGGCGTTGCCATAGGGCTCCTCTCCCTTGACGGGAGAGGACTGAGGTGAGGGTGAAGGTATCGGAATAATTCTCCCTCATCCCTCTCCGCTAGGCTCAGGGCAGGCTCTGCCCTTCTCTCACCAAAGAAGAAGGCACTTTGGAAACCTCCTCTCGCCGCGCACAGACCTGAGGTTGAAGGGGCTTGAAGGCTATTGACATACCGAGAAAATTCAGCCTATAATCGGGGTGTAGTCCAGCACGGGCGGCTCCCCTGCCACCCACCGGCAACTGTTCTGCTCCCACCCACTTCGTTCTTCCCGATGCGAGTGTTTCCCATGATAATGGCACGTTTGCTGGCATTATGAACGCTAAATACATCTTCGTCACTGGCGGAGTGGTAAGCTCTGTCGGCAAGGGCATCGGTGTCGCCTCTATCGGACGTATCCTCAAAAGCCGGGGCCTCTCCGTCTCAGTTATGAAGCTGGACCCCTACCTCAACGTGGACCCGGGTACTATGTCCCCCTACCAGCATGGGGAGGTATTCGTCACCAGGGACGGCGGGGAAACGGACATGGACCTGGGACACTACGAGCGGTTCATAGACCTGGAGCTCACCCGGTCCTCCAACCTCACGGCAGGGCAAGTGTACATGTCCATCCTCGGAAAGGAGCGCCGGGGCGATTTCCTGGGTGGAACCATACAGACCGTACCCCATGTGACCAACGAGATTAAGGAAAGGATCATGGCCCTAGCCGACGAGACGAAGGCCGAGGTAATCGTCGTGGAAGTGGGCGGTACGGTGGGAGATATAGAGGGCCTTCCCTTTCTTGAGGCCATACGCCAGATGCGGAACGAGGTGGGCAGGGATAACGCCTTCTATATCCATATGACCCTGCTGCCCCACATGTCCGCCACCGGCGAGCTGAAAACCAAGCCGACCCAGCACAGCGTCAAGGAGCTCCAGGCTATAGGCATACAACCCGACGCCATCATCTGCCGCAGCGACTCCCCCATGCCGCCGTCCATGAAGGATAAGATCTCTCTCTTCTGCAACGTACCCCAGGACGCCATCATTCCCCTTGTCACCGTGCCGAGGGTGTACGAAGTGCCGCTGATTCTCGAGGAGTATGGCCTTGGAGACCTGCTCATAAGCTCTCTCGGTCTGGAGGAGAACGGCAAGGATATGACCGCATGGGCGTCCATGGTGGAACGCATGAACCAGACCAACGAGAAGGTCCCCATCGCGCTGGTTGGCAAGTACGTCGAGTTGCCGGACTCGTACATATCGGTGAGGGAAGCGCTGAAGCACGCCGGACTGCACCAGGACAGGGACATAGAGATACAGTGGGTACATTCCGAAGACATAGAGAGGGAGGGACCCGACTCCCTCCTTAAAACGGCCTGCGGCATCGTGGTCCCCGGAGGCTTCGGGCCTCGCGGGGTGAGCGGGATGATAGAGGCGGCCCGGTACGCCCGGCAGAACAAAATCCCCTATCTGGGTCTATGCCTCGGCCTTCAGGTCATGGTCGTGGAATACGCGCGCAACGTTCTAGGCTTGGAGTCAGCCAACTCGTCGGAGATAGACCCCGACACCCCCCATCCGGTGATAGACATAATGCCCGAGCAGCGCTCCGTCACCGACAAGGGCGGCACGATGCGGCTGGGTGTCTACCCCTGTCGCCTGCTGGAGGGTAGTCTGACGCAAAGGGCCTACGGGCAGACGCTGGTGCATGAACGTCACCGGCACCGTTTCGAGGTAAACAATACCTTCCGCGAGGCCCTGGAGAACGAGGGCCTTCTCGCCAGCGGAGTATCGCCCGACGGCAAGCTGGTGGAGATCGTCGAGGTGTCCGGTCATCCTTTCATGGTAGGAGTGCAGTTCCATCCCGAGTTCTGCTCACGGCCCAATCGCCCCGAGCCGCTTTTCCGGAAGTTTGTCGCCACCGCAAAGGTAACTCTGAGGGAAGGGGCCCAGACTCCCCTGCCCCTATGAACGCTGCATGATGACGGATGCCAACTTGGGATAATGACTTGCTTCCCTTTGATCGAACACACTTCCAGCCCTATCCACGAAAGTCATGATGCTGGTGCCCGGCCCCGTAGTGACTGAAAACCTCTCTTCGCAGTTAGGAAGTTGGCAATGACTACAGAGACCGACGATTCTCGGCTGGGGCGGTTGGAAGGACAGGTGGGCCAACAGGCCATCGCCATTCAGGAAATCAGCCGTCGCCTGGATACCGGCTTGGCGGAAGTCCGCCAGGAGTTCCGGGTGCTCAACGCCAGGATAGACCGGCTGTTCCTGTCAACGTGGGCTATCGGCGGCGGCATCATCGCCGCCCTGGTGGTCCAGATAATCCGGGCCGGGTAATCCCTCGCCCCAACCCAAGGCAATAGGAAGTGCCGTAATGGAGCTATTTCTCGACACCGCCAACATGGATGAGATTCGCCAGGGCGCGCGCCTTGGCGTGGTGCGAGGCATCACCACCAACCCTTCCCTGGCTGCCAGGGAGGGTATTGGAAAGCTGGAGGCCTACAAGTCCGCGGTGCAGGACATAGCACAGATAATAGACGGCCCCATTTCCGTGGAGGTAATCAGCTCGGACGTGGAGGGCATGATAACCGAGGGCAGGGACATAGCCGAGTGGATACCAAACCCCTGGGTCAAACTTCCCAGCACTATTGCGGGGCTTGAGGCCATGACTGCCCTCACGAAGGACAACATCAAGGTCAATCAGACCCTCTGCTTCTCCGTGAACCAGGCTATCCTGGGCGCGCAGGCGGGCGCCACCGTGGTGAGCCCCTTCGTCGGTCGGCTGGACGACGCGGGCCACGAGGGGATGGGACTGGTAGAAGACATAGCGTCTATCTTCCGACGCTACAACATCAGGACAAAGGTAATGGCCGCCAGCATACGCCATCCCCTCCATTGCGTTATGGCCGCCAAAGCCGGAGCCGACGTATCTACCGTACCTTTTGCGGTGCTTATGCAGATGATAAAGCATCCCCTTACCGATGCGGGGCAGTCCCGCTTCTTGCAGGACTGGCAGAAAGCTTCATCGTGACACTGAATGATCCTGTCTCCCCGCATGGTATGAGGGCCAGGCTCGTTCCGTTACCGGCGTTACCTGTCAGCAGGGCAGGGATGAATATAGACCTGCCAGGCTGTAAACAGGTGCAGTAGGCAGGCCCCAGCGCGTCATTCCGAACGGAGCGAAGCGGAGTGAGGAATCTAAAATAGCCCTTAACAAAAACCGCAATCAAGGCAGTACCAGCCAGGTCTTTAGACCCTTCGCTTCGCTCGGGGTGACAATTAAAAGACCCTGACACAATAAGGACGCATCCGGGTAAAACATGGGCTTCTTCATAGACAAGCTTCCTGCTCCGGTTGCCCCCTTTGTCTAGTCCCGGTCGTATCGTTTCATGGTCCCAAAATCTACCGGAAGAGGTGACCCCGTGACTACAGAACGAGCAATAAATATTGCGGAGTTGGAGAGGAAGAGCAAGGAGGAGTTGCTCGTCGTCGCCCAGGATATAGGGCTTGGCGACGGCGCCCTCGCGGTGAATTCCCGCCGGGAGGACATCCTGCACCGGATCTTCCAGACGTATTCGGAGCAGCAGGGCCTCATAGCCAGCGGCGTCCTGGAAGTCATGGCCGAGGGGTACGGCTTCCTGCGCCAGAACGGCCTGCGCCCAGCGACGGGAGACGTGTACATCTCGCAGTCCCAGATAAGGCGCTTCGCCCTCAGGACCGGCGATACCATAGCGGGCCACGTGAGGCCCCCCAAGGACGGGGAGCGGTACTTTGGGCTGGTCAGGGTGGAAAAGGTCAACGGCGTAGACCCGGAACATGCCCGTTCCAGGCCCCCCTTCGAATACCTCACTCCCATATTCCCCAACAAGCAGATAAAACTGGAGACGGATCACGCCAATCTCACCACCAGGATGATAGACCTCTTTTCCCCCATCGGCCTGGGCCAGCGGGGCCTCATCGTATCGCCCCCCAAGGCCGGCAAGACCACCGTGCTCAAGAACATCGCCAACGGCATCACCAGCAGCCACTCCGAGGCCGACCTCATGGTGGTGCTCATTGGCGAGCGTCCCGAAGAGGTCACCGATATGCGGCGCTCGATCAGAGGTGAGGTGTTCGCCTCCACCTTCGACGAATCGGTGGAAGACCAGTGCCGGGTTGGAGAGCTTGCCCTGGAACGCGCCAAACGACTCGTGGAAAGCGGAAGAGACGTGATTATCCTCCTGGACAGCATCACCCGCTTCACCAGGGCGTACAATCTGGCGGCCCCCACCAGCGGCCGGACCCTCTCGGGAGGCATTGACCCCGTGGCCCTCTACCCGCCCAAGCGGTTCTTCGGGGCCGCTCGAAACGTGGAAGAGGGAGGAAGCCTCACCATCATCGCCAACTGCCTGGTGGATACGGGCAGCCGCATGGACGAGGTTATCTACGAGGAGTTCAAAGGCACGGGCAACATGGAGCTCCACCTGGACCGCAGGCTGGCGGAGCGGCGCTTTTTCCCTGCCATAGACATTCAGCGCAGCGGCACCCGGAGGGAGGACCTGTTCTTCAGCGATACGACCCTCAAGCAAGTCTGGCTCCTACGCAGAATGGTCTCCCTCCTCTCCAACGACTCGATGAACAACTCCGACGCCACGGAGCGAGTCCTGGAACGGCTTTCCAAAACCCGCAACAACCAGGAGTTCCTCGCGAATCTCTCAAAGGAAGCCTGAACCAGGGGGCTTCTCCCTCTTCCCCCTGTATTGCGCTATTGCAGGGTCGTTCCATTCGCGGTGTTGAGTGAATATAGGCCCCGCTGCGTGTCATTCCTCGCTCCACTCGGAGCTTGCCCCTGGCTTGAACAGGGAGTGGCAATTAAAATACCCTTGCTTTATTGGGGACCCCCTTGCCTCCGGCACTGCTGGAGATTATCATTTGACAGAGGTTAGGACGTGAGGAGGTAAAGGGAACGTGGAACTGGGGCTTAGGGAACGAGTAGCCATTGTGAGCGGGTCCAGCAGGGGCATGGGCAGAGACACGGCCCTGGCCCTGGCCCGAGAGGGAGCCAGCGTCACCATCTGCGCTCGCGATGAGGCAGACCTGCGCAAAGCGGAAATGGATATAGCCCGGGCCAGCTCTCAGCACCACGTCCTGGCTGTGCCCGCCGATCTCTCACGCAACGAGGATATAAAACGCGTCGTTCGTAGCACCTTCAATCGTTTCGGCAGGATAGGCATATTGGTCAACAACGCGGGCGGCCCGCCTGTCGGGAAACCCTCGGAAGTGGACGACCAGGACTTGGAAGAGACTATGGAGCGAAACTTTCTCAGCGTGGTGCGAATGAGCCGGGAGGTGGTTCCCTATATGATACAGCAGCAGTGGGGAAGGATAATAAATCGCCTCTCTATTTTCGTGAAGCAGCCCCAGGAAGATATGGTGCTCTCCACTTCAAGCCGTATGGCAGTGGTCGGGTACTCCAAAATGCTGGCCCTGGAGCTAGCCTCATTCAATATAACGGTGAACAATGTGATCACCGGCTCCGTCCTCACCGACAGGTTGGCCTCTCTCCATGAAGCTCAAGCCCAGGAGCAAGGCCGCACTTCCACCGAGGTGCTCAAAGAAGCTACCAGCACGGTCCCGATGGGACGACTTGGCAAACCCGAGGAGATAGGCGACCTCATCGCCTTCCTGGCGTCGGAGCGTGCCAGCTACATTACCGGGGTCAGTATTCCCGTTGACGGCGGCGCCACAGTGGGGGCCGTCCTCTAGAACTTCGCCGTCATACTAGCTGAATGGGGGTCCTGCAATGTTGTCAGCACGAGTGGTAAGGGAAGCCCAAGAATACATGCTACAGCAGTCTCGATCGGGCCTGCAATCGGACCTGAGCGGTTGGCTCATCCACGACTACCGACGCTCCAACCCCATCTTCACCCAGGTAATGGGCGAAAAAATCGGCACAATAACCCGCCCTTGCTTTCTCTTTATACCCGTCGGCGGAGACCCCAGCCTCCTGGTCCACCATGTGGACGCGGGCAAATTCGCGGCCAGTTCCCAGGAGACGGGCATCAGCTCCATAGTCTATCGCAACCGCCAGACGATGCTGGAAGGGATGGAAAGCCTCCTGCCTTCCGATAGCCAGGTGGCTATGGAATACTCGCCTCTGGCCGGAATGCCCCGGGTCTCTAAAGTGGACGCAGGCACGGTGGAGTTGGTAGGCAGCCTTGGTGTGAAGGTGGTCTCGTCGGCAGACCTCCTCCAGTACGCGACCCAGCGCTGGAGCGAGGTCCAGCTATCTTCCCACATGCGCGCGGCGGATAAGCTGGGCCGCATAGTCCTCGAGGCCTTTGATCACATAGGCCAGGGCCTCTCCCAGGGCGTGAACGAGTTTCAGGTAGCGGAGTTCATACGCGGGAAGTTCGATGAAGAGGGACTGCACTCTCCCGACGGGCCTATAGTTGCTATCAACGGGCACGCCAGCGACCCCCACTACGAGCCTTCCCCGGAGGGCGCCGCGCTGGTCCAAGCGGGTGACTGGGTTCTCATAGACCTGTGGGCAAAAGAGCGCGCTGAGGACAGCGTCTACGCAGATATAACCTGGGTGGCGTACGTGGGCGAGCAGGTGCCGGAGAAGCATCGGGAGGTGTTTGAGACTGTGATTACGGCCAGGGACGCTGCTCTGAAATACCTGGAAGGCTCGGCCCGTCAGGGCATAACCCTCCAGGGCCACCAGGTTGACAGGCTTGCCAGGGAGTACATCGCCCGCCGCGGCTACGGGGAATACTTCACCCACCGGCTCGGACACAGCATCAGCGGGGAAGTGCATGGCGATGCGGTGAACCTCGACAGCTTCGAGACCGAGGATACCCGGAGCATCATCCCCGGCATATGCTTCAGCATCGAGCCAGGAATATACCTGCCCGAGTTCGGAGTCCGCTCCGAGATAGACGTGTACATGTCCGAAGAGGGTCCCTATGCCACTACGCCCGTCCAGCAAGAGGTGGTGCTGATAAAAGCCTCCTAGTCACGGCTGGGCGTACTTTCTCACGCTCGGCAATTGTTAGGAAAGAGCGGCTAGCCCGGAGAGGAATTCCCGCCTGCTGCTCCAATTCAGCACCGTGGATACCCTTCCCAACAGGGCAACGTCATCGGGTCTCCAGTGAACGTCAACGTCGTTTAGCATGCTTATCTTGCGGTCCTTACCGAGGTCGCTGTTGCAATCGTACCACATACGAAATACCGAGTTGACCTGTGCCCTGCTGCGAGAGGTCTGTCTGGGGCTTAGCGGTTCCAGGTAGGTAGGTCCTCGGTGGAGCATGAACCGGATTGTATATACTCGTCCGGTTTGACCGGTTAGCTTGGTCGGCGAATCGTATTCCAATTCGTTTTCTAATAGGAACTTGCCAACTTCCTCGGCAAAGGTCGCTGGTTCATATGCACGAGATGTGTATATCAGGTCCGATACTCCTCTGGCTGCCACAATCACATCGAACAAAACGTCCCCGAGTTCGTCAATCCGCCCAATTTTCGTCAGTTGCCCAAGGACTACGTCAACGCCCGTCGTACTGGCAATTATCTCGACCATGTCTCGTCGCCGTAATGCAATCTCTGCGTCAAAGCCTTGGGAATGAAGGTGCCTTAACGTTTCCCCTAGATCTGTTACTTTAACCGTCTCAGGAGCAAGCTCTTGCACGAATACCTCAATCAGATCGTTATTGGGATAGAGGTAGGGGGTGATAACCCGCAGAAGGTTGTCCATCGGCTCACAACTAAATCGGTCTGAAAGCGTCTCCAGATATTGTTTCGCTATCTCTTCACAACTCAGTTGCATTATGACCCTCTCTGCCTTATCCACTTTCCGGAAGTGCAGCTTGAAAGATCGGAATTTCTCCGAGCCGACCGGTAAAATCTATGCCACACTCCCGGCAGAACTCACGGAAGGCAGCATTCGCATCCGTCGGGATTATCTCGTCCGGGGTGTAAGCAAATCTATGGCGACACAAGTCCGTCCATCGCTGTTTGTGGGTCTGCCCCCTCCACTCATTACGATCGGTATGCTTGTTTCGATGACTACCCCTTACGTCAAGGCCGAATACACGGAAGTTACTGTTCAGCATCAGAGAAAAGGATGACTTGCCCTCTATCACCAAGCTTGTATTTCCATAGACCATGAGATTGAAGGTCAGCTTATTTTCGACTTCCTTCTGGAATTTTGCCCACGTTTGATTGTGTGCAGGGTTATACTCCCATCTAATATCGCCAGCAATTCGCTTCTCTGCCGCAATAATCCGATTCGCTTCGGTTTCTGTCAATGGAAGACTGGCTGCGCACATTCATCGCTCCCTTTATTATGTCGTCGGGAGTAAGCGGTGACCAGCCGCAGTTGCAAGCCAACTGGTTGCGTACCCCTAGAACACCTGCTCCATGGAGTCGGCGATAGCGTTCAGATGGAAGTCCTCCACCGCCACCTCCGGCGCCCAGGTTACCTGGTCCGAGGCCCAGCGCACTGTGCCGCTCGTCTGGGCGCCGATGCCCAGGACGTTGTTGAGCATGTTGTGTATGTTTTCGTTCATGCGCAGAGTGTTGGGCTTGATGGACGCTGCAATTCTGCCGTCCTTGATGACGTAGGAATCGCCCACCACGGTGCCGCTGAAGTCCCCCGCGCCTATGCCGTTTACCGGGTAGGTGTACCAGATGCGGCCTATGTAAAGCCCGTCGCCCACCAGCCCTAGCAGCTCTTCGTGACTGTACTTCTCCCTGCCCTCGACTATTAGGTTGGTGGGAGTGGTGGACGGCGGAGAGTCAAAGTTCCTGCCTCCGCCACGACCGGTGCGGAACCCGTTCCTTGGAGCGATGGCCTGGACTATCTGCCTGGGGTCGGCTCCCAGCTTCTCCTGGGCTTTGGGGTCGTTGAGCATCCGCTGGTGCTCGTAGTAGTTGGACAGGAGTCCCGCCAGAGCGCCGTCCCTTATTAGCTCCGTTCTCCCAGTGCATAGCCCCTCGTCGGTGATGGCCTTGCTGGCAGCCAGGCCGGGGACGGAGCCGTCGTCGTATATATTGAGGCTCTCAGAGGCCACCTTCTGCCCGAGCTTGCCCATGAAGGTCGAGGCCCCGGCGTAGAATAGCTCGAGGTAGAGGCTGGGCATAAGGACCCACTCCAGGATTTCCGTCAAGGTCTGAGGCCCCAGGATAACCCGGTAAGCGCCGTCCTCCACTCGCTGTCCGTTCATGGAGCTTATAGCATTGCGAGCAGCCTCGGCGCCTGGCTCGCCGGTAAGCTCGGACAGGTGGCTGCCCACCGACCAGCCGCTGCCCTTGGCGTACTGCTCCTCTATCATGGCGGTGGTAAAGGCCATGACCAGGGTGGACTCATCGGTCTGTACCCTGGGCATGTGATAGGAGCCGATAGCCATGCGCTCCTGGAGCATTACAACGTCTCCCCCCAGAATTAGGCCCAGGTCCCTCACTCCTTCGGGCGAGCCTGCCAGGTTGAGCAGGTCTTCCGAGGAGCTGAACACGTCCAGCGCCCTCTCCACCGTCTGCCAGCCCGCCTGAACCATCCGGTTGTTGCTTATGCGCATGATGGCCGGGTCGTGGTAACGGCTCAGGGCCGGGACCTCTCCTGTGGACTTGGGGAGGGACACGTACTCCGTGTCCCGGACGGCGCCCCGGCGGGCCTTCTCCAGCGCCCGCTTCACCCCCTCGATAGAAAGGTCCGTCGGCTCGCTGCCGAAGCCCGTCTTGGTCCCTTCAGGCGTGTTGAAAGCGACCCTGATTCCCAAGCCGTAGGCTTCCAGGGACTTGGGCTCCTCGACGGCGTTGCTGGGGATTCGGGAGGTGTAGTTCAGTCGCACGGTCAGGTTGCCGTTGGCCGACGCGAAGACCTCCGCCTCGGCGATGTCCGGCTGGGTCTTGAGATAGGCCAGGGCATCCCGGACGCAGCGCTTGAGTTGGGCGAGTGGTGTCATCGGCATGTTGCTATCTCCTGCTAGATGAGTCCTTTATTGCAATTGGGGCCAACGCAAAGGGTGAGCAAGGCTGTAGTGGTAGCTACTTCAGTTCCGCCACATCTACTATAATTTGCTCTTCTTCATCCACGAGGTCAACGGGCAAGCCAAGCCCTCGCTCCTTCCTGAGAGTCTCTATCCGGTTGAGGGGGCGCTCCAACGCCCGGCGTCGTGTCGTGATAAGAGACTGGTATTCTTTCTGAGCCGAATCAATCCTCCTGCCTACATCTCCGAGCTTATTCAGGAACTTATCCCACTGCTCCTTGAAAGCTCCCATCTCTGAAATAATCTGGTTGGAGGTTTGTTCGATGGTAAAATTGTCTACAGCCTGTCGAATTACGGCAAGAATTGCGAACAGAGTTAGCGGTGAGCAAAGGACTACCTGGTTTTTCAAAGCCTCATCAATGACCGAGCTGTCCTGTTCAAGGATGAAATGATAGACTTGTTCGTTGGGGATGAAGAGTAGCACACAGGCGAGGGTGTTTTGCTCAGAGTTAATATAGTCCCTGGTAACCACTTCCTTGAGGCGGTTCCTGACGTCCTTCAAGAAGGCATCGCGAAACGGTTCCTTCTCTTGGGGCGTCTCGATCTCCATGAAGCGGAGGTAATTATCTAAAGGGAACTTGACATCCATGTTCAGTGTCTGGTTCCGGGGCAGCAAGAATGTGAAATCTGGCCGGGAGCCGGTCCCGGCTATGGTATTTTGCTTCAGGTAGTTTACGCTCTCCTCAAACCCGATGAGACGAAGTATGTCTTCCGCCATCCGTTCTCCCCATTGCCCCCGTGCCTTCGTGCTGGCCAATGCTTCTCGGAGCGTACCGGTTGTTGTTGTGAGGATTGCCGTTTGTTCCCCCACCGTCTTCAACTGGCTAGTCAACTCTCCAAATTTTTTCTCCCTGTCTTTCTCTAGTTCATTGACCAGACTCGATACCTTGCCCAACTCGGTTCTCATATCGGCTAGTTGCTGGTCAATGAGGCTCTTCTTTTGGTTCAGGTCTGCCGCACCGGCTTCGCTAAGCGTTTTGAAGCGTGTTTCGGCAAGCTCAAGGAGTGATGTTTGAGCTTTCTGCAAGGCTTCAAAGGACAGGCTGCTAAACTCCACTTTCAACCGGTCTACGATGTCGTCCCCTTGAGCTTTGCCGGCCTCGTGCCGAATCCCCATTAAGCGAAGAAGAAATTTCCAGAGCGAACTTAGTACCCGCAACATGAATTCCACTCTCACTTCACAAACTTGTTGGGCCTGCCCACCAACCTCTCCGACTACTCAAGTCTCACCTCTATTAAATTCCTTTCGAGATTATGTCCACGCAAACACGAGACCTTTGAACAACCCTCTGTCATTACCATGAAAATAGCCTGCACCCCCTATGATGTCATTCCGAGCGCAGCGAGGAATCTAAGAATCCATGCTCTTGAGACTCCTCACTCCGCTTCGCTCCGTTCGGAATGATCTGGAGTTGAGCCTTGAATCTCTGTTATGCAAATGAGTTCTTTATTGGGATTTTGGCCCAGGCTGCTGTATGTCGTGATTACAGCATCCCCTCCAGCTTCCGGACAAACTCGCCGACCTGATCAAGCCCTATCTCAACCAGGTTCCTGCCCATTATATTCTCATAAAAATTGATATGAAGAGTGTTTGCGGTATGGAAAATCATGCCGAGTTGGAGGTCATCCGTTTCCTCCACCAATTGATTCACCACCTCAAAGAGGGCCGCATGTCCATCGTGACGCCATCCCCTCCTCTCAGCGACCGCCTTGACCATCTGAGCAGCGGCGCCCCAGCCCTTCTCCGAGGCTTGGCGCAGGTCTCCCTGGTCCAACTCATCCCTGGCCTTCTCCAGCAGACCACTTCCGGCAGATGCATACTTTTCTTCGTCCTGAGTCACCGTTCTTCCCTAGTCATGGCCCGTCAGACGGGCGATTCCCCGCATGGTAGGCCCGCCGTTGCTCATGCGCTTCGCCTGCATGGGCTGGCCCTTGCCGCAGTTTGGTATCGGGTACATGAGGAAGTCGTTGCCCACGGCGTCTATGCTCATGAAGTAGTCCCTGGAGTCGGACGTTATCCCCCCATCCCGGTAGAGTTGCCCCAGCTGGCCGTTCTTTATCTCGTACACCTTTACCGCCGTGATGCGGAAATTCTCCCGGGCCTCGGATATGGAGGGGGTGCGGTGGCCGGAGACGTAGTAGCCGTCCTCCACCTCGCTTATTATCTCTTGAGGATCGCGGTCTCCCGGGGCGAATACGGTGTTGGTCATTCGAATCAGGGGGACCAGGCTCGCCTCGGTGGCCCTGGACGAGCCGTTTGGCTCGACGCCCAGGACCGCCGCCGTCTGCCGGTTGTTCAGGAACTCCTCGAAGGCGCCGCCCCGTATGTGGTAGGCGCGTCTGGCCGGGGTGCCGTCATGGTCGTACTTGAAAGAGCCGAAGCCCTCCATGGTGGGGTCGGAGAAGGCATTGACCAGGGGCGAGGCTATCTGCCGGCCTATCTGGTTCTCATTGACGTCCTTCAGGAACCAGCTTCTTCCGGCGTAGGAGGTCTCATACTTCAGCGCCCGGTCCAGCTCCGACGGGTGGCCCACCACCTCGTGCACCAACAGGGTGTTGAAGTGGGGGTCTGTCACCACCACCACGTCCTTGTCGGGGGGGCGAAGAGGTGGGGAGTTGGCTACCTCCACGCCGTCCGTGCCCAGCTTCTTGCAGAAGCTCTCGAAATCCGGGAGCGTGATGGCGCCGTTGTCGTAACCTTCAGTGAGGATTTCCCAGCCCCGCTGGTGGCCGGTGAAATCGTAAATCTCCAGGTTGCCGTGCTCGCTGCTGCATATGACTATGACAAAGCCCTCCGTCTGGGCAAAGCTCTGGTCTATGTCTGCCCCGTCGGAGCTGCAAAATAGCTCCCGCATGAGGAAGGTGCTGGCCGACGTGGCGGCGTACACCACCTGGCCGCTCGCCCCCTGGGCCGCCTTGCAGGCGTCCACCGCCATCCTCATCGTGTCCTCCAGGGGCACGCTGCGGGGGTCGGTGCGGTAGACCGCGGGGACCGTGTCCCGGGTGACGGCCACCGGCGCCAGCTGGACGTCATAGATGCTGTCCCCCAGCACTCCAAAGCGACGGCGCGCCCTGGCCTTCATTTGAGCGCTGGCCCTGGCCCGCTGGTGGGCCTGGCGTATGCCGTCCATAACTACTTCCGGCATACGGTCCGTGTCGCTGGAGCCCAGGACTCTGCCGTAGTAGCCCGGAGCCGTTGCCTTCCCCCCGGCAATCACCCTCACGCCGAAGTCGAAGGCGTAGTCCTCCGCGCTCATCTTCTCGTTGCCGTTCTCCGCAACCGCCCCCTTCTCCTCCTTCACCTGGATGCGCACGTCGCAGTACCGGAGGCCTGGCAGTCGCTTGGCGTCTTCAGTCACCAGGGCGTTAATCCGGGGACGGACCCTTTCCAGAAGCTCGACCTGTACTCGTTCAGGCATGGCACAACTCCTTCTCGGAATCGCTATGGCCTTGCTAAGGCCACATAAGGGGATGAAAATGACGGCTGGACTTCCCCGCCGTCACTCCCGCGAAAGCGGGAGTCTAGGAACATCGGGGTCGTGGATACCCGTTTTCACGGGTATGACGAAGGGTATTTTCATGGTAATGCGCTCACGTCAAGGGTTAGCTGGTGACGGCCCCTTCCGACGCCGTTGACACCAGCCTGGCGTATTTGGCGAGCGCTCCCGTGGTGTACGTGGGTGGCGGGGGCTGCCAGCCCTGGCGACGCTGCTGCATCTCCTCTTCCGAGACGGCCACCTCGAGCCTGCGCCCGGGGATGTCCAGGGTTACGATGTCGCCCTCTCTGACAAAGGCCATAGGCCCGCCGACAGCCGCCTCAGGGGCTGCGTGGCCCACCATGAGACCACGAGTGGCGCCGGAGAACCTCCCGTCGGTGACCAGAGCGACCTCCTGCCCCAGGCCCTGGCCGACCAGGGCCGCCGTCACCGCCAGCATCTCCCTCATGCCCGGCCCGCCCTTGGGACCCTCGTACCTGATTATCACCACATCTCCCGAACGTATCTCCTGCGCCTGGATTGCCTGGAAGGCGTCCTCCTCCCGGTTGAAGACCCTCGCAGGCCCCCGGTGCTGGGTATGCTGGCTGGCCGCTACCTTCACCACCGCGCCCTCGGGGGCCAGGTTGCCCTTCACGATGACCAGCCCTCCCGTCGGCGCCAGGGGCGAGTCTACGGCATGGACGATGCGACGGTCTTCGTCTGCCCGGTCCAGGTCGTCCAGGTTCTCCCTGAGGGTCTTGCCCGTGACCGTCAGCGCGTCGCCGTGGAGCAGCCCCGCAGCCAGGAGGCGCTTCATCACCAGGGGCACTCCCCCGACCCTGTCCAGGTCTGCCATGACGTATCTCCCGCCCGGCTTCATGTCGGCGATGTAAGGGGTGCGGCTGCTCACCCGGTCGAAGTCGTCTATGTCGAAGGGCACGTTGGCTTCATGGGCGATAGCCAGCAGGTGGAGCACCGCGTTGGTGGAGCCGCCCATGGACGCCGTCACCGCTATAGCGTTTTCGATGGACTCGCGAGTGATGATGTCCCTGGGCCTAATCCCACGCTCCAGAAGCCCCATTACCGCCTCGCCCGCCTGCCGGGACGTGCCGAGAATCCTGTCATCCACCGCGGGGATGGACGCCGCGCCGGGGATCGACATCCCCAGGGCTTCCGCTACCGAGGACATGGTGTTGGCGGTGAACATGCCCGCGCAGGAGCCCGCGCCAGGACAGGCGCATCCCTCCAGCTCCGTCAGTTCGTCGAGCGTCATGTTACCCTTGGAGTAAGCTCCCACGGCCTCGAAGACATCCTGGACGTTCACGTCCCGCTGCTGGAATCTGCCAGGCATGATGGTGCCGCCGTAGATGAAGACCGTAGGGATGTTCAGCCTTGCCGCGGCCATGAGCGTCCCGGGCAGGTTTTTGTCGCATCCCCCCAGCGTCACCAGGCCGTCAAAGCGCTGTCCGAAGGCCACCAACTCGATGGAGTCGGCGATGACTTCCCGGCTGATTAGGGAGGCTTTCATGCCCTCGGTTCCCATCGTGATGCCGTCGCTAACTGTAATGGTCCCGAACTCGAAGGGTGTGCCCCCGCCCGCCTTGACGCCCTCCCTGACCCTGGGGGCCAGCCTGCCCAGGTTGACGTTGCAGGGGGTCACGTCGCTGGAGAGGTTGGCGATTCCCACGAAGGGCTTGTCCATATCGTCGCGACTGAGTCCCATAGCATAGAGGTATGACCGGGCCGGGGCGCGCTCCGGGCCTTCGGTAATCTCCCAGCTCCTGTGCTTCATCTTGGAGCCTCTCGTGGTCACCATACGGGGCACCTCCTCTTCCTCCGGCAGTACCCACGCTGAGCATGTTCACCGGTCTTCTTTCCATCTTTTGGGGGGGCAAATCCGACGCTCAGTGCAAGGGTTCTCACCGGGCAGTGTTATCAGACAGATTAGCAGACACATTATAAGGTGCGTAGCTGTCTTGCACAACCGCCGCTTCGGTGGCTCAGACGGGCCGCTCCGGTCAGAAAGGCAACTCCTGTCCCATGCCCTTCTCCCGGGCCTTGTGGTAGACGTGAAGGGCGGCAGCCACGTCCTCGATGGCCACCCCCTGGGACTCGAAGAGCGTTATGGAGGCGTCATCCCGCCTGCCCTCCCTTTGACCGGAGAGCACATCCTTGAGCTCGTGGGCCATGCTCCAACGGAATACGCCCCGCTCGGCGGGCCAAATCAGATCGCCACACTCCACCTTCGCCTGCTCCAGGTCGTCCACCACGATGAGGCTTGCCCTCTCCACGGCCTTCTCGTCCACCTCCCGGCGCATCCAGTGGTTGGCGCCGGCCGCGTTGACGTGGGCGCCTTCCTGCAGCCATTCCCCCTTGAGTACAGGGTCCCGGGAGCTGGTTATGGTGATAGCTATATCAGCGCCAACAATGCACTCCTTGGCGCTGTCCACTGGCACTAGCTCTATGCCTAGCTGCCGGCCCATCCTGTCGGCGAAGGTCGCTCGCTTGTCGGCAGTACGGCTGAATACCCTCGCCTGCTTCACTCCCCGTACCGCGCATACCGCCTCCAGCTGCGTCCTGGCCTGATAGCCCGTGCCTATCACCCCTACTATAGAGGCGTTGGCGGGGGCCATGTGCCTGGTGGCCAGGCCGGAGGCGGCCCCTGTACGAATCTGGCCCAGGGCGCCGGCTTCCATGACGGAAAGTAGCTCCCCGGTCTCTGGGTGGTACAGCATCACCAGGAACTTGCTGGCGCCTCGTGGGAAGCTGCTGTAGGCTTTGTACCCGAACCCCGCCATATCTGGGGCGACGGCTGCGGCGGCCATGAAGTGCAGGAAACCGCCGGGCAGCCTGATGCGGGACCGCGCCTTGTTCTCGCCCAGGCCTTCCCCCATGCGAAGGAAGGCCCTCTCCAGCACGTCAATGCACTCCGTCATCGGCAGAAGCCCCATCACCTCTTTCTCGTTCAAAAACAGGGCCATACACTCCTCCTTGCCATGAAAATACTCACGTGTCTTTCCCGCGAAATTAGCCGGCCCCCCTCATGTCATTCCCAGCGCAGCGAGGAATCTAAAAATCCATGCCTTGAATAAACTTGCGCCTGCGATTACTCATGCCCTCGTGAAGGTCACATAAGGGGGTGAAAATGGCGGCTGGGCGTCCCAGCCGTCACTCCCGCGAAAGCGGGAGTCCAGAAGTGTCAGATAGATACCCGCTTTCGCGGGTATGACGAAGGGTATTTTCATAGTAATAGGCCTACGCCTTAGATTCCTCACTCCGCTTCGCTGCGTTCGGAATGACACGGCTGGGGTCCGCTTTGCTGCGTTCGGAATGACACGGCTGGGGTCCGCTTTGCTGCGTTCGGAATGACACGGCTGGGGTCCGCTTTGCTGCGTTCGGAATGACACGGCTGGGGTCCGCTTTGCTGCGTTCGGAATGACGCGGCTGGGGTCCGCTCCGCTGCATTCGGAATGACGCGCAACGGAGGCCTGTATTCACCCCTGCCTGGAGGCAGGCAGGTAGCGTCCAGAATGAAAAGGTCCTGGCCCCGCGACGCCCAGCTATACACTATACAAAGGCGGCCTTGCCAGGTTCTGGCCCCCGCTAGGGGGTCCCGTCGGGCAGGTAGGCGATCAGGGCCTCCTCGGAGGTGTATAAGACGCGGAACCCGGTCGCGCTCTTGAGCTTCTCTGTGCTGACGACTATTGGATAGCGGATGAAGTCCAGCCCCACCGCGGGAGAGTCTTTCTGGATGCCCAGGTTCCAGGACGTCTGAGCCAGGGGATAGGCCATTGTTGAGGGCAGGGAGATTAGCCTGCACTGGGAAAGCTTCGCCACCTTCGTGTATTCTATGCCCCCCTCTCCGGCTACGTTGAATGTTCCTGGGCATGGCCCCATGATGAGAAGGTGGAGGAGTCTTGCCAGGTCGTCCTCGTGCAGGAACTGAAGGAGTGGATCATGGCCCATCACCTTCAGAAGGGCGGGTCTGAAGAAGGCCCTGGTTATGAAGTTGTCCGCACCCGGCCCCATGACTACGCAGGAGCGCAGGACAGTGACGTTGATGTCCGGGTTCTCTCGGGCGAACTCCTGGACCATGGCCTCGCATAACGCCTTGTCGTAGGAGTACTGGAAGTCCGGCGATGGGCGAAGGGGGGCGTCTTCAGTTATGGGGACCGGGTTGTCCCTGTGCGCACCGTATATGGTGTGGGAGCTGAGGTAGATGAAGTTGATCACCCTGGTGGCGCGGCAAGCTTTCAGGACGCTTTCCATGCCGCTCACGTTGGCCCGGCGCACCCTTTCCACCTCTTTGCGGTTATGGCCGGGCCGCAGGATAAATGCCAGGTGTACTACGGCGTTGACCTTGTGCTGGCGGAAGGTCTCATCCATGGGTTGGGTAACGTCCAGCCTTTCCGAGGTAACGTGGTGAAAGGGCACCGGCAGGGGTACGGTATCTATGGCTATCACCCGCGCAATCCCTTCTTCTTGTTCCAACTCCTGGAGTAGCTGGGACCCTATGTAGCCGGAAGCGCCGGTGACGGCCACCACGGGGGGATGGTTATTCATTGGAGGGCACGTCCGTGAAATCGAACCGCAGCACGCCCAAGCCCGCCACCTCGAATCCCAGGCCGATGGTGTGGGGTCCCTGGCTCAGGGCTATGCCCTTAATCTTAATCGTGCTGGTCTTGTTCAGGTCCAGTGTGAAAGGGGTCTCGTCGGACACGGCCTGGAAGGAGAACTGTACCCCGTCCACGGAGAAGGCGCAATGCTCCAGGGGGACCTCCTGGCCGTCCAGGACCAGGGGGAGCATACTTCGTGCGTAGCCTGCGCCCAACTGGTTCAGTAGCTCGAACTCGGCCCCTTCATTCGTATTGCGCAGGCTCCCCTTGACGTATAGCCTACGCAGCAGGAAGCCCGGGACATTCACCATGCTCATTCCCCCTCAGCCATTGTCGTGGGCGCCCCCGGGAGGGTGTTGTACCGTCCTCCGCATCCGGAATAGCTCCTGCTCTATTGTTACAATCTCCGGAGGCAGGGGAAGGGCTTTCCCCAGGAGCGACGCGTAGACAAATATCTGTGCCACTCGCTCTGCCAGCTGGCATGTCTCCAGCGCTTCCCATATAGTCCGGCCTACGCATACCAGGCCGTGGTTTCGCAGCAGCGCGGCGTTCCGGTCGCCCAGGGCCGCGCAGGCGTTGCGGGCCAGCTCCTCAGTTGACGGGAAGCCGTACTCGGCCACCCTTATGCTTCCGCCTATCGCCACCACCATTTCATCCACCAGGGGCGGTATCTCCAGGCCGGCCACCGCACCCACCGAGGCAAAGAGGGAGTGGGTGTGCACTACGGCCCCGACGTCCTTGCGCGCCTTGTACAGCGTGAGGTGCAATGCCGCCTCGGAGGAGGGTAGGAGGTCTCCCTCCACCGGGTCGCCTTCGAGGTCTATCACCACCATGTCCTCCGGGGATAGCAGCCTGTAGGGCCGGCTGGTGGGAGTTATCAGGACAAGCTCCCCGCCTCCGTCTATACCGCCATCGCTCCCTCCGGCGCTCGGCAGGCGCAAGCTGGCATTGCCGCTGGAGCCGGATACCAGGCGTTCCTTGGCCATCTCGGTGGTTATTTCCCAGAGGAGTCGCCTTTCCGAGCACCACTTTCCCAATGGGTCTCCCTGACAGTTAAGGCTCAACGCGCTCCCTCACTTCTATACCAGGCCTATCCCAGGCCCATGCCAGGCGTTTATACAGGTGCGACCACTGCTGATAGTACTCCTGGTGCTGCACTATTTCGCTGGCCGTGCCCGGTAATATCTCTTCATAGTCGTCGGCTGATGCCCCAGCCACTTCCGCCAGGGTAAGGGAGGGGTCGGTGAACGCCGCAGTCGCGAGGGCCGCGCCCTTGGCGCTCACCTGGGGCGTCGTGCTGCGCCTGACGGGGAACCCCAACGCGTTGGCCAGAGCAGTGGCCAGTGTCCTGCTGCTTGACATGCCGCCGCCCAGGTATAGCGCCTGGGCATCCAGACCGGTCACCTCGCTCAGGGTGGCGAGGTTGGCCTTCACGCTGTAAGCTACGTTCTCCAGGGCTGCCCGGAGCAGCTGTCCCCGGTCCGCCTCCTGAAAGCTCAGGGGCGTGGGGAAGAGCAGGCCGCCCAGCCTCAACCCTGCCTTCAACGCGCTCACGGGGCCGGGGCCGAGAAAGGCCACCACGCCGTCGGGAGCCGCCGAAGCCTGCCAGGCCAGTTGATCCGCTTCCTCGAAAGCTGCGTTGCTGCCCAGCAGTGTGTCCTTGAGCCAGCGATAGGCATTGCCGGCGTCACCCAGGCTGCCCTCGGCCACCCACAGGTGTTCAAGGTCTGCCTGCTGCAAGCAAAGGTAACAGCCTGCCCAGGTACGCATCTCCTCGTCGTGGTGCGGCCTGGGAGTGAGCATCTGCAAGGCCGCACTCCACCCCATGACCGCCCCCACCTGCCCTTCCTTCACCAGTCCCATACCCAGGAGGCCGCACTGGGTATCCGGCCCTGCCAGCACAACCGGGGTCCCCTCCTTGAGGCCCCACTGGGACGCTACGTCGCCCTTGAGAGAGCCTGCGGGGGCGTCTCCCGGTGAGAGGGGCGGCAGCACCGAGAGAGGCACTCCCAGCTTGTCCATCAGCGCAGGACACCTCTCCCTCTCTCTTATATCCAGCAGGCCGGCTTCACCCTCCAGAAGCGTCTCGGACACCAGGCTCCCGGTGAGCCTGTACATCAGCCAGCCGCCTATGGTAAGCACGGTGCACGTATCATTATAAATGAGGGGGCGATTCTCGCGAAACCATCGCAGACGGGCCGGGGCCAGCAGAAGGGAGGGGAAATGCCCCGTGACGTCGTAGATTTCCCTGACCAACTCCTCGTCCATCGCCGCGCCCTCGAAGATGGCCCGCAGGTCTATGTTTGGGCCGCAGTATATCTCCCTGCCCTGCCGGTCCAGGAATACGACGCCCTGGCGCTGGCTGGTAATGCCGATGGCGGAGATGTCCCCTGCCCTTATGCCCCCCTCCTTCAACGTTTGCTGGACAACTCGACCCAGGGTGTTCAGCACCGCGTCCGGGTCGAACTCCCTGGCAAGGGAAGAACATCCCTCGGGCCTGAAGTAGCTGACGGGTGCATTGCCTGAGGCAATGGGGCTTCCCCCAGAGCTTCCAGTGTGGTCGGTCACCAGGCAGTGCAGAGAGCCGGTGCCCATGTCCAGGGCCAGGATAAACCTACCCACGCCGCCTCCAGACTTCGCTATTGACCAGGTTTCGTGGCCTCCGACCCTCCAGGAAAAGGCGCACCTCCTCCACCATCATCCACGACTGGCGCTCTACCGTACCGTCCGTTGCGCCGCCAACGTGGGGGGTGAGGATAACGTTCTCCAGCTTCAGCAGCGGGCTCGACGGGGGTATGGGGTGGGTGCGGTGGATGTCCAGGGCTGCGCCGGCGATGTGGCCGGACCTCAGATGCTCTACCAATGCCCCTTCCTCTATTGCGTGATAAGCCGCCGTGTTTATGATGAAGCACCCCGCCTTCGTCAGACCCAGGAGTCGCCTGTCCAGGAGTCCCTCCGCCTCGGGGGTGTTGGGGGTGTGGACCGAGAGGAAGTCCGATGTCCTGAGCACTTGCTCCAGGGTCTCCAGTTGAGCGTCAGCCACACTTTTGCCCTGGTCTCCTGCGTAGGGGTCGTAAGCCAGCACTCGCATCCCAAGGGCCTTGCCGAGCCTGGCGACGCTGCGGCCTATGGCCCCCAGCCCCACTATGCCCAGGGTCTTTCCGTGAAGCTCGACGCCGCGCATACAGATGTAGGGTCCCACTGGGTCCTTCCACTCGCCGTCCTTCACGTAGCTATCGAGCTGAGGGATGTTCCTGGCCAAGGCAAGCATGAGTCCCAGGGTGAGCTCGGCCACCCCTTGGGCGTTCCTGCCAGGGGCGTTCACGACCGCCACGCCGCTCTCGGTAGCCGCCTTCACGTCTATATGGTCCAGCCCGTTCCTACAGACACCCAGGAATTTCAGGCCCCCGGACTCCCGGAACACCTCATCGAACACGAAGTCCGCCTCGACTATGAGCACGCTTATGTTTTCGGAGTTTATACGCCGGGAGAGTTCCTGGGGCGAGTAGAGCCGCCGGGTTTCCGTCCAGCTCTCGTGGGTGGCTGGTATGCTGCGGCCCAAGGCTTCAAGGGCATCCCGGGAGAAGGGCGCTAGGACCAGGGCTGTTTCCTTCACCTGACACCCTCGCCCTCGGAACCCGTGGCGCTTTTGGCAGGATAGCAAATGGACATACGCACAAGGCATCCCTATGGGTTACTAGGGCCTTTTAACTGTCACCCCGAACGGAGTGAGGGGTCTAAAATCCCTCTTGCAAGTCAAGGCCGATTCTCCGAGTGAGAGCTTTAGATTCTTCGTCGCTTCGCTCCTCAGAATAACAATTATTAAAAGACCCCGTATGGACTACTACGTGGGCGTTGAGATAGTGGGCAAGAGACTTTTCATCCAGGTACGCGCGGTGACCATGTACTTTTCGCGTTTGCTCAGGATGACCCTTCCACTGAACACGTCGAAGCCCCTGGCCTCTATCTTGTCGAGGATGTGGCTGTATATCTGGCCCAAGACCGCCGGGCACGCCCTGGACCGGGGGGACAGGAAGGGCAGCAGCTTGAAGCCGCTATCAAAATACTGCCTGGCCCTCTGGGCCTGGAACTTCATAAGCCGGTGGAAGGGGTCGTTGATTACCCCCTGCTTGAGCTCCTCCACGGAGTAGCCGAAGTCCCTCATCTCGTCCAGGGGTATATAGACCCGGTCCCGCTCCAGGTCCTCCTGCACGTCCCGAAGGATGTTGGTCAGCTGCATCGCCAGGCCGAGGTCAATGGCGTACCCTCGCGCCTTCTCTCCGGAGTAGCCAAATACCTCTATGCAGATGAGGCCCACGACCGAGGCCACTTGATAGCAGTAGGTACGAAGCTCTTCAAAGTTTTGGAACCGGTTTTTTGTGAGGTCCGTTTCCACCCCGGAGATTACGCCCTGGAGGTACTCCTCGGGTATATCGAAGGTGGTGGCGGCGTGGGCGAGGGCGGTGAAGACGCGCCCGTCGGGATTCCCGGAATAGGTGGTGGACAGCTTCTGCCGCAAATCCCCAAGCAGGTCCAGCTTGTCATCGAGGGGCATTTCCTCATCGGCTGCGTCGTCGGCCAGCCGGCAGAAGGAGTAGGCGGCGTATATGGCGTTCCGCTTCCTGGGTGGGAGGGTTATGAAGGCGAAGTAGAAGTTCTTCGCCTCTCTTTTCGTAATAAGGCGGCACTCCTCATAGGCTAGCTCAAGCTCCGTCATCGTCATGCCACACCCCGGAATCTGTATTCATCCCGCTTTACCCCTCACTCCCCTATAACCTGGACCACCACCTCCCTGGGGCGCGGGTGGTCCAGCTCTATCATAAAGATGCTCTGCCAGCGGCCAAACTGCATCATCCCCTCCGCTATGGGTATGGTCTCGCTGGTGCCCAGGAGCAGGTGCTGGCAGTGGGCATGGCCGTTGGGACACTCGTCCTCGTTCATGTTGACGGTGCGTATCGTAAAATCGTTGTGTCTATAGCTCCCGTTGCGGGGCGATATTCGCTCCAGGAACTTTTCCATATCTTCAAGGAGCAGGGGTTCATTCTCGTTTATCTTTATGGCCGCGGTGGTATGCCTGGAGTACACCACGGCAAAGCCTTGCATCACCTTGGATTCAGCCACACACTCCCTTACCCGGTGAGTAATGTCTATGAACTCCGGGGCCTTCTCGCTTTCCACCTTTATGCAGTAGACTTGGGTTTTCATAGCATCCCTCTTGTCCCTTAGATTTTCTGTTCCCTTCCCATGTCCATCGGTCTCGGCTTCACAGCTCACATAATGCAACGGGACTGACTCCTGCAAGCCCCTCGCTTGCGCATCAGCTGCCGCCTCTCCCTGTCGGGCCAGCTTTTGGTATCTTCCCAGGGCCATCAGCGGCCAGTAGTTGCGGTACATGTGGTAATTGATCATGAATCCGGCGGGCATCTCCAGCCCCTGGTGCCCCCGCTCTCCGGGGCTGGTGGGCCTCTTCAATCGTTGCCCAACGCCATAGCCCGGAAAGCCCGTCCCCGTGAAGTAAGGCTCGTCCCAGCTGCCGTCCTCTTGCTGGGTGTCCGCCAGGTATTGCAGGCCCCTCCGAGTGGGGGGACCGTCCGTCTCTCCTGCCGCCAGCAGGGCCAGCAAGGCCCAGGCCGTCTGCGACGGTGTGCTGGGGCCGACGCCTCTGAGAAAGGAGTCCACGTAAGAGCCGCAGCTTTCCCCCCAGCCTCCATCCCGGTTCTGGTGGGCGATCAGCCAATCGAGGGCCTGCCTTATGTAGGGCTGGTCCATGTCCTCCCCGATGGCTTCCAGCGCCGGCAGGACGGCGCCCGTGCCGTAGATATAGTTGACCCCCCACCTTCCGAACCAGGGTCCTTCTCTCTCCTGCTCAGCCCTCATATACCTGTAGGCGCGTTCTATCGGGGGGAAGTCCTTCCGATAGCCCAGCTTCCCCAGCATCTCCACCACATGAGCAGTCACGTCAACGCTGGGCGGGTCAAGGGTCTCACCGAAATCGCCGAAGGGTATCTTGGCAATATAGGCCTTGTCGTTGTCCTTATCGAAAGCGGCCCAGCCCCCGCCCTTGGACTGCATACTCAGGAGCCACTCGACGCCCCGCTCAATCGCCCTGGCCTTTCTCTCCTCGTCTTCACCATCGAGGCGCGCCCCGTCCAGGGCCATGATGACCTCGGCGACGTCGTCCAGGTCGGGATATATGTCG
This sequence comes from Dehalococcoidia bacterium, assembly GCA_965197405.1. Taxonomy (GTDB): domain Bacteria; phylum Chloroflexota; class Dehalococcoidia; order Lucifugimonadales; family JAGWBF01. The sequence goes on along the minus strand of OZ240206.1, from coordinate 1,167,604 downwards.
TTCTCGAACTCGAAAGCCCACCCCCCGGGAGGCGCCTTTTTGTTCTTCACCTGCCAGTCGCCGCCGGTGAGTATCTGCTCCTTCAGCATCCAGCGCGTAGCCTTCTGGATAGCGGGGGCATGGGGAGACATGCCCGAGTCCAGCAGACCTATAACCGCCAGGCAGGTGTCCCACACGGGGGATACGCAGGCCTGGACGCGCCAGGTGTCGCCCTCTTCGATGGCGAACCCCTCGAACCCCTCGAAGCCCTTCTTCATCACGGGATGGTCCATGTCGTAGCCCAGATGGTTCAGGGCTATGAGGGAGTATACCCAGGGCGGTTGTATGCCTCCCCAGGAGCCGTCCGCCTCCTGGTGGGAGATAATCCACTGGGTCGCTTTCCGAACGGCTTTTCCTCTGCCCGGCTTGATGGGCATCCTCTGGTAGAGGCGCAGGAGCTTGTCGGCGCTGTGAAAGAACCTCTCCCATCCGATAAGCCCTTTGGGTCCGGGAAGCGAGTATTCCGTGTGCTCTCGCGGAGTTGGATAGAGCTCGTCTATCGCCGCCCAGGTAGGGATAGGCCGCGACGGCCTCTCCGTGAGAATGACAAGCATCGGGACTATGGTTGCCCTTGCCCAGCTGGAGAACTCATAGATGTTGAAGGGGAACCAGATGGGGAGGAATATAAGCTCCGGCGGCATCACGGGAGTACCCTCCCACTCCCACTGGCCGAACAGGGACAGCCATATCTTGGTGAATGTACGGGTCTTGGGCACGCCGCCCTTGGACAGGATGAACTCCCTGGCCTTCTTCATCGCGGCTTTGTCGGGTGAAATCCCGGCCAGCTTCAGGGCGAAATAGCACTCCACCGAGGTGCTCACGTCCCCGGGAGCATCGAAATACTGCCCCCAGGAGCCATCCTCCCTCTGTCTACCCAGTATGTGGTTGGCCAGCTTCCGCCGGCGTTCCTCGTCCCCCATACCCAGGAAGTGGGTAAGGAGCAGGTACTCCGCCTCCATGGTGGCGTTGGACTCCAACTCACCCCACCAGTAGCCGTCAGGGTATTGAATCGACAGGAAATACTGGTGCGAGCGCCGTATGGCGTCTTCCACAGACGCCAGCAACCCTCGACTTATTCCGCTGTGGACTTCGGTCATGCTATTCCCAATCCTTCAAGATATGCGACTTCCCCTCACTCGTACCTGTGTTTGCGGAACCAGTTCACAGCCTTCTCCAGAGCGCCCTCCACCGGGCTCTGGGGCAGCCCAAGCTCCCTCACCGCCTTCTCGCAGCTCACGTACATGGGCTTTCGGGCAACTTTCAGGCCCTCCAGGGGTATCGAAGGTTCGCGGCCCAACATTCTGCCCTCTACCAGCTCGTCTATGTACCCGGCGGTCATCGCCAGCCACATCGGCAGCCTTATTCCCGGGGCCTTCTTCCCGGAGACGGCTTCCAGGAGCTTGAATATCCGGCCCAGACCCATGTTCTCGTTGCCAAGGAGATACCTCTCTCCGGGCCTGCCCTTTTCCAGGGCCAGCGCGTGCCCTATTGCCACGTCCTCCACGTCCACCAGATTCATGCCCGTGTTGATGTAGGCGGGGACATGGCCCAGAACGAAGTCCCGCACCATCCGGCCGGTGGGCGTGGGCTTCACATCCCAGGGGCCTACCGGCGCCGTGGGATTGACTATCACCACCGGAAGGCCCTTCCCGGCCAGGTCCAGAGCCTCCCTCTCGGCCATGTATTTCGACTTTTTGTAGTGGCCCACCAGCTCCTTCGGGGATGGTATTCTCTCCTCGGTGCCCAGTCCTCCCCGTGGTATGCCGACGGTGGAAACTGTGCTGGTATACACGCACCTGGCGACTCCGGTCCTCAAGGCCTCCTCGAGGACGACCCTGGTGCCCGTCACGTTGACCTCATATACAAGGCGGGGGTCCGGGTTCCAGAAGGTGTACAGGGCGGCGCAGTGGACAACCGCCTCGCACCCCTTCAGGGCCGCAGCTACGGACTCCCTGTCCCTCACATCCCCCTGGACTGTCCGGATGCCCGTGTCTTTCAGAGTTAAGGTGCTGCTGTCCGGCCTGACCAAGGCCCTTACTTCGTAGCCCCTCCTCTGGAGGGCGCAGGCCACGTTACCGCCAATAAACCCCGTTGCTCCGGTGACCAGGACCTTCATTCAGAGGTTCCCTGAGAAGCTGGGCCGGCTTTTCCTAAAGCCTGGCGCAACTCTCCGCCTCCGTCTCCGGCGTCACTCCGGCTAGAAAGGATAGACCAAAGGCAGCCAGGTTGCCCTGCGCCGTTTTAACCTGTTTGGACAGATTTACCATCTCCGGAATATCCTGGGGCCTCTTTATTCCGTTCGCCATCACATGAAGGACCTGGCCCAGTAGCCCCTTGTCCCCGAGCCGCGCCACGTAGGGCGGCGGCTCCTGGTGGGCGGTATCCAGCACCGCTCTCACGCTCAGGAAGGGCACCCTTCGCTGGATGGCCGCCTTCCCTACCCAGTAGTCCTCCATGTTGGCTATCCAGGCGCCAGTGCCTCCCGCCAACTGCTCCTTCTCAATGGAGCTGGTGACCATCTCCGGCACTGTTACGCTGTCGGCGATGAAGCTACGCGGTGAGCCGGGGCGGTCCAACACTTCTTGGGCCATGCTCAGGAGGTTGGCGTCGGACTCAATGAACGTGTCCTCTCCGCTGGCGTAGAGCCGCCGAGCGAGCACCAAGTCCCCCGTTTCAAGTCCATCCCTCAAGGCCCCCGCAAAACCCAGGGACAGGATGCAATCGGGCCTGGCGCGCTGGTCCAGTACCGTCTCCGCGCTTGCCTGGGCCTTCTCCCTGCCCACCCCACTGACGCGCACCGCGACAGGCGCTCCGGCCAGGGAGCGCCTCAAGGCCGATACTTCCCGCTCCATAGATGCTACGACAGCTATCAAAGCCCTTACCCTAGCTTGCGGTTATCCCGCTTTTGCTGATGGCCCCGGCCTTCACGAGGGTGACCCAGTCCCTTGGGCTGGAGATGGCGTTGAATATGGTGGCGGACTCAAAGCCGCAGTGCATCATGCAGCCGGCGCAGCGGGGGTCCTTGCCCACGCCGTACTTGTCCCACACCGACTCGTCGAAAAGCTCCTCCACGTCCTGGACGTGCTCGTCGGCCAGGGGGTAGCAGGGCTTCCTCCAACCCATCACGGTGTAGGTGGGGTTCGACCAGGCGGTGCACTGGTAGTCCCGCTCGCCCCGCAGGAACTGGAGGTATATCGGGTTGTTGTACATTCGCAACTCTTTAATCTTATTCTCGTCGAGGATCTCCCTGAAGGCCTCCTTGGACTCCTGCCGGGTGAGGAACATGTCATGGTCCGGCGCGTGGGCGTAGTCGTAGCCCGGTGAGACCATGCACCCCTCCACACCCATTTCGGTCATGCTGCGGAAGAGGTCGTGCAGGTCGTCCACGTCGCACCCGCGAAAGATGGTCGTATTCGTGCACACCCTGTAGCCTCCGTCCAGAGCCGTCTCGATAGCGTTGACCGCCTTTTTATACACCCCCTTGCGCGCCACCGCCTCGTCGTGGGCCTTCTCCATCCCGTCCATGTGGACAACCCAAGAGAGGTACTTGGAGGGGGGCACCTTCTTCATCACCCGCTCCAAGAGGATGCCGTTGGTGCAGCAGTACACGAAATACTTGCGCCGCACCAGCTCGTTTATTATCTGGTCAATCTTCGGGTGTATGGTGGGTTCCCCTCCCGCGATGGAAACGATGGGGGCGCCCGATTTTTCCACCGCCTCTATCGCCTCCTCCACTGGCATCATCTTGTCCATCACCGGCTTGTACTCGTGAATGCGCCCGCATCCCACGCAGGCCAGATTGCACATTTCCAGCGGTTCCAGCATAGTCACCATCGGGAACCGCTTCCTCCCGGTGAGACGGTTCTTCAACATATAGAAAGCGAGCCTGGTGGACAACTCCATAGGCCGCTTTGCTCTCTTCATGCTCTCCTCCCAAAGTGTTGCCCAGGCATTGGCCCGCAAAAATGCAGGCGCCCATTCTCTTGGCAACCCTCTCCCGCTAATGCTCAGGGCCTTTTCGTTGTCACCCCGAGCGAAGCGAGGAGTCTAAAGTCCCGGCTAACCGTGGCCTTGTTCAGGCGAATACTGTCTTGATTCCGGTTTTTGTTAGGCGCCATTTTAGATTCCTCACCCCGCTTCGCTCCGTTCGGAATGACAAGCGGTGGGGGCAGCCTGTATTCGCCTAGAGTCGAGAATCAAAAGCCCTGTGCTAATACTGGCGCGCTGAGAGAAACTCGACTACCTCTTCTATTTCCTGCCGCGCCCAGGAGGGGAGCGGAAGCCGCCCGGTCTCCTCAAGGGCGAGCCTGGCATTCTCATTGGTGACTTCCTGGGCGTACCCGGCCACGCTCAACTCTTCGAGCACCGTCAGCACATCTTCCACGTCCCGGTCGTCCAGGTCCGCCTTGCTATAGGTATCCACCAGCTTTTGCCTGGCCGCGTCCCTCGCCACCTCCAGGGCGTAGACTATGGGGAAGGACTTCTTCTTTCGACGGATGTCGTTACCCACCGCCTTGCCGGTGGCGGCCTCGTCTCCCCAGATTCCCAGCATGTCGTCCCGTATCTGGAACGCCAGCCCCATGAAGCTGCCGCACCCGGCGAAGGCCCGCACGGGGGCCTCCTCGTCCGAGGCTATCAATGCGCCCATCTCCATGCCGCACCGGATGAGCGCCCCCGTCTTGCAGGAGATCATCGTCAGATAGTCCTCAAGCCTTATATCCAGGCTGTCCTCAAAGGCCAGGTCCATGCACTGGCCCCTTGTCATGTCGAGATAACCCCTGGTCAGAAGGAGGGACACTTGCAGGGATTTCTCCTCCGGCACTCCCCGCTTGGTGAGGCCCAGGGCGGCCATGTCGGCGAGGGACCTCAGAGCGTTGCCCGCGACGAGAGCCTGGGGCTGTCCCCACAGGGCCCAAGCCGTGGGCCGGTGCCGCCGCTCCGTGTCGCCGTCCTGGATGTCGTCGTGAATCAGCGAGAAATTGTGAACGAACTCCAGGGCGGCGGCGGCTGGGAGGGCCCTCGTCCAGTCTTCGCTGAGGGCTTCGCACGCGAAGAGGCAGACGGTGGGCCGGAGGGCTTTGCCCTGGGATACGGGCACGGCCAGAAGCTCCCCGTCCTCGTTCGCCCAGCCCATATGGTACTGGACTATCCGGTAGAGGGCAACTGGCAGCCCATTTTGCGCGGCTCCTTGGGATGAAAATGAGGATAAAAACGGCACGGATGCCCGTAGCTCTCTCCCCAACTCCTCCCTGTAGCGTGTGAACATGGCAGGGGAAAGCGGCCCTGTGGTACTATTCACATTGGCTCCTGCGACATTTACCTTTCGCACGTCCACCGCAGCTTAATGAAGCTTCTTCGGATACATCGCATCACGATGCTAGCAAAGGCTTGACCCACTGTCAAGCCTGTGACCGACGTGTAAACCGACGATTGTTGATGATTGCCGTGCTTCGGGACTCCCCCGCCGTCGCAGGAACGACGGGCGCGGGCGCCCTGCCCTCGTGGGGGCGCCCCCCCCCTGCGCCACATCCGCCGAGAACGCCAAGATATGGGTGTCCTGGCGTGTAGGGGCGACCCTTGTGGTCGCCCCAGACCGTCGGATAGACCACCGCAGGGCAACCACGAGGGTTGCCCCTACGCATTGGGCGGCCCAACGAATTGGAACAGGTCCGGACATCCCCGGGAGTGGAGCAGGTGAATGGACGGGTCCGCGGACAGGGTTTCCATTGTAGTGCCCACTTACAACGAGCGGGAAAACATTCCTCTTGTCTGCGACGGCATCCGTGAAGCCCTGGACGGCTTGTGGGACTACGAGGTGATAGTGGTAGACGACAACAGTCCCGACGGCACCGGCGAGGTAGTCCGCCGGCAGGCGACCGAGGACCCTCGTATAAGGCTTCTTCAACGGCCTGGAAGGATGGGCCTTGGCAGCGCGGTGCTCGACGGGTTCCGGACCGCCTCCGGCAGCCGTTGGGTCATAATGGACGCCGACCTCTCCCACAGGCCCGACGACCTGCCAAAGCTGTTGAACGGGCTTGGAGAGGCCGACATAGTGATTGGCTCGCGCCATGTTGAAGGAGGGCAGGTCCTCAACTGGCCCCTTTCACGCAGGCTCATCAGCAGGACAGCGTCGGCGCTGGGGCGACTTCTGCTCGGCTTGCCGGTCCGTGACGTCACGTCGGGCTTTGCCGCCTTCCGCAGGGACTCCGTTGGAGCATTGTTGCCCACGCTGAATCCGAGGGGCTTCAAGCTGCTAATCGAAGTCTTGGCGAAGGCCCGGGGAGCCAGTGTCAAGGAGGTCCCGATTACCTTCGTTGACCGGCAGTACGGCAGGTCGAAGTTTGGACCAACGGAGGTAGTGAGGTTCATCTTTCTATGTATCGAGCTGCGCCGCCTTCGCGGGAAGGGGCTAGGGCCTTTTCATTCTTGCTGTTAGGTGAACAGGGACCCCTCACATCGCGTCATTCTGAGGAGCGAAGCGACGAAGAATCTAAAATGCCTCGCGAGCAAAACGACACCAAGAAGAAGGATTTTAGACCCCTCGCTCCGCTCGGGGTGACAATGGAAAGGCCCTCAGAAAGGGGTATGAGCCTGCTAGTGGGCGGTGGATAGTGTGTAGTGGATAGTGAGGTCTGTGCGCCTGGACGCAGCCAATCGCCCATTGCCGCCCGTTGGACGTGTCAGCGGCGGCTAGGGCTGTCCCACGACCCCCTCTAGCTTGTGCCGCTTTACCAGCCCGTATATCTGCTCCCAGGTATCATCTTCTATGTAGATACCCTCCCTTCGTCGCCGCTCCTCGGTACGCCACTCCATCTCGCCCGGGTACATCACTTCGGTGAAGCCCTTGGCGGGTGGGGTGTCTTTGATGTACTCCGCGAACTCGCGGACCTCCTTCTTGAACTCTGCCAGGGGCCGGAACGCCTCCACGTTGAACACGGCGATGAAGCACCCGTCGTTATGGCGAGCCTGGGGGTCTATGCCAAAGCCCAGTCCCGTCAGGATGCCCGAGAACATTTCCACCATGAAAGAGAGGCCCGACCCCTTGTGCCCCTGGTCGGCGCCCACCGGCACGATGGCCCCACCCTGGAAATAGTCGTTGGGGTCTGTGGTAGGGTTGCCGTCTTTGTCTATCACCCAGCTATCGGGTATCGGCTCCCTGCGGTTCCTGGACAGGGTTATCTTCCCCTGGGCTACTGCGCTGGTGGCCATGTCCAGAAGCACGGTCGCTTCCAGGTCGCTGGGGACGCCAATACATATGGGGTTCGTCCCCAGACGACGCTCTCTCCCACCAAAGGGCGCTACAGCCTTTGGCCCGGCGCCGGAGTCGGCGGTGATAATCCCTATCATCCCTTCCTGCACGGCCATTGTGGGGTAGTCGCCCAGCCGACCTATGTGGCTCTGGTAAAAAACGGTTATTGCCGCCACGTTGTGGGCCTTGGCCTTTTCAATAGCCATGCGCATGGCCCTTTCGGTGACCACGAAGCCGAACCCCCAATGTCCGTCAATACGGGCCGTGGTGGGAGACTCCTTCACCACTTCAAAGGGCGCGCCGGGCACTATGTGACCCCGGTGGATACGCTCCACGTATTCGGGAGTGTGAATCATCCCGTGGGAGTCGTGGCCCACCAGGTTGGCCTTCACCTGGTGGGCCGCTACAATTCCAGCCTCCTCTTCGGACGCTCCTTCAGCCTGGTAGATGTGGGAAGCTACCCTGTGAAGATAGTCATGGGGAAACACCGGCATAGTCCGTTACCTCCTTTCACAAACACAGGACTGGACTGCGGGGATTGCCGTAAGCGAAGGGGTCAAGCGGCGTTTTAGACCCCTTGCTCCGGTCCGGCCTACCCCTGGCTCAGGGGCGACAATCAAACACCCTGGGCAAACACCTTGGGCAAAAGACCCTGGGGCTACAGGCCCCCAATCTTCCCCGTCACCTGCCTCGTTTCCGCGCCAGGGCATTTTTCACCGATTCCCCGATGTTCCTGGGGGTGAGGCCGTACTTTTCTACGAGTTGGTCCGCCTTTCCCGACTCGGCGTACCCGTCCAGGGCCACCATCTCCAGGGGGACAGGGCAGCTCTTCCCCAGGCATTGGGCCACAATGCTGCCCAGACCGCCGTGGAGATAATGCTCCTCGGCGGTGACTATCGCTCCGGTCTCCTCCGCAGCCTTCAGTATGGCTTCCTCGTCTGTGGGCTTGAGGGTGTGCATGTTGACGACGCGGCAGCTAATCCCCTCCTCGGCCAGGGCGTCAGCCGCTTGCAGCGCGGCGGACACCGTGACCCCGACGGCGATTATGGTAGCGTCTTGACCCGCGCGCATGAGCTCGGCCTTGCCGGCCTTGAAGTCGCAGCCGCCCTGGTGCACCACCGGGGTGGCAGGGCGATAGAGGCGTATATAGAAAGGGCCTGGGGTTTGGGCGGCAACTCGAATCGCCTGGGACGCCTCCACAGCGTCGGATGGAGCTATCACGGTGAAGCCCGGGAGGGAGCACATAAGGGCGAGGTCCTCGATACCGTGAGCGGACATGCCATCCTCGCCGGTCAGGATACCGGCATGGGTGCATACAATTTTCACGTTCAGATTGGCCTGGGCTATGCTAACCCTTATCTGGTCGAAGGGGCGGCATGTACCAAACACCGAAAACGTGCTGACGAAGGGGACCTTGCCGGAGGACGCCAGGCCTGCGGCGACGCCCATGATATTCTGCTCGGCGGGACCGAAATCGAAGAAACGGTCCGGGAATTGGGCGGCGAAAAGATGGGTAAAGGTGGACTTGTTGAGGTCACCACCGAGCACCACTATCTTCGGGTCTTCCCCGCCCAACTCGACCAGGGTCTTGCCGTATATCTCACGGGTAGACGCGGTGGGAAAGCCAGTAACCATGAGCACTCCTTTGACTGACGTGGCTTCCTCTAGGCTAGCTCGGCCATCGCTTGCTCGTACTCGTCCTTGTTGGGCGCGCGTCCGTGGAAGTCGGGGTTGTTCTCCATAAAGCTGACGCCCTTGCCCTTTACGGTGTGGGCTATGATCACCGTGGGGCGCTGGCGAGGCCTACGGGCTTCGGCTAGGGCGTTCAGGACCTGGGGTATGTCATGGCCGTCTATCTCCAGGACGTTCCATCCAAAGGCGCCCCACTTCTCGGCCAGGGGTTCGAGGCCCATCACCTCGCTGGTAAGGCGGTCATTCTGAATCCTGTTCCTGTCAACGATGGCCGTAAGGTTGCCCAATCTGTAATGGGGCGCGGACATTGCCGCCTCCCATACCTGCCCTTCATCGCACTCGCCGTCGCCGAGAAGGACGTACACCCGGTAGTCCTTTTTATCTATCCTGGCCGCCAGGGCAGCGCCTACAGCAAAGGAAAGCCCCTGCCCCAGGGAACCCGAGTTCATCTCAACCCCTGGCGTGACGGTGTGGGCATGGCCCTGGAGCCGGCTGTTTATTTTGCGAAAGGTTGCCAGTTCTTCTTGGGAGAAGTATCCGCATTTTGCCAGCACGGCATATAGACCTGGGCAGGCGTGGCCTTTGCTGAGGATAAACCGGTCCCGGTCAGGCCACACGGGGTCCTGGGGGTTGTGCCTCATAACCCGGAGGTACAGGGCCGTGAGTATCTCTATCTCCGAGAGCGACCCGCCCGGATGACCGCTCTGAGCGGTGAAGGTCATTTGCACTACGTCGCGTCTCAACTCTCGGGCAATGGCCTTCAACTCGTCTATCATGCCACACAGCTTCTCATCGGATGGAATATCGGATGAAACGCGGGATGAAACAACCTCGGTGGCCCTGGTGACCGAGGTTGGACTGTTCCGCTTATCCGGTCTCGTGGAGGCCAAAGAGCACCCCTTCCCACTGCGGCGTCATAGTCGTCTTGTTGCAGCCCGATTATAGCAACGGCGCAAAACTGTGTCTAGCTATTTTGAGCTAATAGTTTCTATAATTAACGCAATATGATTATAGATTTCCATACTCACATCTTTCCCCGCTTCTTCCAGGAAAGGCGAGAAGAATATATACGGCGAGATGCAACCTTCGCCAGTCTCTTCTCGGCTCCCCGGTCCAAGCTAGCCACCGCTGAGGGGCTGATAGACGCCATGGACGAAGCGCGGGTGGACATGGCCGTGGCTATGGGCATAGGCTGGACGGACAGGGGGATGGCAGCGGCGGCCAACGATTACATAGTCGAGTCGGTGGACCGCTTCCCCACAAGGCTCGTGGGCTTCTGCTCCGTCAATCCGGCCTGGGGAGAGGATGCGGTGAAGGAAGTGGAGCGCTGCGCCGGAGCAGGAGTGAAGGGCATTGGTGAGCTTCATCCCGACACCCAGAACCTCGACCTTTGCAGCGTAGAGGCTATGGCGCAGATCATGGAGACCGCTCGAAAACTAGGGCTGGTACTCCTCATCCACTCCTCCGAGCCGGTGGGACACCTCTACCCGGGGAAGGGCAGGACGACCCCCGACAAGCTGTACGCCCTCATCGGCAACTTCCCGGAGAACAAGATTGTCTGCGCTCACTGGGGTGGAGGACTGCCCTTTTACACCCTCATGCCCGAAGTGGAGTCGGCCATGCGCAACGTCTACTACGACACGGCGGCGTCCCCCTTTCTCTACAGGCCGGAGATTTTCCCGACGGTGGCCGGGATGGACGGGCCGGGCAGGACTCTCTTCGGGACGGACTTCCCGCTCATAAGCCACTCTCGCCTGCTAAATCAGATCAACGAGGTCTCCATGAGCCGCGACGCCAGAGGGAAAATACTGGGGCGTAACGCCCAGGCGCTGCTGGGGCTATAGGTGGTCAGGGGATGACGGTCCGTGCCTTCATAGCAGTGGACATCTCCGGAGAAGCCCGGGACGCCCTGGCAGAGGTCACAAAGCGTTTGCAGGAGCAGGGCGTCTCAGGGGTGAGGTGGGTGAGGCCGGAGGGCATTCACCTGACCCTCAAGTTCCTGGGCGATATGGAGTCCACCATGATAGACAGGGTGATGGAAGGGGTAGAGAGCGCCTGCAAGGGGACGGGTCCCTTTGAACTCGGCCTCTCAGAGCCGGGGGCCTTCCCAAGCTCCAAGAGTCCCAGGGTGGTATGGGTCGGCCTGAGGGGAGAGCTGGACTTGCTGGAACGCCTCCAGGGTAGGATAGACCAGGAGATGCACTCGGTTTGCGGCTTCCCGAAAGAGAGACGGGCCTTCACTCCTCACCTTACCCTGGGCAGGATGCGGGAGAACGCTTCCGGTGAAGAGCGCCGCAGGGCGGGGGAGGCGCTGGCCAAGATCCCTCCGGAGAATGGGGTGTGGTGGCAGGTCCGAGAGGTGTGCCTGGTGCGCAGCACCTTGACCCCCTCCGGCGCAGTGTACGACATATTGGGTTCACGGGAGCTATAGCCGACGGGGCCGGTCTGCGCCAGCCCCTCGAGTTGATATTCTCAGTACGTGGTGGTATTCATATCCGGTATTACCAACATCATTGGAGAATATCTATGCAGACCGGACCTGTCCGTAGGGCACCTGTCCTGATAAAATGGGAGAAGTGGGGATGAAGACCACCTGGTATTTCGAGAATGTGGTCCTTCACGCACGACCCTACCTCAAGATGGAGTGGATTGAGCGTATTCTCGAAAGGCCGGTCCGGACTCAGACTCAACCCAATGGCCGTGTCCGACACCGGGGCTTCGTCTCAGAATTTGGGATGTATTTCCGTGTAGTGACCCTGGCAGATGGAGAAACGGTACACAATGCCTTCCCAGACCGGGATTTTAACCCTAGATACCCAAGAAGGTGATAAATGAAGCTAAGCTACTATTCCAGCGAAGATATGCTGTATATAAGCCTCTTCGACCGTCCATCTGCGGATTCTCACGAGGTCGCCCCGGGGATAGTCTTCGACTATGACGCTGAAAACGTGGTGGTGGGCATTGAGATCGAAGATGGAGCCCGATTAGCCGACCTCTCGAAGCTAGACGTGTCCGGTTTCCCCCTCTCCGACCTGGCCTTTACCGGTGAGGCCGCATCTGCCAAAGAAGGAGTCGCGTGAGAGGTGCCGCACGCACCGAGTCCACGTATCCCGTCCCAATAGAGTCACAGCACGCGGCCCGGCAGTCCATTAGGTATTCTCAGTGCGTGTTGGAGAATACCCTCAAGCAGGGTCTTTCAATTCTCGACGCCAGGTGAATACAGGCCCCCGCCGCGTGTCATTCCGAGCGCAGCGAGGAATCTAAAATGCTTGGATAGCAGCACGCCTAAGAAGGCAAGGACATTAGACCCCTCGCTCCGCTCGGGGTGACAATTGAAAGGCCCTGTACCCTCAAGCTCCTGCCTTGAACCTCCGCTCAATCTCTGGTAGCATGGAAGCACAATACAATAGAGAGTGCCGAAAGGGCCGCTCCCAGGGGTGGGAGTGGACTTTTAAGGACAGTCCCGTGAGGCTGGCAAGGTTCTGGGCCATCGGTAATCGCCGTCCCCCGGATTAGCAGGGGGGATGGCTAGTCTCAACCCTTGGCCCTTGCCGTTAGCTAGCAAGGGTTTTTATTATGCCTTGCACCTGTCCCGAGGGGATGGATGGAAAAGCAGATACTGAGCAAGGATGATATTCGCAGGGCCCTTACCCGCATCACCCACGAGATTATCGAGCGGCACAGGGGGGTGGACGGGCTGGTGCTTGCCGGAATCCACACCCGGGGACTGCCGCTAGCCCTGCACATCGCCAGGAGAATACGGGAGTTCGAGGGGGACGATATTCCCGTAGCGTCGCTGGACATCAGACCCTATAGGGACGATATTCCCTTCTGCCCGACGACGGGGCAGGCCCAGACCCGCTCCCAGGGGAAGCCCCCCGCCTTCCCGGTGGACATCAACGACCGCAAGGTCGTGCTGGTGGACGACGTGCTCTTCACGGGGCGGACCGCCAGGGCCGCCCTGGACGCTCTCACGGACCTGGGCAGGCCACAGCAGGTACATCTGGCCGTCCTGGTGGACCGGGGGCACCGGGAGCTTCCCATAAAGGCGGACTACGTCGGCAAGAACATACCCACCTCTCACGGAGAAAGAGTCCAGGTGAGGCTGGCCGAAATAGATGGCAAAGATGAGGTGGCGTTATCCTGGAAACCGGAGGGTTCGAGGGAGCACAATTAGCCCAGACATACGGGTGACAGGCCCTTTCATTGTCACTTCCTGTCTGCCCCGCCTGCAGCAGGCAGATGGGTATTTCCCGGGTAAGACAGGCCCCCACCGCATGTCATTCCGAACGGAGCGAAGCGGAGTGAGGAATCTCAAGCGCAGGCTTATTCAAGAGCATGGATTTCTAGATTCCTCGCTACGCTCGGAATGACATCAGAGGGGTTCAGGCTATTTTCATGGTAATGACAGGTTTGATACCGCGACTTTGGAAAGCCATAGGGGACAGGTGACAGGCTGGGTGATGGAAGATGTATAAAGGAAGCCTGGTGACCATAGAGGACCTTTCCAACGGGCAGATTGAGGACATCCTCGATTTGGCGCAGGAGGTCCAGGAGAACCTCGACGCTTTTCATGGCCTCACCTCCCGGCGAATCATGGCCAGCCTCTTCCTGGAGCCAAGCACCAGGACAAGAGGCTCTTTCGAGGCTGCTATGAAGCGTCTGGGGGGCGAGACTATCACCACTGCCGACGCCAAGTCCTCCTCCATGGAAAAGGGGGAGTCCCTCGCGGACACCACCAGGATATGGAGCGGCTACTCGGACTTGATTGTTCTCCGGCACCCCTGGGAGGGAGCGGCCCGACTTGCCGCCGAGTACAGCGACGTTCCGGTTATCAACGCGGGAGACGGGAGCCACGAGCACCCAACCCAGACCCTGCTGGACCTCTACACCTTGCGAAAAGAGTTCGGGACTCTCGAGGGGCGCAAGATTGCCCTCTGCGGCGACCTGAAAAACGGCCGGACAATTCACTCCCTGATATACGCCCTCCTGCGCTTTGGATCGGACGTAATCTTTGTGCCCGGCGAGGGGCTGGGGCTGCCGGACCACGTGGTCCGCAGGATTGAGACCGAATACGGCAGACCCATACGGAAGATTCACCACCCGGGCCTGGAAGCGATGTACGACCAGCCTGCGGATGAGTCCGAGGCGGTGGTGGACGCCATATACATGACTCCCAGCCAGCCCCACAGCCCCACCCTCGTTGACTCCGTCCAGATACGCATTGACAAGAACGAGTCCTTCGCCTTTTACGTAACGCGAATGCAGGTTGAGCGCGAGGTGAACGGGAGCGAGGAGCGAGCCAAGAAATACCCGCGCATCAACGCAAAGGTCCTGAGCAGGGCGGACTTTTCCAAGGCCGTCGTCTTGCACCCTCTTCCACGGGTGGATGAGCTGTCCACCGACGTGGACTCGGACGTCAGGAGCAAATACTTCGTTCAAGCGCGAAACGGAGTCCCCGTCAGAATGGCCCTGATAGCCCTTATTCTGGGGCTGAAACCCTGGACCCATAGCTCCTGGCCCGAACAGGGAAGCCCACCTTTCCGGGAGGGGACCGCCGTCCGGGACCCGAAGGGTATCAGGTGCATGAACGCTGCCTGTGTAACGCAGAGAGAGCCTCAGAACACGGAGGCGAAGTTCACCTTCCTTCAAAGGCCCAGGCTGCGTTTCGTTTGCAGCTATTGCGAGCGGGAGGCCCTTCCGGCCTTCTGCGCCTACCCAAGGGGGGAGGTGTACTACCCAGCCGATGAGCTTCTCGCTCGCCCACTGGACCCATCCAGGTTTAGCTTCTTCCCCGACGAGGCCAGCGCCCTCGCCGGCAACTTCAGGCCGTCCAAAAAGATGGCGGATGGAGTACGGGAGAAGGCTTAACATCCTATCCCATCGGAGCAACTTATGGCCAACGACGCGTACCTGGTGCTTGAAGACGGTTCGGTCTACCAGGGGGAGGCATTCGGAGCCGAGTCCTGCGGCTACGGCGAGGTCGTATTCAACACGAGCATGACGGGCTATCAGGAAGCGCTCACGGACCCTTCCTATGCGGGGCAGATCGTGGTGCTGACCTACCCCCTCGTGGGCAACTACGGCATCAACGCCAGGGACTTCGAATCGCGCCGTATCCAGGTAGCCGGCTTCGTCGTGAGGGAGCACTGCGAATACCCCAGCCACAGCCTCAGCACCACCACCCTCCACGATTTCCTGGCTTCCCAGGGAATCCCGGCCATAGCGGGAGTGGATACCCGGTCCATCACCCGTCACCTGCGGGACCGGGGGGTGATGATGGGCTACATTTACTCGAGCTCCGAGGCGGTCCCAACTCCTTCCCATGTCACACTCGCCCATGTCACACCCGCAGAGCTAAACGAGAGGACCGCGGAAGCGGCCCTTGCGCGGCTAAGGGATATGCCCTCGTACGGGAACGTAGACTTCGTCAAGAACGTTACCACTGCGGAGCCTTACACTTGGCCGCCCAGTTGGGATGCGCCCTCCGATGCCCCGGCTCCCAGGTGCCGCATCCTTGTAGCCGACTTCGGCCTCAAGTACAACATCCTTCGCCTACTGAGGGACCGGGGGTGCGAGGTAATAGCTGTCCCGGCCACGAACTCCGCAGAAGAGATAATGGCCCTCAAGCCTTCCGGGATTGTTCTATCGCCAGGTCCCGGCGACCCGGCGCTGCTGGAGTACACGGTGAGCATGGTACGTAATCTGATAGGGCAGGTGCCAATCATAGGCATCTGCCTCGGACACCAGATAATGGCCCGCGCGTTGGGTGGCAATACCTTCAAGCTCAAGTTCGGCCATCGCGGGGCAAACCATCCGGTGAAAGACCTCACCACGGGCAGGGTCTACATAACCGCCCAGAACCACGGCTACGCCGTGGATGAAAACTCTCTGCCTTCAGAGATTGACGTGACCCATGTTAATCTCAACGATGGTACGGTGGAGGGCCTGCGCCACCGTGAATCGCCCATTCTGACCATCCAGTACCACTCGGAAGCCTCCCCAGGCCCGAGGGATAACGAGTACCTTTTCGACGAGTTCCTGGAGATGGTGGATGAGATTAAGGGGAAATAGACCTGCAAAATACCTGAAATATCGTATGCAGAATTTGTGCATCCAGATAGATAACCGGGTATAGTAGGGTCGGGTAGAAGCATAACCGTTGCTCTTTTTAGGAGGTTATCATGACCTTGGGCCGTCTGCTTCTGGAAGAGGGGATAGAAATAGAGCTAGAGACCAACATGACGGAAGTCATTGACTTCCTGGAGACTGAGGTGCCGGGCTTCGACTATGACGACTACGGCTATCGGATAAGCTCTGCGAAGGGTGTCCTGGGGTCTCAGTGGAAGCTGCTGGTGAAACCCTGGAACAAGGCTAGCGACTCCGCGCTAGGCCCGACAGCGGGTTTCATAGAGATAGATAAGCTGGAGGAAGGCAGGACCAACTTCAAGATACCTCCAAAGGACCAGTGGCTGGACGACGAGTCCGCAGCCTTTGACGAAGAAGGAAAGTTCTTTGCCAGCTTCGTTTTTCAGCTCCTGAACGCTCTTCAGAGTCGAGGGTTTATAGAGCTGCCCGGACGGTTGCCCGTGCGGTAAGGGTCTGGACCACGGGGAAAGCCCCCTCTTGTGGGTTACATAGCGAGGGGGTATCATCCTACAGAGACGCACAGAGGGTGTTAACCAATTACAGCCCACCCTTGTCATTCCGAGCGTAGCGAGGAATCTAAAATGTTTGCGCGACGGCACGCCCGAGAAGGCAAGGACTCTAGACCCTTCGCTTCGCTCAGGGTGGCAGGTGCGGCTGTGAGAGCTTATTAGACACCCTCTCCAAGGGGGAGGGGATGACAAGTAGACCCGGCAAAGTCCTGGTCATCGGCTCAGGCCCCATTGTCATAGGCCAGGCGGCGGAGTTCGACTACGCGGGCACCCAGGCCTGCAAGTCCCTGCGCGAGGAGGGCGTCGTCACTGTCCTGGTGAACTCCAACCCCGCCACCATTATGACAGACCAGGACATAGCCGACATGGTCTACATCGAGCCCCTCACCGTGGACGTGATGGACAGCATCATCGCCCGTGAGCAGCCTGACGGTATCCTGCCCACGCTGGGCGGCCAGACCGGACTGAACCTGGCGGTGGACATGGCCGATGCGGGGCTGCTGGAGAAGTACGATGTCCGGCTCCTGGGGACGTCCCTGGAGACAATCCGCAACGCCGAGGACCGGGAGCTTTTCCGCAACCTGCTATTGGGCATAGGCGAGCCGGAGCCGCCAAGCGTTACAGTCTCTTCGATGGAGGAAGCGCGTCGAACCGCCTCTGAGATGGGGCTGCCCCTGATAATACGGCCGGCCTATACTCTGGGCGGCACCGGCGGCGGCCTGGCCTCCACCATAGAGGAGTTCGAGTCCATAGTCAGCGGTGGCCTGGCGGCCAGCCCCATCCACCAGGTGCTCCTCGAGCGTTCCCTGGAGGGATGGAAGGAGATAGAGTACGAAGTGATGCGGGACGGCGCGGACAACTGCATCACCGTGTGCAACATGGAGAACATGGACCCCATGGGCGTCCACACCGGGGACAGCATAGTGGTGGCCCCCAGCCAGACCCTCACCGACAAAGAGCACCAGATGCTCCGCTCCGCCAGCTTGAGGATAATACGCGCCCTGGGGATTGAGGGCGGCTGCAACGTCCAGTTCGCCCTGCCCCCGCATCCGGTGGTGGCTAAAGCCATCGGCTCCAACTGGGAGGCCGACGCTCCCTATTACGTCATCGAGGTAAATCCCAGGGTAAGCCGCAGCTCCGCCCTGGCCAGCAAGGCCACCGGCTACCCCATTGCACGCGTAGCCGCCAAGATAGCCGTCGGCAAACGTCTGGACGAGATACCCAACGCCGTCACCCGAAAGACCCTCGCCGCCTTCGAGCCGACCATGGACTACTGCGTGGTCAAGATACCCCGTTGGCCCTTCGATAAGTTCCCCTCCGGAGACAGAGCAATAACCACCCAGATGAAGGCCACGGGAGAGGTGATGGCGATTGATCGCTGCTTCGAGGCTGCACTGCAGAAGGCGGTCCGGTCCCTGGAGATGGGGGGACGCTCTCTACTGTGGGAGGACCCGGCTTGGAGACGAGAGGGAGACTTTCTGGGCCGGACCTCCGACTCCCCCCAGAAGAGACCATCACCCTTCCAGGCCAGCGACCTGAGGCTGTGGACCATGATGCACTCCTTGCGTCGCGGCCTGGCCCACGAGGCCCTTGCCGAGCGCACCCTCATAGACCCCTGGTTTATCCATGCCCTGAGCCGGATTGTGGGCATGGAGACCAGGCTGCTGGGAGAGCCGGTTACCCCGGACCTGCTCCGGAGGGCGAAGAGGCTGGGCTTCTCCGATGAGCAGGTGGGGGTCCTGGCGGACATGCTGCCGGAGCAGGTGCGGGACCTGCGGCGCTCGTGGGACATCATCCCCGTATACAAGACGGTGGACACCTGCGCCGCCGAGTTCGAAGCCGTTACCCCCTACTACTACAGCACCTACGAGCAGGAGAACGAGGCCCCGCCGTTGGAAGGCCCGAAAGCCGTCGTCTTGGGCAGCGGCCCCATAAGAATAGGCCAGGGCATCGAGTTCGATTACTGTAGCGTCCACGCCGCCTGGGCACTCCAGGAAGAGAACGTCAAGAGCGTGATGGTCAACTCCAACCCTGAAACGGTCTCCACGGATTTCGACACCAGCGATCGCCTGTACTTCGAGCCTCTGGACGAGGAGAGCTTGAGGGACATCATAGAGAACGAGTCCGAGGGAGACTATCCACCCCCTTCGGTGGTGCAGTTCGGAGGTCAGACGGCCATCAACCTTTCCCAGAGCCTCGCCCAGGCCGCCCTGCCCCTACTGGGCTCCAGGGCCGAAGCCATTGACATCGCCTCGGACAGGCACAAGTTCGAGGAGTTCCTCTCACGCCTGGGGATACCCCAGCCCCCCGGGGCCGCCGTGACCTCCGTCGAGGAGGCTCTGAGGGTCGCCCAGAACATAGACTATCCGGTGGTGGTGCGCCCCAGCTACGTACTGGGCGGCAGGGCTATGGAGATAGTCCAGAACGCCACCGAGCTTATACGATACCTGACTGTGGCCGCCGAGGTGGGCCAGGGACGGCCCGTCCTCATTGACAAGTACCTGGAAGGCAAAGAGTGCGAGGTGGATGCCATCTGCGACGGCCAGGAGGTCCTGATACCGGGCATCATGGAGCATATAGAGCGCGCCGGGGTGCACAGCGGCGACTCTATGGCGATTTACCCGGGCCTGAACCTCACCGAGGACGAGGTGGACACCATCGTAGACTACACCAGCCGCATCGGGCTGGCCCTGGGGGTGCAGGGGTTGATGAACGTGCAGTTCGTGATCCTGGGGGGCGCCCCCTACAGGAGCCCGCGCCTGCCCAGGGAAGACTACCAGGGGACCTCCGTCTACATCCTGGAGGTGAATCCACGAGCCAGCCGCACCACGCCCTTCATATCCAAGGTGACCGGCGTGCCGATGGTCAACCTGGCTACCAGGGTCATGCTGGGCAGGACTCTGAAGGAGCTGGGGTACGAGGGCGGCCTGTGGAAGAGACAGAAGATAGTGGGAATAAAGGCCCCCGTATTCTCCATGTCCAAGCTCACGGGCGTTGACTGGTACATGGGGCCGGAGATGAAGTCCACCGGCGAGGTGATGGGTGTGGACTACGATTTCCCGTCGGCGCTGGCAAAGGCCCTTACCGCCGCCAACCTCACCCTCAAGCCCGGCAGCGCCGTACTGCTGAGCATAGGTGACCGGGAGAAGGCGGAGTCGGTGACTCTGATAAGGGAACTGCTACAGGCGGGGTTCAAGCTCTACGCCACCGAGGGCACCGCAGCGATGATACTGGCCATGGACGCCCCGGTGACCATGATTACCAAGAAGCTGAGCGAGGGCCACCCAAACGTTGTGGACGTGATAAACGACGGCCTGGTTGACGGGGTGGTAAACACCATATCCGGCTCGACCTCCACCCTCCGGGACGGGTTCTACATACGCAGGGCCGCGGTGGAGAGGCGTATCCCCTGCTTCACTTCCCTGGACACCGCCAGGGCAGCCGTGGAGAGCCTGCTGTTCAATCGCCTCGGCGCTTCCTTCAGTCACATCAGGCGCAGCGACGAGTACCTGAACGGGCCATAGCCTCCCCAAGGCCATCCATCCCCAAGGCCATTCAATTGTCACCCCGAGCGGAGCGAGGGGTCTAAAGTCCTTGCCTTCTTAGGCGTGCTGCTATCCAAGCATTTTTAGATTCCTCGCTGCGCTCGAAATGACACGCGGCGGGGGCCTGTATTTATCTGGCGTGAGAATTGAAAGACCCTGATAGTCTCCCGGGGCGTTCCGGGGGGGGGATGAGATTGGCCGGGAGCCAGTCCCTTGCGCCATCAGAGCACTCGTTGTAGGGCCTGGTCCAGCTCCTCCAGGGTGGCGAAGGCCTCGAACCTGCTGGATACGATGCCCTCTCTGTCTATTACAAACGTCCACTCGGTGCTGGGCAAGCCCCACTCCATCACTACGGGCGAGAGTCGCGCCGCGTCCAGATTCCCCTGGGTCTCGGCAGGATTGTCGTAAATGTCCACGTGGATAAAGTGGGACTGGCCTTTGTATTTGTTCTTCAGGTCTTGCAATACCTCGACCTGGGGGCCGCAGACGGCATTCGTGCAGAAAGCGGGACTCGCCATCACCACCACCGTCGGCAACCCGCTTTTGACCGCGTCGGCGATGGTTATGCCGTAGAGGTCCGGGTCGTGTATGGAGCCGGTGGTAAGCTCGCTAATCTCCTCCACGTCGTCGAGGGTCTTGCTCTGGCTCGCTATCGCCGGCGAGCCATTGGCCACGGTAATGGGGGTCTCCTCGACGTCAAAGAACAGCTCCACCGGGCTGTTGTCCCGGTCAGGGTCCGGAACGTCTATTTCTATTCCCCAACGCCCCGGCGTGTCAAAGGTGAGGCTCGTAGTGTAAAGCCCACGGGCGCCGTAGGGCCAGGGCCGAAAGACGGCCTGTACCGTCTGCTCAGGCTCCCCCTCGGAGCCTTCACCGGGAAAGAAGAAGGACGTAACGGTCGTCTCCGGAGTGCGTATAAAGTCGTCGGGGGATATGAGCACAAAGCCTATGCGGTTCTCCCCGATGCCCAGGTCGGGGGTCGCGAATATGGCTTGCACACCATCCGACGACACGGGACCCTTTGCCAGGGGTATCTCGTTGGGCAGAAACTCGCCGAGGGGTGAGGCCGACTCGCCGTTGTCCTCGGTGGTAGGCTCAACGGAACGCTCATCGCCGGTCGTGCAGGCGATGGCGGCCACCAGGAGCAGTACCCCAACCGCCAGGAGATACTTGGGCTTCATGCCAACGTGTCTCAAGGGACTCATACGCTTCAGGCCTCACCAGAGAGTGACATTGCCGCTTGGACTATGAGAGATACCGGTTTCTGCACGGGGTGAAATGCCCTACACCCCCGATTCGTACACGCCAAAGGTGAAGGCGAAGACTGTGAAGTTAGGGGAGTTGGAGCTCAGCTTCAGACTGTACGTGTCGTAGGCGGGCGCTTGTATCAGGGAGTACATCTTGGGCTCGTCAACGTACAGGAAGCTCCGCCCGTCCTCCTCTATAACCACGTCCTCCCCCTTGTTGGAGTCCGTCAGGTATTCCTCATCGAGGGTGACCAGCACCTTGAAAGGCTCTGCTTCCGCTCCCTCGGGTCCCTCGGGGCCTATGACGGCATTCACACTTTTAGCCGCAAAGAGCAATCGCATGTAATCTTCAAAGCCGGACGTCTCCCGGTCATGCCTCAAGCTCTCACGTCCGCTGTACCAGGGACCCTGAAGATAGAGAAGGTGCTTGTTAGGCTCGCCAGGGTCTTCGTACGTGATGACCGTATCACGGGTGCTCTCCCTGTTGCCCAGTCCGGAGCCGGGTATCCCGTAGTAGTATTCCCAGTTCCCCACGAACCCGCCGCGTCCGTACAGGAAATCGTTGTAGCCCCGGCGCCACCCGGCGTATAGCTCCCGGGTTATCTCGGCGGAAGGAGAATCGAGGTAGGACTGGTCCAGGGACTGATCGTCAGGGAGGCTGGCATCCAGCTGCAACAGGTCCGCGCCCGCTTCTTCGAGGAGTGTCCGGATCTCCGACTCCGTTTCGGCGTAGCGGCCCTCGCCGAAGTGCTTGTAGCGAATTATCCCGTCTTTATCAATCAGGTACTTGGCGGGCCAATAGCGGTTCTCGTAGACGTTCCACGTTGTGTAGTCGTTGTCCATGGCCACCGCCCAGCCTACGCCGTAGTCCTCCACCGCCCTCTGCACGTTCTCCAGCTTCTTCTCGATGTCGAACTCCGGGGTATGCACGCCCAGAATCACCAGCCCGTCATCGGCGTACTTCGCATGCCAGAGCTTGAGGTATGGGAGGGTGCGAATGCAGTTGACGCAGGTGTAGGTCCAGAAGTCTATCAGGACCACCTTGCCCCTCAACTCGCTTATCGTCAAAGGCTCGGAGTTAATCCAGGCAACTATGCCCGCTATCTCCCCGGCCGGCTCCCCCCTCCCCTTCAGGTCGTCCCTCACCAGGGGGTTGTCCACCTTGAGCACCTCGCTGAGGCCCTCATTTTCATCGGAGGAACCGCCTTCCGTCTCTTGTGAGTCAGGAGCAGGCGTTACGTCTTGCGATTCGGGGGTGGGGGGAACAGTCGCCTCTTCCCGGGGAGCGGCGGTGGTCGGGGTCTCCTCTTGAGAGACGGGGGTTGGCTTCTCCGTTTGCATCACAGGGGTATTGGTCGCTGCCGGCGGGGCCTCGATAAGCTCGTCAGAAGACGCGCAGCCGGCTATGGTGATGGCAGCGCCAACGACTGCCACCGCTATCAGTAAGGGAATGAAGCTCTTTATCTTTCTCATCACCAGGTATTACGTCAGACGTGGTAAAACAGATTGCAATTCCGGTAGTTGAGTTTTTCGTGCTGGCATTATATCACACCGTCCTGGCCCGGTAGAGCGCGATAGCCTTACACTCCCCAGGGCCTTTCAATTGTCATTCCGAACGGAGCGAAGCGGAGTGAGGAATCTAAGTCGCAGGCTTATTCGAGAGCATAGATTTTTAGATTCCTCGCTACGCTCGGAATGACACTGGGCAGAGGTCTGTACTCACCTCTGCCTGGCAGTCAGGTAGCGTCGAGAATTGAAAGACCCTGTTACACTCCCGATTCGTACACACCGAAAGTAAATGCAAAAACGGCAAAATGAGGAGAGTTGGAGCTTAGCTTCAGGTCATAGGTCCCGTAGCTTGGCGCCTGTACCACCGAGTACAGTCTAGGCTCATCAACGTAGAGAAAGCTCCGCCCATCCTCCTCTATGGTCACGTCCCCTCCTTTGTTGGCGTCCGTCAGGTACTCGTCATCCAGAGTGACCAGCACCTTGAAGGGTCCGGCGCCCTCCCCTTCCGGGCTGATGACGGCATTCACGCTTTTGGCCGCGAAGATTAACCTCATGTAATCTTCAAAGTTGGATGTCTCCTGGGCATGTCTCAAGCTCTCGCGACCGCCGTGCCAGGGACCTTGAAGGTAAATGAGGTGCTTCTGGTGCTGGCTGGGGTCCCTGTAGGTGAGGACAGTGTCACGGGTGGGGGCTTCCCGTCCGGAGCCTGTCCCCCGTATGCCGGAGTAGTATTCCGAGTGCCCTATGTACCCTCCCTGCCCATACAGCAAGTCGAGGTATCCACGGTCCCACCCGGCATACATCTCCCGCGTGAGCTGCGAGCCGCCGGCGCTGATGTATGCGCGGTCGTAAGACTGGTCCGTGGGAAGGTCCGGGTCCAGCCGTGACAGGTCCGCCCCCGCCTCTTCCAGGAGCTTCCGGATTTCCAGCTCCGTCGCCCCATAGCGTCCCTCGCCAAAATGAGTGTAGCGAATGACCCCGTCTTTATCTATGAGGTACTTGGACGGCCAATAGCGGTTGCCGTAGGCTTCCCAAGTGGCGTAGTCGTTGTCCAGGGCCACAGGCCAGCCGATGCCGTTATCTTCCACTGCCCTCTGCACGTTCTCCGGCTTTTTCTCGATTTCAAACTCGGGGCTATGCACTCCCAGGACCACCAGGCCATCATCCGCGTACTTCGCGTGCCAGAGCTTGAGGTAGGGAAAGGTGCGGATGCAGTTGACGCAGGTGTAGGTCCAGAAGTCAACCAGGACTACCTTGCCCTTTAGCCCGCCTATCGTCAGAGGCTCGGAGTTAATCCAGGCGACTATGTCCGCCAGCTCGGGCGCCAGGGGACCGTCTGCAATTTGGGAAGAGCCCTCCGGGGCAGACTCGCCACCGAAGGGTCTCGCTACGACGACAACGACCACCACGATAATTGCCACCGCCGCCAGAAGAAGAATTACATTTCTTATCTTTCTCATCGCTAGATACTACGCCAGCAGGAGCGCGGAGGATTGCAGCCCTATTGCGGTCCTACAGGGGGGTGAACCGGACCTGGCAGACCTGCCTGGTGCTCTCTCCTACTCGCGCCCACTCCGCCAGCCTGTAGCCCACCACCCAGGCGATGCCCCGCTCCGACACCAGTAGGGGGACCCTGTCGCGCCAGGCACGGGGCACCTTCTCGTCCACGTAGAAGTCCTGCAACTTCTTCTCAGACCTCATGCCCAAAGGCTGAAACCGGTCGCCGGGGGTCCGGGTGCGCACCCGAAGTTTGTCGCCCATACTCTCCAGATCAAAACAGGCAGTGAAGGGGTCTCCCTTCGCGACCTCTGCCAAGGGCATCATGCGAGCCTCAATCCGCCACCCGGGGACCTGGACGATTTTTGCACTATTTGCACTCCGTGACGGGGAAAGAGGGACTTCGTGCTCTCCGGCCAGCGGCGGGAAAGGGCACGAGGGTCCTTCCGATGCTGGGGCCGATGCCGGGGCCAGGGTCAGCCGGCCATAGCCGCTGTAGAGTCGCCAACCCCTGGGAAGCTCGAGCGCCTTCCCCGGAGGCGCTTCTGCAAAGTCTCCCATAGCCTTGAGGTGGACCTGCTCCAGCCTGCGGGTATCCCCCGCAAGCTCCTGGTAGGCGCGGCGGAGGACCAGCCGCCGCATAAGAGGGTGGAGGGAGTCCAGCAGGCGAGCATCAAGGGTAATGGAATTGCCCTCTCGCACGGCGACGGTGGGCCAGACTTGGGCTAGCTCTCTTTCCAGGTAGTCCACCTCCAGGGAAGCGGAGTGGGCCAGGCGGATCAGAGCCTCCCTTATCCTGGGGTTGTAGGCTTCGAGGGAGGGCAAGAGCCGGTGTCGTACCTGATTACGGGTGAAGCGCAAGAGGAGATTTCCGGGGTCCTCACGAAAGACGATGCCACGGTCCCGGCAGTAAGCTGCGGTCTCGCTCTTTGTCACGCCCAGCATGGGCCGGAAAAGCACGGCGCTTTGATTACCCGCGCGGCTTTGCCACGCGGAAACCTCCGACATCCCCTGTAGCCCGTAGACGCCGCTGCCCCGGATGACGTGCATCAGCACGGTCTCCGCCAGGTCGTCGGCGTTATGGCCCAAGGCTACCGCACCGGCCGCGTTGTCCCGGGCTACTCCGGCCAGAAAGTCGTAGCGCACCTCCCGGGCCGCGTCCTCGAAGGAGGAAATCGCCATCTCCTTCTGGTACGCGATGGGGTCCGCTCTCCCGACCGTCGCAGGAAGTCCCAGATCATGGGCTGCCTCCGAGACGAATCGGGCGTCCTCTTCCGCTTCAGCCCTGAAGTTATGGTTGAGGTGGGCTACATGGAGCCGTAGTCCGGCGTTTTCCCTGAGACTCACCAGGGAGTGGAGCAAGGCCAGAGAATCGGCCCCCCCTGACACGCCCACGACCAGGAGTACGCCACGGCCTGCGTACCCGGCGCGCTCCAGGGCAGCGCCTATTCTCGCTTCCACGGACTCCAACTCTTTACCTTTTTCACCTCTTTTATCTCTGGGGCAGAGAATCATCCGTCCCGTAGCTCATCTTGGGAGAGGTGGCACCTATCGTTGATACTGAGGACTTGACGAGACCTGGAGTTGGTCTGGAGGATGCTTATGGACGCCAGGTCAACTCTCAGGAGGTGGAAGCGGGAGAGGGGCAGCCCCAGAAAGCTGCACAGGATAGTACGAATGGCGAAGTTGTGTGAGACGGCGACTATTGCGTCTTCAGAATGGGCCTTTTCAACGCCCTGGATGGCGCTCCAGGCCCTTTCTTGAAGCTGGCGTATGGACTCGCCTCCTGGGAAGACCACGTCGGACGGGTCGCGCCTCCACGTAGCGTATACCCCGGGGTAGCGAGTCCGCATCTCCTGGCCGGTGATTCCCTCAAGCTCCCCCAGGTCAATCTCTCTGATGCCTTCCAGGGGTTCAGCCGGGATGGACAGCTCTCGGGACACCTCTTGAGCAGTCATGCAAGTCCTGGGCAGAGGGCTGAAATACAAGGCGGTGGGCTTCATGGGGAGCAGGGCTTTAGCTAGCTTTTTGACCTGGGCGGCTCCTTGTTCGTTCAGGCCCACCAGGCTTTGGCCCTGGAACCTCCCCTCCTTGTTCCAGGCAGTTTCTCCATGTCTCGCGAGTATCAACCGCATCTACCGATGCCCCCTTTCCCAAGGCGAAAGTTTTTCCCATGCTCATATGATCACACCGGCCGGGCAGCGCCGAACAACGCTCTCATCTTAGCAGTCAGGCCTGCCAGCGTCAAAGACGAAGGGGCGACCGACAGAGTCTTTTAATTCTCGACACTAGGCGAAGGCCCCCGCCGCGTGTCATTCCGAACGCAGCGAAGCGGAGTGAGGAATCTAAAATGGCGCCTAACAAAAACCGGAATCAAGGCAGTACCGGCCAGGACTTTAGACCCCTCGCTCCGCTCGGGGTGACAATTAAAAGGCCCTGGGGCGACCGCAGGGCTTTTTAGCTATGTGAGGAATGGAGGAATGATAGAAAATAGGGTCATGGAAAGGAAGAAGGTAGAAATCCTTGGGCCAAGTCTCCTGGAAGAGCATTGCCATGAAAATAGCGGCCAGCCTTCCCAGCGTCACCCCTCTGCTTTCGTAGAGCCTGCCCCTGTGAAAGCAGGAGTCCAAGGGCGTCGGGGACGTGGATGCCCGCTCTCCGCTTTCATAGGGACAAGCTTCGCGGGTATCAAAGAAGGGTATTTTCATGGCGATGACGTGGGGTGAAGGCCTGCCTGTAGCCCGGGGAAGGGATGAGGGTGGCTACGTAGTCGTAGGACGCCCGTTGGACCCGTCCTCGCCGTTGCCGTCCGTCCCAAAGTCGCTGTCACTGTAGACCCCTGTCTCCCGCCCCTGGTAAACGTGGACGATGAACTCCTCCCTGGACACGCCTACTGCATCCACCAGCTCATCGTCTATGGTCTCGATTAGCTCCTGGACCTCCTCCTGGGTTAGACTCTCCCTGACGCACAGGGTACCGTGGACAATAGTCGCGGTGAAATGCAGGTCCACCCTACCCACGGGTTGGTCGTTGTCGAGAATGGTGTAGGACTCGGAATAGGGTGTCCTGCAGTCCCTCTCAAAGTAGTGTTCAGCCACGACTTACCTCCAATTACCTCCGCCCTGAGCGTGTTACAAAGCGGTCAGGGACGCACCTGACCGCTCCCCAGGACTATCCACTTGTAGGAGGTCATCTCCCTGAGTCCCATAGGCCCCCGCGCGTGGTACTTCTGGGTGCTTATTCCAACCTCGGCCCCCAGGCCCAACTGAGCGCCGTCCGTGAAGCGCGTGCTGGCATTCACGTACACCGCTGCCGCATCCACCTCGTCCAGAAAGCGAGTGGCCGCCGAGTAGTCTTCGGATATAATAGCCTCGGAATGGCCCGACCCGTGGGTCTCTATGTGGTCCAGGGCTTCATCAAGGGAGTCCACCACCTTTACCGCTGCCACCAGCGCCAGGAACTCTTTGCCCATGTCCTCCTCCGTAGCGGGCACGACCTTGAGCCCCTCCACCAGCCCAAGCACGCTGAGGGAGCGCCGGTCACAGCGCAGCTCCACACCGGCGCTGGCCCACTCCCGGGCGATGCGCGGCAAGTATTGCGGGGCTACCTCCGAATGCACCAGCAGCGAGTCCAGGGCGTTGCAGACGGTGGGACGCTGCACCTTGGCGTTGTACGCTATATCCACCGCCTTGTCCAGGTCCGCCGACCTGTCCACGTAAGTATGGCAGACGCCGATGCCGCCGGTGACCACGGGCATAGACGCCTTCTCCGCCACCGACCGGATAAGCTCCGGGCCGCCACGGGGAATCAGGAGGTCTATGTACTCCCTCATCCCCAGCATGTGCTCAACCAGGGCGCGGTCCGTGTTGTCCACGAACTGGACGGCGTCCTCGGGAACGCCGACCTCCGCTATGGCGCGGCGGATGAGCCTGGCCAGGATGGTGTTCGAGTGGACTGCCTCGCTGCCACCCCTGAGGATGCAGGCGTTGCCGGATTTAAGGCAGAGCACCGAGATGTCCACCGTCACGTTGGGCCTGCTCTCGTAGACGGCCCCGATAACCCCCAGCGGGACGCGTTTCTTGCCCGCCAGGAGGCCGTTGGGCAGCGTCCGCATGTCAAAGACCTCACCCACGGGGTCAGGCAGGGCCGCTACGCTACGCACGTCCGAGGCGATGCTCTCCAGACGCTGCGGGGTGAGAAGGAGCCGGTCCAGCATGGCTTCCGAGAGGCCGTTGGCCTTTCCCGCCCGGTAGTCCTTCTCATTGGCATCCAGCACATCTTCCTGGCCCCCTGTCAGGGCGCTTGCAACGTTCAGCACCGCTCTGTCCTTGACCTCGGCGGGCAACCTGGCGAGCTTTCGAGAGGCGGCACGCGCGCCCTTTCCCTTCTCTATCAGTCTATCAATTTTTTCAGCTTTTTCACCCAGTGCCATCGCCTACCTCGTCAATCGTCCTGTTTTACCATGAAAATAGGGAGCGGGTATATATCTGGCACTTCCGGACTCCCGCGAAAGTTTGTCAGTCCCACTCGTGCCAATCACTCCTATCATAAAGCACCATGTTGTTGCGGTGCACCACCTCCTGGCCGTAGTGGTAGCCAAGAATGCTTTGTATGCGCCCGGAGCGGGCGCCCTTTATCCTGGAGACGTCTTTAGAACTGTAGTTCGCGATGCCGCAGGCCACTCTCTCCCCTTCGGCCCTCAGTATGTGTACGATGTCGCCGCGCTGGAACTCGCCCTCTATCCCTTTTATTCCGGCGGGCAGGAGGCTGCCGTTCTGGCCCTGCACGGCCCGAGCGGCGCCCTCGTCTATCACGATTCCCCCCTTCGTGGAGAGGCCGCTGAGCATCCACCGCTTGCGGCTCTCCAGTCTGCTCGCGGTGGGTACGAAGAGAGTGCCCTTCTCCTCGCCCTGGGCCGCCTGGATGAGGACATCCCTCTCCCAGCCGTTGCAGATGATCGTGGCGATACCCGATGAAGTCGCCAGCTTTGCCGCATCCAGCTTCGTGGACATGCCGCCACGAGCCTGGGGGTTGTTGCGGCGCTTGCCCGCCAGGGCCTCTATACCCGCATCCACCTTCTCCACGCGCCGGATAAGCTGAGCGCCCGGGTCCACGTGCGGGTCGGCGGTATACAGACCGTGCGTGTCCGTGAGAATCACCAGCAAATCCGCGTCTATCAGGCTGGCGACCAGGGCTGAGAGCCTGTCATTGTCGCCAAACACCTCGCCCAGCTCGTCCACTGCCACCACGTCGTTCTCGTTCAACACCGGCACCACCCCCAGCTCCAGCAGCGCCAGAAGGGTATTGCGGACGTTCAAGTAATACTGTCGGTCGGACAGGTCATTCCAAGTGAGCAGGGCCTGGGCCACCCTGATGCTGTGCCACGCGAAAAGCTGCTCGTAAACGTGCATGAGGTGGCCCTGACCCACGGCGGCCAGGACCTGCCTGAAGGGTATGTCCCTGCGCTCCTGCCATATGCCCAGCGTATGTCTCCCCGCAGCGACCGCGCCCGAGGTCACCAGTATTACCTCGGCCCCGGAGGCGCAAAGCCTGGCTATCTGGCCTACCAGTCCCGACATCACCTCCAGGTCCAGGCTATCGCCGCCACGGGTGAGCACACCCGTGCCCACTTTTACTACCAGCCGTCCGTACCGTAGCGACGAGGGGCTTTTGTATCCGGCCTTGTATCTTGATTGATTCTCGTTACTCTTGTCAGCCACGTCTTGGTCCCCCATCCGAATGACCGGAGGGTCCCCCGGATGAGAACATGCTTTGGCAACGGGAAAGGGAGCCACGTCTACTGGCCATGATATTGCTGCGTTCCTCACCGGTTACGAAGTAGGATAATTATAGCAACAAGGTGTGGCCCCAACAAGCAAAATATGTCTACGCCGGATTCCTATTATGGCAATCGAAAGTCCTTTGACGAGGTTGGATTAACCTTGACACCCCCTGGTTGCAAAGGTATTATTGAGTCGTTGGGGGGTACGGAATACCCCCAAATACTACTTGACTAAGTGGAAGGGAAAGGGTGAACCCATTGAGTCTCTTTAAATTCCTTGCCGACCTGGCGGGCGGTAAGCGTTTGAAAGCTGCTCAAGAGCAGGCCGAAAACGCAATAGCGTTGGCTGAGGAGCAGAAGCGACAGATACTGATCGAGGCCCGGGAGGAGGCCCTGAAGGTACGTTCTTCTGCGGAAGCCGAGCTTAAGGAGAGACGTAAGGAGCTCCAACGCCAGGAGAAGCGGCACAGCCAGAGAGAGGAAAGCCTGGAGCACAAGAGCCAGGCCATTGAGCAGCAGGAGCAGGCCATCGAGGCTGTCAAGAGGGAGATGGACGACCTCAAAGACCAGCAGCTCAGGGAGATAGAAAGCGTAGCCAGGCTCACAATCGCAGAGGCCAGGGACCAGCTGTTCAGAAGGTCGGAAGATGAAGCGAAACACGAGTTGGCCCGTCGTTACTGGGAGCTAGAGCGGCAAATGAAGGAGGAAGCGGACCAGAAGGCCCGGAAGGTAGTCACGACGGCCATCCAGCGATTGGCTAGCGACGTGGTCTCAGAGCACACCACCTCCGTCGTGGCGCTGCCCAACGATGAGATGAAAGGGCGTCTTATAGGTCGCGAGGGGCGCAACATAAAGATGCTGGAGAGTCTCACAGGGGTGGATGTCATTATAGACGACACCCCGGGGGTGGTGACCGTCTCCTGCTTCGACCCGGTGCGCCGGGAGATGGCGCGGCTGGCCCTCAAGAACCTGATCCAGGATGGCAGAATACAGCCCGCTCGCATAGAAGACGTGGTGGAACGCGCCCAGAAGGAAATGGAGGAGACGATTCAGAGGGAAGGGGAAAGGGCCACCTTTGATTCGGGTGTCACAGGTCTCAATCCCGACCTCGTGAAGCTCCTGGGGCGTCTCAAGTACCGCTACAGCTACGGCGAAAACGTGCTTCAGCATGCCGTGGAGGTGTCCCTGCTGTCGGGGATGATCGCCGCCGAGATAGGCGCCGACATCCAGGTGGCCAAGGCCGGGGGGTTGCTCCACGACATAGGGAAAGCCCTGACTCACGAAGTGGACGGGCCCCACGCCGAAATAGGCGCCGATATTGCTAAAAAGTTCGGCATACAACCCGAGGTACACCGGGCCATTATGGAGCACCACGATGAAGACCGGGGCTCCGTGGAGGCCTTTCTCGTAGCCGCCGCCGATGCCATCAGCGCGGCAAGGCCGGGCGCAAGGAAGGAGACGTTGGAGCACTATGTGAAGCGTCTCCAGGCCCTGGAGGGCGTGGCTACCAGCTTCTCCGGAATCGAAAAGGCCTTCGCAATACAGGCGGGCCGCGAAGTACGAATCATGGTCAAGCCCGACGACATAGACGACGTGGCAGCCACCAATCTGTCCCGTGATATTGCCAAGAAAATCGAGGAAGACCTGGTATTTCCGGGCCAGATCAAGGTCACGGTCATACGAGAGACCCGCTCGGTGGAGTATGCCCGGTAGGGGTCAGTGGCTAGTGGTCGGTGGTTAGTGATTAGCCACTGACCACTAGCCACTATGAAGACTGGCCTCCTCCGCCCCAGATGGAGCGCGTCGTTTCCCTGCGAGAGGCCCGGCCCCTGGCGCAGGGTCTTCCAGTTTTTGAGGATTAGTCAAGCCCAGGATGGCTAAAGCCTGGTCCGGGACGATAGCAAAGTCCCCTCTCCCGCGGAGGGGAGAGGGCTAGGGTGAGTTTCCCTGACGTGGCTGTCAGCCTCATCCTAACCTGCCCCCTCGATGGGGGCAGGGACTTTTGAAAGACTCTGCCCCCTGACGGAAAGATAGGAGTGACGACCCTTGCGCATCCTTATGATCGGTGACGTAATAGGACAGCCGGGGAGAAGAGCGGTACAAACCCTGGTCCTGGGTCTCCGCCGGGAGTACGAGATAGACCTGGTAATCGCCAACGGGGAGAACATTGCCGGGGGATTTGGTCTGACGCCCGACACGGTGGGAGAGCTTATGGATGGCGAGGTTGACATCATCACCTCCGGGAATCACGTGTGGAAGCAGAAGGAGATCATCCCCTACATAAATGAAGAGTGGCCCCTCATCCGTCCCGCCAACTACCCTCCCGGCACGCCCGGCAGAGGGTACATCCGGCTGGGCCAGACTGTGGTGGTGAACCTGATGGGAAGGGTCTTCATGGCCCCCCTGGACTGCCCCTTCAGGACCGCCGACTTGCTCCTCGAAGAGATAAATGGAACAAGCCCCCCCCAAGCCATAATTGTTGACTTCCACGCCGAGGCCACCTCCGAGAAGCAGGCGATGGGGTGGTACCTGGACGGGCGGGTCAGCGCCGTTCTGGGCACTCATACCCACGTGGCTACCGCCGATGCCAGGATTCTCCCCAAGGGTACGGCTTTCGTCACCGACGTGGGCATGACCGGGCCCTATAACTCGGTGATAGGAAGCGACATCCAGACGGTCCTGGAAGGGTTCATCACCCAGATGCCGCAGCGCCTGTCGGTCCCCAAAGGCCCCGTGATACTCAACTCGGTCCTGTTGGACATTGACGAAGAGAAGGGCACAGCTACAAATATCCAGCGCATAGACAGGAAGGTGACTTAGCATGGCGGTCGTTGACCTTCACCTGCACACCACCGCTTCCGATGGTCGTCTCACGCCTGCGGAGCTAATCGCTCTCGTGGCCGGGAGAGGACTCGAAACCATCGCAATAACGGACCACGATTCCACCGAGGGGTTGGCCGAGGCCCTCGAGGCGGCCAGGGCATTCCCCCGGCTCACCGTGATCCCGGGCATAGAGCTCAGCACGGACGTTCCCGGCGGCGACGAAATCCACGTTCTGGCCTATTTTGTCCAGTATGAGGATATGCACCTTCAGCAGAGCCTTGAGAAGTTTCGCCAGGGCAGGCTGTACCGGGCACAGGGAATGGTGGAAAAGCTCCGGGGACTCGGTGTGGAAATCGAGTGGGACAGGGTCCAGGAAATCGCCGGAGACGGGGCTGTAGGCAGGCCACACATCGCCCTCGCGATGGTGGAGAGGGGCTACATAAAACACCCACAGGAAGCCTTTGCCACGTACATAGGCAGGGACGGGCCCGCCTATGTATCGCGAGAGAAGCAGACGCCCCAGGAGGCCATAAGCTTTATAATAGGCTGGGGAGGCGTGCCGGTCCTGGCCCATCCCTCCGATATTCCCGACATGGATGAGACCCTCGAAGAGCTGAAGTCGGCGGGGTTGGCCGGGATGGAGGTGTTTTACGCCCAATACTCCGAGGAGAGAATAAGCGAACTGATGGATATTGCCCTGCGGCATGGGCTGTTGCCCTGCGGCGGCAGCGACTACCACGCCCTGGGCAACCCTGTCGAACATCTACCGGGCACTATGGGGCCTCCCCTGGAGGTGGTGAAAAGGCTGGAAAAGCTGGCGACGAAGCGGGCCCGGACTTAGCAAATGGCCCGCTCTCACATTGAGGGACGGAAGGCCTGATGGAACTTGCCGGCCTCTATATCTACGCCTATCTCCTTGGGTCGGTGCCCACTGCCTATATCATAGGCCGGCTGGTCAAGGGAATTGATATAAGGCAGTATGGCAGCGGGAACGTGGGCGGCAGCAACCTCTTCTACAGCGTGGGCAAAGTCTGGATTGTGCCCCTGGGCCTCTTCGAGCTTTTCGTCAAGGGTGGCTCTCCAATATGGATAGGCATGTTCCTTCTGGACATGGACAGGTCCTCCCTGGCCCTGAGCGGTCTTCCCCTTGCGGCCATAGCCGGCAACAACTGGTCGCCATTCCTGAGATTTACCGGCGGTAGGGGAATGGCCGTGGCCATCGGCGCGCTTTTCGTGCTGGCGTACAAGGAGCTGATAGTCTTCGCTGCCGTGGGCGTCGCCGGGTGGGCCATCTTCAGAAGCTCGGGCGTCTGGGTGTACATCGCTCTTCTGCTCCTGCCCCTCTGGAGCTTCCTGGTGTTCAGAGAACCCCTGGCGATAACCTGGTGCTGTATTGGCATACTGGCGCTGGCGACGGCAAAGCGCCTGACCTCCAACTGGACCCCTCTTCCCGAAGGGGTACCCAGGAGCAGGGTATTTTTTAACCGAGTTCTCCTGGACAGGGACGTTGCTTTGCGGGAGGAATGGATAAGCCGCCGTCCCGGCGAAAAAGCCCGTGAAAAAGCCAAGGAAAAAGACTGAGGTATTGGCCAGCCTATGGACCAGTTGCAGGAACACCCCGAACACCAGGGGGAACAGGAGTCAGCTTTTCAACGCTGCTTCTATCATCCGGACGTGGAAACGGCGCTGGGGTGTGGCAAGTGCGGCCGGTATATCTGCACACGGTGCATAATCCAGACCCCTGTGGGGGCGCGGTGCCGTGAGTGCGCCAGGGTGACGAGGCTCCCCACTTACGACGTGCAGCCTACCTACTATCTCCGCGCGGTCATGGCCGGCGGGGTGGTGGGAATTGTGGGAGGGATTGTGTGGGGCCTGACCATAGGCATACCATTCCTGCCCTGGTTCCTGTCCATCGGCATAGGCTATCTCGTAGGCGAGGCCATCAGCGTAGCCTCCAATCGCAAGCGCGGGCCGGGCCTCGCCGTCGTAGCCGGTGTTAGCATGGCCCTGGCTGTGGTGTTCCTCCTGCTAATGGCCTCTTCGTCCATCAGTATCATCATCTTGCTGCTCATCGTGGCCCTTGGCGTCTTCGTGGCTATACAACGGGTCCGATAGCTCCTCCCACAACCTCCGGACGGTCTTTCGTATTGTCTCGGCCCCGAAGCCTCGCTGGCGAAGGTGGGCGGCCAGCTTTTCCCGGAAAACGTCGTATTCGGTCCGACCCAGCCTCCGCAGCATCCCCTTCCCCGCTCTATGAGCAGCCCCCTCCTCGTCCAGCCCCTCAAGGGCCTCCTCCGCCACTTCCCTGGATACTCCCATGCGGAGCAGTTCCCACTTTATGACGGAAGCCCCCCTTGGCCGGCGCTCCTCACGACTCTGACGCCAGAGCCTGGCAAAGGCAGCGTCATCCAGAAGCCCCTGCTCCTTCAAATCGGCGATGGCCCCCTCTACCAGGGATTCGGGGAAGCGCATGGACAGCCGCCGGCGCACCTCGGCCTCGCTCCTGGACCTGTAGGAGAGGAACCGTAGCGCGGCGTCCCGTACATCCTCCGCTGACGGCGCTTTTTTCGTGGGATAGCGGCGGCGCTTGAGGCCAGTCACTTAGGTCTGAAGCTCCTGTTCCTCAACCTCTTCTTTATCTTCGGGTTCATCTATGACCGCTACGGCGCTTGGACTTGCAGCGGAAGAGGCCTTTCCCTTGCGTATGAAGGACTCAATCTCCGAGGCGTGCTCAGGGTGCTGCGATAGGAACTCCTTGGCGTTCTCACGGCCCTGTCCAAGCCGGACCTCGCCGTGAGAGTAGAAGGCGCCCGACTTCTTGATGATTTCGTTGGATACGCCCAGGTCCAGCAGGTCCCCCATCTTGCTTATGCCCTGGTTGAACATAATGTCGAACTCGGCTGTGCGGAAGGGTGGCGCGACCTTGTTTTTGACTATCTTGGCCCTGACCCGGTTACCCACGATGTCCGAGCCCTGCTTTATGGAGTCTATGCGCCGCAGGTCTATGCGTACCGAGCTGTAGAACTTGAGTGCGCGGCCACCCGGGGTTACCTCCGGGCTGCCGTACATCACACCCACCTTCTCGCGGAGCTGGTTGATGAACACCACCGCCGCTCGGGAGTGGTGAATGGCTGCGGTGAGCTTTCGCAAGGCCTGGGACATGAGCCGCGCCTGCAGGCCCACGTGAGAGTCCCCCATGTCCCCCTCCAGCTCCGATTTGGGGACCAGCGCGGCCACGCTGTCTATTATGATTGTGTCTACGGCGCCGCTGCGTACCAGGTACTCGGTTATCTCAAGGGCTTGCTCGGCGCTGTCGGGCTGGGATACGAGGAGCGCTTCAACGTCCACCCCGCAGTTAGAGGCGTATGCGGGGTCAAGGGCGTGTTCCACGTCAATGTAAGAAGCGGTGCCACCCAGCTTCTGGGTCTCGGCCATAATATGGAGCGCGAGGGTGGACTTGCCCGCCCCTTCCGTGCCGTATATCTCCGTGACTCTCCCCTTTGGAATCCCCCCCACACCCAAGACTACGTCCAGGGAAAGGGAGCCGGTGGACACTACCTCGGTGGTCAGCTTTTGGCTTACCTGACCGAGGCGCATGATGGAGCCTTTGCCGTAGTGACGCTCAATCTGTGCTATGGCTATGTCAAGAGACTTCTCTTTTTCGGTGACCATTCTTCCTCCAACGTCCTCCACTCTTTTTATTGGCACTCTTTATTGGAATGTTAGCATACCCCCACAGGACTAACAAGAAGCGTTAGTCAGCAGGAAATAGAGAAAATATGTGCTGCTCTTGTAATGTGGGGCAGTTCTATTACAATAGCTAAAGACCCTATCTTACAGCCCCTCTTTTGGGAGGCTTGCAGGGGATTGCACGGATGTCTAATGGTCTGACATTCACGATCAATCCGGACAATCAGTCCGCGTCGGTTGAATTGTTTCTCAAAGCAATGGGCGACATCAATCGTCTTTTGCGGGATGTTGATTACGCTATTCACCATGAGAAAACCGCCCGCCGGTGGATAATCAGAGAGATTCACGCCAGCGCTCCTTCAGTCACCGTTGAGCCGCTTCTGGGTGATGAGGAAACGGTGGCGACAATAGCTGAGGGAGTGCGCACCATCGCTTCCGGCGCTGATGCCCCCCCGGACTACTTCACCGAGGAAGCACTTCTCGATCTTAAGCGTATGCACAGGCTTTTTGTTGGTCGAGACCGCGCTAGGTCTATAGTTGTTGCCCGAAACGGTCATCCAACAGTGACCATAGGTGAAGATATATCCGGTAAAGCCGACCGCATTTTGCGAGGGGGCTTTCGGAATCTAGGCTCTCTTGAAGGAGACTTGGAAGAAGTAAATCTGCACGGGAGACCCAGCTTCAAGATATGGAGCAGAGTGAGCCGGACGCCCGTTCATTGCTCCTTCCCTGATACGCCAGAATGGAAGGGGAGAATTAAGGGACTCCTAGAAAAGCGTGTATTTGTCCGAGGAACCATTCACTACTTTAGTAACGGTATACCCCGGAGTATCCGTAATATCATTGACGTTCAAGACTCCAGCCCAGCCCCGGAACTACCGGAAGCTACTTTTGGTTCAATCCCGGACGAAGACGCCGCTCATGACCCGGTCGCCTTTGTTCGGTCGCTGCGAGAATAGGGGTCTAGAGGATAACGGTGCCACCAGCTAGACGGCTTTGGGACTCTTGTATTGTGATAGGTTATCTTGCTGGGTATCCGGCGTTGCGAGAGCAATGCGAACTTATTATTGAGGCTGCGAAACGTGGAGAGTTGGAAATTGTCGTGTCTGCATTGGCGATGGTAGAAGCAGCCTACCTCACCGGATATTCGGATAGCGATGCCGAGGATAGGATTCGTGAGTTTTTCGGTCGGCGATATGTCGTACCGGTGCAAATAGATGCCCCTGTTGCGGCCATCGCACGGGACCTGATAAGACGGCACCGTAATACGCGCAAGATTGGTCCGGAAGATGCGACGCATCTCGCAACGGCGATTCAATGGAAAATCCCTATTATTGAGACAACGGACGATGACTTGCTACGATTTGATAAAGTTGAAGGAAGCCCGCTGATTACTGTTCGCGAGCCGCTTTACGAAGGGGGGACAGCCTTAACTTTATTCTAGCTTGAGGCGAAGGGATAATTACCAGAATTTTATGGAGGTATGAGAGTTGGAGATAGAGAATAAGCTCGCTGAAATGGGTCTGGAGCTGCCGCCCACTTCGACCCCGGTGGCTAACTACGTCCCGTCGGTCCGTACCGGCAACATCCTGTTCGTCGCCGGGCACGTGCCCCGTATGCCCGACGGCAGCGCCCTTAACCCGGGGAAGCTGGGCCGGGAGGTCACTATCGAGCAGGGGTATCAGTCCGCGCAGCGCGCCATGCTTAACTGCCTGGCCAGCATCAAGGCCAATATAGGCGATCTGGACAGGGTCAACCGTGTGGTCAAGCTCCTCTGCATGGTCAACTGCACCCCCGACTTTGGGGAGCATCCCAACGTCGCCAACGGGGCCTCGGACCTTCTGGTGAGTCTCTACGGCGACCGGGGCCGCCACGCCAGGTCTGCCGTGGGCATGGGCGACCTGCCCTTCGGCAACTGCATTGAGATAGAGATGATTGTAGAGGTCGAGGACTAGAACTGCCTGTACCTGTTGACGATGGGTAAGCGACGGTCCTTGCCGAAGGCCCGTGGAGTTATCTTGACGCCTGGCGCAGCCTGTCTTCGCTTGTACTCGTTCCTGTCCACCGCGGTGATGACCTGCTTCACCACCTGGGAATCGAAGCCCATAGCCACCATCTCGTGCAAGCTCCGGTCATCTTCCACGTAGGCCTTGACGATGGGGTCCAGGATGTGGTAGGGAGGCAGGGTGTCCTGGTCCGTCTGGCCGGGCTTGAGCTCGGCGCTGGGCGGCTTGTCGAAAACTGCCTGTGGGATTGCGTTTCCGGGGTGGCCGTGCTCGTTGCGCCACCGGGATAGCTCGTATACCAGGGTCTTCGGCACGTCTTTGATTACGGAGAAGCCGCCGGCCATGTCCCCGTAAAGCGTAGCATAGCCCATAGCCATCTCGCTCTTGTTCCCCGTGGTCAGCACCAGCCAGCCGAACTTGTTCGATATGGTCATGAGAAGGTTGCCCCGGATGCGGGTCTGGACGTTCTCCTCGGCGACGTTGGGTTGAGCGCCCTGGAAATGAGGCTCCAGCATGTCCAGGAAGGCCCTGTGGGCCGGCTCTATCGGGACCACCCACAGGTCTATACCCAGCTTCTCCGCCAGCGTCCTGGCATCCGCGATACTGCCTTCGCTGGAGTAGCGAGAGGGCATCGCTATCCCCAGCACGTTCTCTCCGCCCAGGGCGTCCACGGCTATGCAGGCGGTGAGGGAGGAGTCTATACCCCCCGACAGGCCAATGATAACCTTGTTGAAGCCGTTCTTTCTGACGTAATCTCCCGTGCCCAGGACGAGGGCGTTGTAGACCTCTCCCACGGGGTCAAGGGGGCCGTCTGTGCTCCTGGAGGGCAAGGGAGGCCTTTCCCTGGACCGGTGCTGGGAGACGGAGACTATCTCGGGAGCGCCTACCTCCCGCAGCATGGCCGGCTCTTCCTTGCGGGGCCTGGGGTCGTGAAGGCGGGAGCGAAAGACGGCCTCTATGTCCAGGTCGGCCATGATTAAGTCCTCGCAGAACTCCTTGCCCCTTACCACCAGGTCTCCCCTCTGGTCGAAAATGGCGCTGCCGCCATCGAAGACCAGCTCATCCTGCCCTCCCACTGCGTTCAGATAGGCAACGTAGAGGCCGTTGTCGGCGGCCCGGGTGGCCACCATTCTCTCTCGATGGGAGCGCTTTCCCGCGTGATAGGGCGAGGCGTTGATGTTCACGATAATCTCGGCGCCGGCGTCCCTCTGGATGGCAATCGGGCCGACGGGGTACCAGATGTCCTCGCAGATGTTGACGCCCACGCCTACGCCGTTGACGGTGTACACCGGGCAGGCCTTGCCGCGCTTGAAGTAGCGGTCCTCGTCGAAGACCCCGTAGCTGGGGAGGTACATCTTGCGATAGACCCCCACAAGCTCTCCCTGGTAGGCCACGGCGCAAGCGTTATATATGTCCGAGTCAACATCTATGAAGCCCACCACCACGGCAACGTCCCCGGAGGCGTGGACCACCCTGCGCATAGCCTCGATATTGTCTTTGATAAAGGAGGGCTTGAAGAGGAGGTCCTCGGCGGGGTAGCCGGGGATGGACATCTCCGGGAAGGCGACGAGGTCGGCTCTCAGGGCGCGGGCCTCTTCTACCAGCCCGATAATCTTTCTGGTGTTCCCGTCCAGGTCCCCCACGGTGGGGTTGGTCTGGGCGAGG
Source organism: Dehalococcoidia bacterium (assembly GCA_965197405.1). Classification (GTDB taxonomy): domain Bacteria; phylum Chloroflexota; class Dehalococcoidia; order Lucifugimonadales; family JAGWBF01. The sequence continues at coordinate 1,127,202 of OZ240206.1, read as the reverse complement.
GCCAGCCGGAAGGTGCGCATTGCAGCTACTTTTTACCCGTCACGCCGGGCGCGTTTCCGGTCAGCCTGGCGTGCCCAGGAAACCAGATACGATACGGCGTCCAGCGTGAAATGGACTTTTGCCTGAGAGTATAGCACACCCGGCGCGATGATGGACTCGACGGCCAGGGCACGTTTTGGGTCCCCCTTCATCCGACCGGGGACGGTTGGGTCGTGAGGGTTTCCTTTCCCCTGTGTCTCCTGGTGAACCGTTGCAGGGCCGCCAGCGCCCACAAAGCCTCGATAACGGTTATCGGATAGACCTCCTCCAGCCCGCTGTAGACCGACGTAGCCACGCACCCGCCGGCGAAGACCAGGATGAACCACTTGGAGCGGGGCTCCAGCCAGTAGGAAAGCAGCATGATAGCCACTGCGATTGAGCCGAAAACGATGAGCATCTATACCCCCGAGCGGCATCCCACGACCTGGCGAGCTGATAGGGCAGGCACCGCCACAGTCCACCCGTTTTGGTGTACAATTGGTATTGTAGACGCACGCGAGGGCTGAAGAAAGTGCCTATTAACGGTGTAACCTTCGACTTGTGGCAGACCCTTCTCATTGATAACCGGGACCTTGGCCTGGCACGGATGAAGGTCCGGCTCGACGGGGCCCTTGAGTCCCTCCGGGGCGCCGGCGAGGACTTCTCCGAAGACCAGGTCCAGGAGGCATACCGGCAGTGCTACCGCACCTGCCACGACATCCGCGCCGAGGGCCGGGACGTTACCTTTATGGGGCAAATTGAGATATTCATCCGCCATATAGACCCAGGGCTGCCGGAGCGGCTGGATGAAAAGGTGGTAAAGCAAATCGCCTCCGTCTACGCGGACTCCCTATTTACATATCCTCCGCCGCCCCACCCCGACGCCGTGAACGTCCTGCGCAGCGTGAAGGAGCAGGGGTACAGGGTGGGCCTCATCTCCAACACCGGCATGACGCCTGGGACCACCTTCAGGCAGTACATGGACCAGGTGGGAATCCTGGGCTATTTTGACGCCCTCACCTTCTCAGACGAAGTGCAGCTTGCCAAGCCGGCCCCGGGGATATTCCTTCCAACCGCCAAAGCCCTGGGCGTGGCCCCGGAGCAGATAGTCCATGTGGGAGACCACCTGTTGAACGACGTGCTTGGGGCCAGTAGAGTGGGCATGAAGACCATCTGGATCGAAACTTACGACGAGCGCCGAACAGAGGTGGACGTACAGCCCGACGTCACGGTATCCTCCCTTGGGGAAGTGGGGGCGGCTGTAGAGGGCCTTGCCCTCGCATCCCGGTGACCGCCCCCTGGACTGGTAGAGCGGGCTACAAGGACTTCACGGGACAAACGCCATCACCGATACGGGCGACCCGGAGCCTCCCCGCAGGCGCAGCACCCCGATAACAAGCGTGGCGCCCGTCGGCGGCAGTTGGTCCAGGTTGGTGAGGTTCTCCAGGACGACGCGCGGGCATTCAGGACATTCAATGCCCTGGGCAAGAATCCGATCCTGGGCAAGCACTTGGGCGTTGATGCCGAAAGTCGTATCCGGCCCCCCGTCCACGCCATGAGTATCAATACCCAGCCCTGCTATTCCACGCTCAGCCAGCAAGAACCGAGCCGCACCGGTGCCGAAGCCTGGGAAATGCAAGTTTCCCGAGGCGTCCGGGTTGAGGTACGCTGCGGGGTCCTTCCACTTCTCCTGCCAACCCGTGTATAGCAGCACCACACTACCGGCCCGGACCTGGCCGTGGCGGCCTTCCCACTCCAGCACGTCCGCTCGCGTGAGGGCATAGTCGAGGTCGGCGGCGGTCTTGTCGCGAATGTCCACGACCAGGGCAGGCGCTACCAGAGACTCAGCCGAATATGCGTCTATCCCCGGACCACCCCGGCGAAAGCTACTGGGCGCGTTCATGTGAGTGGCGCTGTGCTCGCCCATAGAGAAACGCCTTAGATAATACCCGTGCTGCGCCACCTCGGCCACGGTCTCGAACTCCACCGGTGGGTCGCCTGGCCACAGGGGCATACCCGGCTCAATAACGTGGCTCAGGTCAATCACCCGGGAGTAGGAGATGGTCCTCGGCATGTGCCCCGCCTCATTTCAATACTAGGTCAACCCCAAGTCAATCTCGACTATATTTTGCTTCGCGGATATTATTCCATAGGGCGTCCCGCAGCACAATCGGGACCTACTCGAACTGTTTATAGCCTTGCCGAGACCACGTAAGAGGATGAAAATGGAGGCTGGACTCCCCCGCCGTCACTCCCGCCTGCGTGCGGATACGCATAGGCAGGCCCCGGCCGCTTGTCATTCCGAATGGAGCCCTTCGGCTGCGCTCAGGATGAACTCCGCGGAGTGAGGAATCTCAGACGCGGGCTTATTCGAGAGCATGGATTTTTAAATTCCTCGCTGCACTCGGAATGACATGAGGGGGGCGAGCTATTTTCATGATAATCCATTACGGAAGGTCATCACACCAGCCCTATGACGACAGCGACGCCCCCCTCGTCCCGGCTATACCAATGGCTCGTGGTGTCATGCGCCGGGCTGGGGATGTTCCTGGTGGCCCTGGACATCGCCGTCAACGTTGCCCTTCCCACCATCACCAGCCATTTTCACACGGACATACAGGCTATCCAGTGGATAATCGTCTCATTTGTAGCCACTAGGGCCGGTCTGGCCGTGGCGGCAGGCGCTTTCGGCGACCTCTTTGGTCTCAAGAAGGTCTTCCTTGGAGGCATTGCGTGCTATGCCATAGCGGTGACGCTGATTGCCTTCTCCCCGGGCCTGGCGCCCATATTTGGCCTGAGGGTGCTTCAGGGCGTCGGCGCGGGGAGCCTCTACGCGGTGGCACCGGCCATCGCGGGACGGGCCTTCTCTGGAGACCGGCGGGGCATGGCAATGGGCGTCATCATGGCCGGCTTCGCCCTGGGCACGGTTGCCGGGACTGTGGGCGCGGGATTCCTGATAGGAATCTTCGGCTGGGAGGCCGCGTTTCTGGGCAGAGTGCCCTTCTGCATTGTTGCCCTTGCCCTGGGCTGGTACGTTCTGAAGGGGGACGCCTCCCCAACAGAGCGGCCTTCCTTCGACCTTATAGGCACCGTCAGCCTTGTGACGTCCGTGGTGGCCTTCGTCTTGGCGCTGCACATGAGCGGGCGCATAGGCTGGACATCGCCCCCTGTCGTCGGCTTGCTGGTTGCCACACCCGTACTTGTGGCTATATTCGTGTACTCCGAGTTCAGCGCCGGACGGCCGGTCCTGGACCTTCGCCTCCTGCGCGCGCCCGCATTTCTGGCTGCCTGCTCCAGCATGTTCTTCGTACACCTGGGAGCCTTCGTGCTCTGGTTCATCTTCCCCTTCTATGTCGCCGAAGCCCTGGGGCGCGGCCCCCTGTACCTGGGAATCATGATGGCGCTCATGGCTGCCGCCATGTCCATAGCCTCTCCGGCGGGCGGCTGGCTCTCCGACCGCGTCCATCCCAAGTACGTGGGCCTCTTCGGCACGGCTGCAGTGGCCCTCGGACTGGCCTGGATAAGCCGCCTGGATGAGGCGTCGTCCGCGTCGGATATAGGGGCGCGGATAGCTATAGTCGGGTTTGGCCTCGGGTTGTTCCAGTCGTCGGCCTATACCCTGGTCTTGAATGCCCTCCCGGCGGAGCGCTTCGGGACCGGGTCCGGCAGTCTTTCCCTAGCCCAGGCTATGGGTTCGGTGCTGTGCGTAGCCATAGGGGGCCTTGTATTCACCCTCCGCGCCGACCACCACACGGCGGACCTGATTGCCGGCGGTTTTCCCCTTGACACAATCAGTGTTCAAGCCCTGGTCCTGGCCTTTGAAGACGTATTTCGTATCGGGGCCATAGTCGCATTGGGGGCGATGACGGTATTGCTCCTGGCTATGCGGGCGCGAGGCGATACGGCGGCGACACGCCTAGAAGAGAGCGCTGAGCGGCCTGAAGGGGAGTCGAGCTAATACCCGTATGTGTACGAATTATAGCTTTATCGTGAAATAAATAACAATAATTGTGAAAATATTATCAATATATAATCTATTGACAAAATCAATGAGAATCTGATACTCTGTGGGGCAATTCAAATAGTCGGGTTAAGGCTGGCCCAATCATCAGGTGTCGCCGGCCTGACAGTCAAAGTGCTATGGATAGACCGAAGGCAACCTCAACAACACATGGAGGTGCAGACATGGCATATCGCGGGATACTCAACCCCAGGTGGCTCATCTTCCTCCCCCTGGCCGTGGTCCTGGTAATAGCCGTGGCCTGCGGAGGAGACGAGAACACGCCAACGGCTTCTGCCCCCGAGGCGACGGCAATGTCGCCCGAAGCGACGGCGATGTCCCCTGAAGCGACGGCAATGTCACCCGAAGCGACGGCAATGGCCCCTGAAGCCACCGCGACGACTGCGGCGATGGTCCCCGAATCGACGGCGACGACTGCGGCGATGGGGCCTGAAGCCACCGCGACGACTGCGGCGATGGCGCCCGATGCCACCGTTGCGCCCCTCGCGACGGCGCTGCCCACCCCGACCCGCCAGGCTGCAGCCGTGGAAACGAAACTTTCGCCGGTGTACGGCGGGGTCATCCCCACGGAGTCGGCCACCGGTGCGCCCAGCACGTGGGACCCCCACGCTGCGGTGTACCTGGAGGACATACAGGTGATTGGCCCCATGTACAGCCAGCTGGTGGAGTTCAACCCGCTGAACAACAGGGCCTACTTCGACGGGGACATAATGGGGGACATAGCGGAGAGCTGGGAGATGGCCGACGACGGCGTGACCTTCACCTTCCACATCCGCAAGGGCGTGCAGTGGTCCGACGGCGAGCCCCTGGATGCGGATGACGTGGTGTACAGCCTGGAGCGTATAAACCTGGACGGGAAGCCCAGGCCGATGACGGGAAGGCTCAGGAACCTGATAACTGCGGATGGGATAACGAAGATAGACCAGTATACGGTGCAGGTGGTCATAGAGTACGCGTCGCCGACATTCATTCCCTTCGCCGCGACGGACTACCAGAAGATACTGCCCGAGCACTACCTGCTCTCGAAGGGCGGCACCCTAGGCGAGGAGGAGGTGCAGCTACATCTCTTCGAGGAGAACCAGGTAGGTTCCGGGCCGTTCATAGCGGTGGAGAACCAGCACGGGGTGAGCTCGAGGTTCGAGAAGAACCCCTTGTACTGGAAAGAGGGGAAGCCCTACTGGGACGGGTTCCACACCTTCTACATAGTGGACCCTGGGACGGAGATAGCGGCGTACCGGACGGAGCGCATCCTGATGAGCATGGATGCGGTGAACCAGCTGAGCGTGGATGACAACCTGAGGCTCATGGAAGATGAAGAGTTCATGAGCAGGCATGACATCTTCTGGTTGAACGCTGCCTGGCTTGGTGAGTGGGGGCTGAACACGCAGATACCGCCCTTCAATGACGTGAATGTAAGGAAGGCCTTCTTCCTGGCCCTCGACCGCCACGAGATTGTGGAAGGTCTGGGGTCTGGCGAGTGGTACATGGGCGTGCCGGTTGACCCGGGCAGCCCCTATGCGCTTCCTCTCGAGGAGGTACTGACGTACCCTGGGTTCCGGCAGAACCCGGACGGCACCAAGCCCCAGGAGGACATTGACGAGGCGATAAGGCTGCTGAACGAGGCCGGCTATACGGACGACGACCCCATGAAGGTCACCTTCACGCTGCCTGCTATCGTCCACTTCAACGATATGGGGCAGGTGGTGAAGGAGCAGTTCAGGCAGTTCGGTCTGCCCGTCGAGATGACCCTCAAGAGCACGGACTACACCTCCGGGGTGGATGAGGCCCGGTCCGGTAAGCACCAGATGGTGGCCTTTGGAAGGGCGAACATGATTCCCGACCCGGACGACTCCTTCCCTGCGGCCTTCCTGGGGGACAACTGCCCGCCCGAGTGCGGGAAGAACTGGTCCCACGGTGTGGACGCGGAGGTCGAGAGGCTGTGGAAGCTCCAGAGCCGGGAGCTGGACCCGGACAAGCGGAGGGAGCTGGTCTACGATATGCAGAGGCGTGTGCTGGAAGGGGAGACGGGCGTGGTCGGGTACGGATGGCCTGTCCTGACGCAGATAGTGAACAAGAAAATCAAGACGGAGCGTGGTAAGTTCGTGCCCCACTTCAGCCTGTACACGTCGCTGAAGCACGACCACGAGTTCTTGACGGACTACTATGACGAGCCGTAGCTACTAGCTACCCTCATCCGGCGCTAGGCTACAGGGGGCGAGATGCTCTGGTACATCTCGCCCCCTATCTTTATCTAAAGATCAGCAGATATTGAAGCTAGGCATAGAGGCGAAGCGTTGGTTACGCACCTCTGATTATGATAAGAATTCCAGTCGTACTATACGAATTCAGACATCATCGTGAAACAAATAACAATATTTGTGAAAATATTTGCAATATGTTCTGTTGACAAAATCGAAGGAAGTCTGATACCCTGTGGGGCAACCTCGGACAAGACGGGTCAAGGACGGCCTACCCAAGGCAAAGATACGGAGGTGCAGACATGGCATATCGCGGGATACTCAACCCCAGGTGGCTTATCTTTCTCCCCTTGGCCGTGGTCCTGATAGTAGCCGTGGCCTGCGGAGGAGACGAGGACACGCCACCGGCCCCCGCCCCCGAGGCGACGGCAATGTCGCCCGAAGCGACGGCGATGTCCCCTGAAGCGACGGCAATGTCCCCCGAAGCGACGGCAATGGCCCCTGAAGCCACCGCAACGACTGCGGCGATGGCGCCCGATGCGACGGCAATGGCCCCTGAAGCCACCGCCACGACTGCGGCGATGGCGCCCGATGCCACCGTTGCGCCCCTCGCGACGGCGCTGCCCACCCCGACCCGCCAGGCGGCGGTCGTGGAAACCAAACTTTCGCCGGTGTACGGCGGGGTCATCCCCACCGAGTCAGCCACCGGTGCGCCCAGCACGTGGGACCCCCACGCTGCGGTGTACCTGGAGGACATACAGGTGATTGGCCCCATGTACAGCCAGCTGGTGGAGTTCAATCCGCTGAACAACAGGGCCTACTTCGACGGGGACATAATGGGAGACATAGCCGAGACCTGGGAGATGGCCGACGACGGTGTGACCTTCACCTTCCACATCCGCAAGGGCGTGCAGTGGTCCGACGGCGAGCCCCTGGATGCGGACGACGTGGTGTACAGCCTGGAGCGTATAAACCTGGACGGGAAGCCCAGGCCGATGACGGGAAGGCTGAGGAACCTGATAACGGAGAACGGGATAACGAAGATAGACCAGTACACGGTGCAGGTGGTCATAGAGTACCCGTCGCCGACCTTCATTCCCTTCGCCGCGACGGACTACCAGAAGATACTGCCCGAGCACTACCTGCTCTCCAAGGGCGGCACCCTGGGCGAAGAAGAGGTAAGGCTCGAGCTCTTCGAGGAGAACCAGGTAGGTTCCGGGCCGTTCATAGCGGTGGAGAACCAGCACGGGGTGAGCTCGAGGTTCGAGAAGAACCCGCTGTACTGGAAGGAGGGGAAGCCCTACTGGGACGGGTTCCACACCTTCTACATAGTGGACCCTGGCACGGAGATAGCGGCGTACCGGACGGAGCGTATCCTGATGAGCATGGATGCGATCAACCAGCTGAGCGTGGAAGACAACCTGAGGCTCATGGAAGATGAAGAGTTCATGAGCAGGCACGACATATTCTGGCTCGACGGGGCGTGGATTGCGGAGTGGGGCCTGAACACGCAGATACCGCCCTTCAATGACGTGAATGTGAGGAAGGCCTTCTTCCTGGCCCTCGACCGCCACGAGCTAGTGGAGGGGCTGGGGTCCGGCAGATGGCACGTGGGCGTGCCGGTTGACCCTGGTAGCCCCTATGCAATTCCTCTCGATGAGGTACTGACGTACCCCGGGTTCCGGCAGAACCCGGACGGCAGCAAGCCCCAGGAGGACATTGACGAGGCGATAAGGCTGCTGAACGAGGCCGGCTATACGGACGACGACCCCATGAAGGTCACCTTCACGCTGCCCGCCATTCTTCACTTCACCGACATGGGGCAGGTGGTGAAGGAGCAGTTCAGACAGTTCGGGCTGCCCGTTGACATGGACCTCAAGACCACGGACTACACCTCCGGGGTGGATGAGGCCCGGTCCGGTAAGCACCAGATGGTGGCCCTTGGGAGGGCGAACATGATTCCCGACCCGGACGACTCCTTCCCCGCGGCCTTCCTGGGGGACAACTGCCCGCCGGAGTGTGGGAAGAACTGGTCCCACGGTGTGGACGCGGAGGTCGAGAGGCTGTGGAAGCTCCAGAGCCAGGAGCTGGACCCGGACAAGCGGAGGGAGCTGGTCTACGCCATGCAGAGGCGTGTGCTGGAGGGAGAGACGGGCGTGATTGGGTACGCGTGGCCTGTCCTGACGCAGATAGTGAACAAGAAAATCAAGACGGAGCGTGGTAAGTTCGTGCCCCACTTCAGCCTGTACACCTCGCTGAAGCACGACCACGAGTTCTTGACGGACTACTACGACGAGCCGTAGCCGCTAGCTGCCGTCATCCGGCGCTAGGCTACAGGGGGCGAGATGCACCAGAGCATCTCGCCCCCTATTTTTGTGACATCCCCATGTCACGCCATCAGGGTCTTTTAATTCTCGACGCCAGGTGAATACAGGTCCCCGCCGCGTGTCATTCCGAGCGCAGCGAGGAATTTGAAATGCTTGGATAGCAGCACGCCTAAGAAGGCAAGGACATTAGACCCCTCGCTCCGCTCGGAGCCTGCCCCTGGCTTGAACAGGGGGTGACAATTGAAAGGCCTTGGTCACGTCATCGGCCCGCTTGACCTTTTTCCGGAAATAGAATACCTTTGGGGTGGCGGTGCGCCCCTGAAAACACCGGGCGCTTAGAGTCCCTTCCAGGAACAGAGAAACAGCCCTTCGGAGGTGTCGGTTGGCGGAGAGGCAGATAGGGGTGCTGATTGACTACGAGAACGTGGGACTGGGATCTATCCACACCCTGTTCGACCAGCTTTCCGAAGTTGGGCGTATCATTATCAAGCGGGCCTATGCCGATTGGTCCAAGACGTCAACCAAAGGTCAACAGATGCTGGAGCTAGGCATAGAGGCGAAACACTACTTCCGTACCTCCAACTCCGGTAAGAACGCCAGCGACATCTGTCTGGCGATAGACGCCATTGACTTGCTGCACCGCTCCCCTATAGATACCTTCGTCATCGTCTCATCGGATACGGATTTCGTCCCGCTTGTGAGCACCCTGCGGGCTGCGGGCAAGATGGTTATCGGGGCGGGCCGCCGGGGAGTGGTCTCCCAGGGCCTCGTGCAATCTTGCGACAGGTACGTCTATTACCTGGACGAGGGCAAGCCCACGGCCCAGGACCACTCCGTCTTGAAAGAGCAAGGCCAATCTCTGCTGGAGCGTGCGGTGAGGGCGTCAACGGGAGAGTCGGACCAGGTTGTGGCGGCCGCGCTTCACAATACGATGCTGCGCATGGACCCCAGCTTCGATTTCAGAGCCCTGGGGCACAAGGCTTTCACCCAGTTCCTGTCCTCTTCTCCTCTGGTGAAGCTGAACAGGCCGCGAGGGCGTGGGGACGTGTTGGTGGAGCTTGCCGGAGGACAGAGCCAGAAGCCCGTACAACCCAGGGAGCCTGTAGCTTCCGTAGTTGTGGAGGCATGGGACTCGGGAATAGACTCTGCCTGGTCCAAGATACCGGGCAAGCCAATCGCCGGCTCCAAGGCAGCTGCCGAGGCTGCAAAGGTGCTGGGCGTCTCCAAGGTCAGCGCCTCACGCTACAAGAATTTGCAGGGGCTTCTGGACGCCAGCGCCCTCCTGCAAGCCCGGTGGTCACGGCAGGGCAATAGCATCCTCCTGCGTGATGACGCTGAGTGAACCCTCGTGGGGCCGCGCGGTGGTCATCCCCACTTCAGGAGGTCTTTTCGCTGGCTTTTGGGCGTCAGGAGATTCAGCATGAAAATTGCGCCGTAGACGATGGAAGCTAGGACGATTAGCACTGTGATAAACGGGCCGCCAAAGGCAAAGGCGAGTCCAACCACCACCGAGCCACTGATTAGCGAGCCCATGTCCCATATCGGGTTGCTCTTCCCCGAGAACATTTTGTCTCTTCTCCGCATATGCCGCCTCCTAGTGTAGGTTCGCTCAAGCCAGCGCTTCCCGTACATTATACCCATTCCCCTAGAGAAAGGCATCTCGCCTGCTCCGAATCTCAAGGCCTTTCAATTGTCACCCCGAGCGGAGCGAGGGGTCTAAAGTCCTTGCCTTCTTAGGCGTGCTGCTATCCAAGCATTTTTAGATTCCTCGCTGCGCGAGGAATGACACGCGGCGGGGGCCTGTATTTACCTAGCGTGAGAATTGAAAGACCCTGGCCCTGAATCTCCCCCCTTGCTCCGTCCTTCGCGGCCCCTCATACCGCGCGGGCTAGCCCTCGCGAACGTACTTGTCCACGGTCCGGTTATCCTGCACTGCGAGGTAAATATCCCCGCGAGAGTCCACGCACAGCCCGTGGGCCGAGGGAGAGTTCCAGCGGGCCAGAACGTTCCCCTCTCTGTCCAGCACGCTCACCTGGGGCTCACCGCCGGGGAGCACCGTGCGCCTACCGGCGGAGTCCCGTAGAGCGCTGCCTGTCCCCACCGGCGCCGGATAACCCTCGTAGCGGTGCGTAGCGTTGAACGCGAGCTGGCAGACGTAGAAGACGCCATACTTGTCGGCAACGATGTCACAAGGAGGCCGTATATCGCTCCAGCTTGTGATGTGCTGCCCATCAGGGGAGAAGACCTGGATGAGACTATTCTCACGGTCGCACACGTAGACCCGCCCATCCCGGTCAACCAGTATGCCGTGGGGCATGTGTAACTGGCTGGGGCCGGCCTTGCCCGGCTCGCCCCAGGAGGCGATCAGTGTGCCGTCACCGGAGAAGCGGTGCACCCGGCTGTTGCGTTCCCCGTCGGAAACGTACAGGTCTCCCGAGGGTGAGGGGACCAGCTTGGTAGGGTGGTTGAAAGGACCGGCGGACCTCGTGACCAGACCGCCATACTCTTCAGTCCCCGTGTCCGAATGCACGCCGCGACGCCCCAACACCTGGAGGGGCTTGCCGTCCAGGGTGTACTTCATAACCACCGAGTCGTCGCTATCGGCGAGGTAAGCGACGTCGTTGGCGATGTGGAGGTAGTGGGGACGCACGAAGGCCCCGTGACCCCAGGAGGTGATGTAGGCGCCGTCCCGTTCCAGGACTAGCACCGGAGGCTCCGACTGCTGGAAAACGTACACCCTGTCCTGGGAATCGGTGGACACGTCTGTGACCGGGCCAAAGGCCACTTCCTGGGGCAGCTTTGCCCAGTCCTTGACCGGTCTGTAGGTGTATTTGCCGGCGCCGACTGTGGTCATACGGATTACGCCTCCTCGCAGCTTTCTCGTAGTTTTATAGGAATAGCACTGGGGTTGACGACCTTTGTGGGAGTCATTATACTGTGTTCACTCTCATCGGGGGAAGAAGTATGGCCGCCTCTGAGTCCCGGTTGGGCCAGGAAGTTGACCCCCAGGAATACTGCCATGAACAAGGTTGGACCGATGGCTTGCCCGTAGTCCCTCCAACGCCGGAGCGGGTGGAGACCATGCTCTCTACCGTGGAGAGGGGCCGGCACGAGGTCGTAGGCGTCTTCCCTCCCATTTCCAGCGCGACGGCCACTGTGGAAAAGGTCGCTATAAACGCAGTCATGGCGGGCTGCCGACCGGAATACTTTCCCGTGGTGCTGACGGCGGTGGAAGGTCTGGCCCAGAGGGAGCGGAGCATCAGCGGCCTCCTTGGCGAAGCCCCTTTCCTGATAGTCAACGGGCCGGCGGTGAAGCAGTTGGACTTCAACGCCGGGGTGAATACCTTTGGCCCAGGGTGGAGGGCCAACGCCACGGTGGGGCGTGCAGTGGCCCTATTCATGCGCAACGTAGTCGTAGGGCCGCCCGGCCAGTTCGACATGGCGACCCAGACGCACCCGGGCAAGTACACGTCTTGCATCGCCGAGTTCGAGGAGGCCAGTCCCTGGCCTCCCCTGCACGTGGAGCGGGGCTTTGATGCCCAGGACAGCGCCGTCACGGTGGTGACCGCCGAGGGGCCGCACCACATCTCGGACATAGTAAGCACTACCCCCAGGGGAGTGCTGGGTACTCTGGCGGACGGCATGTCCATAATGGGGACCTACAACATCTACACGGGCGACGAGATTATCATTGTGCTGAGTCCCACCCATGCCAGGGTCCTTGCCGGCGAGGGATGGTCCAAGGACGACGCAAAATATTTCCTCTGGGAGAAGGCGCGCAAGCCCCTGGGGAAGCTGAAGCAGGGAGGCTCCTACAAGTTCAGCGGCGTCACAAGCTGGCCGAAATGGGTGGATACCGAGGACGATGACTTCCTGGTCCCCGCGACCTTCGAGCCCCAGGACATTGTCGTCATGGTGGCCGGAGCGGAGGTGGGCGGCTATTCGAGCATCGTCTTTTGCAGCGGTATGAGAAGCATCACGCGCAGGGTCCCAATCTAGCATCGCCAGGGCCTTGTCAGACCACATCGGGGGGGTGAAGACCCTATTTTCGGGGCAATCTTAAGGAGGAAGCATGACTCAAGTAGCTGAAGGAACAGTCCTTCTCAATCCCAAAGCGGAGGAACACGTTAAAGAGGCGTCCCCGGCATCCAGGCTCCCCGCCCTCAGCGGGGCCGCCATCACTGTGGTCAACTCCCTCAACAACCAGGAGTCCACCAACGCCGACCTGTTTATACGCCACTTGTCCGAGATACTCCTTCGAGAGGGGGCAGGTCAGGTCTTCACAGTCAAGAAGGAATCTGCGGGAAAGGACATGACTGACGAGACCATGGCTCGCGTGACCGCCCAGTCACAGGGGGTCGTCATACTGGCCGGCGATTGAGGGGGCTGTGCATGGCGCAGTTCGCGCGACACGATGATTCTGGAGAAGCGGGGCATCCCCACCGTCTTCCTATGCCCGGAGTCCTTCCGGGGAATTGTGGAGAGCCACGCCAAGCTGAGCGGTATGCCCTCCTACAAGGCGGTGACCATGCCCGGCCGTATCGTGGCACTATCTCCCGAGGAGCTGACGGCCAAGCTGGACGATGCGGCGGATAGGATCGTCCGGGGCCTGTCCCTGGCTTCGGCCAAAGGGTGAGCGGCTGCTCAACAAGCCGAAGGGGATGAGCAATGGCCGCCCCCAACTTCGTGGACAGGACCATCTGGACATCCTGGTTGCGGTTTGATTGCAAGGACTACGGATCCATGCTGGACAAACTGAAGCGCGCCTTGATACTGGCGATGTTCCCCGTCGCCCTGATCCTCCTGGTGGCCTGCGAGGCCGGGCCGCCTACCTCCACGCCCGTGACGGTCCCGGAGGAGGTCTCCGGACCCGGGCCGGACCCCACGACTACATCCCCCGCGCCGCCCAGGGCCACCCCCACACCTGCACTCACCGCGACGGCGACGGCTTCGCCGCCGCCAACCGCCGCCCCTACGCCCGCGCCGACGCGGGTATCTCCGGTCCCCGTCGCCACGCCCGTGCCCACGCCGACTCCAACGTCGACGGCTGTACCCACCCCTACACCTATGCCAACGCTGACCAGTACGCCCACCGCGACGCCAACGCCTACCCCTACAGCCACGCCAACCCAAACTCCCACGCCCATGCCGACGCCAACCGCGACGCCAATGCCTACTCCCACGCCTGCTCCTACGGCAGTCCCGACACCCACGTCCACACTAGCCCCTACCCCTACCCCTACCTCTACCCCAATGCCGACCCCCACCCCTTCCACGCCGGAGACGTATGGCCCGGTAGACGTGACTATTGAGCATAGTGCTGACGATCTGCCTGATGACATAATCGGAGCACTAACGTGGCACTCGACTGGTGTCGTAATGAAGAATGGCCTCATGGAAGCCACGTTCCATAACCCCTACGACAGCAAGAAAAGCGTGAGTTGGTACTATGGATTCATGTTCAGAGCAGGAGGGGACAAGGCCCACCTCGTGATTGTGTGGTATGCCGGGGCCTGGGCACACTACGTAACCCACGCGCTGAGTGATTGGGATTGGCGGCTACTAGCCTATGGTACCCGACGACACGTCATTGACACAGCGGAACGTGGAAGCAACTTCATCAGCCTTCGCATCTCTGATGACACAGGGCGGCTCAGAATCAATCGCGTCTATATACGCGGCCTGGACCTGAGCCGGCTGACCGAGGAGGGCTGGGTAATTGTGGGTGTTCGTGGTGTGGCTGGTGGTTCCACCAGAGTCGAGGGCCTCATCGTGCAACCAGATGATTGATGCGTATGCGCCTGGAGGCACCCATGCCCGACGTTAGGGTCCTAGGCATCAACATGGGACGGGGCACGGAAACGCTATCCTTCTATGCCATGCCCTTCGGAGCCGTTGCGGAGCAGTTGGGCGAGTGGCGCTCTCAATCGGTGGTGCCCCATTGACGTAGACCGGCTGACCCGGCGGTCAGTCTTCGCCTGCATCTGGCGGTAGGGGAGCACAGAAGAAAGGAGGCAAGCATGGCATCAGTGAAAGCTCACGGGGTGGTCATGGTCTACACGAATACGAGGACCATCCATGATCCGGAGAAGGGCCATGTAGATGACAAGCCGACGGTGAGCGACTGGGAGATGTTCCCCAGCTTGGTCACTGCCGTTGAGGCCGGTCACACGCCTTGCGGTAACTGTTTCTTCTCCCAGCCGGGGACCTAGACCCCGCTTGCCGCATGAAAGGAGGTCCTGCCGTGCCGGACGAGTTGACCGCTGATGAATTCAAGGTCGGAGAGCCCCTGCTAATGATTTACGTCGGGGAAACCCTTGGTGAAGACCTCTCCCACGCCCGTCCTGACAAGGTCTATGAATGTGTCAAGGAATGGTGGAAACTACAAGACCCCCGCAGACGTGACCCGCCTATCAAGCTCGTACTTGCCCGGAACAGCGACCGGGTCGTGGGAGCATTCAGACCGGAGAGGTGGTATTCCTGGCATCCGATGTACGGCGGGCACCTCCCTCGGAGGTGGGGCTTCGTCGGCAAGCAAGCGGAAATGAGCATCCAACTCACGTACGTCGGGAAGAAGGTGCCTGCCAGGTTCAAGCGCAGCAAGAACCCAGTTCGCTACCTGGACCCCGGCGAGTGAGGCTGCCCGTTGACCACCGCGTCCCTGTCTCCCGAGGCGGGACTGACCACCTGGAGAACCTGCAACTGCTTTGCCCCCACTGCAACCGCATCAAGGGAGACCGGGACCAGGCGTACCTCGTGGCCCGCCTGAAAGAGATGGCGGCGGTATAAAACTGAAGGGAGGCGAAGGAGGAATAGCAATTACGCGTGATAACTCACTGTGGCAAGAGGCACTTAACCTTACTCATGCTATCTTCAGTGTCAACATCGGAGTCAACATCGATCCGAAAGACAACTGGAAGCTAGTTTCCTACTACTACTTGGAAGAATCGTGCAAGATACTAATAGCTGCATATCGCCTCTTAGCCGACAAATCAAGCAAAGATATGCTGCATCCGGCAGACGTGCTGATTCGGTCCTTATTTGAATATGCGGTGCGACTAAGGTATCTTGAAGCTCATCCTGAAAAACTAGACGACTTCCTGGATCACAGCCTCAGTAACCCACCCCGTATGCGAGCGTGGGGAAACTTAAAGGAGATGAGTGAAGAAGTCGGCTTACTAGAACACTACATCACGTTTTATGAGGTTGCGTCCCAAAGGTCTCATGGTGGAGTCCGTGGGATGAAGCGAGAGTTTTTGAGGATCCTCACCCATAGCGACATACAGGACTGGCAACTAGCAAGCACCCTGGCAACTGGGATAGCGTACTACTGCATGGTCGTGGATATTAACATCAAAATGTTCCCCAATCTAGAGGCCAACTTCGCTGATTTCAGAAGTGGCACAGATTGGGCTAATCGCACGGACACACTAGCGAATGCCCTGGTGGAGGCACAAGCAACTTACGTGGAGGACATGAAACAGCATTATGAGAAGAGCTAGGCCCTCGCTCCCATACCGGGGGAGTCAATGGAGACGTGCCCGGGCCGTGGTCGGCCACTGCATCGGCAACGATATTATAATGGGGTGTTGACGAAACCCTCCCTCCGGCAGCGCCGCGCCGGCTCTAGGGACTCTGACCATAGATATGGGCCGCGGAGCCACTCTGCCAATCGGCGTCCGGCGCACCGGTCTACCAGGAACCTCACAGTCCCGCAACGGCAACCGAAGCCAGCGTGTCGCCAGATATTACCGTATGGGCGTACGCGATGCAGGCGCGAATGTCTTCCGGCTCAAGTTCGGGGTAGTCATCCAAGAGTTCTTCTTGAGTAGCTCCCTGGCTCATCAAGCTCAGAATTAACTCCACCGATATGCGCATATCACGGATAATCGGCTTCCCACCGAAAACGTCCGAGCGGGCAGTGATGCGTTTCAGAAGTTCCTGGTTGTCGGGCATGGTTTCCCTCCCTGGTCCCCTAGCCCACCATGTCGTAGCTGCGGAGCAGCTTGCCGGGCAGAGCGCCTGTGCAGTCGTTGCCTTCGAAAGTAACCGTGCCGTTGACTATCGTGTAGCGCAGTCCCCTGGGCTTCTGGATAAGACGGCGCTCTCCGCCGGGGAAGTCGTGCTCGTAGATGGCCCTGTCGTATACGTACCCCAACTCCTCCAGGTTGTACACAATAACGTCGGCCCAGTTCCCGGCGCGCAGCGTGCCGCGGCCTTTGAAGTCGGCGAGCCACGCGGGTAGGGCGCTCATCTTGTGGGTCCCCTCTTCCAGGCTCATGATGCCATTGTCGCGGATCCAGTACGCGAGCCAGTACACGGGCCAGTGACTTATGGTGGTGTACCTGGTGTGAGCGCCGCCGTCGGAGAGGGAGATGTGACAGTGGGGGTCGGTGAGCTTCCGCGTGGACGACTTCAGTACCTCGGGGCTGTCGCTGGGAAGTATCTCAAACTCGGTCTCCAGGCGCTCGTCTATAGCCAGGTCCAGGAAGGCGTCTACGGGGTCTTTACCCGTCGCTTGCGCCAACTCCCTGATGGTCATGCCGTCGTAATCGTAGTTCCGTTCGTAGGCTGCCCCCAACACCTTGAGCCTGTCCCAGTCGGCCCTGCCTTCGACACTGCCCCACTCCGAGACATCCTGCTTCATGGCGATGCGAACACCCGGGTCCTGGAGCTTGCCCAGCCTCTCCTCGCGACTTCCAACGAGGGGCTGTACCCAGTTGGGCATGTAGTCGTAGCTGTTGAACTCGGCCAGGGTGAACTGGACGCCGATTAGAGGGGCCACCATCTGCGTATACATGGGTAGGTCCTCTTCGCTGACCGACTTCATCCATGCGACGTCATCCGGGTTGGGGTAGTCGCTCTGACCCAAGCCCACGTGGAGCGGCCGGCCGCTTATCCTCATCATCTCCGTCATCGCGGCCAGCGAACGCCTGCGCTGTTCGGAGGTGAGGCCGAAGCCCACGGTCTGGCCGATATGGCCGACGCCGTAGTGGCTCAGCACTTCTGCGAGGGCGAAGAACTCTTCATCGGAGGCGACCTGGCTGGGGAGGAAGCCGCCGTCGTCGGGCCGGTCTTCCAGGTTCATGTTCAGGGAGAAGCCGAAGGCCCCCGCCTGCATCGCCTCGTCGAAGAGCCGTTTCATCTGATTTAGCTCCGCCTCCGTTACGGAGGTCCTCTCACGGGCGGGCATCATGCCCAGCACATACCCGCGCATCGGGGAGAAGGGGAATAGCGCGCCAACGTTCAGGCCCAGGCCGTGGCGCTCCAGGCTCTCCATGAACTGGGGGAAGGTCTCCCAGTCCCACCGCATCCCTCTTCGCATGGACTCCAGGGGGATGGCCTCGATGCGGTTCATCATCCGCATGTTCATGTCCCGGTCCTCGGGTTTGGTGGGCGCAAAGCCGAACCCGCACTGGCCGATGGTCAGGGAGGTCACTCCGAACCAGCCCGACAGCGAGCAGTAGGGGTCCCAGCTTAGCTGGGCGTCGTAGTGGGTGTGCAGGTCAATGGCCCCGGGGGATACGATACAGCCGCTGGCGTCAATCTCCCTGGCGGCCCCCGGGTTGATCCTCCCGCTGATTTTGGCTATCCTCCCGTCCTTGATGGCCATGTCTGCCTTGTACCTGGGAATGCCTGTGCCGTCTACGATAGTGCCGCCTCGAATAACCAGGTCATACTCAGCCATGTCATACCCCCTTTCCGTGTAAGCCTTCTCCCCCGTTTAGAGGGATTATACGCACGCCCCAGAGCACAGTCAACACGGCCTGGATGCACGGACGAGCGACGTTCACGTTTTCAGGGCTTGAAGCTGGGGTGCAATTGTTGTATTCTACTCTACAAAATGGTGCAGAGGAGGGCCAGCTATGGCCAGCTACAGAATTGTATCGTCGGACTCCCATGTATTCGAGCCGGCGGACCTGTGGGAAACCAGGATAGAGCCCAGGTTCAGGGACCAGGCCCCCCACGTTGTCCGCATGGAAGACGGCAGCGATTGGTGGGTCTGCAACGACCACCGGATTAGCGGCCCCTTCGCCGCCGCTCAGACGGGCAGAAGGTTCGAGGAGCCGGAGAATCTGAGCTTTGTGAATACCGTGGAAGACGTGCGGCCAGGGGGTTACATCCCCGAGGAACACGTAAAGGACATGGACATTGACGGGATTGACGTGGGCCTGCTGTATCCCACGGTTACCCAGCTCCTGTTCGGCGTGCGGGACAGCGACCTCTTGACGGCCATCTTCAGGGCCTTCAACGACTGGCTTGCCGAGTTCTGCAAGCCCTTCCCGAGGAGGCTCAAGGGCATTGCCACGGTCAATATAGACGACGTACAGGAGGGCATCAAGGAGCTGGAGCGATGCGCGAACATGGGGCTTGTGGGGGCCGAGATTAGCGTGTATCCACCCCAGGAGAGGTCCTACGACTCGCCGGAGTATGAGCCTCTGTGGGCTGCGGCCCAGGACCTCGATATTCCCCTCAGCCTCCACGTCGGCACAAACCGCCCGGGTCCCGGCCAGGAGCTTGTGGACCTCGATACAAGCACCGCCTTCCTGTCCACGCTGGACCACTGGGTCAGGATGTCCATAGGCCATATAATCTTCACCGGGGTATTCGAGCGCTATCCGAAGCTGCAAATAGGAGCGGTCGAGCACGAGCTATCATGGATACCCTACGCCCTGGACCGGATGGACTACAACTACACCCAAAGGGCCGTGGAATTTGCCCCGTACCGGTTCAAGGGTGACGAGCTTCCCAGCGACTTTTTCCGCCGCAACGTGTTTCACGGCTTCCAGGAGGACCGTCTGGCAATGAGAGACCGGCATCTCATAGGTGTGGACAACCTCCTGTGGGGGTCTGATTATCCCCACCAGGAGTCCACCTTCCCCAAGAGCCGTGAGATAGTCGAGGAGATTCTGGCGGACTGCACGGAGGAGGAGAAGGCCAAGATCGTGGGCGGGAACGCCACCAGGATATATCGCCTGGATTAGAGAGTGTTTTCAAAGCAATTGCAACCCATCGCCGTCATTCCGAACGGAGTGAGGAATCTAAAATGCTTGGGCAACAGCACGTCCAAGAAAGCAAGGATTTTAGACCCTTCGCTTCGCTCAGAGCCTGCCCCTGGCTTGAACAGGGGGTGACAGGTGACCGGTTGCGAGGACTTATTAAACACCCTCTTAGGCACTGTGGAATCCACCGAGAGAGGAGCGGAGATGACCCAGGCTGATAAGAAACCGAAGTTCTCCTACGGAAAGTACTACAAGGAGATTGACAACCTCCATGCGCTGCAGACCGCACCCCAGGAGCGGGACTGGCTCCTCTCGGCCCCCAAGGGTGATGTGAAGCCCGCCAAGGTGGTCCTTTACCTGGGATGCAACGTGCTGAGGACGGCCCATCTTGTGCGAACTGTGGTGGATGTCTTCAAGATGCTGGACGTGGACTTTGTGGCGGTGGGGGGCGGCTCCTACTGCTGTGGCATCCAGCACTTCCAGAATGGGGACACCGAGGCGGCCCGCTCCGTAGCCGCGACCACCGTGAAGAGCTTCGAGAAATTCAACCCCGAACGGGTGGTGATGTGGTGCCCCTCCTGCATCTTCTTCTATGACGAAATCATGGGGATGCGAGATGACTTCCCCTTCCAACACGTCACCGAGTTCCTGGTGGAAAACCTGGACAGACTGGACTTCCGCCCAAAGGTGTCTGAAGAGGTCGCGGAAAAGGTAACCCTTCACTACCATACGGGTCGCCCCCAATCGGATGAGGAGGCCCGCTGCGCTTTGAAGCTCCTCTCCCAGGTCCCCGGAGTGGACCTGCTGGACCTGGGCACCGACCCTCAGCTGGGGCGTCACTGCACCGCACGGGTCCAGGAGCAGGTGGGCGCTCAGGAGTGGGACGGGATCGTCTCCGACCACTTCCGGAGGGCTGTCGAGGCCGGAGTGGACACCTACACCACCCTTTATCACGGCTGCCAGCGCATCATCTGCGGCTACGAGAAATGGTATCCGCTGAAGGTGGAGCACTACCTTACGGTCGTGGGAAAGGCGTTGGGCATCGAGCACGAGGACCTTTTCAAGAAGTACGTCCTGATGGGAGATGCCGAGGCCATACTTGCGGAAACGAGTCCCTGTGCCCAGGCCAGCGGACTGACCCTGGAGGAGGCGGGCGCGGTAATCCAGAAGACCTTTGTGGAGGGCAACGTATCCTAGCGCTTCATTCATCGGGAGCGCCCGTGTTGAATGTGTTCGTTGAATGTGTCCAAGGAGGATAGGCGTGTCTTCGTATGAGACCGGAGTAAACGTCATTCTAGGCTGTAGCGTAGGCCCGCGCATCAGGGCTTCCCTTGAAGAGTACGCCCAGAGAAAAGGGATGCCCATGAGCGAGTATGTCAAGACTCACACGGGCTTCATGGCTGCCCTTCTGGCCCTGAACAAGCTGGCCGGTATGCGTGTGTACGACGTGGTGGAGGAGGAAGCCTTTGACGACTCCGCCATTGCAGCCAGGCGCAAGGGGCCTAGCTTCATCCTCGACGACCAGAGCCATATACACTTCCGGAGCGACGGCTACGAGGGCGCCTCCAAGGTGGGCACGGAGTTCCAGGAGATTCTGGGCGGGACCAGGAGGATGTACGTCCCCGGCGGGAGTGGGATTGTGGATATGACCAAGGATACCTGGGTGCGGGAACTGTTCTTCCTGTCCGATACCGACATGACCTTCCTCAACACCCTCTCCTTCGGAGAGTATTTCGGCGGAAAGGACTCCTTCGGGACGGAAGAATGTGTGGAGGTGGCCAGAGAGGTCAACGAGCAGTACCCGGGGCGCGTCCTGACCCTCGGCACGGTGGAGCCCGGCAGCGCCGGGTATCTGGAGAAGCTGGAGTACTACGTCAAAGAGCTGAAGATGACGGGCCTCAAATTGTACCCCTGGGACGCGACCTCCAACAATGGCTGGTGGGCCGATGACGAGAAAATTTCCTACCCCCTGTGGGAGAAGTGCCTGGAACTGGGTATAAACAAGGTCCAGATTCACAAGGGCTTGCCCCTGTCCTTCATGATGGCCAAGTATATCCACCCCCTCGACCTCGACCAGCCCATAAGGGATTTCCCGGACCTCACCTTCGTCGTCTACCATGCGGGCTTTCCCTACACGGACGAGATGGTCTCTCTGAAGCAGGGCAGGCCCCAACGGGATAACCTGTACGTGGACATCGGCACCACATTCGGGATGCAGGTGAACACCCCCGTAGCCCTCGCCCACACGATAGGTAAGCTGCTGATGCACATCGGCCCCGACCGCATCTGCTGGGGCACGGACACTCCTGTATGGGGGTCCCCCCAGTGGCAGATTGAGGCCCTTCGCAAGATGGTCATCCCCGAGGAGCTGATGGCCGGGTATGGTTATCCCGAGCTCACGGACGCGGACAAAGAGCTAATCTTCGGCGGGAACATGGCGAGGCTTTATGGAATCAACGTCGCCGAGCTCAAGGGCCAGTTCAAAGACGACAAAATATCCAAAGCCAAAGCCCAGATGAGTTAAGATGAGCTAAAACGGGCTAGCCCAGGCAGCCTGCCGGAGCGACTCATGTCCAGGTCCAGTCCTCCCCGTTAGAGAGGCAGGGTTGTTTCACTGTCACCCCCTGTTCAAGCCAGGGGCAGGCTCCGAGCAGAGCGAGGGGTCTAGAGTCCTGGTCGGCTGCGGTCTTGTTCTGGCCGGTACTGCCTTGATTCCGGCTCTTGTTAGGAGCCATTTTAGATTCCTCACTCCGCTTCGCTCCGTTCGGAATGACATTAGGAGGGGATTGCGGGTGACATGACGCGCTACGGGGCCTGTATTCACCTAATGTCGAGAATGAAACGACCCTGGTTAGAGAGGCAGATTGCTAGACAAAAGACATCTTCTCCCTGCTGTGGCTATGCTCGCGCTCCTGTCCTTCGCTGCCTGTAGTAG
The DNA here is from genome assembly GCA_965197405.1 of Dehalococcoidia bacterium. Taxonomy (GTDB): domain Bacteria; phylum Chloroflexota; class Dehalococcoidia; order Lucifugimonadales; family JAGWBF01. The sequence continues at coordinate 1,104,700 of OZ240206.1, read as the reverse complement.
CGACCGGGCCTCCGACCCTTTGGAGGACTGCATACAGCACATCCGGCTGGGTATGCACAACCACGTCCTCCTGACCATGACCGTGGACGGACAACCCTTGAGGCTGCCTTCCAACATGGCCGTTAGCGCCCAGTGCATGCGCCCCATTCACACCCATGAAGACGCCAACGTCATTCATATTGAGCACCTGGAGCCCCTGGATTTTACTCTCGGAGACTTCTTCAAGGTCGCTGAGATGTGGGGGGACTTCGACCCACTGACGGGAAAGCGGGTCGTCCGTGCGGTCATTGACGGCCAGCCTTACGAGGGCGACTATGCAACCATTCCCCTGACCGACGGTTCGAAGGTCAGCCTGGAGGTCGAGTCCCGCTAGCTTCAATGCACGCTGTCTCCTCTCACAGGGCAGAGGCCATACACCCATATCATCGGCGGGGCGGCTGGAAGCCATCCCAGGGTCTTTCAATTCTCACGCCAGGTAAATACAGGCCCCCGCCGCGTGTCATGGTGACAATTGAAAGGCCTGGAAGCCATCCAGGGAACCTTGACGCTGAGGAGGGACGGGAATACAATCGCCCCATCAATCCCATTCCTATCCAACCAGCAGAACGAGATTGAAGCGATACCAGGCAGTGAGGCAATGATGGCCCTTCCGGGCGACGACCAGTCGGACTTTGAGATAGTCGGCCTGTCCTCAGTCGTCACTCTGATGACTGAGAAGTTCCGTGCTGATGTGGTCAGACGGGCGCTGACTTCGCGGGGCCAGGTGTCCGATGATGCGCGTGCCGCGCTTGGCAGATCAATCAGGGCTGCCGTCAACGTGAAGGGGTTCCGCGATTCCGGCATCGCGCCCCCTGCCCACCTCCAGGAACCCGCCGCGACATCCGTGCTATACAGGGACGACCTTGCGGGGGCCGTGCTGAGAGTCTGGGCGGAGTCAGAGCAGACGCTGCGCGATCTGGTCGTTGCCTACCTGAGCAGGGAATCGTTACTGGACGGCGAGCCGGACTACTCGGCGAATACCATCTTGATGGGCCAACTCGACCCGCGATTGGGCGACGCGATAGGCCGGATGATTGAAGCTCATACCGAGTTTAGTAAGGACGATCTTCTACTGATGACCTATTACGCCACTGGGCGGATACCTGCCGCCGACGTCGAAGCCGAAGGCTCCGGGTCCCCTCCGGCCGTCTCCGACCAGACCGCGAGTCTATTTGACCAAATGCTCGACATTCTGCGCGCGATGCCCCTTGATGCGCCAACGTGGCAAGAAGTCCTCGACTTTGCCGAATCAATCGAGGAAATTAGAGAGGCAAAGTTAGCGGAGGTAAGAGAGGCCGCCGAGCTAGACTCTCAAGTCCTCGACATTTCCGGGCAGTATGCCGCTCTGTTGGAGTTTTTCGAGTGGAACGCGGAAGAAAAGCTGGCGCAGCGGCCACACCCGTGGGCGGACGTTCAAACCGCCCGCTGGGTCATAAGCAACCTTGCCGCATTGTTGGATGAATATGCCACGGTCCACCCCATCGCCACCTCTCGCAGCAAGGAAGTCGAGCGTGGGCCTCGGCGCACCAAGTTGCAGGAACGAATAGACGGCCTTTTGGCCCAATTTGAGGCGCTTGAAGTTCAAGCGCCCCCCATGATACCGCAAATTGAAGAGCCGGCTCTCGACCGCCCGGATGCTGGCTCGCCCGAGCCTGAAGAGCAACGGGTGATATACGAGACCGAATTGGCAAGGCTGCGCGCTGAGAATGGACGACTATCGGCAGAAAACCGGAGTCTCGAGTCGAGCAACCGCCACTTGACCGAGCAGGCAAGCGAGCTGGGGAGCGACGTTAACGAAAGCCGCAATCTCGCCGAGATGTGGCGGCGTTCTTATCACGACCTGCGCAAGGCGCAGGGACCGGCTGTTGGCGGCGACTTGCCTGACTTCGAGAGCGTTGCCCAGGTGGTGCAGTTGGCCGAGAGGAGGCTGACGGACCGTCTGAGCTTTCTGCTCAATTCCAGGTCCAGCCTCGAGATTCCCTTCGACAATCCCCGGCAAGTCTGGGATGCCCTCGAATGGCTCGCCACGACTTACTACCAGGCCAAGACGGGGGAAAACGGTGAACCCGACTTCGACCTCTCCCTTCGCCACACTTGCGGATGGCGCTACGGTCCTGATCAGTCAGACACCACCGTCGGCAAGTACAGGGATTACTACGAGACGCGGGTGGGCCATCAGACGCGTGAGTTGCGAGAGCACATCGGGACCGGAAAGGGCTACCCTCGCGGCACCATCCGGATTGCCTTCGCTTGGGAGGCCGATGAGAAGAAGGTCATCGTCGGCTACATCGGACGGCACCAGCGCACCGACGCCAGTTAGGGCGTGCCCGCTACGCAGGGTCTTTCAGTTCTCGAAGCTACCTGTCTGCTGTCAGGCAGAGGTGGACGCAGGTCCCCGCCGCGCGTCATTCCGAACGGAGCCCTTCGACAAGCTCAGGATAAACTCCGGAGCGAGGAATCTCAAGCGTAGGCTTATTCGGGAGCATGGGTTTTTAGATTCCTCGCTGCGCTCGGAATTGCCTATGGCCTTGTGAGGCCACATAAGAGGGTGAAAATAGCGACCAGCCTTCCCAGCGTCACTCCTGCGGAAGCAGGAGTCCAAGGAGCGTCAGGGATGTGGACACCCGCTTTCACGGGTGTGACGAAGGGCATTTTCATGGTAATGACATCAGAGGGAGTGTAGGATATTTTCATGGTAATGACGTCAGAGAGGTGCAGGCTATTTTCATGCGAATCTTGACGCTGAGGAGGGACGGGAATACAATCGCCCTATCAACCCTATTTTAAGAGGCCATCTTGAGAGGTCACGAATATGTATGAGACACCCCAGCTAGGACTAGCCCAGGTCCAGGCAGCTCTGGCAGCCATGATCGTTGAAGGCGACAAGGAGCCGGGCTTCCCCCTGGCGATAGCCGTGGTTGACGACCACGGGAGCCTCGTCGCCTATGTCCGGATGGACGGCTGCCCCATGCTCCCGCGTACCGCAGCCGTAAAGAAAGCCTATACCGCGTCGGGCTTTGGCGTGGATTCCGGGGCCTTTGCCGAGATGCTCAAGGGCAACGGGATTAGCGTGGCGGACTTGGGGGACCCCAATATGAACGCCACCCCCGGAGGAGTGGCGATACGCCGTCCCAGCGATGGCGTCATCATGGGAGCCATAGGGGTGAGCGGCCTCCCCACCGGCGCGGCGGATGAAGCCGTCGCCCGGATAGGCCTCAACGCCTTGGGCCTGTAGCCTATAGATGGTATATCCTGGCGGCGTTCCCGCCTGTGATTTTTGCCTTCTCCTCCGGGGTGCAGTCCACCAGGATCTCCTCGAGGACCTGCCGGCTTCTTGGGAAGGTGGACTCGAAATGGGGATAATCCGAGCCCCACAAGAGGTTGTCCACACCTATGATATGGCGGTCCCTCACCCCCAGGGAGTCCTCCTGGAAGCCGAGGAACACGTTGCGGTGGAAGTAGTCGCTGGGGAGCATGTCCTCCTTGTACCGGTGCCAGGCGCTTCCCCTCGGCCTCTGGGTATAGGTGTAGTCCAGCCGGTCCAGGAAGTGGGGGACCCAGGACAGCTCCATCTCGATGGACCCTGCCTGTAGCCTTGGATAGCGCTCGAACACGCCGCTGAATATCATGTCGGCGAGGGACATCCGCACCCAGTGGTCTACGTTGCACGGGAGCGACGGCCTTATCGAGTCTATGTCGGGGAATCCCTGGCCCGGACTGGCGCGGTTCGTGGCGATGTGCAGGCTGAGGGGTATCGCCAGGTCCTGGGCCGCAGCCCAGAGGGGTCCGTACTCGGGCGAATCGTATGACCTTCCCTCGGGCGGGTACACGGGAATCATAGCCCCCACAAGCCCCATCTTCACGCTTCGCTCAAGCTCCTCTATGCCCTCCTGCACGCTGTCCGTGTTGAGCATGGCGACGCCCTTGAGCCGGTCGGGGAACGGACTGCAGAACTCGGCAAGCCAGTCGTTGTACGCCCTGCAGTTGGCCGTCAGAAGGTCGCTGTCTGGCACACTGTACAGTATGACGCCGACGGTGGGGTAGAGTATGCTCACGTCCACGCCGTCTATATCCATGTCTTTGACGTGCTCCTCCGGGATATAACCCCCCTGCCGTACCCTTTCAAATGTGTCGGCATGGGTCAGCTTTTCCGGCTCCTCAAACCGCAGGCCCGCCTGTGCCCCGGCTCCGACGCCGGCCACCTTGAAGCCGTCGCAGTGCCACCAATCGCTGCCGTCTTGCAGACGGACAACCTGGGGTGCCCGGTCCCTGAACCTGGACTCGACCCTGCTCGTCCACAGGTCCGCCGGCTCGAAAACGTGGTCGTCAGAGGATATAATCCCGTGGTAAGCCATACATGGTCCTCCTGGGCCCTATTTCAGTCCTCGACCTTCCCGCGCCGAAGGCCAGAGTAGTCTGGAAGTACCTATCATGGGCTGTCCCTAGCTGTGGGCGTTGTCGGCAACGTGCCGTTTGTGCGTAGAGGGCTGTGGGGTGCTGTCGGCGTTGTCGGCATTTACCACCAGAATCATAAACGCATCATCCCTCCGCCATTGGTCATCCCCTTCGGGGGTGGCAACGTTGCTATTAATCAACATACTCTCGAAGCGATGTCGCTAGGGCCCTGAGACGCTCAGACTCAACCTTTGCTGCGGCCCGATACTTGTCCAACAGCTCGGCGCCAGCGACTACTTGGCGATGTGCTTTTAGCCCTGCATCTATCTCCTTACCAAGCCTGTCACTAGGTTGTTGGGCATGTTGCTCCCGTAAACCGTCTATCTTAGACTGAATCATATCCGCCAACAGGGAGTGCGCTTCCTGCTCAGCCTGTCGGGCTTCATCGAGGATGTCCAGCGACGCTGCCGACTGGTCGAGGGACTCGGCCATATCTAGAAGGAATCTAGTTTCGTCAGGCGACGGCCCCACTCCTCGACCTATCGCACAGCCAACGAAGAGGGCAAGTATAATAGCAAGTCCCACCGCTATTATCTGCATCATAGCTCATCCCCCCTGTGCATAGCCTGAGCAAACGCCTACGCAGCCTCCTTCTGCCAGTCCGGGAGGGCCTGGTAAGCTATTAGTGTCACCCGTGCCTGGTCGGGCTGTATTTAGTGCCGAAAGTCGGAGTCGAACTGACACGGGGTTGCCTTCAACGCCCTCTGGGCTGTACTGGTGTCGTGCCGCTCCGTGCCATTGTATCTGAGACGGTGATTTGCTGTCTACGCCGTATCTGACGTGGCGCTATTTCGCGATTAGCTTGTATAGCCTTGGCTCCTCTGCTAAAATCTATACGGTACACAGGTCATCGTTGCACCGGGAGACCTTGATCTTCGCCCGCATGGTGTGTGCGTCCCGCTACAAAAGGACCCAATCTCAATAGCAGTAAGGAAGTGAGGAAATGGCGTCATTTTGGGAAATCCAGAGGGTACAGTCCACCGGGGACTTGATGGATGACATGGCAACCTACGTGAGCCAGCCCAACGACCCCGGCCGGCGGCCGGCGGTCATAGTGATTCAGGAAGTGTTTGGGATTAACAGCAATATACAAGCCATAGCCGACCGTTTCGCGGCAGCCGGGTACTTTGCCGTCGCCCCTGCCCTGTTCCACCGGGAAGACACCACCGGAGGCGTCAGGGGGACGAACCCGGTCTTTACCTACGCCGGCGTCGGCGGCACCCCCCCCGACCCCGCAGCCCTGGAGGGCCGGACCAAGGCCGTGGGCAACTGGAGAGATGAGGAGATAATACTTGATATAAACACCACGATAGACTGGCTGAAGAGGCATCCACGAGTGCAGGGCGACAGCTTTGGCATCGTGGGGTTCTGCGCCGGTGGCCGGATTACCTATCTGGCCGCCTCTTCCTGTCCCGGAATAGGCGCCGCCGTCAACTTCTACGGCGGCAATACCATGGTATCCTGGGGCGGAGGGACGACACCCTTCGACCGCACCCGCAACATAAAGTGCCCCGTCATGGGCAACTTCGGGGAGACCGACGCCAACCCAACGGTGGACGATGTGCGGAAGATTGAGGCCGAGCTTCAGAAATACAACAAGACCTACGACTTCAAGATATATCCCGACGCGGGCCACGGCTTCATCTGCGACGAGCGCGGCGACTACCGCGAAGCGGCGGCTGAAGATGCCTGGGCGAGGACGCTGGGATGGTTCCAGAAGCACCTCTCGCCCGTCGCCGCCACTGCGTAGCTCACCTGGCAAAACACGGTTAGCAGGTAGGGGCGACACCTCCGGTCGCCCCTACTGGTTGCATCCTCGATGTGCGCCCCGTCGTTACGGCGAGGAAACGCCCAGGGTTTTTCAGTTTTTAAGGATTAGCCAAGCCCAGGATGGCTAAAGCCTGGCCGGGACGATTGCGAAGTCCCCTCTCCCCTCCGTGGGAGAGGGCTAGGGTGAGGGGGCGTCATCGCATCACCCTCACCTCAATCCTCTCCCTCGACGGGAGAGGAGGCTCCAAGGCAACACCTTTGGAAACACCCTCTAAGGAGGCTGGACATGGCTCAAGTTTCGGAAGTCCCCATGCATCACAACTTTATCAACGGACAGTGGGTCGAATCGGCTTCCGGCCGCACCTATACCATCAACAACCCTGCCAGCAAAGACACGGTGCTTGGGACCTTCCAGGCCTCCGTCGCCGACGATGCGAACCGGGCAATAGACGCCGCCCATGATGCCCTCCCGGCCTGGTCCTCCATGCCCGCTCCTCAGAGGGCGAACATTCTCTACCGTGCCCTGGAGATAATGCGGGAGCGCCAGGATGACATAGCGCGCACCATAACCCTGGAAGAGGGGAAACCACTGTCCGATGCCCAGGGAGAGGTCAGACGGGCTATGAACATCACAGAGTATGCAGCCGGGGAGGGAAGGCGGTTGTTCGGGTACACCACCCCATCGGAGCTTCCCGACACGGTGGCCTACACGACCCGCAGGCCCCTTGGAGTGGTGGGAATCATCACCCCCTGGAATTTCCCCATAGCCATACCGGCCTGGAAGATGGCGCCTGCCCTGATATGCGGCAATACCCTGGTATTCAAACCCGCCTCTTCTACCCCCATGAGCGCCGTGAAGCTGGTGAAAGTGTTCGAGGACGCGGGGCTGCCCCCGGGGGTGCTCAATCTGATCACCGGCCCGGGCGGCCTGGTTGGCAATGCCCTTGTGACCCATCCCCACGTAAAAGGCATCTCCTTCACCGGCTCCACCGAGATAGGCTCCGGCATCTACACCGAGGGGGCCAGGGGCCTGAAGAAGATCCAATGCGAGATGGGCGGCAAGAACGCGGTGATAGTGCTCTCCGACGCGGACATGGACAAGACCCTGGGCGGCATAGTCCAGGGCGCCTTCGGCTCTACGGGCCAGCGGTGTACCGCCACCAGCCGGGCAATCGTGGAGGAGGCCATATATGAGCCTTTCATGGAAGAGCTGATAGAGCGCACCCGCAAGCTCAAGGTGGGCGATGGCATCGAGCCGGGCGTGGACGTCAGCCCCCTCTCCAGCCAGTACCAGTTCGACAAGGTAATGGAGTACATCGGCATCGGCGCCGAAGAAGGGGCTAGGCTGGCCTACGGGGGGAGACCGCTCACAGGCCCGGACTACGACCAGGGCTACTACATCCAGCCCACTATCTTCACCGACGTAGAGCCTTCCATGAGGATCGCGCAGGAGGAGATATTCGGGCCTGTGCTTACGGTGTTCAAGGCCAAGGACCTCGACGAGGCCATAGAGCTAGCCAACAGCGTCCAGTTTGGGCTGTCCTCATCCATATACACCAAAGACCTGACCCAGGCCTTCCAGTACATTGACCAGGTGGAGGCGGGGATTGTCCACGTCAACGCCCCCACCCTTGGCGGCGAGGTGCATCTGCCTTTCGGCGGAATGAAAGGCTCCGGCGTGGGCACCAGAGAGCAGGGCACAGAGGCAGTGAACTTCTTCAGCGAGGTCATAACGGTCTACATAGACTACGCCGGCGCCAGGTCGCAGGCCAAGTTTATCTGAAGCCGACGTGCTGTGAGCATCAAGTATTAGCGAAGGAAGACCGAGTGCCTGTCCTGTACATCACCTCAGACCGGCCCGCGGCGGGGAAAACGGCCCTGGCGAGCGCCCTGGCGAAGCATCTGTCCCGACCGGACAGGGAAGTAGGGTATTTCAAGCCCTTTTCCTCCAGCCCCCAGGAAGATGCGGACGTAGCCTTTGTTCGCCAGAGCGTGCTCCCAGGCCAGGGTGACGCCTCTCAACCGCAATCTCAGGCGCTGCCCTTGCCTGAAGGTACGACAGGGGACCGGCCCATACCGGAGGATACGGCGCTGGAGCTGAGGCTTTCGCTGGAGAGGCTAACCGCCGCTAAAGGACTGGTGCTGGTGGAAGGTCCGAGCCTTTCACTCCCCGGTGGCGGGGTTACGTCTATCTCGTCTGTTTCCCCGGCACTGGCGGAGCTTCTGGACGCCAGGGTCTTGCTGGTCATGCACTACAGGCCGGACCTCGGCGTTGAGGGAGTGATGGAGGCATGTGAGCCTTTCGGCCAGCGCCTCCTGGGGGTAGTGATAAACGCGGTCACGAGATACAAGGAGAGAGGGGTACGGCTGGGCCTTGCGCCTGCTATAGAGTCCCGTGGAGTGAGTTTCCTGGGGGCCATTCCGGAAGACCGGCTCATGCTGTCCGTCACCGTGGGCCAGATAGCAGAGCACCTGAACGGGCGGGCGGTATTTGGCGAGGAGAAGTCCCAGGAGTTGGTGGAAAACTTCCTCATTGGCGGCAACATCATGGACCAGGGGAGCACCTACTTTGGGCGCATGGAGAACAAGGCGGTCATCGTCCGAGGCGACCGCCCCGACATACAGCTTGCGGCCCTATCCACGCCCACCACCTGTCTCGTCCTCACCGGCGGCCATGAGCCTATCCAGTATGTGTACTACCAGGCGCAGAGGGAGGAGGTCCCCTTGCTGGTAGTCGAGGGCGACACCCTATCCACCGCCCAAGCCCTGGACACCGTCCTCGAGAGGTCCAGCGTGCACCACCCCGGTAAGCTGGACCGGTTCCAGGAACTGGTAAGCGAGCACCTGGACCTGGCGGCTATCCAGGCAGCTTAGAACTCCATCTCCGTTCCAACGCCCTTCTCTCTTGCCAAATCGTACGCCAACCTGGCGGCGGCCACGTCGGCGATGCCGGTGCCCATGACCTTGGCATAGATATTCTCATCCTGGTTCCGCCTGCCGGGGACCAGACCGGCCACTACGTGACGCAGCTCCACAAGCTGGCTCCACCGGATAACCCCTCTATCCACCGCACTTGCCAGCTCTCCCGCCTCGATGGGGGCCTGGTCGAGGGAGTCCACGACTATCCTCGAGCTGCGCCCCAGGGAGGCGTCGTCCACCTCCCGCGCCCGCCAGGTGGTGGGGCCGGCGCTCACCAGGGTGGCCCCCGGCGCAAGCCAAGCGCCGTCCAGCACCGGCTCCTGGGAGTTGGTGATGCAGACCACCACGTCGCTGCCCTCCACAACTTCCTGGTTGCTCTCCGCGGGGACAACCTCTACACCCAGGCTGTGAGAGACGCCCTGGGCAAACTGCTTGCACCTTTCCGGGGTCCTGCTGTAGGCCTTGACCCTGCTCACATTCAGCACTTTACACAGCGCCTCAAGCTGGGTGGGGGCCTGGTAGCCGGTGCCAAGTATGCCCACTACCCCCGCACCTTCCCTGGCTAGATATTTGGCAGTCACCCCGGTGGTAGCGCCAGTCCGCAACTGCCCCAGCCGGTTGGCCTGGAGAAAGGCGACGAGATGTCCGGTGGCGGTATCGTAAAGGGTGATGTGGAAGGAGTACCTGCCCGAAATGACGGTATAGGTCTTGACCCCAAAAACGCCTTTATAGTAGAGGCCACCGCCCATGACCGATAGCAGGCCGCTGCCGGCGATGATTTTCCTTCTTCCCAGGTTCGAGGCTTCACCCAGACCGTAGTGGTGTTGCATCTCCTCGATGGCTTCCAGCATATCGTCCATGCCGACGGTCGCTCTGACGTCCTCGTCTCGCAGAAACAGCGCCATTCTGAGGGGTCCTCCACATTCAAAATACGTCCCGGCAAAATACGTTCGGGCAAAATGCGTTTCGATAGTCTAGCAATCAACAGCCAGCCTTGCAAGGGGTTATCCTCTCAGCGTAACGTTTCCATCCGGGTGGTTGAGTTTCCTCCGCGTCGTCCCGTGCATCATGTCATTCGCCATCCCTCCTATGTCATTCCGAGCGCAGCGAGGAATCCAAAAATGGCGCCTAACAAAAACCGGAATCAAGGCATTACCGGCCAGAACAACAGCACGGTCAGCCAGAACTTTAGACCCCTCGCTCCGCTCGGGGTGACAATTGAATGACCTTGCCGGGCGTTGGCGTCCCTCTATTCGTGTATTCGTGCTTGACACTGCTGCGGGGCCAAAATATGATAAGCTCAACGCGGAGAGAAACCGTGAAGCCAAGGAGGTGGGATATGCCATCGGTGAGAAGTGGTCTGAGGGCCAGGCTAAACAGGGGAGAGGGCGTGGTCGCTCCCGGAGCTTACGACCCCATCAGCGCCCGGATAGTGGAATCCCTGGGTTTTCCCGCCGTCTACACCGGCGGCTACATTTCCGGGGCGCACCTGGCCGTTACGGAGCCCCTCATGACTATGACAGAGCAGGTGGAGGTAGCGCGGAAGGTGGCCGGGGCCGTCAGCCTGCCGGTCATTTGCGACGCCGGCGCCGGCTACGGGGACCCCGTCCACACCATGAGGTCCGTCAAAGCCTATGAGGACGCGGGGCTGGCGGGGATGCACATAGAGGACCAGGTCTACCCCAAGCGCGCCTCCTACCACATGGGCCTTGAGCACATCACGCCGATAGACGAGTTCTTGCAGAAGATGCAGTATGCGCTCCAAGCGCGCCGGGACGAGGACTTCCTAATCATCGGGCGCACCGACGCCTTTTCCGCCGTGGAAGGCTCGATGGAAGAGGCTGTGCGTCGGGGCCGCGCTCTCAGGGACCTGGGCGTGGACGTGATTATGCCTCGCGGTGTCCGGGAGAAGGAGGACCTGGCCCACTTCCGCGGTGAGGTGCCTGATGTGCCGCTCCTGGTCATAGCCGGGGCCGACGACATCTCCGTGAAGGAATACCAGGACCTGGGCTACCAGATTGTCATCTATGCCGTTACCTCCATCGTCGTGGCTGCCACCGCGATCCAGGACGCCTACCGGAACCTCAGAGATACGGGCTTGACGGGTGTCAACGCTCAAGACATGGCAGAGAGGAGAGCCAGGGTGGAGGAGCTTATCAGCTTGCCCGAATACTACCAGGTGGAGGCGCAGACTACCGAGCGGGAGTACCAGGACCGGGCAGGGGCGCACTAGGGCCTGTCCCTGGAGCTATCCCCCTTTCCAAGAATTAAAGTATCAAGGAGGCAGCAGGATGGCACGACTGCCCAACGTCACCAGGGAGCAAATCAAGCCCGAAGACCAACCCTATTTCGATGAGACCGTCGAGATAAGAGGTCGCCTGGATGACCTCTACGGCCACCTTCTCTACAGACCCGAGATGGCGGACAGCATAAATGCCATAAACGAATACTTCCCCAACCGGAGTCTTCTCTCCAATCCCCTGCGACGGGTGAGCATCATGGCCACGGCGCGGGAGATTAACGACCAGTTCGTGTTCAGCGCCCACGCCCGCGGCGCCCGCCAGGATGGGGTCTCTGAAGACACTATACGCGCTATCGCCCAGGGGACGGCGCCCCAGGGCCTCTCAGGGGACGAGGATCTGGTCGTGCGCTATACGCAGGAGATGGTCCGGGACCGCAAGATTAGCGACGCCACCTTCAACGCCGTCAAAGACCGCTTTGGTGTCGAGTGGTTGGTGGACCTGACGGGTCTCATAAGCTACTACCTGATGCTGGGCTATCTCCTCCAGACCTTCGAGGTGGACCTGGCCCCCGGGATGACCCCTGAGCTACCGCTGTGATGCTATGAAAATACCCATTGTCACCTGAATATCGGACCATCCGCCAGGACCTGGAGGGGACACGGATACTGAACTGAACTTCCACCAGCTCCGCATATTCTATGCTGTGGCCAGGCACAAGAGCTTCTCCCGGGCCGCCGAGGCCCTGGATATAAGCCAGCCCGCCGTATCCATCCAGGTGCAGGAGTTGGAAAAGACCCTGGGTATAGCCCTGGTCCACCGCAAGGCCAGGGGGCTTCAGCTCACCAAGGTGGGTGAAACGGTGTATAGCTATGCTCATCGCATCTTCTCCCTCTCCTCGGAAATGCAGGAGGCCATTCAGGATATACAGGGACTCGGTACGGGCCACCTGGTCCTGGGCGCCAGCACCACCCCGGGCGAGTATATCTTGCCGGTGGCCATCGGACGCTTCCGGCAGCACTATCCCGGTGTGCAGGTGGAGCTAAAAATCTCCAATACCCGCTCGATAGTCAACCAGATACTCCGGAGAGAGCTTGACCTGGGAATGATTGGCAGCAGGCCGGAGAGCAGGGCCGACGAGCTGGAGATGTCCACCTACGTGATGGACGAAATCGTGTTGGTGGCCGGCCCGGACCACCCTCTCGCAAACCGGAGTAGACTGCCCCTTTCGGAGGTGGAGGAGGAGGGCCTGGTAATCAGAGAGCAGGGGTCCGCCACCAGAAAGACGGCGGAGGAGTGCTTCGCTCACCTGGGTATTCAGCCCAGGATCGCCATAGAGTTGGGGAGCAATCAAGCGGTGAAGCTGGCAGCAGAGGCTGGTGTGGGGGTAGGGGTAATCTCCCGCTTTGGCATCGGGGCAGAGGTGAAGGCGGGGCTTCTCCGGGTGCTCGACGTGAGTGACTGGAGTTGCAGGAGACCCCTGAGCCTGGTTTACCTGAAGGAAAAGCACCTCTCACCGGCCCAGCGGGCCTTTCTGCACGTCCTGGAGGGCGAGCATCCCCTACCGGCTACGGTATGAGTGCGGTATTTAAGGTCCTGCCTCCCGGCAATACTCGCGCCCGTATGGAAAACAGACAATGTAAAAGCTGGCATCTCCTGAGACAGAAAGCTAAACTGTGACTTGCCTCAGGATGAATTGGTCCAATAGAGGCACTGCCAGCGAGTATTTTCCCCATCTGTTTTTGTAAACCAGCCCAGCATAGCTTAGCGATGCCAACATCTGGCTAACCTGGCTGTTTCCAAATGGCCTCTCCAAAACCACCCTCGACTTCTCAACGATTTCCTGGACAGTGAATTCCGTAGAAGCAGTGTCCAGTCGAGCAATGACCATCAACAGGTCTCGTTGTCTGTCGGTCGCTCGTGCCCATCTGCCAGCGAAGAAATCCCTGTCCAGCTTCCGCATGATGTTTTTCACAGGTATGGGCGACATTCGCTCACCCGCCTCTGCCTTCAGCACCCAAACGTCATAAATCTCTCGACACATATATTGGATGAAATACGGGTAGCCGAGAGTCTCATTATAGATAATTGTTACAGACCCTTTTCTAAATTTCACTGGCCACGACGCATCATTGATTGGCTTGGTAATCGCATCTCTACTGTCTTCCCAGTTGAGTCGGTCCAACGTAATTATGTGGAACATTCGCTCTGCGAAAGTTCGTGCCTCGACCAGTTTTGGAAACAGGGTTGGCAAGCCGGTCATGACTAGCATTAAGGGCAGACCTTTCCTTTGGAGTGATTGAAACACGTCCAATAGAAGGGACAGGGGGAATTCGTCCCTATCGGCGTGGTTTGCAAGGTTCTGAGCTTCGTCATACGCAAAGATAATCCCTCGCTTGCCCAATGGTTGGAGGCAATCCCATGCTATTTCGAGAACGGCCTTGAGTTTGTCTGAAGACAGTCCAGGCGTCTTTTCCCAAATTAGGCGGAGTTCATCAAAGTCCAATGAGTGAGTAATCTCTTCGGTAGCCCCGGTAAGACCGGCCTCTTTAACATTCTCCGTAATGGTAACTAACGTTGAAGTCACAGACGATAGGTCAGTGAGCAGTCGAATTGCCAGGGTATCCTCGGATACACTCGTTGACTCAGAAAGATCAGTCCCAAGCCAGACCCAACCGGACTCGATAGCTATTGGCTTTAAGGTCTCCAATAAGACCGTCTTACCTACGCCCCTGAGACCTGTCAGAATTAAATTTTCCAAGATGGTATCTTGTTCCAACAGTCTTCGGAAGTCTGCCTTCTCCGTTTCACGTCCTGCTAGATATGGAGGCATGTGGCCGGCACCAGGTCTAAAAGGGTTCCTAAACCCTGTGTTTATCATTTATTATTCTCCTTACTAAAATTACGTGATGTAATAATTTTAATACATAATACAAATTTATGCAATGGAATCATGGCGTGTAAACATAGACATCCTCAAGTGCAGAAATCAAACTGGTGCCTGGTTGGCGAGTAGGCAATCGTGACGGACGAGAGGACTGCTATTCCACGCTGGACTTCCCCGCCGTCACTCCCGCTCCCCGTTTCCACGGGGACAAGCCTCGCGGGTATAACGAAGGGACGCAATCCGAATGCAGCAGCCCTGGGCTACACGCCAAGGCCGGCAAGGTCAAAGAGGAAGGTGAAGCGCCCCATCTTTCCGCGGACGTCGTAGTAGGACCTTTCGCCCCTGAGTATCTGGCATCCCGCGTTCCAAGCCCAGTCGGAGTTCTTCATCAGGGTGTAGCCCAGCCGTGGGAACCAGACTCCTATCCTAGCCAGGGTCCGTGCGATGTGTAGCTCAGGCATCATGTCCCTGTCTATGGACTCTTCGTACTGCCGGAGGCCGGCGGCCTTTCCCTCCAGATAGTCGCAGATAACGGGGGTTGCTATCTGGGCGCTCCTCAAGGCGTAATAGATGCCCTCGCCCGTCCAGAAGTCCAACAGTCCCGCCGCATCGCCGATGAGCAGCGCGTTGCCCTTCTGGATGGGCATGCCGCGCCTCCGGCGGGGGAGCCGGTGTCCCCTGGTCAGGCGTTGCCGGTAGTCGCCAAGCCGGAGGAATTGGAGGTACTCGTCCAGCATGGGGCGCATTTTCCCGCTGACCCTCGCAAACCCGCCCACGCCAATGGAGAGGTGGTCCTCTTTGGGGAAAACCCACATATATCCACCGCGAATGGTGCCGAAGTCCAGGCTTGCGGTGGAAGCCCAAGGCTCCAGGTATTGAGGCTCCGGGTAGACCTCGCTCTCCAGGCCCACACCTATCTCCGCCTCCGTGAGCAGCCCCAGCCGGTGAGCTACGACGCTATTGGCCCCGTCAGCCCCCACCAGGACCTTGCCGGTAATGGTATCCCTTTCGCCAAGGACGCGGGCCGAGCCGTTATCCAGCTCTACATGGTTGACCTTGAACCCGTCCATGAGGGTGGCCCCGGCGGAGACGGCGCGCTCTGCAAGAAGGTTGTCCAGATTGTCCCGCATGGTCATGTAGGTGCAGGTCTCGGCGAAGCTGCGGGTGAAGCTCTCACGGAGCTTGTAGGTAATCCAGGACTGGCGGATTATCTTCTCGACCACGGGGGCGATGGGGAAGTCCAAGAGCCGAACGGCCCTTTCGTTTACGCCGCCGCCTCAGGTCTTGTACCTGGGCAGGACATGCCGCTCCAGTATCAGTGTGCTGACCCCGTGCTGGGCAAGCTGATAGGCAAGGGTGCTTCCCGCAGGGCCCGCGCCTACAATAAGCACGTCGTACTTCTTCTGCAATATGCTCCAACACTTCCGCGTAAGGCTGTGTGGGGGGCCTACGTGACGCCGGCCCCGGTGCGGCTGTATGGGAGGAGGTAACCGGGACGATATTCCAGGTCTTCCCAGCCATCGCCCTTATCGTCCCAGGCGTAGGGCAGGGTGACAATCGTTCCCGGCGTGGCTATGGTCTCCAGCGCGTGGAAGGCGTCCCGGAGGATGCTGCGCTGTAGCTCGGGCTGGTGGGGCTTCCCCGTCTGGTGTCCCAGGGGGAAATTGACGAACACCGACCTGGGCGGCTTCACCGCCTCGGTGATGTCCAGGGCAGAGGTCATGGAGACGGTGGGGATTCCTGCCGTCTCTGCTGCGCGGGCGATCAGTCCAACGGACTGGTGGCACACCGGTCAGGCAGGCACCAGGTAGAGCGCGTCAACGTTGTTTTGCTTGAGACCTTCGATGAGCGGCGGGACTAGGTCGTCTCTCACCCTGCGCGCCGAGTAGATGCCTCCTATGAAGGAGTAGGTGGGGTCGGCTAGCTTGCCGATTACTCCCTCGGCTTCCAACTCTCGCATCCGCTCCACCGGGAAGACGCAGTTAGGGTCCTTCTCGGCGTCCTCGGTGCGGTACCCGAAGTGGGATACGCGAAGCTCCTCTACGCCAACGTCCCTGGAAATCTTCCGGTAGGACGTGTCATCCCTGGTGTGGAAGGGCGGCTGGTCCATATGGTGTATCCCGCCCGAGCTGATGAGGGCTACCTTGCACCGGCTCAAGGGCTTGGTGAGGGGCGTCCAGGGAGCGTCCTCGTTTACCACCCACCGGTATGGGGGGTAGTCGGGGTACATCTCACGGGTACGGGGTATGTAGGCGATTGGCGACATTGTATAGCTTCCCCTTTTTCACGATACGTGTGGCGCGGCCTCACTTGACCTCACTTGAAATGAGGGACCACCTGTTCACCGAACAGGCGCAGGGAGTTGAGCACCCGCTCCTTCGGGACCAGGCCCCCTACGTTCATCTCCGCTATCACTCCAGATAGCCCAAGCTCCTCCTGCATCCCCTTTATCTGCTCTGCCACCACGTCGGGTGTCCCGTAAGCCACCCTGTCCCGCAACAGGTCCTCATAGGTGACATTCGCCAGACGCCGCCCTCTTTCAGCCCTCTCTTCGGACACCGTGGTCCCGGAACCTGCCGCCGAGCGGGAGAAATTCTCCGCCATGCGCCGGTAGGAGCTCATAGTGCTGACCTCGGGCTCGGAGAGGGCTTGCTTCTCGGTTTCAGCCACGTAAACGGGAATACGCAGGATTACGTCGCCGTCCTTCGGGTGGCCCGCCTCCCGCCATGCCTCCCGGTACACGCTGAGGTGACGGGCCACCTCGGGCCGGTCCATTCCGCGCAGTCCGACGAATATGGGATGGCCCATGCGTCCCACCTGGGGGAAGGTCTCCCGGGTGGTTGCCGCGATGCGAATAGGGGGATAGGGCTTCTGATAGGGTTTGGGCAGCACGCAAACGTTATCGAAGCTATAGTATTTTCCCTCGTGGGAGAACCGCTCACCGGTCCAGGCCTTCAGGATGATTTCGAGGGATTCCTGGAACCGCTCCCGGCTCTCGGCGTAGGGCACGCCATAGCCCTCGTAGGCCCTGGCGAAGCCACTGCGCCCTATCCCGAAGTCGAAGCGGCCCTGGCTGATGTGGTCCACCGTAGCGACCTCTTCGGCCATGCGGATGGGGTGGCACAGGGGCAGCACGCTGACCGCGACTCCGATTCTCAGCCTCCGGGTACGGGCGGCGATGGCCCCCGCCATGACGAGAGGGGCGGACACGACGGAAGGTATGCCGACTCCCTGGAGGTCAAGCTGTCCCCTGGGGGTGGCGAAGTGTCTCTCCGCCAACCAGACACCATCCAGCCCACGGGTCTCCGCCACCTCCACCTGGTCGAAGGCCTCCTGAAAGGCTTCCTCCTGGGTCGCACCCTCCCGGTAGTCGCATTCCATCACCAGCCCAAAATGCACGTGCACCCCCTCGGCTTTGCCCTCTTAGCTTTGCCGCTCAGATTTGCCGCTCGAATTTGAATGAGTTCCGGAGGCTATGCCCTGCTGCGGTCGTCCCAGGCCTGGCGCGCCCTGTCTATGGAGCGCGTCCTCAAGTCGTTAAGCTCCTCCATGTGGTCTCGCGACCAGTCGGCGGACACCGAGAGGCCGGTCAGCGCCCCTTGAAAGTGGGGCATCACATATCGGGCCATAAGCTCGTAGCTATGGAGCACCTTCTCCCGCGGCGCCCACTCGTGGGCCATCACCAGCAGCCCGCCGAAGCCGCCGCTCCTTTCTCCCAGGCGCTCGATCGCCTCGATACAGTCGTCAGGGGTGCCAACAACCCACGAACCGCCGTCTACCATGTAATCTATCACCTTGTCGAGGGGGCCGTCGAACTCCGGAGGCCTGCCGATGATACCCTCGAAATACTCCCTTTGGAAGCGCCCGGCGCCCAGCCTTGCGTCATTCATGGCCTCCTCGCGACTCTCGGCCAGGTGAATGGGGACCACCAGCCGCCAGTCCTCTCTCCGGACGGACTTTCCATGCTCCGCGGCCGACTCCTCGGCAACGGCCCACAGGTAGTTGAGGTCAGACTGGCCGGAGGTGTCCCTGGGCACGCTGATGGACAGGACTGCGGCCCCGTGCTTGCCTGCCAGCGCTACACCCGAAGGCGACTGCACGGAGGCCACCGCAACGGGCATGTGGGGCCTCTGGTAGGGCCGGAGCTGAGTTACGGCCTCACGCATCTCAAACCAGTCGCTTTCATAGGTTATAGGCCCGGTCTCCGTGAACAGGCGGAGAATGATTCCGAGGGACTCATCCATCTTCTCCCGCTGCGTGGGCGGCTCAATGCCCAGCATATACGCGTCGGAGACCAGCGCGCCGGGCCCCACTCCGAGCATCACCCTGCCCCTGGTCATGTGGTCCAGCTGCAACATGCGGTTAGCCACCATCAGGGGGTGGTGATAGGGCAGGCTAATCACACCCGTGCCCAGCTTGATGTTTCGCGTGCGCTCGGCCGCCGCCGCGATGAATATCTCCGGGGACGAAATTATCTCCCAACCGGCGCTGTGATGCTCGCCGATCCAGGCCTCATCGAACCCCAGCTTGTCCAGCCACTGCACCAACTCCAGGTCGCGCTCCATCGCCAGCGTGGGGTTTTCGGGAATGCGGTGGAAGGGGGCCATGAAGATTCCAAACTTCATTTGATCGGGAAGGGCCATTCTAGTCCAACTCCTCTCTTGTGCCGGTCCAAAAGCCGTTCACATGCGCTTTCGACTATGTAAAGGCGTCTGGTCTTCTAGCAATTATAATACCCGCCCGACTGTGGGGCAACTGGCGGAGTGTCAGTGTGTCAGTGTGTCAGTATCGGCCTTTCCATCGCCTGACCCTGAATTGCGAGCCGCCGGACCGCTTCCGGACCCATGAGATGTAGCTTGCTATCTGTGGCTCGACCTTCAAAGCGTCTATGCTATTGAGCCGCTTCGCCAAAGTGCCCTCGCTGAAGAGGGCATGGACCTGCCGGTGACAGGTCGAGCAGAGCTGCGCTTGCGGCCCATTCCTGCCGCCCTTCAGCTTGGGAATAAGGTGGTGAGCAGTCAGGCGCTCCACATCCCGGTCGCAAAGCTCACACACCATCTCCACCCCCTGGTGCACCCTTGCAGACTGTTGATGATGGTCGGATACCGGGCAAATGCGCGGGTGTCTCTTCGCTTGAGGCTATAATACCCAATTCAACGCCCCTTGGCTACGTCAAAACCCCTGTGAGCTGCCTCACCTCGACTCCGGCGAAAGCTGGAGTCGCGAGGATGTTATTTCTAATGTGATTGCCTCAAGTCGCCCCATATCCAGTCTTGCAGAGGGCAGCCGCTTGGGGTATACTCTCCGCAATGCCAGGATGCAGGAACGGACCTGCTCCCGCGCCACAGGACGGCGAGCAGAGGACTGCCTTGCTCCTGGCTAAATTAAGGGAGTGGCACTAGATGAAGATCAATAAGGTGAGCTTTATCAGCGCCGATCTGCCGTACTGGAATCTGGTCACTCACGCCGTCTTTCCCGAGTATGGGATGCCCGTGGTGGCGACGGTCACGAGAGACGCAGGGTACGATGTTAAGGCGTTTGTTGAACATATAGGCCCAATCCAGTGGGACCAGGTGATGGAGTCGGACGTGGTCTGCTTTCACGCTTTCAGCTCCACCATGCCGAAGACCATCGAGTACATTAACAAGATCAAGGCCGCCCGCCCGGACATGCCCATCATCATCGGGGGGACTCATGCCTCGGTCATGGCGGAAGACACCCTCCAATACTGCGACGCGGTGGTGAGGCAGGAAGGCGACGAGACCCTTCTGGAACTACTGGAAAGGTGGAAGAACGACGAGGACTTGAGCGACGTCCTCGGCGTCTCATACTGGGACAACGGGCGGGTCAGACAGAACCCCAACCGCCCCTTTGCCCAGGACTTCGAGACCACACCCGACCTGGAACTGATACACGGTTACATGAACTGGCCCAGGTGGAAGCTCATCTGGAAGAAGAGGATGCGCTGGCAGCTTCTCCAGACTACCAGGGGCTGCCCTTACGACTGCTCCTTCTGCATCGCTCCCAGGGAGTTGGGCCGAGGCTACCGGCTCAGGAGTGTGGACAGCGTCATCGCCGACATAAAGTACCAGCAAGAACTGGTCGGCACAAAATACTTCTTCATCGTTGACAATCATTTTACCGTCAACCGGGACCGGACCAAAGAGCTGCTCAACAGAGTCATAGAAGAGGGGATTGACTGGTACGCCATCTGCTTCACTAGGCTGGAAGTGGCCCGGGACGAAGAAACCCTGAGACTGCTGAAGAAGGCCCAGGTCAACACCCTCTACATCGGCCTGGAATCTTTCGACAACGGGGTGCTCAAGCTGCTGAACAAGAAGCAGACCCAGGATGGCATCAAAAAGTCACTGACGAAGATCAAGTCTCACGGGCTGAGGGTGCTGGGCTCCTTCGTGCTAGGCTCCGACGAAGACACCGTGGAAAGCATCCGGGCCACCTTCGACGCCGCCATCGAGGCGGACCTTGACTACGTAGCCCTGTTTCCCCTGAGCGGGTACCCCGAATACAATGCCCCGACCATACCCTTGAACAGGTTCTTCCTGCCGTCGTGGGACAGGCTGGACGGCACCTTTGTGATTTTCCTGCCGAAGAACATGAGACCCAGCACCTTGCAGCACGAGATTAACCGCGCCTACAAGAGGTTCTACGGTCCGAAGCAGATACTCCGGCGCTTCGCGAAGGGCGACTTCTTCGCTGGCCTCAAGAGGATGGCCTACTACTACTGGGTCTGGGAAATCCGAAGAAGCACCGACAAATGGGCCAAGTACCTGGAGACCGTCGAAGGCTACTACTACGACGAGAATGACCATATCATAGAGGAGAGGCTGAGCGAGGGCGTCCACCCCGCCAAGTTCCCTGGCTCTTCAAGGGCAGCGGGGCTGGAGAAAGCTACCATCGGCATGTCATAAAGGGCAGGCGGAGCGCCATGTACGACTTTCACACCCACACCTTTCTCAGCGATGGGGTCCTTTCGCCGGTGGAGCTCATCAGGCGCGCGTATGTCAGAGGCTATCGGGTGATAGCCGTGACGGACCACGTTGGGCCGGGAAATTTGGAAGTGGTCCTGAAGACCCTGGTGACCGACTGCGAGGCGACCTCATCCCGCTGGGATATACTGGCCTTGCCGGGAGTGGAGATTACCCACGTTCCTAAAGACGATATAGATATGGTTGCCCGGGCGGCCAGGGGACTGGGAGCGCGGATAGTGGTGGTCCACGGCGAGACGGTGGTTGAGCCTGTGGAGCCGGGGACCAACCGGGCAGCTATCGAGTCCCCGGCGGTGGATGTGCTGGCGCATCCGGGAATCATTGCCCCGGAGGATGCCAGCCTGGCATCGGAGCGGGGGGTTTTCCTCGAAATATCGGCCAGGAAGGGCCACAGCCTGGCCAACGGCCACGTTGTAAAGATGGCGCTTCAGACGGGGGCCTTTACGGTACTGGACTCGGACGCTCACGAGCCCGGCGACCTTCTTACTCCAGAGCTGGCTGAGAAGGTCGCTTTAGGTGCGGGCCTGGACCACGAGGGGACCTACACTCTTCTTGAGAGCAATCCCAGGAGCCTGCTGAACAAGCTGGGAGTGTCTTTGGTATCTGCTCAAAGGTAGTGTCAGGGCAGGTGGTCCTTGTGGGCTGGAAATGGGTCAGGCGACCTTGCCGATGCGGAATACCTTGGTACTACAGATGGGGCATACCCCCTGGGTAGCCGGCCTCCCGTTCTTCAGGGTCACCTGCTTCGGGTCCTTGATCTCCCTCTTAGAACGGCACTTAAAGCAATAGGCATCCATTCCTCACCCCTCCTCGAATATCAACGAGTATCACTACTCCCTGGCTAGTAAATATACATAGCGCATATGATTTGTCAAGGCTGCCAGGCGCCAAATCAGGGCCTTTTCATTCTCGACGGAAGGTAAATGCGATCCCCCGCCGCGCGTCATTACCATGAAAATACCCTGCAACTTCCATCCCGTCATTGCCATGAAGATACCCTTGGTCCAACCTCCCGTAGGGGCGATTCGCGAATCGCCCCTACCCGACATTCAGCCATTTTCATCCCTGTTGATGTGGCCTTGTAAAGGCCATGGACAATTCCGAACGGAGCCCTTCGACAAGTTCACGATAAACTGCGCGGAGTGAGGAATCTCAGGTGCAGGCCTATTCGAGAGCATGAGTTTTTAGGTTCCCCGCTGCCTGCCGAAGCGTCGGCGCAGCCAGGCGCTCGGAATAACGGGATGGGGGTCGCAGGCTATTTTCATGGTAAGGCCACGCGGTGGGGCGGAGTACAGACCCTGAACGCGCCCGCTACCTGCTGTCGGGGGGAGGGGCGTAGGGGGAGGGGGTATCCAGATCGAAGACCTTGTATGGTTTCCACTGGTTCCTGGTCTTGTCGAGGGATACTATCGCCAGAAAGCGGCCATCCTGGGTGTAGGCCCGGTATCTCTCCAGGTAGCCTGCGTGAATCCCTATGTGGGGAGGCGCGTTCACGGACTGCCCGTTACGGATGTACCGCTCCGCCGCCCTGTTGACTGCGACGCCCTGCATGAGTAGCAGGGGGAAGTCCACCGGCAGAAGATGCTCCTGCCAGGGACCGGGAGATGCGGCCTCCTCGAACCTCTCCATAGTCACGGCGTCATCCGATTTGAAAGGCCCCGACCTCAGCCGGACGAGGCTCTTCAGATAGCCGCCACAGCCCAGGGCCTCACCCAGGTCGTGCGCCAGGGACCGCATATAGGCACCCCTGCCGCTGTCCACCTCCAGCATAAGCGAGGGTGGCGCAAAGCCCAGTATCTCGATGTGCGAAATTTCGACCTTCCGGGGCTGGCGGTCCACCTCTATTCCGGACCTGGCCAGCTTGTACAGACGCTTTCCCCCCTGCTTGATGGCGCTGTACATGGGGGGTGTCTGGTAGATAATTCCCTGGAAGGACTCCAGAGCTTCCTCTACGGCGTCGCGGGCCAGGCCTGCGGGGTCGCCCGTTTTAACCATCTCTCCCTCCCCGTCGTAGGTCGAGGTGGTAGCCCCCAGGTGGACCTCCATGCGGTACTGCTTCTCACCATCCACCAGGTGCTCCATGAGCCGCGTCGCCTGACCGAAGCAGATGGGAAGCACTCCCTCAGCCAGAGGGTCGAGGGTGCCCCCGTGCCCCACCCCCTTTCTCTGGCCGGTGAGCCTCTTTACCTGGCGCACGGCGTCCATAGAGGTGGGACCCGGAATCTTGTATAGGTTGAGAAAGCCGTTTATGGGAGACTTATTCCTGTCCATTCAACTAACCACTAGCCACTGGAAGGGGTATCCTTGGGCGTCATCTGAGAGCGTGGGTCAAGGGGCGCTTCCGTGGAGAGCCGGTCCATAAGCCTGAAGATGTGGTCCGCTTCTTCCAGCGACTCGTCCAGAATGAAGCTCAACTCAGGAATATATCTGAGGGAAAGGCGTTCCCCCAGCTCCCTTCGCATGAATTTCGACGCCGAACTGATGCCGCTGAGCACCGTTTCCTTATCATCCCGGCTGGCCAGGACGCTCACGAACACCCGCGCATAGCGCAGGTCGCCGGAGGTCTCCACCTTGGTTATACTCACTACCCCAGAAAGCCTGGGGTCGTTCAGTTCGCGGGAAAGAAGCTCGCTGATTTCCTGGCGAAGAAGACCGTTGATGCGGTCAGTGCGTCTGGTCATGGGAGACAACCCCTTTATCAAAGAGGGACTCGTTGCGGGTTTAGAGAGAGGGCCGGCCGGCCGGCCCGAGGGGCTTTATCCCCTCGCCCGTTCCCTGCGGTAGGTCTCCAGGACATCCCCCTCCGCGAAGTCGGTAAAGCCCGCGAGTCCCACACCGCACTCGAAGCCCGCGGACATCTCGTTCACCTCTTCCTTGAAATGCCGCAGACTGGAGACGATTCCATCGTGGATGACTTCGCCGTTGCGGACGACACGCGCCATTGATCCCCTGGAGATTCGCCCGTCCGTGACCATGCAGCCGGCTATGTTGCCCCTTCTGCTCACGGAGAAGATAGCCCTGACCTCGGCGTGGCCCTGTACGACCTCTCTGAGGGTGGCTTCCAGCAGACCCTTCAGGGCCTTCTCTATATCCTCTATCAGACGATAGATGATTTCATAGTGCCTTATCTCCACGCCCTCTCTCTCGGCTACCCGCTCGACGCCCAGCTGGGTGGAGGTGGCGAACCCTATGATAATGGCCTTGGAAGTGCCAGCCAGCAGCACGTCGGTCTCTGTGATAGTCCCGCTTCCGGCGTGGAGGACGCGGACCTTGGCCTTCTCGTCATCCAGGCGTTCCAGGGCAGAGCACACTGCCTCGACGCTGCCCTGCACGTCGGCCTTGATGACCAGGTTCAGCTCCTTGACCTCCCCCGTGTTAATCCTGGTGTAAATCTCCTCGAGGGTCAGGGCCCGCACGCTGGCGCTCTCCAGGTCCATTTTCCGCAGTCTTTCATCGGCTATGCCGCGAGCCGTTTTCTCGTTGGAGACTACGGTGAATATATCCCCGGCCTCCGGAAGGGAGTTGAAGCCCATCATCTCCACAGGAACGGAGGGCGTTGCCTCTTTTATCCGCCTTCCTATGTCGTTGACCATAGCCTTCACCCGGCCATAGGCAGTGCCAGCCATAACGGAGTCTCCCACCTGTAGGGTGCCGCTCTGCACCAGCACCGTGGCCAGAGGCCCGCGAGTCTTGTCCAGCTTGGCCTCGATAACCACGCCGCTCGCCTTCTTACGGGGGTCCGCCTTAAGATCGGATAGCTCGGATACCACCAGCAGGTTCTCCAGCAGGTCCTCTATGCCGTCACCCTGGGTGGCCGAGATTGGCACGACGATGGTGTCCCCCCCCCACTCCTCCAAGACCAGGCCCTGCTCGCCAAGCTGGCGCTTCGCCCTGTCCAGGTCGGCGTCGGGCCTGTCCATCTTGTTGACGGCCACTACGATGGGCACTCCGGCGGCCTTGGCATGGTCCAGGGCCTCCTTTGTCTGGGGCATGACCCCGTCATCGGCTGCTATGACCAGCACCGCTACGTCGGTCACGCGGGCGCCCCTGGCCCTTATGGCGGTGAAGGCTTCGTGGCCCGGGGTATCCAGGAAAGTAAGCTCTTTGTCTTTGTACTCCACCTGATAGGCCCCGATGTGCTGCGTTATGCCTCCCACCTCGCCGGCTGCTACGCGGCTTCTGCGGATGGTGTCCAGCAGGGTGGTCTTGCCGTGGTCCACGTGGCCCAGTATGGTCACCACAGGTGGACGGAGTTCGAGACTGGACGAGTCTTCATCTTCCACGGCTTTCAGGGACGCGCCGGCGGACCGGGTTTCGTCTTCCTCCGGCTTGGCCCTGATGCCGAAAGCGGAGGTCACCAGGGTAGCTACCTCGAAGTCTATTACCTCATTCAGGGACGCCATAATCCCGTTGCGCATGAGTTGCTTGATAGTGTCTATCTGGCCTATGTGAGTAATCTCCGACAGCCGCTTCACCGTCAGCGTCGGAGGAAGCACCACGGTCTTGGGGGCCGTCTTGCGCCCCTGGCTCCCCCGCTCTCCCGACCTGGCGGGCCGTCTTGTCCCTTCTGCTACCGTGGTCTGGCGTCCATCAGAAGTCATCGCACGTCTCCAATGCCGGTTGGCTTAAGCTGCTCCTGGTAGTAGGCGACAAGGGTTTCCCTGTTCTGCTCCATCACTGGGGACCGGAGGACGTGGTCAAGGCGGTTCTTTTTCAGTCCTCGTTTCCAGCATTCTTCCCTGGGGCAGAGATAGGCCCCCCTGCCCGCTTTTTTACCCGTGGGGTCCACCTCTACCTGGCCCTCCAGGGTGCGCACGATTCTCACAAGCTCCCTTTTGGGCAGCTTTTGCCCGCATGCGGCGCAACTCCGTAAAGGTATGTGCTTGACCTTCGCCACGGGCTACCTCGACTGTGAAGGCTCCTCTACGCCTGGGCGGACACGGCGTCCACCGCCACCGCCACCGGCGCGAGAACCGCCCTTCTTCCCCTTCGAGCTGTCGTCCTGAGCGCCCCGTTTGCCCCTTTTCCCCCTTCTGCCCCCGCCTCCCCGGAGATCGCCCATTATATCTTCGGCAAAGCGTATGTTGCTGGCTCCCGAGGTAAGCACGGGTACGGGCACTTCCCACACATCATCGCCGACCTCTTCCACCGAGATGTCTTCTTCCTCTTCGTCCGCCTCTGCTCCGGCTTCCTCTTCCTCGAGGGCCAGCAGGGCCAACTCTTCTTCGGGGCTGAGTTTGTTGGTGGCGACGGCCTCCCCGGCTACGGGCGCCCCTATCGAATCTATCTCTTGCGGTTCCAGGGCGGGTATCGCTTCTTCGGTTACAGGCCCTGCTTCAAGGGCAGGGGTGAGGACTTCGGCCATGACCTCTTCCACCACCTCACCTATCCCGTCCGGCGGCTCCGCGACCCCCACGAGCCCGGCCGGCTCCGCTATGGCGGTGGCGGCCCTGGCCTCTTCAAGGGCTCTGGCGGCGGCCCGCATGGCCTCCTCAGCCTCGGCCTGTCGCTGCGCCTTTATCGTCTCCCACTCGCTCATGCTCTTGATGTCCAGCCGGAAACCGGTCAGCCATGCGGCCAGACGGGCGTTCTGACCCTCTTTCCCTATAGCCAGGGACAGCTGTCGTTCAGGTACGACCACCACCGCCGCCCCCTCTTTCTCGTCTATGTCCACATGGATTACTTCCGAGGGGCTGAGGGCGTTGGAGATGAGCACTTTGGGGTTCTTGTCCCAGCGCACCACGTCAATCTTCTCCCCCTGGAGCTCGTTGACTATGCTCTGGATGCGGTTGCCCCTCATTCCGATGCAGGAGCCTACAGGGTCTATGCCCTCCTGCCGGGATGATACTGCGACCTTGCTCCTGAAGCCCGCTTCTCTGGCGATGGCCTTAATCTCGATGATTCCGTTGAACACCTCGGGCACCTCTATCTCAAAGAGGCGCTTGAGGAGGTCCTTGTGGCTGCGGGAGACCAGAATCTCCGGGCCTTTGGAGGTGCGCCGCACGTCCAGCACGAGGAGCTTCAGCCGTTGCCCCTTCTTGTAGCGCTCCGTTGGGACCTGGCCCTCGGGGGGGAGGACGGCCTGGGCGCGTCCCACTTCCAGGACTATCACCCGTCCTGCCTCCATCTGCTCCACCACCCCGGAGATGAGGTCGTCAATGCGCCGCGTGAACTCCTGGAGCACCAACTCCCGCTCCACCTCTCGGAGGCGCTGGAGGACCACTTGCTTGGCCGTCTGGGCGGCGATGCGGCTCACCTGGTGGGGCAGGCTGTCAATAGCCAGATCATCGCCCAGGGTGGCGTCCTTTTTAATTTTCTGGGCTTCCGGCAGATTTATCTCCCTCTCCGGGTCCTCCACTTCCTCTACCACCGTCTTCGTTGCGAAGACGTTCACTTCGCCATTGTTTGGATTGAGCTTGACCGATACGTTCTGCCCCACCACGAGGCTATCTTTTTTGAAAGCGGAAGCCAACGCTGCCTCAATGGCCTGAAGCACCTGTTCTCTTGGCAAATGTCTTTCTGCCGCCAGTTGTGTCAACGCTATCATAAAGTCGCTCTTCATGGCGTCTTCTACTCCCACTGAGGGTTTTGGGCTCTAAAGCACTGCCATAACCTCACCAACGAAGGTGAGAGAAGCCACGCGTCCTTTTTAACAAGAAGCCCCGAAGTGAAGTATCGGGGCCTCCAGACCAAACGGACCGTTACGCTGCTAGTATATCACCCAGGACGGGGCGTTGCAACCTATATTTGGCAACTGCAAAGAAGACACCCGGCTTCTTTGCAGTGTAGAATGAGTCCTGAATGCCTGCAAGGGACCGCGCATCTCAACGCGGTACGGCTGCCGAGGTGGGATGGAAGCCCCCGGAAGAGAGTAAGAAAAAATACAGGAGGACAGCTATGAGCTTTGGCGTTATACTCCCCAACTTTGTATCTCTGGCAAACCCGGACAGCCTCCGTACCCTGGCCACGCGGGCCGAGGAGTTGGGGTTCGATCACCTGTGGCTGGGCGACCACATCATCATGCCCACTCATATCAGCTCTCGTTACCCCTACACTGTAGATAGGGCATCCCCCTTCGATCCCACCCAGCCCATCCCCGAACCCCTTACGACCCTGACCTACCTGGCCGGCTGTACTCAACGCATCAAGCTGGGTCCCTTTGTTCTCATTGTACCCTACCGGGAACCCATATTCACTGCGAAGATTATATCCACCCTCGACTATATGTCGGGTGGGCGCGTCATCCTGGGGGTGGGTGTCGGCTGGATGGAGGAGGAGTTCAAGGCCCTGGGCCTGGATACCTTCAACGAGCGCGGGAAGGTGACCGACGAGTATATTCGCATTTACAAAGAGCTATGGACTAACGACGACCCCCAGTACCAGGGCCAGTACAGCCAGTTCTCTGGGTTCAAGTTCCACCCCAAACCCGTCCAGAAGCCCCACCCGCCCATCTGGGTGGGAGGGAACACCACTGTGGCCTTGAGACGCGCGGCAACCCTTGGGGACGGCTGGATGCCCATAGGCCTGCAACCCCACACGCGCCTTGAGGCCGGGGATGTGGCGAAGACCGTCAACCGGCTCCGCGACATGACCGAACAGGCCGGACGCGCCCGGGACGCGGTGGATATAGCCCTTGGCCTCAACATAGTCTTCGATCCCAGCCCGGGAAGCTCGAGGCGGACCATGACGGGCAGCGCCGAGGAGATTGCAGCGGACATCGCTCTATATCAGCAGGCCGGAGTCCAGCACTTCATATTCGCCTTCGGTAGGGATGAAGAGGGTGCGGAATGGATTGATAGGTTCCTTGGGGCCAAAGTGGAGCAGACTGTGGCGGACATGGAAAGGCTATCCAGGGATGTCTTGCCCCAGGTGATGAAATAAAAGTGGTAGGCCCCACGAAGCCGGGACGCGATCGCAAGCGTTCACGCTCGGCCTCGGAGGGGCCTATGTTCAGGCACATTATCGCGGATTCAGTTAAGAGGGTCGCGGGAGAAGGCCCTGCCGTATACTAGAGCCTGTATACCCTGGCGCTGTTCCCGCCCGCTATCTTGGTCTTCTCCTCCTCCGTGCAGTCCATCAATATATGATCAATGATCTCACGGCTCTTGGGGAAGGTGGATTCCGGGTGGGGATAGTCCCCGCCCCACAGCAGGTTGTCTACGCCTATGATGTCGCGAAGCCTTATGCCCACCGCGTCTTCCTGGAACCCCAGGAACACGTTGCGATGGAAATAGTCGCTGGGAAGCATGTCCTCCTTGAACCGGTACGGGGCAAACTCAATCTGCCTCTGTGTATAGGTGTAGTCCATCCGGTCCAGGAAGTGGGGGACCCAGGACAGCTCCATTTCCACTGACCCTATCTGGAGCTTCGGATAGCGCTCGAATACGCCGGTGAAGATCATCTGCCCGATGGACTCGCGTATCCAGTGGTCCACGTTGCTCAAGAACCAGGCGCTCGTGGAGAGGAGGTTCTGGAACTCCTGGCCCGGTCCGGGGCGGTTCGTGGCGATGTGGAGGCTGAGGGGCATCTGCAGGTCCTGGGCCGCGGCCCAAAGGGGTTCGTACATGGGCGAACTGTACGGCCTCTCCGCAGGCGGGTATACGGTAATCATAGCCCCCACAAACCCCAGCTTAGCGCACCGTTCCAGCTCTTTGATGCCCTCGTCCACCTCGTCCACGTTAATCATGGCGATGCCCTTCAGCACCTTGGGGTACGCGCTGCAGAACTCGCCGACCCAGTCGTTGTATATCTTGAAGGTGTGGGTCAGGAGCTCGCCATCCGGCACGCTGTAGAGGAGAAGGCCGGTGGTGGGGTAGACTATGCTGGCGTCAATCCCATCAACTTCCATGTCTTTGATGTGTTCGTCCGGAATGTAGCCCCCCAGCCGCACATCCTCGAATGTATCGCGGTCAAGGGCCAGGTCTTCCGGCGACTCAAATCTCACGCCCGTCTGTGTTCCTATTTGAATAGGGACGACCTTGTAGCCGTCGCAGTACCACCAATCGGCGCCACTTTCCTCGCGGATAACCTGTGGCACCCGGTCCTTGTACTTGGCATCAGCCCTGCTCGTCCACAGGTCCGGTGGCTCCACGACGTGATTGTCCGATGACACAACCCTGTAGCCAGCCATGAGCAAACCTCCTGTCTTTTATTCTGTGGAGTGCCTTCATCAGCCTTTCCGTACGTAAGGCCCTTGCGGTCTCGGGCAGCCCGCCCGAGAGCTTTCGTGACTACTGACACCTCCAAGTATGCTTATGCCGTCCCAATATGTCAATATCTACATCATCTACAGGCAGGGCTATCGCATTTGGATTTTGGTGAATTGGGATAGCAATGTGGCCAGGTAACTGTTGTTCCACCCGGCCCGTTTCAGTTTGCGTCTCATGGATCCTTTGGAGGGTTCCAGCCGGGCCAGATTAAGCGCCAGTTTGCGTAGCAGAGCCAGATTGTCCGGGCAGTTGTCCTTCCGGTTTCGGGACTGGTCCTCATTGAACACCACGTCCAGCACCCAGTGCAGTTGGTTCTCGATTCCCCAGTGGGCCCGTGCGATTTGGTTAAACCGCTCCGGCGGGAATGCCTGGCTCAGGAGGTAGTACCGGCTCTCGACGCTGCTATGGCCTCCCTCCTGTCGACTGGCGGTTATCTTCCCCACTGCCGCCAGTCCGGGCCACTGGTGCCGCTCCTGCAGCCAGGCCACGTCGCTGCTTATGCTGGCCGTCCGGGTCTCGATACGCCCGTGCCCCTTGTTGGTCTGGCTTGCCTCTGCCACGGTCGTGGCCGAATCGTCAAGGAACAGGCGCACATCATCGTTGAGAGACCCCTGATTCCCCTTCAGGGCCAGCACGTAATCGGCCCCTTGGTCCAGCACCTGCTGGGACAGCCGTCTCTGGCAGTGCATGGCGTCAGCGGTGACCACCATTCCCGGCAGGGCCAGCATTTCCAGGAGTTTGGGCACAGCGGTGATCTCGTTGGACTTGCCATCCACGGCCAGTTGTCCCATCACCAGACGCTGTTCTGCGGCCCAGGCATTGACCAGGTGCAGAGGCGATTTGGCCTCGGCGCGGTCATAAGAGCGGCGCAGCGTCTTGCCGTCTATGGCCAGCACACCCTCGCAGCCTTGGGCAAACTGGCGCATGAACCCCAGAAACCACTTCTGGAATGCCTCCGGGTCCAACAGGCGGAACACTCTGGAGAAGAGCCTGCCCCCGCGAAAGCGGGGGTGTCGTGGCTGGGAATTCCATTCCTGAGCGGCAGGAAGGATTCCAAGAACTCCCGTTTGGAGTGCCCGAAGAGGGCCATGTCGGTACAGGTCTCCCCCCCACACAGTATGGTGCATAAGGCAATGACCAGTATGTCGTGCAATGAATGCCGGCCTGCGTTTCCACTCCGGGGATCCTCCAAGGGGTCCAGATCGTCGATCGCCATCCCCATCACCACAACCTCCACACTTCCCCTCAATCAACCACTCCAAGAACGCCCCTATTATCTATCACCCGAACACCCTCCCATATCTCCCTTTCAAATGCGATAGCCCTGCATCTACAGGGTCTTTCGATTTTCTGAAGCACCCTGCATCCACTGTCATTACCATGAAAATACCCTTCGTCACACCCGTGAAGCTTGTCCCCGTGCAAATGGGGACGGGTATCCACGTCCCCGGCGTCCCTGGACTCCCGCTTTCGCGGGAGTGACGGTTGGGAAGTAGGGGCGATTCGCGAATCGCCCCTACGGGAGGTTGGAGGAAGGGTATCTTCATGGCAATGACGGGATGGGAGTTGCAGGGCATTTTCATGGTGATGACATAAGCGGGGTTGCAGATGACATAATGCGCGAGACGACGCGGAGGAAACTCAACCACCTGAATGGAAACGCATCATAAGAAGATTGACAGCGTTGGTGCGCCCCAGTACACTCGTTCTTGGCAATGGCCGTGCCTTCCGCAGGCACGGCGGGTCTGATAAAGGCGATTCAGGGAGGCTGAGGTCAATGCAAAAGAGGAGCTTCGGAAGATTGGGCGAGGTCAGCGCGCTGACCCTTGGCGGTGGGGGCACCGGCCAGGTCTGGGGGCCGACGACTCGACAGGAGGCTATCGCCACTGTGCGCGAGGCGGTCGAGTCCGGCATTACCGTTCTCGACGTGGCGCCGGTCTACGGTAACGGCGAAGCCGAGTCGGTCGTCGGAGAGGCCTACGGAGGCCGGTTGCCGGAAGGGGTGCGAGTGGTGACCAAATGCGCCGTCGGCAACCGCGCCGCCACCGAGGTCCTTCCCTTGCTGGAGAAGAGCCTTGATGAGAGCCTCCTTCGGATGAAGCTAGAGCGGGTTGACCTCTTCTTCCTGCACAACGAGATCGTCCCCGATGGCTCGCCCATCCTTGATCAGGCCCGGGAGACACCGCTCAGCCTCTTCCTGGAGGCGGTCCGTCCGGCCTTCGAGCAGATGGTCGCCGGTGGCCGCATCGGAGCCTGGGGCATCACCGGCATCGGCGTGCCCACCCAGCTCCTGGAGGTGATTGACGACGAGCCGGCGCCCGCCGCCGTCCAGGCTGTGGCTAACTTGCTGGATTCGCCGGGGGCCATGAAGCGTTTCGACGAGCCGGCCAGGCCGCGAGAGATTATCGCCGCCGCCCACCGTAGAGGTATCGGGGTCATGGGAATCAGGGCTGTGCAGGCGGGCGCGCTGACCGATACCTTTGATCGAGAGCTGCCCGAGGACCACCTAGACATGCAGGACTATCACAGGAGCGCGCCCTTCCGCGCCCTGGCCAGGGAGATTGGGGAGTCGCCGGCTTCCCTGGCCCACCGGTACTCCCTGTCAATGGAAGGGGTTTCCACGGTTATCCTGGGAGTGAAGAACCGGACCGAGCTCCGCGAGTGCGTCGCGGCGGAAGCTATGGGGCCTCTCCCTCCCGAGATCATGGCCCGGATCGAGGCTTCCGTAGGACGCTCTTAGGGGGGCGGGCTTGAGACGGCCCTTCTCGCCATGGCGTCCGGGGAAAGGGCCTGCGCGGGCCATTCCTGTATGACATAGCCGGCTACACAGGGCGAATGGATTTCGGAAGGAGACGTTTATGGACTTCGGTATGTTTACCGACTTCCACGTACGGGAAGGGATGACTGAGGCCGAGGCCTTTGAAGAGTCCTTCAATCAGGTGCAGGAGGCGGAGCGTCTGGGCATGGACTCCGTTTGGCTGGCGGAGCACCATTTCAGCCCAGGCCGCTTCGTTCTGGCCTCTCCCCTCATCATCGCCAGCGCGGTTGCCGCCCGCACCAGCACCGTAAGAATCGGCCTGGCGGTGTCGGTGCTGCCCCTGACCAATCCCCTGCGCCTTGCCGAGGAGGCGGCTACGGTGGACCACATCAGCAGGGGCCGCTTCGACTTCGGCATAGGGCGCAGCGGGCTGACCAAGTACTACGAGGCCTACAGCGTGCCCTACTCCGAGAGTCGCGGCCGCTTCTACGAGGCGCTGGACGTCATCATAAAGGCGTGGAAAGACGACCGGATTTCCCACGAGGGAGAGTTCTACTCCTTCCAGGACGTGGACGTAGTGCCCAAGCCATACCAGAAGCCCCACCCGCCTATTCGCGTCGCAGTAGCCAGCGCGGACACCTACTCGACGATAGGCAGCCTGGGATACCCCATATTCATCGGCACGGTTACGCCTATACCCCAGCTTCAGGAAGGGCTGGAGCAGTACCGGAAGGCGTGGGAAGAGGCGGGGCACCCCGGCCCCGCCGACGTGGTGCTGCGCGTCCCCACCTACGTGGCGGAGACCACCGAGAAGGCCCGCTCCGAGCCGGAGGCCAGCACCAGGTACGGGATAGAGTACATAGCCAGGGAGTTGAGCGGCTCCGCGGCCACCCCGGAGCTGGCCGAGGCGCTCCGGCGGATGGCCCGCACCCCCTACGAGGACATACTGAAGCAGAGGGTGATGTACGGCACGCCGGAGGCCGTCGTGGAGCGTCTCCACGAGTACAGGGAGGCGCTGGGCATATCGGGCGTGATGCTGGAGATGAACTATGGCGGGCAGATTCCCTATGACCGGGTTATCAACTCCATGCGCCTGCTTGCCGAAAAGACGATCCCGAAGCTCCAGTAAGCCGGCGGGATACCGTTAGGGTCTGTCAATTGTCACCCCGAGCGGAGCGAGGGGTCTAAAGTCCTGGCTAGCCGTGGCCTTGTTCTGGATCGTGCCGCCTTGATTCCGATTTTTGTTGGGCACCATTTTAGATTCTTCGTCGCTCCGCTCCTCAGAACGACACGCGGCGGGGGCCTGTCGGGTGCGGGCAGGTCTGTGTTCACCTAACGCGGAGAGTGAAAGGCTCTGGGAATAACATCAACAACTGTAGGCTACTCCAGCGCGCCATCGCTTTCGAGGGACCGGTACTCCTCCTCCGATAGGCCGATTATATCCCTCAGAACGTGCTCGGTGTGCTCTCCAATGCGGGGGGCCGGCCTGCCAAGGCTTCCCGGCGTCCGGGAGAGATTAAACTCGCTCCGGTCGCTGGCGTAGGGGCCTATTTCCGGGTGGTCCAGGTACTGGAAATGACGCCTGTGTCTCAGCTGGGCATCCTCGAACAGGTCGCGGGGGTTGTTCACCATGCCCGCAGGCACGCCCGCCCCCTGGAGGGTATTCATAAGCTCCCTGGCGTCCCACTCCCTCGTCCACTCACCGATTAGCCAGTCCAGCTCATCCTCCCAGGACTTGCGGCCCAGGAGAGTGTCGAAGCGCTCCTCATAGGCCCAGCCCTGGCCCTCTGAGGAGATAACCCGTCGCAGAGCGTGCCACTCCTCATCGGTGGAGCAGGCGATAGCCACCCAGCGGTCTTCGCCCTTGCAGGGGTAGGCCCCGTGAGGCGCTCCGCCTGGGTCTCTGTTGCCCATGCGGCCCTGCTCCCTGCCATTTACCGCATAGTCCAGTAGAAAGGGGGCGGAGAAGTGAATGGAGGCTTCGAGCTGGGACA
The DNA here is from genome assembly GCA_965197405.1 of Dehalococcoidia bacterium. GTDB lineage: Bacteria > Chloroflexota > Dehalococcoidia > Lucifugimonadales > JAGWBF01. The sequence continues at coordinate 1,069,422 of OZ240206.1, read as the reverse complement.
TATCCAGGTGGACCCCTTCGCCCGTCCGCCGGGTGTATTCGAGGGCCGCCAGGATGGAGGCCACGGCGAAGCGGGGGATGATAAAGTCGGTGTAGGCTCCATAGGGGTTTACCGGGTCCCGGTCGGGCCAGCCGGTGATGTGGGTCAGACCCGCCAGGGAAGAGAGGACAGGCCCGAAACCGGGCTGGCGCTCCAGGGGGCCACCCCTCCCCAGCATGGAGGCGCTGAACATGACTATGTGGGGGTTCGCCTCCCTTAGCTGCTGGTATCCCAGTCCCCAGCTTTCCATGGTGCCGGGGGTGAAGTTCTCCGTGACCAGGTCTGCCCAGGAGGCCATGCGCAACACCAGGTCCCTGGCTTTGGGGTGGCGCATGTCAATGGTGACGCCGAGCTTGTCGGGGTTGTTGTTGGCGAAGTAGGCGCTGCGGTTTATGCCGGAGACGCCGTCTCTAAATGGAGCGGCCCCCCGGAGCGTCTCCGGCCTCTTGGACGACTCCACCCTCACGACTGTAGCGCCGTGCTCCGCCATGTATTTGGTGGTCATTGGCCCCACGACCACCCAGCAGAAGTCCAGCACCTTCAGCCCCTCAAGGGCCTGCTGCTGGGCCATCATATCACCCCGCCCTCTTTCAGCGTAGCCAACTCCTCCGGCGTGATGCCCATCTCCCCATGATAAATATCCTCGTTGTGCTCCCCTACCAGTGGCGGTCGCCTGCGCAGGCCGACTCTCTGCCCTTCCTGGTCCTTCACGAAGACCCCCGGGTACGTCACAGGGCTGCCAAGCTCCGGGTGGAGCATCTTTTTGAAGTAGCCTCGGGCATTGAGGTGGGGATGGCTGAGAATCTCGCTGGGAGTGGCCACGGGGAACAGCAGGATGCGCCGGTCTATGCCACCTTTCGCAAGCTCGGCCCTGGTATGAGCGTTGAAGAAGCGTTCCAGGGGCGCCGTGGCCTTTTCCATGATTTCGCCGCGAATCTGGCCGTAGCCCAGCTCCTCCCAGTTGACCGAATCCAGTCCATCGTCGCCCATGCCCTCCTCTTCCATCCACTCCAGCAGGGCGCGGGTGCTCCTGGCGACGGACCCTCCCTGGAGCATGTAGTTCACATAGCCGTCCTTGCAGGGCCAGTTGATGCGCACCAGCGTCTCCTCGGAAGTCTGGCGGTAGACTCCCATGCGCCTGATAGCCACGCCCTCAATGTCCCAGCTTTGTGGAGCGTGGGCCAGGGTCTTTGCCACGGCCTGCTGGCAGGAGACGTCTACATGCTGGCCCTGGCCGGTGAGGGCGCGGTGGGTGTGGGCAATCATGGCCCCCGTAGCCGCAGCCGCGGCGCCGTGGAGGTAGAACTGGGGGAACCCCACCCGCAGGGGAGGACGGTCGCCGTCGCCGGTCAGGTACATGAAGCCCCCCATAGCCATGCCCACAATGTCCGAGGCTTTGTAGTGGGCGTAAGGCCCATCCTGTCCGAAGGGGGTTATGGACACCATGACAAGGCCCGGATTGATGGCCTCCAGGTCCTTATGGCCAAGGCCCAGGCTGTCCAGATGCCCAGGAGGGAAGGACTCAATCAGGAAGTGGGCGTCCTTCACCAGCCTTTTCAAGAGGTCCTGGCCGTCGGCAGTGTGCAGGTCCAGAGTGATGCCCCGCTTGTTGACCGCGTAGGCCCACCAGAAGAGGCTCTTTTCCGGGTGGACGTGGTCCTTGTAGAAGGGGCCGATGCGCCTTGCAGCGCTGCCGTCGGGAGGCTCCACCTGGATAACGTCGGCCCCCAGGTCGGCCAGAATCTTGCCGCAGAGGAGGCCGCGCTCGTCGGTGAGGTCGAGGACGCGATAGGGACTGAGGAGAAGCTCTGCGCCGGCGGCCCCGGGGGACTCCGGCGGGACCAGGCTCACAGGGGCAGCTCCGGGGCCACTCCGGGCGCCAACTCGACCTCGAAGGCTGCCAGGACCTGGCCTACCAGCACGTAGTGGCCTATAAGCCCCGTCAGCTCTACCGTCTCCTGCACCCCGAAGCGGTCCTTGACCGCGTTAAAGGTGGCGTCGGTGATCTTGTGGTCTCGCAGGAGCTCCTGGACGTAGCGGGCCACCGTCTCCTCGTCTCCGGAGAGGCCCTGGGGCGCAGTACCCTGGGCGATGGCGCTAATGGTGTCCTCGGAGACTCCGGCCTCCCGGGCCAGGCGGGCATGGGCGGTGAACTCGTACTGGGACTCGATCTCCCTCGCCGTGGCCAGGATTGCCACCTCTTTCAGCGCGTTCGGCAGGAAATCGGAGTCGAAGCGCACGTACGCGCCCGTGGCGGCCACTCGGGAGGCGAGCTGCGGGCTGTGGAGGAGCATACCATAAGGCCCCCTTACACCGCCACGGCTCGCGACGATTTCGTCGAAGAGGGGCTGTTCCTCGGGTTTTAGCTGCTCTCTGCTGACCTCGGGTAATCGGGCCATACTCGTTACCTCCCTGGTTATTTTACCGGGGCTACTTGCGCCACTCCAGGCCCTCGGTGGCCCTGAGGAACTGGCTGACCAGACGGGGGCTTGAGGCGATGACGCTCTCGCTCTCAAGGGTAGCAGCGCTCCCGTGGCGGTCCACGACCGTGCCGCCGGCCTCGGACAGCAGCAACAGGCCCGAGGCCAGGTCCCAGGGGGCCAGGTGGTGGTGGAAGTATATGTCCACGCGGCCACAGGCGGCGTAGGCCAGCCCCAGGGCGCTGGACCCCATGATTCGAATGCTCTGCATCCCCGGCCAGAGGGCTTTGATCATATCCAGCGCCATTACCGCCTTCTCGTCCACGTAGCCCATGTCGAACCCCAGCAGGCATTCGGGTATCTGCTCTCTCGGTGAGACGGATATGAGAGTGCCGTTGAGGTAGGCGCCTCTGCCCTTTTCGGCAGAGAAGACCTCCTCACGTATGGGGTCGTAGGTCACGCCGAGGACCACCTCTCCCTCCAGCGCCAGCGCTACCACCACCGCGACATGGGGTATCCCCGAGGCGTAGTTCCGGGTGCCGTCCAGGGGGTCTATCACCCATGTGTAGCTTGACCCTGTGACTACAGGCTCCGACTCCTCGGAGAGGATGCCAAAGTCGGGGTACTCGTCCCTGAGCAGCTGGAGGGCTGCCTTCTCAGCCAAGACGTCCACGTCCGTCACCACGTTGGCGCGGCCCTTGAAGCTGATTTCCTTGAGGGTGTGGAACCGGTCCCGGATTACCTCGCCGGCGCTGTGGGCCGCCTCGACAGCTACCGTGAGAGCGTCACGGCCACTGGCGGATAGAGGAATGGACACGGGCGAAGGCTCGTCTCGAGAGGGGTCCGGCATGGAATGAAAATCGGACCTTCTCAACTAGGCCAGGCCCATCTTCTCTTTGACTTCGGCTATGGTCTCCTGGGCGATGACTTTGGCCCTCTTCGCGCCTTCGGCCAGCACCTCCGTGACGTAGTCGGGCCGGGCCTCGTACTCCCGGCGCTTCTCACGAAGGGACTCCAGGTAGCCGTTTATCCCGTCGGCAAGCTGTCCCTTGCACTCCACGCACCCCCTTTGGGCCGTGGTGCACTCCTCGTAGACCACGTCCACTTCCCCCGGGTTAAAGATTTTATGGAGGGAGTACACGTTGCACACCGAGGGCCTCCCAGGTATATTCCGTCGGGTGCGCTGGGGGTCGGTAAAGGCGCTCAGCACCCTCTTGCGGGTTTCCTCGGCGGTAGAGGCTATATCTACGTGATTGTCCAGGCTTTTGCTCATCTTCTGCTGCCCGTCAAGGCCGACGATGAGGGGGTCCTCGGTGAGCCTGGCCTGGGGCTCGGGGAAGGTATAGCCGAACAGGTTGTTGAAGCGCCGTACTATCTCCCTGGACAGCTCCAGGTGGGGAAGCTGGTCTTCTCCAACCGGGACCAGGTTGGCCTTGTACAGGATTATGTCCGCGGTCTGGAGCACGGGATAGCCCACCAGCCCATAGTTGACGCTCTCCTCGGTCTCGCTCATCTGGCGAACCTTCTCCTTGAAGGTGGGCACCCGCATGAGCCACCCCAGGGGCGTCACCATGCTGAGGAGGGTATGAAGAACCATCACTTCCGGCACATGGGACTGTACAAAGACGGTGCTGCGCTCCGGGTCCAGACCCGCCGCCAGCCAGTCCAGCACCATCTCTTGTATGTTGGGTTGTATCTCCTTTGTATCCCCGGGAGAGGTGACGGTGGTGAGGGCGTGAACATCCACGGCGCAGTAGATGCACTGGTAGCTCTGCTGGAGGTCAACCCAGTTTTTCAGCGCCCCCAGGTAATTGCCTATGTGAAGACGCCCTGTGGGGCGCATTCCGGAGAATATACGTCCTTCCTGTTCCATAGCGAAAGCCTCTGAATCTATGCTGGATGTGCGATGCCGTAGACGAGCTTATAAGAGTATAAGGGTAGCGCGCCGAGGTTGCAAGAATTGGATGGTCTCGTGTGGGGCCATTAGGTTCCCCTATATCGGCGATACTTTTCGTCACTCCTGCGAAAGCAGGAGTCCCGTGTACCAAGTGGTGGATTCCCGCTTTCGCGGGAATGACAGGATGAATCCTTGAAAATCGAAAGACCCTCGGTCTCGTGCGGGTGCTGGGACGGCCTTGCCGGCCCAAGCGGTGGGGTGGAGGAGTTGAGGTGCTTTCTCTGGCAATCTCCAGGGGATATTTTGGTGGCGCGCTTGGCGGGACTCGAACCCACGGCCTCAGCCTCCGCAGGGCTGCGCTCTATCCAGCTGAGCTACAAGCGCTTTTCGTACCCCTGAGGGGTACATATTGGTATTTCCATCGGTCACACACGGGCGATTGACCAGATACCGATGTCGTACTCGGTGTAGTGGCCTGGGCGGAATGATAGACCGTATGAAATCTTCCATTCGGCGTCTTCATAGACATATATCATCAGTGGCGACATGAACCGTTTCGTAATTATGCCGCCATGCTCGAAGGGAACATCCCTGATGTACTCAAGGGCCACGTCCAAGGACCTGCGTTCCTCCGGGTTTAGAGAGTTGTAGAATGTAGCGGCGGGACCTCCGCTGCTAAGGCTTAGCCGGTTAGCCACCCTTTTATCGCAACTCCTCTATGGTGATGCGTTCCGACGTGTCCGCCATCGCCGCGAGAGTTTCCTTCCAGAAAGGGTCGCGCTCGATGTCTTCCGGCGTCAGTGGCGGGTCTTGTTCGAACTCTAACGTCTCGTGCTGACGGCCCTTTAGCACCGGTGCGGTGGACTTGGATGCGCGAACTATCTGCCTCGTATTCATCGCACCATATTTATGGACCGCAGTACAGATCTCAATCCAATCGTCGTTGGAGAGGGGTAAGCTGGAAGGGTCATAACTAGGCGCAACCCGGTAGTTATACGCGCTATTGCCATAGGGCGTCCGTGAGACTCTCGTACTAACTGAGCCTGTCTCTACCATCTCGTCCAATTTGGACACTATCGCATTGCCTTCTGCGTTGGGTCCATAGTGGTCCCATTCATAAGCGAACCCAGTCATGGTATGCCCGCGAAGACGATAGTTGGATTCATCCAACAGGTATGTCAGCTTGACGAGCTTAGTCCGGAATACGTCTTTCTGAAGAACGTAGAGCAACCCCTGTAGGACTGCCTCAGATTGGTCCATCTCACTTTCCTTTAGCTCAACTGCCCCCAGCATTTTCTTGTGCAAGCAAATAGTGGTGCCGAGGGTGGGATTTGAACCCACACGCCCGTACGGGCACTACGCCCTGAACGTAGCGCGTCTGCCGTTCCGCCACCTCGGCACACTTGAGGCTGGGTATAAGCGCGGTGCGCGGCCTTTGCCTTCCCACACCGGCCCCCCCGCCGGGATAATTGCAAAGATGGTGGGCGATAGAGGATTTGAACCTCTGGCCTCCTCGGTGTGAACGAGGCGCTCTAACCACTGAGCTAACCGCCCCCTTCCCTCCATTGCTCCTTTCAATTATATGTGGCGCAGAGGACCCGCGCAAGCCTGTGATGTTTGCCGGCGGGTCTCAAGCCTTTGGTCTAGCACACCGGCTGGGCCAGGACTCCGGGGGACACTTTTCTGCTAAGCCACTGGCCGTCTGAGGAACTGCCCGTCAGCTTGCCGTCCTGAACGATCACCTTACCCCGGAGAATGGTCATTACCGGGTAGCCCTGGCACTCGAACCCCTCCCAGATGGAATAGTCGCCGTCGTGGTGCATGTCATCCAAGCTCAACGTCTTCTTTATGCTGGGGTCCCAGAGGCAGAAGTCGGCATCGCTGCCCACGGCGATAGCGCCCTTCTGGGGGTACATCCCAAGGATTTTGGCGGCGTTGGTGGAGGTTATGGCCGCGAACCGCTCCAGGCCAATCCGACCGCCCGCGGCCAGCTTGGCGTAGGTTACAGCCATACGGGTTTCGATTCCCGCGTGCCCGCCGCAGACCGTCTCTATGTTCTGGCCCGAGAACTTCGCCGCCTTGTCGGTGGTGTACTCGTCGGTGGCGGTGGTGCATATGGGGCCATCCACCAGCCCTTGCTGTAGCGCGTCCCGGTCATCGGCGTATTTGATGGCGGGGTAGGTGTGAATCTTGGTGCCATTGGGCTTCTTGTAGTCCTCGTGGGTGAACTCGAGATAGTTGTGAAGGGCCTCACCGTACACGGGCATACTCTGCCCCCGGGCCTCCCTTATCGCTCTCACCCCCTCCTTGGCGGTGACGTGGACAAAGTATATTCCCACCTCGGTGTGCATGGCCATGCGGAGCACTTTGCGGAAGGACAGGTCCTCGGAGATATTGTTATGCACCAGGTGAAGGTTGTACCCCTGGTCGTTCCCCTCGCGCTTGAGCTTCTCCGTCATGTACATCACAATGTCGTCCTCTTCGGCGTGGACGGCCATTATGCCGCCATTCTTTGATACCTGCTCGAAAATGGCTAGCAGATTGCCGTAGGGGACGCGAATGGCATGGAAGGTGGTAAAGATTTTGAAGCTGGCTTGCCCTGCCTGGATAGCCTCGCCAATCTCGCCGATGGTGCTGGGCTGCACGTCGCCGGCCAGGATGTGGTGGAAGGCAAAGTCGGTGTAGGAATGTCCGCTGAAGGCTCCCTTTCGACTCTCCAATTGCTTCGTAATCGGGTCCGTGGAGGGCGTTTCACCGGGAGTGATGGGAAGGTCTCCCGAAAAGTCTATGAGGGTGGTGACTCCTCCGAAAGCAGCGGCGCGGCTGGCCGATTCGGGGGGTTGGGTTATCACCTCCGGACGCCCCGCCCACAGTTCGGGCACGGGGATTCCGATGTGAGTATGAGGCTCGATCCCTCCGGGCAGTACGATTTTGCCGGTGGCGTCAATGGTGTTCCGGGCCTCTACCTCGAGGGCCCCGGGCAAGGCCACAGCGGCGATCTTTTCGCCCTGGACCCCGACATCCATGTTTCCCACCCCCTCCGGGGTTACTACCTGGCCTCCTCTAATGATCAAGTCCAGCATCCTACTACTCGTCCTCCTCGCAAGATTCTTCAAGTGCCTGGAGGGGCCTGTCCTGGCGCGCGGTGGAACAGATGAGAGATTAGCCCAATCCAGTCTGAAGGTGTTCATATTTTACCCCGACCTGTACGTCACGACAAGATGCCACTGCAATCCACCTTTGGCTGCACTTCGCTCTGGGTGAATAGTCACCCCCGGTCCTCACGGAGGCAAGCCACCCGCATGGACCAGGTCGCGGATGCTCTCGTAGGTGCTGAGGCCTATCCCCTTCACCTCCATAATCTGCTCCGTGGACTGGAAGCCTCCCTCCCTTTCCCGGTAGTCAATAATGGCCTGGGCCTTTACCTCGCCGATGCCGGGTAGGGTCTTCAGCTGCTCTATCGCAGCCGTATTCAGGTCTATCTTATCGTTGGCCTGCTCCAACGGCCCTGCGGAAGCGGCAGCCTGGCACGGCTCTTCCGAGCTGGGCACATGAAAATGGGCCTCGTCCTTCATCTTCGCGGCCAGGTTGACGCAGAAGAGTTGGGCATCCTGGGTAGCTCCCCCTGCCGCCGCTATGGCGTCCATCAACCGGTCGCCGTCTTTCATGGTGTATACGCCCGGCTCCGCCACCTCACCGCTTATGTACACCTTCAGGTCAGGTACGGGAGTGGCTGTAGGCAGCAAAATCTCAATTCCAGGGCTCGCCGACTTGCTGCGGACCACCACGAGAGCAATCCCCCCCGACACGGCGGCGATGAAGAGGGCCAGCAAAACATAAAAGGATGCGGTCTTCACGGAGAACATTTATTAAAAATGCCGTATTGCCTTATAGCGCTGTGGCTGATTATAATTACCGAAGCCCCCAGGTTAAAGAGGAGGATTAGAGATGAGCCCGACCCCCTATGCCTTATTCCAGGGAGAGTACGTTCCTCTGAGCGATGCCAAGGTGAGCATCATGACTCACGCGCTGCACTATGGGACGGGCGTGTTTGAAGGCATCAGGGGGAACTGGAACGAGGAGAAAGGGGCCATCTATATCTTCCGCTTGAGGGAACACTACGAGAGGCTTCTCACGGGGTGCCGCCTCCTCATGATAGACATCCCCTACTCCCTGGAGGACCTCTGCAACATCACGGTGGAGCTGGTGGAGCGGTGCGGTTTCACAGAGGACCTTTACATACGCCCCCTGGCTTACAAGAGCGCAGAGAAGGTGGCGAACCTCAAGCTCCAGGAGTTGGAAAACGACTTTTGCCTCCTGGCGGTCCCCTTTGGCAGCTACCTCGGGTCTGACGTCCTCCGCTGTTGCACTTCTTCCTGGCGACGGGTTGACGACTCTATGATCCCGGCACGGTTCAAAATATCGGGAATCTACGTGAACAGCATCCTCGCCAAGACCGAAGCGACGCTGGCGGGGTTCGACGAGGCCATTATCCTGAACCAGGACGGGCACGTATGTGAGGGCTCCGGAGAGAACTTCTTCCTGGTGGTGGATGAAAGGCTTTACACGCCTCCAATCGAGGACAACGTGCTGCCCGGCATAACCCGCAACACGGTGATGCAGTTGGCCCAGAGCGACCTGGGCCTGGAGGTGGTGGAGAGACACATAGACAGAAGCCAGATATACGTAGCGGACGAATGCTTCCTCACCGGTACAGCCGCCCATCTCACGCCCGTGGTGGAGGTGGACAGCCGTAAGGTTGGTGACGGCCTGGTGGGGCCTATCTCCGCCAAATTGCAGAAGATGTACTTCGACGTCGTAGTCGGCAGAAACCCGAAGTACATACACTGGTGCACGGCAGCCACACCCAGGCTGGTGAGCGTATGAATGTCGTGATGTAATCAGTGCCGGCACGGGCGTCTGCTACAAGAAGCTTTGGTGTCCCTGGTAGCTTACGTCAAACTCTGAGAGGGCGTTTGTGAAGGTGTTGCCTTGGGGCTTCCTCTCCCTTGACGGGAGAGGATTGAGGTGAGGGTGAAGGTATCGGACAAATCCCCCTCATCTTAGCCTTCTCCCACCAGAGGAGAAGGTACTTTGGAAACACCCGCAGAGAAGGGGCTTGGACTTAAGGTGGCCTGGGTTAGCGTCGAATGGATCGGAGGTCTGGTAATAGCCTATCTCATAGGCTGCATACCCTCGGCCTACCTGTCGGGCCGTCTGATGAAGGGTAAAGACATCCGGGAAGAGGGAGACCGCAACCCGGGCGCCGGCAACGTTTACCGGACCATCGGCCCAAAAGTGGGCCTGGTCGTGGCGGCGGCAGACCTGGGCAAGGGAGCTGTTGCCGTGCTCATCGCCCGGGGACTCACGGATAGCACGGGAGCGGGAATGGTTGCCGGTGTAGCAGTTGTGGCGGGCCACAACTGGCCCATCGTGCTCAGGATGCGGGGCGGGAGGGGGGCTGCCAGCGCCCTGGGCGTCCTCATAGCGCTGGTCCCCATGCCCGCATTACCCCTGAGCGTTGGGGCGCTGCTACTCCTTCCCATCGTCAGAAGCGCCACCCTGGGCATAGGCCTGGTTCTGATACCCCTACCCTTCCTGGCATGGTTTATGGGAGCGTCTTATTCCATGGTGGGCTTCTGTATAGGCCTTCCCATCATGGTAGGTCTCCGCCATTACTACACCTCCAGAAAGCTACAGAGCCCGGAAGAAGGCCAGGCCGGAGAGCAGGTGTTGCCCCAGGGGTAGCGGCCATGCTTGGCGGATTCGTTCTTGACTATCTCTTGTTTGTGTTCATAGCCGCCCTCGGAGTGCTCCAGATGGTCGCCGCGTACAGCGCTCTCCGGGGCCTTCTTTTCATCAGAGTCCGGTCCCTGGCCTTCCTCCTGGGACTTCTGATAACCGTTGCCGCCTTCATCTGGTTCTTCTTATCGGAGCCCAGGAACATCGGGGACACCGAGGGCGGTCTTGACGGGAACCAGATGTCGGCCTTCTTTGCGCTGGGGGCGGGTCTGGCCCTGGTGCTGACCCTCCTCGTCTCGTCTATAATCAACCGTTCTATGGGTAGCGACGGGGGCAGCGCCGGCCAGCAGCTCGACACCGGGCTGAATGCTCTGAGGCAGACTACGTACCTGAAAGCCCTATCGAGTACGTTGAGCACATTGAAGGACCGATGGAAGCGCCGCTGAACATAGACACGGAAATAGTCCTGTGGCTGAACCAGTGGGTGGGGCGTTTCGCCCCCCTGGATGAGGCGGGGAAGCTGCTGGTAAGCGATTACTTCCTGCCCGCGTGTATCGCTCTCTGCATCCTGGCCCTGTGGTTCGTGGGGGCGGACTCCCAGGCCAGGGACACCCGCCAGAAGGCCGTGTTGACGGCCATAATATCAATGGGGTTCGCCAGCTGGGTGGTGTTCATCATAAACGACCATTACTTCAGGCCCAGGCCCTTCGTTGACCACGAGATAACCCTTCTCTTTTATCAGCCCACGGACCCCTCCTTCCCCGCTCATCCCGCCGCCGCCTCTTTCGGCATGGCTTCCGGGGTGTGGCAGGGGAGCCGCAAGATGGGGGTTTTCGTCTATGCCCTGGCCGCCCTGTGGGGGCTGTCCAGGATATTCGCAGGGGTCTTCTACCCGTCGGACGTGGTAGTTGGGGCTTTGATAGGCATGGTCATGGGCTACCTGGTGGCCGGAGGTCTGAGACTCATAGAGCCCGTACCCACCCTGGTGCTGCGGGGGGCCAGGATGCTGCACCTCGCCTGACTGCTGGCTATTTCCTGGGCCTTTACAGGGCCAGATAGATTCCCGCTTGCGCGGGAATGACGGGATGGGGGTTACAGGGCATTTTCGTGGTAAGCGAGCTAGGCGGCGGCCTTCTGGAGGCACGCGAAGAACCTGTCCATCATCATCTTGTGCATGGTCCCTATCATACGCTGTCCCACCCTGGCCACGGTGCCCCCCACCTGGGCTTCTCCGTCTATCCTCACCATAGTCTTCCCTTCCTGGGCCTCCAGGGATACGACAGCCTCGCCGCGGACGAAACCGGGCGAACCGATGCCGTCCACGATTAGCCTGTAAGAGTGCATCGGCACCTGGTCCGCCAGGGTGATCGTGGCCTGGTACGTGCCTTTGACAGAGCCGACACCTACGCTCATAATAGCCTCGTACCGGTTATCGCCCAGGGGGTTCAGCTTCTCGCAGCCGGGCATACAGCTCTCCAGAGTAGCCGGGTCCAGCAGCACCTCCCACACCCTATCTACAGGTGCATCAAAAGAGTAGCTACCTTTAACATCCATCGCACCCTCCTCAAACAATTTTCAGATAATTCTCGATAAGCCAGAGTATAGCAGCATTTATTTCAAAATACCCGTTCAAAATATCCTGGGTTGCTCCGGCGCTTCGGGTAAACTAACATATACTGAGACGGCAAACACCGAACATAAAGGCAGGTACAGGCAGGGGGACTTGTTCCGGCAGTCTGCGTAACGCATCCTAATATCTGCTGATGTGTGAATAAATATCTTGACCAGCCTACCCGTCATTCCCGTGGAAACGGGAATCCGGAATAGCCCTTGCACACCGGACTCCTGCTTTCGCAGGAGTGACGACGGGGAAGTCGTCAAGGTCTAGTTTATTGTTCACGCATCGGCAATAGCACCGAGGACCGCATGGCGGATATACAAAGGCTCCTCGAAGGGGCGCGCAAGGAGTGGGAGGCCCTCTCGTGGGAGGGCACCTTTGAAGAGTACCTGAACATGGCCATCGCCAACCCCGACCTGGCGCGCCAGTCCCACGCCCGCGTCTACGACATGCTCCGGTGGGCCGGAGCGACCCCGGGGCCTGAAGGGGGGCCTCCCCGGTACAAGCTCTTCGCCGGCGAAGTCTTCGGGTTGGACGTGGCCCTGGACCGTCTCGTGCAGTTCTTCCACGCCTCGGCCATGGGTATGGAAGTGCGGAAGCGCATACTCCTCCTCATGGGCCCGCCCGCCAGCGGCAAGTCCTCGATAGTCAACCTGCTCAAGGGAGGGCTGGAGCGTTACAGCCGCAGCGACCAGGGGGCGTTGTACGCCATCAAAGGCTGCCCAATGCAGGAAGAGCCGCTGCACCTCATCCCGCAGGAGCGTCGCCGGGAGATAGAACGCGATTACGGCCTGCACATCGAGGGCGACCTCTGCCCCCGGTGCCGTCACAACCTGCGCCACGAGTACGGGGGCGACATAGCCAGAGTGAAGGTGCAGAGGGTAAACCTCAGCCAGTCAGCCGGGGTGGGGATAGGCTCCTTCGTCGCCACGTCGCCCCAGTCCCAGGACATATCGAGGCTTGTGGGCAGCGTGGATGCGTCCTATCTCACGGACGACCGGCTCGAGGGGGCGGGAAAAGGCCTCCGTCTGGACGGTGAGCTGGAGGCGGCCAACAGGGGCATAATGGAGTTCATCGAGATATTCAAGTCCGATGAGCGGTTCCTGACGGTCATGCTGGGAGTGACCCAGGAGCAGGTCATCAAGCTGGGCAGCTTCGGGTCCGTCTATGCCGACGAGGTCATCATCGCCCATAGCAACGAAGAGGAGTACAACGCCTTCGTGAATAACAAGGAGACCGCAGCCCTCCTGGACCGGCTAATCCTGGTAAAGATACCCTACAATCTGAGGGTGAGCGACGAGGTGAAAATATACGCCAGGATGTTGCCGCAAGGCCGCCTCAGCCGTCCCGACGGGTCGCCTGACGGGTCGCCGCCTGCCGGGTCGAAGGATGAAGTCAGGCTCGCTCCCCTGACCCTTCAAGTGACAGCCGCTCTGGCCGTCCTGTCTCGCCTGGAGGTTGTGGGAAGGGGCAGCATCCTGCCCAAGCTGTCCGCGTCGGAAAAGATGCGGCTGTATGATGGCCTGGTAGTCCCGCCCTACACCGGGGCTGACGTGGAGAGGCTCAGAGAGGAGAGTCCCAGGGAGGGTATGTTCGGCCTCTCTCCCCGGTATGTCATAAATCGCCTGGCCGACGCTCTGACCAGGGCGTCCGGCTGCCTGACGCCTCCAAAGGCCCTGAAGAGCCTGGCCGAGGGGCTGGCGGAGCGGGCGGGCATCAGCAAAGTAGAGCGGGATAGAATCTTCGAGTTGGCGCAGGAAGCCCTGAAGGAGTACGAGTACCTGGCCGTTCGAGAGGTGCAGAGGGCTGCCACGGAGGACTTCCACGACAGGGCTAACGAGGTCTTCCAGTCCTATGTACGCAACGCGCAGGTATTTTGCGACCGCCAGGACCCTGGGGACGCGTCGTTAACGCAGCCGGACGAGCGACTCCTGCGCAGGGTGGAAGGCGCCCTGAATCTGAGGGATGCCGGGCGGCCCCTCTTCCGCCAGCAGGTCTGCCAGGTCTACCGCTACCTCCGGCAGTCCCCCGATACGCCTGTGCCGGACTATAGCTCCATCCCCACGCTGAAGCCGGCCATCGAGAACCTTCTCTTCCCCATGCGGGATGAGGTAAAGCTGACCATAGACCCCGGGCATAGAGACCCCCGTCGCCAGCGCGGCCGAGAATCCATCATCAAGAGGCTTCTATCGGAGTACGGGTATTGCGAGGAGTGCGCCCAGGACCTTATGTACTTCGTCTGGAGGACCCTCCGGGGCAAAGAGGTGGTCTCCATCAAAGGTGGAAGGGTATCCTGGGAATCGCGGTAGCGTTGCGTTTCAGGTGGTTTGGCACTGGCAATGTGTCATTCCGAACGGATCCCTTCGGCTGCGCTCAGGATGAACTCCGCGCAGTGGGGAATTTCAGACGCGGGCTTATTCGAGAGCATGGATTTTTAGATTCCTCGCTGCGCTCGGAATGACATAAATGGGTTGCGGGTGGTCTGCCTGCTACAGGCAGGCGTCGTCCCTACCCGACGCAGAGGAAACTCAACGACCTGAATGGAAACGCTACCGGAATCGTCACAGCCTTGCAAGGGCCGGGCAAGGGGATGAAAATAGCGGCGAGGTGCCAAACATGACTATGCGACAGGTTGAGCTTAGATACAATCCCGGGGAGATTGACCGCAAGTGGCAGGAGCGCTGGGAGAGGGACGAGATTTACCGGGTGCGGGATGACGACCCAAGGCCCAAGTGGTACGAGCTTACCATGTACCCCTACCCCTCCGGCGACCTGCACATCGGCCACTGGTACGCTCTAGCTCCCGCCGACTGCCACTCCCGCTTTCGCCGGATGCAGGGGTATAACGTTCTTCACCCTATGGGCTTCGACGCCTTCGGCCTCCCCGCAGAGAACGCCGCCATCCAGAGGGGGATCCATCCCTATACCTGGACTATGGGCAATATAGAGAACATGACCGGGCAGCTCCATAGCATCGGGACCATATACGATTGGGACCGGGAGATAATCTGCTGTCTCCCGGAGTACTACAGGTGGAACCAGTGGTTCTTCCTCAAGCTCTACGAAAGAGGTCTGGCCTACCGGGCCAAGGCGCCGGTGGTCTGGTGCCCCTCCTGCCAGACTGTACTCGCCAACGAGCAGGTGGTGAACGGCAGGTGCGAGCGCTGCGACACGCCCATCACCCGGCGCGACCTGGAGCAGTGGTTCCTGCGCATAACCGACTACGCCGAGCAGCTCCTGGACTTCAGCGGCCTTGTGGACTGGCCGGATAAAATCCTCACCATGCAGCGCAACTGGGTGGGACGCAGCGAAGGGGTGGAGATAGGCTTCGATATTTCCGGCTACGGCCTGGATGAGCTGGATGAGATGAATGAGAAGGAGATACGCACCTTTACGACCCGCATAGACACCATCTTCGGCGTCACCTTTATGGTCCTCGCTCCTGAGCACCCCCTGGTCGAGAAGCTAACGGCCCCGGAGAGACGCCCCGAGGTGGAGTCCTACGTAGAGCAGGCCCGCCGGCAGACGGAGATAGAGCGCCTGGCCACGGAGAAGGAGAAGACCGGCGTTTTCCTGGGCGCTTACGTCACAAACCGCCTCAACGGGCAGCAAGTGCCCGTCTTCATCGCCGACTACGCCCTTATGAGCTACGGCACGGGGGCGGTGATGGGTGTTCCCGCCCACGACCAGCGGGACTTCGAGTTTGCCAGGAAATACGACCTCCCCATAAGGGTGGTAATCTCTCCACCCGGCTGGGATGGGGCCGGGCTTGACGAGGCGTATGTAGGAGAGGGCGTCATGGTCAACTCGGGCCGGTTTGACGGTCTGCCCAGCGCCCAGGGCATGGGCAGCATCGCGGACTACGTGGAGGGCCGCGACTGGGGCAGGCGAGCCGTATCCTACCGTCTGCGGGACTGGCTTATATCGCGGCAGCGCTACTGGGGCACTCCCATACCTATGGTTTACTGCGATACGTGCGGTACTGTGCCGGTGCCGGCGGAGGCTTTGCCGGTGCTTCTTCCTTCCGATGCCGAGTTCAGGCCCACGGGAGAGTCCCCGCTGGCCCTGGACCATAGCTTCGTGAACACTATCTGCCCGCGCTGCGGTGCGAGCGCCCGCCGGGAGACGGACACTATGGACACCTTCGTGGACTCCTCCTGGTACATGGAGCGCTTCACCAGCCCCAAACATGATGAGGCCCCCTTTGACCCCCAGGTCTTGAAGGAGTGGATGCCGGTGGAGCAGTACACCGGCGGCGCCGAGCACGCCGTCATGCACCTCCTCTACTCCCGCTTCTGGACCAAGGCCCTGCGGGACATGGGCCTGGTGGAGTTCGACGAGCCTTTCCTGCGGCTGTTCAACCAGGGGATTATTCTGGGAGAAGACCACGAGAAAATGAGCAAGAGCCGCGGCAACGTGGTCAATCCCGATGAATACGTGGAGACCCTGGGGGCCGACTCGGTGCGATGCTTCCTGATGTTCCTGGGACCCTGGGAGCAGGGAGGCCCCTGGAGCACCTCGGGGATAAACGGGGTGGCTCGCTGGCTGAACCGCGTCTGGGAGATCTGCCAGCATGACCCCTCGGCCCTGGGCGGCGGTCCCGCCGACGAGAAGGCGGTGCGGGACACGCTGAGGGGCCTTCACCAGACCATAAAGAAGTGCTACACGGACCTGGACAGGTTCAAGTTCAATACCGCCATCGCGGCCCTGATGGAGTTCTCCAACGAGCTGAATCGAGTCTGGAACGAGGGCAGCGTGGACCCGGCCACCTGGAGGGAATGCACCGAAAAGTTCCTCCTAATGCTGGCGCCCTTCGCCCCCCACGTATCCGAGGAGCTTTGGGAACGCAACGGGCGCCCTTACAGCATTCATAACCGGCTGTTCCCCGAATGGAACGAGGAGCTAGCCGCCGAGGATGAGATAACCCTGGTGGTGCAGGTGAACGGGAAGCTGCGGGACAGGCTTCAGGTCCCCTCCGACATCTCCGAAGAAGAGGCCAAGCGCCTCGCCCTGGCCAGCCCCAGGCTGCGAGGCTTCATAGACAACAAGCAGGTGGACAGGACGGTATACGTGCCGGGTCGCCTGGTGAACGTGGTGGTGAAGTAGAAGTATGTGGTGAGGTCTGCCCCTTTGTGATATACTGCTCCGAGTGGGAAACCTCTCTCATATCTATCGTATGAAGTAGAATCTTTCGAAAGAGGTCATGCTCATGGCTGGGGAAATAAGGCGCGTGGACGGCGGCACGGTGACTACCCCCAAGGGGTATGTCGCGGGCGCCACCTACGCCGGACTCAAGACCTACGCAGAGGACAAGCTGGACCTCGGCCTGTTGCTCTCTCAAAGGCCCAGCTCCGTTGCCGGCATGTTCACCACCAGCACCGTGAGGTCTCCCTCCGTCCAGCTCACCCAGGAGCGCGTTTCCCGGGACAAGGTCAGGGCCCTGGTGGTAAATAGCGGTATAGCCAACGCCTGTGTGGGCGAGCAGGGCTATGCAGATGCCAAGGAGGCCACCGCCCAGGCTGCAAAACGCATGGGCGTGAAGCCGGGAGAAGTGCTGATTGGCAGTACCGGCATCATCGGGGTGGAGTTGCCTATGGCCCTTGTCCGGACGGGCATAGGAGAGATAGAGCTTTCCAAGGATGGGGGGCATAGCCTTGCCAGGGCTATCGTCACCACCGACACCCGGCCCAAGGAAGGCGCGGTAGCCTTCGAGGTCCAGGGGAAGACCGTAAGCGTCGGGGGCATCGCCAAGGGTTCCGGCATGATACATCCCAACATGGCTACCATGCTCTGTTTCCTTGCCACCGATGCGGAGATAGAAAGTCCTTTCCTGAAAAAGGCCCTCAAGCAAGCCGTGGACTCGTCCCTGAATATGCTGTCGGTGGATGGCGACAGCAGCACCAACGACACCGCGCTTATCTTTGCGAACGGCGCCGCGGAGGCCGGAGTGATTACAGAGGGGTCGCCGGAGGGGGACCTCTTCCAGCAGGCCCTCGATCAGCTTTGCGTCTACCTTACGAGGGAGTTGGCCAGGGACGGCGAGGGAGCTAACAAGCTCATCGAAATCACCGTTGAAGGGGCAACCACCACCGCCGCCGCCCGACTGGCCGCCAAGACGGTGGTGTCCTCAAGCCTGGTAAAGTCGGCGGTCCACGGCGCTGACCCAAACTGGGGCAGGATTATCGCCGCCCTGGGCAGGAGCGGAGCAGAAGTCGAGGAGAGTAAAATCGCCCTCTACGTTAACGATGTCTGTATAATGGAGGACGGCCGCCCTATCCCCTTCCATAGAGACGGAGTGGTGGCCCTTATGCAGAGGCCGGAGGTCTCCTTCCGCATCAAGCTCAATCTGGGCGAGGGCCGGGCCACGGCTTGGGGCTGCAACCTCAGTGAAGAGTACGTGACCTTCAACAGTGCCTATACCACCTAGCGGCTGCCCACAGTGCCCATAGCGATTAAAGACCCTATATGCGCCAAGTATGGAGCGTTGAGTGTCAGATAGGCCGGTTGTGGTAAAAATCGGTGGCAGCACGCTGGGCAGCCGTGATACCACCCTGAAAGACCTGGTAGCCCTCCAGCAAGACGGCGTAAAACCCATAGTCGTCCACGGCGGGGGCAGCATCATCTCCCAATGGATGGAACGCCAGGGCGCGATACCGCGCTTCGTCCGCGGTTTGAGAGTCACAGACGCCCAGGGCTTGGAAATCGCCACGGCGGTCCTCACGGGACTTGTGAACAAGCAGCTTGTGGCATCCCTCATGTCCCTGGGGGGTAAGGCCCTGGGGCTGAGCGGCGTTGACGGCGGGCTTCTGGAGGCGCAGATGGCTGATGAGGAGCTTGGCTATGTGGGTGAAGTGACCAAGGTGAACCCTCAGCTCGTCCTGCAAGCCCTGGAAGGCGGGTACATCCCCCTGGTGGCTCCCCTGGGGCTGCACCGGTCCAACGGCTCTCCCTACTCCGGCTCATTGCTCAACATCAATGGCGACACCGTGGCGGGAGAGTTGGCCTACGCTATGGGTGTGGATAGGCTTATCTTCCTGACCGACGTGGAGGGGATAATGGATGGCTCAGGCAGAGTTATCCAGCGACTCGACGAGAGAAGCGGCAAGCTTCTTCTCAGGTCAGGCACGGTGAAGGGTGGAATGATACCCAAGCTGGAGGCCTGCCTGCGGGCCTTGGGCCGGGTGACCTCGACCAATGTGATAGACGGCAGGAGGCCGGGGGCGTTGATGGACTGCTTCCGAGGGGTGTCCGTGGGCACTCAGATAGCGGGCAGATAGGCGCCCAACCCTGGGCCTGTCCGAGGCCCCGAACCCATATTTAGCGCGGCGCCACCGGGCGCTGAACAGTCGGTGTTAGGAGCTTCAATTTGAGCAGCAATGGAGAGAGGCCCGCCCCCTGGGGGCAGGACGAGCAGTCCCGGGCCCGAAACCTGCGGCTGATAGGCAGGATAGCCCTGGCCCTCGTCGTGCTGGTCCTGGTCATCGTAATTCTCTCCGTGGCCAAGGGCATATACACCGACTGGCTATGGTTTGACGGCCTGGGCTTCCTGAGCGTATTCAAGAAAATTCTCGTCATGCGGATATGGCTCTTCTTCGGGGGCGCTTTGCTGGTCGCGGCTTTCCTCCTGATCAACCTGTACATCGCGTACCGCTTTTCTAGGGGGGAGTCGGTCCTCCCCATCCCGCCGGAGATGTTCAGGCTGGCCCGCATAGGCGTGATCGCCGGGGTAGTCCTCACGGTCTTCATAATGAGCGTGGTGTTCGGGGTGGTGGTCCAGGGGAGGTGGGAGACTTTCCTGGTGTTCTTCAACCGCGTGCCCTTTGGCGTGGAGGACCCCCAGTTTCACAAAGACATGGCCTTTCACATAGCCACCATGCCCATGCTCCATTTCATTCAGGGCTGGTTCATGGGCATATCCATCGCGATGCTGGGAGTCGTGGCGGCCCTCTACTTCGCCATATTCAGCCTGAGAGGCGTAAAGTTCACCCTCACGCCCAGAATCAGGGGCCACATAGCTATCCTGGGCGCGTTGCTCATGATTACCATAGCCGCAGCCCACTACCTGGACATCTTCGAGCTGATTTTATCGGGCAGGGGCGCCGCTCCGGGGGCCGGCTACACAGATGTCCATGCCAGGATTCCCGTTCTGTGGCTTCTGGTAGCCATCTCTCTGGTGGCCGGTGCAGGTTTTATCGTGAGCCTCTTCTACGGCGGGCTGAGGGTTATGATCGCCTCCTTCTCCCTCTGGGCGGTCCTGGCCATCCTGGCCGGGGCCATATATCCTGTGGCGTTCCAGAGGTTCCGGGTGAAGCCCGATGAGTTCACCCGCGAGGAGCAATATATCCAGCGGGCGATTGACGCCACGACAGCCGCCTACAATCTGGACTTCATCGAAGAGCAGAGGTTCCCCTACAGCCCTGTCCTCGACCTCGAAACTGTGCTCGACAACCCGGAGACCATCAATAACATCCGCCTTTGGGACCACAGGCCCCTGCGGGACACCTATAGCCAGATACAGACCTTCAGGCAGTACTATAACTACGTGGGCGTAGACGTGGACCGCTACCGGTTCCCCGATGGAGAGTACCGGCAGGTGATGCTTTCGGCCAGAGAGCTCTTCCCCGAAGACCTGGAGGAGAACGCCCAGAACTGGGTGAACCGCAAGCTCGTCTATACTCACGGCTAT
This sequence comes from Dehalococcoidia bacterium, assembly GCA_965197405.1. Classification (GTDB taxonomy): domain Bacteria; phylum Chloroflexota; class Dehalococcoidia; order Lucifugimonadales; family JAGWBF01. The sequence goes on along the minus strand of OZ240206.1, from coordinate 1,049,020 downwards.
GGCGCCGTCATGAGCCCCGTCAACCGGGCTACGGTTGAGGGCCGCCCGGAGTTCTTCGTGAGCGACGTACCCCCAAAGGGCAGGGTGGAGATCGAACGCCCGGAGATTTACTACGGCGAGAACACCACGGACTTCGTGATAGTCAACACGGATACCAATGAGTTCGACTACCCGGGTCCTAGGGGGGACCCCGTCTACAAGGACTACGAAGGCACGGGGGGCATCAAGCTTGGCTCCTTTGTGCGAAGGGCTGCCTACGCCTGGCAGTTCCTGGACTTCAACCTCCTCATAAGCGGGCAGGTTAGCTCCGAAAGCAGGGTCCAGTACCGCCGCCAGATTCATGAGAGGGTAAGCGCGATAGCCCCATTCCTGCGCCTGGATAACGACCCTTACCTGGTAATCGGCACCGGCGGCAAGATGTGGTGGATTCAGGACGCCTACACCGTCTCCGACCGCTACGCGTATTCCGAGCATTTCATGGAGGATTTCAACTACATCCGCAATAGCGTCAAGGCGGTAATAGACGCCTACAACGGCACGATATATTTCTACGTGATTGACCAGGAGGACCCGGTAGTACAGATTTACCGGGGCGCCTTCCCCGATTTATTCAAGGACTTCGCCGAGATAGACGACCTGGACCCCCTCCTCAGGGAGCACGTCCGGTATCCCATTGACCTGTTCGTGGCCCAGGCGGAGATAAACTTGCGCTACCACATGCGGAATCCGGAAGAGTTCTTCCCCAGCAACGACCTCTGGGCACGCGCCCGGGAGGTCTTCATTACCCCCATAAACACCCAGGATATAGAGCCTTACTACGTCATTATGAAGCTGCCGGGAGAGGAAAAGGAGGAGTTCGTTCTCCTTCTGCCCTTCACCCCGGGGGGCGAGGAAAAAAAGAACCTGGTGGCCTGGATGGCAGCGCGCAACGACGGCGACAACTACGGCAAGCTGGTGACCTTCATCTTCCCGGAGGGCCAGGTGGACGGCCCTGAACAGATTGAGGGCCGCATCACCAGCGACGAGGACATAGGGAGGGAGCTGAGCCTTCTGTGTCCCGAGGGCAAAATCTGCATCCGTGGGAACCTGCTGGCCATTCCAATGGGTGACGAGACCCAGTCTATCCTATACGTGGAACCCCTCTATATCCGGGCCGAGGCCCTGGCGCTCCCCGAGCTCAAAAAGGTCATCGTGGCCCATGAAAACAAGGTGGTCATGGCGGATACCCTTTCCGAGAGCCTGAGCCTTCTGCTGGGGGAGACAGTCCCCGTAGGGGAAGTGGACCTTCCCTCTCCTGATGGGACGGGGCCGGAGGAGCCACCGACCACTGCTGAAACTCCGAGTCGTCCACCGGCGCTGGAGGAAGTGCAGGAGGAGATTGGCAGCATCGAAGATGCGACAGCGGAGCTGAGAAAGAACCTGGAGGCCCTGGAGGAGGCCCTGAAGGACCTAAATGAGACCCTAGGAGGTGATTCCCAATGAGTACCCATTCGAGTTCCACGCCACCGGAGAGTTCGGGGCAGACCGATTGGATTGAGATGGAGAAGCAGTACTATATGTTCACCGTCAGGCGGCAGCCCGTGGTCATTGTGCGGGGAGAGGGGACGAGGGTGTGGGACGTCAACGGGAAGGAGCACCTGGACTTTACCTCCGGGTGGGCCGTCAACAACCTGGGCCACTGCCACCCGGCCATCACCCGCGCCATCGTAGAGCAGGCAGCCACCCTGATGCAGACCTCCAACCAGTTCTATACGACTCCCCAGCTCTTGCTGGCCCAGCTTCTCGTGGAGAATAGCTGCCTGGACAAGGTATTCCTCTGCAACAGCGGCGCGGAGGCCCTGGAAGGTTCGATAAAGCTGGCCCGCAAGCACGGCAAGAAGAACCGCGACGGCGCTTACGAGGTCCTGACCGCCTATAACTCCTTTCATGGGCGCACCATGAGCATGTTGGCGGCCACGGGGCAGCCCCACTACCAGGAACCCTTCCAGCCCCTGACCCCTGGCTTTGTCCACGTGGACTATAACAACGTGGAGGCCATCATGGAGGCCACCACCGACCGGACCGCCGCCGTGTTGCTGGAACCCGTCCAGGGAGAGGGCGGCGTGAACATACCCGCCGACGATTATCTGAAGAGGGTCAGGGAGTGGTGCGACAGCCAGGGCTTGCTGCTAATCCTGGACGAGGTGCAAACGGGCATGGGACGCCTGGGCACTCTCTTCGGCTACCAGCAGTACGACGTGGAACCCGACGTGATGACCCTGGCTAAGGGTCTCGGCGGCGGCGTGCCAATAGGGGCCTTTATGTCCAAGGACGAGTGCATGGCCCTGGAGCCGGGAGACCACGGCTCCACCTTCGGGGGCAACGCCCTGACCTGCGCGGCCTCCTACGCCTCCACCAAGCATATTATAGAGAACGACGTATCCTCCAACGCCAGGGCTATGGGCCAGCGTTTGATGCAGGGCCTGGATGAGCTTCAAACCCGCTTTGACTTCATCACCGACGTGCGAGGCAAGGGCTTGCTGATAGCTATGGAGTTCAACGACAATATATCGGGTAGAGCCATCTCCCTCTGCAACGAGGAAGGCTTGCTCCTCAACCCCGTCAGGCCCAACGCCGTGAGGTTCATGCCTCCCCTCACCGTTACTCCCGATGAAGTTGACGGGGCCGTCGTCCGCCTCGAGGGTGCGCTGAAGAAGCTCTAGCGGGGTGCAGGTCTGGACATCGGAATATAGGCCCCATCGCGTGTCACTGTTATGAAAATACCCTTCGTCATACCCGCGTCATATCCGCGAAAGCGCGTATCCACGGCCCCGACGACTCTGGACTCCTACGGAAGCAGGAGTGACGGGCGAGACCGGTTTAGATATTTGCTCACGCATCAGTAATTGTCACCCCGAGTGGAGCGAGGGGTCTAAAGTCCTAACTGGTTGCGGTCTTGTTCTAGTCCGTACTGCCTTGACTCCGGCTTTTGTTAGGCGCATTTTAGATTCCTCACTCCGCCTCGCTCCGTTCGGAATGACACGCGGCGGAGGCCTGTATTCACCTAACGCCAAGATTGAAAAGACCCTGAAAGGGGGGCCAATGGCTGAAAACAAGATTATTCTCGCTTACAGTGGCGGGCTGGACACCTCCGTAGCCATACAGTGGCTCCAGGAGAATTACCAGGCCCAGGTAGTAACCCTCACCATAGACCTGGGCATGGTCAACCTGGAGGAGATACGCCAGCGCGCCCTTCAGATTGGGGCCGTAAACGCGCTGACGGTGGATGGGAAAGAGGCCTTCTACAGGGACTTCATCTCTCCAGCCCTCCGGGCCGGAGCCGTATATGAGGAGCAGTATCCCCTGGCCACCGCCCTTGGCCGCCCCCTGATAGCCCGGTATCTCGTAGAGGCAGCCCACCAGGAGGGGGCCTATGCCATTTCCCACGGCTGCACCGGCAAGGGCAACGACCAGGTCCGCCTGGACGTGGGCGTGGCGTCCCTCGACTCCAGCCTCAAAATCGTCGCCCCCATCCGGGAGTGGGGCATGAGCCGCGAGGAGGAGATAGAGTACGCCCAGCAGCGCGGCATACCTGTGCCATTGAGCAAAGGCCCCTACTCCACCGACGACAACCTGTGGGGCAGGAGCATTGAGGCGGGAGACCTGGAGGACCCCTGGCGGGAACCTCCTGAAGCCGCCTTCGCCTGGACCAGCCCCATCAGCGCCGCGCCCGCAGAGGCCACATATCTTGAGATAGACTTCGAGCAGGGCCTACCCGTATCCCTGGACGGAGAGGAGGTGGAAGGGGTGGCCCTCGTCAAACACCTCAACGAACTGGCCGGGGAGAACGGCGTTGGCAGGATAGACCACATAGAAAACCGGCTGGTGGGGATAAAGTCGAGGGAGGTCTACGAGTCCCCCGCCGCCGTGGTGCTCCACTCCGCGCACAAGTCCCTGGAAGCTATGACCCTGAGCAAGGAGCAGCTACGGCTAAAGGCGCGAATCGCCCAAGAGTACGCCGACGTGGTCTACAACGGCCTCTGGTATACACACCACCGCCGCGACCTGGACGCCTACGTCCGGAGCACCCAGCGCCACGTGAGCGGCACGGCGCGGGTGAAGCTGCATAAGGGCAACTGCACAGTCGTGGGCAGAAAGTCCACTCACGCGCTCTACAGCTACGACCTGGCCACCTACGACCGGGGAGACAAGTTCGACCACCGGTCGTCAGAGGGGTTCATCGCCATCTACGGGCTGCCCGTGCGCACCCAGGCCCAGGTCCAGGGGGATGAGTAGGGTCATTCAATTGTCACCCCCTGTTCAAGCCAGGGGCAGGCTCCGAGCGAAGCGAGGGGTCTAAAGTCCTGGCTGACTGCGGTCTCCTTTGGCTGGTGCGGCTTAATTCCGGTTTTGGTCAGGCGTCATTTTTAGATTCCTCACTCCGCTTAGTTCATCCTGAGCGCAGCCGGAGGGCTCCACTCGGAATCACTATGACCTTGTAAAGGCTACATAAGGTGGATGAAAATCGCGGGATGTCGGGCCGTAGGGGCGATTCGCGAATCGCCCCTACTATTTTCATAGCAATCGTCCATGGCCTTGCGAAGGCCAGGTAAGGGGATGAAAATGAAGAGGCACCGTCCGGTACAACAAGGCGGTAGTCATTGGCGCTTATAGCCCGAGTAGCAATCTGCCTGGGTGGCTTACAGGCAAGTATGAATGTCGCCCCGCTGTAGCGGTGAGTACGCATGGTAATGTCTCCAGTTGCACGGCCACCCACCGGACGGCAGCCCATTAATGGAGTAAAGCTATGGTGGAATCCCTTCACGAGAGATGCTGCGGGTTGGACGTGCACAAGAAGTCGGTGGTGGCCTGCGTCATCACCCCGGAAGGCCAGGAGACCGGGCGTTTTGGCACAACCACTGGCAAGCTGTTGGAGTTGGCCGACTGGCTCAGAGAGAAGGAAGTGACCCACGTGGCTATGGAGAGTACAGGAGTCTATTGGAAGCCTGTGTACAACCTCCTGGAGGATGAATTCCAAGTGATGGTGGTCAACGCCGCCCACATCAAGACGGTGCCGGGACGCAAGACGGATGTCAAGGATGCGGAATGGATAGCAGACTTGCTCAAGCACGGACTGCTGAGGGCCAGCTTCATCCCTGATAGGCCCCAAAGGGAACTGCGGGAACTCACCCGTTACCGGAGGAGCCTGGTCCAGGAGCGGAGCCGGGAGGCCAACCGGATACAGAAGGTGTTGGAGGGAGCCAACATCAAGCTGTCCTCGGTGGCTACCGACGTGCTGGGAGCCTCCGGGCGGGCTATGCTCAAGGCCTTGGCCGATGGGGAGGAGGACCCGGAGGCCTTGGCAGACATGGCCAAAGGCCAGCTCAGAAAGAAGGTCGAGGAATTGCGGCAGGCGCTGCATGGCCTGATGGGAGACCACCAGCGCTACATGTTGGAGAAACAACTGGGCCACCTGGAGTACCTGGACTGGGAGATTGAGGCCCTGGACCGGGAGGTGGCCCGGAGACTTGCCCCTTTTGAAGAGATAGTGGGGGCCGTGGACACCATTCCGGGAGTGGGACGGCGCACTGCGGAGGTCATCGCAGCGGAGATGGGAACGGACATGACCCAGTTTCCCAGCCCAGGCCACCTGGCGTCGTGGGCTGGGGTCTGTCCTGGGAACAAACAGAGCGGGGACAAGCGCCAGAGAAGTCCCACCCGCAAAGGCAACGCCTGGCTCAAACCAGCCCTGGTGGAAGCGGCCAAAGCCGCCGCACGGACCAAGACCTACCTGGGCGCTCAGTATCATCGCCTTGCCCGCCGCATCGGGGCCAACCGGGCTGCCATGGCCGTCGCCCACAGCATTGCCGTCATACTCCACCACGTCATAAAGACTGGGAGACCTTTTGAGGACCTGGGCTACATCTATTTTGAGGAACGAGACCAGGCGGCCATCACGCGCAGGGCTGTCCGTCAACTGGAACGCCTCGGCCACAAGGTCACCCTCCAAGCTGCCTGAAACCTGGATTTTCATGGTAATGACATGCGCCGGGGGCCTGTATTCACCTGGCGTCCCCGTCTGCCGTCAGTCAGGGAGAATCAAAAGGCTCTGAGGGGGACGGGTAGGCGGCTAGTCGAGATGGTATATCCTCGCACTGTTCCCGCCGGCTATCTTTGCCTTCTCTTCCTCTGTGCAGTCCCTCAGAATCTCCTCCAGAATCTGCTGTGTCCTCGGCCAGGTGGACTCCACATGAGGATAGTCTGACCCCCACAGCAGCTTGTCCACGCCTACGATGTCGCGCATCTTTATGCCCAGGCTGTCTTCCTGGAACCCCACGAAGACGTTGCGGTGGAAATAGTCGCTGGGAAGAGCGTCCTCCTTGTATGTGTACCAGGTCTGCTGTGGAGTCCTCTGGGTGTAGGTGTAGTCCAGCCTGTCCAGGAAGTGGGGAATCCAGGATAGCTCCATTTCCACGGACCCTGCCTGAAGCTTGGGGTGACGCTCGAACACGCCGCTGAAAATCATATCGCCAAGGGACATGCGAATCCAGTGGTCCGCGTTGCATATGAAGGAGGGCGTCAAGTCAAGCCCCGCCCTGCCTGCGCTCCCGAACTCCTGGCCCGCGCCCGGACGGTTGGTGGCGATGTGGAGGCCGAGGGGCATACCCAGGTCTTCAGCCGCCGACCACAGCGGGTCGTACTCCGGCAGGAAGTACCTCCTGTCCTCAAGAGGGTACACCGTGATCATGCCTCCCGAGAGGCCCATCTTGTGGCTGCGCTCCAGCTCGTTTATGCCCGCCTGTACGTCGTCTATATTTATCATGGCGATGCCCTTGAGCCGCTTGGGAAAGGCCTTGCAGAACTCGGCCAGCCAGTCGTTGTACGCCCGGCATAGCTCCGACAGGAGCTCGGTATCCGGCACGCTGTACAGCAGCAGTCCGACGGTGGGATAGACTATGCTGACGTCCACCCCGTCAATGTCCATGTCCTTGATGTGTTCCTCGGGTATGTAGCCCCCAAGCCGTATCTCGTCTTGCGTGTGCATCGGGGTCAGCTTTTCCGGCTCTTCAAACCTCATGCCCGTTTGCGTTGCCGGCCCAAGACCGACTATCCTCCAGTCCTCGCACCACCAGAAGTCGGCGCCGTTTTCCGGCTCATGGACAAGACGTGGGACCCGATCGGCGAACTTGCTCGCAGCCCTGCTGGTCCACAGGTCCGCCGGCTCCATGACATGATTGTCCGATGATATAATCCTGTAGCTGCTCATGCGCACCCTCCTGAGTTTCGTGTGTAGAAAACCCGCTCAACTTACTGGGGTCTGAAGATGTCCCGCGCTGCTCCTCTTGGCTCGCCCGGGAGGCCTTCGCGGCTATCGCCGCCCTAAGTATGCTCATCCCATCCTGATATGTCAACATCCTCCCTGCTGTGCTTCAGGTCTTTCAGTTCTCGACGTTAAGTGAACGTATACCTGCCTGCGACAGGCAGGCCCCACCGCTCGTGTCATTCCGAACGGAGCGAAGTGGAGTGAGGAATCTAAAAATGGCGCCTAGCAAAAACCGGAATCAAGGCATTACCGGTCAGAAAAACCCTGCAACCAGCCGGACTTTAGACCCCTCGCTCCGCTCGGCGTGACAATTGAAAAACCCTGCTGCTCTGCTTCCCATGATCCTATGACCGTACCTTAGTTCCGGATAGCCGTATTGGATAGCCGCAGGCGTGAAAATCGAGAGGCCGCCCCTATCAACTGGGCGGCCTCAAAAGGTTCCCGGTCCCTTTCCTTCTTCTTGTAAAAACTGACCTATCTAGTACTACCCAGGGGCCGGGAATATTCCTCGAGCTTGAGGATGCTGCGGCTCCCTCGCCAGGCTCAGGAGAGCTTTATCTGAAGATTCCCCTGTTTCTCTGGGCGGACTGCCTCCTGAGAAAGCTTGGTATATCGAGGTCCTCCCCTTCTTCCGGAACGGCGTCCTTCAGCAGCTTTCGTAGCTCCTCATCTCTCTGGTCCAGACTCTCTTGGGGTATGGGGAAGGCGGCTGCGACCATGGTTACCTTCACCTCATCGTCCAGCTTCTGGTCCCTGGACGTACCGAATATGACGTTGGCCTCGGGGTCGGCCATCTCCTGTATAACGTCGGCGGCTTCCCGCACTTCCTTCAAGCTGAGGTTGCTGCCTCCGGTGACGACAAACAGGATACGCTTGGCCCCTTCGATGGCAATGTCCAGCAGAGGGCTCTTGGTGGCCTGCTTGGCTGCGTCCTTGGCCCTGGTCTCGCCCTTGCTCTTGCCTATGGCCAGCCAGGCCTGGCCGGCATTGCTGAGGATTGCCTTTACGTCGGCAAAGTCTACGTTTATCTCCCCGGTGGTGGTCACCACCTCAACGATGGCCTGGATTCCCTGGTGGAGCACCGAATCAGCCATCTTGAGCGCGTCTTCCCAACTGAAGGTCTGTTCTTTCTGCCGGTCCATCTGGAGCAAGCAGTCGTTGGGAATCACAATCAGGGTGTCTACCTGGTCCTTCAGGCGGGCGATGCCCTCATCGGCGTTCTTGCGCCGTACGGACGCCTCGAAGGAGAAGGGCCTGCTTACCACTGCCACCGTGAGGGCGCCAGCTTCTTTCGCTTGTTGGGCGATCACTGGCGCCGCCCCGGTGCCCGTCCCCCCGCCCATCCCCACAGCCAGGAAGACCATATCCGCCCCTTCCAGGGCTTTCCCCAACTCCTCCCTGCTCTCCTCGGCCGCCTGGCGCCCCAGATCGGGGTTAGCTCCGGCGCCCAGTCCCCGCGTGAGATTCTGACCTATAGCCAGCCGGTGGGTCACATCGCAGCGCTCCAGGTGCTGGGCGTCGGTATTAACGGCATAGCAATCAACAAAGGACAGCTTTTCCTTGAACATCCGGCTGATGGCGTTAGACCCCCCACCTCCAACACCCACCACCTTTATCAGAGGGGTGCCGGGGGGCCGCTGCCCCAATGCCTGCAAGTCCATGTCCTGCCAGTTTTCCTCCTCTGGGAGTCCCATTTCCCTAGAAACCATCGTTCCCTCCTCACATCTCAATATTGTGATTGCTTTGTCTTCATTTTGCTTTACCCTGGTACTCTATGTGGAGGCTCCCTCCGTCTTTCTACCGAATCGGTGCGCGAGAGACTTTTGTCCTGGGAGGAAGCTTCGACCTTTGAGGGTCTGGTCCCCATTCCTGTAGGAGCGCTTCTCGCCCTGATGCTTGATGCCCCACAGCAGGGTGCCCACGCTGGTGGAAAAGGCGGGCTTCTTGAGCTGGGATGGCAGCCCCATAATGCCCGCCGGATGGGCTATACGCACCCTGTTGGCGCCTGTGAGCTCCCTTATAAGGTCCTGAAGCCCCGGCATGTCCGCCGTCCCTCCGGTTATCACCATTCCCCCCGGCGGCAACTGCCTCAGCCCGGCCTGCCTCAGCTGGAGCAATATCAGCTTCAAGGTCTCTGTGAGTCGCTCGTGAAGAGGCTGGCACATAGCGCGTCGCCTCACCGCGCGCCGGGGCTGTCCCTGGAAGCCTGGAATGTATATCTCCTCATCGGATGCCACCGCGTCGGGTATGGCATGGCCCCACCTGACCTTCAGGTCTTCGGCTATGTAGAAGGGCGACCCGAGAGCTATGGAAAGGTCCCGGGTGAGCTGATTGCCCCCCACAGGTATAACGGCGGTGTACCAGGGACTTCCCGTATTGTAGATCATCACGTCGGTAGTTCCACCCCCGATGTCCACCAGCACGGTCCCTATTTCTCGCTCGTCCTCGGTGAGCACGGCCTCGCCGGCAGCCAGGGGCTGAAGGACGAGACTCCTTACCGAGAGCTTGCACGCCTCCACCACCTTGACCAGGTTCTTGATAGTGGGCGCATCACCAAGCACCACGTGGGACTCCACCTCCACCCTGTCGGCGTGGAGTCCCAGGGGATTTCTCACGCCGGTCAGCCCGTCCACCGCGTAGCTCATGGGGATGACGTGCAATACCTCCTTGCTATCGGCCACGTCGGGATAGGAGGACTCAATCAGGTTTTGCACGTCCAGAGATGAGATAGCCCCGTTCTCTCTGGAGCTTCTCAGGACACCCGTAGTGTTGATGCAGGATATATGGTTCCCTGTAACTCCGAGATAGGCCCAGGAGATGCTTCGACCCAGGTACCGTTGCGCTGCTTCAAGGGAAGCCTTGACCGCATCCTGGGTCTCGGGGATACTCTCCACTCGGCCCTTTTGTATACCCTGACAGGGGACAATCCCCGTTCCAAGGACCTTTAGTTCGCCCTCCGCCCCGATTTTTGCAATGATGGTACACACCTTTGTGGTGCCCAGATCTATGGCTGTGTAGAACGCATCTCTAGCCATTACTCCACCTTTTCTCCCCGGTTTTCCGGGGTGACGTAATTGCTTCCCTGAAGGCGTTGGGCTACCCGCATGCGGGCACTTCTGCTCCGAGGATTTTCCCTGACTTCCTCCGGCGACGGCTTGACCGCCTTCCTGGATATGATTTTCAGGGAGGGTGTGTGCCTACAGGTGCATATAGGCGCTCTCGGAGGGCAGATACATCCCCTGGCCTCCTGGGAAATGGTCTCCTTGACTATCCGGTCCTCCAGGCTGTGATAGCTAATTACTACCAGCATTCCTCCGGGCCTCAACAGTCTGATGGCTTGCTGAAGCCCCGCTTTTACGTTATCCAACTCCGCGTTTACCGCTATACGCAACGCCTGAAACGTGCGCGTCGCCGGATGAATTCTGCCTCTGCGTCCGCCGCAGACTCTGGATACCAGGTCTGCCAGCTCCAGGGTCGTTCTCAACGGTCTGCGTTGCGTTATGGCCGTCGCGATAGACCGGGCCCTGCGCTCCTCACCATAAAGGGATATAACTCTGGCCAGCTCATTGACAGGGTAGCTATTCACGATGTGAGCGGCAGTCAGGGGCGCTTCCGGGTCGTAGCGCATATCCAGGGGACCATCCCTCAGTAAGCTGAAGCCGCGTCCCCGGTTTTCCAACTGGAGGGACGACAGACCCAGGTCCAGAAAGATGCCGTCCGGGTCCGGGAGTCCCGAGGTGCGGGCCAACTCTGCCATTTGCGTGTAGTTGCCTTTGACCAGCGTGAAGGAGCCCTCATGGGTCTGATGGGGCTGAAGGCGGCGGCGGGCGCGTTCCAGCGTCTGGGGGTCCAGGTCAATGCCCAAGAGCCGGCCCCCTGGCATGGCCGCCTGGAGGATAGCGGAGGAGTGGCTGCCTTCGCCAACAGTGCAGTCTATGTACGCTCCCCCTGGCCGCACCGTCAGATGCCGAACCGTTTCACGAAGGAGCACCGCCTTATGTAAGAAGCCTTCCTCCACTTTCGTTTCCTCTTTAGGGACCGGAACTGTCGGGGTCTCCGGGAATTGAGGCTCCGCCACCCAAAAATCAAGGACCTTTTCCACGAATATCTTTCGTTCCCTCTCCTGGAATTGTGCCCTGGGACGTGGGGGGGAGGTTGCGGGACGGGTTCGAGGAATAATAGGTTATCCCTCTTGGTGATGGTGCAGCCTGCTCCCCACAGTATATGGAGCCTGATCTGGTGGCTACCCCGGTCCGGAGGACCTTGTCCCGGGATTGCTCTAGTTGACGCCGGTGGTCCGGCGCATGAGTGGCAAGAACAGCAGGTCTACCCCGCCTGCCCTACCTCACTATCATCGGGGTGAGACTAACAAGACTTTTGAGACGATTTCAAGTGTTTGATCAATCAGTTTTTGATAAGTTTTTTATTCTTGGTCCAAGAACTCCCTTACCCACTCTGTCGGGGACTCCCTGTCGTAAAGGTTGCAGAGGATGACAGCGTTGCGCAGGGCGTCGCCCTGGAAGAAGCGCTCGTACAGCACTTGCCTGGAGGCGAAGGAGCTACAGCACGCGTCCCAGGCCAGGCGGAACAGCCTGATGCGGTCCTGGGCGGATGCGGCGTCCGTCTCCAGGTAGCGCCCCACTTCCGCAGCCAGAGGCCCCTGGAGGTCTGCCTCGGTGGGGAGGGCCATGAGGCTGCTGGACCCCAGGAGGTGAAGTATCTCCGCCATCCTGGGGTACATGCGTATGAACAGGTTGCGGGCCACCATCAAAGGCTCCGGCGAAGGGCGCATGACGCCCCACTGGTCCACGCTGGCGTCAACCTCTGCGGCGCGGAGGCACGCCTTGGTGACAACCAGGTTTTCAATGACCTCGGCAATCATCTCCTGCGCCTGGGGCAGCTGTCCGGAGCCAAGGGTCTGGACCATGAGGCTGGCGAGGCCCAGGATGAACTCGCACTTGACGACGTTCTTCGTCACGACCTGGTGTCCTGAGTGGGTGTACTGGTTGGTGCTCATGGGCATGTTGTTGCAAAGCTCCAGGTCGCCGAGCAGGAAGACCCGCTCCCAGGGAACCAACACGTCGTCGAAGAAGACTATGGCGTCCATCTCCTCGAACCGGGAACCCAGGGGATGGTCGAAATGGGAGCGGCCCAGGTCGAAGCTCTCCCGGCAGAGGAATCTCACCCCGGGGGTATTGCAGGGTATGGAGAAGGCGAAGGAGTAGCGCTCAGGGGCGCCTCCGGGCAGCCGGTGGGACCGTGCAGGGTAGACGGCTATCTCGTCGGAGAGGGGGCCCAGCGTGGCCAGCACCCGCGCGCCCCGGACTACGATCCCGGCGTCCGTCTCCTTGACCAGGGAGAGGGCCACGTCTGTCCTGTCCTCCAGGGGGGTGGCGAGGGGGGACCGGCTGCGTTGCAGGTTCACGAGGGTGTGGGTGAGGACCAAGTCATGCTCTCGGATGTATTCATAATAGCGCTGGATGTTCTGCTTGAACTCGGGGCGGTTCTGGGCGAAGTAGTCTCCCGCCGCGGCCATAGCCATGATGCTGACGTTCAGAAAGTCGGGGGTGCGCCCCATCATGCCGCAGCTGACGCGTGCCCAATGGGACATCATCCTGCGGCGCTGCTCCAGCTCGGGGATGGTCCGGGGAATGATGAAGGATAGCCCCACCCTGTCGCCGGTGGTGGGAGATACGTAGGTCATCTCCTCTCGCAGCATGGGGTCGTTCTGCATATCATAAAGGCTGGCCATCGTGCGCACCCCGTTACGCAAAGCGGGGTGCGCAGTCACGTCCTCCACCCGCTCGCCGTGGATGTACACCTCCGGGGCCTGCTCTCGCAGACCTGCAACATACTCCTCTCCCGTCCTTGCTGGCATGGCCTTTCCTCCTTCAAGCTTTGGGCAAGCTTTGGGCAAGTTTTGGGCAAGCTTCGGGCGCTGATAGCCGAAGGGTATCCCGATACCCCAGTCAGCAGCATTATACTACGCCGGGCGACCGGAGTAGCCTGTACGTCTCGGTATATAGCAGGGCCGTTTCATTCTCGGAGTTAGGTGAATACAGACCTCGCCGCGTGTCATTCCGAACGCAGCGAAGCGGAGTGAGGAATCTAAAGTGGCGCCTGACAAAAACGGTAATCAAGCCGTACCGGCCAGGACAAGATCGCAGTCGGCCAAGACCTTAGACCCCTCGCTCCGCTCCGAGCCTGCCCCTGGCTTGAACAGGGGGTGACAATTAAATGACCCTTTAAATGACCCTGCTCCGGCGAAGAGGTTTGTTGACGCGTTGCAACCTTCGTGCTATCGTAGGGTTCGTTTCCAGGCCTGTCCTTCCGTGCGCGGGCCAGCTCGAATCGTCGAGGTCTCGTGCGGACCGGCCCAGTGATAGGTCCGCGACTGTCCAAAGGGCCTCCGGCGGCTTCGTACCGAGCGCGGGAATTGCGGAGAGTCTATGCGAGAGCAAGTGGTAGGTCTCTTCCTGAGAGAAGAGAGCCTGGTCGAGGCGGCGCAGATGGTACAGGCCGTCGGGTATGCCCCTTCGGACCTGGACCTGGTCAGCAGAGAGCCGGTGACCGGACCCGGCGCGCTTTCGCCACTGCGCCATGTTCGCCTGGGGCGGCTGATGGAGATTCCCGAGGGAACGTGGCCTGTTGCCCTGCGGGGGGCGCTCATCGGTTCCTGCGTGGTGGAGGTGCCAGTCCTGATATGTGTGCTGCTGGTCTTCGATTCATGGGGGACACAGGTGTTCCTGGCCAGCACCCTGTGGAAGATCGGCGCCCTTCTTGGGGGAATGATGGGCGCCGTCATAGGGTCGAGCCGCGGACTTGAGTCCCAGGTGGCCCACCGGTACGAAAAGTATTTGTCCCAGGGAGTTTTCGCCCTGGCGGCGCGCGTGGACCATAGGGACGCCCCCCAGGCCCGCGCCATCTTCATAGAGAGCGGGGCTTTCGACGTACGCAACGTCGAGGGAAGCTTCATAGCCAAAGAGGAGACGCCGGAGCGGTAGGCCATGCCCCTGCCCCCCGCCTCGTGTCATTCCGAACGGAGCGAAGCGGAGTGCGGAATCTGAGATGGTGCCTAACAAAACCCGGAATCAAGGCAGCGCCAGCCAGAACAAGACCGCGACCGGCCAGGTCTTTAGACCCCTCGCTCCGCTCGGAGACTGCCCCTGGCTTGAACAGGGGGTGACAATGGAAAGGCCCTGCCGACGGGGAAGGGTCATATAGGGACCGGAATGCCTGCGAGTCCTGGTGGACCCGGTGGAAAGGAGGCAACTTTGTCAAAGGCTCTCCATCGCGCGGCTCAAGCCATCAACGAAGAGGCCCTGTCCAGGATGGTGCTGGACAGGGATGAGTTGCCCCCCGAGTTTCGCGGGTTCCAGATTGCCAGAGACGGGGTCCTGGACAACGAGACTATGGTAGACCAGGGGCTGCCGGGTAGCACGACCGAGGAGATGAGGGCCACCGGACGGATTAACGGGTATATCCGCGAGTTCGTCAGCAACCTTCAACCCGAAGCCCTTCAGCCCGGGTCGAACATTATAGTGGCGACCGTCGTCCATCTCTTCCACGACGGGCAAGAAGTATCGCGCTGGATGAATGACAAATTCGTGGGAGAGTTCCAGCGTTCCGTGGGGCAGGAGCTTGGCCACGGCCAGCAGATTGTAAGCGCCGACCGGCTGGAGTTTGAGGGTTTCTCCGACGAGGCGGTAGGGCTTCACACGCTCCAGACCAGATACGCCGGGCCAATCTCTTCCACCATCGTAGACTTTCGCATGGAGAGGCTCCTGGGAGTTGTGTACCTGGTGTCCCTGGGCGACGTGGGGCCGGAGTACATAGTCAGGCAGATGGGGATAGACCTGGAGCGGAAAATAGTCAGGGTCTTGCTCGACGCAATCTAATACCTCGAAATCTGCCTTACTGAGTTTGGAATGAGAAGAAGCTCCTTGTCGGGTCTCTCTTCCCACTGGCCCGCCAGATTCGGAAGGACTTCAGAGTCCAGATATTTTCCGGCTTCTTCCAATCTCTCTTCGTCGGTCCAAATGCGCGGGTCCAGACCGTCAGGGCTGATAACCTTCTTTACCTGGTCGCCTTTAGGCCCTCTCTCGTAGTTGGCCCTTGTGATGACAAGGCTTTCGGACCAAACGCGCGGGCGTCCCAAGACCTTCAATTTCTTCCCGTCAACTGTAGTCTTGGCTATGGTGCTGCCCGAATTTATGATGGGGATTCCCACAACATTGGATGCCAGAATATCCTCCTCCAGTTTGTTGACAAACCTGCAATCCTTTTCGTGGTCCTTGAATCTACCTACATTTTTGGGGTCTTCAGAAATATATATGGATACGTATAAGCCATTGACTAGAATGTAGGGCAACTCGTCGGGTATGACCGGAATGCCGTCTTCATAGCTGATGTGCATATCTTCCGGTGCGATGTAAGCGTGGAACGAAAAATCACCGCGATGGCCGTTGACTTTCAGCATTGCCGAGCCGTGGATCATAATCTGGGAGTTTTTCACCCCCAATTGCAACGCCCAATTCCCTCTCAGCCCGCCGTGGGATGCGGTCTCGTCATAGCCGTGGACGTCAACATCCGAATCGCCTTTTGCTACCTTGGCTGCGCCGTCCAGGTGGTCGTACCCTATGATGACGGAGGGCGCGCCGTTAATTGTAGTACGATAAGGGCCTTTGAAACCTCTTCTCCAGGGCCGGTGCCTTCTCCTTTCGTTCCTCATAGATTCGTAGAGCTTTCCCGCATGGCTGTTCGTTGATAGGACATCATACAGGCTCCCAAAACGCTCGCCGAACCTTTCTTCCAGCACTTTGCGCGCTTTCCTCTGGTCCACGTGACTTTCGTAGAAAGCTCTGTATACGTTTGGACTTTCCGATTCAAAGACCTCGTCCAGGTCCTTCTTTCCGGTGAAGCTGTTGGTCTTCGCTTGGTTGTGAATTCTTTCACTTTCCAAGAAATTAACGGCAATCTGGTAGTCCACCAAATCGGATTCCATGAAATTTCTGTCTTCGTAGGTAATCATTGTCCAGTCGGAAGTCCTGCCGTGGTCTTGTATGCCAACGACGACTTCATTGTTCGCGATCGAATTCCTATCGTATGCCATACTCACACCCGTTTTCAGATAGGGCCTAAATGGGCGATTCCTCGAGGACCTGTCTGACGCCAGCCGAGTCTGCCGGCGTCGCGGAAACGCCGCTATGGGTCAAGTCGGGGTGAGTGGATTCGAACCACCGGCCTCCACGTCCCGAACGTGGCGCGCTAGCCGCTGCGCTACACCCCGCAGAGTCCTATTATAAACCTGGATGGGCATGTATAGATAGACCCAGAGCACCGGTCTTTAGCCCCACGGGGACACGTCAACAGCGCCTTGACTAGGCCCTGGCTGTGAGGTAGTATCCGAGAGTCGGCCCCGGAGTGCCCAGGGCCGGAGCAGGCACAGTGACCATCCCCAGGAAAACACCACTGCCTGAGACAATATGAGGTGATATATGGCTAGTATGACGGGCGCCCAGGCTCTGGTGCGCTCCCTGGTAAGAGAGGGGACCGAGGTAATCTTCGGGCTGCCCGGCGTCCAGATTATGACCCTGTTCGACGCCCTCCAGGAGGAGCCTGGCATACGCCTGGTGACGGTGCGCCACGAGCAGTCCACCACCTACATGGCCGACGGCTATGCCCGTACCACGGGAAAGGTGGGCGTGGGACTGGTGGTGCCCGGCCCCGGCGCTCTTAACGCTACGGCCGGCCTAGGCACCGCCTACGCCGCCTCTTCGCCGGTCCTGCTGGTCAGCGGCCAGATGGAGAGCTACAACCTGGGCAAGAAGAGGGGGGCCTTGCACGAGATAGAAGACCAGCTGGACGTCTTCTCGCCCATCACCAAGTGGTGCGCCCGTGTGTTGGAGGTGGAGGAAATCCCCAACTCTCTTCACCAGGCCACCAGGTACTTGCGCACTGGCAGGCCCCGGCCCGTGGAATTGGAGATACCCTGGGACGTTCTTCCTTCGTCGGCAGAGGTGGAGCTACCCGAGGCGGAGGTCTTCCCCAGGCAAGGCCCCGACCTAGATAGAATAAAGGCGGCGGCGGAGCTTCTGTCCAACGCCCGGCGCCCCCTCATCTGGGCAGGGGGCGGCACTATGGCCGCCGATGCCTCCCAGGAGATTGTGGAGCTTGCATCCGCCCTCAACGCCCCCGTCATAACGACGGCCCAGGCCAAGGGTATCATACCCGAAGACCATCCCCTATCCCTGGGGGCCTTCTACTACGGCCACGGGGCCAGCTACCACGCCATGCCCCAGGCCGACGTGATCCTGGCCGTGGGAAGTCGCCTTCACCTCGCGCCCGATGTCCCCTGGGCTTTTCAGCAGCACCAGAAGCTCATCCACATAGACGCGGACCCCGAAGAGCTTGGCAAAAACCATGCTACTGAGGTGGAGATCGCAGCGGACGCCCGGCTTGGCCTGCGGGAGCTTCTGTCGGAACTGGGTGGTAGCGCCGCTGCCAGCGAATGGACTCGCAGCGAGGGGTCAGCCATCAAAGAGGAGGCATACAGCGAGATTAGGGCGATGGCCCCATTGCAGGTGGAGGTCATCGAGACGCTGCGCCGCGAGCTGGAGGACGACGCCATTGTGGTGAGCGGCACCACCGACGTGGGGTACTGGAGTCACCTGGCCTTTCCCGTACTCAAGCCCCGCTCGTACCTCACCTCCTCCTATTTCGCCACCCTCGGCTTCGCCTTCCCCACTGCCATCGGCGCCAAGATTGGCAATCCGGACCGGCAGGTGGTGGCGATATGCGGCGACGGCGGCTTCATGTATGGCATACCGGACCTGGCTACGGCCGTTCAGGAAGGCGTCAACCTGGTGACACTGGTATTCAACAATAGCTCCTTCGGCGCTTCCCTCGCTGACCAGCAGAAACGTTTCGAGGGCAGGGTCTACGGAACCAGGCTCCACAATCCCGACTTCGCCAGCATGGCGGAGTCCTTCGGGGCGACGGGAGTCCGACTTTCGGGTCCTGGCGAGCTTGGAGACGCCCTCAGAAGGGCACTGAAGAGTGACGGCCCAGTGGTGATAGAGGTGCCCATGCCCGTCCTTGACCCTCCCTTCCAGCTATCTCCCCGGGGTATCTCCTAACCCGGACCGCCTCAAACGCCCCTGCGCCCAATGCCGGATTCGGACTGGAAAAGCCATAGCTCGTCCCTCCGGCAGGCAGGGTCGTTTCATTGTCACCCCCTGTTCAAGCCAGGGGCAGGCTCCGAGCGAATCGAGGGGCCTAAAATCCTGGCTGACCGCGGTCCTGGTTTGGACGGGACTGCCTTGATTCCGGTCTTTGTTAGACGCCATTCTAGACTCCTCACCGCGAAGTTTATCCTGAGCTTGTCGAAGGGACCCGTTCGGAATGACGTGTGGCGAGGGCTTGTATTCACCTAACTTCGAGAATGAAACAACTCCGATGCTGGGTCTGGGGAAAAGCCCTCTGCGAGTATCGTAAAATAGAGTCAGAAATACCTGACAGGAGATGGGTAATGGCAGTGCCTTTTCTCGGACGCTCCGGCGTGGGGGTGGTAGAGCTATCCGGGGTTATAGGCGGGGGTGAGAGGGTCCGGGAGTATTCGAGCATTTTCGACAGCTTTCGCAGGGACAAACGGTTCAAGGCGGTGATAGTGGAGGTGGACTCGCCCGGCGGGACCGCCTCCGCCTCGGAGCTTCTCTACCACAGCCTGGCCAGAGTTGCGCAGGAGAAGCCCGTGGTGGCCTACATAAAGGGGACGGGAGCTTCCGGCGCATACTACATTAGCTGCGCAGCCACCAAGGTCGTCGCCCTGCCTTCCTCCCTGGTAGGCTCCATAGGCGTGCTATATTTGAGGCCCGTGCTCCAGCAGCTACTCCAGAAGCTGGGGGTGAGCTTCTCCGTGTACAAGGGAGGCCGGCTCAAGGATATGACCGGCTTCTGGCGCAGTCCCACATCGGAGGAGGAGGGCAAGTTTAACGCGCTCATTGACGAGATATATGACAGCTTCGTCCGGGTGGTAGCGGCGGGCAGAGGTATGGATGAGGAGAGGGTGAGGGAGCTCGCCACGGGGGAGGTCTTCACCGGAAGGGGCGCTAGAGAGCGGGGTCTGGTGGACGAGCTGGGCGACTTCGACACGGCCCTGGACCTGGCAGCAGGGCTGGGCAGGGCGCGTCGCAGGCCCATAAGGGTGACGCCGAGGCGACCATTGGTGCAGCGCTTAATGGGTCGTCGTGTCGGCGGCCCTACGTCAGCGGAGGGGGTTGTCTCGGCGGTTGAGCGCGTCCTGGCGGGGGGGCTTTACTACATGGACCCGTCCCACCTGCTGGAGGGCTTGCGGGACGAGGAGTGATCTCAAGCGCCTGAAATGAAGATGTTCTCCATAGAACGCTCATGCTACAATCCTGATGAACTTTCTGCCAAGGAGCGATTTTGATCGAGGAGATTGGAGTCAGCAAAGCGGAGGGACTGGCAATCACACCCTTTAGCCTCAACTCCGAGCGCGCGCAAATTGAGTCCAGATATAAGACCATTATCCATGAGGACCTTAAACTTGGCAGATTAGTATCATATGTGGGCAACAAGTCTGTACCTCTTCTCGGGTTATACCGTTACAAGGAAGCCTTTTCTCTGGGGTTTGTAAATCGTTTTCTGGACTACTTTGATGCTAAGCCGCAAAAGGACGTGGTATTCGACCCTTTTGCCGGCATGGGGACGAGCCTGTTTGCTTCCATGCTCCGGCAGATACCGTCTGTTGGCATCGAAAAGTTGCCCATAGCGGCTTTTGTTGCCAAAGCTCTACCCTTGTTTTTCCAGGTTAGAGAGGGAGACATCGCCAGGACCTTTGAAAAGCTGAAGAATCAGGTAGATGCTTCTCCACCCAGCGCCATAGCCAAGGACGTGCCTATCCTCGCCCTGGCATTTCACGAAGACGTACTCATACGCCTCCGGAAGTGGAAAACGGCTATTGACAGTTTGGAACCACCCTTTCTGGAGGTCTTCCTTCTTTTGTTCTTTTCCATTCTGGAGTCCGCGAGCTACACATCCAACGACGGCCAGTTTCTCAGGTTAAAAAGGGATAAAAAAATAGCGCATCCTGATGACACTCTATCGAAGAAGGTCCTCCAAGCA
Source organism: Dehalococcoidia bacterium (assembly GCA_965197405.1). Lineage (GTDB taxonomy): Bacteria > Chloroflexota > Dehalococcoidia > Lucifugimonadales > JAGWBF01. The sequence goes on along the minus strand of OZ240206.1, from coordinate 1,028,571 downwards.
GAGACGGACCTCATTCTAGCGAGTAAGATGTGGCAGGACCTAAACGGCAACATGGGCGGGTTGCCTGTAGTTTGCGAAGCTGACACTCGTGACCTGAGAGCGATAGAGTTCCCCGAAGCCCCGACCATCCTCATTACCTCTCCTCCCTATGCGAACCGTTACGACTATACCAGAAGCTACTGTCTGGAACTCTGTTTCCACTTTGTAAAGAATTTCGAGGACCTGAAGGCCATTCGGTTTGGTATTCTCCGTTCTCATATAGAATCCAAAACCTCTGCCGGAGATACCCCATCCCACCCGGCAGTGGCCGAAGTAGTTACAAACCTTAAATTTATGAAGCTCAATAATCCGCGTATACCTTTCATGATTACGAGCTACTTCGTGGATATGGAAAAGGCTATCAGTGAATGGGCCAGGGTGTTAGCTCCAGGCGCTAGAGTAGCTCTGGTAGTAGATAACGTTCGGTTTGAAGGGGAGATGATTCCTGTTGACCTGATCTTGTCTGAGATTGCGGATCGTCACGGTTTTATCTCAGAGAAAATTATAGTTGCCCGTTACAAGGGCAACAGCTCCCAGCAGATGGGCAAATACGGGCGTGTTCCAGTGAGGGAAAGCGTTGTGGTGTGGAGAAAGCTATGACCCAGCCGGACCTTCATCGAGAGGCGGAGAGGGCCCGATATACACTTCGCTCATCGTTCTTCTACCGTGTGCACTCGCAGTGGACGACATTACTAACATTGGCTGAACAACAAGCGGTCTCCGCTGACTTAGAATGGCACCAATTGCAAGAGCTAGGAATTTCTGATGTAGTGTGGCGACAGATTCGGGGCAAGGGAATATCCCCCGCTCTCGTGTTCTGCCATCCCGAAGCAATCAGGCAGGTTCCACCTCTCATAGCATATTACCGCTGTCTGGCGCTTCTGCCCCAGAAGGGCCTCCAGCGATTAGCTGCCTCTTCAACGAAGAACTTGGAAGAAGGCTCAAGCTCCAATTTAAGCCAGCCAAAAGCCCAGCGCATAGCTCATGTTTTAAATAGCCTCATTTATCTACTTGTGGAATCTGACTCTAATTGGACATTGGAGAACGCCAGAGTTGCTGCTCTGCTTAACTTTGGCACACAGATAAACGGTTCTTGGCGGAATGAAATCGGGAGTGAAGGGAGCCGACGAGTAAAGGCATTGTTGGTAGGCAGTTTAGCGGAAGGGGAACTAATCAAGAATATCATCAGGCTGGACAACTCGGTGGTAACGCCCTCGGATGGCATTCCTTCCATCGAGGATATTCGAGGATTCACCACTACCACTGGCTATGCCATTACTTTCAGCAGTGAACCTGATGTGTCTATCCGCAACAGTCGGGATACGCTGGTCGCCACCATCGAAGTCAAATATGGTCTTGACCCGGCTGGAGCTCTCGAACGTTATGGCGCGGCGAAAAAGTCCTTTGAGGAAGCTGTTCGGGAGAACAGTCGCGTCATGAACGTCTACCTGGCAAGCATGATTACAACTGAGGTACGGCGACGCATAGATGATGATAGGCTCGTCAACCAAGACTTCAATCTTATCGAGACCTTGGCAAATAGCGAAAGACGCGGTGAATTTATCGGGTACGTGAAGAGCTTAATCGCCTGAACGACCAACCGGTCATTCTTAATCTCTTTACGCGTACCTCATCTCCACCCCTACCCTAATCCCCCTCCATCGCCTTCGCCTCTTGCCATAGGGCTTCCTTGTCCCCCAGGGGAAGCTGGCGAAAGTCGAGGCCGCGCTCAGAGGCCAGACCCTCCATCGTGGCGTAGCGACCCTGGAAGCGGGTGTTGGCCTGGCGCAGGGAGTCTTCCGCGTGGATGCCCATCCACCGGGCAAGGTTGACAACAGTGAAGAGCAAGTCCCCCATCTCCCGGCCCTTCTGCTCCTCGGTGGGGGCGTTCTTCAGCTCGTTGGCTTCCTCGACCACCTTGTCCAACACCCCCGACACGTCCTCCCACTCGAAGCCGGCCCTGGACACCCTGTCCTGCATCAGCTGGGCGTAGGCCAGGGCCGGCAGCTCCCCGGGGATACCCTCCACCGGCGTCCTTCTGGCCCCTTCCTGCTCCTTGAGTTTCTCCCAGTTGCGCTCCACCTCGCGAGCGTCCGACGCAACGGCGTCGCCGAAGACGTGGGGATGGCGGCGGATGAGCTTCTCGTTGATTCTGGCAAGCACATCCTTTGCCTGGAACTCCTGGGCTTCTCCGGCCATCTGGCAGTGAAAGGCCACCTGAACCAGAATGTCCCCAAGCTCCTCCGATAGCTTCGAGGGTTCGTTTGAATCTATAGCCTCCAGCACTTCGTAGCATTCCTCGAGGAGGTTGCGCTTGAGGGAAACGTGGGTCTGCTCCCGGTCCCAGGGACAACCTCCGGGGGACCTCAGACGCTCGACGATGTCAACAAGGGCCTGGAAAGTGTCAAGCTCGTTTTCCATTCACTCATTACTCCCTTAAATGCGAGTCGAGGCGTGGCCGCTCCCGTGGGCGCATTATATAAAGGCGGTCGGTTGAATGGCAAGGTTGGAGGTGTTAACGTATATCCATGTCCTCCAGGAGCATCGGGCTAAAAGCGGGGGGCCGGGTCCTGGTCGTCCTCTTCATAATAGCCATTCCCCTCCTCCTCGTTACCGTCAGCGTGACCTGGGCGGTAAATGACCTGCGCCTCTACCGGCACGGGTTCGACAAGTACCACATATCCGGCGTGACCGGCATAGAAGAGGATGGGCTTATGGCGGTCGCGCGCCAGATCAAGGGGTACTTCAACTCCACCAGGGAACCCCTGGAGATACGCGCAGAGGTTTTCGGTGAGGAGAGGGAGCTATTCAACGAGCGGGAAGTGCTGCACATGCGCGACGTGAAGCGTCTGATATGGGGCGTCTATGGGGCGGAGGCGGCCGCGGCGGTGTACATCCTTGGCTTCGTGGGGGTGGGCTTCTTCGCCCGGCGGCGGCTTTTTGCTCCTGCTCTTTCCAGGCACATCCTGTGGGGCAGCGGCCTGACCCTGGGGTTAATCGTGCTGGTCGGCCTGATTGCCCTGGTGGGGTTCGATTCCCTCTTCCTGCTCTTTCACCGGGTGAGCTTCGCCAACGACTTCTGGATGCTGGACCCCAGGAGGGACTATCTGGTGATGTTGTTCCCCCAGGGGTTCTGGTTCGACGCGACCCTTTTCGTGGGACTGGCAACCGTGGGGCAGGCCGTGGCGCTGGCTGGGGTGTCGGGGGGCTGGCTTGCCCTCCGGCGCCGGCACATGCGCAGGGGCCGGAAACCCCTCTTGCGGCATCCCGGGGTCCCCCGCTGAGCGTCGGCCCCGGTTTCCCGATAGCCCAGTCCCCGGAAGGCGGCCTGGATGCTCAGGATAAAGTAAGCCGGCCCTAACCTACGGAGCAGGCACAGCCACCGCCGGCGCAGGCGCCGCAACCTCCCATGCCGGCCAGGGAGCCTGGATAGCCGTCATCGCTTGTGGTAACGGCGGAGAACAGGGAGATAGCCCGCTGGGCGGGTTGGCTACAGCGGGGGCAGTCGGCCCCGCGTGCGTTCATGGACTGTAGCTTGTCAAACTTGTACTCGCAGGTGTCGCAAACGTACTCGTATATAGGCATGGCTTATCCTCACAGCTTGTTGCTAAAGACTTTACCCCATGCTACTAAGAAACTATCTCAAAATAGGATTGGTCTGAAAGGGAGAAAACGTAGGGGGTTCGGTTAAGATAGGGGAAACGCATGTGGTGGTGGATGATGGGAAAGAGCGAGACTCTGCCAACGATATGGGAAATATCCGATGGCCTGTGGGAGCGAATCGAACCCGTGATTTTGGAGTTGGACCCGCCCAAGGCGAAGGGGCGCAAAAGGGTGGACCAGCGCAAGATGCTGGAAGGGGTCATCTTCCGTATGCGCAGTTCCTGCCAATGGAACCACTTGCCCAAGGAACTGGGGGATGACAGCACCATCCACCGGACCTTCCAGCGTTGGGTAGAGCGTGGGGTACTGGATGGCATCTGGGCTGCCTTGATCGAAGAATGCCAGGAATTGGACGGCGTAAACTGGGAATGGCAGTCGGCCGATTGCTCCATGGGAAAAGCGCGTTTTGGGGGGGCGCCATTGGACGCAATCCCACGGACCGGGGCAAGGCTGGGAGCAAGAAGAGCATCCTGGTCGACGGGGCGGGCGGGCCACTGAGCGTGGTGGTGGCCGGAGCCAATGTCCACGATACGAAACTCCTTAGGCCGACGCTGGAGAGCATAGTGGTGGACCGGCCGGAAGGGGTCCAAAACCTGTGCCTGGACAAGGGGTATGACAATCCCACCGGCCACGTGACCGTCGCCGACGCCGGATACCAGCCTCATATCCGGCGTATTGGCGAAGAGAAATTGGACCAATCGGGCGAGAAAACCCACCCGGCCCGGCGGTGGGTGGTGGAACGCACCCTGGGCTGGCTGTCCAAGTGCCGGGCGATACTGGTGCGCTACGATAAGAAGCCCACCAATTACCTGGGCCTGCTTCAATTGGCTTGCGCCCTTATCTGGTACCGCCGCCTATGGAGCCTCGCTAATTTGAGATAGTTACTAAGTGAGTCAAGATGCCCCGGCGCGGCCAATCTCTGTTGGCGGTTGCCAACACACCTGGCACTTTGTAGTACAATAGTCTATGCAACGGGTCTGAGGCTGAAGTGAGGAGGTGACGGCTTGAGCCTTCAGGACGTCCTGATGCCCGGCGAGAAGGTAATATCCGAGTGTAAGCCCTTCTACGCCACGTCGAAGCGCATCATCCGGTACGATGAAGGGGCGCAAAGTCAGCCCGTGGCCGAAATCGGCTATCACCAACTCGCCGCCGTAGAGCTGATGCGGAAGCCAAGCCACCCCATGATGGCCCTTGGCACCCTTTGCATCCTCGCGGCCATCTTTCTTGCGGCGAGCAGCATTATCATTGTCACCGCCATACCGGCCCTCATAGTTGGCGTTATCCTGCTGGCCATCGGCGCCAGGGGCAACTTGGGATATTACCAGCTGCGTATTCGAGAGACCCACAGGGCCACACACCAGGCATTGGGGGCGAGTCAAGGCTCTGCCATCAATACACTCATAGAATCTCTGGGGCTGAGGACGCCGCCCGAGGAGGCCCGCTGGCGTCTGGACTACGCCCGGGCCGGAAGCTTCCTGGCAACGATACGCGTTATCACGGGAGAGCTTCCAGGGCTTTAGCCGGTACTCATCTCGCCTGGGAGTCTTCGCGCCAGGAAAACGGAAGGGAAAATGAAGGAATACGACGCCATTGTCCTGGGTGTGGGTGGCATGGGCAGCGCCACCCTCTATCACCTGGCCCGCCGGGGGCTGAAGGCCATCGGCATTGAACGCTATGACATTCCCAACGACATGGGTTCATCCCACGGAGTTACCCGCGTCATACGCCTGGCTTACTATGAGGACCCTTCATACGTGCCTCTGCTGAGGAGGGCCTACCAGCTATGGCGTCAGCTGGAGAACGGCTTTGGGGAGCGTCTTCTGGTTATTACCGGCTCCATTGACGCCTCGCCCGAAGACAGCGATGTCTTTCAAGGCTCCAGGACCTGCTGCGAGCTCCATCACCTGCCCCATGAGGTTATGACCGGTGAAGAGGTGAACAGCCGCTTTCCGGGCTACAATCTGCCCAGGGATTTAGCGGCTGTCCATCAGCCTGATGGCGGCTTCTTGCTTCCTGAGCGCTGTATCGTCGCCCACGTGACAGCCGCCCTCGACCTCGGAGCCGAGGTACACGGCAGGGAGCAGGCGCTTTCATGGGAACCCCTGGAGAAGGGCGTGAAGGTGCGCACCGACAGGGACGAGTACGTCGCAGGCAAGCTGGTCATCTCTGCCGGGGCATGGGCGGCCAACCTGGTCCCTGGGCTGTCCCAATTTCTAGTGCCTGAAAGGCAAGTGCTGGCATGGTTCCAGCCGGCTCGCAGCGAGCTTTTCAAGCCCGGCGTCTTCCCTGTCTTCAACGTAATGGTGGACGACGCAGGTTCTACGGACTCCCGACCTACGGGATACCCGGCTTCAAAGTGGGCCGCTACCACCACCTGTCCCAGGCGGTGGACCCGGAGACCATGGACCGGGACGTTCACCCGGAGGATGAGGATATACTGCGGGCCTTCACCAGTCGCCATTTCCCCCACGCAGCGGGGCCTACCCTGTCCCTGAAGACGTGCATCTTTACCAATAGCCCCGATGAGCATTTCATTCTGGACCTTCACCCCGACTTCCCCCAGGTGGGCATAGCGGCTGGATTCTCGGGCCACGGGTTCAAGTTTTGCAGCGTGGTGGGGGAGATCATGGCTGACCTGGTGCAGGAGGGCGCGAGCCGACACAACCTGGAGATTTTCGGCCTTCGCCGCCTCTGGGGCCGGTAGACCGCGTCGTTTGATTCTCAATGCTACGTGTCTGCCGCCAGGCGGGGGTGAATATATGCCCCCACCGCGTGTCATTCCGAACGCAGCGAAGCGGAGTGAGGAATCTAAAACGGCGCCTGATAGGAACCGGAATCAAGGCAGTACCGGCCAAAGCAACAGGACAACCAGCCGGGATTTTAGACCCCTCGCTCCGCTCGGGGTGACAATGAAACGATTCTGGGGCCGGCAGGCCTACCCATGACGGACCGGGGCACGCCTGAGACATGACCGGGGCGTGCTACGCTTCTTCCCCCTGGGGTAACGCGCCCCAGGACGTGACCTGTCCCTGGGATGGGATGTCCAGTCCTTCACCCCTGGGGTAACGCGCCCCAGGACGTGACCCTTGTTGGTGTTATCCTTATCACCGGGTTCTCGTCTATATCCATGTCCCGGTATTGGGGATATTTCTCTCTCAGGACGGCGATCGCGCGCCGGTGCTCCTCTCCTGCGTGGACCAGCTGGGCCGTGCCAGTCACCAGCACGTACCACAGCTTGCTCCAGTCCTCCTCGAAATGGTCCAGCACCAGCGCGACATTCGGGTTGGAGAGTATGTTTCGCACTCGCTTGAGCCTGGTTAAAGCTGCGCGCTTTGGCTTGCGGTCCAGCACCGAGTAGAAGTAGCTGCCGTCGTAGGCGAAGCAAACGGGTATCAGGTGAGGCGCACCCTGGGCGTCGGCAGTGGCCATGCGGGCCACGCGCCCCGCCTTTATGAGGGCCGATTCCTGGGAGGTCAAGTGGACCAATGGCGCTCTCTTTTCCCGGTAATTGTGAATGGCCTCGCCATCGTCACTCCCACGAAAGTGGGAGTCCAGGGACCGGGGTCGTGGATACCCATTTTCACGGGTATGACGAAGGGTATTTTCATGGTAATACAGGTCCCCGACGCGTGTCATTCCGGATGGAGACCTTCGACAAGCTCAGGGTAAACTTCGCGGAGTGAGGAATCTCAAGTGCAGGCTTATCCGAGAGCATGGATTTTTAGATTCCTCGCTGCGCTCGGAATGACATCAGAGGGGGTGCAGGCTATTTTCATAAAAATACGGGAGGCTGACGCAGGCATGCTAGAGTTCGTAGTTAAAGCCCAGGGGGTCTTCCATAGCCTGGATGTTCTCCAGGGCCTCGCGGGCGGCGTCCTCCACGATGGAGTCCCCACTTTTCAGGCACCTTCTCAGCGCACGCTTGGACAGCCCCCCCCCGACCTCTCCCAGAGCGCCTATGGCCGCTAGCTGGACCTGGAAGTCGTCGTCCTGGAGAAGGGGCACGAGATGGGACGCCACCTCCTCCTCGTTCAGCGCGCCGCAGGCGGTGGCGGCCTCGTAGCGGATGGGTGGGCTGGGGTTTTGAAGCTCTCTGACCAGTAGAGGCAACCACTGAGGTTCTCCGGTCCTGCCCATAGCGTATAGAGAGCTGCTCTTCAGCTTCAGGTCATCGCTGTCGTAGGCCCAGTGGATGTACTCGTCTATATCCGGACTGTTGAAGGGCGCGACCGATTCGAGGGCCCTCCGTCTCACCTCCAGCCACTCCTGTTCGTCTTGAAGGGTATTCATGAGGGTGTCTTTAACTACCGCGCTGTCCCTTGAGAGGATTTTGCCATCCTGGGCAAGCACGGCGAACTTTCCCATGGCCATAGCCGCCGACGCTCTGACATCGCCGGAGCCGTCGGACCTCAGCATCTCCACCAGGGACAGGATCAGGGACCGGTCTTCAAACTCCCACAGGCCGGTTATGGCCTTCTGCCGGATTGTCTCATCGGGGTCCTTGAGGCACAGCTTGAAAATGGCGCTGAAGTCTAGCTCGGCGTTCTCCTCGGCCATTTCCGATAGGCACTCCACAACCTGCAGCCTGCGATGGGGGGACGCCTTGAGCCATCCTCGCGCAAACTTCCCCCGGTCTCCTGTTCCGAGGTCCGATAGCTCCGTAAGAGACGACTGGTTCAAGGGTGCATTCTCTTCGGTTATGTGCTGCAAACAGCTTTCCAAAGACAAGGCCCCGCTCCTTCCAAGGGGTCGGTCTAATCCCCGCGTGTGTGGGGACCGTAGGGGCAGGTTTCAAACCTGCCCCTACTCTTTAGTCGCCACTGACACGGCGTCTAAATACAGGGCAGGCGCCCGTAGAGACCCACCTACCCACTGGCTCTCTCTTCCGATGGCCTGAACGTTCTTCAGGGCTGTATATACGTTACCAGATATGACCGTATTTTTCACCCTGCCGACGACATTGCCTTCCTCGATTCTATAGCCCAGGAGCACGTTGGCGTTGAAGTCTCCCCCCAGGATGTTGCTCTGGCCCGCGCCCAGAAGCCGCTCCACGACCAACCCGCTTTTTATATCCTTTATCATGTCCTCGTAAGAGGTGTCTCCCTCTCCGACTACAATGACGCTGGAGCCGGGCGAGGGTAGGGTGCTCAGGCCCCGCGAAGCGCTGCCCGTGCTCTCCACACCTGCCTGGGCCGCCGTTTGGAGGTCGTAGATGAAGTTGGAGATTGCTCCCTTATCAATCAGGGGCAGCTTCCCGGTGGGCACGCCCTCGTCGTCGCACATACGGCTGCCGGGGGCGTAGGGCAGGTCAGGCTCATCCCGGATTGAGAACCTCTCATCCAGCATCCGCTCTCCCAGCTTCCCCACCAGGGGCGAGGCTCCCTGAAGGACCGTCTTGCCGTTGAACCCGGACATGAGGGGCGAGAGGATCGCCCCGGCCAGCCCTCTTGGCGTAAAGACTACGGGGACCTGGCCGACGGGGGCGGGCACTATGTCCCTGGATATATCCACCTGGTGCTGGATAGACTCCACGATTCCGGACGTATCCAGCACTGGTTGACAGGAGCTTCTGCCGTCGGATACGAAGAGCATGTCCGTGCCCTTTATTATAGTCCCGTGAAAGAAGACTGAAAAGACGCTCTTGGTGTAGGTGGCGTAGCCGTTTTGCGAGTTCAGTATGGTAATCGTGGTCACGCCCTTGGCAACGCTGGCGTCGCACAGCAGGTCGGAGCTGTATCCCGTCAGCCGGTCTATGGTGGCCTGGCCCAGGTTGACCATATCCTCCAGGGGCAGGTCCTCCGTCTTGGGGTCGTAGACGTCCACGGGGGAGAAGCTGCGGTAGGAGGGGAAGCCAAGCCGGGCCTCCGGGCCAAAGGGCGCCATCTCCAGGGCGTTGCTTACCAGGACGTCGGTGTTTTTAAGGTCCGACGTGGAGGAGAAACCTATCCTGCCGTCTTTGATAATTCTCAGGGCGATTCCGGAGCTTTCCCTGGTCTCCACCAGCTTGACACGATTGGCCTCGAAGAGCACAGGCTCGTCCCTGTGCCGGACGTGGAAGACCTCCGCTTGGTCCGACACCCTGGACGCCCTCTCCAGCAACTCCTCCAGGACCTGCCCCGGGCCTGTCGTACCATCTCGCTGTACTGGACTCATGATGAAGCTCCGCTTATAAGGCATTTCTGGATGCGTATGTGGGGGCTGCCGTTGGACACGGGAAGGGGGGACTGGCCCCCCTTCCCACAGCCCCCGCCTTGGTTCATGTCCAGGTCGTTGGCGATGGCGTCCAAGTTCTCCAGGGTGATGAACAGGTTGCCGGACAGGAGCACGGGCCGCATCAGCTCCTCTATCCTACCGTTGCGGATGACGTGGGCCTCTCCTGCGGAGAAGGTGAACTGCTCCATTGTTGTCATGCCGCCGTACCAGTTGCTCACATACAGGCCGTCCTTGATGTCGGAGAGAATGTCCTCCAGGGTGGCCGACCCCGGCTCGATAAAGGTGTTGGTCATGCGCACGATTGGGGGGAACTGGGAGGTTATGGACCTGGCGTTGCCCGTGGGGGGCTCCTCCATAGTGGCCGCCGTTTCCCTCGAGTGGAGCCTCCCCACCAGCACCCCCTCTTTCAGGAGGTGGGTCCTAGTGGATGGGACTCCCTCGTCGTCATACTTGTAGCTGCCCCTCAGACCCGGCACGGCGGCGCCGTCCACCACGTTGATATGTGGCCCGCCGAAGCGCTTGCCCATGACCATTATATCCCGCAGCTGCTGGTTCTCGTACACATGGTCGGCCTCGGAAAGGTGGCCGAAGGCCTCGTGGATGAATACCCCGGCCAGCACCGGGTCCAGCACCACGGTGTACTCGCCGCCCCTGACCTGGGGCGCTCTGAGAAGCTCCACGGAGCGCTCCGCCATCTGTTTCGCCTCCCCATGAAGCCGCTCCACGAAGGAGTAATCGCCGTTGGAGCCCAGGCTCAACCCCGACTGCTGCACGTCGCCCCCGTCTCGTGCCGTGGCGTTGAGGCGAAGGCTCACGTCAACCTTTTCCTGCTGGATGTAGGAGCCTTCCGAGGTGGCGAATACCCTCTTCCTGTGGCTGTCCCCGTATCCGACGGTGGAGGTGGTGATTTGGGGAGTGCCCCAGATTACCTCTACGTATTGGTCCAGCAGCGACTTTTTATCCTGAAGAGGTACGGCCAGCGGGTCCTTTTCGACCAGGGGTGGGACTATATCCACCACAGGCTCCAGGGGAGCGAGCTGTATCCCGCCGGCGCTCACCAGGTGGGCATTGCGCACCGCATTGGCTACCTTCTCCTTCAGTCCCTCCAGCTCGTTGAAGGACACGAAGCCCCATCCCTCGGCCAGCGCCCTGATGCAGCCGCCCACCCCCGTGGTATGGCCAATCTCGTCCAGGTCCTTGCCGCGATAGCGTATATGGGTGCCCTCCACGTCCTCGACGCGGACCTCTATGTACCGTGCATCGTGCCCCCTCAGGGCATCCTCTATACGGTCCCTTATATTGTCGTCCATACAGACTGCATCCCCTTCACCTTCATCTATGACACACCCCGGACTCGTCCCAGCCGGGAGAATTCGGTCGGCGGGGCTGAAGCGTTCTACTCCTATAACATATCACACGGGTCAAGCCTATGTTGAGTCTCTAGCTCCTGTACCCGCAATGTGTCATTACCATGAAAATATCCTACACCGCCTCTGATGTCATTCCGAGCGCAGCGAGGAATCTAAAAATCCATGCTCTCGAATAAGCCCGCGTTTGAGATTCCTCACTCCGCTACGCTCCGTTCAGAATGACACGCGGCGGGGGCTTATATTCACCTGACGCTGAGAATGAAGCAGCCCTGAGACGGCGTATCGCTGAAGATGATGAAGGCGGGGAAAAGTGCTACAATCAGGTCGTCGCAATCCTGGGAGATACAGCGAAAGGCCGGGCAATGGAGAACGTCGAAAATACTGTCTTGACCCAGGAGACGCAGCCTGGCATATCCCAGGGTGACGGCCTCGCCGCTACCGAGGTACTGTCCATCCTGCGGAAGGAGTACGAGCCTTTCCCAACGGAGCCCCGCTACGATCCTATCTCTGAGCTGGTCTTCACCATCCTTTCCCAGCACACCTCGGACCGCAACTCGGAGCGGGCCTTCAAGCAGCTTACGGAGACCTTCGCCTCCTTCGAGGAGGTGGCCGCAGCCGATACGGAGTACATAGCCCAGTGCGTTAGTACGGCCGGCCTGGCAAAGATCAAAGCCCCTCGCATAAAGCAGGTGCTCAATCTCATCCTGGAGCGGCGCGGCTCCCTGGACCTCTCCTTCCTCAAGGAGATGCCCCTGGAGGAGGCCAAGGCGTGGCTCAGAGACCTCCCCGGCATCGGCCCCAAGTCAACGGGTATAATCCTCTCCTTCGCCCTGGGTATGCCCGCCATGGCCGTGGATACTCACATCTACAGGGTGTCGAAGCGCCTGGGCCTTATCGGGCCGAAGACCGGCTACGAGCAGGCCCATGAGATACTGGAGCGGGCAGTGGAGCCGGAGGAGGTCTATCCCTTCCACGTGGCCCTGATAACCCACGGCAGGAAAGTGTGCAAAGCGCCCAGGCCACTGTGCAAACAGTGCGTCCTGGCCTATAAATGCCCCTCCAGGGGCCTGGGGGATAAATAGCGGAGACGGCCCCCTCTCTTTGCCAATTTCAAAGGCCAATCTCAAGGGATGAAATGATCCTGCATCCCGTTGGCAACCCCCAAAAGCATGGTATAGAGGGCGACTGCATTAGAAATAATGCCTTCGTCACTCCCGCTTTCGCGGGAGTCCAGATGAAAAAGGTGGTAGAAGTGAAAGTAGGAATTATAAATGTCACAGGTTACTCCGGCTCTGAGCTGGTGAGGCTCCTCTATCACCACCCCGACGCCACGATAGCCTCCGTCACCGGCAGGAGCGCCGCCGGAGAGAAGCTGGGCAGCGTGTTCCCCCATCTTTCAGACCTGGACATGGAGATTCAGCCGGAGTTGGACGGGAGCCTGGACCTGGTATTTTCCGCGCTGCCCCACAAGGCCAGCGCCGAGGCGGTGATACCCCTGCTGGAGGATGGCGTCAGGGTGGTGGATATAAGCGCCGATTTTCGCCTGAGACATCTCTCCGAGTACGAGGAATGGTACGGCGTCTCTCACCCGGGTCCCCAGTACCTTGAGGAGGCGGTATACGGCCTCACCGAGCTTAACCGCTCGGAGGTGTCCCAGGCCCGTTTGGTAGCCAACCCCGGCTGCTACCCCACCAGCGCCATACTGGCCCTCGCCCCCGTGGTGAAGAAGGGGTTGGTGGACCTCGACATCGTTGTGGACAGCAAGTCGGGGGTCTCCGGCGCGGGCCGCAGCCTGAGCCTGACCACCCACTTCTCCGAGGTCAACGAGAACGTCATGGCCTACTCGGTGAGCGGACACCGTCACCTGCCCGAGATAACCCAGGAGCTCGGCAAGGTTACCGGGCATGAAGACGGACCCCTGGCATTGACCTTCCTGACCCACCTGATACCCATGACCCGTGGAATCCTCAGCTCCTGCTACGCCCGGCTGAAGCCCGGCGTTTTCTCCTCATGGGAGGAAGCCAGAGTCGAGGTGCGACAGCTTTACCAGGACTTCTATGCCGGCGAGCCTTTCGTAAAGGTAGCTTCATCGCCACCCCAGACCAAGCAGACCTTGGGGAACAACCTGTGCCTGATTTATCCTACGGTGGACTTGAGGACGGGCAGGCTGATAGTGATAAGCTGCCTTGACAACCTGGTGAAGGGCGCGGCGGGCCAGGCTATCCAGAACATGAACCTGATGTTCGGGTTGCCCGAAACTGCAGCCCTGGAATCGCTGGCAGTATATCCCTAGCTACTGTATAATAGAGGTGTGCCCCCATCGTCTAGCCCGGTCAAGGACGCCACCCTTTCAAGGTGGAGATCAGGGGATCGAAGCCCCTTGGGGGCACCAACTATTTTCAGTTCTGTTTATGCCTGGCTGCTAATCTAATTCGACCGACGCCCCTGCCCAACAGCCAACAAGACCAATGGGACCGCGTCGCCCGCGCGTAGCCGCTATGAGGAAAATGCAATGGCCAGTACCGAGCGGACATTGACCAAAACAGAGCGCAACTTGTGGAACGCCATCGTCAGCGAGGCGATGGCCCATCTGAAGTACAGCGCCTATGCTTACAAGGCCCTGGAGGAGGGGCACCCGGAAGTAGCCCAGATATTTCAGGAAGTAGCCGGGGCTGAGAACATCCACGGGGTCAACCACCTGCGGGTCTCGGGCGAGGTCAAGTCCAGCATAGAGAATCTCAGGAACGTACTTACAAGCGAGTCCAAAGAGATTAGCACCATGTACCCCCGCTACGTCAGCGACGCCCTGAGCGAGCGCCGCTCCGATGCCGCCAATACCTTCATCATGGCTATGGACCGGGAGAAGCATCACATGGAGGTCTTCTCCCGCGCCCTAACGGAGTTGGAGGCGAAGCTCGACCGGAGGGGAAGCTCTCCGGAAGCCGCGCTGACCCCTCCCGGCGGAGCGGCCACCACGTCACGAGAGATGCCGGCTGTGGAGGCCGAGGTATCGTCCACCTACACCGCCGCGCGTATCGAGGTGGCGGGAGAGCGCTGGCGAGTGGCGTCTATGGGCCGCATACGAGAGGTGGTCTTTGGAGTTCAGGATGGCCTCATAAGCACGCTGGCCCTGGTCACCGCGCTGGCGGTGTCGGATATTGGGAACGCCGCCGTGCTGATTGGCGGCCTGGCCGGGGCGCTGGCCGGAATGGTCTCCATGGCCACCGGAGCATACCTGGGTTCCAAGGCGGAGCAGGACGTCCAGAAGGCCGAGATCGCCAAAGAGGCAAAGGAGTTGGCGGAGCATCCCGCGGAGGAGCTCGCTGAGCTGGTCGTGCTCTACCAGCGGGAGGGCTTGAGCTTCGGCGAGGCGCAGGGAGTGGCCGAGCATATAGCCGTAGACAAGGACCTGTGGCTCCGCACCCTGGTTGAGAAAGAGTTGGGTCTCAGTGCGGAAGTAACGTCCAAGCCCATCAAGGACGCTCTCACGATGGGAATGGCCTTCATCATAGCGGCCATGATTCCCGTCCTGCCATACATCTTCGCCGAGGGTAGAGTGGCTATTGGCGCGTCCGTGGGAGCAACCCTCGTGGGCCTGTTCGCCCTGGGCTTGGGCAAGGGCCGCATGGTGCAGAAGTCTCCCATACTCCAGGGCCTCGAAGTCCTGGTTATAGGCGCTGCCGCTGCGGGACTGGGATTCGCCTTGGGCGAGGGCATCCCCCGCCTGGTTTCCTAGTGACCGCCCGTGGCCTTGTCGAGCCACATAATGGGAATGAAAATGGCGACTGTACTCCCCCGTCGTCCCTCCCACGAAAGTGGGAGTCCAGGGAGCGGGGGCTGTGGATACCCATTTGCACGGGTGTGACGAAGGGCATTCTCACGATAATTACGGGTACGAGGAGTAGCTATGGGCCGTCTGTATTACGATGTGTTTCCCAGTGAAATAGGTTGGTTGGGGGCTTTGGCATCCCCCAAGGGCCTGCGCAGGCTGAGCCTCAAGCACTCGCCCCAGGAAGCCCTGGAGGAGTTGGGGCCGGAGGTAGCCAGAGCCGAGCAGGACCCCGCGGCCCTGGAGAGCATCCGTCATCACATTGATGCCTATTTTAGCGGAGACGAGAAGGCCCTGGATGACATATCCCTCGACCTGGAGGATGCGCCCCCCTTCTTCAGAGCGTCGTGGGAGGCGTGCCGCACAATTCCGCCGGGTGAGACCCGTAGCTACGCATGGCTGGCCGGAGCAGCGGGGAGGCCCGGAGCCTTCAGGGCAGCGGGCCAAGCAATGGCCAGAAACCGCCTCGCGATTATAGTCCCCTGCCACAGGGTAATAGGCAGCGACGGGGGCCTGCACGGCTACGGCGGCGGGCTGGACAAAAAGGCGAGGCTGCTGGAGCTTGAGGCCGCCTTCTCCGAGAAGACCGCATAGGACGCGGTAGCGAATCTAGGCCCTGCCCTCCACTAGCACCGAGCCGGGGCCTAGCAACTCCTCAAGGCGCTCGTGTAGCTCCGGGCAGTAGAGGGTGGTTATCATGGGCAGGTCCATCAGGACCCGCCTCCCGCCGGTAAAAATCTCCAGGTGGACGCGGACCGTTCCCGAATACTCCAGCAGAGTGCGCATCACCTCTCTGAGTACGTGGGTGTCTTCCTCGGCGTTCTCCGAGTCCGACAGCCTTATCAGAAGGCCGTCGGAGGCCTCCGGCGCGGGGCGCGTCTCCGGTGGTGGGGCCTTGGCGGGGCTGGCGACTCTCTCAGGAGCAGGGCTGGTCGGGGCAGTGGCCCCGTTCTTGGACTTTTGTCCCTCTGTGTATACCTCTGCCTCGTCACAGTGCACCGATAGCTCGTCGGCCCTGACCTTTATCCTCCCTGATATGCGTAGGAGGGCGCCCTCCTTCCATATTTCCCGGGTCTTCTCCAGGACGTCCGGCCAAGCGATGACCTCCGTATTTCCGTAGACCAGTTCCAGGGTGCCGATGATGTAGGGACGCTGGTCGCGGGTGGTCCGCTCGGAAATAGAGGAGACCTGGCCCAACACGCTCACTCTCTGGCCGTCCATATCGGGGTCAAGCTGGTCACTGGAGGTGATGACCCCGGTGGACTCGCCCAGGGCGATGTTCTTGAGGGGGCTTTCGGAGAGGGACACCCCGAGAAACTCCTTCTCCCAGGCCACCTTCTCCGCGGGCGGCACGTCTTCCCCGTTAATGGTTATGCCCACCATCGGGCCTGCCTCCGCCGTATTGGGGAGGACGTCGAACATGCTGGACTGGCCCGTCTCCCTTCTGTGGGCCTCTTTCTGGGCCAGGGCGAGAATCTGGTCGGCTGCTTCCAGGAGCGCTCCCCGGTTGCCCAGGGAGTCGAAGGCCCCCACCTTTATCAGGTTCTCCAGCATCCTGCGGTTCAAGCCCCGCAGGTCCGCACGCCCGCAGAACTCGTCTATAGTATTGAAAGGGCCTTCTTTTTCTCTCTCCTCTACGATGGGGCGGACGGCGCCCTCTCCCACGTTCTTGATCGCGGACAGTCCAAACCGCAGGGCGTGGCCCCCCTTTCCGTCCGTTCCTATGGCGAAGTGTACCCCACTGTGGTTTATGTCGGGCAGGAGGACGGGTATCTCCATACGGAAGCACTCGCTGATGGCGCCGGCCACCCTGTCGGGGTGGTCGAGGCGAGCATTTATCACCGAGGCCATGTACTCCAGCGGGAAATTGGCCTTGAAGTAGGCCGTCCAGTAGGAAATCAGGGCGTAGCTCACGCTGTGGGCCTTGTTGAAGGCGTAGCCCGCGAAAGGCTCGATAAGGTTGAAGACCTCCTGGGCCAGGTCCCTGGTGAAACCTTTGTCCACTGCACCCTCGATGAAGCCCTCTCGCTCCTTGCGCATCAGCTCGCCTATCTTTTTCCCCATAGCCTTTCTGACCGTGTCCGCCCGCCCCAGCGAGTAGCCGGCGAAGGCCTGGAGTATGAGCAAGACCTGGTCCTGGTAAACGATGACGCCGTGGGTCTCCTCCAGGATGTCCTGGAGGCTGAGATGGGGGTACTTGATGGGTTCGAGGCCGTGCTTGGCTCTTATGAAGGTCTCGATGTGCTCCATAGGGCCGGGACGATAGAGGGCAATCATGGCAGCTATGTCGCCAAGGGAGGAGGGCTTTAGCTCCCGGATGTACCTCTGCATTCCGGCGCTTTCCAGCTGGAATACGTCGGTGGTCTTGCCTGAGGACAGCAGATCAAAGGTCTTCTGGTCGTCCAGGGGCAGCCGGTGCAGGTTTATGGTTATACCCCTGGTACGCTCCACCATCTTGACGGCGCGGTCCAGAATGGTCAGGCTCGTGAGGCCGAGGAAGTCCATTTTCAGCAACCCCAGCATGGCCACCGGCTCCATGGCGTACTGGGTCATGGCGATTTCGCTGCTCTCGTCTCCCCTTGCGGGCCTCTGGAGGGGCACGTACTCGGTGAGGGGTTCGCTGGATATGACCACCCCGGCGGCGTGGGTGCTGACGTGGTGGACGGTCCCCTCCAGGGCCTTGGCGGTGTCCACCAGCTTGCCGATGGACTCGTCCGACTGATAGGCGTCCCTCAGCTCGGGGTTGGCGGCGAGGGCGTCCTCCAGGGTGCGGGACTTGAAGGGCACCAGGCGGGCCACTCTGTCCACGTCGCCGTACCCCATCCCCAGGCTGCGGCCCACGTCCCTGAGAGAGGCCTTGGCCCCCAGGGTCCCAAAGGTAATTATCTGGGCCACCCTGTCCTTGCCGTACCTGCCCGTGACGTAGGCCAGCACCTCATCCCGCCGGTCGTCCTGGAAGTCCATGTCAATGTCCGGCATCTCCTTGCGCTCCAGGTTGAGGAATCGCTCGAAGACCAGCCGGTATTCCAAGGGGTCCACCTCGGTGACGCCCAGGCAGTAGAGGGCCAGGCTGGCGGCGGCGCTCCCCCTGACCCCGAAGAGAATGTTGCTCTCCTGGACAAAGACGATTATGTCCCACACCACCAGGAAGTAGTTGGCGAACTGGGTGAGCCTTATGACCTCCAACTCGTAGGCCAGCCGCTCCTCGGCCTGGGGAGTCGGCCTGGGGTACAGGCGCTTGAACCCCTCCCAGCATAGGCGGGACAGGTACTCATCGGGGTCGGACCCATCGGGCACGGGGTACGCGGGCAGGTGAAGCTCGCCCATCGCCAGCTTCACGTCGCACATATCGGCGATTAGCTCCGTGTTTCGCACCGCCTCCGGGAAGTCCCTGAACAGGTCCTCCATTTCCTGGTGGCTCTTGAGATAGTAGGAATCGTCCTCCATCTTCAGGCGCTTATCGTCGTGGATGGTGGTGTTGGTATGGATGCAGATAAGCACGTCCTGCAAGGAGGAGTCCTCTTTATGGACGTAGTGGCAGTCGTTGGTGACGACAAGGGGTATATCCAACTCCCGGCTCATCTCCACCAGGGCGTCGTTTATGGTGGGGAGCTGGGGTACGTGGGAGTGGCTCTGTAGCTCGAAGAAAAAGCCGTTCTCACCCAGTAGCCTCTTGTACCAGAGGGCCGCCTCCCTGGCGTCCTGCAGGCGGTTTTCCGATATGAGCCGTGGGACTTCCGCGGTGGGGCAGCCCGACAGAACTATCAGCCCCTCGTGATGCTGCTCCAGCAACCCCTTATCTATGCGGGGCCTGTAGTATTGGCCCTCCAGGTGGGCCTGGGTGACGAGCCTCATTAGGTTCTGGTACCCGCGATTGTTCTTCGCCAGGACAGTCATGTGGAAGGGGCTTCTTTCCGACGGCCCCCTTTCGTGGCGGCTGCTCTGGGCCACGTATACCTCGCAGCCGATGATGGGCTTTATGCCGGCCTCCACGCATTCGGAGTAGAACTCCACGACGCCATACAGGGAGCCGTGGTCGGTGATGGCCAGGGCATTCATGCCCAGTTCCTTAGCCCGACCCACGAGCTTGGGTATCCGGCTGACGCCGTCCAGGAGGCTATACTCGGTGTGTACGTGCAGGTGTGTGAACATCTTCCCCCGGCTGCTCTCAGGGCAAGTCTTTGCTCTGGTGGAGAATACCATATTATAGTCCCGGCCCGCAGGTCAAGTAAGTATGACTCAGCCCAAGGGCGGACTTTCAGGCCCCGCGATGTACTCCCCGAAGCTTCAGCGGGCGCTATGAGGGGCTATATCAGCGACCTGCTCTGGCCCGCGTCCACGTTGATGCAGGTCCCCGTTATCATGCTCGCCCGCTCGGAGGCCAGAAAAGCGATGACGTCCCCTATAGGCTCCGGCCAGCCGAACCTCCCGACGGGCAGGTTTCTGCCGATGAACTCCTGGACTACCTCCGGGGGCTGTTCGTTGGTGAAGCGCTCCCACGTGCTACCCGGATGTATGATGGAACCGGGGGCCACGCTGTTGACCAGCACGTTATCTTTGACCAGTTCCACGGCGGCGTGCTTTGTCGCAGCAATGAGGGCCGCCTTGGCGGCCATGTAGTCCGTCGAGCCGCCGTACTCCCTGCCGTAGATCGAGGAGATGTTGATAATCCGTCCCCAACGGTTTTCCTTCATACCTGGAAGGACCAACCGCATGAGCCTGAGCGCTCCGAACAGGTTGAACTCGAAACCTGCCTTGAACTGCTCTTCGGTGGTATTCATTATGGTGGTGCCCCGGCGCCCGCCCACGTTGTTCACCAGTATGTCCACGGCCCCTAGCTCAGCCATCGTGCTGTCGTACACTTCCTGCGCCGACGGAGGGTCCGATATATCTGCGACAACCCCCGTGGCCGAAACGCCCAGAGACTTCATCTCCGCGACGGTCTCATCAAGGGTGCTCTGGGTCCTGCCGCAAATCGCTACGTTGACCCCCTCTCGCGCCAGGGCCAGGGCCGATACCCGTCCCAGTCCCCGGCTGCCGCCCGTTACTATGGCCACTCTGTCTTTTATTCCCAAATCCATGCTACAACTCCTTAGACTCCTTGAATCGGACTTCTTCCCCGGCCCGGTTGCACTACGCTTCTATTCTACACTATCGGGCGGCCCGCAACAGGCCGGGTGCTTGTCGGGTCAGGGCCATTCAATTGTCACCCCGAGCGGAGCGAGGGGTCTAAAGTCCTGGCTAGCCGCGGCCTTGTTCTGGCCGATACTGCCTTGATTCCGGGTTTTGTTAGGAGACATTTTAGGGAACATCTGAACAAGCCGTGTATACGGAGTCGGAAGGGGCCATTGAGGGGCGTCACCCTCACCCACCCTCTCCCGTTGAGGGAGAGGGTTCATGGACACCCGCTTTCACGGGAGAGACGGTTAAGGGCGCGTGACTTATTCAGAGTACCCTTAGATTCCTCACTCCGCTTCGCTCCGTTCGGAATGACACGCGGCGGGGGCCTGCCTGCTGCAGGCAGACCTATGTTCACCTAGTGTCGAGGATTAGATGACCCTGCAATACATAAATATATCTTGACTCGGTTGCCGGCGGAGCGCTATAATTATGCCAACTTGAAGGCATGGACCTTCAAGGGACTCGCAGGAGGACGCGTATAATGACGGCCATAGCTACCGATGGCACGCTTACCATAAGAGTGACGGACAAGGCGTCGGAAAAGCTCAGGGGTTTCGCCAAGAAAGAGGGACTGGAAGAGGACTTTGGCGTGAAAGTGGGCGTCAAGGGCGGTGGATGCTCCGGCCTGCTCTACACCCTCAGCATAGAAAAAGGCGCCGGCTCCAACGATAAGGTGATTGACGATAACGGTGTGAAGGTCTTCGTTGACAAAAAGAGCTATATCTTCCTGGCCGGTACTGAGCTTGATTTCTCCGACGGCCTCAATGGCAAGGGCTTCGTGTTCCAGAACCCCAACGCGACGAAAAGCTGTGGTTGTGGCAACTCCTTCGCCGTCTGAAGCCCTCTGAAGAAGAGGACCGAACCAGCGCACCCCGCGACGCCGCCTTTACCCGACACAGGCGGCGTCGGTAATTTCAGCCAAGAGTAATGGGAGAATGGGAGGTATCATGGCTGCGCAGCGAACACCCCTTTACAATGCTTCCATCCGCGGGGGAGCGGTCCTCCAGGAGTGGCACGGTTGGGAGTTGCCCCGCGTCTATGGCGGCGTGCTGGCAGAGTACAGGGCCGCCTCGGAGACTACTGCTGTCCATGACGCCTCTTACACCGGCAGAATCAAGGCCACCGGCGCCGACGCCCTCGACCTGCTTCACCGCCTTTCCACCAACGACCTCGTGTCCCTACAGCCCGGTCAGGGTGCGCCCACCGTCCTTACCACCGACCGGGGGCGGATTCTCGACCTGCTGACGGTGCTAAACCTCGGAGACCACGTCCTCATGCTCACCAGCCCTCAGACCAGGGATAGGGTAATTGAGTGGATTGATAAGTACACCATTGTAGACGATGTTGTCCTGGAAGACGTCACCTGTGACACTGCCATGCTCTCGGTCATGGGGCCGGGCGCCCAGGACCTTCTTGGTCTCACCGGTATCCTGGGCCTTCCGAGTCTGGACCTGGCGTCATTCTTCCCCTACCAGTCGGCGCGTGTGACTATCTCCGGCGTTGAGGCCCACATCATAAGAAGAGACCTGGTAAGCCTGCCCAGGTTCGAAATCGTGGTGCTCGCGGAGAACGCCGAAAAGGTCTGGCAGGAGGCGGTCGGCGCCGGGGCCGCGCCCCTGGGTCTGGAAGCCCACGAGGCGCTTCGGGTGGAGCAGGGCGACCCGGGGTATGACAGAGAGATGGGCGAGTCATACAACCCTTTGGAAACGGGCCTGTGGGGTTCCATAAGCTTTACCAAGGGGTGCTACATCGGCCAGGAGGTCATCGCGAGGCTGGATACCTACCAGAAAGTGCAGAGACACCTGGTCTCCCTCAGCTTCTCACCCGACGCCCAGCCGGAGGAAGGGATGAAACTCTCCAGGGAGGGTAAGGAGGTGGGCCACCTTACTTCCCTGGTAAAGATACCCACGACCGGCGAGCCTCTCGGGCTGGGCTACGTGAGGAAAGAGGCCGCGGAAGTGGGCACTCTGATGGGCCTCGCTGACAGGGATGGGGTCTGGGCGAAGGTCAAGGCCTCAATCCTGCCCTTCGGGCCTGGCGACAGCGCATAGTGGGCCGGCGCGGATAGCCCCGCGCTCCTACGCCTGCGCAGGGCCTTTCATCCTCTTACGCGGCCTTCACAAGGCCATCTGCGGTTACCATGAAAATAGCCTGCACCCCCTCTCATGTCATTCCGAGCGCAGCGAGGAATCTAAGGCGCAGGCTTATTCGAGAGCATGCCCTTAGATTCCTCACTCGGCTTCGCTCCGTTTCGGAATGACACGCGGCGGGGACCTGTAGTAGCATGAAAACACCCTTCGTCATACCCGTGGAAATGGGTATCCACAGCCCCCGGTCCCCGGTCTCCCGCGAAAGGGGAGAGATACTGACCACTGATTGAGGGCATGGACTCCCACTTTCGTGGGAGTGACGGCGGGGGAAGTCCGGCCGCCATTTTCGGCCCCCTTGATGTAGCCTGGCAAGGCCATAGGCGATTGCCAGCTTCCAAAAGGGCAGGAAACTCGACCGGTTCTCATGTACATCCTGGTATCCCGTGCTATGCTATAATCAACGGCGCTTACCGGATAAGGAGCGCATGAAGTTACCGGCACCGGGCGAGAAGCTGAATCTGGGGCGCTGGGCTGTGGGGGCCAAGGCTGTGGAAGAGTATTTGACGGCTGTGGAGGACGGCTCTCTCCTCTACCGGGACTTGGGCGCTGTCCCCCCCATGGCGCTGGCCGCCCGCGCCCTCGGGGCGTTACTGGAGGAGCTATCGCTGCCCCCTGGCACCATTCACGCTTCTCAGGAGATAGATTGCAGGCGGATGGTCAATCCGGATGAAGAGGTATCCTGCGTTGCTGCCCTTTCCAGGCCCATGCGTCGCGGTGACTGGCAGCTGGTATCCGCAGACTTCACCGTACACGGGGACGGTGGCGAGGCAGTTCTTGTCGGCAAAGCTACGGTCCTGGTGCCTATGGGCGGCGAGGAAGGCGAGTAGCCGGATGAAGGGAAGCAAGCTCCCTGTAGTGGAGAAGGTCATCACCCAGGAGCAGCTTGCTCGCTATGCCCACGCCTCCGGAGACCACAACCCTTTGCACCTGGACCCCGAATTCGCCTCCGCGACCCAGTTTGGGGGAGTCATCGCCCACGGTATGCTGACCCTCGCCTTTGTCTCCGAGATGCTGACCCGCGCCTTCGGCCAGAGCTGGCTGGAGAGCGGGAGGTTGAAAGTGCGACTCAAGGCCCCCGCATACCCTGGGGACAGGATGCATACCTGGGGAGAGGTTGTCAAGGATGAGCCGGGCACCCAGGAGCGTTTTATAGAATGCTCCGTGGGCCTGGTCAACTCCCGTGGACAGGAGCTGATAAGCGGTGTCGCCTCTGTCACGCAGCGCATCTGACGAGATCGTCCACAGACCCGAAGCGGCTATATCAAGCCAAAGTCCCGTTGCCAGAATCCTGTTGAAGGAAGGTGGGGTACATGGCCACAACGCAGAACGATCGCCCTGCACCTGCCATACGCATAGCGGTGGATGCAATGGGGGGCGACTACGCTCCTGTGGAAATAGTGAAGGGGGCCGTGGAAGCGGCGCGCTCGAATCCCCGATCCAATCCCATAGAGATACTCCTCGTGGGAAAGGTGGAAGAGGTTGAAGGCGAGTTGGCGAAGTATGACCGCGAGGGGCTGCCCATCCGGGTGGTGGCGTCGGAAGGCAAAATCACCGAGGATGAACACCCTGTCCAGGCCCTTCGGAGCAGACCCAGGGCGTCTGTAGTCGTGGCGACCCGGCTGGTGAAGGATGGTGAAGCCGATGCCCTGGTCTCTATGGGATCTACCGGAGCCACTATGGCCAGCGCCGCCCTCATCCTGGGCACCCTTGGAGGGCTGGAGCGGCCCTGTCTCGGGGGACCCTTTCTGGGCCTGGCTCCCAGGACGGTGGTTATGGACATGGGCAGCAACGTGGACTGCCGCCCCTCCCTGCTCCTTGACTTCGCTGTCATGGGTTCCCTATTCGCCCACAAGTTCCTCGGCATAGAGCGCCCCAGGGTGGGCCTTCTCAGCGTGGGCGCTGAGGAGTCGAAGGGCAACCGCCAGGTGCGGGAGGCGTACCATATCTTCAAGGAGAGCAACCTGAATTTTGTCGGCAACGTGGAGGGGATGGACTTCTTCACGGGTAAAGCGGATGTCATCGTCTGTGACGGGTTTGTAGGCAATATACTCATGAAATTTACCGAAGGTCTGGGGGCCACTATGGCCGCCTACCTGAAAAAGAGCCTTGAAGGGAAGCTCCCGGACGCTGCCATTGGGCCTCTGGTGTCTGAAGTTTGGGAGATAAATAATCTGCCGAAAAAGATGGCCGGGCCGCTCTTCGGCATTGACGGCGCGGTACTGGTGGGTCACGGGGCTTCCAAAGCCGAGGGGGTGGCGGGGGCCATTGACACCGCCAGAAGATACGTGGAGATCAAGCTGTTGGACAGCATCAGGACAGAGCTGGCTGCCCTGCAAAGCAGCGGCCTTTCCACCCGGCAATCGTCTGCATCCTAGCTTTTCCCCCAAGAGTCTTTTAGTTGTCATTCTGAGGAGCGAAGCGACGAAGAATCTAAAGCTCTTGCTAGAAGAATCAGCCTTGACTTACAAGAGGGATTTTAGACCCCTTACTCCGTTCGGGGTGACAATTAAAAGACCCTAGTCTTCCCTATCGAGGGAGAGGGGACTTTCCCTCATCTCAGCCTATGCTCTGGTGGGGAAGAGTCCGAGAGCACACAAAGAAGGGAGCGGCGGGCTTGAACCTGGAAGGCTATACAGCGTTGGTGAGTGGCGCCTCCAGGGGCATCGGGGAGGTCACCGCCATCCGCCTGGCAAAAGCGGGAGCCAGGGTTGCCGTCAACTACCACACCGGAGCGGACGATGCGGCGCGGGTGGTGGACGCCATAGCCGCCTGCGGAGGCGAGGCCCTTGCCATAGGTGGTGACGTGTCCCAGGAAGACCAGGTGCGAGCTATCGTAAAGCAGGTGGTCGAGCGATGGGGCAAGCTGGACATCCTGGTGAACAACGCGGGCGTAACCAGGGATAAGCTCCTGATGCGGATGAGCGCCCACGAGTGGGACGAGGTTATTAGCGTGAATCTCAGGGGTGCTTACCTCTGCACCAGGTTCGCCCTGCCCCATATGATTCGCCAGCGCCACGGAAGGGTCGTTTGCATATCCTCCGTCGTGGGGCTATCGGGCAACCCGGGCCAGGCCAACTACGCCGCATCCAAGGCGGGCCTCATAGGGTTTACCAAGGCGGTGGCCAGGGAGGTGGCCTCCCGCAACATTACCGCAAACGCCGTGGCCCCTGGGTACATCACCACGAGCATGGTCCAGCAGCTGCCCCAGGAGATGCAAAATGCCATTCTCGCTCGCATACCCATGGCCCGCTTCGGCACGCCCGAAGACGTGGCGGAAACTGTGACCTTCCTCTGCACCGACGCGGCGAGCTACATCACCGGCCAGGTCATCTCCATAGACGGCGGCCTAGCCGCGTAATACGCTTCTGGGTGAAGTTCCCAGGCTTCCCTCCCACTATGACAAATCCTTAGCGGATGTTTCCAAAGTTCACTCTCCGCTCTGTGGGAGAGGAGGCCCTATGGCAACACCTTGGGAAACACCCTTTAGATGGGTGTGGGCTGCCGGGTTGACTCCCACGCACTATATACTTACCATTGGGTGAAAACCTGAAAGGAGGTCCCCTACCCTGAGTACCCGGCGGGGTCTATGGAGACTCGGCTGTCGGGAAGGCCGGTACGCCCCTCAGGGTAAAGCCGACTATGGAAGCCAAGCAATACCAGGGAAAGAGCCTCCATTACCTCGCCATTCACCCCGACGAGTATGTTTCGCAGAGGGACTATCCCCTGATCGTGCTGTTGCACGGGTTCGGCGCCAACATGCACGACCTAGCCGGGCTTTGCCCCGCCATTGACCGCGAGGGCTACCTGTACGCCTGCCCCAACGCTCCCCTGCCCTTCCAGCTAGGGCCGCCGGGGCAGGTGGGGTACGGCTGGACGCCGCCCCGGGGACATGGCACTGCCGAAGACTCCCAACGGGTTGCGGGGCTGCTTGAGACTTTCTTCGACGAGGTCATGGAGCAGTACCATGTGACGCCGGGCCAGGTCATCCTCATGGGGTTCTCCCAGGGCGGTGGGATGACCTACCGCTGCGGCCTGGGCAAGCCGGAGGTGTTCATCGGCCTGGCGGCGCTCAGCTCCTCGATGCCCGACCCGGAAGAGCTGAGAGTCACCCTGCCAGCCCAGCGCACCCAACCCATCTTCATCTCCCACGGCGTCTACGATGAGATAGCTCCGGTGGGGCTGGCCCAGGAGGCGAGGGCCTTCCTGGAAGGGGAAGGATACCATCCCCAATACAAAGAGTACCCCATGAGGCACGAAATCAGCCAAGACGTGATGAACGACCTAGTCCCCTGGATAAAGGACGTGCTGCCGCCGGCCGTTGCATAGCGCTGGGGAGGGGACTATTGCTTAACCGGACCCCTCATCCATCCAGGAGATTATTCTGGTGGGATGGACTACTACAACCGCGGCCTCTCCGCTCTCCAGTATCTCCCTGGCGAAATTTGACCCCCTCTCCTGGCCCTGATAGCGGACGCAGACCGACAGGGTGGTCTTCTCGACGTCCGTGGTGGTCACCTCGGCGCGGCCCTCTATCAGGACGTACCTGTAAGGCTCCTCGGGGACGGCTACGGAGACCATCACCCTGGGGTCCCTCTTTATATTGCGCACCTTTACGGATGAGCTTCCGGTGGTGATGTATAGCTTCTCCCCGTCGTACTCGTACCATATCGGCGCGAGATGTGGCGAGCCATCGCGCCTTAAAGTCGCCAGGTTTGCGATCTGCACCTCGTTGAGATAGGCGCCCACTTCCTGGGGTGTCATGGTCCTCTCAGCCATGTTGGCCTCCATGTGACCTATTGTGGGTAAGATTCAGGACTAGCTCGTTCCGCGCCTCTACGGAGGTCGGGTGGACCAGACTGCCCTGCTGGAGCAGGGAGACAAGCTCACGGCTCAGGAACTCCAGAATAGCTCTGTCCAGGCTCTTCATTGCCAGCGCCCGGAGCTCCGGCAGAAAGGGGTATCGGCCCACCTTCCGGGGGTCCAGCTTATCGGCCAGGTAGACCACCTTGGCCGCAGGCCCCAGACCCTCGCGAGCGGTGCTGTGCCAGTATACGGCTTCATATATATCCTGGTCCTCGAGTCCATCCGTAAGCCTGAGCATCTCGGCGGCCACGGGGCCGTGAAGGAGTATAGGGACCTCAGCTTCCACAGGGTGAACCGCTATGCCCAACTCGCGGGCCTTGCGAAGCAGATCTTCCCCCTTCATGGCCCTGGCAATGTCGTGGGCCAGGGCGGCGAGCCGCGTCTTTTCCCCGTCTACCTCGTGCTGGCGAGCCAGCTCCAGGGCCACCTTCTGTACCCGGTATATGTGCCGGCGCAGGCCCTCGGGAAGAGGTTCGAGCCTGCTGCC
Organism: Dehalococcoidia bacterium; assembly: GCA_965197405.1. Classification (GTDB taxonomy): domain Bacteria; phylum Chloroflexota; class Dehalococcoidia; order Lucifugimonadales; family JAGWBF01. Next base: position 1,000,776 of record OZ240206.1, on the reverse strand, counting down.
AATAGCGTCTTCTATCCCTGAAGTCACGCTCTATCCCAGATCAACGGACAGCTTTCTGCCGCCCAGGAGGTGCATGTGGGCATGTTCTATCTGCTGGCCCGAGTCCGGTCCCTGGTTCATTACCAGGCGGTATCCGCTGAGGGTCACGCCCTCCCTCCGGGCCATCTCCTCGGCCACGACGAAGATCTGGCCCATCACCGGCACCTGGCCGGGGCCTACGTATGCCAGCGACGCGACGTGCTGGTTGGGAATAATGAGGAGATGGACGGGCGCCAGAGGATTTATGTCTCTTATGACGTAGACGCGGTCGTCCCTGTAGACAACTTGGGCCTCTACCTCTCCGCCGGGTATCTTGCAGAAGATGCAGTCCCTAGTGGTCATATCCTTGCGACCTCCTTACATATGCCCGATGGCCTCCCCATCATCACTCCCCTGCTTTCACAGGGGCAGGCTCCGCGAAAGCGGGAGTCCAGGGACGTCGGGGACGTGGATACCCGTTCCTCGTTTGCACGAGGACAAGCTTCACGGGTATAACGAAGGGTGTTTTCATAGCAAAGTACGTCATATGCCAAGGGCCTGGGCCACCAGCTCTTTGTGAGAGCCGGCCCCGCCGAAGGCAGTCTCCTGGGCCCTGGCCCGGCGAGTGTATAGCTGGAGGTTGTGTTCCTTGGTAAAGCCTATGGCTCCGTGGCTCTGGTGCGCGATGGCGCAGACCCTTCTGTAAGCCTGGCTGACCCATACCTTAGCCATAGACACCTCCGTGGCCGCCGGAAGCCCCTCGGACACCCGCCATGCAGCCTGATAGGCCATGTAGCGTGAGCATTCCACCTCGGTGGCTATGTCGGCGCAGTGGTGCTGGACGGCCTGGAAGCTGCCGACAGGACGCCCAAACTGTACCCTCTGCTTGGCGTATTCCACGGTCATATCCAGGACCGCCTCGGCGCCGCCCAGCATTTCCACGCACTTGGCGGCTGCGGCCCTCTCCAGCGCCCTCTCGACAATGGGCCATCCCCCGCCTACCTCTCCCAGTACATCGTTGGCCGGGACCTTCACGTCCTTGAAAACAACCTCGCACTGCTTATCTGAAGCAAGGGTGCTGAGGGGGGTCGCCGTTATGCCCTGGCTGTTGCCGGGGACGAGGAAGACGGTTATTCCGCTGCTGCCATCACTGTCACCGCCGCCCTCGGAGGTGCAGGCTGCCACCAGCATGACGTCGGACACGTGGGCGTCGGGAACGAAGAGCTTGGCGCCATTGATGACGTAATCGTCACCGTCGCGCTTGGCCTGGACCTGGACGCCCCAGGGCTGGAAGGTGGCGCTGGCCTCGGTCAGCGCCAGGGTCATGATTGTCTGCCCCTCACATATATTGGCGAGGAGTTCCTGCTTCTGGGCGTCGCTGCCTGCGTCCAGGACCGTCAGCCCTCCCAGGACGACGGTGGAGAAGAAGGGGCCGGGCACAAGCGCCCTGCCCATCTCCTCGACCAGCACTGCCAGGTCCAGGAAGCTGCCGCCGGTGCCGCCGTACTCCTCGGGGAAAGCCAGACCGTTCCACCCCAAGTCTACCATCTGTTGCCATAGCTCCGGCGAATAGCCCTTCTCGTCCTCCTCCATGGCCCGCACCAAGGTGTGCTGGCACTCCTGGGCCAGGAACTCCCTGGCGCTGTTCTTCAACATCTGCTGGGTCTCGTCGAATCCCAGGTCCATACAACCCTCCTAGATTTGCCTGTCCCGGTCCTGTCTTCCTTTGAGGTCTCTGAAGTACGAGGCCCCTTTCTCGGTGTCTTTACAACCCACCACACCTCGCCGATGATGTCTACTATTACTGCCTGAGGAGCAACGTTACAATCAGGCCTCCGAGACTTACCCACATAGCGACGGTCAGCCCTATCTGGACGTTCATCCGATTCTCGATGGAGTTCATCCGGTTGCGCAACTCTTCAATGATACCTTCCAACCGTGCTATGCGTTCGCTGTTACTTACAGCCATTGGTCTCTCTCCCTATAATATCCAGGGGACCTCTGGATGAGTCCACCAAGCGCGGTATCCCAGATACAACCATATCAGGATTAGTGAACCTGTTCATAATCCCCCTAGACCATTCGTCGCTCTGCTCCTCAGAATGGCACGCTGTCTGCGAGCCAGACGGAGCGATGGGGGCCTGTATTCACCTAACGTCGAGGATGAAAAGGCGCCGCCATTTTGCAGCCGGACAGGGGGACTAGGCCGGCTTCCGGGCCACCACCTTCACGCTGACCACGTCGTCGAAGTGGACCTCTTCTTCGGTGATTTCTATATTCACGAACCCGGCATTCAGCAACCGGTCGGAGTACGATCCCCGGTCTTCAGCCCCCGCGATGCAGGACGTCCACGCTTCCGGGTCGGTCCGCGCCGGTCCTTCGGGGCCAAGGGCCATCATGTCGGAGATGTGTACCCGCCCTCCCGGGGTCAGCACTCGGAAGACCTCCTGGAAAACGGCGTCCTTGTCCGGGGACAGCACGACCACACAGTTGGAGATAACCACGTTCACGCTGGCGTCCGGGATGGGTATATCCTCTATCTCCCCCTGGATGAACTCCACGTTGGTCAACCCCAGCTTGGCCTGGTTGGTCCGGGCCAGTCCCAGCATGTCCGGGGTCATGTCCAACCCTATGACGTGGCCGGCTTCGCCCACCTGTTGGGCCGCCATGAAGCAATCTATACCGCCGCCGGAGCCCAGGTCCAGCACCCTTTCGCCTCGTTGGAGACCGGCCAGGGCGGTCGGGTTGCCGCAGCCCGCCGAGGCCGCCACCGCTTCGGCGGGAAGCCCGGCAAGCTGGCCCTCGCTGTAGATTTGCAGGGCCCTGTCTAGGTCTGCCGGACCGCAGCAGCCCGGGTCGCAGCAACTTATATCGGCTCCTCCGGTATTCTGGACCGGGGTAAGCTCGATGACTCCCTTGGCCCTGGCCCCGTAGCTCTCTCTTACCAACCGCTTGATTTCTTCCGAGTCGCCCGCCATGATTCTCCTCCTATATGACCGGATTTGGTTTGGCTCTCTGGGGCCTTTCCAGGCCCTCCAAATATATAGACGGAGGCCCGGCAAAAAGGACGCAAAATCAGCCTTCGAATCACACTTCAGATCAATCGCCGGAGCATTGGCGGCAGGACCCTTCCCTGGGCTGGTAGTCGGTTATGTTGCCAAGCCGGTCGAACTCAAAGTGACAGCATGCCAGGAGCATGTCCTTAAGCCTTCCTCTTGCACGCTGCACCCTCGACTTGGCTCCGGATAGGGACAGGCCAAGGTTCTCCGCCAGCTCTTTCTGGGTCATCTCCTCGTACTCGGTCAGAAGGATGGCCTGCCTGTATTTTTCGGGCAAATCGGCGATCATTGGCCTGATGCACGCGGATACATCCTCATTCAAGTCATCCATACCTGCGGCGGCAACATCCTCCCCCGCGACATCGGGTATCTTCGACACGTCGGTGAGGGATTTTGCCCTGCGGCGGTAATGGTCAACGACGGCATTCCGGGTAATCTGGTAAATCCAGGACTCCAGCTTATCCCCGTCCTTGAGATTATGGACGCTGTCGTGAATCTTGTAGAAAACGTCCTGGAGGATGTCATCCGCATCCTGCTCCTGCTGGACGCGTTTGAGGATGAAGCGACGCAGGCGGTCGCTGAACTCCTCCCAAATTGCAGTGGTGCTGAGATTGCAGGGTCTTTTCATTGCCACCCCGAGCGGAGCGAGGGGTCTAAAGTCCTGGCTGTCCGCGGCCCTGTTTTGGCCGATATTGTCTTGACTTCGGTTTTTGTTAGGCACCTTTTTAGATTCCTCACTCCGCTTCGCTCCGTTCGAAATGACACGAGGCGGGGGCCTGCCTGTACGCGTTCGCACGCAGACAGACGGGAGTGACGTAGGCGTTATTTCTGATGCGATTGCCCTGGCGCGGGGCTATCTGGCGTTGCGGTCGTTCTCCCATAGTCCAAAGGTGTTCCCCTCGGTGTCGGTGCACTGGGCGTTGTAGCCCACATGGGGTATGGCCGTCTTGGGGACGCTCACACTCCCGCCCAGCTCGCTCACGCTGCGAAGGGCCTCGTCTATGGACGGGACCGTGTAATAGTTGACCGTGGACTGGTCCGAGGCCGTCCGCTTGATCAGCCCGCCCAGCGCGTCGCCCTCGCTGGCGCGGATAACCCAGTATTCCATGTTCGGTACCGGGACCTTCTGCATGGTCCAGCCAAAGAGCTTGCTGTAAAACTGCTCGGCCCGCTCCGGCTGGTCTATGGGAATGTCGAAGTGTATCTCCTGGGGCATTTACATCCTCCCTGGCTCAATGATGGGTATCACATTGTGAAAATGCTCGACTGTCTTTCCCGCGCAAGCGGGAATCTATCTGGTACTTCTGGACTCCCGCTTTCGCGGGAGTGACGGCTGGGAAAATCCAGCCGCCATTTTCATCCTCTTACGTGGCCCTATAAAAGCCATAGCGATTTCTTAGCCCCTGGGCAGCCCCAACCCCCTGGAGGCGATTATGTTGCGCTGCACCTCCGAGGTGCCGGCCGCGATGGTGTGGGAGAAGCTGAACATCCAGTTTTCCGGGACCCGCCCGTTGAGAGGCGCCCACTTGTCCCCGGGGCGCAGCTGGCCGTAGAGGCCCAGGATTTCCATGCCTGTGGAGGTGACTCGCTGGAGGGTCTCCGACCCGAACACCTTGCTCATGGAGGCCTCTTTGTTGGGGACAAGCCCCTGGCCCTGCATCCAGGCCACCCCATAGGCCAAGAGGCGGGAGGTCTCCGCCTCTATGTAGCGCTCCGCCAGCATGTTCCTCACCTGCGGGTCCTTGGCGACGGGAGCGCCGTTGCTCCTGGTGTTCCGGGCGTAGTCCGCCAGCTCGCTGAGGAGTCTCCGGGAGGTGGCCGAGTAGTCTATGCCGGAGCGCTCGAAGTCCAGGAGCGTCACCCCCACGTACCAGCCCCTGTTCTCCTCCCCGACCAGGTTCCTCTTGGGGACCCTGACGTTATCGAAGAACACTTGGTTGAAATCGTGGCCCCCGGACATATTGTATATGGGTTGTACGGAGACACCCGGCGTTTTCATGTCCACCAGTATAAAGCTTATGCCCCGGTGCTTTGCCGCGTCGGGGTCCGTCCGGGCCAGCACCATAATCCAGTCGGCGGTGTGGGCCATGGTCGTCCATATCTTGCTGCCGTTAATCACGTAGTCGTCGCCGTCGGACACGGCGCGGGTCTGGAGGGACGCCAGGTCCGACCCCGACCCCGGCTCGCTGTAGCCCTGGCACCATTGGACCTCGCCCCTGGCCACCGGCGTCAGAAAGGTCTGCTTCTGCTCTTCGGTGCCGTAGATCATCAGGGTGGGGGCCAGCATCCTCACGCCGAAAATATCCCGGCCCGGCGCTCTGTTGTAGGACATCTCTTCGTTGAAGAGGGCGGACCGCACCGGCGTAGTCCCCTGCCCGCCGTACTCCTCCGGCCAGTGCATGGTCAACCAGCCCTTCTGGGCCAGCTTCTTACGCATCAGACGGGTCATCTCCCAGTCGGCCTCCTCGGCCCACCTGCCCCGTCCCTCCCAGTCGGCGGGTAGCTCTTCTCTCAAGAATCCCTGTAGCTCCTGACGAAACGCGTCATCTTCGGGAGAGAATCTGAAGTCCATAGTGAATTGCCTCCTTAGCTAGGAAAGGAGTCCGGCCATCCGCGCCTTTTCATTGTCACCCTGAGCGACAGCGAAGGGCCTAAATCTCTTGCCTTCTTGGGCGTGCTGTTGCCCAAGCGTTTTAGATTCCTCGCTGCGCTCGGAATGACAGGGATGGATTGCAATTGGTTTTTGAACACCTTGAAAGATAGTCCACGAGAACCGAAAGGCCCTGGTCCGGCCATGACGCAGATGAAGTTTGGATACCGTGCTAGCTGCCCACCGCCACGCAGGTGACTGTCCTCACCACCCCGCTGATGGTGTGAAGTTTCTCCGTCACCAGGGTGCCCATAACGTTTATATCTGCGGCATCTATGACGGCGATAACGTCGTAAGGCCCGGTCACCACGTCCACCGTCTGTATTCCCCCAACGCTTCTGAGGGTATTGGCTACCTCTCTGGTTTTGCCCACGGCAGTTTCTATGAGAATAAACGCCTTGGTTGCCATAGCCTACCCCCTAAGTCTGAAGTCAATTCCTGGCTTGGGACACCCCTCCGGGAAACGACCTGTTGTAGCTGCATTTGCCCTAATTCTACGGCTAGGGGTAATCCGTGTCAAATATCCCAATATCCCCAGGGCCATTCAATTGTCACCCCGAGCGGAGCGAGGGGTCTAAAGTCCTTGCCTTCTTAGGCGTGCTGCTATCCAAGCATTTCAGATTCCTCGCTGCGCTCGGAATGACACGCGGCGGGGGCCTGACCTAGCGTGAGAATTGAAAGACCCTGTAATATCCCGGAGGGCTGGGCGCTCTCCGGTGGTATGATGATATAATGCGCTGGATGGCCGAGAGCATGGACCTACTCTTAAAGGGCGTCGCAGGGCTTAACCTCCGCCTTACTCCTGAACAGATCGAGAAGTTCGAAGAATACTACGCGGAGCTAAAGTCCTGGAACCGGCGCATGAACCTCACGGCTATCGTCAACTACGAGGAGACCCAGCTCAAGCACTTCCTGGACTCCCTCACCGCGTCCCTGGTCATCTCCGATAGGGTCAAGGCCCAGGGCAGGGTGATGGATATAGGCTCCGGCGGAGGCTTCCCGGGTATTCCCCTCAAGGTGGCTTTCCCTGGGATGCACCTGGCCCTGCTGGACTCGGTAGCCAAGAAGACCGCCTTTCTAACGCATCTGGTGAAGGCCCTGGGACTCGATGAGGTGGAAGTATACACGGGGCGCTCCGAGAACCTGGCCATCAACCCCGACCTTCGGGAGAGCTTCGACGTTGTGCTCTCCAGGGGTGTAGCTCCAATGCGAGTATTGATGGAGTTCACCCTGCCGTTTTGCCGGGTGGGAGGGAATGTAATAACCCACAAGAAGGGAGACCTCAGCTCGGAGGTGGTGGCCTCGCTGCACGCTATGGAGGTCCTGGGCGGCAGGATTCGTGAGACGAGGGGTGTGGACCTGGAGGGGCTGAGGGATGACAGGTCCCTGGTGGTGGTGGATAAAGTGAAGCCCACCCCTGCGAAATTCCCTCGCCGCCCCGGCCTCCCCGCAAAGCACCCCCTGTAGCTACCGGATGCAACTCTCAACGGGACCATGCCCTGCGGAGAAATGGGGCTTTGGGCAAGGCCCGCTCACTGCCAGGCGAAACGCCATCCCGGAAGGTCTACCCTCCATTCCCCGTCCTCGAGGAACATGGGTATGACCAGCCCCGGCATCATAGCGCTCTTGGGCATCACCTGTTGGTCTTTTGTAACGCCAAAGGGGAGGAAGGCAAAGGCATGATAATCGTCAATATAGCTTGTGGGGGCGACGCCCAGGTCCGTCAGGTCCTCAAGGGGCCAGAGCTTGAGTATCGCCTCTCGGAGGTCCTCCGCCATGAGGGCAAACATGGGGTGACGGGGGTCATGGGCGGCCCGGTAGACCACCTGGAGGTCAATGGCCTTTTGCGTTCCCCAGATGCCCTGACGGAGGCCCCGGGATTCCCTGGACAGCATATCCCAGGCTGCAACCATGTCGTTGTCCCTGACCGCTTCGGCAAACTGACCGGCCCTGATGCCGCATCCGTCCGGGGATAGGCTTCGTTTCCTGCCCGGTATTCGCATCCTCCATCTCCCATTAGCTCTTTAGAGAGTGTTTAAAAACCGATTGCGGCCCACCCCCGTCATTACCATGAAAATAGGGTTTTCATCCCCTTACTTGGCCTTCGCGAGGCCATAGGCGATTGCTGTGAAAATAGCCTTCGTCATACCCGCTTTCGCGGGTATCTATCTGGCACTTCTCGGACTCCCGCTCCCCGTTTCCACGGGGACAGGCTTCGCGGGAGTGACGGTAGGGAAGTCCAGCCGCTATTTCCATCCTCTTGCGCGGCCTTGGCAAGGCCAACTGCTATTTCCAACGGAGTGAGGAATCTAGGGCGTGTTCACGCTTCCTTGGCACTCCCCCGCACTGTCATTCCGAAAGAGCGAAGCGACTGAGGAATCTAAAGTCCATGCCCATAAAGCCGGTCCTGCGATGCTATGTGTGTCCGTCGCCGGAATGGCGCCATGACCGTGAAGAGGCTCTTTAGATTCCTCACTACGTTCGGAATGACGTGACGCGGTCATTTCGGGACGCCCTGCGCTCCTTTACGTGAACACACCCTAAAAATGCTTGGGCAACAGCACACCCAAGAAGGGAATGGGTTTCCTGTCTCTACCTGGCAGGTGGACAGGTGGCGACAGAAAGGGTCACAGGTAAGCGGCTGTGAGAACTTATTACTGATTCGTGAGTAAACATCTAAACCCGTCCCGCCCGTCACTCCTGCGGAAGCATGGGAGTGACATTGGAGAAGCGCCAGGATTTAGTGATTCATTCACTTATCGGTAAACACCCTATTGAGGGACCAGGGAGCTCCGTCGCCTAGTCAATGCGGTATAGTCTGGCGGCATTCTCACCGGCGATTTTGGCCCTCTCCTCCTCGGTACACTCGGCCAGAATCTCGCCAAGAATCTGTCTGCTCTTTGGGAACGTGGACTCCTGGTGGGGGTAGTCGGAACCCCACACGAGATTGTCTACGCCTATGATGTGCCGGTCCTTTATGCCCCTGGCATCTTCCTGGAAGCCGACGAACACGTTGCTGTGGAAAAAGTCGCTGGGAAGCATGTTGGCCTTGAGCCTGTACTGGGTGTCTGCAAGGGGTCTTTGCGTGTAGCCATAGTCCAGCCGCTCCAGGAAATGGGGTACCCACGAAAGCTCGTACTCTACCGCTCCAATCTGTAGCTTCGGATGGCGCTCGAATACGCCGTTCAGGATCATATCGGAGATGGACATACGTATCCAGTAGTCCATGTTGATGAGGTAGGAGAGCTTCGTGGAGCTAGCGCTGAACATCGGGCTCCGATTTGTGGCGGCGTGGAGGCTGAGGGGCATCTCCAGGTCCTCGGCGGCGGCCCAAAGAGGGTCGTACTCCGGCAGCTCGTACCCCCTGCCCTCGGGTGGGTACGCCGTGATCATAGCTCCCGCAAGCCCCATCTTTGCGCAACGCTGGAGCTCCGCTACGCCTTCTCCCACGTCGTCCACGTTGACCAGGCCGATGCCCTTGGTCCGGTTGGGGAACGGAGTGCAGAACTCAGCAAGCCACTCGTTGTAAGCGCTGAAGATGGCCGACAAAAGTTCACCATCGGGCACGCTGAAGAGCAAGAGACCAAGGGTGGGATAGATTATGCCCACGTCAATCCCGTCTATATCCATGTCCTTGACGTGTTCCTCGGGGATGTAGGCCCCGGCTCGCACGTTCTCATACTTGTCTTTGCGACTCAGATTCTCCGGCTCCTCGAACCTCCTGCCCGCCTGGGCCCCGGGCTGAGAGCTGATCAGCTTCACGCCATCGCAGTGCCACCAATCGAACCCGTCTTCGCGAACAATTCGTGGAGCCCGGTTCCTGAACTTGGGCTCGATTCTGGTCGTCCACACGTCCGCCGGCTCGAAAACGTGGCTATCAGACGATATAATCCTCTGGCTGACCATATCCCAGTCCTCCATAAGCTTAATGCGGGAATCTATCTGTCACTTCTTGGACTCCCACTTTCGTGGGAGTGACGAAGGCGTTATTTCTGATGCGATTGCCCTGTGGTTCAGCCCACCTGCACTTCCGATACCCCGTACTTGCGCTCCATCTCGTAGATGCCTTCGAGTCCCAGCAGGTTGGCCACATCCCAGCGGGTCGCGTAGCGCGCGGGGTCCACTTTGCCTACGGCCTTCAGCTCCTCGAAGGACTCTTTGACGGCTTTGTACACGAGCCATATGGTGCTGCCGCATATCATGAGCTTGTATCCCAGCCTGTCCACCTCTTGGGTTGGCATCAGGTCCCCGTTGTACATCCTGGGCAGGTCTTTCAGGTCTGCGGCGTAGGAGTGGATGTCCTCCACCGTCTTGATGCCGTCCACGAACACCATGTCCGCTCCCGCCTCCACGTAGGCGCGGCACCTCCTTATGGTGTCCTCCCATCCCGTGACCGCGTAGGCGTCACATCGGGCGATGATGGTAAAGTCGGGGTCTCTCCTGGCGTCCAGGGCGGCGCGTATCTTCTGCACCATCTCTTCCTGGGGTATGACCTGCTTGCCCTGGAAGAAGCCGCACTTCTTGGGGAAGAGCTGGTCCTCTATGTGGATGGCCGCTACCCCCGCGTCCTCGTACTCCTGTACGGTGCGCAGGACGTTGATGGGGTTGCCGTACCCCGTGTCTGCGTCGCATACCACCGGGACGGAGACTGCCTTGGCGATATAGCGTGCGTTCTGCACCATCTCGGTCTGGGTGAGGAGGCCCACGTCGGGGAAGCCCCTTTCGGCGGCGGTCCCTGCGCCGGTCATGTAGACCGCGTCAAAGCCCGTGGCCTCGGCGATTTTGGCGTGGAGGGCGTTGAGGACAAAGGGAGCCACCACCAGCCCGCCTGAGTTTAGCAACTGCCTGAATCGAGTTGTAGCCTGCATCTCTGCCTCCTCTTCGAGTGACGCTTCCCTTGTTGCCTGGTGTCGTCCGGCCAGCCGCGCTCAGTTTCTGGGCCGTTTCATTGTCACCCCGAGCGAAGCGAGGGGTCTAAAATCCTGGCTGACCGCAGCCTTGTTCTGGCTGGTACTGCTTTGATTCCGGTCTTTGTTGGTCGCCATTTTAGATTCCTCACTCCGCTTCGCTCGGTTCGGAATGACGCGCGGCGGAGTCCTGTACTCACCTAACTTCGAGAATGAGCCGGTCCCGCCCTCAGTTTCTGGGCCACTGGCGGCCCGTTATGTAGCGGAAGGCCGCTATCGCCGCCGTGGCGCCGTCGCCTGCTGCGCTGGCAAGCTGGGATGCCGAGTGTTGCCTTACGTCGCCGGCAGCGAAAATGCCGGACACCCGCGTCTCCATCCAGAGGTCCACGGGAATGTGCCCGGCGTTGTCCGTCTTGAGAAGGCCGCGCACGAACTCCGTGTTAGGCTCCAGCCCGACATACACGAAAACCCCTGAAAGCTCTATGCGGTCAGACAGGTTGGTAATGACGTTGCGGGTCTGGACTCCGGTGACCATCGCCCCTCCCAGGACGGACTCCACCACCGTGTTGAAGGCCACATCTATCTTTGGGTGACTCAACACCCGGTCCTGAATCGCCCTCTGGGCCCTCAGCTTGTCCCTGCGATGGAAGAGGATAACCCTATCCGTATACTCCGTGAGGGTCAGGGCCTCGTCCGTCGCCGAGTCGCCGCCGCCAATCACGCCCACAGTCCCCCCGGCGTACATAGGCCCGTCACAGCTGGCACAGTGGGATACCCCACTGCCATAGAACCTCTCTTCTCCGGGGATGCCCAGCTTCTTCAGGCTTGATCCAACGGCCACAATGACGGCCTTGGCCCGGTAGGTGCCTTCGGTAGTCGCTATGGACTTGTAGGGGTTGTCCTGGACGATCCCTGTGGCTTCTTCCATCAGGAACTCGGCCCCCGCATTCATAGCTTGCTCCAGCATGAGGGGGACCAGCTCAGCGCCTGAGATTCCCTGGGGGAAGCCGGGGAAGTCCTCGATCTTCTCCACGTTAATTATCTGGTTCCCGCCCATCATCGGTTCGATTACAGCCGTTCTGAGGCCATAGCGGGCGGCGTACATGCCCGCCGTAAGGCCCGCCACGCCGGCCCCTGCGATTATCACGTCGTACTCTCTAGCCAAGTCTCACCTCCCCGCGGTCTTCCTCCTGCTCGGTCGCTGTGCCCTGGCCGGCCCGTCTCCGGCCAGCTCATATACTTATATGATTGGGGTGGCTTAACTATATAGTTGCCCTCTTCATGGTGTCAAGACGAGCTAACAGAAGGTATTCTCTACAGGAGTTGAGGTGTTAGAATTGAGCCAGATTCAAAAGGAAGCGCAGGGGTATTGGAACGACGCGACAACCTGCGCTGCCCTCACTGCGGTCCCAACTGGCTGCCCAAAGACGGTTGCTCCCGACGGAACCAGCCCCCCGGTCGTAGCCGGGGGCAGGCTTTACCGGTGTAGAGAGCGTCACTGCCGCTTCACCCCAGGGGGCGACCGGCATTACTACTCGGAGCAGGTCAAGGGCCAGGCTTTGAATATGTACCAGGAGGGCAGCAGCATCTGGGCTATTGGGCGGGTGTTGGGGGTCCGGTTGGGTACGGTCTATTCCTAATAACTCAACGTATCCGGCGGGCCTGATTGATAACTGACTGATAAGCTGGGAGAGTAAACTTGATGCTGGAATTGAGGACGGTAACCGCTGACGAGTTTGTTCAGTGGGTCCGGGTTGAGGCGAGAGCTTATGGCAACCGGTTGAACATTGACCCGGAGGTACTGCGGCCCGATTTCGACCTGGACCGTTCTATCGCCGTATTCGACCAGGGGAACATTGTCGGTGGCGCTCATTCTCACCGGCTTGAGATGTCCATACCCGGGGCTTCGGCTGTCACCGCAGGAGTCGCCAACATCGCGGTACAGCCCACGCACCGGCGGCAAGGGGTGATGACCAGTATGATGCACCATCAGATTAAGAATATCCACGAGCGCGGCGAGCCGTTGGCCGCGCTGTTTGCCTCCGAAAGCGTAATCTACGGCAGGTTCGGATATGGCATCGGGTCATTGCGAGAGCACTGGACTATCCAGCGCCAACACAACGGGTACGCTCGGCCCCATGAGAGTCCCGGCCGAATCGTCTTTGTTGATCCGGCTGATATTCCGAAGCAGTTGCCCGAGGTTTCCCGACGGAGTACCGAGGGACGGCCTGGGGTGTTCCAGAAGGCGCTGCACCACTGGGAGCGGGAATCCCAAGCGCCTGAGCACCGGCAAGGCGGTCAGGGGGGCCTGTTTTACATTGCGTATGAGGACGACGGGAGAGTGGACGGCTACGCAAAGTACCGTACCAGCGGGACCACAGCTACAGTGAACGAGTTGATGGCGGTGACTAAAGAGGCGAATACCGCGTTGTGGCGATTTTGCTTCGATCTGGACCTGACTACCCACACGGAGGCGGAAAGGCGTCCGGTAGATGACCCTTTGCCGTGGACGCTGGCGGACCCGCGCCGGCTACAGAGAGCTACGCGAGACGGGTTATGGCTGCGTCTGATAGACGTGGCCGCCGCCCTACAGATCCGGCGCTATATGGCAAGCGACCGTCTGGTATTGGAGGTGCTGGAAGAGATATGTCCCTGGAACACAGGACGGTTCGAGCTGGAAGGGTCTCCCGAGGGGGCCACATGCCGCGCCTCTGGCTCATCGCCGGACCTGGTGATTCCCGTTGCCGCTTTAGCCTCAACCTACCTGGGGACGGTAAGTTTCAGCACCCTTGCCCAAGCGGGCCTGGTGGAGGAGCGCACTCCGGGGGCGCTGCTGCGCGCCGATCGCATGTTCGCCGTCCAGTACCAGCCCTGGACTCCACACAACTTCTAGTGGCGGAGCAGGAGAGGCTGAGAATATCGGCGAGGCTGGTAGACATGCTTCCTGACTATCCGTAAAATTGAGTATATGGACCCTCTAACGCCACAGGCCAACGGAGCAATCAAGAATCAGTCCACATTCATGTTGGACGACGGTACTGGTCTTCGCGTAGTCCGCGCCACATTCTTAGACGAGCAGAAGTTCGACTGGGACCTGTTCGACGGCTACAACAGCCTGCGCGTGCTGACCTACTCCGCAAGCACCAACGCCATTGTCAGGATGCTGGACAGCTACTCCTTCGAGACCTTCGAGTGTGTGTTTGGCTACGAAGGTACACTGCGAGAGGTCAAGAGTATCCTCGCCTTCCAGAAGGTGGTTGTCGGAGATACACGAGCTGCCATCATGGGACTAAAGGACGAGCGGCACATCCGCATTCTCGAGAAGGTCCACGCGGGACAAGCCTATTTCCGAGTCCTGAGAAAGTCCATAGCTCACGCGAAGCTGTACCTGTTGTCAGGCGCCGACGGACACAGGCGTGTAATCATCGGCTCCGCCAACCTGTCCGAGCAAGCCTTTTCGGGGAACCAGTCCGAGACCCTGGTCATCTTTGACGATGACGAGGCAGCATGGAGTCACTACAGCCGGATGTTCGACACGATTAGGGATTCGGCCTCGGACGAAATTCAACTGCCGGAAGAGCGAATAACCAACGCGGAGATTGAGGTTTCCGATGCCCCCGTCATGTCCGATGCCTCGGGAACGGTGGTCATCGAACCGCCCAGAGCCGCAGAGTCCCAGACGTCAGCGCCGGTCCAGGTAGAACGCATCGAAAGGGTCGCTGCCGTATTGGGGCCGCGCCTGTCTGCGGCATTGCCGGCTGTTCGCAACGGCAAACAGACAATCACACCCGAGATCAAGCGGGAGATAAGCCGGATACGGCTGGTCAAGTCTGCCGAGGAAGCCGACAGCCGCTATCTTTCTATAGACAGGACAAACCGATTGGCGACGCTGTCTGGTGAGCGGTTCCCTCTGGAGTGGAACGACGGGTTCGTCAAAACGGACTCCGGGCTCTTGCTGGACTATTTCAAGAACTACGACGGAGCATTTGAAGGGAATGTGGCGGGGCTCCAGCGCGACTATTTCAGCCTGATGTCCTGGCTCTACTTCTCCCCATTCCTGTGCGACCTTCGCTCCCTGGCTCTGTTGCAGGACAGCGACGTAATCCGCTATCCCTCTTTTGCCATCGTCTTTGGCAAGTCCAACTGCGGCAAGACCAGCCTGGTAGACACCTTGATGACCTCCATGTTCGGCTTTGCCCATACCGTGGACAAGCGTAGCTTTACCACGGCCCAGCTTCGCGGTTTGCAGCAAGGCTATAAGCGCTTCCCCGTTGTCTTTGATGACATCGGTCGCCGGGCCTTCAATAGTCATGGCAAAGACATGATCAAGGACGAGTTGCAACCACCTGTCGCCGAATACCCGGGGTTCATGCTGTCCATGAATGCGGAGCCCCAGTCCTTCCCTGACGAGGTGGTCAAGCGCAGCATGATGATATATACGACGACGGCCTTGCCCGCCCACGACGAGGCGTTACGCCAAGGGTTGCAGGGCCGGATACAAGAGATGCGCCGTGGCCTGACCGGTCATCTCTACCGGCGTTACCTGGTGGAGGTCATGGACCGCGTAGACGAAGAACGCCTCCCGGAGGACTGGCTGGCCCTTTCGTCGGGTGTGCTAGCCAACATTCTCACAGAAGGTGCTACTGGCCCTCCCCCAGCCTGGTGTCAGAAAGTAACTTGGCTTGGCTACGCAGAGAAGCGGTATGACCGAGTCAAGGCCCGCATCAATAGTCTACTCCGGGAATCCGCCTACGCCAGGAGCGAAGGGGAGGTACCCAACGGCTGGACGATTGACGGCAACAGGATCATCGTATGGGAGCCTCGGGACGCCTTCGGCAGACGTGGCTTTGACTGGGAGGATGTTCCATCCACCCTGATTGATGAAGACGCCAGCAGCGGCAGCCGGACGGTGCTGCACCGGGCCAGTCTGGAGGATTTTCTAGGGGAGCGGCTGGGTCCGGGGCGTCCTTGGTGGAGATTTTGGGGATAGCAGGACGACCGCAAAGCCAGATATTAGCCTGACTTTGCGGACCGTCCTAGTGAATATACAGGGCCTTTTCACTCTCGGCATCAGTTGAATACAGACCTACCTCCGCAGGCAGGCTCACACCCCGTTATCCCGGCCCCAGTATCCAGTACGGGGCAGGCTTTGAGCGGGAATCCATATCCCTGGCCTGGACCCCTGCGAAAGCAGGAGTGACGACGGGGAAGGCCCTGCTTGAAGATGCAGTAAAATGGTGAAGCACTTCAGCGTAGCTCGGGCAAGACCTCGCGTACAAACAGCTCGAAGCTCCTCTTCTTCCCCCGCCCGTCCGCTCTGAGGTAGAAGGTGAGATCCAAGCCGGCTGCCTCACGCCATAGGGCCTTGAACTTCGGGGTCACTTCCTGCGGCGTCCCGGCCAGGCCATAGGCTTCCACCAGGGCGTCACTCACCATCCGAGAGTGGGGCACGTGGGACTTCAGGTGGGAGGCATAGTCGTAAGCTCCGGCTACTCTCTCTACTTCGCTTCTGAGATTCTCCAGCTCGGGGGGGTAGCTCTGAGAGCCATCCACGAAGTCCCTCACCAGCCGGGCTATCGCCCCCCTCGCATCGTCGAGGGCCTCCTGCCGGTCGTGGGATATGGCGAACCCCAGGGTGTAAAATACCGGCACGGCTGCCATCTCTCTACCCGTTTCCTTCGCGCCCGCCTCGACTCGACCGACCACGCGTCGCAGGTCTTGAGGCGTGCCGCCGCCGGCGACGATGATCCCATCGGCCGCGCTCAGGGCGTAGGCGGTCATCCTGGGGCCTCCGGCGGCTATGTATATGGGAATCTCGGCGGAGTTTCGCTTGAACTTCTCCCGGCAAATCTCCACGGCCTCGCGCATCACCGACACGCTGGCGGGCTTCCAGCCCATGGTACGGACGGCGTTATCCCCCGCTCCCAGGCCCAGGACGCCCCGTCCCCCCGAGAGCTCGTGGACCGTTAGCATGGCGTTGGCCGTTACCCTGGGGTGGCGAGTGAGGGGGTTGGTCACACCCGGACCTATACGGATGCGGGAGGTGTTAACTGCGCACAGGGCTGCCGTCGTCCACGGGTCCGGGAAAACGTCCTGGCCGTCAATCAGCCACAGGTCCTCGAACCCGTGCTCCTCGGCCAGCTGGGCCATCTCGATAAAGTCGGGGTAGGGTACGTCCTGCATCAGGAATAAATCTAGCTTTGACACGGCGGACTCCATTCTGGTTTAATCGGATGTAGCGTACACTTCCGGGAGTTGATTGTCAGGTGTCCCGTTCTCCGACACAAGTATACCAGTGGTTTGAGGCCGTGACATAATCATTTGACGATTGATAGAGTTTCCATTGAGGTGGTTGAGTCTCCGCGAATTACCGGAAAGGAGGACAGAGATGAGCGCACGAGTGAAGGTTGACCCGGGCTGGAAATGGGATGACAGGTTCAACTACTCGCAGGGTATTCAGATTGGCAACTCCGTCTACGTCTCCGGTCAGGTGGCGCTGGACGCCGAGGGGAACGTGGTGGGAAAGGGAGATATGAAGGCCCAGACCCGGCAGGCGCTGGAGAACGTCAAAACCGTGCTGGAGGCGTCCGGGGCCTCCATGGAGGACGTGGTCAAGGTTACCGTGTACGTCACCGACATAAGCCTCCTGGCGGAGACCCATGACGTCAGGTCCCAGTTCTTTCCCGATCCTCCCCCGGCCAGCACGGGCGTGGAGATTAGCGCCCTTGCATTCCCCGACCTCCTGGTGGAGATAGAGGCCGTAGCCGTGAAGTCCTAAGTCCGACGATACACCCGCATACCGGCCCAGTCTTGTCCATTGCCCCGACCGGCGGGGGGGGTAGTCTGTGTTGTGCCGGAGAGCCAAAAAGGAGCGGGGTCCCATGACTACAGCAAGCCGTCTCTCCATGTCCGTGGGAGAAGCCATTTTCACACTGCGAGCCATCAGACGTTTCAAGTCGGACCCCATACCCGACGCAGACCTGCGTGACATCCTCGAGGCGGGGATACAGGCCCCGAATGGTGGCAACATGCAGCCGTGGCACTTCCTGGTGGTGCGGGACGCGGAATTGCGCGCCCAGTTCGCTCCATTGTACCGTGAGGCCTGGTGGGCGAAGCGCGGGGATGCCGGGATTCATGGGCCGGAAGACATTCCGCCGGAGAACAGAGTGCTGCGGTCGGCGATGAGGCTGGCCGACGAAATCGGCCAGCCTCCGGTGCTGGTCCTGGTATGCGCTAATGCCAAAGGGGCCGGGCCTATGGCTTCGGTGATCCCGGCGGTGCAGAACCTGTTGCTTGCCGCGCGGTCCCTGGGCATAGGGGGCACCATTACGACACTGCACCCCCAGGTGGAAGAGCGAGTCCACAGATTGTTCGGGGTCCCGGACACAGCGCAGGTCGTGTATTGTGTTCCTCTGGGATACCCGAGGGGGAGCTTCGGCCCCATCAGTCGGAATCCCCTGGCCGAGGTCTGTTCCTACGACCGGTGGGGCGACTCCAGGCCCTAGCACGCCTCAATCAACTCGGAATCGCTATAGCCTTGTAAAGGCCACGTAAGAGGATGAAAATACCAGCCAGCCTTCCCATTGGCACTCCCCTGCTTTCGCAGGGGCAGGCTCTGCGGAAGCAGGAGTCCAGAAGCGTCAGGGACGTGGATACCCGCTTTCGTGGGAATGGCAGGCGAGCATTTTTATGCAGTATAGGCCCCACCGCATGTCATTCCGAACTGAGCGAAGCGGAGTGAGGAATCTCAAGCGTAGGCTTACTCAATGGCATAGATTTTTAGATTCCTCGCTGCGCTCGGAATGACATGAGAGGGGATGCAGGCTATTTTCATGGTAAGACGGAAAATATATTCAGCGAAAGCCCATACGGAGATGCCGGATGGTCAACTTTATTGAGAAGCTGGAGTCGGCGTGTGAATCTCAAAGGAGCCTCCTCTGTGTGGGTCTGGACCCGGACCGCGAGCGAATGCCTGTGGGGGACGTGTTCCGGTTCAACCGCGCCATCATAGACGCGACTGCCGACCTGGTGTGCTCCTATAAGCCCAACCTGGCTTTCTACGAGGCCCTGGGCATTGAGGGTCTGGACGCCCTTAAACGCACGGTGGAGTACATACGAGAAGTCTCGCCAGACGTGCTGGTCATCGGCGACGGCAAGAGGGGAGACATAGACTCCTCGATGAAGGCTTATTGCAGGGCGATGTTCGACGTGTGGGGAGTAGATGCGATGACGGCGAGTCCCTATTTGGGTAGGGACGTTGTAGCGCATATTCCCCATGAAGATAGGGGGGTTTTCGTCCTCTGTCGCACCTCCAACCCCAGCGCCGTGGACTTCCAGGACATGCGGGCATCCCTCGATGGATATGACCGCCCGGTGTACCAGCACGTAGCGCTGAAGTCCAGCGAGTGGAATACGGCCCGGAACGTGGGCTTGGTCGTCGGCGCCACCTATCCCCAGGAGCTAAAGGCAGTGCGAGAGCTTTGCCCCGACATGCCCTTTCTAATACCCGGGGTGGGCGCGCAGGGCGGTGACCTGGAGGAGGCGGTACGCTGGGGGGCAGATAGCAGGGGCCGGCGGGCTATTATAAACGTATCCCGCCAGGTGCTCTACGCCTCCGGAGGCAGCGACTTCGCCGAAGCAGCGCGCCGGGAGGCGACCAGGCTGAGGGACGAAATCAACGACGCCCTCGCGCGTGGGGGCAGGGGATGGTCCTAGAGCTGCGGCTGGGAGACGTGCTGCGGCTGAAGAAGACGCACCCCTGCGGCAGCAACCTCTGGGAGGTGGTGCGCCTGGGCGCTGACATAGGCATAAGCTGCCGGAAGTGCGACCGCCGAGTGCTCCTGCAACGGTCTTACCTGGAGCGAAGGGTGAGGGAAGTCATCAGGCCTGACCCCGGCCAAAGGGAAGTGTAAAGTGGATAGTGGCTAGTGGTCGGTGACCGGTGGTCTGCGGATTCAGTCCAGATTGACTCAGTCATAGACCACTGCTAGACTTGAATCACCCTGAGCTAGTCCGTAGACTCCCCCGCTGAAGGAGGTGGGTACTTTGCTCTCACCAGAGGCTATCAAGAAGCTGAAGGAAGCGGAGGCGAGTTGGATGGAGAAGAACGCCTCCGCACCTTCACGCAAGCCGGCCTACAAGACCTCATCCCAAATCCCCGTCAGGCAGGTCTATACCCCCACCGATCTTGAGCAAATGGACTATCTCCAGGACATCGGTCTTCCCGGCGAGCCCCCTTTCCTTCGTGGAGTCCACCCCACAGGCTATCGAGGCAGGCTGTGGACCATGAGGATGTTCGCCGGCTTTGGCACCGCCGAGGATACCAACGCCCGGTTCAAGTACCTCCTGGAGAATGGGCAGACGGGACTCAGCGTGGCCTTCGATATGCCAACCCTCTATGGCTACGACACCGACGCGCCCCAAGCCGCCGGCGAGTTCGGCAAGTGCGGGGTCGCCGTCTCGTCCCTGGCCGATATGGAGGTGCTCTTCGACCGGATTCCCCTCGACCGGATAACCACGTCCATGACCATAAACAGCCCCGCCGCAATCATCTGGGCCATGTACATAGCGGTGGCGGAAAAGCAGGGCGTGTCGCTGGACAAACTGGGAGGGACGATACAGAACGACATACTCAAGGAGTACATCGCCCAGAACGAGTACATTTTCCCCCCTGAGCCGTCCATGAGGCTGGTGGTGGACACCGTGGAGTTCGCCGCCAGGCACATGCCCCGCTGGAACCCCATCAGCATAAGCGGCTATCACATACGGGAGGCGGGCGCCACCGCGGTGCAGGAGCTGGCCTTCACTATGGGAAACGGCTTCGAGTATGTGAAGTGGTACCTGGACCGGGGACTGGACATAGACGAGTTCGCTCCCAGGCTCAGCTTCTTCTTCAACGTTGACAACTACTTCTTCGAGGAGGTCGCCAAGTTCAGGGCTGCCCGCAGGATATGGGCACGCGAGATGCAGGAGACCTTCCACGCCAAGGACCCGCGCTCGTGGTGGATGCGCACCCACGCCCAGACCGCCGGCTGGACTCTCACCGCCCAGCAGCCCCAGAACAACGCCGTCCGGGTGGCCCTGCAAGCGCTGGCCGCTGTCCTTGGCGGGACCCAGTCCCTTCACACCAACTCGATGGACGAAGCCTGGGCGCTGCCCTCCGAAGATGCGGCCCTCCTGGCCCTGAGAACGCAGCAGATCATCGCCCACGAGACGGGAGTGACCGACACGGTGGACCCCCTGGGAGGGAGCTACTTTGTAGAGTCTCTCACGGATGAGATGGAGCAAGGGGCCTACGGGTACTTCCACCGCATAGAGGACATGGGAGGCGTAATACCTGCCCTTGAGAGCGGCTTCCTGCAACGGGAGATAGCTGACGCCGCTTACCGGTATCAACAAGAAGTGGACAGCAAGCAGCAGATAATCGTGGGAGTCAACGATTACGTGTCCGAAGACCCGCCGGACATCCCTTTGCTGAAGGTGGATCAAGCGGGAGCCGAATATCAGATTCGACGCCTCAACCAGGTGCGACGCCAGCGGGACAACCGGGACGTAAAGGAGAAGCTGAAGGCGCTGGAGCAGGCCGCGAGGGGCTCCCAGAACACCATGGGGCCTCTGCTGGACGCAGTCAGGGCCTACGCGACCCTTGGCGAAGCGATGGACGTCTTCCGTGAGGTCTTCGGCGAATACCAGCCTTCCTGGGGCTATTAAGGGTCAGTGGGGCTGTTCCCGCTCCGGCCCGGAGGCATGGTGGGGCTTGCCGAAGACTGTCTCCCCTTGACGTATCCCGGTCAGCCACCGACGCAATGCTTTGGGACAAGGACTCTTGCTATTGCGCTAGTGCGGGAAGGGTGAGGGGATGGCAGCTACATATGCCCAAGACGTTCTCAGACGTTCACGGAGGCCCACGATGACTTGTCATGTTGGCATCACTACCGAACCACAGGAGCGAAGGCAATACTGGCAAACACAGCACCCATTCCTGCGAAACTGGCGGATTGTGGGCAGATATAGCACAAAGACGGATGCTCGAGTTCGAGAAAACGCGGAAGCTATCAGGCATGGTTGTCAGGCCCACCTGGGAGGAGATGGAGACGAATACGCCACATGGTACGTGTACTATTTCGAGTACTAGCCCAGTCATCCTAGAAGTTATCTCATAGTAGAGGGTGTTCCTACAGCCCCTTCTCCCCTTGCAGGAGAAGGTTGGGATGAGGGGTATCAGAAGAATTCACCCCACCCCAGTCCTCTCCCGGCAGACCCTCCCAGCATCGTGACTGTGGTTTGCGTTACTAATAAGCGAATCAGGTTGCGTAATCACTATTGTTCCGGCTAGAATTTACTGATTCAGGAAGTAGACCCCTATAATTCCGTTGGCGAGTACCCGTTAGCGTTGACATTCCGCGCATCCATTGTTAGACTGGAAGCCATACACTGCGCTATGCTCCCTTCATGGTGGCTACGGGGCGTCCCTGTAGCACACCTGTAAGGCGGAATATAGCGTCTTTTTAACTGCAAGCAGGGGAATCGAGCCGTAACGTCCGTAGGACTCATTTTAATTCTACCAAGGAGGAAGCATGAAGATTACTATCTCGATTCTTAAAGCCGACGTGGGGTCGGTTGGCGGACATACCAAGCCAACCCAAAAGATGCTCGACTCGGTACAAGCGGAAGCCCAGTCCGCCATAGAGAAGGGACTGATACTGGATGCCTTCGTATCCCACACCGGCGATGATATAGCGATCCTCATGTCCCACGAGCGCGGTCCGGACAACGTGGACGTGCACCAGTTCGCCTGGAGCGCGTTCATCAAGGCCACAGGCATCGCACAGCAATATGGCCTGTACGGTGCGGGGCAGGACCTGCTGGTGGACGCTCCATCGGGCAACATCCGTGGCGCGGGGCCGGCTGTCGCGGAGCTGGAGTTCAATCACGAGCCGGTCAAGACCAATAGGGCCCGGCCTGCCGAGTCCTTCATGATGCTGGCCGCCGATAAGTGCGGGCCAGGGGCTTATAACCTGCCCATGTTCCTGGGGTTCGCCGACCCCATGTACTGCGCCGGGCTCATGCTGCCACAGATGGTCAAGGGATTCACCTTCCACATCATAGATATGGACAATACCGAAGGGGACAGCGTAGTCGAGCTCAACGCGCCCGAGGACTACTACCACCTGGCAGCGCTCCTGCGCGATAACGAGCGGTTCGCCATAGACGGGATTTACTCCCGCACTCACGGCGAGCGGGCTGTAGCAGTCTCCGCACAGCGCCTGCACAACATAGCCGGCACCTATACGGGCAAGGATGATCCCGTAGCCATTGTTCGCAACCAGGGCATCTTCCCAGCCCCGGAGGAGCTGACCTCCCCTTACGCCAAGGCCCATTACGTTGGCGGCGATGCCCGTGGGTCCCACGTGATGCCCCTCATGCCCGTCCCATTGAACACCCCCGTCACTGGCATCTACTGTCTGCCCTTGGTCTCCTGTACTGGCTTCTCCCTCGACGCCAGGGGGCATTTCTCCGATTCCCACATAGACTTCTTCGATAACGTCGCCTGGGACACCGTGAGGCAGAGGGCCCAGGAGAAGGGCCTGGAGATGCGGAGCCAGGGCTGGTCCGGCGCGGCTATGCTCCCCTACAGCGAGCTTGAGTACAGTGGCTTCCGCACCACCGTTACGAACCTGGTAGGCCGGTTCGCCTACAGGAATGGCAAAGAGGCCGAGGCCCCGGCGGAAAAGGCCACTGCCGACGATTAGCAGCGCCCTCGCTAGCGTTGGACCCGCCGCGCATCCGGCGCACCGGAAAAGAACGCAGAGATAAAAGGACAAAGGCCCGTGGGGCCGCCGTCCGGCCAGCCCCCACGGGTCTTGCGGCTTTGGTAGCTTTGCGTCTCAGGTGGCCTCAACAAGTCATGGACTCTGCATTTTTATACCAATCCGTCAGCGAATTACCTAACCTTTACAGGAATGACATGACGCGGGGCTTGTATTACCATCAAAATACCCTTCGTCATACCCGTGAAAACGGGGAGCCGGAATCCACAGCCCCCGGTCCCTGGACTCCCACTCTCGTGGGAGCGACGACGGGGAGCCATCCGCAGTTCCATTATAATCTGACGGGAAGCCGTCCCGCCAACGCTATCTCATCCTCCGTGACGCAACACCCGTACGCGTATACCTCTACGCCTTCTTTGGCCGCCTGGCGGAGGGCTACGCCAAACTGGGGGTCGCCCAGGTCGTTGGGTGCGAGGGCCTGGGCGTCGTCCCGCTGGACCACAAAGACGACGGCGGCGCGGTGTCCCTCTCCCGCAGCCTTCGATAGGCTGCGGAGGTGCTTCACGCCCCGAATAGTGGGAGCGTCGGGGAAGAGACCCGTGGACTCCACCACCAGGGTAACGGATTTGGTCTCAATGTAGCACGTACCCTCCGGCCCCTCTAGCGCAATGTCCAGGCGGCTCTCGCCGTAGGTGACCTCTCTGAAGAAGTCGGTGTAGCCCGCGAATTGGGGCAGATCGCCTTTCTGCAGGGCTTCGTAGACGAGGACGTTGGGAAGCCGGGCGTCGGCGGAGGCCAGGGTGTTGCCCAGGTCCACCAGGGCCAGGTCGAAGCTGGTCTTGCGGTGGTCCCCGACGGCGGGCTTGAGGAGAACGCGGCGACCCTCTACCAGAAGCTCCCTCATCCGCCCTGAGTTGGCAACATGGATGACGCTCTCGCTCCCGTCCATCTCGACCAGAGCCGCGAAGCGGTTCAAACGCCGGATGAAGCGGGCCTCTACAAGCTTATCGAATCGCATCTTCCCACGGTCTCCCTGGGGCCTGTGCGGTCAATGGTATCAAGCCCCGGCGCTAGTGGCAACCGGGAGCGGGTACCCTGGTCCCGGAGCCTTTTACTGATGCGTAAGTAAACATCTAAACCAGTCCCGCCCGCAATTCATGCGGAAGCAGGGGAGTGGCGAAAATTATTGCCAAATACAGGAGAACCGAAAGACCCTGGCCCTTCTTGCTGAATTCCAGGTTGAAATGGGAAACGTCCGCTAGTATAATGGTGGTGGCAATACGCTCAAATAGTGCTCGTGCGCCTGATTTGTGGTACAGGCCGAAGCGCTAAAGGAGAGAGACGATGAAGACTTCCATGTTCCACTTGATGCCTCATAGAGAACTCCCTGACGATTTCGAGAAGCGCTATCACTCGGTATGGGTAGACCCGCCCTGGTGGGAGCTCGCGGACGCCGAGAGGGTGGGCCAGTACTACAACTGGTCTCTGGACGAGTTGATTTACGCTGGCAAGTCGGGCCTCGACGGTATCTGTGTCAATGAGCACCACCAGAACGCCTACGGCTTTATGCCCGGTCCAAACCTGATGGGTGCGGCGATGGCACGGGGCACCGAGGGTCTGGACGTGGCTATCGTGCAGATGGGCTCGACGCTGCCGACGACCAACCCCCCGACGCGGGTTGCGGAAGAGTATGGCATGTTGGACTGCATCAGCGGCGGGCGACTGGTGGCCGGTATGCCCCTCGGCTCCTCGATGGATGTCAACCTCTGCTACGGAATCCCGCCCATCGAGCAGCGGGAGCGCTACTATGAGGCCCACGACCTCATCCTGAAGTCCTGGCAAACAGACGAAATCTTTGCCTGGAACGGCAAATACTACCAGCTCCCTATGGTCAACCTCTGGCCCCGGCCAATCCAGAAGCCCCATCCCCCGGTATGGGTGCCCGGCACCGGCAGCCGCAGCACCTGGGACTTTGCATCCAGGAACGGCCATTGCTACTGCTTCCTGAGCTACTGGGGAAACAACCTGGGAAAGCGGATGATGGACGGGTTCTGGGAGTTTGTGGACGGCAGGGGGCTGGAGCTTAACCCCTACCGGGCCGGCTTCCTACAGTTGGTGGTAGTCTCCGAAACGGACGCGAAGGCCGAGGAGGAGTATTACGAGCACATCCGGTATTTCTACGATAAGAACCTCCACTTCGCGCCTGAGTTCTTCCTCGCTCCGGGCCACATGGACTACCGCAGCATGGAGAACATGTACAAGAAGGGCTTTATGAGCGAGATACGCTCCGTCACCGAGAGCCTCCCGAATTGGAAGTACAAAGATTTCATAGACAACCAGCTGGTCATCGGCGGCAGCCCGGCCTCGGTGCGAGACCAACTGGAGGAGGCCGTCAAGAAGCTGCGAGTCGGCAACCTGATGGTCCTGTTGCACATCGGCTCCATGCCCCACGAGCTGACGCTAAAGAATATTGACCTGTTCTCCCGGGAGGTCCTGCCCCACATCCGCGACATCTGGGACGACGGCGAGTGGGAGAACGAGTGGTGGCCGGAGAAGTTGCGTGGCAAGCGAGAGCTTCCGACTGCTGCGGCAAGATAGGCGGGCCGGGAACACCGCTGCTCGTCTGCCACTACTCGTCTGAAGGAGAAACGGAATGGTCACAGTGCAAGAACGCACGCTCAGCGTGTGGGGAGGTCAGATACAGCCTCGCGTCAAGATTGCCGGCGACGGCCCTCCCCTGGTCTTCTTCCACGGAGCCTATGGCTTGGCGTGGGACCCGTTCCTGGACGGCCTTGCCCAGGGCCGCACGGTGTACGCGCCTGAGCATCCCGGCACCACGCCCGGCGACCCGGATGCGATCAGACCCCTCGATAACCTCTGGGACCTGGTGCTCTACTATTACGAGCTCTTCGACCAGCTGGGCCTGGAAGCGCCGGACGTCGTGGGCCACTCCTTTGGCGGCATGGTTGCGGCGGAGGTGGCGGCTACCAACCCGGACCGGGTCGGTCGGATGGTGCTGCTCAATCCCCTCGGGCTCTGGCGGGACGACGCGCCGGTGAAGAACTGGATGTCCATGCCCCAGGAAGCGGTAGCCAAGGCAGCCTTCTACGACCCCGAGGGGCCTATCGCGAAGCAGGCCTTCGCGTTGCCCGAGGACCCGGAGGCCATGGCGGACGCCCAGGTGCTTGGGATATGGACGTTGGCTTGCACGGGAAAGTTTGTCTGGCCCATCCCCGATAAGGGCCTGAAGAAGCGCATACACCGTATTAAAGCGCCTACGCTGATTATCTGGGGCCAGCAGGACGCGCTGGCGCCGCCCGTGTATGCCCAGGAGTTTGCCGACCGCATCGCGGGCGCGCGCGTGGAACTGGTGGACCAAGCGGCCCACGTGCCCCACCTGGAGCAGCCGGACACTGTGGGGAAGCTGGTGCAGGACTTCCTGAAGAGCTAGGCCCACCCCCCCCCAAGAAACAGAGGCACACTGAAAGGGGCCTGACGTGGAGAAAGCGTCAGGCCCCTTGAATATGTGGTCATTTCATTGTCACCCCCTGTTCAAGCCAGGGGCAGGCTCCGAGCGAAGCGAGGGGTCTAAAATCCTGGCTGACCGCAACCTTGTTCTGGTCGGTACGCCTTGATTCCGGTCTTTGTTAGTCGCCACTTTAGATTCCTCACTCCGCTTCGCTCCGTTCGGAATGACGCGTCGCGGAGGTCTGGATTCACCTAACGTCGATAATGAAACGACCCTGCCCATTGAATATGTCTGGGACCAGGCAGATGAGCCTGGTCCCGGATTTTTGCGCTTCAGCCGGCGGGTGATGGGTGATAGGGCCTAATACTTGTCGTCAAGGAACTCGTGCTCGTGCTTCAGCGACGTGTACAGGCTGAAGTGGGGGACGAATCGCCCGACCGCCGTCTTGACCTTCTTGTTCACTATCTGAGTGAAGGCCCCCCACATGTACTCTGCATTCCCCGGGATACAGGACCTGTCTATGTCGGGCATCCCTCCTACACCCTGTGCTGTACACTGGTAGAGACGGTACTGTATCTGCTTGTTGATCTCTCTGCGCTCGGCGAGATCCTGCGCCCTGGTCTGCAGGTTCCACAGCCTGGTCACCTCCGGGTCAACGTGCCGAGACCAGTTCTTGGTCCCCTCCAGGTATAGCGCCGGGAAGTCGGCGTCGGGGTCGGGAATCATGTTCGCTCTCCCGCCCGTCACTATCTGGAAGTTCCCCGCCTGCATGTCGTGGACGCCGGCGGCGTAGTCCGTCAGCCTCAGCTTGAAGTCGAAGCCTATGGGGACCATCTGCTCCTTCACAACCTGGCACCCGTCAACGTAGAAGAAGAGCTGCAGGCACAGGAACTCCACCTCAAGGGGAGTCTCTTCGCTGTAGCCATGCTTCGCCATAAGCTCCTTGGCTATGGCGATGTCATCGGGGTGTTTCTGGCCGTTCATCTGCCTGTAGCCGGGGTACTCCAGGACCTCCTCAATGGGGAGGGCATAGGGGTTATTGGGTGCCATGACCGCTGCCATGGCGTATTTCCCCAACCCAAAGCCATCCACAAGCGCCTGCCGGTCAAGGGCCATCTGGAAGGCCTGCCTTATATCCGGATTGTCGAAAGGAGTGGCATCAACATTCATATGGTACTGGAAGCCTACCGCCCCCAACATCCAGAAGATGTCGTGCCGGCTTACGAACTCCGGGTCGTTCTCCAGCTTGATGCTGTCCTCTACGTCCAGGTGGTTCACGGAGTCCATAGCCGTCAGGATTCGCTCCGTCCTGTACGCCGCTATCTCAGTCCCCTTGTCCGTTATGTAGAAGACGTCGTAGCCGTCCATGAAGGGACGTCCTTCCTTCCAGTAGTTGAGGTTCCTCCTGAACTTGGAGCTAACCCCGTGCTGGTTGTCTTCGGCCAGGAAGGGACCGGAGCCTACGGTGTGGTTCTCAAAGAGCTGTAAGTCTATCCCCGTCTTCATTATGTGCTCAGGCAGTATCTTCATGTAGTCAACGGCCACAAAGGGTATGAAGGCTGCCGAGGGGTACAGCAGGTTTATCTTTACCGTGAAGTCATCCACCTTCTCTATTGATTTTATGTACTGCCTCAGCTTACCCGTAGACGGCCTGGGCTCTCCGGGCTGTATGATGTTGTTGATGCTCCACACTACGTCGTCCGCATCTATTCTCTCGCCATCGGTCCACATTGCGTCCTGACGGAGGTGGAAAGTGTAGGCCGAGCCGCCTTCGCCTACCTCCCAAGCCCTGGCTACGTCGCCCAGGATGTCAAGCTCGTCGTAGGCGCTGTAGTTGAGGGGGTTGTACTCGAGCAGTTGGTTGTACATTCCACCGATGATCTGAATATCCTCCAGGTATACGGCCCGGTGGGGGTCCCAGGTGCTGGGCGATCCTGCGGCGCCCTGTGCGGGTAGAACGCCACCGTACTTGATCTCGAGCGAAGCGTATTCCGGCACGGTAGTTGGAGTGGGTATCGCCATTGGGGTGGCCGCCATCATAGCTGTGGGTCCGGGTGCAGCGGTGGCCTCCATCATAGCCGTAGGCTCCGGTGCGGCCTCGGTGGCCTCCACCATAGCCGTGGGCTCCGGTGCGGCCTCGGTGGCCTCCATCATGGCCGTGGGTTCGGGCGCAGTGGCGGCCGTGGGTTCCGGTGCGGAGCTGGTGGGGGTGGGCGCGGGGGCAGTGGGCGTATCCTCATCGCCTCCACAGGCGACAGCCACCACCGCCAGGACTGCAAACAGGGATATGAAGACCAGCCATTTGGGCTTCAGTAACCAGGAATACGTCATAGCGATGCCTCCCTGATATAGTGTATCTCTCCTGTGGACGGGCTTTTGTCCGCTCTCTCACGAATAGACTACAGGCTATCAGAATTTTTATTGATTTGTCAATGATTTAATATTTGATAACAACATCACAACTAATTGCTATATATTTCACAATATCTTCTGATTTTATGAAAGACCCGGCGAGTCTTGGAGACTGGTAGGAGAAAAGGCTAGGGCTGCACCCAGCCTAGAAACGAGGGAACTGAAGGGGTCGTGACGCGGGGGAAGCGTCACGACCCATAAACGCGTCCGGGGCCAGGCTCATACGCCCGGCCCCGGAGATTCCGTGTCCCTGACCTGGAGGCCCTCGGCCTAGTACTTGTCGTCCAGATACTCGTGCTCGTGCTTCATGGACGTGTACAGGCTGAAGTGGGGAATGAAGGGTCCGGCCAGCGTCTTTATCTTCTTGTTCACTATCTGCGCAAAGGCCGTCCACATGTACTCGATGTTCCCGGGCACACAGCTCATGTCTATGACCGGTCTGTCTCCTACTCCCTGGGCCGTGCAGTCGTATATACGCCTCTGTATCTGGTGGTTCAGCGCCTCCCTCTGGTCTCGGTCCACCTCACGCGTCTGGAGGTTCCACAGCCGCGTCACCTCAGGGTCCACGTGGCGAGACCAGTTCTTCGTCGTGTCCGTGTAGAAGGAGGGGAAGTCCGCATCCGGGTCGGGGATCATGTTCGCCCTTCCCGCCGTCACAATCTGGAAGGTCCCCGCCTGCATGTCATGCACCCCGGCGGCGTAGTCCGACGCCCTCAGCGTGAAGTCAAAGCCAATGGCGCTTGACTGCTCCTTCATTAGCTGGGACGTGTCCACGAAGTTGAGCACCTGCAGGACCAGGAACTCCACCTCAAGGGGGTTTGCCGGGCTGTACCCGTTCTTCTCCATGAGCTCCTTAGCCCTGGCTATGTCGTCCGGGTGCTTCTGATCGTTAAGCTCTCTGAACCCGGGGTAGGCCAGCACCTCCTCTATGGGAAGGGCGAAGAGGTTGCTTGGCGCAAAGGCTGCGCCCATGTCGTACTTGCCCAGCCCAAGGCCGTCCACAATCTCGTGGCGGTCAACCACCAACTGCAACGCCTGCCTTATCTCCGGGTTATCGAAGGGGGACACCTCCACGTTCATGTGCCAGGTCATTCCCGCCGCGCCGGGCATCCAGAAGATGTCATGCCTGCTCATGAACTCCGGGTCGTTCTCCAGGCCAACGTGGTCCTCCACGTCCAGGTGGTTTATCGAGTCCATGCTCGTCAGGATACGTTCCGTCTTGTACGCCGCTATCGCCGTCCCCTTGTCCGTTATATAGAAGACGTCGTAGCCGTCCATGAAGGGCAACTCCTGCCCGTCCTGGCCAGTCTTCCAGTAGTTCTCGTTCTTCCTGAACTTGGAGCTTACACCGTGCTGGTTGTCCATCGCCAGGTAGGGGCCGGAACCCACCTCGTGGGATTCAAACTGTCTCAGGTCTATGGTTTCCTCATTCCCCTCCAGTATGTGGGTGGGTAGTATCTTCATGTAGTCCACTGCCACGAAGGGTATGAAGGCGGCGGAGGGGTACGTTATCCTCAGCTTCACCGTGAAGTCGTCCACCTTCTCCACGGACCCCAGCTGTATGTACTGCCTCAGCTTGCCCGTCTGGGGTCGGACGGCTCCCGGCTCTATCATCCGGTTGAGGCTCCAGACCACGTCGTCCGCGTCCAGCCTCTCGCCGTCGCTCCAGGTGACGTCCTCCCTCAGGTAGAAGGTGTAGCTCAGGCCGTCGTCGGACGCCTCCCAGGCCCTGGCGATCTCGCCCAGGATGTCGCCCTCGCCATACGGGTCAGTGTTGAGGGGGTTGAACTCGAGCAACTGGTTGTACATCCCGCTCTGTACCTGGATGTCCTCCAGGTATACGGCGGTGTGGGGGTCCCATGTGCTGGGGGAGCCTGCCGCCGCCTCTGCGGGCATGATGCCGCCGTACTTGGGCTGGATGCCGGCGACGGCTGGGATAGTAGTTGGGGTAGGTATCGCCACCGGGGTGGCCATCATCATGGCCGTGGGTTCGGGTGCCATGGTGGCCTCCATCATGGCTGTGGGTTCGGGTGCCATGGTGGCTTCCATCATGGCTGTGGGTTCGGGTGCGGCCTCTGTGGGCTCCATCATAGCTGTGGGCGCGGGAGCCGTGGTCTCGGGTGCAGCGCTGGTGGCTGTGGGTGCGGCGGCTGTGGGTGTGTCCTCATCCCCTCCGCAGGCGACTGCTACCACCGCCAAAATTGCCAGCAAGGGTACGAAGACCAGCCATTTAGGCTTCAGGAGCCTGGAATATCCCATGGTCATACCTCCCTAATATAGTGGACTCCCCTGTGGACACAGTTTTGCCCACGCTTCCACAAACAGACTACAGGCTAGCAGAACCTTTATTGATTTGTCAATGGCTTGAGATTTGATGGCGATGCCACAACTAATTGTTATATATTTCACAATATGTCCTGATTTCGTGAAAGGCCCGGCGCCGCCTGGAAGCTCGTGTGAGGGATTTACCTCATGCCTTATCAGCTTTTCACCAGCTCACGTATGGCAGAGGGGGAAGCCGGCAGAAGCCTAAAATACATCTGGGACCAGACTCATCTGCCTGGTCCCAGAGATTCCGTGTCCTTGACCTAGAGGCCTGCGGCCTAGTATTTGTCGTCCAGGTACTCGTGCTCGTGCTTCAAGCGAGTGTACAGGCTGAAGTGGGGAACGAACTTCCCGGCCCTGGTCTTGAGCTTCTTATTCACTATGTGGGAGTAGGCTGCCCATACCCACTCAACGTTTCCGGGGACACAGCCTCTGTCTATCTCGGGGTATCCTTCAACACCCTGGGCCGTGCAGCCGTATATGCGCCGCTGTATCTGGTAGTTGATCTCCAGGCGCTTGTCACGGTCCAGCTCCCTGGTCTGGAGATTCCAGAGCCTGTCCACCTCCGGGTCAAAGTGCCTGGACCAGTTCTTCGACGTCTTGCCGACCCCGTAGAGGGATGGGAAGTCCGCATCCGGGTCGGGGATCATGTTTGCTCTTCCGAGCGTCGTCATCTGGAAGGTCCCTGCCTGCGCCTCATGGATGCCGGCGGCGTAGTCCGTCACCCTTAGCTGGAGATCGAAGCCGATGGGCTTCATCTGCTCCTTCAAGAGTTGGGCGGCGTCCAGGAACTGGAGGACCTGCAAGACCAGGAACTCCACCTCAAGCGGGTTCTCCGGCGTGTACCCGTGCTTCTCCATCAGCTCCTTGGCCTTGGCTACGTCGTCGGGGTGCTTTACGCCGTTCAGTTGCCTGTAGCCGGGGTACGTTACCAGCTCCTCCTCGGGCAGGTGGAAGGGGTTTCCCGGCGAAAAAGCCGCAGCTACGTTGTACTTCCCCAACCCGAAACCGTCCCTGTATGCCTGGCGGTCCATGCCCAGGTGCATCGCCTGCCTTATATCCGGGTTGTCGAAGGGGGGAAGCTCGACGTTTACGTTGAACTGGAAGCCCGCCACCCCGTCCAGCCAGAAGATGTCGTGCCTGCTCATAAACTCCGGGTCGTTCTCCAGCTTGA
Source organism: Dehalococcoidia bacterium (assembly GCA_965197405.1). Classification (GTDB taxonomy): domain Bacteria; phylum Chloroflexota; class Dehalococcoidia; order Lucifugimonadales; family JAGWBF01. Next base: position 967,992 of record OZ240206.1, on the reverse strand, counting down.
CCACATCTTCTACATCCAGGTGGTTCGAGGAGTCCATGCTCGTTAGGATACGTTCGGTCTTGTAGGCTGCTACCTCCGTCCCCTTATCCGTTATGTAGAAGGCGTGGTAGCCGTCCATGTAGGGTAGGCCTTCCTTCCAGTAATTCGGGTTCTTTCTGAATTTTGAGCTTACGCCGTGCTGGTTCTCCTCGGCCAGAAATGGCCCGGACCCCACGGTGTGGTTCTCAAAGAGCTTCAGGTCTACTCCCGTCCCATCGAGTATATGTTTCGGCAGCACCTTCATATAGTCCACGGCTACGAAGGGGATGAAGGCTGGCGAGGGGTATGCCGTGCGCAGCTTTACCGTGAAATCATCCACCTTCTCGATGGACCCCAGCTCTATGTACTGCCTCAGCTTGCCCGTCTGGGGCCGGATTGCTCCGGGCTCTATTATTCTATCGAAGCTCCACACCACATCATCCGCATCTATTCTCTCGCCATCGGAAAAGACGGCGTCCTCGCGCAGGTAGAAGGTGTAGGTCACACCGTCGCCGTCCACCTCCCAGGCCCTGGCCAGCTCGCCGAGGATGTCGCCTTCATCATATGCGTTCTCGTTGAGCGGGTTGAACTCAAGCAGCTGGGTGTACATCGGGCCAATCACCTGGATGTCCTCCAGGTACACCGCCGTGTGAGGGTCCCAGGTGCTAGGGGAGCCAACCGCCGCTTCTGCAGTCATGATGCCGCCATACTTGGGCACAATCCCGGCGAACTCCGGTATGGTGGTTGGGGTGGGTATCGCTACCGGCGTGCCCCTCATCATGGCCGTTGGCTCCGGTGCGGCCTCCGTGGCCTCCATCATGGCGGTGGGTTCCGGCGCGGCGCTGGTGGCCGTAGGTGCGGGGGCCGTGGGCTCCATCATAGCCGTGGGTTCCGGTACGGCGGTAGGCTCCGGCGCGGCGCTGGTGGTGGTGGGTGCGGGGGCCGTGGGCGTGTCCTCATCCCCTCCACAGGCGACGGCTACCACCGCCAAGACTGCAAGCAAAGGGATGAAGACCAGCCATTTGGGCTTCAGGAGCCAAGAGTACGTCATGTCGATACCTCCCCGGTGCGGTGGGCCTCTCTGGTGGACGGGCTTTGTCCACTCTTCGCTAATTAGCTACAAGCTATCAGAAATTTTATCTGTTTGTCAATGGCTTGAGATTCGTTGGCAACTTCGCAGCTAGCTGCTATATATTGCACAGTATCTCCTGATTCCGTGAAAGGCCAGGCGCGAACTTCGCGGCCCATGCGAGGGATTTGCCCATGCCTTATCAGCTTTTCACCCGCCCCCGCATGACAGCGAGAGAAGCCGGGTGGAAGCCTATGTTGACACACCCTGGTCGCGCCTGTACCATAATTACCGGCGATAGGCTGCCTCAAAGCGCCGTACATGCCTGATCCAACGTTGAAGACCAAGGCCCATTTAGCTGTAGCTCCATGATCAAGATGCCAGGGGGACTGCTGCACGAAATGGGGCCCGTACAGGAGGACCGGAATAGCCAGCTACAGAATCATATCGTCGGACGACCACGTGGTCGAGCCTGCGGACCTGTGGACGAGCAGGGTCGAACCCAGGTTCAGAGACCGCGCCCCGCGTATCCTTCGTGTGGATAACGGCTCCGACTGGTGGGTTACCGATGGCGTCCAGGGCATGGGCGCTTTCGCCGGAGCGCAGGCGGGTCTGAGGTTCGAGGAGCCGGAGAAGCTCAGCCAGGTCGCCACGATGGAAGACGTCCGGCCCGGGGGCTATATCCCGGAGGAGCACGTAAAAGATATGGATGCCGACGGGATTGACGTGAGCCTGCTCTATCCCACCGCCGGACTGCAGTTCTACACCGGCGTTTCGGACGGCGAGCTGCTGACGGACATCTTCAGGGTCTATAACGACTGGCTCGCCGAGTTCTGCAAGCCCTTCCCCGACCGGCTCAAGGGCATCGCCATGCTCAACACGGACGAAGTAATGTCCGGGGTGAAGGAGTTGGAGCGGTGCGCCAGGATGGGTCTCATCGGGGCAATGATCACCATATATCCCCCCGAGGCGAGGTCCTACGACCTGCCGGAGTACGAGCCACTGTGGGCCGCGGCCCAGGACCTGGGAATGCCCCTCAGCCTCCACATCGGCACAAATCGCATAGGCCCCGGCCAGGAGCCTGTGGACTTCCAGCACATCCAGCTGGGTCTGATATGCAACGTGGACCACTGGGTGAGGGTGTCCATTGCCCACATGATTTACAGCGGCGTATTCGAGCGCTACCCGAAGCTTCAGGTGGGGTCCGTCGAGCAGGAGCTATCGTGGGTCCCCCACTTCCTGGACCGTCTGGACTACAACTATACGAACAGGCCCATCGAGTTTCTTTCGTACCAGTTCAAGGGGCACATGCTTCCCAGCGATTTCTTCCATCGCAACGTGTTTCTCGGCTTCCAGGAAGACGGCCTCGGTATAAAGCTGCGTAATATCATAGGCGTGGACAACCTCCTGTGGGGCTCCGATTATCCCCACCAGGAGTCCACCTTCCCCAAGAGCCGCGAGATTATCGGGGAGATTCTGGCCGACTGCACCGAGGAAGAGAAGGCCAAGATTGTGGGCCAAAACGCGGCCAGGATATACCGCCTCGGCTAGGTCCCGGAAGACTCGTAGCGTGCCCAAAAGACCATACTCTGACCCATACTCTGACAAGGAGGCGCCTTCCCATGACGTCACCCTCAGACCGAGTAGACTACAGCCCCATCATTGACCGTCCCGTAATCAAGTGGCCCAATGGCGCCCGCGTCGCCCTCTGGATAGCGCCCAACATCGAGCATTATGAATATATGCCCGAGTTCGACGGCCTTCGCGACCCCTGGCCCCGGACTCCCTACCCCGACGCCCAGGGGTTTGCATACCGGGACTACGGCAACCGCGTCGGCTTCTGGCGCATGTTGGGGGTGCTGGACAAGCACGAGATCAAGTGCTGTGTGTCCCTGAACCTGGCTGTGCTGGAGCACTACCCCGAGATTGGGGAGGCTATGGTGCAGAGGGACTGGGACTACATGAGCCACGGGATTTACAACACCCGCTACCTCTACACCTACTCCGAGGAGCAGGAGAGGGAGTTCTACCGGGACTCCATAGAGACCCTGGCCCGCCACACGGGGAAGCAGCTCAAGGGTATGCTGGGCCCCGCCATCACCGGCTCGGAGCGTACCCCGGACCTGATGGCCGAAGCGGGACTCATCTATCACACCGACTGGATGCACGACGACCAACCCGTGCCCATCAGGGTGGCCTCGGGCAAGCTGGTCTCCGTGCCCTATTCCATAGAGCTAAACGATGTTCCCGTCTTCCGGACCAATCACGAAGGAGAATACTTCGTGCGGGTATGCAAGGCCCAGTTCGACCAACTCTACAAGGAAGGGGCCGAGAGCGGGCGGGTCATGTGCATCGCCCTTCACCCGTACCTCATAGGCCAACCCCATCGAATCAGGTATCTGGACGAGGTGCTGAGCTACATCATGTCCCACGAAGGGGTATGGCAGACCACGGCGGACGAGATTGCCGAGTATTACATATCCAACTACTACGACCAGGCGATGGCCCACGCTTCGCAGTTTAACAAGTAGGGACAGGTCTCAGAGGGTGTCTAAAAAGTTCCTTCTCCCCTGGTGGGAGAAGGTGAGGATGAGGGGGACTGCCCTCACCCTCACCTCAGTCCTCCTCCGCCAAGGGAGGGGAGGCCCTAAGGCAACTCCTTTGGAAACACCCTTTCAGACCTGCCTACGCCTGAAGGAGGGAAACCCATGCCCGCAGAGCGACGATTTGGGATGGACCACGAGCATTACGACTGGTCTCCCTTCATAAAACGGGGGATATTGAGGTGGCCCAGGAGCGCCCGGGTGGCCCTCTGTGTCATAGTCAACCTGGAGCGCATGGAGTGGGACCCGCCGGAGGGCACCTTCACCGCCGCCAACCTCGCGGGGGGACTGGGTCCCCGTCCCTTCCCCGACTACGCCCGCATGAGCCACCGGGAGTATGGCCACCGCGTGGGGATTTTCCGGGTCCTCGACGTGCTGGAAAGGCACGGGATCAAGCCCACAGTGGCTATGGACGCCCTCACGGCCGAGACCTACCCCTACCTGGTCGAGCACTGCCAGAAGCGGGGCTGCGAGATTATTGGGCATGGCATTTCGGTAAGTCGCATGATCTCCGGCAATATGTCCGAGCAGGAGGAGTTGGAGTACATCCGGACATCGGTGGATGCCCTCAGACGCACGACGGGCTCAGAGCCGTCAGGGTGGCTGGGGCCGGAGTATGGGGAGTCGTCAAGGACACCCCAGCTACTGGCCCAGGCGGGAATCCAGTACGTGTGCGACTGGGTGAACGATGAGCAGCCCTATCCTATAAATACTCCCCAGGGGGGGATGGTTGCACTGCCTATCATGCTGGAGATGGATGACGTCAACGCCCTCTGGGACCGGCGTGTCCCTGTACACAGGTACGGCGAGATGCTCAAGGAGGGCTTCGAGACTATTTACCAGGATGGCGCGCAGAATGGACGGGTCCTGGTGCTGAACCTGCACCCCTGGCTGATTGGCCAGCCCTTCCGGATAGGCTACCTGGACGACGCCTTGGGCTACATGACGGGGCGTCAGGGAGTGTGGACCGCCACCGGGTCCGAGATAGTGGACTGGTACCGGCGCAACCCCCCAGTAGCCTGACGGCAGCTTTTCCATGAGAATAAAAAGGCCCAGGGGCCTGGTTGACAGCCCCCCGGTGATTCAACGATTCGACGACTTAACCTTTTGCGTAGCCCTGGGACCGGAGGAAATCGAGGTCCTCGGGCGTAAGATCGGCCTCCTCCAGCAAGCCGGGCCGTTGCGTCAGAGTCCTGAGCAAGGCCTGCCGTCTGCGCCACCGGGCTATCTCGCTGTGGTTCCCGGACAGCAGAACGGGGGGGACTTCAAGGCCCTGGTATACCGGCGGCCTGGTATACAGGGGGTGCTGTAGAAGGCCGGAGGTTATGGAGTCTCCCTGCACACTCTCCGCTGAGCCAACCGCCCCGGGTATGAGCCGCACCACTGCGTCCACCAGCACCATGGCCGCCAGCTCTCCGCCCGTGAGCACGTAATCACCTATGCTGATTTCGTCCGTGGCCAGGTTATCCCTTATCCGCTCGTCAACCCCTTCATAGTGGCCGCAGATAAGCACCATGCCGGGCCGCCGGGACAACTCCTCGACGGCCTTCTGCTGGAGAAGACGGCCCTGGGGAGACAGGAGTACGACGGGCGTCTCACGCCTTATCCCTTCGGGGTAGTGAGACAGCGCATCCCCCACCGCCTCAAAGACAGGGTCCGGCTTCAACACCATGCCCGGCCCGCCGCCGTACTGGTAGTCGTCTGCGGTATGGTGGCTGTCGCGGGTGTAGTCCCGGATGTCGCCTATTTGTATCTGGACCAGCCCCCTCTCCACGGCGCGACTGATGACGCTCTGGTGAAAGGGCCCCTGGAACATGGCGGGGAAGAGGGTCAGGATGTGTATGCGCATGGCTTCGTGACGGGTGGCCGGACGACGCTGGGGCTAGCCCGAGGGATGTTGGCGTTCTTGTGACGGGCGCGTATGTCCTGAAGAGTCGTGGTCAGTGGGGTGTCCCTTGGCTTCACTTCTCAGGAGCTCCAGGGCATGGGGCAGAACGGGTTGTATCACCTCCAGGCACTCACGGACCCCCCTGGGGCTGCCGGGCAGGGTCACGATGAGGGTGCGGCCCCGGATACCGGCTACGGACCGGCTCAGCATCGCCATGGGCGTCTTTTCCAGGGTCCGGGACCTCATGACCTCCGCCAGTCCGGGGACCTCCTTGTCTATCACCGAAAGGCAGGCTTCGGGAGTCACGTCCCTTGGGGCCACGCCGGTGCCGCCGGTGGTCACTATCAGGTCCACCTCGCCCCCGTCGGACCACCTCATCAGACTGTCGGCTATCATCTCCTTCTCGTCAGAGACCACCTCATACCGGAGGCACTCGTAGTCCGGCGGGGCCAGAATCTCCTGGATGGCCTTCCCACTGGTATCCTCGCGCTGTCCGTGGAAGCCGGAAGTGCTGATAGTCAGGACTGCAAGTCTGAACATTGACTACACCCCGCCTTTTAGCTTGCTAACATGGGTGAGAGGCCGATTATAGCATAATGAGCGGCATACATCCACGCGGCTGGCGAACTGATATTCTCAATACGGGTTGAGAATATCAATGACCACCACTTGTTGAACAACAAGGCAAGAATGAATTATAATATTTACAATGTTATTGACCTTTTACCAAACCGTTCGGCAGTTAGGAGCGAATCATGGTACTGCAGACAAATTCGCAAGAATCTCTCAACCTTCTTAAGGGGAGGACTAGAAAGGATAATCCCATTGAAGCGAACTGGCAAGAAAAGATAGCTAGGGCGTTAGCCGCACGACGTGCGGGACAAGAACTCAGGAAAGGGAAACCACCTGCTCTCTCGACCACCATGAGGACTAAGCTGTGACCACCGTTCCTGATGAAGGTTTTGCCCCCTCACCACAACAAACCCCGCTCTTTCACGCATCACAGTCAGCTAGATACGAAAGACAAGACCTAATTCGTCAATATGAAGACCGTCACTGTTGTTGCCTCATCGTGCTGATTGACGCTATTTTCCCTCATAGTGTCACGTTGTTTGAAGACTTGATCTATGATGCAAATCCCGACACTGACTTGCACTTGCTATTATACTCACCAGGCGGAGACGGTGAAACAGCAGTCAGGCTGGTAAGGGCAGCTCAAGCAAGGTGCCGGGAATTAACTGTGATTGTGCCAGATATTGCTAAAAGTGCAGCTACCCTTTTGGCAATGGGAGCGCATCACATTCTTATGGCGCCAATCAGCGACTTGGGCCCAATAGATCCCCAATTCCTCAGGAACGGCTCTCTTATTGCTGCAAAGGATATAATCGCAGCAGTTGATGATGCGGCTCAAAAAGTGCAAGACGCACCGGATACCTACCCCTTGTATGCGTCCTTACTTAGCAATGTTGATGCCTTGGCGGTTCAACAATCTCGTTCTGCACTAGACAGAACCGAAGACCTGCTTTCAGAAGCGCTAAGAAGCAATCCCGACAGGAGTGCAGAATGTGTAACAAACCTGAGCGACCGCCTGAAAGAGCCATTAATTACTAGACCTCGCACTCATGCTGCTCTCTTTGGTGTACAAGACGCGAAGGCCGCGGGTCTTCCCGTTCAAGAGGCCGATTTGCAAGGTGTGCAGTGGCAAATGCTCTGGCGGCTCTGGGCCAAGTATTACAACCTTGGTGCCGTAGAGGGACTTGCACGTTTCTATGAGGGCAGGCGCTCTTCCTGGGTGCTCGGCTCAGAATAATGGTGCCATGCTTACCCTGCAGCCAGGCATCCCGCTCCGCTTTCTGACCGCAACCGCATCAGTCCCCCAATTCCTCCCTTGCTTTAGCTCCTTGGGTCAACCCCAAACTGAGAGTCCCGTCTGGCTGGCGACCTCCTCTTAACCAGACAGATCCCCTTCCTGATATGGCAAGCTCCTCTCGAACACAAACCCCCTTGTGAGACACCGACGTGTACACCCTGCATGGAGACCACACGTCCCGCGACAAACTCGTGCCGGGACAGAACCATCGTAGAATAGTCTAATGACGAGGGTGCTGAGGTTGATTGAAAGTTGCCTGGGCTGATGTGGCTTGAGGCCACCAGGCTTTGGTGATAATATGAACGGAGTGATGCACAGCTTGAGTATGGGGGCCAACGGCTATGCCTGCGATTGTCTGCCAGACCGCCCAGATTGCCCAGATTGCATTGAAAGAGTGGGCCGTCACTGTGAAGGCCCTTGGCCGGGGCGAGCAGGTCCTGTTGCTGCGAAAGGGAGGCATCAGCGAGGAAGGGAAGGACTTCCGGGTGCTGTACCCCGAGTTCCTCCTGTACCCCACCTTTGAGCACCAGAAAGAAGAGCTGCTCAAGGAGGGGTATCACGAGGACCTGCGCCAGGTCCTTTCCCAGGCCCAGGGTGGGGAGACCATTACCTTCTCTCACTGGGCAAAGGTGGAGGAAGTTATAGAGCTTACGGAGCAGGAGGGAGTGGATGCTCTCTCGCCCCACCACATCTGGACACAGGACTACGCCCAGAAGAGGTTGCACTGGAAACCCAGGCACCCCCTGTCCATCATGCTGCTGAGGCTATACCGTCTGGAGGAATCCAGGACGGTCCCCTATCTGCCCGGTTATGGCGGCTGCAAGTCCTGGGTAGACCTTTCAGAGAGTGTAACCCTCGGACACCTCGCCCCCGTGCTCACGGACGAGGAGTTTAACGACAAGGTGGGCAAGGTCAAGGGGGCTTTGGGACTCTAGGGGCCTTTAACCGCCCCAATTCTGTCACCCTGAGCGTAGCCGAAGGGTCTCAAATACTTCGACAGGCTCAGTATGGCATGGCAAGAAAGTGTCATCGGGGAGCGTGAGAGATGAAATACCGGAACCTGCCAAGGACCGACCTTGTCCTGTCCGAAATCGGCTTCGGGCTGTGGACGGTGGCCACCACCTGGTGGGGGCGTATCGAAGAACCGGACGGGGTGCAACTCCTCGAGCGGGCCTTCGATATGGGGATAACTTTCTTCGACACAGCCGATACCTATGGGGAAGGGTATGGCGAGGAGATTCTCGGAAAAGCGCTCGGCCACGAGCGGCACAACATATTCATAGCCACCAAGTTCGGCTATGATTTCTATGACAGCCTGGAGCGCATCGGCCACCAGGAGCGGACCCAGAAGTTCGAGCCAGACTTCATACGCTTCGCCTGCGAGCAGAGCTTGAGGCGTCTGAAGACCGACTACATAGACCTGTACCAGCTCCACAATCCCCGCATGGATGCCATAGAGAAGGATGAGGTCTTCGACCTGCTGGACGCCCTGGTGAGAGAGGGCAAGATACGCTATTACGGCTCCGCTCTCGGGCCGGACATCGGCTGGTTCGAGGAAGGGGAGGCCTCCATGAAAGAGCGGGATGTCCATTCCCTCCAGATAATCTACAGCATCCTGGAGCAGGAACCGGCCCGCCGGTTCTTTCCCATCGCCGAGGAGGAGCAGGTCGGGCTTATATCCCGCGTGCCCCACGCCTCGGAGGTCCTCACGGGACGCTACTCCGAAGTACCTGCCTTCGACCCGGGAGACCACCGGGCCCACCGCAGGGCGGAGTGGATGGCCCAGGCGCTGAAAAAGGCGGACCGGGTCAAGTTCCTGGCGGAGGGTACGGGCCGGACGCTGGCCCAGTCGGCCATCAAGTTCTGCCTGGCCCAGGGGAGTATCGTTTCCGTCCTGCCCAACATCACGAGCATGGAGGAGCTTGAGTCATACGCCTCTGCTACGGAGACGCCGGACCTGGCGAGGGAGGAGTCCGAGCAGCTGGACGATCTCTGGGAAAACGGCTTCTACCTGGAGGAGGCTTCCCTCACTTCCGGTCAGGCTCAGGCTTCCTAGGCGCGGGTCCAGGGACTCTCAGGGAACGCGGGTAGCCCCCAGCTTTTACAGGTCAAAACACATCATGCCGAGCGGCAGGGAGAGGTTTGGGTAGGTAATGGCACAGCAGCGGAGGAAACTGGTATATGGTTTTGACGAGGGCAACGCCGGTATGCGTGAGCTTCTGGGCGGGAAGGGCGCCAACCTGTCGGAGATGGCCCACCTGGGACTGCCGGTGCCCCCGGGTTTCATAATCACCACCGAAGCCTGTAGCGAATACTACGAAAGAGGCCACCAACTCCCCGAAGGACTCTGGGAGGAAGTCGAGGAACACCTGCACGGGTTGGAGAAGTCCATCCGGCGAGTGTTCGGCTCCACCGCCAATGCCCTGCTGGTGTCGGTGCGTTCAGGGGCGAGGGTGTCCATGCCTGGCATGATGGATACCATCCTCAACCTGGGCATCAACGACGAGATAGTGCCCGGCCTGGCCAGGCTCATGGGCGACGAGCGCCCGGCCCTTGACGCCTACAGGCGCTTTCTCCAGATATTCGCCAGCGTGGTGATGGGAGTAGACGCATCCACCTTCGAGGAGATACTGGCCCGCCACAAAGGGAAGGCGGGCGTCGTGCTGGACCACGAGCTTGACCCGGAGCAACTACGCGGCGTGATACGAGATTTCAAGGCGGCCATCCGAGATGCCACGAGCAAGGATGTCCCCGATGACCCCTGGCAGCAGCTGCTAGAGTCGGTCCAGGCAGTCTTTCAAAGCTGGAACAGCCCCCGCGCCATCCGCTACCGGGACCACTATAATATCCCTCACCACTGGAGCACCGCGGTGAACGTAATGGGAATGGTCTTCGGCAACCTGGGGGAGGATAGCGGCACGGGGGTGCTTTTCACCCGCAACCCGGTGAACGGCCAGAGAGACCTGTACGGCGAATACCTGTCCAACGGCCAGGGGGAGGACGTGGTAGCCGGCATACGCACCCCCGACCCCATCTCAAGCCTGGCCGAGAGCCTTCCCGCCATTCATGGCCGCCTGGCCGAGATGGCGGGCCAGCTGGAGCGTCACTACAGGGATGTACAGGACATGGAGTTCACAGTGGAGGCCGGCCACCTCTATCTGTTGCAGACCCGCAACGCCCAACGCACCGTTCAGGCGGCGGTAAAAGCGGCGGTAGACATGGTGGGGGAGGGCTTGATAACCACAGAGGATGCCCTGAAGCGGGTGGACCCCGAGGAACTGTCCCAGCTGTTCGTGCCCCGGTTCGATGGCGAGGCGAGGGATAGGGCCGTATCCTCGCGGGCGCTCATGGCCCAGGGCTTCGGGGCCTCTCCCGGCGCCGCCACCGGCAAGGTCTTTTTCGACGCGACCAGGGCCGCCGAAGTCGCAGAGCGCGGCGTCTCCGTCATCCTGGTCAGGCCGGAGACGAAGCCCGACGATATACACGGCATCATCGAGTCCAAGGGCGTCCTCACCAGCCGGGGGGGTGTCACCAGCCATGCCGCCGTGGTCACCAGGGGGCTGGGAGTGCCCTGCGTGGTGGGCTGCGAGGAGATGCATGTAGACGTCCAAAACCGGCTTTTCACCGCCAACGGCCATACCATACGGGAGGAAGACGACATAAGCGTTGATGGCACCACCGGCGAAGTATTCGTTGGTACGATACCCACCTCCCAGCCGGGCCTGGGGGAGCTACAGGAGGCGCAGACTCTGCTTTCCTGGGCTGACAAAGAGCGAAGGCTGGGCGTGTGGGCCAACGCGGATACCCCCACCGACGCCGAGCGCGCCCTAGCTATGGGGGCCGAGGGGATCGGCCTCTGCCGGACGGAGCACATGTTCCTGGGGCCTGACAAGGTCCCCATCGTCCAGAGAATGCTCATCAACGCCCAGGATGCGGAGCGCTGGGAGGAAGAGCACCCGGAGGCCGCCAGCCATCGCACGCCGTCGGATGGTCTACCCGTTGCCGTGGGCGAGTTCTACGAGGCGCTGTCCCACCTGAAGCAACTCCAGATAGACGACTTCACCGGCATTCTGAGGGCAATGGGCGGGCTTCCCGTGATTATCCGGCTGCTGGATGCGCCCCTTCACGAGTTCCTGCCTCGATACGAGGAGATTGTCCGGGAAGTGGCGGTGCTGGAAGCCAAAGGCGCCCCCCCCGAGGAGGTCCGTCCCAGGGAAGAGTTCCTTCAGCTGGTGGAATCCCTCCGGGAGGCGAACCCCATGCTCGGTCACAGGGGTTGCCGCCTGGGGCTGACCTTCCCGGCCATCTACGAGATGCAGGTGGAGGCCATCATCACCGCCAGCGCCCGCCTTATCCAGGAGGGGACCTCCGTCCGTCCGGAAATCATGATACCTCTCACAGCCCATGTAAACGAGCTGGAAAGGTTGAAAGAGAGGCTGTCAGCGGTGGCGGAGAGGGTGCAGCAGGAGCTGGACACCAGAGTGCATTACCTCTACGGGACCATGATCGAAGTCCCGCGGTCAGCATTGACCGCGGGGGAGGTGGCGAGGGCTGCCGACTTCTTCAGCTTCGGCACCAACGACCTCACCCAGACAACCTATGGATTCAGCCGTGACGACGCCGAAGGCAAGTTCCTCAATCGCTACATCCAGGAGGAAATTCTCCCCACCAATCCCTTCGCCACCATTGACCCCGAGGGTGTGGGGGCGCTCATTCGCATAGCTGTGGAGCAGGGCCGCCGCACACGGCCCGACCTGGAGGTGGGCATATGCGGGGAGCATGGGGGCGACCCGGCCAGCATAGCCTTCTGCCACCGCGAGGGGCTGGACTACGTAAGCTGCTCGCCCTTCCGGGTGCCTGTGGCGCGCCTGGCCGCGGCCCAGGCGGCCCTGGAGGACCCCACCAGCTAGACCTTGATACCGACGACCCAGAAGGTGGAAAGAGGCGGAAAACATGGGCCAGGCGAAAAATCTTGTGGCAGCAGTCCGTTCCGAGTCGGAGCGTCTCAAGGAGTACCTCGGCGCCCTGACCCCGGACGCGTGGGGCCGGCAAAGCGCCTGCGAGATGTGGGAGGTGCGCGACGTGGTGACCCACCTCTCCCAGGGCGCGCAGATGTACGCCGGAATGGTCTCGCGGGGTATCCAGGGCGACTCATCGCCCCCTAACGGTCTCCCTCCTGCAGGTGCAGTCAATGCGTCTTTGGCCTCCGGGTTGATTGCCCAGATAGCCATCTCCGGCCGGGAGGCCCAGGGAGAGCGGGCGCTCTCCAACTTCAGCACGACAAACGATGAGCTAAACGAACTGCTGGCGGGGCTAGCCCCCGATGATTGGGACAAGTCCTGCTACCATCTGGTGGGAATCATGCCCGTGAGCGGGTTCGTCAGCTTGAGGATGATCGAGCTTGCCATGCACGGTTGGGACATCCGGTCCAGCCTCGAACCTCCGGCGCACCTGCCTCCGGCTAGCCTACCCGTCTTCATGGAGGTAATCTCGGGGCTAATTAGCAAGTGGGGCTTTCTCCCTGCCTCCAGACTGACAACGCCCATCCGGTACCGCTTTGAGTTAACGGGCGCCAACTCCGGCAGCCCTGATGTTGTCAATGACGTTGTCGTGGAGGGTGACAGGGCATACATGGAGCCTGGGGGCGAGGCCGCGGCCGATACCGCGCTCCTCTGCGATGCGGAGACCTTCGCGCTCGTGATGTTCGGACGGCTCACCGTTGATGGGGCCGTCTCTGCGGGTCGTCTCGCCGTCGAGGGGGACGATGAGTCGGCGGCCCAGTTTGGCCGGTGGTTCGGGGGCGCGTGAGCAGTTGGCAGCGTTCCTTTTTAGATGGCATGGCAGTCGCAATGTGTCATTCCGAACGGAGCGAAGCAGACCCCCGCCGCGTCATTCCGAACGGAGCCCTTCGACAAGCTCAGGATAAACTGCGCGGAGTGAGGAATCTAAAGCGCCGGCTTATCCGAGAGCATGGCCCTTAGATTCCTCCCTGCGCTCGGAATGACATAAGAGAGCAGATGTGTAATCAGCCCCACTGGCGCAACACATTATAGTAGCGGTGAGACATCATGGACCAGCGACTAGCATTGGGCCAGCGAGTGCAGATACGGCCCGGCGTCGAGAAGTACGGCGGCCTCTTCGGAGAGATAATCCACCGGCAGAGAGTCGCGGCGGGTACGGTATACCACCGCGAACATCTCCGGACCAGGGCGGACCAGGGTCAGCTTGCCCTGGTTGTCCAACTGGAAAACCCGTCCCCCGACCTGGAGCCGGTCATCCTGTGCTACGAAGAGCACATCTCAGAAATCTCTGACGGGTAGGGCTACCCGGTGATACAATTAGCACGAGCATTTCATCAAGAGGATGCCTAAAAAATTCCTTCTCCCCTGGTGGGAGAAGGTCAGGATGAGGGGGACGCCATCACATCACCCTCACCTCAATCCTCTCCCTTGACGGGAGAGGAAGTATGCCCATACCTTATCAGACACCCTCTGAGAGACCACTGGGGTTGCTATGTGGCGGCGGATACGCAGGACAGGCATCGGTCTGGGGATTTTAATCTTTTCGCTGGTTCTCTTGTTCTTCAACTATCTCGGCCTTGCCCCCCAGGGACGAGCCATGGTCAAATCGGCCTTTTTCGTGACCCAGGTGCTGCCCATATCCGTGAAACCCCAGGAGTGGGTGACATCCGACTCGATACGGGAATCCGTTGAGTACGCCCTGCCCGGCGGGAACGGTTCCGCAGACATATATCGAATCCCCGACGACAAGGAACGCGCCGGCGTCGTGGTCTTTCTTGGGGTTAACCCCGCGCCCAGGGACGATGAGCGCGTTGTGAACCTGGGGCACGGGCTGGCCCGGGCGGGCTTCGTGGTCATGTTTCCCTGGTCCCCCACCATGTTCCAAAGGCGCATCAGCACCTCCGAGCCGGATAACCTGGTGTGGGCCTTCGATTATCTCCGGGGGCTGGACTACGTGGACCCGGAGCGTGTGGGCATGGGAGGGTTCTGCGTTGGGGCCTCCATAGCCCTGGTTGCCGCCTCCGACCCCAGAATCAGCGAGGACGTGGACTTCATCAGCTCCTTTGGGGGCTATTACGACGTGAGGGACCTGCTGGCGCAAATCGCCAGCAGGAGCAGCTTCTATGGCCGGGCGGTAGACCCCTGGGACCCGCGCCGCCTGACGGAAGAGGTCTTTATGAACCAGCTTATCGAGGGACTGGAGGATGAGGCCGAGAGGAAGCTGCTTACGCGCATCTTCGTAGAGAGAGGCGCCCCGGAAAACCCGGCGCTGCCGGACGAGCTTTCCGTGGAAGGAGATGCGGTCTACAAGCTCGTGTCCTCACCGAGCGCCCGGGAAGGGGAGGGAAGGCTAACCCTGGAAGAGGCCGAGAGGCTCCTGGGCAAGCTGCCGCCCCGCACGCTGGACGATTTCGGCAAAATATCCCCCAGCGCCAGCATAGATAATCTCAAAGCGCGGGTGCTGATTGCCCACGATAGGGAGGACGACGCCGTGCCTTCGGAGGAGTCCAAGCGGCTGGCAGACGCCCTCTCGGAGCGTGGCGACGTACACCACACTGAATTTTCCTTCTTCTCCCACGTCACCCCGGACAGGAGGGTGGGGCCTTTCACCTTCGTGAAGGAGGCCTTCAAGCTGCTTCGCTACACCTACAGCATGGTGCGGCTGGCAACGTAGCGGCGAGGAGAAAGTCGTCCTGCCAGGGGTTGGGCTTGAGGCTTGTGTGAGGAGGCGGATGTGTTAGAATTGACCCATAGGTATTTCCGTTATACCCGAGGTGACAATGCCCAGGAACTACTGGATGATGATAACCAGCCTGGAGAATTTCCAAATCACTCGCAGCCTTGGCTTCACGGCACAAGGGCTGAAGGTCCACCACCAGCGAAAGGCGCAGAGAATCGAGCCGGGGGACCGTATCCTTTACTACATCAGGGGGAAGCGGTACTTCGCCGCCACAGCCACGGCCATGTCGCGTTACTTCGAAGACCACTCCGGTACGTGGAAGGGCGAGGGAGCCGGCGATTGGGTGCTGAGAGTGCAAATCCAGCCTGCGATAGTCCTGGATGAGCAGGAGTTTATTGACGCCCGCCAGCTGGCTCCCAGGCTTGACTACGTGCGCAAGTGGCCCCCGGAGAACTGGCATATAGCCTTTGCCCAGAGCAACCTTCACATACTGCCGAAGAAGGACTTTGTGCTGGTGGAGGAGGAGATGAGACGGATAAAGGTCAATGGCTCCAAACGCCATCCCGGAGGTCCGGCCGTCTTTCAGCGCCAGGTCGGAGCTAAGCCTTAAGTCCGAATGCACCCCTGGCCTCGTCCAGGGCCGCCTCTATCTCCACCACCACCTCGGGGTCCTCTTCCTGGGACAGCGCGCCCTCCAGGGCCTGGACAGCCTCCGGGCCTCCAAGCCTGCCCAGCGCCCAAGCAGCGTGCCCCCGGACCAGGGGGGGCGTATCCTGCAACGCGCCGCACAGGGGCGCTATCGCCGTGGGGTCACCCGTGTTGCCCAGGGCTACGCAGGCATTACGCTGTAGTCCCACGAGCTTGGCCCGTTTTATGGGGCTGTTGCGGAAACGGTCTTGGAACTCCTCCTGGGTCATCTCGAGAAGGGCCGCCAGGTCCAGGCCGGTGAAGCGCCGCTTGTTGAAGGCTTTCTCCCTGGAGTAGGCCGCCTTCCGGTTCACGGGGCAAACGTCCTGGCAGATGTCGCAGCCGAACACCCAGTCGTGCATGAGGGGCCGGAGGCGACGCGGTATGGGTCCCCGGTTCTCGATGGTGAGATAGGAGATGCACAGGGTATTATCTATGACATATGGGGCTACTATCGCCCCCGTGGGACAATCGTCAATACACCTGACGCAACTGCCGCAAGTCTTCTTCACGGGTTGGTCCGGCTCCAGCTCCAGGTCGGTAATCACCTGGCCCAGAAAGACCCATGAGCCGTGAGAAGGGGTGAGGACGTTGGTATTCTTGCCAAACCAGCCGATGCCCGCTCTTTGAGCGACGGCCCTGTCCAGCATAGGCCCATCGTCAACGTACCACTTGGCGCGAATGGGCCGGTCAAGGCGCAGGGAAAGCCCCTCGACCAGAGCCTTCAACCGCTCCTTCATAACCTTGTGATAGTCGTCGCCCCAGCTGTAGCGGGCTACCTTACCCTTGGCATCAAGGCCCGGAGCCTCTTCGGCCTCTCCGCCAGGTGCATAGTAGCTCATGCCCACAGCTATGATAGACCTAGCGCCGGGGAGAAGCTCCTGCGGGTTGCAGCCCCGCCGCACCCTGGACTCCGTATACCAGGGAAGGCCGTCCATCAGACCTGCGCGCAGGCGCTCCAGGGTTATGGACTCGTGGTCGGCAAAGCTCTCGGGGGAAGCTATTCCCACCAGGTCGAAACCCATCTCCCGGGCGTAGCTTTTTACTTGACGCTTCAGGGTGTCCATGATGCTCCCATTATGCCACATTTGGGACAATTTCCGGCACCCTATTTACAGCACCGCATAATCGGGATACACTGGACACAGTTCTTATATAATAATCCTTTGGAGTCGCGCCGGACTGTGATATAATATAGCTACAAGGCTGCCGAGGTGGTGGAATTGGTAGACACGCCATCTTGAGGGGGTGGTAGGCATTGCCTGTGTGGGTTCAAATCCCGCCCTCGGCACCAGGACAACAGACGTCAAGGCGACGTAGCCAAGTGGTCTAAGGCGGAGGTCTGCAAAACCTCTATTCGGCGGTTCGAATCCGCCCGTCGCCTCCACACACCAAACCCGCACCCACATTTCTGGATTCTCACCCCAGAAATACGAGGAGCATGTAATGTGCATACCTACGACATCGGGCTTACTCAGCTTGGTCCCGCTCGTCCTGGTAATAGCAGTGACAGCCTGCGGAACTGCCCCATCTGAGCCTGTAGCAACCGCGGAACGTACAGCAACTGTCCACACCGTTGCACCCACGCTTGATCTCACGGCTACAGCTGTCCCCACACCTGCGCTGACCGCTACTCCGGTTCCAAATCTTACACCAACGCCAACGCCAGCCTCCACTCCTACTCCTACTCCTACACGCACACCCACGGCCACACCGATACCGACGCCAACCCCCACTCCCCAAGTGGGATTCGGACCTGGGACATATCAAGTCGGCTCTGATATTCAACCGGGAATTTACGCAGGTAAGACAGGAACTGACCTCTTGGATTCTTGCTACTGGGAGCGACTGAGAGACGTCTCCGGCGAATTTTCTGACATCATTGCCAATGACAATGTAAGTGGCCAGTTCTATATTGAGATTCTGTCTTCCGATAAGTATTTCAAGATTGACTGCGACATTACCCCGCTCAATGCGTGGACTATGCCGGATGCTCCGTTGTCGAAAATCGAACCTGGTACATACTTAGAAACTATCTCAAAATAGGATTGGTCTGAAAGGGAGAAAACGTAGGGGGTTCGGTTAAGATAGGGGAAACGCATGTGGTGGTGGATGATGGGAAAGAGCGAGACTCTGCCAACGATATGGGAAATATCCGATGGCCTGTGGGAGCGAATCGAACCCGTGATTTTGGAGTTGGACCCGCCCAAGGCGAAGGGGCGCAAAAGGGTGGACCAGCGCAAGATGCTGGAAGGGGTCATCTTCCGTATGCGCAGTTCCTGCCAATGGAACCACTTGCCCAAGGAACTGGGGGATGACAGCACGATCCACCGGACCTTCCAGCGTTGGGTAGAGCGTGGGGTACTGGATGGCATCTGGGCTGCCTTGATCGAAGAATGCCAGGAATTGGACGGCGTAAACTGGGAATGGCAGTCGGCCGATTGCTCCATGGGAAAAGCGCGTTTTGGGGGGGCGCCATTGGACGCAATCCCACGGACCGGGGCAAGGCTGGGAGCAAGAAGAGCATCCTGGTCGACGGGGCGGGCGGGCCACTGAGCGTGGTGGTGGCCGGAGCCAATGTCCACGATACGAAACTCCTTAGGCCGACGCTGGAGAGCATAGTGGTGGACCGGCCGGAAGGGGTCCAAAACCTGTGCCTGGACAAGGGGTATGACAATCCCACCGGCCACGTGACCGTCGCCGACGCCGGATACCAGCCTCATATCCGGCGTATTGGCGAAGAGAAATTGGACCAATCGGGCGAGAAAACCCACCCGGCCCGGCGGTGGGTGGTGGAACGCACCCTGGGCTGGCTGTCCAAGTGCCGGGCGATACTGGTGCGCTACGATAAGAAGCCCACCAATTACCTGGGCCTGCTTCAATTGGCTTGCGCCCTTATCTGGTACCGCCGCCTATGGAGCCTCGCTAATTTGAGATAGTTACTTAGTTGGGCGAGATATTGTCCCTGGCACATACCGAGGAGAAGCGGGAACTGACGTACTTGAGTCGTGTTATTGGGAGAGGTTGAGCGGGCTGTCAGGAGACTTTGAGAACATTATTGCCAACGACAATGCTACAGGCCCGTACTTCATCGCTGTGCAAGATTCTGATTATGCCTTATCAACCGACTGCGCCATTGAACGTGCCGAATAGCATCTCATGTTTAGCCAACAACGGTCACCAATGAGTGACATCCTCCGACAGCGCAGCCCTTATTGTATAGACAGAAAGGCTTGGCGAATCGCCAAATTATCTATACGATAAAGCATGGAGTACGAGTGGGATGAGGCGAAACGGCAAGAGAATGTAGCGAAGCACGGCGGCGTTGACTTCTCAGACATGGAAGCCTTCATGTGGGAAACTGCCGCTATCCAGTCAAGTCCTAGATATAGTGAAGCCCGACACGTCGCCCTCGGATACATCGGAGACCGGCTGCATCACGTGGTCTACACCGTGCGGGGAGACAAATACCGCATCATCAGCCTCCGCAAGGCCAACCCCAGGGAAAGGAGACGGTATGGAGAGCCAGCCTGACATTGACAGGCTGCCCTTTGAGGAATACGCTAGGCTCACAGCCGAAGAGGGTTACAAAGAGCATGGCAACCCCAATACACCTAAGCTGACGTTCGATGAGATTGTGGCAAGCGAGTTGACGTTTAAGGAAATCGAGGCGCAGTACGGCGAGGAGACTGCTATCAACGCCGGCATCGCCGGGGACCCGGACGCCCCGGAACTGGACGACGAATGGTTCGCCCGCGCTCGGCCTGCCATTGAGGTCATGCCGGAGCTTGTAGAGCGCTGGCGCAAGACCCGAGGCAAGCAGCAAGCCCCAACCAAGGAGTTGGTGTCCATCCCGCTGGACTCCGACATCGTAGACCACTTCCGTTCCGGCGGGTCGGGTTGGCAGACCCGGCTCAATGATATGCTACGCGAAGCCACCTTCGGCCCCCATAAGTGAATAAATATGGCACTTGAGCAGCGAATCAGCAGGCTAGAAGGCGCATACGAGCAGGTGGACAAGAGGCTCGACGATCTGGGCCGGGCCGTTGAGAGCCTGCGCTCCGATTTGAACAGCCTGCGCTCAGAGATGAATGGCCGGTTCAATAACATTTATGTCCTGATAGGCGCATCTTGGGTGACGCTGATAGGCGCAATGATAGGCCTGTATTTCAAGTGAATTGGGGACCCTCTGAGTATGGCAACCCCGAACTTCGCCGACAAGACAATATGGACGGGTGACAACCTGGACATCCTCCGGGGCATGAACGGCGAGTGTGTTGACCTCATCTACTTGGACCCGCCACTGCAACCGCACCGATAGGGACAGGTCCTAGGAGTACCTGATGGCTCGCCTGAAGGAGGTGGGAGTCCCTGCATGAAAGCCAGTCTTTACATCCTGGCGCTCAGCCTGGTTGCGTTGGTAATAGCGATGGCTTGTGGGGGAGAAGCGCCGGCCACGGAGCCGGCGGCCACCTCGGACTCGCCCCCTGTGGGAGGTTGGACTGAGTCCAGAGATGGCGACAACCTTTCCATCAGTCTGGAGGCCTACGAGACCGGTGACGGGGAAGGAGACGGCCGGTTGACAGTAACGTGCTTCGATTCTCCTCCCCTGGGCCGGTACATCAGTACGAACATCGCCTGGGACTCCCGTGTGTCCGTAACCTATAATCTCGATGTTCAGATGAAGTGGGACTCGGAAAGCACGGTCTTTGAAACGTGGGACGGGAGTCCGGCCGGGAATAACGTTTCCCCGACGCGCAAGGAATTGGACGGGAAATTCATTGACGGACTCCTTGAACATGACCACCTGGAGTTCGCCGTGGAGGGCGAGGAAGGGTTGCATCACGCCAAGTTCCGCCTGCCAGGGTTCGGGGCGGCTTACGGACCCGTGAAGACCCATTGCGAGGGCCACTCCACGTCGGGCAAGGACTACGTGGAATAGAGCCTGGAACGGGCGTGTGCCTCTGTAAGAGGGTGTCTAAAAAGGGGTAACTCTATCGTAATAGAAAGCCCTCGTAGCCCTTGGCGGCTATTTCGGCGCGTTTGGCCCGCATGATTGGGGCGCTGTCCGGGGCGGTGAGCAGGGCGCGTGCTTTGCCGGGGATGTTCGCGCCCACAAACCAGGAGTCGGCCTTGGTCCGGAGAAGGTTGGCGCCCGCCTCGTTGACGTGGTCCACCCAACTATCCTCTGCTTGAAGCGTGGGCGAAATCCGGGTGAACTTGTTGTCGCGTACATAGCTTATACAGTCAGTTACCCATTCCACCAGGGGTTCGGCAGCCCTGACAAAGTTGCCGACGGAAGCTGCATTGATGGTGAAGAGGTTGGGGAAGCCGGCGCTCTGGACACCCATATAGGTGCGCGGCCCCCCGGCGAACTTATCCTTCAACGTCTCGCCGCCTTCGCCCCGGATGTCTATCCTGTTCAAAGCTCCGGTCACGGCGTCATATCCCGTGGCAAAGATGATGACGTCCAGGTCGTATTCGGCATCAGTGGTCCTGACTCCTTCAGGAGTGATGCGCTGGATGGGCGCCTCGCGCACGTCAACCAACAGGACATTGTCCTGGTTGTAGACCTCATAATACCCGCTCTCGCATGGGAGGCGCTTGGAACCGAACATATGGTCCTTTGGCACCAGCTTTTCCGCCACCACGGGGTCCTTGACGCGCTCGCGGATCTTGTTGCGGACGAATTCGGCGTAGTCCTCGTTGGCCTCGCCGGGCATCATGACGTCATGGAAATTCGACAGCCATTTCTTGAAGCCGGGTTCCGCCCATAGATTCTCGTACTGTGCCAGGCGTTCTTCCGGTGAGACTTCCATCGCCGACCGCGGGTCGAACTCGTGGACGAACGAGCCTGAGGTCTCATTACACTTCTTGAAGATTTCCGGGTAATTCGCCTTGATCTCACGCTGCATATCGGGACCGATCAAGCGGTTCCGGAGGGGCGCACAGTAATTCGCCGTTCGTTGGAAGACGGTCAGATGGCCGACTTCCCTGGCAATCTCCGTGATGAGCTGGACTGCGGTGGCCCCTGTGCCGATGACGCCAACCCGCTTGCCCGCCAGGTCCATGCCTTCCTTCGGCCATCTGCCGGTGTGACACCAGTCGCCTTTGAAGCTCTCCAGCCCCTCGAAGTCCGGTACGTAATGCGCGGACAGAAGGCCAACCGCCGTGATCAGGAATTGCCCCGCCGCCCGCCGGCCATCTTCCATCCGGACCTGCCAGCGGTTCTCGCCCTCGTCGTAGACCGCCGAGGAGACGCGGGCATTGAACCGGATGTTCTGGCGCAGGTCAAACTTGTCCGCTACATAATTCAAGTAGCGTTCGTTCTCAGGCTGGCCGGAATAAAGCTCTTTCCAGTCCCATTCCTGCAAAAGCTCCTCTGAGAAGGAATACCCATAGGTGTAGCTCTCGGAGTCGAAGCGGGCCCCGGGATAGCGGTTCCAATACCAGGTGCCGCCCACTCCACCAGCATCCTCGAAGACCCGCACCGAGAGCCCGAGTTGCCGGAGACAGTACAACTGGTACAGGCCGGTTACCCCGGCGCCGATGACGATGGCGTCGAACTGCTCAACATCCTCGTTCAAACGTGTGCCGGCTGTGGGTGTTTGCCGTAGAGAATCTGCCATACCGTTACCTCCTTGGGCCTTTGGACTGTTGCGGTCACAATGACAGGTCCGATTGCCTTGCGTTGGTAGCTGTTTCCGGCGGGCCTTGGCTGTGACCGCCGACGGTCGGACGCAAGCAAGGCCCTCACCATCAAATGAGCCTCCTGTATTGTAGCTGATTCCCCGGTAAGTTCGTCAATTTGGCCTGGGGACATCCGTTATTGGTTGTCAGAGGCGAGGGCTGGCGTTGGATTTTCAGTTCAGGAATAGAGCTCGAGGAGTTTGGCTTTTCGGTAGGTGAAGATTTTCCTCAATTCTCTAGCAACGAACAGATTATTGACCAGTGCTCCTCCGTAGACTTCGTAATTGACCTCGTCAATGACCAGAGTGCCGCCCGGACTCTCTTCGAAGATATGCCGGTGGACCCAGGAGCGGTAGGGGCCACGGCGTTGGACATCGCAGAATACGAGGGGTGGACGCCATTCCGTTATTTCGCTCTCCCAGGTGATAGGCACGCCGTGAAGCTTAATCCTATATTCGATGGTTGTCCCGACAGCCATCACGACGGGCGAAGGGGTTAGTATGGAGAAACCGAGCCAGGGAGGTGTCAGCAGATTAAGGTTCTCGGCCAGGGCAAAGAATTGGAAAACTTGCTTCCGGGGGTGGCGTAAAAACAGCTTCTCGTTAATTTGAAGGCCCATGACAGCTTCCACCCGTGAAATCCAGGCAATTCCAATGTATGCCGCGTGTGTTGATCTATCCCCGACCTTTGTACCACAGGTTATGCCAGTCCGACAAGCACTTGGTCCTGCTCCATTATTTATAGCAGCGGTAATGCTGGTTTTGGAGGCATCGTACCCTCGCTGCGGGCACCGGGGCAAAGGTCTCCTTCCGCGGGAATTGTAGAGAGAAGGGCCGTAAGGCCATGTCTTTGATGTGACTGCGGCGAGGCGATGGCGTTATCGGGGGATGCCCGCAGGCTCGCGGTCAAGAAGCTCCAGAAATCCCTGGCGGCGAAGGGACTGCCTTCCCTATTCTAGCGGGCGCTCAGCCTGGCGGGACCTGACGTATTGCGACCTGTACGCCTGCTCCCGCCAGAGATGCCTCTACCGCCCAGAGATTGATGCGGGCTTGATCTCTATTTCAATATGACAGCACCTGCCGGGAAGGTCGGGAAGAATACGGCCGGGTTTCTTGACGGAACCGGTGTTGAATCCAGTTCAACCGTATTAGGATGTATGCGCCTGCTCCCATCGTTAATGCCCCCACTGCCATCATGATCGCTGAGAGCAGCAATGCCCGGGACTTTTCAGTGGATAGGCTTGCTGTATTGGACTCCACGGCGGCCTTGGGGTCCGCCAACGGCGCACCGGAGGACAATTCTCCCGGGTTGCTGGTGGAGAAGACGACGTTATCGCCTCCCGGCGGGTACCGGGTAATCGAGGCTCCCCCCGGGACGGCGCCCTTCTCCGTGTAATCCGTCGGGGTAGTGCCCGACACCACCGGAGCTTCGTCCTCGTCGGTGACGGCGATGGACACCACGATAGTGTCGGAAGCGTTGGATGGGTCGGTGGCGGTTACGGTCACCGCGTAGCTGTCCCTGGTCTCGTGGTCAAGCGGGGCTTTCGTCTGCAACTGGCCCGACGATGGGACAATGTCAAAGGATGCGGCATCATCGCCGCCCAGGGTGTATGTCAGCGTGTCGTTATCGGCGTCGGTGGCCGCGACCGGCTGGCCTATGTTCTGGCCTGCCGCCGTGTTCTCTGCGACGGTCCGGGTATCCGTATCGGTGGCGAACTCCGGCGCACTGTTCGTTGACGGCGCCGCCCGCACCGCACTGGCCGATACCGTCTGCGCTGCCTTGCCGGGCCCCTCCCCGTCGGTGTAGGACGCCGTGACCCGCAGGTAACTGCCCACATCGCCGGCAACCGGCGTGTAGCTGTTCGATGTTTCTCCGCCGATGGCGTCCCAAACGCTCCGGTCTGAGGAACTCTCCCACGACCAGGCGACGGCGGAAACGGCGGCGGCGGGGTCCTCCAGGGTAGCGGTTAACCGGGTATCAACCTGGGGCTGTACCGACGACAGGACTACCCTCCCGGCTTCATCCTCGTTGGTGACGGTTACAGTGACGGCGATAGTGTCGTCCACAGTCGTATCGGCATTGCCGTCGGTATCCTTGCCATCGTGGACCGACACGGTCACGGTGTAAGCGTCCTTGGTCTCGTAGTCCAAGGCGGCTTTGGTCTGCAACTGGCCGGAAGATGCGACGATGTCGAAGGACGGGGCATCGGCGCCGCCCAGGGTATACGTGAGAGTGTCACCGGTATCCGGCTCCGTGGCCGCGACCGGAACGCCTAAGTTCCGGCCCGCCGGTGTGTTCTCGGCCACGCTCCGGGCGCCGGTCTCGGCGGACGGGAACTGCGGAGCTTCATTCTCATCGGTGACGGTTATGGTGATGTCCAGCTCACTGGTACTGGTCCCGTCGGAGACTTGCACCGTTACGACGTATACGTTGTCGGCATTATCGTCCGTCGGAGACTCGTAGCTGGGCGACGCCCTGAAAGTGAGCACGCCGGTATCGCTGATGGAGAAGTCGTCGCTGTCCTCCCCGGACAGGGACCAGGTAAGCGAGGCTCCCTCCGGGTCGGCGGCCGTGTAGATTATCACTGCCCCTCTGCCGTTCTCTTCATAGTCCACCTCCCCCGGCTGCTTGTTTCCCTCCTCTGTCTGCCCGGTTTCCCCCGGGGACTGCCCGGTTACCACCGGAGCTTCGTCCTCGTCAGTGACGGTTATGGTGATGTCCAGCGCGCCGGTCTCGGTCCTGTTGGAGGCTTGCACAATCACGACGTATTCATTGTCGTTGTTGTCGTCCGCCGGGGCCTCGTAGTCGGGCAAGGCCTTGAAGGTGAGCGCGCCGGTATTGCTGATGGAGAAGTCGTCGCCGTCCTCCCCGGACAGGGACCAGGTAAGCGAGGCTCCCTCCGGGTCGGTGGCGGCGTAGGTTGCCACTATCCCGCTGCCGTTCTCCGCGTAATCCACTGCGGACTGCCCGGTTACCACCGGAGTTTCGTTCTCATCAGTAACGGTGACGGTTACATCCAGCACACCGGTCCTGGTCCCGTCGGAGGCTTGCAGCGTTACGATATATTCGTTGTCGGTGTCGCCGTCCGCCGGGGCCTCGTAGTCGGGCGAGGCCTTGAATGTGAGCACGCCGGTATTGCTGATGGAGAAGTCTTCGCCGTCCTCCCCCGACAGGGACCAGGTGACCTGGCCGTTCTCCGGGTCGGTGGCGGCGTAGGTTGCCACTATCCCGATGCCATTCTCCGCGTAATCCGCGGTGGACTGCCCGGTTACCACCGGAGCTTCGTCCTCGTCGGTGACGGTGATGGTCACTGTGATGGTGTCAGAAGTGTTGGACGGGTCGGTAGCGGTTACGGTCACGCTGTACGTGTCCTTGGTCTCGTAGTCCAGCGAGGCTTTCGTTCGCAACTGGCCGGAGGATGAGACAATGGCGAAGGACGCGGCATCGTCGCCGTCCAGGGTGTATGTCAGCGTGTCTTTGTCGGCATCAGTGGCCGCAACTGGCCCACCGATGTTGGTTTCCGCTGCGGCGTGTTCCATCACCGAACGCGTGGCATTGCGGCCTTCGGTAAACTCCGGGTCCCGGTTGCTCCTGTCACCGGAGTCACTGTCACCCGAGTTGGAGGAGGAAGAGGAGGAGGAGCTTCCTTGGGGACTGCCGCCCTTATTTTGGCTCACATTGTTGCGAGTCCCGCCGCTGCCCAAGTCCGACCAATCGCCATCGCCCTCCGCGTTTCTGGCCCGGACTTGCACCTCGTAAGTAGTGCTCGGTTCAAGTCCGCTAATGGAAAGGCTGCGAGAGCCAGAGGTACTTCTCTTTGTGAATTGACCGTCGCTGCCACTTTGCCGGTATTCCACGTCGTAGCCGGTAATCGCAGGACCAGTCGGCGCATTCCAGGTCGCCCGCAGACTGCTGGAGGAAGTCGCCTCCACGGTGGGGGTAGCAGGCTGCCCTGGCACGCTGACGTCGGTTACAGTGATGGTCACCGCGATAGTGTCGAAAGCGTTGGATGGGTCGGTGGCGGTTACGATCACCGCGTAGCCGGGTTTGGTCTCGTAGTCCAGCGTGGCTTTCGTCCGCAACTGGCCCGACGATGGGACAATGCCAAAGGACTCGGCATCGGTGCCGCTTAGGGTATAGGTGAGGGAGTCGTTGTCGGCGTCGGTGGCCGTGACGGGGGTTCCCACGTTTTCATCCGGGGGCGTGTTCTCTGCGATGGTCCGGCTAGCTGTCTCCGCGGCGAACTCCGGTGCACTGTTGCTTGCCGGCGCCGCCCGCACGGTGTTGTCCGATACCGCCTGTGCATTTTTTCCGGACCCCTCCCCGTCGGTGTAGGACGCCGTGACCCGCAGGTAGCTGCCCACGTCTCCGGCAACCGGCGTGTAGCTCTTTGAGGTGGCCCCTCCGATGGCGTCCCAGCTGCTCCGGTCTGAGGAACTCTCCCATGACCAGGTGTCGTCTGAAATATTCCCGTCAGGGTCGGTGAGGGTAGCGGTTAGTGCGGTCTCAACCTGGGGCTGTACCGACGACAGGACTACCGTCCCGGCTTCATCCACGTCGGTGACGGTAATGGTCACGGCGATGGTGTCAGAAGTGTTGGACGGGTCGGTAGCGGTTACGGTCACGCTGTATGTGTCCTTGGTCTCGTGGTCCAGGGTGGCTTTGGTCCGCAACTGGCCGGAAGATGGGACAATGTCGAAGGACCCGGCATCATCGCCGCCCAGGGTGTATGCCAGCGTGTCGCCGGTGTCGGGGTCGGTGGCCGCGACGGGGGCACCCACGTCTTCACCCGCGTCCGTGTTCTCGGCAACAGTGCGGGTATCGGGTTCCCCGGCAAAAGCCGGAGCTTCGTTCTCGTCGGTGACGGTGATGGTCACTGTGATCGTGTCGTCCACAGTCGTATCGGCATTGCCGTCGGTGCCCTCCTCATCGCTCACCGACACGGTCACAGTGTACGTGTCCTTGGTCTCGTGGTCCAAGGCGGCTTTGGTCTGCAACTGGCCGGAAGATGCGACAATGTCGAAGGACGCGGCATCGTCGCCGCCCAGGGTGTATGTCAGCGTGTCTCCGGTATCCGGGTCCGTGGCCGTGATGGGGGCGCCGATGTTCTGGCCTGCTGCCGTGTTCTCTGCGATTGTCCGGGCGCCGGTCTCGGTGGAGGGGAATTCTGGCGCTTCGTTCACGTCGGTGACGGTGACCTCCAGCGGCTCGTCTACGTCGGTTACGGTAACTTTCACCGAAAAGTAAGCCTGGGCGGGTCTTTGCCCCTGGGGAGGATTGGTATCGTAGGCCATAATCGTGAACGAATATTGGTTGTCCCCGTTGTCGTCCATTGGGGTCTCGTAGTCGGGGGGAGACTCAAAGGTGAGTACACCGTCGTCATCTATGTCGAAAAAGTCGCCGTCGCCACCACCGGGATTAACGCCGATTATCCAGCCCCTGATGGGGCCGCGGGGGTTGGTAGCAGTGTATGTGGCCACCTGCCAGCTGCCGTTCTCGGAGTACCTAATCTCCTTGGGACCCATCACAACCGGGGTCTCTGTGGAGCCTCCAACTGTGATGGTCACTGCGGTGGTGTTAGAATCACCAGATGGGTCCCTGGCTCTAACTGTCACCGTGTACTCGCTTTTATCAGCATCGAGCAGGGACACCTTTGTCACAACGTGGCCGGTGAAAGCTAGAATATCGAAGAATTCAGCATCACCGGTACTATCCAGGGAGTAGCGTACCTCGTCGTGGTCGGGGTCTTGGGCATACACTGCATTGTTGAGTTTGGTGCCAACCGGGGCGGTCCTTTTGACGTATAGGTCAGTATCGGTATATTGATTGAATTCCGGCGCGCTGTTGCTGGACGGCACTGTTCGCACCCGCCTGCGGGGCGCCGCCCGCGCGGTCTTGCTACCATCTTCTCCGTCGGTGTAGGAGGCGGTGGCCTGCAGGTATTTGTCAGCGTCGCCGAAGGCCGGCGTGTAGCTCGATAAGTTGGCTCCGCTGATGGCGGTCCAGGTGGACTCGTTTGAGGAACGGCGCCAACTCCAGGTGACCCTGGACACACTGCCGTCGGGGTCGGTCAGAGTAGCTTCCAGTGGGGTGTTGACCTGAGGTTGGCCCCAGTACAGAGTTACCGTTCCCGGCTCATCTATGTTGTTCACGTTGATGGTCACCGTGATGCTGTCAGTAGCGCCCGACGGGTCGGTGGCGATTACCTTCACCGTGTAGCTGGACCTAGTCTCGTAGTCTAGGGGGGCGCCCGTCAGCAGCTGGCCGTTGGCCCTGGCGATGGCGAAGTGGGAAGTGCCCGCGTTTTCCAGCGAGTAGGTCAGGGTGTCATTGTCTGTGTCACTGGCCGTCACCGGAGTGCCGATGTTCTGGTACGGCAGCGTGTTCTCGTCCACGTCCCGGACTCCTGTCTCGCTAGAGAACTCCGGTGCGCTGTTCGCCCTCGCCACAGAGTTCGCCGGACTAAAGGCGATGGACGGGTCTGTCTGGGCGTAAGCCGGGCTATACAGAGGAGGGAATAGTGAGAACGCCGTGGAGAGGCTGACCAGGGCAATGAGGGCCAGGACTGCAATCGTCGCCAGGAATACTCTATGATTCATGGGATACCACCTCACCCCTTCCCGCGTCGCTCGACGCCCGATGAATTAGTTGGTCGGCATCATGCCCCACTCTACCCAGGGACCTTCAATCAGAGGACCGTCCCCCGCCGTCATCACGGGAATGCGCGCTACCAGGCGAGTCTTGGGAAGCAGGACGTGGTGGACCCGCCGCCACGTAACCGTCACGGGCCGGGTCCGGAAATGCCGGAAATAGTGGAGATGAAAGGCGCTGTGCCGAGGGGCATCACCCGCCGGGCGCGCCGGTGTGAGACGCGCGTTGGGTGACGTGCATCACCTCTCGGGGATGACGTTTGACCGGGCGCGTATGAGGCTTGAGTCCGGGTAACAAAAGGGCCTGGATATTGCCACTTCCGGTCGCTCAGGTCACTGGGACATGGGGGCCGTCTCACCTACCCAGGCTACCCATTCCGGCCCTTTCCGTCCTCGTGTAATTTTTACGACTTTTGGGCATTTCCCAGGGGTAGGTTCTGAGAGGGTGTGTGATAAGGCATGGTTACACTTCCTCTCCCTCGACGGGAGAGGATTGAGGTGAGGGTGATGCGGTGGCGTCCCCCTCATCCCTTCGGCGGGCTCAGGGCAGGCTCTAACCTTCTCCCGCCAGGGGAGAAGGGACTTTCCACATACCCTCTGAGAAAGCAGGAGTCCGGTGCGCGGGCTGGTGGCTTCCTGCTTCCGCAGGAACGACGGGGCAGAACCGGTTTAGACGTTTACCTGCGTATCAGTAAAAGGAAGGGCGCCAAGGCGTCTAAATGACCTCTTCCTCTTTGAGTTGGTCCACGTCCTTTTCGGAGTAGCCCAGCTGACGGAGTATCTCATGGGTGTGCTCCCCTAGCAGGGGGGGATGGCGGTCAATGGAGCCTTCAGTCTTCGAGAACTTTATGGGGATTCCGGCCTGCTTTATCGTACCCAGGGTCGGATGGGGTATCTCCATGAGCATATTCCGGGAAAGCACCTGGGGGTCGGCAAAGACGTCGCTCAGCTCGTTGATGGGACCACACGGTACGCCGCCCTCCTCCAACTGCTGCACCCAGTCGGCCACCGGCTTCTTGAGAAACTCCTCCTGGAGGACCGGCACCAGCTTCGACCGGTTCTGCACCCGGTCCCCGTTTTTAGAGAAGTCGGGATGGGCGAAGAGGTCCTCCCGGTCCATTGCTTTACAGAACCTCTCCCAAAGGCGCTCGGAGCCTACGGCTACGTTGATATACTTGCCGTCCTGACACATAAAGGCCTGGTAAGGGACCTGGGTGGGGTGGGCGGCCCCCACCTTTTGGGGGTTCTTGCCAGTCGCGAAGTAATAGCCCCCCATATAGGTGAGCCAGGCAACCTGCAGGTCGAGCATGGAGATGTCTATGTACTGTCCTTCCCCCTGGTGAGTCTCCCGGTGGAACAGGGTGGTCATAACGGCGAAGGCGCCCATCATGCCGGCGCCTATATCCGTTAGCGCTATTCCCATCTTGGCGGGCGGACGGTCAGGCTCCCCGGTCAGGCTCATGATGCCGCCGAGACCCTGCATAGTCTGGTCGTAGGCGGACTTGTTCCTGTATGGACCCGTCTGGCCGAATCCGGAGATGGAACAATAGACGACGCCGGGGTTTATGGCCTTCACGGAGTCGTAGTCTATGCCGAGGCGGCCCACCACGCCGGGGGTGAAATTCTCCACCACCACGTCGGCTTCCTTCGCCATCTCCATGAATATCCGTTTACCGCTCTCGTGTCTCAGGTTGAGGGTCATGCTGCGCTTGTTGCGGTTAATGCTCAGAAAATAGGCGCTCTGGTCGCCTATAAGGGGTGGCGCCCAGCCCCGCGTGTCGTCACCAACCCCGGGCAGCTCTATCTTCACCACATCGGCCCCGTAGTCGCCCAGCATCATGGCGCAATAGGGACCTGCCAGGGCTCGGGTAAGGTCCAGGACGCGTATTCCCTCCAGCGCTTTCATCGTCTCCTCCTGTGGAAGTGTATTGATTGACGACCCTATTCTACCATTGATGCGGGTCGTTTCAGGGGGCTTATTCCGGGGCGGACATTCCCAGCGCTTCCCGATAGTCCTGGGGAGTATTCAGGTCGAGGAGCACCTCCGGCGAGTCCAACTCCACTCGCTGCGTCTCTCCCTCGTGCCTGCGCATCACTGCCTTGAGTCCCAGCGTGTCCTCGGAAATCTCCATAAGCTCGTCCGCGAGGGACATGGACAGGATTACGGGGTGGCCCCCTTTGCCTCGGTGGGTGGGGACTGTGATTAGACTGGCCTGGTCCGAGGGGCTGCTCTCGCCAGGGCGAGTGTGCAGCTCGATTACGCGGCGTATGATGCCCGCCGAGCGGGGTTGGTCCACGTTCAGCACGAGTATCGAGCCTTTCCCAGATGAGACAAGGGGACTGTTCCGGGCGCTCCGGAGCGCCCGGATACCCGCCTTTATGGACGTGGTCTTGCCCTGCCGGTAGTCGGGGTTGTAGGCGTATTGAACCCCCGCCCGGCCTTTGAGGAGGAGGGCCAACCTGTCGGACTGGTGGCCCAGAACAACAATGGTATGGGATACACTGGCTGAAGCGAGGGCCGTTACCTGGTGCTCAATGAGGGTCGCGCCCTGCCAGGGTAGCAGGGCCTTCAACTCTCCCATGCGGGTGGACTCACCGGCAGCCAGGAGAAGGGCAACTATGGGTGCCACTTATCACCTAAGCGGATACTGTCTCAGTGGTCAAAGCCTTGTCTATGGCGCGGTTGAAATACTTTTCGTCCATAGCCATAGGGCCGCCTGGTCGCCCATGACGGTACATGATGATTTCTGACATGATGCTTACCGCTAGCTCTTCGGGGGTGAGGGCGCCTATGTCAAGCCCGATGGGGGCGTGCACGTCCTTCAGCCGCTCCGAGGGCACGCCCATCTGCACGAGCCGTTGATATATGAGTATGGTCTTGCGTTTGCTTCCCAGCAGCCCCACGTACCTGGCAGGGGTGTTGACCGCCGCTTCCAGGGCCAGGTCATCGAACCAGTGCCCACGAGTGGCCACCACAATGAACGTGTTGGCGTTTATGGGAATCTGGTCCAGCCCCTGGGTGTAGTCAGGGACTACCAGCGTGTCCTCCGCTTCGGGAAAGCGCTCCTTGTTGGCGAACTGGGGCCTGTCATCCACCACGTAGACGCGATAGCCCAGCATCCGCGCGAGGGCGTAGGTGGCCTTGGCTACGTGACCGCCACCCATGAGCACCAGGGTGGGCGGAGTGGTGAACCCCTCCACGAAAAGCTCCACACCGTGGTGAGTCATGACGTGCTCATTTGTCCCCATGTCGGCAACCCGTCTCGCCGCCTCCATGCCCAGCTTGTCCAGCTCCGGGTGTCCCAGGGAGCCGTGGGTGGAGCCGTCCTCTCGCAGCAGAATCTTCGCTCCCACACTCCCCCAGCCGGAGTCCGCTTTCACTACTGTCGCCATGCCCACCGGCTTGCCGCTCGCGTAGGCGTCCATCATCTCCTCGCCAAAGGGCAGGAACTCGTCGGGGTCCCACAGCGGCTCGATGAAGAAATACATTGTGCCGCCGCAAACCAGCCCGTCCCTCGCCGCGATGTCCTCGTTTAGCATGTAGTCGCGGAACTCCGGGCCGCCCTTCCGGCGCAGTATCTCCTTGGCCGCAAACCAGATGTCCCCCTCCACGCACCCGCCCCCCAGGGTCCCCACACCGCTGCCATCCTTACGCACCAGCAGCTTGGCCCCGGGCTTCTGGGGAGTGGATCCCTTCGTCCTCACGACGGTGGCAAGTACGCAAGGCTGGCTTTCTTCAAGAAGCCTTACCGCCTCTTGTATTACTTCCTGCATGCACCTTCACCTTTTAATTACAAAGCTGACTTACACACAGAATAGCAGATTCTTCGCGCTTAATCAAATCTCTGGTGATAAAATCCAGACGGAGAGAATTGGCAAACGCCTGGAGCAAACGCGTGTTATAATGAGTGCCTCTAAGAGGGGCTACGGGTCCGGTGAGGTCTGATGACGATTATATGCGAGAACTGCCACTCGGAAAACGTAGGGCGGGACTCCATCTGCATTTACTGCTGCCAAACCCTGAGGCGGAGCCGGTGGGAGCGCATCAGGGCCACTCACCGGGACCCACAGGCAGCTATCAGAGAAGTGGAGACTCTGGCGGAAGCTGGCGGACTCCTACCACGCGCCGCCGCCATGCTGACCTGCCCCGGCTGCCTGGGGACCAATGGAGACTGGGCCTCCACCTGCATTTACTGCGGCCGGACCATCAAGACAAGACTGTGGAGACGCGCCCTGGCCGTGTCCGGGGTCTGGTGGCGAAATGGGAGAAGGATTATCGGGAGCTATAGGATCTCCCCCGCCCAGCAGGAGTATGTAGAGTCCCGGCAGAACCAGCTGCGCATCCTCATTCCCTCCATGTGGCGCCTCTGATAGCTGCGCCCTCCCAGCCCTGAATAACGAAAAGTCCCGCACGCATATACGTGTGCGGGACTTTTCTGGGACACTTCAGACCCTTCTAAGGCGTCCTCACCGTCGCACTGCTAGTTGACCTTGGCGCACACGGCGTACGCTCTGAGCGTCCAGTTATCAGAGATTGGGTTGATCTCCACGGCGCTTGCAGTCCACCCCGTGGGGACCTCCTCTGCGAGTCCTGTCGGGCGAGTTTCCACTATGGCTACGCTCCCCCTGGCGTCGGTACTCAGCAGCGCTCCACCGCCGATGGCGGACAAGTCCTCGCCGGCATCCACGCATTCCGCGGTTACCGCCGTTTCCCCCACCTTATCGAAGCTGTTATCCGGGCTCACTGCTGTCACAATCTGGAGGCCGGATATCCCCGCTTCGCCCCGCAAGCCCTGAGGACCATGAGGCCCCTGGATTCCTTGAATTCCCGCAGCTCCACGCGGTCCTGCCGACCCTTGAGGGCCTCCAGGACCTATCGGCCCCTGGACTCCCTCCGGTCCTGTCGGTCCGGGCTCTCCGGTGTCGCCCTTTGGCCCCTGCGGTCCGGTCGGTCCGATTGGCCCCTCAGAACCGGCTGGGCCTTGTGGTCCTGTCTCTCCAACCGGCCCCTGTGGCCCGGTCGGTCCGGTCGGCCCCTGGACTCCCTCCGGTCCTGTCGGTCCGAGGTCTCCGGTGTTGCCCTTTGGCCCCTGTGGCCCGGTCGGTCCGACTGGCCCCTCAGGACCGTCCGGCCCTTGTGGTCCCGGGTCTCCAATCTGCCCCTGCAGCCCGGTCGGTCCCACCGGCCCCTGCTCTCCCGATCCTCCCTTGATGCCCTGTGGTCCCTGTGGGCCTGTGTCACCCTTTACGCCGCGCTCTCCAACAGGTCCCTGCGGACCGGCTGGCCCCTGGAACCCCTGTGGGCCTGGCGGCCCGCCTGGAGACCCGGGGTCTCCCTTGGGTCCCTGCAATCCCTGAGGTCCCAGCGGGCCTAGAGGACCCAGACCACCCTGCGGGCCTGGGGGTCCCGGGGGTCCCGCAGGACCTCCCTCCGGCCCCTGGGGACCTGTCTGGCCCCGTGCGCCTGTCTGACCTCGCGGCCCCTGTGGGCCTGCATCACCCTGCATCCCCTGTGGGCCTGTATCACCCTGCATCCCCTGTGAACCTGTATCACCCTGTGGCCCCTGTGAACCTGTATCACCCTGTTGCCCCTGTGGGCCTGCGTCACCCTGCATCCCCTGTGGGCCTGTATCACCCTGTGGCCCCTGTGAACCTGTATCACCCTGTGGCCCCTGTGGGCCTGCCTGCCCCTGCGGGCCGGCAGAACCCTGATCACCCTGCGCCCCCGGGTCTCCTGCACAAGCGGAGGCCGCGAGCGCCACAACGACCACAAGGGCCGCGGCTCCCAGCCATTTTCGAAGGGCTCCGGTTGACTTCCACCTGTTTCCTGCGAGCTTAAAAAGTCCTCTCAAGACCACACCTCCTTGCAACTCCACAATAAAATACTATCTTGAACCTATAGTGTCAAGTGAGAAAAAGGGTCTGCCCAAAACCCGAATGACGGCCTGGGCTTGTCTTCGCAGAGGCGTTGCACCGATAATGATAATGTAATAAGGAGTCGCGGCTGCGCGAAGGTGAAGACTCCTCGTGGACGGAGGTGATACGTGGGGAGATTGGATGGTCAGGTGGCGATCGTCACAGGCGGCGCACAGGGCATCGGCGGCGCGGCGTCCCGGCAGCTTGCGGAGGAGGGAGCGAAGGTCCTGATTGCGGATATAGATGTAAGCGCTGCCGAGGTCAACGTCGAGACCATCCGGCGGGCGGGGGGCAGGGCTGAGAGCTTGAGGGCCGACCTGGGCAGCCACGAGGACATCAGGGCCATGATACAGAGGGCCTCGCACCTGTGGGGCAGGCTGGACATTCTGGTCAACAACGCGTACACCCCCACTCATGGCGGCGGGCAGCGCGGCGCGCTGGACGTATCGGAAGAGGAGTGGGACGCCGGAATGGGACTGCTGGTGAAGTCCATGTTCCTCGGCGTCAAGTACGCCGTGCCCGAGATGCGCAAGACAGGGGCCGGCAGCATCGTGAACATCGCATCGGTGCATGGGATGCTCATGGCCCCCGGAAAGCTCGTCTACGAGGCGGGCAAGTCCGCCGTCCTCGGCGTGACACGGCAGATGGCGATTGACTTCGGGCCGATGGGCATCAGAGTCAACGCCATCTGTCCCGGCCATATCGCCACGGAACGCATCCGGGCCGCCGCGAGGGACAACCCGTCGGGGGTGCGCTTCCTTGAGGACCAGTACCCGCTGAGAAGGGTGGGGCGACCTGTGGACGTCGCCAACGCCATTGTGTTCCTGTGCTCGGAGGAGGCCTCCTTCATCACCGGTCACGGGCTGGTTGTAGACGGCGGCCTGACCGTGCAGCTCCAGGAGGACTTCGGCGTCCGCCAGGCCCAGTACATGCAAGAGCACCCGGACACCCGGCTGCCGTCGTAGACACTTGACAAGCATGGCAATTCCCTGTATATTTCCGACTGGTTGATTGGGAAGAGTTTAAAATTTTGCACAGCGTGGCCCCATATTCGCAGTCACCGGCCATCGTGAGGGCAAAGACCCCCGGCGCGCCATCGCAGGCGCTATTTTGAAGGGGAAAATCAAGCCCCATAACCTTGACAACAAAAAGGGTATGATGGTTGAATATGGGCAGCCTGTATTCTGGAGAGGTTCCTTCATGCACTATTCTATACACACTTTGTCTCAGGTAGACCCTTCGGTCATCCCCAGGGCCCGCTACCCGGCGCGAGCCTGTAGAGGTGGGCCGCCGCCGCACGTTTACCCTGGTACACTGGAACTCACATCCGATAAAGGGGGTAGTCAATGAAAAGGAACAGGATCTGGCCTTACCTGGGCATCGGAGCAATCACGGCACTCATACTCGCCCTCGTGCTGGTGGCGCTGCCCGCCGGCGCAGCCACCTCCGGCAACGTGCAGGGCGTGCAGGGCGACCTGAGCATTTTGGACAAGCCGGACTCTGATAAGGATAGCGAGGCCATCGCGTGGGTCAGCCCTAGCGGTATGGACAGCTTCTACATCCACTTGGAAGACTCGGACTTGGACGTTGCGTCGTCCCACACGCAAACTGTTAGTGATCCGCGGCCCTGCCCAAGTCCGGGCAGCCATGTCGTGATCGCAAGGTCGGGGGATAGCAACAGCGATCCCCGTACTCCCATCCTGGATACCAACGAAGATGGTAGGGTCGACTTCAACGACGTCACGGTCAATGAGTCCAATATTACCGTCATCAGTGTTGACGGCTCACGGTCAACCATCAACGTTCAGTGCGCCGCAATCGTAACTAGTGCGAATTTTACCTACGCCACCAGCGCGGTTGACACGACCTTCACCGGCAGCGAGACCACCGTTGATGGGATGGACACGGAAGATATGGCTGATGACGTCACCCATACCACCGGTGGCGCGGATAGGGTTACTGTTACCAGCGGGGCCGACAGGACGGGCATAACCGCCCGCTTGGTGGAGACCCGCCGGGGCAGCGGCGAGTTCGAGCTGATGGTCAAGGTGTGCGACGACCCCGAATGCAGCCAGACTGGCCGGATGCTTGGCGACCCTGAATCTGAAGACAAAGGGGAACTCCACGACGCCGACCCAGACGACGACGATACAGTCAATCAAGCAGACAACGGCAGGCACTATTATGTCCCCTCAGGCACTGCCCGTGGGAGCATGGTATATGCCGTATATGATGACCCCGAGACAACCGGCACCGGTGACGATGAAACTGAAAGATATGTGTTGCAGAAGAAGCCGGCAACCACTTCCACAGACCCGTCGGACATCAAAGCCCAGATCCAGGTGTTCGTGCTGGACGAAGACAGTACGGCAGATCCAAAGCCCCTTATGCTCACGACGGAGAAGTACCTGTCCGTGGATAAGGTGGACGCAGGAAGTGGTGAGCTAACGATAATCACCGCGAAGGCCATCCCCATAGCAGCAACGTCCGCCAGGGCAACAGAATCATCTGGTAGTACTGGGACTCCTATCGTTACCACCATCACAACAACAGATGGCGCTTTTGCAGGGTTTAATCGAGGGGACCTCATTGAGATTAAGCTGGGCACGGCGGGCAATGAACAGGGTGGCGACGAATATATTGTGGCAGACAGGCCGACTGAAAACACCATCAAAATCGAAGGCAGGTTGGACAATCCGATAGGTCCTGCTGGTGGTGATGGCGCCCTTATCGTTGACCTCGGCATTGCCTTCACGGTGAGCTACAGGACCCCCACTGGAACGGACGGAGAGGCCATGATACGGGTGAACCCCGCCGGGGACACCGTCACCATCGTCTACAACGACCCGGACGACTCCAGGGAGCGGGCCACGATAAAAGTGGAGACCACGGCCCCGGCAATAGACGAGTTGAGCGACTCATCCAACGGCGCCGGCGGGGACGCCACCCCCACCTTCTTCGCCGAGGTGACTGACCAGGGGTCGGGGATTACGACGAACACGAAGGACAAGGACAGCATTGAGTTCGTCTTCATGCTGATGAATCCGAACGGCCCCGAATTGGACGGCCCCCACAGCGTTAAGCGGGACTTCCTCCGGGACGAGGACGACATTACCGGCGGGTTCAGCGTCGAGGCCGAGTTCGACTCAAGGGACCTCTCGACCAACGCCAAAGAGTACGAGATTCACTGGTGGGTCCGGGCAATGGACATGGCCGGCAACCCCGGCGTGAGCGATAACCCCGCCGTGAAAGACAACAACAAGGCCACCGTGTGCGTACCCGGCGACTTTATAGTCAACGACAATTCGGTTACCCCCGGTCTCTGTGACCCCTTCACTGTCAGGGTTGACACGTTGGACCCAAAGGTGGAAAGGGCTATCACGGGCAACTGGTGGGACCCCAGCAAGGATAGCGGCGAGGAGCTTCAGAAAGGCGGCGCCGCCAAATCCGACATGGTCATGGTGCTCTTCACCGAGCCAATGGACGGGAGCAGCTTCGAAGCAGCCGACTTCCGGGTGGACGGCAGTCGCCCCGCCGACGTTGACTGGTACAACGCGGAGCCTCAGGAGGGCGCATCTGACCAGGGTGAGCTGTGCATACGCTGTGCGGCCTTCCTGACCCTCTCCAGCCCTCTGGACCCCAACGACACGCCCAGAGTGCAGGTGACAGGCGAGGTCAGCGACTCGGCCGGCAACATACTGGACGAGGCTAATATAGCGGCCGCCGACGACGGCATCTCCGCCAAGCTGACGGTCACCGTCACCGGTACCCACATGGCCGAGGATGGCCGGCCCGTAACCAATAAGACCGTCACCGTCACCGTCACCTCCGACGAGACCCTGACCAGCAGGCCCAAGCTGGACATCCGGAAGGTGGTCAGGAAGGACAGAAGCGCCGACTTTGAAACATCATCCAGTGCGGCGGTGACAGACCTTGGAATAGCCCCCGCTTCCGGTACACGGACGTGGACTGCAGAGGTGGACGTTCTCAGTAAGGGCCTGTACAACGTCTACGTCATCGGCATAGGCCAGGGCGACGGCGTCATGGCCGCGGCCGGTGTTGCCCCCGGTGACTTCGACGAAGACTCCCTGGACCACGCCAGTGTCATGCTGATAGAGGTAGACACGGGCATAGAGCAACCCGGTTTCATCCCCGCCAAGATGTCGGAAGACCCGGACGTGCTGCTACGGATTGACTTCGCAAGCGAAGCCAACGAGTACGGCCTGATGGAGGAGAAAGCTAAAGCCGCACGGATAGCGGGTGCTGGCGACATCGTGACGGCAAACCCCGATGCCGATCCCCCTGTGGCCGGCATTAAACAGGGCGATACCCTCGAAGCTGCGGTGGGCGCAATAGATGCAGTGGACTTCGACACCTACGGGGCCGTGAGTCTGGTATCCGTGATGTTGGACGGCCCCGGCTACGACGAGCAGGACGTGACGGATATGTTCTTCACCAGGAACGACGTCCTCTTCTCCTGGAGGCCCGGCGACCTGGCGCTGGGAGAGTACACCATCAGCGTTACGGCGATGGACGAGGCAGGAAACGAGGTAGACCTGACCCCCGCCACCTTCGAGATTGTGGCGCCCACGCCCTACTCGCTGGCCATTGACCCCGGGCTGAACCTTATCTCGCTGCCCGGCGACCCCGTGGACATGGACATCAACAGCGTCATCCCCACGGACGGGACCATAGACCTGGTGACCACCTACGACCCCGGGGATCCGTTGGGACCGTGGCTTGTGGCCACGTGGAACGCTGACACAGGGAACTTCGAGGGCACCCTGACGACCATAGATGCCATGCATGGCTACTGGGTAAGGGCTGCCAGTCCCATAGACCTGGGAGTGCCCCTACAGCGCCAGACCCAGGCCGGATCGCCGCCGCCCACCATAGCCGTGTCGGCTGGCTGGAACCTGGTGCCGGTGGTTGACCTCGGGCGGAGCGCTGAGGGGACCACGATCTCCGCAGCCGCCTACTTCGCCGGTGTGCAGTGGTCCCTGGCCTACACCTACGACGCTACAGAGGCCGCGTGGGTCAGGATTCCCAACATACCGCCTGCGGACACCAGCAAGGGAGAGGAAGACCCCGACGATCTGGTGAGGAACGTGGAGGTAGGCAAGGGCTACTGGATCTGGGCCACGGAAGCCGGAACAATAGTCCCGTAACGCACTGAGACCGACCGTGACCCTGGAGGAGCCCTCCCCGGCAAGGGGGAGGGCTCCTCCCTTTTCGGCCCATCAAGGTATTGCCTTAGGACCTCCTGCAGGCGGGCTAAGGCCACTTTCAGCCCGTCATTCCTGCGGAAGCAGGAATCCACCAATCCGTGCACTGGACTCCTGCTTTCGCAGGAGTGACGTTATAGATACCCGCTTCCCGTTTTCACGGGGAGCAGGTATGACGAAGGATATTTTCATGGTAATGCCTTGCGTTTACATCCTTGCAAACAAGCCCAAGGGCACTCTCTACATCGGCGTTACGTCGAACTTGGCGCAGAGGGTCTGGCAACACAAGAATGACTTCGTGGAAGGGTTCACGAAGCGTTATCGTATCCACAGTCTCGTTTGGTATGAGACTCACGAGTCCATGTACAATGCGATCACTAGGGAGAGGGCTCTCAAGAAATGGAAACGGGCATGGAAAATTGAGTTGATTGAGAAGGGTAATCCCGAATGGGTAGACTTGTATAACGAGATTGGGTGAGATGTTCTCGCGCAGGGCGAGCATGAAAATGCCCGGAAAAGGTCTCCAAAAGGTAGTGACATTTCAGTCTACGGGGGAATAGAATAGCCACACTCTTTCACAGCCCGCCGACAGACCCAAGGCGGGCGGACCTGCCGGGCCAGCCTGGTATGGTCCTGGGATAAACGTGGTCAGGAGGTGCTGAGTGGTGCGTCTTAGGTTTATTGGAATAGTGCTATTCGTGGCCTATCTGGTCGGCATTGTGGCGCTCCTGGGAGCCGGGCCGGAGCAGCAGGACGGCCCTCCGGAGCCTCCCAACATCTACAGCGGCGCGGTCACCATCGCCGGCAACGCCGCCCCCGACGGGGTCGAGATTTTCGCCAGGGTCGGGAGCTACCAGTCCAACGTCGCCCGCGAAGGCTTCGATGAGAGGCCGATGGTCTTGGTGAAAAACGGCGAGTACAAGCAGCTGGTAGTGCAGCCGGCCGGCGACGACTTCTTCAACCAGACCATAACTTTCCACGCCACCATCGGCGGCGGCGATGTCCAGGCCCAGGAAACGGTCACATTCCGGCATGGAATCCAGATTGAGAACAATTTCGACCTTACATTCTCACA
Source organism: Dehalococcoidia bacterium (assembly GCA_965197405.1). GTDB lineage: Bacteria > Chloroflexota > Dehalococcoidia > Lucifugimonadales > JAGWBF01. The sequence goes on along the minus strand of OZ240206.1, from coordinate 926,600 downwards.
GGCGCCGGGCGAGCCCCCGACACCCGTTCCTCCCACTCCCACGCCGGCGGCCACGGCGACGGCCACCCCTCTGCCCACGCCCGGTCTGCCCATCTCGGGTGACCCGTCCGTACCCAACCTGTCCCGCGTGGCGCTCATCGCCGGAATCGTGGCGGTCGTGGCCGGTGGGACGATAATACTGCTGATGCGCCGCCGCAGGGTCTTCTAAGCCCAGGCTGCCGTGCCGGAGTCGTAACGGCAGGGCCATAGCGCTTCCGGAATGCTGTTGATGCGCCGCCCAGGGTCTTCTAGGCCCGGGCGGCGTTGCCGTAGGAGTCCAGGACCACCACCCGCATCTCCGGGGGCAGGCTGGAGGCGGAGATGTTCAGCCTGGGTTGGGACTGGACGTCCCGGAGCCCCATCTCCGTGAGGAAGACGCCCAGCTCCCCAAGCTCCACTTGGAGACCGGGCAGGCCGTAGTGCATGGGTATGACGACCCTGGGCGCAAGGAGGCGCGCCATCTCTATCGCCTGGGGTATCTCCACGGTGCAGACGCCGCCGACCGGCAGGAAGAGTATATCCAGGGGAGCCAGCTCCTCCACCTGCCCGGCGGTCAGGGGCCTGCTCACGTCGCCGAGATGGCACAGCTTGAGGCCCTCCATCTCGATAGTGTAGGCGGTATTCCGCTTGTCCGGCGGGTCGCCCTCGCCCCTGGGCGTCATGATGCCCGTGACGTAAATCCCCGAAAGCTCGTACTCGCCAGGGCCTTCCAGCACCTTGGGGTTTCCACCCACCCCCTGCCAGTGGCTATGATTGTCGTGCCGGTGGCTTATCGTCGCTAGAGTCGCCCGCGTCTCCCTCATGCGAAGGCCGATTGAATTGGGGAAGGGGTCGGTGACGATTGCCAGGTCGCCGCTGCGGAGACGGAAGCATGAGTGCCCCATCCAGGTTATCTCCAAAGGCCTATCTCCTTATCTTCTTCTCCGCAGGTTGATGATTGCCCAGGCCGATGGAACGACCAGCGAGGCCACGTACAGCTTGATGAGGTCCCCCAGGATGAAGGGGTACAGACCGCCCACCAGGGTCTTCTCCAGGGTGGTCTCGCCGGCTATGAGGTCTCCCAGGGGCTTCTGCGCGATCGGATGGACCCACTCGGTGGAGATGAGATGCGCCAACCACAGCAGGCCGGGAATGTACAGAAGAACGTTGCCTATCAGCATCCCGACGATTAGCCAGGGGCCGCGGTCCCAACCCCTCTGCGCCACGAACCCCACCACCCAGGCGGCTATGATGAAGCCTATGATGTACCCGCCGCTGGAGAGGTCCCAGGGCGGGCTTGCCGTGCCTTCCCAGGGTGCGATGAAGTGGACCGTTTGCCCGGTCATGTCCAGGCTTGGAGCGAATACGGGGGCGCCCACGATGCCCAGCAGCATGTATAGGGTGAGGGAGCCGGCCCCGCGCCAGGCCCCCAGGGAGCCGCCGGTTACCAGCACTGCAAAGGTCTGGCCCGTTATGGGGACTGTCGTAAAGGGCAGGCGGATTATGATTTGCGCGCATATGATGACGAAGCCGGTGAATAGCACTATCAGCAGGGCATCGCGGGCCAGCCTTACCGCAAGGCTGTCGGTCTGCTGCGGAGGGAAGAGGGCATCAACTAGGGTGGGCGACGGGGCCAGTAATTTCAAATTTCCCCCAGATTCGGGCTAGGCCACAGGACTTCTGAGAGAGTATAATATCATATGTGTATAGAGTCAACGCTTGATGCGGACATGGGCCTGAGATCCCCCCTGGAAGTATCGAGCGCTTGTGGCTAAAGAGCGCCAGAAAATATGCCGGTGGTAACATGCTCAAATCAAGAACGGGCGCCGTCCTCAAAATCTTGATAGACGAGTATATCAGGGCCGCTGCTCCTGTGGCTTCGGAGGATATAGCCCACAGGCTGCCTCTGAAGGTTAGCCCCGCCACTATAAGAAACGAGATGGCTGAGCTGGAGGAAGAGGGGTATATCACGCGCCCTCACATCTCCGCCGGGGGTGTGCCCTCGGACAAGGGCTACAGGTTCTATGTCGAGTCCCTGGAGGATACGCTGGAGCTGCCGCCGAAGCTCCAGCGTCATATACGGGACCAGTTTGGCCGGGCGCAGAGGGACGTGGACGCCTGGACGCAGTTGGCTGCGACCGTGCTTTCCCAAATGTCGGACAATATGGCCATCGTCACCTTCCCCCGCGCCTCCTTCTCCAGGCTGAAGTACGTCCAGATTGTCTACTTGCAGGAGTTCCTTGCCATGCTCATAATCGTCCTGCAAGAGGCCAGGCTGAGGCAACACCTTCTGCCCCTGGGTGGACCCACCTCCCAGAGCGAGCTCACGGAGGTGGCGAACAAGCTCAACGATACCCTCGGCGGCCTCACCTATTCGGAGATAAAGTCGAAGCAGTTGGAGCTTGACCCCCTGGAGGAGATGGTCATGGACGGCACCGTATCCATCCTGAAGGACGTGGACACGGAGAGGGCGCTGGACCACTGTGTAGACGGGCTGCGTCTGCTCCTGGGCCATCCGGAGTTCGCGGAGACCAGGACCGCCCAGGTGATAGCAGAGATACTTGAAGAAAGGGTCCTGCTGAGAAGCATCCTCTCCAAAGCCCCCGGTGAGGGAAACATGGAAGTGTTCATAGGCGCGGAGAACCAGGAGGAAGCGCTGAGGCCCTTCGGCGTAGTCCTGGCCCAGTACGGCATCCCGGAGGAGGCGTCGGGCACCATGGGCGTCATCGGGCCGACTCGCATGGAATACGCGAACACCATCGGGGGCGTCAGGTTCCTGTCCTCCTTCATGAGCGAACTGGTGATGGGCGTCCACGGCAGGTCATAACGGCGGCGACGCCCTGAGCGTCTTTGGCGCGGCCACCGGTTCCAGGACCACCGCGCGGCAGCATTGAGATGGGGCAGAGTCTTTTGATTCTCGACGGTGGGTGAATACAGGCCCCCGCCGAGCGTCATTCCGAACGGAGCGAAGCGAAGTGAGGAATCTGAAATGGTGGCTAACGAAAGCCGGAATCAAGGCGGTATCCGCCAGAACAAGGCCGTAGTCAGCCAGGACTTTAGACCCCTCGCTGCACTCGGGGTGACAATCCGATGCGGTCATCTGTCTTGAGCGCTTCGGCTCCGGTGATTTATAATAGTCCACAGTATCAGTGAGTGTAAGGTACGTCAGGGGAAGTTGAATGGCTAAGCGGGACTACTATGAGGTGTTGGGAGTTTCCAGGGGCACGTCCGAGGAGGATATAAGGAAGGCTTTCAGGAAGAAAGCGATGGAGTACCACCCGGACAGAAATAAGAACCCGGACGCCGAGGAAAAGTTCAAGGAAGTGAACGAGGCCTATCAGGTCCTTATAGACACCCAGAAGCGGTCCCAGTACGACCGCTTCGGCCATGCCGGGGTGAGCGCCGGCAATGGCGGCGGCTTCACCAGGGACTTTGACGGCTCCGACATATTTGGCGGCTTCGGAGATATATTCGACTCCTTCTTTGGCGACTTCACGGGCAGGGGCGGCCAGCGCACGGCTGCCCAGCGGGGCGCGGACATCCAGTACAGCGTAGCCATTCCCTTCGAGGATGCGGCTTTCGGCACCGAGCGCGAGGTGGAGGTGACCCGGATAGAGCGGTGCCACATCTGCCACGGCTCAGGCAGCAAGCCCGGCACCACGTCCAGCACCTGCCGCACCTGCCGGGGGATAGGCCAGGTGCGGCGCACCCAGAGGAGCGCCTTCGGCCAGTTTACGCAGGTGACATCATGCCCCACCTGCAAGGGTAAGGGCACCATCATAGACACACCCTGCGACATCTGCCACGGGGTCGGTACGGAGCGCCACAACCGCAAGATAGCCGTCAAGATACCGGCGGGGGTGGAGGATGGGATGCAGATAAGGCTCACCGGAGAGGGGGACATAGGGGTAAATGGCGGCCCGGCCGGCAATCTGTACATCCACGTCTCGGTCAATCCCCACACCCTGTTCCAGCGAGAGGGAGATGACCTCATCTATGAGCTTCCCCTGAATTTCGTCCAGGCGGCCCTGGGGGATGAGGTGGAGGTCCCCACCCTGAACGGCGACGAGACCCTCAAGATACCCGCCGGGACGCAGCCGGAGGCCATCTTCCGCATCAAGGGCAAGGGCATCCCCCATCTCCACGGACACAGGCGGGGCGACCTCGTAATCCCCGTCAAGCTGCAGGTCCCCATATCCCTCGACTCCAACCAGCAGAGGCTTCTGGAAGAGCTGTCCAAGACCCTGGACAAGCCCAGCGATTCCGCCAACAAGGAGCGGGGCCTGTTCGACAGGATAAAGGACGCCTTCAGCTAGCACCCCCAATATCTTCCTCGCGTAACCACCGGCCAGAGCCTTTCCATTCTCCGAAACTGTCATTCCGAGCGCAGCGAGGAATCTAAGAATGCTCTGAATAAGACCGTGCAGCGTAGGGAGGAAAGTCTGGCCAGGCACGATTCTGGCAGAGAATAAACCAAAAACCAATTCGTTCAGAGGTTCCCTGAAATTCTTCGGCAGCAGAGCGACGCGAATAACAATAATTTTAGACCCCTCGCTCCGCTCGGGGTGACAATGGAAATGTCTTAACCATTGGCAGGTCCTGATAGCCCTCCCGGCCCCTCTACCCGGGTGTAAGCCCGCAGAGCAAGCCCATTTCCCCGCTACGAGAAAGACATGATTTGGCAGGAACTCAGCATCAAAGCGCCCTGGGAGTACGTCGAGCCTATTTCCTATCTCTTCAACAGATATGGGCATGGACTCTCTATAGAGGATACGGGAGACGACCTGGTGCATCTGCGGACCTACCTCCCCAGCACCTCGAAGCGGAGGCTGGCGCGCATAGAGGTGGGCGTAAACCTCGTCAGAGTTCTCCAGCCTATGGGCGAGCTAATGGTGCAGCCACTGGAGGAGGCCGATTGGGAGATCGCCTGGAAGGCCCACTTCAGCCTGCTAAAGGTCGGAAGGCGGCTGGTGATAAAGCCCTCCTGGATTGACTATGAGCCTGGCCCGGAGGACGTGGTGATAGAGCTGGACCCGGGCATGGCCTTTGGGACGGGCTATCACCCCACCACAAATATGTGCCTGGAGGCCCTGGAAGGGCTGGTACAGCCCGGAAACCGAGTCCTGGACCTCGGCACCGGCTCCGGTATCCTCACCATCGCCGCCTCCAGGCTGGGCGCCGCGTCCGTCCTGGCCCTGGATATAGACCCGGTGGCTGTGACGGCGGCCAGGAAGAACTTCAAGGCCAGCCGGCTTGCCGGAAAGGTCCGCATTTCGAGGGGCACCTTACCCCACCGCCTTGCCCAGGACGACGGCTTCGAGCTGGCTGTGGCCAACATAAGCGCCAAGGTAATCCAGAGCAAGGCCCCGTATATCCTGCAAGCCCTCAAGCCAGGCGGTATGCTCATAGCGTCCGGGATTATCCAGAAGCAGCAGCAAGAGTTGGAGGAGACCCTTGTAAACACGGGCTTCTCCCACCTCGAGACTCATACAGTGGACGACTGGGCAGCCCTGGTGCTCTCCAAACCTCAGTAATTGCGGATGGCCTTCTCCATCGTCACTCCCCTGCTTTCGCAGAGGCAGGCTCCGCGAAAGGAAACCTTTGCCTAACCGTCACTCCCACGAAAGTGAGAGTTCAGGGATGCCGGGGACGTGGATACCCGCTTGCACGGGTATGACGAAGGGTATTTCCAAATAATGCACAGGTTCTTCGTACATCCGGCCTGCATAGACGGCGAGCGGGTCAGCCTGGAGGGAGGCGTCGCCCGTCAGATTAGCCGTGTCCTGCGCATGTCTCCGGGTGATGAGGTGGTCCTGCTGGACAATTCCGGCAGGGAGTACCGGGTGCGCCTCACCAGCTTCAATAGGGACATCGTAGAAGGAGCAGTGCTGTGTGCCCGTGAGGGGGAGGGTGAGACCTCCATAAGCGTAACCCTCTACCAGGGCGTGCTCAAGGGCGAGAAGTTCGAGTGGGTGCTACAGAAGGGCACCGAGCTGGGAGTCAAGACATTCGTGCCCCTGATTTGCCGGCGCTCCGTGCCCCAGGGCGGGGATGGCTGGCACATCAGCCGCTATCCCCGCTGGCAGAAGATCATCACCGAGGCCGCCGAGCAATCCGGAAGGTGCCTGCTACCCCAACTGAGGCAGCCCATTTCATTCAGAGACGCCTGCAAAGACGCTTGCGACGGTGTACAAGGGTCCTCCATGTCCATAATACCCTGGGAGCAGGAAAAGGCCGGCAGCCTGCGCCGGGCCCTGGAGGATATGAGGTCTCCCCGGGCCAACATATTCATCGGCCCGGAGGGCGGCTTTGAGGAAGATGAGGCGTCCTACGCCCGCTCCTGCGGGGTGCTTCCCGTGAGCCTGGGCAAGCGCGTCCTGCGCTCGGAGACTGCGGGCATCGCGACGGTGGCGGCGGTGCTGTACGAAGCCGGGGAGCTTGGGGAGTGATTAGTGGCTAGTGAATAGTGGATGGGGAGGCGACGGTCAGCCCAAGCCCTCCCACTCGGCCCTTGGGGGCCTTCCCATAAGCGCTGCCACCGCCTGCCTGGGGTCCAGGCCCTCAAAGAGTATCTGATAGGTGCTCCTGGCGATGGGCATCTCCACGCCAAGCTCATGGCTCATCTGGAGGGCAGCCACCGTTGTGTACACGCCTTCGGCCACGTTCTTCATTGAGTCCATTATATCCTCCAGGGACCTTCCGGCGGCCAGCTGCTCGCCCACGTAGTGGTTGCGGCTCAGGGGGCTGGCGCAGGTGGCTACCAGGTCGCCCAGTCCCGCGAGGCCCGCGAAGGTGATGGGCCTGGCTCCGGCGGCAACGCCCAGGCGCGCTATCTCGGCCAGGCCGCGGGTCATGAAGCCCGCTTTGCCATTATCCCCATACCCCAGGCCGTCGCATATGCCTGCTCCCAGGGCGATGATGTTCTTCAAAGCTCCGCCAAGCTCCACGCCTATCGTGTCCGCGTTGGTATAGACGCGGAACGAGTGGCACATCAGGGCTTCCTGCGCCTCTGCCGCGGTGCTGTATTGCCGTGAGGCCACCACAGTGGACGCCGGCTTCCCTGCAACTACCTCCAAGGCCAGGCTGGGCCCGGAAAGCACGCAAATCTTGGAGTGGAGCCTGGCGGGAAGCTCATCCTCCAGGACCTGGCTCATGCGCTTCCCCGTGCCCATCTCCAGGCCCTTGGAAACGCTCAGGACTATGGGGTCCCGCTCTATGGCCTCCTGCACCCATCTCACGTTGTCTCTAAAGCTCCTGGAAGGGACAGCCAGAATCATCATTCCCGCACCGTGCAGGGCCTCTCCCGGGTCGTGAGATACTTTCAGGGACCGGGGGAACTCCACGCCGGGCAGGAAGCGGGAATTCTGTCTGTGGGCCTCAAGCTCCCTGGACTCTTCCGGGGTGCGCGCCAGCATAGTTACCGGGATGCTCTTTCTGGCAAGGAGTATGCCAAGGGTAGTGCCCCAGGTCGTGGTCCCTATTATCGTGACTTTATCCAACCCTTTCCCCCACCCTTAGCGTCGAAGCTTGGCCCTTGCGAAGTGGGCTTTCAGAGACCCGGACACGATATAAGGGCCGAGAAGGGCCTGGGGTAGGGACGGACGCCCTAGCAGGTCCCATCGGCGAGCTGCCCGAGCCTGCGCTCTTTGCCCTGGAGAAGACGTTGGACGTTGTCCCTGTGCTGCCAGATTATCACGGCGCCGCCGATTCCCGAATACAGGAGGTACGTCGCGGAGGAATGACCCAGCAGGACAATCACTAGCAAGGCGAGGAATGCGGCAATCACCGCTATTATGGAGCCCAGCGACATATACCGGCTGATGAGGGCGATGGGCACGAAGGCCCCGAAGAAGGCTATGGCGCCCGCTATGGGCGACATTATCAGCAGCCCGCCCAGTCCCGTGGCCACACCCCTGCCTCCTTTGAAGCCGAGGAAAATAGACCAGTTGTGCCCCGCGATGGCCGCGAGGCCGGCGACTACTTCCACGGTGGCGTTGTCTGCAACCACCTTCGCTACCGCCACCGCCAGGAGACCTTTGCTCAAGTCCAGGACCAGCGCCAGGACGGCAAAACGCCTGCCGGCGGTCCTCAGTACGTTGCTGGTGCCTATCTTTCCGCTTCCATACTCGCGGATGTCCACTCCCTTTACCGCGAGGCCGATGAGGAAGCCCCAGGGTATGGAGCCGAGGACGTAGGCGACGGGGATGAGAAGGGCGTATTGCCCATAGGCCCGGTCCATATCCAGCACGATACCCACCGCCACGACGTATATGGCCAGCAAGGGCAGCACGAAGATGCCCAGGACAATCATAGCCATCTGCCTATATCCTTCTTCTGAACACCAGCCTTAGATGGGTGTGGGTAAACCCGAAGGCTAACCTTAGACGGTTTTCCAGATAACGCTGGTAGGAGAAGTGTACATGCTCCGGGTCGTTGACTGCAAAGACAAAGGTCGGCGGGTTTACGTCAACCTGCCTCACGCCGTTAATCCTCAGGCGTTTGCCCTTTCTGGAAGGGGGCATATGGTCCGCCAGGGCATCCATGAGGGCATAATGCAGCTTTCCGGGCGGGATGTGCCTCAGCCTCTCCCGGTAAACGTCCGTAGCCACGGTCATCACATTCTCGACGCCTTCTCCCAGGAGGGCCGAGGTGAAGCAGATGGGCACGTAGGGCATGAAGTGCAGGCGTTGCCTCACGGTCTGGATAGCTACCTCTTGCTCTATATTCTCCCCCTTGGGCACCAGGTCCCACTTGTTTATCACCACGATTATGCCCCTGTAGGCATCCCAGGCGTGGCCGGATATATGGGCATCCTGGGCGGTGGCGAGCTCTGTGGCGTCCATCACCAGCAGGGCTATGCTGCATCTTTCTACGGCCCTCACAGCCCGGAGGAAGCTGTAATAGTCTATGCCCTGCCCAATCTTACCGCGACGGCGGACCCCTGCCGTATCCACCAGCACGGCAGGCTCGCTCCCGTAGGTGAAGTGGGTATCCAGGGCGTCCCTGGTGGTGCCTGGGACCTCGCTCACAATTGCGCGCTCCTGGCCCAGGATGGCGTTCATAAGCATGGACTTGCCCACGTTAGTCCTGCCGACAATAGCCAGCTTCATGACTTCTTCGGATGACTCCTCCCCTACTTCAGCAGGCGGGAGGAGGGATACAATCCTTTCCATCAGGTCGTGAATACCCAGGTTGTGGTACGCGCTTATCAGCAGGGGTTCCTCTTCCAGGCCCATCTGGTAAAACTCGGCTGTGGAGACCTCCCGCTTCTCGTTGTCCACCTTGTTCACTGCCACTATCAGGGGCTTTTCGGTACGACGGAGCCAGTCGGCCACCTCCTCATCCATGGGCGTCAGCCCGTCCGCCGCGTCCAGCAGGAAGATTACCAGGTCGGCCTCGGAGACCGCGACCTCTACCTGGGCCTTCACCTTGTCTCTGAGAGTGTCTTGGGGCCTGGGCTCCAGCCCGCCGGTGTCTACCAGGGTGAACCGGCAATCGGCCCACGATACCTCCGCCAAAAGGCGGTCCCTGGTGGTGCCGGGGACATCGCTGACGATAGCATCCCTGCTTCCCACGATGCGATTGAAGAGAGAGGACTTGCCCACGTTGGGCCGCCCGACGATGGCTACCAGGGGGTTAGGCATGTTACGACCTTTTTACAGACTTTGTGGATGGCCTTTAGAGCTATCCACCTGTTTCTATTATAAGCTCCAGGGCGGCCTTCTGGGCATGGAGACGGTTCTCCGCCTGGTCGAATGCCACCGATTGGGGGTGTTCCAGCATACCCGGTGGGACCTCCTCGCCGTAGTGGGCGGGCATCGGGTGCATCAGTATGGCATCTTCACGGGCGCAGGCCAGGAGGGCCGCGTCCACGGTGTAGCCCTTGAAGTCCCTGCGCCGTGTCTCCGACTCGGCCTCCTGGCCCATGCTGGTCCACACGTCGGTGTAGACAACGTCCGCGCCCGAAAGGGCCTCGCGAGGGTCTACCAGGGCAGCCACATCCCTATTGCCGGCTGACGCCGCCCGCCGTTGAGCGCGCTCAAGGGTACTCTCATCCAGGCTGTGGCCCGGAGGCGAGGCGATGGCGAAGCTTGCGCCCACAGAGGCCGCGCCCAGGCACAGGCTCCGGGCCACATTGTTCCCGTCCCCGACGTAGGCAATCTTGAGACCTTCCAGAGCGCCCTTGTGCTCATGTATCGTCTGAAGGTCGGCAAGAATCTGGCAGGGGTGTTCCCAGTCCGAGAGGGCGTTGATAACGGGTACGGAGGCGTATTTCGCCAGCTCTTCAAGGCTGGAGTGGAAGAACACCCTGGCGGCGATGCAGTCCACGTACCGGGACAGGACCCTAGCCACGTCGGAGACGGCCTCCCTCTTCCCCAGCCCGACCTCATCAGGCCCCATGTAGAAGGAGTAGCCGCCAAGCTGCTGCACGGCCACGTGGAAGCTGGCCCGGGTACGCAGGGAGGGCTTCTCGAAGAGGAGAGCCACCGTTTTCCCCGCCAGCGCCGGCATCGCAGGCCCTACAGTCATTCTGTGGGCCCTGTGGACGATGTCCTGTATATCCCGAGGGCTGAGGTCTAAGATGGAGAGCAAGTCCTTTCCCCGCATGTCACCCCCTATCGGCCAGCATCATATCTCAAAACGCCCTGCTCTTCAAGCTCTTTCAAGGCCTGGTGGCAGCCCCGTCTCAAGGAACAGAGCAATACATGGTGGAATTACAACCCATACCGGGGGTAGAATGTGTGGGCGTGGCCGTCCCTCTCACCATTTCGCCAATACCCTGCGCCTGCGGGCGGACTGCGCAGCCAGGTAATGTAATAACTCAATTGGCCTGTCTGCCAATTGGTCTTTCTGAAGGAGGTGCGCATGGTCATCGAGAAGATAGCGCCCGGACTCAAGGGCCGGAAAGAGACTATTGTTTGCGAGCATAACGTGGCTGCGCACGTGGGCAAGTTCAGCACCCCCTCGATGATTCAGCTTATGGAGCAGGCGTCCATGGCAGCCGTCAATCACCTTCTGGAGCCTGGCCAGACCTCCGTGGGTTACGAGGTGAACGTACGCCATATTGCCCCGGCCTCTCTGGGGGCCAGAATAATCGCCCACGCCGAGCTTACAGAGGTCCAGAGGAATCGCCTCGCCTTCCGGGTGGAAGCTTACGACGGGGAGACGAAGATTGGGGAGGGCGCTCACCGCCGCGCCGTCATAAGCACCGGCCCCGTCGAGGGATAGCTTGATGCCGGAATCCGTAGCTTCAAACGCCGACTAAGAGAACGCCGAGGGCCAGCAGACCTCACTAGCTGAGGAAAGCTGGCCCCTATTCGTTCACACAGGCACCGTTACACGACCGGGTCTTATCGCCCTAGGGGGTCGCGGGACGGAGACGCTATGCCTCTTCGACCTCGGGAGGCCCTGCCATGTCGTCAACCACCGCGGTAACGTACTTCTCCACCTTCCGCGCGAAGTCCTGGAGGGTCGTATCACCATGGGCGTCGCCGCCGACGTCGCCGGACTTTATCCTCTCCTTCAGGTCCTCAAAGAGGAGGTCCTCGCTCTTGCCGTGGGGGATGTGGAAGAAGTCGTTGTCGAACTTGGGCAACTCGCCGGGGCCGAAGTAACCTACGTCCCGTATCGAGTACCCCTCCAGCATGTGGGTGCCCTTGCCCAGCACCTGCCCCGTGGAGACGTAGTGGTCCATCACGGCTTTCATGCCGTACCTCTGGATGGGGCATACCCTCATGCAGACGGCGCAGCCTTCGTAGCGCGCCATCACCGGGCGGCAGCGCCTGTATATCAACTTGTGCTTCTGCACGCCCCTCCACCAGACCTTATCCCTCATCAGGGCGCGTCCGGGGCAGCGATTCACGCACACCTGGCATATTTCGCAGAAGGCATGGATGCCGTAGTCTATCGGACGGTCATAGGTCACCGGGGCTTCCGTGGTGATGACCATTATCCTGGCGCGGGAACCGAAATGGGGCGATAGCAGTTGACCGTTGGCCCCCAGCTGGCCCAGCCCGGCTTCCACGAACATCGGTATGTAGGCCGCGCTGTTGTCGTTGGGGCTGTGCACCTGAGCGTGATAGCCCAGGCCCCGTATGTAGTCCGCCAACTCCAGGGCCGCCGCGCCCATTATCCTGTAGGTCCCGTAGTGGGGGCCTTCCGCCTCGAGGCTGGGCGCCGTCTGGGTGGGCGCGTACTCCTGCTCGTAGGCCAGGCAGATGGCATGGGGGAACTTGACCCAGTCCCTCTTGGACTTGTAGACGTAGCGCATGTCGAACCTGGTGAAGCCCACTTCGCTAAACCCCAACTCCCTGGACTTGGCCGTGATCTCCTGGGTGAAGTCCTGAACGGATCCGGCCTCTGTCGTTGGCTCTATCTCACCGGTGTCCCTGGACGCATCCACGATCCATTTGTTCAGCCTGTCATGCTCCCGGCGGTGCTCCAGGGCCTCCCCTGTGTAGACCGACCATACCCAGTCGCGGTCGGCGGTCATCTCGACGGCCTGGCTCTCGATGGGGTACTCTCTGCTGTAGAAATCAACCTCGTGGGGGTTCTGCACGACCCCCGGGACCGTTTCCAACTCCTCCGGCACGTTGATCGTGACCTCAACGTCGCCCAAGTCCTTGCCAGGACGGGTTATAGAGTGGCCTATTTTCAGCATGTTCCTTCCTCCCTTCAGATTGGCTATTTTTTTAAAGCAGATTTAAGGGGAATCGGAATCTGCCAACTCCTCGGCATCACGAATATATTGGTCCGTCTCCCGTATGCGCCGCTCCGTTGTCTTTATCGGGTCGCACAGCCCAAGATAGAAACAGTCGCCGTGCAAGGAGCTTTGACGGGTGTAGTAGCGACCTATCAGGGTCCTCACACGCTGGTCGCTTTCTGCCAGGCTATCCAGCTTCTTAGAAGTATCCGGAGACTTCTGGGGTTCCTGTCCGGTCCGGGCCAAGATGAGTGCGTCCGTAGCCCGCTTGGTCGCGCACCAGGCTTTCTCCGCTGCGTCCCGGATGTCACCTTCTGCCAGCTGCTCAAGAGCGGAATCATGAATTCCTCTGGCATCGGCAAAAATCTTGGATACGTCAATAGCTAATGCCATTTCATGGCCCTTCTTCGTCTTGACTCTAGCATTATAGCGTCATGGTACAGGGGTGTAAAGGATTTTGCGTATTCTCAACGTGCGTTGGTATTCATACCAGGCATTGCCACCATATATTGAGAATACCGGATTTTGATTGATGTATCAGTGGGTCACCCCCGGCGGGCGCTCGTTTTCCGGGCGATCATGGCGTCGGCCAGGGGGCTGGGCACCGACTTTACCACCACATTAACGAGCGAGGGCCTTCCGGAAGCGATAGCGCGTCCCACGGCGGGCGCTATGTCCTCGCTGCGCTCCACGTATTCGCCATAGCCGCCCAGGGCCTCCACTACCTCATCGTAGCGCACCGAGCGCAGGTCCGTGCCCACGGCCCTGCCGTAATATGCGATCTGGAAATTCTTGTCTATTCCCCAGGTAGAGTCATTGCCCATCACGGCGGTGATGGGCACGCCGAACCGCATGGCCGTGTCATACTCCATAGCGTAGAAGCCAAAGGAGCCGTCCCCGGTAAACAGCAGCACATTGGCGTCGGGGCGGGCCAGCTTTGCGCCTATGGCGAAGGGTATCCCACATCCCAACTGGCTCAGCGGGCCTAGACGCATCCAGTGCCCGGACTTCCTGGCCTTGAAGTAGGACCGGCCCCACTGGGCATAGTCGCCGCCATCGAAGATCAGGATAGTGTTGTCATCGGTGAACTGGTCCACCTCCTTGAAGACCTTCATGGGGTGCAGGGGAAGCTCCTCGGTGGCAAAGGACTCCATACGCTCCAGCCAGGACTCCCGGTCTTCCCTCAGCTGGCCGAGCCAGGGCGCTAGTTTGCTGGAGGACCAGTTGAGCTTTCTTGCTTCCAGGGTAAGCTGGCCCATCACCGCGCCTATGTCCCCCAGAATGCCTACGGAAACGCCCCGGTTCCTGCCAATCTCCCCGGCTGAGGGGTCTACCTGGATGAGCTGGGCGGTGGGGCTGAAGAAGGGGGGCTGGCCGTACCTGTAGCGGTGGTCAAAACGCTTCCCCAGGAGCAGGACCACGTCCGCCTCCCTGAACCGTCTCGCCGCAGAGTTCAGCGCTCCATCGGCATATCCGAAACAGAGGGGATGGTCGTCGGAGACCAAGCCACGGGCCTGCTCCACGGTGAAGACGGGCAGTCCTGTGGTCTCTATGAACTCCCGGAGAGTTTCCGCGGATAGCGAGTACCGGGCGGCGTTGGCTGCGATGACCACGGGACGCTCCGCCCGGCTGAGCAGGGCTACAGCCTCCTCGGCCAGCTTGGGGTCGCCGTGGGAACGCCCCCTGTTGCGGTACTCGCCCGGCTGGTACCGGGGCAGGTCCTCTTCCGAGGCCTCCTGCTCCTGCAAGTCTATCGGTATGGTGAGGTGCACCGGGCCGGGCCTGTCGGAGAGGGCGGTGCGGAAGGCGGTGGCTACGTACTCGGGTATGCGGCGGCGTTCGTGGACCAGCCATGACCCCTTGGTCACCGGCGCGGCCATGCTCACCTGGTCTATCTCCTGGAAGGCGTACATCCCCTTCTCCGACAGCTCGCTGGCGCCGCTTATGAAGATGACCGGGCTTTCCGAGGTGTAGATGTTCGGCAGGGCGGATACGGCGTTGGAGAACCCGGGCCCGCCGGTGAACAGCGTCACGGCAGGCTCCCCTGTGACCCTTGCCCAGGCGTCGGCCATGTGCATAGCTGCCGCCTCGTGGCGGGTGTCCACAAACTCCAACCCTTCGTCCTCCACGGCGTCAACCAGGGGCAGAATGGTATCCCCCACTATGGTGAATATCTTCTGAACACCTTCCAGCTTGAGGGCGCGCACCATCAGGTGTGCCCCGGTGAGCTTGGCCATGTTATCTCCTTTCGCTCCAAAACCTCCATCAAAGAGTTGGAGGCAGAGAGTTAGAGCTTACATGGCGCGCCCCAGGACTTCAAGGCCCCCTTGAACCGGGACGAGTCCTGGGGTATTTTTGAAGGGTATTCTTGAAGAGAACCACCGGTGGAGGTTGCAATGCGTATAGCGGTAATGGGCGCTGGGGGAGTGGGGGGATATTTCGGGGGGCTTCTGGCCAGGGCGGGCAACGAGGTGACTCTGATAGCCAGGGGGCCTCACCTGGAAGCCATTCGCGCCCGGGGCCTGCAAATCAAGAGCCAGTGGGGGGACTTCAGCGTAGATGTGGACACCACCGATGCCCCCGGTCAGGTGGTGGGTCCCGTGGATCTCGTGGTCCTCAGCGTCAAGACGTACCAGAACGCCGCCGCAATTGCCGCCCTTACGCCCCTCGTGGGCGAGAACACCGCTCTGCTCACTCTACAGAACGGCGTCGAGAGCTACGAGGAAGTGGCGCGGGTCGTGGGCCAGGACCGCGTTCTGGCAGGGGCGGCCTACATCGAGACGATGGTAGAGGCCCCCGGCGTCATAAGGCAGCGGGGAGATGTGATGCGCATAGCTTTTGGTGAGACCAACGGGCAGCGGACTCCCAGGGCGCAGAGCATCCTGGAGACCTTTCAGGCCGCCGCCATACCCACCGAGCTTTCCGACGACGTGGTGAGGGAGCTTTGGACCAAGTCCCTGTTCATATCAACTATGGCAGGGATGACCAGCGCAGCCCGCTCCCCCATGAGCCAGCTTCTACAGCACCGGGAGGCGCAGGAGATGATATTAGCTGCCATGAGGGAGGTCGAGGCCGTGGCTAGGGCCAGGGGAGTCAAGCTCGCTCCCGACGTGGTGGATAGTACGATGGCGTACATGGAGACTTCCGCCAAAGACCTGCACGCATCCATGCATACCGACTTGGAGCTGGGGAGACCCCTGGAGCTTGACGCCCTCAACGGCGCCATCGTGCGGATTGGGCAGCAGGTGGGCGTTCCCACGCCGGTGAATAGCCTCCTGTACGCCATCCTCATCGTGCACAAGGACGGGGCGGTGGATAAAGGCTGAATGCCAGGCTAGTCCAACACCCTATCCCAACGCTAAGATGGAGCTGGACTTGATGACCAGGAAGACTTCCTGGCCCTCGCGTAGCTCCAGGGCGTCCAGGGCTTCAGCGGTAATCTCCACCAGCAATAAGGCCCCGATGTCGGCGTACAGCAGCACGTTGTCTTCTATCCGGTGAATCCCCTCGATGCGGCCCTTGAGGACGTTCCGAGCACTTATACGCCAGGGCTGGTCCACCGCCACGATGATGTCGCCGGCCCTGATGGATATGGATATGGTGTCGCCGGCCCCCACGCGGTCGGGTATCCCCGGCACCCAGAGGAGGGTGTCCCCTATTTTTGCGCCCGCCAGCCTCTTGCCGGTACTTCGCTCCACGACCTCCACGTCAAGCAGGTTCTCCAGGCTTCCCGTTTCCACCAGCGAGTGGACAAAAGGCTCCAGCAGCACTTTGCGAGGCTCGTCGAAGGCAAGCTGCCTGCCGTGAGAGATGACCAGGGCACTGTCCGCTATGGCCAGGACCTCGGAGATGGAGTGGGAGACGTATATCATGGGTATGGCAAGCTCCCGGTGCAGGTCCTTGAGGTAGCGCAGTATCCGGCCCCTGAGGGCTATGTCCAGCGATGCGAGAGGCTCATCCATCAGCAGCAGTTCCGGCGAGGTGGCGAGGGCGCGGGCCAGGGCCACTCGCTGGCGCTCGCCGGTGGACAGGTTAGATGGACGCCTCTCCATCAACTGGCCCAGCTCCAGCAATTCCACCAGTTGCTCTAGCTCCACCTTCCGCCGCTCCGGTGGGGTCAGCTTGAAGCCGTAGAGGATGTTTTCTCGGACTCTGTAGTGGGGGAAGAGGAGGCTCTCCTGGAACATATACCCCACACGGCGCTGCTCAGGCCGCAGGTTGAGCTTCCTGGAGGAGGAGAACAGGGGCCGGGCGCGCAGGCACACCTCGCCCTCGTCGGGAGCGCTGAGTCCGGCGATACAGTCCAGTATGGTGGTCTTGCCGCTGCCAGAGGGACCGAAGACGGCGGTGATGCCCATCGAAAAGGAGGCGTCTATCTCCAGGCTGAATCCGGGGTACTTCTTGGACATCTTGAGGTCTAGAAAAGCGTCGTTCATGGGTCAGGAGACGACTCGCCGGACCAGGTGTTGATGCATGCTGAGAGACAACAGGGCCAGCACCAGGCACGCTACTATAAGCCTCAGCGCCGCCCCATCGTCCCCCACCTGAAGGCGGTTGAAGATGAACAGTGACATGGTCTGTGTCTTGCCGGGGATGTTTCCCGCCACCACTATGGTAGCCCCGAACTCCCCCAGGCCGCGGGCGAAGGCCAGAAACGCGGCCGCCACGATGCCGCGATAGGCCAGGGGCACGGTGACGCTGGAGAAGGTCTTCAACGGCCCGGCCCCAAGGCTCCGCGCCGCCAGCTCCAGGCGAGGGTCAACGCTGGACATAGCTACCTCGATGGCCCTGACCATGAGGGGCAGGGATACCAGCCCGGCTGCCAGGGCCGCCGCCACCCACGTGAACACCGCGTCTACCCCGAAGAGACTGTGAAGGACGGCCCCAATGGGGCCGTCCCGTCCTATGAGGAGCAACAGGACGTAGCCGGTCACCACAGGCGGCAGCACCAGGGGAAAGGAGACTGCCGTGTCAAGCACGGACTTGCCGCGAATGGAGGACTTGGCCAGAAGCCACCCCACCCACAGGGCGATGGGCAGGCCGATGAGCGTCCCCAGGGCGGCCACCTGCAAGGATAGGGCTATGACCTGAAGCTCGCCGGAAGAGAGCACCGGCCTCCTCCTCGTTACTCCTCACCCGGTGGAATTGGAATGAAGCCATGCTCTCGGAAGACTTCTCCGGCCTCCGCGCTCCGGAGGAAGTCGAGGAACTTTTGTGCCGGGTCAACGTGTTGTGACGGGTGAACGACTGCGGCGGGGTAGAGGATGGGCGAGTGGCTTTCCGGGGGAATCTGGGCCAGGATTTCCAGTCCCTCGCTTGCCAGGAAGTCCGTGCGGTAGACGATGCCCGCATCCACGTTCCCGGTCTCGACGTATCCCAGGGCGACACGTACATTGGGACCCGGCACCAGACGGGGTTCAAGGCGCTGCCACACCCCCAGGCTCTGCAACGCTTCCCTGGCATAGCGTCCAGCCGGAGCTAGCTCCGGGTCTGCTATAGCCACCCTCGCCCCGGTGGTAACCAGGTCATCTACAGAGGTGATGCCCTCGCTGGAGCGTCCCACCAGGACCAGCTCGTTGGTCAGAATATCCACCCGTGTGTCTGCCACAAGGAAACCTTGCTCTTCCAGCAGGTCCATGGGTTGAGGGCCAGCCGAGATGAAGGCGTCGGCGGGAGCGCCATGCACGATGCCCTGCGCAAGGGCGGCAGAGCCTCCGAGGTTGAACCTAACCCTTACCCCTTCCTCCCCGGCGAACTCATGGCTTATCCGTTCCATCACATCCGCCAGGCTGGCGGCGGCAAAGACAAGTATCTCTTCCTGTTCGTCGCTGCCGCAGGAGGAGACTGCCAGTAGAAGGGCTAGGGCGAGGCAAAGGAGGACTCCCATACCTCTCATTTTGCCGAAGGTCTGCCCTGAGAGCATCGGAGAGGCAGGCCCCTAGCCTATCTGCTCCAACACCCGCCTCGACAGCATCATCTTCACCGGGCTTATGGGCCGGAAGGTACGCGAGACCCGCACGTCCCCCGCCAGGCTCAGCAGTGCGTAGGCGTTGTAAGGCTCCATGCCCTTCTCCTGCACCAGGAAGTCCACCATGTCCCGCACCGCTTGCCGCATGGCCGGCCCCAGCTCGTCGCCGTAGGAGAGTGTGACAAGGTAGTCAGGAGTCAGCGCCCTTGGGGACCTCAAGTTCATTCCCTTCTCCACGGTGACGCGTATGTGTATCTCCGCCTCGGTCTCCGCTCCGGTGCCCCCCACCGCGCCGTCGCCCACTACCGCATGGGAATCTCCCATAGCCAGAAGGCCGCCCTCGACGAACACGGGCATATAGAGGGTGCTTCCCTCGACCAGCTCCTTCATGTCTATGTCCCCACCATAGGGGCCGCTGTCGCTGGCGGTATTCTGCACATACGTGGGGGTGGTCGCGACCAGGCCTACCGACGGTCTGATGGGCAGCTTGATGCCGCCGGGGAAGATGATATGGTTATCCTCAATGGGCATGACAGTGCCGTGGTACTGGGGAAAGTCTTCCGCCAGGAACCCCCGTCCAGGACTGATCAGGTGCATACTCTGATTGATAGCCTTGATGCTTATGAAGTCTATCTTCAGGGCGTCACCGGGCATGGCCCCTTCCACGTAAATCGGCCCGGTGGCAGGCCCTTTGATGGTCTTCTCGTCTATGGCGGCGGGGTCGCGGAGGCCCTCGAAAGCATCCCACGCCTCCACCAAAAGCTCCTCTCCGGAAGCGACGGTGATGGCAGGGGTGGCCTTCGGGTCGAGGGCGTAGATGTGCTTGTCCTTGGTGAGGCGTTTCATCATGCTCCTCCTGCTGGGTGGTAGAAATCCGACGCGCGGCCGGCCACAGCCCGGCCACTAGCCACTAATGGTCAGGCGGGCAGGACCAGCACGGGCACGTCGCTGGAGCGTACTACCCTGTCGGTGACGCTGCCTAATAGAAAGCGCCTCAGCCCGCCGTACCCGTGCGTGCTCATAACGATGAGGTCAATCTCCTGCTCTTTGGCGTACTCGATGATATTCTCGTCGGCGGCCCCTTCCCGTATCGCCGCTTGAGCGCTGATTCCGGCCCCGGTGAGTTGGGTCGCGATGCCCTCAACGTACTCCCGGCCCCTGGCGATCTCGGCCTCAATAGCCCGCCGTGCCATGTCAACGCTGTATTCCGCAGCCTGCGGGGAAGTCATTCCAGCCCACCGGCCGGCTTCCAACTCGGCGCGCCGCGAGACTACCTGAAGGAGGTGGATGCTGGCCCCGAAGGTGCTGGCAAGTCCCTGGGCCCGGGACAGGGCCTTCTCCGCGAGGTCTGAGCCATCCAATGGCACCAGAATACGCGTGTACATATCTCCCTCCTTTGGGAAAGTACGGGGAGGTGGTCATAAGACAGCCAAGGCCTTTTGATTGTCACCCCCTGTTCAGGCCAGGGGCAGGCTCCGAGCGGAGCGAGGGGTCTAAGCATTTTAGGGCGTGTTCACACTTTCTCGTCGCCCCCACACTGTCATTCCGAAAGAGCGAAGCGACTGAGGAATCTAAAGTCCATGCCCACAAAGCGGGTCTGGCGATGCTATGTGTGTCCGTCGCCGGAATGTCACCGTGATCGTGAAGAAGCTCTTTAGATTCCTCACTGCGTTCGGAATGACATAACACGGACATTTCGGGACGCCTTGCGCTCCTTTGCGTGAGCACGCCCTAGATTCCTCGTCGCAGAGTTTATCCTGAGCTTGTCGAAGGGCTCCGTTCGGAATGACGAGGGTGGGCTGCAGCCGGTTTTGAAGCACCCTTCGATACTCAGGGCGTGTGCATGTGTCCCCCTGGGAGCCGGAGCAGGCCGTCGGCCTACGGAGGTAACGTCTCCGCCGCGCCTTGGATCGCGTCCGGGTACGGGACGGACCGTCTTACGTCGCGCCGTTGGGGTCGTCAATCACGAAGCGCCAGGTCCCGTCGGCCTGCCGCCGTACCACCTCTCTGCCTCGACCGGATGCGTTGACAGCGTTGCCCTCGGGGTCGGTGCCCGTGAGGGTCCACTTGGAATACAGGAGCGCAATATCGCCGGACTGGACGACGTTCTCGACCTCCACGTTCAGCGTCGGGTTCAAAGACACGAATCCATTGAGTGCCTCGCGGATGGCATCGGTGCCCTGGGCGACGTGACCCGGCTCCGGCAGCAGGATTGCGTCCGCTTCGTAGAGGTCCAGGGCGGCGTTCGGGTCCTTGGCGTTGATGGCCTGTCCAATCAGTATGTCTGCATCTTCGGGTTTCTGTGCGGGCATGAAAGCACCTCCTGATTCAGAGTATTGCTTGCGGTCTCGCGTCCATCGGGAAAGCGTTAATCCCTTCAGGCCGTGGACGACGCTTGAACTCTACATCAGACAGGGTCGGGCGTCAAGAGAGATTTTGAGGGGAAGGACTGACCGGCGGGCCGTGCTCAAATAGCTCCTTCCTCCTTCAATTGGGCCACCTCCTCTTTGCTGTAGCCAAGATTGCCGAGGACCTCCTCGTTGTGCTCTCCCAGCAGTGGCGGGTAGTGTCTTACGCTGGAGGGCGTATCGGTGAGCTTCAGGGGGCTGCCCGGCGTCTTCAGGTCTGGCACGTTGGGATGGGGAATGGGAACCATCATGTCCCTCGCCAGCACCTGGGGGTCGTTGACCACGTCGGATACCCTGTTTATGGGGCCACAGGGCACGCCCGCATCACCTATGGTCTCCAGCCACTCGGAGTTGGTCCTGGTGCGGAAGTGCTGGGTGAGAATGGGCAGCAGATCCTCTCTGTGCCGGACGCGGTCCGTGTTGGTCTTGAACCTGGGGTCGTCGGTGAGGTCATCGCGGCCTATGGCCGGGCAGAGGCGTCGCCAGAGGCCATCGTTGCCGCAGCCCAGGATAAAGAAGCCGTCGGACGAGGGGAAGGCCTGGTAGGGCACCAGGCTGGGGTGGCCGGACCCCATGCGGCCTGGCACAAAGCCCGTGGCCAGATACCCCACTGCGTGGTAGCTCATGGTGGCTACCTGGCCCTCCAGCAGGGAGGCTTCGACGAACTGGCCCTTGCCGCTCTTCTCGCGTGCGAACAGGGCGGTCATTATCGAGCCGTAGGCCATCATACCGGTGAAGAGGTCCACCATCGAGTAGCCCGTGCGCAGGGGAGGGCCATCCGCCTCGCCGGTGGTGCTCATGAGGCCGCTGTAGCCCTGGATAATCAGGTCGTAGCCGGGCCTATCGGCCATAGGCCCCGTCCTGCCAAAGCCGGAGATAGAGCAGTAAACGATGCGCGGGTTGATGCGGCTCACGTCTTCATACCCTATGCCTATCCGCTCAGCCGTGCCTGTGCGGAAGCTCTCTATCATTACGTCAGCCTGGCTCGCCAGCTTCAGGCATATGTCAACGGCTCGTTCGTTCTTGAGGTTGAGGGTGATGCTGCACTTGTTGCGATTGAAAGTGAGGAACTGGCAGCTTTCCTCATTCCAGAAGGGGAACCAGGACCGCGTTTCATCCCCGTGGGAAGGCTCCTCGACCTTGATTACCTCGGCGCCCATGTCTCCGAGCATCATTGTGCAGAAGGGGCCGGCCAACGTGCGCGTTAAGTCCAGCACCTTGATCCCGTCTAAAGCTGCGACCATTTCCACCTCCATGTCTACAGAGCTATTGTTTGGGGGGCAGGTGGACAGAATTATATCACGTCTCTCCCTCGGCCCGGCTGCTATGGACATGCTTTGTCCATGCTCAAGCGCGCGACGGGGGACAATCCGGTGCGTATCTGACGCGCAAATATCTTGAACATTGCTTATAGCAACACATACCATTTGCGCTACACAAAATCAAGGGAGACCGGCCCATGCCCTATAGCATAGCCCAGGCTGCCGCTCAGCTCGGTGTACACCCCGCTACAGTCCGCAGACACATCCGTTCCGGAAAGCTGCCCGCCGAGCTTGTGGATGGGCAGTGGGCTATCCATGACTGCGCCATCGCGCAGGTTATCGAGCAGTCGCACCAGCCTGAGCAAGGCGTACACAATGGAGATAGCAGCGCTCATCAAATGCTCATAGCAGTGCTCGAACGCCAGCTTGAGGAGAAGGACAGGCAAATCAGGGAGCTCCACGTCCTCCTCCAGGCAGCCCAGGAGCAGACACAACGGATGCTGTCGGAGGGGCACTCACCCGCGAGGGACCAGCGACGCTGGTGGTGGCCCTTCTGAGAGGGTGTGTGATAAGGCATGGTTACACTTCCTCTCCCTCGACGGGAGAGGATTGAGGTGAGGGTGATGCGATGGTGTCCCCCTCATCCCTTCGGCGGGCTCAGGGCAGGCTCTAACCTTCTCCCACCAGGGGAGAAGGGACTTTGGAAACATCCTCTGAGCTGGACTTTGTACATTCAGGCTGCGTAGGTCAGCGATTCTATGAAGCGGTCAACTATGGTGGGAGGGAGTTTTCGGATGTTGGGTTGAGCAGGGGATATGCCGAAAACGTCTGAGTTGAACCACAGGTGATGGCGGACCAGAGCGATAGCATCGGAGAAGGTGGGCAGGGCCTTGTGATACCAAGCTGCTGAGCGGACGGGTACGGCTTGGCCCCGGCCCAGTGCATGTGCTGCCAGTGTAACCCATGAGAACAACCCGAAGAGCGCCGGTGTGGTGCGGGCGATGGCCAGGTCAGACCATTGGCGCTGAGTTTCCACTCCCAAGTGAGTGCGAACTTCCTGGAAGAGCCTGCCCCGTACTGGATACGGGGTGACCTCCAGCTGCCATCGCAACACGAACCATTCGATGATTCGAGTGGGCTCGAGTTGAGGTCGGTGCACAACAAGGCCTGTGGCCGGAACGCACCCATCGGGTCGCGTATCAAGACCCAACGGATAGGGACTGGAGCCTTACCCTTGTGATACCAGACCGCCGTATGCGAGGCGTTCTCCACTCTGCGTAGGGTACCGTCGTACCAGGGAACCATCACGGCAGTCCACGGGGTTGCCGGTTGATCGAGGAGCTGTTTTAGTGTGGGCAGCCGCTGACCTTTGAGCCGTGGGCGACCCATCTGTCCGGGCAGTCGAGGTGGAGCGGGTTCATAGAGCGCGGCGTCCAGACGCAACCGGGTGATGAAAGTGACCGGGCGAGTCGTGGACTGACAGAAGTGCAGCAGGTCGAGGACGGCATAGCTACTGTCAGCTACGATGACCAGGGTGCGGTGAGGCAGCCAA
Source organism: Dehalococcoidia bacterium (assembly GCA_965197405.1). Taxonomy (GTDB): domain Bacteria; phylum Chloroflexota; class Dehalococcoidia; order Lucifugimonadales; family JAGWBF01. Next base: position 902,689 of record OZ240206.1, on the reverse strand, counting down.
CGACGGAGTTGGGCGATCATCTGACGCGCCCAATCGGTGAGCTTTTTGTGAGTCCGACCCATCTCCTGGTAATATCGCTCCGAGGGCGCCAGGGCAGTCAGCACAGGCAGCGCCCATGTCCGATGTGCCCAGGGTATGGGAGCCAGCCACATCAGGCTCACCCAGCGCAGGCCGGAGGCCTTGACGAAATGACTTGCGCTGGACCGCACTCCGTCGCGATATATCCCCTTGGCCTTGATCCGCCTACCACGTCGCCGCTCCAGGGTCTCGTCTCTCCCAAACACCAGTGGGCCATCGCCGTGACCGAGGTGTTGGACCAAGAGCAACAGCAGGCAGTGTGCCATCCGAAGGGGCGACCACCCGGCACGGTTGAGAACGTGGTGGTAACGGGCAAAGCTCGTGTCGTCGCTGAGCCCCATGACCCGGAGCGCCGAGGTGACGGTGCGCTTGCGCGTCGCCAGGATTGCCCCAATTAGGAGCACCTGGGCCTTCGACCATGTCCTGGCCTGAAATATCACCTTGAACGGCTGGAGCAAGGGTATAATGATATCGGGCAGGGTGAGCATGACGTGACCTTTCGTAGTGGGTTGGTCTTGTCAGCTTACCCTGTTCTCTTCTATGTTTTGTACAAAGTCCAGCTTAGAGACCCTGGCGCTCCTCAGTTGACAGGGTCTTTCAATTCTCATGCCAGGTCAGGCCCTCGCCGCGTGTCATTCCGAGCGCAGCGAGGAATCTAAAAATGCTTGGATAGCAGCACGCCTGAGAAGGCAAGGACATTAGACCCCTCGCTCCGCTCGGGGTGACAATAGTTGAGACCTTCACTTAAAGCCCCTGCTGGGGTAGAATAGCGGTACGTAACTCCTTGGCAATGGCTCTAATAGTATTTGTGATGGGAGGGAATGATGGCGGACCTGACCTCAATGGCCGCATCTGTCGGCGCGCTGCTGAAGCAACGCGAGCAGACCATCGCCGTGGCCGAGTCCTCTTGCGGAGGCCTGATTTCAGCATCTCTGGTAGCTGTTCCCGGAGCTTCGGCCTTTTACCTCGGCGGGGCGGTTGTATATACCCACGCCTCCCGGCAGGGGTTGCTGGGGGTCTCCGACGACGCCATGACCGGCATTCGCGCGAGCACCGAACCCTACGCTTTGCTGAAAGCCCGCACCGTGCGTGAGTCCCTTGGGACGACGTGGGGTCTGAGCGAGACCGGCGCCAGCGGCCCCACGGGCAATAGCTATGGCGACGCTGCGGGCCACGCTTGCATCGCTGTCACGGGGCCTATCGAGCGCGTCATCACCCTGGAGACCGGCGACGCGGACCGCGAGGCCAATATGTGGGTCTTTGCCAATGCCGCGCTAGATCTGTTAGAGCAGTGTATGAAGGAGTCGAACTGATCCTACAGGCCTCAAGGTCTATTGGAGGGGGCGAAGATATGGCTATGCTAACCGAAGAGATGAAGCGCGTGTTACGCGAGCAGAGGCTTGGATTTGTCGCTACTGTCTGCCCTGATGGGACTCCGAATCTATCGCCCAAGGGGACAACCACCGCCTGGGACGACGAGCACCTGGTTTTCGCCGACCTTCGCTCCCCTGGGACGATGGAGAATCTGAGACTGAACCCGGCGATTGAGGTCAACGTCGTTGACCCCGTTTTGCGCAAGGGGTACCGTTTCAAGGGCACGGCCGTCATTCTCTCCGAGGGGTCGCGCTATGAAGAGATTGTCGAGTCCTACAGGAGCGGGAATATCTCCAATCCCATCTCTGCCATCGTGCTGGTGAAGGTCGAGCGCGCCCTGCCACTGATTTCGCCGGCCTATGACATGGGCGCGACGGAGGAGGAGGTCCGGCGCCAGTGGGAGCAGTACTGGGACTCCCTCCGAAGTGCGAGAACGGGCGGCGGTCCGTGATTATCGCGGGGCAATGCCGGAGATAGTCAGGCTGAAGGCGCTTCCTGGCTTTTCAGCCTCTCCTCGTACCTGTACACGAAGTCCAACTGCTCGGGACTTTCTACGGAGCCTGGCCGCAGGGTCCGCACCTGTTCCAGGGCCTCCTTGGCGCTGTAACCCGTATGCACAAGGTAGCAGGCGAGCACCGTGCCCGTCCTGCCGATACCGGCCCGGCAGGAAACGGCCACCGGAGCGTCCTTACGGACTTGATCGTTGATGAAGTCTATGATGCGGTCAATCTGGCTCATAGTAGGCGGATAGGAATCGGGCACGGGTTCGCCCATGTCGGCCAGGCCGGCCCCCTCGCCGGAGATGGTGCGCCGCTCCAGCCTCACTATGGCCCCTATGCCCCGCTCTTTCAGGTAGAGGAGCTCTTCTTCATGGACAGGCCCCATGGAGCCGGCGAGCTTCCCCTGAATGACCCAGCTGAAATTCATTCCGGTTGCCCGCCCATCAGCCTGTGGTACACGCTATCCGGGGAAAGGCCGTCTATAGCCACCCATTTATCGCGGGATGCGTGGCCCTTGAGAACCCTGATCCTGCTTTCGGGTACTTCCAGCGTCTCGGCCAGCAGCTTTACCAGGGCATGGTTGGCCTTGCCCCGCTCAGGTGGGGCCGTCACCCTGACCTGAAGCACGTCCCCCCGGAAACCCATGCACTGGTCCCGCGATGCCCTGGGCCGGACTTTCACCCTGATGCCGCCGCCGTCCCGTGCCAATCTGCTGCCCCTCGATATGCTTTGATGTGCTTTGATGTGCTTTATTGACCAGTAAACGGCCACACCTAGCCCGGTCATTGCAGCGGGTGCATGACGCGTGGGTGTGGCGATGCCCGTTAGCCGGATGGCCTCAAGCCCTCTGGCCGTTGCTTTCCGTTGCTTTCATTGGTGGACTGGCACCCCGAGCAGGTGCCCGTCACGGTGAAGTTGTCCAGGTCAGGCTCGAATCCAAACTCGTCCACAAGCCGGGTACGGAACTCGTCGAGGTAGCTGGGGCTGAGGTTGAAGGCCTTCCCGCAGGCCCGGCACACCATGTGATGATGGCGGGCGTTGGGGTCCGTCAGCTCGTAATGGAGCCTGTCCCCCATTCCCACCTCGGTGACCAGGCGAAGCCTCTTGAAAAGGTGCAGGGTGCGATAGACGGTGGCTATATCCATGTAGGGGTATACAAGCCTGGCCCGGCGGTACACCTCGTCCACGTTCATGTGACCTTCGCCCTCGGCTATGGCGGAAAGGATAATCAGTCGTTGCGGCGTGAGGCGCAACCCCTGGGCCTTCACCATCTCGAGGATTTCCGTGTGCCTGCTCATGCAAGTCTCTTCAGTTGCAAATACTGTCACCGAGTACACTGTACCGCAGTCCCCTACAGGCGTCAAGGATGCCGGATGCGGCGACAAGGCCGTCTCATTGTCGTCGTTAGATCAATACAGGCCCTCGCCGCGTGTCATTCCGAACGGAGCGAAGCGGGGTGAGGAATCTAAAATGGCGCCTAACAAAAACCGGAATCAAGACGTACCGGCCGGAAAAACACAGCGGTCACCCAGGATTTTAGACCCCTCGCTCCGCTCGGGGTGACAATGAAAAGGCCCACTATTCCAGCGCGACTGACACCGCGCAAGCTGCTGTAGTATGATTGGGTGCAACGGCCCGATGGATAAAATGGGCAAAGAGGAGGCCAAGGATGGACTACGAAACTATCAAGCTGGCCGTGGACGGCCCCGTAGCAACCCTCACTCTCAACCGGCCCGACGCCCTCAACGCCCTGAGCCCTCACGTCGTCGAGGAGCTTGCCCTCGCGGTAGACCAGGTGGAGAAGCTGGCCGAGGTGAAAGCACTGGTCATTCGCGGAGAGGGGCGCGCCTTCTGCGCGGGGGCGGACCTGAACCACCTGGACCGGGCCTTCGACGATTATCTCCTGCTCGGCAGCTACCTGGAGGACCTCAACGCCCTTCTTTTCCGGCTGGAGGAGCTTCCCCTGCCGGTGATCGCAGTAGTGCATGGCTTCGTTCTGGCGGGGGGCCTGGAGCTGATGCTCGCGTGCGACATGGTCATCGCTGCCGAGGACGTCCGGATTGGGGACCAGCACGCCAACTACGGCCTCATGCCCGGCGGCGGCTCCACCCAGCGCCTGCCGCGCAAGCTGGGTTCGCAGAAGGCGATGGAGCTTCTGCTCACGGGCCGCTGGCTCTCGGGAAAGGAGGCGGAGGAGTGGGGCCTGGTCCTGAGGGCGGTGCCGGCCGATAAGCTGGATGAGGAGGTGGGGAAGCTCCTCGACGCCCTGCGGGGGAAGAGCAGAGCGGGCCTGGGCTGGACCAAGCGGGCCGCCCTGCGCGGCCAGGACATGGCCCTGCGGGACGGGGTCGCTTTCGAGATACAGTCCTTCGTCCAGTTCGTCGCCACTTCATCCCATCCCAGGGAAGGTATCCAGGCCTTTAGAGAGAAGAGACAGCCAAGGTTTTAGGGATTTTATTGATACGTGAACAATACACCAAACCCCGACGACTTCCCCATCGTCACTTCCACGAAGTGGGAGTCCAGAAGCGCCAGATGGATTCCCGTTTTCACGGGAATGACGCGTGGGCCGGTTTAAGATATTCATTCACGTATCAATGAGGATTTTAGCCGTTTGCGTAAGTCGGAAATACACGGCGAATCGAGAGGAGGAATGATTAGGCTATGACCGATTACAGCGCCTACCAGCACCTGTTGGTGGAGAAGAAGGACGGCATCGCCTTCCTGACCATAAACCGGCCCGATGTCCTGAATGCCGCCAACTCCCGTCTCCACTACGAGCTGGGCCGCATCTGGCTGGATATAGGGGAGGACTCGGAGGTCCGGGTAGCCCTTGTCACGGGGGCGGGAAGGGCCTTTTCCGCGGGCGGCGATTTCGAGATGATAGAGAACTCATTTGGCAACCCGGAGGCCATCGCCAATAACATGAAAGAGGCTGGCGACATCGTTTATAACATGGTGAACCTGGACAAGCCTGTGGTGTCGGCCATCAATGGCGTGGCGGTGGGCGCGGGACTGGCCGTGGCCCTGATGGCGGACATCTCCATCGCCTCCGAGAACGCCCGCATAACCGACGGCCACGTGCGCCTGGGCGTGGCCGCAGGCGACCACGCCTGCATCATCTGGCCTCTCCTCTGCGGCATGGCCAAGACGAAATACTATCTCCTTACATGCGACTTTCTGGACGGCAGAGAGGCGGAGCGCATCGGGCTGGTGAGCATGGCGGTGCCCCACGATGAGCTGATGCCGAGGGCTACAGAGGTAGCCCGCAAGCTGGCTTCAGGGCCGCAGCCCGCCATCCGGTGGACCAAGCGCGCCCTGAACCAGTGGCTCAGGATGGCGGGGCACACCTCTTTTGACTACTCCCTGGCTGTGGAGATGCTGGGCTTTGCCGGCGCCGACGTCAGGGAGGGCCTACAGGCGTTGCAGGAAAGACGGACCCCCAACTTCCCCTCGGCCCAATAGTCGCCCCACAGTTTAGAAAGTGGTGTGGACCTCGTTGCAGTCCATGTCTCTGTCCTCAAGCTGTATCGTCACGTGCGCGATGCCAAACCTGTGTATGGACAGGTGGCGCAGGGCCGACAATGCCCTTCGGGAACCCTCCGGGCTGACCTCCTCTTCCAGCTTCACGTGGGCGCTCATGGCATTATAGCCGGAGGTTATGGTCCATACGTGGAGGTCGTGGACCTCCTTCACTCCCCGGACAGTCTCCAGGGAATACTTCAAGGAAGGCAGGTTGACCTCCACGGGCGCTCCTTCGAGGAGGATGTGCACGGCCTGTACCACAATGCGTCCGCCACCCCATGCCACCATTACGGCTATCACCAGGCTTATTATGGGGTCTACCAGGTGCCATCCCGAGAGAAGTATGATTAGCGCGGCTATGATCACTCCCATAGACTGGGCCGCATCCGTAGCCACGTGAATAAACGCGCCTTTGGCGTTAAGGCTCTCTTTGACTGCCTGCCTGAGAAGGAGCGCCCCCACGCTCTGGCCGGTGAAGCCGACGACGGCTACGATCAGCATATACAGGCCATGTATCTCCGGAGGGTCCGCCAGTCTGTGGTAGCCGTTGTAGGCTATGTATGCTGCAACGGCCCATAGAGTGAGGCCGTTGGCAAGGGCGGCTATAATTTCGGCGCGCTGGTACCCGTAGGTGCGGGAGCGGCTGGCCGGGCGCCGGGCTATCCAGAAGGCCACCAGGGCCATGACCAACGCTCCTATATCCGTCAGGAGATGCCCCGCGTCGGATAGAAGGGCGAGGCTGTGGGTGTAGTAGCCTCCTATTGCCTCCCCTATGAACACAACTATGAGGAGGACAAGGGTCAGCTTGATAACCCGCTGGCTTTTTGCTCTTGAGACGGGAGAGGTCACGGCTGTTCTCACTCCGGCGGGGTTGTCAGATGCTCAAAGAGCTGGGCTATCGGCTTCACCTCCTGCCCTCCCCCTTGCGACATGTCACGAACGCTCACCTGTTCCTTCTCCAACTCCTCCTCGCCCACGATGACCACGTAGTGCGCGCCCAGGGCGTTGGCCTGCCGGAGCTGCCCCCGCAGGCTCCTCGAGCCGCTGCCCAGGATGGCTCCGACCCCCGCCCGCTTCAACCCGGAAGCAATGCGGACGGCTGCATCCCGGGTCTTCTCGCTGGTGCTGGCTACTAAATACCGGGTTTTGGGTTCGTCGGGTACTTCCACCTCGTCACGCTTGAGATTGAGGACCATCCGCTCCATCCCTGTGGCAAAGCCGATGCCGGGAGTGGGCCTGCCTCCTATCTGTTCAATAAGCCCGTCATACCGGCCACCGCCGCAGATGGTGCTCTGAGAGCCTTCCTGGGCCGGCTGTATCTCGAATACGGTCCTCGTATAGTAGTCCAGGCCCCGTACCAGCCGGTGGTCCACCGTGTAGGGTATGCCCATGAGTCCCAGGTAGCGCCGTAGGCTGTCCCAATGGTCCTGGCAGTCGGAGCACAAGCACTCTACGGACCGGGGCGCTTCCCTCCCCAATACCTGGCAGGAAGCCTCTTTGCAGTCCAGGAGACGCAGGGGGTTGCGCTCCAGCCGGGCGCGGCAGTCGTTGCATAGCTCCGATATATGGCCCGAGTAGTACCTCTTGAGATGGTCTATGTATGCGGGCCGGCATTGGGCGTCGCCGATGCTGTTGACTAGCAGAGAAAGCCCCTGCAGCCCCAGGGAAGACATGAGCTGCCATGCCAGCTCGATTACCTCGGCGTCCACCGATGGGTCGGCATCACCCAGGACCTCGGCGCCGAACTGGTGATGCTCCCGGTAGCGGCCTGCCTGGGGGCGCTCGTACCGGAAAACGGGGCAGAAGTAGTAGAGGCGGACCGGCTGGGGAAGGTTGTGCATGCCGTGCTCCAGGTAAGCCCGGCACACGGGGGCCGTTCCCTCGGGGCGGAGCGTGACGGAGTCCCCGCCCCTGTCCTCGAAGGTATACATCTCCTTCTCGACGATGTCCGTGCCCTCGCCCACGGAGCGAGCGAAAAGCCCCGAACCTTCAAATACGGGCGTGTCCAAGCGCGAGAAGCCGTAGCTGCGGCAGAGGTCCACCGCCTTGGACTCTATATATCGCCAGTATTTCTGCTCTCCCGGGAGCAGGTCCGTAGTGCCTCTGGGTGCTTTGTATAGCATGAAATATCTCTCGTTTATCGTTCAGTGGTAGGATACATCGCGCATCATGTCACCCGCAACGCCTCTCGTGTCATTCCCAGGGCCTTTTGATCCTCGACGTCATTGAGTTCCCTCGCCCTTGACGGGAGAGGGTTAGGGTGATGACGCGCCGAAAGCTGTATTACCCCCTCATCCCAACCTTCTCCCGCCAGGGGGAAAGGGGTCTTCCCATCCTGGCAGCGGAAAGAATCCAGAAAACCGAAACACCCTGCAAAAGGCATCAGGGCTGTTCAATTGTCACCCCGAACGGAGTGAGGGGTCTAAAATCCTTGTCATTCGCGCCTCTCGACTGCCGAAGAGCTTTAGATTCCTCGCTGCGCTCGGAATGACATTTTCGGAGAATTGAATGGCCCTGCAAAAGGCATAACACTCCTAGACTTGCAGTACCAGGATGGTTTATTATAAACCCTGACAGAGGTATGAGGTAGTGACCACAACCGCCGTTAAAGAGTTGGTTGACCGCGTCCAGGGCTACCTTCCGGAAGATAGGGTGGCCCTGGTTGAGCAGAGCTATCTTTTTGCCGCAGAATGCCACAACGGGCAGACCCGCAAGTCCGGCGACCCCTACATCGAGCACCCTCTTCAGGCAGCCCTCTTTCTTGCCAACCTCCGCCTGGACGCCACCACTATCTCCGCCGCTCTCCTACACGACGTCGTGGAAGACTGTGGCATCACCTATGATGAGCTGGAGAAGCGCTTCGGAGAGAACGTGGCCAGGCTGGTGGACGGTGTCACCAAGCTGACCCGGATGGACCTCAGCATCATGGGCAAGGAGGACTCCCAGCAGGCCGGCCCTTTCCAAGAAGACCGTCTCCAGGCGGAGAGCCTGCGCAAGATGCTGGTAGCGATGGCTGAGGACATACGAGTGGTTCTCATCAAGCTGGCCGACAGGCTCCACAACATGTACACCCTGGAAGCCCTGCCCCCCGATAGGCGGAAGGCCATCGCGCAGGAGACGCTGGACATCTACACCCCCCTGGCCCATCGCCTGGGCATCTGGGACATCAAGTGGCGTCTTGAAGATATGGCCTTCAGGCACCTGGAACCGGACAGGTACAGGGAAATATCCAAGATGTTGGCCGCCAAACGCGAGCAAAGGGAGACGTATATATCCGGAATCGCCGAAACCCTGAAGAGAGACCTGGACTCGATGAGTCTGGATGCCCAGGTCGTCGGCAGGCCGAAGCACATATACAGCATTCATCAGAAAATGATAAAGTACGCCGCCCAGGGCAAGGAGCTAAGCCAGATACACGATCTCTACGCCTTGCGAGTGTTGGTAAAGACGAAAAGCGACTGCTACAACGCCCTGGGAGTGGTACATGACCGGTGGCATCCCATGCCCGGACAGTTCGACGACTACATCGCCAACCCGAAGGAGACCCTGTACCAGTCCCTACACACCACCGTCATGTGCGAGGGTGGCACGCCCCTGGAGGTGCAAATACGGACCTATGACATGCACCAGGTCTCCGAGTACGGCGTGGCCGCCCACTGGCGCTACAAGGAGGGCGATGCGGGCGACCCGCACTTCGAGAACAAGATGACCTGGCTCCGCCAACTCCTCGAGTGGCAGCGGGAAGTGACCGGCACCGAGGAGTTCTTGGAATCGGTGAAGACGGACCTGTTCCGGGACCAGGTCTTCACCTACACCCCCAAGGGCGACATCATAGAGCTTCCCAGCGGCGCTACGCCCATAGACTTCGCCTACAAGATACACACGGAGCTGGGCCATCGCTGCATCGGCAGCAAGGTCAATGGTCGGCTTGTATCCCTGGACTCCCAGCTAAACAACGGCGACACTGTGGAAATTCTGACCACCAAAATAGCGCGAGGCCCCAGCCTGGACTGGCTCAACTCCGATCTTGGCTACGTCCGCTCCGCCAGCGCCCGGGAGAAGATACGCCAGTGGTTCCGAAAGCAAGAGCGTCGCGTCAACATCCAGCGGGGCCGAGAGCTTATCCGCAAGGAGCTTAAACGCCTGAATATGTCCATCGCCGACCACGAAGTGGCCCGGCTGTTCAGGTTCGATACCCCGGAGGACTTTCTGGCGGCCCTGGGGTCCGGCGGCATCACCGAAACCCAGATAGCATCCAGGCTCACGTCCCAGCAGGGGAGGCCCCAGGAGGAGCAGAGGCCGGAGCTGCCTCTATCCAGCCCCACCAGCGGAGTCCAAGTGTTGGGCGTGGGGGACCTGCTCATGCGCATGGGCCAGTGCTGCAACCCCCTCCCCGGCGAAGAAATCATCGGCTACGTCACCCGCAGCCGCGGCGTCACGGTGCATAAGAAGGACTGTCCCAACCTTCGCAACGAAGACGAGCCGGAGCGCCTGGTGAAGGTTGATTGGGGCCAGACCAGGCAACTCTACCCGGTCAGGATTACCATCCAGGCTTGGGACCGGGTCGGTCTCTTGAGAGACATAACCACCCAGGTCTCTGAAGACGGGGTGAACATAGCCTCCGTAATCACCACCGAGAACCCCGACGGTACGGCTACCACCTCTCTCACCCTCTACACGACCAGCGTCGGCCAGCTGAGCCGCCTTTTCTCCAAGCTGGAGCGCGTCCACGGAGTCATAAGCGCTATTCGCAGCACCACCAACTCCCCGGCCCCTTCACCCAAGTAGCGGCTGGGGTTTATACTATTAAAATTACAGACCACATGAGCACGCAGGAGGCCATTTTGCCCAGCGAAAAGACAGCCCGCACTGCCGAGAGAAGGCGACTGAGGAACCGTAGGGTACGCAGCTTCACTCGCACCATCGTGGCCAGAGCGGTGAACACCTTGCGGAGAGGCCAATTTGAGAACGCGGAGCCTGCCGTTGCCCAGGCGGTGAAGGTCCTGGACGGAGCAGTTACCAAGGGCATCCTCCACCGCAACAACGCTGCCCGCAGGAAGTCTCGCCTCATGGCCAAGCTGAACGCCCTCAAGTCGTCCTGACCGCCCATAGCGGCGCGTGAACTCGGACCTTTCGGAATCTTAACGAGGCCTTGGCCCGTCTTCCCGGGCCCCGGCGGGACTCCCGCTCCATCACCCTGTTGACAGCGTCAACTCCGTCTGCTACCCTGCCTGTAGAACACAAGTTTCGAGGATTTTTCACCCTGAATGCCGCTTTGGAAGTCCTGGGGAAATCCCGGGGAAATCCGGTGGGTGAAAACCCCTAGACCCGATGTTCGAGGTAAAAATGCAGCAGAAGAAAAAACTTCGAGCCAGACAGGAACGGATGATGGTGTTCATCCGCCAGTTCATGCGGGAAAACGGGCTGCCCCCCACAGTGCGCGACATCCAGAAGGCTTGCGAGATAAGCTCCACCTCGGTGGTGGACTATAATCTCCGCATACTCCAGCGGGAAGGCTACCTTCGCCGCAGGCCCGACGTGGCCCGGGGCATCGAGCTCTTGGACGGGACTCTCCCCGCCTATCGGAGCGTTCCTCCGTCGCGCCGGGTCCCGGTGATAGCTTATATCGCTGCCGGCGAGCCCCTGCCCGTTATAGACGACGAGGGATGGGCGCCCGGCGGACTTCTGGAGAGCATCGAAATCCCGCCCGGCATGTTCAGGGATAATCAGCGACTGTACGCGTTGAGGGTGAAGGGCACCTCTATGATAGACGCCCTGGTGGACGACGGGGACATCGTGCTGGTGGAGCCTCTACAGCAGGCGGCGAACGGGGAGGCGGTGGTGGCAAGGCTCAAGCTGGAGAACGAGACCACCCTCAAGCGTCTCTACCACGAGGGGGATAGGGTGCGGCTCCAGCCGGCCAATAGCCAGATGGAGCCTATATACTCGCCCGTGGACAACGTGGAGATACAGGGCAGAGTGGTGGGCGTAATCCGGGTGCTGCACTGAGCAGACCTTAGTCTTGGACGTGGATAATTAGTCCGAAGAAGGCAGCTTCCTGGGTTCCTGGAGGCCCATATCGGCATCGCAACACTGGATGGAGCCTTCCCCCGTCTTGGTGCAGAGCACCATAGTACCGCAGGTGGCGCAAGTGTAGCGCTTGCCCAACTGATTGGCCATGCGACCCCTCCCTTGATTATGAACAGCGGTGGCTCAAGGTCTATTACTTGAGCGACATGGGTTCGTTGCAGCAGGCAACGGCGCCACCGCCACCCTTGGTCACGATGAACTCAGAACCACAACTGGCGCAAACGTATCGTTTTCCCGTCTGGTTGGCCACTTTGAGACACACTCCCGGACTCTTGTGAATGTAGGTTAGAACCTATTATATCCATCCATGACATGCGGGTCAACGCGGGGCTATAGCGTTTCTATTCAGGTGGTTGAGTTTCCTCTGTGTCGTCCCTGACTGACCGCAGGCCGGCCGCGCATCATGTCACCCGCAACCCCTCTCATGTCATTCCTCGCTCCATTCGGAATGACACGCAGCGGGGCCTGCCTGCCGCGGGCAGGCTATTACTGCCCTTCAGTGCCTTCGGAGGGCTTTGTCATGCTGTGTCGAAATGGGGCATGACCTCCCTCGCAAAGAGCGACAGACTTTCAGAAGAGATTGGGTCGGGGAAGAGAAGGAAGAAATACGTGATGTCGCTATCCACGTAGCGCCTGATTTGCTCTATACACTGGTCCGGCGTCCCCGCTATGGCCCTGGACAGCGATGCCCTATAGTCGTCAACGCGTGTGTTCGACCCGGCTGCACCCTGGGCGACCAACCTGTCATACTCGCTGGGACTCTCGGCTATTAACACCCTCGTGTTGTGGCTCACCTCGATTTCGGCGGGGTCTCGCTCGGACCTCCGGCAGTGCTCTTTCAGGACGTCCAGCTTTGCCCGGTGCTCCTCAAGGCTCATCTCGAAGCCGATATTGCAGATATCGGCGTACCGGGCCGCCGACCTGAGGAGATAGGTCTCGCCGTGACCGCCCACCAAAACGGGCGGGTGCGGACTCTGTACCGGCTTTGGCTCGTTGACCGCCGCTTTCAGGGTATAGTAACGTCCCTCGAAGCTGGCCTCCGGCTCCTGCCACAGCCGCTTGATCACCTCGATGGCCTCTTCCAGCATGGTCACTCGCACTGACGTGCGCGGGAAGGAGATTCCCGAGGCCAGGTGGTCGTCTTCTCCTCCGCCGGCGCCTATCCCAAGCTCCAATCTCCCCCCGCTGATGACGTCCAGGGTAGAGGCCATCTTGGCCAGAAGGGCAGGAGGCCGGTACAGGTTGGCCAGCACCAGGGGCGTGAGCCTGATTCGCTCCGTTTCGGCGGCCAGGGCTGAGAGGGTCGTCCAGCATTCCAGGGTCGGGACGTTCAGGAGGTCGAAGAGGGTAGCCGAGTAGTATCCGAGCTTGTCCGCCTCAACCCAGATTTGCCGCAGGGACTCGTAGCTGTAGCCGCTCTGGTGTATGCGTACGCTGAACTTGACTTTCTTATCCGCCATCAGCCTCTCTCCCGGTTGATACTTCCGTAGCTGTGCCAGAAATCATGTGCTGTAGCCCGTCGGAACTTCTCCCAATTGCCTCCCGTGCCCTTTGGTGCTATCCTGAAGTCGGGCCGTTGCCCTCAATACCAGAGTGACGTCAGGGCAACTCTCTGAAATTCCGGGGAATCCCAGCCTTCACTTCAATAGTACCATGCCCGCCGTTCAGGATAAAAATGGGAGCATACCATGTACGTCATAGGCACCGCAGGACACGTTGACCACGGCAAGTCCACCCTCGTAAAGGCCCTCACCACCATTGACCCGGACCGCCTGCCCCAGGAGAAGGAACGGGAGATGACGATAGACTTGGGCTTTGCCTGGCTCACCCTCCCCAGCGGCCGGGAGATCAGCATCGTGGACGTGCCGGGCCACGAGCGGTTCATCAAGAACATGCTGGCGGGCGTGGGAGGCATTGACCTGGCCCTGCTGGTGGTGGCAGCCGACGAGAGTGTCATGCCCCAGACCAGGGAGCACCTGGCGATTCTGGACATCCTTCGCGTCAAGCGCGGCCTGGTGGTCATAACCAAGAGTGACCTCGTGGACGAGGAGCTTGTGGAGCTGGTGAAGGCGGAGGTTGAAGATGCTCTCAAAGGGACTACCTTTGAGACCTCGCCCATGATAGGGGTATCCGCCTACAGCGGCCAGGGCCTTGACGAGCTCCAGGGCACGATTGACAGTATGCTCGACTCCACCGACACGCGCAAGAATCTGGGGCGTCCCAGATTGCCCGTGGACAGGTGCTTCACAGTGGCCGGGTTCGGAACGGTTGTCACGGGGACCCTCATAGATGGCGACCTCTCCGTCGGGCAGGAGGTCCACATGGTCCTTTCGGGGGGGAAGGGCCGCGTCCGCGGCCTGCAGAGCCACCGGAAGAAGGTGGACCACGTCGGCCCCGGTAGGAGGCTGGCGGTGAACCTGTCGGGGATTTCCCGGGATGGCATCCAGCGCGGCGAGGTGATTACCGCCTCGGAGTGGCTGAGGCCAACGAAGAGGTTGGACGCCCAGCTGAGGCTCCTCCGTGACGCCCCCCGCTCCCTGAAGCACAATGAAGGCATTACCTTTCACCTGTTCACCAACGAGACCCCCGCCAGGGTGCGCCTGCTGGACAGGGAGGAACTGAAGCCTGGTGAAGAGGGCTGGGGGCAGATACACCTCGAATACCCCATACCGGCGGTGAAGGGAGACCTGTTTGTGGTCCGCTCCGCAGATGCCACCCTCGGCGGTGGAAAGGTGGTGGACCCCTATTCCAGACGCCGCCACCGCCGCTTCGTCCTCCCGATAATCGAGCGCTTGATGGCAATGGAAGAAGGCACCGGCGAAGAAGCCCTTCTCAACGCCGTGGAGCACTGGGGCCCCTGTGACCTCAACACCCTGTCCCGGCAGGCCAATCTCTCTTTGGACGAAGTCCTCTCAGGGGTCGAAGAGATGGCCCAGAGCGGGCAGGTCGTGCTGTTGCTGGAGGATGCCGCCACCACACCCGGTGCGCTGGTCTACTCTGCCTCCGCCTGGGAATTGCTGGAAAAGAAGGCCTCTACTGCCCTGGAGTCGTACCACCACCAGTACCCGCTGCGTAAAGGCATTCCCCGGGAGGAGCTGAGGAGCCGCCTTGGCCTATCTCAGCAGGCCTTTCCCTGGGTGCTGGAGCGCATGGCAGACGAGGAGGTGCTGGAGGAGGAAGGGGCCTCCATACGTCTGCCCGGACACCGTATGACCCTGAGTCCGGCCCAGCAAAAACAGGTGGATGACTACATAAAGGCCCTGGAGTCCGAGCCTTATTCTCCTCCCACCGGCCACTCCCTGGACCCGGAGCTTGTGGCCCTGCTGGTGGAGGAAGAGAAGGTGGTAAAAGTCAACGAAACGGTCCTCTTTGCCGCTTCGGCCTATAGGGATATGGTTGATAGAATAGTTGCCCACACCAGGGAGCACGGGAAGATTACGGTGGCCGACGGGAGAGACCTCTTCGATACCAGCCGCAAGTATATCCTGCCCCTGATGGAGTACCTGGACCAGCAGCACATCACCCGCCGCATAGGGGATGAGCGGGTATTGAGATAGACGGGGTAGACAGAGCAGACAATGGGCCTCGACTTGGGCCAGACCCTCCGGCAGATGGATACTCTGGCGCAGCGCCTCGACGACGGCAGGGACGACAGGGCGCAGCGCCTTGCCCGCGCGCTGAAGGCTATGAGGGAAGCCGACCCTTCGGCGGTGAAGCGAAAGCTGGAGCACAGCCGGGACAGACCCTTCCTGTGCGCCGCCCTTGTGGACGGCCTCGCTGACACGTACAGGCCCCGGGATATGCCCCATGACTTCTGCGTGGCATCGGTGGACGGCTCCCATATAGACGTGGACCGGCATATACCCGTCCGATGCTACCTCATAAACGTCGGCGGCTGCCTCCTCACCTACGGCTCCGAGTCCGACGCCCGGCTGTTCAGCCATCCCAGGCTCTACGCCGGGGACGAAGATCTCTACATAACCAACCCCATCCCCGGCTCGAATGAGGAGGTGGCCGTGGAGGGGCCTATTCTGAACCTGAAGCGAGCGGTGGAGGAGGTCAAGGGTCTGGCTTCCGCGGTCAAAGAGGCCCCGGCCGGGCTGCCCGTGTTGGCCCTCATTGACGGCTCGCTGGTCCTGTGGGGCCTGGCCGGACGCGGGTATCAGCCCTTCGTCCGGGAGGAGATACTGAAGAGCGGACTCATCCCCGCCCTCGATGAGCTCAAGGCCCTGGCCCAAAGCCGGCCCCTCGCCGTGGCCGCCTACATCAGCCTTCCCCAGAGCACCGAGGTGGTCAATACCCTTCGCCTCGCCCTGTGTCCTAACGACCTGGCCGAGTGCCTCCGGAGTTGCAGCGGCCACCGCTCGGGGCGGACCCAATGCGACACCGTGAACGGGTTCCTGGACCGTCACCTGTTCCAGGAGTTGCTGGGGCCGGGAGAGCGCTCCAGCCTCTACCGCACCAGTTCATCCATCTCCAGGGACTTCTACGGCCCTCACCAGATGTATTTCTATTACATGAACACGGGGGACGAGATAGCGCGGGTGGAGGTGCCCGAGTGGGTGACGCAGCAGGAGGGGCTGCTGTCCCTGAGCCATGCGATGGTACTGGACCAGTGCAGGCGCGGCATGGGCTATCCCGCAGCCATCGCCGAGGCCCACGAGCAGGCCGTGGTCACAGGACCCGATAGAGAGGCCTTCAAGCATCTCCTGGAAGACGCCCTCTCCCGGAAGCGCCTCCCCGTCTATACGTCCGAGAAGGTCCGCTCCAAGCGGACGCGGTGGCTGTGATGAAGAATGGCCTTCTCTACCGTCACTCCTGCGAAAGCAGGAGTCCAGAAGCCGATGATATGGGGCGCGGCAGAGACCGGTGGAGGCGCGATTGAACGAGCAAGGGGTAGCCTCCCACCGTGTTGGACGCGTCGGCGAGGTGGTGGAGTCCGCCTCCGACCGGCTCACAGCCCAGTGCTACCGGCTATACGAGTCCCCACCCCTGGGGGCCTTCGTCCGCACCGAGTCCTCCCTTGCTGATGGAGTACATGGGGAAACAGGAAGCGCGGGTGAACCTTCCGGCATCTACGCCGTGGTGTACAGCGTTAGCACCCAGGCGCTTGACCCCGGCCGGCCCGTCATCGCGAGGGGAGAACATGAGGACACCGAGGAGGACATCTACCGCAGCAATCCCCAGATAGCTCGCCTTCTCTGCACCCGCTTCGAGGCCCTGATACTGGGTCACGGCGACGGCGTCACCGCCAGCCACTATCTGCCCGCCCTGCCGCCGAGGATTCACGCCTTCGTCTACTCCTGCACCCCCGAGGAGGTAGCCCGTTTCACAGGCAAAGGGCTGGACTTTTTGAGCCTGCTGGTGAACTCCTCCCCGGCGGGCCGGGGAGTCACCGATGAGGTCATCGCCGCCTGCCTCCGCCGGGCCAGCGCGCAGCTGGAGGACCCCCGCAGCTTCCTCGTAAGCGCAGGGAAGGCCCTGGCCGTACAGTTAACGGGGGACCTGCCGCGCCTGAACTCTATCCTCAGGAGGCTCTCGCCATGACCAACGGACCTGGCCCTACCCTTCATGGCGGCAAGCTCATGGGCATGGTGGTGGACGGCTCGCTGACCAGGGGAGTGGAGATACGCCTCGACCCCTCTACCTCCGTGGAGGACATCAAAGTGGGCGCTTTCGTGACGGTGCACGGGGAGAAGCTGCGCTTCTTTGGCGTTGTCACCGACGTTGCCCTTGGCGCGGCGGACCCGGGGCTGAAGTACACCCCTCCCGACGTTCAGGACCCCTTTATAGCCCAGGTGGTGGCCGGGACCACCGCCTACGGGACCATCTCCGTGCTCCCGACCCTCACCATGCCCCCCGTCCTGGGAGACTCGGCAGCGCCCATGCCCGCCAAGACCGTGCCCGCCCACTTCTCCGGCGCTTACGCCGCCTCGGAACGGGAGGTGGAGATGGTGTTTGGCAGGGAAGACGAGCGCCATTTCTGGATAGGCAACCCCCTGGACATGGAGACAAAGGTCTGCCTGGACCTCAAGTCCCTGGTGGAGCGGTCCGTCGGCGTCTTCGGCAAGAGCGGCACGGGCAAGACCTTCCTCACCAGGTTGCTCCTCGTCGGCATCCTCCAGAGCAAGCTGGCCTCCACCCTCGTCTTCGACATGCACAGCGAGTACGGCTGGCAGGGCCGCAGGGAGGGGGGTACTGTCGTCAAGGGCCTGAAGCAGCTTTACCCTTCCAAGGTCGCCGTATTCTCCCTCGACGAGGAGAGCTCGCGGCGCAGGGGCCTCTCCCCCGACGAGGTGGTGCGTATAGGCTACGATGAGATTCAACCCGAGGACGTGGAGGTGCTCCAGGAGAACCTGGGCCTTTCGGACACGGCCACCCAGGCCGCCTACAACGTTCAGCGCAAGCTGGGGACGCGGCAGTGGCTCCAGCGGTTCCTCGATATGGAGGGCCGGGATGCCGTCTTCGACCTGGCTTCTGAGATAAGCGTGCAGCCCCAGGCCCTCGGCGCTCTGCACAACCGGCTGTCCCGCTTGAAGCGCTACGGCTTCCTGGACTCCACGGCCGGGGAGGACTCGGTCGAGCGCATTCTGAGGCACCTGGACCGGGGCATGCACGTGGTGCTGGAGTTTGGCCGCTACGGGAACGACCTCAACGCCTATATCCTGGTCACGAATCTCCTCACCCGGCGCATCCACGAGCGGTACGTGAGACGCAAAGAGGAGGCGGAGGGTGGAGCCGGGGTGGAGCCTACGTCCCTGGTGATAACCATCGAGGAGTCCCACAAGTTCCTCAGCCCGTCGGTGGCCTCCCAGACCATCTTCGGCACCATCGCCAGGGAGATGCGCAAATACAACGTGACCCTGATGGTGATAGACCAGCGTCCGGGGGCCATAGACTCGGAGGTGATGAGCCAGATTGGGACCAAGCTGACCTGTCTCCTGGACAACGACAGGGACGTGGACGCAGTGCTGGGAGGAGCGCCGGGCAGCCGTGAGCTGAGAACGGTCCTCTCGCGCCTGGAGTCCACTCAGCAAGCCCTCATCTTCGGCCACGCAGTACCCATGCCCGTCGTGGTCCACACCAGGGAATATGGCTCGCCCCAGTCCTACGAGGAACTGGCTGCCAGGCCCGCACAGCGCCGGGCCTCTGACGGGGCCTTTTCGGAGCGGTCCCTCGAGGAGGAGCTGGAGGACCTCTTCTAGGGAACATCTGAACAAGCCGTGCGCAGGGAGTTGGAAGGGACCGTTGAGAGACGTCACCCTCACCCCAACCCTCTCCCGTCGAGGGAGAGGGGCCATGCCCCCCGGCTTTCGCGGGAGAGCCGCTAGCCACTAGTACCATTTCCAGATAGATTTACAAGGATATGAGAAGGCAGCCATACTTGGGTATGATCTTTCTATGGGGGAGTATCCAGACATGGCTGCCATCAAGTATAAAGTCAAGCTGGCTGAATCCGAACGCTCCCGTCTCAATGAGGTTTCCCACCGGGGCAAGCCGTCAGTCCGCACCGTCAAGCGGGCGCTGGCGCTGCTCAAAGCGGATGAAGGACTTCGGGACGCTGAGATAGCCGGTGTGCTTTTGACCAATGCCGCCACCGTTGCCAGAGTGCGGAAGCGGTACGTCGAGGAAGGAGTTGAGGCCGCCATCAATGACAAGCCAAGGCCGGGCCGGGAGCGCAAGTTGGACGGCAAGCAGGAAGCGCACCCCGTATCCAGTACGGGGCAGGCTCTGGTTGCCATAGCGTGCAGCAGTCCACCCGAAGGACATGTAAACTGGACGCTTCACCTGCTGGCGGACAAGGTGGTGGAGTTGGAGTTTGCCGGGAGCATCTCCCTTGAGACGGTGCGCCAGATACTCAAAAAAACGAACTCAAGCCGTGGAAGAAGAAAGAGTGGTGCATCCCCAAGATGAGCGGGGAGTTCGTCGCCCGGATGGAGGATGTGCTGGACCTGTACTGCGAAGAGTACGACCGGGAGCGTCCGGTGGTGTGTTTTGACGAGTCCTCCAAGCAGTTGCTCGGGGACGTGAGGCCGCCCGTCAAAGCCAAGCCCGGACGGGTGGAGCGCTATGACACCGAGTACCAGCGAAACGGGACCCGGAACCTGTTCATGTTCTGTGAACCGAAGGGTGGGTGGAGGCACGTCGAGGTGACCGGGCGGCGCACTGCCGTGGACTTCGCGCACCGGATGAAGTGGCTGGTGGACGAGGCCTATCCTGACGCCACAGTGGTCCGGCCGGTGCTGGACAATCTCAACACCCACAAGTTAGGCTCGCTCTACGAGGCATTTGGAGCGTCCGAGGCGCGCCGCATAGCCAAACGCCTGGAGTTTCACCACACACCCAATCACGGAAGCTGGCTGAACATGGCCGAGATCGAGTTGAGCGTCTTCAGCAGGCAGTGCCTGGACCGCCGGGTCGGCGATGAAGTGTTGCTGAAACGGGAGGTCGCGGCGCTCGAACGCGAGCGCAACGAGGCCGCCGCCATCATAGACTGGCGGTTCTCCACCCAGAGCCTGCCCTCGGCCACGACCGGGGGACGCTCGCAGCAAGCTCAAACATGTATATCCAATAGAATTAGATTGAAACGGTACTAGTTCCGTAAGAGAATACGTCCGGGCGGTCATGCCGTTCTCGGGACCATCGGAATAAGGATGGGCGACGGCCTGCTCTACAGGCGGATGCACCACTCTCTCGTCGGCGGTCAGGTCGAGCTTGACCCGGGGCAGGCTACCCCTCGATTGCATCGGCCCGCGGTAGTAAACACGGCCTTCTACCTGGAGACCATCCCTAGGGTTTCGGAACACCCTGAACCGGGGTTGCTGGGTCGAGATGTCTATCCCACTATGGTCATACATCCATTCCGCAATCTCTTGAAATGCATCCACTAGGAACCTTCCGTCCAACTGACCGGCGTCTTCCACGGTGAAGTCTAGGTCCTCAGAGAGCCGGTAAGTTTCGACGAAGCACTTCTTGAGGCAAGTCCCACCCTTGAACACCCAAGCCGGGCCAAGTACAGGGTGGGCAAATATTCCAGCCAGCATCCAGCCCAGAACGTAGTCCTTCTCTATCATGTCGACTCGAAGGTCGCGCTCTCCGGCGATGGTGAGCACTTCGCTCCGGTCAATCATGTCTCGGCTCCTCCCAAGACTTGGGTATCCAGAGCTGCCATCGCTTCACGAGCCGCCGGGACGGAACGGAGGGGTCCAACTGAGCGTTCCCTGCCGTAAGCCGGGACAGGCAGGCATCCAGCACCTGTTCGTCCGTGCCTAGCCGCGAGAGGAGGAAGCCCAAGCGCTTGAAGACGGCGCCGTTGCCCAAACGTTCCGCATACTCGATGAGCTTGGTGAGGTCGGCCTGCTCTGCCTGTAGGTAGACTTGGAGACAATCGAAGACATGCCGTATGCCGCCCCCAATGCGCGGTTCGTCCAGCATGTCCAGCACGGTCCGGTGAACGTCGGAGACCTGCACCTTCACCTTTCCATACCAGACGGGCCGGGTGCCGAATATCTTGTCCGGTTTGACCCGCTTCAAGACGAAGGTCGTGCCCTGTATTCGCTGCTCTCGGGGCTTGCTGCCGCTCGCCGTGCAGACCAGCACACTGAGAAACATCTGCTCGGTGAAGTCCCAATGCTCCGCAGCGGACCAGCCACCGACATATCCAGGGTCAAACAGTTCGGGAATCAGAATCCACGGTTCGGGCAGCACCTGTGCCTGAAGAGGGGAGTCCGGCGGGATGGGAGCGTACAGGCCGCGCCTCACGTGTCGGAACCAGCCCTGCTGGCTCCATCGCCACAGGGTCTTGGCGGCCTCTTGGCGCGATACGTCTAGGGACCTGGCCGCATCATCAATGGTCACCAGATCGCCTGCGTCGCGCAGGACGTTTGCTAGCCTCTCTCTTCCGATGCTCCGTCTCATTGGCCTTCAACCTTGCTTGGTTCTGCATTATGCTGGACAGCGACCCCTTCGCTGTTTAGGAGAACTGCCCACCCACTGATGTACCTATCAGGGAGGGCAGTACTCTGGTATAATGAGTTGCAGTCTTAATCTCGAAAAGAGGGAACTGCACCCTGCATAGTATACCATGCTTGAGACTATAGCGGCAGACACCATCATCGAAGGTCCCTTCTGGCCGGAGCCCGTGCGCGTTCTTCGTGTGCGCGCTCATGGCTCGGCGGTGCAGATTGAGGCCGTGGGCGTCGTTGATTCCCACTACTACGACCGGACAATTCCGAGCGAGCAGCTCGCCGCCCTCGTACGCGAGGTCACCGGCGGCGCTCACACCTTCGACGCAGAACCACGGTTGTTCCGCCTGGGTGTGGAAGCACTCAGGACCCACCTGGCCCATGCCTTCGATCCCCAGTTCGTCGTATCCGTCTCTCAGGTCGATCCCCTCTTGCACCAGCTCGACGCGGTGTACAGGCGAATCCTGCCCTTGCCACGCATCCGCTTCTTGCTCGCAGACGATCCCGGCGCAGGCAAGACCATCAGGCGGGACTCCTCATGCGTGAGATGATGCAGCGGGGCGAGGTCTCCCGAATACTGGTCCTCTGCCCCAAGGCACTCACTGACCAGTGGCGGCGCGAGATGTGGGAGCGTTTCAGGGAGCCGTTCACGCTGGTGACCGGCGAGTCTGTCTCCGGCAGCTTCGGCCAGAACGTCTGGGTAGAGAACGACCGAGTGGTCGCCTCCGTAGACCTGGCGGTCCAGGACCACATACTCCCCGGCATCGAGCAGTCACAGTGGGACCTGGTGGTCTTCGACGAGGCTCACAAGCTTTCCGCCTACCGCTACGGCCCATCCGCCAAGATCGACAAGACTAAGCGATACATGCTCGCCGAGGGGCTTTCGGCCAGGACCAAGCACCTACTCCTGATGACCGCAACGCCCCACAAGGGAGACCCGGAGAACTTCCGCCTGTTGCTGTTTCTGCTGGACAACAAGGTATTCGCCTCTCAATCGGGAGTGGAAAAGGCTCTGGGGCAGACTGTCTCTCCCTATTTCCTCCGCCGGACGAAAGAGTCCATGCGTCACCACGACGGCAGGCCACTGTTCCTGCCGCGCCGAGTGGACACTGTGGCCTATGAGTTGGAGCCTCATGAACAGGTCCTGTACGACGCTGTGACCGACTACGTTTCCAACGGCTTGGCCCAGGCGGAGCAGTCGCAGAACCGCAATGTCACTCTCGCCTTGATCGTCCTTCAACGGCGTCTCGCCTCGTCCCTGTACGCGGTTACCCGCAGCTTGGAGCGGCGGCGCGACCGGCTGACCGAGGAACTCAGCCAGGCCCGCAAGTCGGGAAAGTTCGCCCAGACCGCCTTCCAGACGAGCTACGACCCAGATGAGGAAGACCTGGACGCCTTGACAGTCGAGGACGAGGAGGCCATCTCAGGCGCGTCCACGGCGAAGACTGCCGATGAGCTTGCCAGGGAGATCGAGCATCTCAACGGCCTCATCAAACTGGCTGTTCAAACGCGGGACAAGGGGCCAGAGCGAAAGATCATCGAGTTCCAGCAGGCCATCGAGAGCGCGACAGTGGCGGACCGCACCGAGAAGATTCTGGTCTTCACCGAGCACAGGGACACGCTGACGTATCTAACGAGGAGGCTCAAGGAGCAGGGTTACGCCGTCTGCAACATCCACGGCGGGATGAAGCTCGCGGACCGCATCGCCGCCGAGAAGGAGTTCCGCGGCCCAGCCCAGTTCCTGGTGGCGACCGAGGCGGCCGGCGAGGGCATCAACCTTCAGTTCTGCAAGGTGATGATCAACTGGGACCTGCCCTGGAATCCCAACCGCTTGGAGCAGCGCATGGGCCGCATCCACCGCTACGGCCAAGAGCACGAGGTCCACATCGTGAACCTCGTCGCCAACACCACCCGCGAAGGCTCCGTGCTGGTGCGGCTCATGGAGAAGCTGGAGCGGATGCGCGCACAACTGGGCCACGACCAGGTGTACGACGTGATCTCCAGCGTCTTCGACGCCGGGTCCATGCGATTGGATGTCCTGATGCGGGAGGCCATCCTCAACCGCCGCTCCATGGAAGACATCCTCGCCGACATGGAGTTCATCGACAACCCCGGCTCCGCCGCCGTCATCCGGGAAGCCCTGGGGGCGGCCTTGGCCACCCCCCACGTCGACCTCTCCGGCATCCAGCAGGAGGAGCGCGACTCCAAGGAACGCCGCCTGACGCCCGAATTCGTAGAGCGCTTCTTCGTGGACAGCCTCCGCTACTTGGGCGGACGCCTGACGGCTGGTGGCGACCGCGACTGGCGGCTCGACTTCATACCGGCCCCCATTCGGCAAGAGGCGCGTTCCCACAACACCGGTGAGTTCGGCCAAGAGAACCGGCTCATCACCTTCTGCAAGGACCGGCTGCGGCGCTACCCGCCCGCCGAGTTCGTTGCGCCGGACCATCCCCTCTTCGACGCTGTGCTCCGCCGCATGTTGGAGAAGGGCAGGCCGTCCCTAAACAGCGGAACGGTGTTCATCGACAAGCGGGCGCGGGAGCCGTACCTTGTGTGGCTGCTGGAGGCCGCCGTTCGCAACGGTCTGGGAGAAGAGGTGCACCGGCGGCTGTTGGCCCTGCGCCAGCGCGGCGATGAGTTCGAGCCGGTGCAGCCCGGAGTGCTCCTCGACCTGCCGCCCAGTGACGCCGTGCCCGTAGTGCCGGGCGCTCTGCGCGACATGGCCCGCGATGACGCCGCTGTCGCCGAGGCCAGCGCCGTCTATGCCAACGAGTACCTGGCGGAGGTCACCAAGGACAAGAACGGCAGGTAGGGATCATGGAGCAAGCGCTCCAGAACTCCATTGATGACAGCCTATCCGGCCTCCAGCAGCGCCTCGAACGGCAGCACGAGGACGAGGCGAAGGGTAAGGGCATGCGGATTGCCATCCGTACTACCAACGAGCAGATCGACGCACTGACTGCCGGGCTGAAGCAGCGACGCGAAGATCTGAAGCGTCGGAGGGTGACTTCGGTGGAGACACCGCGAGTCGTCGGCGTCGCGGCCGTCATCCCTGGTCCTGTCCCGCGGGTGGCGGAGCAGGGGCAACGCGGCGGCGACAACACCGCCGTGGAGACCGCGGCAATGCGGGTGGCGATGGAGTACGAGCGCAAGCAAGGCCGCCTCCCGGTTGACGTGTCCAAGACAGGTGTCGGCTACGACGTACGCAGCGAAGGAGGCGACAGCCAGGTCCGCTACATCGAAGTGAAGGGGCACGCCTCGACGGGAGACGTTACCCTCTACTACACCGAGTGGCAGATGGCCCATAGGATGAGAGAGGAGTTCTTCATCTACGAGGTCGACCACGCCCTGACGGACCCGCGCCTGCGGATTGTCCAGGACCCGGTGGGCAAGGGGACTGAACCCACGGAACGCATTGTTGAGTATTATATAAAGGCGGAGGAGTATGCGTGCTGTGGCCCTGCCAGCCGGTGAAGAGAAGGAGGACGCATGAGCAGTTTGCACTACCCGGACCTGTACATCAAAGGGTTTCGCGGGATTAAGGAGCTTTCCATACCCCGGCTGGGCCGCGTGACGCTAATCACGGGGAAGAACAACACCGGGAAGTCTTCCGTTCTCGAAGCCCTACGCCTCCATACGCAAAATGCCGCGCCTCCGGTTGTCGTGAGCATTCTCGAATCTCGCGAAGAATACGTTAGAGGGACCGACGAAGAAGACCGCTACTACGACCCCGAAAGTGTGTTTCCCGTTTCTACCTTGTTCCACGGATTCCCCCGGCTTTCGGAGAATTTTGAACCGATTGTCATTTCAACCAGCGGCAAGACGTATCCCATGAATCTGAGGATGTGGGTGGGTTGGTCTCGTCACGATTCAGATGGAAATCGGCATCCGATCCCCGGGGGGAAACCGTTCTCCGGGGAATCTGAAGGTTTAGCTTACTTGGCGGTTGAGATAGGGGAAGGAACAGAAGCAGGGTATTCGATGCAAAGACTTCTCCAGTACGCTCGCCAGAGGCGCCGGACGCAATCCAGGATATATGTAGAGGGACTAACGCCCTGTGTATTTGTGAATCCATACAGCGGCAAGGGGACAAGTGACCTGGGGCCTTTATGGGATGGAATTGCGCTCACCGACGGCGAGAAGGACGTGGTCGAAGCGTTGCACATCATTGACCCCCACATCTCCGCCGTCTCAATGGTTGGCGGCGAGGCCCCCTCCAGGAGAAGAATGGCTATGGTACGCGCGGACAACGCTCCCCGGCCTCTACCCCTTCGCTCCTTTGGCGACGGGGTAAACCGCCTGTTCGCCATGGCCCTATCCCTGGTCAACGCCCGCGACGGCATCCTGTTGATAGACGAGTTCGAGAACGGCCTGCATTACTCGGTGCAGTTGGACGCCTGGCGCATGATATTCAAGCTGGCCCAGAGGCTGGACGTCCAGGTGTTCGCCACCACCCATAGCTGGGACACGATAGAAGCCTTCCAGAAGGCTGCGGCGGAATCCCCTGAAGAGGGTATGTATTTGCGCCTGAGCCGCTGGCGTGACGGAACCCTCCTTTTGGGCTTTGAGGAAGAAGAGTTGACCAGGGCAACCCGCCACAAAATGGAGATACGTTGATATGGCGTACCGGAAGATACTTCTGGTGGAGGGCCAGGACGATATGCACGTCCTGAGACACATCTGCGATAATCGCGGGATTCCCCGCCCTGACGAAGTGCGTCCGTATGACGGAGTCTCGGAACTCCTCGCAAACATCCCTGACCAAATTCGCACAAGCACGGGTGAAGGCGACGTTGTCGGCGTGGTCATTGACGCGGACGCGGACTTGGCCGCTCGCTGGCAGTCCATCTGCGATAGATTAGTCCAGGCCGGATACCCGGACGTGCCCGCCCAGCCGGACCCCGGCGGGACCATACTGGAGCCTCTGGACGGCTCGCCCCTGCCAAAGGTGGGCGTCTGGATAATGCCGGACAACCGTAACCCCGGAATCCTGGAGAACTTTCTGCGGTTCCTGGTTCCCCAGTCGGACGCCTTGTTCGACCACGCGACCGACTGCGTGAACTCCATCCCCAATCCCCCGTTCAGCCACAATGACGTGCCCAAGGCGGTCATGTACACCTGGCTCGCATGGCAGGAGGACCCCGGCAGACCCTACGGCACATCCATCACGGCCCGCTTCCTCAATCACAAAGTGCCCCAGGTAGACACTCTTGTTGACTGGCTGGAACGGCTATTCTCCCGGCAGGAGATGACGCCATGACCACCGCAGGACACCGCCGCAAGCGCCTCATAGAGGTAGCCTTCCCCCTGGAGGAGGTGTCGGCTCACTCACGGCGTGAGAAGAACGTGCGCCACGGGCACATCTCCACGCTGCACATCTGGTGGGCTCGACGTCCCCTGGCCGCTTGCCGTGCCTTCATCTACGCATCCCAGGTGGACGACCCAGCAACAGACGCGGAGCGCGAGGAGCTGCTGAAGGAGGTGGCCGACCTGGCTAGCTGGGACGCCGTGCGCGATCCCTATAGGATCGTGCGGATGAAGGAGGACGGCGGCAGCAGCCTTACCGGCGCACAGCTTCTGGAGCGAGCGCGCCGGCGAATCCTCGACTGCAACGGAGGCAGGCCGCCCAAGCTCCTGGATCCCTTCGCTGGCGGCGCCGCCATCCCTCTGGAGGGACTCCGTCTCGGCTGCGAGGTGGAGGCCAGCGACCTCAACCCCGTCGCTGTCCTCATCCTCAAGGGCACTCTGGAGTACCCCCAGAAGTACGGCCAGCCCGACAGCCGCACTGTGCCGGACTACATTCTTACGGCGGCGACCGATAACTCACAGCGAAGCTTCACTGACGGTAACCTCGCTGAAGCCTACCGTAACAACCCCTTAGCCACCGATGTCCGCTACTGGGGCCACTGGATGATAGAGCGCGCCCGTAATGAGATGGCCGAGTTCTACCCGCCTGACCCCGACGGCAGCGTTCCTGTGGCCTATCTGTGGAGCCGCACTATCCCCTGCCCCAGCTGCCAGGCCGAGATGCCTCTCATCCGTCAGTACTGGCTTGCCCGCAAGGACAGGAAGAAGGTTGCCCTTGAGCCCGTTATCGACAGGGAGAATAACCGCGTCGATTTCCGGGTGGTCGAGGGGCCGGACGTCACCGGGGACCCCGCAGAGGCGACGGCCTCTCGTGGCGACACCAAGTGCCTGCTCTGTGGGCAGGTAGTGAAAGCGGCACAGGTGCACGAAGCTGGGCGTGCCGGATATATGGATGCAGAACTAACAGCCCTCGTGCTTGAGCCTTCAGGAAAGGGGGGGAAGCGATACAGACAACCCACTCTTACAGATATGGAAACCTTTGCACGAGCATCCGAAGCTGCTCAGGGACTACGAGCCGACTATCTGAACGACTTGCCAGCTATTCCCGATGAACCGGTCGCCTACCACCCTCAGTATATGCTCGTCAGAGAGTACGGCTTGGATCAATGGGGCAAGCTCTTCAACGCCCGCCAATTGCTGGCTCTGACCACCCTTGCCAGGCTGGTGGGCGAGGCTCATGCCGAAATGCTGCGGGCCGGTAGGGATAGTGAGTATGCCAAAGCCGTGACTACGTACCTGGGACTGGCATTGGATCGACTGACCGATCAACACAGCACGCTTTCGCGATGGCATGTTACTGGAGAAAAGCTGGTCGGGACATTCGCTCGGCAGGCTCTACCGATGGTGTGGGATTTCACAGAAGGGAGTCCTCTCTCAGACGGTATAGGAAGCTTTGGCAACTCCCTTGATTGGGTGGTTGCAACACTAACGCCGATTGGCGGTCCAGCCACGGTTCTACAGCAGCAAGCGGGAAACTCATCTCAACCAATTCAGACCATTGTCATTACAGACCCTCCCTATTATGACGCAATAAATTACGCAGACCTATCCGATTTCTTCTATGTCTGGCTGAAGCGGTCCATCGGCTTCATTCATCCGGATCTCTTGGCTTTGCCACTCACCTCCAAGCGCGAACAGACCGTCATGAACGTCTACGCCGGCAACGGAGGAGTGGGCAAGGGGCGCAAGAAGGCGGCTAGACAGCACTATGTGGACGGTATGAGCAGAGCGTTCCACGCCATCGCGGCATCCCTGGAACCCGGCTGCCTGGCCGGTGTCGTGTTCGCCCACACTGACCCGGATGCTTGGGCCACCCTCATCGAAGGGCTGCTGGGCGCGGGGCTGGTCCCAGACGCCTCATGGCCCATAGACACCGAGTTGCAGAACAAGGTTTCAGGCTTGGGCCAGGCCCGACTGTCTACCTCCGTATGGATGGCGTGCCGGAAGCGGGAGGGCGAAGCGAGAGATGCTTTTCTGAGTGACGTGATGGAGGAGATGCGTCCAGTCATAAGGGAGAGGCTGCTCTACTTCTGGCGCAAGGGAATCCGCGGAGCGGACTTCTTCATCAGCGCCATCGGCCCGGCGCTGTCGGTCTTCGGGCGACACTCCCGAGTCCTGCGCCCCGACGGGGAGGCCGTCTCGGTGCGTGACTTCTTAGACATCGTGCGGCGGGAGTCGACCGCCGTGGCACTGGAGCAGGTTTTACAGGGTGCTGACCTCGGCCAGGTTGACCCCATTACCCGGCAGTACGTGACCTGGGTGTGGAGCTACTCACGCGCGCCCCTGGACGCCGGCGAGGCCATCGCCCTATGCCTGGCCACGGGCGCAGCATATGACGAGATGACCCGCCCCAACTCCATCGCCGTCGAAATCAAGGAGAAAAGCAAGAAGCTGGTTAGGCTCCGCACCATTCGCCAGCGCTCACTGGACGACGATGACCTAGGCAACGGACACGCCGCCCGCCCGACGCCGCTCATCGACCAGCACACGCCGCATGGCTGTGGAGTCAGAACCTGTCGGACCGCCTTGCGGCGTACCGTGGGCATCTGGGCGAGACGCGCTGGTCGGCCATGCAGACCCTGGGGCAGGCCATTGCCGAATGTCTCCCCGACGGCGACGAAGACCGCCGCATAATCCTGGGCCTTCTGGGTAGCAGCGTTATGGCGACCGCACCTCGGCGCAACGGTAAGGAGTCGCCACCCAGGCTGCCTGGCTTCGAGGACAGCGGGGGAGAGAATTCATGAATGGGTTGAGATTCCTCCGAACGATCCGGCTGGAGAACATACTCTCCTTTGGCCCGGACACGCCGGAAATTCCACTGGAGCCGCTCAACGTCTTTATTGGGCCTAACGCTTCCGGCAAATCAAACTTAATAGAAGTACTGGCGCTCCTAGCGGCCGCGCCGAGGGACATTCAGGTGCCCATCCGTGAAGGAGGCGGAGTCCGAGACTGGCTCTGGAAGGGAGCCACTGGAACCCGAAGCGCGAGTGTAGACGTCACAATTGAATCCCTCGGAGCATCAGTCGCGCTGAGGTACAGGCTTTCGTTCTCGGAGGCACGTGCGCGGTTCGAGCTCAAAGACGAGGCAGTCGAGAGCGAGAGACCATTGAGTCCATCTGAAGTGCGACCTTACATTTACTACCACTACCAGGAAGGCCACCCTATAATCAACGTGAAGGGAGACGCTCCGTTTACGCGGAACCTCATGCGGGAAGACGTGGAGCCAGATCAGTCGATTCTCTCGCAGAGGCGGGATCCCGACTCCTATCCTGAGTTGACATACTTGTCCAACCGGTTCGAGCGGATGCGCTTCTATCGAGAGTTGCACGTAGGGCGACACACCCCACCCCGTCTCCCCCAGAAACCTGATCTTCAACAGGACCACCTGCTAGAAGATGCTTCGAATCTTGGCTTGGTGCTCAGCGATATGCTGAACCAGCCAGAGTTGAAGGATCGGGTAGTGGAACGCATGAGGGACTTCTACCCTTCGTTCCAGGATGTCATCACGCCCGTAAGCGGAGGCACGGTGCAGATATTCTTTCGCGAAAAGGGCCTCCGCCAAAACGTGCCTGCCACCCGGTTATCTGACGGGAGCCTGCGCTACCTCTGCCTGCTCGCCGTGCTCTGTCACCCTGCGTCGCCTCCCGTCATCTGCATTGAAGAGCCAGAAATCGGCCTTCACCCTGACGTAATCCCCGAGGTGGCCAAGCTCCTGGTAGAGGCGTCTGCCCGCAGCCAGATATTTGTCACCACTCACTCAGACATCCTTGTGGATGCACTTACGGACGTACCGGAAGCTGTGACCGTCTGCGAGAAGGCCGAGGGGGCTACACAACTCCGCCGGCTTAGCCCGGATGAGCTGAAGCCTTGGCTACAGAGCTACCGGCTTGGCGAGCTCTGGACACGGGGTGAGATAGGAGGGAATCGATGGTAAGCGTGCGTCTCTACGTGGAAGGCGGAGGCGACAGAGCGGAGCTGAGAACGGCGTGCCGTAAAGGTTTCAGCGAATTCGTTGAGAAAGCTGGGTTGCAGGGTAGGATGCCACGGATCGTGGCCTGCGGTAGCCGCAACGACGCTTACGATAGTTTCAGGACGGCCCACGCTCATGAAGATGCAATTGCCATGCTCCTTGTGGATGCCGAGGGACAGGTAACCGCACAGGGACCGTGGCAGCACCTGAAGATCAGGGACAACTGGGACCGACCCGGCGGTGCCACCGATGACCAATGCCACTTGATGATCCAAGTCATGGAAGCATGGTTTCTCGCCGACGCCGATGCCCTGGAATCATTCTACGGGCAACGTTTCCGAAGGCAGGCCTTTCCTGCTAACCTGAATATCGAACAGGTCGCCAAGCAAGATGTCCTCGACGGCCTTGAGCAGGCTACCCGCGATACGGGCAAGGGACAATACAACAAGGGGAAGCACAGCTTTGAGCTGCTGGCAAAGCTGGACCCGGCGAAGGTCAGGAATGCGTCACCCTATGCCGACCGTCTCATTCAAGTGTTAGGGGGAGAGTCCGGCGATGACTGAAAGCAACCACAGCGTACTGGGCGAGGGGTTGAGGCTCTACACCGACGCAATGCGACGGTTAGTGAAGCAGCGGTTGATTGACGCCTACCCGAACAACTGGTGGGAGCAGGGCATCCTATCCGCTCTGTCCGACAGCCAGCGAAGGAGTGTCAACCGTGAGCTCGCCAAGAAGCCCGATGCTGGCAGAGAAGACCTCATCGACGCCAACATGCTTGTGCCAGTCGTAACACGGAAGTTCGATTCGGTTTTCGAGGACACATTCCATAACTTCAGACAGACGCAATCATGGCTTATCCAAGTCTCAGAGGCTCGCAATGGCTGGGCACATCCCCGCAGCGGCGATGTCTTGACCGACGAGGCCACCCATGCCCTCTACGCCATGGTCCAGTTGCTCAACGCGGCGGGCCTCCCCGAAGTGGAGAAGGTTGAGAGCTTGCGGCGGAGCATCCTGGGCATCCCGCCGACGCCGATACGGGCAAAGGAGGAGCCGGTAGAGGCAAGCCCCGTGAGGCCGTCGAGACAGGGCGCGCTGCCTTATTGGTGGGAGGTTTGTATACCCCGCGAGGGTTTCCGAGACCCAGCACACATCGACGAGTCGCTCTTTGCAGCCACGCTTGGCGGGGTGTTCGCCGGCTCTGCTCGTGACGAATACCTGGACCCGGTGCGGTTCCTCTCGCACACTTACTTCACAGATAACCTGGCGCAAATGGTGCGCGACATCGTGAGCCGCATGAGCGGCGGCGCAGGGCCTGCGGTGACGGAGGTGCAGACGCCCTTCGGTGGAGGCAAGACCCACGCCCTCCTGACGCTCTACCATCTCATCAACAGCCGAGAAGCCGCATTGACAGTCTCCGCTGCCCGAGAAGCGCTTCGAAACCTTAGTATTCCTGCCGGAGCCCACGTTCTGGTGTTCGATGGGCAGGAGATGGGTACTGAACCGATCCTGAAAGAGGACGGCGCTTCTGTCAGTAGTCTCTGGGGCGCGCTGGCACACCAGGTGGGCAGCTCTAGCTGGATGAGCGTCATGGACTCCGACGGGCGCGGGGAGGCCCCCGGCAACGCAGTATTTCGGCAGGTGCTGGAGCAGGCGAGTCCGTGCCTGATCCTGCTGGACGAGATCGTGAGCTACCTCGTGAAGCTGCGCTTCTCCAGCGTCCGCCGCACCCAGAACCTTTACCGGCAGACGGTCCAGTTCCTGCAGGAGACGCTGCAGCTCGCCAGCAACATGCCAGGCGTGTGCGTGCTCGTCTCCCTGCCCAAGAGCCGCCGCGAGTTCGGCGGTCTTGACCCGGAGCAGCTCCGCAACGAGTTGACCATCCTCGATGAGTTGCAGCCGCGTGCCGATCGGGTGGTCTCCAAGCGGACGCCGGTCAACGACGAGGACATCTATGTCCTTATGAGCAGGCGTCTCTTCGAGAGCACTGACGCGGACGCCGCCGAACAAGCCGCACGGGCCTACAGGCAGGTCTACGAGAAGACGCCCGGCCTCTACGACCCGGCGGTGCTGACCTCCGACTACACGGACCAGATGAGGGCAGCGTACCCGCTCCATCCAGAGCTCATCGACGTGCTCTACAAGAAATGGTCAACGGCCCCCGACTTCCCCAGGACGCGGGCCACGCTTCAGTTGCTGGCCGGTGTGGTCGCCGACCAGTGGAAGAATCAGCGTGAGGCCCACACGATACAGTCGGCACACGTGGATCTGGAGAGGGAGCGGATTCGGACGAGGATCGTCAGCGCAGCCGGGTCCGGTGGAGGGTATGACGGCGTGGTGGCGGCGGACATCATCGGAAGAGATGCTCACGCCGACATGCAGGACGAGAGGAGGGGCGGCGATTACGCGCGCTTCCACATTGCCCGCGGCGTCGCAACGACCTTGCTCATGCACTCCTTTGGCGGGATGGAGCGCGGCGGCGGTACGTTGCAGGAACTCCGTCTCGGAACCGTTGCGCCGAACATAGGCCCGGAATACGTCACTGAGATACTCGGCTCGCTTGAGGAATCTCTCTGGTACGTTCACCGCGAGGGTGAGGCGCTTAAGTTCCAGACCAGGCCGAACATCTATCGCGTCATCGCTCAGACAGCAGACGGTCAGGCAGCATCCATAGTAGCTGAGCGATTGCGAGCCGAGGTAGAGCGCGCCATAGGTGCTGCGACAGGGTTCAGGGTACTGCCGTGGGCCGGAGGAGATGGCCAGCTGCCAGACAACCCGGACCCTACCATCGCTGTGTTGGAGCCTCGGTACACCGTGGCCGGTAGCGAGGGTAACGGACTACCCAACGGCGTGGAAAAGGTCCGGCAGCTATGGGACCGCGTGGGAGGGGGCCTTCGCCAGTGGCGAAACGCGCTCATCCTAGTAGTCAGTCAAATCTGTTTTTGATGGTAGTTTAAAGAGTCTGAACCAAGGCGCTATACTGAGCAACAGACTGGGTTGAAGTGAGGTGGTGGTATGGTCAGGGAAAAGTACGGAGTCAGGTTGACGCCGGAGCAGCGGAACCAACTGGAACACTTGGTTCGGGCTGGTAAAAGTACCGCCCGGGTGACTATTCGGGCGCGGATACTGCTCAAGACCGATGCAGGTTGGTCTGCGCCCCGGGTGGCGCAAGCCTTGGATGTGGTCGAGGGCACGGTGTTCCGCGTCAAGCGCCGCTTTGCCGAAGCTGGGTTGGCTGGGGCGCTGCAAGACCGGGTCCAAGCGAACGGGTACCGGAAGCTGGAGGACCTGGGCGAAGCCCACCCCGTATCCAGTACGGGGCAGGCTCTGATTGCCTTGGCCTGTAGCCCAGCGCCGGAAGGACATGACCATTGGACCCTGCGCTTGCTGGCGGGCAAAGTGGTGGAGTTGGGGTTGGCGTCATCCTTGTCCCACGAGACGGTGCGCCAGCGGCTCAAAAAAACGTCCTTAAGCCGTGGCAGAAGCAGGAGTGGTGCATCCCCGAGGTAAGCGCCGACTTCGTGGCCCACATGGAGGACGTCCTGGATTTGTACGCCGAACCCTATGACCCGCAACGGCCGGTGGTCTGCTTTGATGAGACCTCCACCCAGTTGTTAGCCGAGACGCGGCCCTCTCTCCCTGCCGAGCCGGGGCGTCCGCTGCGTCGGGACTACGAGTACCGGCGGGAGGGAACCCGCAACCTGTTCGTGGCCTGTGAGCCCCTGGCTGGCTGGCGGCAGGTGGCGGTGACCGAACGGCGCACCATGCAGGACTTCGCCCACCAGATGCGCTGGCTGGTGGATGAGGCCTACCCGGAGGTCGAGGTGGTGCGGGTGGTGCTGGACAACCTGAACACCCATCGCCTCGCTTCGTTGTACGAGACCTTCCCCGCGCCGGAAGCCCGGCGGATAGCTAAACGGCTGGAGTTCCACTATACGCCCAAGCACGGCAGTTGGCTGAACATGGCGGAGATCGAGTTCAGCGTGCTATCCCGCTCCTGTCTGAAGCAGCGGCTCCCCGACGCAGAATCGCTCCAACGGGAAGTCGGGGCCTCGGTGCAGGAGCGAAACGAGGCGCGGGTCACCATCAACTGGCGGTTCAAGACTCAGGATGCCCGAACCAAATTACACCGCCTCTATCCCTTCGATCCCAAACATGACTGACTACTAGTAGCGCCCGATCAAGAGCTGTGGAGCAAAGCAGAGGAGGCCGTCCGAGAGGTGCTCGCCTACGAAGCAGTGTCGGCCTCCCCAGAGGCGCAGGCACTGAGCCAGGCAGAGATTGCGGACCTGAGGAAGCCGAGGCGACGCCAAGAAGAGCAGTCTGCGGACCAGCGTCGCGACCGCCTATCGCTGGGTGTTCTACCCGGATGAGGCTGGACTCACGTCTGTTTCCCTACCAGTGCCCGCAACGGCGGGAGAGCACATCGCATCGCGGTCTGTGAAGCGCCTATCGGATCAGGACTATGGTGCGCCTAAGGTGCTGCCCAGGATGGGGGCCGTTTACTTCAACTCGAAGGTAGCACCCCGCCTATGGAAGGACGAGTCAGGACCCCTCGACCTATCCGAGATGCTGCGACGATTTCCGCAGTGGACGTACCTACCCATCTTGCCTGATAGAGAGAAGGCGCTGGGAGACTGCCTCAGGGAAGGGGTTGGGCAGAAGCTGTGGGCGGTCGCCATCGGAGATGCAGAGACCAACGTCTATCGGAGTCTCGTTGAGACTACCGAGGCGTTCGACGGCCTCAGCAATCTCTTCGACGGGTCCGCGTCGTTAGTCAAAGGCGACCTGCTTGACCTGATCCGAGAGGAATTGCATCCGGGCACAGGTTCATCCAGCGACGAGACGCGGCCCCAACTAGATGGGCAACCGCGAGATTCTGAGGGAGCAGAGCAGATCAAGGAAGGGCCTATGCCGCCCCCTACCATCCCAGCACCCCATAAACGTCTTACGCGCATAAAGGTAAGCGTGAGAGACTTGTCTGTCGCGAAGACAAGCAATCTTCAGCCCTATCTCTTCAGGGTACTACAGGAGCAGGATGCAGGAGCCGAGATGAACTTAACTATTGAGGTGTCCAGCGATGCGGGAATTCCCGAAGAAGCCCTGAACCAGCGAATCGTCGAAGGATTCAACCAGCTAGGGATCGCTGTGGAGTGGCAAGAAGAATAAGATCGTGGATAAGCCAGAGGCGTTTAGCATTCCTGCGATAGATATCCGCAGTTGAGAAGCGATCGTTCTGCATCACAGAGCATGCGAAAGGAGTTTAATGAAGCCTCGTCGGGTTCTCTACGTTGCGATTTACCGCGGCTCCGTGGTTCCCCCCGAGGACAGCGTGATGACCGAAATGAACGACGTCCGGTTGAGAGTAGAGAATGGCCCCTTCTCATTCTCTTACTCGGTACCGATAGTAACTATCCGTCCAAGCCAGGCCATGATGACCCTTGGCGAGAGAAGTGTCAACGTACCTCAAGGCCCCTGCATTTTCGTTGAGACTGAGGCAGACCCTACGGTTGAGTCTGAACGACAGAGCGTGGCTCTGAGGGTTGCGGAAGTAGCCAGTCTAATCACACTACGATTCCCACACGTGCTTAACGAGAAGTTCTATGAAGGTCCGGTCAATACTCATGACATGCAGATGTTGTGGGATGAAGGACCTAGAACCCTTACAGCGTCTCCCGGAGTCACTCCTTCTCAATTATCAGAAGGACTGGCTAGTGGTGTGTCACTCCTGAATTGAAGGATATAGGCGCTTCAACTTGATACGAGCATCGGCGGTGGTAAAACGCCAGTCCACCGGGTTTCCCTGGGCATTGCGCGCCTCCTCCCAGGCAGCCACTTCCCAGACCAGGGTTTCTTCGTCCGGGATGCGCGGGTCCAAGCACTGGCGGGCCAGCACGCTCAACTCAATCTCCGCCATGTTCAACCAACTGCCGTCCACCCGGTCAAGCCGGGTGGCTAAAGGCTTGGGGGTATAGTGAATTTCCAGTCTCTGGGCCAGCCGCCAAGCCTCTTCAGGAGAGAACACTTCGTAAAGGGAGGCGGGAGTATGGGTATTGAGGTTGTCCAAAACCAATACCAACCGCTCCGCTTGCGGATAATGTTCCTCCAACAACTCTCTAATGCACCAGGCCCAGTCAGCCTTGGTGCGCCGCTCCCGCACCATCACCCGCCGCCGCCCGGCCAGGGGTTCATAGCACATGAACAGGTTGGCCACTCCGGCGCGCCCATATTCATAGTCCTGACGGGCCGGCCGCCCCGGTTGGGGTGGCTGGGGAGGTCGGCCATGGGTCAACAACTGGGTGCTGGCCTCATCCAGGCATACCTGGGGGAATCTGGGGTCATAGGGACGGGTGTAGACCGCCAGCACGTCCTCCATCCGCCAGACAAACTCCCCGTTGGCTTTGAGAGGAATAACCCACTGCTTCCTCAGCCAGGGCTTGAGACAGTTTTTTGAGCACCCGGCGCACCGTCTCATACGATAGGGAGTCCAGGTGTTCCAGTTCCACCATTCGGTCAGCCAGCAACCGCAGGGTCCAGCGGCCCTGGCCTTCCGGCGGTGTGCCACAGGCTGCCGCCACCAAGTGGGCCTCCTGGCGTCCATCTAGCTTCCTCTGGTACAGGCGGTCAGGTGGAAGCCGGTATAAGGCTGCTTCCAGGCCGACGGTGGCGAACCGCTGGCGGACCCGGCCAATGGTGGGGCAGCTAACCTCCACCGCTGCCGCAATGTCTTTATCTTTCCATCCGGGGCCTTGGTATCCTTGGTCTGCCTTGAGCAGGATTCGGGCGTGGGCCAATGCCCTGGCTGGTCCAATACCCGCAGCAATCAAGTCCTGGAGTTGTCCCCGTTGCGCCTGAGTAAGAGCTACAATGTATCGCTTCTTCATGCAACCAGGTTACACTCTGCCAGTTCATATATCAAATCACCAGTGACACAGCACTAGTGACATATCTTTCGCTCAACAACTTATCCCAGAAAAGCGAATGCGCTTCCAATTGGCTTCTCGGTGGTATCGACGTGGGTGCGAAGCAATGAACCTTGTGGATAAGTTCTTGTTCTGGTGGACCGTGCTGGAAATCTTCCCCGGGCAAGGGGCCACCAACATTGTCAGAAGCATCAAACAAGTTCTGAGTGATCAAGTGTGTTCGCAACTAAGCCCACAAGAAGTGGAGGACAAGCTACGCATCGGGCGCATATATGGAGAACGCAAGAGAATTGTGCATGAAGGTAGAGCATTTGTCGCTTTTGACGACCAGCAATTCCAAGAACTCCTAAAGAGACTTCAAGCTATAACCACCGTGTGCCTTCGGCTCTTGTGTGGATTACCACCCGGTGACGACCTTCAAGAGTTCACTGATTCGGGGAACTAGGTTCATGCCGTTACTACCGGCCATAACAATGGCGGGATCCTCGGACCCGAATTGTTCTCTGTGGTAGCAGACCACCTGTTCACCACGCCGCATCGCCCTTGAAGTCGCTGCTTTAGCCTCACGTCCAATTTGGCAACTCACCGCTTTGAAGCTCCATTGTGCCCTCCGTTGCCAGGTCACAGCCAGAGCAGCTCGCCAACTCCCCAGGGCTATCGCATGAGGAAATAGAGGGTGATTAGAATAGAAAAGGGCTGCCGAGGATAGGTAGCAGAAGTTAGGCAATTGGGTGGAGGAAGGCGTGATGGGGGAAATGGAGAATGTGTTTGAGGGTCTGAACGACCCACGGAGGGTCAGCGGCCAGCATCACTCGTTGCACGACATACTGGTTATAGCCCTGTGCACTCTGTTGTGCGGTGGGGAAACCTGCACCGACATGGCCCTGTTTGGGCGAGCGAAGCGCGAGTTTCTTGAGCGCTTTCTGAAGCTGGAAAACGGGATTCCCAGCCACGACACCCCCGCTTTCGCGGGGGCAGGCTCTTCTCCCGAGTGTTCCGGTTGCTGGACCCGGAGGCGTTCCACACCTGGTTTCTGGGCTTCATGGAACAGTTCGCCCAAGGTTGCCAAGGAGTGGTGGCCCTAGACGGGAAGACCCTGCGCCGGTCCTACGACCGGGCGGAAGGGACCTCCCCGTTGCATCTGGTCAGCGCTTGGGCTGCGGAGCAGCGGCTGGTGCTGGGCCAACTGGCCGTGGAGGGCAAATCCAACGAGATCACCGCCGTACCCAAGCTCTTGGAACTGCTGTCTTTATCGGGGACGGTGGTCACCGCCGATGCCATGCACTGTCAACGCCAGGTGGCCCAACTGGTAAGAGAGCAATCGGCGGACTACGTACTGGCCCTCAAGGGCAATCAGGGAACCTTGAACGACGAGGTGCGTTTGTTCCTGGATGACCCGGACACTCCCTTGGCTCAGGCTACCGAGGTGAGCAAAGGGCACGGCCGAGTCGAGACCCACACCGCCAGCGTGAGTGGCGATGTCGCTTGGCTGCAGGATATACACCACTGGCCCGGCTTGAAAGCAATAGGTAAGGTGACCGCCAGCAGGGCTATCGCATTTGAAAGGGAGATATGGGAGGGTGTTCGGGTGATAGATAATAGGGGCGTTCTTGGAGTGGTTGATTGAGGGGAAGTGTGGAGGTTGTGGTGATGGGGATGGCGATCGACGATCTGGACCCCTTGGAGGATCCCCGGAGTGGAAACGCAGGCCGGCATTCATTGCACGACATACTGGTCATTGCCTTATGCACCATACTGTGTGGGGGGGAGACCTGTACCGACATGGCCCTCTTCGGGCACTCCAAACGGGAGTTCTTGGAATCCTTCCTGCCGCTCAGGAATGGAATTCCCAGCCACGACACCCCCGCTTTCGCGGGGGCAGGCTCTTCTCCAGAGTGTTCCGCCTGTTGGACCCGGAGGCATTCCAGAAGTGGTTTCTGGGGTTCATGCACCAGTTTGCCCAAGGCTGCGAGGGTGTGCTGGCCATAGACGGCAAGACGCTGCGCCGCTCTTATGACCGCGCCGAGGCCAAATCGCCTCTGCACCTGGTCAATGCCTGGGCCGCAGAACAGCGTCTGGTGATGGGACAACTGGCCGTGGATGGCAAGTCCAACGAGATCACCGCCGTGCCCAAACTCCTGGAAATGCTGGCCCTGCCGGGAATGGTGGTCACCGCTGACGCCATGCACTGCCAGAGACGGCCGTCCCAGCAGGCGCTGGACCAAGGGGCCGATTACGTGCTGGCCCTGAAGGGGAATCAGGGGTCTCTCAACGATGATGTGCGCCTGTTCCTTGACGATTCGGCCACGACCGTGGCAGAGGCAAGCCAGACCAACAAGGGGCACGGGCGTATCGAGACCCGGACGGCCAGCATAAGCAGCGACGTGGCCTGGCTGCAGGAGCGGCACCAGTGGCCCGGACTGGCGGCAGTGGGGAAGATAACCGCCAGTCGACAGGAGGGAGGCCATAGCAGCGTCGAGAGCCGGTACTACCTGCTGAGCCAGGCATTCCCGCCGGAGCGGTTTAACCAAATCGCACGGGCCCACTGGGGAATCGAGAACCAACTGCACTGGGTGCTGGACGTGGTGTTCAATGAGGACCAGTCCCGAAACCGGAAGGACAACTGCCCGGACAATCTGGCTCTGCTACGCAAACTGGCGCTTAATCTGGCCCGGCTGGAACCCTCCAAAGGATCCATGAGAGGCAAACTGAAACGGGCCGGGTGGAACAACAGTTACCTGGCCACATTGCTATCCCAATTCACCAAAATCCAAATGCGATAGCCCTGTACCCACGGCTAGTCTTCGTTGACAAATGGCGGCCCAGCCCCAATAATTGTATTTCAAACCTAGGCGGACCCCGAGGAGCTTGCCGATGGCGATTGTCAATGAAGGTCTGATGAAGGAACTGGAGCATGTGACCCGTCCCTCCGAGTTGGGCAACCTCCGGAGTATATTCGATAAAGCCGACCCGCTCATGCAGGAGATGGCATACGCCTTGATTATCGGCAATCAGCATGACGTGGACCGCCTGACCAGAGAGGCCCTTGACGAAGGTTACTCGGCCAACATTGTGCTGGATGACGGGCTTGTCTCAGGCATGGCGTTGGTGGGCATCAAGTTCCGGGACAACATCATCTTCGTTCCGGAGGTGCTAATCGCCGCGCGGGCCATGAAGGCGGGAATGGTGCACCTGGAGCCGATTCTGTCCGCCTCCGGCATCGAACCCCTGGGCACGGTGGTGATGGGGACCGTCAAGGGAGACCTCCACGACATCGGCAAGAACCTGTGCATCATGATGCTGCGAGGCGCCGGCTTCACCGTCCACGACCTGGGGGTGGATACCAAGCCGGACGAGTTCATTGACGCGGTACACGAGCATAACGCCCATGTCGTCGGGATGTCGGCCCTTCTCACCACCACGATGCCCAATATGGGCAGGACCATCCAGGCGTTTGAGGACGCAGACCTCCGCGACAGCGTGAAGATTATGGTGGGAGGAGCGCCGGTTACCGAGGAGTTCGCCGAGGACATGGGGGCGGACGGCTACGGCAAGGACGCCATTGCTTGCGTAGAGAAGGCCAAGGAGCTTCTGGGGGTCGCTAGACCAGAGTCTGCACCCCTCGAAGTAAGATGAGGCAAGGCGAGGTGAGGTAGGCCCGTATGCCTGACTCTGAAGGCGTGGACAAGGAGAGGCTGAGAGATAGTCTGGCCCGGCTGTGGGACATCTACAAAGACATGGCGGGGGTCGCGAGCGAGGTTTCAACCCGGCGCTGCCCCTACAAGGACCAGCACGACCGCTGCACGGCCAGCTTCGGCTGCCGCAACCAACTGCTCATCTCCGGGGTGTCTCCTGGGGGGTCCAATGAGTTGCCCATATGCACCGGCAGCGATAAGCTGGACTATCGCAGTGCGTGGGAGATTGATCCCTGAGATGAGATGAGGTGTCCTGTCTGCAACAGGCAGAAAGGAGGACCGGAATGAGCGAGAAGACCTCTGTAGCACCTGTCAGCAAGGCCCCGCCGGGTCCCACAGGGCTGCCCATCCTGGGATCATTGCTCAGCGTTGCCAATAGTCCTCATCTTGCCATTCACCGCATCGCCAAGCAGTACGGCGACATCTGTATGCTGCGGTTCGGGAGCGTGCCAACCGTTGTTATCAGTCATCCCGACCTGATGAGGGAGGCCTTCGACAAGGCCGAGCTATCCGACCGGTGGATGAGCCAGGTATTTGACATACTGACCCATCACGGCACCGACCTGGTCATGGCCCCCTACGGAGAGCACTGGAGGCGGTTGCAACGCTTTGCCAACCGAGAGCTGCTCAGCAGGAGAAACCTCCAGCAAATCCGTGAGCATCACGTGGAGGAAGTGGTAGACGAGTTGGTCAAGGAAGTGGGGGAGAGGAGCGATTCCGGGAGGCTGGTGGAACCTCTCGAGATGCTCCCCCGTAGCAACGCGATGATAATGTTTCGCGCCATATTCGGCAAGGGTGGAGAAGACACCGCCGAGTTCGAAGAGAAGCGGGAACAATTGCTCAAGAGCGTTTTCTGGGTCTTCCAGAATGCCACGGCCACCAACCTGGCGGACTATATCCCCTGGCTGAAGATACTTCCCAATAGCGTCATAAGTGAAGCGAAAAAGCTGGATGTTTCCGAGACGGCCCTCATCGGATTTCTGATTGACAGGGTCCGCCCCGGCCTCGACATTGAAAACCCGACCTGCCTGGTTGACGTAATGCTGGCCAAGGAGAAAGAGGGAGAGATTACGGAGGAGGTAATCCAGCGTCTTTGTCGCGACCTGATGGCTGCGGGAATTGACACCTCGGCCCAGACCGTTACCTGGCTGCTCCTTGCCCTCGCCAATCGCCCTGAGATTCAAAGCAAAGTCCACGAAGAGCTGGACCGGGTCATCGGCCCGGAAAGCAGGCCGACCCTGGAAGACCGGGAGCGACTTCCCTACTTCAATGCGGTGGTCCTGGAGAACATGCGGTATCGCACGGTTGGCCCCCTTGGAGTACCGCATAAAGCATCAACATCCTACGATATAGGCGGGTTCACCATCCCCGAAGGCGCCCAGGTGCTGGGGAACATATACTCGATACACCACGACCCCAGGTTTTGGGACTCCCCCGATGAGTTCATTCCAGACAGGTTCCTGCCACTGGAAGACGGGTCGCACCCGCCGGCCGTGACAAGCGGTGCCTTCATCCCCTTCGGAGTGGGCCGCAGGTCATGTCCCGGATGGCGATTCGGGGAGATGGTGGTGTGGTACCATGCCAGCAGACTGCTGCACCGGTACGAGTTCAGCGTACCGGGTCCGGCGGGGGGCCGGCTGCCGGAAGACGAGGTGTTTGGACTGACAATAAGTCCAAGACCATTCTCTCTGAAAGTGACCAGGAGAGGACCCTGACCGCCCCTGATTGCTATATACTTCGGATAGCCACTTCTCTATGTCTCCACTTTACTACGGTAGCCGCGAGCTGGAGCTTTTCCCCGGCAAGACCCTCTTCGACCACGCCGATGTCCTGAAGGTCAGAGTACCCACGTCCTGCGGTCGTAACGGGGAGTGCCACGAGTGCGTCGTGGAGGTCCGGCGCGGCATGGAGGCGCTGAGTCCGCCCGGAGAGGCGGAAAAGTTTCTCCGGGACAACTTTCGCCTTGCCTGCCAGTCCAGGGTCCTCAATGGCGATGCAGCCATCGAGTTCGCACTGCTTCGTCGCCAGCCCAAGATACTGCGCGACGCTGCCCGCCGCAGTGTGACTGTAGGTCCGCTGACAGTACGCCGGAACGACGGCGTTTACCACGCGGGAGAGTGCATCGACGACTTTCGCGGGAAAATGTACGGCATGGCCGTTGACGTAGGCACCACCACCGTCGTCTTCAACCTGGTGGACCTGGAAAGCGGTGAGGTGCTTTACACCGGCTCCTTCGAAAACCCGCAGCGGTTCGGGGGTAGCGACGTCATGCACCGCATTTCCTACGACGCCGGCGAGTTTCACGGCGAGCTGCATAGAGCCATTATCTCGGCCCTGAACTATGAGATAAGGGATATGTGCAGGCGTATGCGGGTCCGGCGGCGGCAGATATACGAGGTGGTCATAGTTGGTAACACGACGATACGCGACCTCTTCTTTGGTATTGACGTCCAGTCCATCGGGGAAAAGCCATACAAGTCCGTCACCGAGTACCGGATGGCGATGGGTGAAAGGGATACAACGGCCTTGAACGTCAGGGCCGCAGACCTGGACCTGCAGGTCTTCCCCGGGGCTAACGTCTACGGGGGGCCGTTGGTGGGTTGCCATGTGGGCGCGGACGTGGCTGCCGACCTCCTGGCCATTGGTATGGACGAGGAAGAGGACGTGGTGATGCTGATTGACGTGGGGACCAACACCGAGGTCGTCGTCGGGAACCGGCATCACATGATGGCCGCCTCCTGCCCGGCCGGCCCCGCGTTCGAGGGCGGACACGTCACCTACGGTATGCCGGGCTACTATGGCGCGGTGGAGGCTGTCGAGATTGAGGACGACGAGGTCCGCTGCCGGACCATCGGTGACGGGGAACCCCAGGGCATCTGCGGGTCCGGTCTTATAGACCTGCTGGCCGAGCTAAGGCGCACCCAGAAGATGAGTGAGTTGGGGGTCTTTGGCGACGGCAGCAGGGAGTTCCCCTTTGTGCCGGAGCGAGGCATGTCCCTGTCTCGGGCGGACATAAGCGCCCTGGCCCAGGCAAAGGCGGCCAACTACTGTGGACAGTGGATTACTCTACGCCGCTACGGGG
Organism: Dehalococcoidia bacterium; assembly: GCA_965197405.1. Taxonomy (GTDB): domain Bacteria; phylum Chloroflexota; class Dehalococcoidia; order Lucifugimonadales; family JAGWBF01. The sequence goes on along the minus strand of OZ240206.1, from coordinate 858,123 downwards.
CGCCATTGGACGCGATCAAGAAGCTGTACCTGGCCGGCGGGTTTGCAAATTACGTCAACGCGGAAAACGCCGCGGCCATCGGGTTCATCCCAAGCCTGCCCAGGGAGAAGGTCTCCAAGGTGGGCAACGCTTCCCTGGAGGGTGCGACCATCATGCTGCTATCCGGTCGGATGAGGCGAAGGATGGAGCAGACGGTACGGCAGATTGAGCACATAGAGCTGGAGACGACCGGCGACTTCTTTGACATCTTCGTGGAAGGGTGCATGTTCAAGCCGATGGCAACCGCCCAGATCGGGTATCAGGTTTAAGAGGGTGTTTCCCAAGGTGTTGCCCAAGTGCCGCCTCTCCCTTGATGGGAGAGGATTGAGGTGAGGGTGATGTGATAGCGCTCCCTCATCCCTCACGCTACGCTCAGGGCAGGCTCTAATCTTCTCCCACTAGGGGAAAGGCACTTTGTAAACACCCTCCTGGATGGTACTTACTGCCCGCCGCCGGGCTCTCCGCTTCCGGTCCCCCTGCCGCCGAATCCACCGAGTCCGCCAAACCCTCCGTCTCCCTCCGGGACGACGAAGATGGACATAGCCTCCACGACGCCCGCCTCGTTAGGCGCGCCGGAGACCTGCACCTGGAGACCTTCGCTCAGGTCGTCCAGGGTCAGGGTCAAGACCTCCGGGCGTAGTATTGCAGTCTCCGGGACGATGTTTGCCTCCACCGACGGACCCTGGACCGTGCTGATGGTAATCTTGCCGTCCCCGATGGACTCCACCGTGCCGATGAGAACCCCCCTACCCGTCAGGCCTCCGGCACCCACACCGCCCGGCCCGCCAAAGCCCTCGCCCAGGGTCCGCCGGAGCACCCGCACCTCCTCCTGGCTCATCTCGCCGGACTCGACCCGTTGAAGAATCTGGCCCGGGGACTGCATGTCCCCCGACGACGCCCTGTAGGTCCCTGACGCCGCCCCGGAGCCTCCGGGCGAGGGCAGCGTGAGGACGTTCGCGGTGGATTCCTCGTCGTCCGAACTGCCGCCGACGACCAGCCCCGCGACGAACGCGCCCCCGATGGCGACTCCCAGCACCAGGACGACCGCCAAGGCCAGCATGAAGCTCTTGCTACTCAACCCCCGCCTCCTCTCCTCCCAGGGTCCTACTCATAGCGCAGGGCCTCGATGGGATGCAGGTTGGCCGCTCTGGCGGCAGGGTATATTCCGAAGAAAAGCCCTATCGCGACGGCTACTGCCATGGCCATAGCTACGATGTCCCCCGTGACGACCGTCCGGAAGCCCTCCTCGCCAGCTCCACCCAGGTCCAGCCCGTTCAGGGCCTTTGAGATGGCCAGTCCGGCTATAGCTCCGACTATGCTGCCTCCGAAGCTCAGCAGCGTCGCCTCGGACACGAACTGGAGGAGGATGTCGCGCCGCTTCGCGCCCATTGCCTTGCGGATTCCTATCTCGCGCGTCCGCTCCGTCACCGATACCAGCATGATATTCATAATGCTTATCCCCCCGACCAGCAGGGAGATGCCGGCAACCGCACCCAGGAATATCACGAAGGTCTCGGTTGCCTCCTGCACCGCCTGAATTGTCTCCTCCAGGCTGTTGACGATGAAGTCGTCCTCTCCGGTAATCCGATGCCGGAGCCGCAGGGTGGCGGTGACCTGACGGATGGCGTCGTCTATCGCTGCACCCTCGGCGGCCTGGACGTTTATGGTCTCCACGGTGATGTCGCCCTGCACGGTGCGTTGTGATTCGAGCCTGAAGTACACGGTCGTTATCGGCACCATCACCCGGTAGTCGTCGAAGGGGTTGTTACCGCCCTGGCCCTCCAGGACTCCGATAACCGTGAACCTTCGCCCGCCTATGCGCAACGTCTGCCCCACGGGGTCCCGGAAGCCGTACAGGTCCTCGGCCAGCTGGGAGCCAACCACGGCAACGTCGGAGACGTTCTGCACATGAAGCGGGGATATGAACCGGCCCGAGGCCACGCTGTAGTTGCGCACCGCCCCGTAATCGGGCGTCACCCCAAGTACCTGGGAAAAGGTATTCTCCTTTCCGGCGACGAGCTCCGCGGAGGTGCTCAGCTCCGGAGCGACCCGGGCCACCGCCGGAGCAGCGACCGGGTCCAGCAGGGCGTAAGCGTCCTGAAGGGTGAGCGTCCCCACGCTGCCGTCGGGCGTCTGGCTGGGGTGCACGAAGATCAGGTTCGCGCCCAGGGACTCGATGTTCGACGTTATGTCCCGCTGAGCGCCGCGCCCCACCGACATGATGGATATGACGGCGGCCACGCCGATGACTATCCCGAGAAGGGCCAGCCCCGTCCTCAGCTTGTTGGTCCCCAGGGAGGACAGCGCCGTCGCGAGGATGGTGAGGGGACTCACGGGGTATTCTCTCACCTGCCCGCGTCGTCACGGTGGATCGACTCGGGGGCGTCCACGACCTCATCAGATGCCACAGCATGGGATGCCACAGCATGGGATGCCGCCATATCGGATACGACCATCCCATCCAGCATGGACACGACGCGCCCGGCGTGGGCGGCTACGTCGCTTTCGTGGGTCACGATGATCACGGTCATTCCCTCGTCCTCGTTCAGCCCCTTGAGTATGGCCATGATGTCCTGGCTGGCCCGGCTGTCCAGGTTTCCGGTAGGCTCGTCGGCCAGTAGAATCGTCGGGTCGCTGACCAGCGCCCGCGCTATCCCGACCCTCTGCTGCTCCCCGCCGGATAGCTCGGTGGGACGGTGCCCGGCCCGGTCGCCCAGGCCGACGCGTTCGAGGGCCTCTCGCGCTCGACCTTTCCGGCCCCTGCCGTTGCCATACAGCATGGGTAGCTCCACGTTAGCCTGTGCCGTGAGGCGAGACAGCAGGTTGTGGGTCTGGAACACAAAGCCAATCTTCCGGTTCCGAATCTCGGCCAGCCTGTTCTCTCCCAGTGTCCCCACCTCCTCACCCTCCAGGAAGTACCTGCCGGAGGTCGGGACGTCCAGGCAGCCGATCATGTTCATGAGGGTGGACTTGCCGCAGCCCGAAGGCCCCATGATGGCCACCATCTCCCCGCGCCCTACGGACAGCGACACTCCATTCAGCGCGGGGACCTCGACCTTCCCCATGCGGTAGAGCTTTGCTATGTCTTCCAGCTTGATCATCTTTCGCAAGTCCTGGGTCCTGGCTATGGGCGGGGCGGCTACCTGATGGGGCGGAAGCCCCCCCTTGGGAATCCGAAGCCTTCGCCCGGCTGCCGGTACTGCATTACCACTACCTCGCCTTCGGCAATTCCCTCCTCGACCACGACCCAGAAGTCGTCGCTGTTGCCGAGAGAGACGGCCCGCTCCTCGATTTCCCCGTCCCTCATAACCCGGAGGACGGGCTGCTCGAAGCTGCCTGAGACGGCGTCGAGAGGCACCAGCAGCACGCCGCGGTCCTCCCTCACGACCACCGATGCGACCGCGCTCAGCCCCTCCGGAAGCTCCAGACCCGGCGGCGCCTCCACGCGTATGTTGATCGCGTACCTGACGACGCCGGTGATGAAGCCCTGCTGGCTGAAAGCGCCGTCATCTCGGCCGCCGGTGTCGGTCGCTATCTCCGACACGACGCCCTTCAGGACCTGTCCCGGCAGGGCGTCCATCGTCACGGACGCCCTCGAGCCCTCTCGGACCAAGAGCACGTCAATCTCGTCCACCACTCCGTCCATCTCGACGATGGACTGGTCAACGATCTCGAATGCCTCGGTGTCGGCGCTCACCTGCTGCCCCGGCTCCACCTCGATGGCCGAGACCACGGCGGCCCAGGGTGCGATGAGCGTTACCTGGGCCAGCCCGCTCCGGGCCGAGGCGAGGGCCGCCGATGCTGCGGTCACGTCGGCCTCTCTGAGGGCCACGGTGGCCTGGTCGGCCCCTTCGAGTATCTCCGCCAGGGATTCCCTGGCGTCCGCGAGCTTCGCCTTGGCAAGCGCGACCTTCTTGCGTCCGGCGGTCACGTCTATCGCGTCCGGGTCCGCCAGCAGCCCGGCCAACTCCTCCCCGGCCTGGGTCAGGTCCGCCTTGGCAAGGGCTAGCTGCTTCTCCCTGTCCTCTGTTTCCAGTGCCTCCAGCGCGCCGGGTCCGCTCTTCAGCTCGGCCAGCTCGTCCTTGGATTCTTGCAGCGAAGACTTTGCCAGCGCCAGCGACATGCGCTTTGACTCTATGTCCAGCGGGCTGGGCGCTACGAACAGGCCGGCTAGCTCCTCTTCCGCCTTGGCCAGGTCATCTTCTGCGCCGGTTGCGACCAATTCGACATTCGATACGGCCTTGTCCTCCTCGGTCTTGAGCGTTTCGAGGTTGTCCACGGCGGGGCCGACCTCTTCCCAGGCGTCGTCCATCTCCCTTTTTATGCACGATTCCCCCTGGACGAGGCTTGTCTCGGCGTCACATGAGGCGACGATCTTGCCCGGGAAGAAGTTGGCCCAGATGTAGACCGTTAGCTCGTCCCAGCGGGTCGCGGGGTCGTCGAGGAGCGATACAGGGTCAGCGAATCGAGGCTCCGGGACCAGCAGCGACGCGAGGTCGGCATTCCAGGACTCCAGGAGGGTGTCCGCGTCGGTGTTGCGCTCGGTCTCGGTTAGCTCTATTCCCAGCCATTTGAGGAAGACGTCCGCGTAGGCGTCCAGGGCCTCCTCCAGCGTATCGGCTGCCTCGTCGAGCTTCCTGGACCAGTCGTCCCTGGTGAGGGCGAGGTCCAGCCTGGCGACCCTCAGGGCGTTCCGGGCCGAGCTAATCTTGGACCTGGCCTCCGACACCGCGTCCTGGTCCGAGCCGTCCAGCAGGTCTTTCAGATCCTCAAACGCCTCGGCGACTTCGACCCTTGCGTCCGTGACCTTCGCCTCCGCGCGAAGTACCTCGTGGTAGGAGGGAGGCTCTATTGCGGCTTCTGAGGCTTCGAGGGCATCTTCGGCCTCCGTCACCGAAAGCCTGGCTGAGGCGATATTTGCCTCTGCCTTTGCCAGGGCGTGGGCCGAGGGAGGTTCCACTAGCTCGGCCAGGTCCTCCTCCATGTCCTTGCGGTCCGCTTCGGCGTTGGCCGCGTCCGCCTCTGCCTGGGCTACGTCGAGCGGGGTATGGGGGGTCAGGGCCTTGTCCAGCGCATCCTGCGCGTCGCGGAGATTGACCTCGGCTTGGGCCACTGCCTTCTCCAACGTTGCTATTGTCTCTTCATCCAGGACCGCCAGTGGCTGCCCCTCTGCGACGGAGTCTCCCTCGCCGACCGCGACTCGTCCCACCGTTCCCTGCACTCCGAAGCTCAGCGTCTCGCGGTTTGGGAAGACAAGGCTACCGCTCACAGACACCTCGTTCACCAGGTCGCCGGCTGCGACTGCGTAAAGATGCTGGTCTTCGTCGAGTCCGTCGTCCTCCGTCCCGGTGGCGAACCGGTAGGCAGCGTAGGCGACTCCGATTCCCACCGCCAGCGCCAAGACCAGGGCCGCCGCCTGCCACGGCCTCAAGCTGCGTATCGCGCCCAGCAACGTCTTACCTCGTTCCTTCCTTGGTATCGAGTGCAGTGCCCGTCTCAGCCGGGCGGGCAGCCCTGTCTACGGCATTCGTTGGGTGTCAAGAGCGGTTGAAGGTCGTGCCGTGTCTCTGTCCGTCAGTCAAGCGGTGATTGGTAGACAAGGCCAACTCAGCGCATGGGCACGGCATCCGGTCCGGTCTCCGGCGCTGGACACATCATTGCAGGACAACCCTGGCATTGCTCTGCGACAGGACGCCGGGGTTAATCACGTTGTCGGGCATCTGTCCGGTCAGGACCCGGGCAACCTCGGTGGATGCGCGTACCTGTAGTTCCTGGACCGCCTCTCTGGAAAAGAAAGCTACGTGGGGGGTCAGCACCACGTTGTCCAACTGCAACAGGGGGTGGTCGGCCGGGGGAGGGGCCTGCACCAGGACATCCAGCCCTGCGCCCCCAATCCTCTTCTCCTTGAGCGCCGCGTAAAGGGCCTCCTCATCAACAAGGGGTCCACGGGCCACGTTAATCAGGAATGCCGACGGCTTCATCATGGACAGCTCTTTTTCCCCGATGAGATTGTGCGTCTCAGGGGCCAGGGGCGTATGAATTGAGATGAAGTCGGACTCCCTCAGCAGCGCGGCCATATCAACAAGCTGCGCCCCGCTCTCGGCAGCCGCCTCCGGGGAGACGTAGGGGTCGGAGGCAAGCACCTGCATGCCGAAGGCCACGGCCTTGCGGGAGAGGGCCTTTCCTATTCTGCCCAGGCCGATAATTCCCATCTTGCTGCCGCGCAGGCGGAGGATGGGCATGGTAAGCTCTACGTGCCACCGGCCTTGCTTCACGGCGGAGTCGAAGAGGGGGACCCGGCGGTTCCAGGCCAGGAGCAAAGCCAGGGCATGGTCGGAGACCTCGTCAACGCAGTAGTCGGGCACGTAGGTGACCACCATGCCCAGGCTGGTGGCCGTTTCCACGGCAATGTTGTCTACCCCCACGCCATACCGCCCGATTACCACGCATCTCCGGGCCGACTCCACGACCTTCTGCGTAACCTGGGCAAAGCACGTAAGGATGCCGTCAACGTCTTCGGCCAGGGAAGCCAGGGTCTCTTCCTCGCCGTTTGGCGCCACCACCAGTTCAGCCCCGATGGAGGCCATGACCTCTCGCTCCGGCTCCAGCGAGGGCCACACGTAGTCCGTCACCAGTACCCTGTACCCTTTACCTGCCTCCCTGCTCTCCATAGCGTCCCCTTCTTGGTAGCCTTCACTCGCCCAGGAGTTATCGAAGGTTTGCGCAGACCGGCGGCCACTCATTGGTCGTGAAAATAGCCTGCATTTCCCATCCCGTCATTCCGGCCCCCGTATCCAGTACGGGGCAAGCTTTGAGCCGGAATCCATATTCCCGGCTTCTGGACTCTCGCTCCTCGTTTTCACGGGGACAAGCTTCGCGGGACCTGCCCCTGCGAAAGCAGGGGGGTGACGGTGGGGAAGTCCAGGCGTCATCAAAAAAGGCTTGCGCAGGCGCCAGGCCGGTCGCCTTGCCTGCTATGACGAGATGATCTCGACGTGGACGAGAGGGCTTCTCGCCACCCACTCGTCCACGTTCATTCTCATGGTCCTTCGGCTCTGGGAGACTTCGTGGATTCTCTGGAAAACCTCTTGGCGTCTGGCCGTGTCCAGGACGGGTGTGGCCCTGGCCGGCAGGTCCGCCCGCGTGCTCTGCTTGAGGTGGAAGGTGAATTCCGGGTTGGCTATCATGTTGGCGTACCAGTCTCGGCGACCGGGCGTGCCGGTGATGTATAGCTCGCCGCCTATGTTGTGAAACCATATCTCCTTGCGGCGGGGTCTACCCGTCTTCTTGCCGGTTGTGGTGATGTCAATTACCAGGTCGTTTTCCAAGGCTCTCTGAACAGCGTCGTCCATGAGATACTGCTTCTTCTTTCCTACTTTACCGGCTTTCTTTACCAGGGCCTTTTCATTGTCGCCCCCTGTTCAAGCCAGGGGCAGGCTCTGAGCGGGGAGAAGGGTCTAAAGTCCTTCTCCTCGATGTCGGTTTGCTAGAGAAGCATTTTAGATTCCTCACTCCGCTTCGCTCCCTTCGGAATGACGCGCAGCGAGGGTCTGCCTACCAAGGGCAGATATGCGTTCACCTAACGTCAAGAATCGAAAGGCCCTCCGAAAGACGCCTGCTTCCTTTACGGGCTGCTCCGGCGTTGCTATGATTATAGCAGTCCCGGCGCATGGCTGTGAAGGCTGGGGCCGGGCTTAAATGAGCGTGGACTTTTAGGAGGCGTTGCTATGAGTGATGACTTGTCCGCTATTCTGGACGGCGAACCTGAGCGAATATCTACGGGTTTTATCTTCACCGAAGGACCTCTGTGGCACCCCGATGCGTTCCTCTACTTCGTGGACATTCGAAGGAGCCGGCTCCTCCGGTGGGTCCCCGGACGCCAGGCGGAGGTACTCCAGGAGAACACCAGCGAGGCCAATGGACTGACCTTCGACCTCCAGGGCCGGCTGATTACGTGTGAGGGCGGCAACCGGCGGGTGACTCGCACGGAGCAGGGCGGGACTACAACGGCCCTGGCCGACAGGTGGGAGGGCAAACGGCTGAATAGGCCCAATGACGTGGTCGGGAGCTCCGACGGGAGCATCTACTTTACCGATCCGGGCGGGCGAGTCCCTCCGGAGGAGCGGGAGATCGGCTTCTCCGGCGTGTTTCGCGTCGACCCCGACGGCCAGCTTCACCTGGCTACCGACGAGTGCGAGTACCCCAACGGGCTGGCCTTCTCCCCGGACGAGTCCATCCTCTACGTCGCCATCAGCCGCCTGGACGCGCGGTGTTTGGAGGAGGAGGAACGAGGCGAGGTCTGCACTCACCGGAAAATCCGGGCCTTTGACGTGGCGCCCGACGGGACGCTCAGCAATAACCGGGTCTTTGCGGATATGTCCTCGGCAGAAGAGGGAGTCCCCGATGGTATGAAGGTGGATACACAGGGGCAGGTCTTCTGTACGGGCAATGGGGGTACGTGCGTGTTCGACAAGGACGGGAGGCTGCTCGGGACTATTGTCACGCCCGAGGTGCCGGCCAACTGCGCCTTCGGCGGCTCCGACGGCCGGACGCTGTTCCTGACTGCCCGCACCTCCCTCTATAGCGTGCGGGTGAAAACGCCCGGGGTGAAGGTCCCTAGGGCTGCATGAGGTCTATCTCACGGCTGCCTGTGCCTACTCTGACAATGGTCAGGGATCAGTGCCCGGTGATCAGTGGGACTCCCGCGAAAGCGGGAGTCCCTGCCCCCTCGCCGGGAGAGGGTTGGGGTGAGGGTGACGTCCCTCAATGGCCTCTTTCGACTCCCTACGCACGGCTTGTTGGGATGTTCCCTATACCTCTCTACAGAGAGCCATCTATGACCACGTCCACCAGGGCGGGCTTGCCCAGGCCCAGGGCCTCGTCCAAGGCAGACCTCAGCTCCGATGGCTTGTCCACCCGCCGGCTATGCACGCCAAAGCCTTCGGCTATCTTTGCCAGGTCCAGGGGTGGGGAGAAGTCCATCCCTATGTAGTCGCTCTTTCTCTCGGTGTCCTTGAGCATATCCCTGAGATAGACTTCCATGTTCACCTTGAGGATTCTGTAGGTGCGATTGTTGCAGATGACCCAAGTGATGGGGATGTTGTAGCGAGATGCCGTCCAGAGGGCCTGGAAGCTGTATAGGGATGACCCGTCTCCCACAACCGCCACCACGGGCCGGTCGGGGTTGGCTAGCTTGATGCCCAGACCGCCCGGCATCCCCCATCCCAAAGCGCCGCCTCGAATCCCATAGATGCTTCCCGGCTCGTCGAAGTCCATGGCCCCCTGGAGCGCCCCCCGAGACGTGATAGCCTCGTCGGCGATGATGGCGTTCGCGGGCACGGCCTGGGCCAACTCTGCCATCATGCGCTCCACGGACATGGGTTCCCTGTCCCACCTCTCCTTTACGCGGCCCTGGTAGGCGGCTCTCGCACGGCTCTTCTCGTCGCCTATGGAAGCCGACCTGGTCCTAGCGGCTTCTTGCGCGGAGCCGGACATCTCCTGCCGGAGGGCATCGGCCAGGTCCCTGAGACCCGCTTTGGGGTCGGCGATCATGCCAATCTCCGTCGGGTATACCTTCTCCACCTCCCTCGTACTGCTGTCCAGATGAATCAGCCGGGTGCTGCTGCTCAGGAAGGGATCAGGTACGTACAGGAAGGAGGAGAATACGTTGGCGCCCACCGCAAGGAGCACGTCGGCGTCGGAAAGACGCTCTTTGGTAGCGGGGTTGTTCAGGTTGAGCACGCCCATGAACTGGGGATGGCTGGTGGGGAAGTTCATCTCGGTGTAGTCGGCGGCGAACACCTTGGCTCCCAGAAGCTCTGCCACCTCCACGGCCTCGGCGGCGGCTGACGACTGGGCCACCCGGTCTCCGACCACTATGGTCGGGTTCTCCGCCCCCGCCAGGAGCGCGGCGGCCCTGGTCAGGGCATCGGCATCAGGGCGGATGCGGTGGTAGCCGGCGGAGGAAGGCACTATGTCAATGTCCGCCTCCTCGTCCTGGGTATCCCAGGGGAAGGAGATGAAGACCGGGCCTGTGGGGGGCGTTTTGGCCTCTTTGAAGGCGCGGCGCACGGCCACGGGTATATCGGAGGCGTGCTTCACCTCCACGCTCCACTTCGTATACTGGCGGACCATCTCCACGAGGTCGCCGGAAAGCACCGGGTCGGAGAGGAGCATACGCGTATCCGAGTTCCCCGCGGTGAGTACGAGAGGAGTGCCACCCCTGTAGGCGTTGTACAGCAGGCTTATGCCGTTGGCCAGGCCGCCGGCTATGTGCAGGTTGGCGAAAGCGGGCTTGCCGGTGGCGCGGGCGTAACCGTCGGCCATGCCGACCGCCGTAGCTTCTTGAAGAGCGACCATGTACCGTAGCTGTGGATAGTCCTGGAGGGCATCCATAAATGGGGTCTCACTGGTGCCCGGGTTGCCAAAGACGTACTCGACGCCCTCCGCTATCAGCATCTCCGCCAGCGCCCTTTTACCCGTCATTCTAGGCATTTTTTCACCTATCCTTTGCTCCAAGCCTGGAAGATTTTCACTTCAAAAATCTGGGATACCATGCAAGAACACGTCGCTCACGCTACCATCGGGGGCAAGTCCTGTCAATAGCCGGCGAGTTCGGCCCAGGGTCTAGCCTTCCCCGGTTGAGGGGCCTTGCGTCACCAGTGAATGTACCCGTCAATGTGAAATTGTGGCAAAGCAAGACGGCCCTGGACGTAGGGCCGTCTGTAGATTCGGTCGAAGCTACCTTCAATCAAGCGGTGGACTCACTAAAGAATCATAGTTCTACGCTCGGTATCCATGAATTCAATAACGGCCCCTTTCCGGGGTATGCCAAGGCGGTCCATCTCTTTGAGCAGGTCTTCAATGGAATCCGCAATGGTTCTTATTTCTCCACTGTGCATCGCTATCCACTTGTTCGGGTACTTCTCGGTGAGTTGGACCCGTTTGGCGTCGAACTCACGGACTCTGTTGCTGAACTCCCTAAGCCCAACATGGACTTCCTGCGCCCCACCCATTTGCTCTATAACTTGGCGTGGGTTTGGTCTTGCGGCCATTGTCCTGCCCATCCGAGGCCCTCTCCTGCTCGCCCCTAGCGCCACGTATGGGACTATATGCTCCTTTGGTTTGACGCATACGTTTTGGTGACGCCATCGTAGTGCCTGAACATCCTCCCGTCAACCGTTGTCCTACGGAGATTGACCGTTTTGATTCTACGTTGAGAATACCGAAGCGCCGCCTTGGAGGGTCAGTCCTGTGCAGGGGCAGGGGAAGCCGCGGCTTCCGGGGCCTGGGCGCTTTGAGCGCCGGTCTTGGGTAAAAGGAGGCCGACTATGAGCAGGAACCAGGCCAGCACTCCAAAAATCAGGAAGCCGGGTATGAAGCTGCCCGTGCCGTCCCTCAGCGCCCCGACAGCAAGGGGCGATATGAAGGTGGTAACCCCCGACGTGGTCATGAACCAGCCCCAGGCGATGGCAACCCTCTGGGGCGTCATTCCGGGCAGCTCCATTGGCAGCGTCATGAGCATAGGCTGGTACAGCCAGGCGCCGAGGCCCAGGAGAATTACCGACAGGTATATTAGCGATAAGTCCCCTAGCAGGAAGGAGCCGAGACCTCCCAGCCCCACCAGCGCCCCGGGCACGATGAAGAACAGCCTCCTGGACTCTATCTTGGTGGGCAGCACCCCGCCCAGAAGGACGCCGAAGATACCCACGAAGGGGAGCACGCTGATGATCAACCCCGCTTCTGTCAGCGACATCCCTCGGGTCTCATTATAGAAGGTGGGGAGCCACCCCGTCAGGGCCACGTACAGGCTGAAGCATGCTGCGTCGGCGATGCCCAGCAGGAAGACCGTCCGGTTCCGCAGGACTTCCCAGACCTCCCTCAGCGCCACCGGCGCGACGGCCAGGCTCTCCGCTCCTCCCTTGACCCTTCCCAGAAACAGCCAGGCAAAGGCTGCGAACAGCCCTATGGCTCCGAAGATGCCCAGGACCATTTCCCACCCCAGACGCTCGGAGAGGGGGGCTGCCGTGGACAGCGACAGCATTATGCCCAGGGACACGCCCGCCATGTTCATGCCGTTTATGATGGGTAGCTCCCTGGGACGGAACCACTGCATGAGGAGGGGGCCGTTGGCGGGTATAAATGCGGCGAAGCCCAGGCCATACAATACCCGCAAGACCAGCAACCCCCAGAAGCCCGGAGACAGGGCCGATAGGGTCAGCAGCCCGACCATGAACAGGGCTATGGTGTAGGTCCTCCGCAGGCCCAACCGCCCTACTATGAACCCACCGGGTATGCCGAAGATGGCGCTCATAATCATTACCACTCCCACCAGCAGGCCCGAGGTGGCGTGGCTGACCCCGTACTCATCGGTGATGAGAGGCAGAATGGGCGAGACAGCCAGGTAGCTGGCCCCAAGGCCGAAGTGGGACAACACGGTGAGCGCACCGATGACAAAGCGATAGCGGCTGTATGTACGGCTCTGAATCATCGCTTCCCCACTATACTTGATATGCCCGCCTCTATCAAGGCTCACCGTGAATCGAGCCAGGGCCTTTGGCAAGGTTGTCTCCGTGGAACCCAGGTGTTACCATTTGTACATCTTGCCGCAGGACTTATCAGCAACCATCTGGCAAAGAGCTATCGAGGAGGCCGCACATGGGTCTACGCTCTCTACTCTACGCCCCGGGAAATGAGCCTCGAAAGGTGGAAAAGGTAGCGACCTTCGGCGCCGACGCCGTTATCCTGGACCTGGAAGACGCCGTGCCGGTAGACAAGAAAATCGCCACCAGGGAGGCTGTCAGGCAGGCCATTCCATCGGTCAAGGCTGCCTCGGCGGGCCGCGTGTATGTTCGCATCAACCCCATCGGCCAGAAGACCGACTTCTCTATGGACTTCGGGGCCGGCGACGTCGAAGCCGTCGTTTGTGCAGGGCTGGACGGCATTGTCGTACCCAAGGCCGAGTCCGGAGAGGAGGTCACGGAGATTGATAAAATCCTTGGCGACCGGGAGAGGGAGCTGGGCATCCCGGAAGGCTCCCTGGAGATTGTGCCTATAATAGAGACGGCGATGGGGTTGTGGAAGGCATATGACATTGCGCGGAGCAGCCCCCGGATCGGGTCGCTCCACTTTGGAGGCGCCGATTTCACCCGGGACGTGAATATCGAGTGGTCCAGGGACGAGACGGAGCTTATGTACGCCCGCTCTCAGCTTGTGGTGGCTTCGCGCGCGGCGGGCATCCAGCCCCCGACGGACTCGGTCTGGATTAACCTGGACGACGACGAAGGCCTGGCCGGTTCCGTGCAGCGGGCCAGGAGCATGGGGTTCCAGGGAAAGAGCTGCATTCATCCCAAGCAGGTGAAGGTCGTCAATCGCACGTTTTCCTACGTATCCCCCGAGGAGGTGGAGCAAGCCAGGAAGGTAATCGAGGCCTTTGCGGAGGCCCAGGCTCGCGGCAGCGCCTCCATCCGGGTGGGCAGTCAATTTGTGGACTATCCGGTGGTGGAGAACGCCAAGCGGGTCCTTCAGCTCCACGCTGAGATGCAGGAAGGAGAGAATTAAGGGATGAGCTTGTCATCGAGTGAGAATGGAGATGGAAGGGGTCCCGACAGCACGGACTCGGCCCTGAGCGGGATTCGCATCCTGGACCTGGCTACCTTCGTTGCGGCCCCCTTCTGCGCGACCCTGATGGCCGAGTTCGGGGCCGAGGCCATCAAGGTGGAGATGCCCGGCCAGGGAGACCCCTGCCGCCAGCTGGGGGATAAGTATAACGGCGTGGGCCTGATGTGGGCCCAGGAGAACCGGAACAAGAAGGGGATTACCTGCGACCTGAGAACGCCCGGAGGCCAGGAGATCATCAAAGAGCTGGTGAAGCGCTCCGACGTGCTGGTGCAGAACTTCAGACCCGGCACGATGGAGCGGTGGAACCTGGGGTACGAGGTCCTGGAAGAGACGAACCCAGGGCTTGTCATGGTCAGCATATCCGCCTACGGGCAGACCGGTCCCTACCGGCACAAGGCCGGCTTCGGAAGAGTCGCCCAGGCCTTCGGGGGCCTGACCTACCTGGCGGGATACCCGGACCGCGCCCCCGTCAACCCCGGCTCGGCCACAATAGCCGACTATCTCGCGGGTCTCTTCGCCGCCTTCTCCACCATGGTGGCCCTGGAGAACCGCCACCGGACCGGGAAGGGCCAGCATATTGACATTTCCCTGTACGAAGGCATTTTCCGCATCATGGACAATCTGACCTCGGCCTACGACAAGCTAGGGCTTGTCCGGGAGCGGATGGGGACCGGCACCGCCCATACCGTACCCCATAACCACTACCCCACAGAGGACGGCAAGTGGGTGGCCATAGCCTGTACCAGCGACCGCATCTTCCAGAGGCTGGCGAAGGCTATGGGCCGGGAGGAACTGGCCGAGGACCCGCGCTACCAGACGGGGCCTGAGAGGGTAAAGCGCCGGGAAGAGGTGGACGGGATGGTCTCCGAGTGGACCCAGACCTTCGACATGAACGCGCTCACGGAGCTATTGGACTCGGAGGAGGTCCCTGTGAGTCCCATAAACAGCATCGCCGACATCTTCCAGAATCCCCAGTACGAGGCCAGAGGCTCAATCGTTGAGGTTGACGATCCGGTCGTGGGCAGGGTGAAGATGCCGGGCGTTGTTCCCCGGATGAGCCAGAGCCCAGGGAGTGTAGACCACCTGGCCCCTGGCCTGGGGCAGCACAACGAGGAGATATACTGCGGGCTTTTGGGGTACAGCCCGGAGAAGCTGGAGGCCCTCAAGGAAGAGGGGGTCGTCTGACGCCCAGGGCTTTACCCTCGCCGCGTCCGCTCTTGGGGGGTGTGCGGAAAGTTCCTTCTCCTCTGGTGACGCTTGATGCAAATCGGATTTTACAGGGCGAAATCAGGCTTGTGAGCTAACTCAAGGCCTGCCAAAGAGCCTATGAGCCAGGCACGAATACTTGTTTAATGTGCATCACGCGTTTGTAGGGGCAACCACAAGGGTTGCCCCTACTACGTATTGGAATACCCATTAAAGATACTCTGAGCAAGTCCAGAGCATCAACCGGTGGTCAGTGGCCGGGTGGTCGGTGTCTCTTCAGTGACGTCCCTCAGAGGACTTATTAAACGCCCCTCACCCCTGGGACGGGGCTTCGGGCAGCACGTTTCGCAGCTCGGGGGCGATATGCTTGGCGAATAGCTCCAGGGACTTCAGACCCTTCTCGGCAGGGTCCCAGTCCTGGCTGAGCAGCAGCAGGGTGCCGAAGCCTCCCACGAAGTCGTACATCTCCTTGATCTGCCGCAGGCAGTGGTCCGGGTCCCCCACGATCCAGCGGTTGTCCAGGAGGTACTCCACGTTGATGGCCTCGTCGGGCAGGCTCTCATCCGGCTTCACCAGGCCCAGAATCCCCGCTTCCTTGAACAGCGGAATGAAGTATTCGTTGAAGGTCCGCGCCATGCCGTGGTTCAGCACGTCGTTGCGGGCCTCTTCCGTGGTCTCGGCCACATGGATGTCAACACAGATGCGCCATTCTCGCCGGTCGGGTATCCTTCCCGTCTTGGCTGCTCCCCGGCTGTATGCCTCCCAGTGGGTCGGGATTTTGTCCAAGGCGAGAAGCTCGGTGGTCATGGGTATCCAGCCGTTCTCGCCGGCCCACTCGACGGTGGAGGAGTTGGGGCTTACGGCCGCCACGGCGATGGGAGGGTGAGGCTTGGTGTAGGGCTCGAGCCAGAGCTTTAGGGTGCCGTCCAGCCTGGGGGCCGGCGCAGTCACCTGATGGAACTCACCCTGGTAGTCCAGTTGGCCCTTCGACTCCCAGATTTTCAGGACTGCCTCGATAGTCTCCGCTGCGCGGGCGTGCCTATTCCCCTCCTCGATGCCGAAGTATTCGAACTCGGTGGGGACGCCTCCGGTGCCGATGCCGAAATAGAACCTGCCCTCGGCCAGGTAGTCGAGCGTCGCTATGCGGTCGGCCAGCATCTTCGGGTCGTGTAGCTGAAGAAGCACCACCCCTGTGCCCAGCTTGATGTTCTTGGTCATAGCCAGGGCCTTCGCGATGAACAGGTCGGGAGCGGGCAGGTTCTCCCAGGGAATGGTGTGGTGCTCGCCGATCCAGGCTTCATCGAAGCCAAGCTGCTCGGCCAGGAGCACCGTGTCCATGTCTTCCTTTATAGTCCGGGCCAACCCCTTTCCAGGATAATGCACTGGCATCATAAAAAGGCCGAAGTTCATACTGTTCCCTCCTTGTTCGCCTGACGAAAGGTAGTAGGTCTCATAGGCGGGTCGTCTACGTCAGGGCTGGCAGGTGGGCAGCCAGGGTCGCGCCCTGCATTCGCACAACTATAATAGATGCGCTCTGAAGCTCTGTCAACACCTGCTTCGATACGATGACGGCGACAGCGGTCACGACCCCTACGCCGCCGGATGACCGGATGAGATGAGCTACGCGCAGATTGACAAAGGGAACGCCGGCGGTATAGTATGATTGCCGACAGGCCCATCTCGTGGTCTCAGAGCCGAATGCTGAAATCGAGGAGGATACGCCATGCCTGAGTATGACCTGGTTATTCGTGGAGGCACCATCGTGGACGGCACGGGGATTCCCCGTTACCAGGGGGACCTGGGCGTCAAGGACGGAAGGGTAGCCAAGATTAGCGGGAAGATTAGCCCCCAGGGAGCCAGGGAGATTGACGCCAGCGGCTGCATCGTGGCCCCCGGAGCCATTGACCTGCACACCCACTACGATGCCCAGCTCAACTGGGACCCCTATGCTTCTCTATCCGGCTGGTTCGGGGTGACTTCCCTGACCGTCGGCGAGTGCGGCTTTGGCTTCGCGCCCACCCGGGCGGAGGATAGGGACCTTAACATGCGGATGATGAACCGCATCGAGGCCATACCCCTGGAGTCCATGCGCCTGGGGATGCGCTGGGACTGGGAGACCTTCCCGGAGTATATGGATAGCCTGGACCGCCAGGGCTTGGGAGTCAATGTGGGCGCTCTGCTCCCCTTCTCGCCCATGCGCGGCTACGTGCTGGGAATGATGGCCGCCCGTGAGAGGACATCGGTAACGGAGTCCGAGTTGAACCGGATGAAGCAAATATACCACGAGGCGATGAAATCCGGCGCCTTCGGGATGTCCTTCAACAAGAACATGGAGGACCGGCCCGAGGACGGCAGCTTCCTGCCCAGCCACGTGGCTTCCGACGAGGAGTTCCACGCGCTATCGGAGATAATGACCGAGTTCGGCGTCGGCCATATAGGGCTGACCTTGGGCTTCGGCCTAGAGCCTGCACAGCGGGAGTCGGTGCGCGAACTGACGACGCAGATGATGAGGCTCAGTGGCCGCCCGTTCCACCTGCTGGACGTGGAGGTCAACGATCACTACGACTGGGTGGAAGCCCGGCGTGCCGAGGGGTTGCCCCTGGTGCTCCAGAGACTATGCACCGTCGTTCCCATAGAGTTCAAGCTGGCGGAGTTCAACCTCTATGACTACATGCCCAGCTGGGTAGAGCCCCTGGTGGGCAGCGCGGAGGAGCGGGCCGCCAAGCTACAGAACCCCGACACCCGCGCCGCCATGAAACGGGACTCCCAGAGGTGGCCCAACCGCAGGACCGATTGGGACAGGGTAAACGTGTTGCAGGTGGCCTTCGAGCGCAACGAGAAGTACGAGGGCATGACCATCGCTGATCTGGCCCAGGCGATGGGCAAGGACCCTGTGGACGCCTTCTTGGACCTGGCGTTGGACGAGGGATTGCAGACCGAGTTCACGATACCCCCCGATGACACGCCGGAGGCGTTGAAGGTCCGCGAACAGGACCTCAAGGACCCCTACGCCCACATCTCCGTCTCCGACGGCGGCGCCCATACGAGGTTCAACACCAACAGCAACTGGCCCGTGTTCTGGCTGTCCTACTGGGTCCGCGACAGGGAGATAATGAGCCTGGAAGAGGCCCACTACAAGATGAGCGCCATGCCCGCGTGGGTAACGGACTTCAAGGACCGGGGCACGCTCCGGGTGGGGAACTGGGCGGACATCATCGTCTACAATCTGGCGGAGCTTGGGCACCTCTATGACAAGCTCATCTTCGACACCGACTTCCCCGGCGGAGAGCGCCGGCTGATTCAGAAGCCCACAGGACTGCACTACACCATAGTCAACGGCACGGTCACATTTGAAGGCACCAACTGCACGGGGGCGCTGCCGGGCAAGCTGCTCCGCAGCTACGACATGGTGAGCTAGGCCCCTGTTTGATTCGGACTCCGGAGGGGAGGGACTTTTCATGGACGGAAAGCTCCCTCCCCTTACTATGAAAATACCCTTCGTCATACCCGTGAAAACGGGTATCCACATCCCCGACCTCCCTGGACTCCCGCTTTCGCGGGAGTGACCGTGGGGAAGTCCAGCCACCATTTCCATCCTTTTACGTGGCCTTGTAAAGGCCACAGCGATTCCGGACGCAGTGAGGAATCTAAAATACCCGGTCAGCAGCACGCCCAAGAAGGCAAGGAGTTTAGACCTTTCGCTCCGCACAGGGGACGGGTTGTGAGGCTCGTCTGACGCCGGTCTTATCTCAGTAAGGAGGACCACATGCGCGCTATCGTCTATGAATCGGGCGGGGTAGAGGCCCTCGCTATCCGGGAGATTCCCGAGCCGCAGCCGGGGCCCGGAGAAGTGCTGCTACGGGTGAAGGCCTGCGCCATGAACCACCTGGATGTGTGGGCTACGAAGAACCCCACGGAGCAGCGCTTTGGCGGGCCGCGCATCATGGGCAGCGACGTGGCCGGGGTGGTGGAGGCCCTTGGCCCCGGCGTAACCGGCTATTCCCCGGGAGACCGGGTCCTGGTGGACCCTGGTGTCAGCTGCCGCCTGTGCCTGCAATGCCAGCGGGGGCGACACTCCAACTGCTCCGAGTACAAGCTCATCGGCGTACACCTGGACGGAGGCTACTCGGAGCTGATGCCCACCCCTGCCGTTAACCTGGCCCACCTGCCGGATAGCATCAGCTTCGAAGACGGGGCCTCTATACCTTTGGTGTTCATCACCGCCTGGCGAACGCTGGTAGAGAAGGCCAATGTCCAGCCGGGCGAGTGGGTCCTGGTCAACGCGGCGGGCAGCGGCGTCGGCATCGCCGCCATTCAAATAGCGAAGCTCTTCGGAGCGCGGGTGATTGCCACCGCCAGCACGGAGACCAAGCGGACGAAGGCCCTGGGACTCGGCGCGGATGGCGCAGTGGACTACACCCAGCCCGGCTGGCCCCAAGAGGTGGAGCGCCTGGCCGATGGCCGGGGTGCGGACGTCGCCATTGACTGCGTGGGAGGGACGATATTGGCGGAGACCCTGGGGGCGATGGCTTCGGGTGGACGTGTTGTCAACTGCGGGTTCACCGCCGGCGCACAGTGGGACTTCGATTGGTCTGTTTTCCGGGGGCGCCAGCTGTCCTTTGCCTGGTCAATGATGGGCGGCAACAGCTATCTGCACGAGGTGATGAGGTTCGCCAGGACGGGACAACTCAAGGCCGTGGTCCACCGGGTGTTTCCCTTTGAGCAGGTGCAGGAAGCCCACCGGGCCATGATAGACAGGGAGAACTTCGGGAAAATCGTGCTGACGTGGTAGGCCTAACTCCGGCAGCTAATCTTGTGACCCGTCAGTCCGGGAGAACTTCCGGAAAATCGTCCTGACGCAGTAGAAATGCGGCTGGTCGCCTCAGCTGTGGCGGCCGCGTCCTGGAATGTCCCAGACGGTCTCCACCTTGCCCCCGCGCACGGCGATGAACCGGTCCCACTTGCTTACCATAGAGTCCTGCTGTGCTGGCAGGAGGGTGAAATGGTCGCCGACATCCAGTCCGGCGTCCTCTTCCAGCTCCATTATAGTATGCTGGGCGTCAAGGGCTTTCACAGTGACACCCGGCATCCCCTCCACTGTGGGCAGTCCCTTGATGTTCCCCATCGCCTCCAGGCCCGCGTCGCCTATGGCGACGCCTAGCCGTGGCGTGCTGATTACCGTGCCCAGCACTTTGCCGGCGTACTCGAACTCCGTCATGTAGCGATAGCCGGTGTCCATCAGGAGATAGCTTCCACCCTGTACCTCGGTGACGCCCGGTATATCTCCCGCCACGTCGTAGGTCCATGACTCGCCGGAAGAGACGATCTCCACGGGGATGCCGGCGGCCTCTATGGCGTCCCGGGCATCCAGGCACTTCTGGACCATGCGGCGTCCTTCGGTGAACCTGGTCTCCCGGTCCGGGGTCCCGCGTATAACCTGATGGCTCATGACGCCTCGGAAAGCCAGTCCCGGGAGGCCCTCGAGGAGCTTGGCCAACTCCATCGCCTCCTGGGGAGACTGGACGCCGCACCTGTTGAGCCCCGTTTCCACTTCTATGACGACTCCGAGGGTGGCCCCGGCGGCCTGCGCCCCTTCGGACAAGTCATGGGCGTTGCGAGGATGGTCGCAGGCAACCAACACCTCGGCCTGGTTTGCCAGGGCGCTCAGCCGGGCAATCTTGTCTCTGGTGACCACCTGGTTGGTGATAAACACGTTGTCTATGCCACCCTGTACCATAACCTCGGCTTCTGATACCTTGCCCGCGCAGACGCCGCCCACAGTACCGCCGGTGCGAATCTGCATATGCGCCAGGACAGGGCTTTTGTGGTTCTTGACATGGGGCCTCAGCTTGCAGCGCCGGTCCTTGTAGAAGTCCGCAATTACTCCCATGTTGTTTTCCAGGGCGTCCATGTCCACGATGAGACAGGGAGTGTCCAACTCGTCCAGAGGGGTCCCCGGCAACGGCCTGTAAAGCGCTTCCATGACCTTCCCTCCTTTGCCCTAATCCGGCCTTATCCCGGCTTTAGTCTGATCTTCCACGGGCGACGACCTCCCACACCGCCTCCAGCTTCCCGTCGCGCACGGCGTGGAAATAGTCATACTGGTTTACGCAAAGCTGCAAGTCCCAGGGTATCAGCCATATCTTGGACCCGGTATCCACCTGGCGTTGGGCCTCCCCCTCTAGCTCCAGGCTGCCGTGCTCGGCGCTCAGGCGCACCATCCGCGCCCCCGGGACGCCCTCCACCACTGGCAGTCCCATCTCGGGACCGATAGCTTTGTGACCCGAGTCCGTGATCGCCAGGCCAGGGACGGGGTGGCTGACCGCTGTAGTCAGCACCCTGGCGGCCGGTCTGAGATGGCTCCGGTACTGGGAGGAGTTGTAGTCCATCAGGGGATAGGAGTCCACCCGGACGTCGGTCACTCCATCCATAGCCCCCACAATCTCATAGTTGTGGGTGCCCCCTACGCTCACCGTCCCCACTTCGAGTCCGGCCTTCTCCACCGACTCCCTGGTATCCAGCACCGGTTGGACGGCCTTTCGGTTGTCGGCGACCAACTCCTGGTAGTCCTCGCGCAGGATAGCGCCCTCGTAAGTCATCAAGCCGGCAAAGCGGAGACCCTCGGCACGGGCTATATCCTTTGCCAGGTCCACGGCGGGCTGACCAGGCTCCACGCCGCAACGGTCCAGGCCCGTGTTGATGTCAACCACGACGTTGAGAGTGACGCCGCCAGCGCGGGCTGCCTCTGACAGGGCATGCACGTTTTGGGGGTTGTCCGCCGCCACCGTAATCTTCGAGCGGCGCGCCAGGAAGCAGAGCCGGTTGATTTTTGGTCGAGTGACGATTTCGCTGGCAACAAGTATATCTGCGAACCCGGCGTGGGCGAAGACCTCCGCCTCGCCTATCCTGGAGACGCTGATACCGCCCGTGGTGCCCCCGGCGGCCATCTGCCTGTGGGCGAGGACGGGGCACTTGTGTGCCGTGACATGAGGGCGAGCCTTGGCGGTCGCGGCCTGAAAGAAGGAGTGCACCTTCTCTATGTTCTGCTCCATGATGGTCAGGTCCACCACCAGGGCGGGGGTGTCCAACTGCTCTGCCGATGTGCCCAGGGGCTGAAATACCGGACGTTCCATGGCCCGGACCTCCTCAACTGCTCCGCGAAGGGTATCAGAAGGGTATCACAAGTTGCCCCCGCGCCGCTACTGCTGGGAGTTCATATGGGCAGGGTCGTTTCAGTTCTCCTATATTGGTGATAATTTTCGTCACTCCTGCGAAAGCAGGAGTCCAGTGTGCTGAGTGGTGGATTCCCGCTTTCGCGGGAATGACCAGGTGGATCCTTGAAAATTGAAGGACCCTTGTTTATGGGGTGCAATGGGGCGTGGGGACTGGCCGGGTTTAGGCGAGGGTGTCTACGGTAACGATCCCGCGCTTTCAGTTATGTTGTCGGCCACCATACCCACTTCGGATGTCGCGGGTGTGGTGGCCGTGAATGCACCGTATATTGCCTGGTCTGATAAGAATTGGGAGTAGTGCGTGTGAAGTCCGCGTTCTTTAGCTTTTTTGGTCCAGGGCGGCTACGCCGCTTTCCCTATCCTGAACATCTTTGTCCCGCAGGCAGGGCACTTCCCCTGGGTTGCCGGCCTGCCGTTCTTCATGGTGATGGTCTCGGTGTCCTGCATCTCTCTCTTGGACCTGCACTTCACACAATAGGCTTCCATTGAGCACCTCCTTCATGATGGTAGCCCTATTGTAGGTTCATGTTTTGCGGAATTTCTAGGTTTTAGGCGCGAGTTTTTGCTCTATAGATAGGGTATTTTCGACCGGCCTATCCGCCGGCTTATTCGCCGGTCTATTCAGATGAGGGCCGGTTATACTGCTGCTGGGACAGCGCGGCGTAGGTGACGGGGCTTACCGCCAGCAGGCCCGCGTCCACGGGCAGCACCACGCCGGTGACCCACCGGGCATCGTCGCTAGCCAGGTAGAGAGCGGCTGCGCCGATGTCCCATGCCGTCCCCTCCGTGCCCAGGGGCGCAGCGTTTTTGCGGGTATCCCGGAGGGTGTCGTCCATGCGGTCCGCCACCATGGGCGTATAGACCAACCCGGGCGCGATGCAGTTGACCCGTATATTGTCGCGACCGTGGTCCGCCGCCATAGATATGGTCAAGCCTATGACGGCGGCTTTCGAAGTGGTATAGGGGGTGCTGCTATGCGCCCTCAGCCCGGCGATGGAGGATACGTTGATGATGGAGCCTCCGCCGGTCTCGATCATCCTGGGAATGGCGTAGCGGCTGGCCAGGACGATGCTCTTGACATTGACCGCCATCACGTAGTCCCAGTCCTCCTCGCTGACCTCCAACACCGTGCCCCGCCGCGATATGCCCACGTTGTTGTCCAGAATATCCAGGCGGCCGTACCGGGCGATAGCTGCGTCCACCATGCCCAGGCAGTCGCCGGCGTCGGTCACGTTGGCCTGGAACACGGAGGCCTCGCCCCCCTCCTCTTTGATCATGGCCAGGGTCTCCTCGGCCCGCTGGGCGACGGTGTCCACCAACAGCACCCTGGCCCCCTCGCGGGCGAACAGGACCGACGTGGCCTTACCGTTTCCCGTGCCTGGGCCGCTGGAGCCTGCGCCGGTGACGATGGCGACCTTTCCTTCCAGCCTGGGACGTCGTTCAGGCATTGTCTCGCTCCTCCATCCTGTGCTGCCTTTCATTTGAAGTACAGACCTATCATTGCACCTATCAGCGTGACCCAGGACGCCCCTATCAAGACATATATGTTATTGAACCGGCTGTTCATATCTGTGTGCAAGCTGTCAATGGACCGGTTCAACTCGTCGAGCCTCCTGTCCACCTGCTCGTATGCGCCTTCTAGCCTACTGATTCGCTGTTCGAGTGCCATATCTGTTCACCTTTTTGTGATGGATCTTCTCATTTGTAAGTACGAGGATTGATTATGGGCCCGTGCTTCGATTTGGTCGGGCGTTGCCCGGTTGAGCCATGCGCCGATACCGGGGCGTCTATCATCTCCTCCTACCAACCGCGCTTGACGGCGGATGAAGTATCCCCTGCTTCCCAAAGCTCAAGCTACTCTGCTAAAGATGGGCCAGGTACTGGGCCACGTAGTCCATGCCCACCAGGTCGGAGAAGGCCCCCATGAGCCGCTGGGTCACGGGGCCCGGCACCTTGCCGTCGCCCACGGCTATGCCGTTTATGGAAGACACGGGGCAAACGCACAGGCTGGTGGAGGTGAGGAAAGACTCGTCGGCGGTGCAGGCGTCGTAAGCGTCTATGTCCCGCTCTTCCGCCGGTATTCTCAGGCTCGCCGCCAGCTCCAGCACCGTATTTCTGGTAATCCCTTCCAACACCATCTGCCCCCTGGGAGTGGCCAGCACGCCGTCCTTCACGATGAACACGTTGGAGCCTAGACCTTCCGCCAGGTTCCCCTTCTCGTCCAGAAGCAAGGCCCAAGCATCGGGGTCTTTCTCGTGCACCTCCAGGTTTCCGAGCACCAGGTTCAGGTAGTTGTGGGTCTTGGCCCTGGGACTCATGAACTGGGGCGGTATTCGCGGGGTGGAGGGAGTCATCAGAGGAACCCCGGTCTCATAGTACCCGGCCCGCCTGGCGAGGGGCAAGGGCCGGCAGTCTATGACCACCGTGGGACCAGACTCCTGGCCTGGATGCGTAGCTTCGAGGCCACGGGTCACACGCTGGGTCACCCAGTAGTCCTCGTTGGGACCAAGGAGAGGCACGTTGCGCTCCACCACCTCCGTGGTCAACTCCATCATCCGGTCCCTGGTCACGCCGGGGTCCAGGCGGAGGTACTTGCATGAGTCGTACAGCCGGTCTATGTGCTCCCCCTGCTTGAACACCTGGCCGTTGAAGGTGCGCGCCGTATCGAAGACCGCATCCCCCATGGTGAAGCCCCAATCCCTGATGGAT
This sequence comes from Dehalococcoidia bacterium, assembly GCA_965197405.1. Lineage (GTDB taxonomy): Bacteria > Chloroflexota > Dehalococcoidia > Lucifugimonadales > JAGWBF01. Next base: position 833,317 of record OZ240206.1, on the reverse strand, counting down.
ATTCCCGCCGAGCTTTCAGGTATTATCTGGCCGTTTAGGTAGACGACCCTCTCGCCCTGCGCCATCGCTGCCACCTCCTTATCTTGCGATTTGCCTACGTTTGCCCTCTTCGTGGGTCTTCACCATGAAAATAGCTTGCACCCCCTTATAATGTCATTCCGAGCGCAGCGAGGGATCTAAAGTCCATGCTCTCGAATAAGCCCGCGTCTGAGATTCTTCACTCCGCTTCGCTCCGTTCGGAATGACACGCGGTGGGAACCTGCATTACCATCAAAATACCCCGCGTCATACCCGTGAAAACGGGTATCCACAGCCCCGGCGTTCCTACACTCCCACGAAAGTGGGAGTGACGATGGGGGAGTCCAGGCCCCATTTTCATCTCCCTTGATATGGCCTCAGTAAGGCCGTAGACGAGTGCCATGAAAATAGCTTGCACCCCCTTATAATGTCATTCCGAGCGCAGCGAGGGATCTAAAGTCCATGCTCTCAAATAAGCCCGCGTCTGAGATTCCTCACTCCGCTTCGCTCCGTTCGGAATGACACGCGGCGGGGGCCTGTATTGACATCAAAATACCCTTGTCTGATATTCACCCTCTGCGGATTCAGGCATGGCGCTCACACGCGAGGCCATACCTGAGTCGCCATCTCTTCCATGCGCTGTAGCCCTTCTTCCAGGGTACTTGCCTGGGGTAGCTGGCCGGTGCCGAGCCGGAAGAAGTCCACTATCAGGTGGCCGACGCCAATCTCCTCGTATTGGCGGATGTCCGAGGCGATTTCGTCGGCGTTGCCGGTGAAGGGTCTGCGGCTTCCATCCGGCGACATCCCTGCGCCTCCATTGGTCTCAAGCTGGTACTCGGTAGTCCTGTAGATTACCTCGATCTCAGCAGGGTCCCTTCCGGCCCTCCGGGCGTGGGATGCCAGGCGCTTCATGCCCGCCGCCAGTTGCTCCACGTCTCCCATTGGGAAATCCGGATTCGCTCCAAGGGGGTACCAGCCGTCGGCCAACTCTGCCGTGCGCCGGAGGGCCCTGGGGCTTTCCCCTCCAACCCAGATGGGCGGATGGGGCTTTTGCACCGGCTTGGGCAGGAAATTTATGTCTGAAAACCGGCAGTACTCTCCCTCAAAGGTTGGACTGTCACTGGTCCAAAGCTCTTTGAAAGCGCGCACGTACTCGTCGGTCACGGCGCCGCGCTCCTCGAAGGGCGGCACTCCCAGCGCTTCGAACTCCTCCTTCATCCAGCCCACGCCAATCCCGACGACGAGGCGGCCCTTGGAGAGGACGTCAATGGTGGCCAGCGCCTTGGCAGCCACCAGGGGATTGCGGTGGGGGACTATGATGACCCCGGTGACCAAACGAATCGTCTGGGTCTGGGCGGCGAGGAAGGATAGCAGCGCCAGCTGGTCCAGGGCCTCTCCTGTGTCCGACCAGGGGAACTCGCCGCCCACGGTGTATGGATAGCGGGAAGCGATGTGCTTGGGCACGATGATATGGTCTCCAACCGAGAAGGCATCATAGCCCAAGGCCTCGCCTCGCTTGACTATCCTGGCGAGGGCGTCCGGCTGTGCGAAAGGCCCCCGGCCCGGTATTGAGAACCCGTACTTCATGCCTCCTGTTCCTCCCCTCTTGTCGGGATTGGCCTCCGGCCCGGACCTCGATCTATCACGCTATCGCGAAGAAGCGACTGGGTTGTTGACCGACCGTCGCCGCGATATGTCAGTCCCGCCGCTGCCTGGCCTCCCGGTACTTGATGAATGCCATAGCCTCCTCGACGTCCATCCGTCCGATTGGGCCAGAGGCGTACATAGAGCCGATGACAATGTCGCGCCGCACCAGGAACTCCATAGGCTGGAGGTATCGTCCGTGGACGTTATCTTCCGTCCACCACGGCGCGAGAGGTCCCACTCTCTTTTCGGTGACTCCGTAGGCGATGGGGAAGGAGAGGCCCTCTTCTCCGGCCATACGAGACGCCGCCTCCCGGTCCTCTACGGTTGCCCCGATTACGGACACTCCAAGCTGTTTCAACTCGTCTAGGCTTCTCTGGTAGGTGACTAACTGCCTCCTGCAGTAGGGTCACCACTCGCCTCGGTAGAACAGCAGAGCGAGGTAACGACCGGGGGCCTGTTCCGGGAGCTTGATAGTCGAGCCGTCCGTGAGGTCCAATTCGATTGACGGGAAACGGTCGCCTTGTATCAGCTTTTCCGGCATGGCATTCTCCTCATGGTGCGCCCGGGTCTCATCTATGTTTACAGGATACCATATGTCTGGTACAACTGGCAGAGCAGATTGCCCCTACGGTAGGGCCATTCAATTGTCACCCCGAGCGGAGCGAGGGGTCTAAAGTCCTTGGCTTCTTAGGCGTGCTGCTATCCAAGCATTTTTAGATTCCTCGCTGCACTCGGAATGACACGCGGCGGGGGCCTGTATTTACCTGGCGTGAGAATTGAAAGACCCTGGCCCCTACGGGGCCTGAGTGGGACGTATTCTTCCCATTGGCATCGAGATGACGTCGTCTACCGGAGCGGCCTGGTTAGACCATTCCCGGCGGGGCCTCAGACCACGGGCCAACGCTGGGGAAAGGAGACGCCCGTTCTGGCCAGCAGGTTTTCGCCCAACTCCTGCACCTTCTCGATGAGCTGTCCCTCGTCTACGAAGAGAGGTTTATGGTCCTCCACGACCACCCTTCCGTCCACGATCACGGTATGGACACTTCTGCCGTCTGCGCTGTACACCAGGTTATTGACCGGGTTGAAGATAGTGCGCCATTCAGGTCGCCTGGTGTCGAACAGCACCAGGTCCGCCTTCTTCCCTGCTTCGATGGAGCCAATCTCCTCGCCGAGGCCCAAGGCGGTAGCGCCCTGGATGGTTGCCATCTCCAGGGCCGTCTCCGCCGAAATCATCCTGGTGCTCTGGCGGGCGTCCTTGTAGAGGACCGCCACCAGGTACATGGAGCGCATAGTCTCGATGAGGTTGGAGTTGTTGCCGGCGTCCGTGCCCAGGCCCACACAGAGGCCCCTATCGAGCATCTCCGGCAGCATCCCCCTGGACGTGGTCCCCGCGCCCATTTTGAGGGCCGCATTGGGACACATCACCGTTTTGGTCCCGGAGCGCGCGATACATTCGACCTCCGCACTGTCTAGCCCGACCGCGTGGGACAGGAGCACGTTGGGACCCAGCACCCCGATGTCTTCCAGGTACTCCACGGGGCGCTTGCCGTATTTCTCCAGATGCGCCTCGATGGAGGCCGGGCCGTTGGTCTGGTGGAGGGTCAGTCCCGTCCCGTAGGCATCGGCCAACCTCTTTGCTTCGGTCAGCAATTCCGGCGTTGAGTAGTCCGAGGAGAAGGGCATCGCCCAGGCCCGCACCCGGTCATCGAGGCGGTGGTCGTAGGTGCGAATAGTCTCTTCCAACAGGGAGACCGCCTCCCGGGTCGAAGTTACCGCCAGGCCCAGGGGATTGGGCAGGTCCACCACCTGGCTCCCCAGGACGATACGGCACCCGGAGCTATCGTAGGCCTGCATACAGGAGTCCAGGTACTTCGTGCTGCCGGGGTCGAGAAAACAGGTAGTCCCATACTTCAGTAGCTCCGTGATTCCCAGGAGCGAGGTGTAATACTCCTCCTCCTCGGTCAGGGCGGATTGGAGCCTGAACACGTTGGCAAGGTAGTCGCCCGGGTCGAGGTCGTCGGGGAAAATTCCCCGGGTGGCGTGGGCATAGCTGACGTGCATGTGGCCGTTGCAAAATCCCGGCGTCACGACCATCTCCCTGGCGTCAATGACGCGGTCCGCCTCTATATGCGCCAGGTCCGCAGCTTTGCCCAGCCGCACGATTTTCTGGCCTTCAACCAGAATCGAGCCATCCCGGATGATTCTCCGTTCCGGGTCCACCGTCAGTATGAACCGGGCGCCGTCAATCTTCAGGCTAGGCTTCAATCTAGGACTTCCCATGGCGTCAAAACCTCACGTAGCATGATTCAGGGTCATTTCATTGTTACCCCGAGCGAAACGAGGGGTCTAAAATCCTGGCTGACCGCAGCCTTGTTTTGGCCTGCACGTCTTGATTCCGGTCTTTGCTAGGCGCGATTTTAGGTTCCTCACTCCGCTTCGCTCCGTTCGGAATGACGTGTGGCGGGGGCCTGTATTCACCTAACACCGAGAATGAAGCGGCCCTGGGGCATGATTTATATGATAGGAGATAAGCGCTGGACGAGGCGGCAAGCGTCCCGGTTTTCCGCCTCGCGCGCTATGCCACCACCGAAGGGCCTTCCACTTCCGTGGTCAGCGCGTGCAATGCCCTTTGCACCAGCAGCCTCCGCCAGGCCAGCTCCTTCTCCGGCCCCCTACCCGGGTCGCCGAAGGGATGGTGGAACCGCCCGGCCTGCACCACCCGGTTCGCCCCAACTCGGATGGCCACGTCGCAGAGGCCGGTGCACAGGGCAACGGGTATGCCCACCCTCTCTATCTCTTTCGCTATCGTAGCGCCGCTACGAGTACCCGTCCCTCAGGTTGCCGACAGGACAACGGCATCCACCCCTTCGCGGGACAGGTCAACGGCAATCTCCTGGCCGATTCGCTGCATGACCCTTACGCTGCCCACACTGCCGCACGTCACATACAGCCAGTCCACCAGCCCGGCGATTTCCGCCGTCTGCGCATAGTAGCGCAGCCCATCCAGGGGCACGGCGCGGTCCGGGTCCTGGTCTACGAACCTGCTGTCGTAGCCCCCGTGGACCGACTGGTATGCGCCCTCTTCCAGCTCATCCAGTCCCGCTATATCGTATTTCAGCCATTTGGTCGCGCGGGCGGCCTGAAGACGGTCCGGGTTGCCCATAGGGACGACTCCCGATTCCGTCACGAGGGCCACCCTGGCCCGCTTCAGGTCCTTTAGCGGGGGCGCCGGCGGGACTGCTTCGTAATAGTCCACGGGCACCTCGGACCGGTAGGGCTGGCCCGCGATTTTCTGGACGAGCATCCTGGCGGCTCGCTCCGGGGCAGCCTCCGATACCAGTACGTTTTTGCGGATTCCCCGGGGCAGGTAGCCGTCGGGGCCGGCGGAAAGATCATCCTCGCCGCTGGCCGCGATTCTGGCGATGAGTGCGGCAATTCCCTGGGCCGCGCCGGACATGGACGCGGCCGACTCCCCTGTGGGAATTACGTACACGTGTTGCTGCTTCTCCTGAAGACCCACGGCCGGGTTTTGTGGGTGCATGGCCGAGAGGCAGGGTATTCCGGACCGGTAAGCCACCGCAACGCACAGCTTCAGGCATCCCAGTCCATACCTTCCCGAGGCGAAGGCCGGGCCTGCTACGAATATGTCCGGCCCGACCTTCTCCACGACTTGCAAGACCTCTTCGATGTTCCTTGACTCGTTTTCCAGGAGCTCGTTGTCGCCGCAGACAATCGTGCTGGCGACCTCGATGGTTTCAGAAGCAATTTTCTGCAATAGAGCGCCCGGCCCCACTGTGCCCTCGCGTACCTCCAGAGGGTGGTCGGCTGCTGCTTCTCCGCCTATGCCGCCATAGAACTGGTTGATGTAGTGGACCGCACGCAGCTTTTGACTCATGGCTCCCTGTCCCTCCTTCAGGCGTCCACGCACGTATATCCCGCGACGCTCATCTTCCAGAAACTCCCGTACAGGTCCAGGGGCCTGGCCCTGAATTCGCCGTAGGGGTCCCGGGGCTCCAGCGAGTAGTCCAGAAACCGGCCTCCTCCGATAACCCTGTCCACCCGTGGAAGGGTGAACTCTCTTTCAACCCCGCCCGTGCTGACCAGGGCATCGGCGTAGCTGCTGCTGTACACCAGGGGCGAGTCCTCGCCGGAGCTTCCCCCCAGCTCATGGACTACCCCAACCGTCCGCACCCCTGCCTTCTCGCACTGCTCAAGCGTGAGGAAAAAGTCAACGGTCCCATTTCCCGTGCCCTCCATGCCCAGCACTACCCCATCGGCTTCCATGAACCTGGCAAGCTTTGCAACGTACGAGGCGGACCTCAGCTTCAGCTGGTCGCTGCCGTGATGACCGCGAGAGAGTATCACTCCTTTGAAATTCAGGTCTTGTCCGTGTCCTCGGAGCAGCTCGTTCACGATGGGATCGTTGGTATGGAGGGAGGTGGGCTTCTTCATGCAATTCCTGAAATTGCCGCTTACTATGGCCCCGTCCATCAGCTCCAATGGGTCCAGCACCGTTGACACGAAGTCTTCCCCCAGCCGCCTGCCGTAGAGATAAGCGCTGATTAGGGGGCCCTGGTCCTGGAGTTGATTAACATAAAATATGTTGGGCAAGTCCCTATTCTTGCTCGACAGGTCGTAGGGCGTGGCCTCATCCGCTTCCAGGCCGTGGGTCGCCTGGGCCAGGTAACGCGCGAGGGTCAGGGTGAGGGTCCTGGCGGCGGCATCGAACTCCTCGTTGGTGGTATCCGGCTTGGGATGGTACGCCACCACGAGGTTCACGGTGTCGGAGCCCAGGCACATGCGGGCACCCGGCCCGGCCATGTCTATCAGCCCGTCCTTGGTGGTCAGGGACGTGCTCTGGGGCTGGGGGAAAGCGCCGCAGCCGAGAACGCGAAAGCCCTCCAACCGGTCGGTGACGCCGTGCCCCACGGTGAGAGGGTCTCCCAGGAATCCGGGGAACACTGTTTTCGTCTCCGATGCGATGGGTTGGACCATATCAAGGAGGTTGATAATGCGTACCCTCTCACCTGGGCGCACTATTTCCAGATCCACCCGCTCCAGGCATTCGTGGGACAGGAGCTTGTGCGCCTCAACGGTGTTGATGAGCAGCCTCCGGTCCACGAGGCGAGTCGGCATATCCGCAAGCCGGGCGTCGTCCACATGAAAGCGGCGTATTTCCAGGCCCACCTTTCTACCCCCTCTGCCTTGCCGGACTCTTCACGGCACGCCGCCAAGTCCTGTGTGTATTATAGTCCTCTGTTAAAGGTATGGGAATCGCCGGGCCGTCGCCCTCCAGGGTCTTTCAATTCTCACGCCAGGTAAATACAGGCCCCCGCCGCGTGTCATTCCGAGCGCAGCGAGGAATCTAAAAATGCTTGGATAGCAGCACGCCTGAGAAGGCAAGGACTTTAGACCCCTCGCTTCGCTCGGGGTGACAATTGAAAGGCCCTGCGTCGCCCTCACGTGCATTTACGGTGGTAGTTGATTTGTGCCGTTGCCGCCACGTATAATTGGGCTGATGCAGCTTAGTTGGATGCTGCGGGGAATTACCCGCCACTGAATCCCTAAAAAAGCGTTTCTGTGGAGCAGCTATGCCAGAGTACAGGATTATATCCTCCGACTCCCACGTCTTCGAGCCGCCAGATCTGTGGACCAACCGGATTGACCCGGCATTTCGAGACAGAGCGCCCTACATCGCACGGGAGGGAGACCTCGACCAGTGGTACGCTGACAAGAGCTTGAAGGTGGGCGCGGTCGGTCTCCTGTCCCAGGCGGGGGTGAGGTTTGAGACTCCCCAGGATATAACCTTCGAGGGAAGCCTCGATAACGTCCCCCCCGGCGGTTACGACCCTGACCAGCACATCAAAGACATGGAAACGGATGGGGTCTATGGCGAGCTGCTTTACCCTTCCACGGGCCTCTTCCTATTCAAGGTGCCCGACAGCGAGCTTCTGTCCGCCATCTTCAGAGCGTACAACGACTGGCTGGCGGAGTTCTGTAGCTCGTACCCCGGCCGGCTCAAGGGCATCGCTATGGTGAACGTGGACGACGTGCAGGATGGCATCAAAGAGCTTGAGCGCGCCCGGGAGATGGGCCTGGCGGGGTCCATGATTAGCGTCTATCCCTCCCCCGGCAAACAGTACGACCAGCCGGAGTACGAGCCTTTCTGGGCTGCCGCCCAGGACCTGGATATGCCCATCAGCTTCCATACGGCCACCCAGCGACCGGGTCCCCTGCAACCCACCAACGAGGCAAACACCCAGACGGCTACTTTCCGGGCGAACATTGACTATTGGGTCCGGTGCTCCCTATCGGACCTCATTTACACCGGAGTATTCGAGCGGTATCCCAAGCTCAAGGTCGCAGCCGTGGAGTTCGAGTTGGCCTGGGTGCCATATTTTCTCAAGATGATTGACTACGTTTACATCGAGCGCCAGCAGCAGGCGACTCACAGGTTCAAGAACGAGTTGCTGCCCAGCGACTTCTTCCGCAGCAACGTGTATCTCAGCTTCCAGGAGGACGACCTGGGAATACAGCTTCGCCATATCATAGGAGTTGACAACATGATGTGGGGCTCGGACTACCCCCACGCCGAATCCACATGGCCCAGGTCTCAGGAAATCCTGGGGCAAATCCTCCAGGGCGTCTCCGAAGAGGAAAAGGAAAAGATTGGCGGCGGCAATGCCGCCCGGCTGTACCATTTCGATTGAGAGCCGGACTGCCCGTCCGACACGGCCTATGACCACCTTCATCCCCCCCTTCACCTTCTGCCCCAAGTGCGGTGGCTCCCTTCAGCCCCGGCCGCGCGGCGGTAAACAACGGCTGACGTGCGGGGGGTGTGGATACGTCCTCTATCGCAATCCCGCCGTGGGAGTGGCGGTCGTGCTGCTGGAGGGCACCAGAGTCCTCCTGGGGCGTCGGGCCCGTGGCGAGTACCGGGGCGATTGGTGTATACCCTGTGGTTATGTGGAGTGGGGTGAGGAGGTGCGGGATGCCGCTCGCCGGGAGTTCCTGGAGGAAACGGGACTTCAGGTGGACGTCGGGCCTGTGTACGCAGTCCACTCCAACTTTCACGACCCGGAGTCCCTGACGGTGGGCATCTGGTTCCGAGGCGCCCTCGCCGGGGGACTCTCCAGGCCGGGGATGACCTCGATGCGGTGCAATACTTCTCACTGGACGACTTGCCGGAGTCCCTCGCCTTCCCTACGGACTCCCTGGTGCTGGACCAACTCCGTCGGGAAACGCACCCGCCTTCCACCAGCGGCTTGTCCCCGCTTTAGTCCGGCCATTCATCCGCGTGCGCCGGGGATGGACCCTGGTTTGACACGGGAAGGTGCTGCCCGTTTCTGCTGTTCGGGGTTGTGACCCCGCCCTTGAAGATTTCCCACAGCGAGGCGCTATGCTGGGCCAGGGGATGGGCGCGGTTGCTGAAGGACCAGAGGGTGACACTGGCCTGGATCATGGCAAAAAACATCAGCGCTGCGGCCTTGGTGTCCACCTTCTCATCTATCTCCCCCGTCTCTACGCCGGTCTTCAATATGCCATCTATCATTTCCAGGTAGCTCTCAACCATCTGCCTCGTAGCCTGCTTCACCTGAGAATCGGCGAAGCGCAGCGATTCGGCAATCACCACAAAAGACACACCATTCCGCCTTTCGATGGAAGAGAAGTGGTGTTGCAGGAGCTGATTCAACTGGTCCAAGGCCCCGTCTTCGGGTCGAGCCGACTCCGCGATGGTATCCAGCAGGTTGTGCTCGATGTCCTGGATCAGGACGAGCAAGATTTCGTCTTTACTCTTGAAGTGCCTGTAGATTGCCCCTTCGGACACACCCACTTCCTTCGCCAACTCCTGGATTGTAAGGAAAGTCATTCCGTGAGTGGCGACAATCTTACGGGCACTCCGCACTATCTGATGCCTGCGTACCTCTGAAGCCAGATGTTCCGTCGGCACTAATCAACTCTCCCTTGATACGTAGAATATCTTGTGAGTGAACGCATACTTTCAACAGTGTAATATACAATTCTCTGAAATTCAAGGCTTGATTAAGCCTTGACACGCCAAACCTGGCATGATACTATACCTCAAGTGAGCGTTCACTTATAAAATCTTCACAATACTCTTAAATTGAGTGACCGTTCTCTAAAATGTGCGGGGAGGTATGAAATGCAGGACAAGGTTGAAGATACCGATGCCGTCCAGACGTTGGAAGGCGTGGCACAGCTTGGTCTGGAAGCCGCGGTGGAGCGCCTTCTGGAAGAGACGGATGGGAAAGCCGTCTTCCCGGATGCGTCCCGACATGGTATCAGGTGCAGTATGAGTGAGTTCTACGAGTTGCGAAGGCGCTGGACGACCAAACGTGGCCGCGATAGCGACGAGAGTCCGCGAAACGGGTCCAGCGGAGAGAGCCCAACAGGCCCCGGGGAACTGGTAAGAGGCTCTCCTCGAAGGCCCACCGCGTCCATGGGGGGCCAGGTGATGGGCGGCCTGACCATCAGGGAACTAGAGATGATGCGCAAAATGGATGAAATAGACCGGCTTGAAGAGATCCCGGTAGGCGGAATAACCAGCATAGAGCCCGAGGTAATCGGCGCCATTGCCGGGGTGGCCGCTCAGTCCGTAGCAGGGGTTGCTTCTCTGGGCAATGCCTCCCTTAGAAGGACCATCAGGGAGCGTTTTGGCCACGCTGAAAGAAGGGCGCGCGGTGTAGATGTAGAGGCAGGAAGGCGTGAGGCCATTCTGGACATCAACGTTAGAGTGGTCTACGGATACAGCATACCCCAGACCGTCATCAGCGTACGCCAGGTTGTCGCCGACAGGCTTCTGAACCTGTGCGGGCTTGTTGCCAAGGAGATTAACGTTAGAGTAACCAGTATCGAGTTTCCACCGAGGATGCCCGGCAGGGTCCAGTAATGGCCCCTCGAAGCTCCAGGATACAGTATAGGTAGGCATAAGGAGGCAAACCATGAACCAGGACAGAATCATAGAGCAGGAGATGATACCCAGGCTGGCTGAGTTGGAACAGCTGCAGGAAATCGAGGTGGGGGGCGAAACGGAGATAAACGACGAGGTCATAGGCGCCATTGCAGGCGTGGCAGCTCGTGAGATAGAAGGGGTCTCCTCCCTGGGCACCAGCTCTATCCGGCGAAGCATTGCAGAACGTGTGGGAGGCCACGAGTCCAGGGCTAGGGGCGTGGAAGTTGAGGCGGGGAGAAGGGAGGCCATCCTGGACATTGATTTGCACGTCATATACGGATTCAGCATCCCGGAGACCGTTGTCAAAGTGCGCCAGACCGTTGCCAGGCGCGTCCTCGAGATGTGCGGACTGGTCACTAAAGAGATTAACATCCATGTGGTGGGGATAGACTTTGCCGATAAGGTGCCGAGCAGGGTCGAGTAAAGCACCGATGTCCCGAATAGCGCCTTCCATTAGTACCGGTCCGAGAGTTGCCGCTTGAAATTACTCCTTTGGATGGAATGGGGCACAGCTAGGGCGTGCTCCAGGGGTGATGGGGGTTGATGGATTTCTGGAACCGAGTAATCATCTCTCTGGTCGCTCTGCTGGTGGTGGTGGCGGCCATAGTCACACTCCTGGTGGCCGTCGAGGCCGTCGCCCCTGACTTTCTTCCCGGGGGGTCTGCTCGGCAGCCGCCGGACGCGTGGTTCTATCCCCAGCTCAAAGGCGTCGCCGACTTCAGCGGCGGCGCCCAGGTCATCACCATAGCCGTCTCGATAGCAACCGCCGTGGTTGTGGCGGCGTTTCTCTTGCTTGAGCTTAGACGCCTGAGACGGCGAGAGGCCCTGTTGCCCATAAGCTCCACCCCTGACGGCGCTCTGAGTATAGAAGTGAGCAGCGTAAGACTCCTGGCTGAACGGACCGGGATTGCCAATCGGAACATAAGCTCCTTGCGGTGCCGTTTAAGGATGAGAAAAAGGCCGCCTCCGGGAGGGCCGGCCAGCATAATCATTGTATGCTACCCCCGGGTGATTTTAGGGACCAATGTCCAGGAGGTCAGAGACGACCTGCAGACCAGGATCAAGGATACGGTGCAAGGGCTGACCGGCCTCAACGTCTTGCAGATAAATGTGGTCAGGGTCAGGTACGATCGAAGCGATGATTCACGGCTGCTAGGTTCTTAGGAAAGCTGATGGTCAATCCGAAAGTCGCCGGGGCAATTATAGGGGCAATTATAGGGGTGGTCTTTGTGTGGCAGGGAGCCCTGGACGCCTTCATTGCTGCCCTGTTTATCCTTGGCGGTTGGCTCATAGGCAAGTACCTGAGCCGCGAGATTCCCATTATAGACATCCTCATCGAGCGCTTCATCTCCAACAGGTACAGATAGTCTCGACCGGCCCTATGGCTCAAGCAGGGCCTTTGCAAACTCGGCTCTTCTTCGACAAGCTCGAGATGAGCGTACACAGAAACGCCACGCCTCCTACAAGCGCGCCCTCTTTGGATTCCCCACTCCGCTTCGCCCCGTTCGGAATTGCCTATGGCCTTGCCAAGGCCACATAAGAGGATGAAAATAGCGTCCGGCCTCCCCATCGGCACTCCCCGGCTTTCGCAGGGGCGGGCTCCGCGAAAGCGGGAGTCCAGAAGCGCCCAATAGGTTCCCGCTTGCGCGGGAATGACAGGGTGAATCCTTGAAAATCGGAAGACCTTGGATGACATGCGGGGCTGTTGACAGGGTCGAGGAACTGCCATAAACTCTTGGCATACACTTCAGATTGCCGCCCTAACGACCGTTGCCCCGGCTTGTTCCATAGAGCCAGTCCCAGAGGTAAAGCCTGCCGATGAGCGCCAAAAAGCGCGTCTCCATAGTCCCGTCACGCTTCAAGCTCCTGAACGAGGAGGGCACCGAGGGAGTGCTTCTGGGGACCCGTTGCCGCCAGTGTGGCGAGCATTTCCTGGGCCACGTCACCTTCTGCCAGAACTGCACCTCCGGCGACATGGGACCTGTGGAGCTAAGCAGACAGGGGACCCTTTACAGCTACACCATTGTGCGAGTCCCCCCGTCCGGATGGCAGGGGGATGTGCCCTATGCCCTGGGGCAGGTGGAGCTTTCGGAAGGCCCCCACGTCGTCTCTGAAGTTATTGATTGCCCCTTCGAGCAGCTAAAAACGGGCATGAAGGTGGAGCTGGCCCTGGCGCCCGGCGGCGAAGATGCAGAGGGCAACGAGCTAGTAGTATACAAATGGCGGCGGCCTTCTTGACCTGAGCATGGCCCGGACGTGGCCTGAGCATCGCCTGAACATGAAATGTGGCCTCTGGAAGGCCGGGTTGTTCGACAGACCAGGCCACCGTTCAGGATGAATAAGGAGGAGGAGATGGCGGTAAGCCCTGGGAGAGAAGTCGTCGTCCTGGGAGTGGGGCTACATCCCTTCGGCAGGTTCCCTGAAAAAGACCTCCCTCATCTGGCGCGGGAAGCCGTGGTAGAGGCCCTCAGCGATGCCCAGGTGGGCTGGAAAAAGGTCCAGATCGCCTATTTCGGCCATGTCTACTACCAGGGGATGTCCCTCGGGGAGGCGACCCTGCGGGAATTGGGGCTTACGGGCGTCCCCATAATCAACGTGGAAAACGCCTGCTCCAGCGGCTCCACGGCCTTCTGGCAGGCGTACTGGGGCATCGCCACCGGTCTGTACGACATGGCCCTGGCCTTCGGGGCCGAGAAGGTGCCCCGCGGCCCTGTCACGGTGACCGCGGAAGATAGCCCTGAGCGGCTGATTGGGGCCGACCACATGATGGCGGGCTATGCCCTCCGGACACGCCGCTATATGGATGAGTACGGCGCGCCCATAGAAGCCATCGCCCAGGTATCGGTGAAGGCCCATGAGAACGCCTCCCTCAATCCCTACGCCCAGCACAAGAAGACCTTCACCTTGGCCGAGGTCCTGGAGTCGCGGCCCATCGCCGACCCTCTGACCCTCTACCAGTGCTGCCCCACCAGCGAGGGCGCTTCGGCGGCGGTGCTGTGCGCCAGGGATGCCGTGAGGGACCTGGCCCCCGGCAACACTCGCTACATGACCATCGCGGCTGCCTCCCTGACCACAGGCTTCTACAGCGCTACGGGGTCGGACCATCCTGCCATGAACCCCTACAGGGGAGAGGGGGCCGCGCAGCAGGCCTATAGCATGGCCGGGCTTGGCCCCGAGGACGTGGAGATTGTACAGGTCCACGATGCCGCCACTATCGGGGAGATACAGCAGTTGGAGGCCCTGGACATAGTGCCCAAGGGCGAGGGCTGGGTCGCCACCCGGGAGGGGCGTACCAGGACCGGCGGCGACATTCCCACCAACACCGACGGCGGCCTTCAGGCTATGGGCCACCCCTTCGGGGCTTCCGGTGTCCGGATGATTCACGAGATTGTGACCCAGCTACGCGGCGAGGCCGGGCCGCGCCAGGTGAAAGGCCCCGGAGGCGCCGGGCGTCCCAGGGTGGGGCTTGCCCAATGCTCCGGCGCGGGGGATATTACCACCGTACACATCCTGAAGAGGTGACGGCCCCGTCGCGGGGCCACTATTCGTTGGGCCTGTTGGGATACCTGGACCCCGAGCGATAAACAACGAGGGATCTTCCCGATCAAAGCTCAAACATATCAAATATACAGGAGGAAACTCTCATGGCAATTCGCCTTCCTACAACGGACGAACTGCGCAGGTTGGCCGCAGCCAACCATTTTGAGCTGAGCGACCAGGAGATAGCGGAGTTTCAAGCCCTGATGCCAGGTATGTTCTCCACCTATGAGACCCTGGAGCAGATGCCCATGCCCCATGAGCCTCTCAAGTACCCTAGCCGGGATGCGGGCTACAGGCCCTCCCTAGAGGAGGACCCCTTCAACGCCATCGTGCGACGCTGCACCCTGAAGGGAGCGCCCTCCGGGAAGCTGGCAGGCAAGAGGTTCGGCTTGAAGAACAACGTATGCGTGGCGGGCATGCCCCTACATTGCGGCTCCCTAGTCCTGGACGGCTACGTGGCGGACACCGACGCCACCATCGTGACCCGTCTGCTGGACGAAGGGGCCGAGATCGTCGCCATGCTCAACCTGGAGAACTTCGCTCTCTCAGGGGCGGGAGATACCAGCGCCCAGGGGCCGGTGCGCAACCCCCACAACACCGATTACCTGGCAGGAGGCTCTTCCGGGGGGTCCGCAGCTGCGCTGTATTACGACGACATAGACATCACTATCGGCGGAGACCAGGGCGGGTCCATCAGAATCCCAGCCGCCTTCTGTGGAATCGTCGGGCTGAAGCCCACCCACAGCCTGGTGCCCTACACCGGCATCGTTGGCCTGGACAACACCTTCGACCACGCAGGCCCCATGGGACGCACGGTGGCTGACGTGGCCCTGACCCTGGACGTGATAGCGGGGAAGGACCCCCTGGACCCCCGGCAAGACGAAGTCCCCGTGCAGGCCTACACCGAAGCCCTGGGGGGTGGCGCGAACGGGCTGCGTATAGGGATAGTGAGCGAGGGGTTTGGCCTGAGCTTGTCAGAACCCGACGTGGACGCGGGGGTGCGGAAGGCCCTTGGGGTGTTCAACGAGCTGGGGGCGGAGACCAGGGAAATGTCTATCCCGGACCACAGCCAGGCCGGAGCCATCGTCTGGGGCCTTGTCGCCGAAGGCTCTGCCGCTCTAATCCGCAGCAACGGCGCCGGGTATGGCTGGCAGGGCGAGTACAACGTCGGCCTGATGGAGACCCTTGGTAGGGCGCGCCAGTCCCAGGCCAACGACTTCCCCCCGACGGTGAAGATGCTCCTGTTGGTGGGGACATATATGAGCGAGCGGTATCACGGGCGTATGTACGGGAAGGCCCAGAACCTGAGACGCGTCCTGCGAGCCGCCTATGACCGGGCGCTGGACGAGGTGGACGTGCTGGCGATGCCCACGACTCCGATGAAGGCCCACAAGTACGTGCCGGACCTGAACATTACGGGCACGATTGGTGACGGGTGGAACATGGTCGAGAACACGGGGCCCTTTAACATGAGCGGTCATCCCGCCGTGAGCATCCCCTGTGGAAAGTCCGATGGTCTGCCCGTAGGGCTGATGCTGGTGGGCAAGCGCTTCGACGATGCGACGGTGCTGCGCGCGGCCCACGCCTTCGAGCAGCACGTCAATTGGGAGACTCTGTAGGACCGGGTCAGTGGATAGTGGTTAGTGGTTGGTGGATAGCATAGTCCCGCCTGTGGGTGGACGTGAACAATTTGCTATTCACTATCTACTGTCCACTAAACCACTAGCCACTGACCACCGGCCACTAGCCACTGACAGCAAAGGAGGGTATCAGATGTCCGAGGAGAACAAATACCTCATCCGGCGCTTTTTTGAGGAAATAGACAAGGGCAACCTGGAAGCATTGGACGAATTCGTCTCCCCCGATTATAACAACCACAGCCCGGCTCTCCCTGAATTGCCGCCTGGCCTTGAGGGCCTCAAGCAGGCCTTTGGCATAGCCCTCTCCGCCTTCTCCGACTTTTACCACACCATCGAGGACCAGATTGCCGAGGGCGACCTGGTAGTCACGCGCCTTTCCGCCTGGGGTACTCATACCGGCGAGCTCCTCGGCATCCCGCCCACGAACAAGCGGCTGAACCAGACGGGGATTACCATCCACCGCATCGCCGACGGCAAGATTGTGGAGCACTGGGCCAATAGAGACGACCTGGGGATGATGCAGCAGCTTGGCGCCATTCCCGATCAGGGCCAGGCACAGGAGTGAACAATTACGCGCATTAAAGAGGATGAAAATGGCGGCCAACCTTTCCAACCGTCACTCCCGCGAAAGCGGGAGTCCAGGGCGTCGGGGACGTGGATACCCGTTCCCCGTTTTCACGGGGACAAGCTTCACGGGTATGACGAAGGGGATTCTCACGGTAAAGATAGAGCACGACGGCAGACCAGGGCGAGGAGGGACGCATGTTCATCAAGGTCCATCACGTGGGGTATCTGGTAGATGACCTGGACGCGGCGGTTGAGTGGTATGGCAAGGCCTTCGGTGGCAAGCACGTTGGAGAGGGGGCCACAGCCCTGGGCCGGATAGCCTTCGTTCAGATGAACGACGTAGAGGTGGAGCTTATCGAACCGCTGGACAAGAGCGAGGTTGCAGGCAGCAGCGAC
The DNA here is from genome assembly GCA_965197405.1 of Dehalococcoidia bacterium. Lineage (GTDB taxonomy): Bacteria > Chloroflexota > Dehalococcoidia > Lucifugimonadales > JAGWBF01. The sequence goes on along the minus strand of OZ240206.1, from coordinate 816,535 downwards.
CTGGTGTTTCATCATGTGGGTTATGTGGTGGATGACCTGGACGCGGCCGTGGCCGATTTCAAGGCCAGGGGCTACAAGTTCGCCACCCCGGAGCCTTTCACCAACTTCGCCGGCTACCGGCTGATTTACTTCGACGCCTCATCCACCAGGGGCACGCGTATGCACCTGACCGAGGCGAGCTCCCTGACCAGAAATTAGCCAACGGGAATATGTTGACAAGCTGGCGAAGAAGTATTATTGTAATATTTAACTATTCTAAGATAAGAATCACAATGCACAGGAGGTGGACGAGCAGGGCAATCGCATCAAGAAGCAACGCCTTCGCTGCTCCCGCGAAAGCGGGAGTCTGGAAGTGCCGGGTAGATTCCCGCTTGCGCGCGAAAGATAGGTGAGTATTCTCATGGCAATGACCGGGGCGATGCAGTCCAAATGCAATGGCTCCGTAGGGTTCGCCGCAGCAGGTTTACTCCAGGGGAATCCAAGAGTATACTAATATACCGAGATGAGGTGAAAGGAGGCTTAAATGGCGAACAACGACATAGCACTGATGGCCCATCTCTTGCGCCGTGCCGGCTTTGGCGCGACACGCGATCAGCTGGAGGCCTACGTTGCCAAAGGGTACGAGGCAACTGTGGAAGAGCTGGTCAATACCGAGAACCAGCCCGACGTAGACTTGGACCTCATGGAGCGATACCTGCCGGAGTACGGGGAGTTGGCGGGTATCGAGTCGAACCAGCAAGCCTGGGTATACAGGATGGTCAATACTCAACGCCCGCTCCAGGAGAAGATGACCCTCTTCTGGTCCGGGGTACTCTGCACCGGGTTCGCCAAGGTGGACAACGGCCGGATGATGACGGTCTATATCAACCTGTTCCGGGAGCACGGCCTCGGCAATTTCCGGGACCTGCTGATTGAGCTATCTCGACACCCGGCTATGGTCTACTACCTGGACAACGTTGATAATCACAACGGGAACATCAACGAGAACTACGGCAGGGAGTTGCTGGAGTTGTTCTCCCTGGGCGTCGGCATGGACGGGAATTTTAACTACACCGAGGATGACGTAAAAGCCGCTTCCCGCGCCTTCACCGGCTGGAGCAACGAGCCTACCATGCCCGTCTTCCCCTACGGCCGTGACGTGTGGAAGTTCCGCTACGACCCCACGGACCACGATAACGGGGAGAAGACCTTCTTGGGCAATACGGGAAACTGGAATGGCGAAGACATCGTAGACATGGTCATGCAACAGCCTGGCACGGTCAGGTTTATCGCTCGCCACCTGTATAACTACTTCGTGGCCGACGAGCCTCAAGTGCCTGCCTGGAAGGACACTCCGCCTCGCGACACGGAGCTAATCAAGATCATGGAAGACGCCTTCGTCAGCAGCGGCTTCGAGATGAAGGCTATACTCAGGGCCATGTTCAACTCCGACCAGTTCAAGAACGCCCGCTTCCAGAAGATAAAGAACCCGACGGAAGTGGTGATAGGCACTGTTCGCCTGGTCAAGGACCACACGGAAGTGAAGCCGGGCCTCCTGGACATAATGAGAGAGACCACCTACATGGGCCAGGACCTGCTGAACCCCCCGACGGTGGAAGGCTGGCACACGGGCAGAGAGTGGATAGACAGCGGCACCCTGGTGGAGCGGATTAACTTCGTCGCCGACCAGGTGGGCAACCTGGATTTGCCGGGTGTCAAGCTGATCGTTGACCGGATGAGCGCCGGGACCTCTGCAATGACCCCTGAAGAGTTCGTAGATGGCTGTCTCGACCTGATAGGGCCGGTAGAGGTTAGCGATAAGACCCGAGCCTCGCTGATTGAGCACACCAGTAATGCCGGCGACCTGAACCGGGGTACGGAGCAAGAGCGCAGCGACTTTGCCCAGAGAGTCGGCGAGATGCTCCAGTTGATAGTCTCAACAGCAGAATACCAGTACGCCTAATCGTGATAATTGGGAAAGGAGGATAAATCATGGCATCCAATGGAAGGGACCGTGTCATAGTAGTGCTGTCGTTGTCCGGTGGCAACGATGGTCTGAACACCATCATCCCATATACCGACCCCCTGTATAAGGACTACAGGCCGACCCTGGGGATTCCCGAAGACCAGGTAATTCCCATAAACGATGAGCTAGGGTTCCACCCCAGCATGTCGGAGATGAAGAAGTTCTGGGACGACGGCAAAATGGCAATAGTACAGGGCGTGGGCTACCCGCATCCCAGCCGCTCTCACTTCCGCTCAATGGACATCTGGCACACCTGTGAGCCGGACACCATAGGCACCGAGGGCTGGCTTGGCAGGACCGTCCGCGAGATAGACCCCAACGCCGAGAACGTGCTGACCGGGGTGAACTTCGGTCGCGGTCTTCCCAGGGCCCTGGTAGCGCCGGGTGTGCCCATAGCCTCGGTTGGCAACATAGAGACGTACGGAGTGCTGACAGGGATCGCCGGTGAAGAAGAGCGGACCCAGGCCCTCGACGTGTTCTCCCGCATGTACGCCCCCGCCATAGGCTCCGGCCCTGTCATGGACTACATATGGGAGACGGGGCGGTCTGCTTTGAAGGGCGCTGACATCCTGAAGACGGCCCCGGAGAAGTACTCCTCCAACGTGGAATATGGCAACAACGCCATAGCCCAGGGAATGAGGGGAATAGCCCAGGTGCACTTCGCCGAGCTGGGCACGAGAGTCCTGTACACCACGTCGCCCTACAACGCCTTTGATACCCACGCCAACCAGGCAGGAGACCATGCCCGGCTGTGGAGGCAGGTATCCGAGACGGTGGAAGACTTCTACGACGACCTGAGAGAGCACAACAGGGGTGACGAGGTGCTGCTGTTCCTGTTCACCGAGTTCGGACGCCGAGCACGGGACAATGGAGGCGGGACGGACCACGGCACCGGCGGTATCTGCTGGGTCATAGGCGACCATGTGAAGGGTGGGCTCTATGGAGAGTACCCGTCCCTGAAACAGGGAGACCTGGAAGACGGAGGCGACCTGAAGCATAGCACAGACTTCCGCTCCGTCTATGCCACCATGTTGGAAAGGTGGATGGGCATGGACTCGAAGCCCATCATCGGTGGCAACTTCGAGCAGATTGATTTCCTCTAAACCGCGCCCTGCCTAGTCAGCAGCAATACGACTTAAAAGAGGGGGCCAGAGCCGCAGGCCCTGGCCCCCTCGTAAAAACATAGCGGTCAGCCCTGTTGACCGCCGGATAGGCGAATCACGGGTGTTCCTCAGCGGTACGGGACCCGTGCAGCATAGGCGGCCCCACATGCTGTCCGGCGCCCACCACAAACTCAATCAAGTGGCGAGGTGACTTTATGAGCAGTGTATTCTTTGGCATAGCCACACGGTCGTACCACTACGACCGTACCGTAGGCCGGGGTGAGTTCACCGGCACCGGATTCAGGACCAGCATGGACATAGCCCTGGCCCCTGACAACCGCATCTACGTGCTGAACCGTGGGTGGGAGTACAGGCCGGATGGTGTGCGAGTGACCATGCTCACCATGGACGAGGACTATATAGGCCAGTTCTCCCAGTTCGGCGAGGGAGACGCGGACCTCTACTGGCCCACCTCCCTCGCCCTCGACAGTAGCCAGAACGTGTACGTCACCGACGACTGGCTCAACCGGGTCTCCATATTCGACAAGGACGGCGAGTTCCTGAGCAAGTGGGGACAGGCGGGTTCCGGTGACGGCCAGCTCAACAAGCCCTCCGGCATCAAGGCCGACAAGGACGATAACCTTTACATCGTAGACAGCGGCAATAACCGGGTCCAGAAATTCACCAAGGACGGGAAGTTCCTGGCCAAATGGGGTTCCGCAGGCAGCGGCCAGGGCGAGTTCAACCTCCCTTGGGGTCTGACCATTGATAACAACGGCGATATTTATGTGGCCGACTGGCGCAACGACCGCATTCAGAAGTTCACCGCCGACGGCCAGTTCCTCTCGGAGTTCGGCTCCTCGGGGAATGGCGTCGGACAGTTCAGTCGCCCCACCGGCCTGGCCGTAGACAAGGACGGCGACATCTATGTGGCCGACTGGATGAATGACCGGGTACAGGCGCTCCAACCCGATGGCCGGCACATCACCACCTTCACCGGTGACGGCGACCTGTCCAAGTGGGGAGTGGAGAAGATAAACGCCAACCCGGACATGATCAGGCAGCGCAACCTGATGAGGGATCTCACGCCCGAAAAGCTTCTCTGGCGCCCCAAGGCGATAGCGATAGACGGCGAAGGCAGAATCATAATCGTTGACAGCAACCGCACTCGCCTCCAGGTCTATCAGAAGGACAACTACTAGCATCGGCCCTCGAAAAGGCCCTGTGAGAAAATACACTCACGCCAAGCCCATCGGTAGTGTGGTGCTAAGGCCCTTCTCAGGAGTTGCAGCTGCCACACCCTGTAATACACCAGGACGCCAAAGTCCCCCGAAGGCCGGGGGACTTTGATGTCTTCTATAAATCAGTCCAAGGCAAGGTCACGCGAAGATGCCTGACCCGGCAGGAGAGGGTGACATGAGCGAAGAGCAGGTCACATGGCCGAGGGTGAAGGAGCTGCTCGACGGCATTATGGAGCGGTGGACGACGAGGCACGGCGACCCTGCGCCCGGAATACACGACTATTACTGGGACTCGCCCGAGAACTTGGCCAACAACAAGCCCTACGGCAGGCAGCTTATCGAGCCCGGAAAGCCGGCGAGCGAGACGAACCTGGTGCTGTTCCTCCGGAGTGGTGTTCGCACCATCCCAAGGATGCCCAGGGGCGGCCCTTTTTTGAGCGACAGCGAGATTCAGGAGATAGAGAGGTGGATAGACGCGGGGATGCCCGAAGGTTAGTCACCCCTCTCTCCGCCCCGCGTTGAGGGCCTTTGGGACTGGCATAGCGAGGCGGGGTGCCACTCCGCTTGTCCCTGCGGGCTATTGAGTCAGCCTCCCGAGATGGCGCAGCCTGGGGTAACCCTCTCAGGGAAATCGCGACACCGCCGAGGCCGGTCTTTGTAGATTCGACATGCTGATGTGGTGTCGTCCAGCATGGGACAGCGCTCCCCCTCGTGCTCCGCGAAGCGTACCCATCCCTCGCCGTCGGCCGTCTGCGTAAGCGCCAGGTCCACACCCAGGGCGGCAGCGTGCCCTCTGAAAGCGGGGACCTCATCTCCGGTCAGCCGCAGGATGAGGAGGCCGCGGCAGCACATCGCCCTGCACTGGCCCATGCAGATGCGAGTGGCGGCCTCGTGGGTCAGACCGGCTATCAGATGTGGCGGCATCGTCTCCCCCGTGTCCGGACATCTTACCATGAAAATACCCTTCGTCATACCCGCGCAAGTGGGGTCTTTCAGTTTTCAAGGATTAGCCAAGCCCAGGATGGCTAAAGACTGGCCCGGGACGATTGCGAAGTCCCCTCTCCCCTCCGCGGGAGAGGGTTAGAGCCTGCCCCCAGCTTGACTGGGGGGTGGAGGGAGTTTCCCTTAACGCGGCTGTCATCCCTACCCCTCACACTACGCTCAGGGCAGGCTCTGATCTTCCCCCGTCATCAAGGGGGAAGGGACTTTTGAAAGACTTTGAGGGGCCTGGCAACCTGTACTGCTACCGGCATGGCTGTTAATCTATAATGTGAGCATATAAATTGGTGGAAGACCAGGAGGCAGTGTATGGCAGGAGAATTCTTATCGGATATTCACGCTATTCGAAGCCGTGCGCGACAGCACATTGAAAGGGGCGCCGTAACCGAAGGTTATCAGGCCGACCTGGCTACGGTGATTCGTCTCCTGAACGAGGCGCTGGCAACAGAGATCGTCTGTGTTCTTCGATATAAGCGGCACTTTTACATGGCAAATGGCATTAACGCCCAGCCCGTGGCCCAAGAGTTCTTGCAGCACGCCAACGATGAACAACTCCATGCTGACCAGATAGCAGCCCGCATAGTCCAGCTTGGAGGCGAGCCCAACTTCTCTCCGGAGGGCCTGGCGTCCAGAAGCCACTCGGAGTATGTCGAGGGCGAGTCTCTTATAGACATGATCCGTGAAGACCTGGTAGCCGAGAGGGTGGCAATTGATTCCTACGGTGAGATGATTCGCTACATCGCCGACAAGGACCCCACCACCAGGCGCATGCTGGAAGGTATTCTTGCTATGGAAGAAGAGCACGCCGACGACCTGGTTACCCTTCTGGAGACTATGGGCACATAGCTGCATACGTTCATGCCATGTACGGGCCCCGGTGCCCAGCGCAGCATCGCTTGACATGGGTTTGAACGGGGTAGTAGCATTCGGTCAGTATCCACAGTAGAGGTATAAGGAGGATGCCATGAACCTGGTCATCCGAAATACGAGGCTTATTGACGGGACCGGGGCCGCCCCCGTTCAACGCGTCAGCGTTGAGGTAGCAAACGGGGCGATCAGGTGGATTGGTGAGGAAGCAGCCCGCCCGCGAAGGCAGGTGCACCAGGAGGACATCAACGGCGAGGGCCTGACCCTCATCCCCGGGATGATTGACTGCCACGAGCACTTCACCGGCGACGGGGGCATGGATAGCATGGACCGTTTGTTGAACGACACCGCGGAGGTATTTGCCCTCAAGGCGGCGGGGAACGCCAGGCGGGCGCTCATGTCCGGCGTGACCTCGGCGCGGGATGTGGGATCACGCTTTGGCATCAACATCCGTATCGCTCAGGAGACCGCATCGGGCACCCTCGCCGGCCCTCGCATCATAGCCGCCGGGGAATGGCTCCAGTTTCCCGGGACATGGCCCGCCGGCCTTACCCGTCTCACCGAGACCCCGGAGGAGCTCCTCATCGCCATCAGGGAGCAGATTGACAAGGGCGCAGGCCTCGTCAAAGTGGGGGCCACCGGGTTCAGGCCCAACGGCGAGCAGTTCGCGACCCTCGGCCCGGAGGCGCTGGACGTGGCGGTGCGGACTGCCCACGAGGCCGGGCTGAAAATCGCTGCCCACTGTCACGGGTACGAGGGAAGCCACCAGGCTGTGGAGGCGGGAATTGACTCCATTGACCACGGTACATATCTGGGCCAGGACACTGTCAATCTCATGGCCGAGAAGGGCACTTACATGGTGCCCACCATGTCCACCTGGGACACCCGAGAGCGTCTGGGAGGACAGCTTGGCATGTCCCCGGCGCAGGCCGCGGATGTCATGGACCGTAAGGAGAACTCAATCGCCAGCTTCCAGCGCGCCTTGAGAGCAGGAGTCAAGATAGCGGCAGGCACCGACGCGGGCGGCTCTCCGGCGCGCCACGGGTTCATCGCCCGGGAGATAGAGTTGATGGTGGAGTCCGGGATGGCCCCGAAGGACGCCCTGGAGTCCGCTACCAGGGTCGCCGCTGACCTCCTGGGCATCCAGGACGAGGCGGGCACCCTCGAGGTGGGGAAGCAGGCCGACATGGTCCTCATAGATGGCGACCCCCTCTCGGACCCTCACGCCCTGACCAACATCTGGGCGGTGTTCCAGGGCGGAAGGCGCGTCCGGTAGGGCCAGCCAGGTTGGTCCCAGGTTGCGGTAGCCAGGTTGGGGACTCTATCCGGAGGTACAGGCGAATGGTTGAAGGATCAATGGCCCAGGACCGGAGAATCTGGGAGGCTCTGGCCCTCCAGACCCTCAAGGTGGAAACCGTACCACCCCACGAGGGTGACACCGGACAGGGCCTCGTGATTCACACGGACCGGGGGCAAGTCCGGGCCATCTTGCACCAGAGCGCGAACAAGGGGGACAAGGCCGTGCTCTGGGTGTGGGGCGCTCGCGGTGGCTACGCCGGGCCTGCCGAGGGCATCTTTGCCAACCTGGCCGAGGAGTTCACGTCCCAGGATATAACCTCGCTGCGCCTCAACTACCGCGAGCCGGGGGTGAACACCGAGTCGGTGCTGGACGCCCTGTGCGGCCTTGAATACCTGAAAGGCATGGGGTACTCTCGCGTCGCCCTGGTGGGGCACTCCTTCGGTGGTGCGGTGGTCATCGCTACGGCGGTGCTGAGTGAGCAGGTAGTCGCCGTGGTCTCCCTCTCCCCCCAGACCTACGGCGCGAGTGGAGCGCCCCACGTCTCGCCTCGCCCCCTGCTGCTGGTCCACGGCATGGGTGACACTCGCCTCCCCCCCTGGTGCTCGGAGCAGATTCACCAGATAGCCCGAGAGCCTAAAGAATTGGTCCTGTACCCGGGGGCGGAACACGGGCTACTGGAGTGCAAGGACGAGCTTCACGACCTGCTCCGTGGCTGGATACCCGGTAAGCTGGAGAGCAGCCCGGAGGGATGAAGGCCGGCCCCCCTGCTGGACGCGGTGAACACGGGCTGCTGGACGGCGTCGGGGGCGTGCTGGCGGGGAACCTGGTGGTGAGGGCGCTGGGGGAGGCCGACGCAGCCCGTGACCCCGCGCGTGACGCCTGGCAGCGGGAGAGCCACGGCCTGATGTGGGAAGCGCGGGGTTAGGGTCTAAGCCCGCGTGTGCGGGGGAACCAGGGTTGCCGTAGTCCGCCTGCTCTGCCTCTACTTCTCACCATAAGGCCATTTTACACTACCTTTGGATTCGACGGTTATCCTTGATTTCCGCAGCGAGCAGCAGGAAACAATGCTCGCAAAGCCACTCCGTCTCACCCATTCCTTCCTCATGAGGTCCATACCTCTCCTTCCATTCAGGGCAATCGTCCCGTAAATGGTACGACCTATCTCCCGCGACATGGTGCCAGGGTGCTACTGTTGCCATCTCTCCTCCTACGCCATATTGGATATCGCCGAAATGGAGGCCGACACCGCACGCCCGATTTCCACTCCGTGAATCTAACTCATCCAGTGTCGGCGGCGTCATCGCGAACCACTTAAGCAGAAGCGGAAGTAATGGGGATAGGCCTAACGTCCTCTACGCTCCCACCACCCTTCCACCGCCTCTAGTAATCGGGCCAGTCCAATTACCAGCCCGATTACCAGGATGATGGCTACTATTATCATGTAATACGTGACCAGGAGTTAGTACCTCAGTTCACGTATACTTCGTAATGGAGCAGGAAGTCACAGTCCCCGGAGACGGCGGTACTATAGTTCTCCTTTCTATGCTACCAACTCCTTGAGTCTTGCCACCAGGTACTCCTGGGGGCGGTCTCCCTTGATGCGGTTGCAGCTTGAGCAGAGCAACTGAAGATTCTCCAGGTGGTCAGTGCCTCCCCGGGACTGCGGGACTCGGTGGTCCACCTCGAAGACCTTGAAGGGGAACATCATCTTGCAGCCGTTGCAGAGGCCCTCCTGCTGGCCGAAGAGGACGTGCTTGTTCTGGCGGTAGTTCTTGGGGGCCGAGATGTCTGTCCGGCGGGGTATGTCGGTGCGGGCCGTCACGAGGCGGTTGTGGAAGAGGCCGCCCATAGTCTGCTGGAGGCGCATGTTCACCAGCTCGACGGCCTTGGCGGATAGGTCTATGCCGACCCACTTGCGCCCCAGGTTCTCCGCGGCGACGCAGGCGGTGGCGCAGCCGGCGAAGGGGTCGAGCACCCAGTCTCCCTCGTTGGAGGATGCCCTGATGATGCGCTCCAGCAGCGCCAGCGGCTTCTGCGTAGGGTAGCCGGTGCGCTCCTTAGCTTGGGAGTTTATGGGGTCAATATCATCCCACAGGGCTTGAACCGAGCGGCCTTTCATTTCATCCAAGTATCTTTTGCGCCGGATGCCGCCCCTGCTGGTGAAATGCAGCCGCCCCTCAGCGTCTAATCGCTGCATCGTCTCTAGAGGAACCCGCCACAGAGATATTGCCCCTTTATATTCATACTCATACCCGCCACCGGACAATCCCTTTGCGGTGAGATTATCATCAGACCAAGCCCGCCCATCCGGGTCTTTGAAGCGGAAACGGGCCTTGTACTTCTCATCGTAATCTTGGTATTGGGAAGTCCACGTCCACACTTCGCCCTTGGCATAAAAGAGCAAGTGGTCTGCGTTGGAGCCGTACCGGATTGAGTCGCTATGGGCAGTAGTCCGCCGCCAAGTGATATGGTTCTGAAACCGTCCCGACCCGAACACGGCATCCATGAGCAGCTTGAGGTAGTGGCTGGCCGTCGGGTCGCAGTGCAGGTAGATGCTCCCCGTCTCCTTCAGCACACGCCGCATCTCCATCAGCCGCACCGCCATCATCGTCAGATACGACTGCATCCCCTTCCCGTGGGTGAGGCTCGTCGTGTGCAGCAGGTTGGCGATGGCGGGCTGCTCGTCGGCGATGAGGCCCATCCAGGCCACGTCCAGGTCGGAGAGTGTCCAGGTGTCCTTGAAGGCCGCACCCGCCGCCTTGCTGCCCACCGGGGCGGCGTAGTTCTGGTTGGAGTTGAAGGGAGGGTCCAGGTAGATGAGGTCTACGCACTCGCTGTTCATTCCCCGCAAGATGTCCAGGTTGTCGCCCGTCCAGATGGTCTTGTCGGCGAAGTTGGGCTGGGCCATGCTCTGGTTCAGACCCTCCTCTCCAGGAGATTGCGTATAAGGGCGCAGCCGGGAGCTAAGGAGTCGCTTCTCCCCGGCGTGTGCCATGCTTAATACTCTTTGGGGTTAGTCCATCCCCTTGCGTTCGGACTTCAGGTCGTCCATGAATCTGTCTCAGTCCATGCTTTATCCTTTCGCCCCGTAATCTCCGCGACGCGGGCTGCGCTGGCAGAGGCTGCCTTTCATGTCCGCGCTTTCAGCATCGCATCTGCCAGACGCCAAGCTGACAGGGCGATTTCGGACGCCTCGTTCGCGTCAATGTAAACCCGTCCAGACAATGCACCTACCAAGGCTTGCCCGGCGAACCAGTCGCGGAGCGTCATACCATTTTGGTGGGGAATGCCCTGGTCGGAACTCGCCGAACGCGGGAATGCTGGGGTACTACCTGCATTATCGGGCATGGTCTTACCTCCAAATGAAATCTGTCGTGGGGATTCTGCCTTTCATGGGGCGTACTTCACAGGGAGTCCGCCAGGGCCATAGCGTCCAGGATGTATCTGTCGGTCTCTCTTATCGGCGGTCTGTGTCCTCCGAAGCACACCGGCCATTATAGAAACATTGGCCATGCAGCTGGGTAATCCGGCTATAATAGCGTCCTACCAAGCCCTTGACTCGCGTGTCCGCTTTCGCCAGTGCATCCAGATCATCCGATGTGATAGCAGTAGTCCCCGGCTCTTCTCCCGTTCGTGCCAGTATGAGCGCATCGGTGGCCCGCTTCGTGGCGCACCATGCCTTCTCCGCCGCGTCTCGAATATCACCTGCCTCCAACCGCTCCAGCGCTTGAGCATGGACCGCCTGGGCATCTGTGAAGATGTTGCGGGCTGCAACGGGCAAGGTCATATCCCCTCCCTTCCTTTCCGGTGATGCCTTCCACTATAGCCTGGCGACTCTGGGATTGCCCCACTCGGAAGGGTAGATGCTATCGGGGTCCGGCCAGGGCCATAGCGTCCAGGATATACTGGGCCGTTTCGCGGATACGCCGCTCTATCGTTGGGGTGTCTCCGAGAAGTCCCTTGTAGAAGCAGTCTCCATGCAACGTGCCCTGTCTTGAGTAGTAGCGCCCGACCAGACCCTTGACCCGAGTATCTTCATAGGCCAGTTGGTCCAGTCCTGCACCTGTACCCGTAGATGTTTGCGGCTCTTCTCCGGTCCGGGCCAGTATGAGCGCATCGGTGGCCCGCAGGGTGGCGCACCATGCCTTCTCCGCCGCGTCTCGAGTATCCCCTGCCTCCAACCGCTCCAGCGCTTGAGCATGGACCGCCTGGGCATCTGTGAAGATGTTGCGGGCTGCAACGGGCAAGGTCATATCCCCTCCCTTCCTTTCCGGTGATGCCTTCCACTATAGCCTGGCGACTCTGGGATTGCCCCACTCGGAAGGGTAGATGCTATCGGAGTCCGGCCAGGGCCATAGCGTCCAGGATATACTGGGCCGTCCTGTGTATATCGGAACGCACGTCCGCTTCCGGCTCGCATATCCCGTCGTAGAAACACGCTCCGTGTAGAAAAGACATGTAAGACCCATACCGGGTGCGCAATGAATCAAAGGCTGGCTTTTCCGCAACCAGTCTTTCATCGAAACATAAGCTGCGTATGCCCCGCGTGGTCTGCCCCGAAGAGCGTGGCTCGTTGCCAGTCCGTGCCAGGATGAGCGCGTCCGTGGCCCGTTTCACGGCGCACCATGCCTTCTCTGCCGCATCCCGAATATCCCCTGCCTCCAACCGCTCCAGCGCTTGAGCATGGACCGCCTGGGCATCTGTGAAGATGTCGCTGACTGCAACAGACAATGTCATACGTCCTCCAGAGTTGAGGTCCCTTTTGTCTCTATGATTGCATCATTCCTCGTCCAAAATCAGAAGGGCGTTCAGGAGCACGCTCGCGCCGTTGGCGCAGTCCTGGGGAGCGGTGTACTCCTCCGGGGAGTGGCTTATACCCCCTACGCTGGGCACGAAGAGCATACCCGATTCGGTGATGGCCGCGATGGCCTGGGCGTCGTGCCCCGCCCCGCTGGGGATGGTGCGGGTGTCCAGCCGCAGCCGTCGGGCGGCGTCGGCCAGTATGTCCTGAATCCTGTTCCCGATGATGCAGGACTGCCCCATCTCCAGACGCCGCACGCTTATCTCCGTATCCGTGGCGATGGACAGCTCGCGGGCGACCTGGTTCAACCGGTCCTCCGCGTTCTCCAGGCGGCCCATGTCTATGTCCCGGAACTCCACGCCCAGGACTACCTCTCCGGGGATAACGTTGCTGGCGTTGGGCCTGACTGCCGCCGTTCCCACCGTCCCAACCCGGCACGTTTCCTCCTGTACGACAATGGCATTTACGGCCAGCGTGAACCTCGAGGCCGTCAGGAGGGCGTCGCGGCGGGCCTCCATGGGCGTCGTCCCGGCGTGATTCGCCATCCCCTTGACCTGCACCTCGAACACCGCCCTGCCCGTAATACCTGAAACGACCCCGATGGGAATGCCCGCCTGTTGGAGCACCGGACCCTGCTCGATGTGTAGCTCCAGGTAGGAGTGCAACTCCCCATTGCCGCGCTTGGCCTCGTCTACTCTAGCCACATCGCCGCCGATGGCCCGGAGGTGCTCGGCGATGGTGGTCCCCTCGCTGTCTACCGCGCTGAAGTCGGCGGCGTCCCACAGGCCGGCCATGGCCCGGCTCCCCAGCAGCCAGCGCTGGAAGCGGGTCCCCTCCTCGTTGGTGAGCACCAACACCTCCACCGGGTGGCGTGTGGCAATATCCAAGTCATTAAGGGTACGCACCGCTTCGATGGCCGCCAGGACTCCCAGCGCCCCGTCGTACTTGCCCCCGCTGGGGACGGTGTCCACGTGGGACCCCATAGCGATGGCCGGGGCCTGGGCCTCGCTCCCCGGGCGGCGGGCGATGATGTTCCCGGCGGGGTCAATCCGCACGCTGAGGCCGGCCTGGCGCATCAGTTCCATCACGTAGCGCCTCCCCTCCACGTCGGCGGCTGAGAAGGCGATGCGCTGCATCCCCTCGGGGGTCTCACCGATGCGGCCCAGGGCCTCCAGGGTTGAGCTGAGACGCTGCGAGTTGACTGTGGAAGCCGGCATGGTCAAGCACCTCCTGGCGGGGAAAGCGTTTCAAAGTGATTCTGAGTATATGAATGGCTTGGGGGCGTGTCAAGGATGTCCCTTCCCCCGAGAGAGTGTTAGAATTGATTGAGGGAGATAGAGGAACGAATGGCTCGTGAGTAAACAAGGAGGAGACTCATGCCTGACACGGCCTTGACACCGGAGGGACTGGATAGCTACGTCGCCGGCGTTCGCCAGGAGTACGAGAGGATGTTGGGGGGGATAGTGGAGATTCCCACTATCAGCGCCGACTCCGAGTATAGAGGTGATATAGAACGGGGGGCCGACCTGGCCCTCGAATACCTGCAAGCCTTCGGTGCCTCCGCGGAAAAGGTGGAGACTCCCGGCAACCCCGTCGTCCTGGGAAAGATGCTCACAGACCCGGCCAATCCCACGATTACCGTTTACAACCACCTCGACGTGCAGCCGGCCCAGGAGCCGGAGTGGGTACGCGACCCCTTCTCCTTTCATCTGGAGGATGGCCGCTATGGGGGTAGAGGCTGTACCGATGACAAAGGCCCGGCCCTCACCGCCCTGTTTGCGGCGCGCTGTGCAATAGAGAAGGGCGTGCCCATCAACATCCACTTCATATGGGAGCTTGAGGAAGAGAGCGGCAGCCCCAACTTCGAGCACTTCATGGAGACCAAAGGGGACCAGTTGAAGACGGATTCAGTGCTGGTCTCCGACACGGTGTGGCTCTCGCGGGATACCCCGGCCATCCCCTACGGCCTGCGCGGCCTGCAGGGGGCCAGGCTAATCCTGGAGACGGGCCACAAAGACGCCCATTCGGGGCTTACCGGGGGCGCGGCCCGCAACCCCATAGGCGAGCTATGCCAGGTTATCAGCCGGTGCTACGACCCCATCACGGGGAGGGTGAATATCCCCGGCTTCTATGACGACGTTGTCCCCACCAGCGACGAGGAGATGAATAGCTTCCTCTCTTCGGGCTTCAACGTAGATAGCTTCATGGCGGCCCACGGGTTCAAGAGCCTGCGGACCCGGGACAGTAGGCAGGTCATGGAGCGGATATGGTGTCAACCCACCTTCGAGGTCCACGGCATCGCGGGCGGGTACGTCGGCCCCATGATCAAGACGGTGGTGCCGCCGAGGGCCGAGGCCAAATTGAGTATGCGCCTGGTCCCCAGGCAGGACCCGCTGGAAAAGCTCAGCCTGCTGCGGGAGTATGTCAGGGGCATCAACCCGGACGTGCAGGTGGAGACCGCAGGCTCGTTGCAGCCTTACCTCGGCGAGTTCAGCGGGGCCTACCCCGACGCCGCGCGCCGCGCCATAAAGTTCGCCTTTGGCAAAGAGCCTGCCTTCATCCGCGAAGGCGGGTCCATCGGCGCGGTGGTCACCATGCAGGACCGCCTGCAAGTGCCCATAATGTTCATCGGCCTGAGCCTGCCCGAGCACGGATACCATGCCCCCAACGAGCAGTACGACTGGGGACAGGCTTCCGGCGGTATGAAGGCCCTTGCGAAGTATTTCAGCGAGGTCTCCGCCATAGGAAAAGCCTAGAAGACCTTATACCTTACACTTATAACTTACAATAGCGGAGGGGTTGCCATGAGGATGTACCGATTCTCTTCCGGTCGAGATAAAAGCCGGGGCAGGCTTTTAGAGGCCGGCGCAGAGGTCCCATCTCGTCAGGATGCAAGAGTGACGAAGGGGAAAGCCGCGCGAAGGGTCACCGGACTCATTCTGGGAGTCCTCCTTTTGGGAGTCTTGGTATTCGCCGCTTGTGGTGGGGATGCTGCCGATATGGACCCGGCCCCCGACTTCGAGTTCAGCCTCTACCAGGGGGAGGAGGTACTGGGAGAGACTGCGATGAGTCTCTCCGACCTCCAGGGTAAGCCCCTGGTGCTCAACTTCTGGGCCGGCCTCTGCCCGCCGTGCCGCGCCGAGATGCCCGATTTACAGGAGTTTCATGACGACTACGGGGACAGGGTAAACCTCTTCGGGCTGGACATCGGCCCATTCATGAATCTGGGTTCCAACCAGAATGCCAAAGACTTGATTGCGGAGCTAGGCATCACGTACCCGGCGGGGACCACCTCCGATGAAACGGTTGTAAGGGAATACAGCATCCTGGGTATGCCTTCCACCTTCTTCATCACCGCGGATGGTAAAATCTTCCGAAAGTGGACCGGGTTCTTGACCGAGGACAACCTGGTGGAGGTCACAGAGGAGATGCTTGCTCTCTCCGGTACGCCGTCGTGAGGGTAGTAGGGACAGGTCTCTATCTGCTCATGGGTGTTCCCAGGCATCGCAGTGCCTTTCGGGTCTCGCCGTCAGGTGAATGTGGGCCTGCACGCAGCATCTGTCTGCTGCCAGGCAGGGGCAAACCCTGCCGCGTGTCATTCCGAATGGAGCGAAGCGGAGTGAGGAATCTAAAATGGCGCCTAACAAAAACCGGAATCAAGCCGTACTGGCCAGAGCAAGGCTGGGGTCAGCCAGGACTTTAGACCCCTCGCTTCGCTCGGGGTGACAATCAAAAGGTCCTGGGTGTCGCAGCCGGTAACGTGAGGCCATGTGAAAAGCGCATCCGTACCCATACGAGGGGCCAACCCGTGGAAGAGGCTTGTCTTTCCGGGTCTCACGGCAATCGCAGCCCTGGCCGTCGCGGTTGTCGGGGCCATGCTCACGGGGAATGACAGCGGGGTGGATGGGGTCAACGGGTTCGTCGAAACCCTGTCTGGGAGCTCCAGCTCATACCTGGGAGGCATTGGCATTCCCCTCGGCGTCGCCTTCGCGGCCGGCATGGCGGCTGCCGTCAACCCCTGCGGGTTCGCCATGCTCCCCGCCTATCTGGGCCTCTACCTGGGCTCCGACGAGAAGCAGCGAAACCGCGCCTATTCCGTCCAGTACCTTGCCAGGGCGCTCCTAGTGGGTGGGGTGGTCACCTCCGGGTTCGTCCTACTGTTCGGCGTAGCGGGTGCGGCCATAGGCGCGGGGTCCCGGTCCGTTGTGGAGGTCATGCCCTGGCTCGGCCTGGCTGTTGGGGTACTGCTGGCCGTCATAGGCTCATGGCTGCTCGCGGGCGGCAAGCTGTACAGCGGCCTTGCGGGGCGCGCCGCGGCCCGCGTGGGCGACCCCGGCAACCTGAGCATCCGGGGCTACTTCCTGTTCGGTCTGAGCTACGGAATCGCCTCCCTGAGCTGCACCCTCCCCATCTTCATGATAGTCGTGGGCACCACCGTAGCGGTGTCGGGCGTGCCGGAGGCTATAGGGCAATTTGTCCTCTATGCCCTGGGCATGGGGCTGGTCATAATGGTCCTGACCATAGGGATAGCCTTATTCCATGAGGCTTTGGTCGGCGCCCTTCGCAAGGCCCTTCCTTATATCCAGCCCTTCAGCGCCGTGCTGATGCTTGTGGCCGGCTCCTACATCGTGTACTACTGGCTCACCATAGGAGACCTGGGTGGGAGCATCGAGAACATCCTCTAGCGTGGCCGTCCTTGTTAAAAAGGTGGCCCTGTACTAGAATAGCCCCTAACCGGACTAGGCGACCGGGCGACTGAAAGAAGGCCTCACAGAGAGGAGGAGCTTATGGTAGAGCAGATTGCCGAACACCAGAGTCCGTGGATCGAGACGGCAGCCAGGCACGCCGACGACTTCGCTACCAGGGCAGCCCAGCACGACCTGGAGAACAGCTTCCCCTTCGAGAACTACAAGGCTATGAAGGACTCCGGGTATATTACCATGCCCATCCCCAAGGAGATGGGCGGCGGGGGAGCCTCGCTTCTGGACATCTGCATGGCGCAGGAGCGGCTGGCCCGGGGCGACGGCGCTACGGCATTGGCCGTCAACATGCATCTGGGGTTGCCCTGGATGATGGCCGACCTGTGGCGGTGCGGCGACGAGAGCGTCCGCCCGATTCTGGAGGACCTCGCCAAGAACCGCACAGTAGTCTCCGGCTCCTTTACAGACCCCGCCGTGGATACCCTCAAGGGCGTCAGCGGCCTCGCCTATACCACCGTGAGGGCCGAGCGCGCCAATGGCGGCTTCCACATCAGCGGTCGCAAAGCCTTCGGGACCAATAGCCCCGCCGGCGAGACCTACGGCAGCACGGCCGTATACGACGACCCCGACGAGGGCGAGGTCGGCATCATGTTCTTCTTCCCCAAGGATACCCCGGGTCTGACTATCCAGAACGACTGGGACACTATGGGGATGAGGTCCAGCTCCAGCCATAGCTGGGTGTTCGACAACCTCTTCGTCTCTGATGACTCGGTGATACGACACACGCTCTGGGAGTGGGACAAGTGGGTCCGGCTTCTCTTTGCCTGGCACGGCGGGAGCTTCTCCACCATATACCTGGGCATAGCGAGAGCGGCCCGGGACTTCGCTGTGGAGTACGTCAAGACGCGGACCAAGCTCCCCTTCCAGCACCCCGAGAGCTATTACCCGGGCAACCAGTTCCTCGCCGCCGAGATGGACATAGGGCTGAAGGCGGCCTGGGCCTTCCAACTCCAGATGGCTACTCGTCTCACCGACCCCCAGGTGAGGGACGACCAGAACATGATAGACGCCATAGCGATGCAGCACTTCTGTATGCGCACGGCGGTGGATGTGGTGAACAAGGCGGTGGATATGGTGGGCGGGGCTGCCCTTGCCAAGAGGCTGCCCCTGGAGCGCTACTACCGCGACGTGCGGGCCGGTCCCATGCACCCCGTAGGGGGCCATGGGGCCTTGGAGGTGATTGGCAAGCACGCCCTTGGCATCCCTCGCGACAGCGACCCTCGCTGGGTGTGATGAGCCTTCTCGGTGTCGTTTCTCGTAACGAAACCCCGCCAATGTAGTGTTAAACATACATCTATACGCGGAGCTTCATGTTGACTTGGCCTACTTGATGTCGTAGACTACACCAGTCCTTGCGGGGCCTTGTGGAGCACCGCGCGGGTGTACGCGGTAATGCCCGCACATATTCTGGCATTATCTCCGGCATAGCGGAGAAGGAAGAGGAGGCGTAATGGCTTATGATCTGCTGATAAAGAACGGACGCGTGGTTGATGGCTCAGGCGGACCGTCCTTCGCCGCGGACGTGGCGGTGAAGGATGGCAAGATCGTGGGCGTTGGCAAGTTCAATGAAACGGCCACTCGCACCATCAACGCCGATGGTAGAGTAGTCGCCCCCGGCTTCATTGACCATCACACTCACTACGACCCCCAGGCGATGTGGGACCCCCTCTGCGCTTCCACGGCCCAGAACGGCAACACGTCGGTGATCGTGGGCCAGTGCGGGCTGGTATTGGCCCCCACGCGCCCCGGGGACGGGGACTGGTACTTGCAAATGTTCTATAACATGGAGAACATACCCCTGACCTCGATGCGGAATGGGGTGGACTTCAGCTGGGGGAGCATTGGGGAGTACCTCAACGCCCTTGGCAAGAATCGCGGTATAAACGCGGGGGCGTTCATCGGTCACTCCGGGGTGAGGCGCTATGTCATGGGTGAGGCGGCCCAGGAGCGAACGGCCACCCCCGAGGAAATCGAGACCATGAGGGGCGTGGTGCGGGACGGAATTCTTGCCGGCGCTCTGGGCTTCAGCATAGGCAAGTTCGCCGACCTGGGAGAGACCTTATTCGGCGTTAAAGTCCCCTCTTCCATCGCCACCGACGACGAGAGGTATGCCTTGGCCGACGTGCTGGGTGAGCTGGGCACGGGCGTCTTCCAGGTGAACGGCGGCGCTCCCGGCGGGACCTTCGGCCCCAACACCACCGCCCAGGAGCTTTCCCGGAGGACCGGCCGTCCCTCTATCTACAACCTCATATCCCAGGAGATAAGCAAGCCCGACGAGTGGAAGGAGCACCTTCAACTGTTGGAGGAGGCTTTCAAGGCGGGTTCCAGGGCCTACGCATCGTGCATATCCGTCACCGCCGGGCCAGTCTTCAACCTGCGCCAAGGCCTGGACACCGCCGAGGACGAGGATCTGATTAGCCCCCACAGCGTATTCCAAGGGATGCCGACCTGGGATATGGTCATGGCCCAGCCGGTCCCGGAGAGAATGAAGTCCCTGCACGACCTGGAGATTCGCAAGGCGTTGAGCCTGGAGGCGGTGGAGGGTACGGGCGCTCCGGACAGCTACGTCATGCCGGTAGGCCCCACGTCGCCGGGAATGAGGAGGACCTTCGACAGGCGCTGGGACCTGGTCCAGGTCTTCATGACCGGCCAGGAGAGGAACAGGAAGTTCGCCGGCAAGACCGTCGAGCAGATAGCCCAGGAGCAGGGAAAGGGGATCATGGACGCCTTCCTGGACCTAGCCCTGGACGACGACCTTGAGACCCGTTTCCAGGTCATTGACAGGAACATGGAGGTTGAGCCTCAGCGGGAAATACTAGGCTCGCCCTACACTGTTATTGGGACCACCGACGGCGGCGCACGCCCCGACAAGCAGGACCGCTTCGAGTACAGCACAAACCTGTTGTCCCACTGGGTGAGGGAGAAGCAGGTTATGACCCTGGAGGAGGCCGTCTACAGGATGACGGGCAGAACGGCCATAATGTTCGACCTCCATGACCGTGGCTTCCTCGCCCCCGGCAAAGCTGCCGACATAACCATCTTCGACCCGGACACCATCGCGTCGAAGCCTCGCTACCCCGCCCACGACTTCCCAGGCGGTGCGCTCCACGTGAAACGGGACGCCGTCGGGATAGACTACGTCATCGTCAACGGCGAGGTGCTGCTGGAAGGTGGGGAGCACACCGGAGCGCTGCCGGGCCAGGTCCTCCGAGGCCCGCTGTACACGGGGGGCCACTAGAATAGGACCGACCCGCCGGGTGCTTCGGATACTATCGGCCCACCCATAGCTTGACCTCAGATACATCGTCTGTGCAGCCATCCACTGGGAAAGGTTGCACGGGCGATGTGGCCTTTACGCCCCACCTGACCCCTGGCCTGCATACCTTGTCAAAGTCCCTACTATCGAACCGGTTATTCCGAACGGAGCAAGCGGAGTGAGGAATCTAAGAAGCCTGTCCCGAAAGAGATAGTTCTTAGATTCCTCGCTGCGCTCGGAATGACGGGATGGGGGTTGCAGGTGACGTGATCACCGGACGACGCAAAGGAAGCTCAACCACCTGAGTGGAAACGCTACCCCCTGGCCTGCATATCTTGTCAAAGCCCCTTGTGTGGGTTAGAGTATGAACGTCCGGTGCGCGGGCTTCTTCCTAGTATCATACCTGTGCTCGTCCGTGCAGCCCGACTCCCCACGCCAACCCCCGGTGAATACATGCAGGTAGGAGGTAGACAGGCATGGCCAACGACGCAAAGTACCTGTTCGTGGTGATGATGGATGTGGAGCCTGACAAGGAGGCCGAGTTCAACGAGATATACAACGAGGAGCATATCCCAGTCCTGTTGAAGGTGCCGGGCGTGTTGGGGGCCGCCCGCTACGAGACGGCGACCGAAGGTCTGCCCAAGTATGCGGCCATATACGAGGTCAACAGCCCGGATGTACCGGATAGCGAGGCTTTCAGAAAGGCAGCCGACAGCGGCGAATGGCCCCACAAGGTCAGGCCCTATACCAAGAACCGTATCCGTGCTATCTACAAGTGCATCTCTCCTGATAAATAGACGTCAACACTACATAACGAAGGAGACACGACATGCCCGAAACAGCTTCCCTGAAGGTGGAGACCAATATACCTGTCCCCATGAGGGACGGCACCACGCTCTATGCCGACATTTATCGTCCCGACGGCCCGGGGCCTTTCCCGGTAGTTCTTCAGAGGACCCCTTACGATAAGTCCCTGCCACTATCCATGACCATGCTGGACCCCCTCATAGGCGCCAAGCACGGCTTCGCAGTGGTCATACAGGACACGCGCGGGCGGTACACCTCGGAGGGAGAGTTCTACTGCTTCAAGGATGACATTAACGACGGGTACGACACCGTGGAGTGGGCCGCCGCTCAACCCTGGTCCTCGGGCAAGGTGGGTATGTACGGCGCTTCCTACGTGGGCGCTACTCAATGGCTGGCGGCGCTGACCCTTCCACCCCATCTCACCGCCATCTTCCCCAACGTCACGGCCTCCAACTACCATGAAGGATGGACCTATCAGGGAGGAGCCTTCGAGCTGGGGTTCAATGTCTCCTGGACCCTTCTCAACCTGGCCCTAGCCAACTTCAAGAGTATCTCCCGCTCGAAGAACATACCACAAGACCAGATGCAGAAGCTCACCAGGGCTGTGGACGCCATGGAGTCCGCTTCCTTCCCCCATTTGCCCCTCGAGGATTTCCCCCATCTGAAGGACGGTCTGGCCCCCTATTACTACGACTGGCTGGCTCACCCCAGCTACGACGACTACTGGAAGGAGCTGTGCATAGAGGAGTACCATTCGAAAATCAGCGTCCCTGCGTATAACATCGGGGGATGGCACGACATCTTCCTGGGGGGCACCATTCGCAACTACCTGGGTATGCGGGGGAAGGGGGCGACCGGGGACGCCAGAAATGGCCAGAAACTCCTCATAGGGCCCTGGCAACACGCATCGCGGGGCACCAGCCTTGTGGGTGAGCAGTACTTCGGCCTGGCCGCCGACTCGGCAGCCATAGACATGGACGGCATTCACCTGCGTTGGTTCGACTACTGGCTCAAGGGCATAAATAACGGGATAATGGACGAGGCCCCCGTGAAGATATTCGTGATGGGCGACAACGTCTGGAGGGATGAGCAGGAGTGGCCGCTATCCAGGGCCCAGTCGGTCAACTACTACTTCCACAGCCAGGGGAGGGCCAACTCTCTGAACGGCGACGGCAGCCTGAGCGCCGAGGTCCCCGGCGGCGAGCCTGCCGACGTATTCCTGTACAATCCCGCCGACCCCGTACCCACCAGGGGCGGCGGTCTATGCTGCAACCCCTATTTCGTGGCAGGAGGCGCCTTCGAGCAGAAGGACATAGAGACCAGGGAGGACGTGCTGATATACTCGACGCCACCCCTGGAGCGGGAAATAGAGGTCACCGGGCCTATCACGGTGTCTCTCTGGGCGGCCACTTCCGGCAAGGACACGGACTTCACGGCCAAGCTGGTGGACGTGTGCGACCATGGCTGCGCTCGTAACCTCACCGACGGCATCATCCGGGCCAGATACCGGGACTCGGCATCCAACCCGACCCTGATAGAGCCGGGGAAGGTGTACAGGTACAGCATAGACCTGTGGTCTACGAGCAACGTGTTCAAGCGAGGGCACAGGATAAGGGTGGAGGTGTCCAGCAGCAACTTCCCCCGGTTCGACCGCAACACCAACACGGGCAACGTGATAGCTTCGGATGGGGAGTTCAGCCCTGCCATGCAGACTATCCTGCACAACTCGGACCATCCTTCCCATATCACACTGCCGGTAGTGCCCCGGTAAAGTCAAGCGCCATGACATGCCCATAAACATCGCCCCTTACGCGCCCCACCGAGAAGGAGGGGATGTAAGGGGCGATTATCTACTCGACGTTGGCGGTGTCTCAGTCGGAAAACAAAGAGCGATATGGTGCGGGGCTAGGGATGGGGGATGTTGGGCGGCATAATCATGCTCTCGTGAACGTTCAGTGGCTCAAGCGTAACTCGATTTCTCGACTTATCCATTTGAACGGCACAGAGATTCAGAAAATCTCTGCCGAGAAGTGACGGCAATCCCTGGATAGCATTTGATGCAGTCCTGTGGCATATATGGATGTCGAACACGCAGCCTTGAATCTCTCCCCCGGTCTCCCTCCCGGAAGATGAGAACACCCTCTTCAGCTTCCGATAATCAATGGATAGCTTGACAATGTCGCTGGGGTGCAAGCAGGTATTATCTGCGCCTGTGTCAATTAAGAAATCTACCGTCGCTGAAAGTTGTAATCTGGGGAAGACAACAAATGCCTGTACATAGGATGCAGGCATTAGGCTAAGGCCAGTCCTGAAATAGCCCTCTATCGGCATTTCACAATATCAGTCTTAGAGGCTCCGTGCGCAAAAAGTCAATTACCGCCCGAGATTTCGGGACGTCCTTCTCATCAAGCTTGCGGATTACTTCCTTCAACGTTGCCCCGGTGCCAACAACTCGCCTTTGGTATATTCCCATCCAGCGGTTGGGGTACTGATTTTGAAGCTCCGGTCTAATAGATTCAAGGAAGTTGGTGTCATCCCTGAATTGGTCGAGGTGATCTATGATCATTACTACCCACGGCCATATGTTTCTTCACCATAATATCACCCCTTATGGGTCCCCTTCTGCGGCCAGGCTTCGTATCACCATGTTAGGTGCCCGTTTGCCCAGGCTTTCCGATTCTGGACGTACCATTATGGTTGCCGTTGTGTCAAACCGCCCGGTCACGGGACCAGCACCAGCTTGCCGAAGAAGTTGCGCTCCTCCATCATGCGGTGGGCGTCAATGGCCCGCTCCAGGGGGAAAACCTGGTGAATGGCGGGCTTGATTCTGCCCTGGTTGAGCATCTCCACTATCTCCTCCATGTCCTTCTTGGAGCCCATGAAGACCCCGAACACCGTGAGCAGGCGAGAGAACATGAGGCCCATGTGTAGCTCCGCCCGGTAGCCGGTGGTGACGCCGCAGTTGCCGTACCTGCCACCCGGTTTCAGGGAGTTGTAGGCCGCCGAGAAGAACTCCGCTCCGACGTGGTCCACCACCAGGTCAACCCCCTGGCCGTTCGTCAGCTCCCTGGCCCTCTGGGTGACGTCCTCCTCGGTGTAGTTGATAACCTCGTTGGCCCCCAGCTCCCTGGCCTTGGCGGCCTTCTCCGCCGTGCTCGTCGTAGCGATGACCCGTGCACCCACCACGTTCCTGGCTACCTGTATGGCCGCGGTGCCCACGCCCGCCGAGGCAGACAGCACCAGCACCGTCTCCCAAGGCTTGAGCTGGCCCCGGCGCACCATCATGTTCCACATGGGGAGGAAGGTGGTGGGCACAGCCGCCGCCTCTTCGTAGGATACATGGTCTCCTATGGGGTGAGCGTTGACGGCTGGCACCTTGATGTATTCGGCATAGCTCCCGTCAATGGCGGAGCCCAGCATCTTCGAGCCAGGGCAGAGGTCGTCCTCGCCGGATAGGCAAGAGGGGCACTGGCCGCAGCTAGTCCTTGGGTTCACCACCACCCGGTCGCCCACCTTCAGCCTGTGGACCTGTCCGCCCACCTCCACAATATCCCCGGCCGAGTCTCCTCCCAACACCAGGGGAGGCGGAAACTCCCGGCGCATTCCACGGGCCCCCGCGCGGGTATAGACGTCGAGGCGGTTAAGGGCGCTGGCGCGTACCCTTATCTTCACTTCGTGGGGTTCGATGACCGGGTCCGGGCGCTCTCCGTAGACCAACACTTCAGGGTCGCCCTGGGACTCTATGTACACGGCCTTCACGGTCTCCTCCTTTGGGGCCACGAGTAATAGGTGTCGGGAGCCTGGGGGAAGTCCCCGCCTTGCCGTCCCCGACAGCTTCCCACGTCAGAGCCGAGGCTAGCCGGGATAGGCAAATTCAGAGAGGGGCACAAGCAGCAGGAAAGGACGGAGGTCTCTGGCATCAAAGGGGGGTTGAGGGCGATGGGCAAGGGGATAAGCTGCCTGGGCCGGCCATAGTAGAGGGAGCGGACCTGGCGCAGACCCGCCATCGGCCGGGGCCTGCGCCAGACCCATTTTGGGTTAAAACACCACATCCTTGTTGGCGTTCATGTACTGGGCTTCCATAGCGTCCTTGGGGCCGCTTATGGCCTGTTGCAGCTGTGCTCTGAACTCGTCCCAGACCTTGTCCCCCTCGGGACCCTCCGGCACCTCGCCTGCCTCTATCTTGGCCTTCATCTGCTCCAGGGCGTACTGGTCGGTGTAGCCCTCGGGGATGTGGAAGAACTCGGAGTCAAACCTGGGCAACTCACCGGGGCCGAAGTAGCCCAGGCCCTGCATCTCGTACCCTTCCAGGCTGTCGGTCCCTTTCCCCAGCACCTGCCCGGTGGCCGTGTAGTGTTCCATCACAGCCTTCATGCCGTACCTCTGGATGGGGCATACCTTCATGCAGACGGCGCAGGCAGCGTAGCGGGTCATTACGGGCCGGCAGCGCTTGGCGATTATCTTGAACTTCTCCACACCGCGCCACCATACCCTGTCCCTCGTCAACGCCCGGCCTGGGCAGCGGTTCACGCACACCTGACAGACGGTGCAGAAGGACTGGATGCCGTAGTCCACCGGCTCGTCGTGGGTCACCAGCGCATCGGTAGTGATGATCATCAGCCTGACACGGGAGCCGAAGTGGGGCGACAGAAGATAGCCCATAGCGCCCTGCTGGCCCATGCCGGCCGACACGAACATGGGTATCACCACGCTGGCCGCATCGGCGAAGTTCTGGACCTGGGCGTGATAGCCAAGGGAGCGTATGTGGTCGGCCAACTCCAGCGCCAGCGCTCCGCCGCGTCTGTAGGTAGCCAGCGCCGCCGCCTCTGCCGTTTCGCTGGGAATCGTCTGGGTCTTCTCGTAGGGCTGCTCTATGGCCAGGCATATCGCGTGGGGGAATGGCTTGACCCAGTTCCTCTTGCTCTTGTAGGTGTAGCGGTTATCGTAGGCCGTTATCCCCGCCATGGCAAATCCCAGGTCGAGGGCCTTCTGCTTAATCTCGCCGGTGACGTCCTTGCCCGGGACCGGCTCTACGGTGGGCTCTATGTCCCCCGACTCGCGGGATGTCTGGACGATGGGCCTGTCGAGCCTCAAGTGCTCGTCAAAGGTCTCCTTGATGTCGTTGGTCTTCATCATGAACGTAATCCAAGCCCCGTGCTCCACGCCGATTGGCTCCAGAGGGTAATTCCTGCTGTAGAAATTTATGGTGTCCGGGTCTTGAGGGGCACCGGGGACTCCCTCAAGCTCCTCCGGTATCGGAATAGTCTCCGGCTCAGCTTTGGGTTTCGGCCCCCTCAGACTTTCCGGGACTGTGACGTTATGCCCAACCTTTAACATATTGCTCCTTCCTCAATCCGAGTCCGGCTTCGTTCCGTTCATTCCTTCATGTTTGTACTATTTCCCCTCTGATTTGTCAAGGAGCAGGCAGCTCGCAGGAGAATGAGGGGAATCTATATGGGCCAGGTCCGTCCAGAAAACGAAGTCCCATCTAGCAGGGTTGACGGCATTAGGACGCGATGGTATTGTTTAGCCCAGCCAGAGCGTACCGCATCTTCTTGAGGTGCAAGCAATTTCGATGCGGGGCTTTCTTATAGCAGGGACCAATCTTTCATAAGAGGGTGATAGACGTGTACACTAAACAAGCCCTGAGCCTGGACCAGTGCCAGGCGGCGGTTAATGCCATAGTTGCCGAATGGGGAAAGGACTCGAACAACCCGCCTATAACTGTGTCTATCGTGGATGATGCGGGGAATCTCATCAGCTTTGCCCGCACGAACGGGGCCGGGCCGTTGCTGGGGAAGAACTGCATCAAAAAGGCCTACACTTCGGCTATGACCGGTGCGAGTACCAAGGTCTTCGGGAAGCCTCGTCCGGGCGAAGCAGACTACGCGGCAGGGCTACAGGAGCATGGCTGGAACGTGGCTGAGATGGGAGACCCCATGTTGATGGTTATATCGGGTGGGGTGTGCGTCCGCAACCCCGGCGATAACTCCATTCTGGGGGGGATCGGGGTTTCGGGGATTCCCTACGGCCCGGGCGACCACAATCTTGCCCTTGCCGGCCTCGAAGCGATGAATCTGTAAATGGGCCTTGGGCCTGTAGAAGTTGGCCCTCAGCGTCCTTTTGTATCTGTTCTGTGGCTGCCCGGCCTGGATTCGAACCAGGGTCAGGGGATCCAAAGTCCCCTGTGCTACCGCTACACCACCGGGCAAATGGTCGGAGGAAAAAGAAGGCTTGGATAGGGATATTATCTCACGCGCAAGTCGCTTGCGCAAAGTGACCTGAGCGGAGATTTGAATGTGCTGCGCGTAGCGCCCGTTTGGTTGGCCGGATATGCCGGGGTCATCCTGCTGGTGATTGTTCTGGCCAACCTGGCCGCACAGTTGGGCCGCTTCTCCTACGGCATCATCCTGCCTTCAATGCACGACAGCCTGGGCCTTTCCCATACCCAGGAGGGCAGCCTTATCACGGTCCTGTCCATCCTGAGCATATTGGCTTCCCTGGTCTTTGGGATGCTGGCCCCTCGCTTGGGGAGCCGGCTTGTAGTCTCCGCCTCAGCCATCGCCGCCGGCCTGGCGTTGATATTTCTCGGGACCTCCCCGAATTTCCTGTTCGCTATGGTGATGACGGCCATAGTCGGGTTCGCCGTCGGCGGCTGTACTACAGTCTCGATGGGCATGCTGCCCATATGGTTCGATTCTCGTAACAGGGGCACGGCAGCAGGTCTGGCCGCCGCCGGAGGCGGGCTGAGCTTCGTTATAGCGGGTGTGCTGATTTCCTCGCTGACGGACCGCGACCCGGTGGATGGCTGGCGGCATACCTGGTACATCCTGGGCGCTATAGTGATAGTCGCGGGCCTCTTCTCCCTGGCGTTCCTCAGAGACCGCCCGAAGGGGTCCGGCGAGGTGGTACAGAGGGGCGCGGGGGCCTGGCCCATTGACGCCTACAAGAACGCTATGGTCTGGCTCATGTCCATTCTGGCCTTCTGCAACGGGTGGTCAATGGGCGTGTACATAACCTTCTTCGGCCTCCACCTGGAGGAGCAGGGTATCAGCCTAGCCGCAAGCGGGCGTCTCTGGACGCTGCTGGGGGTGCTGGCCATCGGAAGCGGGTTGATATGGGGCTACGTGGCCGACAAAATGGGACGCCGTGCGGCGTTCATGCTCTCCTTCGGCATCTATGCGGTCGGGTGCCTCCTGTTCTGGGCTACGCCGGTGCTGGCGGGCTTCATTGTGTCTGTCGTGCTCGTTGGGTCGAGTCTCCTTGCGGCCTATACCGTATGCGCCACGGCAGCGGGGGACTACGTGCTGCCTCGCTTTGCCGCCGCCGCCTTCGGGCTGATGGGCATGGGGGCCGGGCTTGGAATGGCAATCGGGCCTATCATTGGGGGCAGCATAGCCGACGCCACGGATAACCTGAGCCTGGTCTTCCTTCTCGGTACGGGGGCCTCCGTCATCGCCTGCTTCGGCGCTATACTCCTCCGTCGCCCAGGGCCCTCTGTCTGACAGCCACAAACCCTCTCTAACCCCCTTCTCCGGCTCATCACAACCCCGGCATATACCAAGCCAGGGCCTTCCGCGACGCTGGATGAATACAGGCCCCCGCCGCGTGTCATTCCGAACGGAGACCTTCGACAAGCTCAGGATAAACTCCGCGGTGAGGAATCTAAAATGGCGCCCAACAAAAACCGGAATCAAGGCAGTACCGGCCAGAACAAGGCCGCAGTCAGACGGGACTTTAGACCCCTCGCTCCGCTCGGGGTGACAATAAAGGCTCGGGGTGACAATAAAAAGGCCCTATATTTCGGGCGTGTTGACTGGAGACCACACCGTCCTTAATATTAGCTGTGACGAAATCACCTCCACAGGAGACGCCTCATGTTGGCTAAAGTGAGGACGTGCGCCGTCGTGGGGCTGGACGGCTACATAGTAGAGGTTGAGGTGGATATCTCTCCGGGCCTCCCGTCCTTTACTGTGGTCGGCCTGCCCGATACGGCAGTGCAGGAGGCCAGGGAGCGAGTGAGGGCCGCGATTCGCAACTCCGGATGTGACTTTCCCATGCGCCGGATTACTGTGAACCTCGCGCCCGCAGACATGAGAAAGGCCGGCCCCTCCTACGACCTGCCCATCGCCGTAGGCATCCTGGTAAGCTCGGGGCAGCTGGCGGAGTCGCCGGAGTCCGTCATGTTTCTGGGAGAGCTGTCCCTGGATGGGAGTCTGCGCCACACCAGCGGGATTCTGCCGATGGTCTCCATAGCCAGAGACCAGAGCTTCACCACCGTCTTCGTTCCCTCTGTGGATGCCAGGGAAGCGTCCCTGGTGGAGGGCGTAGACGTGATGCCCGCCGGCAGTCTCGGCGAACTGGCGGCCCACCTTCGGGGAAAGTCGGAGATAAGCTCCTTGCCGTTCGATGACACCGAGACGGCGGATGCAGAAGATGCCCCGACCGGTCCGGACCTGTCCCATATCAAGGGCCAGGACCACGCCAAGCGCGCCCTCGAGGTGGCGGCGGCCGGGGGGCACAACTTGGTGATGACCGGCCCGCCGGGCAGCGGAAAGACCCTTCTGGCCCGCGCCATGCCTTCCATCATGCCTCGCATGACGGCCCAGGAAGCCCTGGATGTCACCAAGATATACAGCGTGGGCGGTCTCCTGCCGTCTGACAAGCCTCTCATAGCCCAGCGTCCCTTCCGCTCGCCCCACTACACCATCTCCAACGCCGGCCTTGTGGGCGGGGGCCGTCTGCCCAGGCCGGGCGAGATAACCCTGAGCCATCGCGGCGTCCTGTTTCTGGATGAGCTTCCCGAGTTCGGGCACGCCGCCCTGGAAGCCCTGCGCCAACCCATGGAGGACAAGGTGGTGACCATAAGCCGGGCGGGAGGCACCGTCACCTTCCCCGCCAACTTCTCCCTGGTAGGCGCCATGAATCCCTGCCCCTGTGGGTACTCCAACCATCCCACCAGGGAATGTGTCTGCTCACCCAGCCTGGTGGCCCGGTACCAGAAACGCATCAGTGGCCCCCTCCTCGATAGGATAGACATATTCATCGAGGTGCCTCCCGTGGAGTACGAGAAGTTGGTGGGGGAGGACTCGGAGGAAACGTCCTCCCAGGTGCGGCAGAGGGTGGAGGCGGCCAGGGGAATGCAGAGGCGCCGCTTCCGGGATACGCCCTTCGTCTGCAACGCCGAGATGGGTCCCTCGGAGGTATGGGACTTCTGCGAGATGGAGGAGGGCGCGAGAGGGCTTCTCCAGGCAGCCATGAAGCAGCTGGACCTTTCGGCGCGGGCCTTTCACCGGATTCTCAAGCTCTCCCTTACAATAGGCAACCTGGCAGGCTCCGAGATTATTGAGGCGACGCACCTGGCAGAGGCGCTCCAGTACCGGCCTCGGGGCTTGGGGTAGATGTGTGGAGCGTTTGGACAAACCAGCAAAGCCCACTCGGCACGCCAAGAGGGTTACACTGATGCTCAAGGGAATAGCATTGTCAATTGCGCTACTCATCATGGCGGCCGCTTGTACCGAGGCAACGCCCACCGCCACGCCGACGTCTGCACCCACTCCGACTCCGACCGTTACACCGACACCCGCGCCCACGGCCATGCCCGTGCCGACGGAGACTCCCACAGCAATGCCTACCCCCACACCGACGCCTGCACCCATTCCAATTCCAACGGTTACGTCGGCGCTCGTGCCCACGAGCACGGCCGTGCCGACAGCGATTCCCACACCGGAGTCTACCTCGACACCTAAGCCTACTCCGCCCCCAACTCCCACGCCGAGCGTCTACATGAGCTTCCCCTGGTTTAGGGACGGCCTTAGCCAGCTCGAAGCCCATGTCCTTGAATTGCTGGACGTTCTGTATAGCCACGACTCTTCAACAGGTCAATTAGCACTGAGCCTTCCCTGGCTTCAGGACGGCGTGACTGGGGATGAAGCGGGAGTCTTGTCTATGATAGCTGGGCTGGCCGAGAAGGACCTTACCATTGCCCAGTCGGTGTTGTCTTCCCCTTGGGTCGGGGACGGCGTGACCGAGGAGGAAGCGTGGGCCTTGGCCTTGATAGCTGAGGTGGCCGAGAGGGACCTTTCCACCGCCCAGTTGGTACTGGCCCTCCCTTGGGTCGGGGACGACGTGACCGGAGACGAAGCGGGAGTCTTGTCTACGATAGCTGGGTTGGCCGAGAAGGACCCCTCCTTGGCCCAGTCGGCATTGGCCCTCCCCTGGGTCGGGGACGGCGTGACCGGGGACGAAGCGGGAGTCTTGTCTACAATAGCTGGGCTGGCCGAGAAGGATCTTTCCCTCGCCCAGTCGGTATTGGCCCTCCCCTGGGTCGTGAACGGCGTGACCGAGGAGGAAGCGGGGGCCTTGGCTTTGATAGCTGAGTTAGCCGAGAAGGATCTTTCCATTACCCAGTCCGTACTGACCTTCCCTTGGGTCGTGGACGGCGTGACCGAGAGGGAAAGTTGGGCCTTAGTCTTGATAGCTGAGTTGGCCGAGAAGGACCTTTCCATTGCCCAGTCCGTACTGACCTTCCGCTGGGTCGTGGACCGCGTGACCGAGAAGGAAGAGTCGGCCTTGGGGTTAATATTTGCGTTGGCCCAGGGGGACCTCTCCATCGCCCAGTCCGTACTGAGCTTCCCCTGGGTTGGAGACAACGTGACCGAGGAAGAAATGTGGGCCTTGTCGTCGATAGCTGAATTGGTCGGGAGGGACCCCTCCACCGCCCAGTCCGTACTGGCCTTCCTCTGGGTTAGGGACGACGTTACCGAGCAGGAAGAGCTGGCCTTGAGGTCGATACCTGGGCTGGCCGAGGAGGACCTTTCATTCGTTCGGTCGGTGTTGGCCCTCCCCTGGGTTGTGGACAACGTGATTGAGGAGGAAGGGTGGGCCTTGTTTGCGATAGCTGGACTGGCCGAGAAGGACCTTTCATTCACCCGGTCGGTATTGGCCCTCCCCTGGATTGGAGACGGCGTGACCCAGAAGGAAAGGTGGGCCTTAGAGTCGATAGATAGGCTGGCTGGCAAAGACCTCTCCATCGCGCAGTCGGTATTGGGCCTCCCCTGGGTTGGGGACGGCGTGACCGAGGCGGAAGTGGGGGCCTTGGGGGAGATAGATGGACTGGCTGGCAAAGACCTCTCCATCGCGCAGTTAGTATTGGGCCTCCCCTGGGTTGGGGACGGCGTGACCGAGGCGGAAGTGGGGGCCTTGCAGTCGATAGATAGGCTGGCTGGCAAAGACCTCTTCATCGCGCAGTCGGTATTGGGCCTCCCCTGGGTTGGAGACGGCGTGACCCAGGAGGAAGGGCGGGCCTTGGACTCGATAGATGGGCTGGCTGGCAAAGACCTCTCCATCGCGCAGTCAGTATTGGGCCTCCCCTGGGTTGGGGACGGCGTGACCGAGGCGGAAGTGGGGGCCTTGCAGTCGATAGATAGGCTGGCTGGCAAAGACCTCTTCATCGCGCAGTCGGTATTGGGCCTCCCCTGGGTTGGGGACGGCGTGACCCAGGAGGAAAGGCTGGCCTTGGAGGCGATAGATGGGCTGGCCGGCAAAGACCTCTCCATGGCCCAGTCGGTATTGGGTCTCCCCTGGGTTGGGGACGGCGTGACCCAGGAGGAAAGGCGGGCCTTGGAGTCGATAGATAGGCTGGCCGGCAAAGACCTCTCCATGGCCCAGTCGGTGTTGGGCCTCCCCTGGGTTGGGGACGACGTGACCCAGGAGGAAAGGTGGGCCTTGGAGGAGATAGATGAACTGGCCGGCAAAGACCTCTCCATCGCCCAGTCGGTATTGGCCCTCCCCTGGGTTGGGGACGACGTGACCCAGGAGGAAGGGCGGGCCTTGGGGGAGATAGATGGACTGGCTGGCAAAGACCTCTCCATCGCGCAGTCGGTGTTGGGCCTCCCCTGGGTTGGGGACGATGTGACCCAGGAGGAAAGGCGGGCCTTGGCCTTGATAGCTCAGGTGGCCGAGAAGGATCTTTCCCTCGCCCAGTCGGCATTGGGTCTCCCCTGGGTTGCGGACGGCGTGACCGAGGAGGAAAGGCGGGCCTTGAGGTCGATAGCTGGCCTGGCCTAGTGACCCTGCTCACCATACTCGGCCTAACTGGATCATTCAGGAAATTGTACGCTGGTGCGCTTCTTAAGCGTTGACATTTTGCGAGGTTCAGACTCGCCCAGGCTGAACAGTCTCCGTGAACAAAGTTAGTTCACCGACAGGGTCAACCATGAAGAGGTTGCCCTCATTGCGACGTTTCGGTACGTCTCAGAATCGAAAGAGCTGTTCGAGAGGCTGATTCAGACACCTCACAGTCACAAAGGTATTCGCCCGGTTTACCGCCGTCTCGAAGTGTATTATAATGGCCCAGGACATTCCCCATACTCCCTTGTCACGGTCGGCTAATTCTGGCTAATTCCGGCAGGCGTTCACAGTCAGCGGAACGGGAGTCCGGGGCCGCTAACCCAATTTCAGGAGGACGTGATGACTACTTCCACCTTTGGCTCAAGCATCAAGCGGCGTGAGGACCCCAAGCTCATTACAGGCCAGGGCAACTATGTTGACGACATAAAGATATTCGGTATGCTCCACGCCGCCATTGTGAGAAGCCCTCACGCCCACGCCAGAATCACAAATATAGATACCTCCAGGGCCAAAAGCCATCCCGGAGTGGTGGCCGTGTTCACGGGGGCGGAGTTGCGGCAAGAGCTTGGCTCCCTCATCGTGGGCTGGCTCCTGCCGGACATAAAGCAGACCTCCCGACCTCCAATGGCCTATGACACCGCGCGGTTTGTCGGCGAGGCTGTGGTCGTTGCCATAGCGAACGACCCGGCTACAGCGGTGGACGCCGCCGGGATGGTTGACGTGACCTACGAGCCTATGCCAGCCGTGGTGAACGCGGAGGGGACGACAAAGAGCGGAGCGCCCCAGCTCCACGAGGATGTGCCCAACAACATCGCCTGGGAATGGGAAGTGGCCGGCGGCGACATCGAGGCCGCGGCGAGCCAGGCGGAAGTCACGGTGAGCGAGAGAATCGTCAACCAGCGCCTGATTCCCACCCCTATGGAGGGACGGGGTGTAGTGACCGACTACAATAGCGGGACCAACCATCTCACCGTCTGGACCTCCACCCAGGTGCCCCACTTCGTCAGGCTGGTCTTGGCCATAGCGACGGGCCACCCGGAGCACCAGCTGAGGATTGTCGCTCCCGACGTGGGCGGCGGCTTCGGCAGCAAGATATGTCCCTATGTGGAAGAGATAATCCTGGCAGTCGTGACCAAGCGCCTGGGAAAGCCCATCAAGTGGGTTGAGACGCGCCAGGAGAATTATATAGCCACCAACCACGGTCGGGACCACATCCAGGACCTGGAGCTGATGGGCAACAGGGATGGGACTATCACCGGTCTCAGGGCCACGGTCTACGCCAACATGGGGGCACACCTCTCTTTCCTTGCTCCCCTGATCCCCAGCTACCTTTTTGGCCTCATGCTGGTTGGCCCATACAATACGCCCAACGTCTCGGCCAAGGTCTACGGCACGTTCACCAACACGACGCCCGTGGACGCCTACCGGGGCGCCGGACGGCCTGAAGCCACCTATATACTCGAGCGGATGATAGACCGGTTCGCCCTGGAGATAGGCATGGACCCCGCCGAGGTCCGCCGCAAGAACCTCATCCCGCCCTTCGACAACGGCTACACCATTGCCACAGGGGTGGCCTACGACAGCGGCAACTATGAAGCGGCTTTTGACAAGGCCCTGGAGATGGCGGGCTACCAGGACTTCCGCCAGGAGCAGGCGCGGGCCCTTCAGGAAGGCCGCTATCTGGGCATCGGCCTCTCCAGCTACGTGGAAATCTGTGGAGCAGCCCCCTCGGCCATCGCCAGTGCACTGGGGGCACAGGCGGGGCTATGGGAGAGCGCGCTGGTCAGGGTCCACCCTACAGGCAAGGTGACGGTGTACACCGGCTCTTCCGCCCACGGGCAGGGACACGAGACCACCTTCTCCCAGATAGCGTCCTCGGAGCTCGGGATACCTATGGACGACGTAGACGTGGTCCACGGCGACACCTCGCAGATACAGTTCGGAGCAGGGACCTACGGCAGCAGGAGCGCAGCCGTGGGCGGCACCGCGATTCGCCTGGGTGCGGATAAAATCAAGGATAAGGCCCGGAGGCTGGCGGCCCATCTTCTGGAAGCTGCCGAAGCCGACGTCGTATACGAGGACGGCAAGATGTTCGTGCGGGGCGCGCCGGCCAACGCCAAGACCTTCCAGGAGATTGCCCTGGCATCCTACCTGGCAAGCAGCCTCCCCGAAGGAATGGAACCCGGGCTGGAGGCCACCAGCTTCTTCGACCCGCCGAACTTCACCTGGCCCTTCGGCACTCACGCCGCCGTCGTGGAGGTAGACCCGGACACGGGCGAGGTGAAACTGCTCCGCTACGTGGCGGTGGACGACGTGGGCAACGTGATCAATCCTATGATAGTGGACGGCATGGTCCACGGTGGAATAGCTCAGGGCGTCGGGCAGGCCCTCCAGGAAGAGGCCATATACGACGACAACGGCCAACTCCTCACAGGCTCCATGATGGACTACGCCGTGCCCGCCGCCGAGGTCCTGCCCTCCTATGAGGTAGCGCGCACAGTGACTCCTTCCCCGACCAATCCCCTGGGAGTCAAGGGCGCCGGAGAGACGGGGACTATCGCGTCCTCCTCCGCCCTGGTCAACGCTGTGATTGACGCCCTGGCCCCCTTCGGTGTGAAGCACATGGATATGCCCGTAAAACCGGAAAGAGTCTGGCGTGCCATCCGGGCGGCCAGGGGCTAGCCCCGAGGGGAGTCCCCCCGAAGGGAGTCCAAGGAGCAAATGGCGACTGAGCCTTCGTCCCCCTTAAGTCCTAAGAGTTCCATCCAGGACATTCTGGCACGCCTGGAAGGGGAGCGCTACATAGCGGACCCCTCCATCGCCACCTCGATGTACATGGCAGCAGCCCTGGGACGCCCGCTCCTTATTGAGGGGCGGGCGGGGGTGGGGAAGACCGAGGTGGCGAATGTCATGTCCCGGATTCTTGGCACCAATCTCATCCGGCTCCAGTGCTACGAGGGGCTGGACGTGACCACCGCCCTCTACGAGTGGAACTATCCCAAGCAGTTGCTCTGGATTAAGCTGGATGAAAACACCCCTCGCAGCGCCCAGGAGAGGGAGCGGGAGATATTCAGCGAGGCCTTTCTCCTCCAGCGTCCGCTTCTCGCCGCCCTGACTCAAAAGGACCGCCCCCCGGTGCTGCTCCTGGATGAGGTGGACCGGGCGGACGAGGAGTTCGAGGCTTTCCTGCTGGAGGTGCTCTCGGAGTTCCAGGTAACTATCCCCGAGATTGGAACCATCAAGGCCGAGCACATCCCCAGGGTCATTCTGACCTCCAACCGCTCCCGCGACCTTTCCGACGCCCTGCGTCGCCGCTGCCTGTACCTCTGGATTGACTATCCCTCCTTCGAGAAGGAGCTTCGCATAGTCCTAGCTAAAGTGCCTGGTATTTCCGAGACCCTGGCCCGCCAGATATGCCGCTTCCTCCAGGAGACCAGGGAGGCGGGCCTGGAAAAGGTGCCGGGCATCTCCGAGACCCTGGACTGGGCCACGGCTATGGTGATGCTCCACCACGACCACCTCGACCATGACGCGGTGGAGCAGACCCTGGGATGCCTGGTGAAGGACGCCGAGGACTTGCAGCGGTTCCGGGGCGGCGTCTTGGACGGGCTCCTGGAAAAAGTCTAGCCCTGCCCTGAACGCATCTGAACATATCTGAACACGGGTGAAGGGACAGCCATGCAGCCCCGGTATGACCTGGTCTTCCACACGGTGCGTTTCTGTCGCTCCCTGCGGGGTCACGGCCTGCTGGTGGGACCATCGGAGACCGCAGACGCCGTCCGGTCCCTTGGGCTGGTGGACCTCATGGACGGAGACCAGGTCTACTGGGCCTTGAGGACCATTCTCGTCTCCCGGATGGATGAGATTGCCGCCTTCGACGACTGCTTCTGGCAGTTCTGGAACTTTCGCCTTCC
Source organism: Dehalococcoidia bacterium (assembly GCA_965197405.1). Classification (GTDB taxonomy): domain Bacteria; phylum Chloroflexota; class Dehalococcoidia; order Lucifugimonadales; family JAGWBF01. The sequence goes on along the minus strand of OZ240206.1, from coordinate 779,350 downwards.
CCATCCCACGTCACCCGGCCTCCCATCTCATGGTGAGTCCGGGGTCATGCGTTACTCCCGTCAGCGAGGCAGGGTGGATTTGAGCAACGGGGGACAGGAGGAAGCAGAGCCGCCCAGGGTCTCGGTTGTCCGCACCGGCGCCAGCCCCGTGGAGGTAATCGCGTCACGGGACCTGACGGCCCTCCAGAGAAACGACCTGGCGGAGGTCTCCCAAATCGCAGCCCGCATGATCCGCGCGCTCCCTGCCCGGCCTGGCCGCCGTCGTCGCCGCCACAGGCGAAAGGGGGTCCCAGACCTGCGCGGCGCCTTCCGCCTCAGCCTCTCCCACGATGGAGAGCTTATCATGCTGCCACGTCGCCGCCGGGTGCCCAGGACCCCGCGCTTCCTGGTGCTGCTCGATGTCAGCGGCTCCATGGACCGTCACGTTGGGCTGCTGCTACAGCTTATCTACGCCCTGGAACAGCAGAGGGGCCGCGTGGAGACCTTCGTCTTCAGCACTTCCCTGACGCGGGTGACCCGCGACCTCAAGGCTCCCTCCTTCTCCGAAGCCCTCAGACGTGTCGGCAACGCGGCACGGCACTGGTCCGGGGGTACTCGCATCGGGGAATGTTTGGGTACGCTGAACGATGAGTACGCGCATCTCCTCGACCGCAACACCTCCGTGTTCCTCCTGAGCGACGGGTGGGAGACGGGCGACCCGGACCGCCTTGCCCGGGAGCTTGCCAGGCTCCGGAAGCAGGTTAGAAGGCTGGTGTGGCTGAACCCCCTGCTGGGCACTCCCGACTACGAACCTCTGAGCCTGGGCCTTCAGGTCGCGCGCTCCCACGTGGACACATTCGCCTCGGCCCTGGACCTGGCGCATCTCAAACGCCTGCCGGGGCTTCTGCGCGGATGATGTGAATGATGGTGGGATTTCCGGGATTTACCACGACATACCGGGTTTAAGCGAATAGGGACCTTTCGTTGTCATCCCGCTTTTAGCTGTCACCCCGAACGGAGTGAGGGGTCTAAATCCCTGCTATTCGCCCCGTTCTGCTGCCGAAGAATTTTAGATTCCTCGCTGCGCTCGGAATGACGCGATGGGGCACCCGGAATCGCTATGTCCTTTACAAGGCCACGTAAAATGATGAAAATGGCGGCGGGACTTCCCCACCGTCACTCCGGCGAAGGCCGGAGTCCAGGAAGTCCTTGATAGAGGCTTTGCTGCGGATTCAAGGCTCTTCGCAGATGGGTTTTCCTGGGTTCCGGCCTGCGCCGGAACGACGAAACGTGGATACCTACCCTTGCAAGCCCGACAAGGGAGAAGGCGCTTTGGAAATGCCCTCTAGGTGTAGCGCTCGCACGGGGTTTGAGGTAAAGTTAAGTCAGTATTGCCGAGCACGGGAATCGAAAGGAGGACGAGGTGGCCGAGACGATAAGAGAGGCATACATACGGAAGAGTCCCAGGTCTGCGGAGCTATACCCCAAGTTCAAAGAGATGTTCCCCTCCGGTGGCGGGGGACACGATGCCTACGTTGCGGACCCCTTCCCCATCACCATCGCCAGGGGCCAGGGACCAAGGAAGTGGGACGTGGACGGGAATGAATACATAGACTACGGGCTGGGGTCGGCGTCGCTCCTGTTGGGACATGCCCACCCCGCGGTGGTGGAGGCGCTGGTCCAGGCCGCCCCCGCGGGTTCCCACTATGGCTCGCCCATCGAGTCGGTGCTGGAGTGGGGAGAGCGCGTCCACAACCTCATCCCCTGCGCGGACAAGGTCCGCTTCGTGGGATCAGGGGCGGAATCCACCATGCTGGCAATGCGCATTGCCAGGGGATATACCGGCAAGGACAAAATTATCCGGTGGGAGTCTCACTATCACGGCTGGCACGACTACGTAATGCCCGGCACCACGGCCCCCTTCGACGTACCGGCCTCCATAGGCATACCCAAGGGCGCAATAGAGTCGGTTGTCGTCCTGCCGCCGGACCTGGATGCACTGGAGCGCACCCTTGCCACCGACAAGGACATCGCCGGCGTCATCACCGAAGGCTCAGGAGCATCCTACGGCACTGTTCCCCTGAAGCCGGGCTTCCTGGAGGGCGTGAGAAAGCTGACCAGGCAGTATGGCGTGGTTATGATACTGGACGAGGTCATCACCGGCTTTCGCTGGAGCCCCGGCGGCCTCCAGCAGAAGATAGGGCTAGACCCCGACATCTGCACCATGGCCAAAATCCTGACGGGAGGACTCCCAGGCGGCGCGGTGGCGGGGCGGGAGGAGTTCATGGAGGTGATGACCCAGACCGGCGACCCCCACAGGGACCGGTTCCAGCGAGTCTCCCACGGCGGCACCTTCAACGCCAACCCTTATTGCGCCGCCACCGGAAACGCCGCCCTGAACATTGTCGCTACCGGAGAGATGCAGGAAACGGCCGACAGGATGGCTGCCCGCCTGCGAGGGGGACTACAGGAGATCGTAGACCGGTATGAGGTGGCGGCCTGTGTCTACGGGGAGTCGTCTACCTTCCACATCTACTTCGGGGCCAGGTCCATCGAGGGTCTGGACGCCAATATCCTCAAGGGAGCTCCCCAAGAAGTCCAGAGCGGGCTGCGCCAGGCGCTACAGGTAAGAGGGGTTGACCTGATGTCGCGGACCAGCGGCGTACTCTCGGGCGTGCATACGGAGGCGGACATTGATCAAAGCCTGGAGGCGTTCGACGGGGCGATAAGGGCTATGATGGACGAGGGCCTGGTGAGCCATTAGCCGGCGCCCATGCCCGGGTGGACTATATATGGTGCCGAAGGTCGGAGTCGAACCGACACGGGGTTGCCCCCAACGGTTTTTGAGACCGTCGCGTCTACCATTCCGCCACTTCGGCACAGGGAAGGGAATCGCGGGTTTCTAGGGGAATTTATACCACCCTGCAAATCTTTTGTAAATCCACCCTCTGTGGATCGCTCAAAAGTTGGAGGGCTGCATGTTTGACGCTCCACAGATAGAGTGATACAATTGCTCCCGTTGACAGAGCCAAGGGTCAATGTGCCCGTGTAACCAGTGCCCGACGCATCTTGTCGGGCACTAATAGCCAACCCGATTTTTCAAGGTCCTGCGTCAGCCAGCTTGCCCATGACTTCCGGACGGATGGAGGTGTCCCTCGACTCATAACGGTCATCCAGAACGAACTTAGGTCTTATCATTTCTACTATTTTTTACTGTAAGGAGCAGGGGAATTATGATCCACATTAGCAGGGCGGCTTCTCGCCTGCGTATTGGCCTAGGACTTATGCCGAAGATTTATGTCATCGGGGCGGCTCTTATCCTTACGTTGGTGGCGCTGGCAGCCTGTACACAGGAGCCCGATGAAGCGGAGATAGAAAGGCGCGCTCAGACACTGGCCTCAACAAAGGTGGCCGAGATGGCAGCCTCAGACGAAGCGGAGATACAGAGGCGCGCCGAGGAGTTGGCCGCAGCAAAGGTGGCCGAAATGGCAGCCCCGCAGGAGCCTGACGAAGCGGAGATACAGAGACGCGCTGAGGAGTTGGCCAGAGAAATGGCCAGCGAAGCTACGGAAGCCACCAGTGACAGACTCCAAGAGGTAATGGACAGAGGTAAGCTCATATGCGCCAGCCGAAACGACGTGCCCGGCTACGGCTATCTGGACGGGGGCAACAATGTCGGCTTTGACATTGACCTCTGCCGTGCCGTGGCCGCAGCCGTGCTGGGTGATCCCAAGGCGATAGAGATTCGCCTGATTAGCGCCGCCGAGCGCGGGCCGACCATCCAGTCGGGCGAGGTGGACATGCTGGTCCGGACGGTTACATGGACGACCTCCCGGGACGCCGGGTGGGGCAACTACGTCCAGACTATGTTCTACGACGGACAGGGGTTCATGGTCAACAAGGACCTGGGTATATCCAGCGCCCTGGAGTTGCAGGATGCCACTGTCTGTGTGACCCAGGGGACCACCACGGAGTTGAACCTGGAGGACTTCTCCAGACAGAACAATCTCAACATCACCCCTCTGACATTCGAGGACACTGACGCGGTGGCGGCTGCCTACCAGAGCGGGCAGTGCGACGCTTTCACCAACGACCGCTCCCAGTTGGCCGCGATTGGCAGCGGTTTCGCTGACCCGAGCGCCCATGTCACCCTGCCCGAAACAATCTCCGAAGAGCCTCTGGGTCCCGTGGTCCCCCACGGCGATGACAAGTGGTTCGACATCGTCAAGACCGTGATGTCCATACTCATCTACGCCGAAGCCTATGACGTCAGTTCCGACAACGTGCCCACCGCTATCACGGGCGACGCCAAGATAGACCGCCTCTTCGGACTGGAGGGGTCCTTCGGACAGGAAGCCTTGGGCATTAGCCTGACCGCGGCCCAGGACGTGATTCGCTCCGTCGGCAACTATGGCGAGATATACGACCGCAGCCTTGGGCCGGACGGCACAAACCTTCTCCGTGAGAACGGCCGCAACGCGCTGTGGGCCGACGCTCCCTGCTCCAATTGCCCCAAGGGTGGTCAGATATACGCAGCGCCTCTGAGGTAAGCATGGCGCCGCGCGGGAGCGGCATAGCGAAGCATAGGTTAAGAATAGGCTGCCAGCCTGCGCTGGCAGCCTATTCTGTGAAGGCATGATGGCGACGATACCGCGATATCTAACCTACAAGGGCATCCCGGTTTGGCGGCATATCCAAATCATCCAGTGGGCCGCTCAGATTGTGTCCGGCGTCCTTGTGGTGGCCCTGGTCGTCTGGTTCTTCACCAACATGGCCAATGCCATAGAGGAGAGGGAGATTCCCTCCGGGTTCGGTTTTCTTGACCGCGCCTATCAGACCGCCATAGGACAACACTTCCTGCCCTACGAGTCGTCGGACACGTTTCTCTATGCCTTTGTCGTCGCTGCCACCAACACAATCATCGTTTCCATCATAGGGGTCATCCTCGCAACGGCTCTGGGGATAGTCATGGGGGTTGCCCGCATGTCCGGCAGCTGGATAGTGTCCAAGGTGGCCCTTGCGTACATCGAGTTCTTTCGCAACGTTCCCCTGCTGGTGCAGCTGTTCTTCTGGTTCTATATCGTGCTGGCGCTGCCGCCAGTCCGAGAAGGAGGGTACGTCGTCGGCGACCAGCTGTACATCAACAACTCGGGCATATCAATTCCCTTTCTGTCCTCGACTGTCATCGGTGGTACGGCGGCGTGGCTAGGGCTGGCCGTGGCCGCCGTCATCGCCGGCATTGCCGTCTATATCTGGTTGGACCGCCGGGAAACCCGGACGGGGGTGTTGGCCCATCCCTTGGCGATAAGCTTCCTCACCGCCATCGCCATCGGCGCCGCCGGCTGGCTGATTATCGGAGTGGCGGCCGGCGAGGCGCCTCTAGCCGTCTCGTCGCCGGAGCCGCAGGGACGGTTCGGTCGGATCCAAGGTGGCTTCACCGCTTCGGGGGGGCTGCTGGCGCTGCTGGTCGGTCTGGTGATATACACGTCGGCCTTCATCGCGGAAATCGTGCGAGCCGGCCTTCAGTCGGTGAATCGAGGCCAGCGGGAGGCGGCCCGTGCCCTGGGCCTGTCGCCGATGAAAGCCCTGCGATACGTGACCTTTCCCCAGGCGATGCGGGTCATAATGCCTCCGCTGATAAGTCAATTCCTGAACCTGACCAAGAACAGCAGCCTGGCCGGCGCCATTGGCTACTCAGACCTGACCAACGTGGCAAAGACGATGACCCAGACTGCCCCGGCGGTGTCCATCTACATACTGATCATGGCGGCCTACCTGGCGATTAGCCTGACCTATTCGCTAATCGGGAACCTGTACAACCGCCATATCCGCCTGACCGAAAGATAGACGATGGCGACCAACCGCAACACGACTCCGGCGCCCTCCCTACCGCCGCCGCGCTTGGAGACGGGCGCTGTGGGTTGGATTCGCTCCAACCTGTTCGGTTCCTGGCAAGATGGAGCGCTGACCGTCGTGGTCGGTTTCGGACTGGGGGCGGCCCTGTGGTTCGGGCTGCGATGGATATTCGTGCAGGCCGATTGGGGCCTGATCGCCTCTCTGGGCGGTCAGCTGCTCATCGGCCAGTACAACACCGAGGCCGCGTGTCCCGGGCTCAACTGCTTCTGGAGACCGCAGGCCGCGGTGCTGTTGGTGATGCTGCTGCTGGGGATGGCGTGGGGAGTCGCGGGGGGTGGCGTCGCTAAACGCGCCGCCATCGTGGCAGCGACAGTGGTGGCGCTGTTCGCCTTCTTGCCGTACAGCTGGGAGCGGATGGGCCTGGACGTGCGCTTGCTGCTGGCGGCCAGCCTGCCGACGGTGGGGCTGGGGTGGGTGTTGGCCCGTTACACAAGGCTGGGTGCAGTCCGGTGGGTGGCGATTCTGGGAGTGGGCGCTTTCGTGGTGACGCTGCTGTTGCTGCGAGGGATTCCGGGAGTACCGGGACTGGAGCCGGTGTCGGTCATCTACTGGGGCGGCCTGATGTTGAACCTGGTCCTGGCGGTGGGCGGAATCGCAATCAGCCTGCCCATCGGCATCGCGTTGGCCCTGGGACGCCGCAGCCAGCTGCCGGTGGTGAAGTTGCTGTGTGTGGTGTTTATCGAGGTGTTCCGGGGAGTACCGCTGATAACGCTGCTGTTCATGTCCCAGGTGCTGGTGCCGCTGGCTTTCCCGGAAAATTTCCACCTGGACAGTCTGCTTCGCGCCGCCATCGTGATTACCCTGTTCAGTTCGGCGTACATGGCCGAGAACGTAAGAGGGGGCCTGCAAGCGCTTCATCGGGGCCAGGCTGAGGCGGCGCGGGCGCTGGGGCTGCCCGGCTGGCAGACGATGATGCTCATCTCGCTGCCCCAGGCCATACGCAACGTCATACCCGCCATAGTCGGGCAGTTCATATCTCTGTTCAAAGACACCAGCCTTGTCTACATAATCGGCATGCTGGACGTAGTGGAGATTGGCAGAGTGTTCATTCAGGGCAACACGGAGTACCTGCCCAGCGCGCAGGAGCTGTTCATCTTTCTGGCCCTGGTCTTCTGGATTTTCACCTACAGCATGTCATACATAAGCAGGCGGATCGAACACCATCTCGGCGTTGGCATACGGTAGTCACTGTACATTACCCATCAAGACACCGGCACATAAGCGCATAGGAGGCTCTTATGGTGACGAGCGAAAACCCGGTGGATATAGAGAATATCGTCATCTTCCGGGATGTCCACAAGTGGTTCGGGCAGTTTCACGTGCTCAAGGGAGTCACCACCTCCGTGAGTCGCGGGGAGAAGGTGGTAATCCTCGGTCCCTCCGGGTCGGGGAAGTCCACGTTCATCCGCACCATCAACCGGCTTGAGGAGCACCAGAGAGGCGACATCATAGTGGATGGAGTGGCTCTTACAAACGACGTCCGGAACATAGATGCAATCCGCAGGGACGTTGGAATGGTCTTCCAGTCCTTCAACCTGTTTCCCCACCTCACCGTGATGCAGAACATCACCCTGGCGCCGATGAAAGTCCGCAAGCGGTCTCGCCAGCAGGCCCAGGACCTGGCCGGTGAGCTCCTCGAGAGGGTCGGGATCCCGGAGCAGGCGGATAAATATCCTACCCAGCTTTCGGGCGGTCAGCAGCAGCGGGTTGCCATCGCACGGGCGCTTGCCATGCAGCCCAAGATAATGCTATTCGACGAGCCGACTTCAGCCCTGGACCCGGAGATGATCAAGGAGGTGCTGGACGTTATGCGGGAGCTGGCTACCTCCGGGATGACCATGCTCATAGTTACCCACGAAGTCGGGTTCGCCAGAGAAGTTGCCGACCGGATGATCATGTTCGACGAGGGAAGAATCATCGAGGAGGCCAGCCCCGATGACTTCTTCAACAACACCCAGCAAGAGCGGACCAAGACCTTCCTGTCCCAGATTCTGGTGTGAGCGCGGGGCATAGCTTCAAGAGCCTGTTCTGGGATTGAGGAGGTTCAAATGATGACAGACTCGTTAGCCAGGGACCGCAGTCATGAGACCATCATCAATGACACGTTAGCGCGCCTCTTTCGGGAACGGTGCGGCCTGTCCGCAGTCGCTGAGACGCTGCACGACGGCAAGCGTCCGGACATCATCGTCCGTCTGTCCGAAGGCCCTGTGATTCTGGAAATCGAGCTTGAACCTGCCTTGACCGTGGAAGCGGACGCCCTCTCCCGCCTCGGTATGGAGATAGACGGACGGAGGGTGCATAACGTCTTCTCCGTCACGGTTCCAGGAAGGCTACGCTCGACGGGCCAGCAGCATCTGTATGAGCGTATGGTAGGCGCGACGCTTGTGTGGCAGGAATGGCGCATAGACGGCACTTCCGGCCCCAAGCTCAGTGGGACTGCGATGGAGCTCGGGAACGCTGTCGAGCGGACAAGCCCGCCAGCTGGCGACCTCGATGAAGCAGTTGACGCCCTCGACGAGGGGGCCAGGCGCGCCGGTTCTCGGCTCTATTCCTCCCCCGGGACGTTGGGCCGGGTCTCGAAGATCTTTGGCGCCGACTCCGGTGACGAAGCAGCTAACATGGCTGCGCTGGTCATCATCAATGCGATGGTCTTCCAGGAGAGGCTGGCCAGCAACGAGGCGGCCTTCCAGCCGGTGAGTGTAGCGATGCGAGACGGACGCTTCTCGCGCATGACACTTTTGCAGGTATGGGAGCACATCCTTAGCATCGACTACTACCCCATATTCAGCATGGCTAGGGATGTAGTACGGGAGCTTTCCGAAGTTGAAGCGGCGGAGGTGCTGGACGAGTGCGCCAGGACGGCCGCTGCGTTGCTGGGCATGGGTGCGGTGGGACGCCACGACCTAGCCGGCAGGATTTTCAACCGTCTGATTTCGGAGAGGAAGTTGCTGGCCGCATTCTATACGAGCATTCCCGCCTCCACTCTCCTTGCGGGACTCGCGCTTTCCCGGGACAGATGGCCTCATGTTGACTGGGATACCGCAGAGGGAATCTCTCAACTGCGTGTTGTTGACCCGGCCTGCGGCACTGGGACCCTGCTCATGGCTGCATACAGACAGATTGTCCAGAACCACTCGGCGGCAACTCCCACCGGGTCTGATGACTCGCTCCTCCATCAGGCGCTGGTCGAAAAAGTCATCATTGGCGCTGACGTAGTCCAAGCCGCTATCCACCTGACCGCGGCAACTCTCGCGGCGATGTCCCCTTCAGTGAGATTCGACCAAATGCAATTGCACACCCTCAAGTTGGGTAGGGACGTGGATGAGAAAATATGGCTAGGCTCCCTGGACTGGCTCATCGCCCCCGAAACCCAATCTTTCTTCTCCACAACAGAAGAACAGGTAGGGGCGGCAAGCGGCACCGGAGGCATCGTCCAGCGTCCGATCACCGATCTGGTCATCAGCAATCCTCCATTTACGCGACGGGGCAGCGACGGAGGGAAAGAGGAAGCTTTGTCCCATGTGTTCTCCTTACCGGAGGGCGACCGGGAATCCGAGCAGGCCATAGCTAAGCGGACATCTGTCCTATTGAAGGGGACGTCCGCTAACCAGATGGCCGGACATGCTTCGTCCTTCACGGTCTTGGCGGACCGAATGGTCAATCCCGGAGGGCGCATCGCACTGGTGTTGCCGGTGACGGCATTATTCGGCGAGTCCTGGCGAGAGGTCCGGCATATGTTGGCGTCACGATATGAAATCGAGTTCGTGGTCTCATCCCACGACCCTGCGCTCCTCTCTATGTCCTATGACACAGCCATAGCCGAGGCGCTGCTTGTCGCCCGTCGGCTTAGGGAAGGTGAGCACCCGTCCGGGCGCGGGAGATTCGTCAATCTCTGGCGTGCGCCTTACCTGGAGACTGACGCCTTGGCTCTGGTTCGGGCTGTGAACGCGGCGGCCTCGATGCCCCTGCTCCGGTCCGACGGGCCGCCAGTTGGGGGCAGTCCCCTGATGGTTGGCGGTGAACAGTGGGGCGAGGTCGTGGACGGCCCTGTAGGGGAGGGACCTTGGACAGCCGCCCGGTGGCGGCAGGCCCTTACGGGCCAGTTTGCCGCAGCCCTTGAACGAGGCGAGCTATGGACCGCAGATGGTGCTCGCCTTGCTGGACACGTCGCAGTAGCGGCCATGAGCGATGCTAGCAATGTGGGGCCACAACACCGGAGGATACGAGGCTCTCTTGGAGTGTTCGACGGGTACCACGGCCACAACGAGCAAGCCCAATTCCCTGCAATATGGAGCCTGGACTCACGGGTTCACAATCGCATGGTGGCCGACCCCAATGCCTGGCTGGTTCCACAGCCTAACCGTGATCACCAGCCAATTTGGTCGCAAGCCGGCACTCTGCACGTCGCGACCGATGTCCGGTACAACTCGCAACCAATAATGGCGGCCCACACTGGCGTACGGACTTTGGGAGTCTCCTCGTGGCACACGCTAACCGTCGAAGAGGATGACCCTGTGGTGAGGTCTCGGCGAGAAACCGCCTTGGTCATGTGGTGTAACTCTACGCTCGGCTTACTGCTTTATGCGAATCACGCCAACAGAACCCAAGAAGGCAGAGGTAGAGGCAATAAGGGAATGCTAGAGACTCTGACCACCCTTGATGTGCGAAAGCTGGAACCTTGGCAACTCGACGAGGCACAAGCAATCTGGCAAGACTTCAGGGACCGTAAGTTCCAGTCCCTCCATCAATGCGCCGTTGATCCGGTGCGAATTGCGCTTGATGAGCGCGTCGTGCGGGACATGCTCGGTCTCGGCGAAGACACCGTGACCACCATAGCCAGGATGAGAACACTGCTGGCAAGCGACCCGTCCATCCACGGGTCCAAGAAGCCGGAGTTGCCGTCTTGAGAGGTGCCGGACGCGCCCTGGCATAAGTACCGGCACTGTTTCAATTAGGGTGAACCTTTGAAAATCGAAAGCCCCTGATCGGACCTGGAGGCGTTCTTGACCGCAGTCCGGGATGCACATATAATCGCCCCATCGCGGATGGCGGGCAGTCTGACGAGAAGCAGACCGCTAGATTGCCTGGGGTTTATGAAGAAAAGGACTGATACGTGGAGGAGTCGCATGGATAGAATGAAAGGGCTGGTGGCTGTCGTTACGGGGGGCAGCAGGGGTCTTGGCAGGGCCATCGCCAAGGAGTACGCCCGGGAGGGGGCCAGGGTGGTGGTATCCGCCCGCCCCCGGTCGCCGACGGCGTTGCCGGGTACTATCTATGATACTGTCAAGGACATTCAGGCGGAGGGAGGGGAAGCCTTCGCCGTGCCATGCGACGTCTCCGACGAGGAACAGGTGAGGGACATGGTACAGCAGGCGATGGACAGGTACGAGCGCATAGACGTGCTGGTCAATAACGCCGGAATCATGGTGCTGGGCGAGTCCTTTCTGGAGATAGAACCCGCGCGCTGGGACCAGCTTATAGCCGCGAACGTGCGCGGCCCTTACCTCATTTGCAGGTACGTCGTGCCCATAATGATGAAGCAGGGGCGAGGCAACATCATCAACGTCGGCTCCACTATGGGGAGCAGCCATACCAGCCAGGGAGGGACTCTCTACAGTACCAGCAAGGCGGCCCTTCATATGTTCAGCCTGTGCCTCGCCGATGAGGTCAAGGAGCATAACATCGCCGTCAACATCTTGAGCCCCGGGGGACTGAAAAGCGAAGGCTCATCGGCCATCCCTTGGGCTAGGGGAAACTGGCACACACGCGTCGAGCCGGAGGAAGTGGGGCCGTGTGCGGTCTACCTGGCCCTTCAAGATGCCCAGTCGTTAACGGGGCAGCTGGTGTCGCGCGGCGACTTCGGCAAGACCTGGGGGGTAGATGCGTGAACTCCCATACCGCTTCATCGCGCCGGGGCTGCGTCCCTGCCCCTACGCCGTCGCAGTAGGGGCAAGGGGGTATTACTGATACGTGAATAGGCATCTTGACCAGCTCCACCCGTCATTCCCGTGAAAACAGGAATCTACCCTGCACTTCTGGACTCCCGCGAAAGCGGGAGTGACGGTGGGGAAGTCGTCAGGGTTTAGTGCGTCATTCACGTATCAGCAAGGTATAGCAGCCCTGACACGGGGCTGGGACGGCCTGTTAGCCGCAGGCCAGGGAATACACCTGGGTGACGCCTTCCGGCATCGGGTGCGCGCTCCAGGTCTGCCCTCCGTCCGCACTGCCCCAGACTTCACCGCCATTGGTAGCGGAGTACATCCGGCTCGGCTGCCTCTCGTCGAAGGCAAGGCAAAACATGGTGTTCTGGGCCTCGAAGCCGGTGTTCATCCGCTCCCAGGTCATACCGCCATCGGCGCTGTGAAGCAGGACGCCGACATCACTCTGGAAGTTGGCTCCCGCCGACACCCAGATGGACTTGGGGTCTCCCGGCACTTCGCGGATGCTGCGGCAGTACACCTGCCCTTTGGCGTTCAGGGGCTGCAGGGGCACGTGGGACCAGTGGTCGCCCTGGTCGTTGCTGCGGAACATCCCGGCGCGGGCGATACTGAAGACCGTCCCCGGACGCAGACTGCTGACCAGTATGCCGTGCATATCCACGTAGTCGTCGTTCAGGTACTGTCCGTGGCTCAGGTTCTCCCAGTGCTCGCCCCCGTCCAGAGTGCGTATGATGCCCCCCACCTCTATGGCTCCATAGAGCACGTTTGGGTCGGCAGCGCTCCCTGCCATCATCAGCACCCGCTTGGCGAGGTTCGCCCCTGGGCCGGTGGTCACTTCGGGGAACCGGACATTTACGGGGAGCTGGCTCCACCTTTCACCGCCGTCATCGCTGCGGAATATCTCGCATGATTCGTACCCGGCGTACATCACGTTGGCGTCCCTGGGATGGAATAGGAGCGACCACACGGCTGTCCCGTGGTCCGGGACGCCCACCTTTTCCCAGTGGTCTCCGTGGTCGGCGCTCCTGTAGGGGCCGGCCTGGGTGCCCACGTACATGACCTCCGGCCTCCGGGGATGTATGGCTATGGCCCTGATTTCGGGCGATTCGGGCAGGCCGTTGGTCAGCGACTCCCACCCGTCATCCCCGTCGGCCATGCGGTACAGGCCCGACTGGATTGGGCGGCCAAGAGCGGTCTCACCCGCCAGGCCCACATAAACGTAGGACTTCTTGCTGGACGACTCTGTGCTCATAGGGCTTTCCTCCTCCTCGGTTAATTGGCCGCTTAGTTGCCTGCTTAATTGAAGGCGGCGCGGCCATCACCTTCCTTCGCCCCCACCCCTCACGCTAAGCTCAGGGCAGGCTCTAACCTTCTCCCCAGAGAGGGAAAGGGACCTTTTCTCGTCCCCTTGGCAAGGGAGGTTGGGGGTGTGAAGTAATTCCACCAGAAAGCCCCTCGCTTGTCAACCTCGCCTTTCACCAGCCAGGGTCTTTCAATTCTCGATGCCAGGTGAATACAGGCCCCCGCCGCGTGTCATTCCGAGCGCAGCGAGGAATCTGAAATGCTTGGATAGCAGCACGCCCAAGAAGGCAAGGACATTAGACCCCTCGCTCCGCTCGGGGTGACAATTGAAAGGCCCTGTCACCCGTCAGGATGGGCTTGTCTGGCCCCATGTGTATCCTACCCTGTTCTGCTGGTATACTGTTTACACGAAGTCCAGCTGAAGGAGTGGAAAATGGCGTACCCCAAACAGCCGGTAGAGGCCCATCGCCCCGTGGTCATGGGCGTCAACGGCATGGTCACCTCGGCCCATCCCCTGGCATCGGTGGCCGGCCTGCGCGCCCTGGTGGAGGGTGGCAACGCCTTTGACGCTATCGTGGCCACCGCCGCAGCGCTGAACGTGGTAGAGCCGTATATGTCCGGCATGGGCGGCGTCGGGTGTCTGCTCGCCTACATAGCCTCGGAGAAGCGCATCAGGGTCTTGAACTTCACCGGCAGGGCCCCCAAAGCCGCCGAAACCTCCCTCTTCACCCACGACAACAAGGAGCGGGGGCCGCTCTCCGTCCTCGTGCCGGGGGCTGTGGCTGGGTGGCTGACGCTGCACGACACCTATGGCAGGCTGGATAGAGAGAAGCTGTTTAGCCACGCGATAGCCTATGCGGAACAGGGGTTCCCGGTGACCCATCTGAACAACCTCATAATCTCGGATGCCAGCGCCCGGTGGTCCCCCTATGACTCGTCCAGGTCCGTCCTCATGCCCGGCGGAAGAGTGCCGGGGCCGGGTGGAGTCCTCAGGCAGCCCCGGCTCGCCGATAGCCTCAGAAAGGTTGCCAAAGGCGGCCAGGAGGCCTTTTACAGGGGCGAGTTGCCCCGGCGGATAGTCGAGGCGTCCCGGGAAATGGGCGGTCTTATTTCCGAAGAGGACATGTCGGATTACCGGCCCTGGTGGGAGGACCCCATCCACATATCCTATCGAGGATGGGACGTGTACGTTCCGCCGCCCAACTCTGATGGGTTTCAGGTGCTGGAGACCGTAAATATCATGCAGGACTGCTCGCCATCAGAGTTGGAGTACGGCACGGCGGATACTCTGCACACGATGATGGAGGCCGTCAAGCTGGCGATAGCCGACCGTATCAGGTACTCCGGCGACCCGAGCTATACGGTGATACCGCTGGAGACGCTGCTCTCGAAGGAGTACGCTGCATCCCAGAAGGCGCGTATAGATATGGACAGCGCTGCGGTGGTGCAGGGCGAACGCTACAATCCGGACCCGCCGGAGGCTGCCCTGGCCCTTGGCCGGCTCGACCCCAAGCTGTCCGGCTCCACGACCCATTTCGCCGCGGCAGATAGGGAGGGAAACGTCGTGACCCTGACCCAGAGCCTTGGCTCCGAGTTTGGCTCCGGCGTCGTCGCGGGCGATACGGGCATTTTCCTCAACAACATGGCCCACTGGTTCGACCTGGCCGCTCCCGGGGAGAGTCCCAACATCATCGGGCCGGGCAGGCTGGTCGAGTGGTGTCCCGCCCCAACCCAGATATTCAAGGATGGCCGGTTCTTCGTGAGCATAGGCACGCCGGGCGGCTATGGCATCTTGCAGACCACCAGCCAGATGCTGATGCACCTCCTGGAGTTTGACATGAACATCCAGCAGGCCATAGAGGCCCCTCGCTTCAAGTGCACCATCGGCAGGCGGGTGGAGATGGAAGGGCGCTTTCCCCCGGAGGTGCGCGAGGAGCTGGCGAGGCGAGGCCACGAGGTTGACGTGGTGGAGCGCTGGTCCCGGAGTGTGGGAGGGGCCCAGGGCATCCTCGTGGACAGGGAGAGCGGCTCCTTCAGCGGCGGCGCCGACCCGCGCCGGGACGGCTACGCCCTTGGATGGTAGTACGCCTGGCGACTGCTCGCCCTGCTGCAATCTCCCTTGTCCCCCTGGCCCTTCCATGCTATACTGCCGCATATTCGGCTGCCCATATTTGGTTGCCATATTTGGTTGGAGGAGTTGGTAGCGATGTATGACTTGCTGTTGAAGGGAGGGACCGTTTTGGACCCCTCCCAGTCCATTCACGAGAGGCTGGACGTAGCTATTACCGGCGGCAGGATTAGCCGTCTCGCGCCGGGCATCTCCTCTGAAGAGGCGTCCCAGGTCATTGACGTGGAGGGGAAAATCGTCGCGCCGGGCCTCATTGACATCCACGCCCACGTCTACGCTCCGGCGGGGCCTGAGCGCAACCGCAACCATCCCGATAACGCGGGTGTCCTGGGCGGCGTGACCACCGTGGCGGACGCGGGCAGTCCCGGCCCAGGCAACTTCCGGGACTTCTGCGACGTTGTCCTCCCTCGTGCCCAGACCAGCGTCTACTCCTTTCTGAGTATTTTTCAAGACCGCAGCCGGCCCATGATGAGCGATGAGTCTCAGATAGACGTAGCCGGAGTGGTTGAGACCGCTAAAGGCAATCCGGAGTTGGTCAAGGGAGTCAAGGTCCTAATATATCCCGGCACTGTGCAGTCTATGGGCCTGAAGCACCTGGAGGCGGCGAAGGCAGCCGCCAGGGAGTCGGGCATCCGAGTTTTGATGCACATCGGTGATATAGGCCCCAAAAGCCAGACGCCCACGCCCCCGGAGGTGACGGCCCGGGCCCTGTCCATGCTGGACCCTGGGGACATCGTTACCCACGTCTTCAGCCCTCTGACCGGCGCAGCCTTGGACTCCGAGGGAAGGGTGCTGTCCGAGCTAAAGGAGGCCCAGGAGCGGGGCGTGATAATGGACCCGTCCTACGGCGACTTCAACTTCGGCTGGGATCGGGCCGAATCGGTGATGGCCCAGGGCCTGGTCCCCGACACCATCGGCACCGATATAGAGGTACAGGCGGGTGTGGGGATGCGTGAGGTCTCGACGCGGGGCTTGTTGGAGTACACCGCCTATTTCCTGGACCTTGGATTCTCCCTGGAGGACGTGGTCCGGATGACGACCATAACCCCGGCCCGCGCCCTGGGAATCGAAGACCGGGCGGGCAGCCTGGCCGTAGGCCACGAAGCCGACGTCTCGGTGCTGGACCTCCTGGAGGGCCAATGGCAACTCACGGATGCCGCAGGCGTGAGCCGGACCGGCTCCAAGGCCCTGGCGCCGGCGGTGACCATCAAGGGTGGTCTGGTCGTTGAGCCGGGGGAGGGGCCTCATCCCTGGGGGTGGGCGCCGCCGACGGCGGTTGACGCCGGTGTGCAAGCCGGTGGGCGCTAGTCCCGGAAGGAGAAGTCCTCCCTCCACTTCAGATAATCTCTGATGCCTGCGGCGATGTCGAAGCTGGGTGTGAAGCGCAGGTCCTCCTGAATCCGGGTCACGTCCCTTATCTGCGTACCCGGTGAGGGTAGCAAACCCTCCGGCTCGCCGGGGGTATTATCTATCACTTTAAGGGAGGGTCGCGCCTCCCGCAGCGCCTCAATGACCTCGCCCAGCGCTATGGAGCGCCCCGCAGAGAGGTTGTACACGTCGTGGGACAGAGAGGGCGCATCCAGAAGGGCGCTGATGCCAGAGGCAACGTCGGCCGCGTAGGTATAGTCATGGCCCACGGTGCGGTCCTCCACCTGGACAGGCTCGCCCCTGACCGCGTTGCCCGTCCACCGGTAGATCTGGGACATGCGGGTCCGGTGCCCGGTGACACGCTCCATGGGGCCGTAGGGGTAGCTCAGGCGCACGCTGACGGTCTGGAAGCCGTGTAGCTCCCCGTACCTGCGCGTCAGCAACTCGCTGGCGTACTTTGCAACGGCGTAAAGGTTGCGGGGGGAGAGTATAGCGTCCTCGCCCACCATCTCCCTATGGCCAGGCCCGTCCCCGTAGACGGCCTCGGAGCTTACATAGAGAAACCGCTCCGTATCCAGCGCCCGGGCCATGTCCAGCAGGTCCGCCGTACCCGCCAGGTTGATGTCCACAATGGAACGGCTCCGGTCCGTTTCGATGTTGGACGTGCGGCTCGGGGTAAAGACGGCGGCGTGCACTATTCTGGTAATGTGGTGACGGGCCGCCCGCTCCAGGTCTCCCCTGTTGAGAATATCGCCCCGGATGAAAGTCACCCGCTCCGCCCAGGGGGCCAGGTATTTTTGGACCAGGGCGTCGGGGGCTGCCAGGTCGAAGCAGACTACGTCGTGTCCCCGGCGCGCCAGGTCCTTGACGATGTTGCTGCCTATGAAGCCCGTGCCGCCGGTGACCAGGGTTGCCATGTCTCTGCCCTTATCTCGCCTTCATTCCAGGGTGACTGTTCGAGTTTCCGATACCTTTCCATTCAGCAGGAACACGAAGCTGAGTGGCACTCCCCCGGGTAAGTCCTCCCTGTCGAGGGCCGCAATGTACAGGGGCGCCAGCAGAAAAGGCGACTCCCGCCCCTGGGGGTCCCCCACCAACTCCAGTCTAATCCGGACCTCGTTTCCACTTAACCTTGCTTCCTCCAGGGAAAGGGGGTCTCCCTTGAGGGGCCGCCACAGGTAATACATGGCCACGACCACCACATCGCTCAGGTCGGCCCGGTTGAGGGACTCCTGGCTGCCCCTGACCCTCAATAGGTCCAGGCTGTCCAGGAACTCCCTCAGTCCCTCGTCCGTAGTGATTACAAAGGCCTTCAGGGTGTCTGCGAAGGGCCGGTCGTCTGCATCTTCGTCCTTGGGGGCTACCCACCCTCCAAGAAGGAAGCGGGTATGGATTGGCCCTTCGACGGCTGCGGTCGGGGTAGGCTCTTCCCTCTCGGCCTCGGCGGTCGGTGGGGGGGTGGGAGTCGCCGGAATGGGAGTCGCCTCGCTGACGGCCCCTGAGATGGGAGTGCGCTCGCCACATGCCAGGCCCGCCAGCACGAGAGCCGATAGGAGCAGACCTATGATGACTCGCGGTTGTTGCATCTTGACATGAAAGTGTACCAGACCTGGGACCCGGTGGAAAGCGAGTCCGCATACCGGCTTGTCTCAGTCCCCTTGAGGGTAGACTGGATGATATAACTAATGAGAGGTCACTATGTCCAAAGTAGACTTTATCAAGGACTATATGAGGAACCTTCAGAACGCGTTGGACGATGCCATGAAGGGGCTGTCCGATGAGCAGGCCCACTGGAGACCCAATGACAGCGGCAATCACATCGCCTTTATCGCCTGGCATTACACGAGAACGGTTGATAATTTAGTCCGTTTTGTGTTCCAGCGACAACCCACAGTGTGGATGGAAGGGAAGTGGGACGAGAGATTCGGACTTGACTCGAAGTCCCAGGGCACCGGCATGGCCCTGGACGATGCCGTGGCCCTGCGGATTGGGGACATCTCCGCCTTCTGCACCTACATGGGCCAGGTCTGGAAAGAGTCCCAGGCCTACCTGGACACGATCGGCGACGAGGACCTGCCCCGCAGCATGACCATAAGGCCGCTGGGCGAGATGACCTTGGAGCAGGTGCTGGGGACTACCCTGCTGACCCACGGGTATTCTCATCTGGGGGAGATATGGCTTCTGAAGGGGCTTCAGGGCCTCCAGGGAAGCCCTGTGTGATACTGCCTGTGTATCATTGATGATGAAGATACAGGACAAATACAGGGAGCGCCCTCAGACCGGCGCGGCCTGTGCAGGGCGCTCCATGTATCTGCTTTACGTCCCTTACAGGGCGTTTCCAAAGTGCCTTCTCCCCTGGCGAGAGAAGGTTGGGATGAGGGGGACATCATCGCATCACCCTCACCCCAGTCCTCTCCCGTCGAGGGAGGGCCTATAGCAACGCTTTTGAAAACATCCCCTTACAGGGTTGTGGTTAGCTGGGAAGCCTCCACACCCGTGAGCACTGCCACCACCTCCGCCAGAAGGTCTTCCGCCCTCCGCCGTATGGTTTCCCTGTCCAGGCCGCCAACGGGATGGCTGGTGTAGATTGTCGGGTAGTCCGCTGCACCCCACATGCCGGCCATAGCCTTCGCGGTGACCTTGAACGAGTCGGTGCATATCGTAGCCGAGGGGATTCCGGCCTTCTCCAGGTGGATGCCGTCGTGCACACTGCACGCGCTGCAGGACCCTCAATCGCCGATGGCGACGATGGCGTAGTCGCACTCCTTGCCCATCCGGGCTACAACCTCGGGGTCGGCGGGCTTGGAGGCGGAGGGCTTGCGGTGGTACATGACGTCGCTAACGCCGTACCTGGACCTGAGAAGGTCGGCTAGCTCCTCCAGGATCTCCTTGCCGTTGGGCTTGCTGTCGTCTATGAGACCAACCTTCTTGCCCCGCAGGTCCGCCAGCCGGGGCGCGCCGGTGAAGCTGGCTATCATGGGCTGGGTGATGGGGTCCACAAGCGTATACTGTTTGCGGGTTTCTAGCGCCACGTATACCCTCCTTATTGAAGATTCAAAGCTCTTTGCCGCTCCTATCGGTCCGGCAGCTTGACGACCTTCGTTACCGCGGTGGAGGACACCTTCGGCCCCCAGCTTGGAATGACCGCGCAAACCGGGTTTTCAGGCCCCCCGCCGAATACCACCAGGATGTCATCTGGGGAGGGGACGAGGGGTATGAAACGCTCCTCGTCTCCAGGCTCGACTTCACCCTCGATTACTCCCACTCCCTTCAAGTCCTTAACGGACCGGCGCACCCTGGCGGACAGGTACTGCCGGACGTCCTCCTTGCTCCACCCGTCCCAAACGTCGCTGGTGCCGGCCACCACCAGCGCTATCTGCCCCTGTCGCACTACATCCGAGGTGTCTCCCACGGACCCCGTGTTGGCCATCGAGGTGCCCAGGGACGAAGCCACGTCGGCTGCGCCCGTCAGGATGGTCTCCGGTTTGGCGGCCATTCGCATCTGTCGAGGACCCTCGCACGCGAAGACGGTGACGGCGCTCTGGTCCCTTGGGAGACCCCGCTCCACGTGGAGCGGATTCCAGTGGGTCTCCGTTTCGTTCTCGGCGATGCAGTAGCTGAACTTTCCCGGATGGCCCAGGATGCTCCGGTCGAAGAGACCCGGTATGGCGGCGCAGGTGTTCATCAGTATCAGCCGGGTGGACCTTCCAATGGTCGAGTTGGCCCTGTTTCCGGGGCCGAAGAGGTTGTTCCTGGAGTTGATATTCAGCTCCCTGGCTATGGGGCCGTTGACGATGACCAGGATGCCGGCGCCCCCCAGGCTGGAGGAAGGGCCTACCAGGTTGAATGCGGAGTCGAGCATCGCCTCGGTGGCCGCCAGCACCACCGGGAAGTGCTCAGGCAGACAGCCGGCCATGACGGCGTTGGCGGCGACCTTCCCCACCGTCACCTCTCGGCGGCGCTCAGCTATGGCCCCCAGGACATCGTCCGCGGGACGCTGGGCGTAGTCGAGGAACTGCTGCACTCGTTCAGGCGTGGGAGGCACCACGGGCAGGCCGTCGGTCCATCCCAACTCGTAGCACTTTTCGATGGCCCCCACCACGTCTTCCCATTCTGCCTGTACCAGGTCCGTCAGACCAGATGTCACGGTTCCTCCTCGTAAAGAAAGGGGGCTGGAAGGGTTGGCCCTAAGCTATCACATGCCCGGGGTGCAGTCAAGGGCAAGCGTGTATAACGCCTCGGCTTTTCAGCTTGACGCTCATGTACGGTCACACTATAATGTTGCATGCTCATCAGGAATAGGAGACTCGGATTGTCCTACGTTACGGCATAGAGAGGGAGATCTCCGACAGTTTCCTTACAATTGGTGCTGCTAACGGGCGAAAAATACTATTGGGGGACTGGATTCGAATGGCGGTCAAAGAGTCTGTGTTTGGCTCTAAAGGTGAAGAGAAGGGCTTTAGGTCCATTGAGCATACCTGGGGCCTAGAGTACAGAATCTTTCCACAGTTCCCATTTTCGGCCCTGTTCGAGCCGGATGAGAGTATAGGTGATACATCCAATTTTTTCTATAAGACAAGTGTCGATTATGTCCTATGTACACAAGCTGGTAAACCGGTCCTTGCCGTTGATTTCGATGGATTGGGCAGAGGCTTTAACAGGGATGCGTCTTATGTCCAAGTTGAACAAACGGATGACCGGCAGCGTAAGATTAAGTTTGACTTCAAACTTCGGTACGCGAAGAAAAATAACTTCCCCTACTACATCGTCGCATCAGATGAATTTATCTACTTGGATACAGAAACCAATTTGACGATAATGGACGGCCTCATAGGGTACGAGCTTGCTCGAAGGGATTTCAATGACAGTATACCTTCATTTATAGAAAACCATCGGGTTGACATAGAAAATATGCTACTCTACGAACGCCAAGAATTTATTCAGGATTTGGTGATTCAGCAAGAAGTGGAGTCCAACCACAAGCGTAATCGAATTATCCAGAAGATGGACGAAGTGATGACCGAAATCCGGGAAACGTCAGGATGGAATTGGGAGGGGTCGGGTTCCTATTACGTCCACGATCCCGAATTACCTGACCTTGACTACCGCGAAACGCTCCCTTCGGCGGAAAACCTCAAAAGCAGAGCGACTGAGATGGAGAAAGTTGAGTGGGTTGGATTTCACTATACACTATTCGACACTCCTATTGGAGAAGTCTCGGCGATTGTCTGGATGCGTAACTTTGAGCCTGCCGCCAGTGTCGTCCAAGACATCGCTGAATTTCTATGTTGGACTAAACTATCGCGTCGTCTGGGACGCGACAATGTTAACCGATAGGGTTCCGGCAGGTGTGAATAGATGCTGTGTCCGAGCTCTATGAAAATGCCCTCCGTCATACCCGCGAAAGCGGGTATCCATATCCCCGACGTCCTTGGACTCCTGCGAAAACAGGAGTCCAAGGACGGGTTAGCCGTAGCGTCCAGGCTCGTAGTGGCCTTGTGCTGCGTGCGCCGTGAGAGACAGGTCAGTTCCTGCGCTCCCACAGGGTGAAGAAGTTGGGGGACTGCTCTTCCAGGGCCTCTCGAAGCTCCTGCCGGTCAATGTGTTTGACGACCTTCTGCTCCTGGGTTATCAACCTCTCCAGCAGGCTGGCGGACTCCTGGACGATGGACGGGTCCGCGTCCTTTCCAAACAGGGACCGGAGGGCCGAGGCAATTTCGCCGGACTTCATCGAAAGTGCGGCTCCGCTGATAATGAACACAGCCACCGTTGGAAGGTCGTCCTCCCTCTCCCTCTTGCCGAGCCTCTCCAGAATAAATAGCATTCCGGTTTCTCGAACTATCTCCTCCGCGCGCCAGGGCAAGTCTATGAGATGGGCAAAAGGATGCTCGGTAGGCTCCCTCAGCATTTGCCCGAAGCCGTACTCCACCTGGTTGAAGAAGGAGTCGCCAAAGACATCCTCCGTGTTCAGCAGCGCTATGTGAGGGACCTCCCATCGGAGGTCTATGGCTACGAACTCCTTGAGGTGAGGGAAAATGCACAGGTTGATGTCTGGGCGCTCGGGACTTCCGTGACCCAGGTCGAATAGATTTTCCATCTATACACTTTCTATGTAATTTGGTATGAAAATAACCTTCGTCATACCCGCGAAAGCGGGTATCCACGTCCCCGACCATTTATGGACTCCCGCTTTCGCGGCAGTGACAGTGGGGAAGGCTGGCCGCCATTTCTATCCTCTTATGTGGCCTTGGCAAAGCCGTAGCGATTCCGGCGGCATGATGAAAACGTTCCTGTATTTGTATTTTACCATAGGTGCTATACTGCACAAGAGACGGATGTTCCCGCGCGCCCGTTGAGGCCGGCCCAATTTCTTCATCATCTTCATTCCGGGGAGGTGGACATCGCCAGGGGATATTTGATGGACCACCTGGAAGAGGTGGACGCTCTGCTGGAAAGGGCATCCGTCGGCCTTTTGTTGGACCTGGACGGGACTATATCGGAGATAGTGCCGGAGCCGGACGAGGCCAGCGTCAGTCCGGCCATCAGGACCGCGCTCCAGGACCTGCATCTAAAGCTTCCCCTCCTGGCTATCGTCACCGGCCGTCACACCCCCCAGGCCAGGGATATCGTGGGCCTTGACGACCTGGTTTATGTGGGCAACCACGGCCTTGAGCGGCTGGAGAAGGGTCGCGTTACCCTTGCGAAAGACGCCCGACCCTTTGTGCCTTTCCTCGAACAGATCCGAGAGCGCTTGCAGGCGCGGGTCAACACGCCGGGCCTGGTCTTCGAGGACAAGGGAGGCCCCTTCGCCATACACTACAGGCTTGCCGAGGACCCCGAGAAGGCCTGTAGCGATGTGCTGGAGGCCGTCGAGGACCTCTCCGAAGGCCGGGTCAGAGTGTTGATGGGGAAGACCGTTATAAACGTCCTCCCCCCGGTGGACCTGACCAAGGGGACTGCGGTTATCTCTCTGGTGAATGAGTGCGGCCTGTCCGGCGCCATTCTCATGGGCGACGACGTGACCGATATAGACCTGTTCAGCGCGGCCAACGCTATGTCCGGCCGCGAAGGCTTCAGGAGCATTTCCATCGCCGTGGTGGGGCCGGGTTCTCCTCCGGAGTTGGAACGGCAGGCGGACTTCACGCTATCGAGCGTCTCCGAGGTGGGGGACTTCCTCGCCTGGTTGGTGGCGCACGCAGGTTAGAGCAGGGCGTTGATGTCCTCCAGCTGGCACTGGATCCAGTGGCTTATGTCTTCCTTCTGGATAATCTGGGCCAGCGTCGTAGCGCGCTGCTCCCTCTCCTCGGCGCTCATGGTGAGGGCCTGGTACATGGCCTGCATGGTCCCTTCGATGTCGGAGGGCGAGACTGACAAGGCTCCCTGGGCAAGCTGCTTATGCGCCCCGGTGGTCTCCGACAATATGAGGACCCCCCTCGAGGTGTTGACCACCGGCCCCTCTTTTGCCACCAGGTTCATGCCGTCAATCACCGAGTTGACCAGCATCACGTCATAGAGCTTCATGCCCGCGATAGCCTGGGTGTAGTTGTTCTCTATGAAGGTGTGTACCGGGTGCCATTCATCGTTGCCGAAAGTGGAGTTTATCTCCTTGATTACCTGCTCAATCTCGTCCATGTACCTCTGGTACTGCCTGATGTGGGTGCGAGACGGGACAAGGAACGCCAGGAAATTGACGCGCCCCTGGAGTTCAGGGTACCTGGAGAGGAGCAGGCTGAAGGCCTTGAAGCCGCGCACCACGTTCTTGCTGGGCTCCGCCCTGTCCACGCGGATAATCGTGCTCTCGTTGCACAGGGGCAGCAGCTTCTGCTCGTATTCGAGGGCCCTGGGCGAGTTGGCCATACGCCGTATCTCTTCTACGTTTATGGAGATGGGGTAAGCGCGGACCAGGGTCTTGTGCCCCTCCGAGAGTATCTCCATTTTGGTGTAGTCTATCTCGCTTTCAGGCAGGAACTCCGCGCAGGTGTCCAGGAAGTTGCGCACATCGTGGATTGTCTGGAATCCGACTATATCGCTGGCGCACAGCCCCTTGCAGATGCTTCTGATCACGTAGGACGGCAGGAGGAGCTGCCAGTATCGCGGTGTTGGCCACGGTATATGGGTGAAGTGGTGGATGACGGAGCCTGGCAGGGCGTTCCTGACGTATTCCGAGGCCAGGTAGAGGTGATAGTCGTGAATCATTACGATGGGCGGCTTGGGGTCGTCCTGGGACTCGTCTATTATGGACTGGGCGAAGGCCTTGTTCACCTCTACGTAGCCGCCGTGCCAGGCATCGTGGACGCTTGCATCCAGGTTGGGGTTGTAGGGGGAGTTCCACATATAATGCTGAAGGAACCACAGCAGTGGGTTGCAAAAGATGTTGTAGTACTTGTGGTAGACCCTGCGGGGCGTTACAACGAAGCGAAGGTATATCCGGTGTCCTGGGAAAGGCGAGCGGAAGCGGGCGCCCTGGCCACTTTCAGAGACCTTCCTGTCACCCTCTCCTATGGAGCTGGCCACCCAGGTGAACTCCACCATCTGAGCCAGAGAGCTCAGGGCCGTGACCACTCCGCCGCTTCCCCTTCTGGCCTCAGTCCGTCCATCCGGAGTAATCTGGTGCTCTACCGGCCCGCGATTACTGGCCAGTATCAGGCGTCTATCAGACAGGACTTCGTTGCATAGGTCCCTAATCTGCGCCCACCGTGTCTCCTTCGGATCCGTTGCCATGACCCCTCACGCCAAGCTAGGTCTTGGCCCTATCGTCAAATCGCGCGTCCCTGCATCCCCGGTAGCCTTTTACATCTGGGTGAACAAAAGGAAGGAATTCAAAAAGAAGTGGAAACACTCCGAAATTAACATTTATGGGAAGGCTTGTCAAGTTTGATCCAGCCGCTATGGCTGCACCACTCGACGTCGCAGGGGCACTCCCAGCGCCACCAGGAACATGACGCTCTTCCCGTCGGCGTGGGGCGAGAAGAAAGTGGTCACGTCGTCATCGAAGAAAGTGAGACCGGAAGCTCCGAGGCGCTGGCTGTAGGCCGCCAGGTATAGCTTCCCTCCTACGACGCCAGCCTCCAGCTGTGCTGCCCGATAGCCCCGGTTGCCGTACCTCGCCAGGACCGGCTTGAGGTCAGTGAGGAAGAAGACGTCAGCGCTGGCATCGGCGGGCAGGGACTGTTGAAGTCCGAGATAGCCCGCTACTCGTCGGAAGTCCCCCTCCTCCAGAAGCTCCAGGGCGTTGCTGTCCTGGTGGAATACGTAGGACCCGCGTGGCAAGCCGTCCACGTCGTTGACTATCACGTAGAGGTCATTCAACGATGCGCCCTCCGGGTCGAGGAAGTCTGCTGAAAACCCTCGCGTTGATTGATAGAGCATGGTGGAAAGCTGGGGGAAGGTAATGGCACGGCGGACGAACTGCCTGGTTGAGCCGCGACGAGTAATCACCCGCTCGATGGGGTCGGTTCCCGCTTCATCGTCAGCCAGGGGTCGCAGGGGAAATAGCTCGCCCGAAGGTCCGGGCATTCTGGCTATGGGCGTCCGTCCGTGCCAGGATGCCGCTTCCTCTCCCGTGACCAGTGACGATGCCTCGTGCATGGCTCTGATGTCCGGGTAGTCCACCTCGGTCCTGGATAAAGGCACGGTATTCAGCGCAAGGGGTGGGGCCTCCGGCGATGCCCCGGCGCTATCTCGCGATGACCCGAGGGGGACAAGGTTGAGGGCCACCTCGCGCTCGGTATCCAGACTCAGCAGACGGTTTACCGGCTCATCCATGAAGCCGGTGACCACCCGGGCGGGGAGCCGGTGGGCGGCGGAGACGGCCAGCAGATTGGACAGGATGGTGCCGTTATCCCAAAAGCAGTGGCGATAGGCCCGGGACCGGTACTTCCAGGAGTTGCGCCAATAGGTCCCGGTGCAGACCATTATCGCCGGGGCGCTCGCCATCGAGGGTTCACCGCCGCTCGCGTGGACCAGGATGCTGCGGTAGTCGCCGTCGCGCAGCTTACGCAAAGCAAAGTCATGCGCCCCGAAGTGGTACACCCCGGCTTTCAGGTCGGGCAGGTCGCCGCAGACCAGGTACAACTCTATGTGGTACAGGGCCCCCGTGCAGGCCGCCGCTCGGAAGAGCATCTCTCTGCCCGCATAGACTCTGCGCCTGGTGATGCCCGCCGAGAAGTAGAAGAGGCTCGCCAGGGCGCTCATGTCGGGTATGCAGTCGCTATCGGGATGGATGCTCGTGGCTGAGATGGCCCTTAAAGCCCCAATCTCCGAGACCGGAAAGTCCTGGGGCAGGGGAATAGGCTCCAGGTCAGCGTATATCTTGAAAGGAAGGGGCTGGTTTGGGAAATCCAGGTAGTGGGTGTCGGCGTGGATGCTTTCCGAAGAGTGCTTGGTCCCATCGTGGTAGGACCAGGCGGCGGCAGTGTCCCGGTTGTTCATGGCTGCACTCCAGACTGAGCATGGGGCTTTGAGGTGGAGGGACCTTTCCCGTCTTTGCCGACGGGCATTGCACCGGCTGTCCTCGCCCCCCTCTCGTCCCAAAGTACTAACAATTATAGCATAGTGCCTGCTGAGTCCGGGCCGAGTCCTTGTCATGGGAAATCTAGGGAAATCCGGGGAATCCGGAGATTCGGGCCACTCTCCGCCCTCAAACTATTGACGACCTCGGAAAGAGGGTTTATAATAGGTTTCCCTAAGAGGTCTTTATGAAGATGATACACACCTAATTAAAGATATCAAAGGCTGAGGCACCTGAGCGGCGGCTTGGGAACAACCCAGCCGCCGCTACGCACCTTAAAAAGAGAATAGGGATTAGTAAAGTTTGAAGTTCTTAGTGTGGGTCAAGTTACTAAGGGCCTACGGTGGATGCCTAGGGGCCAAGGGCCGAAGAATGGCGCGGCAAGGCTGCGAAAAGCCTCGATGAGCCGTCTAGCAGGCATAGTCGGGGGTTCCAGAATGGGGAAACCCGTTTCGGTGTTGAGCCGGAACATCCTCCATGACATGGAGGAGGGTAAGCGGGAGAACTGAAACATCTAAGTACCCCGAGGAAAAGAAATCAACCGAGATTCCCCTAGTAGTGGCGAACGAACGGGGAAGAGCCCAAACCTTTATGACTCAGTGGCCCGGGGGCCTATGTCATAAGGGGGTTATAGGGGACACCTGCCCCCACCTCGGAGAGGGGCGAGGAGTTACAAACCTTATCTCTAGCTGAAGGCACCTGGAAAGGACCGCCATAGAGAGTGAAAGCCTCGTAAGTGAAAGGGATAAGACTCCTGGTGTATGCCCTGAGTACCACGGGACACGAGAAATCCTGTGGGAAGTCGGGGGGACCACCCTCCAAGGCTAAATACCCTTGGCCACCGATAGTGTACCAGTACCGTGAGGGAAAGGTGAAAAATACCCCGGGAGGGGAGTGAAATAGATCTGAAACCGTAGGCTTACAGCAGGTCGTAGCCCTGATAATATCGGGGTGGCGGCGTGCCTATTGAAGAATGATCCGGGGACTTACTATGTGGGGCAAGGTTAAGGGACTGGAGTCCCGGAGCCAAAGCGAAAGCGAGTCTGAATAGGGCGTATAGTCCCATGGAGTAGACCCGAAACCGGGTGAGCTACCCATGGCCAGGGTGAAGGTTCGATAACACGGACTGGAGGCCCGAACCGGTTGCTGGTACAAAAGCTTCGGATGAGCTGTGGGTAGAGGTGAAATTCCAATCGAACCCGGAAATAGCTGGTTCTCCCCGAAATGCATTTAGGTGCAGCCTCGGGTATAGGTGAACGGAGGTAGGGCTCTGGATGAACTAGGGGGCGTGAGCTTACCAAACTCAACCAAACCACCAATGCCGTTTTACCGGTTCCCGGGAGTGAGACTGCCGGAGATAAGTTGGGTAGTCGAGAGGGAAACAGCCCAGACCACCGGCTAAGGTCCCAAAGAGCAGGCTAAGTGGGAAAGGAAGTGGAGTTCCCCAGACAGCCAGGAGGTTGGCTCAGAAGCAGCCACCCTTTAAAGAGTGCGTAACAGCTCACTGGTCGAGGGGTTCTGCGCCGAAAATTTAACGGGGCTCAAGCCTGTCACCGAAGCCGTGGATGATAGAGTATGGGGTGCTTGGGAACGGGGCTAGGGGAGCAATCCCTGAACCCTGAACCCGTGTACTCTGAGGCTCTAGCATGGTAGGGGAGCGTTCCTCGGGCGAAGAAGGTGGGTCGCGAGGCCTGCTGGAGCGCGGGGAAGTGAGAATCCCGGAATGAGTAGCGTTAATCAGGGTGAAAATCCCTGACGCCGAAAGCCCAAGGTTTCCTACGCAACGTTTATCGGCGTAGGGTTAGTCGGTCCTAAGCCGTAGGCGAAAGCCGAAGGCGATGGACAGCAGGTTAATATTCCTGCACCGCCGTTATCTCGCTTTAAAGCCGAGGGAGAGCGCGGAAGGGTAGGCAGAGCACGCGGATGGTAGTGCGTGTCCTCTTCTATAGGCCATGCCGGGGTAGGCAAATCCGCCCCGGCGCTACGAGCCGAGGGTTGAGGGTAACTGGACCTTAGGGTCCGGGAAGCTGTTGAACGCCCATGCCGACAAGAAAAGCCTCGCGGCTATGGGATAGCGGCGTCCGTACCGCAAACCGCCACTGGTGGGCTGGGATAAAAGTCCCAAGGCGTTCGGGCGAACCTCCGCTAAGGAACTAGACAAAAGGGCCCCGTAACTTCGGGATATGGGGCGCCCTGGAGGGTGAAGCCCCACGCGGGCAGAGCTCTCTGGGGCCGCAGATAAGAAGACCGGGCGACTGTTTATCAAAAACATAGGTCTCTGCTAAGGAGAAATCCTAAGTATAGGGGCTGACGCCTGCCCAGTGCCGGAAGGTTAAGGGGAGGGGTTATCCTGCAAAGGAGAAGCTCCGAACTGAAGCCCCGGTGAACGGCGGCCGTAACTCTAACGGTCCTAAGGTAGCGAAGTCCCTTGTCGGGTAAATTCCGACCTGCATGAATGGCATAACGACCTGGTCATTGTCTCGGCGGAGGGCCCGGTGAAATTGCGGTGCCCGTGAAGACGCGGGCGACCCGCGGCAGGACAAAAAGACCCCGTGGAGCTTTACTGCAACCTGGTATTGGTCTGGGAGCCGCGATGTGTAGGATAGGTGGGAGGCTATGAGTTCCTCACGCCAGTGGGGAAGGAGCCGCCGTTGAAATACCACCCTTCTCTGTTTTTGGTTCTAACCTCGTACAACCGAGGGACAGTGCCTGGCGGGCAGTTTAACTGGGGCGGTTGCCTCCCAAAAGGTAACGGAGGCGCCCAAAGGTCCCCTCAGGGCGGATGGAAATCGCCCGCAGAATGTATTGGCATAAGGGGGCTTGACTGTGAGGCCAACAAGCCGAGCAGGGACGAAAGTCGGGCAAAGTGATCCTACGGCTCTTTGTGGAAAGGCCGTGGCTTAACGGATAAAAGCTACCCCGGGGATAACAGGCTTATCTCGCCCAAGAGTTCACATCGACGGCGAGGTTTGGCACCTCGATGTCGGCTCGTCCCATCCTGGGGCTGAAGGAGGTCCCAAGGGTCCGGCTGTTCGCCGGTTAAAGGGGCACGTGAGTTGGGTTCAGAACGTCGTGAGACAGTTCGGTCTCTATCCGCCGCGGGCGTAGGAGGCTTGAGGGTGTCTCTCCCTAGTACGAGAGGACCGGGAGGGAAGGACCTATGGTGTGCCAGTTGTTCCGCCAGGAGCACTGCTGGGTAGCCATGTCCGGTGTCGATAAGCGCTGAAGGCATCTAAGCGCGAAGCGCTCCCCAAGATTAGGCCTCCCATTCCGATGAGAGTCGGAAGTAAGGCTGCAGAGAGACTATCTGCTTGATAGGCCAGAGGTGGAAGCGGGGCAACTCGTTAAGCCTACTGGTACTAATCGGCCGAGGACTTGACCCACACTAAAAACTCCAAACTTCTCACAACCATCCCTATTCTCAGTCCCCGGCGCGGGGTGGAGCAGTGGCAGCTCGTCGGGCTCATAACCCGAAGGTCGTTGGTTCGAGTCCAACCCCCGCTACCAAAAATGCAAAACGTCCTCCCCTGCCCAGCGGGCATCGGGGAGGACCCTCTATTTGTCCGTGTGGAGGTTGTCTATGAGCAAATACATGGGGCTACTGCTCCTCCTTTTCATCACAGTTGTGGCCCTCGCCGCCTGCGGTGGAGGGGAGTCCTCGGGCGCTACTGCGGAAAATCTGAAGGCCCGGGCTGAAGACTTCGGCGCTGCTATTATGGAAGGCAACTACTCGGAAGTTTATGACCTCGCATCTCCTGAATCCCAATCCAGATGCTCGAAGGAGGAGTATGTGGCAGAGGCGAACGCCGCACTGATGTCTGAGGTTGCTTCCATGGGCTTGGATGAAGACGCCACACCGAAAACAGCGATGCGTGCACTATTCGGCATCAATGAAGATCTCGATATAGAAGTTCGCGTCTCCGATGTTGAAGTTACCGGAAACACAGGATCCGTACTGATAGAATTCTATATAGATGACGTTATCATCGGTACCCAAGGGGGAGACGACGATATTTGGGTGCTTGCAGACGGACAATGGTATCTTGGGGGGGCAATTGGATCGGACGCCTGCTGATTCTCCTAGTAAGTGACTACGTCGGCGAACCTGGCTCATAACCCGAAGGTCGTTGGTTTGAGTCCAACCCCCGCTACCAAAACTAAATCGCAAAACAGAGGCCCCCGGCACAAGTCGGGGGCCTCTGTTTCCATATAGCCAGTTTGCAATTT
The DNA here is from genome assembly GCA_965197405.1 of Dehalococcoidia bacterium. Taxonomy (GTDB): domain Bacteria; phylum Chloroflexota; class Dehalococcoidia; order Lucifugimonadales; family JAGWBF01. The sequence goes on along the minus strand of OZ240206.1, from coordinate 747,981 downwards.
AGAAGTTAATTCCTTACCCCAATCACGATGACCCACATATTTTGCGAGTAGTAACCCTGGCCGATGGGGAAACGGTCCTTACTGCCTTTATAGACGGCGGGTTCAGAAGGAGGGAAGAATGAAACTGCATTACTACCCGGAAACGGACAGCGCTTACGTGGAATTCAGCAGGAAGCCGGGTGTAGAGACCCGCGAAGTTGCCGATGGACTGAACATAGACCTCGGGGCTGACGGCGAACTCATCAGCATTGAAATCGAACACGCTTCCAAACACCTGGACTCAGCAGTAATTGAGGCCAGCAACCGAGAGAGAAGCCGTTATGCCCAAGCTTGAACCAGGCGCTATCTAGCCTGCACCTGAAGAAGCGGCCATTGATTCGAGTCCAACCCTGGCTGGCAGTAACCGATAAGAAGGCCCCCGACTTGTGCCGGGGGAAGAATGAAAATGCATTATCATCCGGAAACAGACAGCGCTTACGTCGAATTCAGCAGGAAGCCCGACGCAGAGACCCGCGAAGTCGCCGATGGGCTGAACGTAGACCTGGGCGTTGACGGCGAACTCATCGGCATTGAAATCGAACACGCTTCCAAACATTTGGACCCGGCGGTAATCAAGGCCACCATCCGGGAGAGAGACCTTTATTCAGAAGCCTGAACCCGATGCCATCCGACCTGTGCCTGAAGAAGCCGGGGTTGGTCCGAGTCCAAGGGCCGCTACCAAGCATCTAGGAGCGAGGTCCCCCGGCTCAGACTGTCGAAGGAGAGACATGCCACCGGAAAAGCGCGCATTCACAATCATCTTGGAGAGAGAGGAGGATGGAGGCTACTCGGTCGTCTGCCCCGCACTGCCGGGATGCGTCAGCCAAGGAGACGACCGACGTGAGGCCCTTGAAAACATCAGAGAGGCCGCTGAACTCGTCTTGGAGGCGCTAGAAGAGGAAGCCGGAGTCGAGGATGGGCTTGGGCCTCGGTCTTTCCACACAGTGCCCCCTTATCCAGAGACCCCAGACCTTATAGCCGATGAGGTTAGACACATCCTGGCGGACCGAGACAAGGATGCACTCCCTTATGAGGGTGTCTCGATAGAACGGTTGGAGCTTTTCGTCAAGGCACGCATGTAAGTGCCACCGCTTCCCGTAGTCTCCGGAAGAGAAGCAGTCCGGACGTTCGAGCGGGCTGGCTGGCAATTGGTCCGGAGAGCTTCCAGCCATGTGATTCTAAAAAAGCAGGGCGTCCGTGCTGTCCTTTCGATACCGGACCACCGAACATTGAAAAAGGGTACGCTTCGGGGATTGATACGAGCTTCGGAACTGACTGTGGACGAGTTCGTGGAACTGCTCTACGGATGAGCCTCTACCGGGTCTTAGAAGGGCGTTGGTTCAAGTCCAATCCCGGCTACCGAAAATATGCTGTTAAAACGAGGCCCCCGGAGTGTTCCGGGGGCCTTGCCTTTGGGATTCGTCTGCTGGACGAGATTACATCATCAGTCCCTCTACCGGGACCAGCTTCTGGGCGACAGGGTCAACCCCCATGAACGCCGTCTCCAAGGCCAGCGCCCCGAGCAGAGGCGGTGTTCCCTCCTCATTGAAGAGGACCAGTGTATAGATCTCTTTTTCCTCTACTCTGAGCCAGATTCGACCGATCTCCATCATGCGCGTCTCGCCTTGGCCGAAGCGGAACGGCTCCTGTGCTACCGGCTCCACGCCAAGGCTCAGGAGGACCGATGAAGGTACTGAGGTAATCGAAGCGCCGGTATCAACCAGAGTATCCAGCGTGGTCCAGCGCCGCCTCTCCTGGTCTCCAACAGCGATTTGTACGGAAAACGTGCCCATAGGGGTTGTTCATCCTTTCCTAGCCTGACCCGGTACGTGTATCCGGCGACTCTCGTATCTGCATTATAGCATAGGTCTCATAACCCGAAGGTCGTTGGTTTGAGTCCAACCCCCGCTACCAATTTCTGTAATCCACCGTCGTGCCTTGGTGGTGAGGGCCGGAGGCCGTGACCGGCATCTCTAGGCGGTGATGCGTAATCGCATCCCCAACGCTTGAGCGATTCGCATAACCGTAGCGAAGCTGGGGTTACCGTTCTCGGACAGTGCCTTATACAACCCTTCCCGAGTCATTCCGACTTCACGGGCCAATTCGCTCATATTCCGAGATCGAGCAACGTCATTTAGGGCTGCGCGAATCAAGCTGCCGTCGTCAGGGTCTTCTTCGGCAGCCGCTTCCAGATAGAAACGGACATCCTCTTTGGTGGACAGATAGTTCGCAGCATCCCAGTGAGTGAACGTTTCAGCCATCGTTTATCTCAATCACGAATACACTGCAAACCATAGTTCACAGTTCGTCAAATTCCTTTGACTATCGCGTACTTCCCGGTGAATCCATGCTTCACTCTCAGACGCTCGTAGATCAGCTTGGCCATGTGGCGCTGCTTCAGGGTCACAAGCCCTGGCGGGAGGTAGAGTGACAGAGGGGGCTCAGATTACCGAGGCAGCGGACGGTGAGTGGTATGACTCGGCTATCGAAAGGGCATATTGAGGGCGCGTTCGAGGTTGCCGAGGTACTCGGTGAAGGCTCGGCGGCCCTCGGGCGTCGCCTCCACCCATGTGCGGGGTTTTGTCTCAAGGAATTCTTTGGTAGTGTTGACGTACCCGGCATCCTGCAGCTTGCGCAGGTGGATGGTGAGATTGCCGCCGGTCAGTCCCAACGCCTTTTGAATAAAGCCATAGGCCACGCGGTCCGACTCGGACCGGGAAACCAGCAGCGTCATGATGCGCAGCCGTGTGGACTGATGGATCGTCTCATTGAGGACGATCGGTTCCTCATTCATGCCACACGGCTGTTGCGAATCCATACCCATGCGATGACCACGACGACAAGTATGAGCACTGCCGACACCACGGGCGCGGCGTCGCCGGCGAAGTGCGTGGGCAGGTAGTAGGAAACAGCGATGCCAAGACCTACCAGGCCAATGGCCAAGTGGTGCATGATGCCGAACAGAATGTACCCCAGCGCAACTATGCCGACGCCGACTCCGCTGATGGTGATGGGGTCGGCGTCGGCGGTCCACAAGCCGGACGCCGCGGGAATGATGAAAGAGGCCGCTACCACTGACATCCAGAAGCCGAAGACCCGGAGACCTGCCGCTGTAGCGGAGGGTCCGATTGCGTTCTCCTTGCTGGCGCGGTAGCCAATGATCGAGCTCCCAATCATGCCTGGGATTGCCAGGCCGAACCATAGGGGGCCGGGATACCATGGGTAGTCGGTGGCAAACACAGGCGCCAATGTTTCGATGGCGTACATGGAAAAGTACCCCACCGCTACGATGGCGCCCCACAACAACATGATGTTGGTCCAGCCCGCCACGTACATGGAGCTGCGGGACCTGTCCAAGGTCGCGTGTATTGACGTCCACCCCTGCTCCGGGGTGATCTGCTGCCCTTCGCTGTCGCGGTCCCGCATGCCGGCCCTCCATGTAGTGTTACAAAGTAGTTTATTATATAAACTAATAAACGGGGACTTGTCAAGGGGCAAATTCCTGTTTGGGAGGTGCAGTTGGCGGTCGGGAAGGCGCGGTATCCAATGCAATCTGTCAACGCCGGATTGGTATTGACCCACCTTACCCTGCGATCTGGTGTTGTTGGGCTCCTCAGGCGATGGATTGAACTGGTCCATCGGCTCGCCGACGCGGCAACCAGTCAGGGTGAGGGGGTAGCCATATCGGTGTCGTCGTCCGCCTATCATCCCTTCAGGGGGAGCGGCTAGCCCTGGCGTCAAGCAACTCTTTCAGAATCACGCGATGGCAGCGGGTGTCCGGCCTTGAAAGGTTCTCGTGGCAGAGCAGGGTTACCGTGCCGTGCAATTCCTCCAGGCGCTCAACCTCTGCCAGCAAAGTCTGACCGGTCTCCGTGTCTCTGACTTGCGCCCGGTAGCGAGCGGCGAAGGTGGGCCAGTCTATCTGCCCTTCCCTGTATGCCCTCAAGAGGGATGCCGAGGGTCCCAGCTCGCGCATCCACTCCTCCACCTGTGCCTTGCGAACTCCGCGAGGCCAGTGACGCATGACCAGCAGCCGGTAGCCGTCCTCCGGCTCCATCGGGGCGTGGTAAATGCTCTTCGTCTTAATCACTGTCCCAGTCTATCACGATGTCTCAGGGCGAGACTTGGATACCCTTCTTGTCGTCCGCCACCACGTCCCCGATTACCACGGCCCCCTCAACGCCGGCGTCTGCTATCTCCTTCAGCAGGAGGTCCGTCCTCTCTTCGGGCACGGATATGAGCAGGCCGCCGGAAGTCTGGGCGTCGCAGAGGAGCAGCCTGGCCTCCCCGCGTATGGCCTCGTCCCATTGCACGTCCTTACCCACGCCATTCAAGTTGCGGTGCGTCCCTCCGGGTGCTACTCCATCCTCGATAAGCTCCCAGACGCCGGGTATCACCGGTATTCTCGATAGCCGGAGCCGTGCGCCTACGCCGCTGCCCTGCACCATGCCCTTCAGGTGTCCTATGAGGCCGAAGCCCGTGACATCGGTGCTCGCGTTCACCCCAACCTTGACCATCGCCTCCGAGGCGGCCCTATTCAGGGTGCTCATTATGGACACGGCCCGGTGGATGACCTCCGGCGCCGCGACGCCCTGCTTTCCCGCGGTGGTGACTATTCCCGTGCCCAGGGGCTTGGTCAGCACCAGCCTGTCCCCGGGCCTGGCGCCGGCGTTGGTAATCTGCTTCCCCGGGTCCACCAGTCCCACCGCAGCCAGGCCGTACTTGGGCTCCTGGTCATCCACGGTGTGCCCGCCGACGATGAGGCATCCCGCCTCCTGGGCCTTGGCGGAGCCGCCCCGCAATATCTCCCCCAGCACCTTCTTGGGGTACTCCGCGGGGAAGCCCACGATATTCAGCCCCAGCAAAGGCTTGCCACCCATAGCGTATATGTCGCTGAGGGAGTTGGCGACGGCGATGGCCCCGAAGCTGAAGGGGTCGTCAACTATGGGTGGGAAGAAGTCCACCGTCAGCACGAGGGCGGTATCCTCCCCAACGCGGTAAACGGCTGCGTCGTCCCCCGTCTCCGTGCCTACCAGAAGATTGGGGTCCTTTATCACCGGCAAATGGCTCAGGACCTCGACGAGGTCCTCGGGGCTGAACTTGGCGGCTCAACCGGCGCAGTGAGCTAGGCTGGTAAGCCTGACCTCTTCCATCTGCATGGTCTTTCCTTTATTCCAAGATTGAGTCCCATTATAGCACGAAGGTGAGAGGTTTAAGGTTATACATCAGGCACATACCCTGTGCCGTGAATGGTCAAGTCTTGACAGTGCCCTGGCAGAATAGTAGCCTTGGACTGTACCAGCCTGACCCAGCGCTATTTAGGCTGCGGAGGTGCAGCATGGCAGGTCCTCTGCGAGTGGTCCACTATTTGAACCAGTTCTTCGGAGGTATCGGGGGCGAGGAACACGCCAACGAGCCCCTTCATGTCCAACAGGGTCCGGTAGGACCGGGTAGAGTCCTTGAACAGGTCCTGGGAAACGGCGGGCAGGTGGCGGCGACCATCGTATGTGGCGACAACTACTTCAGCGAGCAGCGGGAAAAGGCCCTGGACTCCCTGGTGGAGGGGCTGAAGGAGTCGCGCCCGGACGTGGTGCTGGCCGGCCCCGCCTTCGACGCCGGCAGGTACGGCCTGGCCTGCGGGGCCGTCTGCAAGGCAGCACAGGACATGGGAATTCCCGCCGTCGGAGGTATGCACCCGGAGAACCCGGGGGTGCTCACCTATGGCCGGGAAGCTATCATAGTTCCCACCGGCGCCAGCCCGGCGGAGATGAGGCAAGCCATGTCCGCAATGTCCCGCCTGGCCGTGAAGCTGGGCAATGCCGAAGAGCTTGGCCCCGCTGAAGCGGAGGGCTATCTGCCCAGAGGACTCAGAAGAGTGGGAATGCGACGGGAGCCGGGGTACGTGCGGGCCGTTGACATGCTGGTGGACAAGCTGAACGGGCGTCCCTTCAAGACCGAGGTCCCCGTTTATCTGCCGGACCAGGTAGCGCCCGCTCCCCCCGTGGACGACATCAGAAGCGCCACCATAGCCCTGGTCACCACCGGAGGCCTCGTGAGAAAGGGCAACCCCGACCGGCAGGTGCCCGCCAACGCCAGGAGGTTCTACCGTCATTCCGTCAAGGAGCTACAGAGCATGTCCGGAAGGGACTGGGAAGCCTTCCATTCCGGATACTTCAACGGCATCGTGAACCAGAACCCCAACTACATACTCCCCCTGTGCTTTATGAGAGACCTGGAGAGGGAAGGTGCCATCGCAAGCGTGTACCCGTGGATTTACGCCCTCCCCGGCGTGAGCACCCCCGTGATGTACGCGAGGCAGTTGGGATCCGACATTGCCCGCGAGCTCCGGGAAGACGGCGTTGACGGGTGTATCCTGGTGGCGACTTGAGGGACCTGCAACCGTTGCGGCGCAACGATAGCCAAGGAGATCGAGAAGGCGGGCATACCCGTGGGCATGATCTCCGCGATATACGGGTTGGCCCTCACCACCGGGGCGAACCGGGTAGTTCGCGGGGCGCGTATCGAGCACGTATGCGGCAACCCGGAATTGGAGCCGGATAAGGACTACGAGTACGGCCTGCGGATCACCCGCACAGCGCTCAGGGCCATCGAGACACCTGTGGAGGAGCCTTCGCTGTTCGACCCGGAGGGCAATCAGCCCGCCAGGGAGGTCGCCCATGCGTCTTGAGATGGGGACTTTCCCCGTGCATGACATGGTGTTCAGCAAGCGGACCTCCTGGGAAGACGGGGTGCTCTCCGTGGACCGCGACGCCGTGCTGAGGGCTGTGCTAGGAGACCCGCGCATCGTTGCCGCGGACCTGGAGCTAGCCAGGCCGGGGGAGTCCGCGCGCATCTGGCCTGTGCGTGATGTCATCGAGCCTCGCATCAAGGTGGAGGGGCCGGGCATGGCCTATCCGGGCATCTGCGGGCGGCCCATAGCCACCGTTGGGCAGGGGCGCACCCACCGACTGGCCGGCCTGGGCGTGGTGGAGGTCTCGGAGGTCAACTGGCACGATGCTGGCGGAGATTACGTGGAAGTGTTCATGGATATGTCGGGACCCTGGGCCGACCTCATTCCCACCAGCGCCCTCCTCAACCTGTGCCTGGTCGTGGAACCCGATTCCAGCCTGGACAACCAGACCCAGAACTACGCCGTACATAACGCAGCCCTGGTGGTGTCGGACCAGTTGGCGGCTGCCACCCTTGGTCTGGAGCCGCCGGAGGTGGAGTTGTTTGAGCTTAAGGAAGCAGACCCCTCGCTTCCCGGCGTCGTCTACATATGGTGCCTCCACTCTCCCCAGGCCATGTCAGGCTCCGCAACCACCTTCTGCACCACCACCTATGGCCTCACCCAGCTCACTCCCCCGTGGCTGATGCACCCCAACGAAATTCTCGATGGGGCCGTCACGGGACCCTACCGGACGGCCTTCGCCACTTCCTGGACTGTGGCCAACAACCCCCTGCTCCTTGAGATGTACCGCAGGCACGGGGTGGACTTCAACTTCCTGGGATGCATAGCCCTGCGGACCGAGTGGACTACCCAGCATGAGAAGCAGCTTATGGCCTCCCAGTCAGCCAAGCTGGCGAAGATGCTGGGCGCTCAGGGCGCCTTCGTCACCTGGGACGCCGGGGGAAACGAGTTCATCGAGGTGATTCGCACCGTCCAGGCGTGCGAGCAGCTGGGAATCAAGACAGTGTTTCTCACCAGCGAGGACAACCCGGTCGGCGACGCGCCCACTCTGTTGGAACCCCTGATGGAGGCCGACGCCGTTGTGACGACCGGCTTCTTCAACTCTTCTATCCTGGGACTGGGAGAGCTGCCCGCCGTTGAGCGGGTAATCGGCTCGCCCCGGATGGTGACAGGCCCCTTGCGAGATACCGTCATCTCCACGAACAGCAGTATGCCGCCCCCTTCCCGCTACGACGACCACTATGGCTTCGGTCGGCTGAGCACGCTGGAGTATTGAGCATTGGCATTGAGTATTGATTGAGGTCTCGTCGTGTGCTCGTCGCCCTAAGAGGGCGTCCAATAAGGTATGGGCACACTTCCTTTCCCCCGACGGGAGAGGACTGAGGTGAGGGTGATGCAATGACTCCCCCTCATCCTAACCTTCTCCCACCAGGGGAAAAGGAACTTCTTAAACACCCTGTAAGGACTTGAGGTAGCATGGCAGAGCTAGTCAAACGCCCCGTGATAAGCGGTGTCCGGTACTTCCTCGCCCACACGCCCGGCCTGGTCCGGTACGGCTCCAGGCCCGCGCGGGACATCGCCGGAGAGCCGGGCCTTGTCCATGAGATAGCGTCACACCTGCGCCCCTATGAGGCGGCGGCAGCGTACCCCCCCAACCGGGCCTTCCTGGGCGCCATCTACCCGGACGACCTGCGAGGGTGGGAACAACCCTGGTTCAATACCCCGGGACCTGCCGAGCGCTGGAGTCCCCACGGCGAGACCATGCCCGAGGAGGAGTTTTACGGGCTGGTAAAGCTCTCCGATGACTTTGACCTGGTCTGGCTCGAAGAGGGCTTTTGCAAGTGGGTGCGGGCCGCCCTGGAGAGGCACCCCCTGGTCAATGAGACTGACCTGGACCGGCTGCGCGAGGGCCACCCCCACTCAGAGGTCGAGGCCCAGGTCGCAGGCGGCGCCGGTCCCATGCCCCTGTACCTCTCCGACGGCCGTATAGTCGGCTGCGTCCGGCAGGCCCATGGTGAAGACGCTTCTCTGACTGCCGGGGTAGTGCTGGAGAACCTTGCTAGTAAGGCCACCGCTGCTATGTCCCTGCGCACCCTGCTGGCCCAGGAAGGCTTCGCCCCAAGCTCCGTGGAGTACGTGCTGAACAGTGGCGAGGAGGCGGTTGGCGACCGCTACCAGCGAGGCGGGGGCAATCTGGGCAAGGCGGTAGCCGAGATGTGCGGCTGCACCTCGGCCAGCGGCTCCGACGTCAAGGGGTTCTGCTGCGGCCCTGTGCACGCCCTGGTGATGGCCGCCAGCCTGGTCAGCTCCCGCGTTTTCAAGCAGGTGGCAGTGGTGGGAGGGTGCTCCCTCGCCAAGCTGGGCATGAAGTATTGCGGCCACCTGTCCAACGACCAGCCCATCCTGGAGGACGTACTCGCGGGGGTGGCCGTGATGGTGAGCGAGGACGATGGGCGCAGCCCGGTGCTGCGACTGGACTCACTGGGACGCCACACTGTGGGGTCCGGTTCGTCCCAGCAGGCCATACTGGAGCAGCTGGTCGCAGAGCCGCTCCGCAGACTTGAGATGGACTTCCGAGACATAGACAAGTACGCGACGGAGTTGCAGAACCCCGAGGTCACCGGCCCGTCGGGCAGCGGCGATGTGCCCCTGCTCAACTACCGCATGATAGGCGCCCTCGCGGCCCTGAAAAAGGAAATAGCCAGAGGAGATGTGCCCGGCTTTGTGGAGACTCATGGTATGCCGGGCTTCTCGCCGACCCAGGGGCACATCGCCTCCGCGGTGCCGTTTCTTGGGCACGCGGTGGACCGGATGAGGGCGGGGAGTATGGAGCGGGCCATGATGCTTGCCAAAGGCAGCTTGTTCCTGGGAAGGATGACCCGGATGTCCGATGGCATGTCCTTTGTCCTCGAGCGGAACCCCGCTTTACCCTGAATAGTTACCTGAATAGCCAAATGAGGGAGTGATAAGTTATGGAGCTGAGAGGTAAGAAGGTCATCGCCTTGGGCGAGCGTGACGGCGTTCAGGGGAGCGCCATCGCCATGTGTGCTAGGAGCGCCGGGGCGGAGGTCGTGCTGGAGATGACCCACTGCTTTGTTTGAACTGCGGCTGGGGCGCTTGACCTGGACGGTCAAGAAGAGATTAAGCGGGTCGTGGATACTCTTGGCAGCGACAGCCTGGTGGTCCTGGTGGGGACGCCCAACGTGGACAGCAGCCGCCTCTATGCTCTGACTGTAACCGAAGGCGACCCGACCTGGGCCGGGGTGCTGGCCGACGCCCATCTGGACCTGCCCGTGTACCACATCACCGAGCCGGAAGTCAAGACGCAAATAGACCCGGAGGTGTATGAACCCCAGGTGGGGCTGTTAGAGATGGTGCTGGAGACCGACGAGATTGCCGCGGCGCTCCACGAGATACGCAACGGCAACTCCTAGAGGGTGTCTAAAAACCGAATGCAGCCCCTGTCATTCCGAGCGCAGCCCCTGTCATTCCGAGCGCAGCGAGGAATCTAAAAATCCATGCCTCGAATAAGCCCGCGTCTGAGATTCCTCACTTCGCTTCGCTCCGTTCGGAATGACACATTTGCGTCGTCCCTGCCTGGACACAGATAAGGTGACATGAGACCGGATGCGAGGACTTATTAAACACCCTCTTAGCCAACTCTTGAATGGCGGGGAAAATCCCTCGGCCAAGAGACGCCGGGGCGATACGGCCGGCCGGCTCAGCACACGGGCCGGGACAGCACGTCCGAAGCTATCTTGCGCTTCACGAATTGGCCCTGCCGGGGACTGCCAAGCAGCTTGCCGTCCTCAACGACGACCGAGCCTCGAAGGACTGTCGCGACGGGCCATCCCTGCACGTCCCATCCCTCCCATATGCTGTAGTCCGAGTCCGCGTGCAGGTCCGACAGGGCTATGGACTTGCGCACGTTGGGGTCTACCAGCACAATATCCGCATCGCTGCCCACGGAGATGGCCCCCTTCCTCGGGTACATGCCCAGGAGCTTGGCCGCATTGGAGGAGGTAAGCTCGACGAACCGCTGAAGGGAGATGCGGCCCTTGGCCACCCCCTCCGAGTACGCGATGATGAACCTGGTCTCGATACCGTTGTGGCCGCCCTGGACCGTCTCTATGGTCTCTCCGGAGAGCTTGGGGGCCTTGTAGGTGGTGTACTCGTCCGTGGCGACGGTTGATATGGCCCCGCCAACGAAGCCGTCCCACAGCGCTGCCTTGTCCTCGGCGAACTTCAAGCCCGGGTTGGTGTGATAGAGGTTGCCCTCGGGCTTCTTGTAGTCCTCCGAGGTAAAGCACAGGAAGTGGTGCAGCACCTCCCCGTAGATGGGCAGGCCCTCGGCGCGGCCCTGAACGATGGCATCCACACCCTCCCTGGCCGTGACGTGGACGAAGTAGACCGCGGCGCCCGTGCGCTGGGCTATGCGGACCGTCTTGCGGAATGCGACATCCTCGGATAGGTTGTTGTGGGCCAGGTGAATGTTGGAGGCCTGGTCCAGACCCTCGCGCTTTAGCTTCGCGCTCATGAAGTCAACGATGGCCTCGTCTTCTCCGTGAACGGCGATGATGCCGTTGTGCTGGGCCACCTGGTCCATGACTGCCCACAGGTGGCCGTCGTCCGTAGCCGGATTGGGCGGGTCGCCCGGGCGGGTGATGGTCCACACTTTCATGGAGGCTACCCCGGAGTCTATAAGCTCCCTTATCTGGGCGATGTGCTCCGGCGGGCTTACCCCGTTGAAGACGCAGTGGAAGGCGAAGTCCGTATAGGAGTGGCCGCTGAAACGCTGGACCCTCTGCTCTACGGCCTCCAAGGGCATCGCCCCGTGGAGGGGACGCGCGAAATCTACGAGCATGGTGGTCCCGCCGAAGGCGGCGGCGCGGCTGGCTGCTTCCGGGGACTGGGTCTCCACCCCCGGACGCCCCGTCCATAGCTGCGGGACAGGCGTGGCGATGTGAGCGTGAGGCTCGATTCCCCCGGGGACCACGATTTTCCCGGAAGCGTCTATGGTTCTCGCCGCCTCCACATCCAGAATACCCGGCTCAGTCACGGCCACTATCTTCTCTCCCTGTATGGCAACGTCCATTTCCGCCACTCGCTGGGGAGTTACCACCTGTCCACCCCGTATGATCAGGCTAAGCATCGCTCCTCCTTGCCGGATGAGGTTCCCTGGGCAGGGACGCGGTGGAACTCTCCCCTCCTGGCTTTCCTTGCATTTTATCATGCCCTGCATGAGCCTGCATGAGAACGTAGAGCAGGGTCTTTCAATTCTCACGCCAGGTAACAGGCCCCCGCCGCGTGTCATTCCGAGCGCAGCGAGGAATCTAAAAATGCTTGGATAGCAGCACGCCTAAGAAGGCGAGGACTTTAGACCCCTCGCTCCGCTCGGGGTGACAATTGAAAGGCCCTGGAACGTAGAGGCCATTTGATACTCCGGGGGTGCAGTGCTATGCTATGCTCTGAAGCATCGGTACTCAAGCTGAGCCAGTGGGAGGAGGAAAAGCATGGCCGACGACATTGAGCGTACCATTGTTGAGACGACGGGCGTTCCCCGGCCCCTTGGGGCCTACAGCCAGGCCGTGACCGTCCGTCCCGGACGCCTTATGTTCATTGCGGGGCAGGTGGCCATTGACGAAGAAGGCAACCTAGTGGGAAAGGGAGACTTCCCGGCCCAGGTGCGTCAGGTCTTCCATAACCTGGAGCAAATACTGGCGAGCGCCGGAGCGTCTTTTCAGAACGTGGTGCAATTTACCACCTATCTGGTGCGGTCCCAGGACGTGGAGGAGCTAATCGCCACCAGGCGGGAGGTATACGAGAGGGGATACCCCAGCGGTGACTACCCGCCCAATACCCTGCTCATCATTGACCGGCTGGTAAGGGAGGAGTTCCTCCTGGAGGTCGAGGCCATCGCCGCCCTGCCCTAGTCGAGGTGTTGTAGAGGTGTTGTAATGGAGTATTCACGAATAGCGCCCATGATGGGCCAGCTATGGTCCCCCATTGCGGCAGTCACCAGCCGGTGGGGGCAGGTGGTCAACGCTCAGATTGCCGTAGCCGTCGGCGCAGCGTCCATCGTCCCCAGTATGCCCCGCGTGATTGTCCAGATATACAAGACCAACTACAGTCACGAGCTAATCTACGGGAGCAAGGCCTTTGCCCTCAGCTTCCTCCGGGTGGACCAACTCCAGCACATCAAGGACTTCGGCCTTGTGTCGGGACGGGACGTGGACAAGCTGGCTGGCGTGCCATATGGTCTAAAGGCCTCCGGCAGCCCCGTGCTCGAGGACTGCTGGGGATACCTGGACTGCCGGGTGGTCAACGCTATGGATGGGGGAGATATGACCTGTTTCCTGGGCGAGGTCCTCGACGGGGATACCCTCAGCGAGGGCGAACCCTTGTGGTGGCGGTACGCACGCACGGTGATACCAGACCAGTGGGCGCAGGAGTGGGACCGCAAGATAAAGGCGGAGATCGAACTCTCCATGAAGCGCATGAAAAGCATTGATTACACTCCTTGGAAGCCGTGAGGAGAAACCGTAAGGGGAACCCGTGAGAACATCCCTATGACCGGAAGCATCGAGCACCTTGTCGAAACCATTCACGCCTCGCCGGAGTTGGCGGTCATTGCGTTGGCCGGGGCCGGAGGCCAAGCCTTGGCCTGGCTGTTGGGGGTGCCGGGTGCGTCGAAGACGGTGCTGGAGGCCATCGTACCCTACGGACGACGGGCCATGATCGAGTTTCTGGGGCGCGAGCCGGCCCAGTACGTCTCACCTGAGACGGCTAGAGACATGGCGGAGTCCGCATACAGGAGGGCTTTGCTCCTACGCGAAGGCCGGGAACCTGTCGTTGGCCTGGCCTGCACCGCGACCCTCGCTACCGACAGGCCCAAGCGAGGAGACCACCGCTGCTGTGTCGCCGCCCGGGACGACGTGGGGGTCACTACCTACAGCCTGGTGCTCGCCAAGGGCCGGCGGGACCGGTCCGGAGAAGAGGACGTGGCAAGCAGGCTCTTCCTGCGCGTGCTGGCCGAGTCCTGTGGCCTTGGACCCGACCTTCCCCTGGGGCTGCTGGACGGCGAGCATCTGGAGGTGCATTATACCCGTCACACTGACCCCCTGGAACACTTGGAACGCTTTTTTGCTCCAGGACGGGGTGAAGCGTTTGAGCAGGGCTTCCACACCCTGACAGTGTACCCCGACGGGCGGATGGCTGCGGACGAGCCTCTTACGGGGGCCGTGCTGCCCGGCTCCTTCAATCCCCTGCACGAGGGGCACGAACGCTTGGCCCGGGTCGCCTCCGAGACGCTTGGCGCCGAGGTCGCCTTCGAGATTTCGGTGGTCAACGTGGACAAGCCGCCCCTGGAGGAGCCGGAGGTGCGCCGGCGCCTGTCCCAGTTCCGGGGCAGATGGCCCGTGGTACTCACCCGCGCGCCGACCTTCCGCGAGAAGGCGGCCCTCCTCCCCGGCTGCGTTTTTGTCATAGGCTGGGACACGGTAGTGAGACTGGTGCATCCCCGGTACTATGGCGGACGGGAGGAGGCCATGCACGCGGCCCTGGCCGAGATACGGTCGAAGGGCTGCCGCTTCCTCGTTGCAGGCCGGCTGCATGAAGGCGTGTTTCACACCCTGGCGGATATAGCCATGCCCGCAGATTTCGAGGATCTTTTCGAGGGTATCTCCGCGTCCCGATTCAGGTATGACATCTCTTCCACGGAGGTACGCTCAGCCAGGCCGGAGGACTGAGAGGGTGTTTAATAAGTCCTCGCACCCGGTCACCTGTCACCTTGTCTGGGTCCAGGCAGGCATGTTGCGTGCTCTGTCCGCCCGCTGAGGCAGCCCAGGCAGGGACGATGCAAATGTGTCATTACCATGAAAATACCCTTCGTCATGCCCGCGAAGCTTGTCCCCGTGAAAACGGGGAGCGGGTATCCACCCCCGACGTTCCTAGACTCCCACTTTCGTGGGAGTGACGGTGGAAAGGCTGGCCGCTATTTCCATCCTCTTATGTGGCCTCACAAGGCCATAGGCAATTCCGAGCGAAGCGGAGTGAGAAATCTCAGACGCGAGCTTGTTCGAGAGCATGGATTTTGGATTCCTCGCTGCGCTCGGAATGACAGAGCCTGAATTGGGTTTTGGGATACCCATTGAGCATGGACGTCGGCCTGGATCGCCCTTGCACGGCGTCCAGAAACAGAGGTGGGCGCCCTTGTATTGGGACGCCCACCGGAATCGGCTAGCAGGGGCCGGGAAGGGGCCTAACGCCTAGTCAAGACGGTACACCCTGGCGCTGTTTGCGCCGGCTATCTTGGCCTTCTCCTCCTCCGTGCAGTCCGCCAGTATATGCTCGATGATCTCACGGCTCTTGGGGAAGGTGGATTCCGGGTGAGGATAGTCCCCGCCCCACAGCAGGTTGTCCACGCCTATGATGTCCCTGAGTTGTATGCCCACCGCGTCCTCCTGGAAACCGATGAACACGTTGCGGTGGAAATAGTCGCTGGGGAGCATGTCCTCCTTGAACCGGTACGGGGCAAACTCAATCTGCCTTTGGGTGTAGGTGTAGTCTATCCGGTCCAGGAAGTGGGGCACCCAGGAGAGCTCCATCTCCACTGACCCAATCCGGAGATTTGGATAGCGCTCGAACACGCCGGTGAAGATCATCTGCCCGATGGACTCCCGTATCCAGTGGTCCACGTTGGAGAAGAACCAGGGGGTGGCATTCATAATGTCCTGGAATTCCTGGCCCGGTCCGGGACGGTTCGTGCCGATGTGGAGGCTGAGGGGCATCTGTAGGTCCTGGGCAGCGGCCCACAGGGGTTCGTACTCGGGCAAATTGTAAGACCTCTCCACAGGGGGATGCACGGTGATCATGGCACCCACAAACCCCAGCTTCGCGCACCGCTCCAGCTCCTTTACCCCCGACTCTACGTCGTCCACGTTGACCATGGCGATGCCCTTGAGCACCTTGGGGTACGTGCTGCAAAACTCTCCGACCCAGTCGTTGTAAATCTTGAAGGTATGCGTCAGCAGATCGCTGTCCGGCACGCTGAAGAGTATCAGCCCGGTGGTGGGATAGACTATGCTCACGTCAATCCCGTCTATTCCCATATCCTTGATGTGTTCTTCTGGTATGTAGCCCCCGAGCCGCACGTCTTCCCATGTGTCCCGGTCGAGCTTCAGGTCTTCCGGCGACTCGAACCTCACGCCGGTCTGTGACCCGGTTTGAACGCTAATCACCCTGTAGCCGTCGCAGTACCACCAGTCGGTGCCGTTTTCCTCGCGGGTAATCTGAGGCACCCGGTCTTTGTATTTCGCGTCCGCCCTGCTCGTCCACAGGTCCGGTGGCTCCATGACATGGTTGTCCGACGATATGACCCTGTAGCCAGCCATAATTAAGCCTCCTGTCTTTTATTTTGTAGCGCGGCCCTCTGATTGTAGGTGTCTCTAAGTATGATTCAAACATCATAATATGTCAATACTTACCCCGAATAACGAATCTCATATACACTGAATTCGTAATATATCTATAACGGCGTTGCCGTGAAGGTCTACGCCTTCCTTTTCGCAGCTGAGACTGGCCCGGGTGGGGCGCTGGAGGCGGTCCGGGTTTGGGGAAGTGCTCCTATTGTTTATAGCTGAAAGCATGATGGGCGCCTCCATAAGAGAGGCGCCCACCGGAATCTGTGTTTGCGGAAGTAGTCGAGACCCTCCGCCGCCTAGTTGAAGTTGTATATCCTGGCGGCATTCTCGCCGGCGATCTTCCCTTTCTCTTCCTCGGTGCAGTCTGCCAGAATCTCCTCGATAATCTGCCGGCTACGGGGGAAGGTGGACTCTTGATGGGGGTAATCGGAACCCCACAGGAGATTGTCCACCCCTATGATGTGGCGGTCCCTTATGCCCAGGCCGTCTTCCTGGAAGCCCAGGAATACGTTGGAGTGGAAGTAGTCGCTGGGGAGCAAGTCGTTCTTGAACCGAGTCCAGCTATCCCTTGGCGAGTTCGGCCTGGGGGGCCTTTCTACATAGGTGTAATCCAGCCGGTCCAGGAAGTGGGGGGCCCAGGAGAGCTCCATCTCGATGGACCCTATTTGCAGCTTCGGATAGCGCTCGAACACCCCCGTGAAGATCATGTGGCCGATGGACATGCGAATCCAGTGGTCCACGTTGGAGAAGAAGGTGCGGCTGACGGACTCGAAGTCCATGAACTCCTGGCCCGGCCCGGGGCGGTTGGTGCCTATATGCAGGTTGAGGGGCATCCGCAGGTCCTGGGCTGCCGCCCAGAGAGGCTCGTACTCCGGGGAGTCGTAGGAGCGTTCCTCCGGCGGATAGACGGTGATCATGGCCCCCGCGAGTCCCATGTTCGCGCAGCGTTCCAACTCCTTTACGCCCACATCCACGTCGTCTATGTTGAGCATAGCGATGCCCTTGAGGCGCTTGGGGAACGGCTTGCAGAACTCGGCGACCCAGTCGTTGTACGTCCTGAAGATCGAGTCCAGGATCTGCCCGTCGCCCATGCCGTACAGCAGCAGGCCGACGGTGGGGAACACTATGCCTATGTCAATCCCGTCAATATCCATGTCCTTTACGTGCTCTTCGGGGATATACCCCCCGGGCCGGACGTTTTCCACCGTATCCCGGACGGTCAGGTTCTCCGGCTCGTCGAACCTCCTGCCGGTCTGCGCGCCGGCGAAAGCGCCCACCAGGAGATGGTCGTCGCAGAACCACCAGTCGCTGCCGTCCTCTCGACGCTCGACGCTGGGTGCCCTATCCCTGAACTTCGGCTCCATTCTGCTGGTCCACAGGTCCGATGGCTCGAATACGTGGCTGTCCGATGAGATGACCCTGTAGTTAGACATATCCGACTCTCCCGCTTTCAATTTTCCGTATGGCATCCTTCAGGCTCTCTGCAAACGGGGCGGCGCTTGTGAACTTCCTACCCACCGGAAAGGGGACTTTTGAATGGGGTCGGAGGCCCAAAGGCCGCCGCCGATAGCTGCGCGCCAAGCGCCGGCTGTACCGCGCTTTCCCCTCTATGTGACAGCCTACGAGCTTGCCAGGTGTATAATCCTTTGGCCATTGAGCACGCGCACAGATACCCTTGTACATGTCGAGTTAGGCGTTCTGTCTTAACGCCTGGGCCCAGCCGGTCCCCCGGCAAAAATTGCACCGGTAGGCGGACTTTTTGCCCTTGCCCTGGCAGTGGGCACACTCGCGAGCCGGCTGCGCGACCATGACGTTGCCATGACCGTCGCACGCCCTGCATTGGGTGTTATCAATGCTGCCACTGCCTCCACAATAGGCGCAACTCGCGGCTGCATAGCTTTGTGTTGACATTTGGCTCTCCCTCCTGTTTTTCCCTCACGGCGATTATAGGCGCGCCATCCCTTGCTGTCAACCGAGCGAGCGTAGCCGGGGCATGTCAGCGTCGGGACGCCTTGAACTGCCGGGCCAGCAGCTTTACCCTTGCCAGGTCCACCTGGTTGCCAATGAGGCCATCGGTCTTCAGGCTGGTCCCTACGATGGCGCCGTCAGCCAGGGCCAGGAACTCCCCGGCGTTGCTTTCGTCAACGCCGCTGCCCACCAGCACCGGGATATGGGGCACCGCGCCCTTCACCTTCGCCACTTCCCCGGGCGCGGAGGCCATGCCTGTAGCCGGACCGGTCACGATGAGAGCGTCGGCCAGGCCCCGGTAAGCGGTCTCTCTGGCGACCTGGGCAAGGTCCGGGTCTCCCAGGGGGACCGCGTGCTTCACCAGAACGTCGGCGAATATCTTGATGCTTTCGTCCACCCCCAGGGTGTGGCGGTAGCGTAAGGTCTCGTGGGCGCGCCCCTGTATAAGCCCCTCGTCCGCCACCATCACGCCGTAGTGAACGTTGGCGCGAATGAAGCCGGCCCCGGTCACCGCGGCGACGGCCAGGCCGGAGTAGGGGTCGTTTCGCAGCATGTTGACCCCTACGGGAAGGGCCACAACCTCTCGGACAGCCTGAACGGCCAGGGTCATGGCCGAGACGCTGTGGGGTCCCACAGGTCCGGTATCGAAGGGCGCGTCTCCGAAATTTTCCACGATGATGCCGTCCACGCCGCCCTCCATGAGGGTCAGGGCTTCCCTCCGGGCCATCGTCAACACAGCGTTCATATCGCCCTTCCAGCGAGGCGACCCGGGCAGCGGTGGAAGGTGGACCACGCCGATGAAGGCCTTGGTGACACCGAAGAGAGCCTCTATCATATCATATCTTTGGCATATCCTTGGCACGCCTTTCCCCGGCGATTAAAAGACGGCCAGCGGCGTCAGGGGCGACCCCGTCACGCCAGGGAAACGGATGGGCGCCAGAGTAAAGAGGAACTCCCAGCGGTCCGCCTCTCGACAATGCTGGGCCAGCTCCTCGAAGTTGGCCGAGTCTATCATCCACAGACCCATAGCGACGATGCCCACCTGGTGGATTGGTATGTCCACCACTTCGTACCCACTGGGGCTGACGTCCTGGGAGGCGTCCGCCGCTATCAGGGCCACGCCGCGCTCTCGCAGCCACGGCAGCGTGGCGGCGTGCAGTCCCGGCCTTCCGATGCTGCGGGGTGCCTCTCCCACCTCGTTTCTCCGCTTGTACCAGCCCAGGCGCAGGCATAGGGCATCGCCTTCCTCTAGTCGGACGCCGTGGGCTTTTTCGGCGGCCTCCAGGTCCTCGGGAAAGACGGCCTCGCCGCCCTCCAGCCACTCCTTGCCCCGTACCCTGGCAATGTCCAGCAGCACTCCCCGGGTCACTACCCCGTCTTTCAGGGACTCGATGGAGTGCTCCGTCGCCCCCTGTGACGTGGACACGGCCTCCGACGGGCGTCCGTTGTACATCTTTCCTTCCCAGAATATGTGGCTCAGGGCGTCTATATGGGTAACGGTGATGCCGTGAAAGACCATCCCGAAGAAGTCCGAAGCCACCTGGCGCGGCCCGCGCCTGGCCCCGGCAGGAGTGGCGAAGACCTCTCCGCCTTCCACCATGAAATGGACCGGTGGGGGGTTGGCCGCGTCCGAAGCCATGTCCTTGGAAACGGGCCGCGAGCACCCGATGACTGTGCCCTGCTGCACCAGGCGGGCTGCCTCGACCCGCTTCTGTGGAGTCACCAGGTTCAGCGTCCCCAACTGGTCGTCTTTGCCCCAGCGCCCCCAGTTGCTCAGGCTGGTAAAGAACTCCAAGACTTCATCCTCGGTGGGTATCTTGCTGCTCATCGTTGCCCGCCTCTGTTTTATTCAGACTATTCAGATTTGCTTGGGTGTGATGGTCACGCTGCGGCTCTCTCCGATGCCACTGCTCTGGGTGCTCACCCGTGGGTGGTCCGAGAGGGCCATGTGGATGACCCTTCGCTCGGCTGCTGGCATGGGCTCTAGGGGAATGGCCCTACCGCTGCTGGCTACCTTCTCGGCCACTCTCAGTGCCATCTCCTGAAGGGAGTTGTGCCGTCGCTCTCGATAACGTTCTATGTCCAGCACGACCCTCACCTGCTCTTCGCTAAGCCCCTTTTTCACCATCAGGTTCACGAGGAACTGCAACGCGCGAAGGGTCTCTCCCCTCCGACCGATGAGCAGGCCCGAGTCGTCCCCCGTTATATCTATGACAGGGCCTCCGGTATCGGGGTCGTAGGCGTTCCTGAGAGTGGTCAGAGTCTCGACCCCCGCTTTCGAGAGAATCTGGTTGAGCACGTCCACGGCCAGAGAAGCCGCCCTTTGGGAAGGAGGGAGTTTTTTTACCCGTACACGGGCAGGCTCGGAACCGATTCCCAGAAAGCCGGGTTTACCTCGGCTTAGTATTTCTACTTCTACCTCTTCCCGCTCTGCGTCTAGCTCTTTCAGTGCCAACTCGAGGGCTTCTTCGACGGTTTTTCCGGACATCATGCGCTCTTCCATCGTTTTCTACCTCCTTAGCTTCTAGCTGCGGGGCCGGTGCTTCGGCAGGTTCAGGGGTGGGAGCACGGGAGGATCTGGCGAAGCTGGGGACGAGGGGACTCCAGTCGCGAGTCATGAGGCCCTGTAGGATTACCCCAATGAGGTTGGAGACCACCCAGTAAAGGGCGAGGCCACTGGGGAAGGAGAGGCTGAGGAACCCCAGCATGAGGGGCATCATCCACAGCATCATATTGTTGGTGGAGGACTGCTTGGGGTCCGCCGCGGGCATCATGGTCATCTTTTGCTGCGCCCATGTGGAAACCCCCACCAGGATGGGCAGCACCAGAGGAGAGGGGTCGGGGTTCGCCAGGTCCAGTCCGAGGAAGTTGCTGTTCAGAGGCACGACGGTGTCTGCCAGGGGGTTCCAGGAATAGAGCCTCTGGGACAAGCCCACCAGGTGGTCGGGGGTTGTGCCCATGCTCTTGATGAGGGCCTGGTAAAGTCCGACCCATATAGGCAACTGGATGACCATAGGCCCCAGGCATCCGAGAGGGTTTACGCCCGCCTCTTTGTAGAGACGCATTGTCTCCTGGGACCTTCTCTGAGGCTCTTTGGAGTAGCGGGCCTGCAATTCCTTCAGCCTGGGCTGCAGGGCCGTCATTGCCCTCATCTGCCTTATCTGCTTCAGGGTGAGGGGTAGGGTCACCACCCGCATTATCAGTGTGAAGATGATGATTGACAGGCCGAAGTTGCTGAACAGGCCGCTGTACAGCACCACAAGAATGTTCAGCGTGGGATTGACCAGTATGTTATCGAAAAACCAGATCACTCTGCCCCTACTCCTTATCGGTGGATACCCTCCACACTTCTACCCAGTCCTCCACGTCCACTCCCCGCACGGTGCTGTCCTCAACCCCCACGAATACCATATCCCCGTCCCGGCTCAGGGGCGCCTTTACACGTTCGGACAGGTCCTTGGAAACCTCTAGCTTTTCCCCGCTCTCCGTGCTTAACAAGTGCAGCTTGCCTTCGTCCGTGGCCAGCACGAGCGTGTCATCTACGACTACCGGCGTGGAGACGATGGGCGATTCAGCCTTGAAGGGTATGTCCCAGATGGGAGAGCCGTCCTTGTCAACAGCGTATACCGTGCCGTCCATAGCTGGTGCGAAGATGCCCTCGCCATCGGAGACGGCGCCGGCCCAGAACCAGTCGGTGCCCTTGATGGTCCATCGCACCGCTCCCGTCCTGGAGTCAAGGGCGTATAGCTTTCGGTCGAAGGAGCCTACTATCACCATCCCATCCAGCAATAGAGGCGTGGTTGCCACCGCCCCACCGGTCTTGTATTTCCACAACAGCCTGTCACCGCCCCGGCCCAGACCCTCAGCCAGGGATAGGGCGTAGACGTGGCGGTCCATAGAGCCGAAGTAGACCACGCCGTCCCTAACTACCGGGGTAGACCAGATTCTCTGCTCAGTGGGGAACTGCCATACTATCTTGCCGGTTGTATCGAAGGCGTAGAGGTTGCGGTCGTTTGAGCCTACCAATACCAGGTCTCCCGCCATCACCGGACTGCCCACGATTGCGCCTATCTCGCCCTGCTCAGGGGGTCTTACCCACTCACCGGTGTCGCGCTGAATACTGAGGCTCGACTCGCGGTCCCTTCTCAGGGCATAGATCCTCCCGCTCTTCCCTTCCCTGTCTGCCGTGTCTCCCACGTATACAAGCTCCGGCCCCACGGCGGGCGGGCCAAAGACGCTGCCCAGGCGGTCCTCCGGGGCGAATCTCCATATGACTTGCTCCTCCGGGTTCAGTCTGCCGTTCTTGTTTACGTCCAGCGCCAGTATTTCGCCCTGCCTGGTCCCCACAAAGACCACTCCGTCCTTGGCTGCCGGCGCAGACCACCCCTGCCCCCAGGCGATGAGGCTCCGCTGACAACCACCCTGCCCTTCGGCAGCACAGGCTGCCGCAATCAGGACGGACACGATGGATAGGAGGACCAGCCGGCCCACCCCTTTATTAGATGACCTGCTGCGGCGTCCCGCTCCTGTGGACTCCATCGTCAGGGGGCCATCCCGCTCCGCTGAAGGCTCATGCAGGGTCATCTAAATGTCACCCCCTGTTCAAGCCAGGGGCAGGCTCCGAGCTGAGCGAGGGGTCTAAAGTCCTGGCTGACCGCGGTCTTGTTCTGGCCTGTACTGCCTTGATTCCGGTTTTTGTCAGGAACCATTTTAGATTCTTCGTTGCTCCGCTCCTCAGAATAACGCGGGGAAGGGATTCGTGAATTGGCAGCTAAAAGGCCCTGAAGGGTCATGCCCCGGGGTTTGAAGGGTTTGATAGGAAGCCCCCGCATGAGCGCCCGCGGAAGTGTCGGAGAGAGCCTTTCCGTCTTTATCAGGGATACTCTGAATAAGTCCCGTGCCCTTAACCGGCTCTCCCTCGAAAGCGGGAGTCCATGCCCTCTCCCTCGATGAGAGAGGGTTGGGGTGAGGGTGACGTCGGTCAATGGCCCCTTCCGGCTCCGTATGTGTGGCTTGTTCAGATGTTCCTTAGATGGGACGCCGGCCAGTCCGCCTGTCAAGCGCCACAGCAGTGGCCTGGGGTGAGAGCCGAAGAGCCGGGTCATAAAGCTAGGGTACAGGGTCGTAACCTCTCCCCCCAAAGGGGCAGCACCGCGCTAGACGTTTTAGAGTGAGCCAGCTTCCCCTTAATATGCCGTACCCTTCGATGGCTTCGTGGGAGTATTCGGAGCATGTGGGTGTGTACCGGCACTGGGAGGGAAGGTAGAAGGAGACAGCGCGTTGGTAGATGACGATTGCAGCCAGAGCCAGTCCCCTCGCTCCCTGGCGGCTCGGCTTCCCGCGACCGGGGCGCAACTCTAAGCCTTTTTCCTCCTTCGTCTGAGTCGCACCTTCTGGAGGGCGCGGGGGCTGTCCCAGGCTCATCGGCGGGTGAGGGGGGGAGGGAGTCCGGTCTGAGAGGAGTCTCGCCCTCTTTAGCAGGTCCCCCGTCGCGCGCTTGAGCTGATGGTAGTCGGCGTTGGCAGCGCCCCTTCTGGCTATGAAGATTACGTCCCACCCGGCTTCTACAGGCGTGGAGGCTACGGCCTCCCTGAGCCGCCGCTTCACCTTATTTCTTGCCACCGCGCTTCCAATCCTTTTACCGACCAGGAATGCGAACCGGCTCCTGTCCAGGTCATTGGGTATAGTCTTTATCACCAGCAACCGGTTGGCCCATGCGTGGCCTTCCTGGTGTATCAAGGAGAAGCGCTTGCTACCGGTAAGTCGTTGTCCTCTCCTCATTTAGGCTCAACTAGGCTCAGCTTTCACTACACCGCCAACTGGTGGCGGCCCTTGAACCGGCGGCGTCTCAGCACGGCCCTGCCTCCTGGGGTGCTGTTGCGGGTCCGGAAACCGTGGACGCGCTGCCGGTGGCGCTTCTTGGGTTGATAAGTACGCTTTGGCATGGTGATAACTCACTGACATGATAATTCGTTGGCGAATGGATTATAATTCATACGCAAGAGGAGTGTCAATTTTGAAGGCAAGCAGCTAGTGGCGCATAAGCTTCGGTGGGCTTATAATCACGCCCGTTTTCGGGCAGGGCCTTTCAATTCTCGACGCCAGGTGAATACAGGCCCCCACCGCGTGTCATTCCGAGCGCAGCGAGGAATCTGAAATGCTTGGATAGCAGCACACTTTAAGAAGGCAAGGACATTAGACCCCTCGCTCCGCTCGGGGTGACAATTGAAAGACCCTGCGTTTTCTGGTATGTCTGTTTTCTGGTATGATTGAAGTCTAATTGGAGCCTCCGAGGTGCGGTCATGAGCAGTCCACTAGAAAGGGAATTTGAATTTTACCTCTCTCACCAGGATGAGATGGTGGAGAAGTATAATGGCAAATACATCGTCATCAAGAGCGGTGTCATTGTCGCTGTATATGACGATGAGCTTGCTGCGGTGACGGAAACTCAGAAGTCGCACGAGCTTGGGACATTCCTGGTGCAGAAAGTGTATGAGGGGGACGCTGAGTATTCCCAAACTTTTCACTCTCGTGTGGTGTTTTCATAACTCAGCGACGTTATCGCGCCTTCACCACAGCCTCCCACAGTGGGCTGCTGAACGTCCTGAGAAACCGGTGCTCCGTCTCTCGGGCCTGGTCGCCAAATAGTGGCGACCCCCAGCGGGAAATGGTGCAATTCGACGCCATTTGAGATACCGGTGCGACAAACTCCGTAATGACACAGGACGTAGTTGATGCTTGTGGTCTGGCCGCCACCGGGATGGCAAAAGTGTACCACGTGGATGGTTCATCACTGGTGGAGACCTACCTGGTAAATATCGGGTTGCCCAACAACGTCAGCTACCGCGGTGTTCGTGTTGCAAAGGGCAATTTGCCTAATGGCGCAGATATACTCATCGGCATGAATATCATCAACACAGGTGATTTCGCTGTAACCAATTTCAACGGGATTACCAAGTTCTCCTTCCGAGTTCCTTCTGTTGAGCACATAGATTTTGTCGAGGAAAGCACCGGGCCACAGTTTCAGCGCGGGAGCAAGCCAAAGGCTAAGCGACCTAGCCCTGGAGGCAGAGGGAACAAAAGGAAGGAAAAAAGAAAGAGATAATCGTAGCTAGTGGCGAGAAAGGCTATCAAGAAGCGGGCGGACCTCCTGCTTGTGGAGAAGGGCTTGGCGGACACTCGCGAGAGGGCCCAGGCCCTCATCATGGAGGGGCTGGTATATACTCCTGCGGGGAAGGTGCTAAAGCCCGGCTCTCCCACAGCTACCGATACGTCCCTGGAGGTCCGGGGCGGGCTGCCTTACGTCAGTCGCGGCGGAGTGAAGCTGGCCCATGCCCTGGACCGCTTCGAGTTGGACGTGTCGGGCCTGGTAGCCCTGGATGTGGGAGCTTCCACGGGGGGGTTCACCGATTGTCTATTGCAGCGCGGCGCTCGTAAAGTTTCGGCCCTGGACGTGGGGCACGGACAGATGGACTACCGTCTGCGTCAGGACCCCAGGGTTGTGGTGATAGAGAGAGTGAATGCCCGCTACCCGTTCTCTCTGGTAGCGCCGGAGGCGGACCGTGGCGGTCCCGCCCGGACGGCCTCGGAAGAGGATGAAGAGGCCGTTGACATCGCCACCGTTGACGTGTCATTCATATCGGCCGCCAGGATCATGTCATCGGTGGCGCAGCACGTAAAGAGGGGGGGCTTCATCATCCTACTCATCAAGCCCCAGTTCGAGGCCGGGCGCGACGAGGTGGGCCGTGGAGGCGTCATAAAAGACCCTCGGGTGCACGCCGGGGTGTTGGCGCGGGCCATCCTCTGGGTGGTGAAGGCCGGCTTCCGGCTGCGCGACCTCACGCCATCCCCTATACTGGGGGACGCGGGCAACCGCGAGTTCTTTCTGCTGCTGCAAAAGTAGGCGTAGATGCGCGGCTCCTCTATTGTGCCGGACTTTCTAGCCATAGGCCACATCACAAGAGACCTGGAGGCCGGCGGGGCCAGGCTGGGGGGCGCGGTTTCCTACGCTGCGCTGACGGCGGCCAGATTGGGCATGAGGGCCGGTATACTCACCAGCGCCGCGCCGGACGATATGCCCGACTATATGGATGTGGCGAAGGACTTGCCACAGGTGCATGTGGTGAATTTGCCCTCCCCCAAGACCACCACCTTCGAGAACATATACGACGACAAGGGACGCAGGCAGCGCATCCACGCCCTGGCTGACGCCATATCCCCGTCCCGGCTCCCTCACGAGTGGCGGGACTGCCCCGTGGTCCTTCTTGCCCCCGTAGCCGGCGAGGTGGACGACTCTTTCGTCTCCCTGTTTGCGGACTCCCTCCTGGGAGTAAGCCCACAGGGGTGGATGCGCCACTGGGACGGGGAGGGCCGGGTCAGCCGGAGGCCCTGGACAGGGGAAGGGGTTATAGACAAGGCCGACCTGGTGGCGCTCTCCGAGGCGGACTGCATATCGGGGAGGCTGCCCGACGGCTGGGCAGGCGACCGGACCATCTCGGTCCTGACTCGGGGCGATGCGGGGGCTGAGATGACTTTCAGGGGGGACTCTTTCAGGGTCCCACCGTACCCCGCGCGTGAGGTAGACCCCACGGGCGCGGGGGATGTTTTCGTCGCGGCATATCTGGTAAGCTATTACCGGACTCGAGACCCCTTCACGTCGGCCCTCTTTGCGAGCTGCGCCGCGAGCTTGAGCGTAGAAGCCCCGGGCTTGGGCGGCGTGCCTACAATGGAGCAGGTCCGGGAGAAGATGTCGAGGTTCCCCCACCACAAAATATCCCCCCTCTGAGAAGAAACGAGGGCCTTTTAATTGTCATCCTTTGTCATTCTGGGGAGCGAAGCGACGAAGAATCTAAAACCCTTGCCGGAGAATCGGCCTTGGCTTGCAAGAGGGATTTTAGACCCCTCACTCCGTTCGGGGTGACAATTGAATGACTCTGGGGAAGAAACAGTCACGAGGTTAGCCATGTTCAAACCCGTACCCAGCAGAGTGAATTTCCCCGGTATGGAGAGGGACATCCTCCGGTTCTGGAAGGACAGGGACGTATTTCACCGCACCGAGTCGGAGCGGGAGGGCAACCCCATCTTCACCCTTTACGAGGGACCGCCCACGGCCAACGGGAGTCCCGGCATTCACCATGTGCTGGCGAGAGTGTTCAAGGACGTCATTCCCCGATACAAGACCATGAAGGGCTTCCGGTGCGTGCGCAAGGGTGGCTGGGACACCCACGGGCTGCCCGTGGAGTTGGAGATTGAGAAGGAGTTGGGTCTCAGGTCCAAGAGGGACATTGAGGAGTACGGCATTGAGCAGTTCAACCGGAAGTGCAGGGAAAGCGTTTTCCGCTACGTCAAGGAATGGGAGGACATGACCGACCGCATCGGCTTCTGGGTGGACATGGAGCATCCCTACATCACCCTGGATAACGAGTACGTGGAGACGGGCTGGTGGATACTCCGCCAGCTCTGGGACAAGGGGCTGCTGTACAAAGACATAAAGGGCACGCCCCACTGCCCCCGCTGTGTCACCAGTCTCAGCTCCCATGAGGTAGCCCTGGGCTACCAGGAGAATACCGAGGACCCATCCATCTTCGTGAAGTTTCCCTTATCAGAACCTCTGGCAGAACCTTTGGCAGCGCCCCTGACAGCGCCTCCGGGCGAAAGCGGCATACCCACCTACTTCCTGGCCTGGACCACCACTCCCTGGACGCTCCCCGGCAACACCGCCCTGGCCGTGGCCGAAGATGCCGACTACTCAGTTATCGAGGTCGAGGGAGAAAATGGGCCGGAGCGCCTGGTCATGGCCTCCGCCCTCGTGGAGCGTACCATCGGGGAGTCCTACCGCTCGGTGGATACCCTCAAGGGGTCCGGCCTGGTGGGCCTTACCTATCAGAAGCTGTACGACCCCAACGAGTACGGGGTAGGTATGCGCTCCTTTGAGCTGAGGGATGTGCCCGGCATGGGAAGGGTGACCAGCCTTGGGACCGCCCAGGAGTTCACTCCCAGGGTGGTTGGCGCCGGCTTCGTCTCCCTGGACGATGGCACTGGCATCGTCCATATCGCCCCCGCCTTCGGCGATGAGGACCTGGGGGCCGGCCGGGAGAATGGCCTGGCCTTTGTACAGTCCGTGGACCTCCAGGGAATCGTCACCGGAAGCTATCCCTTTGCCGGCAAGTTCGTCAAGGATGCCGACGGGGACATCATCGCCGACATCAAAGAGAGGGGCTTGCTCTATCACCGCGACGTGTACCGCCACACCTACCCCTTCTGCTGGCGCTGCGATGCGCCCCTGCTGTACTACGCCAAGACCTCCTGGTACATCCGCACCACAGCCGTCAAGGAGCGGCTCACCAGCGGCAACCGGGAGATAAACTGGCACCCGGAGTACATCAAGGAGGGGCGCTTCGGCGAGTGGCTGGCCAACAACGTGGACTGGGCCATCTCCAGGGAGCGATACTGGGGCACTCCCATACCACTGTGGCAGTGCGGCTCCTGCGATGAGTACCACTGCGTCGGCAGCGTGGCCGAGCTAAAGGAGATGGCTATTCCGGAGCATAAGGCCCTGGTGGACGGCCTGGACCTGCACCGCCCCTACGTGGACGAGATAGCCATCCGTTGCCCGAAGTGCGCCGCCGAGATGAGGCGCATCCCCGAGGTCATGGACGCCTGGTTTGACTCCGGGGCTATGCCCTTCGCCCAGTCCCACGTCACCTCTCTGGAGGACGTCAGGCGACTGGAAGATGACGCGCGCTTCCCGGGGGACTATATCTGTGAGGCGGTGGACCAGACCCGGGGCTGGTTCTACAGCCTCCACGCCCTCTCCATCCTCCTTGCCGATCAGCCCAGCTACCGCAACGTCATCTGTCTGGGCCTGATTCTCGACGGCCAGGGCCAGAAGATGAGCAAGCGCATGGGCAACGTGGTAGACCCCTGGACGGTGCTGGATACCCAGGGGGCTGACGCTACCCGCTGGTACTTGTTCACCGCCTCCCAGCCGGGAGAGTCGCGGCGCTTCTCCCAGGACCTGGTGAACGAGGTGGTGCGCCGGTTCCTGCTGACCCTGTGGAACGTGTACTCTTTTTTCGTCACCTATGCCTCTGTGGACCAGTTCCACCCGGACCAGGTGCCCGGGGACTGGAAGCCGGCCTCGGAGCTGGACCGGTGGCTTCTGTCGGAGCTCAACAGCCTCGTGTTCCAGGTGGAAAGGCAGCTTGAGGCCTACAACCCCACCGACGCCGGCAGGCGCATCCAGGAGTTCGTGGACCTGCTGTCCAACTGGTACGTGCGCCGCAGCCGGCGCCGCTTCTGGAAGAGCGGCAACGATGAGGACAAGGTCTCGGCCTATGCCACCCTCCACACCTGTCTGACCACGCTCTCCAAGCTCCTGGCCCCGTTCACGCCCTTCGTGGCCGAGGAGATGTACCAGAACCTGGTGCGCTCCGTGGATGAGGATGCGCCGGAGAGCGTGCACCTGGCCTCCTTCCCCCAGGGTTCCCCGGAACTGGTGGACCAGCCCTTGATGGAGTCCACGCGGCTGGCTATGAGGATTTCCAGCATGGGGCGGGGGGCGCGCTCCCGCGCGGGCATAAAGGTGCGTCAACCCCTGAGCAGGGTGCTGGTGAGGCCGAGAGTCCCCGATGAAGAGGAGTACGTTCTTCGGGTCCGGTCGCAGATACTCGATGAACTGAATATCAAGGAGCTTGCGGTCCTGACGAATTCGGCCCCGCAGCCCTCAAGTGCAGACGGGGGAGACCACCTTTACCAGCGGGCGTTGGAGGCTGCTGGGGTCTCCGCTGACGCTAATACGACGCCCGCCCAACCCCCGGCAGCAGACCGGGGTGCTCCACAGGTCGAGGCCACCGTGCAGATAGGCCCCTACTGGGTGTCCCTTGAGGGCGGGTACATGGTTGCAGTGGACAACACCATCACACCCGACCTGGCCGAAGAGGGGCTGGCGCGGGAGCTGGTCCACCGCATCCAGAATCTCAGGCGCGCCGCACGCTTCGAGATTACTGATAGAATCACCACCTTCTTCCAGGGGCCTGCTTCGGTATGGGAGGTAATGCAGAAGTTCGGCGATTATATCCGGGAGGAGACCCTTTCCGAGGAGCTGGTCGAGCAAGAACCCGGAGACGGCGCCCATGCCGAGACGCAAAAGCTGGAGGGCATGGAGGTAGTGCTGGGCGTGAAGCGGGTCTAGGAGTGAGAGGTATCCGGGGATACTATCCCCATCAATCTCTGGATGCCTACTACGGTAGGTTAACTTCTTGCAGCAGGTTTTCTCATTGAGGAGTTGAAGATGGGTCTTAAAGAAGAAATCCAGGCGAGACGTGCAGAAATTCGGAGCGATGGTTATCCCATGTCCATCGGGGAACTAATAAATTTGTACCGGGACGACGAGTTAGATATACATCCCGAATTCCAGCGGTTCTATCGTTGGAGTGACGATCAGAAGTCAAGGCTCATTGAGTCAATTCTGCTAGGGATACCGATTCCGACCATCTTCGTTTCACAAAGGGAAGATGGTGTTTGGGATGTAATTGACGGCTTGCAAAGGCTTTCGACCATTTTTCAGATGATCGGAATTCTAAAGGACGAAGAAGATGAATTGGTCCCACCTTTGGTTTTGAAGAGGACCAAATACTTGCCTTCACTTGGAGGAAAGAGGTGGGAGGACGATGACGCCTCTGTGGCAATTGGCAGCGCAAATCAACTGATTATTAGGAGGTCGAAGATTGATGTAAAGATCATCCTCCGTGAAAGCAGTGATTCGAGTAAATATGAACTGTTTCAACGTCTCAACACCGGCGGTTCTCAGTTATCTGACCAAGAGCTTCGGAATGTCATCCTAATAATGGAGAATCCTCAAGCGTATAAATGGCTCGCGGGACTGTCTGATGACCCCAACTTCAACAGTTGCATAGCCCTTTCCGAACGTGCACTATTAGAGCAGTACCATGTCGAGCTTGTTGTGCGTTTTCTGGTGCTCAGGAGTCTGGAAACATCCGCACTAGGATCAATTGGTAACCTGGGAGAATTCCTTACCGATGAGATGGTCAAATTCGTTCAGCCGGACAAGTTTCACGAGTTCCAGAAAGAAGGTGAGGAGGCGTTTAAGTTCACTTTCGCTAAACTGGCTGAAACTCTGGAAGACCACAGCTTTCATAAATATGACGCTGAGAAAGGCAAGTACCGTGGCGGATTTCTGATTTCGCTTTTTGAAGTGATTGCGGGAGGGTTGGGGTACAATTTCAAGAAGTATATGGACAGCGCGCCTTTGCCGGATATAGAAAGTATCTCTAAGAATCTATGGCAAGATAAGGAATTCGTCGGAAATAGTGGAACCGGCGTCCGTGCGTCATCGCGTATTCCGGCAACCATTCCCCTTGGACGGAAGTTATTTGAGTGATGAGAATACGTTCCATAAGCCAGTTGAATGAATTCGTAGACAACGAACTCTCATGGCGAAAAAGAGAGTTAACAACCTTGAGGTTTATGATTGGAAAGGCAAGAAGGGACCATGAGAAAAGGCTGCTTTTGAGAGCAGGTATATGTATACTTTATGCCCACTGGGAAGGCTTCATTAAATCGGTTGCTAGGAGCTATGTTTCTTTTGTGGCAATGCGGGGCCTAAGATATTGTGATTTGGCCCCCAATTTCATCGCGCTTGGGCTTAGGTCGGATATATTAACCGCTGGTCAATCAAGGCGGGCGACAGTACACACAGAACTCACAACAAAGTTCTTGTCAGGGTTGTCAGAGCGAGCCAGCATAGACTGGGAACATGCTGTTGATACTCAATCAAACGTAAACAGCAAGGTCTTGCAGGACATCTTACGCACCCTGGGGCTGGACGATAAGGACTACTTGACGAAGGGCCATCTGATTGACGAAAGGCTGCTAGGAAATCGAAATATGGTTGCTCACGGGGGACGACTGGACATCGAACAAGACGACTACGACACAGTACATGATGAGATTATTCAACTCGTCGAGTGGTTCCGAACTGATGTGGAGAATGCAGCTATCCAGGGAAGCTATCGAAGCGCAATCTAAGTTAGACCTCAGCCGACCGCTAATTTAGTAGCGAGGAACATGCGGTCGGCTGAGGCCTCGTTTGCGGCATGTCGCCAACCTTGTTTTTCCTCACAGGCCGAGACAGGTTACCCCTCGGGCCTCTCCTTCAAGGTTATCCTGAAGTATATTTCCTCGTCTTCACGGAAGACCTTTACTTATACCATCTCACTCAGCTTGCATTTGTAGCTCAGCCCAAGTTGTCCTGACGGTATTTTATCCTATCCCCAACAAGGCCACTGCCGCCGCCAGAATAACCGCTCTACGCACACCGATGCCGTCAGTCATTCTCCCCGGTCTCAACGGCTTTTGCCGAGCTTGGACGGGCCGTCCTTAGACTCTTGAGTCCGGCCGCGATACGCTGGCCCTTCTCCTCTACTTTGCTTGACAGGTGTGCAGAGTACCTGGAGGTGACGAGGGCGCCCACGAGCAGGATATTCGCGGATATGTATATCCAAGTCAGCAATGCCAGCAGCGTACCTACGGGTCCGTATATCGTGTCGTAGACGGGGAAGGAGCGAGTGTACCAGAGGAACACCTCCTTCCAGCCCTCAAAGGCTACGGCGGCCATCAGCGCGCCAGGCCATATTTCCCTGAAGGTGACCCTGGTGTTGGGCAGATAGCGATAAATGAACATGAAAACCGTAAGGCTGATGAAAGCTGAGAAGACCTTCACGGGTATGGTTGTGAGCCAGTCGCTATCCGGGTTGCCAGTGCGCAGGGTGGAGACGAACTCTCCGAGGACGCCCATTCCCGCAGTGAGGGCGATGGGCACCACCATAATGAGCCCGGCGCCGGCAGTAAAGGATATGTCTATGAGCCGCTCGTGGAAGAAGCGCCTGGGTTGGCGGACGCCCCAAAGGGTATTTACGCTCTTTCGTATCGCTCCGAAGACGGTGGTGGAGACCCACAGCAGGCCAAGTATGCCCAGGACTCCGGCTACGGCCCTCGTTTTGGAGAGCGTCTGAATCATCTCGGACACCGTATCGCTGGATACAGGTATGAGGGCGTTCACTGCCAGGGATAGGCGGGCCTCCAGGATGTCGGAGCCTTTGAAAAAAGTCCCCAGAATGAACATGAGGGCCAGGGTAAGGGGAATTAGAGAAAAGATGGCATAGTAGGTTATGGCGGCTGCGAGGTGTGTGCCATTTTTATCCAGGTAGCCGTTGGTGATGCTCGCGCATATGAGTATGAATCTCCAGAAGGACCTGAACATGCTTTCTTAGGAAATAGGGGATAGCGATTGCCTAACCTCTATACCCTGTATCCTTCCTCAAGAAATGGATAGCGTCCCTTTGGGCGCGAAAAAGGTGCTCTATTCCGCTGCTGGCCAGGGCAACGACCTCCGGCACGACGTCCTTGCGGAAGGGACCCCCTTCGCTGGCCCCCTGTAGCTCCACCAAGTCTCCCCTGTCGGTCATGGCGATATTGAAGTCCACCTTGGCCCTGACATCCTCCGCGTAGGACAGGTCCAACAGAGGGTTGCCGTCCACCAGTCCCACGCTCACGGCAGCCACGGCGCAGTCCAGAGGCATCTCGGCCAGTATTCTCCCGCGTACAAGCCCCCAGAGGGCCTGGTAAAGGGCGACGTATGCACCGGTTACGGCTGCTGTCCTGGTGCCGCCGTCGGCTTGGATAACGTCGCAGTCCAGCAGGACCGTCCGCTCTCCCAGGGCTGTCCGGTCCGTCACCGCTCGGAGGCATCTACCTATGAGGCGTTGTATCTCCTGGGACCGGCCCCGCACCTGGCCCTGGCCTCCCTCCCGGGGAGTACGCGAACCCGTGGAGCGGGGCAGCATGGAGTACTCGGCGGTGACCCATCCTTTGCCTTCGCCCCTCAGGAAGGGCGGGACTCTCTCTTCGATGGTAGCCGCGCAGAGCACCTTGGTCAGCCCCACTTCAATGAGGGAGGACCCCTCGGCGAAGGCCTGATAGCCGGGTGTTATGGTGGTCTTTCTGGGCTCGTCCCAGTGGCGCCCGTCCGCTCTTGCTCTGATATTTGCAGGTCCCACCGGTCTACCTCGTCGTCTACTCTTGCGAAGCGGTCCTAGATTAGATTACATCAGCCCTTAGTATACCAGAACTCGGCCCAATTCTCGCAGGCCGAGTCGCTGGCTATTTTGTGAAGCTGGACAGGTCGGGTAGACACTGACGATTGTTCACGTCTACCCCACCACCAGCGCTCCCACGGCGATGGCGGAGAGGCTCACTGGCAACGGCTCCCACGTCCGGCCCCGGTCGCTGCTGCAAAAGATTTTCCCCCCATCCGTCGCTGCATATATACGCCGGGAGTCGCCGGGGTCCCAGTCCATCGCTACCACCATATCATCGGACCCTATCGCCTCCACCAGCTGCCACTCACGCCCTCCGTTGGTGGAGAGGTAGAGCTGGGGGTTCTGCCTTCCCGCATTGCTGGACACCGACACCAGGACCAGGTCGGCTTCGTCCGGGGCTGAGGTGATGTGAAGCGTGTAGGGGCGTTGGAGTCCGTCGTTGATGAGTTCCCAGCGCTGGCCCTCATCATCGCTGCGGTAGGGACCCGATGCGGTGGCTATGTACACCCTCTGAGGCTCCGCAGCGCTGAGATTGATGAAGTGAATATCCGGGTCAGTGCCCTGGGACTGCTGCCAGCTTTCGGCGCCGTTATGGGAGCGTACCACGCCCCCCACCTCGATGCCGGCATACAAACGGTCCGGATCGTGGGGTGCCATGCGCAGGTCGCGCACGTGGGAGTAGCGCGTCTCGGCGTGGAAGAACCACCCGTCGGACTCCGGCACTGCCCGGAAGCCGGCGCACTCCTCCCATGTCTCCCCTCCGTCGAGGGAGCGAAATA
This sequence comes from Dehalococcoidia bacterium, assembly GCA_965197405.1. Lineage (GTDB taxonomy): Bacteria > Chloroflexota > Dehalococcoidia > Lucifugimonadales > JAGWBF01. The sequence continues at coordinate 712,961 of OZ240206.1, read as the reverse complement.
TGGCCGCAGGCTCGCTTCCGACGTACACCGCTCCCTCACTCTCCGGACACGCCAGTACACTGTGGGCATAGTCCGAAGGATAGGAGGAGAGGTGTTGCCAGGTGTGGCCGCCGTCATCGGTGCGGTACACTCCCGACTCATAGGCGGCGAGGTAGGCCCGCCGAGGCTCCGCCGGACTCACGCTCAGGCGCGCCGCTGCATGGGCGATGGGTGTGACCTTCCCTTGCTCCCAGGTGCGCCCCCCGTCGGAGGTGGTCACGACGCACACCCCGCCGTGCATTCCCACGTAGAGCTTGCGGTGCTGGTCATTGTCTTTCTGCATATCCCGTTCCTCCTCTCCTGTGCCCATCCTTGAGTGCAGTCGCTGATTTCATGGACCGAGTCCATCATAATTTTAACGAGGTCTATCCGGCAGTGGTAAGGAGGGACGCGACAATGGTATCTCCTATGGCTCTGGCCCGCTCGCTTACTCGCTCCCGCTTCAGCCCTCCGAGGGGGTGGGGAATGGGCACGGGCTGGAAGTTGGACCTGCCAAAGGTCCTGGCATGGAGGAGCGCCGAGTCTAAAAATGGCTCGGTGCATACCACCACGGTGGGTATCCCCAGGTTCTCCAGCGCCATTGCGTCGTGCACACTGCACGCCGTGCAGGAGCCTCAATCGGCTATGGCCGTCACCACGAAGTCACACCGGCCGGCCAGGGTGTCAATGACGCCCTTTGCGGCGGGCTTGGAATAGATGAACTTATCCATCACCGTGCTGTCTTGAAGCTCAAACCGCTTGTCCAGCAGCTCTTTGACCTCCAGAAGCAAGGGACCGGCGTTGTCCTTCCGGTTCCCGAGGAACCCGCCGACCTTGCCATACAGGCTCTCAAGCCTTGGGGCCGGACGCCACCTTGAGGTTGCCTCGGGGTCTATGGGGAGGAGTATGTCACTGCGGCGTACTTTCTCCTGTATGTCCTTGGGAGGCATAGTAGCCATATCAACCTCCTTAATCAAACTACTTATGGGGCTTCAATTTTCCGGATAGCCATTCTTGATCCCCAGCCGGGCAGATAGACGGAGTGGGGACCTCCCGGCCCTCCGGCAACGAGTATGTAGATATTCTCGGGCCTGCGCACGACGGGCACCCTCTGGGAGTCGTCGGAGGCGTCCACGAACCTGGGCCAGAAGAGTCCCCGTCTGGAGTCGCCCTGGGGAGGGCCGCCTCGCTTGAGGAGACCCACGGGCTTCCTCGCGTGCTGAAAGAGGAACAGCTTTATGTCCCTCTTGCTCCACCCGGCCTGGGAAAGTATACGGGCGTGCTCAGGTCCCAGCACCACGAAGGTGTCTCCCATGACGTACATCTGGACGTTGCCCAGCGTGCACATGGTGTCAGCCAGGACCGTCATGAGGTCGTCCGGGTCGCCTGCGTGGTACATGACGTTGTGGGGAGCCTCGGCGGGGAACACGGTGACGGCGCTGTCCGTGGGTGAGTACCCAAACTCGACGTGGAAAGGCTCCCAGGGATTGGCATCCTCGTTCTCCGCGATGCAGTACGTGTAGTTGCCGGGGTGTCCGAAGGTGGACTTATCCGTCTCACCCGGAATCGCCCCGCCCAGATTCACCAGGACGAGCTTCACTGCGCGGCCGATTGTGGCGTTGGCTCTCCATCCCTGGCCGAAGCAGTTGTAGCCGGAGTTGATGTTCAGCTTTTTGACGATAGGCCCATTGACGATGAGCAGTGGCGTGTGGATGCCCGTGGAGCACTGGACGCCCCTCAGGTTGAACCTGTCATCCATCATGGCCTGGATGGCGGCTATCACGACGGGCATATGCTCGGGTACGCATCCCGCCATGACGGCGTTGACCGCGATCCTCTCCACCGTGGCCCGTCCACCGAGCGGCGGGACTTCCGCGATTACTTCATCGGGAGAGCGGTCCGCGTACTCGATGAAATCCTTCACTCTCTCTCTGGTCGGAGGCACGACGGGGAGTCCGTCGGTCCATCCGGTCTCGTACATCAGCTCGATGGTGTCCACTACTTCTGGCGAAAGCATATTCCCGCCTTGGCGAGTATGTGAAAGGGCAGATCGAGGTAGGCAAATCCAAGAACACGCACGAGAAGCCGGAAAGGGCAGAGGTCTCCAGCCTGGCTAATCGCAATTTACTAGCATTTCGATGCCACTGTCAAGTCTCCTCATGATTATAATAGGGCCTTTCAATTGTCACCCCCTGTTCAAGCCAGGGGCAGGCTCCGAGCGGAGCGAGGGGTCTAAAGTCATTGCCTTCTTAGGCGTGCTGCTATCCAAGCATTTTTAGATTCCTCGCTGCACTCGGAATGACGTGATGCGTGGCCTGTCTGCCGCCAGGCAGAGACGGCGCAGAGGAAACTCAACCACCTGAAGGTGAACGCTACCCCCGTCGCGAAATTGACACGGAACTGGTAAGCGTATATGATGCCATGTGTAGAAGCTTTCCGATGGATTAGGGAGGATTGAAACCCAGACAATATCCTCACAACTTCCTCTTCCACAGGCTATTTCAGGAGGTGAGTGTTGCAGGATTTCGAATACTCTGTGGCTCGGACCGTGAGCGAGGCCGTCTCCTTGCTCGCGGAGAAGGGCAATCTGGCGCGCGCCCTGGCTGGAGGGACCGACATCCTCGTTCAGCTCAGGTCGGGCCGCCGCAGGCTTGAGCGCCTGGTAGAAATAAAGGATATTCCCGAAGTCAACGAGCTATCCTATGACCCCCAACAGGGGCTGCGACTGGGCGCCGCCGTGCCCTGCTACCGGATGTACCAGGACGAGCAGGTCGCACAGGCGTATCCTGGCCTCATAGACGTTGCCGCCCTGATTGGCGGGATTCAGATTCAGGGGAGGGCCACCCTGGGCGGCAACCTGTGCAACGCCGCTCCCAGCGCCGATGCCGTGCCGGCCCTGATTGCCCTCGGGGCCACCTGCTCCATAGCCGGCCCCAATGGCACAACGGAGGTGCCGGTAGAAAACGTTTGCACCGCGCCCGGCCAGACCATACTGAAAGACGGAGAGTTGCTGGTATCCTTCCACATCCCGGCGCCACAGCAGCACTCGGGGGCACACTATCTCAGGTTTATACCCCGCAACGAGATGGATATTGCCGTCGCGGGCGTGGGTTCATCGGTGGTGCTGGACGCATCGGGGAAGTCCTTCGTCTCCGCCCGCGTATCCCTGGCGTCCGTGGCCCCGACACCCCTTTTCGTGGAAGAGGCGGGCGCCGCTCTGGCGGGCAAAGAAGTAACTGATGAAGCTATTGACAACGCGGCAGAGGCGGCTATGGCCGCTGCACGGCCCATTGACGACATGCGCGGCACCATCAGGCAGCGCCGCCATCTCGTGGGCGTATTGACTCGCAGAACGCTGCGGGGAGCTATAGAAAGAGCTAAGGAGGCTTAGAAGAATGGCAGGAAAGGTCCATGTACAGACTCGGATTAACGGGGAAGAGGTCGAGTTCCTCTGCGAATCTCGCCAGAGCCTCCTTGAGGTGCTGCGAGATGTGCTCGGCTTGACGGGTACAAAAGAGGGCTGCAACGACGGCAACTGCGGCGCTTGCACCGTCATGTTCGATGGCCGGATAGTGGACTCTTGCTGCGTCCTCGGTGTGGAGGCCCAGGGCAAAGAGATCACCACGATTGAGGGCGTTGCCGACGCCGATGGCCTTCATCCCATACAGGACGCGTTCCTGGAGAACGCGGCCCTCCAGTGCGGGATATGCACCCCCGGGTTCATCGTGGCAGCGAAGGCGCTCCTGGACCAGGAACCCAACCCCTCCGAGTACCGCGTTCGCCACTGGCTGGCAGGCAACCTTTGCCGCTGCACGGGCTATGACAAAATCGTGAGAGCAGTCCTCGACGCAGCCCAAAGAGGGAGGTAGCACGCGATGACCTCCAACATAGTGCTATCCACCCAGGAATACAACGTGGTGGGCACCAGGCCGATTCGTCATGACGGGACGGACAAGGTGACGGGCCGTGCCCAGTATGGCGCTGACCTCCAGTTCCCCGACCTCCTTCATGCCAGGGTGCTTCGAAGTCCCCACGCCCACGCGCGTATCAAGTCCATTGACGCCACTCGCGCCCTCGCCCTGCCGGGCGTGAAGGCGGTAGTGACCTCGGCAGAGCTTTCCCAGCCCACCGGCAAGGTCTCCGACCTGAGCGAAGGGGCGATGGTGAACCCCAAGTTCCTGAGCAACAACTGCCTGGCATCCGACAAAGCCCTGTACAAGGGCCACGCCGTGGCTGCCGTGGCTGCGGCCAGCCCCCACATAGCCGAGGAGGCCCTGTCCCTCATAGACGTCGAGTACGAGGTCCTTCCCTCCGTTATGAACGTGCTGGACGCCATGAAGAAAGACGCCCCCGTACTCCACAAGAGGCTGATGACGCTCTCGAACCCCGCTATACGGCCGGGAGGTCTGCGCTCCGAAGAAGATGATGGCGACGAGGGCAGCAACATAGCCAACCACTTCGTGTTCGAGGCGGGCGACCTGGAGAAGGGGTTCCAGGAGGCCGACGTCGTCGTCGAGCGCGAGTACAACACGGCGTCCGTTCACCAGGGCTACATCGAACCCCACACCGCCACGGCCCTCTGGAGCGCCGATGGCAACCTCACCCTCTGGTCCAGCAGCCAGGGACATTTCAACGTAAGGGACCAGACGGCCAACATCCTTGGCATCCCCGTCTCGAAGGTCAGGGCTATTCCCATGGAGATTGGGGGTGGCTTTGGAGGGAAAACCCTCGTATACCTGGAGCCTGTCGCCGCTCTTCTCTCCAGGAAGACCGGGCAACCGGTGAAGCTATCCATGAGCCGGACCGAGGTATTCGAGGGGAGCGGCCCCACTTCCGGCAGCTACATGAGGGTGAAGATGGGCGCCACCAAAGAGGGGCGTATCACTGCGGCGGAAGCCCACCTGGCCTATGAGGCAGGCGCCTTTCCCGGGTCGCCCGTGAACCCCGGCTGCCAGTGCATCTTTGGCCCCTACGACATCCCAAACGCTCGTATAGAGGGGTACGACGTGGTGTTGAACAAGCCCAAGACGGCCGCCTACAGGGCGCCCGGCGCCCCTGCCGCCGCCTTCGCCGCCGAGACCGTCATTGACGAGATATGCGAAAAGATTGGCATGGACCCCCTGGAATTTCGTTCCCTCAACGGAGCGAAGGAAGGTACACGGCGAGTCACCGGCCCCATGTTCCCCCGCATAGGCAACCTGGAGATGATTCAGGCTGCCAAGGAGCATGAGCACTACTCCGCGCCCCTGGAGGGTCCCAACCGTGGACGGGGCGTCGCCAGTGGCTTCTGGTTCAACAACGCGGGTCCCTCCAGCGCCACGGCCAGCGTGAACGCCGACGGGACCGTCAACCTGGTCGAAGGCTCGGTGGACATCGGAGGCTCCAGGGCGGTCGCGGCTATGCATGTGGCGGAAGTGCTGGGCATCGCCGCCGAAGACATCCAGCCATTGGTGGGAGACACCAGCGTGGTGGGCTACACCTCCATGACCGGCGGAAGCGGAGTCGCCTTCAAGACCGGATGGGCCTCTTACGAGGCGGCTCAGGACGTGAGGCGCCAGATAGTGGAGCGGGCCGCCAGGGTATGGGACGTTTCCCCCGAGGATGTGGACTACACCGACGGCGTCATTGCCCATAAGTCCGACCCGGAGCTGCGTTTCACATTCAAGCAGCTGGCGGGAATGCTGAACGGCACCGGAGGCCCCATCGTCGGGCGGGCCAACGTGGACCCCCGAGGCGTGGGGGTGGCCTTCGCCCTTCATATCGTGGACGTGGAGGTGGACCCGGAGACTGGCAAGGTGGACATTCTGCGCTACACCGCGCTGCAGGATGCCGGGAAAGCCGTCCATCCCGGCTACGTGGAGGGACAGATGCAGGGCGGAGCAGTCCAGGGCATCGGCTGGGCGCTGAACGAGGAGTACGTATTCAACGAAAATGGCGAGATGGCCAACCCCACCTTCCTCGACTATCGCATGCCCACGAGCCTGGACCTGCCGATGATAGACACCGTCATAGTGGAGGTGGCGAATCCCGGCCATCCCTACGGCGTGCGCGGGGTGGGGGAAGTGCCCATTGTGCCCCCGATGGCCGCCATAGCCAACGCCATAAACCAGGCGATTGGTACGAGGATGACCAGGCTGCCCATGTCGCCCGGCAACATCCTTGAAGCCCTGTGGGAGAAGGACAAGGCATAGCGGCAGGGCTGCGGGCGCGCCGCGTCCGTATAGGCTCTGGGGGTGAGTCATCATCCCGATGCCATAACCGGTAAAGGGGAACATTACGTATTCAGTGGACGTGTGATGTTCTTACCTGGAGATATGTCTTGACACGTCCTAGACCCTGTAGTATAAATACAGGCTAAGGGGGCCAACTTACATAATAAAGCACAGGAGGGTTAGCTATGGCTAATTACAGAGTCATATCGTCGGACTCCCATATTTTTGAGCCAGCGGACCTTTGGGAGAAGAGGGTTGAGCCCAAATATAGGGACCGGGCACCGCGCATGGTCCACCGCGAGGAAGACAACAGCGACTGGTGGATATGCGACGGCCTGAAGGGTACGAGCGGCGCTTCCGGAGGAGGCCAGGCGGGCAAGAGGTTCGAGAACCCGGAAAACCTGAGCTTCGCGGGCGCGTCGGACCAGATAAGGCCCGGCGGCTACATCCCCGAAGAGCATGTGAAAGACATGGACCTCGACGGGATTGACGTAGGGATACTCTATCCCACCAACGGCCTTCTGCTGTATGGCGTGCCGGACGGCGAGCTCCTGACGGCCGTATTCAAAGCGTATAACGACTGGATTGCCGAGTTTTGCAAAGCCGTCCCCAACCGGCTCAAGGGCGTTGCCGCCCTCAACATAGACGACGTGCAGGTGGGCATCAAAGAGATGGAGCGCTGCCACAAGATGGGCCTCGTGGGGGCCATGATTACCGTATACCCCCCGGAGGACAGGTCCTATGCCTCGCCCGAGTACGAACCCCTCTGGGCTGCCGCTCAGGACCTGGGGATGCCCCTCAGCCTCCATATCGCCACCAATCGCTGGGTCCCGGGCGGGCCTGCCGTGGACATCGAGGCCTTCGGCGCAGCGGGATTCACCAACGTTGACTACTGGGTCCGGATGTCCCTTGCCAACATGATCTTCAACGGCGTATTCGAGCGCTATCCCGACCTGCGGGTAATCTCGGTGGAGATGGAGCTGTCCTGGGCGCCCCACTTCCTGGACCGACTGGACTATAACTACACCCAGAGGCCTCCCACGGGAGCCTGGTACACCTTCAAGGAAGAGGGCGTGCTGCCCAGCGACTACTTCCACCGCAACGTGACCCTCGCCTTCCAGGAAGACGGCTTGGGCGTAAGGGACCGCCACATCATAGGCGTGGATAACCTGGCTTGGGGTTCGGACTATCCCCACCCTGAGTCCACCTTCCCGAGGAGCCGCCAGATTATCGAGGAAGTCCTGGCCGATTGCACGGAGGAGGAGAAGGCCAAAATCGCCGGCCAGAACATAGCCAGGATATACCATCTGAACTAGGTGTTCGGAGGCTCCTCCCCATCTCTTCATACTGATACGCTGACCAAGGCGGGTACTCCCACAGTAGAGTACCCGCCTCAGTCTATGGCTCACAAAGGCAAGGATGGATTTCAGGATGACCAGTCGCGCCGACAGTCACGACTTCGATAAACTCACCCGGTGGTACAATGGCCTGTCCGCCGGTGAAGTGGACTCATTCCCGGCCCACGCCATGTTCCTGGTGTCCGCCGACGACAAGAGCGCCCACGACGTCTTCCGGCAGTTCCGCTCCAGCTATGAAGCCCGCGCCGCTGCCTTCCATCACCTGGTAATCTTCGGACAGCATGGCGTCTCCAGTACGGTGAAAGGGCTACTGGCGGAGTTGGGGTTGGATGCCGGGGCTATCCCGTTGCTGGCGCTGTTTGATAGCCCGTCCGCCACGACCGTCTACCTTGCTCCCCCGGCCGGAGCCAATGGAAGCGACGACGACCGCCGTTGGAGCGAGATACTGGCCGGAGTGGAAGGAGCGGCTGACAAGGGCGAGAAGACCCTGGACCTGGCTTCCCTCGACGGGCTAACCGTTTGCCGCCTCGGTCCCAGGCCCTTCGTCGAGCTGGTGAGGGGGGTGCTGGACCGCCTATCTTGAATCCGGTTTTGGGGAATTGCGTCGGCCTCGGCCTGCCTGTCGCAGGCGGGCCGGGCCGCGTATGAGAGACGAAAACGGCCGCGACGCTGCATTTCGTCACCATGCCGTAGCATGATACAATCCGCCCATGCTCAATGCCGGAGACCCCCTTCGCATACTCAAGACTCGCTTCGGGTACGACCACTTTCGCCCTCTCCAAGAGCAGATCATCGCCAACGTGCTCGCCGGCAGCGATACCCTGGTGTTGATGCCCACCGGCGGGGGCAAGTCCCTGTGCTACCAGCTACCCGCTCTGTGCCTCGACGGCCTGACCCTGGTAATCTCGCCTCTCATTGCCCTGATGAAAGACCAGGTGGACGGCCTCAAAGCCAACGGCATCCCGGCGGAGTTCATCAATAGCTCCCTCACCGCTTCGGAAATCGCCCGTGTGCAGACCCAGGCCCGGCGGGGAGGAACCAAAATCCTTTACCTGGCCCCGGAACGCCTGGCCCTGTCCGCCTTCCGAGACTTCTTATGTGCCCTGAACATCAGCCTCATCGCGATTGACGAAGCCCACTGCATTTCCGAATGGGGCCACGAGTTTCGCCCGGACTACCGCAACTTGAAGATGCTGCGGCAGGATTTTCCACAAACCCCGGTAATCGCCCTTACCGCCACCGCCACGGAGCGGGTGCGGGAAGATATTATAGGCCAGCTTTCCCTCCAGGATGGGCGCACTTTCATCTCCAGCTTCAACCGGGCCAACCTCGCCTACCTGGTACAGCCCAAAGATAGCGCCTTCACCAGCCTGTTGGCCCTGCTCCGGAAGCACCGTGACCAGCCGGCCATCATCTACTGCTTCTCCCGCAAAGACACCGAGGCCCTGGCCGCCGACCTGAACGCCCAGGGGTTCAAGGCTCTGCCCTACCACGCCGGTCTGGATAATCCGGTGCGAATCGAGACCCAAGAGAAGTTCATCCGCGACCGGGTGCCCATCATCGTCGCCACCATCGCCTTCGGCATGGGCATAGACAAGCCGGACATTCGCCTGGTCGTTCATTACGCCCTGCCCAAATCCCTGGAGGGGTATTACCAGGAGACGGGCCGGGCCGGACGGGACGGGCTGCCCAGCGATTGCGTTCTCTTTTACTCCTTCGGCGACAAGTTCAAGCAGGACTACTTCATAGACCGGATAGAGAACGACGCCGAGCGGGGAAACGCCCGGCAAAAGCTGGTCCAGATGATAGAGTTCTGCGAGCTGCACACCTGCCGGCGGCGGTTCATCCTGGAGTATTTCGGAGAGCAATGGGAGGAGGAAAATTGCGGCGGGTGCGACTTCTGCCTGAGCGACAAAGAGGAGTTCGATGCCACTGAAATCGCCCAGAAGATTCTCTCCGCTGTAATCCGCACCGGCGAACGGTTCGGGGCCAATCACGTCGTCGGGGTTTTGAAGGGAGAAAAAACCAAGCGAGTCCTGGCTCAAGGCCATGACCGGCTCAGCGTACACGGCATCGCGCCGGACTTCTCTGCCGACGAACTCAAGCAGATTGTTGGCCTATTGTCGGCGAAAGGACTGCTGGTAAAAAGCGAAGGCGAGTATCAAACCCTTGCGGTGAGCCAGTCGGGGCGGTCATTCCTGCGCCAACGGGAAAGACTGACCCTCGCCAGGCCCATGTCCGGCCCCGAGGTCGCCCCGGCCCACGATGCCGCAGCCCCGGAGTACGACCGGGCCCTTTTTGAGCGACTGCGTACTCTGCGGAAGAGGATGGCGGACGAAAGGAATGTGCCGCCCTACGTCATTTTCGGAGATGCCGCCCTCCAGCAGATGGCGGTCTATTTCCCCCAAAGCCGGGTGAGTTTCTCGCGCATCTCCGGGGTAGGCAAGGCCAAGCTGGAACAATTCAGCGATGAATTTCTGGCCGCAATCACGGACTACGCCCGCGCCAACGACCTGCCGGAACGGAATATTCCAGCCCGTCGCAGGGAAAGAGACCGTGAAGAAAGCCGGGATAGGACTCGCTCGGTGCAGCGCAAAGGGTCAACCTACGATGCGACCAAGCAGCTTCTTCTGCAAAAGCTGCCCATCAGTGAGATTGCTCAACATCGCGGCCTGGCCGAAACGACCATCGTCAACCACCTGGAGCACTTGGCAATGGCCCGGGAAAACCTCGACCTGGTCCACCTGCTTCCCCCGCCGGAATACATGGCGAAGATAGAAGCTGCATTCCTGGAATGCGGCAGCCAATTCCTGGCGCCCGTTATGGACCACCTGGGCGGGGCCTTTGCCTACGATGAGCTTAGGCTGGCGCGGCTTTACTTGTGGGAGACCGGCCGGCTGACAGACCAGCAATGAATTGAACCCCCCGCCATTACCATGAAAATACCCTTCGTCATACCCGTGAAGCTTGTCCCCGTGAAAACGGGGAACGGGTATCCACAGCCCCCGGGTCCCTGGAATCCCACTTTCGTGGAGCCTGCCCCTGCGAAAGCAGGGGAGTGACGACGGGGGAGTCCAGCCGCCATTTTCATCCCCCTTGATGCGGCCTGGCAAGGCCATAGTGATTACCATGAAAATAGGGCTTTCATCCCCTTATGTGGCCTCACAAGGCCATAGTGATTCCTATGAGTAATCGTATAGGGAGTTACAGGCTATTTTCGGGGGAGTGAAAGATGGCGCTGGCATAGCGGTGCAATCCCTTGCGCCTGGTGTTATAATTTCCTGAGAGAAACTCATCCGCGACGGCAGCGCCCCCTCCGGCTACGCTGGATGTGATGGCGCGCTTGGGTTCTGGATATAACTAAGTTAAGGAAGAAGGAAGGTGGAACGATAATGGCTTCTAACATAGTGCTGTCCCAGGTCGAGTACAATGTCGTCGGGAAGCGACCCGTCCGGCCCGACGGCGAGGATAAAGTCACCGGACGCGCCCAGTATGGCGCGGACATCCAGCTTACCGGACTGCTTCACGGCAAGGTGCTCCGGAGTCCTCACGCTCACGCCAGAATCAAGTCCATAGACACGAGCCAGGCTGAAGCCTACCCCGGCGTCAAGGCCGTGGTGACAGGAAAGGACCTGCCCTTCGCGTCCGCATCCAAAGAAGAGTTGGGCGACGGCTACCGGAAGTTCAAGTTCCAGAGCGATAATATCCTGGCCAGCGATAAGGTGCTCTATAAGGGACACCCCGTTGCCGCCGTGGCTGCCATGGACCCCCACGCGGCGGAGGAGGCGGTTAACCTCATCAAGGTCGAGTACGAGGTGCTGCCCCCGTCCATGACGGTACGTGAGGCTATGAAGGAAGACGCCTCCCTGCTTCACGAGGACCTCCACACCAGCGAGTTGGGTGAGACCGGCGACAAGCCCAGCAATATCGCCACCCATTTCAGGTTCGAGATGGGTGATATTGACAAGGGCTTTTCCGAGGCCGACGTCATAGTGGAGCACGAGTATGAAACGGCCTCGGTGCACCAGGGCTATATCGAGCCCCACGCCTCCACCGCCTTCTGGAAGAAGGACGGGCAGCTGGACATCTGGGACTGCACCCAGGCTCCATTCATGGTCCGGGACTCCGTCTCGGAAGTCCTGCGGCATCCCATCTCGAAGATCAAAGTCACCCCCTCGGAAATCGGGGGCGGCTTCGGTGGTAAGATTGTCATCTATCTGGAGCCGGTAGCTGCGTTGCTCTCCAGGAAGGCCGGTCTGCCCGTCAAGCTAATCATGACCAGGGCCGAGGTCTTCGAGTCCTCCGGCCCGGCCCCTGGGTCCTGGATGAAGGTCAAGATGGGGGCTACCAAAGACGGGAAGATCACCGCTTGTGAGGGGGCATTCGCCCTTGAGGCCGGGGCCTATCCCGGCTCCTCCGTGAGCCAGGCCGTCATGTGCGCCTTCGCCTGCTATGACTACCCCAATGGCAAGGCCGACGGCTACGATGTGGTGTTGAACAAGCCCAAGACGGCAGCCTACCGCGCCCCCGGCGCTCCCCAGGCGGCCTTTGCGGTGGAGCAGGTGGTGGACGAGATTTGCCGGAAGCTGGGCATGGACCCCGTCGAGTTTCGTCTTCTCAACGCCTCCAAAGAGGGGTCACGCCGTGTTGAGGGACCCGTCTATGGTCGTGTGGGCCATCAGGAATGCTTGCAGGCCTCCAAGGACCACGAGCACTACAAGACCCCTGTGGAGGGCAAGTATCGCGGCCGGGGCGTGGCCTCCGGGTTCTGGTTCAACGTGGGGTTCCAGTCCAGCGTCACCATGAGCGTGAATGCCAACGGCACTGTGAACCTCGTCGAGGGTTCGGTGGACATCGGCGGCACCCGGGCGGCCATCGCCATGCAGGCGGCGGAAACCCTGGGAATCCCTTATGAGGATGTCAAGCCCACGGTGGTGGATACCGACTCCATCGGGTTCACCGCGGTCACCGGCGGCAGCCGCACGGCCTTCGCCACCGGTTGGGCCGCCATCGAGGCCGCCGAGGAGGTAAAAAGGAAGATGATCGAGCGGGTAGCCCAGGTCTGGGACACGCCGGCGGAGAACGTCGAATACAGGGACGGCGCGCTCTACCACCGCTCGGACCCACAGCTGAGCATGACCTTCAAAGAGGTGGCCGGCCAGTTCGCGACCCCCTTCTCAAGGGGTGGCACGATTATCGGGACTTCCAGTGTTGACCCGAAGGGCGTGGGCAACACCTTTGCCACCCACATCGTTGACGTGGAAGTGGACCCGGAGACGGGCAAGGTGGACATACTCCGCTACACGGCCACCCAGGACGCCGGCAAGGCCATTCACCCCAGCTACGTGGAAGGGCAGATGCAGGGCGGCGTGGTCCAGGGTATCGGCTGGGCTTTGAACGAAGAGTACTTCTTCAACGACAGTGGACAGATGATGAACTCCAGCCTCCTCGACTATCGAATGCCCACCAGCCTGGACCTCCCCATGATAGATACTGTTATCGTTGAAGTAGCGAATCCCGGCCATCCCTACGGGGCGCGAGGCGTGGGCGAAGTCCCCATCGTGCCGCCCATGGCCGCCATCGCCAATGCCATCTACGACGCCATTGGAGTCCGGCTGACAGAGCTGCCCATGAGTCCCGGAAAGGTACTGGAAGCCTCCTGGAAGAAGGAAGGAAGATAAGGCCATGCCGACCGTGTTCATCCCTACCATGCTCCAATCCCTCAGTGGCGGCGTCAAGCAGGTCAACATCGAAGGGACCAGCGTGCGGCAAATCGTTGATGCCCTTGAGGAGTCCTACCCGGGGATGAAAGAGCGGCTGGTGGAAGACGGACAAATCAGGCCCAATATCTCCGTGGCCATAGATGGCGAAGTAGCCCGCATGGGCTTGCTGGAGAAGATTGGCGAGAAGAGCGAAGTTCACTTCGTGCCCGCTATCGGAGGAGGGGCGCGAAGTGGCTAAGCCGCGCTGATATATACGTTGTGGTTGACAGAAGACACACCGTCATTGCACGACGTTGCACAGTGATCGGCGCGCAGTTGGTAGATGACTCCTCCTGAATATGACCCTATAGAGACCAGGGTACTGCATCTGGCAGTACCCTGGTCTAATCGTGGTGCCGGTTCCCGGTCTTATGAGCCTTAAAGGTCTTTTTGAGCTACTTAACGGTCATCCCTCCTACCAAGCCCTGGTAGAAGGCGTCAGGTCGGGCAGGACCGTCCAACGGACGGCGGCGCCGGATTCGGCCAGGCCATACCTCGTCTCCGCCCTCTGGCATCGCCTCGGCATCCCTATGCTGGTTATCACGCCTCGACCCGAAGATGCCCGACGTCTCCACGACCAGTGCCTCTTCTATCTGGGTGACGCAGCCCCGGTGCATCTCTTCCCGGAGCCGGAAGTGCTGCCCTTCGAGCGCCTCGCGGCTGATGCCGCCACGAACAACCAGCGGATTATGGCCCTGGCCTCCCTCCGGCACGGCCCTGACGGGGATAGTGACAGCGCGAAAGAAGCGAATGGGGTTAGCGGCCAACCTCCTCTGGTCGTGGCGTCCACCCCGGCAGCCCTGCGAAGGACCTTTTCCCCGGAGGTGCTCGCCGAGGCTTGCCATACCCTGGAGGTGGGGGCGAAAGTACGCCTGGCGGACCTGTTCTCCCTCTGGGTGGCCCTGGGCTACCAGAGGGAGGAGGGCGTGGAGGTCCCGGGTTCCTTCAGCCACAGGGGGGACATCATAGACGTCTACCCGCCTTCCTCTCCTCTGCCGGCCAGGATAGAGCTCTGGGGCGACGAGATAGAGAGCATCCGCCTCTTTGATCCCATTTCCCAACGGTCGGTGCGCGTAGTGGATAGAGTTACCGTCATACCAGCCAGGGAGGTCCTCCCGTCGCTGGCGGACATGGACCGGGCCTCCCGGATTATCGGCGCGATGGACTTCGCTCGCTGTACGCCCGCTGCCAGGGAGCGCTTCGAGGAGGAGCTTGCTTCCCTCTTCTCGGGCAGGGAGGTAGAGGAGTTACCCCTGTATAACGGCCTTCTGAATCACGGGTGTCTTCTTGACCATCTTCCCAGTGATGGACTCCTGCTCCTGGACAGGGACGGCGAGATAGAATCGGAGGCCCTGGAGCTGGCAGACCGGACCGCGCAGCTGAGGGTTGCCAGAGAGGATAGGGGCGAGCTGCCCACGGGCTTTCCATCCCCCCAGCTGTCCTGGGACGGCTTCCAGGAGGCGATGGGAAGCAGGCCGAGGCTGCTGGTCGGCGGCTGGACCGGCGGAGAAGACGGCCTCGACTTCCAGCCCCCTCCGTCATACTATGGCAAGCCCCATCTGTTCTCCAACGATGCTCGCCGGCTGCTTGGCGAAGGCGGCAGGGTGGTGATGGTGAGCCACCATGCCCGCCGCCTCTCGGAGCTCCTGGCTGAAGCGGGCGTGACTGCGACCGTCCTTCCCGGGCTGGACTCCCCACCGCCGCCGGGCAGCCTCAGCCTCTTGAGCGGCGCCTTGAGGGAAGGCTGGACCTTGCCCTTGAACGGGGAAGCCCTGACCCTGCTCACCGACTCGGAGCTTTTCGGCACTCCCAAGGAGCGGCGACCGAGGGTAAGGACGCCCGTCAAGCGGGAAGCCTTCCTGTCCGAGCTGGTCCCCGGGGTGCACGTGGTCCATATTGACCACGGCATCTCCCGCTTTGCGGGTACGACCAACATGGAAGCCAATGGGGACCAGAAGGAGTACCTGGTCCTGGAATACGCGGAGGGGGACAAGCTCTACGTGCCCACCGACCATCTGGATAGGGTCTCTCCCTACCAGGCAACGGGCGACCAGACTCCCAATCTCACACGCTTGGGCACCGCCGAGTGGAGCAGAGTCAAAGAGCGGGTAAAAAACTCGACCCGCGAGATGGCCCAGGAGCTGCTGGAGCTTTACGCCGCCCGCCAGGTTGCCCAGGGCCACGCCTTCTCCATTGATTCGCTCTGGCAGAGGGAGATGGAAGACTCCTTTCCCTATGCGCAGACCGCCGACCAGGAAAAGACTATCCAGGAAGTAAAGCAGGAGATGGAGCAGGTCCGCCCCATGGACCGCCTGGTCTGCGGAGACGTGGGCTACGGCAAGACGGAGGTGGCGCTCCGGGCCGCCTTCAAGACCATCAACGACGGTATGCAGGTGGGCCTCCTGGTCCCCACCACAGTGCTGGCCCAGCAGCACTACGCCACCTTTGGCGAGAGACTTAGCCCCTTCCCCGTCCGGGTGGAGATACTCAGCCGCTTCCGCACTCGCAAGGAACAGAAAGATGTCATCGAAGGTCTGAAGCTCGGCACTGTGGACATAGTTATAGGGACCCACAGGCTCCTTCAGAGGGATGTAACGTTCAAGAACCTCGGCCTGATTGTGGTGGACGAGGAGCAACGCTTTGGCGTAGCTCACAAGGAGCGGTTGAAGCGCATGCGCCGGGAAGTGGATATGCTGACCCTCAGCGCCACGCCCATACCCCGTACCCTTTACATGGGTCTGTCGGGCATAAGGGACATGAGCACGATGGAGACCCCGCCCGAAGAGCGCCTGCCGGTGAAGACCTACGTAAGCGAGTATAGCGACGACATAATAAAGGAAGCGATCGTGAGGGAGCTCGAGCGGGGAGGTCAGGTCTTTTTCCTGCACAACCGCGTCCGGACCATCGAGCGCGTGGCCGACAATCTGAGAAATCTGGTCCCCCAGGCCAGGATAGCCGTCGGTCATGGCAGGATGGCCGAAGGCAAGCTTGAGGAGGTCATGGTAGCCTTTGCCCACGACGAGATAGATGTGCTGGTATGTACTACCATCATCGAGTCCGGTCTGGACATACCCAATGCCAACACCCTCATCATAGACAGGGCGGACCGGTTTGGCCTCTCCCAGCTTTACCAGCTCAGGGGACGCGTGGGACGGGGCAGCCATCGGGCCTATACGTACCTGCTCATACCGCGCCGTACGCGTATAACGGAGGCGGCGGGCAAGCGGCTCAAGGCCATCCTGGAGGCTACGGAGCTGGGTACGGGTTTCAGAATCGCCATGAGGGACCTGGAGATAAGGGGCGCCGGAAACGTTCTGGGCGCTGAGCAGAGCGGCCACATCCACTCCGTAGGCTTTGAGCTTTACACCCACTTGCTCAACGAGGCAGTGATGGAGGCAAGGATGGAGCAGAACGGTAACGGGCCGGTCGAAGACCAGGCCACCACGGCCCCCGCCAGGGTGAGCCTCCCCGTATCCGCCCACATACCCGAGGGCTACGTCTCTCACCTGCCCACGCGGCTGGCCATCTACCAGCGTCTCACCAGGGCACAGCGCCGCCAGGAAGTGGACGACATCCGCGAGGAGCTTCGCGACCGGTTCGGACCCTTGCACCAGGTCGTGGAGAACCTGCTTTACTTGCTGGACCTGAAGCTCCTGGCGGGTGAGGCGGGCGTCGAGTCCATAACCCAATCCAACTCCACCGTTACCCTTGCATTGCAAGAAGCCGTGGGCGGTGCGAGGCTTGCCCTGGAGAAGGCCCTGGGGCCTCTGGCGAGGGTGGGCAACCAGCAGGTGCATATAAGGGTACGCCTGGAGGGAGACAGCTGGAGGGGGACCCTGGTGGAGGTCTTAGAGAGGTTCCTGGCCTTCAGGGAGCGGTTGCCCGCGCTGGCCGAAGGCCCGTGACCTGGTGCGTGGCCGTCGTGCCGGGGACTAAAGACCCTCATCCAGCAGCCGGTCCAGCTCGGGAAGGCTGTGTATCCTGGAACAGTCGTTGATACTCTCGTACCACCCTTCCCTGTCTACCAGCACCGGCACTATGCCGACTGCCCTGGCCCCCTGAACGTCGGACTGGTACTGGTCGCCCACGTGAACGGCTTCCTCGGGGGCAACGCGTGCCCTCTTGAGGGCGGTGTGGAAGATGAGCGGGTGGGGCTTCTCCGCGCCCGCCTCCGCTGAGGTGACGCAGAAGTCCAGGTACGGGTCCAGGCCAAGCTGCTTGCTCAGCTCGGCCATGTCCCGTCGTAGATTGGAGATCACTCCCAGGACAATATCACGACTCTTGAGGGTCTCCAGCGCGGGCACTACGTCGTCGAAGAGGGCGAAGTCCTTGGGGACCTGAATTGCCATCCGCCAGACCTCTTGTGCCAGACGCAGGGATACGCTCAGGCCCGCGCCTTCGAGGATGAGCCTCTCATATTCGGCGAAAAAGCGGTCCCGTTCCTCTGTGGAGCGGTCGGCCAGGGGTTTCTTCGCGTTCTCCATGCTCATGTACTCGTCGGCGATGGAGTAGCCCTTTCGTATCTCCTTCTTGTTTACGCTCAGGCCCAGTTCCTTGCACGACGCTTGCTGTATCTCATCCAGCGGAGGCCAAAATCGCACGAGAGTGTTGTAAAAGTCGAAGAAAACCGCTTTAACCATCTTCCGCTTCTCTCCATGCAGCACCGGCTATCCCATCCACGTCCCCCGGACTCGGGCCCTTTTCATACCGAAGAGCAACGCCGATTCGGACTGAAAAAGCTATTTATCAAGATAGTTTGGGTAGCCAATTGTACCATACCCAGGGGACATTATGAATCTTTTTACAGCCGCGCCACATATCCGACGTATTACACCCGCATTACGCCAGGCAGGGCACAGTTCGAGAATGTTTTCAAAGGGTGTGTCATTCCGAGTGCAGCGAGGAATCTAAAATTCTTCGGCAGCAGAGAGGCGCGAATAACAAGGACTCTGGACCCCTCGCTTCGCTCGGGGTGACAATGAAAGGTCGGGGTGACAGTGGAAAGGCCCTGATACAGAGGCACCGGTCCTTGCCGGAGATGGGCTTCCTGCGTCTCTGCGAGAGAGGGGACCTTCTGTCGTATTCAGGCTATTATATTCAGATGCCCAGGTCGTCGGGGATGAACGCCAAGCCCCTCAGGACTACGTCGAAGTTGTCTGCCAGGAAGGCGCCCAAGAAGGAAGCGCTGATGGTGTCGTCCAGCCCAAGGATGGGGTAGCTCTGTATGGCGGAGAGCACGGCGGAGCCTATGGCGAGGCTCACAACCACTCCCAGGGCCAGGCCCGTCACCCTGTCTATCCATCCCAGCGCCACCCTGCGGGACAAGGCCTGGACTATGGAACCCAACAATAACGACACTATCACCATTGCGATGAAGATAGCGATGAAGGCGGCAATTTCAGCGCCGTTTTCGCTATCCATGAACCGGGAGAAGAGGGGACTGACCCGCTCATGCAGGCGGCTTGCCAGGGCGATGCCGGCGAGTATTCCCACCCCTGTTGCGCCTACGTGTACCCCACCCAGTCGCAAAGCGATGAGGGCAATGCACGCGATTGACACCAGTATAACAATGTCCAACCAGTTCATCCCACCTCCGGAGGTGTCCGGTTCAAGTCCCAGGGGGTGAATCTCACTCTATCAAAGCCTATCACAGCACCATGCTTAGAAAGAATCATTCTCGGCCATCAAAAAAGAGCTTTTTTCGCACCCACAGAATTATCATCAAAGAGAACCCGCCCAGCAGGTAGCCCCCGATAACGTCGCTAGGCCAGTGGACCCCCAGGTATACCCTGGACGCCCCCACAGACAGTATCGCCAGCCCCAGCAGCACCTGGACCCCTATCCGCAGCCAGGGAGGCTTTATCAGCTCTCCCAATATGAATATGAGTAGCCCGAAAAATAGAAAAGCGTGGATGGAGTGCCCACTGGGGAAGGCAAAGCTCTCCGGTGAGGAGTCCAGCAGGGAGAGCTCGGGCCTCGGCCTGGCTATCAGCTCTTTCAAGCCTGCATTGATTCCGTCGGGAATGAATACGAGAAGAACGGCCACCGCGTCGGACCTTCTCCTTCCTATACAGGGGCCTATCCACAGGACTAGAGAGACGGCGATGACCGAGCCTATGGCGACCCAAAGATAGGCCAGGTAGGATGCGGCCACCGCCGCGTCGGTCAGCACGGGACTCCGGAACTCCTGGAACCTTCTCAAGGCGCCTTCATCCCCGGGAAAGGTGTGGAAGATAGCAGCGAGGCAGCAAATGGCGACCACAATGCCCGAGGCCGCAAGCACGCCGGCCTGTCCCATGTTTATCTTCGAGAGAAGGGTCATAACTATGCAGTCCAGCCCAGGTAATGTATACTGCTTATAGCTTGCAGGTCTTCACGCGAGACCTTAAAGCGGACGCCGTAGCTCCATACTACACTGTTTGGACGAGAGATTGCCAAGGCCAGCTATAATAGCAATAGACGGGCCGGTGGCCGCAGGCAAGACCTCGGTGGGGAAGCTGCTCTCGAGAGAGTTGAGATACCGGTTTTTGGACACCGGAATTATGTACCGGGCCATCACATGGCTGGCGCTGGACCGAGGCATAGACGTAGAGGATGAGAGCGCCCTTGGCCGCCTCGCCGGGGAGACAGTCATGGGACTCAAGGACGGGGACGAGGGCGTTATCATCGTAGATGGCCGGGAGGTCTCGGAGGAGCTACGCCGGCCGGAAGTGGACCGGGCAGTCTCTCTGGTTTCCAAGGTCCCGGATGTACGGACTGCCCTCGTCGAACAGCAGCGTGAGATTGCCTTGGAGGGCCGGATCGTGGTCGTGGGCAGGGATATAGGCACGGTGGTGCTGCCCTATGCCGACCTCAAGCTGTTCCTGGTAGCCTCCGTCTCCAAGAGGGCCGAGCGACGCTATATGGAATTGACACGGCAAGGTTACGATGTAGAGTACGACCAGGTCCTGAAGGACCTGGAGGCCAGGGACGATCTGGACACAGGTCGGGCCCATTCGCCTCTGCGCCCCGCGCCCAACGCCACACTGGTGGACACCGATGATATTGACCTGGGCCAGGTCATCCAGCGAGTGATGGACCTTGTAGGGGAGAATTAATGGCTATATGCTATATGCTGGGGACCGGCCTGGCAAAGCTGTGCTTCACCGCCTTCGCCCAGTGGGAGGTGGAAGGAAAAGAAGCAGTGCCCCCTAAAGGACCTTTGATTGTAGCCTCCAACCACCTGAGCAATGCCGACCCACCCATATTGGCATCCAGCATCCCCCGAAAGCTCCACTTCCTGGGTAAGCGCGGACTGTTCTCCAATCCCGTGGCCTCTTCCCTTTTCACAGCCGTCGGCGTCCACCCCGTGGACCGGGACGGAGGGGATATAGACGCCCTGAGGTGGAACCTGAAGCTCCTCAAGCAAGACCACTCGATAGTCCTCTTCCCGGAAGCCACTCGCAGCCGAGGTGAGGGGATGAATAGGGGAAAGCCGGGAGTGGCATATATAGCTGCCAAGTCCCAGTCCCCTATTCTGCCCGTAGCCATCACCGGGACGGAGAGCATCAAAGGGTTCTGGAGGATAGCCTTCCCCATGTGTCCCATGAAAGTCACAATTGGGGAGCCTTTTACCCTTCCTGTGGTGGAAGGCAAGCTCAGCCGGCCTCTGCTGGAGCACATGACTGACATGATTATGTACCGCATCGCTGCCCTCCTGCCTCCGGAGTACAGGGGATATTACGCTACCCGGGAGACAGCGAGTAGAGGATAGCCCCCCGACCCACTGCAAAGGAGAGGAAAAATGCAGCAGATCTCCAGGTTCGGCATCTACCTGAACGCACAGGAGAGGAAGGTAGTGCGTATCAATTCCCCCTATTGGATACCCGAAGAGCCCGACTGGGTATACCTTACTTCCGAAGTCAACTCGACCCTCCTTCAGGTCCGCGATATGGCTAGAGAGAAGAACCTGGTCCCCAACGCCGACGAGTTGACCTGGGGCACCATACCCCAGAGAGACTAGCCCGTGATCAAGACCTCCCTGCCCAGGCTCGCGGGGTCATTGACCCCCCTGTGGGCAAGAGTACATCTCCCCAGCGCTCTCAGATACCCCGACTTTCGCAACTACTGGCTTGGCATGGTGGCGTCGGTCACCGGCTACCAGATGCTGGTCCTGTTCTGCCTGGGATGGCTAATCTCCCACGAGCTGGACGGAGATGCCAGATACCTGGGATATATGGGCACCGCCATCGCTGTGCCCGCCATCCTCCTGAACCTCTTCGGCGGCGTCTTCGCCGATAAGCTCAACCCCAAGCACCTGCTCGGCCTCACCCAGTCCATCACCGGTGGGATAGTCCTTGGGGTGGCTGTGCTGACTTTGACGAAGGAGATAACCCATTGGCACGTTCTGGTCGGCGCCTTCCTTATCGGCACCGTGCAGGCCTTTGACAACCCCACCCGGCAGAGCATCTTCCCCCGCCTGATAGACCGGAAAGCCTTGCCCGCGGCGGTGGCCCTCAACTCCTCAGTCTGGACGGGCACGCGCATCTTTGCCCCTGCCATAGCCGGGGTAATCGTTGAGCAGATGACGACTATCTCCGAGCCGACGACGGCCATCTCTGCCGCTATATTCGTCAGCGCAGCCGGATTCCTTACCCTCTCCCTGGTGTCCCAGACCCTGAGACCCTCACCGGTGGAGCGGGCCGGGGGCCGGGTGTTCAAAGAGATGATGATGGGTTTTACCTTCATCAAAGAAACTCCTCTCTTTTTCATCCTTATAGGCATGACCTTCTGTGTCAGCTTTTTCGGCATGTCCTACGTCTTCCTGATGCCCGTTTTTGCCGATGAGGTGTTGAAGGTAGGGGCGCAAAAGCTGGGCTTGCTCATGGGAGCCGCGGGCCTTGGAGCTTTAACGGGCATCATCGTCGGCGCCAGGCTGACCAGGTTTCAACACAGGGGTTGGGTGATTGTCGGAGGGGCCGGTTTCTTTGGCGTGTTTCTCATACTCTTTGCCATCACGTCCAACGCCGAGCTATACGGGATCTCCATGCTGATGTTGTTCCTTGGAGATATGTCCATCTCCATATACCTGATGATGGTGATGACTACCATTCATACCTTTGTGGCGGACCGGTTCCGAGGGAGAGTCATGGGCTTCTACTCCATAACCTGGAGCCTGATACCCTTGGGTGGCCTCATGTCCAGCCAGATTGCGTACCATAAATCTGCGCCCCTGGCCGTCGCCATCGGCGGCGCGCTGGTGGTCGCCCTCGCCCTGGGCATAGCCCTGGGCAGCAGCCGGGTCCGGGCCATTACCGGTCCCAGCGATAGATAATGACCCGGGTCTTTCAATTCTCGACGCCAGGTGAATACAGGCCCCCGCCGCGTGTCATTCCGAGCGCAGCGAGGAATCTGAAATGCTTGGATAGCAGCACGCCTAAGAAGGCAAGGACATTAGACCCCCCGCTCCGCTCGAGGTGACAATTGAAAGGCCCTGAGATAATGACCCGTTAGAAACTGTTCGCCAACAGTGTTAGAATATAAATGCACCAAATCGCAGCCCCGGTATGAAGATTATGGCCGAAGTAGACGAAATAAAGAGCCGCCTGGACATCCTGGACGTAGTATCCCAGTACGCGCAGTTGCAGCGCTCCGGCAGGAGCTACAAGGCCGTCTGCCCGTTTCATACCGAGAAGACGCCTTCCTTCTACGTCTTTCCCGAACGCCAGAGCTGGCGGTGTTTCGGCGCCTGCGCCACCGGCGGCGACGTGTTCTCATTCGTCATGCGGATAGACAACCTGGACTTTGGAGAGGCTCTGAAGCGGTTGGCGCAGCAAGCCGGGGTGGTCTTGGCCCAGAGAAGCCGCCAGAGAGACAAGGATGACGTCCTCTATCGTATAAATGAGGCTGCCGGCGAGTTCTTCTCCCAGCTTCTATTATCGGATAGGCAGGGCACCAGTGCCAGGGCTTACCTTGAGAAGCGAGGCCTAACACGGGATACAATCAATAAATTTCAGCTTGGCCTCAGCCCGTCCGGTGGCGCATCCCTGAAGGACTATCTGACATCTAAAGAGTATATGTTGGAGCAACTGGCCCTGGCGGGTGTGATAACCTGGAACCAGGAGCGCGGATACCGGGATATGTTCCGGTCGCGTCTCATGGTCCCCATACGCGACGCAGAAGGCCGGCTCGCCGGCTTTGGGGGTAGGACGTTAGACGACTCCAATCCCAAGTACCTCAACACTCCCAGGAGTCCCATCTTCGACAAGGGGCACATACTCTACGCGCTGCACCTGGCCAAAGACTCTGTACGGGAGAAGGGCGTCGTCATCGTGGAAGGCTACATGGACGCCATCGTAGCCCATCAGGGCGGGTTCTCCAACGTCGTTGCCTCTATGGGCACCGCCCTCACCCAGCAGCAGGTGTCCCTGGTGCGAAGACTGGTCCGCAGGCCGGGCTCTGCGACTCCCGGGGAAGTCGTCCTCGCCCTGGACCCGGACGCCGCGGGCCAGGAGGCCACTCTGAGGAGCCTTGAATCTTCCTGGAATGTGTTCCAGAAGTCCTCCGTTGGCCGTGCTCCGGGCGCTACCCTCTACGAGTCCCCCGAGGCCCCGTCCATCAAGGTGGCCCCTCTACCGGATGGGAAGGACCCCGATGAGATAGTCCTGGAGAGTCCCGATGAATGGGCCAACCTCACGACCAACGCCGTGCCCCTGATGGACTATCTGTTCACAACCCTCTCCACGCGTCTGGACTCGACCACCCCCCGGGGTAAAGCCAAGCTCGCAGAGTTGCTTTTCCCTTTGATAGCAGCCACCCCGGACCCATTCCAGCAGGACCATTACTTCCAGCGCCTTGCCGCTCTCCTTGGCGTGAGCGAAGTAACCCTTCAGGCCAGCTTGGGCCGTCCCAGGCCGGGAGGGGCCGGGTACATGAGCGGGCCTGCCAGCCCTGGCCCAGGGCGGGACCGCCGCTCGTATCCAGGAGGCGCACAGGGACAGGCGGCTGCCACAACGCCATTCGGCAGGCTCGACCACGACCCGCTGGAGGAGTATTGTCTTGCTCTCATTCTTCAGGACCTCCGGTCCCTACAGGCCCGGCGGCCCCCGCCGCCTCAAAGCGGTCGCCGCGACGAGTTGGAGGCTAATACGTCCAATACATCCGGCAATATATCCGATGGGGGTGAAAAAGCTGCCGCCGGACTCCGTCTGGAATACTTCCGGCAGGTGGAGAACCGTGAGGTATTTACAAATTGGATGGAATGTTCCACACTAGATAGCCTGAAGGACGCCCTGGATGAGGAGCTAACAGAGCACCTCGAGCGCCTGCTTGCCAAGGCGTTACCCCCTTCGGACCGCAAACAGCGAGAGACAGACCTCAAGTATTGTGTCCGGCGTCTGGAGGAGCGCTATCTCCGAGACCTCAACGTAGAGGAGGAGATGCGGCTCTCTCAAGCCACGGACGAGGAGCGCGAAGAGCAGGAGCAGAAAATAATACAGGTCAACGAGAGATTGAATGAGATTTTTAGAGGCTAGCGCAGAGACTCTACACCCAGCCTGCATAAGGAAGGTGACGCGATGATGAAACGAAGGCGGGGCAGACCGGATAATCCCGAAGAGTTCCTTGAAACTGTCAACGGGGACGGGGACAACGTGGTGAAGGAGGAGCTCCTTAGCGCGGTTGGGGGCGTGGACGCTGCGGCGGTCAGCACGGACATCCCCGGCGAGCCCACGTCAGTTGCCGTAGAGCGTCCGGCGGAAGCGTGGGAGGAACCACCCCCGGCGGCCCAGTGGCCCGGCGCCGAGGCCGGAGAGCCGGCCGTCGAGTCCGAGGAACCGGAATGGGAGCCGGAAGTGGAGGGGACGGAAGTCCTCGACGACCCCGTGAGGATGTACCTGCGAGAGATAGGCCGGGTGCACCTCCTTACCTCCAAAGATGAGAGGGTGCTGGCCCGCAAGATGGAGGGCGGCAGGCACGTCGAAAAGCTGGAAAGAGGGCTGAAGGAAGCCGAGGGCAGGCCCCCCAAAGCCTGGGAAATTTGCCGCCTTCTTCTACGGCGCCTCGGCCAGAGCGATTCACTGGTTGACTCCCTGGGGGGGAATCTTGGCCTCTCCCGCAATCTGACCCTTTCTCAGATTACCGACCATCCCAAGCTCAGGACTGCCATAGACGTAGAGATCAGTCCGGACCTGGTATCCAATATCGCCGAAGATTTGAACATGGAACATCCGGACGTGGAGAAAAGGATAGTCCAACTCTTCCTCGATAGCTGGGTCCTGCCCACAGACGTGGTAGACGTGCTGGAGGACTGCACCCTGAAGGAGCTAGCCGAGATGGTGGATACGGCCGACTGCTACTTCAAGCTCCAGTCCATGGAAACCTTGTCCCACCGCTACTTCGAGCGAATCAAGGCGGAGGGCCTGCGTGCCCAGGGGCACCTGACCGAAGCCAACCTGAGACTGGTGGTCAGCGTCGCCAAGAAATACATCGGCAGAGGCATGGCCCTGCTGGACCTGATCCAGGAGGGGAACATTGGACTGATCAGGGCTGTGGAGAAGTTCGACTACCGCAAAGGCTACAAGTTCAGCACTTACGCCACCTGGTGGATACGGCAGGCCATCACCAGAGCTATTGCCGACCAGGCCCGCACAATACGCATACCCGTGCATATGGTGGAGACTATAAACAAGCTGATGCGCCAGCACCGCCGCCTGCTCCAGGAGTACGGCAGGGAGCCCACCCCTGAAGAGATCGGCAGCGCAATGGAAGTGAACCCCGAGAAAGTAGAAGAGATACTCAAGATTTCACAGGAACCCGTATCCCTGGAAACTCCAATAGGAGAAGAGGAGGACAGCCATCTGGGGGACTTCATAGAGGACCGGAGCGCCCCGGCCCCCGCCGACGCCGCCTCATTCCAGCTGCTCAAGGAGCAGATACAGGATGTGCTGGATACCCTCACAGACAGGGAGAGCCGGGTGCTCCAGCTCAGATTCGGGTTAGAGGACGGGCGCAGCCGGACCCTGGAAGAGGTCGGGAGGGAGTTCGGGGTAACGCGCGAGCGAATACGCCAAATCGAGGCCAAGGCCCTGAGAAAATTGCGCCACCCCACGCGCTCTCGGAAGCTCCGAGACTTTATGGAATAAGCCGGTGGAGGGACATCCGGTGGTCTCAGGTTCACGAACACTACTTTCGAGGCTGAAGTGGGACGAATCCGTAAAATAGCTCGCTGGCAAGCCTTGTAAAAACTTGACAGGGGGTGATACACTGCCCGCATCCTGATTCGGGGGAGGTTTCTGTGGAAGACCGGGTAATCCCTAAGTGCCTGGGGTGTGGTATAGGTCAGTTGCTCCCACTCTCCGATTACGGAAGCCAAGGAGCCGCGGTACACTACAAGGCGTGGGTGTGTACCAATCCGGGCTGTGGGTTTAACATTAAAATCAGGAATGGTGATATATATCTCAACGAGCCCATAAGCGACGGAGCAATGCACTCTCCACGCATACGCTAGCTCTTCTAAAGCTCCGGTTGTGCAGCGCCGAGTCATCCCCTTTTACTTCGTATGGAGAGGTGTCGGAGCGCCACAAACTGAAATGACGGCGGTCCCTGAAAACTGGCTCCTCTGGTAGGCGCCCCTATTCCCGATAGAGGAAAGCAACATGGAAGTAGGCTACGACTATCTACTGCTGCGGTCCCGGTTGCAGCAACGGCTCTTCCGAGCCTCTGGAATCCTTCTGCTCATCACAGGCGGGATTCTACTCACCGCCGGAATCACCTACCTTGTCTATGCCCAGGTCGCTCGGTCCGGCCTGGGTGAGCTAGAATACGTGGTCCCAGTGGTCCCTCAGACCATCGGTGAAGGGGCAGCGACCACATTCTCCGGACCGGTCGTGACATCTCAAGGGGCTACGGAGCTTTATGTAGCCCCTTCCGCCGAGCTTCAAACGATCCGCGCCACGTTGGGCGAGGCCTTCCAACCCATATCGGAGGAGAGTTCTCCTTCCCTGGGCCAGCCGCAGGCAGTCCCTAGAGTGGAACCGGGCAGTCAATCGCTCATGTTGCCCCTGAGCCAGGACCCGTCGTCTCAAGTATCCCCTTCCGCCATAGCGGGCCAGCAGCTTTACCCAGGAGAGGCTATCAAGGCTACCTACTGGAATAACCCTCTGGAGTATGAGCCGGCCTCCTATGCCGAGTCATCTCTTATCCAGGGATTCAAGCCCATAGACACCAGCCTGGTAGCGCCATTGGGGACCCTATCCGCGCCCACCCGCATCATCGTGCCATCCATCGGAGTTGACTCCGAGGTAGCCGGACTCCAGGTACTGGACCTGGGAGACAGCAGGGCCTACGAGACGCCCAAGAATCTGGTGGGGCACATACCCCAGTCGGCCAATCCGGGAGAGGGCGGCAGCGGCTGGTTCTTCGGCCATCTGGAGAGTCCCATAGCCGGTGAGGGGAATGTGTTCTACAACCTCCCCCAGATTCCCGACCTCTTGAGGCAAGGGCAGGAGGTTTATGCCATCGTAGAGAATGGCAAGACATCCTATCTCTACCAGATAACCGAGACCAAAGTGGTGCATCAGAACGACATGCAGCTATACGATGTCGGAGACCCCAATATCCACCTGGTGGTATGCGTGCCCAAGCTGGTGTACGACCACCGCTTAATCGTCACCGGAAAGCTTGTAGGTATACATAAATAGGGCGGCGCCCTCCCTCGGGCTGCCCTGATGATGGGGTCGGAGGCGCCGCCTCCGACCCCATCATTGACCCCTACGCTGCATCCATGTCCTCTGACCCGTCAGCTTTGACCTGGGCTTAAGCCCGCCCCGGACTCCCATAACCCCCCGTAGCGCCGTCTCATCCTGAATACCGGCTAAATACCGGGAATGTATGATATATTTGTATATAGGGGCTATTAGCGCCGATACCATTTGAATTTGTCGTACGTGGCCCTCCCGTGTCCCAACAAGCTCGCCGAAAACGGCTAGTAAAGAGGTGGACGGAGGACGTGCAGAGTGCCGCCAAGCAGTGTTGGGATACGGGCCTGCCCGTTACCGGAGCAGTTATGGTCACCATAACTTGCTTTTTTGACGGCGCGGCACTTGATGTTGATAATATGCCAAAGCCAATTCTGGACGCGTTGAAGGGACTGGTCTATTCCGACGATTCCCAAGTATCCGATTTACTTTGCCGCAAGAGGGACCTGAATGACGACTTACTGATCCAGAACCCATCACCGGACTTGGTTGAATACCTGCGCGATTCAAAGCAGGTCCTCCATATCTCCGTGGCCAACGCTCTGGACCGGGAGGTGATATTTTGGTAGGAGAGGCAACGAGCGCCGAATACCTCCTCGCTCGCAGAACGGCGGAGGAGTATCGAAGCAAGGGCTACGAGGTCTCTGTGGAGGCTCCACTCGACTTCATGCCGGGCTTCCACGCGGACTTGATCGTTCGGAAAGACAACGAGGTGAAAGTGATAGAGGTCAAGTCCCGGTCTTCACTGGCTGCAAGTCCTGAGATAATCGAATTGGCAAGAACCATTGACTCGAAGCCCGGGTGGACCTTCGAACTGCTTCTGGTGGCCGAGCCGGAGAAGCTGGATTCGCCCGAAGGCGCGCGTTTGTTCGAGCGTGAAAACATCCTCCGGCGGATTGAGGAAGCTGAGAAGGCCCTTGGATCGGGCCTTTCCGAAGCCGCTCTTTTACTTGCTTGGTCGGCTTGTGAGGCTGCAATCAGGGTATTGATTGCAGCACAGGGAGTATCGAGTACGGGTATCACCACGGCTGGCTATGTCCTAGACCAGGCGATTTTTCAGGGCGTCATTTCCAGGGACGAATATCATAATTTGACCAGCATACAGGAATACAGAAACGCTATCGTCCACGGGTTCAGTCACAACGATTTTAGTGATGAGCTGGTATCGGACTTGATTGAGGCTGTACGACGCATGATCAGGTAGGGTCTGTCGTTGCGTAAGCTTAGGAATAGCATCTCTCCCATTCTTCTCGTAGCCATTTTGGCTCTCGCCATTGCCATAGGCAGTTGGAGCTTCCAGCTGAGCCGACAGAATAGGGACGCCGGCTCAGAACCGCCTTCCGGTGATGTCGCTACCGTACCTGATGGTGTCCCCGAGGAGTTCAATAAAGTTTTCGAGGTCTGGAATACCCTCAAGCGTGAGCATTTTCAGGGCAATTCCCTGGATGCCGGCGAGCTGAGCGATGGGGCCATCAGGGGAATGCTGGAATCGCTGAACGACCCCTATGCGTCGTACCTGACGGCCCATCAGTACTCTATGGACTCCCAGGATTTCAAAGGCTTCTTCGAGGGCATAGGCGCAGAGGTAGCCATGAGGGATGGGCGGATTACCATTGTGGCCCCCATACCCGATACCCCTGCCGACAGGGCAGGGGTGCTTCCTGGAGACATCATCCTCCAGATAGATGGTGAAAGCACAGACGGCATCAGTCTCATGGAAGCGGTGAGTCTCATACGAGGCCCCAAGGGCGAGCCTGTGGACCTGCTCATCCTCCACCAAAGCGGTGGCGACCCTGTCAGCGTGCGCATCCTTCGAGATGTCATAGAGGTAAAAAGCGTTAGCATGAGGATGCTGGCAGGACGGATCGCTCACCTGCGAATAACCAGCTTCACGCAGGACACCAACGAGGAGTTGATCGAAGCTCTAAGGCGGGTGGATAGGCTCGGTGGGCGCGGGATCGTCCTCGATGTCCGGAATAATCCTGGTGGGCTGCTGAATTCCGTCGTAAATGTGACGAGCCATTTCATAAAGGACGGGTCTGTGCTCACCGAAATTGACGGCCGTGGCGGGCGCAAGGAGTGGCCCGTAAGGTTGGGAGGGCTGGCAACGGACATACCCTTGGTATTGCTGGTTAACGAGTTCAGCGCGAGTGGCAGCGAAGTCCTGGCGGGCGCTTTGATAGACTTCAACAGGGCCCCCGTCGTTGGCGTTAAAACCTTTGGCAAAGGCAGCGTTAACACTCTCCGCCAGCTAAACGATGGCTCGGGACTGTACTTCACCACGGCGCGTTGGTACACTCCTGGGGGGACTCTCATAGAGGGAGACGGACTTGAACCCGACCTGGTGGTCACGCAGCCGGAGGACGGCTCGGAAGACCTTCAACTGGACAAAGCTATTGAAATCCTGGAGGCCAAGGTAAGTGCCCGCGAAAAAGAAAACGGATAATGACAAGCCGATAGCCGTCAACAGAAAAGCGTACCACGATTACGAAGTCTTGGAGCGCGTCGAGGCCGGGCTGGTCCTCAAGGGTACGGAGATAAAATCCATACGGGCAGGGCGCGCGAACATACGCGAGGCCTATGCCAGGCCCCAGGACGGCGAGCTATGGCTTGTCAATGCCCACATAGCTCTATACGCTGCCGGCGGTATCTACAACCACGACCCCGTCCGGCCCCGGAAGCTCCTCCTGCATAGGGACCAGATAGCGAGTCTGATAGCAAGTGTGACCCAAAAGGGGCTGACCATTGTACCACTGAGGCTCTACGTGAAGAATCATGTAGCCAAGGTGGAGCTAGGTCTGGTACGGGGCAAGAGACAATATGACAAGCGCAGGACTATTATAGACCGTGAAAAAGACCGGGAGGCGCAGCGCGCGCTGAGGCGGACTGCATGAACCCCCAAGTTTAAATTACCGCTGCAGTCAACCGCAGCCGCTTCTCAACCCAGGGTCTTTCAATTGTCACCCCGAGCGGAGCGAGGGGTCTAAAATCCTGCCTGACCGCGTCCCGGTTCTGGCTGGTACGGCTCGATTCCTGTTCTTGTTAAGCGGCATTTTAGATTCCTCACTCCGCTTCGCTGCGTTCGGAATGACATGTAGCGGGGGCCTGTATTCAATGAGCGCAGAGAATTAAAAGGCCCTGCTTCTCAACCGGGGTAGCATGGGGGTCCTCATCACATTCGTACAAAAGCGTACAAAAGTCGCGAAGTCGTGATGATGCGCTTCAATTCCTCTTGACACAGGCTACTTGGGAGAATATAATCAGTATGCTGCTTTGGCGGTAATTTAAAAAGGTGTCCCGAAGGACGCCGGGAGGTGATAGATGATAGAATACTTAAGTAACCGGGGGCGATGGTAGGCATCTGTCTGGACCCGAAAGGGTCGCTAGTCCCCTATAGATAGCAAGGTTGGTTGGGCCCAGGCGAATGTCTACCATCGCCCTGGGACCCGGAGAGGTCCTGGCTAGAAAACTTCGAATGGGCCCTTGCCAACCTATCACATACAAACCCTTGATGCCCACCTCATAATGGGTTTTCTCGGCCCACTCCAAGCCACCCCTGTTTCACTCAAACTTCATCCCTCCTGCCCGACCCGCCGCATTTCAACCCCTGTGGCCCCGTCTAGAATCTCCTTTACTTCCGTGGATTTACTGTAGAAGACCCGCGCCCCGGTCATGGCCTCCGTGGCGCTATTGGCGTTACCAGCTTCTTCGCGGCAGCATTCGCAGCAGCACACGTCCCAGGAGTGTGCCGCGGACTGCGCGCCAGGACGATCGTACACTTCCTACTTCATCCTCGGCGACCCTTTTGGAGGGACCATAGCGGGTGGACACAAATCCCTGGGTAATGCGGTTGATGGCCTTTTCGTGCTTGGGAAAGGCCTGGCCCAGGCGGGCCGAATACTCCCAAGGGGTATCTTGAGGGCGTCGTCCCACCCCTGCCAGGCGGCCCAAAAGGGACATCGAGGCATATGTAACTGTGGGATACCCCAGCCGCGATGTACCAAGACGTATGTAGGAGGCGGCGCCCACCGGCACCGCGACCCCCAGCGCGAGTCCGAGTCCCACCAGCGCCCATAGGGAGCCTAATCCACCGCCCGAGTCAACCACTGTGCCCGCGCCGCCACCCGGGACCGGAAGCTCGGTGAAGGAAGACTCGATCTGACGCCCGGCGCTGCCGGGCTCCTCGCAACCCACCATCAGCAGTCCGATGATAGAGCAAGGATCCAGGTCTTCCGGCAGGCCAACAAGGACCCCCTGGCGGCTGAAGCCCAGGTACTCCAGGGCCGGCTGCACGTCGGCGGGGGTCGGCTCGAACTCCACCCACCCGTAGCCGGGGAAGTACACCTCCGCCCAGGCGTGATAATGCTGAGCCTGCACTATCCATTCCCCCCGGCCTTCGTCCCAGACACCCGGAGCGAACCCGACCACCAGGCGCGCCGGGATTCCCAGTGACCTCAGCATGGTGATCATGGACGAGGCGTAGTTTTGGGAAAACCCCCTGCGTTGTACGAATAGGAAGTGTTCCACCCAGTCCTGTCCCTCTGGGGCCGGTACGTTCTCCAGGCTGTAGGGCAGGCTGATGAGATAGCGGCGCAGGGCCTCTGCCGTGTCGTAGGGATTGGTTGCGTCCTGGGTCACTTCCCGCGCAAGGGTTTTCACCGTCTCTGGAAAGTCGGGCGGAAGCTGGAGATACCGGTCGGTTATCCAGGCCGGGTACTCTTGCGGGGCCCTCCGCAACGCAGCCGGACTGGCTACAGAGATGGATCCCGAGGTGCTGTACTGTCTGTGGGGTATCAGAAGACGCTGGCCCAGGAGCGCCACGGGCGGGCGCGGGCTTGACGCTGATGCGGTCCGCTCTATCATCGTGTATGGGGGTTGTTGCGCGGGCTCGTCGGCATTGGCTTGCCGGGCCTCTTGGGCCGGCCGAAATCCCAGGTCCTTCAGGCTGGATCCACCCGGTTGAGCAGCGCCGCCCTCCGGCAGTCTTGCCAACGACTCCAGCTTGGCAATATCATCCAACTCGTTGCCATCTGAGACCAGCGACGCCGCGATGAGGTTGTCCCGGTACTCCTTGACCTCTGCCGGGAGATAGCTCACCTGTGCCCGTTGCGCATTGTACATTCTGAATCGCGGCTGGGGGGATAGCTCCACGTCCGAGGGGATGCTGGAGTAGAGCGGCTCACCCACGGATACCATCGTGCTCGCCTTGGAGAGCATACGAACGCTAATCCCCGCTTCCTCTCTGGCCCTCATCTCCTCTACGTAGTCACCCAGCGGGACATCTGTGGAAGCCGCCTCTTCTACCGGAGCTTCATGGCTCACCCATCCCGTGCCCGTGTAGCTCTCGTAGACGCGCATACGCCACCGGTGGGGTTCCGAGGATTGTACCACGAACAGGACGTCATCCTCGGTGCCAATGGGGTCCCTCGCGAAGGGGAGGTCATGGCGCGGCGAGAAAAAGGGCGACTCCTTCCTGTCCGGTACGCCATAGAAGAGGCTGGACCAGCGGTCCGTGAAGGAGTACATGGGTTTTTCGGCCTTCGCTGCCAGGGGAATAACAATCCCCTCCGGGGCCGGAGCGCGCCAGACGGGTATCAGGGTAATCCCCATCAACACCAGGCCGGCCGCAATGGTGCCGACCAGGGGGACTCGGTGTCCCCGCACACTCCAGCGACCTTTGTGGCGATAGGCGATCCCCGGTCCGGCGGCCAGCAGGTACATAAAGAAGTACCAGTAGTAGTCCGTGGGCAGGAAGGTCAGCGCAACCAGGAGCACGCCAAGCCCCGGCAACGCCGACAGCAGAGCAAAGGAGCGGCGGTAGGCCAGCCAAACGGCGGCGTGACCCATCCAGAGGGTTATGGCGATTAGCCCCACGCCGGTGATGGTGGAGCCTATGCCACTCCCCGCGCCTCCTATGGACCCGAACCAGTCTCCGAGCCGTCCTGCCAGGCCCGACGTCCCGCCAGGGTCGGAAAGCGTGAAAGCCCCCAGGATGAAAGCCACGACCAGCCCTATCACGAAGGCCAGGGGATGCCCGATCCACCAGGGCACCGACCCCCGGGCCAGGTAGGCCCACATCACCAGGGGAACGAAGACCAGGGCCTTGAGGGAGGGCAGACCATCCACCCAGTGCGCGGCCTCGATGGCGGAGGCAGTGACCAGCAGGGGCAGCGCCACCAGGAGGAGGACGACCACCTCCCTTGGCGATAGGATGGCCCCTCGCTTGGAGTCCAATACCACCCCCTCCGGGCGTTAGTAGCTGGCGAGCCGGTCCAGCACACCTCTCAGCGACCTGGACAAATCGTCCCCTTGCCTTATGAGAAAGGCCCATTCCTGTAGCTCTGACCTTGCATCGGAGAGCCAGCGAGAATCGGGCAGCCTGCCAAAGCTGGAGGCGTCCAGGAAGATGGGGACCACGAGGATGCCGCGCCTGAGCAGGAACTGGAAGAGCGTCCCCAGGCCCTGGCCGGGCCACGGGGCGATAACCACGGCTACCGTTCCCGCTCCCATGTTGCCGCTCTCCTGGGACAGGATCGTGGAGAGGGGTATCCTGCCCCTTGCCCTGGCCAGGGCAAGGTCCCTCAGCAGCACCCACAGGTGATTTGAGTCCTTGGCGGGTGCGAAGCGGGAGAACCCGTCGCCGTGGCTGATCAGACCAACCGCGTGTCCGTCCTGGATGAGTCCCCTTGCTAGAGACGCAGCAATTGTGACCATGTATTCTTCGGTGCTATCTTCCCCAGCGCCGGCTTGAACGGCTTCCTGAAGGTCCACGAAGAGCCATACCTCGTTGATCCCTGCGCCCTCGAACTCCTTCGTCATAAGCTGGTTCATGCGTGCGGTGGTGGGCCAGTGGATGCGAGTCAGGCTGTCTCCGGGCATGTACTGTCGGACCATGAAGGCGGTGGGGCTGTGGCCGACCAGCTGTCCCGTTTCCGCTATCTCTCCCCCGGTCGCCTGTCCCTGGACCAGGGTGCGGGAGAGCGCTATGGTGGCCGGGTATACCACGATGTCTTGAGGCTGTCCCACGCGGTACTCCAGGCGCAGCAGCCCGGTGGAGTCGCCGGAGACCATCGCCAGAGACCCGATAGTGTTCAGGCCTCGCCGGTGGCAGATGCCGGACACAGTCCAGGAGGTGATCCCCTTGGGAGCAAGGCTGAAGTCCTCTTCTTCCATGGCGGTGAAGTCGCCTACCAGGCGGGCGCTGAGGCCAAGTCTAGGCAGCCCCAGCTTCTCTCTGACTGTCACCTTAACGTGGATGGTCTGCCCGACCTGTGGATGAAGCGAAATCTCCTGGACCTCAATAGACAGTCCGCGGCTCTGCATCCATGTCCAGAGATACGCTATCACGGCGCTGCCGACTACCAGGTAAACGAGCCAGTACAGAGGCTGGAAGCCGGTGACCAGGGCGAGAATCACCAGGATTGCGAGTGCCAGGACTAGCCAGAAGGCCCTGCGCATAGCTACACCTTATAGCTAAGGATTCGCTCTGACGGGCTAATGCCCAACGGACGGCGGGGTGCTTGCCGGGGACCGGGCAGCTATCCCTCTCTTCTGGGTAGCCTGGGAAAGGGGAGCCGCTCCACGGGGACCGCTCCGGAGACGGGGACGGACTCGAGGATCTGGCTGATGGTCTCCTCTTCACTCATGCTGGTACGGCTATCGGCGGTCAGGACTATGCGATGCCCCAGCACCGCCGCCGCCACCGCCTTGACGTCATCGGGGACAACGTAGTCGCGCCCCTCAAGCAAGGCTCGCGACTGTGCCACCCCAAGAAGGCCCAGCGAGGCGCGGGGCGAGGCCCCCAGATAGACCGATTGGTGCTGCCGGGTCGCGTTCACCAGCGCTACTATGTACTCTTTCACCAGCCGGTCCACGTAGATTTCCTTGACTGCCTGCTGCGCCGAGCGTATGTCCTCGTCATCCACCACCTGTTCCACGGAGTTGATGCTATGGACCGGCAGCTGGCGGTCGAGGATAGATATTTCTTCATCCGGTGTGGGATAGTCTAACTCGATTCGAAGCAGGAAACGGTCCAGCTCCGTCTCGGGGAGGGGGAAAGTACCCCCGTGCTCGGTGGGGTTTCGGGTAGCCATCACCAGGAAGGGGTCGG
Organism: Dehalococcoidia bacterium; assembly: GCA_965197405.1. Classification (GTDB taxonomy): domain Bacteria; phylum Chloroflexota; class Dehalococcoidia; order Lucifugimonadales; family JAGWBF01. Next base: position 676,766 of record OZ240206.1, on the reverse strand, counting down.
GCATTGGATGACTCGTACCTTCTATGGTGATCTGGTGCTCCTCCATACATTCCAGGAGGGCGGACTGGGTCTTGGGAGAGGCGCGGTTAATCTCATCCACCAGCACTATGTGGGCCATTACCGGACCTGGACGAAAGTTGAACTGCCTGCTGCTCTGGTCGAAGATGTAAACGCCGGTGATGTCGCTGGGCAGGAGGTCGGCGGTGCACTGGATACGTCCGAAAGTCGCTCCGATGGATTTGGCCATGCTCCTGGCGAACATAGTCTTGCCCACGCCTGGGACACCCTCTATCAGCACATGGCCGCCGGAGAGCAGCGCCGCCGTCACCAGATGTACCACGTCATCTTTGCCCACGATAACCTTTTCGATGCTGGTTATTATCTTGGCGCCAATTTCCTGTGCGTTGTGCAGATGATTATCGGCCATGTCCCTGGCTCCCACAACAGGAATACGGAAAGGTCAAGCTGGAGATGTAGCGATACTACAATCTGCACAGGGCTTTGTCAAGACCGTTCATAGCGCGGTTGACAAGGCCGCTTCATTGTCACCCTGAGCGATAGCGAAGGGTCTAAAAAGTCCTTTTCATAGGCGTCGGTTTGCTTGCGAGGCATTTCAGATTCTTCGTCGCTCCGCTCCTTCAGAATGACACGCGCCGGAGGACTGCATTGATCCAACGTCGAGAGTGAAACGACCCTTTAGCGCGGTTGACAAGGCGGGGATTTTATGATGGAATGAAGCCGTCGGAGAAATAGGGAGGCATGAATCGCTCCCTGTTTTTGATTTTCATATGTCACGAAACGGAGAGAATAAGCATGGCAGATAAGAGTCTCATCTATGTTGGCAGCGAGGGAGGCGGGGACTTTGGAGGCGCTCTGTACCGCAAGGAAGCGGGCGGCGATAGCTGGCAGCGGCTAACTGAGAGTGGCCTGCCCCCGGATCCCACGGCGCGGGCGATTGCCATCCATCCCCAGAACCCCGATATGGTCTATGTAGGCACCCAGCGCGGCGTCTACGTGAGCAACGACCGTGGCGACCACTGGCATCGCGCTGATATGGCGGAAGGACGGGTGGTGTGGTCAATAGTCTTCCATCCCGACAATCCCAGGGTGATGTACCTGGGCACGGAAGGCAGCGAGGTCTATCGTAGCGACGACGGGGGCGAGAGTTGGAAGTACACATCCACCATCTCCAACCCTGACGCTGTGCAGATGTTCTTTGCGACCCGTATTCTGGGCCTGGCCATTGAGGCCAACCACCCCGAGAATATGTACGCGGCCCTTGAGGTGGGCGGCGTGGCGCGAAGCGCCGACGCAGGGGACTCCTGGGAAATAGCCAACAGCGTCTTTGCCGGAGACGTGGACCTGATGGACCTTCACGGCGTGGCTGTAGGCTCCCCGGAGTCGGATGCTGTCTTCATCTCCAACCGGACAGGCGTGTGGCGCACCAGGGACCGGGGCGATAACTGGGAGAACCTGCACTTCGAGAGGTTCTCGCCCATTGTGTATTCCCGCGGCATCAGGACGGCGCCCAACGATCCCAACACCCTCTACGCATGCGTTGGCTTGAACTTCGGCAGCGAGGAAGGTGGAGTCCTGCGATCTACGGACCTGGGGGAGACTTGGGAGCGGTTCGAGCATGACGTGACGCCCCGGAGCACGACCTTCGGAGTGACCATAAATGCCCAGGACCCGGACCAGGTGTACTTCTGCACTCGCAAAGGTCAGGTCTTCGGGACCCACGATGGCGGCTCAACGTGGAAGGAGCACCCCCTGCCCGATGGAGCCAAGGACGTAATCAGCGTGGCCTGCGCTTCGGCCTAGTCCCAGCGCGAGCGCAGCCTTTGGGCAGGCTGAAACACACTGCTCGCCTCTATGGTTGAGGTTGTACAGATACCCAGGAGTGGTACGTATAGGGAGGGGAGTCCTGTAGGAGGACTCCCCTCCCTCTTTTATAGCAGGGTCTTTTAATTCTCGACACTAGGCGAATATAGTCCCCCGCCGCGTGTCATTCCGAACTCAGCGAAGCGGAGTGAGGAATCTAAAATGGCGCCTAACAAAAACCGGAATCAAGGCAGCACCGGCCAGGACTTTAGACCCCTCGCTCCGCTCGGGATGACAATTAAAAGGCCCTGACCGCCAGGCGTACTTCTAGCCTCGAAGCTGGGGTTTCATGCTATAATGCCGTCAGTATTCGTCCCTCACATAAGCACATCCTCCCAGCGAAGAAGGGGGCCTGATGGCGCAGCAAGAGCAGCTTGACCATCTCCTGAAGGACACCGACGTAATAGACCCGCCCCGGTTCACCGTGGAAAACGCCAACCTCCAGGACTACGAGACGGAGTACCGGCGCTCACTCCAGGACTCGGAGGGTTTCTGGGCCGACGTAGCCTCGGAGCTCCCCTGGTTCCATCCCTGGGAGCAGGTCTTCCAGTGGGACTATCCCACCTTTCGCTGGTTCATAGGCGGCAAGTGCAACATCACCGCGAGCTGCCTGGACGCCCACGCAAACTCCTGGCGGAAAAACAAGGCCGCGTTCATCTGGCTGGGCGAGGACGGTACAGAGCGGGTATTCACCTATGGCCGTCTGGCCCAACTGGTGAACCGCTTCGCCAATGGCCTCAAGTCCCTGGGTGTGGGCAAGGGGGACCGGGTGGTCATTTACATGCCCCTTACCCCCGAGGGAGCTATCTCCATGCTGGCCTGCGCTCGCATCGGCGCCATTCACAGCGTGGTGTACGCCGGCTTCAGCGTGGGGGCGCTGCGGGAGCGCATCCTGGACGCCGGCTCCAGGGTGGTCATCACCGCGGACGCGGGCTACCGCAGGGGGCGCAAGATAGACCTGAAGGCCATCGCCGACGAGGCCGTCAAGGGCCTTGACGTGGTGGAGCACCTGGTGATGTGGCACCGCGAGCCTCCTTCACCGGACGACGATAGCCGGCGCGACAGCAGAGAAGTGGACTTCGACGCCCTGCTCGCCTCCGGAAGCCCCGACTGCGAGCCCGAGGTAATGGACTCGGAAGACCCTCTGTACATCCTCTATACCAGCGGCACCACGGGGAAGCCCAAGGGCGTGCTCCACGTCCACGGGGGCTATATGGTGGGGACCTACTACCACTTCAAGACCTTCTGGGACATCAAGGACGAGGACGTATTCTGGTGTACCTCCGACATCGGCTGGGTGGTGGGGCATAGCTACATTGTCTACGCGCCACTGATCGCCGGGGCTACCACGGTGTTCAGGGAAGGGGCCATAGACTATCCCCACCCCGGGGTCGCCTACGAGACCATCGAGAAGTATGGGGTCAACGTTATATTCACCGCACCCACGGCTGTGCGCATGCTCATGCGCTACGGAGAGGAGTACGCCAGGGGCTATAACCTGCGAAGTCTCCGCCTCCTGACCTGTGCCGGAGAGCCTCTGAACCCGGAGGCTTGGAGGTGGGCCTACCGGCACCTGTGCGGCTCGGGCGAGTGGGGCTACATGGTTGATAACTGGTGGCAGACGGAGACCGGAGGCCCCTGCCTCGCCACCATGCCCATCATGCCAACCAAGCCGGGCAAGGTGGGCAAGCCCCTTCCGGGGGTGGTGGCCGAGATAGTGGACCGCGATGGGCAGCCCATCACCGAGGCCGACAAGGGAGGGCTGCTGGTGCTCAAGCGCCCCTTCCCCCACCTGTTCCGAACGGTGTACGGCGACCCGGACCGCTACGCCCAGGACTGGAACCGCATCCCCGGCTACTATTTCACAGGCGACGTGGCGCTCAGGGATGAGGACGGGTATATCATGGTGGTGGGGCGGGCCGACGACGTGCTCAACGTGGCGGGGCACCGCATAGGTACGGCTGAGGTGGAGAGCGCCCTTGTAGCCCATCCCACTGTGGCTGAGGCGGCGGTCATCGGCAAGCCCGACCCCATCCGCGGCGAGTCCATCAAAGCATTCGTGACCCTGCGTGTGGGCAACGACCCCTCCGAGGGTATGGTGACTACCCTCCAGGACCACGTGCGCCACGAGATAGGTCCCATTGCCGTCCCGTCGGAGATAGATTTCCTGGCGACTCTACCCAAGACCCGCTCCGGGAAGATAATGCGCCGTCTCCTCAAGGCCCAGGAGCTAGGACTCGACCCGGGAGACATCACCACCCTGGAGGAGTAGGCGGCCTCCTGCATCGGGATGGGCCGTTGGCAGGGTTGGCCGGTATACATAGCAAATATGTCATTGACGAAAGAGGGCCTGTTCGGAGGTGTTGCCTTAGGACCTCCTCTCCCTTGACAGGAGAGGATTGAGGTGAGGGTAATATGATGGCGTCCCCCTAATTCTAACCTTCTCCCACCAGGGGAGAAGGCACTTTGGAAACACCTTTTCAGAGAAGTATGTCGAGGAGGTATCTGCGATGTCTTGGGTACGTGCTATACATCACGTAAATATGGGAATCCGTGACATAGAGCGCAGCAAGGACTGGTATGAGAAGGTCTTCGGGGTGGAGCGCAAGGGGATAGGCCCCGAATCAGCCGACTACATGCTAGAGCTATATATGGGCACGGACGAGTTCCACCTGTACAAGGTTGAGAACACCACATACCTGCGCACCAGCCACGTGGCGGTGGAAATCAACGACTGGGACGAGATGATGGCCCACCTGGCCGGGCTGGGCATCCCCTTCGATGCCAGCTTTGATCGCGAGGGCAAGGGTGGGCCGAAGACCCGGGACCACGACGGGTCATACTATGTCTACATTCGCGACCCCGACGATAACCTGATTGAGCTTGTCCATCACCCGAAAGGGCTGAGGTGGGCCAGCCCGTCCGCCTAGTCGCCCTTCCTTCAGAAGTCTAAGACAGTGTTTCCCAAGTCCCTTCTCCCCTGGTGGGAGAAGGTTAGGATGAGGGGGAGTTGTTCTAAGGCCAGCGCCGCAAGCCAGCCTGGAAATACTCTGCGGGAGGTATATGAGTCATGTCCAGGGTATACGGAATACACCACGTAAACATTGAAATCAGTGACAGGGAGCGTACCCAGGAATGGTACGAGAAGGTCTTGGGCCTGGAGTTTATAGACAGAGGCCCTGTGGCCAATGCCAGGCTGTTGGAGCTGTACATGGGCACCGGGGAGATTCACTTCATCGAGACCCCGAATCCTACGTACCTGAAGACCAACCACTTCGCCGTCGAGGTCACAAGCTGGGACGGAATGATGGCCCACCTGGCCGAGCTAGGCATTCCTATCGAAGGCGCATTCCACCCCCAGGGTGAGGGCGGGCAGAAGACCCGCGACCATGACGGGTCCAGCTACGCCTACATTCGCGACCCCGACGACAATCTGATTGAGCTCGTTCACCATCCCAGGGGACTGAGGTGGGTGAGGTCGGCCAGCTAGCGGGAGGAGAGCGATGGGCACAAGAATAAGTGGCGCTGAGAATGTGTACGCAGCGGCCGAGAAATGGGTACAACGCGCGCTGCGGACCGACGACTCCCTCTTCACGCCAGGCAAGGCTATTTGGTCTCGCCAGTGGCTTGGGGAGCTTCGCGAGCGGTGGCTGAACATTCCGGACGAGCCTAGTGCTATATTCAGTGAGAAATTGCAGCCCCAGCTAGAAGGCAGTCTGCCAGAGGTCTATCAACTCATCGGTGAGGCTCGGTACTTTCACCTCCTCATCGCTACTACGAGTGGCATAGAGAAGAAAAAGCAAAGAATTGATGAGGTGCTCGGCTGGTCTCCGTCGCCTGTAGCAATCCCGCCAGAACTCGTTGCAGGCCTAGCACCTGGCATAGCCAACCCTGGAATGGGATTTCTTAAGTACAAGAACAGCGCGCGTCACGTAGGATTCCTGATTGAGTTCGTGGAGCAGTGGAAGGAACGAGAGCGGAGTGAACCCCAACGCTTGCTCAATGACCCCTGGGCGTTCAAAGATTTTCTGGTGAATATGCGCCTTCACAGCCTTCTGCTTCGCAATAATCAGAAAACGCCAAGCGTGCAACGCCAAGCCCTACTCCATCTCGTCTTTCCCGACACTTTCGAGGCAATGGTCAGCACAGATCACAAAGAAAAGATTGCTAATACCTTCGCGAATCTCGTCACGCAACCGACGAAGGACGTTGACCGCCAACTGGCGCAGATTCGCTCGGCCTTTGAGCCCAAGTACGGGAGCCGCGACTATTTCTTCTATATGGATGAAATCCGTTGCCAGTGGGACGATAAATTCAAATCAGACAAGCCCTGTCCGCCGCCCCCTTGCGACGACCCCTGGTCGCCGGCCAACATAAAGAAGTTGGCCGGAGATCTCCTGTGGGAGCCTCGCGAGTTGCAGAAAATCATTGACGGGCTGAAGGACAAGCGGCAGGTGATTTTCCAGGGGCCGCCGGGGACGGGCAAGACCTACGCGGCGAAGCGCATCGCCGAGTGGTGCCAAAACCACGGCGGCGACTTCCAGATTGTCCAGTTCCACCCCTCCTACTCCTACGAGGACTTTGTACAGGGCTTCCGGCCCACCCTCAAAGACGGCCAGGCCGGGTTCAAGCTTACCGATGGCCCCCTGCGGCGCATCGCGGAAAAGGCCAAGGCCAACCCCAACCCTGGTGCGACCTACATTCTCCTGATAGACGAGATAAACCGGGGCAACGTCGCCAAGGTCCTGGGCGAGCTTTACTTCCTCCTGGAGTACCGGGACGAAGAAATTACCCTCCAATACAGCAACGAGCAATTCAGCCTGCCCAAGAACCTCTGGTTCATCGGCACGATGAACACGACGGACCGCTCCATCGCGCTGGTGGACGCGGCCCTGCGCCGCCGGTTCTATTTCTTCGGCTTCTTCCCCGACAGGCCGCCCATCAAGGGCCTGCTGGAACGCTGGCTGGAACAGAACAACTCCAAGATGAAGTGGGTCGCCGGTCTCGTGGACTCGGCGAACGAGAAGCTGAGAGACCGGGACCTGGGCATCGGCCCCAGCCACTTTATGAAGAAAGACCCCCCGCTGGACGAAGACCGGGTCCGCTTCATCTGGGAGCAGGCGGTCATCCCCTACATTGAGGAGCAATTATTCGGCGACGACAAAGTCAAGCTCGAAGAGTTCCACTACGACCGGTTGAGGCAGAGGCCCGATGGCACGGCCTCCGAGTCCGACGACGGCGTCGCCCAGGGAGAAGGCGAGACGAACGGGGCCGACGGGCAGACCGAGGACAGCGCCGGCGATGCCTCGACTTGAGCTAAAAGAGCACGAGCCATGCGATTGGAGCGGCTCGCTCGACAAGGAGCAGATACGGGCGCTGAGAAAGGCCGCCTGCATCGAGGTGACGCCCTCGCCCGACGAGGAGGGCGCGTACAGACTCAAGCCGTCGTCCCACGTCGGAGCGTTAAACGTCGGCGACCTCGCCGTCGTCGTGCGGCCCAAGGTCCCCATTGACCGCGTCATGTTCCTGATTGCCTACGCGATGGACCCCAAGGACTGGTGGCGTGACCCCGTAGAGTTGGCCCGTGACGACGACGTCCTTGAAGCGATTGCCCTGGCCTTCGCCCGCCGCACCCGGCAGGCCATCCGGCGGGGCCTGCTCAAGGGCTACCGTACGGAGGAGGATGCGCTCAACACCGTGCGGGGCCGCATCCGCTTCGACGAGCAAATCAGGAGGCGCTTCGACATCCCGCTGCCCATAGAGGTCGCCTTCGACGAATTCACCGAGGACATCGAGAAGAACCGGCTGCTCAAGACCGCAATTCACCGGCTAGGGCACACCCGCATCCGTTCCAAGGGTGCCAGGCTGGAGGTCCGACGCCTGCGGCCCGCCTTCAATATGGTCGGGCTTGGCTCCTACCGGCGGGGGGCGCTGCCCCAAGTCGCCTACACCCGGCTGGACGAGCACTACCGCCCGGCGGTGGAGTTGGCGCGCCTCATCATCGAAAACTCGAGCCTGGAACTCCTTGACGGCAAGGTCTCTGGCGCCGCCTTTTTCATAGACATGAACAGGGTGTTCGAGCGGTTCCTCTACGTTGCGCTGGGGGAACCCGAAGCCCTCGGCCTTCCCCAAGCCCAATGGAGGCAGGGAGCCGGCCTCACACTGGACGAGGGCGGGGACATCAAGATGTACCCAGACCTGTCTTGGTGGGACGGGTCCCGCCCCATTTTCGTCGGCGACGCGAAGTACAAGAAGCCTGAGACGCAGGGATTCGAGAACGCCGACATCTATCAGATGCTCGCCTACTGCACGGCGGCCGATTTGCCCTCGGGCCTGCTGGTCTACGCCGCCGGCGAGGATGAACCGGGGGAGTACAAGATCAAGCACGTGGGCAAGACTATCGAGGTCGCCTCGCTGGACCTCGCGGGCACGCCTGAAGCCATCCTCCGCGAGGTCCGCCGCATCGCCGAGCGCGTCAAAGCCCACTCGTCGCCGGAGGTCTTGTCCGTCACCCGGTAGGGCGGCTCCCAATTCCAACGCCCCCCGCCATCACTTCGCCTTTCTCACGGCGTGGCCGCCGAACTGGTTGCGCAGGGCCGCCAGCAGCTTGGCGCTGAAGGGCTGCTCTTGGCGAGAGCGGAACCGCGCTTGCAGCGAGAGGGCGATGACCGGCACGGGCACGCCCAGATCGATGGACTCCTGCACCGTCCAGCGGCCCTCACCCGAGTCCTCCACGTAGGCCTGAAGGTCGTCCAGGGTGGGGTTCTCTCGCAACGCCGCCGCCGTGAGGTCGAGCAGCCACGATCGCACCACGCTGCCGTAGCGCCATATCTGGGCAATCTGCGCCAGGTCGAGGTCGAAGTCTCCCTTCGCCCTCATCAGCTCGAACCCTTCGGCGTAGGCTTCCATCAGCCCGTACTCGATGCCATTGTGCACCATCTTGACGAAATGGCCGGCCCCGCTCGGGCCTACGTAGCCATACCCCTTTTCAGCCCCGGGCGCCAGGGTCTGAAATACCGGCTCCAGGCGTTCAAAGACCTCCTTTTCACCCCCTACCATCAGGCTGTAGCCCTGTTCAAGCCCCCAGACCCCTCCGCTGGTGCCCACGTCCAGCAGGTGGAGCCCGCCCTGTTGGAGCTTCTCCGCGCGCCGCACGGTGTCCTTGTAATTGGCGTTGCCCCCGTCCAGGACCACGTCGCCGGGCGTGAGAATCGGGACCAGGCTGTCTATGGTGGCCTCAGTGGGACCGCCCGCGGGCACCATGAGCCAAACCGCTCGCGGTGGCGCCAGCTTCTCTGTCACATCTTCCAGGGAGGACGCCCCCGTAGCGCCCACAGCTTCGCTGGCTTTGACTGCATCCTCGTTCTGGTCGTAAGTTACCACGTGGTGGCTGCCCCTTGAGATAAGCCTCCGGACCATATTGGAACCCATGCGGCCCAGCCCAATCATGCCGAGCTCCATAGACTACCCCCTCTCCGCGATGTGCGAGCCTTCACCGGGATTACGCTTGCCGTCTACCTTTTGGTGCGCCGGGGTCGCTGCTCTTACCGGACGTTTTCTGTCGAAAATATACGCTGCGGCTTCCCCTTTGCTCTGGTTAAAACTCCGGCAGTGGTATTATAATTGCTTATATGATAAATTCGTCGGTCCTGGTACTCAATCTGAACTACGAGCCTATTAACGTCTGCAACGTAAAGCGAGCGGTGGTCCTGCTGGGCAAGGGCAAGGCGGAGTTGCTTGAGAACGGCCGTGGTGAAGTCCATACCGCCACCCGCACCATGACCATTCCTTCCGTTATCCGGCTGGTGTACCTGGTCAGGCGTCCCTTTGTTCAACGCAAGCTGTCAAAAAAGGAAATCTTCCTGCGAGACCGCTACACCTGCCAGTATTGTGGCGAGCGGACCCGCGACCTGACCCTGGACCACGTGAAACCCCGTCGCCAGTACGGGGACCACACTTGGGAGAACGTTGTGAGCGCGTGTATCCCATGCAACCGGCGGAAGGCGGGCCGCACTCCTGTCGAAGCCGAGATGGTCCTTCTGAGGCGGCCCAAGGCGCCCTATCCCAGTCCTTACTACGTCCTCCACAACAGGACGATTCTGGAGGAGTGGCGCAAGTTCATTCCGTGGGCGGATTTCGGGTAAAGAGACCTGGGCTGGCAGGCTCAATATCATGCCTGTATAGTGGCCCTTATGCCTTGGCTGCTAACGGTTAGCTGCCGGCAGCCTCAACATCAGCACCTCCAGAGCGAGGCGAGCGTTTGCGTTGTGCTCCAGGGCTTCAAGAGTCGTCAATATGGCCCTGATGGAGTCCACTATCTGACCTGTGGTGAACTCTGAGGCCCTGAGCTGCAGAGTGTCGCTCCAGTCCACGTTATAAACGAACTCTTCCACGCCTTCCTTGATAATCAGTAGGTCCCTCCACCATCTCAGCCACAGATGAAGCGTCTCCCTGGCCTCTTCTCTATTCTTGGAAAAGAGGGACGCCAGGTCGGAAGCGTAGTTGAACCGCTCTTCCAGACCAGACGTGGTAATCTGTGAGACACGCGCCAGGTCGTCCCTCAGCTTCTCCATGATGGAAGGGTCGCCGGCGGCAGAGATGGCCCAGCCAAGGCATCCCATAGAGAGGCGCGCCATCTTCTCCGCCTCCTCCTGGCCCATAGAGTTGCTATTGACCAACTCCGCCGTTACCTCTGGTATGGGCAGAGGCCGGAGCTCCAGCCGGCGGCAGCGGGAGCGAATGGTCGGAAGCAACGCCTCCTCGTGGGAGGCGAGCAGGATTATCATCACCTGGGGGGGAGGCTCCTCCAGGGTTTTCAGAAGGGCATTGGCGGCGTCCTCGCTCATGCGCTCGGCGCCGTCGAAGATGAACACACGATGCTTCCCTTCGTAAGGCTTCAAGCTGGCCTGGTGCTGGACCTCCCTCACGTCGCCGATTCCTATGTCCCTTCTCTGCGGCCCGTCTTCCCCTTCCCTCTGGACGCCGATCAGCCGTACGTCGGCATGCTGGGCGGAGGCTATGTGCCGGCACTGGTCACATTCTCCGCAGCGTATATCTTCCGTGGATAGGCAGTTTACCGCTTGGGCCATGTTGATGGCGAGGGTCCGCTTCCCGACCTGGGCCGGACCTACCAGGAGATAGGCGTGGGCGTATCGCCCTTCGCTGAAGCTCTTGTCTAGCTGCCTTAACAGGGGGTCGTGCCCTCGTAGCTGCCACATGGTGTACTCAAGTCATTATGCCGATATTGTGGCCGAAAACACAAGGGAGTATGATTCCGGGTCTAGACGGTTGCAAAGTCCCGCGCCCCTGGCGGGAGAGGGTTAGGGTGAGGGGGAAGTTCCCCTCTGCAAAGCTGTCACCCTCACCTCAGATTCCCATTTCCCTATATCCCGTCAGTGTCCAGTGGTCAGCCCCCAACTATTATCGGCCATCTACCACATCCTTCTCCATCACCTACACTTCCCGCTATCACCACCCTCAATCACTGGCAGCCACTCAATACGCCTTGAACACCACAGGTCACAAGCCTCCAGCACACCGTGTTGCCCTTCATCTGCACCCATCTAGATATGACCCGCACAACCGGGCACCAACCAGCGCCCAAGAACCAGAGCGCGGTGTAGACTCGCTCTGGATAGGCGTGAGTGCATCTCAGGATAGGCGTGGGGCGCAGTTCAGGATGTGGACGGGGAGGCGTGATGCAGGACAGGATTGTAGCGTGCTGGGGTCCTGGGAGCCGGGAGACTGAGACTGGGCGACAAAGACATGGCCCCTGGGAGTCTCCCAGGGGCCAGCGCTTGGTCCCGTCGTGAGCGTGGCGTCACTCCCAGCGTGTATGCGTCATGCCCAGGTCGCCGCAGTCCAGACACCAATCCTCTCCCGTCGAGGGAGAGGAGGTCTGGGTCGCCACTTCGGAAACACTCCCTAAAGCCCCCTCCCCACTAACCACTATCCTGCTATCCACCAGCCAGGGCTTCAGCGTCTCGGATATACTGGTAAACATTTCTTATATCAGAAACCAGGGCGTCCTCCGGCTCGCACACTCCATCGTAAAAACAAGCCCCATGCAAGAAGGACTGGTAAGACCCATACCTTGTTTGCAACGATTCAAAGCCGGCATTGACACGACGCAAAGAGCGTACCCCCTTCATGGTCTGGCCGGAGGTTCTTGGCTCTTCCCCTGTCTTGGACAAGATGAGGGCGTCGGTAGCCCGTTTGGTGGCGCACCAGGCCTTTTCCGAGGCATCGCGAATATCGCCTTGCTCAAGGCGTTCCAGGGCGGAAGTATGCAGGTCATAGGCATCATTGAAAATATCCTGGATTCTGGCAAATGTCGTCATTTCTCCACCTTCGCCGCGTTGTATAACCGATTATACAGTAAGCACCGCTAGAGTACGTCGCACTGCATCATGTCCTGGTAGCTCTCTCGCCGGCGGATGAGGCGGGCTTCCCCGCCTTTCACCAGCACTATGGGGGGACGGGGGTTGAGGTTATACGTGCTAGCCATGGACAGGCAGTAGGCGCCGGCGGCGGGTATCGCGATAACATCCTCTGCCTCCACCCCGGGCAGCATTATATCCCGTACCAGCACGTCGCCGGACTCACAGAACTTCCCGGCGATGGTGACCTTGTCCGATGCCGCCATGTTCATCTTCCCCGCCACCACAGCTTCGTAGGCCGCATCGTACAGGGCTGGGCGTATGTTGTCTCCCATACCGCCGTCTACAGAGACGTATTTGCGCACGCCGGGTATCTCCTTCACCGCCCCCACGCGATAGAGGGCCACCCCGGCGGGACCGACTATTGACCTCCCCGGCTCCACCACCAGGCGCGGGGCCTCCATCCCCAGGGCGTTGCAGGTGGACAGCATGGCAGACGTGATAGCCTCGGCATAGTCGGCGATGGCTGGAGGCTGCTGGTCACGGGTGTACGCGATGGCGAATCCACCCCCTGGGCTTATCTCCTGGAGCGTCAGTCCTTCCTCCCTGAAGCGAGAGGCGAAGCTCAATACCACATCCATAGCGACTTTGTAGGGTTCCAGCTCAAAAATGGGCGAGCCCAGGTGAAAATGCAGACCCGTCAGCTTCAAGTTGGGAGACCCCAGGGCCAGGCGTACCGCCTCCTCGGCCTGTCCCGTCTGGATGGGAAAACCAAATTTGCTGTCCAGGATGCCCGTGGTGGTGTATACATGAGTGTGAGGGTCAACGCCGGGAGAGACGCGGACGAGTATCTCCTGGACTTTGCCCGCCTCACCGGCCAGACTGTCCAGGAGCTTCATCTCGTGGAAGCTGTCCACGACGATCCGCCCCATGTTCCAGGCCAGGGCCTGCTGCAGCTCTTCTCGCCCCTTATTGTTGCCGTGGAAATAGACCTCCTGGGGCGGGAAATTTACGGCCCTGGCGACGGCCAGCTCTCCCCCGGAGACCACATCCAGCCCAAGGCCCTCCTCCATGAATATGCGGGCAAGCGCCGGATTCACGTAGGCCTTGCAGGCGTACACCACGGTGGTCTGCGGGTGTCGCTTGCGAAACTCCCGGGTAAACTCGCGGCACCGGCTCCGCAGCATCTCCTCATCAAAGACGTACAGGGGCGTGCCGAACTCGGAAGAGAGCTCCAGGACATCGCAGCCACCGATGACCAGATGGCCCTGGCCGTTCACTTCAGAGGTATCAGGAAAGACCGTTTGAGGGAACATATTCTGCGGACTGAGTCTCCTTTCTGCATGTTGTCCCTATCGTAAATTGGCGTCCTATGGGTGTCAAGGCGGCTTGCGCGGGCTGCCCTGTGTGCCTTATCGTTCGAAGGGGCTGTTTCAGGGAATGCCGGTCATAGAAAGCCCCCATCCTTCCTCATCGGTCTCCAAGGGCCTCCGGCCTGCTCGGAAAGCCCGGGCTTTCCCTCTTCCCCCGGGGCTTTTCAGGTGAGCCTTTGAGCTTGTGCTCAGCCGTGGGATGGAAGGGATGACTCTAGCCGGTCGTGCCCGCGGGGACCTTGCCCACCGCCTGGGCTACGGCCTTTACCTGGGTCATCATCTTCTCGAACCCGTCGAAGGTAAGGGCCTGTGCTCCGTCGCACTTTGCCATGGCGGGATTGGGATGTACGTCTACGATGACGCCGTGGCCGCCGGCGGCCACCGCTGCCAGGGTCATCGGAGTCACCAGCTGGACCCTGCCGGTGCTATGACTGGGGTCGGCAATTATGGGCAGGTGGCTCAGGCTCTTGATCATGGGGATGGCGGCCAGGTCTATGGTGAAGCGGGTGCCGGTCTCGAAGGTCCGTATACCCCGCTCACAGAGGATTACCTGGCTGTTGCCGCCGGAGAGGATGTATTCGGCAGCCAGGAGCCACTCCTCGTAGGAGGCGGCGAAACCCCGCTTGAGCAACACGGGCTTTCTGATTTTCCCGACCTCGTCCAGTAGGTTGAAGTTCTGCGAGTTGCGAGTGCCTATCTGAAGAATGTCCGCGTACTCGGCTACCATGCCCACATCCTCGGGGGACATCACCTCGGTAACGATGGGAAGGCCCGTCTCTTTCCGCGCCCTGGCCAGGAGTTGCAAGCCCTGTACTCCCATCCCCCGGAAGCTATAGGGAGAGCTACGAGGTTTGAAGGCCCCCCCTCGCAGGACTTTGGCCCCCGCCGCCTTCACCACGTGGGCGCTGGACATCACCTGCTCCTCATCCTCCACGGCACAGGGGCCTGCCATAACCACCAGCTCATCATCGCCGATGGTCACGTCGCCCACCCGGACGATGGTATCCTCGCTCTTGAACTCCCGGCTGGAGAGCTTGTAGGGCTTGGAGATGGGTATCACTTCCAGGACGCCCGGCAGCGATGCCAGCTCGTCTTTCAACTCCAGGAAAGTCTGTCCCAGCACGCCCACTACCGTGCGCTCTACCCCTTCCGACAGCTGGGACTTCAGGCCATGACCTTCTATTCGCTCTTGGACTCCAGCCAATTCCGCGTCGGTGCTATCCTTTCGCATTACTACGATCATGCCCTGGTATCCTTTCTCAGATTAGTCGTTCAGGTAAAAGCCTTGGGTAAAGACGTTCAATTGGGCTACGGAGGGCCGGAAATAGGCGCATGGGCGATACACGGCCCTTCCTTGTTCTTCCTTCGCTGCACATCACGGTTCCGTGCTATCCGACCGGAGGTTCACGGCGCCTCTCAGATATACGTTCACCAGGTCTTGAGGCGCTTTGTCGGTATTCACCAGTATGAGTATACGGATGCACCCGGGCAGGCTGCCCGGCACGGCCATCTCGTGGCCGCACAGCAGGGCTGTATGGGTCCAGCCTATTTTCCGGACGGCTGTGGCGGGAAAGGCGGCGTTGAGGTCCTGGGTAGTGGTGAAGAACACCGAGGCTACCTGGGACTCCTCGATATGGTTCGCCTCTACGATTTTGTTGAAAAGCTCTTCCGTGGCGGCGAAGATAGCCTCTTTAGTATTGTCCTCGACGGTAGTAGCGCCACGTATACCCCGACATACCGTCATCGTCTCGATTCTCCTTTGCCTGGTTCTCCCCTGCCTCGTTCTCCTTGGATAGAAGGAATGGCGCCGCTTAGCTCCAGCACATACTGTCGCGCCTTTTCTACCAGCTCTTCACGGGGCGAGTCCATGATTACCTTTATGAGAGCGCTGCCCACCACGGCGGCCTGGGCATGTTTGCCTATAGAGTCCACGTGCTCCCTGCGAGATATGCCAAAGCCCACCGCCAGGGGCAGACGGGTACGCATACGGACCCGCTCCACGAACCTGGAGACGCCAGGGGGTATCTCGTCCCTCGCCCCGGTGACACCGGTCAGGCTGACGCAGTAAACGAAGCCCGACGCAGTACGGCATGCCTTCTCGATGCGCAGGTCGGTGCTGGTGGGGGCCAGCAGGGGTATCACGTGGATGCCCAGGGGCCTGCACTCCTCCATGAGCAGGCCGGACTCGTCGGGGGGCAGGTCGGCCACGATCACGCCGTCCACCCCCGCGAGATGGGCCTCCTGGGCGAACCTGGGCAGGCCATAGCTAAGAATGGGATTATAGTAACCCATCAGTATCAGAGGTGTGTCCGGGACCCGGCTTCGCAGCTTGCTCACCAGCCTGATGCAGCTATCCAGCGTCACCTCGTTCTTGAGGGCGTGGAAGCTGGAGGCCTGGATTATGGGGCCGTCTGCCAGGGGGTCGCTGAAGGGCACGCCCAGCTCTATGCAGTCGGCCCCTGCCTGGGCCAGCGCTGGCACAAGCTCCAGGGTAGCGTCCATGTCCGGGAAGCCGGCGGTGAGGAAGAGAATAAGCCCCGTCCCGCCCTCGGCTTCAATCCGCCTGAACTTTTCGGCAAGCCTGTCCTGGGTCACGTCCTTCAATCTCCACGGTGGGTCTTTCGATTGTCACCCCGAGCGAAGCGAGGGGTCTAAAATCCTGGCTGACTGCGGTCTTGTTCCGGTCTGTACGGCTTGATTCCGGTTTTCGTCAGGAGCCATTTTAGATTCCTCACTCCGCTTCGCTCCGTTCGGAATGACACGGGTCAGTGGCCTGTATTCACCTGGCGTCGAGAATCAAAAGGCCCTCAATCTCCAGAGTGGAGGCCTTGCAGCACATCTTGTAATACGTTGAGGCCGCCATCCATCCCAGCCTGCCCCATGAATCTCATGGGGAAACGGCTTCGTAACAGTATACCACATATGTCTTATTTACCTAGACCCCGAGGCTGAGGGAAAGGACCATGGCGTTCCAGGCTGCGTGGGCTACGAGGCAGCTCCACAGGGAGCCTGTCCTGTGGTACAGCCAGGCCAGGAGCAGCCCAATCACGAAGAATGGTATCATCACCCTCAAGTCGAAGTGGACCAGGGCGAAGAGGAGGGAGCTTACGGCGGCAGCGCCAACACCCCCTATCCAGCCTTTAAGCCCGGGAAAAACGAACCCTCTGAAAAAGACCTCCTCGGCCAGAGGCCCCCACAGCACCACCAGGGCGAGACTTCCAATTACTGCTGGCCCCTCGAGTATGATGCCTTCGACCTGAGAACGCGGCTGAAAGTCTTCCAACCCCAGGAGGGATAGCACGCCGGCGTAAAGGACAACCACGACCACGTTCGCTCCCAGGACGAACAGCGACGGCAGCAGGAGCCGGAGGTAGCTCCCGGAGGCGGGGAGCTTCAGGCCCAGGCTCCCCAGGGATACGCCGTGCTTCACCGGGCCGATAACCCAACAGGCGAAGAGCATCGTCCCGTATAGCACCCCGCCGATTATAATCAGGCCCAGGGCCGACCTGGAGTCTGCGCCTATGACCCCGTAGATAATCATCAGAATGGCAAGGCCGGCAACGACCATGCCTATCCCCAGGGCCACGTCGGTGGTCTTCCAGGGAACGGGGCTTAGCTCGCGCTTCTCGGTACTGTTCACGGGCCGCATCGCGAGGGTCTCATGGTGCAGGACGGCGCTCCATTTCAGAACAATACCACAAGTCAGGTTCACTGACAACGAAGAAGTCCCTGGTGTAAACTGTAGCTGTATACGAGGAGGTGACTTCGTGGAGCTTTTCGAACATGCGCGCAGGTCGCAGCAGGAGAAGGAGGCCCCCCTGGCAGCCAGGATGAGGCCCCGGAGCTTCGACGAGTTCGTGGGCCAGGAGCACGTCGTGGGGCCTGGAAAGGTGCTCCGGCGCGCCATAGAAGCCGACAAGATGCCATCTCTCATCCTCTGGGGCCCCCCCGGCAGCGGCAAGACAACCCTGGCACACCTCATCGCCGGAGTCACCAACTCTCATTTTGAGACTATCAGCGCCGTCGCCGCCGGAGTGGCCGACCTGCGCCGTGTGGTGGACCAGTCCAGGGAACGGCGCGCCCTGTACGGCCAGCGGACCATCCTCTTCGTGGACGAGATTCACCGCTTCAACAAGGCCCAGCAAGACGTAATCCTGCCCCACGTAGAGGCCGGCACGTTTACCCTTGTCGGCGCCACTACCGAGAACCCGTCCTTCGAGGTAATAGCTCCCCTTCTCTCTCGTTGCCACGTCTTCACCCTGCAACAGCTCACCGAGGAGCAGGTGCAGACCATTATCCAGTCGGCTGTAGACGACGATAGAGGGCTGGGCGATCTGGGGGTGGCCCTTGACCCCGGGGCAATGGGGCACCTGGTGAACATCGCCAACGGGGACGCTCGTGTGGCGCTCAACGGGCTGGAAACCGCCGCTTATGCCACCGCGCCCGACGATGACGGGACCAGGCGCGTAGACCTGGAGACCATCGAGGATGCCCTTCAAAAGCGCGCCATCCTCTACGATAAGGCGGGCGAACAACACTATGACACTATCTCGGCCTTCATCAAATCGGTGCGAGGCTCCTCCCCCGACGCGGCCCTCTACTGGCTGGGCCGGATGATCGAGGCGGGGGAGGACCCCCTCTTCATCGCGAGAAGGCTGGTGATACTGGCGGCGGAGGACATCGGCCTCGCGGAGCCGGCGGCCCTGTCCCTGGCGGTGGCAGCCCAGCAGGCGGTGCACTTCATCGGTATGCCCGAGGGGAGAATCCCCCTGGCCGAGGCCACCGTATACCTGGCTACCGCGCCCAAGAGCAACTCCGCCTACGCTGCGCTGAACCGGGCTATGGAGGATGTGCGCAAGAGCCGCAACGAGCCGGTGCCCATGCACCTTCGCAATGCCGTCACCGGACTTATGGAGCGAATGGGCTATGGCAAGTCCTACAAGTACGCCCACGACTACGACGGCCACTTCGTCCTTCAGGAGTATCTGCCCACTGTGTTGAAGGGCCGCCGCTACTACCATCCCTCGGAAGAAGGCCGCGAGAAGGAGGCGGCGGAGCGAACAAAGAGGCTGTGGGGCGAATGACAGGTTGGGCAGGGTCTTTCAATTCTCGACGCCAGGTGAATACAGGTCCCCGCCGCGTGTCATTCCGAGCGCAGCGAGGAATCTGAAATGCTTGGATAGCAGCACGCCTAAGAAGGCAAGGACATTAGACCCCTCGCTCCGCTCGGGGTGACAATTGAAGGGCCTTGACAGGTTGGGCCAAACCTTTGACTTACCCCAACATTCATGCTAACTTTTAAGAAGGCAGAGGTTCCAGTGGGAGGCGCCATGTCGGACAAATATATGAAAGAGATTGAAGAAATCCTCAAGCGCGCCGAAGAGGTGATGCCCCAGGACAGGACAGGTGCTCAAAAAAATGAGTCCAGGGCCTCCGGCGGTTCTCCCAGCCTGCTGCGTCGCCTTTCCCGCGGGCGAGGGCTGAAGATTTCAGCCGGCAAGCTGATGCTGGGCAGCCTTGGGTTGCTGCTCCTGGCCCTGATCATGAGCGTCATTGTGGGCGGTGGCATAGTGGTGCCCCTCGTCGTAGCGGGGCTGGTGCTCTTCGTTGTCGCCTATGCCCTCTTCTTTGTACGGTCCGGCTCCTCTTCTTACCACGAGAAGCGCTGGAGGGGCCGCGTCATTGAGGACAGCCCCCCCATCTGGCACAGGTTCAAGCGCTGGCTCAGGGGCTAGGCAAAGGCCTAAGAGGGCGTTTCCAAAGTGCCTTCTCCCCTGGTGGGAGAAGGTCAGAGCCTGCCCCCAGCTTGAATGGGGGATGAGGGGGAGTTGATTGTTCTCTCAGGCGTCGTGCTCTTGACGCAACGCTCATCACCCTCACCTCAATCCTCTCCCGTCAAGGGAGAGGAGGCCCAAGGCGACACCTTGGGAAACAGCCTCTAGGGCCGCGCCCTACAGACTGTCGCTGCCCGAGCCCCTCTGCATACTGGCCTCCTCCAGCAACCGCTCAAGGAGGGCCAGGGACTCCTTCTTGCGCAAGTCCAGGCACGATATGGATATGGCCCTCCAGAGGACCCCGGTGGACACCCTGGCCTCCACGGACTCACCCAGATGCGGCACTTCCACGCCCAGCGCTTCGGCCATGAAGTGGGCGGCCCTCATGCCCGAGCGGTTTATGTAGCATCTGGTGAGGGCCTTCCTGCCCTCGTGGAGCAGAGTTACCCCGCCTTTCCCCTGGTGCAGCGTTACACGTACATGGGCCCTGGGTACGGATATGACCTCATCGGCGTACTCCAGGGCCCTCTTGCGACTCACAGACATAGTGACTCACAGGCTAGACGGCGCATTCTCCCTCGCCGCGCTCCAGCTTGTACAGGCCGGACTTCTCCCAGTCAACGTACAGGTCCTGGCTATCGGGTCCCAGAGGGGCGATGTCTTTATACCGGCTGGCAATCTCCTCGATGGGCTTGAGGCCCACCCTGTCCAGGAACGGGTTGAACTCTTCGCCGTCCAGGCGATTTTCCTTGTAGAAGCCGGCTATGTCCTTTATCACCTCGGGGACTCGCTTGGCGGGGACCTTCACCCCCGGCAACCTCTGGCCGAAGCGGGTGTCTTCATGACTTTTGCCGCCGTAGTTCCCGCCCAGAAACATCTCGTAGGCGGGGACTTGCACCCCGCTCGGCCCCTTCATGGCGGCGCCGTGGAAGCCTATGTTGGCGATGTGGTGCAGGCCGCACCCGTTGGGACACCCGCTCATCTTTATGTGCATCTTCTTCACCAGGGGGTCCTCCAGCAGGCCGTTCCCGTTTCCATTCAAAGAGGCTAGCTCCTCCTTTATGGCGCGTCCCAGGCCCATAGATGAGGTGATGCCCAGCTTGCAGCTATCGGTGCCGGGACAGGACACCACGTCGGTGATGGTGTGGGCCTCATCTTCCATCAGACCGATTTCCTTGAGAGCCTTCCACACGTCGAATAGATAGCCCTCGGGCACCCAGCGCAGGGCCAGGTTCTGCTCCTGGGTGGTGCGGGCGCCGCCCCCCGTGTACTTGCGCACGATGTCGGCCAGAACGGGGAACTGGTGGACGTAGATGTCGCCCAGGGGCAATTTCACGTGCACAACGTAATAGCCGGCTTGCTTCTGCTCCACCGCGTTGGTGCGCCTCCAGTCGAGGAACTCTTCCGGAGACTCATGCGGAGGCTCATGGCCGTTGGAGCTGACGGCGGGGAGCCGGGGAGGCTCCTCCCTGTAAATCTCCTCCACGTTCATAAGAGGCCTGGGGTCAATGGGGCCTATGCCCTTCAGCTCCTCTTCCACAAGCTCCTTGAAGGCGTCGAAACCGATGCGGTCTATGAGCACCTTGATGCGGGCCATCATGCGGTTCTTCCGCAGCGTATCCGCCTTCTGGAAGACGCTCCATATAGCCTCCGCCACCCGCAGGTAGTCCTCCTCGGGTACGAAGTCGTAGAGCACTTTGCCCAGACGGGGCATGATTGACGTGGCTCCGCCCACCATTACCTTGAAGCCCCGCACCTGGACCCCATCCTCCTCCCTGACCTGGGCTATGTAGGAGAGGTCGTGTACGGCGGAAGCGACGGTGTCGTGGTCCACGCAGCCGGTGAAGGAGGTCTTGAACTTTCGAGGGAAATTCTGCGTCAGAGGGTGACGGACGGCGAACCGCACGTAGGCCGCGAGATAGGGAGTGACGTCAAACAGCTCATCGTAGCATACCCCCGCCGTCGCCGAGCCTACCACGTTGCGCACCGTGTTGCCGCAGGCCTCGCGCGTCGAGAGCCCTTCCTCGCCTATCATGCGCAGGGCTTCGGGGCACTCCTCCAGATTGACGTGGTGGAACTGGATGTTCTCGCGCGTGGTGACGTGGCCCTTCTTCAGGGGCACGTATTTATCCGCCATCTGCCCCAGTGTCTCGAGGTACTCGGGAGTGAGAATCCCGCCGGGTATCTTCACCCGTATCATCTGAGCGTCGGCTTGGCGCTGGCCGTAAACCCCCTGGCGGAGCCTGAAGGGCATGAACTGGGTGGCCTCCCTCTCTCCCGCCCGGAAAGCCTTTATCTCATCCTCCAGGCTCGCTATCTCACCCTCCATGTAGGGGATGATGCTCCTGGAGCTTCGGGCAAGGTCCATACTTTCCCTGTGAATCTCCTCCTGGGAGACCGGCTTGGCGCGCCCCGCTAGACTACTCACATGCTCCTCCTGGTACACCGGACAAAATAAACTGCGCCCTCCGAGGCGTAGCTCTTCGGCGGGCGCAGGCTGCGGGCTTAACCCAACGGATGTTTACCTGCCCCCTGCTTCAGGGGCAAGTACACAGGTGGAAGAGGTCGTCTTCGAATCTCATCGTCAGATAGTCTATCGCCAATATAGACAACTGTCAATGGGTTTCGGCGAAATTCGAGAAATTGTGTGGTGTACAGTGGCTAGTGGCCAGTGGTTAGGGGATGGATTGGAGTGGGCAGGGGCGGTTGCAGGCAAACCTCCCTGGGGCCTTGGTGATATAATAGACGGCACAAGGACCCGCTAGCCATATCAGGAGGCGTCATGGCCCAGGACACAAGCAGGCAGTTCGTCAAGTACACCTTCTTCAAGGTTGACCTCGATTGGCGGCGACTGCCCCAGGGAGACAGGGAGAGAAGCAAGACGGAGTTCGCCGCCGTGGTGGACGAGTTCGCCCCTCAGATGAGCATTAACAGCTACAGCCTGACGGGGACGAGGGGCGACGTGGACTTCATGCTGTGGAAGGTGAGTCCAACCCTGGAGCTCTTGGACGGGCTGGCGTCGCAGATTAACCGGACGGAGTTGGGGAAGTACCTGATTATGCCCCACTCCTACCTGGCCATGACCCGGCGTTCCTCCTACGTTGACCGGCACAGGCACCCGGCCCAGGAGGGCGCGGGGGAGGGGCTGAGGTCCATCGGCCGCGATTACCTCTTCGTCTATCCTTTCGTGAAGACCCACGACTGGTACCAGTTGCCAGGGGAGGAGAGGCAGCGGATGATGAACGAGCACTTCGAGGTGGGCCATCGCTACCCCTCGGTGAAGATAAGCACCAGCTACTCCTTCGGCCTGGACGACCAGGAGTTTGTCCTGGGCTTCGAGACCGATAGCGCAGCCGATTTTCTGGACCTGGTGATGGCCCTGCGGGAATCCCAGGCCCGGGTCTACACCCTTCGAGACACCCCCATATTCACCTGTGTCCACAAACCGTTGAAAGAATGCCTGGATGGTCTGGGGTGACGCCTGCGCTTCTCGTCCGTCACTCCCCCCTTTGTTCAGGGCCTTCCAATACCTCCTCTCATGTCATTCCGAGCGCAGCGAGGAATCTAGGAAATGCGCTTTTCAGGACAGGCTTCTTAGATTCCTCACTCCGCTTCGCTCCGTTCGGAATGACACGCGGCGGGGTCTGTATTTACCCCTGCCTGGCTGGCAGACAGGTAGCGTCGAGAATCAAAAGGCCCTGCCTCTTTGCCGTGCATCGTCCGGCGGGGTGGGAAGTGGTCATATCTAAGCCTGTTCAGTCGCCCTCCTGTTCAGTTCCGTCTGGACTATGAACCAGGCGGCGGGGCCGAAGATGAACCACAGAATGAATATGATCCACCTGTTCATGCCGCCGTCGGTAAGGGCTTCCACTGCTTCGCCCTGCTTACAGAATGAGTAAATATCCACTATTGGAAATAAGAAAAGAATGGTCCAAAGTCCCGGACTGCCGCCCATTTCCTTATATTCCACCATCTCCTTTGAGGTAACGTAGAACCAGTAAATGCCATAGAGGCCAAGGGTAATAACCATCAGAAGGACCTGCATAGCCATGTTGCGCCGCTTAATCACTGTCTCCTCCTTCTTCTAATCAGCGTCTTACCGACTATTTTCCATCGCTCCGGCCAGACACCTACGCAGAACCCTCCTGCTGGCGCAACAGGTTAAGGGCCGCCCCGGCTTTGAACCACTCAATCTGGGGCAGGTTGAAGGTGTGGCGCAGCTGCACCGTCTCGCTGGTCCCGTCGGCGTGGTGCAGGTGGCACGTCACCGGCTTTCCGGGGGCCAGGTCTTTGAGGCCCACCAGGCTGACGCGATCGGTCTCCCGTACCCGGTCGTAGTCCGCGGGGTCCTGGAATGCCAGGGCGAGCAGGCCTTGCTTTTTGAGGTTGGACTCGTGAATCCGGGCAAAACTGCGGACGATTATAGCCGACGCTCCAAGGAGCCTGGGAGACATGGCGGCGTGCTCGCGGCTGCTGCCCTCGCCATAGTTCTCGTCTCCAACCACGACCCAGCGAAGCCCCTGGGCCTTGTATTGCCGGGCAATCTGGGGAAAGGCCTGACCCGCATCTCCGGTCATCTGGTTTATTCCCTTGCCCGCCTCGCCGGTATATGCGTTCGTAGCGCCGAGGAACATATTGTCGCTGAGGTTGTTCAGGTGTCCCCGGAACCGCAGCCACGGCCCTGCGGGGGATATGTGGTCGGTGGTGCATTTGCCCCTTGCCTTGAGCAAAATAGGCAGCTCTGCAAAGTCCTCTCCGTCCCAAGGGGCGAAAGGCTCAAGCACCTCCAGGCGGTTGCTGTCGGGTGAGACCTGCACCTCTATGTCGTCGCCGTTCCCGGCGGGCGGCACGTAGACATCCTCGCCCCTTAGAAAGCCATTTGGGGGTATCTCCGGCGCCGGCGCCGGGGGGGATAGCTTGAACGGGCTGCCGTCGGCTGCCGTCAGCGTGTCTGTCAGGGGGTTAAAGGACAGGTGGCCGCTGAGGGCGTAGGCGATGACGATTTCCGGGCTGGCGATGAAGCTCATCGTTTCCGCCCTGCCGTCGTTGCGCCGTGGGAAGTTGCGGTTGAAGGAGGTGATGATGGTGTTGGGCTGGCCCTCCTCGACACCCTGGCGGCGCCACTGGCCGATGCACGGCCCGCAGGCGTTGGCCATCACAGTCCCGCCGATGGCCTCCAGCGAACGCATCTGCCCATCCCGTTCGATGGTGGCGCGAATCTGCTCCGAGCCGGGCGTCACCAGCAGGGGCACGTTCACGTTGACGCCGTGAGATCGCGCCTGCTCCGCCACGTCCGCCGCCCTGCTCATATCCTCGTAGGAGGAGTTCGTGCAGCTGCCGATGAGGGAATCGGATATTTGGTCCACGTAGCCCTTCTCCTGGGCCTCGCCGGCTATGGCGGAGATGGGACGGACCAGGTCCGGCGTGTGTGGCCCCACCACCTGGGGTTCCAGCCTGGAGAGGTCTATCTCCACAACGCGATGGAAATACCTTTCAGGGTCCGCTTCCACCTCGTCGTCAGCCCGGAGCAGGGGGCCGTTCTTGTGGGCTAAATCGGCCAGGGCTGCGCGCCCGGTGGCCCGCAGGTACGTGTCCATGCGGTCGTCGAAGGGAAAGACGGAACAGGTCGCCCCCAGCTCTGCGCCCATATTCGTGATGGTCGCCTTGCCGGTGCAGCTAATGGAGCGGGTCCCGGGGCCGAAATACTCTATGATGGCATTGGTGCCCCCCGAAACGGTGAGGACTCCCGCGAGGTAGAGAATCACGTCCTTGGGGGCCGTCCACCCGCTCATCTCTCCCGTCAGGCGCACGCCAATGCGGGTCGGGTATCTGACCTCCCAGGGAAGGCCCACCATCACGTCGGCTGCGTCTGCGCCGCCCACTCCGATAGCCAGCATACCCAGGCCTCCTGAGTTGGGCGTGTGGGAGTCGGTCCCTATTATCAGGCCGCCCGGGAAAGCGTAGTTCTCCAGGACCACCTGGTGTATGATGCCCGCCCCCGGTTTCCAGAACCCCATGCCGTACTTGCCGGCGGCGGACTGGAGGAAATCGTAGACCTCGCTGTTCTCTGCGATGGCCGCGCTGGTGTCGGATTTCCCATTCTCTCGCGCCTGGATCAGGTGGTCGCAGTGGACGGTGGTGGGCACGGCCACTCGCTTTCGTCCCGCTTGCATGAACTGGAGGATGGCCATCTGCCCGGTTACGTCCTGGTGGGCCACCCGGTCCGGGCGCAGCAGCAGGTAGCTCTCTCCCGGCTCAAGCTCCTGGCTCTCCGGGTCGTCGAGATGGGAGAGAAGGATTTTATCCGCCAGGCTCATGGGTTGCCCCAGGCGACGGCGGACGACGGCGAGATTGCGTTCCATTTTGCCGTAGGCTTCGGCGACAAATTCCGGAGTGGAGTCTATTGTGTCCATAGTGAGGTTCCTCCTCCTAGTTGACATCCTTCAGTAGCCGGGTGCCCGCATTACAGGATAGTCTACAGGACCAGCCCATACGTGCGCTTCTTTATGGACAGGTTTACAAAGGTCTCCGTTCGCCTGACGCCAGGGATAGTCCCCACCTCGCTTCTGAGGAAGGCCCCCAGCTTTCCGGGGGACTCAAGCCCCACCCAGGCGAATATGTCATAGGCCCCGGTGGTGATAGCGACGTAATGGGCCTCATCCAGGGCGGAAATGGCTTCGGCCACATCCTCCACCCCCCCCGGGTCCGTCTGAATTCCCACAAGGGCTGCCGTGCCGTAGCCCATCTCCTCCAGGTTGGGCACAGCTATGACCTTCACCACATCCCCCTGAATCAAGTGCCTGAGCCTTCGCCTCACCGTCCCCTCGCTGACACCCACCTCCCGCGCTATCTTGGCGTTGGAGGCGCGGCCATCCACTTGAAGAAGCTTGACTATCCTAGCATCCAGTTCATCCATCTACGATACTCCTGATGAGAATTTCAAGAAGATATGATAGGACATGGTACGAATCAAGTCAACGTCTACTCTCTATCGGCGCCTTTTCACTCTTGTCGTTACCTGTCTGCCCTGCCTGCATCAAGCAGGTCCCCGTCGTGTGTAATTGCCATGAAAATAGCCTTCGTCATACCCGCGCAAGCGGGTATCCACACCCCCGACACTCCTAGACTCCCACTTTCGTGAGAGTGACGGTGGCGAAGGTTGGCCCCTTCATTTTCATCCTCTTACCTGGCCTTCACAAGGCCATAGGCGATTGCCATGAAAATAGCCCGCAAGCCCCATCCCGTCATTCCGAGCGCTCTCATGTCACCCCGAGCGCAGCGAGGGGACTAAAAATCTATGCTCTCGAATAAGCCTGTATATTGGATTCCTCACTCCGCTTCGCTCCCTTCGGAATGACACGCGGGGTGCATTCCGGAATGGCACGCGAGGGGGCCTGTATTCACCACTGCCTCGCTACCCCCGGACTCCCTCGAAAGCGGGAGTGACGGTCATACAAAGGTCTCCTTTCCCTGAGCCTGCCCCTGGCTTGAACATGGAGTGAGAATCAAAAGACCCTGATTTGACGCCTATCGCTAGCTGTGCTAGTATCCCTACTTGGGTTATACTGGAGCCATTGGGGACTTTGCGCCCTGTACGGTAGACCAGACCGGGTGCGAGGCCTCCAAGCCGGATACTACCACAGTCTTGTCAGGTGGAAGAAGACGGGATGACGGTCCATCAAGAGCTAGCCAAAATATCACCGCCCAGGGATACGGTCCTAACCATCGGGACCTTCGATGGCGTTCACCTGGGCCACCAGCAGCTGTTGCAACGACTCAAAGCGCTGGCGGACAGCAGCGGTCTCCTGGCTGCCGTGCTCACCTTTCGCAATCACCCGCGACTCGTGTTGAACTCGGAGCTGGAGCTGAGCTACATAACCACCCTGGAAGACCGGCTAGACCTTCTCCGGGGCCAGGGTATAGACCTGGTAATCAGCGTGGATTTCACCCGTGATCTCTCCCTCCTCGGGGCGCGGGAGTTCGTGGGTCTGCTTTGCGGGCATCTGAAGATGAAAAGTCTTGTGGTGGGGCCTGATTTCGCCCTCGGACATGGCCGGGAAGGGGACATATCTACCCTCATGCACCTGGGAGAAGAGATGGGTTTCCAGGTGCAGGCCATCGGACCTACTATGACGGAGGGGGATGTCGTCAAGAGCAGCAAGACGCGCGGCCTGATAGCCCAGGGAGACGTGGAAACCGCCAGCCGGATGCTGGGTCGTTGGTACGCCCTCAGCGGTCTGGTGGTGGAGGGGGACCGCCGCGGCCGACTGCTGGGCTTTCCCACCGCCAACCTCTCCCTGGACCCCAGCATTGTCATACCCGCCGACGGCATATACGCCACCTGGGTCGTGGTGGGCGGCCAGCGCTGCCAGGGCGCGACCTGCATAGGGTTGCGGCCAACCTTTGGAGTAAACGGTCGCACTGTGGAGACCTTCATCCTGGACTTCCAAGGGGACATCTACGGGAAGCCCATAACCCTGGAGTTTGCCGGCCGTCTGAGGGACGAGCAGGCTTTCCCCAACGTGGAAGCCCTCGTCGAGCAGATGAAGATAGACGTGGCGCAAACACGGGCCGTTCTCTCCACATCCGGATAGCCGTTGCACACGAAATTAGGCAGGACACATGGGACATAGCTCAGGAGTGGTGAAGCAGAGCAGTGCTGGATGAAAGGACGCTTCATAAAATAGCCGGACGGGGCGTGAGGGACATCCTCGTAAAGGAGGAGTTCATAAGGCTCCTCCAGGAAGGCAAGCCCTTGCGCCTGAAGATGGGCTTCGACCCCAGCCGCCCCGACATCCACCTGGGCCACGTGGTGGGTCTGCGGAAGCTGCGCCAGCTTCAGGAGTTGGGCCACCAGGTGATACTCATCGTCGGAGACTGGACGGCGCAGATAGGCGACCCCAGCGGCCAATCGGCCACTCGCCCCATGCTCACCCATGAGGAGGTGGTGTCCAACGCCGAGTCCTACATGCGCCAGTTTTTCAAGGTGATAGACAAGGAGCGCACCCAGGCGGTATGGCAGAGCGAGTGGTTCGGCAAGTTCACCCTGGCCGACGTGCTCCGCCTCACCAGCCGGTTCACCCTAGCCCAGTTCCTGGAACGGGAGGACTTCGCCAGGCGTTTCGAGGCCCACAGGCCCATCGCCATCACAGAGCTCCTTTACCCCCTGCTCCAGGCCTATGACTCGGTGGCGATAGCCTCAGACGTGGAGTTCGGGGGCACAGACCAGATGTTTAACTTGCTGGTCGGGCGAGAGCTTCAGGAGATGATGGGCCAGCGCCCCCAGCAATGCTTTCTCATGCCCATCCTGGTGGGCACCGACGGCGTCCAGAAGATGAGCAAGAGCCTGGGAAACTACATAGCCGTTGAGGACCCTCCCAATGATATGTATGGCAAGGTGATGTCCCTGCCCGATGACCTCATGCTGCAATACTTCGAGTACCTCACCGACGTGCCCGATGAGGAACTGGAGGATATGGGCCGGTCCCTGGAGGACGGTTCGGTGAACCCGATAGAGCTGAAGAAGCGCCTGGCCGGGGAGATAACCGGCCAGTTCTATGGGCCTGACGAGGCGAGAGGGGCGCAGGAGCACTTCGAGCGGGTCGTCCAGCGCAGAGAGATGCCAGACGATATACCGGTATTGAGACTGCCATCGCCCTCCGAATCCACCGTGCATGGCGAATCTGACTCCGAGGGCGAGAGACTGAGCAAAATCCTGGTCACGGCCGGCCTGGCATCCAGCATCAGTGAAGCTAAGCGCAACATCAGCAATAAGGCGGTATCCGTAATCAAGATTAATGGCGAGACCCAGCGCATTGGGACGGACTATGTTGCCGGAGACCTTTCCACGGGAGACATCATAAAGATAGGCAGTCGGAAGTTCGTCAGGGTTGTACGAGATTACCAGGGCGAGACCCAGTAGGCGGCAGGACGCGGCAGGGTCTTGTGATTCTCGACGTTAGGCAAATACAGACCCCCGCCGCGCGTCATTCCGAACGGAGCGAAGCGGAGTGAGGAATCTAAAATGGTGCCTAACAAAAACCGGAATCACGGCAATACATGCTAGGACAAGACCGCGGTCAGCTAGGACTTTAGACCCCTCGCTCCGCTCGGGGTGACAATTAAAAGACCCTGCAGGACGCGGTCTGTCTGTTAGTGTTGTCCAACGTCGCCATAAAGGTTTACACCGCTCAAATAGGCAAGGAGGAAATGTGAAAATCCCCAGGCAGAATCTCAGGACCCCAGGCCCCACCCCATGCCCCGATGAGGTGCTGGAGGCTATGAGCAGCCCCATGATCAATCACCGGGGTCCTGAGTTCCGAGAGCTTATCCTCCGTCTCACGGAGAAGATGAAGCAGGTATTCATGACCCGGAACCGGCTGTATATTCTCACAGCCTCCGGCACCGGCTCTCTGGAGGCGGCGGTGGTCAACACCCTTTCGCCGGGAGACAAGGTGCTGGCGGTTAGCGTGGGATACTTCGGCGACCGCTTCGCCGATCTTGCCGCAGCCTACGGGGCCGAGGTGATAAAGCTGGACTTCCCGTGGGGCAAGGCCGCCGACCCCGACTCCATTCGCAGGGCATTGAAGGAAGACCCGGAGATAAAGGCGGTCCTGATAACCCACAACGAAACGTCAACCGGTGTTACCAACGACCTGGAAAGCATATCAAAGGTCGTAAAAGGGGAGTCCGGCAAGCTGCTTCTGGTGGACG
Organism: Dehalococcoidia bacterium; assembly: GCA_965197405.1. Classification (GTDB taxonomy): domain Bacteria; phylum Chloroflexota; class Dehalococcoidia; order Lucifugimonadales; family JAGWBF01. Next base: position 646,646 of record OZ240206.1, on the reverse strand, counting down.
CCATAAGCAGCTTGGGGTGCGTGCCCCTTCCCACGGACGAGTGGGACTGCGATATTGTAGCCACCGCCTCCCAGAAAGGATTGATGGTCCCCCCCGGCCTCTCCTTCATAAGCGTGAGCGAGGCCGCCTGGGAGGCCCGTGAATCTGCGAAGATGCCGCGATTCTACTTTGACCTCCAGGCAGCCCAGCGCTACCTGGAGCGGGGCCAGAACCCCTGGACTCCCGGGGTGCCCCTTTTCTACGGCCTGGACGTTGCCCTGGATATGCTCCTGGAGGAGGGGATGGAGCAGGTCTTCCGTCGCCACACTCATATCGCCAACATGACCCGCCAGGGCGTGAGAGCGCTGGGGCTTGAACTCTTGGCCGACAATGCCCACGCCTCCGATACGGTGACTTCCGTCAAGCTCCCCGATGGCGTGGATGGCGGCAAGCTGTCGGAGCTTATGCGGACGGAGCATTCCGTGGTGCTGGCGGGAGGTCAGGGGAGCTTGCAGGGGAAGATATTCCGAGTGGGCCACATGGGGCCGGTGACGGAGGAAGATATACGGGAAGTGCTCCACGCCCTTGAGGTCAGCCTGCCCAGGGTGGGCTTCGAGCCGACTCGCGTGGCAGCAGGCTAGTCCTGGTGCAGTCGAAGGCCACGTAAGAGAGTATTCCCAAAGTGCCTTCTCCCCTGGCGGGAGAAGGTTAGGATGAGGGGGAGTTGATCGTTTTCTCAGGCGTCATGCTCCTGACACAACACTCATCACCCTCACCTCAATCCTCTCCCGTCAAGGAAGAGGAGGCCCTGGGGAAACACCCTTTGTAAGAGTATGGAAATTGGTAGCCACGCTCATCGTCACTCCAGCGAGAGGAGACCTTTGCATAACCGTCACTCCCACCAAGGTGGGAGCCCAGAAGTGCTGGGTAGATACCCGCTTGCGCGGGTATGACGAAGGGTATTCGCATGGTAATACAGGCCCCACCGTATGTCATCCCGAACGGAGCGAAGCGGAGTGAGGGATCTCAAGGGTAGGCTTATTCAAGAGCATGGATTTTTAGATTCCTCGGATTCCTCGCTGCGCTCGGAATGACATTGGACATTAGAGGGATTGCAGGGCATTTTCATGGTAAAACAGGTGAGATTCTCATAGGAATAGTGAAGGTATGGCCCGAATACTAATATCAGACGCCATAGCGAACGAGGGCGTGGAAGTCCTGAAGTCCCACGCCGGTGTGGACGTAGACGTAAAGAGGGGCCTCAAGCCCCATGAGCTGATAGAGATTCTGGAGAATTACGAGGCCCTCATCGTCCGCAGTGAGACCAAGGTTACCCCCGAGGTTATCAAAGCCGGCAAGCAGCTTCAGGTCATCGCCAGGGCTGGCATCGGAGTGGACAACATAGACCTGGACGCCGCCACCAACATGGGCATCGCCGTGGTGAATGCGCCAACGGGCAACACGATAGCCGCGGCTGAGCATACGTTGGCCCTCATGCTGGCCCTGGCGCGCAACCTGCCCCAGGCCCACCAGTCGTTGAAGCAGGGGCAGTGGAGCCGCAGCGCATTCATGGGCATCGAGGTCCGCAACAAGACTCTGGGCATAATCGGCCTTGGCAGGGTAGGGTCTGAGGTGGCAAGGCGGGCGCAGGGTTTTGCCATGCACATCGTCGCCTATGACCCCTTTGTCACCCCGGATTACGCCCGCATCCTGGGGGTTGAGCTGTTGCCCCTGAGGGACCTCCTGGCCCAGTCCGACTTTGTGACCGTCCATACTCCCCTGACCGACACCACCAGTCACCTGATTGGCGCCCCGGAGCTAGCTATAATGAAGCCCGGCTCGCGTATAATCAACGTGGCCCGGGGAGAGCTCATTGACGAGGATGCCCTTCTGGCAGCCCTCGAAGAGGGGATCCTGGCAGGTGTTGCGCTGGATGTCTTCTCTCACGAACCCCCGGACCAGACTCCACTGCTGAAGCATCCCAAGGTGGTGGTGACGCCGCACCTGGGGGCCTCTACCGAGGAGGCCCAGAGGGAGGTAGCCGTAGAGGCGGCGGAGCAGGTCATGGCGGTGCTGCGAGGAGAGCCGGCCCGCAACACGGTCAATGCCCCCTTCCTGCCCCCGGAGGTGCACGCGGTGGTGGCGCCGTACCTGTCCGTGGCCTCCCTGCTGGGCAAGCTCCTCACCAGCCTGGCCGAAGGGCAATTCGTGGGAATGAACATCAGCTACCAGGGCGAGATGGCCCAGTATGACACCTCCATGCTCAAATCGTCGGTGCTTGCGGGCTTGCTGGCCTCGGTGAGCAGCGAGCGCGTCAACCTGATAAGCGCGCCCATCATAGCTCAGCAGCGGGGGCTGAAGGTAACGGAGCAAAAAAGCGTCGCGGTCCAGGAGTATGGGAACCTCATAACCGCCACCCTGGAGACCACCGCCGGCAGCATCAGCCTCGGCGGTACGTCCATGCGGAACGAGGTCCACATCGTCCGCGTGAACGATTACTGGATGGACATGGTCCCATCGGTGCCCTACCTGCTCTTTGTCGAACAGCAAGACAAGCCCGGCTCCATAGGCGCCGTTGGGATGGTTACAGGGAAGAACGACATCAACATAAGCTTCATGGTGGTGGGAAGGATGAGCCCCAGGGGTGAGGCCATGATGATAGTGGGGCTGGACGACCCGGTCCCGCCTCGGGTGCTTGAGGAGATCAGGGCCATAAGGCAGATCGAAAGCGCCAGGCTGGTGAGGCTGTAAAAGGGTGTTTCCAAAACGCCTTCTCCCCTTGCGGGAGAAGGTTGGGATGAGGGGTATCAGAGTAAATCACCCTCACCTCAATCCTCTCCCATCAAGGGAGAGGAGGCTTGAAACGCCCCTTCACGCTATGGTACACGTACCTTCTCCGGAGGCAGAAGTATGGTCCAGCTACGTCAGGCTACCGCCAGGCTGAGGCTGTTCCTAGCGGAGATAAAGTCCAGGGAGGAGCAGCTGGACGGCATGGTCCGCCAGTTCCAGACACAGCTTGACAGGCTCCCCCGTCAGGCGATCTATGGCCGGACCACCCTGGACCTTGCTCTATCGGCGATGGCGGAGATCCAGGAGCGGTTGGACCATACCCGGGTCACCCGGCAGCACCTCCTGGCTATCAAGCAGAAGGCTACCGATGAGCTGAGGGCGCTGGAGCTTACCCAGCAGGTCGAGGAGGCGAAAGAGGCCCTGCGCGACCTGAAAGAGCGAGGGGTGTCCGACAGGCAGACGGGTCAGACGGATGATGACGTAGCCTCGGAGGTCCGGCGGCTGGAGGAGTTTATAGCCGAGTACAGCAAGCGGGCCGAGCGCTCCATAACATCCGGCTTCCCAGAGGGTGAGGGCTAGAGTGTCCCCTCCAGCAGGTTGATGGTCAGCCCTGTGGCTAGCTTGGGATAGAAGAAGGTGGACTTGGGCGGCAGCCGCTGACCCATGTTCATAACCGTCTCAAACAGGTCCAGCGGGAACGGCTTCAGGAAAAAGGCCAATTGGCACTGGCCGCTCTTCACTTTCCCCTCCGCTTCATCGCCGTCGTGGAGGTAGTCCACGCACTCCCGGAGGGAGTCCGCTCCCAGGACCGGTTTCAACACCTGCTCTTCCAATACCCATGCCTCGGATTGAGCAATGGGTCCCCATGCGTCCAGGCTGGCCCCCGGCTTCAAGGTGAGCAACCGGTACCCGTCACCGCCTGGGCCCAGCAGGCCCATAGCCAGATGGTCCCGCCCTCGAAGCTCTATCTCTTCCAGGAACCTTCCCAACCCGGCCCGGCCCCCTTCCGGGAAGGGCGCTGCGTCGAAGAACCGGTCCAGCCCGCCCATGACCCGGTCCAGGGCCGCGTCATCCAGACCTCCCAGCACGCGATGATAGGGGAGCACCATCAGGCCCGGGTCGTCGAACTCTACGAGGCCCATCATGACGAAATTGGACGCCTCGTAGCCCGTCCGGGTGCCACTGTGGCGTGACGCCGCCAGGTCTTGATAGGTCAGTGCCGTCTCATACCTGTGGTGGCCGTCGGCGATATAGAGAGGACGGGACGACATAGCCTCGTTTATCTCGCCGGTCCACTCCGGGTCATCTATTTGCCATACTTTGTAGCCCTGGTCCCCCGCACCGGAGAAGTCCATCTTCGGTGGCCCGGCCATCGTGCGCTGGAAGATGGGCGACAACCTCTTGCCTTCATCTCGATAGAGGCACATGATAGGGCTGAAGTTGGCGCGGCAAGCCTCCATCAGCGCAAGCCGGTCGCGCTTGTCCTCGTCCCGGGTGTACTCGTGGGGCAGCACCACGCGGCGCTCGTACTCCTCCAGCCTGACGCAGGCCATAAGCTCCAGGCGCCGCACCGGTTCTTCAGTTCCGGTACTGCCATCCCCGGTCTTGAACGTATGCTGCACCAGGTAAAAGGCGGGCTTCTCCTCCCGTACCAGCACGCGCCCGTCCATCCATTCCTTTAGCAGGGCTGCGGAGCGGGTGTATCGGTTGTCCTGAGGGGTGTCGGAGTCCCGTTTCTCCCCGGCTTCGAGCCTGACAACGTTATATGGACTTCTCCGGTGGAGAGACTTCTGAAGCTCCGGCGGGATCGTGTCAAAGGGAGGGCTGATAATGTCTGAAAGCTCCCCCACCGTCTGGAGATTATACCTCAAGCCCTTGAAGGGGCGGACGTCAGCCATTTCCGTCTTTTACTCCACACAAGAGGCCGGATACCTAGTATAGAAACAGTATAATGCCCCGGCCCCGGTGAGTCCACCACCGCGGGCATATTTCCAGGGTCTTTCAATCCTCAACGCCAGGTGAATACAGGTCCCCGCCGCGTGTCATTCCGAGCGCAGCGAGGAATCTAAAATGCTTGGATAGCAGCACGCCTAAGTAACTATCTCAAATTAGCGAGGCTCCATAGGCGGCGGTACCAGATAAGGGCGCAAGCCAATTGAAGCAGGCCCAGGTAATTGGTGGGCTTCTTATCGTAGCGCACCAGTATCGCCCGGCACTTGGACAGCCAGCCCAGGGTGCGTTCCACCACCCACCGCCGGGCCGGGTGGGTTTTCTCGCCCGATTGGTCCAATTTCTCTTCGCCAATACGCCGGATATGAGGCTGGTATCCGGCGTCGGCGACGGTCACGTGGCCGGTGGGATTGTCATACCCCTTGTCCAGGCACAGGTTTTGGACCCCTTCCGGCCGGTCCACCACTATGCTCTCCAGCGTCGGCCTAAGGAGTTTCGTATCGTGGACATTGGCTCCGGCCACCACCACGCTCAGTGGCCCGCCGGCCGCGTCGACCAGGATGCTCTTCTTGCTCCCAGCCTTGCCCCGGTCCGTGGGATTGCGTCCAATGGCGCCCCCCCAAAACGCGCTTTTCCCATGGAGCAATCGGCCGACTGCCATTCCCAGTTTACGCCGTCCAATTCCTGGCATTCTTCGATCAAGGCAGCCCAGATGCCATCCAGTACCCCACGCTCTACCCAACGCTGGAAGGTCCGGTGGATGGTGCTGTCATCCCCCAGTTCCTTGGGCAAGTGGTTCCATTGGCAGGAACTGCGCATACGGAAGATGACCCCTTCCAGCATCTTGCGCTGGTCCACCCTTTTGCGCCCCTTCGCCTTGGGCGGGTCCAACTCCAAAATCACGGGTTCGATTCGCTCCCACAGGCCATCGGATATTTCCCATATCGTTGGCAGAGTCTCGCTCTTTCCCATCATCCACCACCACATGCGTTTCCCCTATCTTAACCGAACCCCCTACGTTTTCTCCCTTTCAGACCAATCCTATTTTGAGATAGTTTCTAAGAAGGCAAGGACATTAGACCCCTCGCTCCGCTCGGGGTGACAATTGAATGACCCTGGGCATATTTCTCCGATGCCATCCCTACGGTATGGTATCATTCAAAGGCGAAGGGTTTTTGCATGTACCCTCAACCACCGGACATGGTGGGAATGCTTGGGCGCTCCTGTCCTGCCCGGCTGAAACGGCTTGTCAATCGGCTGAATGTACAAGGTCGAGGTAAGTTGGAGGAAAAACATGGCTAAAACCGGTAAATCGGAAAAAGTGCCCCGGCAGATGCAACCGACCTTCGACGTCATAGTGTCCCTTACCGATGAGTTCTGTAATGAATACCTGAACGAGGAATACGCTCAACTGGTACGGCAAGCTGCGGCTGCTTTGTGCCGGAAGCGTCCCTCTCCCCTGGTGAGAGGCCGCCCCGATGTTTGGGCCTGCGCAATCGTTTATGCCGTGGGTTCGGTCAATTTCCTGTTTGACCGGAGCCAGGAACCCCACGTGAGTCCTGCCGATGTTTGCCGGGGATTCGGCGTCGGCCAGAGCACCGGGTCGGCCAAGTCCAAGTCAGTCCGCGACCTGCTGAACATGAAATGGACTGACCCTTACTGGTGCCTACCGAGCCGGCTGGACAGGCACCCGACAGCCTGGATGGTTATGGTGGATGGCCTAATCATGGATGCCCGCCATATGCCCCGGGAAGTGCAGGTAGAGCTGGCGGAAGCAGGCTTCATCCCCCATGTCCCGGGTGAGCGGGAAACCGTTTGAGATGGTTTCTGTCAGATAGTTTCCGGCGTTGACGCAGAGGCGCGAAACCCCTATCATTCGGAGGTATGGCTGTGAGGATTCTGGGTATCGAGACCTCCTGTGACGAGACCGCCGTCGCCGTCGTAGAGGACGGCCGCAGGCTCCTCTCCAATATCATAGCCTCGCAGGTGGACATCCACTCCCGGTATGGAGGCGTGGTCCCGGAAGTGGCGTCGCGCCAGCACGTCATCGAAATTATGCCCACCGTCACCCAGGCCATGGAGGATGCTGGAGTGGGCTTCGGCGATCTGGATGCGATAGCCGTGACCCACGGCCCCGGCCTGGCGGGTTCCCTGCTGGTTGGGGTGAACTTCGCCAAGGCCCTCGCCTTTTCCCTGGGAATACCCCTGCTGGGCATAAACCACCTGGAGGGCCACATATACGCCGCCTGGCTGCCTTCCTCCTCCGGCGACGTTGGCATTGACCCGGAGAGGGAGACCGGCTTCCCTCATGTGTGTCTCATCGCCTCCGGGGGCCACACCGACCTGGTCTTTATGGAAGGGCATGGCATGTACCGGCTGCTGGGCCGCACCAGAGACGACGCCGCCGGGGAAGCGTTCGACAAAGCCGCGCGCATCCTGGGGCTGGGTTTCCCCGGAGGGCCGGAGATTCAACGTGTATCCAGGGGTGCAGATGGCAGCGAGTCCTTGCCCCGCGCCTGGCTGAAGGATACCCAGGACTTCAGCTTCAGCGGCGTCAAGACCGCTCTGCTTCACAAGGCCCAGAACAGGGGCGTTTATCCCCAGTCCGGAGAGTTGGGTGAGGACGAGATGGAGCGAGAGGTAAGGGAGATGGCCGCCGCCTTTCAGGAATCCTTGGTGGACGTCATGGTATCCAAGACCCTCCAGGCCGCGGACAGATGGGGTGCCAGGGGCATCATCCTGGGGGGAGGCGTAACCGCCAACGCGCTGCTCCGGGAGAGGATGCTACGAGAGTCCAGGCTGCCCGCCCTGATACCGCCGCCGGTGCTCTGCACCGACAACGGGGCCATGATTGCCGCCTGCGGCTACTACCACTTCACCAGGGGCCTTGCGGACACCCTCAATCTGGACGTGGACCCCAGCCTGTCCTTGGAGTAGCCTCTGTGTGTAGGTGCTCCGATGCTGCCAGAGAAGCGTCTCCCGACTTTGCTTTGCACAAGCTGGGCTACGACTAGGCAGTGACGGGCGACTTCAGGGTCACGTAGGCGACCATTTCACCGGGTTCTAGGTGAATAGAATCTATGGGGCTGGGCAGGGGAACAACCCTGCCATCCTCTTCCAGCATGATAACGAATTCAGCCAACGCCTCCTCAGCGTCAGCCAACGCCTCGTCCACCGTCTCTCCCATACCACAGCACACGCCCGGAATATCAGGGACTACCACTCCATACGCCCCCCTCTCCCCGTCTATCACCGCAGGATACTTTACCATTATGCACCTTCCTCCCATCCGGCTAATTTGGCAATAGAGCGGGCAATTCCGATTGAAACAGTCCTGTGGCGGGGAAGTTTGATCGCCTCTCTGCTTTCAGCGTGACGGTAGATGTCGTGGTTCCGACCATGACGGTGTAACCACCATCCCTCCCGCCTCAGTCTCCGCTCTATCTGGTCCCTGTTTGTTTCCACGCTTTAATGCTAGCATAGGTGGGGCGACTTGTGAAAGCGAAAAGAAGCCACAAGGAGATTGGCATCATAGCTACTCGCTTTCGGGATGCCCCATTGGTAACATCCGGGCATATGTGATATAAGTTAACAGCGCTGCGAGGGTCGCCATGACCCCGGTTGTGCCAGGCGAAGCGCATCTTCCGGCGCAAGCGGCTCAATCTGAGGAATCCCTGCCTGTAGCAGGCGGGCAAGCGAGCCAGCATAATTATGAGGAGGAGAAATGGCAAGGCTGGATGGCAAGGTAGCCGTCATAACCGGGGGCGCCAGGGGCCAGGGTGCCGCAGAAGCCAGGTTGTTCGCGCAGGAAGGGGCCAAGGTAGTCTTTGGCGACATCCTGGATGGGGAAGGCAAGAGGGTGGAGGCCGAGATAAGGGAGTCCGGTGGAGAGGCCACTTACGTTCACCTGGACGTGACCCAAGAGGAGGACTGGCGCAGGGCGGTGGAGCTTGCCGAGGGCAGCTATGGCAAGGTGGACATACTGGTGAACAACGCCGGCATATTCCGGCGCAATTCCATAGAAGAGACCAGCGGAGAGTTGTGGGATGAGGTGATGACGGTCAACGCCAAGGGTGGCTTTCTGGGGACCAAGTGCGTTATTCCCGCCATGAGAAGGGCCGGAGGAGGGGCCATCGTCAATATCTCGTCCATATCCGGGATGATAGGCTTGGGCGCTCCTGCATATAACGCCTCCAAGGGCGCGGTACGCCTGTTTACCAAGGTAACTGCCGTCCAGCACGCCAAGGACAAGATACGGTGCAACTCCATTCACTCCGCGGCTGTTGACACGCCCATGCGCGACGAGGCCCTGGTTGACCAGGCCATCAGCGACGAGGCGCAGACCATTATACCCCTGGGCAGGATCGGGACTACCGAAGACGTGGCCTACGGCGCTCTCTACCTGGCTTCCGACGAGTCTTCCTTCGTCACGGGGTCGGAGCTGGTGATTGATGGAGGCACGACGGCCCAGTAACCGGGCCGGACCACAACGCCGGAAGACGGACTTGATGCCTCAAAGTTCGATTGACTAGGTTGGCGAACCTAGCTATACTTTCTTGTGCCGTTTTACTGATAGATAGCCTTTGCCGGGGCGACCGGCATCTGGTGTTTCACAAAACAAAAGTTGGGAGGGTCAGGCATGGCCGACTACAGGGTCGTATCATCGGACAATCATGTCATGGAGCCATCGGACCTGTGGACGAGCAGGGTCACGGGCAAGTACAAGGACCGGGTGCCCCAGATTATCCGCGAGGAAACGGGAGCGGATTGGTGGTACTGCGACGGCTATAAGATTAGCCCCGTCGAGGTCGGAACGCAGACGGGCGTGAGGTTCGAAGCCCCGGAGACGCTGACGCTTCACCGGGACACCTTCGCGGACGTGCCCCTTGGAGGCTACATCCCCGAAGAGCACATCAAAGACATGGACACCGATGGGGTTGACGTGAGCATAGTTTATCCCACCACCGTTCTCGGGTTATTCAGCACCATCCCGGATAGCGACCTCCTGAACTCCGTCCTGGTAACCTACAACGATTGGGTTGCAGAGTTCTGTGGCGCCTTTCCCAAGCGTCTCAAGGCTATCGCTATGATTAACCTGGACGACGTTCAGGTAGGGATACATGAGATGGAACGCTGCGCAAAAATGGGGCTTTCCGGAGCCATGATCAGCGTCTACCCCCCCGAGGACAGGCCATACGATTCGCCGGAGTACGAGTCCGTCTGGGCCGCAGCCCAAGACCTGGATATGCCCCTTAGCCTCCACTCCAGTACAAATCGTCCCGGCCCGGGCCAGGAGTACCAGGTCCTTCAGACCCTGACCCCCGCCTTCTTCTCCAACATTGACCACTGGGTCCGTATGTCCCTGGGACAGATTATCTTCAGCGGAGTATTCGAGCGCTACCCGAAGCTCCAGATGGGGTCGGTGGAGATGGAGTTGGCCTGGGTCCCCCATTTCCTGGATAGGATTGACTACACCTACACCCAGAGACAGGTCGAGTTCATCCCCTACCGGTTCAAGGAAGACATGCTCCCCAGCGAGTATTTCCGCCGCAACGTCTTCCTGGGGTTCCAGGAGGACGCGGTGGGGATAAGGCTTCGAGACGTCATAGGTGTTGACAACCTGCTGTGGGGTGCGGACTATCCCCATCCGGAATCCACCTTTCCCAAGAGCCGTGAGATTATTGACCATATACTGATGGAATGCACCGAGGAAGAGAAGGCCAAAATCGTGGGCGGAAATGCCACCAGGATATACAAGCTCGACTAGCGGCGTCGGCCTTTCCCCCAGACAAAATCCATGAGAGGTAAGCATGTCTGACTACAGGGTCATATCATCGGATAACCATATATTCGAGCCGGCAGACCTGTGGACAAGCAGAATCGAGTCTAGGTTCAAGGACCGCGCGCCCCACGTCGTCCGCCTGGAAGACGGCAGCGACTGGTTCTTCTGCGACGGTCTTCAGATGGCTTCCGGCGCTTCCGTCGGGGCACAGGCGGGCAGAAGGTTTGACGAGCCGGAAAATCTGAGCTTTGCCAGCACCTATGAAGAGATACTCCCCGGCGGCTACATCCCCGAGGAGCAGGTCAGGGACATGGACGCGGACGGCATTGACGCGGGCATACTCTATCCCACCGTTAGCCTCGGTTTCTATACCCGTATATCAGACAGCGAGCTTCTTACGGCTCTCTTCAGGACGTACAACGATTGGCTCGCCGAGTTCTGCAGCCCCTTCCCCGACCGGCTCAAGGGCATCGCCATGCTCAACACCGACGACGTGGAGGTGGGCGTGAAGGAGCTGGAGCGCTGCGCCAAGATGGGGTTCGCCGGGGCCATGATCACCGTCTTCCCCCCTGAGGAGTGGGGGTACGATAATCCAAGGTACGAGCCTCTATGGGCGGCGGCTCAAGACCTGGAGATGCCCCTTAGCCTGCACATCACGACAGTCCGGTTGCGGCCAAACGAAAAGTTCGTGGACCTCATCCCCACAAGCGCACCCTCCTTCCTTACCAACGTGGACCACTGGGTGAGGATGTCCATTGGCCACATGATATTCAACGGGGTATTCGAGCGGTACCCGAAGCTACAGGTGGGGTCAGTGGAGATGGAGTTGTCCTGGGTGCCCCATTTTCTGGACAGGATGGACTACAACTACACGCAGAGGGCGATTGAATTTGCGCCGTACCGGTTCAAGGGAGACCTGCTGCCCAGCGACTTCTTCCGGAGCAACGTGTTCCTGGGGTTCCAGGAAGACGGGTTGGGGATAAGGGACCGGAACATAATAGGTGTAGACAACCTGCTGTGGGGTTCGGACTACCCGCATCCTGAGTCCACGTTTCCGAGGAGCCGGGAGATAATAGACGAGATTCTGGCGGGCTGCACCGAGGATGAGAAGGCCAAGATTGTGGGGGGCAACGCCGCCCGGATATATAACCTCTAGGCGTCAGAGGTCTTTCCGCGCGGTGGCCCACCCGCCGCCACGTTGAGTGGGCATAGAGGGGCATAGAAAGGAGCGCACCGATGCCACAGGACCATGAGCATTTTATGAGGCTGGCGCTGGAAGAGGCGGCGAAGGCAGGAGCGGAGGGTAACTCAGCCGTGGGGTCGGTGGTCGTGCGAGACGGCTCAGTGGTGGCAGGGGGCAGAAACCTTGGCACCACGACCCAGGACCCCACGGCCCACGCTGAGACCGTGGCGCTGAGTGAGGCGAGGGCTGCGCAGGGTCATGGCGACCTGTCGGGCTGCGTCCTCTACACCACCTTCCAGCCCTGCCCCATGTGTCTGGGAGCCCTCATGGTAAGCGGAATCAGCATGTTGGTAATGGGCGCCCAGCCCGATTCTTCGGTGAGCCGGTTTGCCGGCTATACCGTGGAGGGCCTGTTGGAGTTGACGAAGTGGGGAGACAAGCTCACAGTGGTGACAGGCGTGCTACCCCAGGAGGGCTTCGACACCCGGCGAGAGTGGGAGGCCCGGCGGTAGCGTCCGGCTGAAAGCCCCGGGCGTGCCCGTGCTTGGTTATAGTCCCGTCATTTGTCTGGGACTGTAGCGCGGAGGCATCCCCTGGCCCCGTGGGCAGGGCCAGGGCCTTTTATTGATGCGTGAGTAAATATCTTAACCAGTCCCGCCCGCAATTCCTGCGGAAGCAGGGGAGTGACGTTGGAGAAGCGCTAGGATTTAGCGGTTCATTCACTTATCAGTAAAAGACCCTGCTCGCGGAACGAAATGGGGAAGACATGGGCTGGGAATCTGCTATAATATGAGTGGAAATCCCCCCTGGTTGAGAAATCTTTATAGTGCGGAGGCACACTATGAAACTCGCCTTGCAGTATGAAATGCAGAGGCCGAATCTGGACGACCACCAGGTCATCGAAGAGACCCTGGAGCAGTGCATCCTCGCCGACGAAATGGGGTTCGACTACCTCTGGTTCGTGGAGCACCACTTCCTCACGGGGTTCTCCGCTTCCCCCTGCCCGGAGGTCTTCTACGGCGCCCTGAGCAGGCTGACGAAGAGGATAAGACTGGGCTTCGGGGTGGTCATTCTGCCCTATCACAACCCCATCCGTGTTGCGGAGCGGGTCGCCTTCCTGGACCACCTGACCCACGGCCGCGTGGACTTCGGGACCGGCCGCTCGGCTCCCTACGAGCAGACGGGCATGGGGCTGGACCCCCGGGAGACCAGGGATATGTGGGAAGAGTCCCTGTCCATGGTGCCCAAGATATGGGAGTCGGAAATGTTCGAGTGGGAGGGGCAGTTCTGGAACGTACCGCCCCGGCAGGTGCTGCCCAAGCCCTATCAGAAACCCCATCCGCCCATCTGGGTGGCCGCCCTGCAGCCTTCGACGTACCAGATGGCGGCGGACAAGGGAATAGGGGTGCTGTCCTTTGGGACCAATGCCCCAGAGATGCTCAGACCTCACATAGAAGCGTATAAAGAGAGGGTGAGGCACGCAAAGCCGGTGGGAGCCGAGATAAACGACCAGTGGGCGAACTCAACCCTGGGGTACTGCGGGGAGGACAACCGGGAGGCGAGGGAGCTGGCAGCCCAGTCCGTGAAGGCGTTCTTTGGCCCTGGCAAACCCTACGTGCAGGACCAGAAAGACGTATACGAGAAGCTGCTGGAAAACTGGGGCGGAGTGCCTGAGCATCTGAGGGGAAATTTCAGGTCTCTTGGGGACGTGCAATCAATAGATGAAACCGAGGACCCGGAGAGCTACGTGAAGGGGTATGGGTACGAGACCCTGGTGCGGAAGGTGTGGGAGCAGATGGACGCCGACACGCTGTGCGACCGGGGAGTGATAATAGGAGGGGACCCGGAGAGCTGCATAGAGGCGATCAGGAAGCACGAAGAGGCGGGGTGCGACCAGCTGATGATCCTGATCCAGTCGGAGACGATACCCCACGAGAAGGTGATGAAGTCAATAGAGATGTTCGGGAAGTACGTCCTGCCCGAATTCAAGGAGTCGGGGGAGAAGGCGTAGCCCGAGGCGGCGGGCAGCGGTCTTTGGGATAGCTGCGATAGCTGCCCAGGTTAGCTCTGAGTAGGCCCAAGGAGGAAGCGCAGTTGGGGCTTGGTCCCAGCGCCCCCTCCCTGGGCCTTCACTTTTACACCGCAGGCGGCATTAGAGCACCTGTCGGGCGGTCTCCTCCATCTCGGCCAGGGCCTTGTCTCCATCGTCCCTCTGTTCCAGCCAGATGGTCACCTGGCTCACACCGGACTCCTCCAGGTCCTTTATGACCTCACGGTCCCTGTACTCGCCGGACTGACCAAAGGCCAGGACTTCGATGGACGCGGGGTCCCGGCCAGCCTTTTCGGCAAGCTCGTTAAGGGTGGCGCAGCCCCGTTTTATAGTCTCCACGCTTGTGAGGCTGGGCATCCAGCCATCGCCCCATTCCACCACCCGCCTGAACACGTTCCTGGCGTTCCCGCCCAGGTATATGGGCGGGTGGGGTTTCTGGGCGGGCTTGGGGAACGACCGGACGGGAGGGAAGTCGTAGTACTCCCCGTGGTACTCGGCCTCCTCTTTGGTCCACAGCTCCTTCATCGCCATGACAGACTCGCGGGTCTGAGTCCAGCGATGCTCGAAGTTACCCCCCAATATCTCCGTCTCCTCTCTGAGCCAGCCCGCCCCTATGCCGAAGATGAACCTGCCGCCGGAGAAGTGGTCAAGGGTGGCGACCTCCTTTGCCAGAAGGAGGGGGTTCCTTTCGGGGACCAGGCAAACACCCGTCCCCAGCTTTATGGTCTTCGTGACCGCGGAGGCCCTACCCAGGGCAACGAATGGGTCCACGATCTGGCTGTAGTAATCGGGTATGATGCCGTCGGCGGAACCGGGCCACGGAGATGCGGTGTTCACCGGTATGATGGCGTGCTCCGGGACCCAGAAGGAGTCAAAGCCTAGGTCTTCGGCCTTCTTCGCCAGCACAGCCGTGTCTACAGAGTTTCCCGTCTGGAACACGAAAATGCCAATCTTCATAGCTGTCGCTCCTTTGCTTCTGCCTTTACTTCCGACAGAAATCGAGTCTTTCCAGGCTACCGAATTCGCAGGGTCTTTTGATTGTCACCAGCTACTGGGCCGTTGTGCCTCCATCAATGATAAGCTCGGAGCCGGTCATGAAGGAGGACTCATCGGAGGCGAGGTAAAGGACGCCATAGGCTATGTCTTCCGGCGCCCCCAGCCTGCCCAGGGGTATGCGTCGCAGCATCGCCCTGTGTGAGGACGGGTCGCTCAGAATCCCCTCCAGCATGGGGGTCTCGATGGGGGCCGGGTGGACGGAGTTGCACCTTATCTTGTCTTTGGCGCACTCGATGGCCGTCACCTTGCTGAAGATGCGGACCGCTCCCTTGGTGGCGCTGTAGGCGGCGACACCATAGGGGTTGCCCACAAGACCCGCTTCGGAGGAGATGTTGATAATGGAGCCTCCCCCGGCCTCCCGCATGGCTGGGATGGCGTGTTTAGTGCCCAGGAACACCCCCTTGGCGTTGACCGCCATGATTCGGTCCCACTCCTCTTCTTCCGTGTCCTCTATGGCCTTCATGAAGAGGATGGCGGCGTTGTTCACCAGAACGTCCAGCTTCCCGTACTTGCTGACGACGGCTTCGACAGCCCCGCGCCAGTCTGATTCCTTCGTCACATCCAGGTGAATGTAGGTCGCTTCGCCCCCCTGCCTTCGTATCTCCTCCTCTATCTCCCTCCCCTCTTCATCCAGGATGTCTCCGAAGACCACTCTAGCCCCCTCATTACAGAACAGCCCGGCTTCTACGGCTCCCATACCCCTGGCGCCGCCACTGATGAGGGCTACCTTCCCCTCCAGTCTCACTCTGCACCTCCTTTTCCCAGAGCCTTTCATTCTCGACGTTATGGTGAATACAGACCTGCCTCTATCTGGCGGCCTGCCTGTAGCAGACAGGTAGACAGGTGCAGCAGTTAGGCCCCCACCGCGTGTCGTTCTGAGGAGCGGAGCGACGAAGAATCTAAAAATGCCTCGCGAGCAAAACTACACCGAGGAAAAGGACTTTAGACCCTTCGCTATCGCTCAGGGTGACAATGAAAAGGCCTGAACCTCCTTTTTCACTCCCGGTAGACACGCCGCCCAGTCCGATTCGTGTCCCAGAAACAAGGGTGGATACTTCCCATAAGGAAGTATCCACCATATCTGCCACCGGAAAGGCCGCGAGGGCCTTCGGCTCCTAGAGGCGATATATCCTGGCGGAGTTGGTTCCTACGATCTTGGCCTTCTCCTCCTCGGTGCAGTCCGACAGAATCTCGTCGATGATCTCCCGGCTTCTGGGGAAGGTGGACTCTTGATGGGGATAATCGGAACCCCACAGGAGATTGTCCACCCCTATGATGTGCCGGTCCCTTATGCCCAGGCCGTCTTCCTGGAAGCCGAGGAACACGTTGCTGTAGTAGAAGTCGCTGGGGAGCGCATCTCCCTTGAACCGGTAGCCGCTATCCCCCACGGCCCTCTGGGTGTAGTTGTAGTCCAGCCGGTCGAGGAAGTGGGGGACCCAGGACAGCTCTTGCTCGACGGACCCGACCATCAGCTTCGGGTATCGCTCGAATACGCCACTGTATATCATGTCTGCGAGGGACATCCTCACCCAGTGGTCCGTGTTGCACAGGAAGGACATCTTCACGGTATCCAGGTCCGTGTACTGCTGGCCCGGGCCGGGGCGGTTTGTGGTAATGTGAAGGCTGAGGGGCATATTCAAATCTTGGGCGGCGGCCCAGAAAGGCTCGTAAATCGAGGAGTCGTAGGACCTATCCTCGGGTGGGTAGATGGTTATCATCGCTCCGATTAGACCCATCTTGGCGCTGCGCTCCAGCTCGCTCAGCCCGTCCTGCACGTCGTCCACGTTCACCATCGCGATACCCTTGAGCTTATCGGGGGACGCGTTGCAGAACTCGGCAAGCCAGTCGTTGTACGCCCTGAAGATCGCCGACAAAAGCTCGCCATGAGGCACCGTGCAGAATAGCTGTAGGCCGACGGTGGGATAGAGTATGCTCACGTCTATTCCATCAATCGCCATGTCCTTCACTTGCTCTTCAGGGATGTAGCCCCCCGGACGTACTTCGTCAAATGTGAAGAGAGTGCCGAGGTTTTCCGGCTCCTCGAACCTCACACCCGCCTGCGCGCCGCCGAACATTCGCTGGCCCCTGATGCCGTCGGTGAACCAACGGTCGGAGCCGTCCTCCAGCCGGATGACCTGCGGCTCGCGGCCTTTGAACTTCGAATCGATCCTGCTCGTCCATAGGTCCGGTGGCTCAAACACGTGATTGTCCGATGATATGATCCTGTAGTCACCCATAGCTGGTCCTCCCACATTCTATTTTATAGTGCGTCTTTCCCAGGCACTTCCCTAATGGTCGAGGCCTAAAGGCCCAGGGCAGCAAGGCCGGCCCTCGCGATGTCCTCGTCTTCCTTGCCGGTGGGCAGCCCACCGACCCCGATGCCTCCCAGGACAGCGTTATCAGACGGGTTGCGGACCACCAGCCCCCCTTGAATAAGGGTCAACCTGGGGTCTCCCATCTCCGACAGGCTGCTCATGCCCAGGGCCTTGAGCTGGTCTGCCAGGTTCACAGAGTCCATCCCCCTCATCGCGGAAGTGTAAGCCTTATTGATGGCGTAGGTGGGCCTCAGACACTTGTCCATACGAGCATAGGCGAGGAGATTACCCGCGTCGTCCACGACAGCCATATCTACGGGGCGTCGGTCGGGGGTTCTGTTGAAGTCCGCAATCATCGCGTTTATCGCAGCCTGGCACTGTTCCAGGCCCAGCATCGGCTTGTTGTACATATCACCTCCCCAGTAGCGGTAGATTCCGACGGTCACAATTATACTACCCGCCCGTAGCCAGGGCAAGGCCCGCCGGGCCGCGCCCGGACGCGCCCTTGACACCACATAGAGCCAGGAGTACCATCCCTTCTATCAGAAGCTCGTAGGCAGGAGCTTGCAGGGGGCTTCTTGCTCATGTAATGGCTGAGTCCAACCGGGTTGGTTGCCGAGTCTGGTCGCCCAGTTGGTTATAAGGAGGGGTCATGAGTGTCCTTATCAAGAACGGGAATATCATCACTTCCGTTGACAACTATGTCGCCGACATATTCATAGACGACGAGAAGGTCCGCATCATCGGAATAGACCTGGCCGCCCAGGCTGACAAGACCATTGACGCCACGGGGAAGTACGTAATCCCGGGGGGAATAGACCCCCACACCCACCTGGACTTCCCCTTTGGGGGCACCGTCACCTCCGACGATTTCCGGACGGGGACCATAGCGGCGGCGGCGGGCGGCACCACGACCATCGTGGACTTTGCGGTGCAGCAGCGCGGCCACTCGCTCTCGGAGGCCCTGGACACGTGGCACGGCAAGGCGGAAGGCAAGGCCGCCGTGGACTACGGTTTCCACATGATCATCCTGGACATGCCCGACAGCCGCCTGCCCGAGATGGACGAGATGGTGCGGCGAGGCGTTACCAGCTTCAAGATGTTCATGGCCTACCCCGGCGCCGTCATGGTGGACGACGCCACCATCTTCAAGAGCCTCAACCGGTCGTCGGACAACGGCGCTCTCGTGGCCCTTCACGCAGAGCACGGCCACATGATTGACGTCATGGTCAAGGAGGCGCTGGCCGAGGGCAAGACGTCCCCCCGCTACCACGCCCTCACGCGCCCGACCATCACCGAGGCGGAAGCCACCCACCGGGCCATCCGGATGGCGCAGGTTGCCGGAGCGCCCGTGTACTTCGTCCACCTGAGCTGCTTCGAGGCGCTGCAGGAGGTCCAGGAGGCCAGGGCAGGGCGGGGGTACGTCTACGCCGAGACCTGCCCGCAGTACCTCACCCTGGACAACAGCGTATATGACCAGGAGGGGTTTGAGGGAGCGAAGTACGTTCTGACCCCGCCGCTAAGGGACCCCTGGCAGAAGGATGAGCTCTGGAAGGGACTGAGGCGGGACGACCTCCAGGTGGTATCCACCGACCACGCGGCCTTCCGGTTCGGAGACCAGAAGACCCTCGGCAAGGACGATTTCTCCAAGATACCCAACGGCGGCCCGGGAATCGAGAGCCGGTTCAGCTTGCTCTACACGGGAGGGGTGGCATCGGGGGCCATTGACATGCACCGGCTGGTGGAAATCTTCTCCACCACCCCCGCGAAGCTCTTCGGCCTGTTCCCTCGCAAGGGCACCATTGCAGTGGGAAGCGACGCCGACATCGTGATATTCGACCCCAACGAGGAGATGACCCTCAGCGCCGCGACCCAGCACATGAACGTTGACTACAGCATGTACGAGGGAATGAAGGTGAAGGGCGTGCCCCAGGTGGTCCTCTCCCGGGGTAAAGTGCTCATCGAGGACGGGAAATACATGGGGACGCCCGGCGAGGGCAAGTTCCAGAGTCGCGGCACTCAGAAGTAGTGCGAGTCCTCACAACGGGTAACAGCGCACCCCTGCGCTCCCTGGGGCGGCGGTAAAGAGGCGGTATGGAAATATCCACCTGTCTTTCCCGCGAAGGCGGGAATCTATCCGGCACTTCCGGACTCCCGCGAAAGCGGGAGTGACGATGAGCAGGGCCACCCATTTTCATCCCCTTCGCGCTCCCTGAGGCGGCGGTAAAGAGGCGGTATGAATCGCGTAGGCCTTATCTTCCTGGACACGCCGGGAATATCCGAACAGGTCAAGCTCGTCCAGTACGCGGAGCGGCGGGGGTTCGAGTCCGTGTGGGTCTGTGAGACTCGCCTGGTGAGGGATGCCATAGCGCCGCTGGCAGCCTTTGCGGCGGTCACGGATAGAATCAAGCTGGCGACCGGTGTGGTGAACAACTGGACTCGTACGGCGGCCCTCATGGCGATGACCCTCGCCACCCTCGACGAGCTATCTCAAGGACGGGTGATGCTGGGCATCGGGGCCTACTGGGACCCGTTGGCGTGGAAGCAGGGCGTCCGGCGCCGCAAGACCATCACCGCCATGCGGGAGTACGTGGCCGTAGTACGGCGGCTCCTCAACATGGAGACTGTGACCTGTGAGGGAGAGGTCGTCCAGACGCGAGACTTGCGCCTTGATTTAGGCCCGGGAGTGCCCCAGACGCCAAAAGAGGTGCCCATTTACATCGGCGCGACAGGCCCCCGGATGATGGAACTGGCTGGTGAGGTCGGCGACGGCGTCTTCCACAACTTCTTCACCTCGGTCCGATACCTGCGCGGTTCGATGGAGCGGGTCCGAGCAGGAGCCGAGCGAGCGGGCCGTCGTATCGAGGACATTGACATGCCTCAGATGATGGCCGTGGCGATGTCCGAAGATGCAGAGGAAGCGCGGAACGCCGCCCGGTATGCCGTTGCCATGTACCTGGGGCAGCAGCCTCACATTGCCAAAGCCAGCGGGGTGGACGAGGATGTGGTACAGCGCATCCATGACACTATGGGAGGGTGGCCCCCGCGAGAGGGGGGAATCGAAGACGCGATGTCCCTGGTGGATGACGCCATCGTTGATATGCTGTGCGCCGCGGGCACTCCGGAGATGTGCCGCCGGCGAGTCGAGGAGTACATTGACGCCGGGGCCTCGTACCCCGTGCTCTGCCCACTGACGCCCAACATCACGGAAATCATAGAAGCCTTTGCTCCTTGTTAGCAGTGGTCAGTGGCTAGTGGCCGGTGGGGTTTGCTCCCTGTTTGCTGTAGGTGAGGCGAGGCTATGTATGATATGAGAGATGGAATTGGCCTATCTTCATGGCAACAGGAGGAGCCATGCCGAGAGTGATCCGCGCCGGTCTGATTCAGGCCCGCCTGGTTGAGAACGCCCCGGAGACGCTGCCCCAGCTGAAACAGGCGATGATAGACAAGCACGTCGCCCTCATCGAAGAGGCGGCAAGCAAAGGGGTACAGGTTCTCTGTCTACAGGAGCTCTTCTATGGCCCCTACTTCTGCGCCGAGCAGGACGCCCGGTGGTACTCCATGACGGAGCGCATACCCGAAGGCCCGACGGTGCGTCTCATGCAGGATATAGCCAAAAAGCACGGGATGGTAATGGTCCTGCCCATCTACGAGGAAGAGATGGCCGGCGTGTATTACAACACCGCGGCGGTGCTGGATTCCGACGGGACTTACCTTGGCAAGTACCGCAAGACCCATATCCCCCACCTGCCGCCGGGGTTCTGGGAAAAATTCTACTTCAGGCCGGGCAACGTCGGCTATCCGGTCTTTCCCACCCGGGTGGGCAACATAGGCGTATACATCTGCTACGACCGACACTTTCCGGAGGGAGCGCGGGCGCTGGGACTGAACGGCGCGGAGATCGTCTTCAACCCGTCGGCGACCGTTGCCGGGCTGTCCGATCACCTGTGGGAGCTGGAGCAGCCCGCCCACGCGGTAGCCAACGGCTACTTCGTCGGCGCCATCAACAGGGTTGGGCGTGAGAAACCCTGGAACATGGGCGAGTTCTACGGGAGCAGCTACTTCTGCAACCCACGGGGCCGGATTCTTGCCCAGGGGTCGCGAGACAAGGATGAGGTGATAGTGGCCGACCTGGACCTGGATGAAATCGGCGATGTCCGCGGGACCTGGCAGTTCTTCCGGGACCGTCGCCCTGAGACCTACGAAGGGCTGGTATCCCCGTGAAGAAGGCCGGCGGCATACAACGCGCGAGTCCCCCATATGCTGCTCAGAGACGGGTTCATGCCAATTTAAGATAAGCTATTCCGCCGGGGCGCACGCCTTACAAGTGAAATTTAGCAAAACTTCGCGGAATAGTAGACAGGACGACATCACCTCATCTATAATACTATGTCATTACAGTGGGGGCATAGACTTATGAGCGCATCCGCCCTTGGTGCGAGGAGGGCTATCAGGAACGAGTAGCCCCCGGGAGGGGAAGTGTCGGAACTGGTAGACGAGCATGACTTAGGATCATGTGCTGAAAGGCGTGGGAGTTCGAGTCTCCCCTTCCCCACCATGAGCGTTTAGCAGTGTTTAGCTACAGGCCTATAGATATTCAAGCTGAGTCTGGTTCTCAACATCCGGCTGTAAAGGAGATTCCATGGCTACCTTGCTAGAGGTCAGAGATTTAAGGACGCATTTCTTCACCGAACAAGGCGTGGTGAAAGCAGTAGATGGGGTTTCCTACGACCTTGAGGAGGGCGAGTCTCTGGGTCTCGTAGGAGAGAGCGGATGCGGCAAAAGCGTGAGCGCCCTATCCGTCATGCGCCTCATCCCTAACCCGCCGGGTAAGACAGTGGGCGGAGAGATTATCTTCCAAGGTGAAGACCTGCTGAAACTGCCAGACCGTGATATGAGGCGTATCAGGGGCAAGCAGATTTCCATGGTCTTTCAGGAGCCTATGACCTCTCTCAATCCCGTCCTTACCGTCGAGCGCCAGCTCACCGAGTCCCTGGAGCTTCACCTTGGCATGAACAAGTCGGCCTCCCGCAGAGAGGCCGCTCGCCGCCTAGAGCAGGTGGGCATACCGGACCCGGAGCGGCGCATCAAGCAGTTCCCCCACCAGTTCAGCGGCGGTATGCGACAGAGGGTTATGATTGCGATGGCCCTGAGCTGCAATCCCAAGCTGATTATCGCCGACGAGCCCACCACCGCTCTGGACGTGACTATTCAGGCCCAGATACTCGAGGTGATGAAGAACCTCAGCCTGCAGTACGGGGTCTCGCTCATCATCATCACCCACAACCTGGGAGTCGTAGCCCGCTACGCGGACAGGGTCAACATCATGTATGCCGGCAGAATCATCGAGCGAGGCTCGGCGCGAGAGATATACAGGAACCCCAAGCATCCATACACCCTGGGGCTTCTCAACTCGGTGCCCAGGCTGGACCTGCCCCGGAGAGAGAAGCTGGACCCCATCGAGGGACAGCCCCCGGACCTGGCAAACATGCCCCAGGGATGCTCCTTCCGGCAGCGGTGCCGCTATGCCATTGACCGGTGCGCTGAGGAAATGCCTCCCCTCAGCCAGATTGATGATGGTCATCTCTCGGCCTGCTTCATATCAGAGACGCTGGCTGAAAGGGTAAAGGAGAACGTCTAATGAACCAAGTGGCGCAGACCAACAACCATCAGGCAGACAATGTTCTGCTAGACGTGCAAAACCTGAAGATGTACTTTCCCGTCACGTCCGGCATCATATATCAACGTACTGTCGCGCAAATCAAGGCGGTAGACGACGTGAGCTTCTTCGTGCGTCGAGGCGAGACTCTGGGGCTTGTGGGAGAGAGCGGGTGCGGCAAGACCACCACGGGCCGCTGCATCCTTCAGCTTTACCGCCCCACGTCCGGCAACGTTATGTTCGGGGGCCAGAACCTTGTCAGCATGAAGGGCCGGCAGCTGCGTGGCATGCGCCGTCAGATGCAGGTCATTTTCCAGGACCCCTACAGCTCCTTGAACCCTCGCATGAGTGCAGGGAACATAATCGGGGAGCCGCTGATCATACACGGGCTGACCCAGGGCAAGCAGCAGTACAGGGAAAGGGTGTCCGAGTTGCTCACGACGGTGGGACTGAACCGGACTATGGCCGACAGGTTCCCCCACGAGTTCAGCGGCGGCCAGCGCCAGCGTATCGGAGTGGCGCGCGCCCTGGCCGTGAGTCCCCAGTTCATTGTGTGCGACGAGCCGGTGTCGGCCCTGGACGTGTCCATTCAGGCCCAGATCATAAACCTCCTGGAGGACCTGCAGGAGCAGTTCACCCTTACATACCTGTTCATTGCCCACGACCTCTCGGTGGTGAGGCACATCAGCGACCGGGTGGCGGTCATGTACCTGGGCCACATAGTGGAGATCGCCGAGAGGAACGAGATCTACACCAATCCGCTCCACCCCTATACCAGGGCGCTCCTTTCGGCCGTGCCCATACCGGACCCTATAATAGACGCCGAACGCGAAAGGATACTGCTCACCGGAGAGGTGCCCAGCCCGCTCAACCCGCCGAGTGGGTGCGTGTTCCACCCTCGCTGCGGCATGGCCACCGAGCACTGCCAGGAAGTGCTGCCCGAGCTACAGGAGGTACAGAGCGACCACTGGGTGGCCTGCCTCAACGTCCCAGGGTATAGCCTTCCGTAGGCGCGTTACAATACTTGACAATACGCATGCGCCGGACCATCGGGGAAGTCCTTATTTTAGAGGGGGATGGAGTATTCCATCCTCCTAGTCTTTAGATGGCGTTTAGAATGGACCCACGTTTCATAAAAAACTTCTGCATCATCGCTCACATAGACCACGGCAAGTCCACGCTGGCCGACCGCTTCCTGGAAATCACCGGCACCGTGACTCCTCAGGAGATGAAGGAACAGTTCCTGGACCAGATGGAGCTGGAGAGGGAACGGGGCATAACCATCAAGGGCAAAGCGGTGACCATGGCCTACCGCAGCACGGACGGCCAGGAGCACCAGCTAAACCTTATTGATACCCCGGGCCACGTGGACTTCAGCTACGAAGTATCCCGCGCCCTGGCTGCCTGTGAAGGCGCTCTGCTGGTCGTTGACGCCAGCCAGGGCGTCGAGGCCCAGACCATAGCCAACGCGTTCCTGGCCGTGGAGAACGACCTGGTGCTCATCCCCGTGGTCAACAAGGTGGACCTGCCCCGCGCGGAGCCTGAAAGGGTCGCCAGCGAATTGCAGCAGATATTTGGCTTCGCCCCCGAGGAGATACTCTTCACCTCGGCCAGGGACGGGTCGGGCATTCGGGAGGTCCTCCAGGCCGTGGTGGACCGCATTCCCCCTCCCAGTGGGGAGCCGGGCAAACCCCTCCGCGCCCTGGTGTTCGACTCCATCTATAACACGTACAAGGGCATCGTGGCCTACGTCCGGCTTTTCGAGGGGTCCATATCTCGAAACGACCGCATCCTGATAATGTCCTCCAAGGTGGACACCGAGTCCATGGAGATAGGCGTCTTCTCCCCCCATCCCACGCCCACCGATTCCCTCAGCGCCGGGCAGGTGGGCTACATAGCGACGGGCCTCAAGGACGTGCGCGAGTGCGGCGTGGGCGAGACCCTGACACTGTTCCAAAGACCCGCCCAGGAGCCACTGAAGGGTTACGTATCCCTGAAGCCGATGGTCTTTGCCGGGCTTTACCCCACCGACGGCGAGGACTACCAGTCCTTGAGAAACGCCCTCGAAAAGCTCCAGCTAAACGACGCCGCCCTGACCTATGAGCCCGAGAGCAGCCCTGCCCTGGGCTTTGGCTTCCGGTGCGGCTTCCTCGGCCTGCTGCACATGGACATCGTGCAGGAGCGGCTGGAGCGGGAATACGCCCTGAATATGGTAATCACGGCCCCCAGCGTGGCGTACCGCACTCTTCTCAAGGACGGGACTACCCTCGAGGTGGAGACGCCGTCCAAGCTCCCCCCTCCCAATGACGTGCTGGAGATACGCGAACCCTGGCTGGCCATAACCGTGGTAGTCCCCGAGCGGCACATCGGCGCGGTCATGGAGCTTATGTCGTCGCGGCGCGGCGAGTTCAAGCGGATGGAGTACATCCACGGGATGGCTGGTGAGAATGGCTCTGAATCCGGCAGCGGAGCTATGGGCGGCGCCAGGGTGATGATGGAGTACGCCATGCCCCTGTCGGAAATGCTGGCGGACTTCTACAACCAGCTCAAGTCCCGCACCCAGGGGTATGCCTCTCTGGACTACTCCTTCGACGGCTACCGCAGCGCCCCCCTTGTGAAGCTGGACATACTCCTCAACCAGGAGCCGGTTGACGCCCTGTCGGTCATCATCCACAAGGATAGGGCCTACCAGTACGGGCGGGCGCTGGTGGAGCGACTCAAGACGACGATACCCCGGCAGCTTTTCGAGGTCCCTATCCAGGCGGCAATCGGCAGCCGGATTATCGCCAGGGAGACCGTCAGGGCCTTGAAGAAAGACGTGCTCGCCAAATGCTACGGCGGCGACGTGACCCGCAAGAGGAAGCTGCTGGAGAAGCAGAAGGAAGGCAAGAAACGTCTCAAGAGGGTTGGCAGCGTGGAGATACCCCAGGAGGCCTTCCTCGCCCTGCTGAAGGTCGAGGACAGGTAGGGACCGGAAGCGTTCGCCTAGCGTCCTCCCCTTTCTCGACGGGAGAGGATTGAGGTGAGGGTGACGTTGCCGGAACAACACCCCCTCATCCCTTCGGCAAGCTCAGGGCAGGCTCTGACCTTCTCCCACCAAGGGAGAAGACACTCCGGAAACACTCTCTAAGGCGTCGCCTGAGGGCGGTGAGGCCGAGGCGCTAGACCGGGGGGCGGCGCCCCTCGGTGTTGCCCAAGCCTTCCAGTCTGGAACCCACTCGCAGCAGGGTGGCCTCGTCGAAGTGTCGCCCCACCAGCTGTACCCCGATGGGCAGCCCCTCGGCGCTCCACCCGAAGGGGACCGACATCGCCGGAGAGCCGGTCAGGTCGAAGGGAATCGTGGCGCGCAGGGCGTTTCGCCCAGGGACCCTCTGCCCGTCAACGTCCAGTTCAGTCGAGTCATGGGGATGCGCGGTAAGGGGTCCGGCGGGGCAGAGAAGCACATCGTACTCGGTGAAGTATCGGGCCACGTCCTGTCTCAGGGACTCGCAACCGGCCAGCGCCTCGAGGTACTCGCGGAGGGCCGGCGTGGGCAGGCTCAGGCGTCGCTGCATGGAGGGGGCTAGCTGGTCCTCTCTCCCGGAGATAACCGGCTCCAGGTAGTGGCCTCCCTCGGCGGTGAAGATGGACATCGAGACGTTCTGCGGCGGCCACTGGTCCCAGGAGGCGAGGGATACAGGCTCCACCCGGCACCCCAACTCTGCCAGTGCTGTCGCCGCCCTAGTCACGGTTTCCCGCACCTCCGCCGTGACGGGCGCGAAAGGCCCATCGGCGCACCAGCCGACTCGTAGCCCTGCCAGTCCAACGGGGGGAGCATTCACGTCCTCCAACTCCTGCACGGGCACAGGCATCGCGTAAGGGTCCAACCCGTCGGGGCCGGCCATAATCGTGAGCGCCATTCCCACATCCCTCACCGTGCGAGCCATTGGCCCTACGTGCATGAACCTGAGCAGCGTTTCAGGCCAGTGCCCCGTGAGGGGAATCCGCCCGTGGGTCGCCTTGAGGCCCACTATCCCGCAGTAGTTGGCAGGCTCGCGGATGGACCCGCCCACGTCGCTCCCTATGCCCAGCGGAGACAGACCGGAGGCTATCGCGGCTGCCTCTCCTCCGCTGGAACCCCCGGGAGTCCGCCCCTGCATCCACGGGTTTTCCGTCCGGCCGTGGACCAGGTTGTCGGTCTCCCACCAGAGGGCGAACTCGGGCATGTTGGTCTTGGCGATGAATATGCCCCCGGCTTCCTTGAGCCGTGTCACCACGGCGGCGTCGGCTGTGGGAACGTACTCCTCGAAGAGCCTGGAGCCTCTGGTAGTCCTCACTCCCTGGGTATCCACGCAGTCCTTGACCGTGAAGGGCACCCCGTGAAGCGGCCCCCAGACCTCGCCCCGCATGATGGCAGCCTCGGCCTCACGGGCGCGGGCCATGGCCCCGTCCGCCAGGGCGACGATGGCGTTAATCTTGGAGTTGACGGCCTCGATTCGTTCCAGGTGGGCCTTTACTACCTCGACCGGGGAGAGCGCCCGGGAGCGGACTCGCTCGGCCAGCTCCGTGGCGTCGGTATAGAATATCTCCTGGCTCATGTTGGCCCTCCCTGGAAGTTCTCAGAGGATGTTTCTGGAGTGGCGTCCCGGACCTCCTCTCCCTTGATGGGAGAGGATTGAGGTGAGGGTGATTCTTCTGATACCCCTCATCCCAGCCTTCTCCCGCAAGGGGAGAAGGGGCTTTGGAAACACCCTTTCAGAGGCTACGGCAGACTACCGCCTCCTCACGTACTTGGTGATTGCCTTGCTGCCCGGCCCTGCCATGTAGATGTCGCCGTGGGAGTCAACCCGTATCTGGTGTCCACGGGGCGTGTCCCAGCGCGCCAGCTCGTTCCCCCCGTCATCCCGCACGCTTATCCAGTCCTCGGAGTCGCCGCGCCTTTCACAGACGTAGAAGGCGCCCTCGGTGTCTATACATATGTCGGTAGGCAGATTCAGGTCAGACCACTGGCCGATGAACTCGCCCGCCGCCGAGAATATCTGGATGCGGTTGTTGGACCGGTCACACACGTAAACGTGGCCCTGCCCGGTCACCCAGACGCTGTGGGGGACCCGAATCTCGGCGGGCGCGGTCGTGCCCGGAGTGCCCCACGATGAGATGAGCGCCCCATCCGCCGAGAACCGGTGGACGCGGCTGTTGCGGTAGCCGTCGGAGACGTAGAGGTCCCCGGAGGGCGAGGGGAACATCCTCGTGGGCCTGTTGAAAGGACCTCCGGCCCGCAGCACCTCCCCTTCGTCTTCGGTGCAGCCTGTGTCGGAAGGCTGCCCCCGGGTGCCCAATTCCAGCAGGAGGTCGCCGCTCAGGCTCAACTTTGACGCCACGTGGGCGCCCCGGTCCGCGAGATAAAGGATGTCATCGGGGCCGATGTAAATCGTATGAGGCTCGATTATGGCGCCGCCCCCCCAGGAGGTGAGGTAGTTGCCCTCCCGGTCGAACACCAGGATGGGCGGGTCCTGTTGCTGCTGGCAGACGTAGACCCTTTCCTGGGAGTCCACCGCCACACCCGTGACCACCCCGTAGCTCCAGCCCTGGGGCAGCTTGCTCCAGTTCTCCACCAGCTCGTAGGTATATTGACCGGCGCCGACTATAGTCATGCCCTCTAACCTCCTGTCGCATCTCGTCAAGAGAATACCATACACGTTGCGCCCGCGCAATCAAGTCTCGCTGGGTGTATAACAGGGTCTTTCAATTCTCTACCCCAGGGCAGCCATAAGGGCTGGCCCTACATCCGGTGGCTCGTCGTTCTGTAGGGGAAACCCTTGTGGTTTCCTCGGGCGCTACTCGTCATTTGGAACGCCTGCTTGCAGCAGGTCCGTCTCTAACTTTGAGGCAATATATCTTCTGACTTATATTGTGAAAAATATAACTATCTAAAACGAAAACGATACACTAATTGAGTATTAATTTTAATAATTCGACGTGATATAATGGGAGACATTAGAAATATAGATGCGAAGGGGGCGAAGGGCAATGAAAAGCGTCAAGCTGTTTCTGCTGGTTGGTCTGTTGATAGCCCTGGTCGGTGGCGGCCCCCCGCTCGTGCAATGTAGTGATGACGGACCTTGACATGGAAGCGGCGACTCGGATGACAACGGGGGTACTGGGACATCTCAATACAAAACCCACGATGAGCTAATGCTGGATATTGGCAGGCGCGTGCCGGAGTTCGGCGGGGGATGTATCTCTCCGAAGACAATAGCATCCTCTACGTGTACGTAACGGATGGATACGAGGACGTTCTGAAAAGAGAGGAAGTGAAAGAGGCAATCGAAGACGTCCTGAAAGCGGGCCTCACAACCAGGAGGGAGCTGCGACTGATTCAAGCCCAATTCCCCATGTCCAAGCTCTACGAGTGGTATATCGAGCTGCAAGGACCCGTATTCAGGAATCCGGAGGGACAGAATCGAATCGAGATCGGGATGGACGACCGAGATGCGATCGCCGGGTTGAGGGCTTCATTGGCCTCTCTAAATATCCCTGAAAAGGCTATCGTTATCTCAGTTAGAGAGCGTCCCGTGTTGGCCGCACACACCCTCAGAAACAGGGCAACGGGGAATGAGCTTGAAGGTGGGTATCAGATTACGGGGACAGTTAACGGGGCAGAACTAGGGTTTTGCACCTTGGGATTCAATACTATTCGGAATGGAGAAGCCGGCTTTGTCACTGCCGGCCACTGTACCGAAAGAGCTCCCTGGGATGGTGGAGTAGATGGTACGGTATTCCATCAACCGGACTCGGCAACAAACCCCGCTGCCATCGCTGTGGAGACGATTGATCCGCTGTTTTCCGCCGACAATAGGCGGTGTGAAGCCGGACGAGTCTGTCGCCTATCCGACGCCGCCTTCGTGCGATTAAATGCCGGAATATCGCAAAACGTGGGTAAGATTGCCAAGACAACTGCCGTGGGCAGCCTTACCGTAGACCACAATGCCAAGTTTCGAATAGTTGCAGAGAACACAATTACAGTTGAAGGAGAGATTGTCAACAAGGTCGGCAGAACCACAGGGTGGACCAGCGGACCGGTTATAGACACTTGCATGAAAACTGATCTGGAAGGGAACCGCACGCTTCTTTGCCAGACCGTTACCAACGTTGAGAGTGAACCTGGTGACAGTGGGTCTCCCGTGTTCAAGTGGGCCGACTCTGGGGACCTTTGGGACGTGGAACTCGTAGGCGTACTCTGGGCTGGTAACTCCAACCCCGACCCCAACAGAAACGACGAGCCACCGGTGATGTGGTTCAGTCCGATTGGCAACGTTTACCTTGACCTGGGGATGTCAGATACCTGGAACTCATGCGACCCAACGTTCGATTGCTGAGCACAGTCCGGACGCCCTCCGGTAAGGGAGTTTGTAAGATAGGAGTCGGGAGTGGTCTCAATGGCTGAAATTGGAAAGACGTGGCTGCACTTACTCGCGGGAATGGCGACGGCCATCGTCCTGGCTTCAGCCATAGCTTGCGGCCAGGCATCCACAGCACCCCCTGGGTCGTCTCTCACTGGGCCGACCCCGCCGGCCTCCCCATCACCTAGCCCTACGTCTTCCTCGACTCCTCGTGACCAGATACCCACGACAACTCCCGATTCGTCTCTTCCTAGGACGACCCCGCCAGCCTCCCCATTACCCAGCCCTACGCCTTCCTTGACTCCTGAGGTCAGTCCTCCCCAGGAGCAGTACACTAGGCGTCAGCTCGCCAAATGGTATAGGGGACTTGAATTTACGGGATTTCCAGGAGTGATAATGACAGGCGTGCGAGTAAGCAAGAAGCGCATTGTCATCGGCGTCAACTGCGAGAGTACCCGCAAAAGGGTACAGCAGTTTATCCAGGAGGAGTCGGTCCGGCTGAGCTTCCCACTGGAAGCGGTCGCTGTTGAAATAACGCCGCGCCCTTTATTAGGCCCGCCGGTGTTTGAGTGCAGACCACCTGAAGTTGTGGACCCTGAGACAGGGCTTTCTACGCCCGGGTTTGGAGGGATTTACGGAGGAGAGTCCGGCATCGTCAACGTCTATATGCTGGAGCCGTCCCAGGAGAAGGCGGAGGAAATAGTGCTGGAGCACTACGGCCCCAACCCGGACCGGGAAGTACGAGTGATCAAGGGGCAGTATACGTGGGACCAATTGATAGAATGGCATGATGAGCTCGGCAAAGGTGGCATATGGGGGATTCCCGGTATACATATAATGACGGTTGACCCCAGCAAGAACCGTATCACCATCGAAGTAGACCCAGAAATGAATAGCAACGTAGTGACAGAAGTAGAGGATGTGCTATCAAGACGCCCAGTGCCCCGCGCGGCTGTAATTCTGCTGGACTGGATGACTGACCAGCCCCTGGACTACTAAGAAACTATCTCAAAATAGGATTGGTCTGAAAGGGAGAAAACGTAGGGGGTTCGGTTAAGATAGGGGAAACGCATGTGGTGGTGGATGATGGGAAAGAGCGAGACTCTGCCAACGATATGGGAAATATCCGATGGCCTGTGGGAGCGAATCGAACCCGTGATTTTGGAGTTGGACCCGCCCAAGGCGAAGGGGCGCAAAAGGGTGGACCAGCGCAAGATGCTGGAAGGGGTCATCTTCCGTATGCGCAGTTCCTGCCAATGGAACCACTTGCCCAAGGAACTGGGGGATGACAGCACCATCCACCGGACCTTCCAGCGTTGGGTAGAGCGTGGGGTACTGGATGGCATCTGGGCTGCCTTGATCGAAGAATGCCAGGAATTGGACGGCGTAAACTGGGAATGGCAGTCGGCCGATTGCTCGATGGGGAAGGCGCGTTTTGGGGGGGCGCCATTGGACGCAATCCCACGGACCGGGGCAAGGCTGGGAGCAAGAAGAGCATCCTGGTCGACGCGGCCGGCGGGCCACTGAGCGTGGTGGTGGCCGGAGCCAATGTCCACGATACGAAACTCCTTAGGCCGACGCTGGAGAGCATAGTGGTGGACCGGCCGGAAGGGGTCCAAAACCTGTGCCTGGACAAGGGGTATGACAATCCCACCGGCCACGTGACCGTCGCCGACGCCGGATACCAGCCTCATATCCGGCGTATTGGCGAAGAGAAATTGGACCAATCGGGCGAGAAAACCCACCCGGCCCGGCGGTGGGTGGTGGAACGCACCCTGGGCTGGCTGTCCAAGTGCCGGGCGATACTGGTGCGCTACGATAAGAAGCCCACCAATTACCTGGGCCTGCTTCAATTGGCTTGCGCCCTTATCTGGTACCGCCGCCTATGGAGCCTCGCTAATTTGAGATAGTTACTAAATGTGGCCGTGCAGTTGGATGAGATGCGGCATAAGCCTTGGCGCGCCTACGGCTGGACCTAATCTGACTATCACCTCATGTTGAGAATACCCCCCCGGGTGTATAATGTCCCCAGGAAGGTGTTGAGGCCAAGGGGCATGGCGGGAATGTCCAAGATAGGGGGGAAGGCATGAAATATGACGTTATCGTAGTCGGAGCCGGGTCCGCGGGCTGTGCCCTGGCCGCGCGTTTGTCGGAGGACCCAAACCGCTCGGTGCTGCTCTTGGAGGCAGGGCCTGACTATCCGGACGTGGACGCGCTCCCCAATCATCTGAAGTACGGCCACACCCGAGAGGCTGAAGCCGAAGACTCCCCCCACAACTGGGCGCTGGTGGGCAGGATCACTTCCCGGCAGGGGCCAATCCACGTAGCCCAGGGCAAGGTAGTTGGAGGGTCGGGCGCTATCAACGGGCAGGTCTTCCTGAGGGGTATCCCCGAAGACTACGACAGCTGGGCCTCCTTGGGCAACGGCGAGTGGTCTTATCTCAAGGTACTGCCCTACTTCAGGAAGATGGAAACGGACATGGACATCCAGGACGACTTTCACGGCTCCGACGGCCCCATTCCGGTCCTACGGCACGAGGAAGAGGAGTGGTCCCCTTTCCAGTCGGCCTTCTACCGGGCCTGCGTCGCGGCGGGTTTCCCTGAAGACCGGGATATGAACAGCCCGGAGTCGGTCGGCGTGGGCTCTCTTCCCATGAACAACCCCGACGGTATCCGCATGAGCACCGCCCTGACCCACCTGAGCCTCGCACGCCACAGGCCCAATCTGACCATCAGGGGCAACGCGCCGGTCAAACGTGTCCTGTTCGACGGCAACAGGGCGGCGGGGGTGGAATCGGAGAGCGGGGGGGAGACATTCGTCGTGGAGGGGGAAGAGGTCATACTTACCGCCGGCGGCATCAAGTCCCCTCACCTCCTGATGCTGTCGGGCGTGGGGCCGGCGGCCCACCTGAGCAGCATGGGAATCCCGGTGGTGCAGGACCTGCCGGGGGTCGGCCAGAATCTCAGGAACCACCCCACAGCCAGCATCGGGCTACGGGTGAAAGAGGGCCATCCCCTGAACGTGGACGCTCCGAGGATACGGGTCGCCCTTCGCTACACCGCCCCCGGCTCCGGCACCCGCAATGACATGCTGGTCCAGACGACCTCCGTTTACTCTCCACTGACGGGGGACATTCGACCGGAGGAGGGAATCCGCCTCTCTTGTATGCTGGGGCTGGCCGCCGGAGCGGGCGAGTTGCGTCTCACCTCCACCGATCCCCACGTGCAGCCGCATTTCGACTACCGGTATCTTGCCGATGCCTGGGACCGCCGGAGAATGCGAGAAGCGGTGAGGCTGTGCATACGGCTGCTGGAGCACGAGGCCTACAGGGACATCGTCCTGGAGCGGACCACCCCCACGGACCAGGACCTGGCCTCCGATGAAGCGCTGGACGCCTGGCTGCTGGAAAACGTGGGCACTGCCCGGCACATCTCCGGCACCTGCAAGATGGGGCCGCCATCGGACCCGATGGCAGTGGTAGACCAATACTGCCGGGTGAGCGGGGTGGAGGGACTCCGGGTGGCGGACACCTCCGTGATGCCCGATGTCATTCGAGCCAACACCAACGCGACGGCAATCATGATTGGGGAGCGCGTCGCCGACTGGGTCGAGTGAAGCCCCTGGAAAGGGCCTCGGCATACCGCAAAGTCCCAGGGAAAGAGATGGCAAGGAGAAAGCCGCTATGAGGCTACAAGACAAGGTGGCGCTAATCACCGGGACGGGCTCCGGTATAGGAAGGGCCATTGCACTCCTCTTCGCCGGAGAAGGGGCTGCAATATCCGCCTCCGACTTCAATGAAGCGACGGCCAAAGCCACCGTGGACTCCATCAAGGCCGCTCACGGCGAAGCCATGTACACCACCGGGGACGTGGCCATAGCCTCCGACGTACAGGGCATGGTCCGGGCCACCCTCGAGGCCTACGGGAGAATAGACGTCCTGGTCAGCTGCGCGGGCATCGCCGACAGGCAGCTGCCCGCGTCCTTCTCCCCCGAAGAGGTATGGGACCGGGTGATGGACGTGAACCTCAAGGGCGTCTACCTCCTGGCCTGGTACACAGTGCCGGAGATGGTCCGGCAGGGCGGCGGCTCGATTATCAATCTCTCCTCCGTCATGGGACTGGTGGGGTCGGAGTACACCGGGGCGGCGGGTTTCGGCGCTTACGTTCCCTCCAAGGGCGGGGTGTTGCAGTTCACGAAAAATCTGGCCCTTGAGCACGCCAAGAACAACATCCGGGTGAACTGCATCTGCCCAGGCTACGTGGATACCAACCTCACCCGCCCCCTCGCGGAGACCTCCGAGCTATACGAAGCGATAAAGAAGCGCCACCCTATGGGCCGCTTTGGCCGCCCGGAAGAGATAGCCTACGCAGCCCTGTTCCTGGCTTCCGACGAGTCCTCCTTCGTCACCGGAGCACCCCTGGTGGTGGACGGCGGCTATACCGCTCAGTAGACAGTGGGGAGGCTCCAAGATTGACTACGTCGCGAGGGGGTCGCTATACTCATTGTAGTCAGGGACGGGTAGTCAAGGATGGCCTTAGTCACGCGACCGGAGTTCGTCTAGCATGGGATAAAGCCTCGAAAAGCGCGTACAAAATAAAAGTCCAGGAGGGTTGAGCATGTCTGACTACAGGGTCATATCGTCGGACAACCACGTATTCGAGCCGGCAGACCTGTGGACAAGCAGAATCGAATCCAAGTTCAGGGACCGGGCGCCCCACGTCGTTCGCGTAGACGGTGTAGACTGGTTCTTCTGCGACGGCCTCCAGATGGCTGCCGGCGCCTTCGCAGGGTCCCAGGCGGGCAGGAGATTCGATGAGCCGGAGAACCTGAGCTTCGCCGGCACCTATGAGGAGATACTACCCGGCGGCTACATCCCCGAGGAGCAGGTCAGAGACATGGACGCGGACGGCATTGACGTGGGCATACTCTATCCTACCGTTGGCCTTCAGCTATATACCCGGGTGGCGGACAGCGAGCTTCTGACGGCCATCTTCAGGACGTACAACGATTGGCTCGCCGAGTTTTGCAGCCCCTCCCCCGACCGGCTCAAGGGCATAGCCATGCTCAACACCGACGACGTGGAGGTGGGGGTAAAGGAGCTGGAGCGCTGCGCCAAGATGGGGTTTGCCGGGGCCATGATTACCGTGTTCCCACCGGAGGAGTGGGGGTACGATAATCCAAGGTACGAGCCTCTGTGGGCCGCGGCCCAGGATTTGAATATGCCCCTCAGCCTGCACATTACCACAATTCGCCTGCGCCCGAACGAAAAGTTCGAGGACATCATCCCCACGAGTATGCCGTCCTTCTTCAGCAACGTGGACCACTGGGTGAGGATGTCCATCGGCCACATGATATTCAACGGGGTATTCGAGCGGTACCCGAAGCTACAGGTGGGGTCAGTGGAGATGGAGTTGTCCTGGGTGCCCCATTTTCTGGACAGGATGGACTACAACTACACGCAGAGGGCGATTGAGTTTGCGCCGTACCGGTTCAAGGGAGACCTGCTGCCCAGCGACTTCTTCCGGAGCAACGTCTTCCTGGGGTTCCAGGAAGACGGGTTGGGGATAAGGGACCGGAACATAATAGGAGTGGACAACCTGCTGTGGGGTTCGGACTACCCGCATCCTGAGTCCACGTTTCCGAGGAGCCGGGAGATAATAGACGAGATTCTGGCGGACTGCACCGAGGATGAGAAGGCCAAGATCGCCGGCGGCAACGCCGCCCGGGTATATAATCTGTAGGCCGGAATCTTACCATGAGAATATCCTTTGTCATACCCGCGAAGCTTGTCCCGGTGAAAACGGGGAGCGGGTATCCATAGCCCCGACGCCCCTGGACGCCTTGCTTGCTGTAGGTAGGGGCGAATGCAGGCCCCCGGCGCATGTCATTCCGAACGGAGCGAAGCGGAGTGAGGAATCTCAAGAGCAGGCTTATTCGAGAGCATGGATTCTTAGATTCCTCGCTGCGCTCGGAATGACATTATAGGGGGTAACTGTTCAGCCTCGAGGGGGGTATGTGCATGTACCAGACGAATCGTAGGGGCAACCCTCGTGGTTGCCCAGTCCCCGGCGTACACGGATGGGGCATCCACAAGAGATGCCCCTACGAGGAAGCTCGGCAAGCGATGCCATTCTCGAAACTCGCCCAAGTCACCTCACCAAGTCTGAACAGTTACCATAGGGGGTGCAGGCTATTTTCATGGTAATGACATCGCCGCAGGGCAGGCCTGCCTTGTGGTTGCCCCTGCCCCGCGCCGGCCCCAAGGGGGCTAATTACAATCTGAATTACCATCTGCTGCGAAAGGAGACACCACCATGCCAACCTTTGCCAGAGTCTACACCGGGGACGACGGCAAGTCCCACATAGAGGAGATTGAGCCTCCCTTCGAGTCTTTCCTCGATACCGAGGGGGCGCATGGGGAAGGCACCCCTCTGGAGGCGGCTTCCGGCATAACCTTCCGGCGCAATCCCCCCGGGTATTTTCTCGACTGGCACAACGCCCCCCGGAGGCAGTACACCATCACGGTCCAGGGGGAAGTGGAGATAGGGACGGGAGATGGCACAGTCAGGCGGTTCGGCCCGGGTTCCATCCTGCTGGCCGAAGACCTCACCGGTCAGGGTCACACCACGAGGGTGGTGGGCAACGAAACGCGGTACGGCATCATTGTTCCGCTGGCCGAATAATCTGACGTTGAGGGGATGGGAAGGCTGGGCGAGAAAGTAGTCCTCATCAGTGACTGCGCCCGTGGACGGGGACCGGCAGAACCAAGGGAGGACAGAGCGCATGGAAATGGGCTACGAGTCGGCGAAGATTCAAAGGATTAATGACAGTTGGAACAGAATCAAGCCCGATGGGTGGGGCGACAAAACCCACCGGAGAAAACGAGAAGCGTTGTACGACCTTCTCGACCACGATGAACTGCTAGAGTGCATAATATCAGGCATATTTACGGCAGACCAGTCAGACTCCGAGGAGTATATCCATATTGACGGCGTAGTCGTGGCGACCACCAAACGAGTGCTTGCCGTGGACAAGGGGATGTTTGGGAAAGAGACGGTGCACTCGATAAACTATAAGGACATTGGAGACATCTTCTCCCGCGAGAAAGAGGGTATCATCATCAGCGGCCCGACCTCGCCGACGTATAAAGTCGTAAATATCTGGGACGATAACGTTATAGAGCCGTTCATAAGCTCCGTTCTTGGCCATGTCGGCGGACCGTCCCACAGCGAGAGGCAGAGCGACAGGTCATCAAGGGTCGAAACGATTGACGACAGTTGGGACAGAATCAAACCCAGGAGCTGGGGCGACAAAACCCACGGGAGAAAACGAGAAGCGTTGTACGACCTTCTCGACTACGATGAGCTGCCGGAGTGCATGATAGCGGGCACCTTCAAACGAGAGGATGGTGGCGGCCTCTTTTCGGCAGAGGGATTGGGCTCCGACAAGCACGCTGATCGTCTTGACGGCGTAGTCGTGGCGACCAACAAACGGGTGCTTGCCGTGGACAAGGGAGCGTTGGGGAACGAGACGGTGCATTGGATAGACTATGAGGACATTCGAGACATCTTCCGCGAGAAAAAGGACGTCATTATCAGCGGCTCACAAGGGGAGAGCTATAAGGTCGAAAGCATCTGGGAGGATGACGTCCAACAGCCGTTCATAAACTACGTTCTGGCCCGCATGGGCAAGACTCCCCTGGAAGAGAATCAGCATTTCAGGGCAGCCCAAGCAGCGGCCTCTGCCCGCGCCGGGAACGCCCCTATGTCCGTCGCCGATGAGATTGAGAAACTTGCGGGGCTCCTGGAGAAGGGCATCCTCACGCAGGAGGAGTTCGACGCCAAGAAGAAACAGCTGCTCGGCCTCTGATTGGCGCCGCGAGGAGGGACGATGGGATGGACGAGCGGCGCCCAACCGGGTCCGAGGCGTCGTTATAGCTCCCGCCCTTGGCCGTTGCCGCTCTATCTATCCGGAGGCGACGGCGATACTCGTTATCTCAACCAGCATATCCGGTCGCATCAGCTCCGCCTGCACGGTGGTCCGGGTGGGGGGGTCGGTGGGAAAGAACTTCCGGTACTCCTCGTTGTAGGCCGCGAACATGCCGGGATCCTTCAGGTAGGTGGTGACGGCTACCACGTTGCTGAGGGAGGTCCCGGCCTCCTGGAGAATCACCTGGATGGTCTCAAGGCAGCTGCGGACCTGGGCCTGGATGTCGGGGGACAGCGCGCCCGTGGCGGGATCGGGGCTGGCGGGAATCCCGGAGACGAAGACCAGGTCTCCGACCTTGATAGCCCTGGAGAGGGGCGCTGCCGACTGTGGCAGGCTGGATGGATTGATTATAGTCTTCTCGGGCATGACGCCTCCTTGCGAGTATATTGCTGTAGCATACAGCTACGCCACCTTTGTCTCAACCCCTGTCTTACCAATGCGTGAACAATAAACTAAACCCTGACGACTTCCCCGTCGTCACTCCCCTGCTTTCGCAGGGGCAGGCTCCGCGAAAGCGGGAGTCCAGGGACCGGGGCCTGTGGATTCCGACTCCCCGTTTTCACGAGGACAAGCTTCACGGGTATGCCGAAGGGTATTTTGATGGTAATACAGCCCCATCGCATGTCATTCCGAACGGAGCGAAGCGAAGTGAGGAATCTCGGACGCGGGCTTATTGGAAAGCTTGGATTTTTAGATTCCTCGCTGCGCTCGGAATGACATGAGACCCTCTCAGATGATATGAGAGGGGATGCAGGGTATTTCATGGTAATTGCCCATGGCCCTGCCAGGCCACACCAAGGGGGATGAAAACCCTATTTTCATGGTAATATAGTTGAATCTGGCATGTGACGCACGGGAAGGAGGTCCCAGGATGAAGGCAGCCCGCCTGATGAACTTTAATGAGCAGCTGCGGATTGTGGATGTTGACGAGCCAACCGTCTCTGGCCCCTATGACGTAATCATGCGCATTGGTGGAGCAGGGCTTTGCCGCACCGACCTGCATATCATCGAGGGTGTCTGGACGGAGAAGATTAACGTTCCTGTCCCATACATACCGGGCCACGAAAACGCGGGGTGGGTCGAGGCTGTCGGAGATGCGGTCACCACCGTGGCGGTGGGAGACCCGGTGGTCGCCCATCCCCTTATCTCCGACGGTGTTTGCCAGGCTTGCCGCTCCGGAGATACCATGTACTGCCGCAACGGCAGGTTCCCGGGCCTCACCCAGGACGGCGGTTTCGCGGAGTACCTGCTGACCTCCGAGCGCTCCTTGATCAAGCTTCCGCCGGAGCTTCAACCCCGCGACATCGCCCCCCACGCCGACGCGGGGATTACAGCCTATCATGTCGTCAAGAAGGCCGCTCCAACCCTGTACCCCGGCACGCGGGTGGCGGTTATCGGCATAGGCGGACTGGGACACATCGGCATCCAGGCGCTCAGGCTCCTCGCCACTGCGGAGATCATAGCCGTGGACCGTTCCCCCGCGGCCCTGGAGTTGGCCCAAGACTTGGGAGCCGACCATATCGTGGAGGCATCGGAACAGGACCCTGTCAAGGCCGTGAGAGAGCTGACCGGCGGACGTGGGGTTGAGGCTGTCATAGACTTCGTGGGAGAGGGCAGCGCCGTCCAGGACTCCATAAACATGCTGGCCAGGGGCGGCACCTATTACGTGGTGGGCTACGGAGGAGAAATCCACATACCTACCATAGACATGATTATGAACGAGTTCAGCATCGTGGGCAACATAGTCGGAACCCACTCCGAGCTATCGGAGCTGATGACCCTGGCGGCCCAGGGAAAGGTGTCCCTCCGCACGAAGGCCTACCCATTGGACGCCATCAACGAGGCCATAGACGACCTGCAGAACGGTCGAGTCCAGGGCCGGGCGGTTATCGTTCCCTGACGCTCAGTAGACTACTTCAGGCTGATTCATCTGCACAAGTTTAGAAAAGTTGCGAGGGTAAAGATGAAGGCAATCAGGATACACGAGACAGGGGGGCCGGAGGTCCTCAAGTACGAGGACTGCCCCAGTCCGACCCCAGGAGCGGGCCAGGCCCTCGTTGACGTCCAGGCCATCGGCGTCAACTATACCGATGTCAACACCCGCTCGGGGGCCAACCCACCCCCCAGCCTCCCCATGACGCCGGGGAGGGAGGCGGCCGGCGTGGTCTCCGCTGTCGGCGAGGGCGTGACGGACGTGAAGGCGGGCGACCTGGTGGTGTACTGCGGCGTGACCGGCTCCTACGCCCAGCAGGTGGCCGTTCCCGCAAATGTGCTGGTCAAGATACCGGAGGGCATGGACGCCAGGACCGGCGCCGCGGTCCTCCTCCAGGGGATGACGGCCCACTACCTGGCCTTCAGCACCTACCCCCTGAAGCAGGGAGACTCTGCCCTGGTCCACGCCGGCGCCGGCGGGACCGGACTCCTGCTGATTCAGATGGCCAAGCGGGCGGGGGCCTATGTCTTCGCCACCGTCTCCACCGAGGAGAAGGCGGCTCTGGCCAGGGAGGCGGGGGCTGACCGGGCCATCATATATACCCGCGAGGACTTCGAGGATGAGGTCAAAAAGGCCACCGACGGCCGGGGCTGCCAGGCGGTATATGATTCCGTGGGCAAGACCACCTTCGACAAAAGCCTCAACTGCCTGGCGCGCCTGGGCTGCCTGGCGCTGTACGGCCAGGCCAGCGGGCCCGTGCCCACGGTAGCCACGGCCAGCCTGGCGAGGGGTTCCGTCTTCCTGACTCGCCCGGCCCTCGGCGACTACACGGCCACCAGGGAAGACCTCCTCCGGAGAGCTGGGGACGTGCTGGGTTGGGTCGCCTCCGGGGAGCTGAAGGTGCGCATAGGCGGCGAGTTCTCCCTGGCTGAAGCCGCCGAGGCCCACCGGCAACTGGAGGGACGCCACTCCACTGGGAAGCTCCTCCTGTTGGCTTAGCGTCGGCGTTATACCCTGCCGGATGCAGCCGTTTCCTGTCTCTGCAGGGGGATGACCATTACGATAACGGCGGCGATGGCGGTCAGAATGCCGGAGTAGTAGTATATGGAGCCAAGTCCTCCCAGATGGTCAATTATCACGGAGGCCAGGAAGGGGGAAGCTCCACCAAAAACCCCGTTAAGGCCAAAGAGCAGCCCTGTGGCCGTGGCCTCCATGCCCCTGCCCACCACGTCCAGCAGGGCGGCCTGAATAATCTGGTGCAAAGCGAAGCTGAAAAGGCCCGCGCCGGCCAGGACAAGGGCCAGCAGGAAGCTGTCGCCCGCGCTGACCACCAGCATGGAGAGGATTGCGGCGAAAATCAGGCCCGGCACGAGGACCATCTTCCGTCCGAATTTGTCGGAAAGGACTCCCAGCACCGGTGCGGAAACTATTCCCATCCCCGTGAGGAGGGCATAGTGGAATCCCGCCCTGAAGTGGCCCATTCCCAGCCCATCATCCACGTCTTTCAGGTAAAAGGGAGTCCAGTTGAAGAGGGCGAAAAGGCCGACGCCCCGGAGGGACGCCGCCAGCACCAGCCCGAGAACGACGGGGTCCTTGAGCAGCATCAGGTAATCTCGAAACTGTATGCCCAGACGCCTAATCTGTTCCTGACCGCCCTCTCTACCCACGTCTCTCAGGGACCACCACACGAAGACTGACATGATGATGGCGGGGGCGGCGTAAATAAAGAGGACGTACTTCCAGAGCAGCACGCCAAGAAGCACCCCGGCCAGGAGCGGGCCGAGGGCGTTGCCTATGTTCGACCCGAAGCCGTGCATGGAGAGGGCGAACCCCCGGCGGTCGGGGAAGCGCTGAGAGAGAGCGGCCGCGGCGGGTAGATGCCACAGAGCGCCGGGTACGGAGACCAGCGTTACGCCGACGATCAGGACGCCGAAGTTGGGGGAGGCCCCGATAAGGAAGAAGGAGATGGCTGTCCAGACCATGCACCCGGTCAGGATAAGGCCCCAGTGACGCTTTAGCATATCGACGAATACGCCGCCGCCCAGGTTCACGGCGCCGAAGCCCACCTGTCTGATGGCCAGGAGGCCGGCGACCTGGAGGTAGCTGAGGCCCATTGAGGCGGCGATGACGGGTAGAAAAAAGGGGAAGCCCTGGTCGAGCAGGTGAGAAATGCCGTGGCCGAAGGAGAGGCTCCCCAGGACGAAGCCCCTGCCTTGCCTCCGGTCAGCTCGCACTTGAGAGGCTTCTGCCAATCACGTCTCCTTCAATATAGGGCAATATCAGGACAGGGTCTTTTGATTGTCACCCCCTGTTCAAGCCAGGGGCAGGCTCCGAGCGGAGCGAGGGATCTAAAGTCCTGGCTGACCGGCTGCTGTTCTAACCGGTACTGCCTTGATTCCGGTTTTTGTTGGGCGCCATTTTAGATTCCTCACTCCGCTTCGCTCCGTTCGGAATGACACATAGTCACTGCCATGCTATCCAAAAGGAAACGCTACACCAAGCGGCCCGACCGAAAAGAGAGAGGGCCGTTTTTATTGACTGGCCCTCTCCTGTGTCTACATATGTACACGTTAGCCATGTACGGGCGGGCTTATGCTGGCCGCCCGGTGTGTTTGGGTGTATTTGTAGCTCGATATACGTTGTGGTTCAGCCCCCCTTCATCACCGCCTTGGCTATCGCCAAGCCTCTGCCATATCTTGCATATCTGCCACGAAGATATCCTTCGTCATACCCGAGAAAGCGGGTATCCAAGTCCCCGGAGTCCTTGGACTCCCGCGAAGGCGGGAGTGACGTGGGGAAGTCCGGCCGCCATTTTCATCCTCGTACGTGGTCTTGCCAAGGAACATAGGGGTTTCGATGGCAATTGGACCCCCACCGGCCTCTCAGGGCACGGGGGTAGCGTGGCGGACATATCAGCCGGAGGTTGACCGGTTACTGTTTGCTTCGCCGGTACGCGCTATTTGGTC
This sequence comes from Dehalococcoidia bacterium, assembly GCA_965197405.1. Taxonomy (GTDB): domain Bacteria; phylum Chloroflexota; class Dehalococcoidia; order Lucifugimonadales; family JAGWBF01. The sequence continues at coordinate 603,611 of OZ240206.1, read as the reverse complement.
AGAAGGATTTCCAGCACCTTGGGAAGGGCCTGCCTCGCCCGGCCCATGACCCCGTCGGGCTGAAGGCTGCCCACCGGGTGGTTCACGATGGCGAAGGGATAGTCGGCGATGCCCCGTATCTTGGCTATGGACACGGCGGTGGGGATGAAGGCGTCGGTGGCGATGAATGCTGCAGGCTTGCCAGCCTTCTCTACGGTTATGGCGTCGTGCATACTGCACGAGCTGCAAGACCCTCAATCACCGGTCGCGGTTATCACCAGATCGCACTTCTCCAGCAACTCGTCCATGATGTGCTTGGGGGCAGGACGGGACGCATCTCCCTTGTTGAGACGGACCACCCCTCCGAACTCGTAGGTGTCCTGGAGAAGGGCGTAGACCGAGTCAAGGAGAGTGTCGGCGTTGCGCTTGCTGTTGGAGAGGAGCCCCACCACCTTCCCGTTCAGGTCCTCGGGCCTGGGCGCCAGGAGGGTGCTATCCGGCAGGGCTTCCACCGTGGGGTCCAGAAGCTTGAATCTCGTAGCTTCTACAACCATATTATCGCCTCCTCGTTAGCTTTTACGCGTCCCATTATAGCATCCGGGGCCGGGCTATGATATACGGCTGGTGTCTATCTCCCTGATTACCGAGCGTGAGGTCACCCCTTTGCTCCAGCGGGGTATCAGGCCGGACCAGGGGCCGCCGGAGCCGCCGCCGGCCAGTATCACCACCGACTCGGGTTCAAGGCACACAGGTATCATGTCATTTTCGGTGCCCGGTGCGGGTATCTCGGCCTTCTGGGCGTCGGCCCATTCCTGGGCGGTCCTTCTGGCCTTCTGGAATAGATAGTCTCGCACCTGCTTCTTGCTCCACCCCGCATCCTTGATGATTTCCCCGTGCTCCTGGGACACCATGAGCATCATTTCGGCATGACCGCGCCCGAAGCCCAGCATACTGTCGGCGACGGCGTTCAGTATCTTCTCCGGGGAACCTGCCCCCACCAGGTCAACCTGTGCCGGTCCTGAGCATGTAAACACGCCTATCGTGCTGGTATCCTGGGAGAAGCCGCGCTCCACATGCAACGGCTCCCAGGGGCTATTCTCCTCATCTTCGGCGATGCAGTAGCTGAACTTGCCCGGATGTCCCAGGGTGGAGCGGTCCAACACTCCGGGGTGGTTCTCCAGCACATTGATCAAGATTAACCTGATTGCCCTGCCCACCGTGGCGTTGGCCCTGCGGTCCGGTCCTGGGCCGAAGATGTTGTGACCGCTGGCGAAACCCAGCTTGTGCCTTATAGGGCCGTTGATAACCAGCAGCGGCGCCGAGCCTCCCGTGCTGGCGGAGCTGCCGTGAAGGGCGAACTCGTGCTGTATCATGCCTTCCATAGCGGCGACGATGACCGGCATATACTCCGGGCGGCATCCGGCCATCACCGCGTTGATGGCCACCTTCTCCGCGGTGATAACCCGGCCCCTCACCGGCTCCACGCCCAGCACGTCCGAGGGGTGGCGGTCCACTAAGTCGAGGAACTGTAGTACCTTCTCCTCGGTGGGTGGGACCACCGGAAGCCCGTCGGTCCACCCCTGCTGATAGCAGAACTCGACGGCGTCATCAAGCGCCCCTGCAACCTCCAAACGTTTGGAAGTGAGGGCATCCGTGCTCAGGTTCATGGCTTCACCTACCTCCCATAGCGCTGTATTACCATCAAAGTAGCCTGCACCCCCTCTGCGGCGAGGCCTGTACTACCATGAAAATACCCTTCGTCATACCCGTAAAGCTTGTCCCCGTGAAAACGGGGAACGGGTATCCACAGCCCCCGATCCCTGGACTCCCGCGAAAGCGGGAGTGACGATGGGGAAGTCCAGCAGCTATTTTCATCCACTTATGTGGCCTTGGCAAGGCCATGCGCGATTGCTGCTACTGGCTTGTGCTATACGAAACCCCGGACATGCCCCACTCTAGGCCGGGACGGCCACCCTTGTGAAGTCCAGTATGGCCTGTGCCAGGCCCTGGGGGTTCTCGACCTCCAGGCCATAGTCCCCCTCCACGTCTATGACGCGGGCATCCTTCCAGAATGCGGCGATGCGCCCGGCCTCATCGGGCGTGAGGTGGGTGCTGTGAGAGCCGCGGAAGATGGCAACGGGGCAGGCAACCCGCCCTGCATAAACCCCCAGGTTATCGGCCATGTGAGCGAGACCCTGGGCCACGCGAACATTGTCATACTTGAAGGCCACCCCTCCGCCGGGGAGGTCTCGCGTGTTGTGCTCGATGCGATGCAGCCTCGACTCCTCTGAATCGGCGGGGCGGTACTCTCGCAGGTAAGCCAGGGCCGCCTCTCTGCTGGGGAACTCGGTCCGAGAGGCGCGCATATTCTCCGCGCCCTCCAGGACGGCGTTAACCCGGTCTCGCTCCTGGAAGAAGTTGCTGTAGTGAGGCCCACCCACCAGGCCGATGGCTATGGCCTGCTCCGGGTGCGTGGCGGCAAAGACCTGCGCCACCCGTCCGCCGAGGGAGTGTCCCACCAGGATGGCCCTGCCCAAGCCCAGAGCCTCCAAGAATAGGTGCAGGTCTTCGGCGTACTCCTCGGCGGCATAGGTCCCATCTGGACGGCCCGTGTCTCCGTGGCCCCGCTGGTCCAGGGCAAGAACGTGGAACCGGCCCCCCAGCGCCCGTGCCGTCGCATCCCACATCTGCCTGTATCCCGAGGACGGGTGAAGGAAGACCAGGTTGGGGCCGGCGCCGGGCCAATCATAGTAGCACATATTGAGGCCGTTGCTCAGGGTGACATCCCTGCTCAGGGGTTCCACTTCCATCTGGACCATTGTTGACCCTCCTGAAATGGCGCTTTCGTCGCGGTGACCAATCAGGCCCACTTTACCCCGGAGCCGCCACCATGTCAATAAACCCGTGCTTGACCCCAGGGTCTTTCAATTCTCGACGTCAGGTGAATACAGGCCCCCGCCGCGTGTCATTCCGAGCGCAGCGAGGAATCTAAAATGCTTGGATAGCAGCACGCCTAAGAAGGCAAGGACATTAGACCCCTCGCTCCGCTCGGGGTGACAATTAAAAGACCCCATCTTGACCCCATTCCGAAGCCCTACTACAATTGCCTCGTCAAGAACAGTACACCCTTGGGCACAGTGGACGCGGGAGGCGCGTATGGTAAATGAGAGTCTAGCAGGGAAGGTCCAGACCGTTTTGGGCCCTATCGCCCCGGACCAGCTGGGCATCACCCTGACCCATGAGCATCTGCTGATAGACCTCTCGGTGGCGTATAGGCCCCCGGAGAGTGCGACGGCCAAGGACTTCTACTACAAACCGGTGTCCCCCGAGATGTTGGGCCGCATACGGTACTACGGCGCCCCAAACGCCGACGATGCCCGCCTGTACGACATTGACACCGCCATCGAGGAAGTCATGCTGTACAAGCAGTACGGCGGGGGTTCCCTCGTGGACGCTACCAGCATTGGCATCGCCCGCGACCCCGTTGGCCTGGCGCGCATCTCTCGCGCCACCGGCGTGAATATCGTTATGGGGGCGTCCTACTACGTGGCAGCCTCTCACCCGCCGGAGATGGACAGCCTGGGAGAAGATGAGCTTGTCCAGCGAATCGTTAGAGACGTGACTGAAGGGGTGGATGGCACGCCCATCAGGTCCGGCATTATCGGAGAGATAGGCTGCTCTTGGCCCCTGGCGGAAAATGAGCGCAAGGTGTTGAGGGCCTCGGCACGGGCGCAAGGGCTAACCGGGGCTTCCCTGCTGATACACCCCGGAAGGGATGAGACGTCGCCCCTGGAAATCATAGAGGTGCTGACCGAGGCCGGGGCGGACCTCAGCCGCACTATCATGGGGCACCTCGACCGCACCGTCTTTTTGCACGACACGCTGAAGAAGATCGCCGAGGCCGGCTGCTACATGGAGTGGGACCTGTTCGGGCGAGAGAGTTCCTATTATTCACTGAACTCCAAAATTGACATGCCCAGCGACGCCAGGCGGATGGACGATATCGCGTGGGTCGCCTCGGAGGGATACGGCCACAAAATCCTGGTGGCCCACGACATATGCGCCAAGCACCGCCTGGAGAAATACGGCGGCCATGGGTACTCTTACATCCTGGGCCACATAGTGCCCCGGATGCGGACGCGCGGCTTCAGCGGGGATGGGATAGACAATATTCTGCTCAAAAATCCAAGGGAGGCGCTGGCCTTCTCTGGGGCGCGGAAGTAAGCCGCTCCGTTATAATAACCCCATTGCAGTTACCCGCCCGATAAGCTAAACTCGAACCTGGATTGTGTGCCCCCCCGTTATGGCAATGGGATAATGGGGCTGGGATGTCGAGAAGGCTGGAAATAAAGCGGAGAGAGGAGGACCTACCATGGCGACTCAGAGCGATGCAGGCGCCGGCAACAGGCCTAAACCCGTGCCAGTAAAGATAAATGACGATGATGGGCGTCCGGTGATAGACGTGCTCTTTTCGCCCGCGATGGAGATGGAAGGTCTCATCACGCCCACCGATTTGCACTATGTAGTCCAGCATTTTGGGATACCGGACCCGGTCCGCCCCGAAGACTGGAGCCTCACCCTCAGCGGCGAGGTCAAAAACCCACTGAAGCTGAGCTATGAAGAGCTGAGGCGCTTCCCCTCCCGCACCGTTCGCACCATCATGGAGTGTTCGGGGAGCGACGTCGGTTTCTTCGACTATTTCCAGGACAAGGGACCCAGGCCGTCCAGGACCAAGGAGTGTATGCTCCTCAGCGCCAGCGAGTGGACCGGGACTTCCCTGGCATCGGTATTGAACGCGGCGGGCCTCACCGGCAGGGCCGTGGCCGTTCGCGCAGAGGGCTGGGACAAGGGAGTGCCCGCGGACGTCAACGCCGAAGGTAGGGTTGTCTATCAAGAGGGCGTGGACCCCTTCTACTATGACAAGGGCCTGCCCTTGGAAAAAGCCCTGCACCCCGACACCATCCTGGCCTGGGCACAGAACGGGGAGATTCTCCAGCATTCCCACGGAGCGCCCGTGCGGCTTCTGGTCCCCGGGTGGTCCGGGAACTGGTCGGTCAAGTGGCTTCGAGACCTGGAAGTCACGGACCGTATGCCCGACTGCTGGTATCACTACAACTTCTACTACTACGGCGACTCGCCCGACGACCCCAACAAGGAGCTGATAACCACCATTGGGGTCAAGTCTATAGTCACCTTCCCCAGGGACGACGACAACCCGACCCTGCCCCGTGGGACCCACGCAATAAGGGGCTTTGCCTGGAGCGGGGCCGGGGCCGTAACCCAGGTGGATGTCAGCTTTGACGGGGGCGAGACCTGGCAGCCCGCCCGGATGGAAGAGCCTCGAGACAGGTTCATGTGGGTGCGCTGGTCCTACCTTTGGGACGTGCAAAAACCCGGCAAATACAGTATCATGTCCAGGGCGACGGATGAGGTTGGGCGTGTCCAATCCAGGGAACCCAGGTATAATAATATGCAGAAGAACTTCAGCGCCATCGTCGCCAACGAGGTAACTATCGAATAAGTCCGGACCCCTCCCCAAACGTTCCTGCAAGGGGTACTAAGGAGTACAACAAGATGCCTATCATTGATCACAGCACCCGCCCCATGCCGGAGGCGGTGGAGAAGAGAAGCGCGCGGTCCCTGGTGACCGGAGAAGACGGCGCCACCTCTCTCAATATAAGGGAGGTAGTAATACACCCGGGATTTGAAGAGAGGTTGCACACTCACCCCGAAGACCAGGCCATCATGATAGTCGAGGGTTCAATACAGATGATCGTGGGGGACGAGACCCGCACTGTCCGGTCCGGCTTCACCCTGCTGGCCCCCCCGGGGGTGCCCCACAAGCTGGTAAACAACACCTGGGTCCCCGCCAGAATGCTTGCCATTGCTCCCAAGGACGACCTTGAGACCCGCTACCTGGAGTAGGCGGTAAATCGTATTATCAGGAGGTCTCTATGGCTACCCCACAGACCCGCACGGGAGAGAAGCTACAGCTTATACCGGTCGGTGAGGGTGGGCGGTCCTTCGCAGCCCCACCCAAGACCCTGCAAGAGACCCTCACTCCCAACGAGCTTTTCTATGTCCGCAACCACTGGAAGGGAGCGCCGGAGTTGGACATCGCCACCTATCGCCTCGCGGTGGACGGCGAGGTGGAACGCCCCCTCAGCCTCAGCTACGAGGACCTGCGGCAGATGCCCCAGAGGCGCTTCCAGGTCACCTTCGAGTGCTGCGGCAACGGCCCGCTTCCCGACTACTGGGGCCAACCGGTCCGCTACGCCATGGAAAAGGTGACGGGCCACGGCATCATGGGCAACGCCGAGTGGGCGGGAGTGGCGCTGTCGGATGTGCTGGCGCGGGCCGGGGTGAAGCCATCGGCTGTGGACATTCTGTTTGAAGGCGCCGACCACGGCCCCGAGGAGATAGCGGCAGACCCTCCTGAAATCACCTACGAGCGAAGCCTTCCCCTCCGAAAGGCCATGCACCCCGACACACTCCTGGCCTATGAAATGAATGGCGAGGTCCTGCCCCCGCTTCACGGCTACCCGCTGCGCCTTCTGGTCCCCGGCTGGTACGGGATGTGCTCCATCAAATGGCTGGTGGGCATCTACGTCCTGGACCACGAGTTCCAGGGGTTCTACCAGAAACAGCGATACATGACCCAGAACGGGCCGGGCGCGGACACTTTCTACACCTATCTCACCAAGATGAAGGTGAAGTCCATCATCACCAGTCCCATAGCCGGGAATATAGCCCCGACGGGCAACTGCGTGGTGGCCGGGGCCGCATGGTCCGGCGAGGACGAGGTGGTCAGGGTGGACGTGAGCACCGACGGCGGTAAGACCTGGAGCGAGGCCACGCTGCTGCCGAGGACCGACTGGTCCTGGTACAGGTGGGAGTACAGTTGGCAGACTCCGGGTGAGGGCGACTACGTGCTGATGTCCCGCGCCACCAACGACAAGGGCGAGACCCAGCCGATGGAGTTTCCCAACAAGTGGGACGGGCTTAGCTACGGCAACAACATGGTGTTCCCACACCAGGTGGAGGTACGAGACAATTAACGGGCCATTTACTGCCAATATATATAAGACTGCTTATAAACCGGTGAAGCCTGTAGCTCGCGGCGGAGTCCCCGTGCAGACCTGTGCAAGCGCGAAGGCGTCGAGAGAGCATATCTAGTCTATGTCTCTTATCTCAAAGTCTCTCATTTCGAAGACAAACGGTAACTTGGGTCAAAGGAAGCTGCCCGGCGGAATGCACTACGCCTGGGTAATCGTCGGCATACTGGCGGTAGTCCAGATGATAGACAGCTCCATCGGCATGGCCGCTGGCATCATGGTGGACCCCCTGAGCGACCCCGACGGCGACTTCGGCTGGAGCGTGGGCGCCATTGGCGCAGCCATCGCGGTGTACTTCGTCGTCGGCGCCGTCTTTGCCCCCATTACCGGATGGCTGGGAGACAGATATGGGGCACGACGCATGATGCTGGTGTCCGCTATCCTGTTTTTTGGCGGCATGTTCTTCCTTGGGGCCATCGGCCAGGTCTGGCATTTTATCCTGGCCTTCGGCATTATCCTGGCCCTGACCTCCTCCATCACCTATGTGGCCCTCATGGCGGCGGTAAGCCCCTGGTTTCGAAGGCGCTTGGGTCTCGGCACCGGAGTCCTCTGGGCCGCCGGTGGGGTGGGGACCGCCCTGCTGCCCCCCTTGGTGGGCTACCTCTTGGTCAACGTGGGCTGGCAAGCCACCTTCTGGGGCATAGGGGCCGCGGGCGGCGGCATCGTCCTGCTGCTCACCTTCTTCTTCCGTACTCGCCCCGCCGACCTGAGCATCAAGCCCTACGGGGCTAGCGACAACGACCCACCGGAGGTTGTCACGGACGCGGCGACAGAGAAACTCCGGGCCAGGGTGTTCAACAAGCACATGCGCCGCACCAGGGCCTTCTGGAACCTCCCCACCATCCACGCCCTGGGGTGTGCCGGGCATGGCATTGTGCTGATTTACGCAATCCCCATAGCCGTGGACCAGGGGGTAGGCCTGGTGGAGGCCGGGCTGATGATTACTATTATCTCCCTGGTGAGCATCATCAGCCGCCTGGTCACCCCGGTGCTGTGCGAGTCCTATGGCCCCAAGCAGGTCATGTTTCTCTGCCTCATGGCGCAAGGGCTGACGGTGCTGATGCTGTTCTGGGCACAGGACCTGTGGGTGTTCTACCTCTTCGCCGCGGTCTTTGGCCTGGGGTTTGGGGGCGAGTGGACCGGATACATGGTAATCAACCGCCAGTATTTCGGCTACGGGCCTATGGGTAGCTGCTACGGCTGGCAGATGTCGGGGGCGCTTTTGGGTCACGCCCTAACCGCAGGGCTGGCCGGCCTTGCTATCTACGTGACCGGTTCCTTTATCCCGGTCATCATTCTGTCCATAGCCTTCAGCGTTGGCGGAGCGCTGCTCATCCTGACCCTTGAATCCACTTCTCGCGTGCTGATTCCCGATTGGGAGGAGTCTTTGCCTCCCGAGGCCCGTTCTGCGGCCATCACCGCAGCCTCCGAAGCGGACTAGACAGGGATTATTCAGGTTATTCGCAGGCATCTAATCTATTCCACTCTTCAAGAAGAAAGATAAGGCTATGCCCTCCTTTGTCAACCCCGACGCGTGCAACGCCTGCACGGACATACACCAGGGGCCTCTCTGTGTCTACATATGCCCCAACAACCTGATGGTCCTGGACGGGGTGGGCAAGAAGGGTTTCAACCGGGAGCCGGATATGTGCTCGGAATGTTTCGCCTGCATCAAGATATGCCCCCAGGACGCCATCGAGGCGCGAGGGTATGCCGACTTCGTTCCAGTGGGCGCATCCGTGAGGCCCAAGAGGAACGACCGCGAGATTAGCTGGGAAATCAGGTTCAGGGATGGACGCACCCTCAGCTACACCTACCCGGTGAGAAGTACGCCGGTAGGCTCAACGGACCCGTACAAGGGATTCCCGGACCCCCACCAGGATGCGCTGAGAGGCCCCGGCCTCGCCGGTGAAGAGCTATGGCTGGGGGTCAGCCAGTTGCCGACCCCCAAGAAGTAGTGGAGGCGTAGCGCTTGGAAACGCCCAGCGTCGAGACCGTGGAGTGCGACATACTGATTATCGGCGGAGGTATGTCCGGCTGCGGGGCCGCCTTTGAAGCCAACTACTGGGGCAAGGGCCTGAGGGTCGTCATGGTGGAAAAGGCCGTCATAGAGAGAAGCGGCGCCACGGGCGAGGGGCTTTCCGCCATAAACTGCTACATGGGCATGAGATGGGGCTGGAACACGCCCGAGGACTTCGTGGAGTATGTACGCAACGACATGATGGGCCTCGCCAGGGAGGACCTGGTCTACGACGTGGGCCGCCATGTGGACGCCACGGTCCACCTGTGGGAAGAGTGGGGTCTGCCTATCTGGAAGAAGCCCGACGGGACCTATGAAAGAGTGGGGAAATGGCAGATCCCCATCCACGGCGAGTCCATCAAGCCCATAGTTGCCGAGCCGGCCAGGACATCGCTGGGCCGGGAGAACCTGTACGAGCGGGTGCTGGTCACCCACCTCCTCACTGATGCAAGGGACCCCAACCGGGTCTCCGGAGCGGTCGGCTTCGACGTAAGGGAAGGGACGCTCTACGTGTTCAGGGCCAGGGCCGTCATCTGCACCGCCGGCGGGGCCTCCAATATATTCAGGCCCCGCTCTACGGGCGAAGGCCTGGGGAGGAACTGGTACTCCATCTTCGACACCGGCTCGGTATACGGCCTCATCATCCCCACCGGGGCGGAGATGACCCAGATGGAGCACAGGTTCGTACCCAGCAGGTTCAAGGACGGCTACGGCCCCATCGGGATGTGGTTCCAATACTTCGGGGCTAGGGCCACCAACGCCTACGGAGAGGACTACACCGTGACCAGGGCGGAGGAGCTGAAGAAATACGCGCCCTATGGCTCCGCCGTGCCGACGCCCACGCCCCTGAGAAACCACCAGATGTTCCTGGACATCATCGAGGGCAAAGGGCCTATCTATATCAGGACGGAAGAGGCCATCGCCCGGCTCGCCGGTGGGGACGCGGCTAGGCTTGAACAGGTCAAGAGCGAGGCATGGGAGGACTTCCTGGACATGACCATCTCCCAGGCCCTCATGTGGGCAGCCCAAAACATAGCCCCGGAGGACACGCCTTCGGAGATCGTTCTCGCGGAGCCTTACATCATGGGTTCCCACTCCGGCGAAGCGGGGGCTTGGGTAAGCGGCCCCGAGGACCTGTCCCCTCCCGGCTGCCGGTGGGGCTATAACAGGATGAGCACCATCAGGGGCCTCTTTGCTGCGGGAGACGGCGTCGGCGCGGCCCCTCACAAGTTCAGCTCAGGCTCCTTCACCGAAGGCCGGGTAGCCGCCAAGGCGGCGGTGGCTTACGTCCACGACGTGGCCGACGCCCCGCGGATTGACGATGCCAGGGTCGAGGATATTAGTGGCGCTATCTGGATGCCCATTGAGACCTTCCAGAGGCACAGAGGGGCCTCGACCAGCGAAGAAATCAACCCCAACTACCTGATGCCAAAACAGGGGTTGGTGAGACTGCAAAAGATAATGGACGAGTACGCCGCCGGGGCTTCCACCCAGTATACGACCAGCGACCCCATGCTCAAGAGGGGGCTGGAGCTTCTTGCCATGTTCAGGGAGGATCTCAAGTACCTCGGAGCACGGGACCTCCACGAGCTGCTGAGGTGCTGGGAGCTGGTGCACAGGTTATGGGTCGCCGAGGCCCATGTGAGGCACCTGCTTCACAGGAAAGAGACGCGCTGGCCCGGCTACTACTACAGGGCCGACTACCCAGACCTGGACGACGCCAACTGGCGGGTGTTCGTGAACTCAAAGTACGACCCCGAAAGTGGCCGCTGGGATGTCTTCACAAGGCCATGCCAGCAGGTCGTACCCTAACTCGGACCTTCGCCGGCGCTCACTCCATCGGCGGGACTGTCATCACCGGGTCCCTGTTCCTCAGATAACTTTCGTTGACGAAGGGCGAGCCGAAGCCGTACCTCTCAGCACACTCCGTCACCAGGTCAAAGACCTCTGCCCTGAAGGTGAGGGATGAAGGCCGGACGCCGCTCTCAAGGGTCCTCCGCATCAGGGTGCCGCTAAGCTCCTGCTTTTGGTCCTGGTGCCCGCACAGTTCCTCATAGGCAATCCCCGCGCAGACCGGACAATACCACCATTCGAGGGTCGCGACCGGTCGTATGCCTATGTCGGGTATCCGGTCGAATATCCTGTGGGCGTCGTGGGGACCGTAATAGGAGCCGACTCCCGCGTGGTCCCTCCCGAACATATGGTGAGTGCAGCCCAGGTTCTTCCTGACTATTGCGTGGAACACCGCCTCCCTGGGGCCTGCGTACCTCATATCCCACAGCAGCATGGATGTCATGTGAACATCCTCGCGGAAATACCCCGCCCTCCGGAGCATGTCGTGGGCCAGGATAATCGCTTCGTCAATGTAGTCCCCGGTACGCTTCTCACCAATCACGGCGTTCACCAGGACGGCGTCGGCATTGGCGGCGAACCACGCTGCTTTCATCATCCACTCATGCCCGGCATGGGGCACGTTCCTCGTCTGGTGAGCCACCACCCGCTCCCATCCCCTGTCCTGGAGCCTTCTCCTGAGCTCTTTGGGAGTGTGCCAGAACCGGTCGAAGGGCGGGTTTATTTCCGGCGGATTGATTAGAGTCACCTTGCCGCCCAGAAACCTGTCCTTATAGGCATAGGTCCTCCTCACCCCGGGATGACCCTCATCCTTCGTGCCGTAGACGCTGCGGGCCATGTGCTCCATGTCGTAGGCGTAAATCTCTTCGATTTCGAGGGTCGCCAGGGGGCGGTCCTGGTAGGTGAGGAGCAGTGTGTCGCCCTCTTGGAGGCCCAGTTGCTTCACCTCCTCAAGGGAAATGTCGAACACTATGGGTATGCTCCAGACGTAGCCGCTGGCCAGCCTCATGTCGTTGTTCACAGCGTCAACGTCCGCCCGCGCCATGAACCCCTCAAGGGGAGAGAAGAAGCCATAGGCAATGCTGACGCACTCCCTCGCGGTCTGCCCTCTGAGGGCCACCGACTTAAGCCCACGAATCCTGTCCCTGGCAATGTGCCCTGGGGCAACCCTCTCTACAATTTCCCCGCCGTGGGGCGATAGGGTGTTGTCAACCATATTCCCTGCATCTTTCCTGCCCGCTATAGGGCCTTTTCATTCTCAACGTTACCTGTGTGCTGCCAGGCGGGGGTGGATAAAGACCTGCCAGCAGCAGTCAGGCCCCCGCGTGTCATTCTGAGGAGCGGAGCGACGAAGAATCTAAAATGCCGCGCGAGCAAAACGACACCGAGGAGAAGGATTTTAGACCCCTCCCTCCGCTCGGAGCCTGCCCCTGGCTTGAACAGGGGGTGACAATGAAGGACCCTCCTGTCCGCCATAACCCGCAGCCGGTCACGTCAGTTTACGGTTGCTGGTCTGTGGCCGTCAACAAATTGCAAAAGCTCTTGGCTGCCGTATAATGGACTCAGCTAATCAGCATCCAATATCGAGGAGAAACCCCATGATCGGTAATGGCCTGGCTTACGTTGCCGTTGTCGTGCGCGATGTTGACGCCGTTGCTACGGCGCTGGCCCGTGACTTCGGCCTTGCGCGCACCGACTGCGCCGTCGGCGAGACCGGACGCAGCGCCCCCGTGCTCAGCGTCGGGGAAAGTGCGCTGGCGCTGTTTGAACTCGGCGACCCCTTCGCGGGTGGAGCGGAGAAAACCGGCGTTCACCATGTCGCCCTGGCGACGGACGACCCGGAGAGGGCCGCACGGCAAGCGGATGCGGCGGGCGTTGCCATCGCCGGGACCGGCCCGGCCCAGGACCTTGGAGGCGCGCGCCGGGTCATGCTCTCGCCCCAGGCGACGGGTGGGGTGCGTGTATTCCTCTCCGAGCCACTGCCCCTCAGTCCTACTAATCTCGCTGGGGGCGGCTGGGTTGAGCGCATGGACCACATCGGCGTTGCGTCCTTGGACAACTCCCTGGCCATAGACGCGTTTTCGCGCCGCCTTGGGTATCCCGTCGAGAGCACCCAGACGGACATGGAAGTGCGGACGTCCATTGAAAGCTTCACCTCGGACAAGTACGGCGTCGTGTACCACAGCCGGCCACCCGAGCCCGTCGCCGGACTCAGGGTCGCCTTCATCACCATAGGCGACTGCGACCTGGAGCTCTTGCAGGACTTCGATCCCCGCCAGGCCGGCGAGGTCGAGCGCGGCCAGTCGGGGACTACCAGGCAGGACCAGGGAGCCATCAGCCGTTTCATCGCGTCACGGGGTCCCGGACTACACCATGTCGCCCTCAAGGTCGCCGACATCCAACGGGCGCTTGGGGCCCTGGAGCGAGCGGGCCACGTGATGATTGATACCGCGGGCAGGCCGGGAAGCCGCCGCTCTCATATCGGTTTTATCCATCCGGGGAGCCTGGGAGGCCTCCTGGTGCACCTGATCCAGCGCGAAGAGGTCTAAGAGCCTATCCTAAAAACCGGTGAAACCCGCTGAGTAGTGAATGAGGAAGGAGGCAGAGGAGCGGCTAAACTTGGGGAATGACGAAAGCGAAAGAACCCAAGCCGCCTCGACCACCCCGCGCCGGCCCAGCCTCTCCGACCAACCCCACCACCGGCTCCTTCCAAGTATCCGACGAACTGTGGGAGGCACTGGCTCCACTCCTTCCCCAGCGGGTGAATACCCATCCCTTGGGCGGAGGCCGCCCCCGGGTCCCGGACCGGACCTGCGCCAACGGTATCTTCTACGTGCTTCGCACCGGTTGCCAGTGGAAGTCCTTGGATGCCACCGGCATTTGCTCCGGCTCCACCGCCCACCTGCGCTTTCAGGAATGGGCCGCCGCCGGGGTGTTCCTGGAGCTATGGCGGACCGGGCTGGAACGCTATGACGAATTGAAGGGTTTGGACTGGAGCTGGCTGAGCATGGACGGGGCCTTGACCAAATCCCCCTTGGGCGGGGGGGAAAACCGGTCCCAACCCCACGGACCGGGGTAAGAGCGGGGTCAAACGCAGTCTCTTGACCGAAGCCGGGGGCATTCCGGTGGGGCTGGCAGTGGACGGGGCCAACCGCCACGATATGAAGCTGGTGCGGGCCACGGTGGACAGCCTCCCCGTGCCACGCCCCGCGCCCAGCCCGGAGCATCCCCAGGGTCTGTGCTTGGACAAGGGCTACGACTTTGATGAGGTGCGCCGGACCGTGGACGAGTTTGGCTTCACGGCCCACATACGCAGCCGTGGGGAAGAGGCTCAGGCCATCAAGAAAGAGGCCGGCTTCAAAGCCCGGCGCTGGGTGGTGGAACGCACCCACAGCTGGATGAACCGCTTCCGGCGCATTTTGGTCCGCTGGGACAAGTCTCCCACCAACTACATAGCCTTTCTTCATTTCGCCTGTGCCCTTATCGCTCTCAGAGCCGCCGGGTTATTAGGATAGGCTCTAAGGGGATGTTTCCGGAGTCCCTTCTCCCCTGGCGGGAGAAGGTTAGGATGAGGGGGAGTTGTTCCGACACCCTCACCTCAATCCTCTCCCGTCAAGTGCGAGGAGGCCCCAAGGAGGAACCTTTGGAAACACCCTCTTAAGAAATTGCTCCCTCATAGATTATGGTATCCGGCCTGAAGGCGCCCCACGCAAACCAGAAGTGATTGGCGTGGACCAAGGGCGTCAGATTCTTTCCCTCCAGGGGTCCCGCCGTAGCCTCGCCGAGGATGTTCCAGACGCTTCCCGTTTCGTCGTCTGTGATTCTTCCGTCATCCTCACGGAAGCTGAGCTTTTGCTCGTCCAGTCTAGCGTCGAACACTCCTGTAGCCCCTGCATCCCGCGAGTCCCGGATGAGGGCCCGGTCTAGGGCGGATGCGGTCCCGGGCTTGAAAAATACGACCAGGTCTTGCCCGTTTACGCTATAGTTGACCACCCGCTCGGCTTCCAGGAGCGAGAAGGGAAAGGCCACATCCACCTCGCCGATGGTCACCGCCGCCACTCTCTCCTTCGGCGGCAGCCTCCCGTCCGGACTGCCTCGATAGAGGAAGGGAGGCTTGTCAACTTCGTCGTAGCCCACGTAGGGGTTCTCTCCGTAACGACGGGGGAATCCCGTGTCCCTGGAGAGGACCTTACCCTCCGGATGGGCGGTCTTGAAGTCCTCCCATGAGATAATGGGGGCCGGGAGAGCGGTGAGCACCTTGCCCGTAAGCTCGCCTGCGATCGCCTCGCCGGTGAGCTGCTGCCACCAGGACTCGGTCTGCCGGTCCCACATTACCAGGTCGCTGTTCCGCAGCTTGCCCGATGTCCCGAAGTCGTAGACGACTCCCTCGAGCCTCCTGTCGAACACGATGGCCGAGTTGCAGAGAGGGCAGAAGGTCACCGACACGGGCACGCCGCTCACCACGTCATTGACGATCTCGTGCCACGTGAGTATCTGGAGGGGGTAAGCCCTGGCGTCGTCGTTGACCTCGAAGGCGATGACCGGCTCATTGCCGCCAACCCACTCGTTTGCGTCTGAGATGGTTGTGAATCGGGGAGCGTCAAGGGGTGGAATCCCATCCCTTGGGGGGCCGCCTGAAATTATCTCGCTGTAGGGGACGCTGTGCAGCCTGAAGTCCGTCTTCCAAACGCCCTGGCTCAATGCGGACAGCTCAAGGTCTGTCAGAGACTCATCGGGCCGGACCGGGGCCGCCGCCTCGGGTCCCTCCGGGATGCTGGCTTCAGGAGTGGGAGCAAGTGTGCCGGGGCTGGATGCGTCGCGCCCGCCGCAGGCGGCGACGATGAAAACCGCGGCAGCCGACAGGAGTCCCAGCACCCAAAGACTCCTCATGTTCCATCTCCCCCTCACCACAATCCGCCGATGGTCAGCCAGTAGAAGACTATGTAGGAGCCGGCCACCAGCATTAGCACGGAGCTGACGGGCTGGATATACCGTAGGGCCTTTCGCAGCATACTCACCATGGCCCCCTTGAAGAACGCTATCCCCACCGTCAGGGCCATTATCACAACCCCCATGCCCAGTCCATAGAGGACAAGCTGGCCCAGGGCGGTGGGGATGTCTGACACCGCGAGGCTGGTCCCCACCACCGCCAGAAAGATGGGGAGGGTGCAGCTCAGGGACGCCGTGCCATAGCTCAACCCGAACAGGAAATACCCCCGGATGCTGACCTGGCCCGGATTCCCCATTCGCGCCGCCGCCCGCGCCGCGATCCCGGTGTACAGCTTGCCGCCCCCAATCAGCCACGCGCCCACGAGGGTCAACACCACACCAATGCTCAGGCCGAGCCAGGGAATGATGTCCACGACAGACCTGGCCCCTCCCCCTATGATCAGGCCCACTACGCCAAAGAGCAGGATGAACCCGACGGTGACCACCCCGCCCACCAGCAACGCCTTGCCCAGGTGTCTGATGGCGTGGATGCGCTCCTCACTTTTCTCATTGGAGCCAAGGTAGAGGCCCAGGTATGCAGGGAGCATGGCAAAGCCACAGGGATTGACGGAGGATGCCATACCGGCTGCGAAAGCGAATCCCAAGGGGGCCAGAAGCCCCAGGTTCCCCAGCCGGGAGCTGGAATTCCCGGATAGGCCCTCAACGAACCCGTTGACCCCTCCCGTGCTGCCAGCCTCGCCGGTAAGGGCGGCTCCAACGACTGCGACGGCCAGGGCCGCGCCCCCGGCCAGGAAGGGAATCATGCTAGTCCACAGCGGCCTGGTTTCCTGTGTCGGGTCACCCTTGAAGTATCGTGATAAAGACATAATACTCATATTATTACTCACTCCCTAACGTTTGTGAATGCCTGTAATTAGCTTTTGGATGCCGGACCACGCGATCCGGTTTATGCGGCTGCCTTCTCTTGTTGGACCAGAGCGGCGGCCCACGCCTCCCAGAGCGGGCCGGTACTCTCAAGCTCCTTCTCTTCTTCCCGCGTCAGATAGTGTCCACATTGCAGACAGGCCGTGTACGGACCATATATGTCCGTGTTCGCATACAGGTCGCCCCTGCATCTGGGGCACCCCTTGAAGTAGAACATCTTGTCACCTCCTCATCTCTCCGGTCATCCAGGGGCATCTATTCTTATACGTCTGGAATCCCTTTACCGATTTCATATTATCGCCGGATCTTCAGACCACATCCTCCAATTCCGAACGGAGCGAAGGGGAGTGAGGAATTGCCTATGGCCTTGTCAGGACACATAAGAGGATGAAAATATCCGCCAGCCTTCTCAGCGTCACTCCTGCGCAAGCAGGAGTCCAGGGGCGTCGGGGACGTGGATACCCGCTCCCGGTTTGCATGGGGACAAGCTTCGCGGGTAATGACGAAGGGTATTTTCATAGTAGTGACGCGCGGAGGGGAGCCGTATTCGCCTAACACCGAGAATCAAAAGACACTGGGTTGATATGTGGCCCTCCGGATGATTGACTATAGGTGGACGGTAGAAGTCGGAGGGGCGGTACCCCTCTCAACCGGATGGACGGGAGGCGATGACATATGAGTGACACTTATGATTATGATCTTGCTATCATCGGCGGCGGCTCGGCAGGGATCACTGCCGCCGGATTTGCGGTCCAGTTAGGGGCCCGCGTCGCCCTGGTGGAAAAGCACCGCATAGGCGGCGACTGCACCTGGACGGGTTGCATTCCCAGCAAGACGCTGCTCAAGGCGGCCAAAGTCGCCCACCGGATGCGTACCGCGGACCTCTATGGACTGGGGCCTGTCGAGCCGGCGGTTGACCTGAAGCAGGTTATGGCCCACGTCCGGTCCGTCGTTGCCCGGGTATACGACCATGAATCACCGGAAAGGCTGCGCGCCGATGGCATTGACGTGGTCCTGGGGACGGCCCGCTTCCTCGGCCCCCGCACCCTCGCCGTCGGCGAGACGACCCTGACCGCGCGCCGGGTATTGCTTGCCACCGGCGCCAGCCCCTTCGTCCCACCGGTGCCGGGGCTGGACAGCGTTGCTTACCTTACCTACGAAAGCGTCTGGGACATGGCCGTGCTCCCGCGCCACCTCCTGGTGATTGGAGCGGGACCCACCGGATGCGAGATGGCCCAGGCCTTCCGGCGCCTGGGCTCCGGAGTTACCATGCTGGAAGGTTCGGACCGTATACTGCCCCAGGATGAGCCGGAAGCCTCCTGCGTGCTGGCGGGCAAGTTTGTGGAGGAAGGCATCAGCTTGCGCTTCAACGCTGTGGTTGAGCGGGCCTGGCAGGACGGGGACGGCATTCACGTTGTTGCCTCCGGTGACGAGCTGGTGGGCGATGCGCTGCTGGTCGCCGTGGGGCGCCGGCCCAATGTGGACGGCCTGGACCTGGAGCGGGCGGGCGTCGTCTACGACAGCCAGGGAATCCGGGTGGACGAGCATTTGCGCACCAACCAGGGGCACATCTACGCTGTGGGGGACTGTACAGGCGGCTACCAGTTTACCCACTACGCCGCTTGGCAGGCGGTCATGGCTGTCCGCAACGCCTTGCTTCCCGGCGCGTCCAGGGGCGTCGCGGAGCGGGTCCCCTGGACCACGTTCACCGACCCTGAAGTGGCCCACGTCGGTCTGAGCGAGTCACAGGCACGCGAGAGGTCCGGCAACGGCGTGATGACCTGCCAGTGGCCTATGGATAAAGTAGACCGGGCGCAGACCGAAGGGGACACCACCGGCTTCCTCAAGCTGGTTCACAGGAAGGATGGCAGCCTTCTGGGGGTAAGCATCGTGGCGGCGCGGGCTGGCGAGATGGTCCAGGAATGGACCCTGGCCCTGGACCGGGGCCTGAAGCTGGGCGATATAGCCAACTCCATTCACGTCTACCCCGCCTATTCTTTCGCGAGTATGCAGGCCGCCGCCCAGGTCCGGGTATCAGAGATGTTGAGCGGTGCGTCCGGCCAAATCATCCGGGGTCTGGCCCGCCTGATGCGATGACAGGGGGGGCGACCGGCGTCCGTCCTGTGGCGCCAAGCGTATCGTGCTCAGCCTTCCTCGGTCAAAGCCTGATACTTGGAGGGGCATTTGACGATGACGGTGTCTGTGTGAAACACGCCGTTGGCGTTGTAGCTGCCCTCTGCGATTATGTCCGAGTGGGGGTTGAAGAAGAGGTCCGGGAGTACTCCAAAGTAAGTGGCTTCCAGCGTCTCTCCCTGGCCTGCTAGGACGAAATTCGCCTGAGTTGTGTCGGGCACACGCTGGAAAGAATCGGGTGCGAGCTTGCCTACAACCCTGACGCTCCTCCCATCCACGTTGCCCTTATCGGCCACGAATTCGTCCACGGTCATGTAATATAGGGTGTTGCCGGGGAAAGCCGCGTAAATCAGATAGCCCAATGCCAGGGCCAGCACAGCCCCTATGAGGGCCAGGCGGGCCTTGTTGTTGGAAATCCAACTGCTCGCAGGAGGGGGGCCCGGCGGAGTCCCAGACTGGCCTTCTATCATGCCTTAGCTCCCGGCAGGACGACTTTTTCATCTTGGAGGCGGGCTTTAACTATACATCTCCGGGCCGAGAGTTTCAACTATTGCTGCTGCGAGGGTAATGGTCGCCTGGATTGTCCCTGAGCTCCAGGGCTTGCTTCAGCTCCCGTATTTCCCTCTCCATCTCCCGCTGGTGCCTGGAGACGAAGAACATGTACACGAAGAAGGCCGCCCACGTAACGGCGTAGGCTGCGAAAAGATAGGGTAGATTGTCCGAAGGCATCGCCCACCACCTGATGTTCAAAGTTTGATGGAGCTTCTCACCGCGAATCTTGCTCTTCTCAGAGTATCCTCCATCGTTCTCAAAGATACCCTCTCTCTGAGAATAAACAGGAACAGCAGAGTGAAGGTAATCATGGAGAAGAACAGGACTGTGCGCATAGAGGGGTCCAGGCTGCCCGACTCCGCCAGCGGCCCCACCACCGCCTCGGGATGGACGGAGCGCCACCACTCCACGGCGAAGTAGACTATCGGCACGTCTATAAAGCCGACGATTCCCAGCACCGCCGCGTAAGTAGCTGCCTGGGAGCGATTGGGCGCATAGGACCTCAGCATAAGGTACGCCACGTAGATTAGCCAGAGTATGACGGAGGTCGTAAGCTTGGGCTCCCACGTCCACCATACACCCCATACGGGCCTCATCCACATGATGCCGGTGATCAAAATGAGGGTGGCGAAGACCACCCCGATCTCGGCAGCAGAGTGGGCCAGGGCGTCCCAGCGGGCATCCCTTTTCCACAGGTAGAGGATGCTGCTCAGGAACACTATGAAGAAGGAGAGGAAGGCAACCCAGGCGATGGGCACGTGAAAGTAGAATATTCGCTGCACATGGCCCAGGATAGCGTCAGTGGGCGCCCACATGAAGATAAGGTAAAGGTTTATCACCATGAGCGCGACCGTGACTGACAGGTACGCTTCTCTGAGAGGCCAACCACGCGCCTTCGACCGGAGGGCCGGTTGCTCTATCAATCGCTCGCTGTCAGTCGTTTCCAAAGCCGTCATTCCTCCACAACTAGCCCGAATACCCAGGGACATATTACCAGAAATACCGCGTCAAAGACAGCTATAAGCCCGATCCAGCGGGCGACGCTCACCGCGCTTCTGTCGCCCGAGGCCGACTCCACCGCAGCGATGATCACAGGCAATATGACAGGCAGGAACAGCACCGGCAGCATTATCTCTCGGGATCGGGTGTTAACGGCAATGGCGGAGAAGAGCGTGCCCACGGTGGCGAAGCCAAGAGTGGCCAGCAGAGTGGATAGCCCGAAGCCCACTGAAAAGGCCGAGAAGTTGAGGAGCACGGCGAAGACCGGCACGAGCAGGGCTTCCACCACCACCATGAACAGGAAGATGCCCAGCATCTTCCCGAAATAGATGGCGTCCCGGCTCACCGGCGTCAGAAGCAGGCCCTCCAGGCTGCCCCGGTCCTTCTCCAGGACAAAGGCCCGGTTCATCGCCAGAACGCCGGCGAAGGCGAAGGCCACCCATAATATACCGGGGGCCAGGTCTTTCACGACCCTTGGAGTGACATTGAGGGAGAAGTTGAAGACCACCACAACCAGGAAGGCGAAGACGAGTACCGATACTACTATATCCCGTGTCCTTATCTCCAGGACTATATCTTTCCACGCCAGGGCGACCACAGGGCCCAGGAACCCTCTCACGGCATCGCCTCGATGTATTCCCGGTAGGTCCCTCTGAACCCGGCCACGTCCAGAGAACGCCTGGACTCTTCAAAGGCTATCTTCCCCCCGGACAGGATGGCCACTCGCTCGCCCCAGGCCAACCCCTGCTCGAGGTTGTGGGTTGTCATCACCACAGTGCGGCGCTCCGCCTTCCACTCCTTCAGAAGTTCGCCCAACATCTCCAGGGCCTCCTGGTCCAGCCCCGACTCGGGCTCATCCATGAGAAGAATCGAAGGTTCGTGAAGGACCGCCCTGGCGATGGACAGGCGCTTCTGCATGCCGTGGGAAAGGGCACGCACCTTCTGGCTCTTGCGGCCCTCCAGACCGACCAACCGCAAGACTTCCTCCGCCCGCCGGTGGGGCTTCTTCAAGCCGAACATCCGGCCATAGAAGACGAGGTTCTCCTGGCAGGTCATATCCTCGTAGAGAAGTCCCCGGTGCGCCACCACCCCTACCATGCGCCGTATAAAGGCCGGGTTGCTTTTCCTCTCCACGCCGCCAACCCACAGCTCCCCGCCGTCGGGCCTGGCTTGAGTGGAGAGGACTTTGAGCAAGGTGGTCTTGCCCACCCCATTAGCGCCGAAGATGACCAGGAACTCACCCCAGTCCACGGCAAGGTCCAGGTCCCATAGAATAGGCCAGTCTCCAAAACTCTTCTGGAGACCCGTCGCCCTGATAGCGTGCGCGCCTTCCCGCCCAGTCACAGCCCAATGATAACCCCAACACGAAAGCCTGTGCAAGTGCGCCTATTGCCTGTCATCAGGTGTTTGACGTCGCTGCTTTGTTAGCGTTACTGGACTCCCGATAAATCACCGACCCAAGAAGCTCGTGCTTCCTCATAGACCCGAGTCCGTAAGGTACTTGCGCCACGCTGAAAGTATTTGGCCCAGAGCCACCAAATTCTCCGCCATTGCTCGCCTGTCAAGTCTGCCTCTTCCACTGGCAGTCCTGCACCTTTGGCATCTTGCATCCCGAATAACGCTCCATGATAGAGTGCCTCGGTAATCAAGGGCCTGCTCAGGCTTCTGCTCAAGGCCCTGGCATCCTCATCACTCCGGTCCGGATTGCTGCGTAATGCTTCCAATAGCAAGTCTTCAGTCCGGCCCAGGGCGGACCGCGCCCGTTGGACAGTGAGAGCATCTACATTGTCGAGAAGAGAAGCGTACAATGGATAAGTGTCCGGTGCCGCTTGTATTCTTTCCGATGCCTCATCAACTGCGGCGATTATATCTTTTGCCGCGACGATAGTGCCGTCTCCGAGTTGAAATTGCGGGTCTATAGGGCCAAGATCGCTGGTTGGCGTCATCATGATGTGGTGGGCCCCAATAGTAAACAGAGTAGCTGCACTTCAAGCCGGGATAAAACAGCCCGGCGGAAGCATTTGACACCCTTTCCCGTGGGGCATAATATGGTTCAGGATTTTGTTTTCCGTTGGGGGTGCGCAGCTATGATGAAGAGGCCGGACCGGGTAAAGAAGGCGCCCGACCAGGGGCGAGGGGAGAGGGTGCCGCCGGGGCAGTTCGTCTCCAGGAAATTCCCCGTCCTTACCTATGGGCCCACGCCCAAGATCGCCCTGGATAGCTGGAGGCTCCGCGTTTTCGGCCTCGTGGAAAAGGAGGTAGAGCTTAGCTGGGAGCAGTTCAGCGCCCTTGCTTGGGTCACGGTCGAGGCCGACTTTCACTGCGTCACCCAGTGGAGCGCCCTCGACAACACCTGGGAAGGAGCGCTCTTCAGCGACCTTGCGGGCCTGGCAAAGCCCAAGCCGGAGGCAAGGCACGTCATGGCCCACTGCTACGGCAACTACACTACCAACCTGCCCCTGGAGATGACCCTGGATGAGGGAATTCTCGCCCACAGGCATAACGGCCAGGAGCTGGCTCCGGACCACGGCTGGCCTCTGAGGCTGGTGGTGCCCAGCCGGTATGGCTGGAAGAGCGCCAAGTGGCTGAACGGGATCGAGTTTATGGCTGAGGACAAGCCGGGATTCTGGGAGGTGAGGGGCTACAACAACAACGCCGACCCCTGGAAGGAGGAGCGGTTCTGGCCCGAGCTTACATAATCCCACCAGGGACCGCGCGTACTCGTTGGATGGACAGGATGGCCTTATCCGGTGGACGAAATGAACGGTACGGCCTCCCGGGCCGCTCGTAGAAGGCCGGGCACCCTGGGCCGCGTTGCACCGCCGCTAGGCGGCCTCCGATTCCAGGACGGACTCCCGCTTACGGGCCGCCGGCCTTTGTTCCTCCTCCGTGTACCTCATGAGGCCACACTGGAGGCACTTAACGTACCCTCCGTACATGTCACGGTCCATGAAAAGGTCTCCGCCACACTTCGGACACGCCCTCAAGAACAGCATTGCTACTCTGACCTCCCATTGAGTCCATATCTTGTTTACTTGATATGAATTATATCCCTTGACACGAGTCATGTCAACTGTTACGATATGAGCAGGCTTAACTCGGAGCTAGAATATGCCGGACCAGAATAGGTCAGGGGCCAGGACCCAGAGGATACCAGGGGTCAACCCCATACGCATAAGGGTCGGAGAGGAGCATCTACCCCCGGCCCGTAGGAGCGAGCAGGCATCCCAGCCTGCGGAGGAAAAATCTTCCGAAAATCCTGCCCAGGATGTGCGGGAGCTGAGCGGAGTTTATGTTATAAGCGTAGCCGCCCGCCTCCTGGAGATGCACCCGCAGACCCTGCGAAAGTACGAGAGGCTCGGCCTGGTAAGGCCCTACCGGACTATCGGTATGCTCAGGCTCTATTCGGAGCAGGATATAGAGAAACTCCGCCTGATAAAGCACTTGGAGGAGAACCTGGGCCTCAATCTGGCGGGGGTCGAGTTCACCCTGAACCTGCTCAGCCACCTTCTGGATATGCTCCAGAGGTTTAGCCGTATGAAGGACGCGGAGGGGTTTTCCAGCATGGTCGAGCAGGAGATAGTACAGCTCTTTCGCAGGCTGAACCTGCCGCTTCAGGAGTAAAGTTCATTATAGATAAGGACAGACATGGAAGAAGAACGTAAAGCCGAGGTACAGCCCTCGCCAGGCGAGGCATTGAGAACTGGGAGTACCGGGGATACCGGGACGGCTCTCAGCCTCGAGGACCAGATGGACGTCCTCAAGGCAGAGTCCGAGGAATCCAGCAGGGAGAAGGCCCAGTTCAGGGAGATGCTTCAGAGGGCCCAGGCAGACCTCATCAACTACAAGCGTCGGACAGAGGAGGAGCGAGAGGAGCAGCAGAAGTACGCCAACTCCAGGCTCATCAACAAGCTCCTGCCGGTGGTGGATGATTTCAACCTGGCCATTGACCACGCCCCCAGGCCGCGTCCCGACGGCGCTGAAGCGTCGGACGCCGCAGCCTCCTGGCTGGAGGGCATAAGGCTCATACAGCGTAAGCTCCACTCCCTCCTGGAATCCGAGAGCGTCACCAGAATCGAGGTCGAGGGGAGAGAGTTCGACCCCTTCGAGCACGAGGCCATGGCCTACCAGGAAAGCGCCGAGCACCAGGAGGGCCAGGTGCTGGCGGTGGTCCGGGACGGGTACAAGCTACACGGCAGGGTCATCCGCCCTGCCCTCGTTATACTCGCCAGAAAACCCGAGACCCCCCAAAGAGAAAATCAAGGAGAAAACATCCCTTCTATCGGAAAGGAGGCCGAAGATGCCTAAAGTGATTGGAATAGACCTGGGTACTACCAACTCGTGCACAGCCGTTATAGAGGCCAGCGAGCCCACGGTGCTGGAGAACGCCGAAGGCGGGCGCGTCACCCCTTCGGTAGTGGCCACCAACCCCAGGTCGGGAGAGGTGTATGTGGGTCAGATGGCCAAACGCCAGGCCGTCACCAATCCCGAGAATACCATATTCTCCGTAAAGCGACTCATGGGCCGCAAGTTCGACGACCCGGAGATCCAGAGAGCGACCAAGTCCCTGCCTTACAAAATCATCAGGGCTTCCAACGGCGATGCCCACGTGCAGATGGGGGACAAGACCTACGCGCCACCTCAGCTCTCCGCCCTTGTCTTGCAAAAGATAAAGCAGGACGCGGAGGCCAAGCTGGGCGAGAAGGTCAACCAGGCTGTCATCACCGTACCGGCCTACTTCAACGACGCCCAACGCCAGGCCACCAAGGACGCCGGACAGATCGCAGGGCTTGAGGTGCTGCGCATCATCAACGAGCCAACCGCCTCCTCCCTGGCCTATGGCATGGACAAGCAGAAGAAGGACAGCACGGTGGCCGTATTCGACCTGGGCGGCGGCACCTTCGACATATCCCTGCTCCAGATGGGAGACGGTGTGTTCGAGGTCAAGTCCACCAATGGCGATACCTTCCTGGGAGGAGACGACTTCGACAACCGGATTATAGACTGGATGGTACAGGAGTTCAGGCAGGAAACGGGCATAGACCTGAGCAACGACCGGATGGCCCTTCAGCGATTGCGGGATGCGGCGGAGAAGGCCAAAGTGGAGCTTTCCACCGTCTTTGAAACGGAGACCAACCTCCCCTTTATCACCGCCGACGCCAGCGGCCCCAAGCACATGGTCCTGACCCTCAGCCGCTCCAGGCTGGAGCAGCTGGTTGCAGACCTCCTGGATAGAACCGAAGAACCGTGCCGCCAGGCCCTGACCGACGCGGGAGTGACCGCACAGCAGATAGACGAGGTGATACTTGTCGGGGGCATGACCCGTATGCCCGCCGTTCAGCGCAAGGTCAACGACATATTCAATAGAGAGCCCAACAAGAGCGTTAACCCTGACGAGGCCGTGGCTATGGGTGCGACTATACAGGCGGGCGTGCTGGTGGGCGACGTCCGGGATATTCTGCTCCTTGACGTTACACCCCTCACCCTGGGACTGGAGACCCTGGGCAATGTGCTCACCACCCTGATACCCAGGAACACGACCATTCCCACCTCCAAGAGCGAAGTCTTCACCACCGCCGCCAACGGCCAGACCAGCGTGGAGATTCACGTCCTCCAGGGGGAGCGTCCCATGGCTGCGGACAACAAGTCTACGGGGAAATTCATCCTGGACGGTATAATCCCCGCCCCCAGGGGCGTCCCCCAGATTGAGGTGACCTTCGACATAGACGCCAACGGCCTGCTCAGCGTGTCCGCCAAGGATAAGGGTACGGGAAAGGAGCAGAGGATTGTGATCCAGCCCAGCTCCGGCCTTGCCAAGGACCAGGTGGACCAGATGGTGCAGGAGGCCCAGCAGTACGCCGAAGAGGACCGGAGGAAGCGGACCGAGGCGGAGACCCGCAACCAGGCGGACAGCCTGGTCTACGCCGCGGAGAAGCTGCTGGAGGAGCAGGGGGACAAGGTGCCCGCCGACCTCAAGCAGGAGGTGGAGGGCAAGATAGCGGCACTGCGGACAGCCGTGCAGCAGAATGACATGCCGCAGATACAGAGTGGGATGAACGAGCTGAACGCTTCCCTTCAGAAGATGGGCCAGGCCGTGTATGGCCAGCAAGGGGCCGGTCCGGAATCGGGGACCCCACCTGGCGACTCGGGCCAGGGACCCGGCGGAGACTCGCCGGGAGGCACTGTTGAGGGCGAGTATAGAGAGATATAGGCCAGCTCGGGCGCGGCCCGGAACGTCTTGCCATGAATATGGCTATGGAGAGGAGGAACATGGGCACACACTCTAACGCAGGCAACAAAGGGATGGTAGGTGACGAGCACGGTAGCGAGGAGTCCAGGGACCCCGGACCCTTTACCCTATTGCAGACCCATTACCTCGGTCTCCTGGAACGCGTGATAAGCGTGAGAAACAGCTACCAGGCCGACCCGGGCCAGGAAGAGTGGCTGCTCAAGGCCATCAACAAGGCCGCCTACTCCGCCTTTCGTAGCTGCATCGAGCACGGCGCGGAGGCCGAGGCGAAGGCTGTACTGGGAGGAAACGGGAGCGAGGCTACCTGAGAGCCACCTCAGCCTTTGGGGGGACCTTTATATTCTCGGTGATAGGTGAATACAGGCATCCGCGCCGTGTCATTCCGAACGCAGCGAAGCGGAGTGAGGAATCTAAAAATGCCGCCTAGCAAAAACTGCAATCAAGGCAGCATCAGCCGGAACGAGACCGCAGCCAGCCAGGTCTGTAGGCCCCTCGCTCCGCTCGGAGCCTGCCCCTGGCTTGAACAGGGGGTGACAATGGGATGGGCCTACCGTTTGCGCGCACCCTATTTACCATAGCGTTTAACTAGGCTATAATAGCCAACAAGACCCCTGTGGTTCAGCCCAAGGCTGAAACATGGGCGATCCCAGTGGTCTGAAGCCAAATATATTTAAGGAGGAGGCAGGCCATGATGCAGATGGAGAAGACCATGATTGATGCCGGGGTGGTAAAGTTCGTTCTGCGGTATCGGCAGGAAATTATGGACGACCAGGGCCTTGGCATCCAGGTTACGAGCGATATAGATGGCAGAGAAGTGGAGATACTGCGGTTTGACTGCTTCGACCAGCACCCCCACTACCACTATGGCCCCGAGAAGAATAACGAGAGACTGTACATGGACAAGACCACGGCGGGCAACCCGCTGGGTTGGACCCTTGAACAGCTCCGCTCCAGTCTTCCGGAGATGCTCAAAAGGGCAGGCTACGAGGATATAGCGGGCCAGCTCGATAACTATCAGCAGGCCGCCCTTGTGGCGACGAAGCTAAACGAGGTGGAGGATGCCGCGAGGCTCATGGCCGTCAGGGACAGGAGGACCGTCACCCACAACCGGGGCGATGAGATCATCCAGGCGGGCAACATCAGATTCGGTCTGGAGTTCCGCGAGTTGCCCACCATAAATGACAGGGGCATGGCCATACACGTTCTCAGCGACGTGTCAGGCCAGGAGATAGAGATCCTCGCCTTCGACTGCTTCGAGAGGGCTCCCCACTACCACTACGGGCCTCGCAATAAGGACATACGGATTTACTGGGACATGACCCTGGTCCCCGACACGTTGCGATGGACCCTGGACCAGTTCAGAGGTGGAAAACTGCCGGAGATGATCGGGCGAGCGGGCTATCCCGGCATAGTTGCCGAGTTGGATACCGACCTCATACTCTCCAAGATTGAGAGAGAGGTCGAGCCAAAGGCCCTGGAGACACGCGCAGCCAACGCCAAGTAAAGCCAATATATCCGGCGCGCTGCTCCCGGTTAATCAGGCCATCAAGGGAGGTCTGGATGCGGATGGCGGTTCACCAGTCCCCATCGTCTGCATGACCCCACCCTTTACAAGCTGGCAGCACCACAGGCGGACCGGCCTCAGGTTGGTTCGCCTGTGCCTTATTATGGATAAAAGTATGCGAGAGTCGGTCGCTTGGTTATGGAAGAGAAGCAGCTTGAACCGTGGGCCTTGAAGGCCGTGGCTGACGCGACCCTGGAACGGGCCGCGTCCCAACTGCGGGACATCCTGAAGGAGCTGGCAGGGCGACTCCAACCCTTTCCCGCCTTCATGAACATGACCTCCATCCAGGCGATAGAGGTAGAGCCCCAGGGCTTGCGAGCCTCGGACAGGGGATGCGTGGTGGTCTGCCCGGATGGAGAGCTCTACGAGTTGAACCTGCAACTCATACCGGGGCCTCTGGGAGTAAGCGACGTGGACCAGGTTGAGGAGTACCAAGCCCTGGACCCGTCGCCGGGCGAGTACATACTCTACGCCTGCGCGGCCATTGAAGCCCTCGCCGGCAGACTAATGAGCGATTCGTCAAGACGTGGTTAGGAGTAGGGGTCTTATTATGTCAGCATGGGAAGGATTCTATTCGACGGCACAGGTCTCCCGTCTTGCTCGTATTCCCAGACGGACGCTATATGATTGGGATAGACGCGGAATTGTAAAGCCCTCTGTGTACATTATGGACCATGACAAAATTGTAGATAAGGGTTATTCATATTCTGATTTGGCAATCATTAAATTGCTCCGCGCTCTTAAAGTGAAGCAGTTGAGCCTCCAGTCAGTCGTTAAATCCCTTCGTCATCTGTACCAGCGATTTGGCCCACCAACCTCGCCTGGTTGGGTTGCAGCATATATCTACGTAGATGGGAAAGAAGTCTATACCCAAAGACCGGATGCGTGGGATACGACCCTTGCTGCGAAAGATGGGCAACGCGTTGAGATGAAGATATTGGGTGAAATGTTTGAGGAGGACCAAGCAGTCCTTGTTCCGAATAAATACGATGCATATGTGGAAATCGACCTGAATGTGATGGAAGGTCAGCCAGTTATAAGGGACACACGAGTACCCACTTCTATTTTGGCGACGATGTTTGAACAGGGTACTCCCATCAGCGAACTCGCTCGACTCTATAAACCGATTCCGAAGGAAGCGATAGAGAAGGCTATTGAGTTTGAGGGAATCCTAGACACGCCAATCACAACAATTCCCGCCTGAACTAGACCGGCTACTGTTGGATGCCAATGTAAATGCTTATCTAAAGGGCTATCTAAAAGCTGTGGGGTTCGATGTCGTCTTCGCCATTGACGTTGACGCTAATATCCACGACGATACGTCCATCTTGATTTGGGCACGAAGTCACAACCGGATATTGGTTACGCATGACAAGTTCCGAGATGGTGCAACTCGATTCAAGCTCTACCTTGAAATCTATAATAATGGCGGGAAGGTCTTGCAGGTAATTGGTGGACCGCAAAGCCCGCCCCTCACGAGCCTGGGTAAGATATTGGTCAATCGAGAAAAATGGAGCCTCTTTTTCAGTAACAATGACGGATTGGTACGACTCAGTGCCACAAGCATGAAACCATTATCCCCTGGTGAATTATACCGTGATATACAGAGGCGCTTCTCCAATACTCCCCAACTCTGACACCACCCAGGTCACGGAGACAACGAGTCCGGCGTCCTCCCCAACCTCAATTAGGATGCCGGACACTATTTCGGAACTAATGGCACGTCAGATACATAATTAGAGACAAGTGTAAAACTCAACTCGCCTAACCCCGTCACTCTCGCGAAAGCGGGAGTCCAGTGTGCCGAACGGTGGATTCCCGTTTTCACGGGAATGACGATAGCCCCATTGGAAGCCAAACACGCAGCTTTGCACTTCTCTCATAATTACATCGGCGCTTGACAGGTAGGGGTGTACATGATAGTAGTATGCCATTGAACGCCCGGAGCAGGGCATAAGGAGGGGAGCATGAATCTGGTCATCCGAAACGTGACGCTCATTGACGGCACCGGGGCCGGTGCAGTGCCCCGGGCCAGCCTGGAAGTGACCAACGGGGTCATTAGCTGGATTGGTGAAGAGACGGCCCGCCCGCAGAGGCGCGGCATGCACCACGAGGACGTCAATGGAGCAGGCCTGACCCTCATCCCCGGCATGATAGACTGCCACGAGCATTTCACGGGCGATGGCGGTCTCGACAACATGGAGAACATGGAACACCTGCTGAACGACACCCCGGAGGTCTTCACCCTCAAGGCGACGAGCAATGCAAGGCGCGCGCTCATGTCCGGCGTGACCTCAGCGCGCGATGTGGGGTCCCGGTTCGGGATAAACATCCGCATCGCCCAGGACACGGCATCGGGAGCGGTCCTCGGTCCCCGCATCATAGCCGCGGGAGAGTGGCTCCAGTTCCCCGGGACCTGGCCCCCCGGCCTCACCCGGCTGACCGAGACCAGAGAAGACCTGATTCTCGCCATTCGCGAGATGATTGAGAAGGGCGCCGGACTCATCAAGCTCGGCGCCAATGCCCGCACGCCCGATGGCGAGTGGTACTGCACCTATGGCCCGGATGTGCTCGAGGCGGCGGTGCAGACTGCCCACGATGCCGGCCTGAAAATCGCCGCCCACTGCATCGGCGCCGCGGCAAGCCGCCAGACCGTGGAAGCGGGGATAGACTCCGTTGACCACGGGACTCACCTTGACGACGAGACCGTCAGCCTGATGGTCGAAAAGGGCACCTACCTGGTGCCCACCCTGTCTCCCTGGCACATGCCCGAACACCTGTCCCAGAGGTCGGAGATGTCCCAGGAGCAGCGGGACTTCACTATGGAGATGAGGGACACCGTCCGGGCCAGCTTCCGGCGGGCGCTTCAGGCAGGAGTGCGGATAGCCACCGGCAGCGACGCGGGAGGCTCCTTCGCCCGTCACGGGGCTATCTCGCGGGAAATAGAGTTGATGGTAGATGCCGGGATGAGTCCCAAGGAGGCCCTTGAGGCATCCACCAGGGTGGCGGCCAACCTCCTGGGCATCCAGGACCTCACGGGGACTATCGAGGTGGGCAAACAGGCCGACATGGTCCTTGTGGACGGCGACCCCCACTCGGACCCGGCAGCCCTGCGCAACGTCTGGGGCGTGTTCCTGGGCGGAAGGCGCGTACTGTAAAGGCCGCGCCCCCTTTCACAAAGGGAAGGAATCTCTCCCCAGGACTAGCTTAGAAGCAGTAGTGGACCGAGGTGAACCCCGACGCCAGATCAGCCACGTCGCGACCCACCCGGGACGGGTCTTCCCCGTCCAGCACCACGCGGCGCATGAGCCTGGCTACCTCCGCCATCTCTCCTTCACCCATCCCCTTCCTGGTGCAGGCTGAGGAGCCGAGCCGCAGCACCGTCTTGTGCGGGTATGTACGCGGGAGGTCCGCCGGCGAGCAGGAGATGTGCGCCTCCTCCAGCCGCTCCAGCGCCTGCTTGCCTCTGGGCGTTGATCCCAGGTCCACCAGCACCACGTGGGACTGGGTGAACCCCCGGTCTTTGCCCGCCACGGTGAAGCCCTCGGCATCCAGAGCGCGGGCCAGGGCCTGGGCGTTGCGCACCACGGCGTTGGCGTACTCCTTGCCGAAGGCCAGCATTTCCGCCAGGGTCACCACCAGGGCCGCGGTGCGGGCGTTGCCATTGCTCGCGATGAATGACGTGGCCTTGCCGGTTACGCGCTCCGCCACCTCGGGGTCGTGCATCAAGATAAGCCCGCCCAGGGGTCCCGGCAGGGTCTTCTGGGTGGAGCCTGTCATTACCGACGCCCCTTCATGGAGGGGGTCCTGGAACTGTCCTCCGGCCGCTAGGCCCAGGATGTGGGCGCCGTCGTACCAGATTTGCGCCCCAACGCCTTGAGCGATCTCCGCCATCTCTGCCAGGGGGTAGGGGAACAGCAGGGTGGCGCTCCCGATAATCATCCACTTGGGCCTGACCCTCTCCACCTCCTGGGCCAGCAATTCCAGGTTGACGACCGGGTAGTCCTCTCCATAGCATGGCATCTCCGTAATCTCAAGCCCCATCACCCCCGGGTAGCCGCTCTCAAGGTATGTATAGTGGCCGCCGTACCTGGAGGACAGCGCCATAATCCGGTCTCCCGGCTCCATTGCCCCGAAGACAAAGAGGCCGTTGGACATGGCTCCACTGGGGGCTAGATACTCCACATAGGGGACGCTGAACAGCTTTTTGGCTAGCTCAACCAGTAGGGTCTCAATGCGGTCCAGGAAGACGCCGCCGGTATGGGACCTGGCGCTAATAACTCCTGCGGAGGTGCTTTCAATCAGGTCGGTGTGCATAATTGCCTTGGCCTTTGGACTCATAACATTGTGAGAGGCCACCAGGTTCAAGCTGTGCTCATGCCAGGCGACGTGGTCCTCGCCAAGGAGGGCGACCAACTCCGCCGCTTGGAGCGCGTCCCCCTCCCAGGCAAGCTTCTTTACTTCTTCGAGACTGATGGCTGTCGTATCCTCTGCCATGATAAATCGCCTCCGCCTACATAGTTCAAGGCCCTACTGGTAGACCTCCAGCATCAGATCGGTGGGATTGAAGCCGTTGCAGGGATTCAGGTCCTGGGGACAGGCAGAGGCGACCACCAGCAGGTCCACAAGAGCTCTCAGGACCACGTAGTCCCCCGCCTTCGAGAGGGGTTCATTGACGGACAGATTGCCCTCTTCGTCAGGCTCGCTATTCTGGAACAGGTTCACCACCTCCGGCATTACCGGCGGGTACAGGTTGAACTCTGCCAGGGCATCGTGCAGGTTCTCCTTGCAGTTGCGGTGCTCCTTCACCCCGTAGCCCACGAGGTATCTCACCGGGTCTCAAGGGGCGTACAGCATATCGTGCCGCCCGACCGTGTCCTCTTCCAGGACGAGGATGGGCTGGCGCTGGTTGTTATACAGGGGCTTCCCAACCTGTGGCCGCATGTGGCCTATGGTGCTCCGGGTGTATATGCCGGAGAGGAACTCCGCCGGATTTGCGGGGTTGAGGGCGAAGAAATCGCAGACCTGCTTCCCTTGCAGGTCTATCACCTTGACCCGCTGGCCTTCCTGGACACGCACGGCCTTACCCGTTCTGGCGGGGACGTGTACCCTCTGCACCGGGTCGCCTGGCGATGCCATGCTTTCTTTCCTCTTCTTTCTTCCTTCGAGGGGTGGTGATTCGACGGGCCGCCATAATCTGTCTCACGGGCTATCTCATAGCCTATCTGAAGAGGCTCTGGAGATCACGCGGGCTGCGGGAGCGGGATAGCTGCTTCATCAGCTTCTGGGTCTGGCGGAACTGGTTGAGGAGTTGGTTCACGTCCTGGGGTGTGGTCCCGCTGCCCAGGGCGACGCGGCGCCGGCGCCTGCCGTTCAGTATATCGGGATTGTGCCGCTCCTCCGCGGTCATGGACTGTATGATAGCCTCGAACCTGATTAGCTGCTTCTCGTCGAACTCGTTGGGCAATCGCTTCTTCACCTGGGAGAAGCCGGGGATCATGTCCAGGACCTGGGCGAACCCCATCTTTTTCACGCTCTGGAACTGGGCAAGGAAGTCCTCCAAGTCGAAGGTCGCTTTGCGAATCTTCCTCTCCAACTCCCTTGCCTGTTTCTCGTCCACCGTTTGCTGGGCCTTCTCGATGAGAGACAGCACATCCCCCATGCCGAGTATGCGGGAGGCGAGCCTGTCAGGGTAAAATGGCTCCAGTGCGTCGGTCCTCTCCCCCATGCCGATGAACTTTATAGGGACCTCGGTGACCTGGGTGATGGAGATGGCGGCGCCTCCCCTGGCGTCGCCATCCAGCTTGGTCACTATCAGGCCCGTGATGCCGAGCCTCTGGTGGAACTCCTGGGCGGAGTTCACCGCATCCTGTCCGGTCATGGCGTCCACGACGAAGAGGATTTCGTGGGGGGATACGGCAGCCTTTATCTCCTGTACCTCCTCCATCATCTCGTCGTCTATATGCAGCCTTCCACCGGTGTCTATAATGGCCCAGGATGCCCCCGTCTGCTCCGCGTGCCGGACGCCCGCCCTGGCAGCGTTGACCGCCGTGGAGGATGTTCCCTCCTGGTACACTGGTACGTCCAGTTGCTTCCCCAGGGTGGCAAGCTGCTGGATCGCGGCGGGCCGTCTCAGGTCGGCGGCGATGAGCAGGGGGCGCTGGCTTCCCCGCTGGCCAAGCTGTAGGGCGAGCTTGGCTGCGGTGGTGGTCTTGCCCGATCCCTGCAGGCCCACCAGCATCAGAACGGTGGGCGGGCGGCTTGCCTGGCCTAGCTTGTGGTCGCCCCCGCTGAGGATGGACGTAAGCTCCTCGTGGACAATTTTCACCACCTGTTGGCCCGGACTCAGGCTTTCCATCACCTCGGTCCCCAGGGAACGCTCTCGCACCCGGTTGACTAGGTCCCTGGCTACCCTGAAATTGACGTCGGCTTCCAGAAGGGCCATGCGGACCTGTTTGAGGGCCTCGTCCACGTCCTTCTCCGTCAGGCGTCCCTTTCCCGTCAGGCGGCTGAATATGCCGTTGAGCTTGTCCGTGAGGGTTTCAAACATAAAGCGTCCTCCGTGGGTTGCCTCAGTGAGTTGATTGTACGGGTAGGCAGCAGGCAGGGTCAAGGCGGGTCTAGTATAGAATTGCAACCCGCCTTGTCCATCCCCATCTCCCCCAGCTATAATTCCTTCACCATGTAAGTGCAAGACTCGAACAAGCGAGAGCTATGTATGAACGAAGACAAGCTGCTGGAAAGAATCACGGTGAAACCGGACATTTTCGGGGGCAAGCCCATCATTCGCGGCCGGCGTCTGGCGGTGGAGCATATTCTGAGTATGCTGGCGGCGGGAGATTCTCCCGACATCATCCTCAGCGGTTATCCCTGGCTGGAAGCTGAGGGTATTCAGGCGTGCCTGCTTTACGCCCGCAAAGTCATTGGGCGGGAACGGATTGAAATGTTGAGTCAGGCATGTCAAGGCTGGCGGCGTGCGAGCGCCGCGGGGCGGATTTTACCTTGACATGCCCTGGTGCCTGTAGTATAACTGCGCTGAAGAAGCCCGTGGAGGCCCCCTGAAGCGCCATTACGCGTTTACGACTTGAGGCGACCGCAAGATTCAACCGCACTTCGAAGCCACGCAAGGGCGCTTTGCACACAAGCCAGGAGGATTGCACAGTGAGCCTGTCAAGCAGCTACAAAATCATATCGTCGGATGACCACATCATCGAACCGGGGGACCTGTGGGCGAGCAGGATTGAGCCCAAGTTCCGAGACCGGGCGCCTCGCATTGTTCGCCTGGAAAGTGGTGACGACTGGTGGGTCTGTGAAGGTGTCAAGATTGGGGGTATCGGGTCCGGCACGCAGGCTGGCAGGAGGTTCGAGGAGCCGGAAAAGCTGCGCATTGCCGATAATGTGGAAAACGCGCGTCCGGGGGGCTACATCGCCGAGGAGCGCGTGAAGGACATGGACATTGACGGAGTGGACGTGAGCATCCTCTACCCCACCACCGGGCTTCAGTTCTACTCTATACCGGATAGCGAGTTTGTCACGTCCCTCTTCAGGACCTATAACGACTGGATTGCCGAGCACTGCAAGCCCTTTCCCGACCGGCTGAAGGGTGTGGGGATGCTCAACATAGACAACCTGCAAGAGGGTATCGAGGAGATGGAGCGCTGCGCCAATATGGGGCTTGTCGGGGCTATGATTACCATATACCCCCCGGACGAGAGGGCCTACGACTCGTCCGAGTACGAGCCTCTCTGGGCCGCAGCCCAGGACCTCCGGATGCCCCTCAGCCTTCATATCGGCACAAACCGCATGACGGATATATCCCAAATCGTGGACTTCGAGACCATCAGGCCCGCCTTCTTCGCCAACGTGGACCACTGGGTCCGGATGTCCCTCGGACATTTGATTCTCAGCGGCGTATTCGAGCGCTACCCAAAGCTACAGGTAGGGTCCATAGAGATGGAGCTGTCCTGGGTCCCCCACTTCCTGGACAGGATGGACTACACCTACACCCAACGGCCTCCCGCAGAAAAGAATGGCTGGTACCGGTACAAGGAGGATATGCTCCCCAGCGACTATTTCCACCGCAACGTGTTCCTCGGCTTCCAGGAGGATGAGGTGGGCATAAGGCTCAGGGACATCATAGGAGTGGATACCCTCCTGTGGGGCTCGGATTACCCCCACTTTGAGTCCACCTTCCCAAGGAGCAGGGAGATTGTCGAAGAGATTCTGGTGGACTGCACCGAGGAGGAGAAGGCCAAGATAGTAGGCGGGAACGCGGCCAGGATATACGGCCTCTAGGTCCCATGACCTTTCCCGTCGTCCCCTCCGGCCGGCTCCGGATAATAGCCACGAGCATGGGGATTCTCAAGACTATGTGCAGGCCCGCGCAGCCGGTGTGCCGGCTTCAGGGTGTGTCTAATAAGGTATGGGCACACTTCCTCTCCCTCGATGGGAGAGGACTGAGGTGAGGGTGATGCGATGGTGTCCCCCTCATCCCTTCGGCAGGCTCAGGGCAGGCTCTACCCTTCTCCCGCCAGGGGAGAAGGCACTTCGGATACACCCTACTAATGAATATATCTGACCAGTCCACCCGCTATCGCTTCGTCATCGCCGGGCTTCTGATTTGGGCCAACTTCGCCTTTGGCCTGAACTTTGTGTCCATGGCCCCCATCCTGCCCATCATTAGCGACGACTACGGCATCAGCCACACTCTGGCCGGCCTCCTCATAGCGGTGATATTTATCATCGAGGGCATTTTCGGCTTGCCCGGCGGAATCATTGTGGGGTGGCTGGGTCAGAGGAGGGCTTACACAATAAGCCTCTTTATGATGGGAACGGCCACCCTGACGGCCCTTTCTCCCAGCTTTGAGGGGCTGATGGCCTTGCGCGTAGTATACAGCCTGGGCATCGCCCTGTTCTTCCCGGCCACCGCACCCCTCATCATGCAGTGGTTCCAGCCCAAGGTGATACCCCTCGTATACGGGGTGGGCACGTCGTCCATAATGGTGGGCTTTGCGGTGTCCGGAATCCTCGTGGCGCCGATGTCTGACATCATAGGCTGGGAAACCGTCCTGGGAGCCTTCGGAGCCGTGGGGCTGGGGGTGGCCGTCGCCTGGGTATTCCTGGGCAAGACCCAGGCGAGCGCTCAGAGTACGCCGTCCAAGCCGACCCTGGTATGGGGAGAGATATGGACAGTCGTGCGGAACCGCACAATCATACTGGTCACCACCGCCGAGGCAGCGGTCTTCACCATGTACTTCGGGCTGGCCTCGTGGCTTCCCACCTTCTACGAGGAGACCCGGGGATGGTCCCTCACCCAGGGCGGGCTGATCATCAGCATTCTTCCCCTGGTGGGCATCTTCGCGGTGATTCTGGGAGGGTCCCTCCCCATGAAGATAGAGTCGAAGCGGCTGTTCTTCATAGTTCCGGGGGTGATGGTAGGGCTGGGGAGCATGGGCACCTTCCTGGTGGATAACACCGTCATCACGTACCTCTCCGCGGTCGTCCTGGGCCTTGGCGCGTATATGTTCGTCCCCCTTGCCCTCACGATGCCAATGCAGATACCGGGGATGACGCCCCAGAGGATTGCCCTCTTCTGGGGCTGGCAGCTAACGGTGGTAGGGATCGGAGAGTTCATAGCGCCCCTCACAATAGGGGCGATGAAGGACGCCTTTGGCACTTTCATACCGGGTTTCCTGGTCTTTGCTGCGTTGGGTTGCTGGCTGTTCTTCGCGGGCATCCTGCTGCCCAAGAGCAGCGCCCCGGAAGCCCCGGACGCAGACCCTTCGGCCACAGTCAGCCCCGTCCAGGAGGAACCCGCCGATTAGCGCTGTGGACATAGTGGCGCGGGTGTATTATCATTGCCCTGGTGGGAGAGAGACAGTCAGTGGATGAATCTACCGGCTAATCCGGTGCGGGTCCACAGGGCCATCTCATCTTATGACAAGGCCTACGACAAAAACCAAGATTCGTGGAGGTTATTATGAGAGTAGTAAGGACAGCCGAGGTCGCCGAAGAGCCGGTAACCAGCCCGCTTATGACAGGGGGGACTGTAACGCGACAGCCCATCGTACCCATCGAGGCGTCCAAGAATTTCAATACCTCTATAGTGAACTTTGGACGGGGAGCGAGGAACAAGTTCCATGCTCACACCAGCGACCAGATTCTGGTGATAACCTCGGGAATAGGCATAGTGGCCACGGAACAGGAGGAGCGCGAGGTGAGCGTGGGCGACGTCATCCATGTCCCGGCGGGAGAGAAGCACTGGCACGGGGCCAGGAAAGAGTCCCATATGTCCCACATCACTGTCACGGCAAAGGACAGCGAAACGGCGCAGCTGGAGGACTGACCCTCCCCTACGCTATTACAACACAGTCGAAGGACTTACCCGGACCTGCGGGGCAGGTTCCCCGTGTGCCTTGAAGAGCAATCAGGCCGCCCTTCGTAGGGCCTTTGCGGAGACCCTAAGGAGGCCGGGTATCCCCCTGAGAAGGACCAATCATAAGCCGTCGCTATCGGAGGTGCAGGCACTTGGCACGAGAGAAGGTCGTGGTAGCCATGAGCGGAGGGGTGGACTCGTCGGTGGCCGCCCTTTTGCTGAAGCAGGCGGGCTACGACGTGGTGGGCGTCACCATGAAGCTCTACAGCCTGGACGATGCGGACCTGCCCGCCTACTACCGGGGCTGCTGCACCATTGACGACGTGGAAGATGCCCGGATGGTATGCCACCGCCTGGACGTGCCTCACTACGTGTTCAACGCCCAGCGCGAGTTCCAGGCCTTCGTGATAGACTACTTCTGCGCTGAATACCAGCGGGGCAGAACGCCCCACCCGTGTATAGCCTGTAACGACAAGATAAAGTTCAACTTTCTCCTACAGCGCGCCCGTTTCCTCGATGCCAGCCATATAGCCACGGGCCACTACGCACGGATAGAGTCCAGGGGGGGTAGCCTGCGCCTTCTGAAGGGCATTGACCCCCACAAGGACCAGTCTTACGTCCTGTACGGCATGGGGCAGAGGGAGCTTGCCCACACCCTCCTTCCGGTGGGTGGGTATGGCAAGGAGGAGATAAGGGAGATGGCCGTCCGGGCGGGCTTCCCCAACGCCCGGAAGCCTGACAGCCAGGACATCTGCTTCATCCCGTCGGGCGACTACCGGAAGTTTCTGAGGGAGCACGTAACCCCGAAGCCGGGCTATATTGTGGATACCGGGGGCAATATCCTGGGAGAACATGAAGGGCTTGAGTTTTTCACCGTCGGCCAGCGACGCGGCCTGGGCGTCGCGGCCCACCGCGAGGGTGGCCGAGAGGTCCGGGACCCCATGTACGTGGTGGGCATAGACCCGGAACGTGCCCAACTAATCGTAGGCCCCGAGGAGGAGCTTTACAGCTCCTCCCTGTGGGCCTCGGAGGTCAACTACGTCTCGGACCAAGAGCCTGAAGACGGCGTGGACATCACCGTGAAGGTGCGGTACAAGTCGCCTGAGACACCGGCGACCCTGCACCCTTCTACTTCCTTCGGGCCAGGCTCTCACTGCGATGAGGCCTTGGTACGCTTCCGGCAGCCCCAGCGGGCCATCACCCCGGGGCAGGCGGTGGTGTTCTACCGGGGCGATGAGGTGTTGGGGGGAGGCAAGATAAGCAGTAGCCGGGAGCCAGTGGCCCCGTCGTTTGCGTAGCCATAATCGGAGTTGCTAGAGTTGCCTACCTTCGACCTGGAAGCGAGGCTCCAGCAGCAGGGGTTCTCCCCTGTGGCGGGTGTGGACGAGGCGGGGCGCGGCCCACTGGCAGGCCCCGTAGTCGCGGCGGCGGTAATCCTGCCTCCCGAGCTCTCCAACGTCAGCGAAGGGCCTCTTCCGCCCTGGCTTGGCCTGGTGGATGACAGCAAGGCTCTCACTGCCTCCCAGAGACAGAGGGCACTGGAGCACATCGAGTCCCATGCCATTGCCATCGGCCTTGGCGTAGCGACACACCAGGAGATAGACGCAGAGGGCATCGGAGAAGCCACCAGGTGGGCCATGCGCCGCGCCGTTGACACCCTGCCCCTCAAGCCCTCCCACCTGCTCATAGACTTCGTCAAGCTGCCCGAATGCGGCATACCCTTCCACGCGCCGGCCCACGGGGATAGCCTGAGTTACTCCATAAGCGCCGCGTCCATCGTCGCCAAGGTGTCCCGCGACAGGATGATGGAGGCGGCGGACGCCATCTATCCGGGGTACGAGTTCGCCCGCCACAAGGGCTATCCAACGCCCCAACACCTGCGCCTGCTGGCCCTACGGGGACCGTCGCCCATCCACCGCCACTCCTTTCGTCCACTACGCCCTGGGGTGAGCGCTAAAGACAGAAGGTCGTCCCGGAAACGCGAGGTCCCGTCCGGAGGGGCTGCCTAGCCATGCCCACTGCCAGGAGCAGGCTGGGAGCGCGTGGAGAGAGAATCGCCCGGGAATATCTGGAAGCCGGAGGCTATGAAATCGTCGCCACCAATTTCCGCTGTCCCCTGGGTGAGACGGACATAATCGCGCGGGACGGGGCTTGCATCGTCTTCGTAGAGGTGCGGACACGCCGCAGCCCCGAGTCCTACGGCGCTCCCGAGGAGTCCCTCTCAAGGGCGAAGCGCAACAGGCTTGTAGCCACCGCCGAAACGTACATCCAAAACTGTGAGACCCCTCCTGAGGAGTGGCGCATTGACCTTGTAGCGGTGCACTTGGACATTAGCGGTGCAATAAAGCGGGTGGAGCACATAGAAAACGCCCTCCATCTGAGTTGATCCGGCTTCCAGCAGGGCTTTTTCATTCTCGACGTTAGGCGAATACAGGCCCCCGCGTGTCATTACCATGAAAATACTCTTCGTCATACCCGTGAAAACGGGTATCCATGTCCCCGGCGTCCCCGGACTTCTGCTTCCGCAGGAGTGACGCTGGGAAGGCTGGCCGCTATTTTCATCCTCTTATGTGGCCTCACAAGGCCATAGGCAATTCCTCGCTGCGCTCGGAATGACATAAACGGGGTTGCGGGCGACCTGCCTGCTGTAGGCAGGCGCCAGGCAGAGTCAGTTCTGTATTCACCCGTGCCTGGCGTCAGAGAGGTAGCGGTGAGAATCAAAAGGCCCTTCTCGCCCGCAAGGTGCGCTATTTTAGGATGTGCCCCTGTATGCTAAAATCTATGATACCAACAATCTCAGGCTGAACGAGGCCGCGAAAATGCCGCTATACGAATACCGATGCCAGGACTGCCGTCGCAGGTCAACGGTACTGGTAAGGAGCATGTCCAACGTTCCGGAGCCGTCCTGCGAGCACTGCGGCGGCGGCAATTTGACCCGCCTCATTTCAAAGGTCTCCTTTCACCGCTCATGGGGCGATAGCCTGGACTGGATGCCCGACTCAGGCCACCCGGGCGACATGGACCAGGAGGACCCCAGGGAGATGTCCCAGTGGATGCGACGGATGCAGAGGGAGATGGGGGATGAGGTGACCCCTGAGTTCGAGCAGATGCTGGAGGAGATGGAGTCAGAGGCGCACGAGTCGGATGAGTCAGAGTATGGTGGGGGGATATAGGGTCTGGGCATACCCTTATGGGTGATACCCGTTTCGCCCCGCCGGGAGGAGTCACGCACATGCCTATCTATGAGTACCGTTGCCGCGCTTGTGAGAGGAAATCTTCCTTCTTTACCAGGTCCATAAACGACTCCCTCGAGCCGGTATGCCCCCACTGCGATAGCCCCGACATGCGGCGGGCCATCTCCTCCTTCGCCTACCACAAGTCCCTGAAAACTATACACGAGGAGTCCGGCCCTCCTTCGGGCATCGGAGCGCCTTCCCTGGACTATTATAAAGACCCCCGCAACGTGGGCCGCCGCGTGGAAGAGTCCTTCCAGAAGTATGGCGTAGAGATGCCCCAGTCCGTGAGAGACACCATAGACGCCGCCCGCGATGGGGACCTGCCCGCAGGACTGGACCTATGAGCGAGGTCCAGTCTTTCCTCGAAAGCCAGATAGATTGTCTGAGGCACTCTATACGGTCCTTGAACGTGGCCTGCGCAGACCTTCCCCTCAATCCCCGGCTTGCGGGGAGGCTCACTGAACTCTCTTCTGACCTCCTGGCCCCTCCTCGCCAGTCTCCCCCTGCATTCGGGCCTGGCGATGCCCTGGAAATACTCTCTCAGGCCAGGGCTTCCCTTGACCTGCTGGAGAAGTACGGCCACCTGCCCCGGCAGGATGGAGACGGCCCGGCCTCGCGGCTGAGGTCCGCCCTGGATGACCTGGAAAGAGATCTGGGAAAGGAGCTGCGCGCAGGACTCACGGCGCGAGTGTATGGACTATATGTAATCATAGACCCGGAAGTTACGGGGGGGCGCGACCCCCTGGAGGTGGCCCGCGGCGCCCTCAGGGGCGGCGCGAGGATGGTCCAGCTCAGGGACAAGCTCAGGGAAAAGGGCCAGACCCTCCCCCTGGCCAGGGCGCTGAAAGAGCTTTGCGCCGAGTATGACGCTCTGCTGATACTCAACGACCACGCGGACCTGGCCGCAGCCGTGGGCGCCGACGGGCTTCACATAGGCCAGGGGGACCTGCCCCTGGCAGAGGTCCGCCGTATACTGAATCCCCGGCAGATTGCAGGCCGCTCCAATCACCTGTTGGAGGAGGCCCTGGAGTCCCAGGCCCAGGGGGCGGACCACGTAGCCCTGGGCTCCGTCTACCCGACCACCACCAAGACGAGCATAAGACAACGGGCCACCGTCGGGCCTGAAGCCATACGAAGGGTGAAAGCGGCGGTGGATGTGCCGTTGGTGGCTATCGGCGGCATAAACGAGGAGAATGTGGAGCCGGTGGCAAGGGCGGGGGCCGATGCTATATGCGTGACCGGCGCCGTAGGGCTGGCGAAGGACCCGGAGGAGGCATCGCGCCGCCTGGTGGAGAAAATCCTTGAGGCAGGAGGTAGGGCCTGATGCCCTCTACGCATGATGGAAGCCTTGCCCGGGTAAGCGACAAAGCGCTGGAGGAGTTTTCCGCGAAGCACGCAGCCAGGGAGCGGGGTCTTCGCATATCGCGGGAGGTAATCCGGCTCTCGGCTAACGCCATCCGCGCCGTTCACCGGCAGGACTTCGACCAGGCGAGGGACCTGGTCCGGCAGGCCGAGGGCAGACTCAAAGAGTCCGCGCCCATCCTGGAAGAGTGGCCCGAGATTTACTACGCGGGCTTTCTCTCCGACGCCAGGAAGGAGTACAGCGAGGCCAACATAACGCTGGCGCTCATCTCCGGCGCGGCGATGCCCCAGCCGGGAGAGATTGGCGTGGAAATGGCGCCCTATCTCAATGGCATGGCCGAGGTCGTAGGGGAGTTGAGGCGGTTCATCCTGGACTCTCTGCGCAAGAGCGATACCTCCCGCTGTGAAGAGATTATGGAGACTATGGACGACATCTATAGCATCCTGGTAACGGTGGACTTCCCGGAGGGGGTAACGGGAGGCCTGCGGCACACCACCGACGCCATGCGGGGCATCCTGGAGAGGACCCGGGGCGACCTGACTATGGCCCTGAGACAGAGAGAGCTGGAGCAAAAGATCGCCACCCTGAAGGATGGAATCTGATATACATCCAACG
Organism: Dehalococcoidia bacterium; assembly: GCA_965197405.1. GTDB lineage: Bacteria > Chloroflexota > Dehalococcoidia > Lucifugimonadales > JAGWBF01. The sequence continues at coordinate 559,685 of OZ240206.1, read as the reverse complement.
ATTCGACGCACTTGCTTAAGGAGTAAGACCGTGAAGAGATGGCCGAAGGTGAGCTACAAGGAAGAAGGGATGCGGGAGGGGATGCAAATCGAGGACGCCGACATCTCCGTGGACGATAAGGTGAGGCTGCTGGACGCCCTCTCCGAGACGGGCCTCAAGCACATCGTGGTAGGCTCTTTCGTCAGTCCCAAGTGGACGCCCCAGATGGCCCGCATAGACGAGATAGTCTCCAGGTTCCATCCCAAGCCCGGAGTGACCTACACGGCCCTGGCCCTCAACTCCCGGGGCGTGGAGCGGGCCAAGCAGTATTCACCCCCCCTGACCATAGAGCAGGACCCGTGGCCCAGGCTCGCGTGCCATATGTGCGACGCCTTCACCCGCCGAAACACCAACCGCTCTCAGATGCAGGAGATGGAGCGCTGGCCCCAAATCGTGGCCCAAGCGCAGGAGAGAAACGTCCGGGAGGGAGGCATAGGCACCAACGCAAGCTGGGGGTCCAACTTCATGGGAGAGTTCTCAGTGGACAGCCTCATGACTATGCTGGAGAAGCAGCACCAGCTATGGGACGAGGCCGGCATCAAGGTAGCGAGCGTCAGCATGGGCGACCCCATGAGCTGGTGCAGGCCCGACAAAGTGGAGGACAGCGTAACGCGCGTGAAGGAGAGGTGGCCCGAGATAAAACACTTCAGGCTTCACCTCCACAATGGCCGCAACATGGCCATACCCTCCGCCTACGCCGCCCTGCGAGTCCTGGACCCCGACGACACCCTGGACTTGGACGGGACCATCGGCGGCTTCGGGGGTTGCCCCTACTGCGGCAATGGCAGGGCCACGGGCCAGTCCCCCACCGAGGACCTCCTTCACATGATGGAGGATATGGGCATCGAGACGGGCGTGGACATTGACAAGCTCATAGACTGCGTGTGGATGTGCGAGGAGATACTGGGCAGGCCCCTCTACGGCCACGTCTCAAAGGCAGGGCCGCGACCCAAGACGGTGGACAAGCTATACGACGTTGACGCCCCCTTTCGAGACCCTGGAGCAGGCCAAGCATTTCAAGAACGGCCCCGGGGCTTACGAAGGCGGCATCTACCCCTACAATGAGCCTGTGACCAGCCCATACAGGGACCGGGTGGAGCAGGGGCTACCCGCCTTCGATGAGACCTTGCATCCGAGTTTGGAACATCTTTCTCTAGCGACCTGGTTACGCGGACGGCGAGTGGCCCTGGAAGCAGGACTGGTTCCCCGTGAAGGACTAGCAGGGGCTACCCGCCTTCGAGGACGCGGAGACGAGTCCCCTGGAAGCAGGACTGGTTCCCCGGGTGACGGACTGCTTACGATCCCATAGACGTTCCCCTGCCGGCGGCGAAACCCAGGGTGACGGTGCACACCAGGCCCTGGCAAATCTCAGGGTCGCTAACCCCAGGGCAGCGGAGAGGATAAGGAAGCTCAGAACCCTGGAGCCGGACTGGGACGGTTACGGTGGCAGTCCCCCCACGGAAGAAGCGGTCAAGGCGACTGCGGAGTTGCTCCTCGAAACGCGCAGGCTCACCCAGGGTCTGCTGGAGAGTCCCTTCATCGCTCCATTGCCGGAAGGCGGGCTTGAGCTTGAATGGGAGCTGGACTCTGGCGCAGAGTTGATGCTTGTCATCCCGCCAACAGGAACGGACATCAAGCATCTCCTGGATGAGCCTGCCAGTTCGGGTGGCGTAAACGAATCAGAAGGAGTAGTCGCAAAGGACGTTGCTTTGAGCGAGTTGGTTAAATGAAGACAACCACGCGCACTCGGATGTGGTAGGCAGCAAATCTCTTAGCGTCAGGAAAACCTTTGCAAGGGGCGCCAAGCTCGTGATACCCGCGACCTCATCTACCACACCCGAGGAGTTATAGCAGCCTCCGACCCCTAGCGCGCCGCTTCTTCTGCGAGGAGGGCTTCCCGCGACGGCTCCACCCTCACCGTGTCGCCGACCTTCAACATACCCCCACTCAGCACCATCGTCGTTATGCCGCGACGACCATCCAGGGCTTCGCGAAGGCCGGGGCGTATCTCATCCATCCGGGTACAAGGCTCGCAGGGGCCTGTGGCCTCCAGGCTTACCTCATCCCCGATGAAAAACACCTGCCCGGCGGTGATGGACGAGAAGTCCAGACCCTCTACGGTGATGTTCTCTTTGATTATGCCCACGGGCAGGCCAAAAGAGTCCAGGGTCTCTTTGTCCATCACCACTATCTGGCGCGGGCTTCCCTTGATTGCGTGTTTATCCCCCTGCAGGCCGCGGTCTCCTATCGCCAGGACCTCCTCGAGGACGGTCATGGGCCTGCGATGTCCCTGGCATATCTGCAACGAGATAACCTTTCCCTGTTCCATTTCCCCTCCTGTGTGGGTCACGAAATTCGCACTACCGCATTATACGACCAGGATGATAGAATTGTCACGCTTGTACCCCATATTGTTTGGAGGCCCATCATGCCATACCAGTTTATCCGGGTGGAGAAGCTAGAGGGTGTCCTGCTCATAACCATGCACGACCCCGGCACCCGCAACGCCCTGGGGCAGGACATGGCGAGGGAGATGTTCGAGGAGTTGGACCGGTTCGAGGACGACCCGGAGGACCGGGTGCTGCTCCTCACCGGCACGGAACCCTCCTTCTGCTCAGGCGCCAACGTGAGGCGGTTCGACCGGGATATACAGGACCGGGAGGAAGTGGTCGAGGAAAAGCCTCCCCTTCCCTGGGGCAAAATCGAGGCCCGTATGGGCAGCCGGGAAAAGCTGGACAGGTCCCTGGCCAGCCAGGTGCCCCTGAGAATCCACGAGCTTCAGAAACCCTCCATAGCCGCCATCAACGGCCACGCGATGGGTGTGGGAATGGGCTTGGCCCTGGCCTGCGATATACGTATAGCGTCGGAGAACGCGGTCTTCTCCGAGGCCTTCGTGCGCATGGGGCTGATACCCGGAGACGGTAGCTGCTGGCAGCTGCCTCGCCTCATCGGTCTGAGCAACACCTTCCTCCTGCAATACACCGGCGACAGGATTGATGGCGCCGAGTCCTACCGCATGGGCCTGGTTAGCAAGGTCCTCCCCCACGAGGAGTTCATGCCCGCAGCTATGGAGTTGGCGTCGCGGGTGGCCCACGGCCCCACCCAGTCCATGTCCTTGATAAAGTACCTGGTCCAAAAGTCCCAGGAAACCAATCTGCGGGAGAGCCTGGAGATAGCCCACGTAGCTCAGGACCTTGCCAGGCAGACGGAGGACCACAAGGAGGCCGTGAGCGCCTTCCTGGAGAAGCGTCCCCCGGAGTTCAAGGGGAGGTAGGGGGGAGGGTTGTTGGGGGGCGTCCAGGGAACTGGAGGAAGGGCGACCAAGACGCACTTGGCCGAACTCCGCCGGCCAGTCGAGCGTGTAAGGGCATAAAAGGGCACATGAGACAGATGAGGAAGGCGCTCCTATCCGCAAAGCAGTTGCTGGAATATGTGGCATCAGCCCGTTGTGACTTAAAACCGGCAGCCGCCCTTGCTGCCGCTGCCTTCGTGTTCATCGCCGTTTTCGCTTGGGCCTACGTGGATACCTCGGTCGGCGGAGTGGTAGACGGCGGATGGCTCTGGAGACTCTGGCACGTGGGGACACTGATAATCGCCGTGATTGGCGTCTGGGCGGTGTGGTGCGTGACGAAAGGCTGCCTCTGGGTGCGCGGATTGGGGCTGTGCGTGTTCACGGTCGTCGTTTTTGCCAACGCCTACAACGATGGGTTGTTTGGTATCTACTCGGGCACCGTGTGGCATACGGCGAACTCCCTGTTCATCGGGTTTACCAGCTTGGCAGCGGTTGCCGTGTGGCGCCGGCGGGCCGCTCCGTGGCGCACCGGGGCCATCATCTTGTTTGCCTTCGGCTATGTCGTCCGCGTAAACGGGTTGGTAATCGACAACGCGCTTCTCTGGGATATCATGAACCCCTTGATAATGCTAACGGCGTTGGCCTGCGCCGTCGATGCCTTTCAAGCCAACGCCTCTTCGGATGAGCCTGTGGATGAGCCTGTCTTGGGAGGCCCCCGTTAGTCCCTTCTCCTCGCGGTGGGAGAAGGTTAGGATGCGGGGGATAAGAGTAAGTTGTTCCTCGGGTACGAAGGCGTTCCGCGTCCAGGGGTCTTTTACTGATACATGGACGATTATCTGCGTATCGCGAATTCGCCTTGCCATAATGGAGTGGCGGATAGTATCATGGCAGGAAGGCATCGTCCCGGCAGTTCCTCCCAAGCTAATCAGGGGCGCTAGGCCGGAGGGGATTATGCTCAACAGTATATACAGGTATTCCCAGTGGGATGGCACCCAGAACATCTTTGACATGGATGCGGAGGAGCTCATGGACCGGCTCTCCAACGAGCTTCTCGACCACGGCGACGTATGGAAGGCTCTGAGGGAGCTCATGCGCCAGGGGATGCAGGACCGGCAGGGGCAGCAGATGCCGGGCCTCAAGGACCTCATGGAGCAGCTGAAGAACCAGCGGCGCCAGCAGCTTCAGCAATACAACATGGACTCGGTGATGGACGACATCAAGGAGCGCCTGGAGGAAATCCTGAAGACGGAGCGGGAGGGCATCCAGAGGCGGCTCGACGATGCCCGCCATCAGATAGAGGACGCCGAAGGCCCCGAGAGGGCCCAGATGGAGGGCCTGAAGGAGCTTCTGGAACAGCGCGCCCAGCGTAATCTCGAAAAGCTGGACGACCTGCCCGAGAGCACCGGCGGCGCCATCAAAGAGCTGATGGAGTACGACTTCATGGACCCCGAAGCCCAGCGCATGTTCCAGGAGCTTCTTGATGTGCTGAGGGGCCAGATGGCGCAAAACTTCTCCCAAGACATGATGCAGAACCTCCAGAGCATGACTCCGGAAGATATGGCCGCCCTCAGGGAGATGCTCCGCCAGCTTAACCAGATGCTTCAGGACAAGGCTATGGGGCGGGAGCCGGACTTCGATGGCTTCATGCAGCAGTTCGGCCCCATGTTCGGGCCGAACCCTCCCCGGAGCCTGGAAGAGCTTATGCAGCAGATGATGGAGCAGATGGCCCAGATGCAGTCGCTGATGGAAAGCATGTCTCCCGAGGCGCGCGAGCAACTGGAGAATGCCCTTAGCTCGGCGCTGGACCCCGAGACCCAGAGGGAGCTGGCCCAGCTTGCCTCGTTGATGGAGCGCCTCATGCCCCTGGACGAGATGCGGCGTGAGTACCCCTTCCTCGGCGACGAGAGCCTCACACTGGACCAGGCCATGCAGCTTATGGGAAATCTCCAGGACATGGATGAGCTGGAGCGCACCCTCCAGGAGGCGATGCGCACCGGCAATCCGGACGAGATAGACCCGGACAAGCTGGCGGAGCTTCTGGGCGAGGAAGCCCGCCGCACCTGGGAGCAGCTACAGCGCCTCATAGAGATGCTCAAGGAAGCGGGCTACATCAAAGACTCCGACGGTCCTGAGCTCACCCCCAGGGCCATCAGGAGAATCGGCCAGAAGGCGCTCAAAGAGGTCTTCATTAACCTCAAGAAGGACAGGATGGGCAACCACGAGCTGGAAACGCGGGGAGGAGGGGGCGATACGCTGTTCGATACCAAGCCCTATGAGTTCGGCGACCCCCTCCAGCTTGACCTCCATACCACGGTGAAGAACGCCATAGTCCGCCAGGGGCCGGAGGTGCCCGTCCGGCTCAGCCCCGAGGACTTCGAGATATACCGCAACGAGCACATGACCAGGGCCGCCACCGTCGTCCTTCTGGACCAGAGCCGGTCTATGGGACTCTTCGGCAACTTCCAGGCAGCCAAGAAGGTGGCTATGGCCCTCTTTGCCCTCATCCACAGCCAGTTCCCCAGGGACAGCCTGTACGTCATAGGTTTCTCGGACTACGCCAGGGAGATAAAGGAAGAGGACCTGCCCAAGCTCAGCTGGAACTCCTGGGTGTCGGGCACCAACGTGCATCACGCCCTGATGCTGTCCCGCAAGCTCCTCTCCAGAGAGAAGGGAGGCACGCGCCAGATTATCCTCATCACCGACGGAGAACCTACCTCCCACCTGGAAGGGGACCAGTCTTTCTTCAGCTATCCCCCCAGCTACAAGACCATCATGGAGACCCTCAAGGAGACCAGGCGTTGCACCCAGGAGAACATCCTCATCAACACCTTCATGCTGGAGAACAGCTACCAGCTCATGAACTTCGTGGACAAGATGACCCGCATAAACCGGGGAAGGGCCTTTTACAGCAGCCCCGATAGGCTGGGCGAGTACGTCCTGGTAGACTACGTCTCCAACCGGAAGAAGCACATAGCGGCTTAGATGATTCTCTTGGGCCAACGCACCGTGGTAGGCATGAGGGGGCGTGAAAATTGCCAATCGGCACTCCCCCGCTTTCTCAGAGCCTGCCCCTGCGAAAGCGGGAGTCTAGCGGTTGAGGGATGTGGATTCCCGCGAAAGCGGGAATGACAAGTTGAGCATTTCCAGATGCAGGGGCAACCCTCGTGGTTGCCTTGGTTGGGTATTCCACGTCTTGGGCGTCCACAAGGGACGCCCCTACCCATTGGGTCATTGCGACTCCCGGTCCGCGTACAACGCCTGTAAAACCGCATCCCCGGCAAGGGCCGGAGATACTGCGTACCGCAATAAGGAGACCCCTTGGACGCGGTGTGGATAGCCCTGATAGTCTTTATAAGCGCCGTGGGCATCGCCCTGCTGGTGGGTGTAGGCGTCTTCCTGTTCCTCAGATTCCGCGCCGGGGCGACCACCATACACATATCCATGCGGTTCCTGCTGCGCCTCTACATGTACGTCGTCATCATCGCGGGCCTTCTGATCTTTACCCAGGGCGTTTCCGGCCTCATTCGAGCAGGGCTGGCAAGTGGCATAGGAAAAGACTTCAGCTACCATCCGGTGTATATCTCCATGACTGAAGAAGAGGAGCTTATTCGTGCGCCCAAGCCGCTGGAGCTTAAGGAGCGTGCGGACCTCACCCCGGCGGAGCGGGAGGAGCTCAGCGAGATTATAGCCGAGCGAGAGCGAAAGATGACCGAGATACGCCGGGAGCAGAGGCGGAAGGGACTCGACCGGGCGCTGGAAGAGGGTCTCATTGAGGGCGTGAGCTTCACGGCCATAGGAGCGATTATATGGGCCATGCACGTTCTGGGCAGAAGGCGATTGGAGACGGCGGAGGAGCGTGAGAGTCCTGTAGCCCGGATTTATCTCATCACTGTCGTGGTGATATTCGGCATTATTACCATAGTGAACCTGCCCCAGGCGGTCTTTGAAGGCTTACGATACGCCATCGTGGAACCCCTCGATGAGTTCAGCCGTCGCTACCAGCCCGGAGGGAAGCTGGCCCTATCTATCGTGACGCTGCCCATATGGATAGTCTACCTCATGGGGACCATACGCTCCGTCAGGCGAGGTTCCTGATAAGTGCGGCCTCCTGTCTCACTCCGCTATTCCCGCCCGCTGAAACGTCACTACCATGAAAACGGAGGCCAGCCTTCCCCACATCGTCACTCCCGCGAAAGCGGGAGTCCAGGGACCGAGGGCTGTGGATACCCGTTTTCACGGGTATGACGAAGGGTATTTTCATGGTGATGACATCTTACACGGCCCAGGTTGCGCGGCCTTAATGTGAACAGGCCCTAAAAGCCCACGCCCGGGGAAAGCCTATCTGAACTCCACCACCATGCCGGGTGCCAGACCCAACTCTGCTGCGGCCCCGGCGTTGACCTCCACGGCGTACATCGCCGGCGCCGCGGAGCGGTATACGGTCAGACGGTCGGTCGGAGTCCCAGGCTGCGGCGTCATGGTGTGGATGTTGACGATGCGTCGGTCCTGGTCCAGGAACAGGATGTCCAGGGGTATCAGGGTATCTTTCATCCAGAACGCCAGGACGGACTCTTCCGCGAAGATGAACAGCATTCCGGCGTCGGGCGGCAGGTGGTCGCGGTTGGAGAGTCCCTGGATGCGCTCTTCGGGGCTGATGGCGATCTCCAGGATGAAGGTGCGCCCGCCTATGATCGCTTCCCTGGCCTCCTCCGGTTTGACAGGCAGGGGAGGGAGCGTGGCAGCAGAGGGAGGCGCTGCGGGTGATGTGGCCGGGGCCGGCTGTTCGGTCGGCGTCGGCGAACCCTCCGAGGGCAGCGACGGCGACGGGATGGGCGTGGAAGTAGCTGCGGGGGCCGGCGGCCCGGTCGGTGCCGGGGAACCTTCCGTGGGCGGTGGCGACGGAGATGGAGGGAGGGCGTAGGTGGCAGCGTCGGTTGGGCCGGTGGGGACGCTGCCAAGGCCGCAGCTGGCCTGGGCCAGGGCCATCAGCAGGAGACCCAGGAGAGCCAAGAGACCGATGAGTGGGAAGGCCCATTGCATCGGTCTGGAGGCGGGCGCGGCGCCAAGGGGCCACAGCGACCGGGCCATAATGCCAGGGACCTCCCTTATATCCTCTGCTCGCGGACGCGATGGACTTATCTCTCTATTATCCCCTGTTACCCCGCCGGGGCCAGGCTCCTCAGTAGACGGCCATACCCCTCGACGGGCTTCGTCCACCCCACCTTCCGCAGCGCCATCCAGATAGTGGCCTGGTTCACGGTAATCACCGTCTTCCCGAGTATGCGCTCCAACTCCTCTGCCGCCTCCACGGCTCGCCAGGCTGTCCCCGGCAAGAACACCGTGTCTGCCTCTTCCTTCACTACCGTGGGCACGAAATCTATGAGGACCTGGGGTTCCTGGACGTCAATCTCACGGGGGTTCATGGAGTCCTGCATCCAGGGTTCGCCCTCGGCGCTGACCACCTCGAACCCCGCCTCCTCCAGGAGGGGTTTCAGGCGGTTCTGGAGGTGAAAGTTCCGGTACGGCCCGGCGACGCTGATGCGACGGGTGCCCATGAATCGCATCGCCTCCAGGCAGGAGCCTACCGCCGTGATGGATGGCACCCCGCCGGCCCGCTGCATCAGGTCCGACATCTCGCGGTCAAAGCCAAGGTTGCCCTTATGCCACGTGCCAGAGGTGCAGGCATAGACCAGGAGGTCCGGTCCCACGTTGGCCAGAGACCGGATCCCGCGCTCCACGTCCGCATTCATTTCCGTCACATTCATCCCGAACAGCGCCCAGTCAACGGTGTTGGCCTCTTCGCTGGTCATCTGCACCTTGTACGTCTCGTCCCCCTGCTTCTCCGGCTGGGTTCCCCACCGGCCATTCCACATCCGCTCGAAATGTACGGTTATCTCCTTGGGAATCACGCTATAAAAGTCCGGCTCCACAACCGGGTTGGTGGCAGGTACGAGGGCGCCTATCCGTGTTGCCTTTGACATGACTGGTCCTCCTTCTGCGTTTAGCCCCGGCGCTCCTCCAGGCCGACCTCGATATGTTCGCCCTGGATTCGCAGGGCATACGTCTGTACCGGCGTCACGGCAGGGGGCGTCACCGCCTCCCCGGTAGTCACGTCGAACTTGGCCCCGTGCCGGGGGCAATTTATCAAGTTGCCCTCAAGATCGCCGAAGCCCAGAATCCCCCCGTCGTGGGTGCAAGCGTCCCTTATGGCATAGAAGGCGCCATCCACATTGCACACCAGGACGTGCTCGCCGCGCTGCGGAGACACCCTCACGTACTCCCCCGGGGGTATATCCCCTACTTTGGCGACCCTGAAGTATTTCAGCGTCATTATCTCAACACCGTAGGGTCTAGCGGTACTTGGTGGCGCTGGGCTGCCACACCGTCTCCACCCTGCTGTCCCGCACCCCCAGGTAGTAGTCGTGTTGGTTCAGTGGTGACCCGTGATAGGCGGCCAGAAGCACCACTTTGTCGCCTCTCCGGAGTCCTTCCGCCTCCCCGTCCAACTCAAGCTTGCCGTGCTCGGCGTCCAGAGAGACGACCCGCGCCCCCCGGGGACTCTCCACCTGGGGGAATCCGTCGTACTCCGGGGGCAGTATGGGGTACTTCTCCCTGGTGGCGTGGGAGGAGAAGTTGAGGTGGCTGGCCTTGTGGCCACAGTCTATGACGGCCAGCCCTTTTCTGGGACGGCTGATTACGGTGGACAGCACCTTCAGGGACACCTCGAAATCTCCCAGACCTTGGTAGAGAAGGTCGGCGGTGACGTACCGGCCCGGCTGTACCTCGGTGATGCCATCGAAAGTCCCGGTAATGTTCCAGGTGGTGGTGCCTCCTCCGCCGACTATGTCACAGTGCAGACCTGCCCCTTCGACCATCTCTCGCGTATCCAGCAACCTCTGGATACGCTCTCGCGCCCTGACGGTGCGCTCCTCAAAGTCCGGAAGGGGCAGCGACCCCTCGTAGCCCAGGAGTCCGGCGAACCGCAGGCCCGGCGAAGCGGCTACCTTCCGGGCCAGTTGAGTCGCAGACTCGCCTGGGGCTATGCCACATCGGTCTATCCCGATAGCCACCTCCACGCACACTCCGATGGTCGCCCCGGCTGCACGGGCGGCCTCCGACAGCTCCTCCACATTGCCCGGATCATCCACTGCCACGGTGATGTCGCCGCGCTTTGCCAGGGCTGTCAGGCGGCGTACCTTGGGGGGTGAGGTAATCTGGTTGAAGATGAGCACCTGCCCGATGCCTCCCTGGACCATCCCCTCGGCCTCTCCCAGCTTTGCGGCGCACACCCCGGCCACGGTGCTGCCCGCCTCAAGCTGAAGACGGGCGATCTCCGGGCACTTGTGGCCCTTGATGTGGGGGCGCACCTTGGCAGCCGTGTCCCGGTAGAAGTCGGCCACCATGTTCATGTTGCGCTCGAAGATGGGAAGGTCAATAAGGAGGGCGGGAGTGTCCACCTCTTCCAGAGTGGCGCCGGGCGTCGGTAGATATTCAAGCACCGGGGACACCTCCAGCAGGAGAATGACAGGCCAATGTAAAGAGAATGGACAGGAATCGAGGGACCGTCGCGGGTCTTTCACTTGTCACCCCCTGTTCAAGCCAGGGGCAGGCTCCAAGCGGAGCGAGGGGTCTAAAGACCTTCCCTTCGGTGTCCTTCTGCTCGTGAGGCATTTAGATTCTTCGTCGCTCCGCTCCTCAGAATGACACGCTGTGAAGGATTTGTACTCACCTGGAGCCGAGAATGAAAAAGCCCAAGGAACCCTCGGGGGTATGATGCAAAGTTTAGGCAACTCTGCCCGCCTAGTCAAGATGTCGCGATGCTTGTTGATTCACTCTCGCCGGTTGGTCTATACTGTACCCAACACAGCTTTGGTGAAAGGGAGTGGACTATGGGAGCAGCAGGTTGGCTTTTCGGCATGAGTGTCCGGCGTTGCTCCGGGTGCAACAGGCCGCTGAGGCGAACGGCTACACGGGATAGCCTGTGCGCGGAGTGCAAGGAGGGGATTTACCAGTTCCCTTCGACCTTCATCGTAATATGCAACTCCTGCAGTATAAAGTACTGGTCGGACCAGTCCCACGTATGTAGCAGGTAGATAGGGCCGGGGTTCAGCCCTGCTTCCTTCGATGAGGGAAACCATGACTATGCCAGACATCGGCCCAGTCTTAGACCTTAAGGTGCATTACTTCGCCGACACCGATACCTTGGTCCTCACAACCGACCAGCCCAGGGCGTACGGTGAAACCGTGGGAAAGGACCTGGTCGCCTTCACGAATGACGACGGTGATGTAGTGGGTGTGACTCTCGAACACGCTGCTGAGTTGCTGCGACCTTATCTGTTCCCTGAACATCCGGCGAGACCCCCATCCATAAAGCTGAAGAGGAGGTGCTGAATGGCCGAAGCCATCACCCTGGACCCCAAGAAGTGCGCGGTAATCCTGATTGATATGATTAACGCGGTGGCAAAGGGCCAGGGACCCCCGTACACCGTCACCCCTGAGCGGCAGGCCGTGATAGAGAACTTCCAGAGGCTAATAGCCCACTGCCGCTCCGTGGGCACCCCGCTAATCTACATCACCACCTATCGCAGGGCGGACAACGCCGACGCGCCGAGAACCATTGCCGACGTGGGGGGAGGCGGCGGGGCCGCCATGCTGGCGGGGACACCGGCTACAGAGGTAATAGACGAGCTAGCGCCCCGGGACGAGGACTACGTGGTGGTGAAGCCCCGCTTCAGCGCCTTCTACGGCACCAACGTGGAAGGCATCCTCCGGGTCCTTGGGACGGAGACCATCCTGGTGGGGGGTATTTCGACCCAGCGCAGCGTGGAAGGGACCGCGAGGGACGCCAAGAACAGGGACATCCAGTGCGTCGTCGTCAGCGACTGCTGCACCGCCGGCGAGATAGACGTCCACGAGATGACCATCAAGCACGTATTGCCGCTGCTGGTGCGGGTCCGGAACACGGACGAGGTGATTGCCGCCCTGCGTCCGTAGCCCCCGACCATAGCGAGAGAGGAGGAAGCCCGTGGTCTCCCAGCTACGCGTCTACACGATCAACCGGGGCATGATGGACTCCTGGCTCAACGTGTTCGAGGAGCACATTCTGCCAATCCATCAGAAGCTCGGCATCCGGGTGGAGGGTACGTGGGTCAACGCCGACAGGACGGAGTTCATCTGGGTGCGGAGCTTCGCCAGCTCTGACGAGATTCCCGTCAAGGAGGCGGAGTATCTCACCTCGCCGGAACGCAAGGTCCTGGGGGATGTGCCCACCAGCCACATCGCCAAGATGGAAGTGAAGGTGATAGAGCACGCACTCTCCCCGCCCCCTAGCCACTAACCACTGAAGTCCCGCCCACGGGCGGGACTTCGTACCCGGCGAACATCTCTCGCGCCGCCAGCTTGTCCTGAGAGTTGCCAAAAGCCATGGTGTAGTATCCCTCGTAGCCGGAGGTTTCCAGGCGATGGAACAACGTCTTGAAGTCTATGTTACCCTCACCGGGGTTTAGATGCACTTCCTTGACGCCCAGGTTGTCGGCAAGACGCACTTCCCCGATGCGGCCTATGCCAAAGGCGTCCAGGAAGCCGCCGATGCCCTCGGGCACCAGGTTCGCGTGGTTGACGGTGAAGGCCCAGCCGAAATGCTCGGACGAGATGCCGTCGAAGTAGAGGCGGCACTCCTCCACCGTATGGGCAAGGTAGTGGACCTCGGCGTCGTCAGGCTCGAAGTTCAGGTTCTCCAGCAGCAGAACGGGGCCTACCTCTTCCGCATACCCGGCCGCTCGCTTCAGCCGCTCCAGCGAAGCCGTCTTGCGGGCCTCCAGCGCCGCGCTGAAGTGAAATCCGGCGTGTACCACGACCCCCTCGCAGCCGAGGCGACGGGCAAGGTCAATGTTAGCGCGAAGGTACTGGTCCACGGCCTCGGCGACGAAGGGTGAAAACTCGGCAGTGTTGACGCCCGACATCGTGTGCAGCGCAAGACGTATGCTATTGCGTTCACAGGCGTCGCGCACGGAACGGACCCGGTCATCGCTCCACTCATCCAGGCGGTTAGGCCCCCTGTCGGCGTTGAAGTCCAGGTAGTGGAAAGCATGGGTAGCGGCGGTCTCCAGGGCGTCTTCAAGGCGCGTGGCGCCGCCGTCGAACCCAATCCTATCCCTCAAGCTCATTCCCGTCATATCTCCTCCAGCCAATGCAGCCCATCCCCTCATTCCGGCCCCGTATCCAGTACGGGGCCGGCTTTGAGCCGAAATCCATATCCCAGGCCACTGGACTCCCGCTTTCGCGGGAGTGACGGTGGGGGACGCCAGCCGTCATTTCCATCTCCTTTTTATCCGGCTTTGCAAAGGCCACAGCGATTCTGTTCTATGGAGGGACCGGTACGCCGGAGATATTCAGGCGGATGCTGACCAGTGTCTCAAAGGTGGTGATGAATAGGGTCTTCCAGTCCTCACCGCCCCAGGCGCAGTTGGTCGTCTGGTCCGTGCCGGTCAGGATGGTCCCCAGGTGCTTGCCCGAGGCATCCACGACCCATACGCCCCCGGACGCCGTGCAGTACACGTTCCCCTCGACGTCCACCTTCATCCCGTCGGGGACGCCGGGCCGCTGGCCCCTCATGTCACAAAAGAGGCGGTCATTTGCCAGCATCCCGTCACCGGGCCGCACGTCGAAGGCCCGTATGTTCTGCGCCCCGGAGTCATCCACATAGAGGACGCTCTCATCGGGAGAGAAGGCCAGGCCGTTGGGCAAGTCGAAATCCTGGACCAATAGGCTGATGGTACTCAAGTCCGGTGAGACTCTGAACACCCCGGCATAGCCCAGCTCCGTTTCTACGTTGTCCGAGATTGGATCGGTGAAGTATATGCTCCCATCGGACTTTACCACCACGTCGTTGGGGCGATTGAGCAGCTTGCCCTCGTAGCGGTCTGCCACGACGGTGACGCTCCCGTCCTGCTCCAGACGCGTCACGCGGCGGGCGCTGTGCTCACAGCCTATCAGCCTGCCCTGGAGGTCTCGTGTGAGGCCATTGGCCTGGTTGGTAGCCTCGCGGAATACCGACATGCCCTCGCCCGGAGCCCACTTCATAGTCCGGTCGTTGCCCATGTCACTGAAAAGGAGGTAATTCCCCTCCTTCCACCAAAGGGGTCCTTCGGCGGGCAACCTCCCCGGAACGCCGAGGCCGCTGCCCAGTAGCTCGAGATCCTGGGCCGGTGACACAATACGCTCCATCCCCGGTGAGACCTGCTCAATCGGCATAACGGACCTCCTTCTGCAATTGCTAATTGCTCTGCAATCGTCATTCTCAATGGTACGGTTGCTGCACCAGCCGCATTATACATCCTGGAATATGGCCCAACAAGCCGTGAGACGATACATGCGCCATTCCTAACGGATAGAACGCAGGGGTCTTTCAATTCTCTACGCCAGGTGAATACAGGCCCCCGCCGCGTGTCATTCCGAGCGCAGCGAGGAATCTAAAATGCTTGGATAGCAGCACGCCTAAGAAGGCAAGGACATTAGACCCCTCGCTCCGCTCGGAGCCTGCCCCTGGCTTGAACAGGGGGTGACAATTGGAAGGCCCTGATAGAAACGCCGGGGCGGTGGACAGGGTAATAGGGCCTCGTCTATAATGGCACAGGACAGAGCAAGGCGAATACCGCTTGGCCCTCGCCATTCTTGAGCCTATCCAGGCTCAAGACCCGGCACCTGCGCTGGCCCAAAGCCTTGTCCAATGTCTTGGAGGAGACCTCCTTTGAAGGTAAACGTGCATTTCTTCGCCCTGTACCGCGAGAGAGCGGGACGGAGTCGGATTGCTCTGGAGCTTGGCCCCGGAGCTACCGTGTCCCACCTGGTGAAGGAGATAAGGCGTCTCTTCCCCGACCTGGCCCCCCCCACCGTGGACATTGTGGTAGCCGTGAACACCGAATACGCCGACCACGACCTGGCGCTCCTGGATGGAGACGATATAGCCCTCATCCCCCCCGTAAGCGGAGGTGAAGATATGCCAGAAGATATGATAGCGATTACCCGTCAACCCCTCAAGCCCGAGGAGGTTACCGCCAAGGTCAGGAAGGACACCAACGGCGCCGTAGTCACCTTCCTGGGCGTCACCAGGCTCTTCGCCGAGGGTCAGAAAGTAGTCCGCCTCGAGTATGAGGCCTACGAGGAAATGGCCCTCAAGGAGATGGAGAAGATACGCCGGGAAATGCAGGCCGAGTGGGAAATAGAGGATATAGCCATCGCCCACCGCATAGGCCGGGTGGACATCGGCGAGATAAGCCTGGTGGTGGCGGTGGCCTCTCCCCACCGCAAAGAGGCCTTCTACGCCTGCCACCGGACCGTGGACCGCATCAAGGAGACGGTGCCCATCTGGAAGAAGGAGTTCTTCGAGGATGGGTACCACTGGGTAGCCTGCGAGGACCACGAACACACCCTTGTCCAGGGAGTCTCATCGTAGACTGAATTAGCTCGCAGAAATAGATGAGAAGTCCCCGGCGAAAGCCCTTGCCATATGGCGAGAAAAGCCGCATACTATCAGGTGTGATACAGCCCCTTGGTGGTTAGAGCGGGGTGGACCCACCCGTTCCCATCTCGAACACGGAAGTGAAACGCCCCAGCGCTGACGATACTGCTCTGGCAACGGAGTGGGAAAATAAGCCACCGCCGGGGGGCTTTTTCATACATCACGCTTCAAGTATATCAGTGCCTGCCCGCCTGCAGCCGCCCCGTGACGAGGATGAAGCACGGTCGCCACTCCCGGGAAGTTCCCAGCGGTAACTGTTCAGCCTCGAGGGGGGTATGTGCATGTACCAGACGAATCGTAGGGGCAACCCTCGTGGTTGCCCAGTCCCCGGCGTACACGGATGGGGGCATCCACAAGAGATGCCCCTACGAGGAAGCTCGGCAAGCGATGCCATCCTCGAAACTCGCCCAAGTCACCTCACCAAGTCTGAACAGTTACCCCCAGCAATCCCCCTTTCCTTTTACTCCGAGGTGTGGTACAGTGGCTAGCGCAATGGACTTGCTAAAATATTCACACACTATGGCCCTCTGGCAAACATATTGGAAGCCTGTGGGAATGTACCTTTACATTGTTTGAGTGCGCGGCCTATAATAGGAGCATGTAGTCTTAACCCCTAGCATAGCCCAGTTTCCAGGCGCAAAGGGCAGCGGTCCGACTGCCCCTGCCTGTTGCAGACAGGGGCGGCGGACAGAGATGCTGAGGATTCCGGGAACGTTTCAAATTACGCAGGGCCTTTTCCACCCACTTGTCTACCTGCCTGTTGCAGGTAGGTGAAGCAGAGTGACCCCCGCCAGCCCTGCCGAATGAGGGGTGCCAGAGATGGGTAGCAGATTCGAGAAGTTCTCCGAGCGAGCACGGAGGGTGTTGTCCCTTGCCCAGGAAGAGGCACAACGCTTCAATCACAACTACATCGGCACCGAGCACATACTCCTTGGTCTGGTGCGAGAGACGGAAGGAGTGGCAGCCCGTGTCCTTGCCAACCTGGGTGTGGACTTGAGCAAGGTGCGCTCTGCCGTAGAGTTCATCATTGGTCGCGGCGAGAGACCGGCCCAGGGGGAGATCGGCCTTACCCCCAGGGCCAAAAAGGTGGTGGAGTTGGCGGTGGATGAGGCCCGCCGCATGAACCACACCTACATAGGCACAGAGCACCTGCTGATTGGCCTGCTCCGAGAGGGAGAAGGCGTGGCGGCGGGCGTGCTGGAGAGCCTGGGCGTCACCCTGGACAAGGTGCGCTCGGAGACTCACCGCATCCTGAGCCAGACTTCCCCCACCAGTTCGGGGTACGGCACATCCCGCGCCGCCGCCACGACCCGCACCCCAACCCTGGACCAGTTGGGCATAGACCTGACTGCCGCCGCACGGGCCAACAAGCTGGATCCCGTCATTGGCCGCGGCCAGGAGATTCAACGGGTCGTACAGATTCTCAGCCGCCGGACCAAGAATAATCCCGTCCTCATGGGAGAACCCGGGGTGGGCAAGACGGCCATAGTGGAGGCCTTGGCCCAGAAGATTGCCGGCGGAGACATACCCGAGACCCTTCAGGGCAAGCGCCTGGTCACGTTGGACATGGGCGCTCTGGTCGCGGGCACCAAGTATCGCGGCGAGTTCGAGGAGCGGCTGAAGAAGGTCATCGAAGAGATCAAAAGCTCCGGGAACTGTGTCCTGTTCATTGACGAGATGCACACCATAGTGGGCGCCGGCGCGGCGGAAGGAGCGGTGGACGCCGCCAACATCCTGAAGCCTTCCCTCGCCAGGGGCGAGCTCCAGTGCATCGGCGCTACCACCATGGACGACTACCGAAAGCACGTCGAGCGGGACCCGGCCCTGGAGCGGCGCTTCCAGCCCATCGTGGTGTCCGAGCCTACTATAGAGGAGACTACGGATATACTCCGAGGTATAAAGAGCCGCTACGAGGAGCACCACCGGCTGGACATCAGCGATGAGGCCGTCCGGACGGCGGCGAACCTGTCGGCGCGATTTATCGCCGACCGCTTCCTGCCCGACAAGGCCATTGACCTCATAGACGAGGCCAGTTCCAGGGTGCGGCTCAGGAGCAGCACCACGCCCCTCTCGATGAAAGAGGTGGTGAGTGTGCTGGAAAACGTACGCAAAGAGAAGGACGAAGCCATAGGGTCCCAGCAGTACGAGTACGCCGCGGAGCTGAGAGAGCGGGAGTTGCGGCTCGCGGAGAAGATGGAGAACCTGGAAAAGGAATGGCACCAGGAGCAGGACTCGGAGCGCTCTATGGTCACCAGCGACGACATCGCCGAAGTCGTCAGCATGTGGACCGGCATACCGGTCACCCGGCTGGCCCTGGAAGAGACGGAGCGCCTCCTCCACATGGAGGAAGCCCTGCACAAGCGGATTATAGGCCAGGACGAGGCCATAGTAGGCATATCGAAGGCGGTCCGGCGGGCCAGGGCGGGCCTCAAAGACCCCAGGCGTCCCATAGGCGCCTTTCTGTTCCTCGGCCCCACAGGAGTGGGAAAGACGGAGTTGGTGAGAGCGCTGGCCGAGTTCATGTTCGGCAGCGAAGAGAGCATGGTACGCTTGGACATGTCGGAGTTCCAGGAGAGGCACACGGTAGCCAGACTCATCGGAGCGCCCCCGGGCTACATAGGCTATGAGGAGGGCGGACAGCTCACCGAGGCTGTGCGGCGCAAGTCCTATTGCGTCATCCTGCTGGACGAAATCGAGAAAGCCCACCCGGAGGTGTTCAACATCCTCTTGCAGATCTTCGACGACGGCCACCTCAGCGACGCCAAGGGCAGAAAGGTGGACTTCCGCAACTGCATCATCGTAATGACCAGCAACCTGGGCTCGGACCTCATCAAGCGGGAGACGGCCTTGGGCTTCTCCATCAAGACCGACGAGGCCCAGACCGAGAAACAGTCCTATGAGCGTATGAAGGACAAGGTGACGAACGAGGTCAAGCGGTTCTTCCGACCGGAGTTCCTGAACCGCATAGACGCAACGGTGGTCTTCCACGCCCTGTCCCAGATGCATATTCTGGCCATCGTGGACCTGATGCTGGACCAGGTGCGCAGCGAGCTAGCGGAGAAGAGCATCAGTATGGAGGCGACCAACGCCGCCAAGGAATACCTGGCCGAGAAAGGCTACGACCCCAACTTCGGCGCCAGGCCGCTCCGGAGGGTCATCCAGGACACGGTGGAGGACAAGCTCTCGGAGGAGTTGCTGGGCGGAAAGATTCACAGCGGCGACATCGTAGTCTTGGACGTAGAAGAGGGCAACACAGTCATCCGGATCAAAGAGATGGCAGCCTTGCCCTCGGCCTAAACGTGAAACCGTGAACCAAGGTAAGCGCGCCAAGGAGGCTCCGATTGAACGGGGCCTCCTTGTGCTAGAGGGGATATAGACGCCCAGGCTGCTACTCCATCCCACGGCGGACCCCAACGAGGTATTGGTGGATTGCCCAAGGAGAAGACGAGAACAACATTTTTCTGCCAGGGCTGCGGCCATGAAAGCCCCAAATGGATGGGCTTCTGCCCCGCCTGTGGAGAGCATACCCCCCTGGTAGAGGCCCCTCATGGCCCCCGCACGGCTCGTCGGGGCTGGCTCGACGCGGCGTTCTCACAGCCACAAGAGCTCTCCCAGGTTGTCCAGGATGAACAGGAACGTATCGCTCTATCCTTCACGGAGTTGAACAGGGTCCTGGGCGGCGGAATAGTGCCCGGCTCCCTGGTGCTCATGGCCGGGGAACCCGGCATAGGCAAATCAACCCTCCTTCTCCAGATAGCCGGCTCCCTGGCGTCGGCTTCCAACAGGGTGCTATATGTGACGGGCGAAGAGTCGGTGCACCAAATCAAACTGCGCTCCGAACGCCTGGGGTTTCCGGGTCAGGGGATTTACCTGCTGTCGGAGACGGATGTAGACCAGATTATACGGCAGCTGGAGGGCTTTCAGCCCGGCCTGGCTATAGTGGACTCGATTCAAACCCTGTATGCTCAGGAGATACCCTCCGGCCAGGGGAGCGTGGCCCAGGTGAGGGAATGCGGCCTCAGACTGATGCGATGGGCGAAGGCACGGGCCGTGCCGGTGCTCCTGGCGGGCCACGTGACCAAGGACGGCACCCTGGCCGGGCCTCGCGTGTTGGAGCATATGGTAGACGTGGTGCTCTACCTGGAAGGGGAAAACCTCAACTCTTACCGTGTTCTGAGGGGCACCAAAAACCGCTTCGGCTCGACCAACGAGGTGGGGATATTCCAGATGGGCGGCAACGGGCTGGAAGAGGTGCCGGACCCGTCCCGGGTCCTGCTATCCCAGCGCCAGGAAGAGGCCCTGGGATCAGCCATAGTGCCGGTACTGGAGGGGAGCCGCCCCCTGCTGGTGGAGATACAGGCGCTGACTTCTCCTTCCATGCTGGCCGTGCCCAGGCGAATCGCCAACGGCGTGGACTATAACAGGCTGCTCATGCTGGCGGCGGTCCTCAGCAGACGGGCGGGGCTCAACCTGTCCAATCAGGACATTATAGTAAGCGTGGTGGGCGGGCTGAAAATACGGGAGCCGGCCACGGACGCGGCGATAGCCTTGGCCATATCCTCCAGCCTGCGCAACATCCCCCTCAATCCGGGAATGGCAGCCCTGGGAGAGGTGGGACTGAGCGGGGAGCTTCGTACCGCACCTCAGCTGCAACGGCGGCTTAACGAAGCCTCTCGGCTGGGCTTCCGTCAATGCCTTCTCCCCGCTTCGGCGCGGGACGATGCCGCCGGTACGAAAGGGATTGAGCCGATCTACGCAGAGACCCTCTCCCACGCGCTGCGCCAGTGCTTGCCAAGAGGGAAGTCGAGCCGGGAGGCAGAGCAGCTAGCCGGGTTTGTGGACGAGCAGGCTTGAGGCCCGGACATATCCGCCGGATATGTCCGGATGAGGTATGCCCAAGACCCGGCGTCCCAACCGCATTGCTGAGAAATCCAGCCCTAGCTGCGTGGCCGTAGTCCGGCCACGCCCCCACAGGTTAGCACGACGCCCGGGCCGGAGTTCGGCCCAGTGAACGGCGCCCGCTACCGCTCTGATGCCGGGTGCAACACCCCTCCTGGCTGTAGCCCCTCTGTACCTGCCCGTGCAGGCAGGCGGGCAGAGTAGACCGCATGGCAGCGGCAACGTGTCATTCCGGACGGAGCCCTTCGACAATCTCAGGATAAACTCCGCGACGAGGAATCCAAGAAGCCTGTCCTGAAAAGCATGGTCCCTAGATTCCTCGCTGTGCTCGGAATTGCTTATGGCCTTGTGAGGCCACATAAGGGGATGAAAATAGCGGCCAGCCTTCCCAGCGTCACTCCCCTGCTTTCGCAGAGGCAGGCTCTGCGGAAGCAGGGGTCCAAGAGGCGTCGGGGATGTGGACACCCGCTTTCACGGGTGTGACGAAGGGCATTTTCATGGTAATGATGTCCGGGGGGAATGGCTCAACAAAGTGCGATTGCCCTGTATGTGCGCTCTAAAGGGTATCGGCAGGCGTATGCTATAATAGAAGAGTAGGAAATAGATACAGGAAGTAAAGATGACGATAGACTATACGGCCAAAGATATTCAGGTCCTGGAGGGGCTTGAAGCGGTACGCCTACGGCCAGGAATGTACATCGGCAGCACCGACCAGCGGGGACTTCACCACCTGATCTACGAGATGGTGGACAACAGCGTGGACGAGGCGATGGCCGGATACTGTAACCGGGTACAGATAACCATCGAGAAAGACGGCTCCGTCTGCATCTCGGACAACGGACGGGGCATACCGGTGGACATGCACCCTACCACCGGCAGGCCGGCGCTGGAGACCGTTATGACCACCCTCCACGCCGGGGCCAAGTTTGGAGGCGGGGCCTACAAGGTCTCCGGCGGTCTCCACGGCGTGGGCGCTTCCGTGGTAAATGGCCTCTCCTCTCACATGCGGGTGGAGGTCAGACGGGACGGGATCGTATACTCCCAGGAGCACAAGCAGGGCATACCCATAACGGACGTGATGCAGGAGCTGGCGCTCCGGGATGATGAAAGTGAGGCGTACCAGACCGGCACCACTGTCTCCTTCACCCCGGACGAGAAGATATTCCATAACCTCGACTACGATTTCGACAATCTGGTGGGCCATTTCAAGGAGATCGCTTACCTCAACAGGAGCCTGGAGGTATGCTTTACAAGCCCCTGGCATGAAGAGCAGAGGGACGGCGACATCCGGCGCTCCTATTACTTCGACGGTGGCCTGGCCAGCCTGGTCAGGAGCGTGAACCGCCACAGGAAGGTGCTCAACGAAAGGCCCTTCTACATGCTCAAGACCGTGGACGACACCATCGTCGAGGCCGCCATCCAGTACAACGACGGCTATAACGAATCGGTCTTCTCCTTCGCCAACTGCATCAACACCGAGGAGGGGGGCACCCATCTCACCGGATTTCGTTCTGCCCTCACCCGCGTCATCAACGATTACGGGCGCAAGCACAAGATTCTGCGAGATGACCAGGCCAACCTTCTCGGCGAGGACGTACGGGAAGGACTCACGGCGGTGATAAGCGTCAAGCTCACCAATCCGCAGTTTGAGGGGCAGACGAAGACCAAGCTGGGCAACACCGAGATCAAAAGCATCGTGGAGTCCTCCCTGGGGGAGGCCTTGGCCCTGTACCTGGAAGAGCACCCCAACGAGGCCAAGCGCATTGTAGAGAACTGCATTACCGCACAGAAGGCCCGTGAGGCAGCCCGGAAGGCCAGGGAGCTGGTGATACGGAAGAATGCCCTGGACGGCTCCTCCCTACCTGGGAAGCTGGCGGATTGCTCAGAGCGCAACCCGGCCCTCTCGGAGCTATACATCGTGGAGGGAGAGTCCGCCGGAGGCTCCGCAAAGATGGGGCGAGACCGGCGCTTCCAGGCCATCCTACCCCTGAAAGGCAAAATCCTCAACGTGGAGCGCGTGCTGCGCCAGCCCGACAAGATTCTGGGCCACGAGGAGATACGGGCCGTCATAGCCGCCCTGGGAGCCGGAGAAGGGGAAGAGTTCAACCCCGCAAAGCTGCGCTACCACAAGGTGATAATAATGACCGACGCCGACGTGGACGGCTCCCACATACGCACCCTGCTTCTCACCTTCTTCTACCGGCGAATGTCTGCCCTCATTGACGAAGGCCACCTTTACATAGCCCAGCCGCCGCTGTACAGGCTCCAGGCGGGCAAGGACGTCAGATACGCTTTCAGCGATTCCTACAAAGACGAGTTTCTCGATTCCATGAACGGCAAGCGCAACGTCCAGGTGCAGCGGTACAAGGGCCTGGGAGAGATGAACCCGGACCAGCTATGGGAGACCACCATGAACCCCGAAAGCCGGTCCATGCTTCAGGTAGCCGTTGACGACGCGATGGGGGCTGACGCCATATTCATCACCCTCATGGGCGACGTGGTGGCTCTCAGGAAGAGCTTCATCCAGGCCCACGCCCGCAGCGTGAAGGAGCTGGACGTGTAGCATGATAGGTAGCATTTCCTTTTAGCCTTTTAGATGCTATGGCGGTGGCAATGTGTCATTCCGAGCGCAGCGAGGAATCTAGGGACTATGCCTTTCAGGCAGGCCTCTTAGATTCCTCACCGCGGAGTTTATCCTGAGCTTGTCGAAGGGCTCCGTTCGGAATGACACGCGGCGGGAGCCTGTATTCACCTGGTGTCGAGAATTAAAAGACCCTGGGCATGATATACTGGCTTGCCACAGGCATAAGCTGACGCTATAATACATGGCAGCGATTCGCGTTCTTTAGACTGAGGAGGAGGCAGATGGCAGATACGGATATTGCTTTGATGGCTCACCTGATGCGGCGCGCCGGATTCGGGGCACAGTATGATGAGCTAGAAGCCCGAGCGGCGAAGGGGTACAAGGCAACGGTGGAGGAGCTCCTCAATCCCGAAGACCATTCCAATGGCCTGGAGCTGGACCTGGCTGAGCGGTACTTCATCGAGTGGAACCAGTTCACCAGGGGAGTCCCGGAGTACTTCGCGTGGCGAATGATAAACTCCAATGCCCAGTTGGAAGAGAAAATGGTCCTCTTCTGGCATGGCATCCTCTGTACTGCTGACAGCAAGACCCAGAGCTACGCCACGTCTTATGCGGAGCTGGAGATGTTCCGCCGCTACGGGATGGGCAGCTTCAGAGACCTGCTCGTCGAGATTTCCAGAGACCCGGCCATGGTGTTCTTCCTGGACAATTGCCTGAGTCACAAGGGCGCCATCAACGAGAACTATGGACGGGAGTTGCTGGAGCTGTTCTCTATGGGCGTGGGCATGGACGGCGAGTTCAACTACACCGAGGATGACGTGAAGGAGTGTTCCCGGGCCTTCACCGGCTGGACCATCGCCAACTCCATCCCCACTCAACCCTACGGCCCCTATCAGGCAACGTTTGTCTATAACCCCGAAGACCACGATGACGGGGTGAAGACCTTCCTTGGCGAGACCGGACGATTCGACGGCGAGGATATAATTGACATCATCGTCAAGCAGCCGGCCACGGCCCGGTTCCTCTCCCGCCACCTGTACAGCTACTTTGTCTCCGATGAGCCTCAAGTGCCCTCCTGGATGAACACCCCGCCCCAGGACCCGGAGACCATAAAGATGCTGGAAGAGGAGTACTTCCGCTCCGGTTACAACATCCGCTCCATGCTACAGGTGCTCTTCAACTCCGACACCTTCAAAGAGGCCCGCTTTTCCAAGATAAAAGGCCCGGTGGAGACGGTGATAGGCACTTTGCGACTGGTGGGTGACTGGACTTCTCCCAAGCCCGGCTTCGAGTTCATCTTCGACGAAATGAAGTTCATGGGGCAGGAGCTATTCAACCCGCCTTCCGTCGAAGGCTGGCATACCGGCAAGGAGTGGATTGATGGCGGGACCCTCGTGCACCGCATTAACTTCACCGCCGACTTCGTGGCTAATACAGCCTACCCGGGTATACAGGAGATAGTCACCAGGATGGCTTCCGAAGGCCCTATGATTTCCCCGGAAGGCCTGGTGAATGGTTGCCTGCGGGATTTAGGGCACTACGAGTTGTCCGACGCGACCCGCCGCAGGCTGGTGTCCCGCGCCGAGAACTTTGGCGAGTTGCGCACCGGCGCTGAGGAGTTTCCTCAGCAAGTCGGCCAGATGCTCCAGCTCATAGTAGCTACAAAGGAATATCTCTACGCCTAGCCGGAGCCTTCGGCCTTGGGAATCCGCCTCGCAGGATACTGGGAGATAAACCCATTTCGAGCCATTTCAGAGAAGGAGGAGAGAACATGACTTCCAACAAGAAAGACCCGGTACTGGTAGTGCTTCAGCTATCAGGCGCCTACGACGCGCTGAATACCATTATCCCCTACAACGACCCCCTGTACATGGACTACCGGCCTGTGTTGAAGGTCGAGCCGGAGAAGGTCCTGGCGATTGACGACAAGGTCGGCTTCCACCCGGCCATGGCGCCGGTAAAGGACCTGTACGACCAGGGGAAGGTCGCCGTGATTCAGGGCATCGGCTACCCCAACCCCATTCGCTCTCATTTCCGGTCCATGGACATCTGGCATACTGCCGAGCCTGCGAAAATGGTCACGGACGGCTGGCTGGGACGCGCCATTCGGGACCTGGACCCCAACAAGGAGAACGTGCTCACCGGGGTGAACTTCGGACGCGGCCTTCCCAGGGCCCTTGCGGCCCCCGGAGTTTCGGTGGCCTCGGTAGGCAACCTGGAGACTTACGGCGTGCTGACCGGAATCCAGGGCCAGGACCAGAGGACCGAAGCCCTGGATATATTCGCCGAAATGTACACTCCAATGATTGGGACCGGCATGGTGAACGAATACCTGTCCCAGACCGGACTGGATGCCCTGAAAGGGGCCGACATTCTCAGTACGGCTCCCCAGACCTACTCTTCCACCATAGAGTACAACGGGGACCCCTTCTCCCAATGGGTGAAAAACATCGCCCAAGTGCATCTGGCGAACTTTGGGACCAGGGTACTCTACACCGCCCTTGACCCGGGCGCCTTCGATACCCACGCCAATCAGATAACTGCCTTCCCCAAGCTTTGGTCCGAGGTGTCCAACGCCGTAAGCGACCTGTACCAGGACCTGAAAGAGCACGAGGCCAATGAAGAGGTGGTAATCTTGATGTTTACCGAGTTTGGCCGGCGCGTGCGGGAGAACGGCTCCGGGACGGACCACGGCTCAGGTAGCGTGGCCTTTGTCATAGGCGACCATGTAAAGGGTGGCCTGTATGGAGAGTACCCTTCCCTCGACCCCAATAAGCTGGACGAAGGCGACCTCCGGTGGAACAACGACTTTCGAGGCTCCTACGCCACGATCCTGGAGAAATGGATGGACCTGGATTCCCAGGCCACTCTTGGTGGGTCCTTCGAACAGTTCGACTTCATCAGATGACCGGCTGGGCCCGGCCGCCTGGTTTTACCGTACAGTCATCTCCTGAGAAGGACACTTTAGTGAGGAAGAGATGGTCACTCAGATAGCGCCTTTGACCTTCGAGTACAGCCATACCATTGGACGACAGGAAGTCCGCAGCGGGGACGGGTTCTTCTACCCGGTAGACATAGCCCGCGGCGAAGGAAACCTGGTATATGTGCTGAGCCGCGGCACGGAGACCCCCGCGTTTTTCCCCTGCAAGCGGGTCACGGTATTCACCATAGACGAGGAGTTCGTCAGAGACTTCGGCCAAAAGGTTCCCCCGGAAGAAGCGACAAGGGAGATGACGCCCGATGGCGGCTTCATGTGGCCCACGTCCTTCGCCCTTGACTCCGAGAGCAACACATACGTGGCCGATGAGTGGCTCAACCGTATCTCCATGTTCACCAGGGAGGGGGACTGGATCGGCAAGTGGGGGACGCCGGGCGATGGCGACGGCGAAATCAACCGTCCCTCCGGGATGGCCTTCGACAAGAATGACAACCTGTACCTCGTGGACAGCCTGAACAACCGGGTCCAGGTATTCACCGGGGAGGGTAGGTTCCTGTTCAAGTGGGGGACGGCCGGCAGCGGTGACGGCGAGTTCAACATTCCCTGGGGGATAGAAATTGACAGGAACGGGGATGTGTACGTGGCCGACTGGCGCAACGACCGCATCCAAAAGTTCTCCCCGGACGGACGGTTCCTGATGAAATTCGGCGCTTCCGGGCAGGGCGACGGGGATCTCAACCGTCCCACCGGCGTCGCCGTTGACAAGGACGGCGATATTTACGTGGCAGACTTCAAAAACGACCGGCTTCAGGTGTTTGACGGCGACGGCAATTTCATCACCAAGCTGACCGGCGAGGCAACCCTGTCCAAGTGGGCGAGGCAGCGTGTGGATCTGGACCCAATAGTGACGAAAGGCAGGGATCTGGCCCAGGGCCTGCGCGAACGGGAGAAGGCCTTCCGGGGACCCATAGCGGTGGCCGTTGACGATGAGAACCGGGTCTTTGTGGCGGAGACCTCGCGCCACCGGGTCCAGGTTTTCCACAAGCACAAAGCTATATTCCAGGGCGGCCTTCTGTGAGTTGAGCAACCCCGACGGGGGAAGCGGGCCATGTGGTAATAGTCAAGAACAGGCCCTCTGACAGGCTTGGGTGAATTCCTTGGTTCACCCAAGCCTGTTTGGGCGTCAGTGCTGCTGGAACAGTCGGCCAAGCGGGGGGAAGCGGTTCGTAAGGTAAGCGGAAATAAACCCGGAAAAGGGTTGGTTCAGCAACGTGGCCCCCTGCATTATCTGGTCTCTCAAGTCGGGGTCTGCGCCAAGTCGCTCTATGAACAGATATAGATGGTATCGACGCTGATTGAATAAATGGTCTGGCTCGTACGCTTCTCGTCCACTGCGCCCGTCGTTCAGATCAATGTCCTCAATGGTCCTCCGGGAGATGGACCATTCCTCCTCGTCAAGTAGTGCCGCGGGCATAATCTCACCGCTGTCAACATTGAAGCTGAAGAACTCATGCGCTGGCCTCCTGCCATTGGCTTCGTTTGGGTTGACATACTCGGATACTGGCGTATACCGAGGCCGATAGACGGCGCTCAGAATCCGGTTCTTCATATCGTCACCAGTTGGCCATTCTCCACCTTTACTCTGATTGCACCGGTAGCAGGCATAAATCAAGTTTAGCCAATCAAGCCGGAGATCAGGGAACCTGCCGAGAGGCCGGAAGTGGTCTATGGATTCTTCGTCGGTAGGGGACAATGTTTCTTCGGTACCGCTCTGGGTTCGTGGCCGTGTAGGTTGGCAGGGCTGCTGACAGTAGGCGCAAATTGGCCCAAAATCCTGGAGCAGGGCATCACGTATACGTCTGCGGTCGGCTCCGTCCAAATCGTCCCATTGGGTGTGCGCAGTACGGAGTTCGGCAATGAATGCGGGTTCCGGAGAGCGTTTTACCGAACGCATGGTTATCCGTTCTCTTGGTTGAAGCTCTGCGACTGCCGGTGTTTCTCCAATGCTTCAGCGAATTGCTGCTCAAACAACTCACGCTGCTTTTTCCATGGTCCACCGGCCAGCAAGTCCCGGTCCACCCGTTGCCGCAACTCCTGCATCCGCTGCTGGCGCTCTTCCTCCGCTTCCTGGGTGCTTCGCCCTCCTTCTTTGCGCAGTTGCCGCAATTCCCGCGCGGCCGCTGCCGTTCTGTCGTCAGTCGGGTCCTCCACGCCCATCATCGTGCGGAGGATTTCGTCCGCCGTCCAGCCTATGACGTCCTCGGTGTTGGTCGTGGCGGTAACCTTACCGTTTTCGTCCCGCTTCAGCAGGTGCACCTGCCCGGCCTTCAGACCGGCCACCACGAAGGGAGAGTGGGTGGTGGCGAATATCTGCAACGCCGGAAAATGCTCCAGCAGCGCCGGGATAACCCGCCGCTGCCAGGTGGGGTGCAGGTGGTTCTCTATCTCGTCAATCAGCAGGATGGCCGGCTTTTTCTCCCACCCCTCCGCCCAACCATAGTGGTTTACCATTTTGATTACCAAGGCCCAGACCCACAAGAGGGTTCCCTGCGTGCCTGAACTCAAAGCGCCGGCGTACAACGGTTCGCCCAAAATATCGTCAGTTGTCACGATTCCCATGCCATAGTGAACAACTCTTCCCGTGTCAGAGATTTCACGTTCTTCGTCCAGTTCAACGTAGGAGTGTGGCGCATTATCGTATATCACTTCAGGACAAATGCTCTTGGCACAGGCATAACCAACCTCTAAAGCTTTTCTGAATTGGCTCTGTCCGCTCCGATTGTGAGGCATTGTCTTGCGAAGCCAATTTATGGCTAAGTCTACATATTGGCCTTCGAAAATACCGGAGTCGGTATCAAACAGGTCTTTCAAAGGAGTGTCACTTTCGACATTCGCCTCTTTGTCTATGGTCTGGTTGAAAATGTGCACTCCCGGGAGGTTCACGCGGGTCGCCGGTATGTACAGGAGAGGCACCACACCCCAATCATCTCGTCGCCAATCATCGCTTGCTTCTAAATAAAACGATGGGCCTCCGTCTATGGAATAATAGATATTGTTGCCAAAGTTCTCTAGAGAGTAATCTTCTGGACGGTAATCAGAGACATCGTGCGACATCAAGGAGTACAACTCCTTCATTGCCCTCAGTATGGTGCTCTTGCCGGACGCGTTTGGTCCGATGAACAGGTTCACCCGTTCATCACAATTGAAACTAACATATTCCAAAGGTGACAGTCGGTTGGTTCCTATCCCCGTTATGTGCATGGTAATAGCTCTCCAGTAACCCGACTCCTCGCGGGGGTATATTATATCATCAAACCGGCCGGGACCGGCGCTGCCAGAAGGAGCGGGTGCAGGTAATCGCACATAAGGTTAATTCGTAACTCTCCTAACCATGGATTGGGGCCGGTTACCTGACCCCTCCGGATTACCCAGCCCGGACTATCTGGACCACCAGGGCGGCGATGATGCCACCGCCGATGGCCCATGTCGCGAGGAAGAGCCGGTCTATCCGAGCATTGACCGCTCGGAGCTCCTGGCGGAGGTCCCGCAATTCCTGCCGGAGGTCTCGGATGGCCAACAGCACTTGCTCCATTTGCCCTTCCAGCCGCCCCAGCCGGGACTCGTCGGACTCGGTTGTGGTTGTAATTACTCATCCCAAAATGCAACGAGAATACGCCGCGCGTCCCCGTCGGACAGCTACCGCGAGCGGTTTCTGAGCCTGGTGGGGGTATTGGCGATGAAGCCGGAGAGGTTCAGGGCGGTGTGAATCAGGCCAATGTGGGAGTAGGCTTGGGGGAAGTTGCCCAGCTGCCGGTTGGAGACCGGGTCGAACATTTCGGCAAAGAGGCCCAGGTGGTTGGCCTGTTTTGTGATCACTTCGTGGAAGTAATCGAGGCCGCGGTCGGTCTGGCCGGTGTAGATAAAGTTCCCAATGAGCCAGAAGCTGAGCAGGGTGAAGGCGCCTTCCTGCTGGCCCTCCAGCCCGTCATCCGTTTCTTCCGGGAGGTAGCGCCAGACCAGCGGGCCGTCCGTCAGCTCTCGCTCTATTGCGTCCACGTTTTGCCGGATGCGGGGGTCGTCGCGCGGGACCAGGCCCATAAAGGGTATGGCCAGGTTTGAGGCGTCCAGGGCGTCGCGGCCATATCGCTGGCGGAACGCCTGCTTGGCGGAGCTCCATCCCGAGTCCAGGATTTCGGACTTGATGCCGTCGGCGGCCAGGGACCAGCGGCGGTACAATCGCCGGTGCCCCATAGCCGCGGCAATGTAGGCGGCAAAGTCGAGGGCGGCCCAGCACATTACCTTGGAATACACGAAGTGCTGCTGCTCGCCGCGCACCTCCCAAACGCCCCGGTCTTTTCGCTGCCAGTTGGCCATAACTATTTCGGCCAGTTCCTGGACCAGTTCCCAGGCCTCCGCCGGTATCTCTCCATGAAGCACGAGCAGGGAGTGGATGGAGACGATGACTTCCCCGAAAACGTCCAGCTGAAGATGCCTCGCGGCGGCGTTGCCGATGCGGACGGGTCGGGACCCCTCGTACCCCTTCAGATGGTTCAGGGTGTGCTCCCGGAGTGATGAGTTGGGGCTGATGCCGTAAACGATGCGAGTCTTGCGGCGGCCCAGCTGGCACTGCTCCAGCAGCCAGTTCATGTATCGGTCGGCCCCGTAATCGTCCCCCAGGCGATAGAGGACATCCACGGTGAAGCTGGCGTCGCGCAGCCATGAGAAGCGATAATCCCAGTTCCGCGAGCCTCCGATGGTCTCCGGCAGGCTGGTCGTCGGTGCGGCGACGATGGCCCCGGTGCGCCGGTACATCATAAGGTGAAGAGCCAGGAAGGAGCGGACGACGGCGTCTCTCCAGAGTCCGTCGTAGTTCATTCTGGCTACCAGCCCCCGCCAGTAGCTCCTGGTATAGTCGAGCTTCTCCGAGGTGTGATACCCTTCGAGGCTGGCCGGGCGGCCGTGGCCGTATGCAAGGACGAAGGTCGCTGTCTGTCCTTCGGTGAGGGTGAAGCTGCTCGTGACGCCGTGGTCGTCAAACCGGAGGGGAACGCTGGCCAGGAGGGTCAGGGTCTGGCGGCCCCCACGGGCTTGAACGGCGGCGCCGGAATGGCCGCGCAGGGCGCGAAAGACAGGGAGAGAGCGGGCGTAGTCGTGCCTGGGTTGGAAATCGCAGCGCAGGTCAACCTCCCCGGAGAGGCAGGTGACGGTCCGGTGGATTTCGTGGAGAGCGTTCGGCGGCGTTTCGGGATTGTCGTCGTCATCGTCGGCGGCGGGCATAAAGTCGGTGATGGAGACTACGCCGGTGGCCGTGCTGAAAGTGGTCTCAAGAATGTTGGTGTCGTGGAGGTACTCCTGCCGGGTGTCAAGACTGGGGCCGGCGGGACTGATTCGGAAGTGCCCCCCGGCCTCCGGGTCGAGGATGGCGGCGAAGACGCTGGGTGAGTCGAAGCGCGGAAAGCAGCACCAGTCTACGGAGCCGTCGGTCCCGACAAGCGCCGCTGAGGACATATCGCCTATCAGCCCGTAGCGGTACAAATTCAGTCCGTAGCGGTACAGATTTGTTGGTATGGGTGGAGTGTCTGGTGGACGAAATTGAGTCTATCACTGGAACGTGGCAGTATGCAACAGTCCCCTCACTATGCTATCGAGGGCTTTTCTGGTAATATGGGTATGGACTCAGCGTTCATGGAGGTTAAAGATGGCTGTTCATTACGAAAACGAGGAGATACGCATAGTCAAAGTGGCCCACATGGGGCCAGTGGACAACAACTCATATATCCTGTCGTGCAAAGAGACGGGAGAGGGTGTGATCATAGACGCGCCCGCCGAGCCTGAAAAGCTTCTAAACGAGGTGGGAGACGTCAAGGTAAAGGCCATAATAATCACTCACCGGCACGGGGACCATACCGACGGCCTTCGCCAGATGAAAGACGGCACGGGCGCTCCGGTGGCATCCCATCCTGATGATGCGGATGCCCTGCCCACCTCCCCGGACTTCCAGCTAAAGGACGGCGAATCATACCAGGTGGGCAAGGTTCAGCTGGTGGCTATGCACACACCCGGCCACACACCGGGGGCGCTGTGCCTGCTCACCGGAAAGCACCTCTTCTCAGGCGATACCCTCTTCCCCGGCGGTCCCGGGAAGACCCGTTCCCCGGACACCTTCCGGCAGGTCAAAGACAGCATAGTCAGCAAACTTCTGGCACTGCCCGATGACATCGCCGTCTATCCCGGTCATGGCATTGATACAACCATAGGCAACACCAGGGAGCAGGTCCGGATATTCGACTCGAAGCCCCATCCTGACGACCTTTGCGGCGATGTAGAGTGGCTGAAGAGCTAGCATGCGGGCTGTGGCAGCCGTTCATTCATAATCTGCCCGCCGTAATCTGATAGAGGTGAATATGTACCAGAGGACTGTACTTGATAACGGGCTGCGCGTCCTCACATCCTCAATGCCCCACACCCGCTCCGTGTCCATGGCCGTATTCATAGGAGCGGGCTCCAGGTACGAGTCCGATGAGATAGCGGGCGTGTCCCATTTCCTGGAGCATTTGCTTTTCAAAGGCACGAAGCGCTGGCCCACTGCCAGGGAGCTGAGCGAGGCGGTGGAGGGGGTCGGCGGCATCATGAACGCCAGCACTGACAGGGAAATGACGGTGTTCTGGTGCAAGGTGGCAAGGCCTCATTTCCAGCGCTCCCTATCGGTGCTGATAGACATGATGCTCAATCCCCTTCTGGACCCCACAGAGATAGAGAAGGAACGCGAGGTGGTCCTGGAAGAGCTGCGGATGACCAACGACTACCCCACCAACCGGGTTGACCTCTTGATTGATGAGAGTCTCTGGCCCGACCAGCCTATGGGCAGAGACGTGGGCGGAAGCCAGGAGTCGGTAAAGGGCATTACTGCCGAGCAGATAGCCGACTATATGAGGCACCAGTACACGGCAGGAAATGCTGCCGTGGCGGTGGCCGGAGACATATCCCACGAAGAGATAGTGGACTTGCTGGGCGAGGCCCTGAAAGACTGGGCGCCCGAGAAGCCCATGAGTTGGTATGCGGTGCAGGACGGCCAGGAGAAGCCCCGCATAAAGGTGGAGCAGCGAAAGACTGATCAGGCCCACCTGTGCATCGGCCTCCCCGGCCTGTCCCTGACCCATCCCGACCGGTACGTGCTGGGCCTGATGAACGTGATACTGGGCGAGGGCATGAGCAGCCGCCTGTTCCTAGAGTTGCGGGAGAACCAAAGCCTCGCCTACGACGTGCATAGCTCGATAAACCTCTTCCGGGACTGCGGCTCTCTGATTATCTACTGTGGCGTCGAACCCCAGAAGAGCTCCAGGGCCGTGAGCGCCATCCTGGAGCAGCTCAGCGGCCTCCAGAGCAACATCCCCGAGGCTGAGTTGGACAAGGCGCGCGAGCTTTCCAAGGGCCGGATGCTCCTGCGTATGGAGGACAGCCGGAGCGTAGCCATGTGGATGGGCGCCCAAGAGACGCTAATCGAAAAGGTGCGGACCATTGATGAGGTGGTTGAGCGGATAGACGCCGTTTCCACGGAGGACGTGGAACGCTTGGCCGGAGACCTCATCCGGGAGGAAAAGCTCAACCTGGCGGTTGTTGGCCCCTACCGCAGCGACCGGCGGTTCCGCAACCTGGTGAAGCTCTAGCCGCCCTTCCCCTGCCCAACTCCTCTATCCCGTCATTACCATGGAAATACCCTACATCCCCTCTGATGTCATTCCGAGCGCAGCGAGGAATCTAAAAATCTCTGCCCTCGAATAAGCCCGCGTCTGAGATTCCTCACTCCGCTTCGCTGCGTTCGGAATGACACGCGGTGGGGATCTGTATTAATGTGAAGAAAGGTTTTTCATCCACCTTGATGTGGCCTTGGCAAGGCCATAGTGATTCCGAGTACCCCATCATGTCATTACCATGAAAATAGCCTGCACCCCCTCTGATGTCATTCCGAGCGCAGCGAGGAATCTAAAATGGGGCCTAACAAAAACCGGAATCAAGCCGTACCGGCCCGAACAAGACCACAGTCAGCCAGGTCTTTAGACCCCTCGCTCCCC
Organism: Dehalococcoidia bacterium; assembly: GCA_965197405.1. Taxonomy (GTDB): domain Bacteria; phylum Chloroflexota; class Dehalococcoidia; order Lucifugimonadales; family JAGWBF01. Next base: position 525,341 of record OZ240206.1, on the reverse strand, counting down.
TCGGGGTGACAATAGAAAGACCCTCTGCCTCTGCCTGGTAGCAGACAGGTTGGCAAGCTCAGGGTCAGGACTTCGGCTTGAAGTAGGGGACCTTTATCTGGTCGGTGGCCTGTACGAAAGTCACCTCCACCGGCATACCGATTCTCACGTCCCTGGGGTCGCACTCCACGATGTTGGTAAACATCTTGACCCCCTCTTCAAGCTCCACCAGCGCCAGAGCGTAGGGGACATCCTCGGCGAACCCGGCGGTGCGGTTCTGGTAGGTGATGGTGAAGGCCCAGACCGTGCCGTTGCCGCTGGCCTTTACCCACCCGATGTTGGCGGTCCAGCAGTTGGCGCAGATGCCCCGTGGGTAGAACTGGTATTCCCCGCACCCGTCGCACTTCTGTATGAGCAGCTCTCCCCTCCGGCAGGCTTCCCAGAAGGGCCTGGTCTCGCCGGAGACCGTCGGTAACGGCTTCTTCCATTCAGGCATGGCTAGTCCCTCCCAAGGATTACTGTGCCGCCGCTGTGTCTGGAGCCAATGGTCCCTCCCGTACCGTGGCACAGGGCTATCTTGCAGTCCGGCACCTGACGGGGTGTGCCGTCGAACTCGTGACGGAGCTGCCTGGTCGCCTCGAGCAGCAGGAAGATGCCTCGCATACCGGGATGATTCGAGGATAGGCCGCCCCCGTCCGTATTGATGGGCAGCTCGCCTCCTAGCTGTAGACGCCCACCTGAAACGAAATCTCCGCCTTCGCCCTTCTCGCAAAAGCCCAGGTCTTCAAGCGTGGTCAGGACGGTGATGGTGAAGGAATCGTATATCATCCCCATGTCAATGTCCTGGTGCGTCACCCCCGCCATCGCAAAGGCCGGCTCCCAGCTCTGCTTCGCCGCGATATAGACCAGGTCTCGCTGGCCCGCGCCCTGGTGGGCTACGCTTTCGCCCACTCCAAGGACCCACACGGGGCGCTGCTTGCAGCCCCTCGCCACCTCGGGGGAAGCTACCACCACTGCGCCGCCGCCATCGGTTATGACGCAGCAGTCGAGAATGCGCAGGGGCGATGAAATCATACGAGAGGTAACCACGTCCTCGACGCCTATCGGGTTGCGGAACAGCGCATGGGGGTTCATGGAGGCGTGCTTGCGCATCGCTACGGAGACCTCGGCAAGCTGCTCGGGCCTGGTGCCGTAGAGGTGCATATGTCTCTGGGCTATCATGGCATAGAGACCCACGGTGGTGAACCCGTACATCTCCTCGAAGCTGTCGGGGGACGGCTCCAGGACGGGGTGTCCGAAGCGCCCGACCCCACCCGTGCCTATGGACGCCCCGCCGGAGCGGGCCAGGCTGCTGTACGTTATCAGGGCGCAGCTAATCCGCCCCGCAGCGATGGCCGTTATGGCGTGGGAGAGATGGAACTCGAAGGACGCTCCCCCTACCGAGGTGTTGTCAACGTACCTGGGGTAGAGGTTCAAATAGTCCGCCAGGTTCAGGCCGCTCATACGCACCGAACCGGAGGAGGTGAAGAGGCCGTCCACGTCCTTCTTCGATAAGCCAGCGTCCTCCAGGGCCTTGATGGCGCTCTCACCCTGGACCTGTAGCTCGCTCTTGTCCGGGGCGTACCTGGTGGGGTGCTCATGTATGCCTACGATGGCTGCTGCCCGTCTGAGGTCAACCATGCGTACCTCCTTTTCTTACTCACACCGGCTCCCCTGCTTTGAACCTTCGCCTCATTACTGCGACCGCCCGGTGAAGCAGTGGCGTCTCCCGCACCCTTCCCGTGTTCACCCTCATGCCCATCCTGTAGACCAGCTCGCCGCCGAAGTAGTTCCCGACTACGAGCAGGGGCAGTCCGACGAGGGACAGCAGCAGGATATGAAGGGGCGTTCTTGCGGCGTCCATTTCCAGAGTCCGGAGGCCCAGGCTTATGGCGAATATGATGACCAGGGGCAGGTTGGCCAGCATGTGCCAGGTAGTTACCCGGTGCTTCCTGGAGCCGGGGACCATGCCCAGATAGTCAACGAACCCTGTCAAGACAGCCAGCAATCCCCCGGCCAGTCCCACGGAGATATTGTAGAAGGCTGCCCTGACCAGTTCCGGCTCGGCGATGCCCCATGAGAGGAGGTCGAAGAGGACGCTCGTGGGGAAAAGGGCAGTTGGAAAGTGTACAAACATGGGGTGGCTGGGATGGCCAAGGGGTTTCCCTTGTAAAACGTCTTTGACGCTCACGTCTGCACAACTCCCCAACTGCCCTGCCGGGTTCCAGGGACAGTTCGCCGCCTGCCTCTTTGCCTCTAATGGGACCCGTGGGCGTGGGCCGCATCTACGATGTTATGGGCGGCGTCATCCACGCTGATTTCAGCCGCCGCTGCCGCCGCCTCTAGCATCTCCAGGGTAATATGTCGGGTGTCACCGTGGTTATCATGGGGTTCGCCGCATCCGCAACTCAGGCACATGGTTCCCTCCTTTTCATTTGCCACCCAGCCAACTCCGGTCGTCTACACACCGGCCTGCCATTGGCAGGCGCTTCCAACCCATGACGACTTACAACCACGCATAGGTCCAAGAAGCTCACTGCAACCATAGCACCTTACAGATGAACGGTCAATGAGGATAGTCCACGAATGGCGAGCCGTGGCACCAGCCAGCGCCAAGCAAGGGTTGTGTTACAATACCCGTGACGTCACTGGCTCAATGTCTATAATGTCTTACGCCCCAATAGGGATTAAAGATGGGCTTGGTGAAGGTAAAAGCGCACATAGGTCTGAGGCAAGACAGCCTGCAAGAGGTGGAGTTCCTGGTGGATACAGGCTCCTTCTACACTTTTCTGCCCCCGGGGCTGGCTGACGGTCTGGGCATTTCCTTTCCGGTAGCTTCAAAAATAGTCCTTGCAGATAGCAGAACGGCAGAAGCCCGGGTGGGAGTCGCTTACCTGCGACTGATGGATAGGGAAGGCGGCATTCTTGTGGCCTCAATGGGTGTGCCCATGCCACTGCTGGGGGCGAGTGCTCTGGAGGCCCTCGGCCTGAACGTCAACCCTGTGGACGAGCGCCTCGAATATTCCAGGCCCTTTGGCCCGGCGGCGCTGTGATGAGGTATGTTGCTGCCCGGCCTGAAGACTGAAGGCTAATGTGCTGTGGCGCCGTTCAGCACCTTGTGCAAATACTGTCCCGTGTATGAGTCCTCTGACATCATCACCTCTTCGGGGGTGCCGGTGGCGATTACGTAACCGCCCTTGTTTCCTGCGCCGGGGCCCAGGTCTATAATCCAGTCGGCGTTCTTTATCACGTCCAAGTTGTGCTCGATGAGCACTACGGTGTTTCCTGCGTCAACAAGCCGGTGCAGCACCCTGAGCAGGGCTGCGCAGTCCTCGAAGGAAAGCCCGGTGGTAGGCTCGTCGAGGATGTACAGAGTCTTGCCGGTGGCCCTGCGGGAAAGCTCGGTGGAGAGCTTCACTCGTTGCGCCTCACCGCCGGAGAGGGTGGTGGCGGGCTGTCCCAGGCGGATGTACCCCAGCCCCACGTCCCGCATCGTCTCCAGCTTGGAGCGTATCTTGGGGAAGTTCCAGAAGAACTCGAGGGCCTGGTCCACTGTCATAGCCAGCACGTCGGCGATGCTCTTCTCCTTGAAGGTCACCTCCAGCGCCTCGCGGTTGTAGCGCTGCCCCTTGCATACCTCGCAGGGCACCGTCACGTCGGGGAGGAACTGCATCTCTATCTGGATGTGTCCCTCACCCTCGCAGGCCTCGCAGCGCCCTCCCCGGACGTTGAAAGAGAACCGTCCGGGGGCGTAGCCTCGCACTTTGGCCTCGGGCAGGGAGGAAAAAAGCTCCCTTACGGGCGTGAAAGTACCCGTGTAGGTGGCGGGGTTGCTGCGGGGCGTGCGCCCGATGGGTGACTGGTCTATGTTCACCACCTTGTCTATGTGCTCCACACCCAGGATTGTGTCATGGCGGCCCGGCCTGTCCTTGCCCCTGTAGAGCAGCTGGGCCAGCTTCTTATACAGGATTTCGTAGACCAGGGTGCTCTTGCCGGAGCCGGAGACCCCGGTAACGCAGACCAGAAGCCCCAGGGAAATCTGGGCGTCCACGTCTTTGAGGTTGTTCTCCTGCGCTCCCTTTATCAACAGGTGCTTCCCGTTGGTGTAGCGGCGCTTGGCGGGCACGGGAATCTGCCTTCTGCCACTGAGGTAGTCGCCGGTAATGGAGCCTGTAGAGGCCATGACGTCTTCAATAGTGCCGGTGGCTACCACCTTGCCCCCGTGTTCTCCCGCCCCGGGACCCAGGTCCAGGATGTAGTCCGCGGCCCTCATCACCGCCTCGTCGTGCTCCACGACGACGACGGTGTTCCCAACTTCTTGGAGGCGCTTCAAGGTCTCTATGAGGCGGATGTCGTCCACCGGGTGCAGGCCCACAGTAGGCTCGTCGCACACGTACAGGACGCCGGTAAGGCCGGAGCCTATCTGCGTAGCCAGGCGAATCCTCTGGGCTTCACCGCCCGATAGGGTCTGGGCCGTGCGGTCGAGGGTCAGGTAGCCCAGCCCGATGTTTGTCAGGAACTTGAGGCGCTCCTCAATCTCCTTGAGTATCTGCCAGGCTATGGTCTTCTCTCGCGGGGACATGACCCCTCCGCTGCTGCTGCCGTCGCCGACCGTCCCGTTGGCCTGGCCGTTAGCCTCGCCATTAGCTTCAAATGAAGACCCTTCCGCGCTGATGTCCTGAGTCCACTTCAGGGAGTTGTCTATGGTCAGGGCGCAAACCTCCATGACGCCTACATCGCAGACCCGAACAGCCAGGGCCTCGGGCCGCAGACGCCTGCCCTCGCACGGGCCGCACGGCTGCGCTGCCATGTACCGCTCCATCTCACTGCGCATGTAGTCCGACTCGGTCTCTTTATGCCTGCGCTCCAGGTTGGGTATCACCCCTTCAAAGTTGGTCTCCCAGCTGTATACGTGGCCTGCGTGGGTCTTGTGCCGCATGGTCACAGGCTCACCCTTGTTTCCGTACAGGAGCAGGTCCAACGCCCAGCCGGGCAGGTCTTTCACCGCCACCTTCGTGGAGAAATCGTAGGCTTTGGCGACGGACTCGATGAGACTCTTGTACCATCCCGTCGAGGTGCCGGCGCGCACCCAGGGTATTATTGCGCCCTCGCCCAGGGAAAGCTCTTTGTTGGGTATAATCAGGTCGGGGTCCACCTCCAGCTTGAAACCGAGGCCCGCACAAGCGGGGCACGCCCCGTGGGGGCTGTTGAAGCTGAAGGTGCGAGGCTCGATCTCGGGAAGGCTGACGCCGCAGTAAACACATGCGAAGTGCTCGGAGAAAATCAGCTCCTCGCCCCCCTGCACGTCCACCAGCGCGACGCCATCCCCGTTCTTGAGCGCCGTCTCCACCGAGTCGGCCACCCGGCCCACCTCCATCCCCTCGTCTACTATCAGCCTGTCCACCACTATCTCAATGTAGTGCCATTTCTTTTTGTCCAGCTTCAGGTCTCCCACGTCCTCCAACTGGTGGATGGTGCCATTGACCCTGACCCTCACGAACCCGGCTTTTTGGGCATCTTCAAATACCTCCTTGTGTTCTCCCTTGCGGCGGCGGACCTTTGGCGCCATTACCATGATCCGACTGCCCTGGGGCAGGCTGAGGATGGCGTCCACAATCTGCTGGACTGTCTGCTTTTCCACGGGCCTCCCGCACTTGGGGCAGTGGGGATGCCCCACGCGGGCGAAAAGCAGGCGCAGGTAGTCGTACACTTCGGTGACGGTCCCCACCGTGGAGCGGGGGTTGTGGGAGACGCCTTTCTGGTCTATCGAGATGGCGGGAGAGAGGCCCTCGATGTACTCCACGTCGGGCTTCTCCATGCGGCCCAGAAACTGGCGAGCGTACGCGGACAGGGACTCGACGTACCTCCGCTGCCCTTCGGCGTATATGGTGTCAAAGGCCAGGGAGCTTTTGCCGGAGCCTGAAACGCCGGTGATGACCACCAGCTTATCCCTCGGAATCGTCACGTCAATGTTTTTCAGGTTGTGCTCTCGCGCCCCTTTGACGTGTATGTATTCTTGAGGCATCTACATCCACTCCTTCACTGCACTCGAAACAGCCCCCGGCCAAGGCCATCATTGTAACATTCTTGTGGAGTCCATAGAGTCATTCCAACTCTATCAATGGGTCGTCGGCGCTTACCTGGTCCATGGGCCGTATATGCACCGTCTTGATAACGCCCTCTTGAGAGGTGTGGATGCTCTGCTCCATCTTCATGGCCTCCACCACGCATACCTCCTGGCCTGCGGAGACGGCGTCCCCCGGCCTGACGTTTATCGCCACCACCCGGCCTGGCATGGGAGAGTATATAACCTTTTCGGAGACTCTGAAAGTGGGAGTTCTGGCTTCGGAAGCCGCCGACCGGGGAGTCCTGGACTGTGCGGGACTTCGCCTTGCCTGGGGTAGACCCTCTACCTCTACGTAAAAGGTCTCTCCTTCTACAGTGACCCTGACGGGGGAGGTGGAGAGGTCCTCCACCTCGACGGTGTACCACTGCTCCCCGACCCTGACCCGGATGCTCCTTATCGCCAACCCCTGCTCCCTAGCTTGCGGGAGAGCATCTGCTCCCTTCGACCGTAGAGCTTCCAGGAACCGTTGCCCTTGCCGTGGAAGCCGCCAGCACCCCCCGAATCGCCGTTCATGGCCAGAAGCAAGGCCACTCCAATAGCTGCGGCCAGCTCCTTATCTCCTTTCCCGTTCCTGCCTGGGGGATGCGCTTTAGTCTCACCAGCCCCTTTGGGGGCCGCCGCCATCATGGACAGGAGTCCCGTGTGATAGGTCCCGTCTGCGAAGCTGGGGTGGGCCAGCACGTCTTTGAGCGCGCGGATATTGGACTTAAGACCTTCGATGCGGAACATATCCAGCGCCCCGGACAAGCGTTTCCTGGCCTCCTCCCGCGTCTCGCCCCAGCAGATTAGCTTTGCCAGGAGGGACTCGTAGTGCGTGGTCACTTCGTAGCCTGGGAAGAGGGCGCTATCTACGCGAACGTGTTTCCCAGAAGGCTCGTGAAAGTTGTGGATAAAGCCCGCCGCAGGTATGAAAGTGTCCGGGTCTTCGGGGTAAATGCGAGCTTCTATGGCGTGCCCGTGGGCGCGAACGTCCTCCTGGGTGATGGGCAAAGGCTCTCCCGCGGCCACCCGCAGCTGTAGCTCCACTATATCCAGCCCCGTTATCATCTCCGTGACGCCGTGCTCCACCTGGAGCCGGGTGTTCATTTCCAGGAAGTACATCTGCCCCTCCGGGGACACCAGGAACTCCACGGTCCCGGCGTTGGTGTACCCGATGTGCCTTGCCAGCTTCAGCGCGTATTCCCACAGGAGAGAGCGCTGCTCCGGGGTCAGCTTCAGGGTGGGGCTCTCTTCCAGTATCTTCTGGTTGCGCCGCTGGACCGAGCAGTCCCTTGAAAACAGGTGGACCAGGTTGCCCTGCTCGTCTCCCAACACCTGCACCTCTATATGGGACGCGCCCTGCATATAGCGTTCAAAGTAAAGGTGGGGGCTTCCAAAGGCATTGCTCGCCAGAGACCTCTGCTGCTGGATTATGGAGTTGAGTCCTTCCAGGGAGTGTACGATGCTTATGCCGATACCCCCGCCGCCCTGGGTGGCCTTGACCATCAGCGGAAATCCAAGCTCCCAGGCTGTCGCGGTGGCGCGCGAGTCGTCTATGGTCGTGTTGGTGCCGGGCAATACCGGGATGCCAGCGCTCTGGGCCAGGTTCCTCGCCTTGAGCTTGTCTCCCATATTCTCCATGACATACGCATAAGGGCCAACGAAACGTATATCCGCCTCCTGGCACGCTCTTGCGAAGGTGGGATTCTGGGAGAGGAAGCCGTACCCGGGATGGATGGCGTCTGCGCCCGACATCCTGGCTATGGCTATAACCCTGGCCATATTGAGGTAGCTCTCCTGGGGAGAGGCCGGTCCCAGGAGATAGGCCTCATCGGCTGTCCTTACGTGCAGGGTATCCCGGTCCGCCTCCGAGTAAACGGCGACTGTCTTTATACCCAGCTTCTGGCAGGCGCGTATGACCCTGCAAGCTATTTCCCCGCGATTGGCTATTAACACCTTGCTAAACACTACAGACCCCTTCTGCTCCCGGTGTCGAGGGAGACCTCAAACACTCCTTATTTATACTATTTATACTCCGGCCCTTCGGGAGTGCTCTAGGTGCTCCATGAACGTCTTGGACTGGATTTCTCTATCCAGCCAGTATTTCAGTGTCACCGACAGAAGGCTTTTCAGCTCCTCCTGCAGACCTCTGTTGATGTGGAGCCTGGAGAGCTCTCCTGGCCGGGTCCTGTCCAGGAAGCGCAGGACCTTGAGGGCATCCACCGACAAGCGAAGGATGCGGGCGCCTGCGGGGGTGCACCGCAGGCAAAGAGCGCCCCCGGCGTCGGGGCTGAAGAGGTGCTTGTCCTGGGAAAGCTCCTCCCTGCATTCCACGCACCTGTATAGCTCCGGCATAAAGCCGGAGCACTTGAGCAGGTGAAGCTCGAAGTAGCGCAGGGTAAGCTCCACCTGGGGCGAATCGTTGAGGAAACGCAGCACGTCTACCGCGAGGGAGTACAGCTTCGAGTTGATATTGCCCTCTTCGCCGAACCCGTCTATTAGCTCCGCGAGATACAGTCCCCTGGAAACTCCTTCCAGATTGGCCTTCAGAGAGGCAAAGCCTTCAATCATCTGGGCCTGGGCTATTACGTCCATTCCGCCCGGCTTATGGCTGGTCAAGGCCAACTCCACTCTATTGAGAGGCTCCAGATGCCCGCCCATCTTGCTGGTGGGTTTGCGCGCCCCGCGTGCGACTGCCCTGAGCTTGCCCGTCTCGCTGGTGTAAAGGGTCACAATCAGGCCTCCCTCTCCCAGAGGGGCGGACTTGAGCACCAGGGCTTCGCTTCTATATGACCGGGGGCGCGCCATAGGCTAAAGCTCCTGTCTCCCCTGGAATGCCCGGCTCAAGGTCAGCTCATCGGCGTATTCCAGGTCTCCCCCTACGGGCAGCCCCCGGGCCAGGTGGGTCATCTTTACCCCCAGAGGGGCCAGATGTCTTCGGATGTACATGGCTGTGGCCTCGCCCTCCAGGGTGGGGTTGGTGGCTATGATGACCTCCTTGACTGAGCCGTCCTCCAGGCGCGGGGCCAGCTCCCTCAGCTTCAAATCTTCAGGGCCGACGCCGTTCATGGGGGAAATCACGCCGTGAAGGACGTGGTAGAGTCCCCTGTGACAGTGGGTCCGTTCCAGGGCCAGCACGTCCAGGGGTTCCTCCACGACGCAAATCTGGCTCGCGTCTCGTCGGGAGTCGGTACAGAGAGAGCAGGGGTCGGTGTCCGTGAGGTTCTGGCATGATGAGCAGAGCACGATCTTCTCTTTGACCGCCGTGATTGCTTCGGCAAGGTCGTGAGCTTCCTCGACGGGCAGCCGGATGACGTAGTAAGCGAGGCGCTGTGCGCTCTTGGGCCCGATCCCCGGTAGCTTGTTCAGCTCTTGTATCAGGTGGGCCAGCGGGGGCGCCGCCGCAGGAATGTATTCTGTGCTCATGCTGGTGTCCTCAAAGCGCCAGGGTCAACCTAGACCATACATTAGGTAGCGTTTCTATTCAGGTCGTTGAGTTTCCTCTGTGTCGTTCCGCGCGTCATGTTGCCCACGACCCCTCTCGTGTCATTGCCACTGCCACACCATCTAAAAGGAGACGCTGCCCATACATTATATAGGCGCAGGCGGCATGTGGGCAGAGAGCTTTTCAAACATCATTGCCATAGCTGCATCTCACGATGTACAGGACTTATAGAAGGTGGCCTACGTCAGGCCTGGCAGGTTCAGCCCGCCGGTGATGCTGCTGAGCTTCTCGGAAGCCATCTCTTGGGACTTGTTCAGGGCGTCGTTCACTGCCGCCGTCACCAGGTCCTGGAGCATCTCGACGTCCTCCAACGCCTCGGGCGCTATCTCAACCGACTCCACTGTCTGCTTGCCGGTCACCATCACCTTCACAACGCCCCCTCCCGCGCTCCCTTCGACGGTGAGCGTCTCCAGCTCTTCCTGGACCTTCTGGAGCATCGCCAGGGGTTGCTGGGCCTGGCCGCCCGGCTGTTTGCCCTGTTGTCGTCGAGCCTGCCGCCTCATCTGTCTGTTCATGCTTGCTCCCGTTCCTCCATTATTCTCGCACCCATGCTGAGGGCTGCTCTTACCAGAGGGCTCTGGGTGGTAGATGGAACGCTGCCGGCCCCGTTGTCGTTCGCAAGGGTCAACCTCAACTCGTAAGATGTTCCCAGCGTCTTCAAGAGGGCTTCATTCACCGTCCTGATTCCCTGGGGGTCATCCAACTCCTCCTGCATCCTCTCCAGGTGAGAGCGGTGGGCAAAGGTCAGGACCAGGGTCTCCCCCTCCATGCTCTGGCTCTTGCAATCGCGCAGCAAGGCCCCGATGTTGAAGCGTTTGCCTTTGTAGCGGCTCAGAGTCTTGACCAGGACGCCCCACTGGTCCTGTAATGGCCCTCCTGATTGTTCGGCTTCGGGCCTCGGCGTTGCGGGGGAGCCGTTGGTCTCCTTTGTCCAGGGCTTCGTGGCGGGTCGTGAATTGCTCCGGCCCTCGGGAACATCCTCCGCAGGACGGGGAGGGCCAGGGTCGGACGCTGGCCGGGCCGGTATTGTGCCAGCGCCCTCGCTTTCTGCGGTCCTCCTACCCGGAGAAGGGTTGGTGGGTGTCGAAGGCGTGTCAGGCCTCCCTGCCGGAGCGGACGGGCGGGGCGCTGCCCGTTCCCCGGTTGGCTGGGAGCTAGCGGGAGGGCGTGCGGATGGGGCAGGCCGGTTTGAGGCTTCCTGGGGCGCTTCTTCCATGCAGGCTTCCACCACCGCCAGCTCCAGGGGTAAAAGGGAAGAGGCGTCGTATCTCATGTTCACCTCTCCCAGGAGTTTCAACGATTTCATAACCCTGGCCGTGGATGTCTTTGACGCCAGGTCTTCCAGCTCCCTCACCGTCTCATCCGGCAGGTCCAGGGACTCCCTGGAGCCGCAGCATATCATCAGCGCTCCCCTCAGCAGCTCGACAGCCTGCCTGTGGAGTTGCCGCAGGTCTCCCCCATCCCAGGCCACGCGATTGATTGTGGAGAGGGATGCCGAGGTGTTCCCCATAAGGAGGTAGCGGGTGAACTCAAGGGCCTGCTCTCCCCAGCCCAGCCCCAGCAGGTCATGCATGTCCTGGACGCTTATGTGATTCCCATAGGACACCACAAGCTGCTCCAACAGGTTCTCAGCGTCTCTGAGACTGCCCCCGGATGAGTGGGCGAGGACCTTCAAAGCCTCTCCATCGGCATCTACGCCGTCCTCCAAGCAGATGCTTCTGAGTCGCTCAACGATGGACTCCGAGATGAGACGCCGGAAGTCGAAGCGTTGGCACCGGGAGATAATGGTGGGCAGTATCTTGTGAGGCTCGGTCGTGCAGAGGATGAAAATAGCGTGGGCGGGAGGCTCCTCGAGAGTCTTCAGGAAGGCGTTGGAGGCGTGCTCGGTGAGCATGTGGGCCTCGTCTATGATATAGACCTTGTACCCGCCTTCCGCCGCGGCAAGGTTGACCCTGTCCCTGATGTTGCGGACCTCGTCTATACCCCGGTTGCTGGCGGCATCCAGCTCTATGAGGTCCATGAACCGGCTGTCGTTCACCGCCTGGCAGCGACCGCAGACGTTACAGGGGTCCCCGTCCTCCGGGTTGAGGCAGTTGACGGCCTTGGCGAGCACCCTGGCGGTGCTGGTCTTGCCGGTGCCTCGCGGCCCACAGAAGAGGTAGGAGTGGGCCACCCGCCCCTGTTGGACAGCGTGTCTCAGGGTGCTGGACACGTGCTCCTGGCCGACTAGCTCTCTGAAACGCTGAGGACGCCACTTGCGGTAATAGACCTGGAAGGTCATCGAACACCCGCTTTAGGGGAATATATAAGACAGGACTTCTCGTTCCTTTGCCTGCATGGCATCCTTCTCCAGCGGCTCCACGTGATCGAAGCCCAGAAGGTGCAGCACCCCGTGGACCACAAGCAGCGCCAACTCCTTCTCCAAGTCCGGTTGGCCGGGGCTGGCCTGGCGCACGGCCTGGGGATAGGAGATTATGACTTCGCCCAGGGGTTGAGGCTCCTCGGGAGGCATAATAAAGGTTACGTCGCCATCGCCCTGAAAGGGTGGCTCTCCTTCTCCTTCCCAATGGCCCTGGTGAAATGTAGAAAAGGAGAGCACATCCGTTATCTCGTCCAGGCCGCGATAGTCGCTGTTGAGGCGCTTTATAGTATCATCGTCCGTTATCACAAGGCTCAGCTGGCAGGATTCCCCGGGCAGGGCCGAGTCCAGGGTGTGAGAGCCTACCCTTCGCAGCCATGACCTGGATACCTGGTCTCTGAAAGGTCCTGACACGCTGACATCTACTCTTCGCTTCGTCCTGGCGGCCATGAAGTTCTCCCCCGTATAGCCCCTGTATCGAAATGATAGCACAGGCCCCTAACACCTTCAAGAAAGCGAGGCGCGGGGTTCACCGAATCAGTCGGCATTGATATAACGATTGATATAGCGCTCAGGGTAAGGCTATAATCGTAGAGTGGGTACGGAAACCGGCCCCCGGGGCCTACCCACTTTAGATATAGAAGCGGGAAAACTTTATGCGCATCATACTATATACGGGGAAGGGCGGGGTCGGCAAGACCAGCGTTGCCGCCGCAACCGCCCTGAGGGCTGCCCAAATGGGCTACAAGACGGTGGTGATGAGCACCGATCCCGCCCATAGCCTGGCCGACTCTTTCGATGCTGGTCTTGGCAACGAAGCGGTGTCCGTGGCCCCCAACCTCTGGGGGCAGGAAGTGGATGTCCTCAAGGAGCTGGATACGCACTGGAAGTCTGTCCATGAGTGGCTGAGCGCACTGATGCGATGGCAGGGCGCCGACGAAATCGCTGCCGAAGAGTTGGCCATTCTCCCCGGCATGGAAGAGATGGTGGCCCTGCTTTACATAAACCGTTATCATGAGGAGGGACTATACGACCTGCTGGTGGTGGACTGCGCGCCCACGGCGGAGACCCTGCGTCTCCTGAGCTTCCCCGATATGGCGCGCTGGTACATGAACCGCCTTTTCCCCCTGGAGAGAAGAGTAGCTGCGGCCTTGGGGCCCCTTGTCAGGGGAATGTTGCGCGTGCCCGTACCGGGTGCGGAAGTGTTCGACAGCATTCAGAGGCTCTATAACCAGATCGAGAACATGAGAGATTTGCTGCTGGACCATTCCAACTCCTCTGTGCGTTTGGTGATGAACCCGGAGAAAATGGTTATAAAGGAGGCCCAGCGCACCTTCACGTATTTGAACCTGTACGGCTACCACACCGACCTGGTCATATGCAACAGAGTCCTGTCCGCCGAGATGGGCGATGGCTTTTTCAGCGGCTGGAAAGAGACTCACGACCGCTACTTGAAACTCATCCACGACTCCTTCGACCCCGTACCCGTGCTGACGGCGCCCCTGATGGACCGGGAGGTTGTGGGCCTCGAAGCCCTGAAGGACCTGGGAGAACACCTCTTCGGCAAAGGGCCTGCCATGAGCATAGCGAAGGGAGACCCGGCCGAAGTCTTCCATGAAGGGCCGGTGCAGGAGATTTCTTCGGAGAACGGGCAGTACCTTCTCACCGTCAGGCTGCCCTTTACCAATAGAGAAGACCTTTCCGTCATCGAGAGCAGGGATGAGCTTGTCCTGCAAGTAGGCCAGTACCGCCGCAATGTCATCCTGCCCAGGGCTCTGGTTGGCCTGGGTGTGGAAGACGCCCAGATCGTTAAGGATAACGATGGCAGCACCCTTCAAGTAAGATTTCACCGTCAGAAGGAGGCTTGATATGGCTGAGAGGTGTGTCGAGATTAATTATAGTTCCGCAGAGGGCCTCACCCTGCGCTTCAGGCCTCGGAGTGTGAACCTGGTCCCGGAGTCCACGAAGCAGCATATACACGCCGCCAACAAGGAGTTGCTCCTGGCCCTGCGCAGCTTTGTGGACAACGCCATCGAGCGCATGGACTCGGAGTCCAAGCCTGCCCAGGGGCCCCGCCGGGTGAACGTGAGGGATGCCGGGGAGGCGGCGGAGAGCTAGCGCGGCGCGCATAACCCCGGTTTCTACGCCGCGGGATGATTCAAGTAGGGCTTCCCTTCGTCGTGTCCGGTAGGCCCGATAGGTATTCCTGGAACTCCCGGTAGCTGCCGAACCCGGACATGGTCCTTATAAAGTCCCCTATCGAGTTGGTCATACTTCTCAGCCGCTCCACTTCGCCGCCTATGGGGCTTACCGAGGCCGGGCCGGTGGCGTAGGTCCCGTGGAAGGCGAAGTAGGCCTGGTTCAGCTTGCGGATGTAGATGCCGTTGTCCACGAACAGCCGGCGGCGGTCTTCCATGTACGCCTCGGCCTCCTCCACCTTCCCGTCACCGAGCAGCTCATCCACCCGCAGGCGGGTCTTTCGCATCTCTCGACCGAAATCGAAACGCTTCTCATTCTCTTTATCTTTGATGGCAGGAGGGTCGGGGTTGGGAGGCTCTATAGGCTCACCGGTTATGGCCCTGTAGACCAGGTCCCCCAACTCTCGCCCTGCCAGCGTCGCCGCGGTCTCGTTGAGCGTGTTCATCTCCGGGCTGCTGAAGATATTCCACCCCAGGGGACGAAAGAACCAGTAGTTGTGCAGCCACTCGTGGGAGGTGGTGATGGCGGCATGGCGCAGGTGGGAGACCGGTCTGACTGTGGTGGGGTAGGTGGCTATGCCGCTGATGTCCTCCACCAGGGCCGAGAGGTCTTGCTCCCGGAGAATCCTCTCCTCCAGGGCCTCCATATCCTCCACCTTCATGTCGGCCTTGAGGAGCACCGTGCTGGTCCTCTCTATTCTGTCCCGGGGAGATGCCACCAGGACCATAGGGGGGTTGGAGAGGGTCATGTCCACGGGTGGAAAGATTAGCCCTATGTCATAGGAGAGACCCTCTTCGACCAGGACGGCGCTGACCTCCGACTCCAGCGTCTCCTCCACCCCTGCTTTCATGTCCGACTGTTTCCTACGCAGGCTGTCCAGAAGATCCCGCAGGCCCTCCGCTTCCTTACCGCTGTGTGGAGCGGTCGCGGTGGAGTGCGAGGAGCCGGCCGGACGTGGGGGAAGGCCCTGAATCTCCCGCCCAATCCTGAAGAACTCCAGCACGTCCCCGGTCTTCTCGTCATCGCTTTGAGAGTTCCACGGGAACAGGCTACCCAGCTTGTGTACCCACTTGTCGGGGAGGTGAGAGGCCTCCCAGGATAGAAGGTCAAAAAGATAGGGCGATGCCGCCATCTCTATGGGCGAGAGGTCCAGCCCCCCCCTGTTGAAGGAGAGAAGGACCAGCGAGATGGCAACGACGATTGCGGTTTTCCTCAGGCGGCGCATGCTCCTGATACCAGCATATCACAAGAGGCTGATAAGCAAGGCTCGCAGCTTTGAGTTGGGTCCCTGTTGCCAGGCAAGTGCATAAGTCTCGGAGGTAATGGTTTGGGAATGATGGCCATGTGTGTGGTTTTATGTGGGTGGTGTAGCGGCATGAGATTCCTGGTCAGGGAGAACTCCTTGACATTCCCTTGTGGTGTCGGTACTCTAGCTCTGCTACGGAGTTCCAAGACAATGCGTGTGCCACTGAGAAAGGATGGGGCCATCGTGCCCCCTTGTCGGCACACGCGGGTGCGGATCTCCGTAGCAAGAGTCCTATCCTCACCTACAAGGGGGTTCCTTTATGAAGCTGGCTTTCATCGTATCCGCCCTTCTCATCTTGGCAGTCCTGGGGTGCGCGCCGGAGTCTACGGTGACACCTCGTCCTAGCCCAACTGCTGTCCCTACACCCACGCCCATGATTCCGCTATCGGAGACCGAACGGGCCGCCCTATGGGTTCACGTATCCAATGGCGATTTTTTCTTGCAGGTCGAGGCCGACCCTGCATTCGAGATTGACCAATTCGACTTGGCCGTCTTCGTTGACGGGCTGGAATACTGCAACGTCAATCGCATTTACGATGACGAAGGCCCTCGAGAACTGAGTTGTCAGGCTGAGGAACGGACGCACTCCTCCGTTCAGCGAGTATCCGCCCAAACGAGCATGGGAGACCTGCGGTGCGAGCGGAATAATGCGTCCACTGCCCGTAAGACTATCTTCGCTTGCATGTGGCGATAGGCGATTCAAATGAGACATTACCACGAGCTGACCTCTCTTGTGTATAATGCTACTGCCAGAGCGTAGACCCGTCCGTTTTCCAGTGTGAACCGGTGCCAGCCGGCAGATAGGGGTCTTTGTACCCCCTTGTCGGCTGCACTGGAGAGGTCCGCTCTGGCAAAGTAGACCCTATCTTTGCCGCAAGGGGGTTCCCATGTTCCGAGGTATCTTACTCGGCTTTCTGGTCTTACCGTTGCTTCTTGCGCTCGTCTCCTGTACCAATCTCACCGAGGAGGACGTCCGGCGCATTGCCCGGGAGGAGGCCCCGACTGGAGTACCCGGTGAACCCGTCCCTGGTGGGTCACAGGGAGAGCGCGGGCCTGTCGGGAAGCCTGGGTCCCAGGGAGAACAGGGACCACAAGGCGAACTTGGTAAACAGGGGTCTGTAGGCCCACAAGGAGAGCCCGGAGCGGAAGGTCCCCAAGGTCTCGTTGGAGCCCAAGGTCCAGCAGGGCCGCAGGGAGACCAGGGCCTTATGGGGCCAACCGGCGCGCAGGGTAAGACCGGCCTACAGGGGCCTCAAGGTGAGGCAGGTCCGCAGGGGCCGCAAGGCCCACAGGGGTCTCAAGGTCCCAAGGGCGACACAGGACCACAAGGCTCGGCAGGAACATCGTCTCGTGCCGTGGCGTCGCCAACACTAACAACCGCCTCGGAGACTCCGACGCCTCGTCCAAGGCCCACGGCAACCCGACGCCCCAGGGCAACATCGACGACAGTGCCCACGCAGACGGTCGAGCTATCAGGCCAAGGTACTTCGACAAAGCGTGTTAATCTCGACCAAGGTCTCTGGACGGTTGCTATCAGCGTCACAGGCAACGAGAATTGCGACTATGGGAGTTGTATTGCAGGGCATTTTAGTGTTCAAATGGAGCCTGTAGATGAACCTGGTTGGGAGCTTCTCGCAAATGAGATAGCTGGCTCTTGGAGTGGAAGCACTACAGTTCGAGTTGGAAGTGGCTATACAGCAGACCTGCCTGCCGGAAGGCAGGTTGTGAGCGTTGAAGCGGAAGGCAGGTGGACTCTCCACTTCACACGGGGGTGACTAGGGAGGGACAAAACTAATGATGCTCAGTGAGAGACATAAGGAGAAGAATATAGTGGGGGAACCCGAACGCAGTATCGCTATATTTGAATTAGAGTCAGGCAATGTTCAACTTGAGATTGACTCTGAACATGAAACCGTGTGGACGACGCAACAGCAGATTGCCGATTTATTCGGGTGCAGTATCAAAAATGTCAGCCTTCATATTAGCAACATCTACAGCACAGACGAGCTAGATGAGATAGCAACTATGAAGAAAATCTTCATAGTTCAAAATGAAGGCCCAAGGGCTGTGCGTAGGCAGGTCAATCACTATAATCTCGATCTTATTCTTTCGGTGGGTTATCGCGTAAGCTCTAAACGGGCCACGATATTCCGCCAGTGGGCTACCGAGACGCTTAAAAAGTATCTCGTCGAAGGCTATGCACTTAATCCAGAGCGGGTAGCGGCTAGTCCCGATATCCAAGGGCGTTTAGCTGCAACCCTACGTGGGATACGAACATCCGAGAAGTCCATGTATGGTAAGGTGAAGTTCGTATTCAAAGAAAGTGCTAGTGATTATGATAAAGATTCTCAGGCAGCCAAGAGCTTCTTTGCGATAGCTCAGGACAAATTCCATTTCGCCATAACTGGATATACCGCAGCGCAAATTATCCTTGAAAGAGCCGATGCCGATATGAGCAATATGGGCCTCACTACGATGAAAGGTGAACAGCCTACGGTAGAAGATGTGATAATTGGGAAAAATTACTTAACGGCTGACGAGCTACAGGGGCTGGAGAACATATGTGAACAATTTCTACTATTTGCCGAATCGAAAGCCTTTAGGGGTCATAAGATGACGATGGAAGAACTGGCCACCAAGCTAAATGTGTTACTTATGGCGAACGACTATCCGGTTCTGTATGAATACAACTCCTATTTGCGAGACCAAGCTGATGCACATGCCAAGAAGCAACTTAATGCGTATCGGGGACAGTTGCAGGATGCACCGAAGAAAAAGGCACTCAATAGCTGAGGAGACTCTCTTCAGCCTCTTCCTGTTCATACATCCCAGCAGTTCTACGCAACCCGTCTAACCATCCAGCGCATCATGTTAGCCTCCCCAGCCAGCACCCTCACCAGCGCCGTTACCTGGAAGGCCAGAGCCGACATAAGGGCGTGGAGCGTTATCTGCCTGAGACCTCGCATGCAGTGCCGCTCTAGGCGGCTCTCTTCAGGGACTTGAAGAGCCTCTCGACGGCCCACCACTTGTGTACATGGCCTCCCACTCTGGGTTGCGACTCGTGGCGAGCCTTGACAAAAGTACCATAAACGGCCCAAAATGACGAGGAATTGCTCCCGAAAGTAGCCCAAAAGTGGTCTTATGGTCTATTTGGTCACATTTGAGCAAAAGGAGGTGAAATGACGGCGACGAACAAAGAGCGAGATCTACAAAGGGAAATGGAGACCAGCCAGCATCTTACTGTGCCGATGCCTGGCGGCCACCGAACAGTCTGCAAATGGGCACCACCTAGTCCCCAAGGAGCAGTTTACGGGGTTGATAATCGGGAAGCCTTGGTACGGAATGAGGAGATTTACCAGCAGGTACTGCAAGTGACAGGAGATGAGGCCGCGGCTTTACGGGCTACTACATATGGCCGGCGCTCTTGCAGGTATTGCTTGGCTATGGAGTCCTATGCTGTAATCAGCGAACTTGCGGATATGTGTATAGCCTTGGATAATCACTTCAATAAGATAAATGAGCGATTCGACAAGACGGACGAGGAACTCCGGTCTATCAAGAACAATCTGGGCGACGTGGAAGCACAAGTAGTGGATGCTCTAAGGAGGCTTGATAACCCATGACCACGCCCGAAGCTAACGAAAGAGAGAGGGAAATGGAGGTCATAGGTAAGTAGGCCCCGGATTTCGAGCCGGGGCCTACTTGTGTCTACAACTTGCCAGCCCTGGCTTGGTCAAGCAACGCGTCTAACCATCCACCGCATATGTCAGTCAACGGGTAGCCAGCAAGCCAGCGTCGGGTATGTGTCCGTTGGTGCTGGGCTTGGTGGGCTGCTCTGGCAATTCCTGATTGGGTAGTCCCCATACGTTATTCCCGAACTGCTTGAACCGCTTGCAGTAAAACATCTTCGCCACTGCCATGCGAGTTGGTTTCTCCCTTCCTATAAATGGCACACCTCGCTCTTGTCCTAACTCAACTATGTTCGCGACGTGAAGAGGACCATATTCCCTCAGTATCTCCTCTATGATTTGGACATCCGGCTTGTCCCTTTTTCGTCTTCGCTGTTTGTTGCCGGTTGCCAACGCCATGTCTGCGAATTTGAGTTGTACTGCTTTGATGTTTTCTGCAAACTGCGACTCGACACCCTCTTTTTGCAAACTAACTATCATTAGGGCCTCTAGGTGTTGCCTCTCTTGTTCCAAAAATGCGCGGCGCTGGCTTATCAACTCGTTTGCCGCATCCTCTACTTGTTTGACAGACTCTAATTCTGCTAGGCACATTACCAGGTGTTTTTCAATCTCTTTCGGCTTAAACATGACTCAACCCCCATACTGAATGTTATTAACGACTGACCCATATTGGGGCCATAACATTTTGTCCCATTGATGGTCTAATGTGCATGTGGAGCGGTGGAGCCTACACTGACAGGCTGACCTTCCCACAATGGTGCCGAGGGTGGGAATCGAACCCACATGGCCTAAAGGCCGCCGATTTTCCAGACCGGTGCGTCTGCCTTTCCGCCACCTCGGCAGGGTTACAATGGTGGACCTGGCGGGGCTCGAACCCGCATTCTGCGAATTTGGAGTCCGCAAGCTTTCCGTTAGCAGACAGGCCCACTAGGTTTTTTAGAAGGGCGCCGTTGCACGCCAGCCCCAGCAGGCGGTCGTACGCCTGAATGGATGTGAGGCTGCTGTCCGCCAGGACCGGCGCCCTTCGCCTCTATCGTTACACTAAGAGCCAGTTACGTCAAGCGACATTGCTCGCAATGTGAACGGATTTCTTACGCTACCCGTCTGACCATCCACCGCATGAAATGGGCCTGCCCGGTCAGCACCCTCACCAGCGCCGTTGCCTGGAACGCCAACGCTGACATCATGGCGTGCAGGGTGATCTGCCGCAGGCCCCGGATACAGTGGCGCTCCAGACGCCGGGACTCTTTCATGGACTTGAACACCCGCTCAATCGCGTACCGCTTGGCGTAGAGAGCCTTCCACTCCGGGCCGTCTCGCCGTATCACTCCGAATAGCCGGATGTTCCTCGTCGGGTCCTCCCAGACCTCACTATCGCAATGGCGAATCCCGCCTTTGTTGGAATCCTTGAGGTGACACCCCTCCGCCGGGCATTGGTAGAGGTGGCCCTTTTTGTCCTCTGACCTCACATACTCCATCTCGACTTTCCCAAGACACGTCGGAATACCCTTCTCGGTGTAGATGCCCTCATACAGGCCGCTCTTGCTCTTCCTGATATGGATGACCGGGATAATGCCTTTGTCCCAAAGATACTCGTGGTTTGAAGCTGCGTCGTAGCCCTTATCGGCTATAGCAGCCGATGGACGAAACCAGTCGTACAACCCCTCTGTGTGCTTCACCACTTCGGGCAATAGGGGAGAGTCGTTGCAGGATGCCGTTGTGACGACATGGGCCAATGGGAGGCCGTAGTTGGCGTCGGCCACCATGTGGACCTTGTATCCGTGGTGCCACTCTTTGCCGCCCGTCTTGGCCCTGGCCGCGTTCTTGGCAGTCCAGGACGCCTGCGGGTCCGATACTCTTGTGCGGTTGGGGTTGCAGTGGCTCCGTACTGTGGTTGAATCAATGGCTACCTCGTCGCCCAGGTCTGGTATCAGCATCTTCAACTGGCGTGTGGACTCCGTGAAACATGCTTCCACCAGGTCAGGGCGCTCTGACAATCGCCGGATGAACCTGTTGAATGTGGTCCGGTGGGGGAGAATGTTACCGAATCCGCAGGCCCGCCGGAGGGCTGGGTCGTCCTCTAACCTGCGAATAAGGGCGTTGGTGTGGGGGAGGTTGAGGATGAAGGATGCGATATAGGCCCGCCACATGGCCCTTGGGTCGTATCCTGGGCGTCCATTATGGCGGCATCCGCGAATGTATTCGACCAGGGCAGTATCATCGAGCTCGTCGAAAACTGCCGATAATTCGGCGATGGCATCTTGCGTGCCCCGCCACTGTGTTGTATAGTGGGCTTGGGCCACTTGGAAAGTACCTTCCAGTGGTTTATCGGGCCGCCAGGCCGGTCAACTTGGCGGCTCACTTTTTACTATTTACATTATACTCCCCTCATTGCGCCGTTTCTAGGATTTTCAGCACAGTTGTATTACTAATTTTATTTCACTGTCTTCGCAATGGAGATGCTATACCCAGTAGGTGGTTGCGAAGTCGTAATTCCTTGGGGTCATAGCGTCGCATTGGGACGGGCAAATTGGGGCCTTTTGCACTTCCCTCCTGTTGCAAATTCCCATTGCGTTAAAGGGTTGCTTTTGGCTAAAATAAAGCGGTATGAAATAGTGGACAGTGAATGGGACCGGAGTATAGAGTCGAGTTCCGTTTGCGCAGTCCGATTCTGTTTAGCGCTGAAGGGAGATGGTGGTATCTATGGTGGACATTGATAAACTGAGGAACGTCGCAATCCTGTCCCACGGCGGAGCCGGAAAGACCTCCATTGCTGAAGCATTCCTTCTCAACACCAAAGCCGTGACCCGGCTTGGCAGGGTGGATGACGGAAACACCGTCTCGGACTATGAGCCCGAAGAGGTAAAGCGGACGGGCAGTATCCAGACGGCCCTTATCCCCTGCACCTGGAACGGCCACAAGCTGAACTTCCTGGATACCCCCGGGTACGACGATTTCATCGGCGAGGTCATATCCGCCCTGCGAGTCGTCGAAGGGGCCATCATAGTGGTGGCCGCTCCCTCGGGCGTTGAGGTGGGCACGGAGCGGAGTTGGAGCAGGTGCGAGGAGGATGGAATACCTCGCATATTCTTCATCAACAAGATGGACAGGGAGAACGCGGACTTCTACCGGTCCGTGGAGAGTATACAGTCCCAGTTCGGAAGGAAGTGCGTGCCTTTCCAGATACCCATAGGTTCAGAGCAGAGCTTCAAAGGGGTGGTGGACCTCCTCCGGCCCTCCGCCGAGGTCCCCGACGAAGTGGCTGAACAGGTGAGCGACGCCAGGGAGAGGCTGATAGAGGGAATAGCCGAAACGGATGACGACCTGGTCACCAAGTACCTTGAAGGGGAGGAACTCTCCCAGGAAGAGATTACCTCCGGCGCCAGGAAGGCCATCCTCTCGGGCGAAATCGTACCCATCCTTGCCGGTTCGGCCACGATGAACCTGGGAGCCGAGGAGCTTCTGGAGGCCGCGGTAAAGTACATGCCCTCCCCCCGCGAGGGGAAGCAAGCAGAGGCGGTCAACCCCTCCGGCGGGGAAGTGGAGCAGATGGAGCCGGACCCGGAGGCGCCGTTGGCGGCCTTCGTCTTCAAGACCACCGCCGACCCGTTTGTGGGCAAGCTGTCCGTATTCCGGGTGTACAGGGGCACTCTCCGCAGCAACTCAGAGGTCTGGAACGAGACCAGGAATCAGACCGAGCGCATAGGCCAGGCGTACCTACTCCGGGGAAAGACCCAGGAGCAGGCCCCGGAGATCGGCCCCGGAGATATAGGGGCGGTGTCCAAGCTGACTGCTACTGTCACCGGCGATACCCTATGCCAGAGAGAGCGGCCCGTGGCTTTCGACCCCATAAAGTTCCCGGTGGGGTACTACACAGTGTCGGTCTATCCCAAGACCAAGGCCGACGTGGACAAGATGTCCATGGCCCTCACCCGTATCATAGAGGAGGACCCCAGCTTGCACCTGTCGAGGGAGCCGAGCACGGGAGAGACCCTGGTTTCCGGCCTGGGCGACACCCATGTGGAGGTCGCCATGGAGAGGGTGCGCCGGAAGTTCAGCTCCGACCTCGACCTCCAGCTGCCCAAGGTCCCCTATAAAGAGACCATAACGACCGTATCCCGCGCCGAGTACAAGCACAAGAAGCAAACGGGCGGGCACGGCCAGTATGGGCATGTGCTTCTACGCCTGGAGCCGCGAGAGCGCGGGGAGGGATTCGAGTTCGGCGAGGAGGTGGTGGGAGGCTCCGTCCCCAAGGAGTATATACCCTCCGTGGAGAAGGGCGTAGTCAAGACCCTTCAGGAGGGGGGTGTCCTGGCCGGCTACCCCGTCGTGGACGTCAAAGCCATCCTATATGACGGCAGCTTCCATGACGTGGACTCCTCGGGCATCTGCTTTGAGATAGCCGGGACTTACGCTTTCCGGAAGGGCGTGGCCGACGCCAACCCCCTGCTTCTGGAGCCTATCATGCGGCTGACCGTAACAGTGCCCGACAGCTTCAACGGCGACGTCATGGGAGACCTCAACGGCAAGAGGGGCAGGATACTCGGCATGATCCCCCAGGGGGGAGAGACGGTCATTGAAGCCGAGGTGCCCCAGGGGGAAATTCTTCGCTACGCCACCGATCTGCGGTCCATGACCCAGGGCCGGGGCAGCTACACGGTGGAGTTCGACCATTACGAGGGGGTGCCCCAGCACATCACCCAGAGAGTCGTGGAGGAAGCCAAGAAGGCCAAGGAGGCTGTCAGGGCTTAGGGGCTGTTTCCCAAGGCGTTGCCATAGGGCCTCCTCTTCCTTGACGGGAGAGGATTGAGGTTCTTAGTGGGTATGAAGAATAGGGAAAACTCCGATAGTCCGCCTCTTTGTACCCGCGTTCTCAACGGGAATATAATGGGGAACGTCGTCCGGTGGGACCCATATTTTCAGGGAAAGCCGTAGCATAGCACGATAATCTTTGAATCCCCTGCTGCATATATCGGAAAAGGCCCTTGCTTCTCACGCCGGTACGGCTTTACGGATAACAGGTGAGTTGGGGCAGGGGTTTATCCTGCATACAGGCATACAGGCATACAGGTCCTTGATTTGACGCTCAGGATGCGGCCAGGGCCCGGAACATCCCGCAAATCCACCCGGCGCGCCTGACCAAGCCTGATCAAAAAGGAGCAGTGAGTATGTCCGCGAAGACCAGGCCAAGGACCATCGGAGAGCTCCGGCGAAGCCGTTACAAGGTCCTATCCGTTCGTGAGGAGCTGCGCAAAAACCTCATAAACAAGCTAAAAAAGGGTGGAGACTTGTTCCCGGGCATCGTGGGCTTCAACGACACCGTGCTGCCCCAGCTGGAGAATGCCATACTGGCAGGCCAGGACATAGTCCTTCTTGGGGAGCGAGGCCAGGCCAAGTCTCGCCTCATTCGCCACCTGGTGAGCTTGCTGGATGAGGAAATCCCCGTGATAGCGGGATGTGAGATTAACGACAACCCCTACGACCCTATCTGCAAAGCCTGCCAGGGCAGAGTAAACCAGGATGGAGACGAGGTAGAGGTGGACTGGTTTCCCAGGGACGCCAGGTACTCGGAGAAGCTGGCTACCCCCGACATCTCCGTCGCCGACCTCATAGGCGAGGTGGACCCCATAAAGGTGGCTGAAGGGCGTTATCTCTCCGACGAACTCACCATACACTTTGGCCTGATACCCCGCACCAACCGGGGCATCTTCTCGATCAACGAGCTCCCCGACCTGGCAGAGCGGATACAGGTGGGCATGTTCAACCTGATGGAGGAGCGGGACGTGCAGATAAAGGGCTACCGCATACGGATGCCCCTGGACGTCTACGTGGTTGCCACCGCCAACCCCGAGGACTACACCAACCGGGGCCGCATCATCACGCCCTTGAAGGACCGCTACGGGGCACAGATACGGACCCACTATCCCAAGAACATCGAGGACGAGATATTCATAATGGAGCAGGAGCGCTCCCGGTTCCCCAACGAAAAGGACGTCAGCACACCCTACTACATGCAGGAGATCATAGCGGAGATCACCGCTCTGGCCCGCCGCAGCTCCGACATCAACCAGCGCTCCGGTGTCAGTGTCAGGGTCTCCATTGCCAACTACGAGACCATTGTTAGCAACGCTCTGCGCCGGGCTATACTTCAAGGCGAGAAAAAAATTAGCCCCAGGATAAGTGACCTCCCCTATATCGTAGCTTCCTTCGCTGGCAAAATAGAGTTGGAGACCTTCGAGGAGGGCCGTGAGGCCAAAATCATGGAGGACCTGTCCAAGAAGGCCGTCCTGAATGTCTTCAAAACGTATTTCAACGCAAATGAGTTGGAGACGGTGGTACAGCAGTTTGAGCAGGGTCTCAGGGTGGAGACCGGAAGCGACAAGCCGTCAGCCGAGTACTCGGAAATGATCAACGAGACCGAGGGGCTTTCCCAGGCTGTGGCCCGCTTGGGGGCCGGCGGTGAGCAGGAGCTTGGCGCTTCCGCTGTCGAGTTCATACTTGAAGGACTCCACCTCAACCGTAAGCTCAACCGCGACCAGGTGGGGAAGGGGTTTCGATATAGGAGCTAGATATGCCCTTTTATAGATATTCCCGCTGGGATGGCACTCAGCAGGTTTTCCCCATCCATGAAGAGGAGCTGATGGAGCAGCTCTCGGAGCAGATGGTCACCCAAGGGGACATAACCGCCGCCCTGCGCTCCATGGCTCAGAACGGCCTTCGCAGCAAGCTTGGAGACAAGGTTTCGGGTGTACAGGACATGCTCCAGCGCCTCGAAGACATGAGGCAGCGTTCCCTTGACAGGTACAACCTCGATCATGTCCTGGACAATATCACGCAACGTCTCCAGGACATCGTCCAGGCGGAGCGAAGGGGCATTGAGAAGCGGCTTGCCGACGCCCACGACCGTCTCACATCTTTATCTACCCCTCCATCCGTCCCGCCCATGCCCACCCGCGAGGAGAGCGAGGCCCTCTTGCGGCGTCTTGAGGAGATAGCCCGCCGGAGCCGTGAGACCCTCGACAACGTCCCTGAGCACCCGGCCCAGGCCATCCGCCGGCTAAAAGAGTATGAGTTCATGGACGACGAGGCCAGGGCAAAGTTCGACCAACTCCTCAAGTCTCTACAGCAGCAAGCAGCGGAATCATACTTTCGCAATCTCTCCCAGGCCCTTGGCTCCGCGGCCCCAGATGGGTTTGCTTCCTTCAAGAATATGGTCAGGGAGCTTAATCGCCTTATGGAGGAGCATCTCGACAGTGGCGGTGTGGCGAGCCGGTCCCTCTTTGACCGGTTCATGCAGAAGTACGGCGGCCTCTTCGGTCCCAGTCCACCGGCCAGCGTGGAGGAGCTTGCCGAGGAGTTGCACCACCAGATGTCCCGGATGGAGTCCCTTATGAAAAGCCTCTCGCCGGAGCTGCGGCGAGAGTTGGAAGAGACCCTTGACTCTATCTTCCGAGACCGTGATCTCAGGGAAGAGATTGCCCGCTTCGCCGCAAATCTGGAGCGGATGCGCCCGGACGGGGGCTCGGTCAGGGAGTTCCTGTTCCGTGGGCAAGAGTCTCTGGACCTGGAGGATGCCTTGCAGGTGATGGGCCAGCTCCACAAGATGGAGGAGTTGGAGCGCCAGTTGAGGAGGACTCAGCAGGGACACAACCTCGACAGCGTGGAGTCCGAGCTGGTCCGTGAGCTTATGGGTGAGGAGAGCTATCAGGAGCTTGAGCAGCTGAGGCGCATGGCTGAAGTCCTGGAGGACGCGGGTTACATTCACCAGGTCGGAAGCCACCTTGAGCTTACCCCCAAAGGCATACGCAAGATAGGCCACAGGGCGCTTCAAGGGATTTTCGCGTACATAAGGAAGGACCGGCTGGGCTCCCACCCGACCGGCTCCACGGGGGCCGGCGGAGACCTGCTGGAGAATACCAAGAAGTACCAATACGGCGACCAGTTCCACCTTCATCTCCAGCGCACCCTGATGAACGCTATCCAGCGCACCTCTGGGACCCCGGTGCGAATGGCCCCCGAAGACTTCGAGGTACACCAGACTGAACAGGCGTCCCAGGCGGCTACCGTCCTGATGCTGGACCTCAGCCTCTCTATGGTTATGAGGGGCAACTTTCTCGCGGCCAAGAAGGTAGCCCTGGCCCTGGATAACCTGATAAGGACCCAGTTCCCCAGGGACTCCCTCCACATTGTGGGTTTCTCCACCTACGCCAGGGAGGTGAAGGCGGATAGGCTGGCCTATCTGAGCTGGGACGAGTTCGACCCCTACACCAATATCCAGCACGGCTTGATTACGGCGGGGAAGCTCCTTGCCAAGTCTCCGGGGAGCACCAAGCAGATAATTGTGATCTCCGACGGAGAGCCCACAGCCCACATGGAAGGAGACCAGCTATTCCTCCAGTACCCCCCCAGCCCTCGCACCATTCAGGAAACCCTGAAGGAGGTGCGACGCTGCACACGCCGGGGTATAAAGATAAATACCTTTATGCTGGAGCGCAGCCCCTACCTTGTGGAGTTTGTTGACCGCATGACCAGGATAAATCATGGCCGCCTCTTCTACACCAGCCCGGATAAGCTGGGAGAGTACATTCTGGTAGACTACCTGACGAGCCGGCACAAACAGATTGCCTAGTCCGAACCCGGTCAATTACATCTTGTCCACCTCACCCATTGGCTACTGTACAATCCGCGCTGGAGCCGGGACACGACATCGTGCAAAAAGGGGCGAATCATGCTCGAAAGATATGAAACCCTGGTCGTCCGGCAGGATGTGGAGATGCTTCAAGTCTTCACCGGGCTTGAGACCGAGAACCGTTACCGGATACTTGATTCCAATGGCGATGACGTCCTTTTTGCCTACGAAGAGTCGGGCTTCATTGGCCGTCAATTTCTCGGAGGCCACAGGCCCCTTACCCTCGTCATCATGGATGGTGCGGGCAATCATATGCTCACTGCCCGACGGAAATTCTTCTGGTTCTTCTCCCACCTCGACCTGTTCGATTCGGATGAGCGTATGATTGGCCGGATGGAGCGCAAATTCAAGCTCATTGGACGCCGCTTTCACCTCCATGACGCGCACGGTTATGCAGGCTCTGTAGAGGGGCCTTTGCTGAGGCCGAACACATTCTGGCTCAGGCAGAACGACGTGGATCTGGCCAAAGTCACCAAGCGATGGAGCGGCCTCTCCCGTGAGACCTTCAGCGTCGCCGATACCTTTCACGTCGAATTCATGGATTCAACGCTTTCCGAGTCCATGCGCTGGCTGACTCTGGGCATGGCCTTTGCCATTGATCTAGACTTCTTTGAAGAGCGAGGTGGTGGGGCGAGTATCGGATTTGATGAATAGTGTTTTGTCCGACAAGATGATGGCAACTACCATGAAAATACCCCTCGCCGTACCCGCGAAGCTTGTCCCCGTGAAAACGGGGAGCGGGTACCTATCCGGCACTTCCTAGACTCCCGCTTTCGCGGGGGTGGCGGTTATTCAAAGGTCTCCTGTCGCTGAGCCTGCCCCTGCGAAAGCAGGGAAGTGACGGTGGCGGAATCCAGAGGCTATTTTCATCCCCCTTACCCGGCCTTCACAAGACCATACTGATTCTGAGAGGCTCTTGCATTGCACCCGAACATGCTATAATAGAGCCAACACATCTTGGGCTATGGAAAAGCGCGGAGGTGGTAAGGGGACCCGGATATGAATACTGTCAAGACATTCGTACTGATGATGGTCATGAGCGCCCTGCTCCTGATTGCGGGCTACGCCATTGGAGGCCCAATCGGGATCATCATCGCCTTGGTCATCTCGCTGGGCATCAACTTCTTCTCCTACTGGTCCAGCGATAAGCTTGCCCTGCGTATGGCCGGAGCCCACGAGGTGTCCTCGGAGCAGGAACGTGAGCTGCACAGGATTGTGGACGAGCAGGCGGAGAAGGCAGGCATACCAAAACCTCGAGTGTACCTCATCGGCAGCGATTCTCCGAATGCCTTCGCCACGGGCAGAAGCCCCAAGCACGCCGCCATAGCTGTGACGACCGGCATAATGGGCCTCCTTAACCGTGAAGAGTTGGGCGCGGTAATCGCCCACGAGTTGGCCCACGTGGGTAACCGGGACACCCTCATTATGACTATGGTAGCCACTATCGCTATGGCTATAGGCATGATAGCTATGTTCGCTCAGTTCGCCATGATCTTCGGAGGATTCGGCGGAAGGGACAGGGGTGAGGGCGCAGGTGGATACGGGGCCATAGCGGGCATCGTGGGCCTTCTTATCGTGGCGATTGTCCTCCCCGTTATCTCCACGCTGGTCCGCCTGGCCATCTCCCGGGCCAGGGAATATCAGGCCGACTCTACCGGCGCTCTCACGTCGGGCAACCCCTATGCCCTCGCCAGCGCCCTGGAGAAGCTGGAGATGGGTACTCAGCGTCGTCCCATGAAGGTGAACGAGGGAGCGGCCCACCTCTACATTGTCAACCCCCTCAGGAGCGATGGCCCCGGCCATACCCGTAACTCCCTGAACGGTGGGGGCTTCTCCCGGCTCTTCTCCACTCATCCACCCATACGAGAGCGGGTGCGCCGTCTCAAAAGTATGAGGCTGGGCTGGTAAGGGTAGGCCGGTGAATACCAAGACTGTCCTCGTTACAGGCGGCGCAGGGTTCATAGGCTCGCATCTGGTGGACAGGCTCCTCTCCCTTGGGCACAGGGTCGTGATAGTGGACGACCTGAGCACCGGCAGGCTGCACAACCTGAACAAAGACGCGACCTTCTATCACACCAGCATCAATCACCCCGGTCTGGCGGAGATTTTCGAGAGGGAGCAGCCGGATATAGTTGACCACCACGCTGCCCAGATAAGCGTTACCCAGTCCGTCAAGGACCCGGTGAAGGACGCCGAGGTTAACATACAGGGCACCCTGCGCCTGATTGAGCTGTCCCGTTTGCACGGGATTGAGAAGTTCATCTTCTCATCATCGGGCGGGACTCTGTACGGCGAGCCCAGCTACTTGCCATGTGATGAGGGCCATCCTGTTAACCCCCTCTCGCCCTATGGCTTGTCCAAGCGTGTGGCTGAGGAATACCTGGAGCTTTACCGCCATACCTATCGCCTTAACCATGTCATCCTTCGTTACAGCAACGTATACGGCCCACGCCAGGACCCTCATGGTGAAGCGGGCGTGGTGGCTATATTTGCAATGGCGATGCTGGAAGGGAAGCAACCCAGGATATATGGCACCGGTGAGCAGGAACGGGACTTCGTCTACGTTGACGATGTGGTTGATGCCAACGTTCTCGCTATAGAGGAGGGGAGAGGCGCCTACAACATCGGCACCGCGCAGGGGACCTCGATAAATCGAGTCTTTGAGCTCCTGAAGGGCATCATAAAATATAGATGGAGCCCCGTTTATAGCCCGGCCAAGCCGGGGGAGGTGTTCAAAATAAGCCTGGATAGCTCCAAGTGTGAGAAGGAGTTTGGATGGAAGCCGAAAATATCCCTGGAGGAGGGAATGACCCGGACCGTTGAGCACTTCCGCAAGATTGTCAAGTCTCCGGAACATAATGGAAACGCGAGGTGAAGGAATGCAGACAGACTACGACGTTATCATAGTGGGAGGAGGAGCAGCTGGTCTCAGCGCCGCTCTTTACACCTGCCGCGCTATGCTCAGGACGCTGGTCCTGGAGAGCCTGGGCGCCGGGGGACAGATTCTCGTCACAGACATGATAGAGAACTACCCCGGTTTCCCGGAGGGCATAAGGGGGCCGGAGCTATCCCAGCTCATGGAAGAGCAGACCCTGAAGTTTGGGGCCGAGATAAAGTACGAGGAGGTCACCGGCCTCGAGGACTTGGACCAGCCCTCCAAGACCGTCCATACCAGTGACGGCTCCTATACAACGAAGACCATCATAATCACCACGGGAGGCTCCCACAACAAGCTTGGTATTCCCGGCGAGGAGGAGTACTCGGGAAGGGGCGTCTCCTACTGTGCCGTGTGCGATGGGAACTTCTTCAGGGGCGAGGACGTGGTGGTGGTCGGTGGCGGCGACGCGGCCCTCGACGAGGGCGAGTACCTTTCCGGCATCGTAAATGCGGTGTCGGTGGTGCACCGCCGGGACGAACTGAGGGCCAGCCCCATCCTACAGCAGAGGGCTCTCGAGAACCCCAAGTTCAAGTTCCTCTGGAGCCACGTGGCAGAGGAGATTATAGGCAACGAGGTCGTGGAGGCGGTTCGCGTCAAGGACCTCAAGAGCGGTGAGACATACGATTATCCCACCACCGCCGTGTTCATCTACATCGGCTTCCACTCCAACAGCGACTTCCTGCAAGGCAAGCTGCCTATGGACGAGACGGGGCACATCTACACCGATATAAATATGGGCACCAACATGCCCGGGGTATACGCTGCCGGAGATATAAGGGTCAACTCCTTCCGTCAGCTTGGCTCCGCAGTGGGCGACGGCATAACGGCGGCCCTGTCGGCGTACCGGTACGTCACCGAGGGATAGCGGCAGCCTTACTTTGAACCTTGCGTGTTAGGGGGTTGTTTACTGGGTCATAGACGAGTCCAGTACAGCAACCCCCTAACGATATTTCAACAGCACTCCAATAGTTCCGGGCAGGGCAAGTGGGAAAGCTAAGGATAAGAGTACAGGGCAACTTGGGGGAAATCCCGGCAGAGACTTTTGTCTCTGCTATCAATAATACCCTTCGTGTTCTCCACGACTTGGACCGCCGGAGTTCGTCGGATAGACGAGGAACGTTGCAATGGGTCATATCGGGGCTAGGTGTTGGCGGCACCGTTGCAGAACTGGATACCGTCGTGGTGAGGGGAGATGAAGATTACTCCAGGCTGGTCCATCATAACTATGTATCTGGGATTGAACGTATTGCTCGGGAAGGAATCACTCCCCAATGGTTCACGGCCGATGATATGGCAACAATCCGACAACTTGCACGCTCTCTGATTCGTCAAGGTGTGTCCGGCTTGGATTTTACGGACACCGATAGCAACCAGGCCGCTGAAATCACAAGGAAGGAGACCCAGATCCTCCAAGAATTAGTTGGCACACACCAGAAGGCTTTTGGGTCTATCGAAGGCACGATTGAGTTGGTTTCCATTCACCGGAGGAGTCGCCGCTTCAACCTCTGCCACGCAATCACTGGCAAATCCATCCGTTGCAACCTATCTGAACAGCTAGAAGATGATGTCTTTCAGGCTGCTCAGGACCGACGCAGAGTCGCCGTGTCCGGTCTTATCTCCTATAACGCCAAGGGTGAGGCAATCAGTGTGGCTGTAAATAAGCCTATCCGGTTCTTGAAACTAGAGCATGAGTTGCCTTCTCCCGAAAAGATGCTCGGGATTGTTCCTGATATTACCGGGGACCTGTCTACTGAGGACTATGTCAGAAGCCTACGTGATGGCTAATATCCAGGGGCAGCAGAGTTTTGAACTAGATCCGACTCCACCACTAATCAATCCATACTTTGACTTTTCGGTATTCTTAGCACACGTTAAGAAAGAATCGCTTCCATCCGCCGATGGTCGCCCGCGCTATGAAATCACCGAGCTACTGTTTACAGACGCACGGAGCGGTAAATTCAAAATCTATACGTCAACAGTGACGATAGCTGAGGTCAGACGTATACGACCTGCAAACGAGACATTAGAGGGCGAGGAACTCCCCAAATACCCGCGTCCACTGAGGACACTTCAAGTGATTTGACTTGATGTCAAGGGGATAATTACCAAATAAGAAGCACCGGACGAGGAGAAGCGCATCCCGCCCGGTGCTTTTGTTGCAGACCTACCCAGCCGTTAACTCTAGTGTGCCCGTGTAGGGACAGGGCCGGCTTACAGGTTAATGGCTGCGTCCACGAAGTCCCGCTCCTTGACGTAAATCTGGATGCGAGCGCGCTGCGCCTCAAGCACCATGATCCTGCCCTCGGCGTCCACGTTCACCGCGATGGGCCTCTTGAACCTCTGCTCCGGCGTCAGGTCAACCCTTCGGCGCGCTTTCACGACTTCTGTGTTGGCGTCCACGTACTCCTGGCCCCACGATGACAGCCTGTCCGCGTCCCCCATGAAAGCGGTGATGAATGACCCGTCGCTGGCGTAGACGTTGAGACGGTCGTTGCCCCAGTCGGCGACGTAGACATCCCCCTCGTTGTCTATGGCCACGCCCGTGGGGCGCTGAAGCTCGCCGTCCCCCGTTCCGGACCGGCCGAAGCTCGCCAGGTACTCGCCTCCGGGCGAGAATTTCTGGACCCTGTCGTTCTTCCAGTCCGCAACGTATACATTGCCCTCGCCATCTACCGAGATTCCCCAGGGCATATTGAACTCGCCGGCGCCGCTGCCCTCGCAGCCCCACTTGGCCAGGAACTTGCCGTCTTTGCTGAATTTCTGGACTCGCTGGTTGAGACTGTCGGCGACGTACAGGTTATCTTCTTTATCGAAGGCGATACCGGAAGGCCCGTTGAGCTCCCCGTCACCGGACCCCTTTGTGCCCCAGCTACTCACCAGGCCCCCGTCTTTGTCGAAGACGAAAATCCGGCTGGCGTAGTCATCGGAGACGTATATATTCTCGTCCCCATCAACGTCAATGGAGACCGGCCAGGGGGACTGGCCGCCCGCAAAGCCGGCGCCGCGATTTTCCCAGATGAAATCGTGGTCCAGATTGCACTTCGTTATTCCCTGGGTGGGACCCAGATCGGTGCCCCTGCTCAGAACGTACAGGCCCCCGCCTGAGCCCAACGCGAAGTCCTGGGGCGATGTGAAGCCGGGCCCCAGCAGGGCAACTCTGCCGATGCAGTAGTCGTAGTTATAGACACGCCCAACTACTTGTCTTGTAAGCATCTTTACCTCCCTATGTTTGGCCTACGTTCGGAGTCCCAAGAGATGCCGAGCAGTAGGGTCATCTTATTATCGGATGTGCATCTTGGGGACTGGAAGGCTACGCCAGGGGGACTCTCTCCGGCTGCTTTTTGGGCTGGTGGTTAAGCTGAGGGGAACCGAGGAAGCCTTCCCCGATTCCCCTTGATATACTCCTCGCCGGTCCCATCGGCAGAGCCTTGTTAGTCCCGGTCCCTACTTCTTTATGAAGTCCACTTTCTCGAAGGAGCCTCCGACAATGGGCTTGGCGTCGAGTCCAAGCCAGTCCTCCAGCAGAGTGGAGTACACGCCGCGGAAGTCCTGGTTGGGGACCAGGTCGCCTTGCTGGAGGTCCTCCGATTTCCGGGAGGGGTACTCGCCGTGATAGCCTCCCACGATAGGGTCGCCGATGGCGAAGGCCAGCCCGCCCGCGCCGTGGTCGGTGCCGGACCCGTTGTCGTGGACGCGGCGGCCAAACTCGGTGAACATGAACAGCACCACGTTGTCGGCCGCGTCGTGCTCTCTCAGGTCCTCGTAGAAGTCGGATACGGCTGCGGAGACATCCTTCCACAGCTGGGCGTGCAGCCCAGGCTGGCTGGCATGGGTGTCGAAGCTGGCGTGCTGGGTATAGAAAATCTTTGTGCCGAAGCCGGCCAGGTACACCTGAGCTATGTCCTTCATCTTCTTGGCTACGGGATTCGCGGCGTACTCGACGGTGGAGGAGTACATATCGGGGGCCGTCCTGAGAATATCCGCGCCCTTGAGGGCATCCAGACCGGTCTGGCTGAGGTAGTCCATCACGTAGCCCGAACCGATGGTTGGGGCGTACATGCGCTCGAACCTGTCCAGAGCCAGGACTCTCTGGTCCTCCTCCAGGCTGGTGAGTATGCCATAGGTGGCGAGGTCTGCCACCGAAGCCACGGAGACGCCGGGCATGGCGAGGGCCCTGGGAAGGCCGGCGCCAAAGTTGACGGCGGTCAGCACGTTCTCCTTGTTGGGGTCAAGGTGGGTGATCGCCCGGCCCAGCCAGCCCTCCGATCCTACCGTGTCAGGCTCACAGGTATGCCAGACGTCCATGGCCCGGAAGTGAGAGCGGACCGAGTTCTCATAGCCCACGCCATGAAGGAAGGCCACCTTGTCCTGGTCCCACAACTCCTTGATTGGCCCCATGCTCGGGTGCAGCCCAAGCTCGTCATCCAGGCGTATTACCTGGTCCTCCGGGATGCCAACGGTGGGCCGGTTGTCCCTGTACAGGGGGTCGGTGTAGGGGATAAGCGTGTTGAGGTAGTCGTTGGCTCCCGTCAGTTGAAGTATTACCAGGACCGGGTCCTTTTTGCTAGATGTCATTGTGCTATCCTCCTTTCTTTACCTTCTAGGTGAACTGGTACTCTCGCGAGGCGACTATGAGGGCGAGCATGTCTCCCACCCTCCGGGTCGAGGTGCTGGATGATTCTTCGGTGTCCCAGCGCACGTCTCCACCCTGTTCAGCCTGGGCTACCAACTCCTGGCGGGTCCTCTCGCCAACTTCCAGAGGCCCGATCAGGTCCAGGCAGCTATTCACGAAGTCCGTTGGGGGCAAAGCGCCCTGGGCCTTGACCCTGCGAATGATGGACTGGACCCCCGGCATATCGGTGTTGGATACCCGGTCTGCGCTAAAGTTGATGCGCCTCACCAGCGCGCCGCTGTCTATCCACTCCGCTCCGGTGTGCCATCCCTCCACGCTGGGCGGGTTGATAAGCTCCTGTCCCTGGTACCCCGGCTCTTCTCCTATGGGCTGTAGGCCGGGTTTGGGGAACTGGAAATCGCCCACCAGCCGCATCGTGCCAACGACGACCTCGGTGGGGCTCTTTACCTTGGCCCACCGTACCGACTCCGCCTTGAAGAAATCGGAGTTGAACAGCGCTCGCAGCGTGGAGCGTATGCTGTAGCCGGAGTTTACAAAAGCGTCACCTATGATGTTGATCGCCGCCGGGTCGCGGGGAGATGTGATCTGCCAGGCCGGCACCTGGGGCTCGTCGGCTACGAAGAAATTGTACAGGTGCCTGGTAACAAACCGGGTCGTGGCAGGCTGGCGCACTATTATGTCTATAATATCGTCCCCGTCGAAGCGCCCGCGATGGCCAAGGAAAGTCTTCTCCGTGTCGTCGTGGTCGTCAGCCCTGTACTCGAAGTTCCAGTAGAAGGGGCCGTGAGGGACGCGCGGTATCTTTGACGCTATGGTCCAGCCGGTGAAGGCCCTGGAGCACTCGTAGACATCCTTTTCGGTGTAGTTGCCCACGCCCATCGAGAAGAGTTCCAGCAGCTCCCTGCCCCAGTTCTCGTTGGGAGCGTCCTTGTGGTTCTGGTTGTTGTCCAGCCAGTAGATCATCGCCGGGTCCTTCGCCAGTTCCAGCAGCAAGTCCCGGTAGCTGCCCATTCCGCACCTGCGGAACATATCTATTTGGCGTATCATCTCGGCAGGGTTATCCAGCTTGGAGGTGCCGGTGGCGAACAGGTGATGCCAGAAGAGGGATACCTTCTCCTCCAGAGGGCGCTGGCTATTTATCATGCGGTACATCCAGTTGGCCCTGCCGTCGAAGGGGGCTGCGGGGAGCTCCGTAGTCGGGAAGTACCTGAACAGGATGTCCGTATCTATCTTGGGGATGTTGAACCTGTCCGGGTCCACCAGCTCTTCCACGGTGGCTTCATAGCCTTTGGCTACCCGCTCCTCTATCTCATCCCGGGTAGCCCCGAAGCCGGCCCGGCGCATCAGATGGGCCATCAGGTCTATATCTTTATCGGACATCTAACTGCCCTCCTTTCCATTCTCTAATATCTGTCTTGGGCCAGTATATAGGCTTAATAGGAACGTAGTCCTCTTTCTTGTGGACAGAGAGGAAAGCAAGGTCATTGTAATACAGACCACTTTCCTTGTCAACGCAGCGTGTAGGATGGGGAAAAGGCCCAGGACCTTGTAGAATCAGAGTCCCGGGAGCGGTGAAGTCCTGGTGGAGGTCGAGAAGGCAAGGGCAACACGTTCAGCTTCATTCCGCCGTGGCGAAGCGTGACGTCATAATCGGGGGACACCCGCCTGCGCGGTGGGACCGCGATAAGCATGTGGCCCTAAGAGCGGACGTACCTAGCGCCCCCTTCTCTCTATGAACTCTCTGAAGGCTTGCTCTACCCCCGGCGACCTCACCTGGGTGCTCAGATAGTCCCGCTCCATCTCCCACATCTCCTGCCACTTCAAGCCTATGTAGTCAACGAGAAGACGCTTGACGCCTTTCACGGAATCGGGATGGTTCTTCGCTATGGTGGAAGCTATCTCCATAGCTTTGTCCATCAGATCCTCTGCGGGAACCAGGTGGTTGAGCAGTCCGAGACGGTAAGCCTCCTCAGCTTCCACCACTCTTCCGGTGAACAGTAGCTCCTTGGCCATAGGCCAGCCTATCTGGTGGGCCAGAGTCCAGGTGCTGTTCAGCCGGCCGTAAGAGGCGGCCAGAAAGCGAAAGTTGCTCCTCTCGCATCCCACGCGCATGTCCAGAGAAGAGGCGAGGACACTGCCGCCCCCGTAGGCTAGGCCGTTGAGAGCGCCTATGGTCGGCTTGCTACAGGCGGCCACGTGCCAGCTATAATCGGACCGTATGCCCCTGCGTCTCTGGTCATCCTCCGGAGAAAGCTCCTGGGCGTCTTTTCGTTGCTCGTGGATGTCGCCGCCGGCTGTGAAGGCCCGGTCTCCCATGCCGGTCAGGATTATAGCCAGTATGTCGTCGTCCTGTTCCGCCTCCGTAATAGCCTGGTCCAGCTCTGTCACCAGCTGGAAGTTCATGGCGTTAAGGACCTCGGGACGGTTCAGAGTGAGTACAGCTACTCCATCCGATTTGGATACCAGAATGGTCTCATACCCCATGGGAGCCCCCTCGTCACCTAAGATGCGGCACGCGCGTGCGCGGTCAGTGGTTCGCATTGTAATTGGGATAGGGAATCTAGTCAATGATTAGTGATTCAGTGGCTGGTGGTCAGTGATTAGTGGCCGGCTTTGTCCACTGCCCTCGTGGACCGGCCCTATCCACTAATCACTATCTACTAGCCACTAACCACTGGTCACTGACACTAGCCACTGACCACTGAGGTGCTATTCAGGCTCCAGCCACTCGTGCTCGTGCTTGGTGGCAAGGAACGTGCTCGCCGGCTGCACGTAGTGTCCTTCCCTGGTCTTTATTCTCTTGTTCACCAGCGAGCCATAGCTCTTCCAGAAGAACTCGATGATCGCGGGCGACCCAGTGAGTATCTTGCGCTGCATCTCATAGGACAGGTCTCTGCGCTTTTCAATGTCCGGCTCCCGCTGCTGCTGAGCGAAGATGGCGTCAACCTCGGGGTCGTGCCAGCTGGTGAAGTTCCTGTCCACCGGCAGATAGGCCTGGTTGAAGCGGTCGTCAGGGTCGTTGATCATACTCGCGACGCCCAGGGCCATCGAGTCGTAGCTCCGCTCAACCGCCGCATTGATCGAGGCGGCGATTTCCAGAGGGATTAGCTGTATCTCGACGGGCAGGAATCTCTGGTATTGGTCCTGCATGACCTGGGACACGTCGGGAAGCTCTATTACGAGAGGGGCGATCATGCTGAACTTGAGCGGGTTGTCTTCCGTGTAACCCAGGTTATTGAGCAAACGCACCGCTTCAGCTATATCCTCGGGGTGCTTCTCGCCGTCCTGTTGCCTGTACCCGGGGAACTGTAGCAACTCCTCCTTGGGAAGATGGAAGGGATTGATCACGGACATCGGGGCGCCGATTTCAAACCTTCCCAGCCCAAAGCCGTCGGTAATCTCATGGCGGTCCATGGCCAGGAACATGGCCCTCCTGACGTCCGCATTGTCAAAGGGGGGCTTCGTAGCGTTGAGCAGGAGATGCAGGCCCGAGGTCCCAATCTGCCACCAGATGTCGTACTTGGCGCTGAAGTCCTCGTCATTCTCCAACGCTATGAGGTCCTCGGCGTCCAGGTGGTTGATGGTGGACATGCCCATCATCACCCGACCTGTCTTGTAGGCCGCGATCTCCGTGCCCTTATCGGTTATGAGGAAGCTCTTTATACCGTCGAAGTAGGGGTATCCCAGGGTTTCGGTCTTGAAGTAGTTGGGGTTCCTCTCGGACTCGTAGCTGGTGCCGTGCTGGAACTGCACGGGCATGAAGGGACCAGAGCCCAGGATATTCTCGTAGATGCCTATGTCTACCTCCGTCTCCAGGTGGTGTTGAGGCAGCATCTTCACGTTGTCCATGGCGAAGAACTTGATGAAGGCCCCTGTGGGGAAATCCAGGCGCACCGTTACGGTCTCGTTGTCCACCTTCTCCACGCCTTCGGGCCTCAGGTAGTTCCTGATGACTCCTATGGTGGGCCTGGCAGCATCGGGGTCCACCACCCTTTTGATGCTGAATACCACGTCATCTATCGTGAGGGGAGTCCCGTCGGTCCACTGGATGCCCTCGTGAATGCGGAAGGTGTAGGACTGGCCGTCGGCGCCCAACTCCCAGGACCTGGCGATGTCGCCGATTATCTCTTTGGGACTGTGGGGGTCCCATTCGATTAGCTGGTTGTACATGTTGCTCATCGCGTGAGCGTCTTCAATGAGCACCTGGGCATGGGGGTCCCAGCCACTGGGGTTGGCTATGCCGGTCATGTTGATAATCCCACCGTATTTCGGCTCAAGGCCAAGCTCCGGCGCGGGAGGCGTGCTGGTAGGCAGTGCGACTGCCGTGGGCGTGGCTACCGGGCCGGCAGGGGTGGTGGCGGTTGCTTGGGGCGCGGGCGCGGCGGTAGTGGCCGTCGGCGCGGGACTGGTGGGCATCCCGGCGGCAGTGGTGGCCGTTGGCGCAGGACTGGTGGGGGTCTCGTCGGTGGTAGCCGGTGGGGCAGGACTGGTGGGGGCCTCGGCGGCGGTGGTAGCCGGTGGGGCAGGACTGGTGGGGGTCTCGGCGCCTCCACAGGCCACAGCTAGCGTTGCCAGGACTGCCAGCAGCGGTATGAAAACCAATCGTCCCGGCTTGAGCAGCCAACGATACGCCATTGTGATACCTCCCTAATCTCTCTCAATGTGCCTGTCCGCGAAGTCAAGCACGGTGGCTATATTAGGTCCTGGCTTGTGAGGCTTCTTCGGGGCATCTGCCGACCACAGTCGGAGCAGTCTCTAGCTCGAACCGTCGGGAATTGAACCATATTTCCGATGTTTTGTCAAATGGCTGAAAGTCGAGTTGAACGGCCAAAGGAATGTTGACACCGGGTGGGGCCTTGAGCATAATTGCATCCACGAGCGGCCATTGGCAACTCTTCCGGCCGTCCGCGAGACTTGCGTGCCTGGGGTAATATGCAGCAGGGACTTCCGAGGAGCTTCGCAGCAGGGCGAATTATTTTACATAATAAAACTCAGGAGGGCCTGGTATGGCCAGGTATAGAGTCATATCCTCAGACGACCACGTGTTTGAGCCGGCAGACCTGTGGGTAAGCAGAATCGGGCCTAATTTCAGAGAACGGGCCCCGCACGTCGTCCGCACGGAGGATGGCAACGATTGGTGGTACTGCGACGGGTACAGGATGGTGGGAGCGGGGGCCGGCGCGCAAGTGGGCCGCAGGTTCGAGGAGCCTGAGAAAGTGAGTCTTTCGGATAAGCTGGAAAATGTGCGGCCCGGAGGCTATATCCCCGAGGAGCACGTAAAAGACATGGACCTGGAGGGGGTGGATGGGAGCATAATTTACCCCACAGTCGGCCTTTTTCTCTATTCCGTGCCGGATGGGCAGCTGCTGACCTCTATCTTCAGGACGTACAACGACTGGCTTGCCGAGTACTGTAGCGCATCCCCCAAACGCCTCAAGGGGATAGCCATGCTCAACGTAGACGACGTGCAGGAAGGCGTGAAGGAGATGGAGCGCTGCGCCGGGAAAGGTCTCCCCGGAGCTATGATTACCCTATATCCCCCTGGAGAGAGGACCTACGATTCGCCGGAGTACGAGCCTCTCTGGGCTGCCGCCCAGGACCTGGAGATGCCCCTCAGCCTTCACATCGGCACAAACCGCCTGGGACCCGGCCAGGACTTCCCCGAGATAGACGAACAAAATCCGGCCTCCATCTGCAACGTGGACCACTGGGTGCGGATGTCCCTTGCCCACATGATATATGGCGGTGTCTTCGAGCGTTATCCCAAGCTCCAGGTGGGGTCCATCGAGATGGAGCTGTCCTGGGTCCCCCACTTCCTGGACCGGATGGACTACGTTTATACACAGAGACCCCTTGAGTTTATCAAGCGCCGGTTCAAGAACGCGATGCTTCCCAGCGACTACTTCCATTCCAACGTCTTCCTCGGCTTCCAGGAAGATGGTCTGGGGATACAGTGGAGGCACATCATAGGGGTGGACAACCTCCTCTGGGGCTCTGATTACCCTCATGCGGAGTCCACGTTCCCCAGGAGTCGAGAGATTATCGAGGAGATTCTGCTGGAATGCACCGAGCGGGAGAAGGCCAAAATCGTGGGGGAGAACGCGGCAAGGATATACCATTTCGATGCCCTATAATCCCATTCCAAAGCCGCCGAGTTATTACGAATTCAGAGCATATATGCGGTTCTGCCTCGGACATGACATATTGACATAGATTCGGACTTGTAGTACGATTGGCGGGATAAATAGTCGGTGAGGACTCTCCAAGCCGACCTTCGCGCCCTGATACGGGCAACTCAATCCAGAGGCATTCCCCAAAATAAAACGCGGGAGGACTTCAGATATGGCAGATTATGCGATAGTATCGTCGGACAACCACGTTATGGAGCCGCCAGCCCTGTGGACCGAGAGGGCTGACGCCAAGTACAAGGACCGGGTCCCGCGCATCATCCGCCGCGAGAAGGATAACACCGACTGGTGGTACTGCGACGACCTGCCCGTGATTGGCGTAGGAGCCGGAGCGCAGGCAGGCGTCAGGTTCGAGGAGCCTGAAAAGCTGAGCCTTTCGGACCTGCAAGAGAACGTGCGGCTCGGCGGCTATATCCCCGAAGAGCATATAAAGGACATGGATATTGACGGGGTAAAGTATAGCATTGTCTATCCCACGGTCGGCCTCATCCTGTTCAGCCAGCCCGACGGGAAGCTCCTGAACCACGTCTTCAAGTGCTACAACGACTGGGTTGCCGAGTTCTGCCAGCCCATCCACGACCGGGTCAGGGGCATCGCCATGGTCAATATAGACGATGTTCAAGAGGGTGTGAAAGAGCTCGAGCGCACCGCGAAGCTGGGGTTCTGCGGCGCTATGATTACCGTCTACCCGCCCGAGGAGAGGTCCTACAACATGCCCGAGTACGAGCCTCTGTGGGCCGCGGCCCAAGATTTGAATATGCCCCTCAGCCTCCACATCGGCACGAACCGCCCCGGTCCCGGACAGGAGTTCATGTCCCTGGAGGAAGTCACCTCCTCGTTCATGGCAAACGTGGACCACTGGGTGCGGACGTCCATCGGGCACATGATTTTCACCGGCGTGTTCGAGCGCTACCCGAAGCTCCAGGTAGGTTCGGTTGAGATGGAGTTGTCCTGGGTCCCCCACTTCCTGGACCGGATTGACTACGTTTACACCCAGCGGGTCACCGAGTTCGTCCAGCACAGGTTCAAGGGCGACACGCTCCCCAGCGACTTCTTCCACCAGAACATATTCCTTGGGTTCCAGGAAGATGCCCTGGGTATCAGGGACCGCGACATCATCGGTGTGGACAGCCTCCTGTGGGGTTCGGACTATCCCCACTTCGAGTCGACCTTCCCAAGAAGCCGGCAGATCATTGACGAGATTCTGGTGGACTGCACCGAGGAAGAGAAGGCCAAGATCGCAGGCGGCAACTCCATGAGGATATACAACCTCAGCTAGTCCGCCAGGGCCTCTCTCAGATACCTTTGACCCGACGACAGTGGGTGCTCCCAAGCAGGAGCACCCACTGCTTTTTGCCTACTGTGGACGCGCGAAGGGCAGGGCTTTTCAATTGTCACCCCCTGTTCAAGCCAGGGGCAGGCTCCGAGCGGAGCGAGGGGTCTAAAGTCCTTGCCTTCTTAGGCGTGCTGCTATCCGAGCATTTTAGATTCCTCGCTCCGCTCGGAATGACACGCGGCGGGGGCCTGTATTTACCTGGCGTCAAGAATTGAAAGATCCTGGCGCGAAGAGACGGCGGGCTACCTCTAGGTGTCCCGCACCTCCACTGGATGTTGGAACACCATGTTGTTCCCGTAGCCGAGTCCGTCCCATTTGTTGGGGAACTCCATCGGCTGAGTTTCTCCCTTGTCGTTGGTGGCGCGGGACATCAGGGTGTAGTCGCCCGCTCCCGGTATCTGCCATGTGTACTCCCACCGGTACCAGGAGTAGTCGGTCCTGGGCGCCAGCCTGGCTTCGCTCCAGGTCTCGCCTCCGTCGCTGCTTACGTCAACCCTCACCACCTCGTCTTCGCCCGACCATGCTGCGCCGGCCACCTGGTAGCTGCCCGTCGGGACTATCTCGCCGGGCGCGGGGCTGGTGATGATGGACTTCACTTTCATCCTGGTGAGATAGGTGTAGAAGGTGTCGGCGCCCGGCCCGTTCATAACCATGTACCGTTCCTTCTGGTAGAAGCCCTGGAACTCGTGGTCCAGGACGTGGATACCCGATAGCCACTTGATCGAGGTCATCCCGTACCATCCGGGGACGACAAGGCGCAGGGGATAGCCGTGAGCCGGAGGGAGCGCCTCGCCGTTCATCTCGTAGGCGAGCAGGGTGTCGGGATGGGTCGCCTTGGCTATGGGTATGCTCCGCTCGTAGGCGACCTCGGGCGGGTCTCCCACGATCTCGTCCGGGCCGTGGTCTGCGCCTTCAAACAAGACCTCCACAGCCGAAGGCTTCACCCCGGCCCGCTCCAGCACTTCCGACAGGGACACTCCGGCCCATTCGGCGTTGCCCATGATGCCGTGGCCCGCTATTCTTTCCATCACAGAGCGGGTCCGCTTGGCCCAGTATTCGGGCACCGGACTGTTGCCGCAGCACTCGAAAGTCACCTGAAAGCGCCTCTGGGGCATCCGGCGTATGTCGTCGTAGCTGAGAACCAGGGGACGTTCCACCTCGCCGTCCACCACCAGCCGGTAGGTGGCCGCGTTGATCTCGGGCACGTCCTTCCAGTGGTTGCGGACGTAGAAGAGGTCATTGGGGACGACCTGCTCCTGCAAGGCCCTGGGAGGGGCGGCGAAGGTCCGCCTGCCCTCGTTGGTGGGGATAATCTGTAGCTTCTCACCCGTGCGGGTCTGTGGGGTCGCCATAGTACCCTCCTGATAGTATAGGTTTTGGACGGCTGCCGTCTAAAGGCCCGGCTCTATTGAACGGTTACGTTGTTGGCAACTATGGCGCTGAAGTTCTTGCGCATATTATTGTACCTGGGTTCCCCGGACTGGACGCGCCCGACCTCGTCCGTTGCTCTGGACATGATGCTATACTCGCCGGGCTTCTGAATGTCCCATAAGTAGGACCAACGGACCCACATGAACCTGTCCCGCGGCTCTTCCAGTCGAGAAGGGCGCCAGGTCTCGCCGCCATCCACGCTGACGTCCACCCGGGTTATGGCCCCGGCCCCGCTCCAGGCGTAGCCCCTCACCACATGGACGCCTTGGGGCAGCGTCGGGTTGTCGTCGTCCTTGGGGTAGGTGACTATGGACTTGACCCCAATGGTGGTTATCAGCTCCTTGTTGGGGTCGTCGGGCGAGTCGCCGTAGTAGTAGAAGTTGTAGTGATACCAGCAGTCGGGCACGTGATCCATGACCTCCAACTCGTGGAGCCACTTGACCGACCAGTTCCCGGACCATCCGGG
Source organism: Dehalococcoidia bacterium (assembly GCA_965197405.1). GTDB lineage: Bacteria > Chloroflexota > Dehalococcoidia > Lucifugimonadales > JAGWBF01. The sequence continues at coordinate 480,478 of OZ240206.1, read as the reverse complement.
GACCAGGAGTCGCACCGGCGCCCCGTGAAGGTGCTCCAGAAGCTGCCCGTTCTGTGCCCAGGCCAGGATGGTGTCGGGGTGCAGGGCCTTCTCCAGCGGCAAACCCTTGTCGTAGTAAAAAGGCTCCGTCCCGGGTGAAGCGGTGGGCGGCACGCCTTTGTCCCAACCCTCGGCACGGATGGCTACCGCCTTGCCTGTCAGCCCGGCCTCGTTCAGTACAGAGGCCAGAGGGACTCCTGTCCACTCGCTGGCGCTGAGGATCATGCACTCTTTGGCCCTGGACGGTCTTGCTCTCTCACCTTTCGAGTACTCGAAGAAGTCGGCGTCGCTCCCGGAGCATTCCATCACGGTGCGAACGGTACGGCCCGGGAAACGTCGTAGCTCGTCGTAGCTGAGCTTCAATGGACTCTTCACTTCGCCGTGAAGGGTGAGAGACCAGTCCTTCGCGGGAACTATCTTCGGGACATCAAAATGCTGGACTACGTAGTGGAGCTCGGTGGGCGTGATGAGACCTTCCAGCTCCATCACGGGGGCGCGTACCCTGACCGTGCGGCCCTCCTCGTCATGCAGCGTCACCGGAGTCAGCTTTCTGGTGGGCCACCCCATCCAGCTTTCACCATCTCCGCTCTGCGGTTCCTCCCTGGTAGCCCCTTCCATTTGCAGGAACTCGGGCCTTGCCGTATCCTCTTCGCGCTGGGTTGTCATAGGTAGCTCTCCTTGTTACGTGGGCTATAGTCGCAGCGGCGGTCCGCGGGAAGATTAGCTACTCGTTGTCGTACTTCTTGGTGACGAAGGGACTCACCTTCCCGGTCTCCAGGTCGAACCGGCACCTGTCCAGGCCGGCCAGGTCTCTACCGTATACGTGAATCTCCACCGTGGGCTGGTCCGTGGGGTTGTCCATCTGGTGGATTTCGTCCGAGTCCGGAATGAGCAGCGAGACCTCTCCGGGTATAAATGTTGTGACCCTATCCTTCTCCAGGAGGGCGTACCCTGCATCAGAGCCGTCGTCCAGACGCCTGAAGCGAGTCTCGCTGAGGGTGTTGTTCATCACTCCGATCATTCCCCAGGTGTGATGGTCGTGGGGTGAAGCATGGTCTCCCGGCCCCCATACCACCGCGGTGATTAGCAGTCCGCTCTCGCCACGGTATAGCAGGTACGACCCATGATTGGGTCTGCGGCCCTTTCCAAGGGGGACGCGGTACTCCGGAGGGATGGCGTCGCCATTGCCGATGAGCCGCTCCAGGTGGGAGATACCTGTATCGAAGATTCTTGCCTGGTCCGGCTGCTCTTCGAGCAAGGCTTCCATGTCATGGGTGAACTCTTCCAGGCTGTATTTTAACGCTGTCATACTCCTCCCTTCGACACGCATAACATTAGTGTGATGCAACGGCCTTGTCAAGGGTTAAAGTCTGCCCCTCACGTCCTCAAGCCTGCTTCAGGGCCATTCGATTCTCCGGAAATGTCATTCCGAGCGCAGCGAGGAATCTAAAATTCTTCAGCAGTAGAGCGGCGCGAATAACAAGGATTTTAGACCCCTCACTCCGTTCGGGGTGACAATTGAACAGCCCTGCAGGCCTGCTTGGGATTCCTGGCGGATGTCACATGAAGGGTGTAAACTTTGAGCAGGCCCGATATGCCCGGCAGCCGGTGTCAGGGCCAACGCGCAGGAGGTAAAGAGTGAGCGATGAGATATTGATGGAAGAACGGGACGGCATTGCCACGGTTATTCTCAACAGGCCGGAGCAGCGCAATGCCATCAGCTATTCCATGTGGCTGGAGCTGCGGAGAGTCGCAATAGACCTGGAGACATCCCCTTCCGTGAGAGCGGTCGTCTTTCGGGGTGCGGGAGATGAAGCCTTCTCCGCCGGTGCAGACATCAAGGGCTTTGGCACTCATCGGAATAACTCAGCCAAGGCCCGTCTCTACGCCTCTGCCGTGGAAGGGGCCATGGACGCTATTGAGACTCTCTCCAAGCCTACTATTTGTCTCATCAAGGGGTTCTGTGTGGGCGGTGGATTCGAGATGACCCATGCCTGCGACATCAGAATCGCCACGGACAACTCCCGCATGGGCGTCACCGCGGCCCGCCTGGGAATAGCCGTAGGCTACGGGGAGATAAGACGACTCGTGCAGCTTGCCGGTCGTGCCGGGGCGCTTTATGTCTTGCTGACCGCCGGGCTGATGGGTGCCCAGGAGGCGCTGCGCCTGGGCCTGCTGCACCAGGTGGTATCCGTAGACCAGGTGGAGGAGCTCGCATATGGCATTGCCAAGCAGACGGCCCGCCTGGCGCCGCTGTCCCATAAAGCCCACAAACGGATGATCCGCAAGGTGCTGGAGGACCCGGGTCTCAGGGACCTCTCTCCCGAGGAGGAGGGGCTGCCCTTCCTTCACTTCGACACTGAGGACTACCGGGAGGGGCAGCGCGCCTTCTTGGACAAGCGTCCCCCCGAGTTCAATGGCAGGTGATTAACCTCGTTAGCCATATAAAGCATGACACCCCTCTTGGGGTGTCATGCTTTATGCTTTATTCACATGAAGGGGCCTGGCCTGTGCGCTTTTGAAGCTTCGTCCTAAGCTCCTCCACCCGCCAGGCTTCCCCGTAGTCTTGGGTCCAGGATGTCGCGTATGGCGTCACCGAAGAGGTTGAACCCGAACACCACAACGCTGATGGCGAAGCAGGGGAAGACCATCAACCAAGGGGAGACCTCCACGTATTTCTGACCGGCGACGGATAGCATGCCTCCCCACGAGGGGACGTCCGGGGGAGTGCCGACGCCCAGGAAGCTCAGGGCGGCTTCTATTACTATGGCGAAGCCCAGGTTGGCCGTGGCGAATACGATGTAGGGGGCCATGCAGTTGGGCGTTATGTGGCGTATCATGATGCGCCAGTTGGGTGCGCCGATAGCCCTTGCAGCATCAACATAGACCCTCTCTTTTACGCTCAGGACCTCTGAGCGTACGATTCGGGCCGACCCGGGTATGAAGATGATACATAAGGTGAGGATCACGTTGTTCAACGACGGTCCCAGCACAGCCATGACTCCTAAAGCGAAAACCAGGGCAGGGAAAGACATGAATGCGTCTACAATTCGCTGGAACAGGAGGTCCAACGTTCCACCGACGTAGCCACTGACGATGCCCAGTACGGCCCCCAGGGTTACTCCTATGCCCACGCTGATCAGGGACACATAGAGGGAGATCCTCGACCCGAGCAGCATCCTGCTGAGGATGTCCCGACCTAGCTGGTCGGTACCCAGGAGGAATCTCTCCTCACCGATCATGTGACCCGGCGGGCCATACCTTTCCATGAGATGGGTTTCTTGGGAGTCTTTGGGTGCGATAGCCCCGGCGATGATGGCTATTATGACGCAGACTAGCAGAATGACTCCGCCTGCGGCTCCCAAAGGCTGACGCCTTATAAACCTGGTTACCGGTCTTAATAGGACGGATGGCCGCCTGAAACTTGATGAGATGTCACCAAGGGCTCTCTCTGCAATCCTCTCCTCAGCCAATGCTCCTCCTGAAATTAGCGTCTCTTAAGTGTATCGTATCCTTGGGTCCAGCACGCCATAGGCTATATCAATCATCATATTCAGGAACAGGACCAAGAATGCAATCACGAACACCTCGGACTGGATCACTGGGTAGTCCCTATTGAAGATGCTGTCCAGCAGGAGCACTCCCATTCCTGGCAGCAGGAAGATGGACTCCACGATTACCTCACCTGCCAGCAGGATGCCGAAAGACCAGCCTGTGACCGTCAGAATGGGCAGGAAGGCGTTCTTCAAGGCGTGAACGGCAAGCACCCTCACTTCTCTCAGACCCTTGGACCGGGCTGTTCTTATGTAGTCCTCCCGCAGCACTTCCAGCATGGCGGAACGGGTCGCCCGTGCTATGAACGCCATCATGAAGAAGGCTATAGCAAGCGCGGGGAAGATCAGTTGGGCCATGTTTTTCGTAAAGCTTTCATCGGGAGAGGTGTAGTCCAGAGGGGGGAACCAGTTGAAGATTCGCACCAGAAGGTACAGCGTGACCAGCCCGACCACAAAGGTGGGGATGGATAGGCCGACCAAGACGTAGATCCTGGAGATATAGTCTATGAGGCTATTTTGATAGATCGCCGATAGGATTCCTAAAGGCACGGCCATCACAAAGCTGATTGCTATCCCCAGGGCGGTCAGTTCCAGCGTCAGGTAGATTCTAGGCTCTAGCAGCTTGTTGATGTGTATGCCGTAGAAGAAGGAGTCACCCAGGTCTCCGTGGAGCAGCGCCCATACCCATCTTCCATACTGGACATGGAGGGGCCTGTCTGTCCCCAGCTTGTGCTGAAGGTTTTCCAGGTCTTCCTGCGTGTAGGAGCCCTCCCCGGTGTGTCCCGTTAGAATCATCAGGGCGGGGTCACCGGGCATGACGCGCATGAACAGGAACACCAGCAGCGTGACGAGGAACATCGTGGGTATGAAAAGAAGGAGCCTTCTTATAATATACTGATGCATGTGACCCCCATTGCTGAAATTGTGTCAGAGACTATCATATTTTTATAGTCCTGTCAATAGGTTTCAGATTGAGAATGGTGTTGTAAACAGTCGTATAAATTTCACAAGTGTTTATGATTTCGTAAAATCTGGCCGGAGAATTGAAAACTGAGGTCAAAGCGCGACCGCGCGGGCTGTGGCAGGATGATGCTCTCGTATGAAAGAGCCATGTGGGCACCCTTGCAGGCGTAAAACCTGGGCGGTTGACTGCCTGAAGGGATAAGATAGTATACTCCACCTCTGTTAGCACGATACCTCCGACATGCTGGTTGTCGCTAGATGCCTACTGTTGAGAGATACGAAAAGGAGTTGCCATTGGATTTCAACAATCTTATCTACGAGCGAAAGGGCGCCATATGCTATCTGACCCTGAACCGGCCGGAAAAGCTGAATGCCCTCAACCCGGACTTGCTGTCCGAGTTTCGAGAGTCTTTGGCGGTCATCGAAGCGGACCCGGAAATCCGTGCGGTGATTCTCACCGGCGCAGGCCGGGCCTTCTCGGCAGGTTTCGACATTCAGCGAGCGCCCGGAGATCCCGACCCGCAGGACACCCAGCCGGACGCCTGGCGGGAGCACCTCAGAGGCCACATTGATACCTTCATGATGGTGTGGAACTTGAGCAAGCCGGTGATCGCGGCCGTTAATGGCTATGCCCTGGCCGGCGGGTGCGAGCTGGTCCAGGTCTGCGACATCAAAATCGCCTCCGATCGGGCCGTACTGGGCGAGCCTGAGATCCGCGCCGGGGTCGGGCCGCCCCTGCTGATTACGCCCTTCAGTGTGGGTCTGGCCAGGGCCAAGGAGCTGCTGCTCACCGGCGATACTGTTGACGCCCATGAGGCGGCCCGAATCGGGTTGGTCAGCCGCGTGGTCCCCCACGACGACCTGATGGCCGAGTGCGAGAGGGTTGCCCGCAAAATCACCAACATCTCCCAGGTCGGCATAAAGATGAGCAAAATAGCCATCAACCGGGCGCTGGAGGGCATGGGCTTTCTCTCGACTATCCAGCATAACCTGGAGCTGATGACCCACTTTGATACCAGTGTCACGCCGGAGCAGGAGGAGTTCAACGCCATACGCCGTGAAAAGGGGCTGCGCGCCGCCCTGGACTGGCGGGACGCTCGTTTCAGAGACCTGTAGCCCTGCTCGAAGGGCGTTTGACAGCCTTCGGACATATCACTACAATTGCACTCGTTAGAGGTAGCATCTCCCCATGAAAATACTTACCTGTCTTTCTCGCGAAAGCGGGAATCTACCCGTCACTTCTGGACTCCCGCTTTCGCGGATCCCGCCCCTGCGAAAGCAGGGGAGTGACGCTGGAGGAGGATGACCCCTATTCTCATACTCAGCGCGGCACAAGGAGGAAAGGGCTAGATGGCAACAGGTCCCAAGACCTGGACCGAAGAGGTCGTCGGTGTGGCGGGGGTCAATCTCCAGCTTGTCAAAGGCGGGGCCGGAGAGCCGTTGCTTATTCTCCATGACGAGATGGGCCACCCCGGTTGGCTGCGTTTCCATGAAGCCCTGTCGCAGCAACACACCCTCTACATACCGTCACACCCCGGGTTCGGGAAGACGGGGCGGCTGGACTGGATAATGAACATGCGGGACATGGCCGGCTGGTATCTTCAGGCTCTGGATGAGTTGGGTCTGGGCCGGGTAAATGTCCTGGGGCTCTCTCTGGGGGGGTGGCTCGCTGCCGAGATGGCGACCATGTGCCCCCACCAGTTCAAGAAGCTGGTCCTGGTTGACGCCCCGGGTGTCCGGCCTCCGACCGGGGAGATCTTCGATATGTTCCTGTCCGTGGGAAAGGAGTTCATCACTGCTGGATTCCTCGACCCTGACAATGCACAGGAGTTCCGGCAAGTGTGCCCCGACGACCCCACGCGCGAGCAGGTAGAAGCATGGGAGCTGGCAAGGGAGGAGGCGTGTCGCCTCAGCTGGAGGCCCTATATGTACTACCCCGCCCTGCCCCATCTGCTCCGCAGGCTCAAGGGACTCCCAACCCTTATCGTGTGGGGGAAGCAGGATGCCATCGTCCCTTTGAGCGCGGGTGAGGTCTACCGGGAATCCATTCAAGGGTCGCGCCTGGTTGTCCTGGACAACTGCGGCCATCACCCGGAGATAGAAAGGTCCGATGAGTTCGTCCGCCTGGTACGCGAGTTCGTGTCGGATGATTAGAGAACATCCACAGGTCGCCGTCAAGGGGCCTATCCTGAGAACGGAAATTAGGAGATAGCGATGTTTATCGGGTACTTTACCGAGCGGCCTTACCAGGACCCGCAGTCCGGGTACTTTGGATCAACGGGAAAGCCCATAATGGACCTGACCGTCAGCAACGACATATACGACGCGGCCCTGGGCGCCGAGTTGTACAACCGGTATCTGGACGAGAAGATATACGCCGAAGAGATGGGCTTCGACGGCCTCATGCTCAACGAGCACCACGGCACGCCCTTCTGTATGGGCGGCGCCATGAACGTGGAAGCATCCATCCTGGCCCGGGTAACGAACAGGGCCAAGATTGTCCTCCTGGGGAACATCCTGCCCATCTGGGATGACCCCCTCTGGCTGGTGGAGCAGCTGTCTATGATAGACATGATCTCCCGTGGCCGGCTGGTCTCCGGCTGGGTGCGCGGGACCGGCCGCGAGAGCGTCGCTCACAACGCCCCGCCCCATTACAACTGGGAGCGCTTCCAGGAGGCCCACGATTTCATCGTGAAGGCGTGGACGACGCCGGGGCCATTTCGCTGGGATGGGAAGCACTTTCAATATCGTCATGTGAACCCTTGGGTCAAGCCTTACCAGAAGCCGCACCCGCCTGTCTGGCTGCCCGGCGTGGTCAGCCGCGACTCCCTGATGTGGGCGGCGGAGAAGCGAATCCCCTACATAATGCTGGCTACCGAGTTGGAACCCACAAGGCAGGCCTTCCAGCTCTACCATGATACCGCCGCCGAGCTGGGCTACAAGTCCGGCTCGCAGAATATAGGGTATCTGTGGAAGGTCCACGTTGACGAGACGGAGGAGCTGGCCGAGCAGACGGGCAGGAAGTACGTTCAAGGCCCCAGCAATCCCTTCCTGGCCGGCAACGAGGGCACGGTAAACCCGGCGCTGGTCACATTGCCCGGACTGACGTCGCGGACGAGGGTGCTGCCCACCCAGGCCGTCGCAACAGGGGCACGCGGGGGGATAGCCGGGGTACTGGGCCGGCCCTACGAGAAGCAGATTGAGGACTACACCATTATATCCGGCACACCCAAGACGGTCCTGCCGAAGATTCGCCACGTCCTGGAGTACATACGGCCTGGCAGCATCTTCTTCTGGGACGGCGACGGCTCTATGAGTCACGACGACGCCATGCGCAGTCTGAGGCTCATGGGTGAGGAGGTCATTCCCGCCGTGCGGGAGATGGGCAAGGAGCTAGGGTTGGACGGCCCCTTCGAGGTGGACCCGGCTACCGGCGAACCCATCCAGGACAGCCCCCCCGCCGGACAGCAGAGCGCATAGCCGTCAGAGCCGAAGGCGGAAGAGGGCCATGCCGACTTGGAGCGAGGCCAACCTCAGCGCTGATGTGGTGGTCATAGGGGGAGGGCCGGGCGGCAGCGCCGCTGCTACGATGCTGGCCCGCAAGGGCTGGCGTGTGTTGCTTCTCGAGCGAGAGCATTTCCCACGGGACCACGTTGGCGAGTCCCTTCTCCCCGCCAGCATCCCGGTCTTGGCCGAGTTGGGCGCTCTGCCTGCCGTCCGGGAGTCGGGGTTTCTTCTCAAGTGGGGCGCGACAATGCTCTGGGGGAAGGAAAAGACCCCCTGGAGCTGGTACTTTCGGGAGACGAACCCCAGGTATCCCCACTCATACCAGGTCTGGCGCCCGCAGTTCGACCAGCTTCTTCTGGAGAACGCCCGCGCCCAGGGCGTGGACGTGCGAGAGGGGCACCGCGTCTCGGATGTCCTCTTTGAAGATGGCAGGGCGACCGGCGTTCGCTACTCCCGGGACAACGGGAGCGAAGGCCTTGCCCGCTCCGGCTTCATAGTTGACGCCAGCGGGCAGGCCGGCCTCATCGGACACAAGCTCCAACTGCGGCGGTGGGATTCCTACTTCAAGAACCTGGCCGTCTATGGCTACTTCAGCAATGCTCGACGCCTGCCCTCACCGGATGAGACGAACATCTTCATCGAGTCCTATCCTCACGGCTGGTCCTGGAATATACCCCTGCACACGGGCTGGGCGAGCGTTGGGGCCGTGGTGGACAGCCGGACGGGCCAGGACGGGGTCAGGGATGGCGGCCCTGAACGTTTCTTCATGGACCAGATTGCCCAAGCGCCCCATACGGCGCGGATGCTGGACCAGGCGAGACTTGTCTCAGGCCCCTTTGTCATCAAGGACTGGTCCTACGTCTCCGACCCCCTGGTTGGCGATGGCTATGTACTGGTGGGCGACGCGGCTTGCTTTGTGGACCCCCTTTTCTCCTCCGGCGTCCATCTGGCGCTTACGTCGGGAGTCCTGGCGGCGGCCTACGTGACGACGGCGTTGAAGGACGCTGGTATGACAGAAGCCGCCGGGAGCGTCTATCAGGAGCTGTACATCAAGGAGTACACCCACTTCCGCGAGCTGGCGAAGCTGTTTTACTCCAGCAACCGCACCGTTGACTCCTACTTCTGGGAAGTGAGGCGAAGCCTAGCTGAAACCGAGAGCCTATCGCCCCGGCACGCGTTTATACGCGCCGTGGCGGGCCAGCCGCCCCAGGGGTACGAGCGCGCCGTGCTGGAGCGTGGAGAAGCGCCCCCGGAATATGTGTCCGGTGTTCGCGCGGTCGAGTCAGAGCGCGAGATACGTCGCCGGCGTCTCGCCGCCGCGTGGACTGACCCTGACGTGGTGCGGGAGTCCCTCTACCGCGTACTGCCGCGCCTCGCTCCCGGCGTCCGGATTGAGCGAAAGCCGGTGGTCGCCGAGGGGGAGTTCGTCTGGGGGTATGTCATCATGACGCCGCACCAGCGGGAAGGCGTGCCGTGCAGCGCCCTGGTCGCCGGGATGGTGTCCCTCATGGATGGCTGCGCTTCCGTCGCGGAGATACTCGCCAGGCTGCGGGGAGACAGGGATGATATTCAGGGCGCTCAGATAGAGAAGGGCGTTGTGAACGCTCTTCAGATACTCTATGTTGATGGCACCATCACGGACCTGGCCGGCATGTGAGGAAGGCCTTTCAATTGTCACCCCGAGCGGAGCGAGGGGTCTAAAGTCCTTGCCTTCTTGGGCGTGCTGCTATCCAAGCATTTTAGATTCCTCGCTGCGCTCGGAATGACACGCGGCGAGGTCTTGTATTCACCTGGCGTCGAGAATTGAAAGACCTTGGGCATGTTGAGAAGTGAGGTATAAGGCAGGAGCACCATGACGGTACGTTGTGAATGGGCGAATACGGACCCTCTCAATATGCAGTATCACGATAGAGAATGGGGCGTTCCCGAGCACGACGACCGGAAGCTGTTTGAGTTCCTCATACTGGAGGGCGCCCAGGCGGGCCTGAGCTGGCTGACCATCCTCAAGAAGCGCCAGGCCTACGGCGAGGCCCTCGACGGCTTTGACGCCGCAAGGATAGCCGGCTACGACGACGAAAAGGTTGCGGAGCTTCTCTCGAACAAGGGGCTTGTGAGAAACAGGCTCAAAATCGCCGCGACTATTCAGAATGCCAAGGCTTACCTGTCCCTCCGGGAGGAGTTCGGGAGCTTCGATAGCTACCTGTGGTCCTACGTCGGCGGTCGCCCCAGGAAGAACGCCTGGACCGCTCCGGGTGAGGTCCCCGCCAAGACGGCAGTTTCGGAAGCCATGAGCAAAGACCTGGCGAAGCGGGGGTTCAAGTTCGTCGGCCCGACCATCTGCTACGCCTTTATGCAGGCGACCGGCATGGTGAACGACCACCTCGTGGACTGCTTCCGGTATGATGAGGTGTCGTGACAGTAGTGCCAGGGCCATTTACTGATGCGTGAGCAATGAACTAAACCACACCGTCACTCCCGCGAAAGCGGGAGTCCAGAAGCCGGGGATATGGATTCCGGCTCAAGGCCGGAATGACGGGATAAGGGTTGCCAGCTATTTTCATGACAAGGACAATTAAAAGACTCCCACAGAGGACGAACTGGGCTTCAGCTATCGCTGCCGTGGCGCAATAGCTTGCCCGGAAGCTCTCCCGTCGGATTCCCGTCCTCGAAGGTCACTTGACCGTTCACCAGAATCCACCTGTACCCCTCCGCTCGCTGCACCCGCCGCCACTCTCCCCCGGGGAAGTCGTGGGCAACCTCGAGGGGCTTTATCGCTAACCCCTCCAGGTCGTACACCACTATGTCCGCCGGCGCGCCCTCACGGATAAAGCCCCTGTCCTCGAGGCCTCCGAAAAATGCGGGGAGGTAGCTCAAGTTGTAGTGGGCCTCCTCCAGGCTCAGGGTCCCTTCATCCCGCACCAGCCAGGTCAGGGTCTCCGTCGGGAACCTCCCTGCTGTGGAAAACTTGACGTGCGCACCCCCGTCCGATAGGCCCGGGACCACGTAGGGCGACTTTATTATCTCCGCCATGTACTCGGGGTTGGTCTTGGTGGATACGGTTACAATCTCGGTCTTCAGGTCGTCTGCCACCACCAGGTCCATCAGCGCGTCCACTACGTGTTTGCCCTCCTGGGCGGCGATTTCGCCTACCGTCAAGCCCTGGTAGCGCTCGAGCTCAATGCGTCCCACTTCCCCGATTATCAAGTCCGGCAGGTTGCCCGCATCCTGCACGAGCCCAGGGTTCAGACCCGCGTCCCACTCCGCCCTTATCGCCGCCCTCAGCTCCGGGTCCTGCATATTCCGCTTTCGCTCCGAGGGCGACCCTACGGTTACGGACCTCCAGGCGGGACTCCTATCGTAGAGGTTCCAGTCTTCGAAGGTGAAGTTATGCCCGGACTGGTTTGTATTGCCTTGCCCATAGACCCGCAGCCCCCTCCGGGCGCAGTCCTCCAGCCATTGCAGGTGTCTGCGGTGCGGGCCGGGGTCGTCCGCCCTGGACCCCACCGCCTGGTAGAGGATGGGCCGGCCGCTCGCCTCCGCTATCCGCTCGTAGAGCTTCCAGGTCGGCTCCTCCAGCATCCGGGTATGCTCGTCCACCTGGAAATGGGTCAGCTCTATAAATCCCTCGTCCCGCTCGGCCAGTACCCGTGCGAAGGCGAAAATCTCCTCATCGGTCATCAGGTCGGTGATCATTGGGGTGCCGTCATAGTCCCGCTGGTCCGAGGCCTCTCCGAAGATTTGGGCCGACCACCCGAAGGCCCCGGCATCCATCCCCTCGTGCACCAGCCGGCACATCTCCTTTAGCTCCGACTCCGTCGGGCGTCTGCTCTTGGCCGCCTCGACACCCATCACCCAGACATACAGGGGAGACAGCGGCACGTAGCTGAATACGTTCACCCCTTTGGGGATGCGGTCAATGCTGTCCAGGAACTCCGGGAAAGTTACCCAGTCCCACAACATGCCCGCTTTCATGGCGTCAAAGGGGATTGCCTCGTTGCGAGTCATCGTCAGCATTGACCGCTCGCGGTCTTCCTCCCGGCAGGGAGCGAACCCAAAGCCACAGTTGCAGATGAGTACCGTGGTAATCCCGTGCCAGCCCGACAGCGTGCAGTAGGGGTCCCACTGTATCTGGGAATCGTAGTGGGTGTGGAGGTCAACGAACCCTGGGGCTACTATTAGATTGGACGCGTCCAGCACCCGGGTGGCGCTGCCGCCGCGCAGGCCTCCTATCCGGGCGATTTTGCCGTCCTTGACGCCTATGTCACTCACGTAACGCGGCGTGCGCGTCCCGTCAACTATGGTGCCTCCCCTGATGATAAGGTCGTACTCCGCCATCTTCGCGCTCCTCTCCAGGCCGGGACTGTCCATAACCCGCATGTTCAGGCTAAAGAAGACCCCCGTTCTTCACAGGGTCGAGTGTAGTGGCGACCATCTGTGCTGTCAATCCCTCCAGCGCTGCGGTAGCGTTCCACTCAGGTGGTTGAGTTTCCTCTGCGTCGTCCCGCGCATCATGTCATTCCGAGCGCAGCGAGGAATCTAGGGGCGATGCCTTCCTGCCTGGCTGCGCACAGCAGGCAGGTCAGGCCAGGCCTCTTAGAGCCTATCCTAATAACCCGGCGGCTCTGAGAGCGATAAGGGCACAGGCGAAATGAAGAAAGGCTATGTAGTTGGTGGGAGACTTGTCCCAGCGGACCAAAATGCGCCGGAAGCGGTTCATCCAGCTGTGGGTGCGTTCCACCACCCAGCGCCGGGCTTTGAAGCCGGCCTCTTTCTTGATGGCCTGAGCCTCTTCCCCACGGCTGCGTATGTGGGCCGTGAAGCCAAACTCGTCCACGGTCCGGCGCACCTCATCAAAGTCGTAGCCCTTGTCCAAGCACAGACCCTGGGGATGCTCCGGGCTGGGCGCGGGGCGTGGCACGGGGAGGCTGTCCACCGTGGCCCGCACCAGCTTCATATCGTGGCGGTTGGCCCCGTCCACTGCCAGCCCCACCGGAATGCCCCCGGCTTCGGTCAAGAGACTGCGTTTGACCCCGCTCTTACCCCGGTCCGTGGGGTTGGGACCGGTTTTCCCCCCCGCCCAAGGGGGATTTGGTCAAGGCCCCGTCCATGCTCAGCCAACTCCAGTCCAAACCCTTCAATTCGTCATAGCGTTCCAGCCCAGTCCGCCATAGCTCCAGGAACACCCCGGCGGCGGCCCATTCCTGAAAGCGCAGGTGGGCGGTGGAGCCGGAGCAAATGCCGGTGGCATCCAAGGACTTCCACTGGCAACCGGTGCGAAGCACGTAGAAGATACCGTTGGCGCAGGTCCGGTCCGGGACCCGGGGGCGGCCTCCGCCCAAGGGATGGGTATTCACCCGCTGGGGAAGGAGTGGAGCCAGTGCCTCCCACAGTTCGTCGGATACTTGGAAGGAGCCGGTGGTGGGGTTGGTCGGAGAGGCTGGGCCGGCGCGGGGTGGTCGAGGCGGCTTGGGTTCTTTCGCTTTCGTCATTCCCCAAGTTTAGCCGCTCCTCTGCCTCCTTCCTCATTCACTACTCAGCGGGTTTCACCGGTTTTTAGGATAGGCTCTTAGATTCCTCACTCCGCTTCGCTGCGTTCGGAATGACACGCGGCGAGGGCCCGTACTCGCCCAGCGTCGAGAATTGAATGACCCTGCCTTTACCTCCGCGTAAGACCCGCCCTCAACCTCTATTACCCCTTGGGTCAATCTTGTGAGAGCGGTGCACTCGTGGTATAGTTGTGGTGCAAATAGAGCGAGGGACTGTAGTATGTGCGGTATCAGTGGCATCATTCACAAGAACGCTGCCTCGGAGGGCCTCTCCCCCGTGGGCCAGGAGCTTATCCGGATGCTCGACCCCCTGAAGCACCGGGGCATTGACTCCAGTGGGGTGACTGTAGCCGGAGAGGACTGCAAGGAGGACCTCATTCTGAGGCTGTGGACGGAGGGTGAGGGAGAGCGCTTCCTCTCAAATGTACAGGAGCGGATAGTGGAGTGCGGCGGCGTCATCAAGTCCCAGAGAGCTTGGGGCGAGTACCTCCGGCTGACCATCAACTACGAGGGCGACATAAGGCTGCTGGCCGAAGCCCTGATGAACACCCAGGGCGTGCATATTCACAGCATCGGAAGGGTGTCCGAGGTCATAAAGGACCTGGGCACGGCGCTGAACGTTGATGAAAGGCACGATGTCGCCTCCCTGCAAGGCACCCACGGCATCGGCCACGTGAGGATGGCCACCGAGAGCAAGGTGGACATCAATCACTCCCACCCCTTTTGGGCATACCCCTTTCCCGATGTCACAGTGGTCCACAACGGCCAGCTCACCAACTACCACAAGCTGAAGCGCAAGTATGAGGACTACGGCTACCGGTTTCAGACCGAAAACGACTCCGAGCTAATCGCCGTATACCTTGCGGACAAGCTGGCCCGGGGCCTTGACCTGGACAATGCCCTGCGGAGTGCCCTGGACGACCTGGACGGCACCTTCACTTTCCTATCCTCCACCGAGAAGGGCCTGGGCTACGCCAAGGACAGGTGGTCGGCAAAGCCGCTGGTGACTATGGAGACGGAGGACGTGGTGGCGATTGCGTCCGAGGAGATCGCCCTGAGAAGCGTCTTTGACCAGGAGATAGACAGAATGGAGCCCCAGGAGAACGAGGTCAAGACTTGGCTGATATAGACGCCTCTGCTCTGACTATCTCTCAACTCAACCTTCGGATAAAGGAGTTGGCCGCCAACGGCGCGGAGGAGATTAGAGTCCTCAATCCCCAGGCCCGCCACAATATAGCCGTCGGCGTCCTGACGCCCTGCAAGATTACCATAGAGGGCAGCGTGGGCTACTACGCCGCCAGCCTCATGGATGGCCCGGAGGTCACCATTAACGGCAATGCCGGGTGGGGCCTTGGGGAGAACCTCATGAGCGGCAAGGTCGTCGTGTCCAGGGACGCCGGGGCCTCGGTGGCGTCGAGCATCCGTGGAGGCGAGATATTTGTGGGCGGCAACGCGGGGGCGAGGGCCGGCATATCCATGAAAGGCGGCTCCCTGATAATAGGGGGCAACGCCGGGTTCATGGCCGGCTTCATGATGCAAAAGGGCAAGATTGTCGTCTGCGGGGACATGGGAGACGCGGTGGGGGACTCCATGTACGAGGGAGCCATCTACGTTGCGGGCAAGATTGGCTCCCTTGGAAGCGACGCCAAGGTAGAAGAGGTCAGCGAGGACGAGCTTATCGGCATATGGGATACTCTTGGGCGGTACGGCATAGAGGAGCGGTACAACTTCACCAAGGTCGTTTCAGCCAAGAAGCTCTACCACTTCGACTCCCTGGAGCGCTTCGAGAAGCGGGTGATATAGGCATGTCTTGGGGGACGGACCAGGGCCTTCTGATTCTCGACGCTAGGCGAATACAGGCCCCCGCCCGCCGCCTGTCATTCCGAACGGAGCGAAGCGGAGTGAGGAATCTAAAGATAGTGCCTAACGAAAATTGAAATCAAGGCCGCGATCAGCCAGGATTTTAGACCCCTCGCTCCGCTCGGGGTGACGATTAAAAGACCCGGCGGATGGAGCACGCGCCGTGAAGAATGCAGCGAAGGATGTAACGTGGAAGGGCCGATGCCATGGTAATGGGTAACAGCCAGATATGGTCTCCCTGGGTCATGGATGATATACATGGCAAGGCGGAGCTGGGCAGGTACAGGGTCCGGGGGTTCAGCACCTTCCAGAAGGTCACTCACTTCGACGACCTGGTGTTCCTGTCCACCGGCCTCACCCGCTACCCCCTGGAGGGGTACAAGGAGGAGTGCAACACCAGGACCGTCATAGGCTCTCGCTACGCGAAGGAGCCTCTGGTCCTTGAGACGCCCATCTATATCACCGGCATGAGCTATGGCGCCCTCTCCCGCAACGCCAAGGTTGCCTTGGGGATGGCGGCCACCCGGGTTGGCACGGCTACCTGCACCGGCGACGGCGGGATGCTCCCGGACGAGAGGGAGGCCTCCCAGAAGCTGATATACCAGGTGCTGCCCAGCCGCTACGGGTTCAATCCCCACGATCTGGTCCGTGCGGATACCATTGAGGTTGTCGTAGGTCAAGGGGCCAAGCCCGGCACCGGCGGGCTTCTCATGGGGGTCAAGGTGATGGACCACATCGCCGAGATGCGCGACCTGCCCACCGGCATAGACCAGCGCAGCCCCACCAGGCACCCCGACTGGCTCGGCCCTGATGACCTGGCCGTCAAGATTGAGCAACTTCGGGAAGC
Organism: Dehalococcoidia bacterium; assembly: GCA_965197405.1. Taxonomy (GTDB): domain Bacteria; phylum Chloroflexota; class Dehalococcoidia; order Lucifugimonadales; family JAGWBF01. The sequence goes on along the minus strand of OZ240206.1, from coordinate 464,162 downwards.
TACCGGCTGGCGAGTCCCGGTAACAGTCAAGCTGGGGGCCTGCCGGGTTGCCGACGACGTGAAGCTGGCTGCCAAGGCCGGGGCCGACGCCATAGTCATTGACAGCATGATAGCCGGTACGGGGGCGTCGGCGGAGGTCCTGCTCGACCACAGCGGCATTCCCACCGTGCCCGCCATCGTACAGGCAAGGGAGGCGCTGAGGGAGTTGGGACTCTACGGCGAGGTGTCCCTCATAGCCTCGGGCGGCATAAGGAGCGGCGCAGACGCCGCGAAAGCCCTCGCTCTGGGGGCGGACGCGGTCGCAATAGGCATAGCGGCCCTCATCGCCCTCAACTGCAACAAGGAGATTCCGGAGTCCGACTTCGAGAGTGAGATTGGGGTCAAGGCCGGGTATTGCAACCACTGTCATACCGGCAGGTGCCCGGTGGGTATAACCACGCAAGACCCCGAGCTGGAGAAGAGGCTGGACCCCCAGGAAGGGGCGGAGAGGGTGGCCAACTTCATCAACTCCATGACCATGGAGATGGCCCTGCTGACCCGCTCTCTCGGCAAGGGCGACGTGCATAGCCTGGAGCCTGAAGACATGGCAGCCCTGACTATCGAGGCCTCGGCGATGGCCCGGATTCCCCTCGCGGGGACAAACAAGGTATTCGGTACGTAGTCCCCTTGGCCGGTCGCCAAGCCTCTAACAAGGAGGGTCCCGGTAAAATGGCCTCCCGTGAAGCGATACGCAAACGCATGGAAGAGGACAGAATCGAATACATCCTGACCCAGTTCGTTGATATTCACGGCGCTGCCAAGGTCAAGATGGTGCCGGTCACCCACTTCGACGACGTGCTGGATGTGGGCGCAGGGTTCGCCGGGGGAGCGGTCTGGGGCCTTGGACAGGGGCCTCACTCCCACGATATGCTGGCCCGGATTGACCTCGACAGCTATACCCCGTTGCCCTGGAAGGAGGGGGTGGCCCGGTTCGCCAGCGACCTCTATGTGGACGACGAGCCTTATCTGCACTGCCCCCGCCTCAACCTCAAGCGAGTCCTCGCCGACGTGAAGCGAGAGGGCTACAGCTTCAACGTGGGCATCGAGCCGGAGCACTTCCTGGTGACTCGCAAGGCCGACGGGTCCATAACCATCTGGGACCCCGGCAATTTCGACACCCTGGAGAAAGCTTGCTACGACTATAAGGGTATCTCAGGCGTCATGGACTATCTCCGGGATATGATGGACGGTCTGAACAGATTGGGGTGGGACTCCTACCAGTCGGACCACGAGGATGCCAACGGACAGTACGAGATTAACTTCGCCTACTCCGATGCCCTCACCACCGCCGACCGCTACACCTTCTTCAAAATGATGACCAGCCAGCTGGCCCAGAAGTACGGGGCCATTGCCACCCATATGCCCAAGCCCTTTACCAATCGGACGGGCAGCGCCGCCCATATCCACTTTCACCTTGCGGATGCTCAGACCGGGGAGAACCTCTTTCTGGACGAGAGCGACCCCAAGGGACTCGGCCTCTCCGAGCTGGCGTACCACTTCATCGGCGGGATAATGGCCCATGCCCCGGCCCTGTGCGGCGTGACGTCTCCCACCGTCAACTGTTACAAGCGGCTTCAAGTTGGGACTGCGTCGCTGCACGGCTCCACCTCCGGGTATATCTGGACGCCGGCCTTCGTTTCCTATGGGGACAACAACCGCACCCAGATGATCCGCACGGCCGGCCCGGGCCACCTGGAGGACAGGACAGTCTCGGCGGGCTGCAATCCCTACCTGGCTCTCGCCACCTACGTCTTGGCCGGTCTGGATGGCATTCACCGGGAGTTGGATCCCGGCGAGCCGAACCTGGGCAACCTGTACGACCTGGGTCTGGAGGAGATTCGGAGAAGGGGCATCAGGGTGTTCCCTCAGAGCTTGGAAGAGTCCTTGAATGAGTTGGAGCAGGACGAGGTGGTCCTGGAGTCCCTGGGAGAGATTGCCCCCGACTTTATGAGACTGAAGCGACAGGAGTGGAAGGACTACCACCGTCAGGTTACGGCCTGGGAGATAGACAGATACCTCACCCTCTTTTGAGGCATCCGGGCGTGTCCTGTTAAAGCCTGTTCCGTCGCTGTGCTGCCAGGAGAGGCGCGTAGATGGCATTCCTTCTAAATTGCCCCAACTGCGGAGACCGCAACGTGCTGGACTTTCGCTTCGGAGGCGAGACCCTGTCCAGGCCGGGCAAGGAAGCCTCGTCCCAGGAGAGGATCCAGTATTACTACTTCCGTAAGAATGAAGCGGGGGTCCAGCAGGAGTGGTGGTACCACAAGTATGGCTGCCGGAAGTGGTTCTTCGCCGTGCGGGACACCCGCACCAACGAGGTCCTGCGCACCTACTGGCCGGAGGGCCGCTAGCGAGGGTCCAGCACCGCCGGATCGGCCCCGTCCTGTACCTATCTATATTTGGGGGTCATAGAACCCGTGAATTCTGACAGGCTTCCACGTCATCCATCTCGCTTGGCATCCCACCTGACCGACCCTTCTGCCCAGGTACTTTTCCATTTCAATGGCAAGCCTGTGAAGGCCAGAGTGGGGGATACCGTCGCCTCGGCCCTCTATGCCTCCGGGGTCAGGATTTTCAGTCGCAGCTTCAAGTATCACCGCCCCCGGGGGCTGTTGTGCGTGGCCGGCAAATGTCCCAACTGCCTGATGAACGTGGACGGCGTGCCCAACGTCCGTGCCTGTACCGAGCCGGTCCGGGACGGGATGGTGGTGCGCCACCAGAATGCCTGGCCCTCCCTGAATCACGACGCCCTTTCCATATTGGACAGGCTGGACGCCTTTCTGCCAGTGGGCTTCTACTACAAGAGCCTCATCAGGCCCAAGTTCATGTGGCATCTGGCTCAGCCCATCATCAGGCGCATCGCCGGCTTGGGGGAAATTGACGTTCATTCCGGCTCCGGCGGAGAATATGAACACTACAACCGCCAGACCGATGTAGCCGTAGTCGGCGGTGGCCCGGCCGGTATCTGTGCCGCTATCGAGGCCGGGAAGGCCGGGGCGCGAGTGACCCTGATAGATGACCAGCCTTCCCTCGGAGGACACCTCAGAGCGGATATGTCCACCCGTCGGGGGCTGTCCGAGCATCCCGACGATAGTGGATTTGAGGTCTCCGGCGGGCTGATTGACGAAGCTGAAGGCCTGCCCAACGTGGAGGTGCTGTCCGGGGCGACCGCCTTCGGGTTGTACGAGGGGAACCTCCTCGGCGTGTCTCAGGGCAGGCGGACGATCAAGCTGAGGAGCAAGCGCGTTGTCATAGCCAGCGGCTCTAACGAGGTCCCACTGGTCTTCCGGGGCAACGACCTGCCCGGAGTGTTCCTGAGCACGGGAGTCCGGCGGCTCATGCACCTGTACGGCGTAAAGCCTGGCCGTAGGGCGGTGGTGGCCACTGGCAGCGACCAGGGCTATGACGTTGCCTCGGAGTTGGTGCAGGCCGGCGTGGAAGTGGTGGCCGTAACGGACGCCAGGGAGACCGTTCCCCAGGGTTTGGACGCGGTGGAGAGCTTGAGGTCCCATAACGTGCCCATCCTCCCTTCCCACACCGTCAAGGAAGCCAGGGGCAAGAAGCATGTGAGAGGCGTCGTGGTCGCAAGCCTGAATAAAGATAATAGAGACAGCGAAGGCAAGGAGAGGCGCTTCAGGTGCGACCTGCTCTGCATCGCCGGAGGGACCGATCCTTCAGTGTCCCTCCTCTATCAAGCAGGCTGCCAGTTGGACTACGACGAGACCCTGGGTGAGACCATACCTTCCAGGCTGCCCCCCGCGATTTACGCCGCCGGCGATGTGACGGGGATTCACGACCTCCGGGCGGTCATCCTTCAGGGGAGGATAGCCGGCATGGAGGCCGCTTTCAGCCTGTTGGACTCCACGGAGGAGGCCATTTCCAGGGAACGGGTTGAAGGCTACCGGAGGGAGCTATCGGAAAGGGAGGCCCGCTACAGGGAGCAGTTGCGTGTCAGCCAGGTCCTGGTATCGCCCGGCCCGGGGAAGAAGAAATTCGTCTGCATTTGCGAGGATGTGACGGAGAAGGACCTTCACGACGCTATCGCCGAGGGCTTTGACGAGATGCAGACCCTCAAGCGCTACAGCACTCTGTCAATGGGTCCCTGCCAGGGGAAGATGTGCCTCAAAGCCGCCATTGGAATCTGCGCCGCGCACACCGGCCTGAGTATCAACGAGACGGGAACCACCACGTCCCGACCTCCTGTGCATCCGGTGCCCCTGGGGGCGCTGGCCGGCCCACCCCACATGCCCATCAAGCTGACGCCCCTCGACCAGAAGCACAGGGAGCTGGGGGCGAGGATGATGGACCTGGGTCCCTGGAAGAGGCCCAACACCTACGGCTCGCCCCGGAAGGAGTGCGCCGCCGTCCGCCAGGGGGTGGGCATCATAGACGTGAGCACCCTGGGCAAGCTGGACGTGCAGGGCAAAGACGCCCCCGCGCTCCTGGACAAGGTCTACACTCATGTCTTCTCCACCCTGCCGGTGGGACGCATCAGGTACGGCCTTCTCTGCTCGGACAACGGGACCATCATGGATGACGGCACTATCACGCGTCTGGCGGAGGACCATTACTTCATCACCACGACGACGGGGAATATAGACCTGATGGAGGAGTGGCTGAAGCTGTGGGCGGCCGGTACGGGCTGGTGCGTCCACGTTACTAATGTCACCGCGGGCTACGCGGCCATCAACGTTGCAGGCCCCAGGGCCAGGGATACGCTGAGCAAGCTGACGGACATAGACCTTTCTCCCTCCGCCTTCCGCTACATGAGGAGCGCTACCGGCGAGGTGGCAGGAGTCCCTGCCATGTTGCTGCGCATAGGCTTCGTGGGTGAGACCGGCTGGGAGCTGCATTTCCCCGCCGAGTACGGCGAATACGTGTGGGACATGCTGATGGAGGCGGGCAAAGAGTTCGACATCGCCCCCTTCGGCGTCGAGGCCCAGCGCATCCTCCGCCTGGAGAAGAAGCACATCATTATAGGCCAGGATACCGACGCCGTTTCCAATCCCCTCGAGGGCGATTTGTCCTGGGTGGTGCGGTTTGAAAAGGACGACTTCATCGGCAAGCATGCTCTACAGGCCGTCCAGGAGAGGGGGCTGAGGGACAAGCTGGTGGGTTTTGTCATGGAGGACTCAGCCGTGCCGGAAGACGGGGTCCCCGTTGTGGCGGGCGGGAAGCCCGTAGGGCGGGTCACAAGCTCGCGCCTGAGCACGTCCCTGGGCCGGGGCATTGGCTTCATCTGGGTCCCCGTAGAGCTATCCGAGGACGGGACGGAGGTCCATATCCAGGTCAACGGCAGACCGATGCCAGCTAGGGTACTCACCGCTCCTTTCTACGACCCCGAGGGGAAGCGGCTCAGGGAGTGACCCGCACACCCGCGCAGTCTGCTCCATCGGCACTCCTGCGGAAGCAGGAGTCCAGAAGCCGGGGATATAGATTCCGGCTTTCGCCGGAAAGACGTGGCAGAGGTTGGCAGGTTATTTTGATTTGGCAGGCTATTTTGATAGTGATTTTGAAGGAGCAGTGATGGTCGCCTGGAGCCCGGTCAAGCGCACCGCGATGCACTACCGGCACCTGAAGCTGGGGGCCACGATGGGCGACTATGGTGGCTGGCAGCGACCGGCCATGTATACATCCCCGGAGCAGGAGACGGAGAGGGTCCGTGAAGCCGGAGGCCTCTGTGACACAAGCCCATCGGTAAAGCACTATATCCAGGGGAATGACGTCTCTGCCCTGCTGCAAAAGGCCTTCCCCGAGGCCGGTCCCTTCGGAATCAACCGTGCCTGTGCTGGCGTCTTTTCCGGGCCGGGCGGCCCCTCGATAGACAACGTGCTGCTCTGCCGCTTCGCCACCGACGAAGCCTTTATCGTCTCCCCGCCGGACGCTGCGCTCCCCGTCGCGGGCGCTTTAAGAGAGAGCCTTTCGGGGTGCGCCCACGCGGTGGACATGACCTCGACCTTTGCGTCCGTCAACATCGCCGGCCCCATGAGCGCCCAACTGCTCGCCAAGCTGACTGACCTGGACCTCTCACCCGGCGCGTTTTCAGACCTGGGCTGCGCGCAAGGGCAGGTGGCGGAGGTGTACGCGATAGTAGCGCGCCAGGACTGGGGCGGGCTGCTTAGCTACCAGGTCTACTTTGGCCGCGACTTTGGAGAGTACCTGTGGGAGGCCCTGCTCCATGCGGGGCGGGAGTATGGCGTTGCGCCCTTCGGCGTCGAAGCCCTGAAGATGCTTCGCCTGGAGTGACGCGGCCGGGTCCCCACCAAGTGTCATTCCGAATGGAGCGAAGCGGAGTGAGGAATCTCAGACGCGGGCTTATTCGAGAGCATGGATTTTTAAGGGACATCTGAACAAGCCGTATGCACGGAGTGGGAAGGGGACATTGAGCGACGTCACCCCCCCCTGCTTTCCCAGGGGCAGGCCCCGCGAAAGGAGACCTTTGTATAACTGTCACTCCCGCGAAAGCGGGAGTCCAGGAAGTGACGAATAGATACCCGCTCCCCGTTTTCACGGGGACAAGCTTCGCGGGTATGACAAAGGGTATTTTCAAGGTAAACAGGAGGATGACCGGTGCTCCAGATATTCAAAAAAGAGAAGATGTGGCGGAAGCACTCCCTGAAGGACCGGTACGACGTGGTCATCGTCGGGGCCGGGGTCCACGGGCTGTCCACCGCCTACTACCTGGGAAAGCTGGGTATCACCAACGTGGCCCTGCTGGACAGGGGCTATCTGGGTGGTGGGGGCAGCGGACGGACCACCGCCATAATCCGCGCCAACTACCTCACGCCACAGGGAATACCCTTCTTCGCCGAGAGCGTGAAGCTGTATGAGGACCTATCCCAGGAGCTGGGCTATAATCTTCTCTTTAACCAGATGGGACGGCTGGACTTGGGACACACCGAGTCCGCCGTGTACGGCCTGCGTATGCGCACCGAGTTCAACCGTATCCTGGGGGTTGATAGCCGTTTGATTGGCCCCGGTGAAATCAAGGGCATGGCCCCGGCGATGGACCTGCGTGAAGGGAAGGACTTGCCTATCATGGCGGCCATGTACCACCGGCCGGCAGGGGTGATACGACACGATGCCGTGGTGTGGGGTTACGCTAGGGGCGTAAGCAGACTGGGCGCGGAAATCCATCCCCGCACCGAGGTTACGGGCATCGAGAGGGAGAACGGCAGGGTTACGGGGGTACGGACTTCCAGGGGCGACGTCAAGGCCGACGTAGTGGTCAATGCGACTGCGGGCTGGTGCTCCACCATAGCGAAGATGGTTGACATGGACCTGCCCATCACTACTCATCCCCTCCAGGCCTTCGTCACGGAACCCTTGAAGCCCTTTCTGGATATATCCGTGTCCTCGGCCAACCTGCATGTCTACGTTTACCAGACGGACAGGGGAGAGGTGGTCATCGGCGGCGGCGTGGACCCCTACGCGACCTATAGTGTGAGGTCCACCCTCGCCATGCTGGAAGAGCTAGCCAAGCACGCGGTGGAGCTTTTCCCATGTCTGAGGGAAGCCAAGGTGCTCCGTCAATGGACGGGCCTCTGCGACATGACCCCCGACTATGCTCCCCTCATGGGAGAGGTGCCGGGCATCAAGGGATTCGTCCTCACCTGCGGCTGGGGCACCTGGGGCTTCAAGGCCGCGCCGGTAGCGGGGAAACGTACCGCCGAGCTTATCTTCACCGGAGAGACCCCGGACCAAATCAAGCCCTTCTCCATTTCCAGGTTCGGCGAGGGTCGCCTCGTAAACGAGAGGGCGGCTGCCCCCGCCGCAGCGATTCACTAGATGCCTTCTATTGTGCCTCAGTTCCGGCGAAAATACCTTTTGTCATACCCGCGAAAGCGGGTATCCACACCCCCGACGTTCCCGGACTCCCGCTTTCGCGAGAGCGACCGTGGGGCAGTCCGGTCGTCATTTTCATTCTCATACATGGCCCCTTAGCAAGGTCATGGGCAGTTCCCGCGTTGACGGTGTTCGGGGAGGCTGCTATACTCGGCTCCGTACCTGGGGTCGCCGGATTTGTCGCCGCTTTCTTGTTGGATACGTCGAAGACGGGTAAAGAGGAGTGTCGTTATTAAATGGATGAGGTAACGGTGCTTACGCCCACCGGCTGCATCGGGAACAGGGGGCTTCACTCCGAAGCGTTAATAGCATCCCTGGATGCCGAGAGGCCCGACGTCATAGCGGCGGATGCCGGGTCCCTTGATTGCGGGCCTTGGTACTTGGGCACGGGCCAGGCTCATAGCCCCATCGCCAACATCCGGCGGGACCTGGACATAGTGCTGACCCAGGCGGTTGGCCGGGGTATACCGGTCATCATAGGCTCTTCCGGCGGCTCCGGTGGGAGGCCTCACGTTGACCTCACCCTTGACGTCGTCAAAGGCATCGCCCGGGAACGGAAGCTGGACTTCAACGTCGGGGTGATTTACTCCGACGTGGACAAGGAGTACCTTCTTCGCCGCATCCGCAGGGGCGATGCCATAAGAAAAGTCCCCACCGGCATCTTCGGCGACCCCGCCAGGGAGGAAGACGTGGAGAAGTGCTCTCGCATCGTGGCTATGATGGGCGCTGAGCCGATTATAGAAGCCCTCAAGGGAGGGGCACAGGTGGTCATCGCCGGGAGGGCCGCGGATAGCTGCGTGATGGCTGCTTACCCCATGATGAAGGGCTTTGACGGGGGCCTTTCCCTCCACATGGGGGACATCATGGAGTGCGGGGAGTCCGCCCTGATAGATAGAGACCGGGTCACCAGGATGCTGGGGCCGAACCGGGTGCCCATAATAGGCGTGATGCGCAAGGACCACTTCCTTATCAAGCCCGGCCATCCGGGGATGGCCTGCACAGTGGACTCCGCCAGCGCGCACTCCATGTACGAGAGGGAAAGCCACCTCCAGGTCGAGCTACCGGGAGGTATGCTGGACAAGTCGGAGACCAGGTTCGAGCAGCAGACCGAACGGACGGTGAAGGTCTCGGGCACCAGGTTCATAGAAAAGCCCTACACGGTCCTGCTGGAAGGGGCCGGGCGCGTCGGGTGGCGGAGCATCGCCATCCTGGGGGCGCGCAATCCCAGGATGATTGCCCAGGTTGACGAAATACTGGACCAGGAGAAGAAGAGCGCGGAGGACCGGTTCGCCGAGGCGGGCGACTTCACCATTTATTGCCACGTGTATGGCAAGGGGGCTGTCCTTGGAGCCTCGGAGCCGGAGAGAGAGCCGTCCCTTCCTCAAGAGTTGGGCATCGTGGTGGAGGCGGTGGCGGATAGCCAGCGGCTGGCCCGGGACGTGGTGGAGGACCTGGCCTTGAAGATAGCCTTCTCAAGGTACGAGGGCCGGACCACCACCGCGGGAAATGTAGCTTACCTCTTCTCCCCCAATGTCATTGACGCAGGAGAAGCCTATGAGACCACTATCTACCACCAGCTGCCCGTCGAGGACCCCCTCGAGCTTTTCCAGGTCAAAGTACAGAGCATCCACCAGGTGTAGTCGTGGCTGATTTCGTCTACCTAGAGGAGCTATGCTCCGTCCTCCGCACCAAGAACGCAGGCCCCTTTCTCATAACCCTTGACCTCATATTCAAGGAGAGACCGGTCTACCGGCTCGTCAAGGCGAAGGACCTCATCACCCGCGAGGCGGTAGCCCGGATGTACGGCATACCTCTACAGGACGTGGCGCTTGTGGAGTACATAGACGACGTGAAAGCGGTCAAGGCCACCTACAAGAGGCGTCTCCCCGCCGGAAGCCCCGGCGACCCGGACTGCTACGGGATGAACCAGGAAGCGCCGATGCTCTACATGAAGTTCTCAAGAGAGACGTTTGAGGGGCTGGTCTAGGTTTGCAACAATGTTAGATGTTATCAAAGTGTCGAAAAGGCAGTAATAACATGGGCGATAAGCAAATTGACAAAGACCTTCATCTTCCGGACTTGACCATCAAGAACTTCCGCGGAATCAAGAGTCTTGCCATTCCGCGATTGGGCCGAGTAACCCTAATCGCAGGCAAGAATAGTGTTGGCAAGACCACAGTCCTCGATGCCGTCAAACTGTACGCTTCCCGTGGTCGAGCTTCCGTATTACATGACTTGCTCACAGCACGTGATGAGATTTCCGTCACCACTGATGAAGATGGAGACTACGTCTTTGAGCCGGACTTGGCCGCTCTTTTTCATGGGCGAGCCTGGCCCTCCGATGGCTATGTTTTGATTGGTCCTTCTACGGGCGCCGATCAACTGAGCATTGAGGTGGGGACCTTGACCGATGAGCAGGCCGCCCGCTTGGCCCGAATTTCACCTGAATTGCTAGCAGATGGCCGTCCGCAGGTGCTGAAGACGGTGTTTCAGCGCAGCGAAGCGATAGTACCATCGTGGTTTGAATCACGCGGCGATGTGGCACTTAGAACTCTTCAGAGAAGCACTAGAAATCGCCTCCTGCACCGGGAATACCAATCAATTATGAATGAATCAGAACCTCCTCCGGCGGTCTCTTGCGAGTCCCTCGGCCCTGGTCTCCTAAACAATCGAGGCATCGCGCGGTTTTGGGACAGGGTGGCACTTACTGAGGACGAAGACCATGCTGTGAAGGCTTTGCGCCTCATATTCGGTGATGACGTAAAGGATGCCGCAGTGATTGGGGAAGATACCAGTGGACGTCTGATTGGACGGAGGGCTACTGGACGGAGGGCTATCGTCAAACTCAGGAGTCAAGAACAGCCCGTCCCTTTGAGAAGCCTCGGCGATGGAGCGCTGCGTCTTTTCGGCGTCGCCCTAGCCCTCGCCAATAGCCAGGGCGGGTTCTTACTTATAGACGAAGCTGAGAACGGCATCCACCACTCCGTGCAACGCGATTACTGGAGCATGGTCCTGCAAACGGCGCAAGAGAACAACGTGCAAGTGTTGGCGACTACTCATAGTTGGGATTGTGTAGTGGGATTCGCACACGCGGCGTCGGAAAATGATAGCGCAGAGGGAGTCCTGGTCCGCCTTGACCGCCCGGGAGACGATCTACGCGCAGTAGGGTATTTGGCAGAGGACTTAGGGACCATTGCCGAACAGGGCATCGAAGTGAGGTAGAGTAGTGGTTGGCCCCCGATCTACGTCGTCAGAGCGTGTCCTTTTGGTAGAAGGCCCGGACGACCTCCATGTGGTTGACCACATACGTAGACTTAGCCAGCCGATGCCTGAGTTTTGCATATCGCAAAAGAACGGCGTCGACGCTCTTATCAAGTCTATAAGCCTAGAAATCAAGGCTCCGGGGCGGAGGGCTGTTGGCATCCTTGTTGACGCGGATGATGAAGTAGCCAGTTGCTGGCAGAAAGTGGCGTGCCAAATCAAGAAAGCGGGGATTAGTCCCCCCGATAGTGCCAAACCAACAGGCACAATCATAGAAGATTGGGTCCGAGTTGGAGTTTGGCTGATGCCGGATAATGTGTCGCCAGGTGAACTCGAAAATTTTGTGGCGGACATGATTCCGCAAAGCGACAAAGTATGGCCGCTGTCCAAGGACTATATCAAGAGCATACCGGCAGACACTCGTCCCTTCCGGGAGGGGAAGTTACTCCGGGCCAAGGTCCACGCTTGGCTGGCGACGAGAAGTGAGCCCCGTAAAATGGGATCGGCAATACGTACTGGAGACCTGGACATCCATACGGGCAACGCGACGAGGTTTGTCGAATGGCTCCGCGAACTGTTCAAGTGAACTGATTGACAGTTCCTCTGAAGAGGCGTCTCCCCGCCGGAAGCCCCGGCGACCCGGACTGCTACGGGATGAACCAGGAGGCGCCGATGCTCTACATGAAGTTCTCAAGAGAGACGTTTGAGGGGCTGGTCTAGGACTATAAGCCTCCCGAGGACATAACGAGGAGATGACGATGAAAACCGTTTCAGACCCCATTCGCCTGGAGGTGCTCAGAAACGCCCTCGAGAGCATAGGCGATGGGATGGCCCTGACCGTCTACAGGACCTCCCGGTCCACCGTGGTGCGCGCCAGCCTGGACTTCTCCACCGCCGTCCTCGACGCCAACGGCCAGCTTGTGGGCCAGGGTATGTGCGTGCCCATCCACCTGGGCGGCATGATGCCCGCCCTGGAGGCGTGCCTCAACCAGTACAAGGGCCGGGTGGAGCCTGGAGACATCCTCATCAGCAACGACCCCTACGAGGGCGCCAGCCATCTGCCGGACATCTTCCTCTTCAAGCCCGTCTTTCTGGGCGATGTCCTGGTGGGGTATCTGTGCGCCATGACCCACCACACCGACATCGGTGGTCGCGTGCCGGGCGGCAATGCCTGCGACAACGTCGAGATATACCAGGAGGGTCTGCGGATTCCACCCCTGAAGCTGTACCATCGGGGCGAGGCCAACGAGACCCTATTCCGTATCTTGGAGAAGGCCGTGCGGGTGCCGGACAAGGTGCTGGGAGACCTTCTCAGCCAGATAGCGGCGCTGGAGTTCGGCGAGCGGGAGTTTCTCCGCCTCGTGGAGCGTTTCGGGGTGGAGGATGTAGACCAGTACATGGAGGAGTTGCTCTCGTACACTGAGGAGTTGACCCGCAAGGCCATTGCCAGGCTGCCCGATGGGTCGTGGAGCTTTACCGATTACATTGACGACGACGGGTTTCAGACGGACTCCATTGCCATAGTGGCGAACCTGCACAAGAAGGGCGATGAGATTCATGTGGACTTTACGGGGACGTCGCCCCAGGTCAAAGGCTCCATTCAGCCCGTGTTCACCACCACGAAGAGCGTGGTCTACGCCGTGGTCAAGACCGTGCTGAGCACCGTCGCCCAGGACATTCCCAACACGGCAGGGTACTTCCGCCCCATACGCGTGACCGCTCCGGAGGGAAGCTTTCTAAACCCCGTACCGCCGGCGCCCGTGGCGGCGCGCTCCCTGGGGCTGCGCCGCATGAGCCACGCCCTCTTTGGCGCCTTTGCCCAGATGCTGCCCGGCCAGGTCCCCGCCTGCTCCGGGGGCTGTGAGTATGGAGCGGCCATAGCCGGCTACGACCGGAGCAAGACCCCCTGGAAGTCCTGGGTCTGCATGGACTTCGCCAATGAAATCGCCGCCGGGGGCCGCCAGGGTCACGACGGCATAGACGCCCAGAACGCGGGGATTACCAACATAGCCAACGTTCTGGCAGAGGTCATTGAGACCGAGTTTCCCATCGAGGTCGAAGAGTACGGGCTGCTCGCCGATTCCGAGGGAGCGGGAGAATACCGGGGTGGCACGGGCATGGTGCGCCAGTACCGCTTCCTGTCCGACGACACCGTGGTCCAGGTCCGCTCGGACCGCATGAAGACCTCTCCCTATGGCATAAACGGGGGCGAGGCTTCCAGGAGAGCCAGGATTATCATTCACTCAGGGGGCGAGGAACAGGTCATGCTCTCCAAGTTTCTGACCACCGTTAACGCCGGTGACACCATGCGCGTCGAGTGGCCCGGCGCCGGAGGTTGGGGGGACCCCCTGGACCGGGACCCGGCCCGGGTGCTTGGCGACGTGGTTGCAGGCAAGATAAACGCCCGGCGGGCCTACGATAAATACGGCGTGGTACTGGACGAAAGCCGGCGGACGGTGGACATGGCCGCCACCGGGGAACTGCGACAGCGCCGGCGGGGCGGCTAGCCTGCAACCCCCATCCCGTCATTCCGGCCCCCGTATCCAGTACGGGGCAGGCTTTGAGCCGGAATCCATGATTCCCAGATTAGGAGCCCTCGTATGGCGGAAGAGTTTCGCCTCGGCGTAGACGTGGGAGGAACATTCACCGATGTGGTCCTGTTGGGGGCCGACGGCGCTGCCTACCACAGAAAGGTGCTGTCCACTCCCCAGGACTTCAGCGTCGGCATCAGGCATGGCATACAAGAGGCGCTCGCGGACCACCACCTGGAGGGCAGGCAGATTAGCGAGTACACCCACGGGGCCACGGTGGCAACCAACGCCATCATCACCCGCAGCGGGGCCGTCACGGCCCTGGTCACCACCAGGGGGTTTCGAGACGTGCTGGAAATCCGTCGTATGCGTGTGCACAGGCTCTACGACCTGGACTGGGAGAAGCCCGAACCCCTTGTGCCCAGGCATCTCCGGTTTGAGGTCCCTGCCCGCGTGAGCTCTACGGGCGAGGAGAGGGACCCCCTCGACGAGGAGGCCGTGCGGAGCGTAGTCCGGCGTTTGGTGGAGGAAGGGGTCGAGTCGGTGGCTGTCTGTTTCCTCCACGCCTACGCCAACGGCGCCCAAGAGCGACGTGTGAGAGACCTGATAAGGGAAGTTGCGCCGGATATGCCCGTCTCCATCTCCAGCAGCGTCCTCCCGGAGATTAACGAGTACGAGCGCACCAGCACCACCGTAATCAACGCCTACGTGCAGCCGGTGGTGAGCCGCTACTTCCTCTCGATGGAGTCGGACCTCAAGGCGATGGACATGGACATCCCCATCATGGTGATGCAGTCCAACGGCGGCATGATGCCCTCGGAGCTGGCCCGGGAGCGCCCCATTCACATCATCGAATCGGGTCCCGCCGCCGGCGTTACCGGCTGCTATCACCTGTCCCGGAGAATGGGCCTGGATGACGTGATGACCCTGGACATGGGCGGCACCACCGCCAAGGCGGCCATCATCGAAGAGGGAGAGATTACCCATTCGCCGGAATACGAGGTCGGAGGCGCGGTCAGCATTGGACACCGGCTGGTAAAGGGCAGCGGCTACCTGCTGAGAGTCCCTTCCGTGGACCTGGCGGAGGTTGGGGCGGGTGGAGGCAGCATCGCCTGGGTTGATGAGGGAGGCGCGCTCAAGGTAGGGCCTGAGAGCACCGGCGCAAGCCCTGGGCCTGCCTGCTACAACCAGGGGGGCACGGCCCCCACTATCACGGACGCCAACGTGCACCTGGGCTTCACCAGCCCCGAATACCTGGCAGGGGGGTCTCTCAAGATTCACCCCGACCTGGCGGACAAGGCCATTAGGGACCGGGTGGCTGGGTATCTCGGCCTGGACGTCACTTCTGTTGCCTGGGGGATTCGCACTGTCTCGAACTCCAGCCTCATACGCACCATGCGGGCCGTCTCCACCGAGCGGGGTCGCGACCCACGCCGTTTCGTCCTCTTTGCCTTCGGTGGTATGGGGCCGGTCCACGCCGCTGACCTGGCCACGGAGTTGGGCATTAGAAAGGTGGTCGTCCCGCCCCTGCCCGGCCTCTTCAGCTCTATTGGGCTCCTCTTCGCCGGTGTGGAGCACCACCTCGTCAGGACCTTTTATGCCAGGACTTCTGACCTGGACCTGGGACGTGTCAACCGCGCCCTGGAGGACATGGTCGGTGAGGCCGTTGCCACCCTGGAGCGGGAAGGCTACGACCCTGCCCACCGGTCCATAAGTCTGTCGTCAGACGTGAGGTACGTTGGCCAGGACCACGCTCTGACCGTACCCCTCCCCGGCAGCGCGCTGGATGCCCGGGGCGCCGGGGAGCTTGTCGAGGATTTCCATAGCGAGCACGCCAGGACCTACGGGTACCGCTCGGATAGTGAGGAGACCCAGATAGTGGCCCTGCGCTGCCTGGCGAGAGGCCTATCCGACGCGCCGAGGGTCCCACCAATCTTGAAAATTGCCGGGACTGCGGGCTGGAAGTCTCCATCACGGGACAGGAAGGCTTACTTTGGTCCCCGGCTGGGATGGGTCACGGTCCCCGTCATTGGGCGGGAGGACCTTTCCCCCCAACCCCAGGCCGGCCCTATGATTATCGAGGAAGACAACTCCCTGACGGTCGTAACCCCCGATTGGCAGACCTCCATTGACGAGTGGTCGAACATCTTGCTGGAGTCCCGATAGTCCTGGTGGCTGATGCCCAGGGTCTCCTCAAGTCTTGCAATTCGACCTCTTTCCTGACACAATATGGGTCATGAAGATAGGCGCCTTTGAAATAGACGAGTCCATGCCTGAGCTGAGGCAGCCCCACGCCCTTGTCACCCTGCGCCCCTGGGTGGACGTAGGCAGAGTCGGACGCCACACCCTGATACGTCTCGAGAGGCACATGAATGCCCAGGAGTTCGGCAGGCTGACCCGGCCCGGCGAGTTCTATGACTTCACTCGCTATCGGCCCAGAATAATGAACGTGGGAGTCGAGCGCCGTATCACCATTCCCAACACCACGGTCCTCTATGCCAGGCGGGAACAGCCCCCGGACTTCCTCTTCTTCCATCTCCTGGAGCCTCATGCCTTTGGGGAGGACTACATAGAGTCCGTTCTGGAGGTGCTCAAGCACTTCCACGTGGTGCGATACACCCAGATAGGCGGAGTCTCCGACGCCGTGCCCCATACTCGCCCCCTGATGGCGACCGGCATAGTCCCCGAGGAGGAGCGCAAGCGGTACGGTATCCAGAGCAGCAACTACGAAGGCCCTACCAGCATCACCTACCTGATCACCCAGGATGCGCCCACGCTGGGAATAGAAACCATGAACTTCCTTGTTCGCCTGCCTCATTACGCCCAGTTGGACGAGGACTATGCCGGGGTTGCCCGGCTGCTGGAAATCCTCTGCGATATGTACAACCTCCCCTCTCAGCTGATTGACAGCGAGCGCGGCCAGCGCCAGTACCGCCAGATAGACGCCGCGGTAGCCCGCAATCCCCAGGCAAAGGAGATGGTCCAGCAGCTGGAGGCCCATTATGATGCCAGAAGCCGGCAGACCGCCGCAGAGGACCTGACGTCCCTCTCTCCGGAGGTGCAAGAGTTCCTATCGGAGATGGACAGACGCCTCGGCGAAGACCAGGGCTGACAGCGCGGTATGAAGCTGGAGATGGGGAAGTACCGGGTGAGGAGGGTGACTTTCTCATCCAATACACGCCTGGAAGACGGCGTCCTCCACGTAAATTACGATGAGTTGCGGTCCGTCGCCTTGCAGGGCGATTCCATTGAGGACGTGTCCATCGCCCTGGCCCACCCGGGCGAACGGACCCGCATCGTTCATGTTCTGGATGCCATAGAGCCGCGTGTAAAAGTGGGCGCCTCTTCCCTTGCCTTCCCCGGTTTCCTTGGCCCGGCGCGCACAGTAGGAGGAGGCAGGACCAACGTCCTGGAGGGGCTGGCCGTGCTGGAGTCGGCCCAGTTCCCGGAGCCTACCGGGGGCATCCTGGAGTTCAACGAGGGATTCATTGATATGTCCGGCCCCGGAGCGGCCTACTCCTCCTGCTCCGATACCGCCAACGTGGTCCTTCTGTTTCGTCCCAGGCCGGGCGTCAGCAATGAAGAGTACGATGCATCCATCCGCGAAGCCGGGTTGAGGGCCGCCGGCTATCTGGCCGGAGTGACCCTGGATAGCGCCCCGGACGATGTGAAGACCTACCAGCTGTCCCCCGCAGACCCAACGCTGCCCAGGGTCGCGTACATAGACCAGTGCCAGTGGCAGGGGTTCATGGTTCAGACCTTTCTGTACGGGATGCCCATGAGGGACATGGCGCCGACTCTCCTGCATCCCAACGAGATGATGGACGGAGCCGTAGTCAGCGGCAATTACCGCAGCCCCATGAAGGTATCTACCTACATCCACTGCAACAACCCTGTGGTGAAAGCCCTCTACGACCGGCATGGGGTGGACCTCAACTTTGTTGGCGTGGTCCTCTGCCGGGGCCACTTTGACGACCACAGGGGCAAGGAGCGGAACGCCCAGTACGCGGCCAAGCTGGCAAGCCTGTTGCAGGCCGATGGGGTAGTCCAGACCCTGGAGGGGACCGGCAACACATTCATAGACTTCATGCTGACTGTCCAGGCGTGTGAGAACTTGGGAATCAAGTCAGTCCCGATTGTCCATGAGCACGGGGGACCCGATGGCGCAGACTGGCCCCTGGTTGACTTCGTGCCCGAAGCCAGGGCCATCGTCAGCACCGGCGGCGTTGACCGGCGGTTCTCCGTGCCCGCCGTGGAGCGAGTCATCGGTGGGGAGACCGTCACATTTACCACCCAGGAAGATTGGGGTGACAGCATAGAGGCCGGGGCTGCCATGACCCTGAGCGCCCACGAGATGTATACCGGATACTGGCAGATGGGAATAAGCGGCCTCACTGCCCGGGACTTCTAGCAGAGAAGCCCCCACGGAAGACCCTTAGAGGGTGTTTCCGAATGTATTGCCTTAGGGCCTCCTCTCCCTTGACGGGAGAGGATTGAGGTGAGGGTAATGTCGGAACAACTCCCCCTCATTCTAACCTTCTCCCGCCGGGGGAGAAGGCACTTTGGAAGACCCCGGTAGCTACCTCAACACTCACACAGAGCAGGAGGGCCTGTCCATGAGCGCCCTGCGCATAGTGCATTACCTGAACCAGTTTTTCGCCGGCATCGGCGGAGAGGAAAAGGCCGACACGCCGGCACACCTGATTAAGAAAGGCCCGGTGGGGCCGGGCGTCCCTTTACAGAAGGCCCTTGGGGATGAGGCCGCTATCGTGGGAACGGTGGTGTGCGGGGATAACTATTTTACCGAGCGCCAGGAAGAGGCGCTGGCCCTGATATTGCAGGATGTGGAAGGCCTGAAGCCCGATGTCCTGGTGGCAGGCCCCGCCTTCAGCGCTGGCCGCTACGGGATAGCCTGTACCGCCGCGTGCGCCGAGGTGCATAGGGCCATGTCCATCCCTGTGGTGACTGCCATGCACCCTCAAAACCCGGGAGTGGAGCAGCACAGGCCCGAGGTCTACATACTTCCCACCACTCCCACGGCGGCGGGGATGGGCGAGGTCATCCCTGCCCTCGCGCGTATGGCCATACGCCTTGGTCGCGGCGAAAGCCTTGGCCCGGCTGCCCAGGAAGGGTATCTGCCCCGGGGCGTCCGCAACGGCGTGAACGTGGGGACGCCCGCGGCTGAGCGCGCCGTTGACATGCTCTTGAGCCGGCTCAAGGGCGAGCCTTTCGAGCCGGAGATAAACGTACCGGAGTTCGAGTACGTGCCCCCTCCGCCGCCCCTGCCTGAGCTCAGCCGGGCCACAATCGCCGTGGTTACCGAGTCCGGGCTGGTCCCCTACGGCAATCCGGACCGTTTGGAGACCTGGAACGCGTCCAAGTGGCTTCACTATAGCCTAGTTGGGGTATCCGATCTCAGACAGGGAGAGTACGAGGCTTGGCACGGGGGTTGCGACACCCGGTGGACGAATGACGACCCGGACCGCGTGGTCCCCTTGGACGGGCTGCGCCAGTTGGAGCGAGAGGGCCTGATTGGCCGCCTCCACGAGGAATACTATGTGACCACCGGAAATATGTCCAGCATCAGCACCATGACCAGGCTGGGTGGGGAGATGGCCCAGGAGCTCAAGAGGCAAGGCGTGGATGCCGTGCTCCTGGTAGCCACCTGAGGGACGGGCACGCGTAGCGGGGCTACGCTCGCGAAGCAGCTGGAGAAGGCGGGAATCCCCACTGTCCTGGTCACCGCGCTGATTAGCGTTGCCCAGCGAGTGGGCGCCAACCGAATCGTCAAGGCCGGAGGGCGATTCCACCATCCATTCGGGGACCCAACCCGCACTCCGGAGAGCGAAAAGGAGTGGAGGCGCAGCATGGTGGAGGCTGCACTGCTCGTATTGAAGCGGCCGGTGGATGACTCCACCGTGTTCGAGCCGGAGGAGCTCCTGTCTGTGGGGGCTACATCTCGAAGGCCAGGCGTCCATAGCGTATGAAGATGGTCCCTCCGGGCGCCGCCAGGGGGCCGTTGGCGGCGAGGCAGGCGATGACGTACTTTGTGCCCGGCTGGGTGTCGGCAGTCATGGGTACGCGTTGGGGCACGTTGAAGCCAGCGACCGCGCCCTTGTTGCGGTCACACTCGCCGTTAATCCATATCTCGCCATAATCGTCTATGCACGTTTCAAAATACATCCGGGAGCCTTTTACGTCCACGCCCTGCACCTGCTCCGGCACCGTCACACTGATGCGGTACCAGCCAAAGGTAAACCCGCTGGACCGGCTCTCCTGGATGTTCTCACACGTCTCCCAACCGGAGTCATCGTAGTCGGCGAGCCGGGCCGGGCTGTCGCCCGCCCTTGCAACCAGCCCTTCGTTGGGTTCGCCGGGCGAGAACCCCTGGGCGAACTTCCACCGGCCTTGTGCTTGCTGCAAGTCCCCCGGATTCTCCAGGTCCAGTGTAACCCTTATCATAGCTTCCTCCGCGGTCCAAGATTCCCCTAAGCCTGCGGTGAATTATACAAGCCCATAAAAGGCGTGTATAGATAATCCTGACGCCTGAGCCAGGGTTGGGTTGTCGTCGGTCAGGAATCAGGGCCATTCAATTGTCACCCCATGTTCAAGCCAGGGGCAGGCTCCGAGCGGAGCGAGGGGTCTAGGGCCTGTTCACATTAAGGCCGCGCAACCTGAGACGTGTAAGATGTCATTCCGAACGCAGTGAGGAATCTAAGGATGGTGTTTAGAGGCATGACGCAACTCGACTGACAGGTCCTTCCCCTAGGGCGTTGCATTTCTGACGGACCGGGGCTGTGGACAAGGATTTGAGATTCCTCACTGCGCTGTGCTCCGTTCGGAATGACACGCGGCGGGGCCTGTACTCGCCCAGCGTCGAGAGTTACTGACGCGTGAATAATAGACTGAACCCTGACCACTTCCCCACAGTCACTCCCGCGAAAGCGGGAGTCCAGGGACCTGGGCTGTGGATACCCGCTTTCGCGGGTATGACGAAGATTATTTTCATGGTAAAGCTGGAGTTTGCTCCCCTGGTCCGGCTTATGTACAATAGCTTGGTAAACCACAGGAGAGGGCAGCATATGCACTGTATTGAAGAGCAGCTTTCCAAGAGCCGCACCATTGCCGTGGTCGGCCTCTCACCCAATCCCCAGAGGGACAGTCATAGGGTGGCGAAATACATGCAGGCACAGGGCTACAGAATTATACCGGTCAACCCCATGACCGACGAGGTGCTGGGCGAAAAGAGCTACCCGGACCTGAAATCGGTCCCCGAGCCTATAGACATGGTGGACATCTTCCGGCGCTCGGAGTACGTTTCCCCGGTGGTGGATGAGGCGATTGAGGTGGGGGCCAAGTACATCTGGATGCAGGACGGCGTCGTGGATGATGAGGCGTCCGAGAGGGCGCTGGCGGCGGGACTGCTCGTTGTAATGGACAACTGAACCCTTCGAGAACACCGCCGCCGGTCCGGTGGCAGGATTTAGCGCTCTCGTTGCCTTCCCCCTCTAGCGGAAGTGGGGCATGACTTCCTCGGCGAACAGCCTCATGGCCTCGGCTACGTTGGAGTGAGGTATCAGGCCGCCCTGGTTGAACCAGCAGATGAACTCTCCTGGCTGGAACTCATCGCGAAGGGCCTGGAGCTTCTCCAGACACCTGGCAGGGTCTCCAAATATGGCTGTGTTGTTGTACCAATTCTCATAGGTCATCGCCAGAAATCGCGCCTGGGTCTCCTTTACTATTGGGCTTGCTGCAATGGCCCGTTGCATTAGAGGCGTGTCAAAAGAGGCTGTGATAGCCCCCATGTAGTTCATCACACTGCTCTCGGGGACCGCCTCGGCCTCCCTGGCGTGCTTGGCTACGTAGGTCGGTATGGCCAGGGACAACTCTTCCCCGGTGATAGGGTATCCGTTGGCCGCCAGCTTCTCTCTATACGTCTTGACGCCCTTTCTAAGTTGGGGCAGAGGCACTATCACGGGAGTCGCAAATATAGGGTAGCCCAGCTCGCCCACCAACTCGAAGGTATCGGGGCTGTTGGAAGCGATGCGGATGGGCGGGTGGGGCTTTTGCAGGGGCTTGGGCACAAGGCGCAGGTTTTCGGCGCTGTAGTGCTTGCCCTCGAAAGAGAACTCATCCTGCGTCAGCGCTTTCACGACAAACTCCAACCCTTCCATGAACCGCTCGCGGTTCTCCTCCTGGGGGATGTTGAATCCCTGAAAGTGGAGGGGCAACGCTCCCCGGCCTATCCCGAACTCCGCGCGCCCGTTGGAGAGGAGGTCGAGGGTGGCTATGTCCTCGGCTATGCGGACCGGATTGTGCAGGGGGAGAACGTTCACCGCCACGCCCAGGCGTATTCTCTTGGTACGTTGCGCTGCGGCTGCGGCTACCATCAGAGGGGAGGGCGTTATGGAAAACTTGGGATCGAAGTGAAGCTCGGCCAGCCATGCGTAGTCAAACCCCAACTCGTCCCCTAGCTGAATCTGGTCCAGGGTATCTTGATAACGCTGAAGGGGCGACTGCCATTCGGCGCAGGGTAGCTGGTAAAAGAGCCCAAACTTCACCTCAGTCTCCTCGTGTCCTAAGCTTTCCCTAGTTTACCAGGAATGGTGGTCTGGGGCCAGACCTTGGCAGAAGGCGGGTAGCGGTGCGTTTTAGGTGGTCGAAATTTAGGCCCCCCCTTGGAGTGGCGGGCTATCCGCCCCTGAACAGCCGGGCGGCCAGTATGCCCACCAGCGAAATCAGGGCTACGATTACCCCGCCGCCGATGCCCAGGATCGCCAGCGTGAGCCGGTCTATCCGGGTGTTGACGACCCGGAGTTCCTGGCGGATTTCCACCAGGCCAGTATCCAACCGGCGGCTGATATCCTGTAGGGCGATGGACTGTTGAGCTGCCTGCCCTTCCAGCCTCCCCAGCCGGGAATCATCGGTCTCAGTCACCATTGTCATCTCCCATATGCTTGCCATATGCTTGCCATATGCTTGGATGCGGTGTATGGCCGGGTTTCAACTCTGTCTCTACACGGGTCAAACCGCCTAAATGGGAACGCTGTCCCAGAAGCGTAGGGTGGCCCTGCCTTCGCCCGTGATACCCCTATAAGCGGCCCTGGTCCGATGCTACGACACTCCGCTATAGCGGTATATTCCCGTGCTTCTTTGGGGGCAGGGTGTCCCTCTTGGACTGTAGCATATCGAGGGCCTTGATAAGTCGCGGGCGGGTATCCGCGGGCTCTATCACGTCGTCCAGGAAGCCCCGGCTGGCGGCAACGTAGGGATTGGCAAACTTGTCCCGGAACTCCTCAACCAGGGCGCTGCGCCGCTCCTCCGGGTTTTCGGCCTTGGCCAGTTCCTCTCGAAAGACCACGTTTACGGCGCCCTCGGGACCCATGACGGCGATCTCCGCCGAGGGCCAGGCCAGGTTGATGTCGCCCCGCAGGTGCTTGCTGCTCATAACTATATAAGCCCCGCCGTAGGCCTTCCGGGTCATGACGCTTATCTTGGGCACCGTGGCCTCAGCGTAGGCGTACAGCAGCTTGGCCCCGTGCTTGATGATTCCGCCGTACTCCTGTTCTGTGCCGGGCATGAAGCCGGGCACGTCTACGAATGTTATGAGGGGTATGTTGAAGCAATCGCAGAAGCGCACGAACCGTGATGCTTTCATGGACGCGTTGATGTCCAGGACCCCCGCCAGGTAGGCGGGCTGGTTGCCCACTATGCCCACCGTTCTGCCATTCAGACGGGCAAACCCCACCACAATGTTCGGTGCGAAGTCCTGGTGCACCTCCATGAACTCCTCATCGTCTATCACCCGCAGGGCCACGTCCCGGATGTCGTAGGCCCGGTTTGGCTCGTCGGGCACTATGTAGGAGAGGCTCTCGTCCCTGCGACCCGGGTGGTCCGAGGTCTCGACTAGAGGCGAGTCCTCCATGTTATTCGACGGGAGAAACCCCAGGAGGCGGCGTACCTCGGCGAAGCACTCGTCCTCCGAGTCGGCCACGAACTGGGCGACGCCGCTCCTGCTGCTGTGGGTCAGGGCGCCTCCCAACTGCTCGTGGGTCACTTCCTCGCCGGTAACGGCCCTGATGACGTCCGGCCCTGTGATGTACATCTGGCTCAAGCCCTCTACCATGAATATGAAGTCCGTAATGGCCGGGGAGTAGACCGCTCCTCCGGCGGAGGGGCCCAGGATTACCGACAGCTGGGGTACGACGCCCGAAGCCAGCGTGTTTCTCAGGAAGATTTCGCCGTAGGCGTAGAGACTGAGCACGCTCTCCTGAATCCGTGCGCCCCCGGAGTCGTTCAGGCCCACGATGGGGGAGCCGGTCTTCATCGCCAGGTCCATCACTTTGCATATCTTCTGGCCCACTACCTCGGATACGGAACCGCCCATAACCGTGAAGTCCTGGGCAAAGACGAAAATCTGCCGTCCCTCCACCTTCCCGTAGCCCGTAACTACGGCATCGCCCAGTACCTTCCTGTCCCCCATTCCAAGGTCCGTGGACCGGTGGGTCACGAAGGGGTCTATCTCCTCGAAGGTCCCCTGGTCCAGCAGCAGATTCACCCGCTCCCTGGCGGTCAGCTTGCCCTTGTCGTGCTGCTGTTCGATGCGCCTCTGACCGCCGCCCAGGTGGGACTCTTCCCGCAGCTCCTTGAGCTGCTCCAGCTTCTGGTCTATCTTTCTTCCAACGGCCATAGATGCCTCCAGACATAATTGTGGAGTGGGCACGGGTTCATGCTAGCAGATGAGAATATCTGGTGCAAGCCAGTCAGGTGGGTGTTACAATGAGTCGGAGATAGTGATGCGCCCCCACCTCGTCCTCCCATAGAAGCGAGCAGGATGACGGCCAAAGAGCAGCCACCAGCAGTTATCAGCCCCCAGGTGAGGAGCACCCCCTGTGGCACCAGGACCTTCCTCTGGGGAGAGCGCACCTATGTGATGGGGGCGGTGAACGTTACCCCCGACTCCTTCTCCGGTGATGGGCTGGGCTACGACGTGGACGCCGCCGTGGACCTGGCCCTACGGATGGAGTCCGAGGGTGCCGACATCGTTGATATAGGGGGCGAGTCCACTCGCAGGTACGACAATCGTCCCGGCGCCGTCCCCGTGAGCGCCGGGGAAGAGTTGAGGCGCGTCCTTCCCGTTATCGAGCGGCTGACCCCGGTCCTTGGCATACCCCTCAGCGTGGACACCTGGAAGGCCGAGGTAGCCCGTCGCTGTCTTGAAGCCGGGGCCAGTATGGTGAACGATGTCTGGGGTGTCCGTGCCGGACCGGACATGCTGCGGGTGGCAGCGGAGTACGATGCGCCAATCGTGCTCATGCACAATCAGGTAGGGCATGAGTATGGAGAGCTGATTCCCGACATGATTGACAAGCTGAGTGGAGCGGTGAAGGAAGCCCTGGAGCAGGGCGTCCGGAGGGAGAACATCATCATTGACCCGGGGATAGGGTTTGGCAAGGTGGCGGACCAGAGCATTGAGATTGAGCGCAGGCTGGGCGAGTTCAAAGTCCTCGGCTTGCCGGTCCTGGTTGGCCCATCCCGCAAGTCCCATATCGGCATGGTCCTCGGCGGACTTCCGCCGGAAGAACGCATGGAAGGGACCGCGGCTGTCGTGACCGCGTGCATCGCCGGGGGCGCGGACATGGTGAGAGTACACGACGTGAAGCAGATGGTGCGCGTGGCCAGAATGAGCGATGCGATTATTCGAGATTGGAGGCCCCCGGAATGGGGCCTGTAAGGGTCTACCTGGGCCTGGGGGCCAATCTTGGCGACAGGGAGGCGAACCTGGCTTGTGCTGTGAAGCTCCTGGCGAAGAGTGTGGACGTGGAGAGGATTTCCTCTCTTTACGAGACCGCTCCCTGGGGTTATGAGGACCAGCCGCGCTTCCTGAACTGCGCCTGTGAGGGCCGGACTCATCTGCGCCCCCAGGCCCTGCTGGCCGCTGTGAAGGATGTCGAAAGGAGTATGGGCAGGGGACCCACCTTTCGGAACGGCCCCCGCCTGATTGACGTGGATATTCTGTTCTACGGCCAGGAGATAGTCAGCGAGCCGGGGCTGGAAGTCCCTCATCCCAGGCTGGCTGAGCGAGCCTTTGTGCTGGTCCCCCTGGCCGATGTGGCATCAGAGTACCTTCATCCCGTTCTCAAGGTGACGGTGGCTGAGCTTCTGCAAAGGCTGACTGACAGCGGTCCTGCTAACGCTGGGGGTCTGCCAGAAGGAGTAGAGCTGTGGGGCGGCCCCATTTCTGCGCCAAAGCTGGCCTAGTCCAGTCTCTTGCAGGGGCATCCCAATAGCCCGGAATAGGCGACGCGGTGAACGTTTAGGTCTTTAGAGGGTGTGTGATAAGGTATGGTTACATTTCCTCTCCCTCGACGGGAGAGGATTGAGGTGAGGGTGATGCGATGGTGTCCCCCTCATCCTAACCTTCTCCCACTGGGGGAGAAGGGACTTTCCACGCACTCTCTCAGAAGGAGGTCTTTGTGAGCAACCAGGACATCCACACAGCCCGGGCCTACCATGAAGCCACTAAGCTCTCCTACATAAACCTGCACAACAAGCCCCCGCTGTACAAGTCTTACGCCGGACTGCCGGTTGTGCCCCTTCCCACCGACTTTTCTCCACCCGAAATGCCGGCTCTCGATGCGGTGGCCGCGATCGCTCACGAAGGCAGCCCTTCCCTTGACCTTGCTTCAGTCGCCCGGCTCCTGTTCTTCTCCGCAGGTCTCATAAGGAAGGGGGCCTTCTCGGGCGCGGGAGAGGTGCATTTCCGAGCGGCCGCTTCCGCCGGGGCCTTGTATCCGGTGGAGGTCTATCTGGTATGCGAGGATATTCCCGGTCTGGAGGCCGGCGTCTACCATTTCTCCCCCCTGGACTTCTCGCTGAGCCAGCTACGCAAGGGGGACTACCGGGGCGAACTTTCCAGCGCCGCAGGGGCCAGCGAGTCTGTCTCCACTTCTCCCGCCACCCTCATCTTCACGGCCATCTTCTGGCGCAGCGCCTGGAAGTACAGGGTGCGCTCTTATCGCTACTGCTTCTGGGACAACGGCACCGTCCTCGCCAATCTGCTGGCTACGGCCTCCGCCGATGGCCTGCCGACACAGGTGGTCGCCGGCTTCGTGGACGAGAGGGTAAATCGCCTGCTGGGCATTCATGCAGAGCGCGAGGCCAGCCTGTGTCTCGTCCCTGTGGGGGAGAAGGGCGTTTCTCAGCCTCCATCAGAACGTTTGGCAGACCCTCCGGACCTGGAGCGCCTCGACGGTGATGGGCTTGCCACGGCCAGCGATGAGATAGAGTACCCGGAGATACGCCAGGCGCACAGGGTGTCATCCCTGGCTACCGAGGAGGAAGCGGCGGCCTGGCGCGGTGTTGCAGCCTCAATATCATCACTGCCATCCGAGAGCGGGGGACCTGTTTATACCCTTCAGCCCCTTGAGGAGGATAGCGAAGCATCCGAGGCACTGGGAAAGGCGATTCTTGAACGAGGCTCCACACGCCGTTTCGCTCCGGAATCCATCTCTCTTCCCCATCTCAGCGCCATACTTGGATGCTCTACCGGAGGAGTCCCCGCAGATTTTCTGGGGCCGGGCGGAGAGAGCCTGGTGGATATTTACATGATAGCCAACGCCGTAGGCGGGCTTCCCGCCGGGAGCTATTTCTTCTCCCGCTGGCAGCGCGGTCTGGAGCAGCTTGAGGCAGGTCCCTTCCGGGCCGAGGCGGGTCACCTGTGTTTCGAGCAAGCCCTGGGCGCTGACGCCAGCGCGGTGATGTTTTTCATGGCCGACTTGGAGCGGGTCCTTGGCCGCTACGGGAGTCGAGGCTACAGGGCTGCTCAGCTGGAGGCGGGCATCCTCGGTGGCAGGATGTACCTCTGTGCCCACTCCTTGGGACTGGGGGCGAGCGGTCTCACCTTCTATGACGACGACGTTACCGACTTCTTTTCCCCTCATGCGGCGGGAAAAAGCGTCTGCTTCGTCGTCGCCGTGGGAGTGACATCGGAGACGAACCGGGTCCGGCCTTTCAGGTCGAGGGTCGGCGTCGTGCTCGACGCGTTGTCTCGTGGGGCCGTGAAGAGGGAGGGGTGATCAAGGCGTTAGCTTTCGATATTTTCTATGACGTAGTGGAGAGTCCCTTTGGGTACGGTTATTGTGACCTCTTCGCCTATAACCCTGTCCAACAGGGCTTTACCCACCGGCGAGATGCTGGAAATCTTGCCGCTAACCGGGTTTGCCTCCCGTGAGTCCACGAGAGTGTAGCGGACCTCTTTGCCACTGCTCGCATCCCTGAGAGTCACCTTTCTCCCGATTCTCACCTTCTGGACATCGGCATCGGCTTGCGTGACTGTGACCACGGCGTTGGCCAGAATCCCTTCCAGATCCTTTATACTTGACTCGATAAGCCCCTGGCGCTCCTTGGCCGCGTCCAGAGGGGCGTTCTCTCTGAAGTCCTTGTCGCCCATAGCTCGCTGAATGTCCGCTACAATCCGCACCCTCTCTTCCTTGAGCATCTCCAGACGGGACTGGAGATTGGTGTACCCTTCATGGCTGAGTTCCGCCTGCTCCACCGCGGCCGTAAAGTACGCGCGGCGGTGCTCTCTCTTTGTCTTGGAGACCTTGAGGTGGGGAGCAAGGCTGACGCTTACGAGTTTCCTCTCTTTCAGATAGGTCAGAAACGATTTCACCGGCTTGAGCTTCCTGGCGGAGTCTGTGCCCCATATATTTGCAGACTCCCCATATTCTGCGACCTCCGGGGGGGTCAGCTCATCTACAGACCTATCCCTGCCGCACCATTGTATGAAGCGGTTGAGTTCCTGCTGTCCGTCTCGCTGCTCCGTCCCTTTGAGTCTGAGCACGTACTGGCCGAGGGCGTCCGTGAGAGAAGGGCTTTGGTCTGCCGCCACCTTTCAAGTCTCCTTTCCATCAACTTTCCTTGAGATGGGTCCCCGGTGCGCCGGGTGTAGCAAGGAGCCTTGCCGCTCACTTCTACAAGGTATGGACTTTGCTAAAATCGCTCATCTGTCGCTATGGAGCCTGGGGTCATATGAGGTTGTGCAACGCGCCTTGGCTGTCATGGGTCAGCTCGAGGCCATGCGCCCGTCCGGCTTCGTACTTCTCGCGAAGCGCCTGCATAGCGTCAGTGGCCGGGCGTTGACCTTCACCAAGGTGTCGCGCCAGCTCGGGGAGGGAGTTGTAGGCCTGGTCCACCTTCCAGTAGAAAGAGAGCAGCCAGGCAAGCTCCCGCTCGTCGCCGGGAAGGGGAATATCTGCGAGATCGAAGATCTGCTTTGTAACCTTTGTGTAGCGCAGGATGCCGGCTTTGTCTTCCGAGTCCCGGCCATAATACCGTCTCTGCTTCAATTGAGCGACCCTATTGTTGTACTCCGCGTCTCCATAGATGCTCCGGGGCAGCCACTCAACTCGGAGGTCCAGGACCTCTTCGCCCCGCAAATTCACGATAGCTACCGCCACGTCTGAACCCAACGCGGCGTCATGCTCGAACTTCACCGCTCCCCGGAGCAGGGCTTCCTGGAGCATCAGGGTAAGCTCCTTCGTAATCTTCTTGTACTTCAGGCCGCTGGCCTCCTCATTGGTGTCTGCGCCCACGCCGCCTGTGTTGAACACATAGTGTTCCTGGGGCAGGCCTCCCCCCGCCATCTCCCGGAGTATGTCATACATTAAGTTTGCGTTCTCGTCCTCTAGGCCAATAATGAAGGGGTCGGAGAAGTATTCCACGTATGGTCTACCTATGGCCCCGACTGCAGCCCCCATCTGAACGGCCTCGCCGTACATCAACGTTCTTATATATTGCTCCGCAGTGAGCCGCTGCAAAGGCGGGATGACCGTGTTCTGGCGCATCACTGCCTGCCAGAACACCCGGTCCGTCTGCTCCATGGGTACGTGGACGGAATCACTCATTTGCCCGTCCGTGATCGCGGCCATAAGGTTCACGGCGCCTTTCCTCGCGAGGAGCCGCGAGCGAGAAAGGATCATGCGCATGTTGCGAACGGGATTCCGGAGGTAGTCCGGTATGCCCTCATCGGCGTTGACGGGCACGTTCTCCAGCGTCTCCTGGGGGTTGGGGGCATCTTTCGCGCCTCTGAGAACGTCGTAGGTTATCGGGTCATCCTCTTGAGTGAGGCCAAAGGGCACAGCGTAGAAGCTGTTCTCGGTCCCGTCTATTCCGTGGGAAATCGTGATACGGTTCCCGCCGCGACTCGTCTCGATGGCCTCGCTCAGTGGTTGAAGAAGCAGGATGTCATCGTTCATCGGATAAACCCCCTCCCGGGGGTCTTCTGCCAGGCCGAGACGTTTGGCGAGGTCACTGTCTGCCAGCTCCAATGTAATGGTGAGGGTGCTCTTCCCATGCAGAGAGGGTCCGATCGTAACGAGGGCAGTGTTGGTCATGTTACCGTCCAGGGTCTTGGCCCGCACCATGCTCAGGGCTGCCTGGATTGCAAGCCCATTGGCCTGCTTGACCAGGAACATCGCGACGGAAAGGGGGCCCATTTTGTGCTCGCCCACATAGTCAAAACCCAGGTGGAGCGATAGACCCTTTGTGGGGGCTTTGAAGACCAGCTGCTTGAGGCCGGCTTTTTCAATTCGTGCTTTGAGGTCCGCGTCCAGTCCCAGGGCGTCAAGCCAGCTAGGGATCGAGACCTCCAGGATGTCTGGCGCTTCTTGGCGCTCGGCTTCAGGAATGTCGAAGGTGAGCTGTCGCCACATATACGGGACCTGGAGATACTCCGTGCCGAAAAACATCTGGCGAGCGTGAAAGGAGCGTCCCGGTGCGTCGCCTATTTGCCGGTCCGATTGAATAATCCCCTCTCCGGACGCGAGATGTTGTTTCATATGCCTGTTGATGTAGCCTAGCACTTCAGAGAAGAGGGCCTGATTGGATTCGCTGAATGCCAGGGCGTCACGGTTCTTCGGGAAGCCGTCAATGAAATACTGGGTGAGGTCGGGCCGGCGCGCGACCCCAAGTTGACTGAAAAAGGCCAGCCCTCGGTTGTCCAACCGGACCGCCACGCCGGGCCACGCGCGTGTGGCTGCCCTGCCGGAGGCTGCGGCTTGAGCGGCTTCCTCTTCGATTTGTCTGGCCTCTTCCAGTATTTGGTCCTGCTCTCTTTGAGGAAGGTCCTGGAGAATAGGCATTTGGCTGATGAGCCACTCATCGGGTGGGTTGAAGAAACGGCTGTCCGGCCCTTGTCCCTGCCTGGCCAGGGCAACTAATTCGTTCAGTTCACTGTTGAAAACGGGATTTATGGGAGGCCCGGCTAGCGAGTTGCTGATGTCATCGCTCAAGTAAAAACCTCCGTGACGTGATTGCTCGCTCTATCAACTGGCAACTCTCCTCGCAGGAGCGACCTGGAATGTCTACTGGGGTCCGTGACCACTCACCCCTTGGCGTTATTTGCAGTTGGCCTTGTCGGGAGGGGATTGATGAAGATTCCCATCAAGGATACCAGTTTACGGCGGTCATGGCAAAGGAGCCAGAAAACATAATTCAACGGCCATCGGATACGATGTCTACGTCTAATAGCATTCTGCTCAGCATAAACACGTAATTTTCACCCTGGCTACTCTACATATTCTGTCCATTCGTAGATGGATGCAGGGGCCTTGATGGAGAAGTCGGCTCTGCCCTTGGCATGGCCGCTGGAGGAGCCAAAAAGTGCCAGAGGGCGGCCCATGTAGGGGCTGTTAATTTGAACCCGTGTCAGCTATAATACAATAGTATGGTTATCGTCGCCATAACCTCCAATGATGAACGGAATGCTCGAAGGTACATTGAAGCCTTAGACGTACACGTTCAGACTCGCCTGGTCACTCCCTGTGAACCGTCCCCGGCGCCAGGGATGTTACCCGAAGGCGTAAGCGGGCTGCTCCTCAGCGGCGGGCATGACATAGACCCATCCCGCTATGGCGAGCGGCCCGACCCGGATGCCGGCTTGGAGCTTCTCGCAGGGTTGGATAGCCTTGAGTTCGAGTTGCTCCACCATGCCCTGGAGCGGGACATCCCAGTGCTGGCTATCTGCCGTGGGATGCAGCTTCTGAACGTGGCATTTGGGGGCAGCCTGCTCCAGAATATCCCCGGCCACAAAGCGGAGCTCACGGACGGCCGTTGGAAACCTGTCCACCACTCCATTTACCTGTCACCCGGCAGCAAGCTGGCAGCCATCCTCGGCATGGGAGGCTTCTTCCGGGTTAATAGCCTCCACCACCAGGGGTTGAGAGAGGCCCAGAAATCGCCCAGGCTGCTTGCCGCGGCATACTCGCTGGAGGATGGGATTATCGAGGCGCTGGAGAGCCCGGAACATAGCTGGGTCGTGGGCGTCCAGTGCCACCCTGAGCGCCAGGACGAGGTGCCCAAGGTCTTTGCGAACCTATTCGTCGCCTTTGCCGAGCGGGTGGAACAGTATGATAGCCACAATCGAAAATGACCAGATATTTCCCTTATGGCGGCTAGCTTTCATAGGAGTCGTAGATGGTAACAACAGCAGGTAATATCCAGCCGGTGCAAATCGAAGAGGAGATGCGCAACTCCTACCTGAGCTACGCGATGAGCGTTATTGTCGCAAGGGCCCTGCCCGACGTGAGAGACGGGCTGAAGCCGGTGCAGCGGCGTATCCTTTACGCCATGCACGAGCTGGGCCTGAGACCCGCCAGCGCGTACAAGAAAAGCGCTCGCATCGTCGGCGAGGTCCTCGGCAAGTATCACCCCCACGGCGACGCTTCGGTCTACGATGCCCTGGTGCGGATGGCCCAGGACTTTTCCATGCGCTATCCCTTGATAGACGGTCAGGGGAACTTCGGCAGCATTGACAACGATCCCCCGGCAGCCATGCGCTACACCGAGGTGCGCCTGGCATCCATTGCCGAGGAGATGCTGGCGGACATCGAGCTTGATACGGTGGACTTCGCCACGAACTTCGACGGCTCCCTGGACGAGCCGACGGTGTTGCCGGGCCGGCTGCCCAATATGCTCGTCAACGGGGCCTCGGGCATTGCCGTTGGCATGGCTACCAACATACCCCCTCATAACCTGGGCGAGATCTGCGATGCCGTGAGCCACCTCATAGACCACCCGGGAGCTGCCGTAGATGAGCTCATGGAGCGAGTGCCAGGCCCCGATTTCCCCACAGGCGCCATAATACAGGGGCGGTCGGGCCTCGTAGAGGCCTACACCACCGGCCACGGCAGAGTGGTCGTGCAGGCCAGGACGGAGACCGAGCAGCTTCGCGGCGGGCGACAACAGATAGTTGTTACGGAGCTGCCTTTCCAGGTGAACAAAGCTGCCCTGGTCGAGAAGATTGCTCACCTGGTGAGGGACAAGAAAATTGAGGGCATCTCCGACGTACGGGATGAGTCTGACAGGCACGGCTTGAGGATGGTGGTGGAGCTGAGGCGAGATGCGCAGCTGGAGATTGTGTTGAACAACCTGTACAGGCACACCGCGCTGCGCTCCTCCTTCAACGTGATTATGCTGGCCCTGGTGGACGGACAGCCCCAGGTCCTGGGGCTGAAGCAGGCGCTCCAGCTGTACATAGAGCACCGGCGAGTTGTCACTATCCGGCGCTCGGAGCACCTGCTGAAAGTCGCCAAGGCCCGGGCCCATATACTCGAGGGCCTGCGAAAGGCCCTGGACTACCTCGACGAGGTTATATCCATCATCCGAGGGTCCCAGGACGCCGGCGCCGCTCGCAGCAACCTGATGGAAAGGCTTAGCCTTACCGAGGTCCAGGCGCAGGCCATCCTGGATATGCAGCTGAGGCGTCTGGCGGCCCTGGAGCGGCAAAAGCTGGAGGACGAGTACCGGGACCTGCTCAAGACCATCGCCGACCTGGAAGGTCTCCTGGCCGACCCGGGCAGGGTGATGGCGGTAATCAAGGAGGAAGCCGAGAAGCTGAAAAAGCGGCACGGCGACCCCAGGCGCACGGAGATACAGGATGAGGAGGCTGCCCAGCACAGCGATGAAGAGCTGATACACCACCAGGACGTGGTAATCACCCTCAGCCAACGGGGCTACATCAAGCGCATACCCAGCGCTACCTATAAGCTCCAGCACCGCGGAGGCAAGGGCGTCCGGGGCATGACCACCCGTGAGGATGACGCCCTGCAGGACTTGTTAGTCGCCGATACCCATGACATATTGCTGCTTTTCACCAACCGGGGCCGTGTCCACTCCCTGCGTTCCTTTGGAATCTCGGCGGACACGTCTCGCACGTCCCGGGGCACGCCCGTCTCAAATCTGGTACGCCTGGGTGAAAAGGAGAAGATAAACGCCGTCGTAGCGGTGCCCGACCTTCAAAATGGCAGCGCGCTGGTGATGGCGACACGCCTGGGGGAGATAAAAATGCTCAGGCTGGCCGACCTGTCGGGGATACGTGCATCCGGCCTCAATGTGATGGACCTGAAAGCCGGCGATGAGCTGGTCTCAGCACGGCTCGCGAACCCTGACGCTGAGGTAATGATGGTCACTGCCAGAGGCCAGGCTATTCGCTTCGCCCTGAGCGAGATTCTTCGCAGGTCCAGGGCTGCCGGAGGTGTTAGAGGTGTTCGTCTTGGTAACAATGACAGCGTAGTGGGTATGGAAATCATTCAACCCGGGAACTCTCTCTTGCTGGTGACTAGACAGGGCTTTGGGAAGCGGGTCCCCGTGTGGCGGTTTACGCCCCAAGCGAGGGCGGGCTTGGGTGTCCGGGCCTTTCAGACCGGTCCCATGACAGGGCCGGTGGCCGACGCCAGAGTCGTGAACGACGGTGGAGATGACGAAGTGATGCTGGTCTCCGCGGGATGCCAGGTGTTCCGCACCAGCATCAGAGAGATACCCGTGCAGGGCAGGATTACCAGGGGCGTCATCGTCTGGAGACCCGACGGCGACGATGAAGTGGCATCCATAGCCTGCTTGCGGGACAAAGGCACGGACTCATACGTCAACGGGACGGGGCAGAACGGGCAGGGGAAAGCGAAAGCCATCGGGGACGAGGGTGACGATGGAGAAGAGGAAGAGCAGGCCGAGGCAGAGGTTATCGCGGGCGAGGGTGACGATGGGGAAGAGGAAGGGCAGGCCGAGTTGGACATCTGAAACGTTGCAAAGTCACATGCCAGGGCCTAATCCCAGGGGAGGAACGCACGATGAAGCTGGTCTTTGTCCACGGTGCAGGAGAATCTAGCCTTTCCTTCTACTATCAGACGCGCCATTTCAGAAACTCTGAGGGCATAGACCTGCCCGGACATCCCGACGGCAAGCCCTGTACCAGCGTCGAAGGGTATGTGGAGTGGGTCCGAGGCTTCGTCGCCGCCCGCCGGTACAGGGATGTGGTCCTGTGCGGGCATTCTATGGGCGGGGCCATCGCCCAGCTTTATGCCCTCAAGTACCCGGAGGAGCTGAGGGGCGTCATACTGGTGGGCACAGGCGCCAGGCTCCGAGTCCACCCCAGGTATCTGAAGGACTGTGAAGACGGCTCTGGAGACACTGCTCAGTGGCTGGAGAACCGCAAGGCGGAGTACTCCAGGATTGAGCCCGACCTCCAGCAAGCCCTTATCCAACGTTCAGAGGAGGTGGGCCCCGCAGTCAAGCTCAACGACCTGCTCTGCTGCGACAAATTTGACATAATGGACAGGGTCGGGGAGATAGCTGTGCCTGCCCGGGTGGTCTGCGGTACTGAGGATGTGATGACCCCGGTGAAGTATTCGGACTATCTGGCTAATAAAATACCGGGTTCCCGGAAGAGCATTCTGGATGGGGCTACCCACTACGTCCAGATGGAGCGGCACAGGGAAGTCAACGAGACCATCGAAGAGTTTCTTGCCAGCCTGGGCTGACCTGGGCCTAGCCTGGCATGTCCACCTCTCCATACCACCGGCTTTCAAAGAAGAGAAGGGGCCTTTT
This sequence comes from Dehalococcoidia bacterium, assembly GCA_965197405.1. Classification (GTDB taxonomy): domain Bacteria; phylum Chloroflexota; class Dehalococcoidia; order Lucifugimonadales; family JAGWBF01. The sequence continues at coordinate 428,601 of OZ240206.1, read as the reverse complement.
AGGCTCGCCCTGGTATATCTCCCTCACCTCGCCGATGTAGACCGTGTGGTCCCCGTACTCGTGGGAGCTTACCACGTCACATCCCAGAAAGACCAGCACTCCCTTTATGGCAGGGACTCCGCAGGCGGTGCTGATAGAGTAGTCGTATTCCACGTCTCCGTGTCTATCCTCCGGGCGTCTGGCAAAATACCTACCTATCCCCTCCTGCTCGCCGCTGAGCACGTTGATGCCGAAGCAGCGACGGCTTTCCATGTAGCGATATGTGTTGGTGCTGTGGGCAACGCATATCAAAATCAGAGGGGGTTCCAGGCAAACGGAGGTGAATGAGTTGGCGCTCATGCCATGCACCTTGTCTTCATCGTCCAGAGTGGTCACAACGGTGACACCTGTTGCGAACTCCGACATACACCTTCTCAAGTCGTCTTTACTTACCAAGATATTACCCTCATATCTATCTGTAGACATTATACCTGAAATAGCGAGCTTCCTGTAGACCTTGGCGCGGGCAGGTAGCGTTTCCATTCAGGTGGTTGGGGTTCCCGCTGCGTCGTCCCTGCCCGGCGGCGGACGGGCCACGCATCATGTCACCCGCAACCCCTCTCACGCTGCCCGTCTCCGCCCCGCCATTCCGAGCGCAGCGAGGAATCTAGGAGCTAGCCCTTCAGGACAGGTCTCTTGGATTCCTCACTCCGCTGCGCTCCGTTCGGAATTGCCTATGGCCTTGTGAGGCCACATCAAGAGGGATGAAAATGGCTGAATGTCGGATAGGGGCGATTCGCGAATCGCCCCTACGGGAGGTTGGCCCAAGGGTATCTTCATGGCAATGACGGTATGGGAGTTGCAGGGTATTTTCATGGTAATGACATGATGGAGTGTTCGGAATGCCACGCGGCGGGGCCTGTATTCACACCTAACGCCGAGAATGGAACGACCCTGGGTGTGTCTCCCCACCCCCTTCCGAGGTATCTCCAAGGGTGCTATACTTTGGCGGGCAGCTATTTGAGCGACCATGCCAAGGAGGCTGAGGGTGGAGCTTTTGAGGAGCCTTATCTTCGTGCCCGGCAACCGGCGGGATATGCTGGAGAAGGCCGGGGACTTCGATGCCGACGTTATTGTGGCGGACTTGGAGGACTCCGTGCCTCCAGCCGAGAAGCTGAACGCCCGGCAGGTGGTAAAAGAGATGGCCCCGACCCTTTCCAGACCGGGCCGGAAGATTGTGGTCCGGCTTAACTCGCTGGACACGGGGCTTACTCATGGCGAACTCTCGGCGGTGCTGGGCGCTCATCTTTACGGCGTAAGCATAGGCAAGGTTGAGTCCGCCTGGGATATAAAGGAGTGCCACAGGATGGCCTCGACCCTGGAGAAGGAGGCCGGACTGGGACCCGGTCACGTAAAAATCATACCCTGGATAGAGAACTCGAAGGCCGTCATGCGAGTCCAGGATATAGCCACAGCCTCCTCTCGAGTCGTCGGTCTGGCCTTTGGGGCCGAGGACTACACCGATGACATGGATATACAGCGCACGGACGAAGGTGAAGAGGTCTACTTCCCCAGGGCTATGGTCGCTGTGGCTGCAAGGGCCGCGGGAGTGGCCGCCCTGGACAGCCCCTACGTCCGGTACCGCGACGAAGAGGGACTACGCAGGGACGCTGATCAGGCCCTGAAGCTGGGTTTCAAGGGCAAGTTCGCCATACACCCGGCGCAGCTTGACATAATTAACACGATGTTCAGTCCTCGCTCCCAAGACGTGGAGTACGCCCGCAGGGTGGTGGAGGCCTGGAATGAGGCCGAGTCTGCTGGCCGAGGCTCCACATCCCTGGAAGGCAGAATGATAGACGTGCCTGTGGTGAAACGCGCCCGCAGCCTGTTGGCCCTCGTGGACTCCATAGCTCAGAGAAGACAAGGGTGAGGATTGTGGCTGTACTCACTGCTTATGTGATGCCGGGCTGCGCGCCTGTGGACGGAGGTGGAGATTGCCCTCTGACCGTATAATCCTTGAGGGGATGCAGTTTTATGCTTACCACGGAGGCAGCCCGGAGGAGCGCTCCCTGGGACAGACTTTTCAGGTTGACTTCGAGGCCGAGCTTGACCTGAGCGCCGCCGGCAGGTCGGACAACAGAGAGGACACAGTGAGCTACACGCACCTGTACCGGGTCGTCAAGGAGGTGATGGAGGGAGAGCCGAAAAACCTCCTTGAAGCGTTGGCGGAAGAGATAGCTCGTCGAGCGCTGGACTCCTTTCCCATTCAGGGCGTGAGGGTGCTGGTGAAGAAGCATCGCCCACCCATAAAGGGGGCCGTACTTTCGGGAGCGGCCGTAGAGATTTACCGGACAAGGGGCTAACCCGCCGTTACCCTTTCACCGGACAGACGGTTGGAGTATACCTTCCCCTCCTTCATCACCAGCTTCAAGCGCTCTGCGCTCTGCAATAGGGTGATGTCCCGCAGGGGGTCCCCGTCTACCACCAGCAGGTCCGCCGACTTCCCTCTCTCCACAGTCCCGATTTCTTTTTCCAGGCTCAGGCATTCCGCAGCCCACCCCGTCGCTGCTACCAGGGCCTGCATGGGAGTCATTCCGGCTTCCACCAAGCATTGCAGCTCCCTGGCGTTGTGTACGTGGCCCCACCCCCCTGCGTCGGTCCCGGCCACCACCTTCACGCCCGCTGCCAGGGCACGCTGCACGCTCTCTATGTGATGGGGATACAATGCACGAGAGCGAGCCTGACCATGAGGCGTACCTCTCTCGCCGTGGAAGATATAGACCGTGAAGGTAGGCACAAAGAAGGTGCCCTTGTCGGCCATCATCTTGATCAGGTCCGGGTCCTCGTCCAGGTATGTGCCATGCTCGATGGAGTCCGCACCCGCTTCAACAGCCATCCTCAGCCCGGGGCCACCGAGGGCGTGGCACATCACCTTCTTACCCAGGGCGTGGGCCTCATTCACCAGCGCTTCTATCTCATCACGGCCAAATTCTATGTCTTTGGGTCCGTGGCCCTGTCTGGAACTCGCCCCGCCGGTGGTTGCGAACTTGACCACGTCCGCGCCTACCCGCACCACCTCCCTCACCATTGCTCGCACCTGGTCCACTCCGTTGGCCACCCCTATGGGAAGGTTGGGGTCCGGAGACGGGGGTTGGTGGTGGCCCGAAGGGCTGCACCTGTCGGCCAGACCTCCGGTAGGGGATATGGGACTGGTGGCCACTACGAGGCGAGGCCCCGGTATAAGCCCCTCCTCTACGGCCAGCTTGAACCCTGCATCCAGCCATCCCGCATCTCTAACCGTGGTGTACCCCGTCAGCAGCGTCTGTTCCATTACCCTGACGGTGCGTATGTTTTGCAGGCTGTTGGGCTCGTTTAGTCCCCATCGTCCCATGAGGTCGTAGCCGTGAGAGCTCAGGTGGTCGTGGCAGTCTATGAGACCCGGCAGCAGCGTCATGCCCGCAATAGAAATAGTCTCCGTGCCCTGCGGTGACGCGATGTTGTCTTGATGCCCCACGGCCTCTATGCGGCCATCGTCGTTGACTAGGACGGCAGAGCCGGGAGCGGGCGGGTTTCCCGTGCCGTCTATGAGTGTCCCACCTGTCAGGAGCTTCATCGGCAACCTCCTGGGACGAGAGTTTTGTAAATAGTAGACCTATCGGACCGCCTCAATTGTACCAGAGGTATGTGGACTTGTTAAGCAGCTTTGACTTGGGGTAACAGTTCAGAGTTGATGAGATGGATTTGGGGAAGGCCCCTTTGCCGATGGAAACCACTGGACTCTGTGGCGGAGTTGTGGCATAAAAGAACAATGGAAAAGGAGGTTGACCTGAATAAAGCCAGCCGGGAAACCCTGCTGGTCATTATCGGGGAACAAAGAGGTGTCATAGACCAACTACGCCAGCGTGTTGAGAGCTTGGAGGCTAAGCTATCCAGCGGCAGGGGGCCGAGGTCGGGGATGCCTGGGCACAAGCCAGCAGCCAAAGGCGAGCCGGTGGTGGAGATGAAGAAACGGCGCAAACCACGTTCTCATGGCTTTGCCAGGGCTCGGATGGAACCGACGAGGCGGGTGGTACATGCCCCGGAGTCGTGCCCGGAATGTGGGACTGGCTTGGCCGGGGGATGGGTGCAGAGGAGCCGGGAGGTCATCGAGCTTGCTGTGGTCCCTGTGGAAGTCACAGAGCACGTCTTCATTGCTCGGATGTGTCCGCTGTGCCGGAAACGGCGGCTGCCCCGAAAGTCCCTGAGTCGGTTGGCCGTAGGGCGCCAGAGGTTGGGTGTCAATCTGGTGAGCCTGATAGCCACCCTGCGGGAAGAAGGCAGGCTGCCCATAGGGACCATCCAGTGGTACTTGAAGATGGTGCATGGGTTGAAGCTGAGCGTTGGGGCTATCGTCCGGGCCGTCCACCATGTGGCCCGGCTTGGGATGGGGGCCCTAGAGGAGATACTGGAGCGTATCCGTGGCAGTCCGGTGGTGCATGCTGACGAGACTGGGTGGCGTGAGGAGGGGACCAATGGCTACGTGTGGACCTTCAGCACGTCCACGGAGCGGTATTTCCTACGGCGGGGTCGGGGCAAGGGGGTGGTGGACGAGGTCCTGGGCGAGACCTTCAGTGGGGTGCTGGTGAGCGACTTCTACGCCGCATATGACCATTACCCTGGCCTCAAACAACGCTGCTGGGCCCACCTGCTACGGGACATCCATGAGTTGAAGGTGCTCTACCCCGAAGACCCCATCTTGGTGAAGTGGGTTCAGGCAGTGCATCGGCTCTACGTCAAGGCCAGGACTTGGGTGTCGGCTGGGAAACGGACCCCATCCCAGGGGCAGTTGGTGTTAGAAGAGGGATTGCTTGCCTTGTGCCGCCCCTTCCTGGAAGACTCCCTGGCACCCCAAGGACGGCTCTGCCGACGGATAGAAAAGCATATCAAAGAGTTGTTTGTCTTTGTGTCCCACCCACAAGTCCCCTCGGATAACAACGCTGCGGAACGGAGCCTGAGACATCTGGTCGTGAGCCGGAAGATCAGTGGCGGCACTCGCTCGGAGCCAGGCAGCGATAGCAAAATGACCCTGGCTTCCCTCTTCGGGACCTGGCGGGCCCGTGGGCTTAACCCCTTCCTGGAATGCCGCAGTCTCTTGATTTCCCCTCTACTCTGAACAGTTACGACTTGGGGCGCTCGGGGCGCAATCGGAGCAAGCAGTAGAGAGTCCCCGGCTGACTATCCGGGGACTCTCTACTGCTTGCTCCGATTGCGCCCCTCCTTCCCGGAGAGGACTCTCTTGTATGGCTATTCCTCGTAGGCGCTCTGCCTGCTTCTCCTGTAGATGTAGATTCCAGCCACCGTCAATAGCGCTCCTACCACCAGCACCACCATCGCCATCATCGGCACGTTGGAGTCGCCTGTATCGGGAGGCTCTACATCCGGTGGCATCGGGGCAACGGCCATCGGCTCGTATGTGCCCATGTCCTGGGCTGCCGAGTAGGCCTGCATCGCTCCTCCCTCCCCGTCGCCGCCATTGAGGGACTTGTCGAGGAGTGATTCCACCGTTGGCATGTAAAGGGTAGCGGCAATGAGCAGGTCGTTAGTCCCCAGCGCCCGCATGGTCACGTCGCGGGCATTGGTGGCCCAGTCCATAACGTTGTTGGCCGAGGCAGCTACCGCGTCGCCGTACATCGCTATTCTCATGTCCTCTGCGGCGCCTGCCTGGGACAGGCCGGAGTGGACGGCTGCGTCGTTGGCATAGCTCAGGACGCCGAAGCCGTCACCGGGGTTCTCTATTTCACCGTCCCCGTCCAGGTCGCCGTAGTTCGCTCCGTTCATGCCCTCGATGACGTTGATAACCTGCTCCGCATAGCTGTGTGCGTCTGCCAGAGTGGCGGCGCTCATAGAGAGGCGGGCTTGGGCCAGTGCGATTGCCGTCTGCTCTCGGAGACCTACGGCGATGCCCTTGGGTGTGCCTTCATGGAAACCGGACATGTAGGGTGGATTGCCCCCCCAGGAGTACAGGAGGTGCCGGATGTGAGAGAGGCCCCCGGCGGGGATATTGTCGCTGTAGGCTATCACGCCGGAGGGTTCGGGGTCGTCGTCCGGCACCGGCTCGACAGTCACCACGAACTTGTCGAAGCTGGCGAAGAGGTTCTCACCACTGGGACCGGTCACCGTTTCCCCATTGGCTGTCGTGGTAGACATCGTCATGAACGTATGGGTGATATTGCCGTCTTCGCCCACAGTCATGACGCCGGCGGTCTGCTTCCTGGAGCCGTCATCGGAGACAAGCCAGCCTTCGTAGACCATGTTCGCTGGCAGGGCCGGCGGGTTCATGATCATGACCATTGCTTTATCGCTGAGCATGTCGCCGTAGTTGGTGTCGTCACTATCCCGTATAGTCACGGTGTCTCCATGGCTGTCAGCTAGAGCTATGGTAAGGGGGATTGACACAGCGAGCAGCCCCACAACCAAGAGAAGTGCAAGGACCTTGGATCGTGACATAGCGCCTCCTTAATAATACGTGAACGCGAGATGGTACACGGTCGTTTCCATGCTTTGCCTGCTGTCAGTCGCTACGCTGAACATAGCGCCAACTGGTCAACAAGTATAATAAGCCCTTTTTTAACTTCTGGCAAGTCCTAATTGCCCCAAAAATGCTGGAATTCTGCGGTATTGTGAGTCCTATTCAAAACCGTTATCATGTCGAAGTGGCCCCTTGCCCTCATCTCCATTATCGGGTCAGCGTGGGGTGAGAGAAGGCCAACTATCCACGGCCCCTTTGCAATACCGCTTAGCCCCTGCCAGTATACCCATTAGAGAGGTGTGATGTGAACAGCCAGTACGATGTTGTGATTGTGGGTGCGGGCAACGCTGCCCTCAGTGCTGCCATCGCAGCCCGGGAGCAGGGGGCTAGCGTCCTCGTTCTGGAAAAGGCTCCCGAGTACTTCCGAGGGGGAAACACCTACTTTACGGGGGGAATTATCCGCTGCGCCTACAGAGGCATAGAAGACATCAAGGCCCTTGTCCCCGACATGTCTCCCGAAGAGGAGCGGTCGGTGGACGTGGGCAAGTACACCCAGGACGACTTCTACAGTGACTTGATGCGGGTGACCGGAGGCCTCGCGGACCCTGAGCTCGCCCAGCTGCTCGTGAGCCAGTCCCACTCCACTCTGCTGTGGCTCAGGGAGAAGGGCGTCCGGTTCGTGCTTTCCTTTGGGAGGCAGGCCTTCAAGGTAGATGACAAGTACCGGTTCTGGGGTGGCCTGGTCGTGGAGTCGGTGGGCGCGGGCAAGGGCCTCTCGGACCAGCAGTTCGAGGTAGCCGAGGGTATGGGGGCGCAGGTGCGCTACCATACCAGGGCAATCAAGCTCCTCCAGGACAGCAAGGGCCGTGTATCCGGGGTCGGAGTCCAGGGGCCTGGCGGGTTTGAGGACATACCGGGCAAGGCCGTCGTACTGGCTTCCGGGGGGTTCGAGTCGAACTCGGAGATGAGGGCCCGCTACCTGGGGCCCGGCTGGGAGATGGCCAAGGTGAGAGGGATACCCTACAACACCGGGGAGGGTATCCGCATGGCCCTCGACATAGGCGCCCAGTCCTATGGCCACTGGAGCGGCTGCCATGCCGTAGCCTGGGACCTCAACGCCCCTCCTTTCGGCGACAGGGCCGTTACCGAGCTTTACCAGAAGCACTCCTACCCCTACGGACTCATAGTCAACATCGAAGGCAAGAGATTCGTGGACGAGGGCGCCGACTTCCGGAACTACACCTACGTGACCTACGGCCGCGAGATTCTCCGCCAGCCCCAGGGAATAGCCTTTCAGATTTTCGACGACAAGGTGAAGCGCCTCCTGCGGGACGAGTACCACATACCCCAGGTCACTATGGCTACCGCCAATACCTTGGAGGAGCTAGCCGACAGTCTGGACATCAATCGCGATGGTCTGGCTCAGACTATGCGCGAGTTTAACGCCGCCGTTCAGGACAAGGACTTCAATCCCACGGTCCTGGACGGCAAGGGCACTGTGGGCATCGAGCCTCCCAAGTCCAACTGGGCCTTGCCCATTGATACCCCGCCCTACCTGGGATACGCGGTGACCTGCGGCATCACATTCACCTTTGGGGGGCTGAAGATAAACAACCGTGCCCAGGTGCAGGACTGCGAAGACGTTCCCATCCCGGGCCTGTACGCGGCGGGCGAGCTTGTAGGCGGCCTCTTCTACCATAATTACCCCGGCGGGTCGGGGCTGATGGCCGGGGCGGTCTTCGGCAAGATTGCCGGGGAGAGCGGCGCCATGGATGCGCTGGGCCCGAGAGTGGGGAGTGAATAGTGGGGAGCGGATAGCGGATAGCGTTCACCCCCGCCGGTGTGTAGGCCCCCTGTCGTGAGCAGGCCGATTGCAAAGTTCTCTCTCCCCTGGCGGGAGAGGGTCAGGATGAGGGGGAAGTTCCCCTCTGCAAAGCGGCCACCCGCATCCCAACCTTCTCCCTTGACACGCTTGATGCACATTAAACAAGTATTCGTGTCCGGCCCATAAGCTCTTTGGCAGACCTGAGTTAGTCCACGAGCCTGATTTCAACTTGTAAAACTCAATTTGCATCAAGCGTTTGACGGGAGAAGGGACTCTTGAGGCGCCTCTCACGACGCTTGGGCTGACTTTGCAATGGCCCTGCCCCCAGTGGGGACCCGTTTGACACCATAGGGCGCTGGTGCTATATTTCACGGTGGTCAGAGGTGACGCCTCACCGTGCCTGCCCCGCTCGCCTGGACTGCCCGGACTGAAGGAGACACAATGGCCCTGAACATAATCGTGCTGGCCAAGCAGGTAATAGACCCCGAGATGCCCATGTCCGCCTTCCGGGTTGACCGGGAAAACAGGCAGGTTGCCACCCCTCCCAACATCCCCCCCGTGGTCAACGGCTTCGACGAGAACGCCGTTGAAGCGGCCCTTCAGATCAAGGCAGCCCGGGGCGCTGCCATAACCGTCATATCAATGGGCAAGAGCTTCTCTATGGACGTGATGAAGAAGCCCCTGTCCATGGGCGCCGATGAACTGGTCCTGCTCCAGGACGAGGCCTTCGAGAACGTGATAGACAGCCTCTTCATAGGCTACGTGCTGGCCGCCGCCATAAGGAAGCTGGGTCCCTTCGACCTGATTATCTGCGGACGCCAGGCTTCCGACTGGGACAACGCCCAGGTGCCTCTGGGAGTGGCGGAGCTCCTCGGTATCCCCTGCGTCACCATTGGCAAGAAGGTGGAGGTTGACGACGGCAAGGTAATCGTCGAACGCATTATTCCTCAGGGCTATGAGGTGGTGGAGGCCCCGCTGCCTGCCCTGGTGACTGTGAGCAATGAGTTGGGGCAGCCTCGCTATCCCACACTGCGCGGGATAATGTCGGCTACCCGCAAGCGACCCGCCATATGGACTGCCCAGGACCTGGACATTGATCTCTCTCAAATCAAGCCCAAGCTCAATCTGGTGGACCTGTTTGTGCCCGCCAGCGAGAAAATCTGCGAGATTGTCGAGGGAGAGAGCGACGAGGAGGCCGGTCGCAATCTCGCCCTGAAGCTGAGAGAGGCTAAACTCATTTGAACTGAACCCTCATGGGGTGTTTGCAAAGCCCCTTCTCCCCCTGCGGGAGAAGGCTGGGATGAGGGGTGTCAGAAGGATTCACCCCCTTACCTGTATTTACGGAGGGCTTGTACATGGAGCCAAGGGGAGTGCTGGTTGCAGGAGAGACGGCGGAGGGCCGGCTGAGCCTTACCACCAGGGAGGTCATGGCTGCCGGGCGCAGGCTGGCCGACGTCCTGAACGAGGAGCTGGCCGTAGCGCTGTTGGGAAGCGGGCTGGAAGGGCCGGCCAGAGAGGCATTTAGCTTCGGTGCGGATAAGGTCTATGCCGTCGCCAACCCTCTACTGGAGGAGTTCCAGGCGGCCCTTCACCTGGCGGCTCTGGAAAAGCTGTGCCGTGAAGTTGCCCCTAACATCCTGCTGATGGGCCGCACCCTCACCGGGAGGGACCTGGCTCCCAGGCTGGCCTTTCGCCTGGGCGTAGGTCTTGCCCAGGACTGCCTCGAAGTGTGGATTGACCCTCAGACCAAGAGGCTCCTGGCGAACCGGCCTGTCTACGGCGGAAACGCGATGGCTACCGTAAGCTGCGTTGACACCCCCCAGGTAGCCGCGATAAGGCCCAAGGTATATGAGCCTCCGGAGGCCGAGGAGTCCCGCCAGGGAGAGCTGGTGCCCTTCGACGTGGAGCTTGATCCCTCTATCGCCACCTCAAGGGTCGTGAGCGTGGTAACGGAAGAGGCGGAGGGCGTCAGGCTGGAGGATGCCAGGATCGTGGTGGCCGGCGGCAGGGGGCTGGGCGGGCCTGAACCCTTCGCCGATCTCGAGGAGTTGGCCAGGGTAATAGGCGCCGGAGTGGGCGCATCCAGGGCCGCAGTAGATTCCGGCTGGGTCCCCCCCGGCTGGCAAATCGGACTCACGGGCAAGACCATCACCCCTGACCTGTATATTACCGTTGGCATCTCCGGGGCAAGCCAGCACATGGCCGGTTGCTCCGGGGCCAAGGTAATCGTGACCATAAACAAGGACCCGGACGCCAACATTTTCAAAGAGTCCCGCTATGGAGTGGTGGGTGACTGGCAGAAGGTGCTGCCAGCATTGACGGAGGCCCTGAGAGACCTGGTCTAACAAAAAGCCGGGCGCCGGAGTCCGGGCCAGCCTCGCGAGTGTTGGCGTCCGGACCGGCGACCAGAGTGATGAAACAAGGATGGTCCCCAGATGCAGATAGGATTTATTGGCACCGGCAACATGGGCAATCCTATGGCGGGCAACCTGATAAAAGCAGGCCACCAGCTCACCGTCCATGACCTGAGAAGAGAGTCGGCTACCAATCTGTTGGAGATGGGCGCCAACTGGGCCGATAACCCCGGACAGGCCGCCCTTGATAGCGAGCTGGTATTCACCTCCTTGCCCCTTCCCCGTGACGTGGAGGCAGTGGTGCTGGGTGAGCAGGGTATGCTGGGAAGCGCGAAGCCGGGCGCTGTATTCGTGGACCTGTCCACCAACTCGCCCATCGTCATCCGGCGTATCCAGCAGCTCTGCCAGGAGAAGGGTGTCATCGTCCTGGACGCTCCGGTGAGCGGCGGAGTGTCCGGCGCCGCCGCGGGCACCCTTGCCGTGATGGTAGGGGGTGACGAGGACGCCTTCAAGCGCGTCAAACCCGCGCTGGACGCCATAGGGGGTCATGTGGCGTACTGCGGCCCCATCGGGAATGGCATGGTCTGTAAAATCTGCAACAACCTGATAGCTATGGGCGCCGAAGTGTTCCTGTCCGAAGCCCTTACGATGGGCGTGAAAGCCGGGGTTGACCTGGCGGTCCTGGCGGACGTGATAGCAAATAGCTCCGGCAGAAGCTGGATTATCACCGATAAGTTCCCGCGATACCTGTTCAAGGGTAACTTCGAGCCGGGCTTTGCCACTGCCCTGGCCGCCAAGGACGTGCGCCTTGCCACGGACCTGGGCAGAGAGCTGGGCCTTCCCATGGAGCTTTCCAACATCGTGGACCAACGCTATGCGGAGGCGTTGTTCCAGGGATTGGGCCACGAGGACTCGGACGCCGTGGTCAAGCTCCAGGAAGAGAGGACCGGCGTGCAGCTTCGCATCCCAGGCGTGTGATTACCTATTCCCTGACGCCCATGACTGCCAACAAGAGTGGGCGGCCCAAGCCGGGCCGCCCACTTGAATTATCACCGGAAGTCCGAGACCTCACAGGGTCTCCGCGTCCAGGCTAAAGGTCGTATATCCTCGCGGCGTTCCCGCCCACGATCTTGCCCTTCTCCTCCTCGGTGCAGTCCACCAGAATCTCCTCGATAATCTCACGGCTTCTGGGGAAGGTAGACTCGAAATGGGGGTAGTCCGAGCCCCACAGGAGGTTGTCTACGCCTATGGCGTGACGGTCCCTTATACCCAGGGCGTCTTCCTGGAATCCAAGGAACACGTTGCGGTGGAAATAGTCGCTGGGGAGCATGTCATCCTTGAAGCGGTGCCAGCCGTACTTCTCTCCCGGGGGCCTCTGGGTATAGGTGTAGTCAATCCGGTCCAGGAAGTGAGGGACCCAGGATAGCTCCATCTCGATGGACCCTATCTGTAGCTTCGGGTAGCGCTCGAACACCCCACTGAATATCATGTGTCCCAGGGACATCCGCACCCAGTGGTCCACGTTGGCAAGGAACGACGGCCTGAAGGTCTCGGGGTCCACGAACTCCGAGCTCTCGTTCTCGCGGTTTGTGCCTATGTGCAGGCTGAGGGGCATCCCCAAGTCCTGGGCCGCCGCCCAAAGGGGTTCGTACTCCGGCGAGTCGTAGGACCTGTTCTCAATGGGATATACCGTAATCATGGCCCCTGCAAGCCCCTTCTTTGCGCAGCGCTCCAGCTCCCGCACCCCTTCCTGGACGTCGTCAATGTTGAGCATACCGATGCCCTTGAGCCTGCGGGGATAGGACTCGCAGAACTCGGCTATCCAGTCGTTGTACACTCTGAAGAAGGCCGATAGGATCTCGCCGTCGGGCACAATGTACAGGTTGAGACCAACGGTGGGGTAGACTATGCTTATGTCTATCCCGTCAATGTCCATGTCCTTGATGTGCTCATCGGGGATGTAGCCCCCGGGCCGGACATTCTCCAGCTTATCCGCGTAGCTCAGCTTTTCCGGCTCCTCGAATCGGATACCTGCCTGGGCACCGGCCCCCATGTGCATACCCTTGTAGCCGTCATAGTACCACCAGTCCGTGTCATCCTCGTCCCGGTGGATAATGCGCGGAGCCCTCTCCTTGAACCTGGACTCGATCCTGCTGGTCCACAGGTCCGGCGGTTCGAATATATGGTCGTCCGACGATACGATTCTGCGGTTACCCATAGATGGCCCTCCCAATTTCCGGATTTGCGAGGTATCTTTGCCAGCTTTGCTGTGACCCTTTCGGGCCGGCAAAGTCCTCACGGGGCGCTCCTCCCCATTTATACAACGGGTACTGGGGGCTGTCAAGGCAGGCGCACCGGGGGAAGTCGGGATCCCTATGGCCTTTTACAAGGCCACGTAAGAGGATGAAAGTGGCAGCTGGACTTTCCCACCGTCACTCCCGCGAAAGCGGGAGTCCAGAAGCCTGGGATATGGATTCCGGCTCAAAGCCTGCCCCGTACCCCGATACGGGGTCCGGAATGACGAAAGCGTGGCGGCGCGTGGTATAATCTGGACGAAGAGGAGACGAAAGAATGGATTTTGATAAGTTCGAAGCTCTAACCTTCGACTGCTATGGGACCCTCATTGACTGGGAAAGCGGCATCGTGGCAGCCTTGAGGCCGGTTATTTCGAGTCACAGCCTGAATCTCACCGACGGGCGGATTCTCGAGCTTTATGCCGAGGCGGAGGCGGCGTCGGAAAAGGGCGAATATGTCAGCTATAGAGAGGTCCTCAGAAGGATTGTGCAGCAGGTGGGCAGCAGGCTTGGGTTCGAGCCGTCCGGCCCTGAGTTGGACTGCCTTGCCGGTTCCCTGAAGGACTGGGCGCCCTTTCCTGACACGATTGAGGCACTGCACGCCCTGAAGCGAAGGTACAAGCTCGGCATCATCTCCAACATAGACGATGACCTGTTCGCCCCGTCGGAAAAGCGCCTCGGTGTTGAATTCGACTGGGTAATAACCTCGGAGCAGGTGAAAAGCTACAAGCCCTCCCTGGACAATTTCAGGTTTGCCATTGACAGGATTGGACTCCCTTCCGAAAGGGTCTTGCACGTTGCGGAGAGCATCTATCATGATATAGGCCCGGCGAAGTCGCTGGGCCTGTCAACGGTCTGGGTTGACAGAAGCCGGGGCACGGGCGGACTCAGCGCGACGCCGAGGGTGGGCGGCCAGCCCGACCTGGAGGTGACGGACTTGAAAGGGCTGGTTTCCATTATGGGTTTGAATCCCCAGTGACGCGGACTCCCGCCTGTAACCCAGGCGTCCGATCAGGCCCATCGGCATATTTACCACTGTCACGTTAAAGAGGCCCCGCCATTATGGCGGGGCCTCTTGTTGCTCTTCGTCTCGCTATGAGAGTCGCCGGCTCCGGGGCCGGTCCAGCGTTCCACTCTTGGCGACAGACAACGCCTTGTGCCCTTCCGAGTCAGCCAAAGCCTACTGGTAAGGTTGCAGCTTAATCTCGTGCAAAGCCGGTACAACCTCTTTGCCCAGCAACTCGACGGAGCGCATAGCGTCCTTGTGGGGTAGAGGCCCGTCGCTGCCTATGAGGATGAAGTAGCCCGGGTTGAGCCGCTCTATGGTAGTCCTCAGCTTTCTGATTACCGTGTCAGGGCTGCCCACTACAATGGTGTTGGACTCCTGGAACTGCTCGTAGCCTATTTTCTCGCCCGGCACTCCGGGCGTGGCCCGGCGGCTCATCACGGCCTGTCCCAGGCGGGACTGGTATCCCGGCGGGTCGTTGTGCTCCCTCGGCCCCCTCATGCGGTGGTCCAGAGTCCACAGGAAGTTACGCCCAAGCTCCTGTGCCCTCTCGTCGGTGTCGGCCACCAACGCCCAGAGCTGGTACCCGAAGTGCTCCGGGCCGGCCTCGAAGCCGACCTCGTTGGCCGTGTCTATGTAGATCTGCCTCAAGTCCAGCGTCACATCTATCAGAGACCCAAGGTTTATGTAGGGGTAGGCGTGTCGCGCTGCCCACTTCACACTTTCCGGGCTGGCGAATCCTGGGAACCAGATGGGCGGATGGGGTTTCTGCATGGGCAGCACCCAGGGGTTCACTATCCTGTAGTGGTAATACTTCCCCTCATACCTGAAGGGACCCGGCTCAGTCCAAGCCCTGATGATCAGGTCGTGGGCTTCCTCGAACCGCTCCCGGTTCTCGGAGGGGTCTATTCCGGACATGAGGGTCTCCGTGGCGCCTCCCCGCACGAACCCGGAGATTAGCCTGCCACCGGAATAGCAATCGAGCATGGCTATCTCTTCGGCCATCCTGATTGGGTCGTTCACAGGTATGATGTTCCCGAGGATGGCTATGCTGGCCCTTTTGGTGACCTTGCTGATTACGGCGGCATCCAGGTTCACCGCGGGCTTCATGTTCCAGTAGGAGGCGTGGTGCTCGTTGGTCATAATGCCGTCGAGGCCTGACTCGTCGGCCCAGGCGTATAGCTCGTGGTACTGGTTGTAGAGCACGTGGGCCTTCTGGGGGTCGAAATAGGTGTTGGGAAACATTATGCGAGACTCGTACTTTTCGAGGTCCTCGTCTTCTACGTGCGTGTAAGGCTGCTGCGTGTGAAAGTAAACGTCTATCTTATCTTTCATGAGTGCCTCCTCGGTTTTGGTCTAGCCCAGTATAGCATAACTCAATCCCACTTATCCGAGGACTCGCGCACCAGACGCCCCTTGCGCTGACGGCGCATTCTCCCACTCCGAGGCCGTCAGCCAGACCCGCCAGACCGCCGCGCGTCTCCATCGAGGAGAGCCGATATATCAGGATGGAGGTCCCACGGACTAAAGGCAGCCGTAGGCCGCATCAACCAGGCTGATGACTCGTGGGTCCGAGCCTATCTCCGGCCTTATCTGGTTCATGGCGTAGCCGAACCCGACCCTGGCGTCCGGGTCGGCGCACCCTATGGACCCGCCATACCCCGCATGGCCGAATCCCCGGGGATTCGGCCCCTGCCGGAACGTCTCGTTGTTGAGAGCGAAACCCACGGCGAACCGCATGGGCACGCCTATTATAGCGTCGTGTTCATCGGACTGCTCGGTGATGGCCTGCTCTATGGTCTCCGGCCTCAGAAGACGCACGCCATCGAGCACGCCCCCCTGGGAGAGGGCCTCGTAGACCCGGGCGAGGGCCCGTGCATTGGTATGCCCGTTGGCTGCCGGAATCTCTGCGGCCCGCCATTGCCGCGTATTTTCGGTGAGTCCGGGCATCCAGGGAGGGTTTGCCAGGGCCTTGGCCTGGATAGACTCCGGGTCATTCATAAGCTCTAGCATCGGGTTAGGCTCCCCGGGTGCAGGGAATGGAGGCGCAATCATAGACGCGGTGCGGGAGTCGTGCCTGGCATCCAGCCCGATGTGGAAGTCAACTCCCAAGGGGTCTCCCACTTCGTCGCGGAAAAAGGTCCCCACGCTCTTCCCGCTAATGCGCCGCACCAGTTCCCCGACGAGCCATCCAAAGGTGAAGGCGTGGTAGCCCTGCCTGGTCCCCGGCTCCCACCAAGGCTCCTGGGCGGCGAGGGCCTGCGTCATGGTTTCCCACTCGAAGAACGCTCCCGGTGGCAGTGAAGCCTTTACCGCCGGGAGACCCGCCCTGTGGCTCATAAGCTGGCGTACCGTTATGTCGCCCTTCCCGGCCTGGGCGAATTCCGGCCAATACCGGGCGACGGGCGCATCCAGGTCCAGCTTGCCCTGGTCAACGAGCATGTGGGCGCAGAGAGACGTCATGCCCTTGGTGGTAGAGTATACGTTGACAATCGTGTCCTGCTCCCACGGCCGGGTGCGGGCCGCGTCCATGTGACCACCCCACAGATCAACAACGGTCCTGCCCTCGATACATATCGCCACCGATGCCCCGACCTCGCCCCATGATGCGAAGTTCTCCGCAAAGGCTTCCTGGACAGCCCTGAACCGGCTGTCGCATTTGCCGTTGATTTCGGCACTTGCTACCATCACTGCCTCCTGTTTGAATCGCCGCAAATTTTACACTCAGCTACAGAGAGCGCCGGGCGCGATTATACCAGTGGCCCAGAATTGTTCGCAATAAGGTTCCCACGCTCTTCCCCAGGATTTATCGAGCGACGACAAACCCTTCACCGGCTTGAGCTGAGATGGCTTGAGCTGAGATGGGATGTGGCAGGCATTGTAAAGAATCAGGGGCAGATGGCATACTACAGGGTATGCAGAGAACTGGCAGCTGGAAACTCGCGCCGGGTTCGCTGGAGTACCCGCTTGTGGTAGCCCATCGAGGTGGCAGCAGCCTGGCCCCGGAGAACACCCTGGCAGCCTTTCACAAGGCGCTGGAGGTGGGGGCCGATGGCATAGAGCTGGACGTCCGTCTGACCAGGGACGGACACGCGGCGGTCATCCACGACCGATGGCTCGACCGAACGACAACAGGCAAGGGACTCGTGGGGGCTTGCACGTTAGAGGAGCTAAAGCGCCTGGATGCCGGCTCCTGGTTTGGTTCCCGGTTCAAGGGGGAGAGGGTCCCCACGCTGCCAGAGGTCTTCGAGGAGATGCCCGACGAATTCCCCATATACGTCGAGATAAAGGCTCGCGGGCCTGGAACATGGCCCCTCGTCTCGAAGGTGGTTGACCTGGTACGCCGCTATGGAAGGTGGGAAAGCACGATGGTAGCGAGCTTTAATCCCGTCGCCCTGGTCCTCCTCCGGGCTTTGGAGCCGCGAATTATCCGAGGGTATATCTGGTCCGGGCGCCAGCCTTTGCCTTTGCGTGCCCGCTGGCCCGGCCCCCTGGTAAAGCCCCGCTGGCTCGCCCCGGACCGGGGCACTTTGACTCCTGAAATGCTGGCCCGCTTTCATAATCATGGGAAATCGGTGGCGGCCTGGGACCTGGATGCCGGGGCAGATATGAGTGTCCTGAAGGATATGCGGCTGGATGCCGCCGTTACGGACCACCCCGACAGGCTGGTGGACCAGAAGCCCGGCATAACTTGACCGGGGTAAGGGACTGCAATCGTCACGCAGGGTCGTTTCATTGTCGCCCCGACCAAGCCGAACAAGGAGATAGTATAGCGATGAAAATATACTGGCAACAGCGCAGGGCCGGGCAGCGTCTCATCCTGTTTACCGATGATGAGACGGAGATAGAGGTGGGGGCAGTTCGCCAGACGCCTCGCGGGTTTGATGCCCTGGCTAAGACCAACACTTACGACCCCGGCCGCGCCCGGAAGGGGTTTGCCACCATAGAGGACGCCAAGTCCTTCGTGGAGTCTTTTCACCCCTGGGACATCTTCGGCGGCGATTGGGACCTGGAGGTGGAACCGGGAGTAAGAGGCGTTTCTGCCGAGGACTCTGGCCCGACGTCGGAAGAGTCGGGCAATCCTGCTCCGGAGGAAGACCAGTCCTCGAAACGGGGATGGCAGTTCTGGAAAAAGGGCTAGCCCGGCTAGACCCTCAGATGGGGCGAAAGCGAAACATGGACGTGGCCCACGCCACCACGAAAATGGCCACCCCCGCCAGAATCAACAGGTCCGGGAGGAGCACGTCCCACTCATAGCCGACCACTACCAGGCTTCTTACAGATTCCACGGCGTGGTTCACCGGGTTGAAGGCCTTGGCGGTCTGAATCCAACCCGGGAGCAGGTTGCTGGGCATCATGGCCGAGGAGAGGAACATCAGCGGCAAGGTGAGGAAGCTCACGAAGGCTATGAGGGGGTCGGGCCTCTTCATCAGGATGGCCAGGCCGTTGGAAAGGCCCGCAAAGCCCAGCCCAAGCAGGACCACGATGAGCACCGTCAGGAGCACGCCGGGAACGCCGGTGGCTATATCTACCCCCATGACCCATGCCAGCAGGAAGATTATCAGGGACTGCACCACCAGCGTCGCCACCGAGCCGAAGACCCGTCCCAGGACGATGGATACCCGGCTCACCGGAGAGGCCAGCATCTTGTCCAGTATGCCCAGGTCCTTGTCCTGTATCATGTTCATCCCGGTCCAGGCTGACCCGAAGAGAACGGTCATAATGATGACCCCTGGCGCGAAGAACTGGAGGTAGCTGTCGGTGGTGAAGCCGGGCAAGTCCACCAGGCCCTCGAAGACCCGGCTAAAAAGCGCCAGCCATACCACAGGCTGGATTAGGTTCACGAAAAGCCAGATGGGAGTCCGCAGGGATACTCTTATATGGCGGACGAATAGATACCAGGTATCCGCGAAGACGTTCACCTGCGCCTCCCGCGGTTTCGCATCTGCTGCGCCCAGGTGGTGCGCTGGCCCTCTTCATCTCGTATAGTCCGCCCCGTGTGCTTCAGGAAAACGTCGTCAAGGGTCGGTCGAGAAAGAGAGATGGTCTGTACCGTCAGCCCGTTGCCGTCGAGGACTCGCAGTATACGGGGTAGGTCCGTCTCTCCCTTTTCCACATGCACGCTCAGACCTCCGTCAAGGGTTTGCATGTCTCTGACGAAGGGCTGGCTTTGAAGTAGCTCCCGGCTTCGCTCTATGGCACCGTCGGCCATATGCGCGCCATCGTCCGCCAGCGTGAGGGCCACCACGTCGCCGCTAATCTCGTTCTTGAGCTCCAGGGGCGTCCCCATGGCGATGATTTTGCCCTGGTCTATGATGGCGATACGGTCGGCCAGCTTGTCCGCCTCGTCCATGTAGTGGGTGGTAAAAAAGACGGTGATGTCCAGCTCCCTGCCCAGGCTATGGATGTAGTCCCCGATGTGCCCGCGAGTCTGGGGGTCCAACCCCACCGTTGGCTCGTCCAGTATGAGCACCCGGGGCTGGTGCATGATGGCTGTAGCGAGGTCGAGGCGCTTGCGCATTCCCCCGGAGTATGTAGCCACCAGCCGGTCCGCGTCTCTGGTCAGGTCCATCAGCTCCAGAAGCTCGCCAGCCCGGCGGCGGATGGTCCTCCCGTCCAGGCGGTAGAAGTGGCCGTAGAGGATGAGATTCTCCCGTCCATTGGCGTTCTCGTCAATACCCAGGTCCTGGGCGGAATAGCCGATGTTCCGGCGCACCTCTGCGGGCCGCTTGCTTATGTCCATGCCCATCACCTCGGCTGTGCCCGAGGTGGGCTTGAGGAGGGTGGTGAGGACTTTGATCGCGGTGCTTTTGCCGGCCCCGTTCGGCCCCAGAAAGCCGAAAATCTCTCCCGCCTCCACGTCGAAGCTCACACCGTCCAGGGCCCTGATCTCACCCTTATAGACCTTGACCAAGTCTTTAACCGAGATAGTTGACATAACGATTCAACAACTCTCCGCTTGACACGGCGCTCTAATTGTTAGACTATGATGAAGATAAATTGCCCCTCTATTATATCTCAAATTACCCGTATGTCTTGACTGCCGAGGAGGTCCAAGGAGAAGTAAATGACAGCTTGGGTAGTACGTGGCGGCAGGAGAGGAGAATTCGAAGAAGAGGCTCTCGACAAAAGTGTGTTGATACCGGGGTTTGGCTTGAGGGAAAACCTAAATGACGTGCATTCCAAAGATGAGTTAAAACGTTTACTCGAACAGGCGTCTCCAAAGGAGAAAGAAAAGACCATATCTGCTTGGGCTGGGGAAATATGGGCGTTCAAGAAATGTATCAAACCCGACGATTTAGTTGTCATGCCACGGAAGAGAAACCAAACAATCGCCATTGGGATAATGTTAGGGGAATATGCGTACCATTTCGAAGCACCGGAGCGCTTAATTCACAGTCGGACGGTTAGGTGGATAAACCCGGAAATCTTCAGAGATTTTTTAGATATGGACTTACGGAAATCCATGAACGTACCGCTGACGGTCTGTCGCATAAGGCCTAAAAATGCCGAAGAGCGACTCCGGGCGATCATCTGAACGGCGGTTCCCATGCTTGACCTTCGCGGACCTTGTGAATAAGTGGTGGATTTTCGGAATCGTCATGGCCTTGCCAAGGACACATAAGAGGATGAAAATAGCGGCCAGCCTTCCCAGCATCACTCCCGCGAAAGCGGGAGTCAGGGACCGGGGCTGTGGATACCCGCTTTCGCGGGTATGACGAAGAGCATTTTCGTGGTAATTGCTAACTGAGACATTACGAGGAGGTTGATATGGCTGACCTGACCAAAGATGAAGTAAGGGCCATGGGCCACGCCGTGGGGCTGGAGATACAGGACCCTGAGCTGACGGAAGTCACCTATAGTATCAACGCCCTCCTGGAAGCCCTGGATGAGATCAATCCTCCGGGCCTGGAGAACGTCGAGCCCCTGCCCATTATCATACCGCCCCCGAAGTAAGATGCCCGAAGTTAAGATGAAAGTAGGATGATTAGCTGGGTGCGCGTACGTACTCATCCCGGCGATGGACGGGTACAGCAAGGCAACTTCTATACTACGCTCCGGAGGTCTGCGGAAAAGCTGACCTCGCGCTCCGGCTTCTCACAAATATATTCAAGAAAGGGGCTGACGTGGATAAAGCAGACATACCCTTCCTCTCCGCTTCCGACCTCTCACGACTGATAGAGAAGAGAGAGGTCTCTCCGGTGGAGGCTACGGAGGCCTACCTGGACCGCATAGACGACCTGGACTTCAAGTTCAACGCCTACCTCACCGTATGTCGTGAGCAGGCACTCCGGGATGCCCGCGAGGCCGAGCAATCCATCGCTCGCGGCAACTATCTGGGCCCCATGCACGGAATCCCCGTGGCCGTGAAGGACCAGTTCTGGACCAGGGGCATCCGCTCCACGGGCGGCTCCCGCTTCCTCGCGGACTTCGTCCCTGACGAGGATGCCACTGTCATAGCTAATCTGAAAAAGGCCGGTGCGGTCCTCCTGGGGAAGACGAATCTCACCGAGTTCGCCATAACGGGCTTCTCCCACAGGTTCAGCACTCCCCGCAATCCCTGGAACCTAGACATGTACGCCGGTGGCTCCAGCAGCGGTTCCGGGGCCGGTACGGCGGCTTTCCTCTGCGCTACCTCCCTGGGCGAGGACACAGGAGGCTCCATCCGGTTCCCCGCAACCTGGTGCGGCCTTGTGGGTCTCAGGCCCAGCTGGGGGAGGGTAAGCCGGTATGGGGTCATGCGGGGCGTCTGGTCTATGGATACTGTCGGTCCCATATCCCGGACCGTGGAGGATGCGGCCATCACCATGGGGGCCATCGCCGGTCAGGACCCCAAAGACCCCCATACGTGGGACACCCCCGTGCCCGATTACAGGCGGGCGCTGGATGGCAATATCAACGGCATGAAGGTGGGGCTGATAACCGAGCAGATTGGCAGCAGCTTGGTGGAGCCGGAGACCAGAGAGGTTGTCCTCAAGGCGACAACGGTCCTGGGGGAGTTGGGGGCCTCGGTCGAGGAGGTCTCCATCCCGTTAACTGCCCAGGTTGGCCCAATCACGTCTGTTATGCTGGGGGTCGAGCCTGCTTCAAATCAGCGAGAATGGATCAGGGACCGCCTCCAGGACTACGGCCACGACAACCGCATAATGCTTCTGGTCGGCAGCATCGTGCCGGCCCAGGCCTATTACAAGGCCCAGAAGGTCAGGAGCTTGCTCCGCCAGCAGATTCATGAGATCCTGGGGAAGTACGACGTGCTCGTACTCCCCACTGCCGGAAAGCCCGCTCAGAGGGTGGAGGACGACCCGGTGGTTACAAGCAAGGAGACGGCGGGACGCCTGCCATACCTTCTCACCCGTATCTTCAACATAGCTAGCGCCCCCGCCATCACCGTGCCCTGCGGGTTTAGCTCCGACGGACTGCCCATCGGCCTTCAGATAGGGGGGCTTCCGGGCGCGGAGGAAACGCTTCTGAAGGTGGCCCACGCCTATGAGCAAAGCACGCCCTGGCACACCATGAGGCCGCCCGCCGCGTGAAGCGGTCCCGGCTACAGGTCTCGTCTATGTTTGCACAGGCTAGATAAAGGGTCTTTCGATTGTCATTCTGAAGGAGCGAAGCGACTGAAGAATCTGAAATCCGTGTCCTGATCACCGTTGACTTACCGAGGGGATTTTAGACCCTTCACTCCGTTCAGGGTGACAATGGAACGGCCCCGCAGGCTATATTAAAGGGGGTGGCAGACGAGGTGGTAAGACAAAGCACAGCCTCCCGGTACGATGTCGTCGTCGTGGGCGCGGGCAATGCCGCGCTAACCACTGCCCTTGCGGCCCATCAGAATGGCGCGCGGGTGCTCGTCCTGGAGAAGGCCCCGGAGGCTGAACGCGGGGGAAACAGCAGGTTCAGCGGCGGCATCTTCAGGTTTGCCTATGAAGGCATCGAAGAACTGAAACCTCTCCGCAAAGACCTCCCCTCCGGTGAGTGGGACCGGGTGGACGTGGGGATGTACGACCCGGACCGGTATCTCGACGACTTGATGCGGGTGACCCAGGGCCAGGCCAACCGAGAGCTGGTGAGCACCCTCATCCGGCAGTCGTACCCCACCGTGACGTGGATGACGGAGTTGGGCGTGATGTGGGACTGGAGCGTGGTCTGGTCAACCAAGTCCGGAGAGAGGATAAGCTTCAACCCCGGCGCGGTGTTGCAGGCCAGAAACAAGGGTGTGGGGTTGGTGGCGTACCTCTTCGCCGCCGTCCAGCGCGCGGGCATCGCCATTGCCTACCAGACCAAGATGACGGGGTTCCTCCAGGACGACGCCGGGCGCGTTACCGGCGTCAAGGTACGGACCCCAAGCGGTATAGAGGAAGTCCCGGCAGGAGCGGTGGTGCTGGCCTCGGGAGGATTCGAGGCCAACACGGAGATGCGTGCCCGCTACCTGGGCCCGGGCTGGGACCAGGTGAAGGTGCGGGGCACCCGGTTCAATACGGGAGAGACCCTTACGATGGCCCTGGATATAGGCGCCATGCCCGTGGGCCACTGGCAGGGATGTCATGCGACGCCCATAGACGCCAACGCGGCCCCGGTGGGCGAGCTTCGCCTCACCGACATGACGAACCGGTTGTCTTACCCCTACGCGGTCATGGTGAACTCCCTGGGGAGGCGGTTCGCTGACGAGGGAGAGGATACGGGCGCATATACGTACGCCAAAATGGGCCGCGCAATCCTGGCCCAGCCCGGCGCTGTTGCCTACCAGATTTTTGACCGCAAGACCGTACACCTGCTGGAGGAGCGCTACTCCACCGGCACGCCCATCATCGGCGACACCATAGACGAGATAGCCCGGAAGGCGTCCATCTCCCCGGAGGTGTTGGAGAGCACCATCGCCGATTTCAACGCTGCGGTACAGCCTGGCGAGTTCGACCCCGCCGTGAAGGACGGGAAGCGCACTCTCGGCCTGGAGCCTCCCAAGTCCAACTGGGCACTCCCCATAGACTCGCCGCCCTACACGGTATACCCGGCGGCCTGCGGCATCACCTTCACCTTCGGGGGCATCAAGATAGACACGGAGGCCAGGGTGAGAGATACGGAGGACAACCCTATCCCGGGCCTCTACGCCACCGGTGAAATAACGGGCGACTTCTTCTACCACAACTACCCCGGCGGGACGGGTCTCATGCGCGGGGCCGTTTTTGGCCGCATTGGAGGCGCTAACGCAGCTGCAGAGGCCCTCGGCAAGTAATGGTGGGTGGGGGATAAGCGCCGGGCTGCGGGCCATTTACCCTCTCTGGAGTGAAAGTTCGCCGATGAACGAAACACGCCGTCTGGCCGAGTTTGTTGCACAGAGCACCTACCAG
Source organism: Dehalococcoidia bacterium (assembly GCA_965197405.1). Classification (GTDB taxonomy): domain Bacteria; phylum Chloroflexota; class Dehalococcoidia; order Lucifugimonadales; family JAGWBF01. The sequence continues at coordinate 404,286 of OZ240206.1, read as the reverse complement.
GACCTTCCCGTGCCGGTGGTGGAAGCCACAAGGGTATACATCCTGGACAACCTGGCCAGCGGTTTCGTAGGCTCTCTGACTCCCTGGGCGGACATGGTCGGGGAGTTGGCCAGGGAGAGCGCTCCCCAGGGACCCTGCTCCCTCTTCGCCCAGGGCTGGACCACGTCGGCCTCCTATGCCGCCCTGGTGAACGGGACGATGATAGGCGGCTTCGAGACGGACCACGCCTTCTTTCAAGGCTCATGCCACCCCAGCGCCTCCGTCTTTCCGGCAGCGCTGGCAATCGCGGAGAGGGACCACCTGGATGGCAGGTCCCTGCTGGCATCCGTCGCCCTGGGCTATGAGGCCGTCTGCCGCATCGGGATGGCCGCCACCCGTGCGGTCGAAGACATGGCAGGGTTTCATGGACCGGGGACCAACGCTCCTTTCGGCGGTGCGGCGGGGGCCGGGAAAGCCCTCTCGCTGGATGCCCAAGGCCTGACTAATGCCCTGGGTATTGCCGGGTCCCACGCGGGCGGACTCTTGGAGTTCACCAGGGAAGGCGCTATGACCAAGCGCATCCACGTGGGCCGCGGCGCCCAGATGGGCCTGGAGAGCGCGCTGCTGGCGGCCCGGGGCTTCACCGGTCCCTCCACCGCCCTTGAGGGCGACCACGGCTTTCTTCGAGTATACTCGCCCACGCCGCGTCCTGAGCTGCTGGTGGATGGGCTTGGGGAGCGCTATCATCTCCTGGACATGACGGTGAAGGCCTACGCCTGCCACGCCTCCTTCCACCCGGTCATAGAGGGAATACGCCAATTCAGGCATGATTACCAGTACGACGCAGCCCGGCTTGAACGGGTAAGGGTAGCCGGGCCGGAGAGGATGGTGGACCGCCACGGCCAGAGGGAGCCGGCCAGCGTTCTGGGAGCGCAGTACAGCTTGCCCTTCTCTGTGGCGATGGCCCTCTGCCGCGATATTACCGACCCCATGACGTATAGCGAAGATACCCTCTGGGACCCGACAGTCCGCGCACGGTCGAAGGCGGTGGAGCTTGTGGCTGACGGGAGGCGCTTCGGAAGGCCCGGCGGCCCTGCCGCGGAGGTATCCCTGACCATCGCTGGCAGGACTCATACCCTCCCCGTGGCTGGCTGGAAGGGCGCTCCGGCTAACCCATATACCTATGAAGAGATGGCGGAAAAGTTCCGCCGCTACGCCGCCCATTGCCTGACTCCGGCCTGCGTCGAAGACCTCATCGGCAAAGTTGGGCGACTCGAAGACGTGGGGGACGTGGCGGAGCTGGCTAAGCTGCTGCGGAGGACTTAGTCAGACGATGATGGTCTCTTTTCTGAGCGCGAAGCGCCTCCTTGAAGGCGAGAAGTCATGAGCAAACGCGTGGGCGTTATCGGATACCCCATAAAGCACTCCATCTCCCCCGTCTTCCAGCAAGCAGCCTTGGACCACTACTCTCTCGACGCCACTTATCAGCGATGGGAAGTGGAGCCACAGGCTTTGCCGGGGTTCATCGAGACGCTGCGCTCGCCCGATACCTGGGGCGTCAACGTCACCGTACCCCACAAGGAAGCGGTGATGCCCCATCTTGACCACATAGATGACTGGGCCAGGACGGTTGGGGCGGTCAACACTATCTTCAACGAGAACGGCAGGCTCAGTGGATATAATACCGACAGCTCCGGCTTTCTGAGGGCCTTGGAGGGGTGCGGGCGGTTCTCGCCAGAGGGTCGCAGCGTGCTCATCATCGGCGCCGGAGGCTCCGCGAAGGGTGTGGCCCTTGCCCTGGCAAGCCGGGGGGCCGGAGCGATAACCATAGCCAACCGCAGCCTCCGGCGCGCCCAAAGCCTGGCCGAGCTAGTACGGAGTCATGGGTCCCTGGGCCCTGCTCAGGACGCGCCCAGGACCGAGACGCTGCCCCTGGCAGGCCCGACAGACGATCTAGCCAGGGCTGTGGCCGGGTGTGACCTGTTGGTCAACTGTACCACCTTGGGGATGAGGCATGGCCCTGACGAGAATGGCAGCCTCGTGCCTGCCGAGTACATCCCGTCTCATGTGTTGGTCTACGACCTGGTGTATAATCCACCTGAGACGCCTCTACTACGGGAGGCGGCCAGGGCCGGTGCGGCCGTTCTCGGAGGCCTGCCCATGCTGGTATACCAGGGCGCGGCCTCCTTCGAGCTCTGGACGGGGAATGAAGCGCCTGTAGAGGTGATGCTGAAGGCGGCAAGGGAGGCCCTCCCATAGAGGCCGGATGTCCCCTATCTCCTTTTCATTGTCACCCTGAGCGGAGCGAGGGGTCTAATTCGCTCCGTTCGGAATGACGCGCGGCGGGGGCCTGCATTCACCTAGCGTCGAGAATCAAAAGGCCCTGGGATGTCCCTCATACCCGAGGAGGATGCTATGGTCCGCTTCTTGACGGCGGGAGAGTCCCACGGGCAGGGGTTGATGATTATAGTAGAGAACGTCCCTGCCGGCCTGCCCCTCACTGAAGACTATGTTGGGACCCATCTCGCTCGACGCCAGCGCGGCTACGGACGCGGCGGCAGGATGCTAATCGAACAGGACAAGGCCCGGATTATATCCGGTGTGCGACATGGCCTCACCCTGGGCAGCCCCATAGGTATGACTATAGAGAACAAGGACTGGGCCAACTGGCAGGAGTCCATGAGCGTTGAGCCGGTGGAGGCGGAAGTACAACGGGTGACCCGACTACGCCCCGGCCACGCGGACCTGGCGGGGACCATGAAGTACGGCTTCCACGACGTGCGAAACGTTCTGGAGCGCGCCAGCGCCCGGGAGACGGCGGCCAGGGTCGCCGCCGGGGCTGTGGCTTTGAGAATGCTGGAGGAGTTCGGCGTAGAGTTTCACAGCCACTCTGTGGCCATCGGTGGGTGCTGGGCACGGATTGAAGGGCCGGTAGACTGGCAGCAGGTCGAGGAGTCCCCAGTCCATTGTGCAGACCCGGAGGCCGCGCACCGGATGATGGCCGCCATAGATGAGGCCAAGGAAGCCGGTGACACGGTGGGGGGTGTTGTGGAGGTGATGGCCACCGGAGTGCCCATCGGCCTGGGTTCCCATGTACAGTGGGACCGCAAGATAGACGGGCGCATAGCCCAGGCCCTCATGTCCATCAATGCTGTCAAGGCCGCCTCCATAGGGGAGGGCTGGGAGTCGGTGGACCTGCGCGGCTCCGAGGTCCACGATGTCATTGAGCCTGCCGCCGAGTCCTTACGGTCTTCACCTCCCTGGCAGCGACTCACCAACCGTTCCGGCGGCACTGAGGGCGGTATGACCAACGGTATGCCGCTGGTGGCCCGGTTCGCCGTCAAGCCCATATCCACCCTGGTCAACCCCCTGCCCTCCGTTGATCTGGATACGGGAGAGCTGGTGCAGGCCCACTACGAACGCTCCGATGTCTGCCAGGTCCCCCCTGCCGGCGTCATAGGCGAGGCGGTCGTGGCCCTGGTGCTGGCCGACGCCTTCATGGAGAAATTCGGCGGAGACAGCCTGGAGGAGACCCGCCGCAACTACGAGGGCTACCTGAAGACCGTAGGCCCCAGGGGCCACCGTAGTGGCTAGTGATCAGTGGTTAGTGGGGATGCCCCCTATTCACTCTCCTCATAAGAATGGGCGCAAGCGTGAACTTTGCGTGAATTCTGATGACAACATCATCCTGGTCGGGTTCTCGGGCACTGGCAAGACGATGGCCGGTCAGGAGGTAGCCCGTCTCTTGGGATGGGGGTTCATTGATACTGATGCGGAGATAGAACAAGAAGCAGGCAAACCGGTATACCGTGTCTTCCAGGAAGACGGAGAGCCCGCCTTCCGGCTCCTGGAGAAGCAGGCCATACGGGAGGGCTGCTCCGGCCAGGGCAGGGTTGTCTCCACTGGCGGCGGCGCGGTGGTTGACCCGGAGAACCGGGAGTTTATGCTCAAGCAGGGCGTTGTAGTCTGTCTTGACGCCTTGCCCGAGACCATATACGAACGGCTCATGGGCGTGGATGCGGGGCGTGCAGCGGTCCGGCCTCTCCTGTCCGGCCCCGAGCCTTTGGAGCGAATCAAGGCCCTCAAGGCCGGCCGCCATGAATACTACTCGTCGGCCCACGTAACGGTGCATACGGATGGCCTGAGCATAGAGCAGGTGGCCCAAGAAGTCGTGAAGGCGTGGTGTCTTTTCTCAGCTTCATCAGAATTAGCTTCCCCTGGAGGCAATAGCCGAGTTGCTGATGAGGCTACCGCCGATGAGGACGATTGAGGAGGTAAGAAGGTGGAAGACCCGAACCTGGCGGCAGTAGTCACCCACTCCGGCGGCAGCTATCCCGTGTGGGTGGGCTGGGGGCTTCTGGATGTGCTGGGAGAGCGTCTCGCAGGCTTGGGACTCAAAGGCCCGGCGTATATAATCAGCGACGACCGCGTCTTCTCCCCCTATGGGCGGCGGGCGCAGTACTCCCTCCATCAGAGCGGCATCGAAGCTCACTGCTTCATCATCCCCGCCGGCGAGCAGAGCAAAGGTCTGGAGCTGGCCGAGGCGATATACCAGTGGCTCGTTGAGAGGCGGGCCGAGCGGGGCCATATGGTCATAGCCGTGGGGGGTGGCGTGGTAGGCGACCTGGCCGGGTTCGTAGCCGCCACTTTCCTGCGGGGGATGCCTTTCGTCCAGGTCCCCACCAGCATGGCCGCTATGGTAGACGCCTCCATCGGCGGCAAAGTCGCCGTCAACTTGCCCCAGGGCAAAAACCTCGTGGGCGCCTTCTACCAGCCCCGGATGGTCCTGGCCGACGTCTCCGCTCTGTCCACCCTGGGCAGGCGAGAGCTGGCAGAGGGTTGGGCCGAGGCCATAAAGCACGGCCTCATCCTGGATGCGGAGCTTTTCGACGTCTTCGAGGAGCACGCCGAAGCCCTGATGGGCCTGGAGCCGGGCATCTCCACCGAGGTCATCCGCCGTAGCGTGGCTATAAAGGCCCAGGTGGTCAGCGAGGACGAGAGAGAGACCCTGGGACGCCGCATCCTCCTCAACTACGGCCACACCATAGGCCACGCGCTGGAGGCCGCGACCGGCTACGGCCAGTACCTTCATGGCGAGGGCGTTTCCGTTGGGATGATGGGCGCCGCCCGCATAAGTCAACGACTGGGAATGATAGACGAGGACGTGGTGGGACGCCAGAGACGACTGCTGGAGCGGTTCGACCTGCCCACCTCGGCGGCGGACCTGGAGCCTCAGCAGGTATTCAAAGCCATGTCCCTGGACAAGAAGATCGAGGGCGGCTCCATCCGGTGGGTGCTATTGGAGGCCATAGGCGGAGCGGTCGTGAGGAGAGACGTACCCACGGAACTCGTCCAGGAGACGGTGCATAGCCTGTTGGGACGTTGGTAGGGCATCAGGTTGACCGGAACTCGCTGAGTATCCTGGAGAACTCGTCTTCGAGGGACGGGATACTTCTCACTACATTGGTAAAGTCTTCCTCGGAGAAGGCCTTCAGAGTGGTGCTCCGCATGTTGCCCAGGCTGCATAGCCCCAGGGCTATGGAAGCGCATACCTCGTCGCTGGAAGCCTCTATAATGGCCACCAGGTCGTACTGGCCCATAGTCAGATATGCGCCTGGCAGGCTCCCGCCCGCGGCTTCCACCGCCTGCCGGAGGGCGCTGACGTGCTGGGGCAAGTACTTGATATTGCGCATCCCCTCGTCGGTGTAGTTAAGGAGTAGAACGTAGCTGGGCAATTCCTTCACCTCTTTGTTCTAAATTTTGGCTTCTAAATCTTGGCCTATAGATATTGTTCTAGCGCTAGAGTACATCTTTCCCTTCGGTTAGCGGCGATGACCCCCTGTTTTTATTTCTTGCCACCATCAGCATCGCTGCAATAACAATACACATCGCTCCGGACATGCTCAGAAGCAGGACGGAAGCGAGGGTGGCAAGGAACTCAGGGCCGAGGCTCGCCGAGGCCTGTCTCAAAGCTATGGCTACGCTGGCGCTGAGGATGGTGACGCCGAAGAGGAACCGCATCCTTGCCCCGTCCACGAACCTGGTGGCTGCGACCCCAAGCTGCGCCCCCAAAGATGCGGTAGCTAGCATAATCACGGCCATTAACAGATCTACGTTGTTGGACAGGGAGTACAGCACGGTCCCCAGAGTGCCGGTAAAGGCAATTTGAAGTAGACCAGTACCAACAGCCACGACTGCCGGAAGGCCCAACACGAAAATCAACGCCGGTAAAAGGATGAAGCCACCCCCTGCGCCCAGCAGCCCGGCCAGGAACCCGACGCCAAAGCCAAGGCTCACGGGGACCCAGATGGATATACGCTGGATGTGGGATGTGGACAGGGAGACGTATGTGCGCAGGGACAGGTGGCCGGGGACTCCTATGGAGTCCGGCGGGATTCTCAGCGAGCGCACCCTCTGGGCCAGCCTGGCCGTGGAGACCTGGTCACGTTGGGAGTTGGCCTGGCCCCGCGTCTTCAGGTAGTCGTACAGGATAAACAGGCCCAGGACTGCGAGAAAAACCACGTAAAGGTAGCTGATGACCGGCCCCGCATTACCCCAATCTTCCAGCTGGGAGTTCAGCCTTTTCGCCAGAACGAGGCCCGGTACGCTGCCGGCAATCATAAGAGCGCCCAGCACGTAGTCCACGTTCCCCAACCTGCGGTGCTTCAGGGCGTTAATTATCGAGGAACCCATGATAACCGTAAGCCCTGTACCAACGGCAAAAATGGGTGGGACGCCAAAGACCAGGAGGCCGCCGGTAATGAGGAAACCGGCCCCCACTCCGAAGAAGCCGCTCAAGACACCCACCATGAGGCCCAGTAAAAGCAGAAAGGCCGGGTTAATCTCCACGCCGGCGTTGGGGAAGAGCATGTCTATCCTTTTGACTGGCGGTTTTTGCTCCTGCGGAAAAGGAGTGAGAACGCTGCCCTGAGCGCCATCTCCCAGAAGGCGTACAGCCCCAGGGATATGGCGGCTACCACACCCAGAACGAACAGGCTCCAGAGGGCGGAGTTGCCGGCGCTGAGGGTCTGTAGGAAATCGCTAATGGCCTTGCACGCCCCTTCCTGGCCCGCTTCATTTCATAGGCTATTCACACACGGGAAATCTCATCAATCTTATCACCGGCTTATCACCGGATAAAGGCGTCGTGAAAGCTGTGGCCCTAGTGCGACTCATCGGAGAGGAAGGCGAGCAGCGTTTGGGCCAACTCCTGGGGCTTGTGGTAGCCGATGTCGTGCATGGTTTCCGGTATCCATTCCACCCTGGAGTCCCGGATGGCTGCATGTGCAGCCTCAGTCATCTCACGGCGCATCCTGCTGAACTCCGTATCTTCCTGTCCCTGCCGGGGGCCTGCCGGCACAATCAGGGTGGGGCAGTGTACCTGGCTGAACATGGTCGAGGGTGGTTCATTCCAGAGGGCATCAAGCACCTGTGCGTGGTTGGAAGGCTGCAATATGTCTCGGACCGTGCCGTCCGGCTCTACACGTACCATTGTCATAACTATGCTTTCAAGCCGGTCGCTCCAGCACTCCGATAGCTGTTCCCGCAGCTTGTTCAAGAAGTCTTCCCGCGTGCCGGACACGTCCCGCGGCCTGAGTACCCTCTTGAACCACTCCCAGCTCGCCCCGGGCCAGCGCCAGCGGGTCCAGTCCATGAACCCGCCGTCTATCAGCATCAGCCTGGAGACCCTTTCCGGGTACTTGGCGGCAACGCTCAGGGCCACATACCCGCCCCAGGAGTGACCCATGACAGCCGCTCGCTCGAGGCCCAGCCGGTCCAGGGCCTCTACGAAGTCGGTGGCAACGCTCTGCCAGTCGTAGCCCGTCGGAGGCTGGTCCGTCTGGCCGTGGCCCCGCTGCTCCAGGGCGATGCAGCGGTAGCTGTCCCTGAGATATGGGATCACTATATCGTACCAATGGCAGGATGAGGCCAGCCCGTGCAACGCCAGCACCGTCGTTTCAGGACCATGTCCCTGGCCTGTCGAAGGGCTGCCCCAGTCCAGGTAGCGCATCCGGATCTCGGATGTGTGGAGCCATTTCTCATCGGGAATTCGCATGTCCACTATTCAGTCCCTCACAAAGCAAAACTTTTAGATGTTTACGAAGGCGGTCCCCTGAGACCTCCTCTACCTTGACGGGGGAGGATTGAGGTGAGGGTGAAGGTGTTGGAACGACTCCCCCTCATCCCTTCGGCAGGCTCAGGGCAGGCTCTAACCTTCTCCTGCCAGGGGAGAAGGGACTTTGGAAACACCCTCTAAGGGTTTTCGAGCTCCTCCGGCATGTTTCTTATAATCTCATCCAGAGTTTGGTCCAGCTTTGGGGCCAACTCCACATGCTCCACATACGGCGTAAAGTTGAAGTCGTCCCTCGCTTTGTCAATAATCTCCCTGGCCGTGGGGTTCGAGGTCGCTATTCTTTCAAGCGTCTCCTGCAGGCGCTGGGATTCCGCATCGCCGCTGGCCTTGAGCTCGCTCAGATCAATGTCTAGCTTGAACAGGTCCTTTAGTCTCCTCATTATGTCGTAGAAGGACCTGTGGTCCCGTGATATGCCTATCGGTTCGTTATTGGAAGTTAGGAAAGTGTACATGGGGGCCATGGACCCAATCCTGAACATTTCTATATCAGGGTAGCTGTAATGGGCCAGTGTAATCAGGGCCATTGCTATTGTCGGGCCGCTTCTCCTGTCGCTGCCATAGTTGGAGAACCTCACGCCGTACTTCTCAATCTCTTCTTTCATGTGAGGCCTGCTATAGGAGCAGTTGACGCTTCTCTCCAGCTCCGGAGGCGCAGGGCCGTTGTAGCCCTCCACCGCAGCCGTTTGGCTCACGCCCAACTCATTTACGGCCTGAAAGAAGGCCTCGGCATAGACGTCAATGCGGAACCAAGGCTCTTCCCCTAGAAATATAATCAACCCGTTTCCTGCGTCATAGAAATAGTTTTCCCTGTACATCTCCCTGGCGGGCAGTCCGTCGTTGTAAGTGGCCCCGGGTCTGAAGGCGTCGTGGGTCCCCGGCACCTGGAAAGGGTAGCACATCATGGAGATGCTTTTCCCCATTTCACCTATCTTTCTTGCGCCGAGTTTGTCTATGAGGTACTGGGGCAGACCGCTGGAGATTTCACCTCCGTCGGACCACTGGGGCCCCCAGCCTGCGATCAGATATTGGGCAGAGGGCTTTTCATGGAGGACCAGATGTTCGCTAGTCATAAAATGTCTCTCCCATGCGAGTGATTATTTGTCGCTTTAGACCTTGCCTAAACCTTGATTGAAAGGCTGGCCTATCGCTCCTCTTTTAGTAGATTATATCACTGCTTTCCACCATGTCGGGCGGTCATGTGCATCTACGGGGTTGGTTCATTCTTGACGCTGGGTAAATACAGGCCCCTGCCGCGCGTCATTCCGAACGGAGCGAAGAGGAGTGAGGAATCTAAAGCGATGACTGACAAAAACTGGAATCAAGGCAGTACCGGCCAGAAAAACACAGCCGCCAGCCAGGACCCTAGACCCCTCGCTCCGCTTGGGGTGACAATGAAATGAACCATCTCGCACGGTCATGTGCATCTACAGAGGGATTGACAGCGTTCAAGGTCTCCCTCTACACTCGTTCCAAAAGCGCCCTCTTACACATAATACGGCGCTATATTTGTGGACTCTCGCCAATCAGAGCGGTATTCGCACATGTATTCTTCCCAGAGCAACGTCGGAATCGGAGACGAGCTGTGGCTGGAGGTCACAGTAGCCATATCCATTTTCCTGTTCTCCATAATCTTCGGCGCAGTCCTGGGCAAGTTCATATTTCCCCTTGTCATCCGACTCACCAATAGGACCAGGACCAGCCTGGATACCCGTTTGGTGCTGGCCGTTCGACGTCCCGTTGGCGTTGGCGTGATGGTCCTGGGTGGCTACCTGGCCCTCACGGTCCCCTTGGACTTGAGTCAAGGTTCGCAGAATGTTGTAGGCACGATTGCCGGCCTTCTTGGCATCATCGTAGTCGTAACTGCGGTAGCCTCCCTTCTCTCTGCATTCATAGGTTGGTACTTGGAGATCGTGGCCCCACGCACCGAGACGACTCTGGACGAGCAGCTTTTTCCCCTGCTGCGGAAAGTCCTGTTGGGGGTGGTCTACTCTTTGGGTGTTTTGTTGGTCCTAGACCAGCTGAATATCAACATAAGCCCCCTGATTGCCGGACTCGGCCTTGGCGGTCTCGCGGTGGGGCTGGCCCTGCAACCCACTCTGGCAAACCTGTTTGCGGGGACCTACGTGATGACGGAAGGGGTCATCGCGGAGGGGGACTACGTCGAGTTGGAGAACGGCATCTCGGGCTACGTAGTCGGCGTGGGCTGGCGGAGCACTCACATACGCACCTGGCTCAATAACCTCGTTGTGGTTCCCAACTCCAAGTTTGCCGATACGATGATCACCAATTATCACCAGCCGGTCCTGCCGGTAAACGTCTTCCTGACCTGCGGAGTAGGCTACGGCAACGACTTGGAACGCGTGGAGCGGGTCTGCATGGAGGTAATGAATGACCTGCTGGATACTAACGACGGCGCCGTAAAGGAGTATGGCGCCTGGTTCGGGTACGATAGCTTCGGCGAATCCAACGTCAATTTCTGGCTTTTCATCCAGGCGAAGGACCGGCTTGCCAGCTACGAAGTGCAGTCCGACCTTGTCAAGCGACTGCATGGCCGGCTCAAAGAAGAAGAGATTGTAATCAACTACCCGGTCCGAAGCCTCCAGTTCCCCAAGGGGTGGGAGACGGAAGTTGTTGCGAGTGTAAACCGACGGCGGGATGCCCATATATCCTCTGATCCGGGCGACGCCAGCGATGGAATCGAGGGTCCGAAACGCGGCTGAGGGTTACAGTCACGCCTGGGTGATAGTCCATGTAGTCCGCCTTAACGCCCAGTCCTGCTCAATTCCCCTTTAACTCCGGCTATCAGCAGGGGTAAGACCTCGCCTGAAGGGCCACTGAGCACTACGTCGGCCCCGGTGGATAGGGGCGTCTTATGGGGGTTGACCTCGATGAGCCTGGCCCCCCTCCGGCGGGCCGCTATGGGCAAGCTGGCAGCCGGATGTACGGTCCCCGAGGTCCCTATCATAAGCATACAGTCGCACTTCTCCGTTTGCTCAACGCACACCGCCAAAACGTCCGGCGGTATGGACTCGCCGAACATGACGCTGTCTATCTTGATTATGTCGCCGCACTCGCGGCAGCGTGGCGGTGTTTTGGTTATGGGGAACTCGGCCCTGGGCGTGCGCACACCGCAGCCGAGGCAGCGCAGCTTGGTACGGTTGCCGTGAATCTCCGCCACGTTGACGCTCCGCGCCCTGCGATGGAGGTCATCCACGTTCTGGGTTATTATATGCTTCAGCACGCCCATGCGCTCCAGCTCCACAAGGGCGTAATGACCGGGGTTCGGCCCGGCCCGGTCCGCGGCCTTTTTTAGCTCATAGGTGGCGTTTCCAGGCTCCTGCTCGTCCCGCAACCGCTTCTCCCACCACGCGGCGGGGTCGCTGATGAATCCCTTGTAGCTCAGCGAGGCCGGTTCCCCGTAGCGATTCCACAGGCCATCAGGACCTCGAAAGGAGGGTATGCCGCTCTCCACGGACATGCCGGCTCCCACCAGGGCGACCAGGTGTCTGGAAGCGACCATGAAGCCGGAGGCCCGCTGGATGCCCTTTCCCAACTCTCCGGTAAGCTCGGCCATAGAAGGCTCCTTCAAAGTAGCGGTTATGCAGAGTAACGGCGGGGCTTTGCCGCTCTATGAGCGAGACCGCCCCATGCCCTCGCCTCCCAAGAAGCTGCCGGAGGACCGATGGGTTGCTATGGGGAAATGAGCTGAGCCGCGGCCCTGGATACGCTGCCACCTTCCACCTGAAGGCAGTCAGCAACGGCAAGGGAGCTTTTCCGGATAGGCTCCAGGTCGGTAGTGGTGATGATTACTTGCCGGTACTGGACGACTTTGTCCAGCACGTGGCTCCTGCGGGAGGAGTCCATCTCGGACAGTACATCGTCCAGCAGCACTATGGGTCCCTCTTCTCTGGCCGAGGACAGGTAGGCGGCCTCGGCCAGTCTCAAGCTCAAGGCCAAGGTCCTCGCCTGGCCCCTGGAGGCGTAAGTCCCCATATCCACGTCGTTCACCAGAAGTTCGAAATCATCGCGATGGGGGCCGACCACCGTTGAGCTGAGTCGCAGCTCCCTTGCCCTGGAGGAGTCCAGGGCTGCCATGAACTCCTGCTGGGTCTCCTGAACGCTGCCCACCTGCGCGTACCGTGGCACGTTGGGCCTGTACTTGACCTTAAGCTCCTCCGCCGCGCCCGTAAGCTCCCCGTGGACCTTGTGGCAAAGGGTGGCGAGCAGGGCCATCGCCTTATGCCGCTGCTCCACTATCCAGGACCCCTCCTTTGCCAGCTCCTCGTTCCAGAAAGCAAGCTCATCCTCCCCTGCCCTCCCTTCCGACAGCAGCCTGAGCAGGCGGTTCCTCTGATGGAGGACGCGCTGATAGCGCTGGAGGGACTTGACATAAGGCGGGTCCACCTGGGACATGAGTATGTCCAGGTAGCGTCTTCGGAAGGAGGGGGCGCCCTGGACAAGCTCTATGTCTTCGGCGTTGAAAAGGACAGCGTTGACCAGACCCACAAGCTCGGCGGCGGTCCGCTTCACTCTGCTGACACTTATCTGCCTCCGCACTCCAAATGGGCGGGACTTGCTCTCCGGTGTCGGGACGTACTGGTAGCCTATGTATACTCGCAGCCTCTCGTTCAACTTTTCGATAGTCCCGGATACCAGAGCGCCGCCCTCTTCGCCAGCGGCCTGCCAGTTTACCATCTCATGCTCGTTTTCGGCCCGGAAAGACCTGGCGATAGCCAGCAGGTAGATGGCCTCGAGGAGGCTGGTCTTGCCCTGGGCGTTTCTTCCGAAAAGCACCACTATCCCAGGGGGCAAGTCCAACTCCAGATGAATGAAATTGCGGAAATTGGTCAGACTCAAATGGGACAGGTACACCTTATACTCCGATTAGGGGAGGACCGGATAGGTCTCAGCCAGCGCTACATGAGAGGAGCGGGTTATCCGGAGGCTTTGAAGGCTTCAATCTCTTGCTCCAGGTCCCGGGCGCCGGCATCGTCGCCATTGGAGAGCTTGTAGCACCGGTCAAGGTAGAGTTGGGCCAGCCGGGCCCCTCTGGCGGAGGAGTCCATGACTGCCTGGAGCAGCCTGGGTATATAGTAGTTCTCAGGGAGGTAGCGACCCAAGACCTGGATCTCCTCCTCCATCTCTGAGCCTGTCTGATGGTCGTTGCCTTCCACCGCGAAGCGCAGCTTGCCCACCAGCTTGGATAGGTCCGTCAACCTGTCCCGTCCGCTCATCAGGCTGTATAGCACCTCGTTGACTCCGGGCGAAGCCTCTTCCTTCTCGCCCTCGATGACCACGGTGGACTTGATATAGTCCGACCACCTCTGCGAGTAGTGTTGGACTACGTCGCTCACCGCCTGCATCATCTCGGGCAGGTCGAAGGAGCGCATGGTGCCCGCGTACAGGAGGTCGTCATTCCGCATCTCGGACAGGCGCTGAAGCTCCTCGTAGCTGGCGACTTCCTCGGGCACCGGCGGCAGGGAGAAGGCGGAAAGGTCGCTCAGGGGCATACTGCCTACGTGGGATGCCAGGAAGGGCGGGACGTACTTGGCGAAGTCCACCGAGACGGGCAGGACTATTATGTAGGTGGCATAGACCTTGTCGGGCTCTGCATGAGTGCGGAAATAGGCCAGGGCATGGCCTTTGGGCCTCTGAGGGTCCCCTCTATCGAAACTTACGTCCATCGTAACCCCTGTGGGCCGGGCGCCCTTCGATGTCAAAGGCTTCCAGGCACATTATAGAGCATAGACCGCCTTCAAGCTATACTGAATAGTGGCAGGGCAGGGCCTTTTGGACAAAGCTCGCGGGGTTGGAGCTATGTACCCCCGCCGGGCTGCTCCGGGTCGCTAAAGCGCCGGTCCATCTCCTGGAGGAACTGCTCCACTTCCGGCGAGAGGCTCGATGACGGCGTGGTTTCCTCTCTGGCGGTCTCGTCAGCGTCGTATTGCTGCTCCATCCGCTTGATGAGGGCCTGAAGCTCCTGGTTGCGCTCCACTGACCGGCTTAGCTCGCTGTACTGTCGCTGTCCTCTCGCGGTGGGAGGCAGGTCAGGGGGGAGGTCGTAAATCGAAGAGAGTGTCTCCAGCAAGCGCGCGGACCCGGCGTAGTCCTCCTCCAGCTGGACGTACTGGGGCAGGTGTACTGTGAAGAAGATGGTGTCAATCTCAAGGCCGAGCTTGGGAACCCCGTCAGAGACCAGGTTCATGATGCTGGTAGGCCCCTGGTAGGTATTCCTCCTTTTGCGAAGGTTGCCTCCGTTACCTTTGACGGGCACGTTGCCGGTGTCGCCGGTGACCAGCAGGGGCTTGGTGTGTGGCACGGCATCGTACATCGCCCCCAGCCTGCAGTAGCGCCTGATGCGAAGGTGCTTAAAGACTTGCAGGACGGATTCGGCATACTCTTCGCCGAAAGCGTGGGGTTCCTGCAAGTGGAAGAAGACCAGGTCCGGCCCACCCGGGGGCTGGGCGTAGTTGATGACGCTGTTGGGTACTCTGACCTCACGACGGCCATTCACAAGGCGGAGGGTGGGACGATAGCGGGTGAAGTCGAAGAAGTTGCCTGGACGGGCCAGCTTTCCCAACTCCTTGGCCCCGAAGTGACGCTCCAAGGCGGCCAGGGTCAGGCTCACCGCGCTGCCCACGTCCACCCACGGTCGCACCATGGTGAAGATGTGGGGCTCTCTAAGCTCAGGGACCGGCTCGTGTAGCTCGAATGCTCCTATTCTCATGCTCTTATCTTGGCAGATGGACGAGACTTTTTCAACCCCTTGAAGTCCATTCACGCCACCTGAGGCCGCACCTCTTTGGCGAACCGCTCCATATTCTCCAGTATCTGCTCTGTGGTATCCCCCTCAAAGCCGAATATGAAGTGCTGCACTCCCACCTGCTGATAGAGGACGATGTCCGCCCCGACCTCCTCGGCGCTGCCCGTCAGGGTGGGGTTGGGGCCTGGTGCGGATGCGGGAGACCTGAAGCTCACGTTGGCGCTGAAGACTACGTCCACTTCCTCCCTCGGGCGGCCCTCCTTCTCGGTCATGTCCCGGAGGCGGTCGGTGAGGTCCGCCATCTCCTCGGGTTCCAGCTCGGCGGGCGGCCTCAGACCTATGGGCAGCCAGCCGTCTCCCAGCCTGGCGGCGCGCCTTATGGCCTGGGTTGTATGGCCTCCCACCCAGATGGGCGGGTGGGGCTTCTGGACGGGCTTGGGGTAGAAATGGATTCCCGAAAACTGGGAATAGCGGCCCTGGAACTCCGGGTCCTCCTTGGTCCACAGCTCCTTGAAGATGCGGATGTACTCGTCGCTCACCGCGCCGCGCTCTGCGAAGGTATCCAGTCCCAGGGCCTTGAACTCCTCTTCCATCCAGCCGACGCCTATCCCCAGGATGACGCGCCCGCCGGACATGTAGTCCAGGGTGGACACTATCTTAGCCGTGAGGACGGGTTCTCGATATGGCAGGACGAGCACGTGGGTGCCCAGCTTGATGCGCTGGGTACAGGCTGCCAGGTAGCACAGCGCTGCCAGAGGCTCGCAGTAGGTCTCCCTGGAAGCAAAGGGAGCATCCCCTGTGGGGGCGTATGGGTAGGGAGAGGCGATCTGGGTGGGAACGACGATGTGGTCGCTGACCCACAGGTGGTCGAACCCCAACTCCTCGGCACGCGTGGCCAGCGTGCGAAGGTTCTCCGGCGTGGCCAGGGGTCCCCGGTTGTTAAAGGTGCATCCGAATGTCGTCATAGCCTTGGTCTCCTCTTGTAATTCGTCTTATGCGCTCAGGCGTGCTGATGGCCTCACCAGCCTATGGCGTATCCATCCCTGCGAGGGTCGGCCCCGCCGAAGAGCGCGCCGGTTTCCGGGTCTACCTGAATCATCACCTCGCTCCCCGGCCCGCCCCAGTCGCCCAGAACGTTCAGGGCATGGCCCCGCCGCCGCAGTCCCTCTCGCACGTCGGAGGGAAAGCGCCCCTCCATCTGCAACTCGTCGTTGCAAGTGTGGGGCAGTGTGGACTCCGTCGGGTCCTGGGTGTGCCGCCAGCGAGGGGCCTCCACCGCTTCCGCGACCGTCATGCCAAAGTCGAGGATGTGGGTGATGACTTGCAAATTGGTCTGCACCTGGGTATCCGCGCCCGGCGTGCCACAGACGAGGGCTAGGCTATTGGACACCGGTGCAAAGACCATCACCGGGTTCATCGTGTGCCGCACGCGCTTGCCGGGCTGTAGGGAGTTGACATGGTCCGGGTCCAGGTGCCAGTAGGTCATCCGGTTGTTCAGCAGTACGCCCGTGTCTCCGGCGATGAGGCTGGAGCCGAAGGCGCTCTGGATGCTCTGGAGCTGGCTGACGGCGTTGCCCCAGCGGTCTACCACGCAGAAGCAGGTGGTGTCGCCTCGCTCCGGGGAGGAGAGGGCCTTCGCTTTCCGCCTTCCACCGGAGGGCGAAAGCCCCTGGTGCTGCCAGGGGTCTCCTTCATGGACCTTCGTGGCGGCCTGCTCCGGGTCAATGAGCCGGGCCCGCTCCCGCGCGTAGTCCTTGGAGAGCAGCCCCGCAATTGGCACGTCCACAAACTCCGGGTCGGCAACGTAGGCTTCCCGGTCGGCGAATGCCAGCTTCTTCGCCTCGACCATGAGGTGGATACTTTCTGTCGTGTTGCACCCCAGAGACTTCAGGTCCAGGGTCTCCATTACGTTAAGCTCCTGGAGCAAGACGTGGCCGCTGGAGTTGGGCGGCGCCTCGCAGACGGTGTAGCCGCGATAGGTAGTGGAGATCGGGTCTTGCCACCGGCTGCGGTGCTCGGCCAGGTCTTTTAGCGAGAGCAGCCCTCCTTCTTTCTGGCTGAACTCGACGATAGCCTTCGCGACCTCGCCTTTGTAAAACGCGTCGCTCCCCTCGCCTGCGACCTTACGAAGGGTGCGCGCCAAGTCTTTCTGGTAGAGCATCTCGCCAGCGCCCAAGGGACGCCCGTCACGGGTGAAAACGGCCCGCGACGTGGGGAAGGTCTGCAACATCGGGTCGGCGGCGATGGCCTGGGCGACGACGTGGCTCACCGGAAACCCGTTGCCGGCCAGGTCAATGGCCGGCTCGAGGACCTCTCCCCATTTCAGGCTGCCGTATTTCTCGTGAGCGGCCATCCAGCCGTCCAGCAGACCGGGCACGGATACCGAGAGGACGCCTTTCATGGGAATCCCTTTGGGAAGGTAGCTCTCTCTGGTAGCTGCGTAGGGTGCGGCCCCGGTGGCGTTGACGACCTTGACTTCGCCGGTACGCTTCTGATAGACCATGATGAACCCGTCCCCGCCGATGCCGGACATCAGAGGCTCGACCACGTTGAGGGCCGCAGCGACGGCGATGGCCGCGTCCACGGCGTTGCCACCCTTCTGCAACACGCCGATTCCCGCCTGGGACGCCAGGGGGTGCCCCGAGCTGACCATGCCGTTCCGACCCATAACCACAGGCCGGTAGGAGCCGTACTCCACGCCGTGGGGTGACTCTGCCATGCTTGCCATACCTCCTTAAGAGAGTGTTTCCCAAGGTGTTTGCCTTAGGGCTTCCTCTCCCTTGATAGGAGAGGATTGAGGTGAGGGTGAAGGTCGGAACAACTCCCCCTCATTCTAACCTTCTCCCGCCAGGGGGGAAGGCACTTTGGAAACACTGGCTTGGATAATGCCTACATGAGATTCCAGCGCGGGTTTTGGGAGGCCTCGGCCTTCAGACGGTCAACTATCCACTCCTTGACCGTCTCCTCTACGTAAAAAGTCGGGCGGATGAGGTCGCCCTCGCCGGCGATTAGCCCCTTCTTCAGTGCAGCCTGGGCTACCGGCGAGCCGGGCAGGACTCGGATGCCTACCCGCAGGTTCAGCATAGCCGGACGCAGCCCTTTCAGGAATGTCAGCTTCCTTTCCACCGTCTCTCGCGTCTCGCCCGGCTCCCCGAAATACTGGGAGATGGTGTAGTGCAGCCCACCCTCCTCGCACATGCCGCACACTTCCCGAAGTGGCTCAAGCTGGTCGTCTATTCCTACCTGTTCATCGTCATGTCCGCCGATGCCGGTCATTATGGCAAGGCTGCACCCGGCGCTCTTCATCAGCCCGATTCCCTCGCTATCGCAGGACTGGGGTATCGGGGCAAGGCAGGTGTTCCAGCGAAGCTTGAGGCCGGACTCCATGAGGGACTGGCACAGGGCCTTGGAGTGGGCCAGGGGGACGTTGAAGCCTGAGTCTATGAAGAAGACCTTGCGAAGCCCGAAGCGGTGTTTCATCTCCCGGGCTTCCTCCACAACCTCCTCGATGGGCCGGATAACCCGCCAGGCAGCGCCATCCGTTTCCTTCCGGTCTGCCGTTGTGGGATAATAGAAGTCGCCGAGCTTGGTCAGGATTCCAATGCCAAAGCCCGCCCGCTCGTATCTGGCCATGTCCAGCTCCTCCAGGCGGGGGGGCTTTGGAAAGGCCGAAGAGGCAGGCCCACCCTGGACTATTATCTCTTCACCTTCACGGTACACCAGGCCGGGCAGGCTGTGGTAAAGCTCGCCCACCTCGATGAGGTCCGCCAGTTGGGCGAAGGTCTCGCCTCCATCGCCGGCGATGCCCAGGTCCGGCTCGAGGAAGCGGAAGCATTCCCTGGGAAGGATGCTGAAGGCGGGGCCTCCACACACGATGGGGCTTGAGGTGATGGCGCGAATGCGTTCGATAACCTCTCTGGTGATGGGCAGCGCCCACTGGGGGTCGAGATAGCTATGGTTGTCCAGGTTGCGAAGGGAGATGCCGATGAGGTCGGGCTGAAACTCCCTGACCGCATCCTCTACGTCGGCGCGATAGTCCGTCGAGAACATCAGGTCCAGGACCTTGAGGGTGTGCCGGTCCGGGTTCAAATGGCCGGCCACGTACGCCAGACCTATGGGCAACGGCCTGGCGTCCATCCGGCTCATAAGCTGGTGGTGCTGGTTGGTTGCGACCAGCAGAATTCTCATGTTAAGCTCCTTACCAGCGTCCCGATAGGGCGGTCATACTGGTGGGTAACATACCATAGTTCCGGGTAGAAGGGAAGCAGCCATAGGACGGCACGACCGCCGGCGTCACCGGTAAGTTGGTGAAGAAAAACGCGCATTATTAAGGAGGACTCCAATGGCCGGAGAAAAGATACGTATAGGCATTATCGGGGCCAGCGCTCATTATGGATGGAGCATGAGGGCGCACCTTCCCGCTCTCTCCGCGCTGCCCGAGTACGAGTTGACCGCGGTGGGCACTTCGCGCCGGGAAACGGCGGAGGAGTCCGCCAAGCACTACGGGGCGCGACTGGCCTTCCATGACTATGACGAGATGGTCAAGCACTCCGACATAGACATGATCGCCGTATCCGTTCGCGCTCCCCTCCACCATGCCATGGTGATGGCTGCCCTGGAAGCGGGGAAGCACGTCTTTTGCGAGTGGCCCTTGGGAGCGAATCTGGCGGAGGCGGAGGAGATGGCCGGCCTGGCCCGTTCCAAGGGAGTACACAACATGATAGGCTTGCAGGCCCGGGGCGACCCTGCCCTGATGCGCCTCAAGGAGCTTCTGGCGGAAGGGTACGTGGGGGAGGTCCTTGCCTGCAATATGACTATGTTCATGCCCGGCCTCCTCCGGTGGGGCCTGGAGCGTGCGTGGATGGCCGACCGGGAGAAGGGCGCTCACACCCTCTCCATAGCCACGGGGCACTCCATAGATGTCCTCTGTTTCTGCGTGGCCGAGTTCAAGGAGGTCTCCGCCCACGTCAGCACCCAAGTACCCGTGTGGGGGACTTCCGAGGCGGGCAAGACGGTGGACGTGACCTCGCCCGACAACGTGCTGGTCAGCGGCGTTCTCACCAATGGGGCTGTTGCGTCAGTCCACGTCGCCACTGTGCCCAGTCACGGCTCCGGATGGAGAATGGAGGTCCACGGCAGGGAGGGGACTCTCGTTGCCTCCTCCAGCGAGATGGTGCAGCTAGCCAGGCAGGTCCGGCTCCACGGCGGCCAGGGCAATGGCGGTGCGGTGGAGGAGCTTCCCGTGCCCGACAGACTGATCCTAGTCCCCGGAGAGGTCCCCAGGGGCGAGCCTTTCAACGTGGCCCAGATGTACCGCCTCCTGAGCAAGGCTGTCCAGGACGCCCAGGGCACGGAGCACGACTTCGACATCGCGGTGAAGAGACACCGGCTCCTGGACGATATTCAACGCTCGTCGGACCAGGGGGCTAGAGTGCGGGTCTCGTGATTCCCGCGCGCGGCGTCACTTTTCAGCGTGTATAGCTGGTAAACTGAGCTACGCGCGTTGATTGTTTCCCGCAAGCGCCGGCACTAGGAGAGTGTTTATAAAGCAATTGCAGCCTATCCCTGTCATTCCGAACGGAGTGAGGAATCTAAAATGCTTGGGCAACGGCATGCCCAAGAAGGCAAGGATTTTAGACCCTTCGCTTCGCTCAGGGTGACAGGTGACTGGTTGCGAGGACTTATTAAACACCCTCTAAAATGTCCTTGACGCTTGAGCTATGACGAGGTGATGACAAGGTATGACCACGCCCCTGAGTGAAATACAGAGGCCCGATGCACAGGGTTTCAAGCAAGGCCGGAAGCTGTATCTCGTCCCCCTATTCCTCGCCCCCCCGGATGCTCCGGCCGAGCTTCAGGAGAAGCTGGAGCAATACTGGGCGGGTGCCCAGGAGCATATAGCTCGTCTTGAGGCCGCGTTGGGGCCCGTCAACCGCATATACCACGAGACGGTCTTCCTGCCAGGCGAAGAGAGGGCAAAGCTGGTCGAGCAGCTCAACCCCGCAGGGTACCCGGTAATCAGCAGCAGGTGTGAGGCCGGAGCAGAACTGGAAGCTACCGAAGACCGGGCGCTGATAGAGGAGACCGCCGACTGGCAGCGCTGCCTCTCCATCGGTCTGGTCAGCGTGAAGGCCTCCTCCACTGTGTTTGAAGCCTACCTTGAGGTCACCAACCGACGTTACCAGCATATCGCCTCGCACATTGACGAGACCCTCAATGAGGATGAATCGTCCATACTCGTCATTGGGGACGACCACCGCGTCCAGTTCCCTGGCGACATCCAGGTCTTCTACGTGGCCCCGCCGCCGCTGAACGATCTGCGGCGCTGGATAAGCGATCGGATGGCGGAGAGTCGTCGTCCACAGGAGTGAACCTTTACTCGTGCCGGGCCAGGCGCCGGTCAGCCGACCCCCTGTGTCTCTTGAAGTCTCTTGAAGGGAATTGGTCATGGACGGACCGCTGGATGGGGTCAAAGTCCTCGAGTTCAGCGAGATAATAGCCGCCCCCTTTGCGGGAATGCTCCTGTCCGACATGGGCGCGGACGTCATCAAGGTGGAGCCGCCCTGGGGGGAGGCCTGGCGGCTTATCCGGCAGTTCATCCCCCTGGAGAGCCGCACTTTCATGGCCGTCAACCGGGGCAAGCGAAGCCTCCCCCTGGACCTCAGCCACCCCGAGGGGTTGGAGGTTGTACACAAGCTGCTGCCGGAGACGGACGTGGCCATCGTGAACTACCGGCCGGGCGTTCCATACAAGCTGGGCATAGACTACGAGACCCTGTCCGCGAAGAACCCTCGCCTCATCTACTGCGAGAATACCGCCTTCGGGACCAAAGGCCCGGAGAGCCATCTCCCAGGCTATGACATAATAGTCCAGGCCCTATCGGGTCTGATAGCCTCTGAGGGGAAGATGGCGAGCGGCGTGCCCCAGCATATGTTCACTCCCGTCGTGGACGTGTCCACGGGCCTGTCAATGGCCTGGGCGATATGCGCAGCCCTCTACGTACGGGAGCGGACCGGCCACGGCCAGAAGATAGAGTCCAGCCTCTTGTCAAACGCCCTGGCTATGCAGGGGTCCCGGTTCCTCCAGGTGAAAGATACGGATACGGAAATTCAAGAGGCCCTCCTGGAGGAAGTGGACTTGCTCCAGGCGCAGGGCATTTCCTACGAGGAAGTCCAGACCCACTACCAGTCCTTCCATGCGCCCCCTCCGGGCAACATCTACTACCGCATGTACCAGACCAGGGACGGGGCACTGGCTGTGGGCTGCCTGAGCGACGCCCTACGCCACAAGCTGTTGGAGGCGCTGGGCCTTGAAGATATACGATTCGAGCCTCTCTACGACCCTGACGGTCCGGATGCGCGGGCCTTTGGCGATGAGCTTACCGCAAAGGCAGAAGACTTGTTCCGAGGGAAGACTACCGCAGAGTGGGTGGCTGTCCTGGACGAAGCCGGGGTGCCTTCGGGACCCGTGAGGTTTACTGAGGCTCTGCTGGAGGAGCAACAGGTGCTAGCCAACGACATGGTGGTGGAGTTGGACCACCGCCTAGCGGGGAAGCTGAAGATGGTCGGCCCCCTGGTCAAGATGAGCGAAACGCCACTGAGTGCGAGGGCGGCTTCCCCGGCGCTGGGCGAGCATGTGGATGAGATTCTGGACTCTTTGGGGTACAGCCAGGAGCGGATTCGGCAGCTCCGCGATATGGGAGTCACCCGCTAAATCAGCAAGGACAAGGCGTGCCCTTGTCCTTGCTGAATACTTGTCGTGTTGGGAATGCCCGCGCTACCCCGAGTTAGCGTTGATCATGGCCATCGCTTGGGCCTCCACCTCGGGCAGCTTGGACTGGACCAGGTCGTTGTCCAACTCAGCCACTATGCCCGGATAGCCCGCCCTTCCGATCATAGCCGCGAGCCGGCCCTCCTTGAACTGGTCCAGGGTCCAACGCAGGGTGTCGGGCACCAGCGTCCTGTCCCAGAATATCCGCTCGTTCTTGTTCCTGGGGCCGTAGTGGTAGTGAGGCTCATTCCGGAAGCAGTCGAAGGCGAGAAGCTCTATCTCCTGGCCCGCCACGTCACCCAGTACGTGAATGGCCTGACCCCCGTCTGCCGCCAGGGTGCGAAACTCCAGGCCAAACCTGATCGCCCCCGCTTCGATGACCATGTCGCCCCGGTTGTGAGTGACGGTGTTTCTCTCCTTGATAGCCAACTCCCGCGCTATGGACTCCACCTCGTCCAGCTTGGTTGCCACCAGACCGCCGTCCAGCTGACTTGCCAGGTCCTCGCAGCCTGCCCTCTTGAGCATGTCGGGGAGCTTCTCTCGAAGCTGGCGCATGGTCCATCCCACGGGATTGCCGGCCGTGGTCGCGTCCATCGTCAGGTTCTCGTTTTTATTCTCCGGGTCGTAGTGGTAGTGGGGATGCTGGTCGAAGCAGTCGAACCGCAAAATCTCTCTCTCTTTGCCGCCCACTTCGCCCACCACCTGGATGGTGACGCCCTGGTCCGCATTGCTGCCGGGTCTGCCGCCATCCAGATCGCGATGCTGGAGTGCGAACTCCACCACTCCGGCCTTGACCCTGGTGCTGGCTATTTCCATTGCAAGCCTCTTTCCCGATATTTCCGTATTTATTTGTATTCAGGCGAGCGGGACTGCCGCTTATCTCCATCACGCGGTGAGTACAGGGGCTCTGAAGGTCATTATAGTCCCCACCCATGTTGTCGTAAATAGAATTGAACAGCCTGAAAAGGTCAAATTGATTACGCATACGGTGGGGAATTGCCCGGCGAATGGGCTGTTCTAGGGCGTGGGTTCGGTGACGTAGCCCGCGAGCAACACGTCCAACTCGATCATGAGCAGCTTGTTCCAAGCGATGCTGGTCCGCAGCGCCAGATCGGTGTCCGGCATCTCCCTGCGTAGCAAGTCGCCGATAGCTGTCTGGGCGAAAGACATAGTGCCTATCATGTACCGGGATGGCACGGGGCCGAGGTGCGCCCTGTGGGTGGGTGGGTAGCCGTGGCTTATGCCCATAGCCAGCAGGTGTACCGCGAAGCTCTCGTCGAGGTTGGATGAGGCCGTGTCCCTCAACCACCGTACCAGGGTGTGCTTGCGCTTCGCGAGCCGCTCCTCGTCCACCTCGTCATCATCGGTGACGAAGAACCTGCGCGCCTGGGGGAATTTCAGGAAGTGGTCGTACACGGCGTTGGTCAAGCCCTCGGCGTGCTCCATGACGAGGGGGCCGCTGTCCTGAATAAGCTGGCGCTCTTCATCTGTCAGACCCACAAAGGAGGCCATTTCTTCCAACCTTGCCGGCCAGTTGACCACGTACTTCACAACGACCTCCTGAGCTTCAGCCTGGGCTTTTGGGTGGGCCGGCGGCGAGGTCTGTCCGCGGGGGGGACCACGTGCGCGGCGTCCATCTGGTCAAGATGGTAGCCTGCGAGCGGACGGAGTGTCAAGACTGCCCTGGGGGCGGCGTCGCACGGCCTTTCAGCTCTTCTCCCCGTCATTCTCGCGAAGCTTGTCCCCGTGAAAACGGGGAGCGGGAATCCGCCGCCTATGGACTCCTGCTTTTGCAGGAGTGACGGAGAAGGGGTTATCTTTGTGTAGGACATCACGCACGGCTCCGGGCTCTGGCGTCGCAGGCGCTCTTGACAATGACCGGATTTTCCCGTCCAATACTAATGCCACAAAGGCCGGGGTATACCAGGGTCTTTCAATTCTCGACGCCAGGTGAATACAGGTCCCCGCCGCGTGTCATTCCGAGCGCAGCGAGGAATCTAAAATGCTTGGATAGCAGCACGTCTAAGAAGGCAAGGACATTAGACCCCTCGCTCCGCTCGGAGCCTGCCCCTGGCTTGAACAGGGGGTGACAATTGAAAGGCCTTGGGGGTATACGGGGCGTCATCTGAATTCTCTGATTAGGAAGGCTTCATGGAGACAGAGACCATAAGGGCGGGCGATGATTCCGGGAACGGGATGGTGGCCAAGTACACTTTCCCCGATGGCATGGTTATCTACGGGATTGGCGTGCCCCAGCCCTGGGAAACGCCCCTGGGCCCGACGTGGGCCTACGTGATGGATGGAGACAAGCTGACCCTGGTGGATACGGGGGCCAACGGCAGCGCCCGGTATCTGGAAGAGGGTCTGGAGACGATTGGGTACTCCCTTGGCGACGTCGGTCGCGTCCTCGTCACCCACGGGCATATGGACCACGACGGGAACTGCTCCCATGTGGCAGCCAACAGCGAGGCCGAGCTATGGGCCCACGAGGTCTACAGCAAGCTGGTGGGAGTGGGACGCTGGGAGATAGAGTCTGAGTTCCGCCAGCGTTTCAACGGGTTTCCCTCGATGGGGGATGAGGGTTTTGTGAAGCGCATAAAGGAGCACGAGGAGTTGGGCCGCACCTTGAAAGTGACCCACGTTGTCACCGATGGACTCACCTCCGATGACCTCACCTTCTTCTATACGCCGGGACATTCGCCCGACGAGCTGTGCATTCTTTTCCACAGAGTCCTCTTCTCCGGAGACCATATCCTGCCCCAGATTACCCCACACCCCAGTCTCAGCCTCAGCTATGAGAGGTTCCGGCACATGCTCCCCGCAGGGTATCAGGGGAGCAACTCTTATTACGGCCTCGAGACATACCTGCGGTCCCTGAAGCGAGTCTCGACCCTGGGGGACGATATTAACGTGATGCCAGCCCACCGAGCATTTCATGCGGGGAAGTTCAACTTTATAGGTCTGCAAAGGGCCCATGAGATTGTCGAGCACCACCGGGACCGGTGCCACGCCCTCATAGACCTTCTCAGACGTGGCTCTCTGGACCTGGGGAGCATGACCAGGAAGCACTTCCCCAGCCATCGCCTGGATGGCCGCAACTACTACATGGCCTTCACAGAGGTGATGAGCCACGTAGAGCTATTGCAGGTGGCCGGCGACGTGGAGATAATGGGAGAGAACGAAGCGCCACTGGGCAAGGTCAATGGCAGGATGGTCCGGTGGAATGGCACCGAGCATTTTGCAAGCTTCATTGACGGTCTGTAGGCAAAGATAGAAAGATAGATAGAAGACTTGAAGACTCATTGCTAAGGAGGGCCACATGAAGCCGACCACGAGATTGCGCCAGCTGCTCCGGGAACCGGGAATTATCGCCGCGCCGGGGGCCTACGATTGCTTGACGGCGAAAATCATCGAGCGGGAGGGATTCCCGGCGGTCTACATGACGGGGGCAGGGACCTCCGCGGCCAGCGTCGGCAAGCCGGACCTGGGAATGACCACCATGACGGAGATGGTCGCCAACGCCGCCAACATCGCCGCCACGGTGGACGTGCCAGTCATAGCCGATGCGGACACCGGCTACGGGGGAATCCTCAACGTCCATCGCACCGTGCAGCAGTACGAGAGGGCCGGAGTTGCGGCCATTCACATCGAGGACCAGGACGTGCCCAAACGCTGTGGCCACCTGGACGATAAAGAGGTCATTGGAACGGAGGAGATGGCGCTGAAAATTCGCGCTGCGGTGGAAGCCCGAACTGACGATGACTTTGTGATTATCGTTCGCACCGATGCCCTGGCGGTCACCGGGATGGATGATACCCTGAGAAGGTGCGAGGAGTACGTGAAAGCCGGCGCCGACGCGCTGTTCATAGAGGCGTTGCGGACCGAAGAGGATATAGATCTGGTGACGCGCGCCTTTGACGTCCCCCTCCTGTACAACTTCGTAGAGAAGGGCAAGTCGCCCTTGATTCCCACTCCGGAGTTGGAGCGGCTGGGATTCAAGATAGTCATCTTCCCGGGCAGCATCATGTTCACCGTATGCAGGCTGGTCTCCGAAATCCTGGGGGAGATCAAAGACAAAGGGACTACGGAGCGGCTCCTGGACAACATGGCAAGCCCGGTGGAGTTCTTTGAGACGCTGGGTTTGTCGGAGATGCTTGCGCTGGATGCGCGCTTCGCCGCCGTGGCCCAGCCCGCTTCTTAGGCGCTTCTTGGGAAGATAAAGGACATCGCTCCCTGAGCCGGAGCATGGCCTCACCGGCACCCGCCTGCGCGGGATGATAGAATCACCTGGAAGATAGTAAGGTAATAGGAGAGGTCAGGAGGTGTGACATGCAAGAGCGGTTCGTGATAACCAAGGTGAGGTCTTATAGCAGTGGAACGCGGGGAAGGGCGCTGTGCAACGCTCGCAATCATCACTTCGTCGTGGACGACTACGCCTCCAACGGGGGGCCGGGCGAAGAGCTGGGCGCAGGGGAGGCATTCCTATCGGGCATCACGGCCTGCGCCGTCAACATGCTTGAGAGGCTGGCCAGAGAGTCCCAGATGCCCCTTGGGTGGACCGACGTTACGGTGGAGGGGACCCGGGACACCGAGGCTGCCCCTATCCATGAGAACCTGTCTGTGTACGACGCCGTTCACCTGCGTTTCGAGCTTACGGGGCTTGACGACGACCAGGCGCAGGAGCTGGTGGGCATCTACAAACGGCGTTGACCCCTCTACGGTTCGGTCGCCGTGGCGACCCCCAAGACCACTGTAGAGGTGGTAGCGCTCTAAGGCCCTTGAAGTTGCCCCGGCTTTCCGGTATATTCTAGGCAAGCTGAACAGCCTTTAGATTATGAGCTTTTGTCGTGAATTTTGATACTTACGATCTCGACCCGTCCATCTACGACGAGATGTTCCTGCCGGACGGCGCCCCCCGGGAGCATTGCCGGCAGCTTTACGAGACCCTGACCCGGCTCTCCCAGGAGGAGCTTGTCAGCATCCAGGAGCGGGTCACGCGTTCGTTCTCGAACGAGGGAATCACCTTTACGGTTTATGGGGACGACGAAGCCGACGAGCGCATCATCCCTATGGACTGTCTGCCCCGGGTGCTCTCGGGCGCCGAGTGGAGGCATCTCGAGGCGGGGCTGACCCAACGCCTCAAGGCCCTGAACCGCTTCCTGGAGGACGTGTACGGGAAGCCCCCCAGCGAAGACCCCGACGGAGTGCCCAGCATCGTCCGTGACGGCGTGATTCCCGTTGATGTGGTGCGCGGCTGTCCCCAGTACCGCACCGAGATGCGCGGCTTCTCCGCGCCCCACGGGACCTGGGTCGCCATCTGCGGCACCGATCTGGTGCGCACCAACGACGGCTTCCGGGTGCTGGAGGACAACCTGCGCGTCCCTTCGGGGGTGTCCTATATGCTCGCTAACCGGAAGGTAGCCAAGGCGAGCCTGCGCCGCCTGTATCGAAGCTCCAGGGTGCAGGAGGTGGAGCACTACGGGAGCATGTTGCTGACGACCCTGCGGGAGCTGGCTCCGGGCGGGCGCTCAGACCCTTCCGTCGCGCTGCTGACGCCTGGAGTTTACAACTCCGCCTTCTACGAGCACATGTTTCTGGCCCACGAGCTTGGCGCGGAGCTTGTCGAGGGCCGGGACCTGCTGGTCAGCGACGGCTTCGTGTACATGCGCACCACCGCAGGCTTGCAGCGCGTCGACGTACTCTACCGGCGAGTGGACGACGACTTCCTCGACCCGCTGGTCTTCCGCCCGGACTCTTTTCTCGGCGTGCCTGGGCTGCTGCACGCCTACAAGCTCGGAAACATAGCTCTCGTGAACGCGCCCGGGACAGGCGTCGCCGACGACAAGAGCGTCTACGCCTATGTGCCTGACATGATACGCTATTACCTGAACGATGAGCCAATCCTGGCCAATGTCGAAACATACCTCTGCCGCAGGCCCGAAGACCTCGAGTACACCCTCGACAACCTGGAGAACCTGGTGGTCAAACGCGTGGGAGGGGCCGGGGGCTACGGTATGCTGATAGGCCCCCACGCAACAGCCGAGGAACGTGAGGAGTACGCCAAGCAGGTGCGCGCTGACCCGGCGGACTTCGTCTCGCAGCCGGTGCTTGCCCTCTCGCGCGCGGCCTGCCTGATTGACGGCCAGTTCGAACCGCGTCATGTGGACCTGCGCCCCTTTGTGCTTCACGGCCGCGAGACCCGCATCGTGCCCGGGGCCTTCTGCCGCGTCGCCCTGCGCCGGGGCAGCCTGGTGGTGAATTCCAGCCAGGGTGGGGGCGGCAAAGACCTTTGGGTACTCGAAGACTGACCTGAATGCCAATGCACGACGCTACGGGCCGCATGGGCCGCACCTATCCCCATGACCTGCTGTGCCCCCACCGACTGTCTCTACCTGCGCCAGCACTTGAGAGGAGGCCGGCGGAGCAGTTTGACACATCAGCTATGGTGGTGAGGTTGGTCCACTGATAAACAAAGGCTTCGAACCCTGTTAGACGGCCAGCATAGGAGCGTGTGGCTTTTTGAAAACATTCACTAACGTGCTCTCGCGCAGCCGGCTCCCCACCATCCTGACGATAACGGGAGTCATGGCCCTCGCTTTCTTGTTTGCCCGGCCGGCCGTGGCGCACGCGGCGGGAGTTGACGGGGAGACCGCGTTTGTCCTCAACACTTTCATGTTCCTCGTCTGGGGTGCGCTGGTGATGTGGATGTGCGCCGGGTTCACGATGCTCGAGTCCGGCGCAGTGCGCACCAAGAACGCCTCCATGATCTGCCTGAAGAACATCGGCCTCTATTCGATTGCAGGGCTTGCCTATTTCCTCATCGGCTACAACCTCATGTATACCGACGTTTGGCATGTGATCGGCTCGTTCCAGCCCTTCCGTGGACCGTCACCCGAGGAGGTTGCCCTGGTGGGTGGACAGGGGGACGCAGTGGCCGATGTGGTCAAGGGCGGCTACTCCACCATGTCGGACTGGTTTTTCCAGATGGTCTTCGTCGCGACCACCGCCTCCATAGTGTCCGGCGCAATAGCCGAACGGGTCAAGCTGTGGTCATTCTTTATCTTTACGCTGATGCTGACCGCTCTCATCTACCCTATCGTGGGCGCATGGACATGGGGAGGTGGGTGGCTCACTGAATTGGGGTTCCAGGACTTCGCCGGCTCGACTATCGTGCATAGCACCGGTGGCTGGGCGGCGATCGCGGGCCTGCTGGTCGTCGGGCCCAGGCTGGGCAAATACCGGCGCGACGGCAGTGTCAGGCCAACACCCCCGTCGAACGTCCTGGTGGTGACCCTCGGCGTCTTCATTCTTTGGTTGGGCTGGTTCGGCTTCAACGGCGGGTCGCAGCTGGCGCTGGGAAGTGCAGCCGACGCGGTAGCGATGAGCCACGTACTGGTCAACACCAACCTGGCGGCAGCCGCCGGCGTCATAACCGCCCTCGCAATCTCGCGTCCCCTCCTGGGTCGAATGGACCTATTCGCCGGACTGAACGGGGCGATCGCCGGGCTGGTATCAATCACAGCCGGCCCTGACATCGTAGACCATTATTGGGCTATCGTCATTGGAGCGGTGGGCGGTCTCCTGTGCACCGCGGGACTAAAGTTCCTGGAGAAGATCAAGCTGGACGACGTGGTCGGCGCCATCCCCGCTCACCTGTTCGCCGGAATCTGGGGGACCCTGGCGGTCTGCATCGCCGCGGGCGGCCAATTTCACATCCAGCTGGCCGGCGTGGCATCAATCGGAGCGTTCGCTTTCGGGACCTCCTGGCTGGTATGGCAGGCGCTGAACAAGACGCTGGGCTTACGGGTGTCGCGCAACGTAGAACGCTTGGGCCAGGACGTTGGGGAGTTGCGTATCGAAGCTTATCCCGAATTTGTGATTATGCCCGAAGAATTTGACGAAGAAGATTAACATCATGCTTTCACGCAGTGCACAGGGTCTCTATTGGACGGGCCGCTACCTGGAGCGCGCAGACCATCTCTGCCGTCTGCTGAGATTTCAGACGGAAGCCCTGGTGGACCGTCCGAACCGGGAGATTCATTTCGGCTGGTCTCGCATCTACAGCAGCGTGGACCGGCAGCCTCCCGGGGGCAGCCTCGAGTTGCTCGACAGCGACGACTTCACCCTGGCCGATTCCTACACCCTGGCCGACGACCTCACCTTCGAGCGCTCCAACCATGATTCGGTATGGAGTTGCTTCGCACTTGGACGCGAGAACGCCCGGCAGATGCGCCACCGCATCAGCGCCGAGATGTGGACCTGGTTGAACCTGGCCTACCTGCGTATCCAGCGGCTGGGCATCCAGGACATCTGGAGGACCTCTCCGGAGAGCTTCTATGCGGAGACGGCGGCAGAGATTGACACCTTCATGGGCGTGGCTGCGGCTACCATGTACCGCGACGAAGGTTGGGGCTTCATGCAACTGGGACGCTTCATAGAGCGCGCCCAACTCTCGGCCGCGTTGTTCTTGGCCCAGCTTGCCGCAGATGCCCTGACCGAAGAGTACTCCGACGCGGACTGGACAAGCCTGTTGCGCGTTTACCATGCTTTCGAGGCCTACAATCGCGGCTACAGCATCGAAGTCCAGCCGGCCTATGTGTTGGACTTGCTCGCGACGGACCCCCTGTTACCCGACTCTCTCTGCCGGTCCCTCGACATGGTGGCGACGGAGCTCGCCTCCATCGGTCCAGGTCCGAACGCACATGCCAGCGGTGCAGCCCGGCGACTGGCCGGTCGCCTGGGAGCCCTGGTCAATTACGACTGGCCCGACGGCGAAGACCGGGAGGACCTCCTGCGGCGGGTGAGGAAGCATTGCCGGGAACTCCACCATCTCCTGACTGTCGCCTATTTCGATTACCCCATCGAAGACTTCCAGGTACGCTGACACCGTGGTCGGTCCGGCCCGCTACGAAATCGAACACGTCTCTCGATACCTTTACGCCTCGCCGGTACGGCGCTGCGTGATGTCCCTCTGCCTGAAACCGCGCGACGGCCCAGGTCAGCGACTTCTGCACTTCGAAGTTTCCACAGACCCCCCGGCCCCCCTGAACGACGAGACGGACTCTTTCGGCAACACGAAACACGTTCTCAACATCCACCGGGAACACGAGTCGCTGGAGATCACCGCCCGCTCCGAGGTCGAAAGGACGCCCACTGCCGCGCTCCCGGATTCTCTGAGCCCCGGCGCTTGGGGAGAGGTCCGCTCATGGAAGGAGTCCTTCATCCATTGGGACTTCACACGCCCCAGCGCGTTGGCTGCGCCCTCGTCCGCCCTGGCCGCCTTCGTCGAGCGGCTGGGCGTCAAGCCGGAAGGCGATCCACTCCAGGCCCTGCTGAGGCTTTCAGATGCGCTCTACCACAGCTTCCGGTACGTACCGGGGAGCACGTCGGCGGTCTCCCCCATTGAGCATATCCTGGAGTCCGGCCGGGGAGTCTGCCAGGACTACGCCCATGTCATGATTGCCATCGCGCGTTCCTGGGGCGTGCCTGCCCGCTACGTCTCAGGCTACCTGCACGTCACCGGCCAGACCGGCGAGCAAGCGCCGGAATCGGCCACCCATGCCTGGGTCGAATGTAGGCTGCCCGGCCTTGGCTGGACTGGCTTCGACCCCACCAACCGGACCCTCGCCGACGAGCGGCACGTAGGCATCGCTGTTGGTCGCGACTATCAGGACGTGGCCCCGACTCGCGGCGTCTTCCAGGGCGGCGGGGAGACCCGGCTCGAGATTGATGTGCGAGTGCGTGCGCTCCCTCCCCTGGGGAGATGAGCGGACAGGGCGACCGGCTATCTGCCCGCCGGAGCGGTGAAGGCGTACACGCTGCCATCCAGGGACCCCACATACACCACGCCACCGGCAACGGTGTAGGACTGGACACCCGAGAAGTAGCCCTTCTGAAACCGCCATAGCTTTTCCCCTGTTCCTGCATCGAGGGCGCGCAGGTAGCCGTCGCTGGACTCGGCGTACAGCACGCCGTCTACCACCGTAGGCGAGGCCAGATGCCAGTCCATCGCCTCGAGACTCCAAACAAGCTCGCCGTTGGCGGCATTCAGCGCGTAGAACAGACCGTCTTCAGACCCCGTGTACACCATGCCTTCAGCCACCACGGGCTTCATGTTGATGAAATCGCTTGCTTCGTAAGACCAGACGGGTTCGCCTGTTGCCCCGTTGAGGGCGTAGAGGACCTTGCTGGGTGAGAAGTAGAAGTAACCGTACTGCTCCACTGCCGGGAAGTCCCTGGCGGGGAACGTCTCCGTGCTGTAGCTCCATATCTCCTCCCCGGTCTTCGCGTTGAGACCATAGGCGGAGTTGACGGCCGTCAGGAAGACCCATCCTGTGTCGTCGGCTATGGGCGAGGATTCCGCCCCGCTGCCGACGCTGACGCTCCAGACCGTCTTTCCGGTCCCGGCGTCCAGGGCGTGGAACTCGCCGGACTCGCCCGGCATATAGACCTTACCGTAAACCGCCAGTGCGAACCCGTCAATGTAAGGGTAAGGCTCTTCGGAAACCCACAGGAGCTCTCCCGACATGGCATCAAGAGCGTGGAGCTTTTGGTCCCCGTCGGCCAGCGCCTTGAAGTAGACCACTCCGTCGTGAGCGACGGGAGAGTATTGCACCCAGTCGCCGGTGTCATGTTTCCACAGTAGCCCTCCCGTGGACGCATCCAGGGCATATACGTGGTTGTCGTTGGACCCGAAGTACACGCCGCCACCGGCCACGGTTGGGGACGACCTTATGACGTCGTTTGTCTCAAAGCTCCACAGCAGCTGACCTGTGGACGCGTCCAGGGCGTACATATTGTTGTCGTCCGAACCTGCGTACACCATGCCGCCGGCCACCGCCGGCGAGTTGACAACCCAGCCGCCGGTGGGGTGGCGCCAGAGTGGAGACGAGTCCGGCTCTGCCGGAACGGCGTCAGGCTCGGGGCTGCCCATCGAGAACTGGTCCGGAAAACAGGCCGCGAGGCCGAAAGCAAACGCCATGACTGCCCCGGCGCTGTCGGGGCTGGCGTCCGGCAGGGTGCCGGCAGCGATACCAGCTACGTCCGTATCTGCCAGCAACTCTCGCAGGCAGCCTTCAGCCTCCTCGGTCGGGGTCAGTCCTTCATCTTCCATCCCCGAAACCAAGACGGAGAAAAGTATTTCGCCGGCCGTTTCCGGGGCGAGACAGCCAAATGCCGGCACTTGCCACTGCTCCGCGGGGCCTTCTATATCAACGCGCCGCCCCAGCACCGACTCCAGTAGCTCGTCACCCAACGCGCTTCGGATGCAAGACTGCTCCGAGGCGGTGAACGCGTCGAAGAGGTCCTGCCAGAGGGTGTCGCCATCCAGGTCTAAATCACGTACAGCGAGAGCGCTGCCCTGCTGCTGTGGCGTTGGTGTTGCAGGAAGGGACGACGACGTTGCCGTGGGGCTTGGCGTCGGCATAGGCACGGGCGTGGATGTTGGTGGGACCGGTGTAGGTGTAGGTGTGGGGGTACTGGTGGCAGTTGGCGTAGGCACGGGAGTTTCCGTCGGCAGCGCCGTTGGCGTCGGCCCGTCGCCACATGCCGACAGCAAAGCGGCGGCCAGCAAACATACCAGCCCAATCCATACTATCGGGCGAAGGGACCCTCTCAACATACCCCTTAAACGCAAAGTGAATGCCAACGCTTGCCTCCTTCATACATAGTCCGCTGTCGCCGAGTCTGCCTGCGTCCCGTGGGTGCGCCAGGCGGAAAAGACCTACAACATCGCCCCAAACCTCAACGTGAAGGCCCTTGATTTGGTGGGCCGTCAGGGATTCGAACCCTGGACACCCGGATTAAAAGTCCGGTGCTCTGACCAACTGAGCTAACGGCCCGTATCTGGCTGGCTATAAAGGTTAAAGGGGGTGTAAAACACAACAGCGAGACGCTGACTCACGATCGCAGAGACATCGCGCCTGAGTCACGAACCCTGCACACCGTCACGGAGGTCTGTCAACCGATGGAGAAGTCATCCGCGATGAGGATGAAAGGAGTCCGCCGAGAGAAAATGGACAAAAGCCGGATACCTCTTTACAGACTAGCCGAATAGTATTTTATCATATGCCCTACTGAAGGAGAAACGGCTCTTAGTCTGAACCTGAGGCAAAGTTCCACTATCTTTGACTGCGTCTTCGCTAATCCCACGGAGCCTGACATTGAAGGTATTGGAGCATACTTCTGCTTTGGCCGCCGGCATATGTTTGATTCACGCTATCCAGTCTATTATATTGCTGCTGAGAACAGGGACGCCGATGAGGGCCCACTTCGGCATCAAGGATGACTGTAGATGGTTCCCCCGCACACGCGGGGATAGACCGGGCAGCCTGAACATGGTCCCGCAAAGCCATCCGGTTCCCCCGCACACGCGGGGATGGACCCGGGGTGGTGAGGCACTTCGGGCGCTGCGATGAGGTTCCCCCGCACACGCGGGGATAGACCCGGGGGCTGGCACTAAGCTGGACTTTGTACAAAACATAGAAGAGAACAGGGTAAGCTGACAAGACCAACCCACTACGAAAGGTCACGTCATGCTCACCCTGCCCGATATCATTATACCCTTGCTCCAGCCGTTCAAGGTGATATTTCAGGCCAGGACATGGTCGAAGGCCCAGGTGCTCCTAATTGGGGCAATCCTGGCGACGCGCAAGCGCACCGTCACCTCGGCGCTCCGGGTCATGGGGCTCAGCGACGACACGAGCTTTGCCCGTTACCACCACGTTCTCAACCGTGCCGGGTGGTCGCCCCTTCGGATGGCACACTGCCTGCTGTTGCTCTTGGTCCAACACCTCGGTCACGGCGATGGCCCACTGGTGTTTGGGAGAGACGAGACCCTGGAGCGGCGACGTGGTAGGCGGATCAAGGCCAAGGGGATATATCGCGACGGAGTGCGGTCCAGCGCAAGTCATTTCGTCAAGGCCTCCGGCCTGCGCTGGGTGAGCCTGATGTGGCTGGCTCCCATACCCTGGGCACATCGGACATGGGCGCTGCCTGTGCTGACTGCCCTGGCGCCCTCGGAGCGATATTACCAGGAGATGGGTCGGACTCACAAAAAGCTCACCGATTGGGCGCGTCAGATGATCGCCCAACTCCGTCGTTGGCTGCCTCACCGCACCCTGGTCATCGTAGCTGACAGTAGCTATGCCGTCCTCGACCTGCTGCACTTCTGTCAGTCCACGACTCGCCCGGTCACTTTCATCACCCGGTTGCGTCTGGACGCCGCGCTCTATGAACCCGCTCCACCTCGACTGCCCGGACAGATGGGTCGCCCACGGCTCAAAGGTCAGCGGCTGCCCACACTAAAACAGCTCCTCGATCAACCGGCAACCCCGTGGACTGCCGTGATGGTTCCCTGGTACGACGGTACCCTACGCAGAGTGGAGAACGCCTCGCATACGGCGGTCTGGTATCACAAGGGTAAGGCTCCAGTCCCTATCCGTTGGGTCTTGATACGCGACCCGATGGGTGCGTTCCGGCCACAGGCCTTGTTGTGCACCGACCTCAACTCGAGCCCACTCGAATCATCGAATGGTTCGTGTTGCGATGGCAGCTGGAGGTCACCCCGTATCCAGTACGGGGCAGGCTCTTCCAGGAAGTTCGCACTCACTTGGGAGTGGAAACTCAGCGCCAATGGTCTGACCTGGCCATCGCCCGCACCACACCGGCGCTCTTCGGGTTGTTCTCATGGGTTACACTGGCAGCACATGCACTGGGCCGGGGCCAAGCCGTACCCGTCCGCTCAGCAGCTTGGTATCACAAGGCCCTGCCCACCTTCTCCGATGCTATCGCTCTGGTCCGCCATCACCTGTGGTTCAACTCAGACGTTTTCGGCATATCCCCTGCTCAACCCAACATCCGAAAACTCCCTCCCACCATAGTTGACCGCTTCATAGAATCGCTGACCTACGCAGCCTGAATGTACAAAGTCCAGCTTACACCATACTACGCAAGTGTAGTTACAGAACAGTCTGAAGTCAATACCTGTCGGGCTGCTTGCGGCAGGCCCTCGCCCGATGGGTAGCGGTCAGCCCCTCCCTACAGCACCAGCCGGAACCGCAGCGTGAAAGTTCTTGATTTTATCCAGTATGGAGGATGGTGTTGGCTGTGGGGCTCAATTTCCTGGCGCACCTGACAGGCCAATGTGCTTGCCCGGAAATCTGGTACTGTCAGCTACTTAGCAAGTTGCCCAATATAGTAGAATCTAACATGGAATTTTCTGCCATTCTTTTATCATCGAGCACTGAAATCTGAATTAGCAGAGGGCCACGGCGTAGAGTTACGTCACACAGTCTGATCGGAGTTGCAGAAATGAGTGGTTTTATCGACTGCGTACCGCGTCATTGCCAGTTGCCCTGGCTGTTCGCTCCGACACTCCGGTCGGGTTCCGCCCTAGTACCGCGTCAGTGTGAAACCGATGGATAGATATGCCGAAGCTTGTTGCGGGCATCGGTGGTAGAGAATCTCCAGTCGATGGTTGCCCCAGCCTGATTTCGTTCCGTCTCCAAGGCTGCAATTTCCCGTTTGAGCGACCCCTCATCTTCAATGCGGCGATTCAAACATTGGTTGCTGAAGACGCTGAACTCAATCTCCGCCATGTTGAGCCAACTCCCATGCTTGGGAGTATAGTGAAACTCCAGCCGTTGGATCACCCGTCTGGCCTCCTTTGGCTCAAAGGTCTCGTACAGGGAGGCGGGTCTATGGGTGTTCAGAGCCTGCCCCGTACTCGATACGGGGTTGTCCAGCACCACTCGGACCTTCTCCGCTTCAGGGTAAGCAGCATCCGCCAGCCAGCGCATCTGATGGGCGAAGTCTTCCATGGTGCGACGCCCGGTCACTGCCACGTGCCTCCAGCCGGCCAACGGCTCACAAATCATGAACAAGTTCCGGGTCCCGTTGCGCTGGTACTCGTAATCAAACCGCTCCCGCCGTCCCGCCTTGGCCGGGATGGGCTCCCGCTTCTCCGACACCAACTGCTTGGAGGTCTCGTCGAAACAGGCTACAGGCCGCTTGGGGTCATAGGGTTCCGCGTAGAGGTCCAGCACATCCTCCATGCAGGCTACGAACTCGGCACTTACCTTGGGGATGCACCACTCCTTCTTCCGCCACGGCTTGAGTTCGGTTTTTTCAACACCTGCCTGACCGTCTCCCGGGAGATGGAGCCGGTCAACTCCAGTTCCACCGCCTGGTCGGCAAGCAATCGCAACGTCCACCGGGCGTGCCCTTCCGGGGGTGCGCTGCAGGCCACGGCCACGAGAGCCTGCCCCGTACTGGATACGGGGTGGGCTTCCTGCTTTCCATCCAGTTTGCGCCGTTGCCCCGGCCGAGGCAGGTCATCAAGGGCGCGCTTCAACCCGCCTTCTACAAAACGCTGTCGCACCCGGCCCACCGTGGCGGGACCCACCATCAGAGCTTCCGCCACCTGCTGGTCGGTAAGGCCTTCATCGGCTTTACACAAAATCAAAGACCGCTTCACTTTACGTCCCGAGGATTTGCCGCGCCGGGTAATACCCAACAAATGTTCCCGCTCTTCTTGAGTCAAGCTCACTCGATATAACTTGGCAGGCATTCCCCCCACTCCCCACAATGAAAGAATGCCTCAATTATACACTTTCTTATATTTATCAAAAATAGCCGGACACGGTACTAGTACCATTTCCAGATAGATTTACAAGGATATGAGAAGGCAGCCATACTTGGGTATGATCTTTCTATGGGGGAGTATCCAGACATGGCTGCCATCAAGTATAAAGTCAAGCTGGCTGAATCCGAACGCTCCCGTCTCAATGAGGTTTCCCACCGGGGCAAGCCGTCAGTCCGCACCGTCAAGCGGGCGCTGGCGCTGCTCAAAGCGGATGAAGGACTTCGGGACGCTGAGATAGCCGGTGTGCTTTTGACCAATGCCGCCACCGTTGCCAGAGTGCGGAAGCGGTCCGTCGAGGAAGGAGTTGAGGCCGCCATCAATGACAAGCCAAGGCCGGGCCGGGAGCGCAAGTTGGACGGCAAGCAGGAAGCGCACCCCGTATCCAGTACGGGGCAGGCTCTGGTTGCCATAGCGTGCAGCAGTCCACCCGAAGGACATGTAAACTGGACGCTTCACCTGCTGGCGGACAAGGTGGTGGAGCTGGAGTTTGCCGGGAGCATCTCCCTTGAGACGGTGCGCCAGATACTCAAAAAAACGAACTCAAGCCGTGGAAGAAGAAAGAGTGGTGCATTCCCAAGGTGAGCGGGGAGTTCGTCGCCCGGATGGAGGACGTGCTGGACCTTTATCACGAAGAGTACGACCGGGAGCGTCCGGTGGTGTGTTTTGACGAGTCCTCCAAGCAGTTGCTCGGGGACGTGAGGCTGCCCATCAAAGCCAAGCCCGGACGGGTGGAGCGCTATGACACCGAGTACCAGCGAAACGGGACCCGGAACCTGTTCATGTTCTGTGAACCGAAGGGTGGGTGGAGGCACGTCGAGGTGACCGGGCGGCGCACTGCCGTGGACTTCGCGCACCGGATGAAGTGGCTGGTGGACGAGGCCTATCCTGACGCCACAGTGGTCCGGCCGGTGCTGGACAATCTCAACACCCACAAGTTAGGCTCGCTCTACGAGGCATTTGGAGCGTCCGAGGCGCGCCGCATAGCCAAACGCCTGGAGTTTCACCACACACCCAATCACGGAAGCTGGCTGAACATGGCCGAGATCGAGTTGAGCGTCTTCAGCAGGCAGTGCCTGGACCGCCGGGTCGGCGATGAAGTGTTGCTGAAACGGGAGGTCGCGGCGCTCGAACGCGAGCGCAACGAGGCCGCCGCCATCATAGACTGGCGGTTCTCCACCCAGAGCCTGCCCTCGGCCACGACCGGGGGACGCTCGCAGTAAGCTCAAACATGTCTATCCAATAGAATTAAATTGAAACGGTACTAGGGTGTGTCGTCAAAATGGTGATAGGGTGGTAAATTACTGGAAATGGAGAGAGTGTGGAAGGTGGGGGTATGACGACAGCGCACCGGCGCCACGATATGACCGATGACGTTTGGGAGCGGTTGAGGCCGCATCTGCCCGGGGGAGAAGGCAAGAGAGGCCGACCGGCCCATGACAACCGGCGATTTATCGACTCCGTGTGCTGGATTCTGCGCACCGGCGCTCCTTGGCGCGATTTGCCCCCGGACTACGGAGACTGGAAGAACACCCACCGTCGCTTCTGCCGCTGGCGGGACCGGGGCGTGTGGGCGGGACTGTTGGAGGTGGTGATTGATGACCCTGATTTCGAGTGGCTGATGATAGACGCCAGCTATATCAAGGCCCATCCCCACAGCGCCGGCGCCCAGGGCGGAAATCAGTCCATTGCCCGCACAAAAGGGGGCTGAACAGCAAGCTGCATCTGGCGGTGGACTCTCACGGAATGCCGGTAAGGTTGGCGGTGACCGAGGGTACGGTTGCCGACTGCTCCCAGGCTTTGCCTTTGATTGAAGGCATAGCAACGGAGTGCCTGCTGGCGGACAAAGCTTATGACACCAATGAAATCATAGCCACCGTCCGGGAATTGGGAATGGACCCGGTGATACCGCCCAAAAGCAACCGGAGAGAAAAGCGGGACTTTGACCAGGCGCTGTACAAGCTGCGACACCTGGTGGAGAACGGATTCCTGGAATTCAAGCAGTGGCGCGGGGTGGCGACCCGTTATGCCAAGAGAACAGCGTCGTATTTGGCCATCTGCCAACTCCGGGCAGTGATGATCTGGAGCAAACTCTTTTGACGACACCCCCTAGTACTACAGTTGCACTACTGATGCCAGTAGTGACAGCCGTCGTTGGTAGTGACATCGCCGGGCTTGGGCCTGATGGTGTCGTCGCCACAGAGACCAGGACAGAACAAGCTCAACGGGGTGATTGGCCGTCCATACAAGGCGGGTGAGCAGCCGGCGCACCTCGGGGACTGTCACGGGAATCAACCTTTCATCCAAGCTGGGACAGCCCCCCTTTCCCCGGAGCATCCTTGCCATCCGTGCGCCGACGCCTGATGTCTAATTACCGCCAGGTAGGCGTGGGCCAGCATCGCCAGCGTGATATGCCGGTACCAGCCCTCCCACCGTCGCACCTCGTACTGGTCCAGCCCCACTTGTCCCTTGGCTTCCTCAAAGCATTCCTCTATGGCCCACCTAGTCCCAGCTACCCGCACCAGGTCCTCCAAGGCCGTACCCGCTGGGCCGTAGCACACGTAGTAGGCCAACTCTTCCGGCTTGGCCACGCTGCGCCGGGCCAGCAGCCAGTACCCCCTGCCCAGCTCGCTCAGGGGCCGTATCTCCACCAAGGCCCAGTCGTAGACCCGGGGACCCTTGGCGCCGTTTCCCGCGCTGCATCTGACCCAGCCGGTTTCGTCAACCTGCGACGCCAGCCGGTCCGCCCTCACCTGACCGGGGCCCTTGTCCGTCCAAGCCCACAGCTTCTCGTTCCTCTTGATGGCCAGCACATACGCAATCCCTGCCCCTCCAGCCACAGCCGCAGCTTGCGGTCGCTGCCGTAGATCTCATCCCCAGCAACCCAGCGGAAGGGCACTCCCCCTTCCACCGCTCGCTCCAGCATGCGCTGGGCCAGCCGGGGCTTGGTCTCAAAGCCAACATCTTCCGGCACTCCCGCCTCCCGACGCCGGTCCCCGTCCTCAGCCCACACCTGGGGCAGGTACAATTCCCGGTCCAAGAGGGTCCTTCCCTTGGCCGAGACGTAGGCCAGGAATACTCCTATATGACAGGTTTCGACGCGGCCCGCCGTCCCGCTGTACTGTCGCTGCGCCCCGGCGGACTTGTTCCCCTTCTTCAGAAACCCGGTCTCGTCCACCACCAGTACGCCGTCAGCGTCCCCCAGGTGCTCCACCACGTAACCGGCCAGATCGTCACGGACCAGGTCGGCGTCCCACCGGTAGCTGGACAGCAGGCGCTGCACCCCATAGGGAGTGTCGTCGCCCGCCCGCTCCGCCAGTTGCCACCCGTTCTTGCGTTCCACCGGACTGATCAGTCCCCGCAGGTACTCCAGCGCCCGCCGCCGCGGCTCCGGACGCCGGAACCTCCTTGAAATACATTCATGTACTCGCTCAATGCCCTCGGACCACCGGACCACTTCCCCAACCTCATCCCGGCATGCTACCACCGCCACACCTCTTCATCAAGTAATGGCCTATTCTACATCATTAATCTGCAACTGTAGTACTAGGATGATTCCAAAGGGTTGGGTGGAGGTGAATCGTGCTGGAAGGGAAACCGTTACCTGCTATTTGGGATGTTCCGGACGACCTTTGGGAACGAATCGAACCGGTGATATTGCAGTTGGACCCGCCCAAAGCCAGGGGGCGCAAACGAGGGGACCAGCGGAAGATGCTGGAAGGCATTATCTTCCGGATGCGCAGCGGTTGCCAGTGGAACCGCCTGCCCCGGGAGTTGGGAGACGACGGTACCATCCATCGGACCTTCCAGCGCTGGGTGGGGTGTAGGGTGCTGGAGGGTATCTGGGCTGCCCTGATAGAAGAATGCCAGGAGTTGGGCGGGGTGAACTGGGAATGGCAGTCGGCGGATTGCGCCAT
This sequence comes from Dehalococcoidia bacterium, assembly GCA_965197405.1. Taxonomy (GTDB): domain Bacteria; phylum Chloroflexota; class Dehalococcoidia; order Lucifugimonadales; family JAGWBF01. Next base: position 362,083 of record OZ240206.1, on the reverse strand, counting down.
GGGTAAAGCGCGGTTTGGGGGGGCGCCATTGGACGCAACCCCACCGACCGGGGCAAAGCTGGAAGCAAGAAGAGCATCCTGGTGGACGCAGTTGGCGGACCTCTGAGCGTGGTGGTGGCTGGAGCCAACGTCCATGACACGAAACTCTTGAGGCCGACCTTGGAGAGCATCGTAGTGGCACGCCCGGAAGGCACCCAAAACCTGTGCCTGGACAAAGGGTATGACATAGGAGTTACGCAGTTGGATGGAGAGTGTACCTGGGATACGCCATGTAATCTCGTAAGGCTGCCCGGATGATGTTGGCTTTGGCCTCGTACGAAGAGACTCCGGCACTCAAGCGGTGGGCTTGCAGCCGCAAGAAGGCTTGGAGGGACAGGCGGATGTGATTCCGCTGTCCCTCTGCCGTACGCACTTGGCATTTCTCCACGCCACAACATTGTTTGAGGCCCCGATGGTACATTTCGATACCCCAGGCTTGGTGCGCCAGGCTTTCCCGTTGTTGATCCGGCATTTCCAGGTCATTGGTGGCCCAGTGTTCCACGTCCCCGTCTTTGGAAACCGTCCGAAACACTCGAATAAATCCATAGCCTCGCAGATGCACCTGCCGGCCTTCCTGGGGTATCGCCACGGTGGCCAAGGGCAAGTTCCCCCCTCCCTCGGGGTTCACCCGCCGGTTGGACCGCAATTGGCTCAGCCAGAACCATCCCTTATCCCTGATGGCTTTCAAATTCTCCAGACTGGTATACCAACTGTCGAACAGCACCCAACGGGGTTGAAACCCCCGCCCCTCCGCCACCTCCAGCATCCGCCGGAAGTGGTCGTTCTTGGTCAGTCCGCTTAGAGCCTATCCTAATAACCCGGCGGCTCTGAGAGCGATAAGGGCACAGGCGAAATGAAGAAAGGCTATGTAGTTGGTGGGAGACTTGTCCCAGCGGACCAAAATGCGCCGGAAGCGGTTCATCCAGCTGTGGGTGCGTTCCACCACCCAGCGCCGGGCTTTGAAGCCGGCCTCTTTCTTGATGGCCTGAGCCTCTTCCCCACGGCTGCGTATGTGGGCCGTGAAGCCAAACTCGTCCACGGTCCGGCGCACCTCATCAAAGTCGTAGCCCTTGTCCAAGCACAGACCCTGGGGATGCTCCGGGCTGGGCGCGGGGCGTGGCACGGGGAGGCTGTCCACCGTGGCCCGCACCAGCTTCATATCGTGGCGGTTGGCCCCGTCCACTGCCAGCCCCACCGGAATGCCCCCGGATTCGGTCAACAGACTGCGTTTGACCCCGCTCTTACCCCGGTCCGTGGGGTTGGGACCGGTTTTCCCCCCCGCCCAAGGGGGATTTGGTCAAGGCCCCGTCCATGCTCAGCCAGCTCCAGTCCAAACCCTTCAATTCGTCATAGCGTTCCAGCCCGGTCCGCCATAGCTCCAGGAACACCCCGGCGGCGGCCCATTCCTGAAAGCGCAGGTGGGCGGTGGAGCCGGAGCAAATGCCGGTGGCATCCAAGGACTTCCACTGGCAACCGGTGCGAAGCACGTAGAAGATACCGTTGGCGCAGGTCCGGTCCGGGACCCGGGGGCGGCCTCCGCCCAAGGGATGGGTATTCACCCGCTGGGGAAGGAGTGGAGCCAGTGCCTCCCACAGTTCGTCGGATACTTGGAAGGAGCCGGTGGTGGGGTTGGTCGGAGAGGCTGGGCCGGCGCGGGGTGGTCGAGGCGGCTTGGGTTCTTTCGCTTTCGTCATTCCCCAAGTTTAGCCGCTCCTCTGCCTCCTTCCTCATTCACTACTCAGCGGGTTTCACCGGTTTTTAGGATAGGCTCTTAGGGGACGGTCATAGACTCGGAAATCGCAGGGTATCAGCGCATTGCCATCAGTCCACAACAAGGTCAGCAGGTTGATGCCCCATACCACTCGCTTATGCTTGCCGCTCCAATGGCGGGACACCAGTCCCATTCGCTTGGCGTAGGGCTTGTCCAGGGTGGTATCGTCCAGCGCCAGCACCCCCTCCTCCCGTCGCACCAATCCCTGGGTTATCCTGCCACAGCGCCTCCGTGTCGGGGGGCTGTCTCCGCAGCAGACGGGTGAATGCGTCATGGGCTGGAGCTTGCGGTGATTCCGGTTGACACCGCGCCGCTTCGCTGCAGGTAAATCTCTTCTGGGTTGCCACCAAGAACTGGATGTAGTCCACCGCATCACACTTGGCCGGGTTCATCTCCCTCACCTCCGCCTCACTCCTCCTATCCTATCCCATCCCATCCCCAGCCATAGCTCTCTCAACTGCGTAACTCCTATGACAATCCCACGGGGCGAAAAGCGGCAGCGGCCGGAGGGTATCAGGCCCACATCAGGCGCATAGGAGAGGAGAAGCTGGACCCCCAGGGGGTAAAACGGTATCCAGCCCGCCGGTGGGTGGTGGAACGCACCCTGGCCTGGCTGTCCAAGTGCCGGGGCATTTTGGTGCGCTACGACAAGAAAGCCGCCAATTATTTGGGATTGCTCCAATTGGCCTGTGCCCTGCTCTGGTACCGAAGACAGTACAGCCCGCTATTTTGAGATATTTCTTAGCTCTAAAGCTGTGGATGCGTGTCAGATAATCAAGGTATAATTAGTACTACAGTCGCACATTAGTAGGGTAAAATAGGCCAACACACGGTGAGGAGGTGCTGTGGTGGCAACGCAGAAAGAGGAACTGGCGGAAGTGGGCCGAAGGGATTGACCTGGTGCATACCTGCATTGCGGCACGATTCCGGCGTCCCGAACCCCGGCGGCGGGTACTGGGCTATTTGCGGGGACTGCTCAGTCGGGTCCAGCGCAAGAACGCCTGGCAACTGGGGAAGCAGGCGGGAGCCCCCAATCCCGACGGGGTGCAGCGTTTGCTATCCAGCTACCGTTGGGAGGCAGATCTGGTGCGAGATGACCTGAGAAGCTACGTACTGGAGCATCTGGGCGATGCTGCTGGAGTGTTGGTGATAGATGAAACGGGCTTCCTCAAGAAAGGGACCAAATCGGTGGGGGTGCAGCGGCAGGAGACTGGGTGCTGGAGGAGGTCACCTTTCAGACCAAGCCTCGGTTGGCCCAAGGGATGTTGAAGAGGGCCCTGGAATCGGGAGTCCCCTTTGCCTGGGTCACTGGAGATGAGGTCTACGGCAGCGACCTCCACTTGCGGCTGTGGCTGGAACAGGAAGGGATATCCCACGTGCTGGCCATCAAGAGCAATGAAAATCTGTGGGCCTGGCAGGGAAATGGGCCCCGCCAGGTGACAGCGGACCAACTGGCGACGCTGGTTGATGAATCCGGTTGGGAGCTGCAGCGCGGGCGATGGCGCCAAGGGGTCCAGGGTCTACGACCGTGTCAAGGTGGCGATAAGGCCCTTGAAGGATGAGGGAAAGGGCTGCTGGTTGCTGGTCCGGCGCAGCATTGCCAAACCTGAGGAGTTGGCCTACTACGCCTGCTTTGGCCCGGCTGGGACTACCTTGGAGGAACTGGTAGAGGTGGCCAGAACCCGCTGGGCTATAGAAGAGTGCTTTGAGGAATCCAAGAGCCAGGTGGGGCTGGACCAGTACGAAGTGCGCCGCGGTGGGACGGTTGGTACCGGCACATCACCCTGCCGATACCGGCCCACGCTTTTCTGGCGGTGACCCGATGCCGGGCGGCTCAAGGCAGCCCCTATGAAAAGGGGGCTGCTCCGATTGGGAGGAAGGGTTAATACCGGTGACGGTGGCTGAGGTGCGCAGGTTGCTCTGCCGGTTGGTGTGGGTGCCCACCCACCGGGCGGGCTTTGTGCTGGCCTGGTCCCGGTGGCGACGGCGGCATCAGGCTATAGCCCGACACTGTCATTATCGGCGGCGCCTGAAACTCCTAACATCACAAGTGCGATTGTAGTATTACCGTAGTGTTAGATTAGCAAAGCACTTGAGTATTCAATATCCTTCTCCAGGAAAGTTAACACAAGGATAATATCGGAACATATACGGGGCTGTAGCTCAGTGGGAGAGCACCTGCTTTGCACGCAGGGGGTCAGGGGTTCGAATCCCCTCAGCTCCACCATATTTGACGGTAGACAGAACCGAGCCGTTCAGCGCCATCTCCTCGACGTCTCTCCCAGGTATGGGGGAATCGTCCGGCATGGGGATGGTGTAGCGCACCACGGCATTGTCGGGCATGACGACGATCTCCTTCACGAAGCTCTCGATGAAAGCCCTGCGCTCCGTCAGCTCGCTCTCGTTCAGGAACATGCTCATGTCCAGGGCGTAGGCCGTGATGGTTTCCACGTCGTCCAGGACCTCCCTGCGCTGGGAGAGGATGGCTCTCGCCTCCGTCGCCGTGGCCTCCAGCCTCTCCTGCCGTTCCCGGTGCTCGCGTATCCTGGGCTTGAAGTCGTCGATGTCCAGGTCGGTGGTCTCGGCTAGGTCGTAGAGCCGTCCCAGCCTGCGCTTCACGTCTACAAGCTCGGCCTCGATGGTCTCCAGCTTCTGCCTCTGCTCCTTGGCCACCCCGTCCATCTCCTCGTCCACCAGCTTCACCAACGCCCTGATGTTGGACTCGGTGAGCACGTTCTCCCGAATCTTCCCTACCACCTGCTCCTCAAAGCGCCGGGCGTTGAGCCTGGGGGAGTCGCAGGTGCCACTGCCCCGCTTGAGGAGGGACTGGCAGACGTAATAGGCGAACTTCCCGCTCTTGGCATCCTGGCCGGAGAGGGCTCGGTTGCACGCCTTGCACTTGACCAGTCCGCTCAGAAGATAGGTGCTGCCCACCCTACGGGGGTGGCTCCTCCTGGGAGCGCGGGAGCGCAGCTTCCGGTTCACCCTGCGGAACCGGGACTTGGAGACGATGGCGGGGAATGCCTTCTCCACCCGCACGGGGTCGGCCTTGTCCTTGGCGTCGACGCCCCAGACCAATGTTCCGGTGTAAGCCTCGTTCTTGAGGATGATGTGGACGCCGTTCTTGGACCAGAGCCTGCCCGTGGGGTTGGCGATGCCCTCGTCGTTGAGGGTGCGGGTGATGTCCAGGATTCCCCTGCCTGCCTCGGCCATGCCGAAGATGCGCTCCACCACGGGCGCGGTCGCCGGATCGGGTTCGAGGGAGGGGCGCTTCTTGGCCCCGTCCTGCACCATGACCTTGCTGAAGCCGTAGGGCACCCTGCTGGCGACCCAGAAGCCGCGGGAGGCGGCTTCCCTCATGCCCCGGACGACTTCTTGGGCAAGATTTTCGCTGTAGAATTCGTCCACGCTCTCGATGATGCCCTCAAGCAGCCTGCCGGTTGCGGAGTCGTCGGCCTGCTCCGTGATGGACACCACGCGGATGCCTTTGCGCCGAAGCATCGACTTGAAGGCGACGGCGTGCTCCCGCTTCCGGGTGAACCTGGAGAATTTCCATACGAGGATTTCCTTGAAGGGGGCCTCTAGCTTGGCGGCCTCGTCCAGCATCTTCTGGAACTGGGGCCGGTCGGCGATGCGCCCGCTCTCGGCCTCGTCGATGTACTCGTGGGCGACGTGGTATCCGTTCTTGTCGGCGTAGTCCCTGAGCGCCCGCAGCTGGGCTGCCACGGACAGGTCCACGTCCTGGCGGTCGCTGGAGACCCTCGCATAGAGGGCCGCCGGTATCAGGTCTAGTCGGTCATTCATCAGTTGTTCCTCCCTGTATCTTCCTGCTCTGTAGTCGTGCGGGAGCGCAGCCGTTCCAGCCGCTCCCGTCTGCGCCATTCCTTCTCCTCCATGTACAGGCGGATCGCCTCCCGGAGCAGCTCGCTCACGGTGCGCTCCTCCTCTTTCACCACCTGACGGAGTTGTTCGGCCATCGGCGGTGGCAGGGAGAAGGTAATGGTCTCGGTGTTCCTCGATAGCTTGGGCGACATGGTTGCTTTTTCCACCACTTATTATATCACTGTGTCTTACTATATGCCACCGCGCAACCGGCCTTCAACCGCCGTCCGGGGCCGTGCCGCACCCCTGTGATTGCAGAAAGTGGCGACACGTCAACCCGCCGAGAGGGTCGAACAGGTCGATGAGGATGTGAGCGGCGAGGTCTCCGGACACTGCAACAATTGTCACGTTTTCACCTGTTTGGGGCTGACACGGTAAGGGATGAAACTGCCCTTTTGCCCCCTACAGGAAGTCGTGGGAACGGACTGGGGCCGGCAATGCCACCTGCTCCCGTGACCTTCGAGGCGATGTTCGTTGGGGTGTTGGCTGGAGGCGCTGTAGCTATGAGTCCAAGCTGAAGTGCAATGGAGAACCGGGGTGGACGGGCCTTCCCCTGACGTGTCATTTCTGCACCATATTGCAGTCGGGAGGGCGCTAGGTCATGGAGCGGTTGCAAAAGTGCAATAAGTTGTCCCAGCAGCCATGCTGGGACAACCCCTACAGGAAGTGGCCGAAACGGCGTAGTGGACATTATGCAACCTGATGCATCAGGGACAACGGCTTCCTGTCGAGGGAGTGCGGCGGCGGAAGTATCCATGAATCGCCCAGGCTGCCCCGCTCGGCAAGGGTCTCTGCGTTGGAGGTGATGATGGGGACTCCCTCCACAGTGTCGGCGACGTCCAGGAAGGCCTTCTCGCTGTCTGTGGACTCAAAGACGAAGAGCACCCGGGGCAGGCGTCCCCCGTGGTCTCTCTCAGCCCACTCGCTGTCGAAGTACCGCTGGTAGGACTTCAGGCGGGCACGGGCACGCTTCGGCGTCGTGGCCCGCCGCTCGAACTCCAGCAGGTAGGGACGCCACCGGCCTTCGTACTCTAGGGTGAAGGAGGCGTCGGGGTGGATGACGTAGGTGGTCCAGTCGTAGCGGTAGCCGATGCTGGACCGGGACGTGGGCAGCAGGTCCCACAGGTCGTGCTCCGGGGAGCGGGCGACCTCGGCGGACAGGGCTGCGGCGAAGTTGATGACGCCGGCGTGGTGACGCATCTGCGATGCCAGGGCGCGCACTGCGGTCCCGGCGTAGATGTCGGCGTTCAAGTACAGAGGCTCGGCGCTCCACCGTTCGAGGGTCAGCCCAACGGCGGCCCGGTCTCTGCGGGCCAGGTATGTCAGCCCCTCGTCGGTGAGCATATGCAGAGGCTCGTCCGCTCGCACGAGGCCGTGCTGGGAGAGTGAACGGAGCACCTGATTCACCCGGCGCAGGGTGACGCCGCCCATCAGCCCTGCGAGCTGCTCACGGGTGCACAGGGGCCAGGCACACAGCAGGTCCAGGGCGTCCTTCTCAGCGCGGGTCAGCTGCACCGAGAGGGTTGATGCCAGTTGCTCGGTGGATTCCGGCATGGCGGCCTGCACGCCGGAGGGGTAGAGGTCGCCGGGATTCGGCTTCGGGCTTTTGCCCAAGAAGGAGTAGGTCGAGTCCAGCAGACGCTCCGCCAGGGCCAGGATGCCCGCCAGGGATGCGTCGGCCTCGATGCGCACGGCCTCGCCCACGCCGCTCCCGCACTGCTGCCAGACGACTCCCGTGTGGTCTCCTGCCAGGAGCTCCCCCTCCGTCACAACGAAGGTTCTGCGGTGCTCCGACGGGTCGCCCAGGGAGCGGATGGCCCTGCGGGTGGCCTGGTCTGCGTGGGTCAGCACCAAGGTGACGAAGGGCGTGTCGCTGCTGTCCAGCCGCTCGATGCTCCGCAGGCGGTAGCGGAGCCTGGACGTGGGCAGCGCCGGTCCCTGCCGAATCAGGCCGATGGTGCGGCCCCCGGACAGGGTGATCAGCATGTCGTAGGGACCGTTGCGGTAGTGGTCCACCCGCACCGGGTCGTCGTGCGGGTCGGCGTCGGCGACCATGCCGGCCACGCGGTGGAGCACGGCCACGGCGTCCAGACGCTCGGCCAGCAGCCGGAACCACTGCTTCGACACTGGGTAGGCCCTCAGCATGTGCCCCTCGCCCTTGGTGGCTGCGCCTCCTGCGGTCACGCCCTTCTCCGTGGGGAAGTACCGGCGCTGCGGGCGAGTACCCAGGACGCTCAGGTGGTGCGGCACCGAGTCCACAAGGCCCCGTTCGGTCAGCTTCTTCAGCCGGTCTCGGAGAGTTGAGGCTGGGACGCGCCCTAAGCGTGCCAGCTCCTCCACGGTCGCCAGGGGCGTGGCGCACAGCAGCAGGAGGACCTCCTCAAGCCCTTGGCGCAAGTGACGCAGCGCAGGGTCGGGCCGCAGGCTCTCCAGGTCGATGATGATCTCGAACGCGGCGGTTTCAATCGCTTGGACGCTCCCGCCGACGGAGCTCAGGACGGCGGAGGGCACGGCCCGCCCCACATGGCCCCGTTCGAGGAATCGCCACAGGGTGTGGCGGGACACGCCCAGGTCCTCGGCTGTCTTGCGCCGTCCATGCAGCGACGCATAGGCGCGCACGTAGCCCCGGACCGCTCTGTCAAAGCGTGGCCCGGCCTGCGTCGCGCCGTTCAACGATTGGGTTCTTGGCTCTGCTACTACCAATCAACTGCTCCATTCGGCGATGGCCCAACATCTCATTGTGAACGATAAATTGCTCGCATGTAATGCCCTGCAAGCCCTTGTATAGAACCCAGTCTTGTGGTAGGGGGCCTGGGTCGGCTAGGCTGCGAGAAGGGTACCGCGGAGCCGGGTTCGAGATGGACAGGGCGGAAGCCGAAGCCGCTATTGGGAGCGCCAGCTAGAATACGAGGTGGGCATACTATTTCTCTATTGCGCTTCTCCGAGACTTTCGCCTACTATGGGAAGCGACAGGTTGAAGTGCATTTGCAAACCAAAGCAATACCAGAGGATACCTCACTCTGATGACTCGGCTGGTTTGTGTGCCTGAAGAGGGAAGAGTAGCGAAGCCATGAATTACGGCCAGATAGTTAGTTTCATATGGGGAGTTGCTGACCTTATCCGGGACACCTTCAAGAGAGGCAAATACCAGGACATCATCCTGCCCTTGACCGTGCTACGTCGGCTTGACTGCGTGCTGGCACCCACAAAGGAAAACGTACTTCAGCGACAAGCTGAATTGAGAGGCCGGGGTCTTGAGAATCTCCGTAGGCAACTCTGTGACACCTCAGGGTTTGAGTTCTACAACACCTCCCGCTACGACTTTGATAGGCTGTTAGCCGACGCACCTAACGTAGCTGCAAACCTCAGGAACTACATCGCAGGCTTTAGCCAGAATATGAGGGAGGTCTTGGAGAGGTTCGATTTCGACAACACCATCAGCAAACTCGATGAGTCGGGTCTTCTGTTTCAGGTGCTGGAGCGATTCGGGAGCGTTGACCTTCACCCGGACACTATCGACAACGCTACCATGGGAACTATCTTCGAGGAGCTGATCCGCAGATTCAATGAAGCGTTGAACGAGAACCCTGGTGAGCACTTCACTCCTCGTGACGTGGTCCACCTGATGGTCGATCTTATGCTCGCCGGCGACGAGAGCAACATCAATGGAGAGGGTGTGGTTCGCACTGTCTATGACCCGTGCTGCGGCTCGGGTGGGATGCTGACCATAGCCAAAGAGCATATTACCATCGGCCACAGGGAGAACGGCAGCCTCTTGAGTGGACCCGGCAATCCCCTGGCCGAGATCCACCTCTATGGGCAGGAGGTAAATCCGGAGACCTGGGCGGTCTCTAAGTCTGACCTGTTTATGAAGGACCCCACGGGTAAGGACGCCGATAACGTTGTCTTCGGCACCACGCTCTCCAACGACCGACACGCGACCAGCACTTTCGACTACCTCATAGCGAATCCGCCCTACGGCAAAGACTGGAAGCGAGACGAGAGCGCAGTCCGCGCTGAGCACGGACGGGGCAACACAGGCAGGTTCAGCCCAGGGCTTCCGCGCATCAGTGACGGACAACTCCTGTTCCTACTGCACATGATCGCCCGTGCCAAAGCACCGAATGAGGGGGGCTCTCGCATTGCCATCATTATGAACGGCTCCCCCATGTTCACCGGCGACGCGGGCAGCGGCGAGAGCGAGATACGTCGCTACATCTTCGAGAACGACTTGCTGGAGGCGCTGATAGCCCTGCCAGAGCAGCTCTTCTACAACACCGGCATTTCCACCTACGTCTGGCTCCTCACCAACCGCAAGGCCCCGGAACGTAAAGGGAAGGCGCAACTCATCGACGCCTCTACGTTCTGGGTACCGATGGCCCGGAGCCTTGGAGACAAGCGGCGTCAGATACCACCGGACAAGGCACGTGACATCCTCAAAATCCTGAACGATTGTCAGGCTGGCGATACTCGCATGGACGGCAATCAAGAAGAAATGGTAGTAAGCCGTATCTTTCCCACAGCGCACTTTGGTTTTCGTAAAATCACTGTGGAGCGGCCACTTCGCCTCAATTTCCAGGCAAGCCCGGAACGTATCGGACGGCTAGAAGACGAGAAGGGGTTTCAAGCTCTAGCCACCTCGCGGAAGCGTGGCTATGTGGCAGCTCAAGAGGAGGCCCAGGGCCTTAGACTCCGGAAGTCGCTTCTCGACCTGCTGAATAGCCTGCCCAAGACCATAGTGACCGACAGAAAGGTGTTCGAGGGAATCCTAGATGCTGCCATAAAGAAGGCTGGACTGAAGCTGCCGGCACCAGCGCGAAGGGCGGTTCTCAACGCTCTTGCTGAACGGGATGAGGCGGCGACTATCTGCCGGACCCGAGACGACAAACCTGAACCGGACCCTGAGCTGAGGGACACTGAGCGGGTGCCCCTAGCAGAAGACGTGGACGCCTTTTTCGAACGAGAGGTCAGTCCCCACCTCCCGGACGCTTGGATAGATGAATCCAAGTGCGATGCCAAGGACGGCAAGGTTGGCATCGTCGGCTACGAAATCAACTTCAACCGGTACTTCTACCGATACTCTCCTCCCCGTTCGCTCGAGGACATAGAGGCCGACATCCAGGGCATCGAAGCGGACATCATTAGGATGCTGCGCGAGGTCACGGCCTCAACGCCTATTCAGTGATACCCGCCTCCTTATTATAAAACGTCGGCAAGTTGTATCACTATGCCGACATAAATTGACATCAGCGCTCCAGTCTTGTAAAATGTCGGCACATGCAATCCTAGTGCCGATAGGACTGATAGCAATGATCGTCGAATTCAATGAGGACATCCTTCAAAAGGCCGGCATAGGCAACTTCTTTCGTCCAAGCCAGCTGGAGCAGCTAGGGATACCCTACCATAGGCTTCGACAGCTTGAGGCGGATGAAGAGGTTGAGCGCGTTGGCTGGGGTCTCTACCGGCTTGCCGACGCCGAACCAACGGAACGCTATTCGATAGCCTCCGTCTGCGCCCGGGTCCCTAACTCCATCGTTTGCCTCCTATCGGCCCTCCAAGTGCACGGGATTGGCACCCAGCTCCCACGCCAAGTATGGATCGCCATTCCGCACAAGGCGAGGCCTCCTGCGCTGGAAGACGCAAGCGTTCGCCTACTCCGGTTCAGCAGCGCGGCCTGGACTTACGGCGTCCAAGAAACCAAGTTCGAGGATGTGCCCGCTCGCATCACCTCTCCCGCACGCACGATAGTCGACTGCTTCCGATTTCAGCGCCTCATAGGGCGGGAGGCAGCCCTAGAAGCTCTGCAAGAAGGGCTCCGAGATCGAAAGGTAACCACGGCCGCCCTGACACGGACACTTGAGGTCCTGCCCTCACGCCGCCTGAGTTCTATCCTGGAGGCCGGCGTGCTATGACAACCAACGTCGCGGCTTCAATCAGGGCACGTCTGCTCAACAAAGCGAGAAGCACTGGGGCTGAGTTTGAGTTGTTCCTTGTCCGCTACGCCTGTGAGCGGTTCCTCTACCGCTTGGGGGAGTCTTCAGTAAGGGAAAGGTGCATCTTGAAGGGGGCGAGCCTTTTGGCTTTGTGGATGGAAGAACCCTATCGGGCTACGCGTGACATTGACCTGCTGACCTACGGGGAAAGCGATGAAAGGGCTGTTCGAGACGTGATGGCAACTATCTGCAACGTCTCATGTCCTGACGACGGGCTGCTTTTCGATGTCGAAACTCTCCAGGTAGTTCCGATCCGGGACAACCAGAGATACGGCGGCCAACGGGCCAATCTGCGCGCTCTTCTTGGTACAGCTCGCATATCTCTACAGGTGGACTTTGGCTTTGGCGACGTAGTAGTGCCGGGTCCGATAGAGGCCCGATTGCCTACCCTCATAGACGGTGTTCCAGTCCCCGTTCTTCACACCTACCCTCAGGTGACCACCATCGCCGAGAAGTTTGAGACCATGGTGCAGTTGGGCGCTAGAAACAGTCGTATGAAAGACTTCTACGATATCTGGGCGTTGTCCGAAACCTTCGCCTTTGACGGCGCTGAGTTGCAAGAGTCGGTCGCCCGCTGCTTCGAACGGCGTGGCACCAACTTTCTCGCCGAGATGCCCGAGGCTCTTACGCCAGCGTTCTATTCGAACTCGGAGATTCAGGACTATTGGTTGGCCTACAGACGCCAGGGTGGGTTACTGACCTCTCCACCGAGCGCCTTCGAAGCGATTGGCGAACGGATTCAGGCTTTTCTGGGACCTGTGCGAGACGGCGTTCTCGCAGGTGAGACCTTTAACGTGTACTGGCCTGCCGGAGGACCCTGGCAAATTCACTCTACCGGAGACAGAGGAGATGACGACTGATGGTAACGAGGCGAGTCTTCTATAGCTTCCATTACAAGCCCGACAATTGGCGCGCGGCCCAAGTTAGAAACATGGGTACGGTAGAGGGTAACGCGCCTGCTTCGGACAATGATTGGGAATCTGTCACACGCGGCGGCGATGCTGCAATCCGAAAGTGGATTGACGGCCAGATGTCCGGCAAATCCTGCGCTATCGTCCTCATAGGGAGCCAAACGGCAGGTCGTAAGTGGATCAAATACGAGATCGAGAAGGCTTGGAAGGATGGAAAGGGGCTGCTTGGCATCTATATTTACAAGCTCCAAGACCGCCTCGGAAAGCAGTCAGTAAAAGGACAGAATCCTTTCGCCGACTTCAAATTCGGCGACGGGAACTTCTCTAGCATCGTTAGAGCCTACGACTCCCCTACCACGCTAGCACCGATACCTATGCCTATATAAAGAACAACATCTCAGATTGGATTGAAGAGGCCATCCGTATTCGAGCCAGGTACTGAGCAAGGAAATCACTATGGTTGATAACCAACCCCTGAACTCCGACCCCTCCGCGGTCCAAGCACACCTGGCCATGATGCAGGGAGTGATAAATCGGATGGCGGAGAACAGCCGCTCCTGCAAGGTGTGGTGCGTGACTCTTGTGGCCGCTGTCCTAGTGCTAGTGGCCCGGACCGGGGAGCCGCAGCACGCGCTGCTGGCGCTGGCTCCAACGCTTCTATTCGGCGTCCTAGACTCTTACTACCTGGCGCTGGAGCGCTCGTTCATCAAAGCTCAGAACGCCTTCGTTAAGAAGCTCCACCAGGACGAGCTGGAGCCCAGCGACGTTTACCGAGTAGCCCCGACGGGGATGGGCTTACTCCTAGTGGGGCGATGCCTCGGCTCCGTCTCGATATGGCTTTTCTACCCCTTGGTGGCGGTCACGGTGGTTCTAGCTTGGCAACTCATACTTCCATCTGCCACACCGGCTGAGGCGATGCCATGAACCAGGTCCCCACGCCCAAGGTCTTCATCAGCTACTACCACTCGGACGACCAGGAGTACAAGGACCGCCTCGTGCAGGCGTTGGACAGCAAGACTATAGACAAGTCCGTTAGCCCAGGAGACATACACGACGAGAATCTCCCGCTGGACGAAATACGCCGGAGAATCCGGGACGACCACATAGCGGATGCTATGGTGACCATCGTATTAATTAGTCCTTGTACATGGCAGCGTAAGCACGTGGACTGGGAGATCTCGGCTAGCCTCATCCATAGGCGGAACAACCAAAGATGTGGACTGCTCGGTCTGCTGCTGCCCACACATCGTAACTATCAGGAGAGGCCGGATGACCGCAATCCTCGACTGATTCCACCCAGACTGGCACGCAATATCGACGGCGATAACCCTTTCGCTGTTATCTATGACTGGCCCAAGAACGGACTCTCCAAGAAAGTCCTTCTAGGAATCCATGCGGCATTTCTGAGGAGAACTCAGACCCCGTGGCCGGACGACAGCCTGTCCCTGTTTGCAGATAATCGCAGAGGCGATTGCTCAAGAGGCTGGCAGAACTAGGTGATAAGGGACTAACGTGAGAAGCTCGGTTGTAGATTTCGAACCCAGTCCGGCTTCAGGCCCTCCGCGATTACCGTAGAGTAGGAGTTAGCCGTGACAAGAGACTTGCAACGCTACCTTAGGGCATTAGACGTGATGCGTCCGCAGTTGGCGACAATAGCCGATGCGGTCGACTTACTGAACACTAGCGGCGTTGCCGATGCTATACGCCAGATGCAAAGGCAACGGGCTGAAGTCAATCGAGCGCTATCCTTGGTCAACAAGACTGCATGGCAACAGGACATCTTTTCAGTCACTCGCCACCTGCATGAGTTGAGTCAGCAGATGGCCGATACATTTGACAAGGCTCACCACTCTTGGCTGTCGGAATTAAGGAATGTTACAGAACAATCCACTCAATTGGCGACCATTGCTAAGCTGACAACGTCTGACATCTCGCACCATCTTGCCACTGCAAAAGCATTCCGGGATTACGTCGACTTCGGTGCATTGGGAGAGGCCCTGAGCATACAGCAATCGATAATGGCCGATGTACAGCGGTCTATGGCCACTTTCACGACTTCTTATCGCCATCTGGCTGAATCACTTCGGAGCGGTGCTGATATTGTCAAAATTCCGACGTTCGTACTGCCTGGTGCAACTCGCGAGGTGTTTGCCACAGGATACGTCCTAGATGTGCTGCATCCACCGGACGGTCGCCTGGAAACGGAGGACTTAGACTTAGAGCCTATCCTAATAACCCGGCGGCTCTGAGAGCGATAAGGGCACAGGCGAAATGAAGAAAGGCTATGTAGTTGGTGGGAGACTTGTCCCAGCGGACCAAAATGCGCCGGAAGCGGTTCATCCAGCTGTGGGTGCGTTCCACCACCCAGCGCCGGGCTTTGAAGCCGGCCTCTTTCTTGATGGCCTGAGCCTCTTCCCCACGGCTGCGTATGTGGGCCGTGAAGCCAAACTCGTCCACGGTCCGGCGCACCTCATCAAAGTCGTAGCCCTTGTCCAAGCACAGACCCTGGGGATGCTCCGGGCTGGGCGCGGGGCGTGGCACGGGGAGGCTGTCCACCGTGGCCCGCACCAGCTTCATATCGTGGCGGTTGGCCCCGTCCACTGCCAGCCCCACCGGAATGCCCCCGGCTTCGGTCAAGAGACTGCGTTTGACCCCGCTCTTACCCCGGTCCGTGGGGTTGGGACCGGTTTTTCCCCCCGCCCAAGGGGGATTTGGTCAAGGCCCCGTCCATGCTCAGCCAGCTCCAGTCCAAACCCTTCAATTCGTCATAGCGTTCCAGCCCGGTCCGCCATAGCTCCAGGAACACCCCGGCGGCGGCCCATTCCTGAAAGCGCAGGTGGGCGGTGGAGCCGGAGCAAATGCCGGTGGCATCCAAGGACTTCCACTGGCAACCGGTGCGAAGCACGTAGAAGATACCGTTGGCGCAGGTCCGGTCCGGGACCCGGGGGCGGCCTCCGCCCAAGGGATGGGTATTCACCCGCTGGGGAAGGAGTGGAGCCAGTGCCTCCCACAGTTCGTCGGATACTTGGAAGGAGCCGGTGGTGGGGTTGGTCGGAGAGGCTGGGCCGGCGCGGGGTGGTCGAGGCGGCTTGGGTTCTTTCGCTTTCGTCATTCCCCAAGTTTAGCCGCTCCTCTGCCTCCTTCCTCATTCACTACTCAGCGGGTTTCACCGGTTTTTAGGATAGGCTCTTAGATATCCATCCTGTAGCCAGCGATAGCCTAGACCACTCTAACTTTGTTGCCATGCTAGAAAGAGCAGGGCCTGAATTTGTCACTATGTACGAGGGTGCAGTTGAAGCCCTAAACGGTTCCAACCCTGAACGCTCGAGGCATGTGCTGACTTCCTTACGGGAGCTCTGGAATCATCTTCTACGTAAATTGGCACCAACCGAACAACTAGGAGAATGGATCTCGGAACAAAATGACCCACGATTATTAGACAATGGGAATCCTACTCGGTACGCCAAGATTCGTTACGTGTTGAAGGGTTTAAGCTATGATCCGCTAATTGACTTTGTAGATGCAGACACTTCAGCGATGGTGAAATTATACGCCCTGTATGGCCGCCTTCATAAGATAGGAACTGGAGTTACTGATGAGCAACTCCGCGTGATTGCCCTGAAGAGCCAGTCCTATTTGGACTACATGTTAAGAGCGTGGGAATGGTCAAAAGAGTAGCTAGTTCGAGTCCGATGGCCGTAGGCAATCTTCCTATTCCGGGTTTCTGGACCAGCCTAAAATCCTATCCCGCCTACAAGCCATCCGGCGTTGAGTGGCTGGGCAACATTCCAGCGCATTGGGAACTCAAGCGTCTAAAGTATGCTGCCGACCTAAACCCCAAAGCATCGGAAGTGCGAAAGCTGCCACCAGATACCGAGGTCTCTTTCGTGCCAATGGAAGCCGTTGGCGAATACGGCGGCCTAGATCTGTCACTGACCAAGGAACTTTCCGATGTGGCAGACGGATACACCTATTTCAGTAATGGAGATGTGTTGGTTGCCAAGATTACCCCATGCTTTGAGAATGGGAAGGGATCACCGGCTAGTGAGCTAGTGAACGGCATCGCATTTGGCACAACCGAACTCCACGTGCTGAGATGCGGGCCAGCACTTGATAAACAGTACGCCTTTTATTTGACACTGGCCAATGCCTTCCGCAAGCTCGGTGAAGCCGAGATGTATGGCGCTGGCGGCCAGAAACGAGTTCCCGAGTCGTTCATTACGAACCTTAGACACCCCCTCCCACCCCTCCCTGAGCAGCGCTCCATCGCCGCGTTCTTGGACCGGGAGACGGCGAGGATTGACGAACTGGTCTCCAGGAAGGAGCGACTCATAGAGCTGCTCCAGGAGAAGCGCACCGCACTCATCACCCGTGCCGTCACCCGGGGCCTCGACCCTAACTCGCCGATGAAGGACTCCGGCGTCGAGTGGCTGGGGGAGATTCCGGCGCATTGGGAGGTAAAGCGGTTGAAATATCTTGTGGGCAAGATAGGGAGTGGCAAGACGCCAAGAGGCGGTGCAGAGCGATACCTTGATGATGGCGTCATGTTGCTTCGGAGTCAGAACGTGCATTTCGGCAAGTTGCAGCTTGCCGATGTCGCGTACATTGACGCCGCTACAGATGCTGAGATGGCGGGTAGCCGAGTTGGGGAGGGCGACGTCCTGCTGAATATCACAGGGGCATCGCTAGGCAGAAGCTGTGTAGCTCGGCTAGGGGGCAAAGACGCCAATGTAAATCAACACGTCTGCGTTCTCCGCCCGAATCAGCAGCTGGGCAAATCGGACTTCTTGGCCTACTCAATAGAGTCTCGCTCTTTGCAGGACCAGATATTCAACAACGAAAACGGTGTCTCACGCGATGCTCTCAATTTCGAGCAAATTGGAGACCTAGTATTTGCTAGGCCCGCTATCAGTGTACAACAAGCAATCGCCGACTTCCTGGACAAGGAAACATCCAAGCTTGATGCTCTCGTTACCAAGGTACAGGACGCCATTGACAGCCTGAAGGAGCTTCGCACAGCCCTCATGTCCGCCGCCGTCACCGGCCGGATTGACGTGCGGGAGGAGGCAGGATGAACGTAGACGTTTCCGAGCGGGCCTTCGAGGACGCTATAGAGGCGTGCCTGCTCCAGCACAGCGGAGGCGCAGTGGCGGAGGAGCGAGCCTCCTACTTGGACATGCCTCCCGGCGGCTATCAGAAGTGCCGGAACGAGGACTACGATCGCGCCCTTTGCCTCATCCCGCGGGACGTGCTGGACTTCGTTCTGGCGACACAGCCCCAAGAGTGGAAGAGGCTCGCGCAGCATCACGGGGCAGCCGTTGAGGAGCAGTTTCTAAAGCGCCTGGCCTCTGAAATCAGGCACCGGGGCACCCTTGACGTGCTGCGCACCGGAATCCGGGACATGGGCTGCCGGTTCCGGCTCGCCTACTTCCGACCGTCGAGCGGACTGAACGAGGAGACCCGGTGGCTCTACCAGGGCAACATCTTCTCTGTTGTCCGCCAGTTGCACTATAGTGAGAGGAACAATAACAGCCTCGACCTCGCTCTTTTTCTCAATGGCATCCCCATCTTCACGGCGGAACTCAAGAACCCGCTCACTGGTCAAGATGTCCAGGAAGCCATTCGCCAGTACCGAACGGACCGCGACCATCGGGAGCCGCTGTTCGCCTACAGGCGCTGCCTCGCTCACTTCGCCGTTGACCCCGAGTTAGTCTATGTGACGACTCACCTGGCAGGGCCGCAAACCTACTTCCTGCCCTTCAACCGGGGAAAGTTCGGGGGCGCTGGCAATCCGCCCGTTTCGCCCACGCAGAGCGGCTACGCCACATCGTACCTCTGGGAGGAGACCTGGGCGCGGGATAGCGTGCTAGACCTCGTGCGCCAGTTCATCCACGAAGTCCAGGAGGAAGACGAGCGAGGGAAGAAGACGGGCAACCGCTTCCTCATCTTTCCCCGCTATCAGCAGGTCGACTGCGTGCGACGGCTGGTAGCCGACGCGCGGTCGCGGGGTACGGGGCAGCGCTACCTGATTCAGCACTCGGCAGGCAGCGGAAAGACCTTTACCATTGCATGGCTCGCTCACCAGCTTTCCACGCTTCACGATGCGGAGGACCGTCGCGTCTTCGACTCCATCGTAGTAATTTCCGACCGGCGCGTGCTGGACCGCCAGCTCCAGGCGGCGATGCGCCAGTTCGAGCAGACGCTGGGCGTCGTGGAGAACATCGACACCACTTCGCGGCAGCTCAAGGATGCGTTGGAGTCAGGCAAGACCATCATCGTCACGACCCTTCAGAAGTTCCCAGTCATTGCCCAGGAGATGGGCGAGTTGCCGAGCCAGCGGTTCGCGCTCATCGTGGACGAAGCGCACTCCTCGCAGTCCGGTGAAGGCGCCCAGGGGCTCAGGGACGTGCTGGCCGCTTCGTCACTGGAAGCGGCCGAGACGGAGGATGCCAGCTCCCAAACGTCGGAGGACGACGAGTTGGACAACATCGCGCTGGCGCAGATGGCGCGGCGGCGTCAGCCAGCCAACGTTTCGACCTTTGCGTTCACTGCTACGCCGAAACCCAAGACCTTGGAACTGTTTGGGACGCACCGCCCCGACGGGACATTTGCGCCCTTCCACCTCTACAGCATGCGCCAGGCCATAGAGGAGGGCTTCATTCTGGACGTTCTGGAGAGCTACACCACCTACCAGGCCTACTGGCGGCTCTTCAAGAAGATCGAGGACGACCCTCGCTACGACAAGACCAAGGCGGCTTACCTGCTCAGGTCCTTCGTGGACCTGCATCCGCACGCCATCGACGAGAAGACGCGGATCATGGTAGAGCACTTCACTGGTAAGTCGCAGAGCGAGATAGGCGGACGGGCTAAGGCGATGATAGTAACCCGTTCGCGCCTTCACGCTGTGCGATACAAGCTGGCCGTGGACCGATACCTTGCGGAGCTTGGACATCCGTTCAAGGCGCTAGTTGCCTTCTCGGGGACGGTGCAGGACGGGGGCAAGTCCTACACAGAGTCGAGCATGAACGGTATCCCGGAGGCTCAGACCTCCAATACTTTCGAAGCCCCTGAGTACAGGATCTTGATAGCGGCCAACAAGTTCCAGACAGGGTTCGATCAGCCTCTGCTGCAAACTATGTACGTAGACAAGAAGCTGGGCGGAGTGAACGCAGTGCAGACCCTATCCCGGCTGAACCGGACCCACCCGGACAAGCCCGGCACGATAGTGCTGGACTTCGCCAACGAGTCCGACGACATTCAGGCCGCCTTCCAGCCTTACTACGAAACGACAGTCCTGTCGGAGGCGACGGACCCCAACTTGCTCTACGAGATTCAAACTCGGCTCAAGGGCTTCCCGGTTTATACAGACGAGGATGTGGAATCATTCGCCCACGTCTTCTTCGCCTACGGGACTACGTTGGACCAGCTTTATGCTGCCCTTGCTCCGGCTGTCGCACGCTTCTCTGACCTTCAAGAGGACGAGCGCCAGGACTTTCGGGGCCAGGTAACCGATTACGTGCGGCTGTACTCGTTTCTGGCTCAGGTGCTCACCTTCCTGGACGCCGACCTGGAGAAGCTCTACGTCTTCGCTCGGTATCTGCGTAGGTTGCTCACTGTTGAACGTGAGGAATTGCCCCGTGAGATTCAACAGAACATCGATATGGAGTCGTACCGCATCCAGCAGACAGACAGCGGAAGGGTCGCATTGGAGCGCAAGGGAAGCACAATCGACCCCGTGGCGACAAAGGAGACGCGCGAGGCGACACCGGAGGAGTTGGAGGCCCTTTCGCGCATCATCGCCGACCTCAACGAGCGATTCGGCATCGAACTGGGTCCGGAACATCGAGTCACGCTTGGCAGAATGCTGGATCGCCTGGGAGAGGATGCAGCGCTGGAGGTCGCCACAAGGGTCAACACTTTGGAGAACGTGCGCATTGCCTTTGACTACAAGGTGGAGCAGGTCATTCAGGAAATCGTGGACCTCAACTTCGACCTGTACAAACGCATCACCGATGACCCTGCCTTCGGGGAAGTGGTCAAGAACCACCTGTTCGACCAGTACCTCCGTGCACACGGCAAGACTGGGGAGTCCGAGGGCTAAGAGAATATGCGTACGACACACTTGATGGTTCGGTTAAAATCAGCTTGGCTATTCGAAGGGAGGCCCCTTGTCTGAAGTAATCAATCTCAACCAAGAGTGGTACGTCGGAGATCAATTGGGTTCAGGTGGCTTTGGACGCGTATTCGTGGCTCATTCAGCATCTGGAGACGCCGGTGTCGTCAAGCTTGTTCCGAAGGCTCGGGGAGCTGACCGTGAGATCCTATTCGAGGACTTGGCCGGAGTTCCGAACGTGGTGCCTATCATAGACCGAGGGGAGTGGATGGACTATTGGGTCCTTGTGATGCCGAAGGCTGATAAATCGCTGAGGGAATACTTGAGTGAAAACATCGAACACCTTTCTATAGATGACACTATGCAGGTGCTCTCCGATGTCACTCGAGCTCTGGTTGCAATAGAGGAACGAGTCGTTCACAGGGACATCAAACCGGATAACATACTTCTAATGAACGGGCACTGGTGTCTCGCTGACTTTGGAATCTCCAGATACGCAGAAGCCACTACGGCTCCAGACACCCGTAAATTCGCTATGACTCCTCCCTACGCCGCCCCTGAGCAGTGGCGCGGGGAGCGGGCCAACAGTGCCACAGACGTCTATTCCTTGGGAGTCGTGGCCTATGAATTGCTTGCCGGACAACTGCCGTTTGTAGGTCCTGAAATACATGACTACCGGCAGCAACACCTAGAAGATACCCCAACTTCAATCGCTGGTGTACCTCTCAAACTCCAATCCTTGATAGATGAATGCCTCTACAAGAGTCCCGAAGCAAGACCGAGGCCTCAAAACTTGTTAGCGAGGCTGAAAGAAAGTGTTCGGGCAGCCACGGAAGCGACTAGTCGTTTGCAGCAGGCTAATGCAATGGCAGTCAAGCGCCAAGCTGAAGTAGCTCGACAGGAGTCCGTAGCTAAGTCAGAAGCTGCACGTAGGCACGAACTATGTGAGGCTGCAGATCGGTCGATGGCGCATTTGGTTACCCTCCTGAACGATCAAATCCTGTCAAATGCTCCAGCTTCCAAGCGGTCTGGCCCAACTCCGCAATGGTCCTGGCTTTTGAACGAGGTCAATCTGAGTATAGAACCCTCTCGGATGGCAGAGCAACGAATTGATGCAGACACCGACGCCCCGCCTTTCGAAGTCATGGCTTGCTCAAGCATCACTCTCAGGATCGAACCTGACCGACATGGGTTTGAGGGCCGGTCTCATTCATTGTGGTACTGTGATGCCCAAGAAGCTGGGGTGTTCCGCTGGTACGAAACAGCCTTCATGATCAGTCCATTCATCTCCAAGAGGGGCCGTCTTGACCCCTTTGCATTAGGCCCAGGACGAGATGCATTCATAGCGCTTGCTCCCATCATGGCGGAATACCAAGTTGCTTGGCCATTTACCCCAATTGACCAAGGAGACGAGGGTGATTTCATTGAGCGTTGGATTGGGTGGTTTGCCGAAGCCGCTCAAGGATTGCTTCGCCATCCTAGCCAGATGCCTGAACGCGATCCCAATGGTACGTGGAGGCGTGGACACTAGCTCGCCCTTAGTCCGCATGAGCATTGACTGCTCCACGGCCATCAACGTAGCACTGCCATGCTCACAGCTCCATCCGAAGTTCAAAGACAGTTCTGCCTACCGTCAACTTAGGCCCACCAGACTTGACAAAATCAAGAACCTTCGTGTTGAGGTTCCGCTTGGCGATGCAGTACGCCACCTGTGCTACGTAGGAGGAGTTGTTGCGATTAGTACCGGCTCCTCTGAAGATATGGTAGCGTTCTTCACTGCTGTGTAAGATCGGCACGAGGTCATACTTGAGGCCCAACTGGAAAGTTCCTCGAGTCCGTGGTGTGCCCGTTTCAATTGGTGGAATGAATCAGGGGGCTGGATGAGTTGGCTCAGGCAACTTCCTAAACGCAAACGCCGAGGTAGCCGACCACGTTGCGTGCTGATGATGGAAGGTAGCCGAGAAGAGGTTGCCAGCCGTCTGACGCGACTGGTGAACCTCCCTGATGTGATCGTCTCGCCGAGCGACAGATGGACGCCTTATGGCAAGCCCGTGCGGAAGGTCGATGGTTCATGGGACAAAACACCCACAGCTGAAGCGAGGCTCGATAAAGCGAACGGTCTCGTGCCACGTTCGATCCAGCGACAACTCAGGGACTGGTGGCTGGTCGCTAGGGGAAATACGCCGAATTGGGACATAGCCAGCACATGTAAGATCAAGGGCGAATTGGGCCTTCTCCTCGTAGAGGCAGCTCACGGAAAAGAACTTGGTGAACAAGACAAATGCGGCAGCTGTAATCCAAAGAATCGCGAACAGATTGGTCGAGCAATTGCTGAGGCAAACGGCGAGTTTCAGTCCGTGACAGGTAAACAATGGTGTTCGTCGCGAGACTATCACTACTAGCTATCCAACCGGTTCGCTTGGTCCTGGAAGCTGGTCTCACTCAGCATACCGGTGGTGCCGCTCTATCTCGGATTCCTGAACGCTTATGATATGGCCGGTGACGGACCTTTGATCTCATCCAAAGCGGAGTGGGAGGGCACGCTTAAGGGATATTGCCAAACTGTTGTCGATGAGACGTGTTGGGGAGAATAGCTGGATTTTGCAGGTGTGCCCTTCAATGCCTTGATCCGGGGAATCGATCAACCATTCGATCCTAACGACGAGGAAGCCGGGACGTGACCTGTTGGGTACAGATTCGCATCGGCATTCCAGTAAAGGAGCCGACGCGATGACACAGCAACTCACCATCGATCAGTCCTTCGATCTGGACGCAATCCTGGATGGGACACAGGACTTCCGCTGGCGCCCGTGGAAAGATGACTGGCATTCCGGAGTGCTAAACGGGAACCTGATTCACATCCGGCAAGTCGGTGGTGTAATGGAGTACCGGGCCGACCCTGACCTGGACGCTCTACTCAGGTCCTACTTCCGGCTGGACGACGATACCTACGCCATCCGTGCTGACATCTCCGCCCGCGACAAGAAGATCGAAAAGTTGGCGAAGAAGTACCCTCACCTGCGCGTGCTGCGCCAACCGGACCCCTGGGGGTGCATGGTTGCCTACATCTGCTCCGCCACCAATAACGTCAGCCGTATCAGAACGATTGTGGAGAGTGTAGCGGGGACGCTCGGATACCCGGTGGAGCTTGAAGGTGAGTTGCGCCATACGTTCCCGACGCCCGATATGATGTTGGAGGCTGGCGTGAGGCCATTGGCAGAGTTAGGGCTGGGATGGATCGCCATTCCAAGATAATCGCCGCCGCCGAGCGGATACGCGACGGGAGACTGGACCTGCACTACCTCTCGCAGCCGCAGGTGTGCTATGCCGAGGCCAAACGGCGGCTGATGGGCTGTTACGGAATCGGAAACAAGGTGGCCGACTGCATCTCGCTGTTCGCGCTGGACAAAATGGAAGCGTTTCCGGTAGACGGGTGGGTGGAGAGAGCCATAGCGGGTTACTTCCCGTGCCAGGAACAGCCCACTGGCGATGAGTTGGTAATGTGGGCTCAGGACTACTTTGGGGAGTATGCAGGCTATGCCAATCAGCTCCTATTTCACGAGCAACGCGAGGTGGACAACCCGCGTCCGGCGAGGCCATAAAAGGGAGTCAGGCTGACATCTACTAGGGAAAGCACTTGAAGGACATCGGCCTACAATAGGGAATCTATGACCGACTACAGGAGCGGGTACCAGCCAACGCCGTTTGCGAACTCCCTGAGGGCGCACATGGATGAGTGGTGCGCCGACGTTGGCAACCGTCCTCTCGCATGGGCCAAGTGGACAGACGGAATCTACCCCGACTACCGCGCTCTGGCAGAGAAGTCTGTGTGCGCCGACTCTGTGAAGCTGCACGAATACGCGGCCCACATACTCAGTTCACAAGTATTCGCGTTCAACCTCTTTCTGCCTTTTCGAGAGGGAAGTAAGGAGAGATTGTCCCAGCGCTTCAGTGAGATAGTCGGCGCTCGGCTGACCATCGACAAGGTTCGCTTCGAGTGGGTGCCGCTCGGCGAGTTGGATGGCGAATGGCCCGTTGGCGACGAGCCGGCGACGGGGGTCGACGTGGCACTCTGGAGCTGGCTGGAGAACCGCCGCCGCGCCGTGGTCCTATTAGAGGTCAAGCTGAGCGAGGACAACTTCACGCATTGCGGCGGCGCACCAGCCGGGGAAATCGCCGCCAAGACGTCTGTGAGTCCGGGAAGCTCTTCTTGGATGATCCCAACGCCTGTTACCTGCGCAGACCATGGAGGAAACAGCGGGACCGACGCTATTGGGAGATATTTTCCAGGAGTCATGGTAGTGTTCGGGATGCCTTCCCCCACGACGACCTCGATGGACCCTGCCCATTCGCCTATGACATGCAGCAGCTCATGCGGAACCTCGCCATCGCCCGGGGTCTCGAACAGGAAGACATGGTTGAGCGGGCATGGTTTGTACTCTGCGCTCACGACGCTAACCCCGACATTGCCGCACACTGGGAGAACTGGAAACGTCTTCTTGCTGATCCATCTACAGCCCCGTCAATCCCCGCTTCAGAGGTCGTCGCCATCGGAGAGGCTGATGGATTGAAGGACTGGACGGCCTACATGCGCGCTCGATACCACCTGTAGGAGGTGTCATGGCCCAGAAGACAGGAATCAGCTACCCGCGATATCCATCTGAGGAGTTGCAGGCACTCCTGAAGGTGGGAAGGTTTCTCGCGCCGCTGAGAGACCTCAACAAGAGAGAAGGTGGAGGCCACCAACACGACGTGCACTTCCGCGCCAAGGACGAGGTCCACGTCTATCGCGGCCTGACTAGGGTTCTCACCGCTTAGAGCCTATCCTAATAACCCGGCGGCTCTGAGAGCGATAAGGGCACAGGCGAAATGAAGAAAGGCTATGTAGTTGGTGGGAGACTTGTCCCAGCGGACCAAAATGCGCCGGAAGCGGTTCATCCAGCTGTGGGTGCGTTCCACCACCCAGCGCCGGGCTTTGAAGCCGGCCTCTTTCTTGATGGCCTGAGCCTCTTCCCTACGGCTGCGTATGTGGGCCGTGAAGCCAAACTCGTCCACGGTCCGGCGCACCTCATCAAAGTCGTAGCCCTTGTCCAAGCACAGACCCTGGGGATGCTCCGGGCTGGGCGCGGGGCGTGGCACGGGGAGGCTGTCCACCGTGGCCCGCACCAGCTTCATATCGTGGCGGTTGGCCCCGTCCACTGCCAGCCCCACCGGAATGCCCCCGGCTTCGGTCAAGAGACTGCGTTTGACCCCGCTCTTACCCCGGTCCGTGGGGTTGGGACCGGTTTTTCCCCCCGCCCAAGGGGGATTTGGTCAAGGCCCCGTCCATGCTCAGCCAGCTCCAGTCCAAACCCTTCAATTCGTCATAGCGTTCCAGCCCGGTCCGCCATAGCTCCAGGAACACCCCGGCGGCGGCCCATTCCTGAAAGCGCAGGTGGGCGGTGGAGCCGGAGCAAATGCCGGTGGCATCCAAGGACTTCCACTGGCAACCGGTGCGAAGCACGTAGAAGATACCGTTGGCGCAGGTCCGGTCCGGGACCCGGGGGCGGCCTCCGCCCAAGGGATGGGTATTCACCCGCTGGGGAAGGAGTGGAGCCAGTGCCTCCCACAGTTCGTCGGATACTTGGAAGGAGCCGGTGGTGGGGTTGGTCGGAGAGGCTGGGCCGGCGCGGGGTGGTCGAGGCGGCTTGGGTTCTTTCGCTTTCGTCATTCCCCAAGTTTAGCCGCTCCTCTGCCTCCTTCCTCATTCACTACTCAGCGGGTTTCACCGGTTTTTAGGATAGGCTCTAAGCGGCTCAAGCGTGGTGCAGTGAAGATACGGGCCATAGATAATCCTTATAAGGAGGAGCTACGGACAGGCGGCCTTTGCCGCACATGGAACACCCATGAGCCGGAATTCAAGAGAATTCTCACCCGTTACCTGGACCACGTGGAGGTTCGTTCAAGGCATACCGAAAAGGAAGGGGCAGTCCAACTCCGTTGGTCTCGAGTAACGGAGCCATGGATCCCATTTGACCGTGAGGCCGTTCTGAGATATGAGACCAAGGAGTCTCCGAAGGAGTTTCCAGAGGTGGCGGAGGCGCGCGGCAAACTGATGGATATTCACAAAGCCCACAGAACTGCTGCTCGACGTGACCAGTGGGCAGCGCCGCCGGAAGCGGGCCATGAGGTAGATCAGCTCGCGATTGACCGGGAGGGCCGCTTAGTGCTCATTGAACTTAAGGACGCATTCAAGCGGACGGCAAACGTGTACTACGCACCGTTCCAACTGTTGCAGTACGTCTGGGAGTGGCACGGCGCACTGGAAGTGGTGGAGGCCGACCTGCAGAAGCTGATTGACGCTCGCGTGGCGGTCGGTCTGACCCCGCCCGGTGTTACCCGACTCACAGGCGGCATCCGAGCCGCCGTTGGATTTGGCCCCGAGTGCCGGACCCCCGAAGTGAAGCGCCGCTTCGACATGGTGCTGGACATCGCCAACCAATACCTTCCTAACGGCGTGGCGGCCATTGAGACGTGGGAGCACACGGATAACGGGCCCCGCCACGTGATATGAGCATGGACAGTGGGTAGAGCCACTTCTGCTGCAAATGTTAGAGGTCGGGCTTGGTACACGCCAGGACAGCCTTCCCCCTCTCATGCACGAGGCCAACATCCTGGGGTCTATGCCCAACGCCGTCGCCGCTCCCCGGTTTCCATTCTTCCGCACCAACTTGTGCAGCAGCGCCATGAGCCGCAGGTGGTGAAGGTCCTCCACGTTCCCGCCAGCCTGGACCACCGCTTCGCCCACCACATTCTGCCGCCATGTTCCAATTGTCCCATTTCGTAGCTGCCGCTGGAACATCGCCCCCGAAACTCCCCATGTTCCACTTTCCCCATTTCATAGCTGTGGCTGCCTCATGACCGTGGAAGGAACCCCGGAAACAAATTGCTTGCTCCGATGTGGCAGACTGTCCCGTTCACCCCGATTTCAGCTACGCCCACGACTTGGATGTAACTTGCCGCCCCGCGAGTTTGTCTATACACGGGTAGTGCACGGCCAACAGCCCACTGAATGGCTGACCTTTTAAGGGGGCCTGCCCACGAGCCCGGGACCGGCCACTGGCCCCGCCACACGGTGAGATCGCTCTGGTCACACCAGGCGCTTCAACTACGGTCTGAATAGCTCCGACACAACCGACCGCACGTGGCAGAGCCACCTGCGCCCCTGGGGTAAACACCACCCCAGCCGTCACTCGCCTGTGCCTCCCAACGTCCCTCACGAGGGCATCCACCACGTCACACCCCCACATCCTTCAGTGTCCTGTAGGGGGCCTTCGGCTCCTCCCACGACTTCGAGCCAGCCTCCGAAATGC
This sequence comes from Dehalococcoidia bacterium, assembly GCA_965197405.1. Taxonomy (GTDB): domain Bacteria; phylum Chloroflexota; class Dehalococcoidia; order Lucifugimonadales; family JAGWBF01. The sequence goes on along the minus strand of OZ240206.1, from coordinate 334,022 downwards.
TTGCTCCCATGTAGCTCCGACGTGGCTGCAATGCAACCCCACAGCCCGAAATTTCCGACTTGCATTTCTACAACTAACGCAAATCCCTGTACACGGGTAATACATCAAAACCGCTCCTGGAAGCCGCCCCAGACGGCCTCAGACGGGAACTCGACGGCGCCTGATAACTGCTCGCTGCGATGTAGCTGCCGAGGCCCGCTCCCCAACTCTCCCCTGAGACTTTCATCCCAAATCCGTGGAGCCAGCCTTTACGTGAAGTCTCTTGCTCAGCCCGTGCTGACCCTGCCCCAAATCGCTTGCTCCGAATTAGCAGGCTTTCCGGCTCCCCTGGAAACAGCTACGTCCATAACCAGGATGTAGCTTGCCCACCCCCGGCTTTCCTCTGACCACGGGTATGACGCTACCAATGACCCTCGCGCTTCCCATGCTTTAGATGGGAGGGCATTCATGACGGCCTTGCCGCCTGTCAGTGCTCGCCGCTTCGTAGCCGACTGCATCGGTCCCTACACAACTGCAAGCTCAACACCAGGCGCATCCGTCCTGGGCCTCACCACGTCGCCCCACCGCGTCTCGCACCCCCGCATCTTGTGGGAGGGATTCGACCTGTGTCAGACTACCTTCTCAGACCGCCAAACTGCTTGCTTCGATGTGGCTGCCTTGTGACCGCCACCGGCCCTGATCACCCCGTTCTTGGGTGACTTCCCTTTTGGGAACTACCACCATCTTCCCGGAACCAACCCTTTTGCCAAAGTGCTCTCAGGATTGGCTCCACTTCCCTCCTCTTCCCCCTGTTTCACGTTCAAAACGACCTCAGATTTCCCTTTGGGGAACTGACGCAAATCCTGTACACGGGTACGACACCAAATCCAGCCACCAAGCTGGACAGGATCAAGAACCTTTACCATCAGGTTCACTCTGGCGCTGTAATCAACCTCCCATTGCAGCGGGTATCAGCGAGGGAGCGATAAGCAGGAGCTAGGTCTAGCGCAAGACAGTGCGGGGCTACAAGAGCCCGGATGGCAGATGAGGAGACTGGCCGGCCCCGATGGGTCCAGAGTGGGGCCGAATGTCCTGACATGGTGGGCTGGCCCGCCGCGATCCTTACTGTGTGGGAATCAGTCCTTGCAGCCCGGCCTCAAACTTCCGCGCAGTTTACGGAACGGTTACAATCCTCTTGGGATTGCTCCCAACTGTTTCGATTTTACCCCATACCCATTTCCGTCCTTCGGGTAGTGACGTCAAATCGAGCTGATGATAGTATATTGCTGTGGTGAGTGAAAGTGTGGGGGGTGGGGTATATGACAGCAACACATCGTAGTCACGACTTATCTAACCAAGTTTGGGAACGCTTGCAGCCCCACCTGCCTGGGGAAGCGGGCAAAGTGGGGCGGCGGGCTCAGGACAACCGCTACTTTCTGAACGCGGTGTTTTGGATTCTGCGCACCGGGTCCCCTTGGCGGGACCTGCCGCCGGATTACGGGGATTGGAAGAATACCCACCGGCCCCCCCGGTCAAGCCGGGGGGCTAAAGGCTTTTGCCGCTGGCGGGACCGGGGTGTGTGGGCCCATCTCCTGGACGGGGTCATAGATGCCCCGGACTTTGAGTGGTTGATGATAGACGCGAGCTATATCAAGGTGCATCCTCACGCGGCCGGAGCGCGTGGGGGCAATCAGGCGATGGACCGCACAAAAGGGGGCTAAACAGCAAACTGCATCTTGCGGTGGATGCCCACGGAATGCCGGTACGGTTGGAGTTGACGGAGGGCACAACGGCGGACTGCACCCAAGCCGAGTCGCTGACGGCAGACCTCCCAGCCCAATATCTGCTGGCAGACCGAGGCTACGACACCAACGCCATTGTGGCCGAGGCCACCGCAGGGAACCTCGGTATTACGACCAGGACCTATATAGACTGCGTCATTTGGTGGAGAATGCATTCTTAAACTTCAAACAATGGAGGGCGGTGGCAACTCGTTATGCCAAAAGAGCCTCCTCATTCTTGGCTGTTTGCCAGATTCGAGCACTGGTCCTTTGGACCAAGTTATTTTGACGACACTGCCTAGGGCGGGAAGTAGGTAAATTGTTCCGTCGCGCCAAGCGACTTGTTCCAGGGTGGGTTGCCCATAAACGCTGTGACCCCAAGACCGCCCGATTTGCGAAATTGAAGGAGGAAAAGGCTTTGAAGGTAACGGTAGTTGGATTGGGCCGCGTCGGAACGGTTGTCGCCGCAGGGCTGGTGTCGGCGGGCCACAAGGTGCTGGGTGTAGACATCCACCATTGTCGGGTGACCGCTCTTCGCAGGGGCAGGCCTTCATTCCACGAGCCGGGGTTGGCCAAACGGATAGCCCTGGCATCGCAGAGGGGCACACTCCGGTTCCTGCACCGAGACGAAGTGATGGAGGACTTGGGGGAGGTCGCCGTCATAACCGTCGGCACGCCTCCATCGCGGGAATCCGCTCCCGACCTGCGGCAGGTCCGGGACGCCGTGTCTTGGGTCAGGTCCATGAGACCCCGGGACCTGGTCATCGCCATGAAAAGCACGGTGCCTCCCGGTACAGGCTCGGACTTGGTGGAAGAGGAGCTGCTGGGGACAGGTATCGGCTACGTAGCCAACCCTGAGTTCCTCCGGGAGGGGTGGGCGATACATGACTGGGACTCTCCCGACCGCATTGTCGTCGGAGTTTGTCTGAATGACGTCCGGTCCGCTGAGGCCGTGAGACGTATGCACGCCGGTATCGACGCCCCGTTTCTGGTTACCGATGTCACCAGCGCGGAAATGATCAAGTACGCCAACAATGCCTTCCTGGCCACCCGGATTTCCTTCATCAACGAGATTGCCACCCTCTGCGACTTGTTCGGAGCCTCCATCGACGCCGTGAGCGAAGGCTTGGCGATGGATTCCAGGACAGGGAGCAAAGCCCACGCTGGGGTAGGCTATGGGGGATCATGCTTACCAAAGGACGTTCGGACGCTGGATCAGCTGGCTCTCGCCGGCAGGGTGAAAGCGGAGTTGCTCCGGGCGGTGGACAGCGTAAACAACCAGCAGAGGCTATTGCCCTTACGTGCCCTGCGGGAGCGGTTCAACGGTCGTCTCGCCGGCCTGAGAATCGGCGTTTTGGGTCTGGCCTTCAAGCCGGGCACCGACGATGTTCGAGATGCGCCAGCATTGGAACTGATACGGGCCCTGGCTGCGGAGGCCGCTGCGATAACAGTCTTTGACCCCCAAGCCGGTGGACCTGCCAAAGGGCAACTTCCGCCCTCAACGCGGCTGGTTGACGGGGTGGAAGAAGCCGCAGAGGGCGCACAGGCACTGTGCTTGGTTACCGAGTGGGAGGAAATCATAAGGGCTGACTGGCAGGCCGCGGCTCGTCGAATGGTCCCACCACGTTTTGTTTTCGACGGCAGGAACGCCCTAGACCCCCGCGAGATGCACCGTCTGGGATTTGAGTACGCGGGAATAGGGAGAAGCAGTATCAGTAAGAGGGATCTTGCTCTTGGCACCGCCCCGACGAAGAGCAGCGGCGCCGGTGTTGGAGGCCAGGATGACTGCTGAAAAGCATGTCCTGATCACCGGAGTTGCCGGATTCGGCGGCTCCCGCTTGGCCGGAGCATTACTGGAACTCGGCTACAGTGTGACAGGGCTAGACGTGACGCCTCCCAGTCACGCAGTGCTGCTAATACGAGAGTTGTCCCACCCCGACTTCCGCTATCTCTGGAAGAGCATTCAGGACGTCCAGCCGAAGGACGTGGAGGGCCATTCGGTGGTGGTGCACCTTGCCGCACAGCCGGATACCCCGCTCGCTTTCGAGTCGCCCCGATACACCGTGATGCAGAACATCGAGGGCACGGTCGCGCTACTGGAGGCGGTGCGCCAGGCAGACTGTGTATCGAAGCTGATGTACGCAGGGTCGGGGAATGAGATCGGGCGCGCCCTGTATCTGCCAATCGACGAAGACCATCCATTGACCCCTCATAATCCATACGGGTTCTCGAAGGCGGCCGCCGAGATGGCATTGGAGGCGTGGCGTCTGGCCTACGGCGTTCCCTCAGTAGTCATGAGAACCGGCGTCGTTATCGGTCCCAACATGCGCAGGGAAGTCTTCATATTCAAGTGGCTGTGGAACGCATTGCACGGGAAACCCATAGTCGTCGAGGGCGGGAAGCAAACTCGCGACCTAGCGTTCATAGGGGATGTGAGTAGGGCTTGGACACTCGCGATTCAGGCTCCCGTTGAGAACGTAGTGGGGCAGAAATTCTTCGTAGGCTCCGGCCAGGAACACTCCATAGACGAGTTCGCAAGAATCTGCCGAGACACCATCGGGAACAAAGTCCCGGTCGAGTACGCAGGCTACCGCCCCGGAGAAGAAGGCCACAGGGAGGCGTTCAGTGTGGAGAAGGCCCAGAGGGTGCTCGGCTACACTCCCGAAGTATCACCCAGGGAAGCGATCGAGCTAACCGCCCAGTGGATAAGAACTCTGCTCTAGCCCTCGCCAAATGAAATGGAGTCGTTCCCCGCGCCGCCACAGAAGCAGTCCATCCAAGTATCCGGCCCAACTGATCTCGTCTACCGGCTGCCGGTAAAGGTAAGCAACCAGTACTGCCAGGATGGAATCGTGGGTCACGTAGATATTCAGGCGTCCGCGAGATCGGAGGTCGGTGGCCGCCAATCCCAGTAGCAGATCGACGCCCTCGGAGGTCGCTCTCATGCCGTCGGGAGGCTCGACATGGGTGAGTTGATGCCTCACTATCTCCAATATGCCAATTTCCAGGAAGAGCGCCCCGCTAACCTCCGTATCTACGACGAAGGGGCCGGGCTCTCCTAGCCGACAGTCCAGGGCAACCTCTTCAGGCCACCCTCCGCCGCGAAGTATGGCCTTCGCCGTCGACTCGCACCTTGGTACAGGGCTGGCGGTAGCCCTGACCCGCGGCCTTATGCTGGACAGCATCGCTCCAAGCTTTTCTGAGGAAGCGACTCCACGGGTGGTCAGCGGCACGTCATCGCCGAATGTCCCTGGAGGAATATCCCCCCGCTCAGCATGTCTCAAAATGAGTGCTGCGTCAGCTTGGGCCGGTATGCCGCCGAGTTGTTTGACGATCCAAGAGACGCCGTAAGGACCGTTCATAACGCCCTTGCGCGGATGGCTGAGCTTACGGACCCTGTCTCGATCATGTCGAGCAGGCCGAAACCGGCTTGATTTAGGATGTCCTTGAACTGCTTCTCCGTGCGTTCAACTCCCTGAGTCATGACGAGCATGTTCAAGTCCAGCAGCCCGCCCTCGCCGGTTGCGTTGTCCAGAACCATCTCCACCATGTAGAGTGTGGCGTCCTTGGACATCGCTTCGCGGGCGCGCCTCAGAATTCGCAGAGCGTCATTATCATGCCAGTCGTGGAGCACCCTCGCCAGAATGACGGCACCTGACGTAACAGGCCATTTCTCGAAGAGGTCTCCCGCAACGAACCGGCACCGCCCTTTGAGGTCTGCGGGCGGTCTGACAGCTTTCACCACCTCCGCCCTGTCCATGACCGTTGCCTCCAGTCCGGGGCAGGAACGCAACAGAGCGAATGCCAGCTCTCCGGTACCGCCTCCCGCATCCAGAATGCTGTCGTGGGCCGAGAAGTCTACCGAGTTGGCAAGGACTCGGTAGTCGTGTCTGGCGTACGTCGACATGGCCGAATGGTAGGTCTGTAGATCGTCAGGTCTGTCCCGCATCCAGTCGAAGAAGTTCTCTCCGTGAACTCGCTCAAAGGCGGACTCTCCGGTCCGAAGTGATCGAGCAACGCCGGACCAGGCTTCATAGGACTCCCTCCCCCAATGTCGAGCCGCATCCGCAAGCGAGAGGGGGTGACTTTGCATGAGGAGCGAACCGCGCTCGGTCGGATGGTAGAGTCCCTCTGTGTCCCTCCATAAGAGTTCCATCTCCATGAGCGCTCTCATCAATCTGACCCCAACCGATCTGTGCAGTTGGACCTGTCGCTCGACCTCTTTCGCGGATGCGGGCAGACACTCGAAGACACCTAGCTCCACAGAAGCATGGATCGCCTGGGTTCGCCAGAAACCGATCATATCGCCCGACAGCCGTTCGAGATGCGATTGCGAAGGCCTTCTGAGCTCCAACACGGTCTGCCCCGACTCATCTATGACCGATAGGGAGCCGTCGAACCCCTCTACGCGGGCCTGCCCGTTATAGAACGGTTCTACAGTCTTGAACCGCTTCCTGTAGAGAGGCTCCCCGATCATGTCCACGTGATGCCAGCCGTTGGAGTCGCAGGCACGGGCGTAACGCTTGTGAAAGACGTCCAGGTCATGGAGCCATCGACCATGCGGCAGATTGCCGGAAGCGTCTATGTGGGTATGCTTGCCGTCCTCGCGCTGAACGACTGCGTGGCCATCCTTGAAGTCTCCGGCGTACCGGTAACGCTCTCGATAAGCCGGTGAGCCATCATCTGCAATGTGAAAGTAGCCGCCGCCAGGCTGCCTGACGGCGCAGCGTCTCTCCTGGAAGTTGCCGCACCACGCATAGCGCTCCCCGTGCAAGGGGGTCCCATCTGGGAGGATGTGTAACCATCCATCCTCCGAATGGACGGCTGCGCGGCCCTCGTAGAATCCGAACGTTCTGATATAGCGCGGTTCGTAGGCTGCCAGCCCATCAGGGGTGATGTGGTACGCGCCCGAGGCATCAAGAACCGGAGCGAGTCCGGGTTCATGGAACTTCAGCACCTCGTGGAATCTCGGCTGATATGCAGGACCTCCCCGATAGATGTGGTGGGACGCATCTTCGGATATGCTGTATTGTTGCCAGCGATCTTTCATGAGTCCGCCGGCTTTCGCATATTGCAACCCTGGCACAGCGCGTTCTTCATGTAATTGGCCTGAAGGTCCCTGTACTCCGCGCTCTCCCAGATGTCGTACAGGCTCATGTCGTTGACGCTCCCGAAGTAGCCGAGCGTTCGGCGTAGCGCGTCCGGGGCGCAGCAAGGATTGAACCTGCCGTCGGAGGCCACCCACGCCTCCTGTCCGAGAAACGGGCATTCACCGTCAGGGGCAATGTCTCCTTCACCGTTCCCATCGAGCCTGAAGATATTCTCCAGCAGAACGCGGTCGCCGCTCGGCAACCTGTGACGCTCGGCCACCTCGTATGCCGAATCCACAATGGCGTTCCAGCGGGCGATGGCCTCCGGGCTTCTCCGCATCGACTGGTGACGCATCTGGGTGAAGTGGACCCACAAATGGTGACCCTTCACCCTGTCCACGCCGAGATCGGCAGCCAGCTTCACTATGCCGGGAAGCTCAGACACGTTGATCTCCATGAATGTCACCTGGAACGTTACGCGGCAACGGTTGCCGCCACGCCCCGCGTGGGCGTCTCTGACGCCGATGAACGTCCGAACGTTCTCGAGAACGGTCTCCCAAGTCGATCCGAGCATGACGTTCTCATGGGTCGCTTTCGTCGCGCCGTTCCAAGACACCTTTACGTCGGACGTGACGGGTACGATCCGCTCGGCCCATGCCCTGGCTCCCCATTTGGGAAATGTCCCGTTGGTAGTCAGGTTGAGCTTGACTCCGTACTCCGCGCAGAGGTCCAAAATTTCGTCGAAGTGCCGGTAGAGCAGAGGCTCTCCCATGGTCGAGGGGATGATCTCGAGCAAGCCCGTGCCCCTGGACTCCTCCATGACCCGGCGAATCAGGTCGATGCCCATTCGACGCTTGGGACGTCCTGCCTTCCTCCTGTCGGTCTGGGTCAAGCTGTAGGGCGAATGGTCCTCGCACATGATGCAGTGGAGGTTGCAATCGTCGGGGTTGGTATCGAAAGTAATCCGCCAGGGACCTGATCGTTCCTTGGTCGTCCGGGTTGACCCTGCCTTTGGCTTTGAGCTCTGTTCGACGGCGACTTCGGCCATTTTCATTCGCCTCCGTTTATCAGTCTGTCATAAATTCTCTCCACAGAAAGGGAGTGCTCCACCATGTCCGGGACGTTCCCGTCGTCCGACTGCACGTAGCCCCTTCTGCCCAGCCGCCTTGCCATCTGTGGATCCTTGGTCAGTCTCTGCATCTGCTCCGCGAGGGAGCGTGGGTCGCGATGGGCGAAGAGCAGGCCATTCCGCTCGGGATGGACGTACTCCGCCATTCCGCCGTAGTCGGCGGTTATCACGGGAACCCTGGCCTGCAACGCCTCGTGAATGACGAGGGGAGAGTTCTCCGCCCAGATCGAAGGGACGACGATTGCGTCGCAGCGGTTGAATACGTCGGAAACGATATCCTGGTTCCTGTACTCTCCCATCCACTCGATGCGGCTTCCCGCTGAGCCGGGCAGGCTTCGCGCCAACACCTTCAGTCCCTCGGTCTCGACGCCCCGGTGGCGTCCCCAGATTCGGAGCCTAGGACTGGAGGAGACTTTTCCAAAGGACTCTATGAGATGGTTGACTCCCTTCGCCGGTATGTGTGTCCCAATGTAGCCGAACGTGAACGGCTCACCCCGTATTCTACTCCGGCCCTCCATGCGCTGCCGGTGGAAGCCGTAGTCGAGGTATGCGAGTTTCCGGTCGGGGATGCCGAAGTCATCTCTGAACCGCCGCAGAAGATACCTGGACGGCGCAATGAACATATCGACAGCGTCGCACACCTCGCGGACATGTTCCATTCGTCGGCCCACCCATCCCGTCCAGTAGGCCGCATCGTCCTCGTACTCGTCTTCCCCGCCCGAGAAGTAGCGCACGTAGCAGCGGACGGCGCACTTCCTGTCGTCCTGCCCATCGCAGACCGCCCAGACGTCGGTAGCGTCCTGCGGGTACATCTGGATGAACTGGCCCCTCGGACACATCAGCCAGTAATCGTGAAGCGTGAATACGACGGGAATCCGTCGCGCTCTCGCCTCGAACACGAGAGAGGTGGACAGGTGGTTCAAGTGTCCTATATGGACCACTTCCGGGCGAACCTCATCCAATAGGCGGGCGAAGGCTTGGTCCACTGCGGCGTGTCGGTATCCGTCCCGCGCCCTCGCCATGTTGATTACGTGAAGCGTGATTCGAGAGTCGGAAGGGTCGGCCTCGCGCTGCATCGCATACTCGGGAAGGAAGGCGTTCTCCTGCCTGGTAAAGACGTGCACCTCATGGCGTTCGGCAAGCACCTGCGCCAAGCCCTGGGTATACACCTCGGAGCCCGCGTTGTACCGCATCGGGTAGCCATGAATCACTTGAAGGACTTTCACTATGCTTCTGCTCTGCCGTGCCTTCCGTCGGTCTGCTACCTAGTAGTTCAGCTATTTGGGATTGCTGGGTAAAGAGACTTCAGTTTGATGAGTGCATCGGCGGTGGTGAAGCGCCAGTCCACTCGCGCCATGTCCCGGTTGCGCTGGTCCTGCCAGGCGGCAACTTCCCGGCGCAGCGCCTCTTGATCGGGAATCCGGCGGTCCAAGCACTGCTGGGCCAGCACTCCGATCTCAATTTCAGCCATGTTCAGCCAACTCCCATGCTTGGGGGTGTAGTGAATCTCCAGACGCTCCGCAATGCGCCGCGCTTCCATCGGCTCGAACGCCTCGTATAACGAGGCCGGATGATGCGTGTTCAAGTTGTCCATCACCAGCACAATCCGGTCCTTGTCCGGGTAGTCCTGGTCCACCAACTTCTTCACCTGGTGCGCCCAGTCCACTTTCGTCCGCCGGTCCGTCACTCCGACCCGCCGCCATCCTTCCAACGGCGCAAACAGCATGAAAAGGTTGCTGACCCCGTTGCGCTTATACTCGTAATCGTACCCGCTGGCCGCACCGGGCCGAGCCAGTCGCGGCGCCCGCGTCTCCTTCACCTGTTGTTTGCTGGTTTCATCCAGGCACACCAACACTTCAGTGTCCCCACAGGGGCGCTGGTATACCTCCAGCACATCTTCCATCGCTCACACAAAGTCCGCATTGCCTTCCGGCGGGATGCACCAACACTCTTTCAGCCAAGGCTTGAGTTGGTTTTTTCAGCGTCTTGCGCACCGTCTCGGGGTGGATGCTACCAAGTAACAAGCAGTTACTTACCTCTGCACGGCCCGGGACACGGGCATAGGGATGCTGAGTACTAGAGACCGCCAAAGCTGCTACTGCCCAGCCTGTGTTACACGTCGTGCCTTACCACGGTCTGACGATGTTGAGCCAGCTAGATAAGTCACTCGGACCCATACACTTCCGGGTTGAAGCAGTGCACCAGCCGCTCTCCCTTGAGTCCGGCCAGGAGGTTCCTTGCGGCAAGCAGGCAGATGCTCTTTCGCGACCCTTCGGAAGCGCTCCCTATGTGGGGCGTGACTATCAGGTTGTCGAGGGTGAGGAGTGGGTCGTCGGAGGGTATAGGCTCCGGGTCCGTGACATCCAGCGCCGCCGCTCTTATCCAGCCCTCCTTGAGGGCCTTGTAAAGCGCTCTGGGGTCCACCACCGGACCACGAGAGGCGTTGATGAGGATGCCGGAGGGCTTCATGGCAGCCATCTCATTTTCCCCTATCAGGTAACGTGTCTCCGGCGTGAGGGGAACGTGCAGAGTGACGAAATCGGAGCTTCCCAGCAGGGTGGCGAGGTCAACGTACTCCATCCTGTAACGTTCCTCTTCCTCCCGTTTTCGGGTGAGAGAATAATAAAGCACCTTCATATCGAAGCCAAGGGCGCGCTTCACCATCTCCAGCCCTATTTTGCCCATGCCAATGATACCGATGGTCGCTTCACTGACATCCGCCCCCAGCCAGTACATGGGGTGATAGGCCACCTTCCAGTTGCCCGCCCTGGTCCACCGCTCGGTCTCCACCAGGCGCCGGGCCGACGCCATAAGCAGTGCGAAGGCGTGGTCGGCGGTGGCCTTGGACAGGACTCCGGGGGTGTAGCCCACAGGAATGCCTCGGAGGGTGGCTTCCGCCACATCTATATTGTCCACGCCCACCGCTATCTGGCTGACCACCTTGAGGCGCGGCGATGCATCCAGCAAGGCGCTATCCACACGGTCCATGATGTTGGTGAGCACGGCCTCCGTGTCACGCAGGCTCTCTCGAAGGACCTGGGGAGACGGGGGATACTCTCCGGGCCATACCTCCATATCCGACGCCTCGGCTATCATGTCCAGGGCATCCTGGTCCATAAGACGGGTCACGAATACTTTGGGCCTGGTAAAGCTTGTCATTTCAATCTGCTTCGGAATTGCTTATGGCCTTGCCGAGGCCACGTAAGAGGATGAAAATAGCCGATTTTCATACTAATACAAGCCTCACCGCATGTTATTCCGAACGCAGCGAAACGAAGTGAGGAATCTCAAGTGCAGCCTTATTCGAGAGCACAGAGTTTTAGATTCCTCGCTGCGCTCGGAATTGCCTATGGCCTTGTGAGGCCACATAAGGGGATGAAAATAGCGGCCAGCCTTCCCAGCGTCACTCCCCTGCTTTCGCAGGGGCAGGCTCTGCGGAAGCAGGAGTCCAAGAGGCGTCGGGGACGTGGATACCCGCTTTCACGGGTGTGACGAAGGGCATTTTCGTAGTAATCGCCTATGGCCTTGCGAAGGCCAAGTAAGGGGATGAAAACCCTATTTTCATGGTAATGACATCGGATAGGGGTCAGGCTATTTTCATGGCAATGTCAGGGCGGCCTATGTGGGTACACCATTTTTCAACACTATTCGTCCTTCAAGATTTGCCGTGCCAGGTAGTTCGCTTCTCCAACCTGGTTAATCAGGGTAAGCTGCGCTTCAAACCAGGCCTCGGACTGCTCCGACCCTTCGAGAAGCTCCTCCAGCAGTTCACGGCTGCCATTGTCGCCGAGATTGCGGCAAAGCTCGATGCCCTGGTTCAGCTTCGTTATGCTGGCCCTCTCGAATCCCAGGGAAATCTGAAGCTGCTCGGGCACAGTTTCTCCGATGCTTACGCTTCCCAAACGCTGTAGATTGGGCAGACCTTCAAGGTGCAGAATGCGCTCGATGAGGGCATCCGCGTGGCGCATCTCATCTATGGACTCCTCTCTTATCTTCGCCCACATCCGGTCGTAGCCCCAATTCTGGCACATGCGCGCATGCAGGAAGTACACGTTAATCGTGGTCAACTCTGCGGTGAGAATTTCGTTTAGCAGGTCTATGATGTCGTCATGCCCTTTCACTATTCCTCCTTATCCCTCTTTGAGCTTCATAAAGTAGTGGACCTCTCAACCTTTGCTGCCGGCCCTTTTGCTGCTGCTCTTCTCGATCTTCCTGATGGCTTTCTCGATCATCTTCTGAATGGATTCATGGCACCCGCCGCAGCCCCAGCCGGCTCCGCACCCGTCGCCGACCGCCTCAACGTCTCTGGCTCCCAACTCTATTGTCAGCCGGATTTCTCTATCCGACACTTTGAAGCAGTGGCAGACAATCAAGGTAGCGGGGACCTCCTCAATCGCCACGGACTACAGGCCCGGCCCGGCTCCGGCTTTCGTGTTACGGCTTCTACTGCTTTGCTTCGTCTTTGCTCGGCTGAGGCGCTCGAATGCCCAAGGAGCTATCTCTATAGAAGGAGACCAGCTTGCCCATAAGCTCTATGACCATGAGACGGCTCTCTCGCATATAGGCCTGGGCCCTCTGAGACCTATCGTCTCGAAGCCTTCGCTTGAAGGCTTCGGTGTGAATCGCCACCACGTCGGCAGCTTCAACGTTCAGCGCTCCTAGCTGCGTTCCTATTCCACTAAGCTCCTCGGAGATATTGTACTCCTCGGATACGTCCTGCTCCAGAACGGTATCCAGCAGGTTTCCATACCGGTGGACCAGCTCCTCGAAGGTCTCGGGCATGGCCTCTCTGAGTGGCAGGGTACTTATCGTTTCTTGGGACAAGACAGCCGGTCCGGCGGGATGAGAAATCTGCTCCAGGGAGCGGACTTCCAGCTCCCGCTCGCGCCGCTCTATCTCCATCAGCAGCCGGCGGCGCTCAAAGGCGTAGCGAATTGAGCGCTCCAAGTGCAGTGAATCAATCCGGCCCTTGACCAGGTATTCATCCGCTCCGGCGTTCATCGCCTCGATGTCCACTTCCCTGTCACCCTGGCCGGTCAATAGAATCATAGGCGCCTTGCAGCCGTTTGCAATGGCTTGCTTCAGGAGGTCGAGACCGTTGTGCGCGCCAAGGCGGTAGTCGAGAAGGTAGACGTCGTGATGGTCCCGCTTAATCTCCTCCAGGGCCGCGTCATAGCTCGACACCCAGTCCAACTCGAACACTATATCCTCGATTTCGGAGAGCAGGTCGCGGGTAATGACGTAGTCGTCCGCGTCGTCCTCAACGAGGAGTATATGTAGTTTGCGGTTGTACATGGCGCCGTCCTTGGTGGTTGAATGGCAAATCAGTGACTTCCGGACGCATTTCCCCATTCACCGGGAGCGCAGAGGCCGGCTCGATTACTTGATTGCTCTACTGCTCAGATGGTATCTCGGAAAGCTTGATCCAGTAATCGAGGACCCCGCTTATCATCTTGTAGAATACCCTTGGGTTCATGGGCTTTCTGATGTAGCTATTGGCAGCCAGTCCGTAGGACTTGAGCAGGTCATTTTGTGCCCCGGACGAGGTGAGGATGATGACGGGGATGACCTTCAGGTCGGGGTCCGTTTTGATTTCCTCGAGGACCTCAAGGCCGTCTTTCTTGGGCAGCTTCAGGTCCAGGAGAATCAGATCGGGGCGGGATGCGGTCGCGTATATGCCGTGTCCATAAAGGAATGACATCGCCTCCTCGCCGTCTGCCGCCACGGTCAGGTTATGGTGATACCCTGAATTGTTAAGGGCCCGCTCGGTCAACTCCGCGTCCGCCGGATTGTCTTCTACCAGCAGGATCTGGACTGGTCGGTCGGCCTTTCCCAGTGTCACTTCAAGTCACCTCCATATTCCGGCAGCATCGGCATTGTGGCCGTTTCCAAAGTGCCTTCTCCCCTGGTGGGAAAAGGTTAGAGCCTGGCCCGAGCTTGCCGAAGGGATGAGGGGGAGTTGTTCCAACCCTTTTGCTCGTTTTCTCAGGCGTCGTGCTCTTGACGTAACACTCATCACCCTCGCCTCAATCCTCTCCCTTGACGGGAGAGAAGGTCCTAAGGGGCAACACCTTGGAAAACACCCTCTTATCCGAAAGGCCACCACCATTTTCGAGACTTCTTTGGTTGCTCTTGCTCAGCAGCCGGTTGCGGAGCTGGCGACACTGCTGCCGGTTGCCGGGGCTGGGTGGAAGCGGCCCTCGCCTGGTTCAATATGATATTGAACCGGGTGAGCTCCAGCGGCTTGCCGGAGTAACGGCTGGGGGGTACACCCAGGGATTGGACGAGGTCCCGGTCGGACTGTCTCGAAGTTAATATCATGACGGGGATGCTTTTAAGACCGGGGTCCTCGTTGATTTCGGCCAGTACCTCAAATCCGTCTTTTTTGGGCATGGCCAAATCCAACAGAATCAGGTGCGGACGAGGCGCATTTACATACTGGCCCTGCCTGTGGAGAAAAGCCATTGCCACCTCGCCATCTTCCGCCATAGATACCCTGCAATTCATCTCAGCACCATTTATGACCCGTTGGGCCAGCTCTATGTCTCCAGGGTTGTCCTCTACTAAGAGAATCTCAATCGGATTTTCATTCGTTCCGAGTGTCATCGTGGATTACCCCTTTCTCTAGTACCGGGATCGTGAAATAGAAAGTGGAACCCTTACCCATCTCTGACTCCAGCCAGATTCGTCCCCCGTGACGCTCCACTATCTTATGACAAAGAGCCAGCCCGATGCCAGTCCCCGGGTATTCGGAGCGATGGTGCAGCCGCTGAAACATCTGAAAGATGCGCTCGTAATGCCTCGGTTCGATTCCGATACCGTTATCTCGGACTGAAAAAACACACTCATCTCCGCTATTGTAAGCGGAGACATGAATATGAGGCGGGTCCTCCCCGCGAAACTTGATCCCGTTGCTGATCAGGTTCTGGAATAGCTGCTCCACCAGCGTGGAATCACAGTTCACCGTGGGCAGGTCGTCACAGGTCACCACCGCCCCGCTGTCTTCGATTTCTATCTTGAGACCGGCGACGACCTGGGGGAGAATATCGTTGTAGTCCGTCGGTTCAAGGGGCCTTCTCTGGGTGCCCACGCGAGAGAAGGCCAGAATATCGTCAATCAGCGTCGTCATGCGACTAGCCCCATCCACGGCGTAGCCGATGTACCTATCGGCGCTGCTATCCAGTTTCCCTTTGTAGTCCTCGGCGAGAATCTCCACATAGCTGGTGACCATGCGCAGGGGTTCCCGCAGGTCGTGGGATGCTATGTATGCGAACTGCTCCAACTCTTTGTTGGAGCGCTCTAGCTCGTTGGCTTGTGCGGCCAGCGCTTCCTCCACCCGCTTGCGCTCTTTGATTTCGGACTCAAGCTCTGAGTTAATCCGGGAAAGCTCCTGGGTGCGCGCGACCAACTCCGACAAGAGGTCATGCCGCTCAACGGCATAGCGCAAGGACCGCACCAGCGAAGGGCTGTCCACCTGACTTTTGACCAGATAGTCCTGGGCCCCACCCTGAACGGCCTGAAAGGCGGTCCCCTCATCGTCGAGACCGGTCAGCATCACAATCGGCACCTCCGGCGCTTCCGAGTGCACCTGTAGGAAGGTCTCGGTGCCGGAGCTGTCGGGAAGTGACAGGTCCAGCAGGACCACGTCAATCCCCCCTGCTGCGAGCCGGTCCAGTCCCCTGGAGAGGCGTTCGGCACATTCCACCTCGAACTTGGCGCCTCTGGCTTCGGCAAGGTTGTCCCTGACCAGGAAGATGTCATCGGGGTCGTCCTCAATCAGCAAAACCTTGATGAGCCGGGTGCTATGGGTTGAGCTTGTATCCCTTAGATGCTCATTCACGCCTTTTACCTCGTCAGAATTCCCCCTCCATGAGACGCAAGGAGGCGCAAGAGTGTGTCACTCCTCAGTGTTTTGCGGCGGAAGCTCGACTATCTCGATCCAGTATTTTCCCAGGGCCTTCATTATCCTGACCAACCCGTCGAAGGTGACCGGCTTGGTGATGAACCCGCTGACCCCCAGGTTATAGCTCCTAACTATGTCCTCGTCAGCCTTCGACGACGTCAGCACCACGATTGGAATTCGCATCAGGTCGGGGTCGGCCTTGATCTCCTCCAGCGCCTCGCGCCCGTCCTTTTTGGGCATGTTCAGGTCGAGCAATATCAGCCCCGGGCGCGGTGAGCTGCCGGGGTCGCCGTACTCCCCGCGACGGTACAGGTAGTCCATCAGGTGCTCGCCATCGCTGACGAATCTCAGGTCGTTGGCCAACCGGCTTTCCTTCCACGCTTCCCTGACCAGCATCTGGTCCTCCGGGTCGTCGTCGGCCATGAGGATTATGATAGGCTCCCTGTCGCTGCTCACTGTACCGCTTCCCTCGCGTCTTGTTTAATGGGGAGCGTAACGATGAAGGTCGCTCCATGCCCCGGTGCGCTTTTCGCCGTAATGTCTCCGCCATGACGTTCGGCAATCTTACGGCAGACCGCCAGGCCGATACCCGTCCCCTCGTATTCGTTGCGGCCGTGAAGGCGCTGGAAAATTGTGAAGATGCGGTCGAGATATTTCTCATCGAACCCGATGCCGTTGTCTTCAACGATTATCTGGCAGCGCCCGTCCACAGGGGCGATTCCCCTCTGGCGCTGTCCCTCACCCTTCAAGAGCTCGCCATGAATCTTGACGACCGTGGTCTCTCCCTCTGGATGGAACTTCAGAGAGTTGCCGATGAGGTTCTGGAGCAATTGACGCATCTGTGTTGGATCGGCGTCAATTGTCGGCAGGTCGCCCACTTCCACCCGTGCGGCTTCCTTCTCTATCTTCACTTCCAGGTCGGACAGTACGTCCCGCGCGACCTGGGAAAGCTCGACAGGAACGAAGGGCTGGGCCCTGGTCGTAACTCGCGAGTAGGTCAGCAAGTTATTGATCAGGGTCTGCATACGTCCTGCCGCGTCCTTCATCCGCTCCAGGTAGTCGCGTCCCCGGTCGCCAAGCGCGTCGCCGGACACGGCCTCGAGGCGGTCGCCGAATGCCTGGACCTTGCGCGTCGGTTCCTGGAGGTCGTGGGAGGCCACGTAAGCGAACTGCTCCAACTCGGCATTGGAGCGAGATAGCTCCTCGGTGTATCTCTGAAGCGCCCGTTCAGCCTGCTTTCGCCGGGTGATGTCTATGGAGCTGACCAGAACGTTGTCGAATTCCCTATTCACGGAGTACATCGCCATCGTCACCAGTATGTCTATGCGGTTCCCCTGCAGGTCCTTGATGGCGCTCTCGGCTTCGAAATAAGTCTCTCCGTCGGCCATGGCGACAAGCAACTCCAGGAGGGTCTGACGGGACTCCGGCAGGAACAGTTTGTCCAGGGACCCCATCAGCTCCTCTTTGCTTGTCGCTCCATACAGTCTTAGCGACGTATCGTTGACGTCCAGGATTTTTGTCATCCGTATGACCTCGTCAACGAGGTCCGGATGCTGGTCGAAGTGCGCCTGAAAGTCCGTGATTCCCCGGGCTTTCAGGTCGTCAATGGCCGCTTTAACCTCGGAGAAGTCCTGTTCCCAGATGGACACGGCAGCGCCTTCAAATATGTTGTAATACCTCTTTTCAGTCTGCCGCAGCGCCGCATCCGCCCGCTTGCGCCGGGTAATATCGTGGAAGACGGCGATACCGCCTATCAGGTCGTCTTTTTCATCTTTCAGAGGTATCCCCGTGACACTGATGTAAGTGCCTTCATCCACTTGTTGGTGACGCACGAACATTTCCACTGCGTCCGTGCTCTCCCCCCGTATTGCCCGCACCAACGGTATGTCGTCAGTGGGAAAAGGCGTCACCGTGTCCGGAAGAAAACCGCCATACATTTCAGCCCACTCGTCGGGCTTGGAGTTCATCGCCCCCTTGCCGATTATTCGCTCAGCAGCCGGGTTCCACAGCAGGAACTCCCCGTTCTTATCGGCGGCCACCACCCCGTCGGGCACGCAGTCGAGAATGGACACCAGTATATTAGCCCGGTCCTGCGAGGAATTTGCTCCGTGGTCCAGCCGGTGCCCCACGCGCTCACGCCCGGCCTTCGATGCTTCCATTTCGGCGATTCGCTGCCGTAGAGCAGCCACCTCAGCTATAAGCTGCTCTTTTGTCCTGTCTTCATCCTTCACTTAGCACTTCCTTCAGACCACCTCAGGCCTCTCGGTCCGTGTTGGGTGCGGCCCCCTGGGAGAGACCAATATGGAAGACCAAGCTGAGGTAGTCTTTGCGGAATACATGCCCTTCTACGCGTATAGGACAGCCAGTGCAGCAATGTTACACCAATTCGAACTGAAAAAGCTATAGCTCAGCTTCGGCAGGCCCACCACAAGCTTCTACAACCTCCCCACCCGCGCCGCTCATTGGAGGGTCGCCCTTTAACTTATGGTGGTCGCAAGAAGAGCTGGCGTTTACTTGAAGCTAGGTGCAGGCCCCCACGTCCAGGATAACCTTGCCGATGGCGCCACCTTCCACGGCGTCGTGCGCCTGTGCCGCAGACTCCAGGGGAAAGTGGGGGCCTAAAACATGGCGCAGCTTGCCCGCCTCCAGAAGACCGGTAATCTCTTCCACGGCGGCCTGCTTCGCCGCTTCCGGCATATCGTAGACCAGCACGAGGCGAAGGGTGACGTTGCTGGCCCTGAACTGGAGGGGGACCGGAGGCTGGGGGGCTGTTCCCGCGGCGTAAACGGCGAGTACCCCGTTTGTTCTGAGGACTTCCCTGCTTACGTGGAAGTTCCCCGCAAAGTCAACCTCAACGATGTGGTCCACACCCATTCCATTGGTGATTTCCATAATGCGGGCCACGGAGTCCTCTGTCCGGTAGTTGATGGTGTGGTCTGCGCCGGCGGCGGTCGCCATGACAGCCTTCTCATCGGAGCTTACGGTCGCGAGGACCCTCGCGCCATCCAGCTTCGATAGCTGGATGGCATAGTTGCTGACTGCCCCCGCGCCGCCTGTGATTAGCAGGGTCTTGCCGGTGACCGGGCCATCGGAGAAGACACAGCGATGGGCGGTCATAGCCGGGACCCCCAGGCACGCGCCCTCGTCGAAGCTGGTGTTGGGAGGGAGGAGCATCACGCGTCCGGCAGGCTGGACAGTGCAGTCGGCGGCTGTGCCAAAGGGACGGCCAGTCTGCGCTTCGTAAAGCCAGACGCGCTCGCCAATGCGCGTCTCCGGCACGCCCGCGCCGACCCGGTCTATGACGCCCGCTCCGTCCTGGTGGGGAATCACCTTGGGGAAGTTTATCGGTATAGTCAAGCCCATCCGTCGCTTCCAGTCCGACGGGTTGATCCCGGAAGAGACGATGCGGACGCGCACCTCCCCCGGACCCGGCTCAGGGTCGGGCATCTCGCCGACTCGCAGGACATCGGAGGGGCCGTTCCGCTCATACCAGACTGCTCTCATAGCTCACCAACCCTTCGCAATCTCGATGCAATCCGGACTTTATCCATGCCGGGTAGTGTAACACCGAGTTTGAGTTCATGGTAGGCCGTGTCCCAACATCATACTTCATACCCAGGGCCTTTCAATCGTCACCCCGAGCGGAGCGGGGGGTCTAATGTCCTTGCCTTCTTAGAGCCTATCCTAATAACCCGGCGGCTCTGAGAGCGATAAGGGCACAGGCGAAATGAAGAAAGGCTATGTAGTTGGTGGGAGACTTGTCCCAGCGGACCAAAATGCGCCGGAAGCGGTTCATCCAGCTGTGGGTGCGTTCCACCACCCAGCGCCGGGCTTTGAAGCCGGCCTCTTTCTTGATGGCCTGAGCCTCTTCCCCACGGCTGCGTATGTGGGCCGTGAAGCCAAACTCGTCCACGGTCCGGCGCACCTCATCAAAGTCGTAGCCCTTGTCCAAGCACAGACCCTGGGGATGCTCCGGGCTGGGCGCGGGGCGTGGCACGGGGAGGCTGTCCACCGTGGCCCGCACCAGCTTCATATCGTGGCGGTTGGCCCCGTCCACTGCCAGCCCCACCGGAATGCCCCCGGCTTCGGTCAACAGACTGCGTTTGACCCCGCTCTTACCCCGGTCCGTGGGGTTGGGACCGGTTTTCCCCCCCGCCCAAGGGGGATTTGGTCAAGGCCCCGTCCATGCTCAGCCAGCTCCAGTCCAAACCCTTCAATTCGTCATAGCGTTCCAGCCCGGTCCGCCATAGCTCCAGGAACACCCCGGCGGCGGCCCATTCCTGAAAGCGCAGGTGGGCGGTGGAGCCGGAGCAAATGCCGGTGGCATCCAAGGACTTCCACTGGCAACCGGTGCGAAGCACGTAGAAGATACCGTTGGCGCAGGTCCGGTCCGGGACCCGGGGGCGGCCTCCGCCCAAGGGATGGGTATTCACCCGCTGGGGAAGGAGTGGAGCCAGTGCCTCCCACAGTTCGTCGGATACTTGGAAGGAGCCGGTGGTGGGGTTGGTCGGAGAGGCTGGGCCGGCGCGGGGTGGTCGAGGCGGCTTGGGTTCTTTCGCTTTCGTCATTCCCCAAGTTTAGCCGCTCCTCTGCCTCCTTCCTCATTCACTACTCAGCGGGTTTCACCGGTTTTTAGGATAGGCTCTTAGGCGTGCTGCTATCCAAGCATTTTAGATTCCTCGCTGAGCTCGGAATGACACGCGGCGGGAGCCTGTATTCACCTGGTGTCGAGAATTGAAAGACCCTGACTTCATGGCTGACCGTAAGGTATAACGGCGCATTTCGTGATAAAATTGGTTAGCGACAGGGTATGTATCACACTTGGCTGAATCCCCGGAGGCAGAGCCCATGGAGTTCCGGAACTTGCCCAGCGTGGAAAGCGTGCTGTCCAGCAGGCCAATCAGGACGCTGATTGGGGAGTATACCCGGGACTGGGTGACAAATCTCGTAAGGGAGCAGATAGAGGAGGCCAGGGGCGCTATACGCAACGGCTACAACGCCCCGACTGCGGACGAGATCGTCGCCTCCGTGGCCCAGCGTGTTGAGCTGCTGGGTAGGGTGTATCCCCGCCCGGTCATCAACGCCACGGGCGTCATTATACATACCAACCTGGGCCGTACTCCCCTGAGCCTGGACGCTATGGAGGCCATGCTCCAGGCTGCTGAGGGCTACAGCAATCTGGAACTCGACCTGCTGGAGGGAAAGCGTGGCTCCCGCCAGGGACACATCCAGCCCCTTCTTTGCCAGCTCACGGGTGCCCAGTCGGCCCTGGTGGTGAACAACAATGCCTCTGCCCTTCTCCTGGGCCTGTCAGCCCTGGCCAAAGGCAAAGAGGTCATAGTCTCCAGGGGAGAAGAGGTAGAGATAGGAGGGGGGTTCCGCATACCCGAAGTCCTGCTCCAAAGCGGCGCCACCCTGGTCGAGGTGGGCACCACCAACCGTACCTACGCCTCGGACTACGAGGACGCCATCAACGAGAACACCGCAGCGCTCCTCAAGGTCCACTCCAGCAATTTCCGCATTGAGGGCTTCACCCACTCCGCCGAGACCGGAGAGCTTGCAGAAATCGCGTCTCGCCGGGGAGTCCCGGTCCTCCATGACGTCGGAAGCGGCTGCCTGCTGAACACCCAGGACTATGGCCTGACCTACGAGCCTACACCCCAGGAGAGCATCGCCGCGGGTGCGGGGCTGGTGTTCTTTTCCGGTGACAAGCTGCTGGGCGGCCCTCAAGCGGGCATAGTGGTAGGCAGGAGGGACCTGGTCAGCAGGCTGGAGAGGCATCCCCTCGCCAGGGCCGTGCGGATAGACAAGATGAGCCTTGCCGCCCTCGGCGCGACTCTCCTTCACTATGTGAAGGGTGAAGCGGAGGCGAAAATACCCGTCTGGCGAATGATAAGCACCTCCGCCGGGGAGCTGGAGAACCGCGCTTACCACTGGCAAATGGCAATCGGCAGCAGGGCGTTGGTCTTGAGGAGTCGTTCCACCATCGGAGGGGGCAGCCTTCCGGGCGAGACCCTTGGCACATGGCTGGCGACCCTGGAGTGTGACGGCCTTCCGGGGGGCGCTCAGGGGGTGATGGGGAGGCTGAGGGACTACAGCACGCCCGTGATAGCACGCATTGATGACGACAGGGTCCTCCTGGACCCCCGGACCGTTTTCCTGGAGGAGGAGGACACGCTGCTGCGCGCCGTGAGGGAGGCGCTGGACTCCACGGCTTAGCCATCCCCCGACCGCTCCGTGGGGCTTGCATCGGGCCGCCAGGGAGCGTTGACCTCGGCCCTGCCCTCGCATATAATAGGGGCCGTCAAGCTCGCAATCCCCCTGATTCGTTTGACTTATCTGAATTATCGGACTCACTGGGGACTCACTGGGAGGCAAAGCAGATAAGATGCAACAGCAAGAAGCAGTGCTACATCCCCTCTCAATCGTCGAGGAGCTCAAGAAGAACAATATAACCCATGTGGTGTGGCTCCCGGACAGCGAGACCAACTTCATGTACCACCAGCTTATGGAAGACCCCACCATTGACCTGGTTCCCGTCTGTCGAGAAGGCGAGACTATGGCCATCGCAGCGGGGCTCTGGGTGGGTGGCAAGAAACCCGTGGTGCTTATCCAGAATACGGGCATCATGGAATCGGGCGACTCCATACGGGGGCTTGGCCTGGATGTAAACCAGCCCCTGGTGATGCTGATAGGGTATCGCGGCTGGGATAGACACGGCGTTACCAGGGACTCGGCAGCCCGGTTCATCGAGCACGTCCTTCATGCGTGGGGCATCAACTACTACCTGGTAGAGGAGGACCAAGACGCATCTCGCATATCCATCGCGGCGGATGAGGCCGTCCGCACCTCCAGACCCGTCGCAGTCCTCTTGGGGACTGAATTTGGCAGCTAGCCCGCGGCCTTCCGAGTATCAGTAGTCAGTAAAGGAGTCTTTCCAGCGATGATTAAAAACATTGATGCTGTCAGGATACTGGACGAGCACCGGGGTGACAGCCTGATTATCACCACCATGAACGCGGGTAACATGAGGTTCGGCCTACCCAGTGTTACCCAGCATGAGGAGATGGACTTCCCGATGGGCGGCTGCATGGGCAAGGCCTCGTCCCTTGGCCTGGGCCTTGCCCTGGCAAGGCCCGAACGCAAGGTGATGGTGCTGGACGGCGATGGGAGCCTGCTGATGAACCTGGGCACGCTGGTCACGATAAGCAACAAGGCCCCCGAAAACCTCTACCACTTCGTCTTCGAGAACGGGGTATACGCCGTTACCGGCGGGCAGCCCATCCCGGGAGAGGGGAAAGCCAGCTTCCAGGGCATGGCCAGAGAGGCCGGGTACGCCGCCGCCTACGAGTTCGACGACACTGAAGACCTTGCAACCAACATAGACGACATCCTCCAGCAAAAGGGGCCGGTGCTGGTATGCCTCAAGGTCGTCCCCGAAATAGAGAACACTCCGGTCCAGTTCCGGCAGAGGCCCGGCAGGAACACCACCGTCGCCATAGCGGAGCTGTCCAAGCTCTTCGGAACCTAATTCCGGGGCAGCTAGTCCCCGGATTGCCCATGCCCTTGTGAAGGCCATGCAAGGGCATGAAAATGGCCGCTGGACTCCCCCGCCGTCACTCCCGCGAAGCTTGTCCACATGGAAACGGGGAGCGGGAGTCCCGAAGCCGGGGATATGGATTCCGGCTCAAGGCCGGAATGACGGGATGGGGGGTGCAGGCTTATCCTCATGGTAATGCTGAAAATACTCGCCAGAAGTCTCTTTGGGCAAGCCGTAGGCTGGGGCCTGTTCGGAGTCGGCTTCTGGCTGCTCTTCACCGGCTTTCTCGACTCCAGCATACCCCTTGGGGTGCTGGGAGGCGTTATGATACCCTTGGGGATGTGGGTCATGGTTCTCGTCCGTAGAGGTCCCTCCAGAGTCGGCGACGATGAGGGCGGCCCACAGCCTGATAACTGAGGGAGACGGGCGTTGATACCCTTTCTGGAAGCGGTGAAGGCCATAAGCGCCTGGCGCGAAGATGCCGTCGTCGTATCGGCAACGGCAGCCCTGAGGGGGTGGAGCGCCGTGTCTCAACGCAGAGAGCTGGACCTCGACATCTCCGATTGCATGGACAAGGCCATCTCCGTAGGCCTGGGCATAGCCCTGGCCCAGCCCCGTCGAAAGGTCCTGGTGCTGGACTCCGATAGCCTCCTGCGCACAAACCTGGGCAGCCTGGTAACCGTGGGGAGCGCTGCCACCGAGAACCTGGTGCATTTCCTCTTTGAGGACGGCAGCTACATCTCCACCGGGGGGCAGCCCATCCCCGGCCTGGACAGGATTGACTTCAAGGCCTTTGCGGAGAGTGGCGGCTATCCCAGGACCTACCAGTTCGACAGCCTGGAGGAGTTCGTTATCGGCATCCAGGACGTGCTGGAAGGGGCCGGCCCCACCTTCGTGTCCCTGAAGGTGGTCCAAGACGGGGACGTGCCCGGTTATCCCGACCGCACTATGGGGGAGTCCTTAAAGGAAGTAAAAGAGGCTCTGGAGAGGCGTGTTGCCTGAAGCGGACTTCAAGCCGACTTCAAAGGGGTGTACGTTTTGCCCATGCCGGGCGGCCACCCTTGGGCCGCTCTCAGTTCCACAGGGGTCTATGTCCTGAGCGTGCATTTTGAAGGAGGGATCATGCGTCTAAAGGATAAGGTAGCCCTCATCACAGGGGCAGGCTCCGGCATTGGACAGGCATCAGCCCTCAAGTTCGCCCGGGAGGGCGCGAAGGTGGTGGCCGTAGATATACAGGAAGAGGGCAATGAGGAGACGGTGAGGTCAATCCGTGCCGGAGGGGGCGCGGCCACCGCCGTTGACGCCAACGTGACCGATTCCCAGGCGGTCCGGCGCATGATAGAGGCCGCCGTTGAAGCCTACGGACGCCTGGACATCCTCTTCAACAACGCCGGCATAGCCATACGCGGCACCATACTCGACATAGACGAGGAGGGCTTCGACAGGATTTTTGCGGTGAACCTGAAGGGAGTATTCCTGGGATGCAAGGAGGCTATACCCCTGATGAAGTCCCAGGGTGGCGGCGTCATCCTCAACACCGCCTCCCAGATGGGGGTGGTGGGGGTCGAAGCCTCGGCCGTGTACCCGGCCACCAAGGGGGCCGTAATCCAGCTGACCCGCTGCCTGGCCCTGGACCACGCCACCGACGGCATCCGGGTAAATGCCCTCTGCCCAGGGCCTATAGACACTCCCCTAGCCCGTAACAACAGGCAGCAGACGGGAGACCCCGAAGCGGCGCTGGCAAACCGGCTCGCGCGCATCCCCCTGGGTCGGATTGGCAATGCTGAGGAGATGGCCGACGTTGCGGCCTACCTCTGCTCCGACGAGGCGTCCTTCATCACGGGCGCGGCCATACTGGCCGACGGCGGCTGGACCGCGGTGTAAGCGTCTGGAGCGGGAGCACACGGGTCAGCCGGGTTTGGTCCTGTGTACAAATCAAGTATAAATAATGTGGAGAGAGACCCATGATCAAAGTATCGGTACTGTACCCCAATGAGCAGGGCAAGACTTTTGACATGGACTACTACCTGAACACCCATATACCGATGGTGCACCGCTTGCTCGACCCTATGGGCCTGGTCCGGAGTGAGGTAGAGCAGGGAGTCAGCAGCGCGGACCCCAGCGCTCCGGCCCCCTTCGCCGCGACGGGACACCTCATATTCAACTCGGTCGAAGAGGTCCACGGCGGGTTCGCGACCCACGGGCGCGAGATTATGAGCGACATACCCAACTACACCCAGATTAGCCCGCAGATACAGATCGCCGAGATTATGAAGTAGCCTTCCCGCGAAACGCTGTGGCCTTTACAAAGCCAGGCACGGGGATGAAAATGGCGGCGGCTGTACTCCCACACCGTCACTCCCGCGGAGCTTGTCCCCGTGGAAACGGGGAGCGGGAGTCCAGAAGGCGGGGGTATGGATTCCGGCTCAAAGCCTGCCCCGTACCGGATACGGGGGCCGGAATGACTGGATGGAGATTGCAGGCTATTTTCATAATAATGCCGGCTGACTGCCCAGTGGCCGACGCCCTACGCTCTGACGCCAGCCTCCACCTTGCTTAGAAACTCCAGGATATGGGCGTTAAACTCCTCCGGCTTGTCCAGGTTCGAGAGATGTCCCGCGCCGGGTATGACAACGAGCTGGGAGCCGGGAATCCTGGCATGGGTCAGGCGGGCCGGCTCCAGGGCCGGGTCCTGATCGCCCGCCAGCACCAGCGTCGGGACGGTGATTTCTGACAGCTTCTCCGTGGGAAAGTCGGGCTCCAGCATGGCGCGGATGGTGTTCGCGTAGCCGGTCGGGTTGAGGCCCAGGAACATCTGCCTGAGCCCTTCCAGCGCCTCCGGCCCCGCTTCAGCCTGAGTCCTGAGATTGGGGTTCGACTGGATAGAGTAGTCCGCCACCGCTCCCATGCCCTGGGTCTCGGCCAGGTCAACGGTCTTCTCCCGCATGGCGCGCATTTCCGGCGACATGGGCAGGCCGGAGGCCGATGCCGAATCTATAATCAGCAGCGCAGCCACGCGCTCCGGATGGGCTACGGCGAATCGAGCAGCGATGCCGCCTCCCATAGACAGGCCGCCCACGTAGGCCTTGTCTATTCCCAGGTGGTCCAACAGTCCGTGCAGGTCCTCCGCCGAGATTTGCAACCCGTATTGCTCCCGGTTGGGCGGGCTGTCCGACCTCCCGTGGCCGCGCGGGTCCCAGATGATGAAGCGGTAGCGCTCTGAGAAAGCCGCAACCTGCCCCGCCCACTCACCCGTATTGCCCCCCAGGCCATAGGCGAACACCAGTGGGGACCCGCCGCAGTGACTCTCGTAGTAGATATTGACCCCTTTTATCAGCGCGTTTGGCATCGCCGCGCACCTCCTTTTCGGAGAGAATGGGGCAACCGCCCCTTCCATCGTCCCTCATACTTTAGCCCCTATACTCCGGGCGTGCAACCTTCGCCGCACTTAGTTGTGCTATCATGTCCGCATGGAAAGAAGGAGCATAAGGGTCAAAGCCTGGAGGATAGCATGGCCCCTTCCTTCACTCTTTCACTCTGCGTCTCGACCCGAATGTGCCCTCTCATGTACAATACCCGCGAACGCCACGGCACAGGTATGATGACCGAACAAGGAGGAGACCATGCGCTATGATGTAATCGTGATTGGCGCAGGCTCGGCGGGCGCGACCCTGGCAGCTCGTCTGTCAGAGGACGCCCGCCGGTCTGTGCTTCTTCTGGAAGCCGGGCCCGACTATCCAGATTTAGAGCGACTGCCCGAAGACATAAAGCAGGGGAACAACGTATATATGTCAGCCTATGGCCCCCATACCTGGGGATATGTGGCCACTGTCACCCCTTACCTGACCGACCTGTCCATTCCCCGTGGCAAGGCAACGGGGGGGTCCAGCGCCATAAACGGCCAGGTCCTCTTCCGCGGGATCCCCGAGGACTACGATAGTTGGGCAGCCTGGGGCAACGATGAGTGGGCCTTCACCAAGGTCCTGACCTATTTTCGCAAGATGGAGACGGACCTGGACTTTCGGGGGGACTTCCACGGCTCCGATGGCCCCATTCCCGTGCGCCGGTACAGGAGACAAGAGTGGCTACCCCACGCGGCCGCCTTCCATGAAGCGTGTCTGACGGAAGGTTTTCTCGACGACCCGGACCAGAATCACCCGGAGTCCACGGGCGTCTCACCCAGAGCGCTGAACAACCGTGATGGCATCCGTATCAGCACGGCCCTGGCTTATCTCGACCCGGCCCGCCACCGGCTTAACCTCACCATCAGGCCTAACGTAATGACCAGGCGCGTCCTGTTTGAAGGCAGTCGTGCCGTAGGAGTAGAAGCCGAGAGCGGAGGGGAGACGTTCACCGCGGAGGGAGAGCAGATCATATTGAGCGGCGGGGCCATAGGGTCGCCACAGCTGTTGATGCTTTCCGGCGTGGGCCCTGCCGGCCATCTCAGGAGCCTGGATATAGACGTGGTCAAGGACCTGCCGGGCGTGGGCCAAAACTTGAGAGACCATCCCTCCGCATGTCCGCTGTTCCGCGCAAGGGGGGACCAGCCCGATGTTCTGGCGCCGAGTATCCAGGTAGGTCTTCGCTACACTGTAGAGGGATCGAACACTCGCAATGACATGCAGATTACCCCCATCCTGATGAACAGCGAGCACCGCCCGGCTCAGGTCCAGATCGCCACCGGCGATAACTACTTCGGCCTGAGCGTGAGCCTACAACTCGCCGTCGGCTCGGGCGAGCTGAGGCTCGCATCCGGAGACCCCAACGTGCAACCGCGCCTGAGCTACAACTACCTCACGGATCCCTGGGACCGGGAGCGGATGCGCAAGGCCATCCGGCTTGCAGTGCGGCTTGCCGAGCAGCCCGCGTTCAAGGACGTTATCATTGAACGGGTCTCGCCCACCGATGCGGACCTGGCTTCCGATGACGCCCTGGATTCCTGGCTGCTGAGGAACGTTGGGACCTCTCATCACATCTCCGGCACCTGCAAAATGGGGCCAGCGTCGGACCCTATGGCGGTTGTAGACCAGTATTGCCTGGTCCACGGACTGGAGGGACTGCGGGTGGTGGACGCATCGGTGATGCCCGACGTGATCAGGGCCAATACCAACGCCACCACCATCATGATCGGTGAGCGCGTGGCGGACTGGGTCAAGGAGGGCAGATAGGTGGTCTCGGAGAAGGGGACAGAGCATTACATCTCCCGGGAGGATGGGAGGGTCTACTATCATCGGGTAGGGCGAGGGGAGCCTATCGTCTTCCTCCACGCGGTGGGGTTGAGCGGCTGGTCGTGGCGGAAGACAATAGACGCGTTCGCCCGGCATTTCACCTGCTACAACATTGACATGCCCGGGTTCGACCACTCGGACATACCTCCCAGGAAATACTCCATCGAGGACTACACCAGGGCCATCGTGGACGTCCTGGACGGCATAGCCCTGGAGCGTACCCACATAGTTGCAGACCATACCGGGTCTATGGTGGCGGTGGACCTGGCGGCGAACCATCCCCACCGGGTGAACAGGATGGTGCTGGACGGGCTGCCCTACTGGAATAAAGAGAGGGGCAGGGCCTATTTCGAGAAGTCCTTCGCGCCCCAGCATACGGACACGACCTCTTACGACGTCCCCGTCGCACCGATGCTGACCTGGGAAGAGGCGGTGGCCCAGAGCCCTACCAACCTTGACCGGGAGCTTTGGGAGAAGCGAGAGGAGATCAAAGGGAAGAGTCGCCTGTGGATACGCTTCAGCCAGGAGGCCAACACCAGCTACGACATGGACTGGGCCGGCCCCAGGGTCAAGTCGCCAACCCTGCTGGTCTACGGCGAGAGCGACGTGCCGCGATTCTGGGGAGAGCTCGCCCACGCGGAGATTGAGGGGTCCATCCTGAAAGTGTTTCCAGGAGCTTCAGGGTCAGCCCACCACCACGACCCCGAGGAGTTTGTCAGGCTGGCCCTGGACTTCTTGTTGGGACATGCCTAGTTGTCCACGGCCTTTTGATTCTCCCTGCCTGGCGGCAGACGGGGGGCTGGGTGGATGCAGGCCCCCGCCGCGTGTCATTACCATGAAAATACCCTTCGTCATACCCGCGAAGCTTGTCCCCGTGAAAACGGGGAGCGGGTATCCAAAGCCCCGATGCCCCTGGACTCCCGCGTTCGCGGGAGTGACGATGGTGAGCGTCACCTATTTTCATCCACTTATGTGGCCTTCGCAAGGCCATAGCGATTCCGAACGCAGCACAAGCCCCAACCATGTCATTCCGAACGGAGCGAAGCGGAGTGAGGAATCCGAGACGCTCCTTCAGAGTCGTCGCTGCTGGGCACCATACGCGCATAGTTTCGGCACATTGCTTTGTAGACATATCCGGCTGTTACCCGGGTAAGGCTAGTGTTGACAGCCGTTGCGGCCCCATCTACAATCGCTTAGCATAGGCGCTCCGGTACAGGATAGATGCCACCAGGCCTTCAAAGCACCACAGGAGGGACGTTATGGTAGTAACGGCGGACAGTGTGCAGATGAACACCGAGGCCCTTCGAGCTACGGAAGAGCTATTCCACAAGCAGATTGAGAATGGACTGCACCCAGGCGCGTCCCTGGCCGCATACCGCTACGGCAAGTCCGTGTTGGACCTCTACGGCGGCACAGCCGACATCGAATCGGGGAAGCCGGTAACCGAGGACACGATGTTCGTCCTTTACTCGTCCACCAAGCCCCTGGCCGCCTTCGGTCTGCATGTCCTCTGGGAGCGGGGCAAGCTGGCCTGGGACGACCCCGTGGCCGAATACTGGCCCGAGTTCGCCAAGAACGGGAAGGCGGGCGTCACCCTTCGCCACGTGCTCACCCACCAGGCGGGCTTCCCCACGACTCCGGCGGAATTGACGTGGGACAAGTGGCGGGACTGGGATGCCGTGGTACAGGCTATGGAGAATGCCACCGCTGTCTACGAGCCGGGCGCTGTGCTGGCCTATCATCCGATGAATTTCGGCTGGGTAATCGCTGAGCTGGTAAGGCGCATTGATGGGCGGCCCTTCGACGAGTTCCTCCGAGAGGAGCTGACCGCTCCCCTGGGCATGAATGATACGTATGTGGGGCTGCCCCCGTCCCTGGAGGGGCGCGTGTCCAGGATATACGCGATGGAAGACGCCGACGCCAACATGCGCGCTCCCCTCGCCAATCTCCCGGACCTAGTGGCTATGTGGAACCGCCCCGAGGTGCACCAGGCGATTATTCCGGCGGCCTGCGGCATCGCCACGGCCCGGGACCTGGTGCGGTTCTACGCAATGATGCTAGGCGGGGGCGCTCTGGACGGCGTGCGTATCCTCAAGCCGGAGACCGTTGCCGAGGTGACGAAGCTCCAGGCGGAGGGGACCGACCCCGCCAATGGAAGCTACAACCGGCTGTCCCTGGGCCTGGCGCTCGGGGACCCTCGCATGGGGTTCTCGCGAACGGTAAACATCCACAGCTTCGGCCACGCCGGTGCGGGGACGTCAGTGGGCTGGGCGGACCCGGATTCCGGTCTGGCCGTTGCCATCATAACCAACGGCTTCCGGGCCGACGGGACGAACAATGCGCGTCTGGCGGCCTTCTCCCAGTCGGTACGCAACGCCTGCCTGTGATCTATGGTCTGATGACCCGGCAAGGCAAATATAAGGGCCGGGGTTATCAGGTCAACTCTTGCGACGGCGCAGGACGGCACGGAAGCAGGGATCTCATCCAGCTATCGGGCAGCCATCAGGCCAGGGGAGGCGGGCGGCGAAGGAAGGCCGAGGCGAACACCGCTATGGCAGCGGCCCCCGCAGCCACGATGAAGACCCAACCAACGGCGCCGGTGACATCTGCGATGTACCCGCCAAGGAGGGGCCCGGTGGCGCTTCCCAGCCCAGCCCCCATTCCCATGAGCCCGAAAGCGGCTGCCGCGAACTGGGGTGGCACGTAGTCCCCAGCTGCGGCCGCGCAGATGGTGTAAGCTGCGCGGAAGCTTATTCCAAAGAGCACGACCGAACCTATGAAGCCCGCCATGACGGGCGCAATCCAGAACAGGATGCACCCTACCCCGACAATGACGTAGGAAAATAGGAACCCTGGCCCGCGTCCCATCCGGTCGGAGACGTTGCCCCAAAAGATACCGCCAGCCATTCCCAGCAGCCCCAACATCATCCAGAGAAGCCCCCTCACGCCTCCGCCGACACCCTCGTCCTCCAGGTAGACTCCGAAGAAGGTCGCGTACACACCCTCGCACCATCCCGAGCAGAAAGCCAGAAAGGTTATAAGCCAGATCAAGGGGTTTCTGTAGGCGACCAGAGGCCAGGAGGACGCTCTTCGTAAGGCTCCGACGGCTCCCGCCGGACGGTCCCGCAGGAGAATCAGGGAGAGTGCGCCCGTGACCATCAATATCGCACCGAGGACGTACCAAGTCTGTCGCCAGCCGGCCTCCGGGTCTCGCCCCGTCAGCCAGGGGACCAGTGCGCCCACGACGATAAAGCTCAGTCCACCCCCGGCAGCGGCCAGTCCCGCTACGGTCCCCCTGTGCCCCGAGGCGAACCAGACGGACAGCAGGCCCATCACCGGCGTGATGCACCCCATCGTGGCGAAGCCGGCGATGGCGCTCATCACTAGGGCAAAGGCGTAGCTGGGGGAGGTCCCCAGAAAGACCATCGCAATACCGCCGCCAATAGCCGCAAACCCCACGAGAAACCGGCTCCCGTAGCGGGATGCCAGCATCCCGAATACTACGGCAGCCAGCATACCCATGATAGACATGGCTGTGAAGAAGCTGCCGGCCTGGAAGTGGGAGAGGTGGAGAGTATCTTCCATAAAGGGCAGGGTGAGGCCATAAGCGTATCGGGGCAGCAGCAGCACCAGGTTGAGCAGGACGGTTAGCAGGAGTATCACTCCGGCATAGCCCGCCATCCACGTGGGTAGTACCCGTAACATTTTGAGTCCCTTTCAGTGCCTTGTTGCCCATCGCGTGCACAGAGGTACAGGGGTGTCTTCAATGGGGGCAGAATAACCTCCGGTGCGGTCTTGAAGGTTATCTGCGTGTCCCGTCGCCGGGAGTCATGGCCTGTTACGCCGCAGCCGCGGCGCGAGGACGCGGGTATGATTGGGAAGCCGGACTCCTGGACACCTGGTAAGGCGTCCAGGAGCTTGGGTGGCTATCTAGGGATACCCTGAATAAGTCATGCGCCCTTGACCGTCTCTCCCGCGAAAGCGGGAGTCCATGCCTCCTCTCCCTCGACGGGAGAGGGTTGGGGTGAGCGTGACGTCGCCCAATGGCCCCTTCAGACTCTCTACGCACGGCTTGTTCAGATGGTCCATAGGTCCCGCCGGCTACTTCAAGTGCTTTGCGAAGAAGTCCAGCGTCCGGGGCCATGACGCCTCGACGGCCGCGGGCCGGTGTGCCTGCTGGTTGGTGTGGTCCATAAAAGAGTGTCCGGCGTCGGGGTAGGTGAAGAACTCGTGGGCCACGCCCAGCCTGGCCAGCTCGGCGTCAAGCTTGGCCATGTCGTCCTGGGACGGGTTCTCGTCTTCCACGCCAAAGTGGAACAGCACCGCGCCATTGATTTCATTCGCTCGGTCGAAGGGTGTACTCGTGATACCCTGACCCCAAGGCTCCATTATGTTGCCGCCATAGTAGGGCACCGCAGCCTTGAAATGGCTGTTGGCCGCCGCCATCAGCCAGACCACCCGACCACCCATGCAGAAACCGATAATGCCCAGATTGTCGCCCTGAATGGACGGGTGATTTCGCAAGAACTCCACTGTGGCGTTGACGTCCGACTCAATTTCCCGGTCGTTCAGTCGCTCCCGGGGGTGCGCGGAACGAAGGGGGCTGTCCTCGGCCAGACGATGCATCAGGTCAGGGGCAACGGCGGCGTAGCCTCCCTCCGCCAGCTTGTCGGTCATGTCACGGCTGAACTGGTCAACCCCGGCGCCGTGGTGAATGACCACAACGGCGGGAAACGGGCCGGAGCCTCCGGGCACGCTGACGTACATCCCCATTTCCTCGCCATCTACCTTGGTATTTTCCCAGAATGACGGCATATCTCGCCTCCTCCCATATCCTGAAAAATACAGGTTGTCCTGTCTTTCCGCCAGAATCCTATCAGAAACGGGGCCTTCCAGCAACAGACCCTGCGACAACCTCGGCGGCGGCGCTCTCATTGCCTGGACTTTGCCTAGACTTTGCCTAGACTTTGAAAGAGGTCTACGGCCCAGCCCTACTCCGGCCCCAGGTCTATTGCCCCCAGACCCTCCACGGCCAGCCCGTAGCCGAGCATATCCTGCATCAAACGCTTTATAAGGAGTGTCATCACAACCCTGGTGTAGCGCAGGGTCAGCGGGGGGCGTTGGGCCAACTGCTCTGCCAGCTCCCAGGCCCTCGGCACGAGGTTCTCCCTCGGCAGGACTTCGCTGACCAGCCCCAGGTCCAGGGACTCCCTCGCGGAGAGCTTCTGGCCCGTCAGCAGGAAGTATCTTCCACGGTTTGTACCCATCAGCAGGGGGAAGACTACATGCACCCCATCTCCGGGCACGATGCCGTTCGGGAAGTGGGGGGCGTCCTGAAAGACGGCGTTCTCCGATGCCAGCACAATGTCGGAGAGCAGCGGAATTTCGGAATGTATCAGCGCCGGACCGTTTACGGCGGCGATGATGGGCACCTCTATATCGAGCAGGTTCACCAAGAGCCTTTTCCCCTCCCAGTATATGGCATCCCAGCCCCGCGGATTTCTGATTCCGGGTATCGGCTCTATCTCGGCGCAAAAGTCATCGCCCGTACCCGTCATGATGATTACCTTGTTTTCCACGTCGCTTCCGATGTCGGTGAAGGCGTAGCCGAAGTCCCGGTGGGGAGGCACGCCCCACTTCAGGCTGCCTTCGTCCGAGTGGAACGTAATCTGAAGGATTCCGTCGCGGCGCTCCATGTGAATGTTCGGGTACTTGTTCGCGTATTCCTCGAATCTAGCCATGCCTGTAACCTCCAATCTTGTTATATTCCGGGCCTTTTCATTCTCGACCATGGGTCAATATAGACCGCCGCGGGTCATTCCGAACGCAGCGAAGCGGAGTGAGGAATCTAAAATGCCTCGCAAACCGGCATCCAGGGGAAGGATTTTAGACCCCTCGCTCCGTTCGGGGTGACAATGAAAAGGCCCTCCTGTTATATCTCGGACTCTTGAGCACGGTCCCCGGTTACACCGCCATGATGTGATAGCCCGCGTCCACCGGGATGACCGAGCCGGTCACGCCGCCGGACAGGTCGCTACAAAGGAACAGGGCCGTCTTCGCCACCTCGTCGTGGGTGATGTTGCGCTTCAACGGGGCTTTCTCGGCGTGGACTCTTTTCATATCCAGGAAGCCGTGAATACCCCGGGCCGCCAAGGTCTCCAGCGGCCCCGCCGAGATGGCGTTTACCCGGATATTCCTCTTCCCGTACTCCGCCGCGAGCTGGCGCACCTCGTTTTCGAGGGCCGCCTTGGCCGTGCCCATGACGTTGTAGCCGGGGAAGACCCGCTCCGACGCCTGAAAGGTCATGGTTACTATGCTCCCGCCGCCTACGTTGTCCATGAGAGCGGCGGCGTGGCGGGCCAATGGGAGAAGCGAGTAGGCGCTGATGTCCAGGGCTATGCGAAAGCCCTCCCTGTCCGTTTCGGAGAAGTCTCCCCCCAGGTCCTCGCGATTGGCGTAGGCGATGCTGTGGACCAGAAAGTCAAGCCCGCCGAATTGCCGGGCAACCTCCGCGAACACCGAGGCTATTTGCTCGTCGTCGGTAACGTCGCATTCCAGCAGGAGGGGGCTGTCCAGCGTACCAGCCAGCTTCGAGACCCGGTCCCTGAGACGCTCGTTCTGATAGGTGAAGGCCAAGCGCGCGCCGGCTCCGGCGAGAATCTGAGCGATGGCCCAAGCGATGCTGCGGTTGTTGGCGACTCCGAAGATAATCCCCTTTTTCCCCCCCAGGTCTATCGGGTACATGAGGGACCTCCATTTTTGCAGGGCGAGATTGGGCAGTGGAAGACCGGTCACCGGGTATGGGCCTCGGACGCCTGGCCGGCAGCCTATCTACTGTGGATGGGAAGCTTGACCTGCTCCAGGGATCCCTTCACTGCGGAGGAGAGGAACTCGGCGTCGCTTACGATGGGCATCCACTGGAACCCCTCCTCGATGCGCTGGTTCACCTCTTCTGCACTGGCGCAGTGAATTCCTACGGGGACGTTGAAGCGCTTCCCCGTCTCCAGCACCTGCTTGACCGCAGCTTTATGGTCGGGATGGGGGTTGTCCAGGCCACGGGGGAGTCCCATGCTGGATGCCAGGTCGTTCGGACCTATGAATAGGGAATCTATGCCGGGCACATTGCAGATCTCCGCTATTCGCCGCACCGCCTGGGTATCCTCAATCATGAGAATTACGGCAATCTCCTCGTTGGCCTTCTCGAAGTAGTCGGAGCCTCCATAGAGCCTCCCTCGAATGCTGCCAACGCCGCGGAACCCCTCCGGGGCGTAGCGGCATCCCTGTACGGCCATCTCGGCCTCTTCGGGGGTCTTTATGTTTGGCACCACCACGCCGTAGGCCCCCACGTCCAGCACGCGCTTCAATATCTGGGGGTCGTTCCAGGGCACACGGACGAAGGGGACCGTGTCGGTGGTGGCGATGGCGTAGAAGCAGGCCACCAGGTTCTCCATGTCAATCGCGTTGTGCTCCATATCCACCGTCAGCCAGTCGAATCCGGCGTGGGCCAGAATCTCCGCGACCAGGGGGTTGCCCGTAGAGACCCATGTACCGATAGAGGGCTCGCCTCTCCGGAGCTTCTCCTTCACCATATTCTTACGCATCGCTCTCCTTATTTCTCAACCCTACATAGCGGCAGGGTGTATTTACGCTGTACTGAGTCTCAGCAGTTCCGCCTCGATTATCTATCCCACATGCCCCTCCTGGCTTCCCTGGTCTCCCTCGAGAGGGAGGCCAAGCACCGGGCATAGCGGGAGTCCGGTGGATAAGCCTTGGCCCTTGCGTACCCCTCTCTAACAGCTTGGCGTTCACCAGTATACCATTGACATAAACGAAACGCAGTAGCCTGCCGGACCTGTCTTCCTCGGAAACGCCCTTTCCAGGGTTACTTTGCGTCCCGCTGCGAGACCCTTGTTGAAATCGGCGGCCTCCGCTCCGTAATACTCGGGGTACTTGCCAGCCTCGGGGGTCTCTATGCCGGTATGCCTGCCCCCCAGGGCCTTTTAGGGGGTGTGGTCAATCAAGGGATTGGATGGTAAATTGGTGCTGTAAGAATGCGGCGGGGTGATTGCATGGCAGCGTCACATCATCGGCACGACCCCTGTTTTCACTGGGGGCAGGCTCTATCAGACCGGGTTTGGGAGCGACTAGAACCCAATTTGCCTGGGGCCGGGGACGAGGTGGGCAGCCCGGCCTTCGACAACCGCCGGTGGTGGAAAACGCCTTCCGCCATCTCCCTTCCGCCATCTCCCTTCCGCCATCTCAAGGAGTGGCTGGCAGTGGCAACTCGTTACGCCAAAGACTCCGCTTCCTACTTGGCTGCCTGCCGGACCAGGCCCCTGGTACTTTGGCCTAAACTATTTTGACGACACTCCCTGATGGATGCGGTGGGAACTCCGGAGATTGCCCACAGTGGCCCGATGATCACCTACCGGGTTGCTGCGGGCCATTGGTATGTTCTATCCCGGAATCCCTACTGGAAGCCGGTTGCCGAAACCCGGCTCAAGGTGAAGCGGGAAAGGTCAACTGCTACGATTGCTGGGTTTTCTTAGACTTTTTGGTTGCAAGAGAATTGTCCTAACCTTCTGCGTTGTCATTACCACCCTCACCTTTCAGCCGGACCACAGGGTGGGCGGGCAAGAGTTGCCAACAGTGAGCTTGGTAAGCGTCGAGCCGTCGCCGGTGCGGGAAGGGGAGCGGTTGACGATCATCGTGCGTATCAGCCCGCCCCGCCCAGCAGATGCCATGGAGAAGATCGAAGGCGGGGTACTGGTGTTCGACTCGGCTAAAGGCAAACGCGTAGACGAATTGATTGCCTTCGTATTTCGTGCGGGCCATGAGACCCGGAGTATGCGCAGCTATGTGGTAAGCGACGATGACGAGGCCACGACGGGCCGGACCATTCGGGTCGAGGTCAATCCCCTTTTTGACTATAATTACCGGGTGGGCCAGCCATTGGAAATCACGGTGCAGGTGTTGGACGAGGACGCTACTGAACCGGCGACACCTACGCCGGTACCTCCGCCGCCTCCAACACCCGCGTCTACGGCGACGCCTGTCCCAACATCCACGCCGAGGCCGACTTCCACTCCAACGCCGAGGCCGACTCCCAGGCCAACTCGGACGTCAACACCAACCCCTACGCCATCGCCGACCCCTACGTCTACGCCCATACCGGAGCCAACACCCACGTCTACGGCAACACCTGTCCCAACATCTACGCCAAGGCCGACTTCCACTCCAACGCCGAGGGT
Organism: Dehalococcoidia bacterium; assembly: GCA_965197405.1. Taxonomy (GTDB): domain Bacteria; phylum Chloroflexota; class Dehalococcoidia; order Lucifugimonadales; family JAGWBF01. The sequence continues at coordinate 296,121 of OZ240206.1, read as the reverse complement.
TAGGCCAACTCAGACGCCTACATCAACCCCCACACCACCGCCGACTCCCACGCCCACACCAACCCCCACACCAACCCCCACACCATCGCCGGCTCCCACGCCAACGCCAACCCCCACACCAACCCCTACACCGACGCCTACGCCTACGCCCACACCAACCCCTACACCGACGCCTACGCCTACACCCACCCCTACACCATCGCCTACGCCCACACCGACCTCTATACCGGCACCAACGGCCACGCCAACACCAACATCGCTGCCAGTACCTACACCTATACCCGTACCCGTACCTACCAGCACGCCCAGGCCGACGGCCACGCCCACGAAGGACGCTACCGGCCCACTCACCGACGAACTAATCTCGCTGGCCACTGTCGAGCCGGTGCAACGACCTGCTCAACGCGACTTGGAGCAGCCTGCAATCCCGGTAATAGGTGATGCCATACCCCGCATCCGCAATACCCTGGGCGGCATTGCGTCCACTCCCCGGCGACGCACCACGCTAATAGTCATCCAGGGCATGGCCAGCGCCTTGGCTATCAGCGTCTTCGCCTACCTGATAGTGCGGCGGCGCTGAGGCGCGGTCTGCTGCGAAAACCGGATGCGTCGAATTGGCTGCGGCGAGTCAGCCGGCTTCCTTTAGTCAACTCCCCCCGTCTTCAGCAGGGTGGCAGGGTCAGATGCAGCTGGCAGGCTCATGGTGAACTCTGCGTATTCTCCGTACACGGTATCCACTGAGAGGTCGCCCCCCAACCGCCGGGCCACGTCAGCGGCAATCGGCAGGCCCAACCCGGCCCCCAGAGCGCCATCGCGCGTTGAGAAGAAGGGATTGAATATACGGCTAACAACGTCATCCGCGATTCCCGGGCCGTTGTCACGGACCCGTATTTCCACCGCGTTATCGCTCAGCCGCGTTGAAACGGCCAGCACCGGCTCGTAACCGCCGTCCGAGGCCTGTTGCTTCAGTCGCATGGCGTAGCAGGCATTAGAGACCAGGTTCAGTATCGCTTCACCGAAGTCTCGCTCCACCAGAGGCACGTCACCCAACGATGGGTCCAGGTCGAAAACGGGCTGTACCGAGAAATCCTGCAACTCCGCGCTAAAGGCGTCGCATCCGGACTGCACGGTTCCCCGCAGGACGCCGTTCAGGTCGGTCATAACCGGGTCTCCGCCCACGACTCCCAAGCCGCGCATTCGCTCCACGATGGCCAGGGCGCGCCCCCCGTTGGAGAGGACGCGATTCATGCTAGTGGTCAACTCCTGGCTGATGTCATCCAGCAACACCGTATCGTCTGCCGACATTTTGTCCCGATAAGTGTTCAACATTTCCGACAGCTCACTGTACAGCTCAAGGGCACCTTCGGAGAAGTTGTTGACAAAATTCAACGGGTTCCTGATTTCGTGGGCCACACCCGACACCAACTCGCCCAAGGCGGCCAATTTCTGCTGGGCGACCAAGCGTGCCTGAGTCCGCTGCAACTCGTCATTGGTCTGTTGCAACTCTTCATAGAGACGCTCGACCAAATTCAAACGTTGGACTTCCAGTGCCTGCTGCCGGAAGACCTCCAGGGCATTGGCCAATTCGCCTATCTCATCGCGCCCCACTTCCGGCACCGGCGTTTCCAGGTCTCCGTCTGCCATTCCCCTCATACGCTCCGACATTCGCGAGAGCCGTCGCACCATGCCGTTTCCTACCCACAGCCAAGCTGCGAGGGTGGCCGCTATCACGCTAATCACGCTAATTAGCGTCAAGAGGGTCCGTCCCTCGTCGAAACTGCTGACCGCCAGGCCCAGCGACTCCGAAGAGTGGGCGCCGGAGGTCACCAACAGGCTCGACACCGAGTCCTCCAGGGCCGCGCTCGACGTGTCGAAGGATGCCGCCAAGTCCCTGATGTTGGCTTCCAGGGCGAGCTGCCGGCGACGGGCGTAGAACACCCCCTCACCCTCTCCCAGGGATGCCACCACCGGGTCAATGCCGGTTGAATACAGACTTGAAAATTCGTCCCACAGTCTTTCGAGCGCGGCCTCATCGCCGGCTTGCAACGCCTGTCGAAGCACCAACAAGGCTGCCTCCGACTCACCGGCATCCGACGTGGTGGTTGCCAGGCGCAAGCGATAGTCGGCAGCAACCGCGTTTGCAGTCTCCAGTTCATCCTGGTTCACGGCGAGATTATCAATGGTCTCGGCCAGGTCGTAGGCTGCGCTGCTGACGGCCTGTGCATCCGGCGCCAGAGCCGGTACACCGTTCACCTCATCCAAAGCGGTCTCTAGCCGTTCCAGAGACTTGACAACGGCGTCCGTTTCCAGGCCTTGGAAACCGGACTCAGATTCGGCCACCACCCCCAGTCCCAGATTACGCAAACGCTCCGCCTCGCGAGCGGCGGTCCAGGACGCCTCCAGAGCTGGCACGGACTCCGACTGGACCTGATGGTTGAGGTCACCGCTCTGCTCGAAGTAGTAGACGCCCACCGCGCCGGATACCAGGGTCAGGACGACGGCAAAGCCCAGGGCGAGGTACAGCCGGGGGCCGATACGCCGCCACCTATCGATAAAGAAGCGCATGTCAGAAACAACTCCTGAAGAGACTTGCCTTCGATAGTTGTACCATCTTCCAAGTTAGCCCCACAAGCATTGGGAGCGGGGTCTGCCGGAAGTCCGGCCATCAGCGCCGCATCTCTGTAGTCCGAGGAGCAATGAGGCCCAATGTGGCTGTGGGGCTGTCTGTACTGCCGATCATTACCTCTATATCCAACTCCCTCTACCCGGAGCTACGTTTCCTGTAGGGTGAAGGCTATAATTCAGTAAGGACACGCCTGTGGGTGGGGGGCCAACGATGGAAGAGCAACAAGTGACCGCAGTAGCCACTCGCCTGAAGTTGCGGAACTGGCTGCAACTCTGGCGTTTCTTCAGGGTAAACCGGGAAGTTGAACGTCAATTGAAGGCCACACCTGGCCTGATCAGCTACTCGCTCGACGCGGACTTCCTCCGGTTGCGTTTTTCCACGCTGTCGGTCTGGAAAGACGACCACGTTGTTGGTGCCTTTGTAAGCACAGGCTCTCACCAGGAAGCTATGTCCGTGTTCGACGAAATCGCCGTCCGCGATGAATCAGGCTTTGTGAGATGGGAAACGACGGACCTGCGGGAAATCACCTGGGAGGAAGCCGGCAAACGGCTGGCCGGGGTATGTCATTCCTCACGATGCTAGACGGCAACGGACGGCTCGCTTTCCGGCTATTTGATGATTACCGGAAGGCGGGCGCCACATCCCTCAGAAAGCCATCCAGCTGCTTTTCCTGGTCGAAGGAGGCGAAGCGCACGATGATAGTGCCCGCCCCGGCCTGGACGTACTGCCGGATGCGCTCTACGGTCCAGGCCGGTGGGCCGAAGGGCCCCCAGCGCTCCCCCCATATGTTGGCGCCGTAGTACATCATCAGATACCGGTCCGCTTCTTCGGCGGCCTTCTGCGGGTCCTCGCCGAGATTCACGGTCATGTAGAAGGACGCCTCCATCTCGTCGAAGTCTTTGCCCTCCTCGCCGGCGTACATGCGCACCTTCTCGGCGACCTGGGCGTACTCTTCAGGAGTATCGGAGATGGACATGAATCCGTCGCCCAGGCGGGCGGCCCGTTGGAACTGCACGTCCTGACCTGCCCTTGAGTGGCAGGCGATGAGAATGGGTACTCCACCTTGCTGCACGGGCCGAGGCTCCATGCTCACCGAGTCCAGGCTGAAGTGGCGTCCGCCAAAGGAGACGGTCTCGCCTGCGCCCAGGCCCTTCACTACCTCCACCAGCTCCTCCAGCCGCCTGGCCCTCCTGGTGTGGTCCACTTCTGCCGCCAGCCATTCCCTGCGCTGGTCCTCGTTGAAGGCTCCACCGACGCTCACAGCCAGCACCGCCCGCCCCTTCGATATGAGGTCCAGGGTGCCCAGGACCTGGGCCAGCAGCACGGGATGTCTGAGGGCGGCGAGAAGCACCGCCGTCCCCAGCCGGACCCGCCGTGTGCGAGCGGCCACGGCTGCCAGTGTGGTGAGAGGCTCCAGCCTGGGCTTGGCAGTCAGGCTGTCACCCACCCACACCGAGTCCAAGCCGGCCTCTTCCACCGCCTCGGCCATGGAGAGGATCAAGTCGGCATCCTTGAGGCTCTCTCCCGTCATTACCAGGCCCCGGGTGGGGAGAAGCACGCCTAGCTTTACTTTCTGGGACCTCGCTGCCATCTCGCCATCTCCTTGCTATGAAAATACCCTTCGTCCAACCTCTCGTAGGGGCGATTCGCGAATCGCCTCTACTTTCGCGGGAGTGACGATGGGAAAGGCCCTGTGACCTTACGGCGCATCTTCTCTTTCCCTGGTTAGCTTCTCCAGGAAGCCCGGCTCCATGTACTCGTAGGTACGAAGGTCTTCGGAAGTGTCGAGGTCAAAGGCCAGCCCCGGGCTGTAGTAAATGGCTACGGAAAGGCTCGATGAAGCGGCCTGGGCCAGGTGGCGCTTGAAGCTGTCCGGGCCGAGAAGAGGACGAAAGGGCTGGGGAAGATTGGAGGGAACCAGGATGCCGTTGGTGCCTCCGCCCTGCCTGGCGGGTGCGAGGGTCACGTTTTTCAGGTGTCCCGAGGCGCCCACCATGTCGTGCACATCTTTGGGCTTCAGGAATGGCAGGTCGCCCGGCAGAAAGAGGGCGGCTTTGCCGGAGCTAAACGCTTGCTGAAAGGTCAGCCACAGGGTATCGTTGATGTCCGTGCCCATCTCCTCGAACCAGGAGGCCCCCTCCTCTGCGGCGATGCGGCTTATGTCCGGGTCTCCTCCCACTACCCACACGCTTTCCACGGCGGGGCCTTCCGACAGGCCGGGTGCAGGGCCTGCGATGGCCCGCAGCACCCGGCGAAGCAGGTTCCTGCTGAGGGCCGTCCTTTCGGATGGCGTTAGCTCCCCCGCCAGGCGGGTCTTGCCCAGGGCCAGGGGCTTCATTGGGACGACGGCTACAGTCCCATAGATCTTCCCGTAGGTTCTCAAGGCAACTCCTGGGACAATCTCAAAGCTCCGGCAAGCGACAAATTTGGCCTGCCAGCCTTATCTTGTCCTCGTCGGTGACCATAATCGTGGGGGCTACCTCCACCCGCATACCAAGGCCGCGGATGGAGTCGGAGTGGTGTGCATCCACCTCGTCTATCAGGAATACGTCGCATAATCCCTGGTACTGCCTCGCCACACCCAGGCAGGAGACATCGTTCCCCAACTCCTCCAGCAGCTTGGCCGTCGGCCCGCGAAGGGCCTGGCCTCCGACGATGGGGCTAACGGCCACCCTGGTCCCGGAGAAGGAGGATATGCGATCCCTCACGCCGGGCACGGCCAGGATGGGGGCGATGCTGAGGAAGGGGTTTGAGGGGCAGAAGACGAGGGCAGCCGCGCCCTCCAGGGCGTCGAGAAATCCGTTAGCAATCCGCGCTTCCTCCGCGCTCTGGAAGCGGATGCCCGTCGCGACAGGCTCGCAGCGTCGCTTCACAAAGTAGACCTGGAAAGTCAGGTCTCCCTCGGGGGTCTCCACGATGGTGCGTACCATGTCCTCGCTCATGGGCACGATACTGTGGCGGACTCCCAAGCGCTGGCATAGCTCCCGGGTCACCTCCGAGAGGGACCATCCCTGCTTCAGTAGCTCGGTGCGCCTTACGTGGGTGGCCAAGTCTTTATCGCCCAGGTTGAACCAGGCAGGCCCGCCGTAGCGCTCCAGCATCCCCAGGCCATTGAAGCTGTCGCCGGCCACACCCCATCCGGTTTCGGGGTTGGTCAGTCCGGCCAGGGCGTACATCATCGTGTCCAGGTCCGGCGACACATGGAGCCCGTGGAATACCTCGTCGTCGCCGGTGTTGACCACGATGGTCAGCTTTTCAGGAGGAAGCACCTTAGAGAGCCCCAGCGCCAGCTTGGCTCCCCCGACTCCTCCCGCGAGGGCCAGGACGGGGCCAATCATCTTGGTCAGGCCTCCGGCGTCCCGTCCGTCTGAGTATCCCCCTGCGGGGCGTGCCTGGGGTGCTGGAACCGGTAGGAGTCCATCTTTATGAGGCGGTGGTAGGAGCCGAACCGGTCTTCGGGGTTGTCGCCCACGACGTCCAGGGGGTCCACCGGGTCTTCGCCATCGTCGAAGACCCGGTGTATCTTGTAGGTCGTGTACCGCTCGGCGGGCACCCTACCGGCGTCCCGGATAAGCTGGCGGAACTGGCCCGGCTTCACCAGTTGCCCATATTGAGCGCCCGCGGAGGTGGAGATGCTCTCGTTGACGAGGGTGCCACCCATGTCGTTCACCCCCGCGCTCAGGAGCACCTGGGCAAAGCGCAGGCTCTCCTTTACCCACGACACCTGGAGGTTGGGTATCCAGTTGTCCAGCATCAGCCGGGAGATGGCGTGCACCTTCATCACCTCGTTGCCGGTTGGCCCGGTGCGGACCCCCTCCACAAGCTCGCGACTGTACATGGGAGCCTCGGTGTACACGAAGCTGAGGGGTACGAACTCGGTGAACCCGCCCGTGCCCTTCTGGATGTCCCGCAGCAGGGCCAGGTGACGGGCGATGTGCTCCGAGGTCTCGACGTGGCCGTACATGATGGTGGAGGTGGTGGGTATGCCCAGATCGTGGGCGGTGGTGATTACCTCAATCCACTGCTGGACGGTGATGCGGCCCGGCGAAATCCGGTCTCTCATCTCCTGGTCCAGAATCTCAGCCGAGGTCCCGGGCAGGCTGCCGACCCCCGCGTCCTTCAGGCCGACGAGGTAGTCTCGTATGCTGCACTTGGACCGGACGGAGCCATAGAGCACCTCCTCCGGGGAGAAGCCGTGGATGTGTATGTCGGGAAGCTCCGTCTTTACCGCCTCGCACAGCCTGATGTAGAGGTCGCCCTCCATCTGGGGCGGCAGGCCCGCCTGGATGCACACCTCCGTTGCGCCAAGCTCCCAGGCTTCCCTCGCACGTCTTAAGATTTCGCTGAGGGGCAGGAAGTACCCCTCCTCCTCCCTGTGGTCGCGGCTGAAGGCGCAGAAGCCGCAGCGCTTGATGCACACGTTGGTGAAGTTGATGTTGCGGTTCACCACGTAGGTAACTATGTCTCCCACGCGACGCTTCCGCATCTCATCGGCGGTCATCATCAGGGCGTTGAACTCCAGGCCCGATGTATCAAAGAGCACCAGCGCATCTTCAACGGAGATGTCATGGCCGTCGAGGGCTTTGTTTAGTATACGGGCGGTCTCCGGCTTAATACCCTTCATCATGTGTTCCAGGGCAGTCCCGGCGCCGTTATTATCGTTATTCATATTGGCGACATCGGCTGGTCTCTCAGGCCCTGTGGCTGGTACTGGCATAGCGTTCAACGCCCCCTTTCACGTATCCTTCCTCATCTGCCAGGGACTTTACTCGCTCTTTCAGGGATGCGGGTATGTACTCATCATGCTCGGCTATGTATTCGGGGTATAGAGGCAGGCGCGGCCTGAGCCTGAAGCCCAACTCCTCGGTGCGATGGCGGAGCTCCGAAATCTGCGGCCAGGGAGCCTCCGGGTTCACGTAGTCAATGGTCAGGGGCGAGATGCCGCCCCAGTCGTTGATGCCCGCCAGCAGATAGACGGGATAGTCGCTGAAGCTCAGGTTTGGCGGCACCTGAATGTTGACATCCGGCCCCAGGACCAGCCGGGACACGGCGACGGTCCACAGCAGGTCCTCCGTCGAGGCGTCCAGGTGCCCGCTCATGGGCGTGTCCGGCTTGGCCCGGAAGTTCTGGACAATAACCTCTTGTACGTGGCCGTAGCGCCGGTGAAGATCTCGTATCGCCAGAAGGGAGTCTATCCGCTCCTCCGGGGTCTCCCCGATGCCGATGAGGATGCCCGTGGTGAAGGCTATCCCCAGCTCCCCGGCTATCTCCACCGTTTTGACGCGGACGCTGGGGCGCTTGCTGGGTGCGAGCTCATGGGGGCCGCCGGCGTCGGCAAGCCTTGGGGCCACGTTCTCTATCATCAGGCCCATAGAGGCGTTGACCTCCTTGAGCTGCTCCATCTCTCTGCGGCTCATGGTGCCGGGGTTGCCGTGGGGTAGAAGGGATGTTTCCTCGAGTACGAGCCGCGAAACGTCTCCAAGATATTCGAGGGTGGTCCTGTAGCCGTGGCGCCGGAGCCACTCCTTCGCCTCCGGGTAGCGCTGCTCCGGTCTCTCGCCCAAGGTGAACAGGGCCTCCGTGCAGCCCAGGCGCTCCCCGGCCCTGGCTACGGCCAGCACTTCCTCGGGGGCCATGTAAACGCGCTCCGCTTCTGCCGGGGACTGGCGAAAGGTGCAGTACCCGCAGAAGTCGCGGCACAGCCTGGTCAGGGGGATGAAGACCTTTGGAGAGAAGCTGACGTCTCGGCCTCTGCCCCTGTCCCGTATGATAGAGGCAGCCCGGCAGAGGAGACCCGTATCGTCCGAGGCGGACCGGACCAGCCGGTACGCCTCATCCCGTTCAAGCTCTCTCCCCCGAAGTGCGCCGTCCACCACCGCCTTCAGGCCTTCACTCAGGCCGGATAGCGGGTCGTCCATCTCCAGTAGCCATTCCACTCCGGACAACACGTCTCCTCTACAAACTGGGGGAGTATGCGGTGGGCATCAGGATTCTGTTGTAGACCTTCGCCGTCAGGGTGCCGTCCGTCTCCGACTCCGCCCGCGCCTTCTGCCAGTCGGGGTCGGCCACGAAGCCCGCCCAGCTGCTCTCTCTGTCTCCGAGGCTGGGGTAGCCCAGCATGTACACAAGGCGGTTGCCCGTGCCGAAAGTCTCTGTCCAGTAGGCTATATTTTCCATGCCGTGCTTCTCGAACAGGCCGATGGTGTGATTGGCGAACCGGTCGTGGAGGGCGGGCAGCTTGCCGGGCATCGCGTCGTAGATGCGCAACTCCTGTACCCTGGTGGTAATCTTGGGTTCGGGCGAGTAGGGGGTCAGCTGCAACATGGTGTTGTGGGTCCTGACGATTATCTCGCCTTCCCTCTCCGTCTCTTCCTCTACTTGCTGGCTCCACGCCTGGTCCGACCCGAAAGCCGCCAGCTTCTCCTGTCTCTCCGCCATGTCTTCGTAAACCCATGCGTAGGTGACCTGGCCTCCGGTGCCTATCTCATCGGTCCAGAACCCCAGCACCCCAAGGCCATGCTTCTTGAACAAGGCCCCGGCGACTTCGAGATGTTTATTGAGCGCCGGCATCTTGCCGGGCATCGCTTCGTAAGTACGCAACTCGTAGAGCACTTGGACACCTCCTTGCAATACCGCATTTACAGGACGCCCGCAGAGGGCCGTTTCATTGACACCCCCTGTTCAAGCTAGGGGCAGGCCCGAGCGAAGCGAAGGGTCTGAAGTCCTGGCCGACCGCGGGCCTTGTTCTGGATGGCACGGCTTGATTCCCCTCTCTGTTGGCCGCCATCTTAGATTCCTCACTCCGCTTCGCTCCGTTCGGAATGACACGGGCGGGAGCCTGCCTGCCGCAGGCAGATATATGTTCACCTAACGTCGCGAATCAAAAAGCGCTGGGGGCCTACCTGGGCGAGTAGGGAGTGAGCCGCATAATCGAGTGATAGCTCACCCTCACCAGCGTGCCGTCCTTCTCGGACTCCGCCCGCGCCTTCTGCCAGTCGGGGTCGGCCCCGAAGGCCGCCCAGCTCTTCTCTCTATCTCCCAGGCTGGGATAACCGAGGATATACACAAGCCGGTTGCTGGTTCCCACGTCCTCGGTCCAGTACCCTATATTCTCGATGCCGTGCTTCTCGAACAGGCCGATGGTGTGATTGGCGAAGCGGTCGTGGAGGCCGGGCAGCTTGCCCGGCGCGGCGTCGTAGATGCGCAACTCCTGCACGTTGGAGTTGATTACCGGTTCGGGCGAGTAGGGGGTGAGCCGCATGAAAGTGTTCTCGACGGTGGCCACCAGAGGCCCTTCCCCCTCCGTTTTCGCTCGTGCTTGGTGCCAGTCCGGGTCCGCCTGGAAAGCGCCCCACCTGGCCTCTCTGTCCGCCATGTTTTCGAAGGTCAAAATGTAGGTGAGCCGGTTACTCGTGCCTATCTCGTCGGTCCAGAAGCCCAGCATCCCGATGCCATGCTTCTTGAAGAAGCCCACGGTGTGGCTGGCAAAGCGGTCGTTGAGGGTGGGCAGCTTCCCCGGTACCGCATTGTAAATACGCGACTCGTAGAGCATCCGGACGTCTCCTTATCTTACTCCTCGCCTTGCTACAGTAGCTTGCCCTGGGGAGGGCCGCCTTTACCCTTGCCCCTGTCCTCGTAGGCCTTTCCCAGATGGTCGTAGGCGAGGCGGGTAGCCAGCCTTCCCCGGGGGGTCCTGTCCAGGAAACCCAGTTGAAGCAGGTATGGCTCGTATATATCCATGATGGTATCGGGGTCCTCGCCCACGGCGGACGCCAGCGTGTCCAGCCCCACAGGCCCGCCCGAGAACTTGTCCACCAGGTTTAGCAGCAGCCTGTGGTCAATCTCGTCCAGCCCCAGGGAGTCCACCTCCAGCTTGGCCAGGGCCTCCAGGGCGACTTCTCCTGTTATTCTACCATCCACCATAACCTGAGCATAGTCCCTGGAGCGTCGGAGGAGCCGGTTGGCCACCCTGGGCGTGCCCCTCGCTCGACTGGCTATCTCCCTGATGCCGAGGCCCTCTATCTCGACTCCCAGAATGCGGGCGGAACGCTTGACGATCAACTCCATCGCCTCCGGCTCGTAGAAGCTCATGCGGAAGATGGCGCCGAACCTGTCCCTCAGGGGCGGGCTGACCATCCCGTACCGGGTGGTGGCCCCTATGAGGGTAAAGGGGTTGATGCGGAGATTGATGTTCCTGGCCCCCAGGCCCTTGCCCATCACCCATGACAGGAAGAAGTCCTCCATAGCGGGGTATAGCACCTCTTCCGCTACTCGGCTCAGGCGATGGATTTCGTCTATGAAGAGCAGGTCGCCCTTGTTCACACTGGTCAGGATGGCGGCCATATCCCCCGGTCGCTCGATAGCAGGCCCGGAGGTGACCTTGATGCTGGCGCCCATCTCCTGGGCAATGATGTGGGCCAGGGTGGTCTTACCCAGGCCCGGAGGTCCGTAGACGATGATGTGGTCAAGGGGCTCGCCTCGCATCTTGGAGGCCTGCATGGCGATGCTGAGGTTCTCCTTGACCCTGTCCTGGCCCACGAAGTCCCCCAAACGCGTGGGCCTCAGAGAGGAGTCCAGGGCGTCGTCTTCCTGGATGGGCTTTCCCGAGACAAGTCGTTCTGCCATGAAACACCCGTAAGTCCGGTGGCATAAGTACGATGGATTGACCTCGGCTTCATTCTAGGAGCATCCGGGGGGTGAGTCAAGATAAAGCTGACCCAAGTGGCAAGTAACTCCTTTGACCTGCAAATATAGGGATGCTAGAATTGAGTTAGAGCTATCTCCATGATTTGCCATTGATTTGGACGGGGGGTGAAAAGTATGTCCGGGCACTCCAAGTGGTCAACGATTAAACGCGCCAAAGGTGTGGCAGACGCCCGCCGCGGCCAGATGTTCACCAAGCTGAGCCGGGATATAGCTATAGCGGTCCGCCAGGGCGCTAGCGGCGACCCCGACCTCAACTACCGCCTTCGCCTGGCTATTGATAAAGCCAAGGGCAGCAACATGCCCATGGACACCATCGAGCGGGCGGTCAGCAGGGCGGCGGGCGGAGGGGACTCCCAGGACCAGCTGGAAGAGATTATCTACGAAGGCTATGGCCCCGGAGGTACGGCCATAATACTCCAAGCCCTCACGCCCAACCGGAACCGCACGGCTTCCGAAGTGCGGTCCACCTTTTCGAAGGCTGGCGCGAGCCTGGGCGAGGCCGGCTGCGTGGCATGGAACTTTGAAACGAAGGGGGTCATCACCCTGGAGACTGACCCGTCCCAGGCGGAAGACATAGCCCTCCTGGCCATCGAGGCGTCGGCGGATGACGTGAAGGTGGAGGACGGGTATCTGGAGATTCACACCCAGCCCGAGGACCTGGAGGCCGTTCGCAAAGAGTTGGAAGGCCATCAGATTGATACCTCATCGGCGGAGATTTCCATGATGCCCAAGTCCACCGTGTCCCTTGGCGTCAAGGAAGCGGACCAGACCCTTCGGCTCCTGGATAGCCTGGAGGATCTGCTGGATGTCCAGAAGGTGTACAGCAACGCCGACTTTCCCGATGAAGCGTTGGAGAAGTATCGCGGTGAAGGTTAGGGGCGGCTATGCGTGTCCTTGGAATTGATCCCGGTACTGTCCGTATGGGATACGGGCTGGTGGTGAGCCAGAATGACCAGGCCGTAGCGGCGGACTGGGGTGTCGTGGGCCTGCCGCCCTCCCGGCCCATAGAGGAGCGCCTGTTCCAGCTTTACTCCCACGTCATGAATATGATCAGCATATGGCAGCCCGATGCCATCGCCGTGGAGGAACCCTTCCTGGGCAGGGGAGAAAACCAGTACGTCACCTCTGCCCTCGCCATAGGCCAGGCCCAGGCCCTGGTCCTCATTGCCGCTGCGGGACAGGCCATCCCGGTGTCTCGATACTCGCCGACCCAGGTGAAGCGGGCCATAGCGGACTATGGCGCCGCCACCAAAGAGCAGGTGCAGGAGATGGTGAAAATGCTCCTTGGACTGGACTCGGTCCCCTCATCCTCCGACGCCGCCGACGCCCTGGCCATCGCCCTGTGCCATTTGAGACAGCGACAGATGGAAGACGTGCTGAGCAGGGAGATCATACCCGGCTCATAAGGCTTGCCCTGCCATACCTGTCATTCCGAACGGAGCGAAGCGGAGTGAGGAATCTAAAATGGTGCCTAATAAAAACCGGAATCAAGGCAGTACCGGCCAGAACAAGACCGCAATCAGCCAGGACTTTTAGACCCCTCGCTCCGCTCGGGGTGACAATTAAGAGACCCTAGAGACAGAGGTATCGCCGTTGATAGCTGGAGTCACGGGTACCCTGGAGTCCAAAGGCCCCGGTTGGGTGCAGGTGAGGGTTGGGGGGAGTGTGAGCCTCCATATCTCTGCCCCTGCTTCCACCGTTGAGGAACTGGGCGGTATCGGGGAAGAGGTACACCTTCACACGCGGCTTTACATAAAAGATGATGAGGCGGTGCTGTACGGCTTCTCCACCCCGGAGGCCCTTCGCCTGTTCCAGACGCTGAACGGCGTCTCGGGCATAGGCCCCCGCACATCCCTGGCCCTCCTCTCGGCCCTTGGCCCCCAGTCCCTCATCAACGCCGTAGCCACGTCCAACCTGAGCGCCCTCAGCCGGGTGCCGGGGGTTGGGAAGAAGAGCGCCGGCCGCCTGGTGCTGGAGCTAAAGGGCAAGCTGGAGAAGGAGATGTCGGACGCGCCGGTTCAGGGGGCCGGCGACGACGAGGACCTGGTATCGGCCCTCATGGGCCTGGGCTACTCCGCTGCCGAATCCCGGCGCGTGGTGTCATCCCTTGATAGCTCCGGCGAGCTTTCCCTGGAGGAGAAGGTGCGCCGCGCCCTCCAGCAGATGGCGGGGTAGGCTGGTTCCCACCCTGAAGGGCGCCGGAAAAGCGGGAATTCGGCCAAGGTGTTGGGGTACTGAAATGTTCAAGCATCTGCGTATCAAGAACTTCAAGTCACTGGCAGACACGGGCGACCTGGGCCTGAAGCCTCTGACCATCCTGGTCGGGCCCAATAGCTCCGGCAAGAGCGCCCTGTTCAAGGCGCTCCTCGCCCTGAAGCAGACCGCCGAAAGCCGCGACCTTCAAAGCCCCCTGGTGGTAAACGGCGACTATGTGAAGCTGGGTACTTACGGCGACTTTATCTATGGACATGACTTGAGCCGGGTGTTTTCCATAGAGGCCGAATTGGGCGGCGGTTCTCTATTCGATCGCATTGTGCAAAGAACGTTAAAACGGTCCCGTAAAACCTCTGAGATGCCATCATCACCCTCGGAAGACATAAGGTTTGGAGTAGAGTTCCAGTACAATAGAGGGACAAGGCAGATTCAGGTCAAGACTGTCTCAGCTACCCAAGGGCCGCTAGAACTACTCCGAGCAACTCGGGACCGCAAAGGGGTGTACAAAGCAAACACCCTGTTGTCAAGCGGTAACGTCGTAATGAACAAGTTCTACTTGTTGAGAAATGAAGAGTTACCTGATCCCGAAAGCCTAAATCTCCAAATTCCAAGTAAAGCCGATTTGCGCAAACTCACGCAGTCGCTCAACTATTCAATGATCTTCTCCACATTCGGTCAGTTCATCCAACAGTCGCTCAGACGTACACACTACCTGGGGCCCCTCAGAGCAGCCCCGGAAAGGTTTTATATCGCCGGCGGTGAGACCCCCCAGGATGTGGGCCTGGCGGGAGAGCGGGCCGTAGACGTGCTCCGGATGCACAGACAGCTAATCAAGCCATCGGTCGAGTCCGAGTCAAAGGAATTGGTGACAAGGGTAGAGGAATGGGTCAAGAGGTTTGGATTCAGCCTTGAGGTCAAATTCTCACAAGCATCGTCTGCCGTGTACGAGGTACTTTTCGTTGACCCCCATACAGGTATCTCCGTGAACATTGCCGACGTGGGCTTTGGCGCATCCCAGGTCTTGCCCGTCATAGTAGAGGGCTTCTACAGCCCCCCGGGCTGTACCTTCCTCATAGAGCAGCCCGAAATCCACCTTCACCCCAAGGCTCAGGCCACCCTTGGAGACCTGCTGGTGGACCTATCCAAGCACGACAGGCAGGTCATCGTGGAGACTCACAGCGAGCATCTCATAAATCGGGTCCAGCGCCGCGTCGCTGACGAGACCATAGACCGCTCTGACGTTGCCATCTACTACTTCGAATCTGCGGAACAGGGGACGCAAATCAGGAAGGTGGGGCTGACGGAATACGGCCAGTATGTTGCTGAGACGTTGCCCGAAGACTTCTTTGATGAGGGCTTCGCCGAATCCTACCAGTTATCCAAGGCTATCATAGCGCGTAAAGAGAGGGAAAAAGAATCGGCCAAGGCGGAGTAACACCTTGGTACTGTACTGGGTGATTGATGCTAGTGTAATTGGTGTAGCCAACAATCTTGATCATTCTCGAAGCTCTGATGCTATTGAGCTGCTGAACAGGTTGCGCCGGGGAAGCTTCGGAATAGTTCTCAATAGAGAAATTGAAGCAGAGTACCGGAGATTGTGCCGGAAATTCCCGAAGGGGTCGGGGTCAAGGTGGTGGTATAACATACAAGGGTCAGGTAAATTGGAATATAGGTTCCGGCCCATTTCAAACCGAATCAGGCAGGAACTCCAAGAGAGGCGTTTCCACGACGACGACTACAAGTACGTCGCCGCCGCGCTATCCGCAAGCACAAGATACACGGACAACCCTGTCGTGTGCATTGTCCAGGAGGACAGAGAAGATTTTGGGAGGATAGCCGACCTGCTATCCGATAATGGCATCCGGCTAGCTACCATAGAGGACGCAATCCAGATTATTGACGCGGAAGGGGAACATGCCTGAGTTCAAAGTAGTCTCGGATTTCAACCCCACCGGGGACCGGCCCAACGCCGTGGATGCTCTGGTAAAGGGCGCACAGCAGGGCATACAAATCATTGACTCGAGCAACGGAATTGGAGTACGAAATGCCGACTTCCAACGTCAAGCAGGAAGCTCGTCGCCTGGTAGATGATCTACCAGAGGATGCGACGTGGGAAGACCTGATGTACCGAATATATGTGCGGCAGGTCATCGAAGCCGGAAGCGAAGACAGCGAAGCTGGCCGGACTGTTGATGTAAAGGAGGTCCGAGCCAAGTTTGGGCTATCTGAATGAGAGTTTACTGGACAGACACGGCATTAGAGCATCTGCTGGCAATATACGAGTACATCACGCAGAATTCGCCGCTCTACGCTCGGCAGATGGTTGATAGATTGACCAGACGCTCGGAGCAAATCGCTCTTTTCCCACTCTCAGGACGGATAGTGCCGGAGTATAAAGCTCAGGATATACGTGAACTCATAGAAGGTCCATATCGGATTATCTACCGAATAAAGGAAGACCAATTAGACATTCTCGCTGTGGTACATAGCAGGCAGTCTTTTCCGCCAGAGTTGTAATCGCCATTTCTAGCCTGGAACCAATCAGCACAGAGGGTTAGTTAATATGCCTGAATTCAAAGTAGTCTCGGACTTCAAGCCCACCGGCGACCAGCCCCATGCTGTGGATAACCTGGTGCGCGGCTCGGAGAATAACCAGCGTTACCAGACCTTGATGGGCGTCACCGGCAGTGGCAAGACCTTCACCATGGCCAATATAGTCGAGCGGCTACAGCGGCCCGCCCTGGTGATAGCCCACAACAAGACCCTCGCCGCCCAGCTTGCCACCGAGTTCAGGGAGTTTTTCCCCCACAACGCCGTGGAGTACTTCGTCTCTTACTACGATTATTACCAGCCCGAGGCCTACGTCCCTCAAACGGATACCTATATCGAGAAGGACGCCGATATTAACGAGGAGATAGATAAGCTCCGCCTCTCCGCCACCAGGTCTCTTATGACGCGCCGGGACGTGCTGATCGTCGCCTCCGTCTCCTGTATCTACGGTCTTGGAGACCCCGAAGACTACTACAGCTTTGTGGCGCAGATTAAGGTGGGCGAGGTGCGCAACAGGAGCCAGCTGGTGCGGCAGCTCGTGGCCATGCAGTACGAGCGCAACGATATGGACCTGAGCAGGGGCAAGTTTCGCATCAAGGGCGATACCCTGGAGCTATTGCCCGCCTACGAGGAAGTGGCCGTGCGCATACAGTTCTGGGGAGATGAGGTGGAGCGCATCGTGGAGATAGACCCCCTCACCGGCGAGATTCTCGCCCAGCGCCCGGAGATGGACATATATCCTGCCAAGCATTTCGTCACCTCCAGGGAAAAGCTGCTCCTGGCTATCCAAGACGCGCAGGTCGAGCTGGAGGAGAGGCTGAAGGAGCTCCGGGCAGAGGGTAAAATACTGGAAGCGGCCCGCCTGGAGTCCCGGACCAACTATGACCTGGAGATGATGCGCGAGACCGGTTTCTGCTCCGGCGTGGAGAACTATGCTAGGCACCTGTCCCGCAGGGCGCCGGGCAGCTCTCCCTGGACCCTTCTGGACTACTTCCCCAGCGATTACTTGCTGCTCGTTGATGAGTCTCACATGACCCTGCCCCAGCTGCGGGGCATGTACCACGGTGACATATCCCGGAAGCGGACCCTGGTGGACTACGGGTTCAGGCTGCCCTCCGCTCTCGACAACAGGCCCCTCAACTTCCGCGAGTTCGAGGACCACATAAACCAGGTCATCTTTGTCTCGGCGACGCCCGGTCCCCATGAGATGGAGGTGAGCAACCAGGTGGTGGAGCAGGTGATACGGCCCACCGGCCTGCTGGACCCCACCGTAGAGGTGAAGCCCACCCAGGGACAGATAGACGACCTCATGGAGCAGATAAAGGCAAGGGTGGAGAAGGGCGAGCGATGCCTGGTGACCACCCTCACCAAGAAGATGGCCGAGGAGCTTGACGACTACCTCCGGGAGATGGGCATCAGGACCCACTATCTCCATTCCGACCTGGAGACCCTGAAGCGCACCGAGATTCTCACCGACCTGCGCCTGGGAGTATATGACGTGGTGGTGGGCATAAACCTTCTCAGGGAGGGCCTGGATTTGCCCGAAGTGAGCCTCGTGGCCATCCTGGACGCCGATAAGGAAGGATACCTGCGCTCCGAGTCATCCCTCATTCAGATGATAGGGCGGGCGGCCCGCCACTCTGACGGCCACGTCATCATGTACGCGGACACGGTCACGCGCTCCATGAAGCGGGCTATAGATGAGACCTACCGCCGCCGCAGCATACAGAACACCCATAATTTAGAAAATGGCATAGTCCCCCAGGGCATCAGGAAGGCCGTCAAGGATATAACAGAGCGGGTCAGGTCTGTGGCGGAGACCAGGTCCCCCTACGTGGTCGAGCGGAAGGCGATGTCCAAGGACGAGATATTCCGCGTCGTCAAGGACTTGGAGTCGCAGATGAAAGCGGCTGCCAAGGGCTTGGAGTTCGAGAAGGCCGCCATGTTCCGGGATGAGATGCTCGAGCTGAGGCGTCTGTTGGCGATTGATGAAAAGGGGCCTCTATCCTCCCCTCGGTCCAGAGGCCGCCGCTAGTACAACCGGCCGCCCTTGCAGCCTCGTGCGTCCCTACATATACGAAAAACCGGGTCGGCGCGGGACTCCCGCAGGCCTAGTCCGTCTCATAGGCGTCTCACGGGACGAGCATTGTACCGCGCCTTCACCTTCGGGGCCCGATAGTGCTACTTTGGGGTGATTCGCTTCATCAGAACGTGCCGCCGGTTTTTGGTATATGGGCGGACGTTTTCGGGCCATCTGCCACTGTCCACCGCTTCGGCCCAGGCGTCACTCGTCAGGACCTCGGGGCTTTCCAGCTCGTAGAAACCCGCGTATTTAGGCTCGTTTTCCACTCGTATGGTCCGCTTCTCTCCACCTATGACCACCACCAGGTCGTCTAGCTGGAAGCGGGCTACGGACAGCACCCCGGGCACCTTTTCCAGAAGGGGGACGTGCTCGGTGTCGTATACGTCGTTGAACTCCGCCTCTTTGTCGGGGTCCACGTCCATGCTGGCTATGAACAGATAGCTTGAGTTGATTGACATAGCCGTTACTCTCCTTTCTGAGCATCAACCGGTCTTTCCGAACTCGCCCTGGCAGCGGCCAAATTGCGCGCTTGATCGGACAAGTCCGAGTGTAGTCAGCGCTTCATCGCCTGTCAATGGCGCTTTTGAGGCGAGTAGCGTTTCCATTTCACGTAGTTAAGTTTCCTATGCGTCATCGCGGTTGGTGGCAGACAGGCCACGCATCATGTCACCCCCCTATGTCACCCGCAACCCTCTTCGTATCATTCACAATTCCGGGAGCGTTTCACGCCGTTGCCATGAAAATACTCTCCGTCATATCCGCTATATCCGCTTTCGGAGGTATGACAAGCGAGATTTTCATGTACCACAGGCCCCATTGCATGTCATTCCGAACGGGACGAAGCGGAGTGAGGAATCTAAAGCGCGGGCTTACTCGATAGCGTGGATTTTTAGATTCCTCGCTGCGCTCGGAATGACATGAGAGGGAGTGTAGGCTATTTTCATGGCAAGGCCACGCGGTGGGGGTCTGTATTCACCTGGCTCCAAGAACTGAAAGTCCCTGGGCAACCGGATGCCGGAGTAGTCTGTTACGAAATTATGATATATTGTGAAATATATAACTATATATGTGAAATTATTATCAATCTATATATGATTGACAAAATACTATTAGAATGATACTCTGTGTTCTGTCCAAATATCTCGACCCAGATACCAATTCAAGGTCCGCACTAATCATCGAGACCGAGGTTGACCGGCGTATATGCCCGCTAGAGACATGGAGGTGCGATCATGGTGTACTCTTGGCTCCTGAAACCCAGGGCTTTGATGCTCATACCCATGTTGGCGGTCCTGGTGATAGCGGTAGCCTGTGGAGGAGACGAAGACACTCCCGCAGCCCCCTCCACTAGCGCCGCGCCCGAAGCGACAGCTACCAGCCCTGCGCCTGAGGTGACGGCCACCACCGCGCCTGCGCCCGAAGCGACGGCCACCGTCGCGCCCGAAGCGACAGCCATTACTGACGCGCCCGCACCGGCGGCCACCCCCACGGCGATGGCAATGCCCACTTCTACGACCCCGCCTGTGGTTGCTGGCCCCGGCCCCAAGTACGGTGGAATTATCCCCGCACAGGCGGCGACCGGCTCGCCCAGCACCTGGGACCCTCACACCGCGGTGTACCTCGAAGACATCCAGGTGATTGGGCCGATGTACAATCAGCTGATTGAGTTCAACCCTCTCAACGACACCGCATACGTTGACGGAGACATAATCGGCGACCTGGCCGAGAGTTGGTCGGTGAGCGACGATGGCCTCACCTGGACCTTCCGTATGCGTCAGGACGCTGTATGGTCGGACGGCGAGAGAATTGACGCGGACGATGCGGCGTACACCCTGGACCGGATAGTGTTCCAGCCGGGGCCCAGGCCCATGGCGGGGAAGATTAACCCCTACGTGGAAGGCTTTGCGAAGGTAGACGACTTTACCGTAAGCGTGACCATTAAATACCCCTCACCGGCCTTCCTGTCCTTCTTTGCCACCGACTACATGAAGGTACTGCCGCAGCATATACTGGACGGGACGGACGTGGACCTGGAAATCTTTGAGGAACATACCGTGGCCGGCGGCCCCTTCAAGGCTGTGACAAACGAGCACGGCGTCGCCGCCGAGTTCGAGAAGAACGTCAACTACTGGAAAGAAGGTCTCCCTTACTGGGACGGCTACAAGGCCTTCTTCATAACTGATATAGGGACCGAGACCGCCGCCTTCAGGACTGAGCGAATCCTCATGTGCATGGATGCCATCTGTCAAATGGGCGTAGACGACGCTCAGAGGCTTGAGCGCGACGAGGAGTTCACGGAGAAGTTCGGCATCTACTGGTTCGACGCGGCGGGTGCCCCGGCGATCATCCTGAATGTCTTGCGGCCTCCCTTCGATGACGCGAGGGTAAGGAGAGCACTACAGCTGACCATTAACCGCAGTATCCTTAGAGAAGGCTTGTACGGGGGAAGGGGAGGTCTCGGCGCAGCCATGGGACCGGGCAACCCAATGGCCCTCCCCGAAGAGGAGCTACTGACCTATCCGGGCTACAGGCTGCTGAACGGTGAGAAGCATCCTGACGACATAGCTGAAGCCCAATCCCTCATGGCAGCCGCCGGCTACACGGAAGATAACCCCCTTGAGACTTCCTACGTTCTATGGCAAATCCTCAATTTCGCCGACTTGGGGCTGGCGGTAAAGGAGCAGTGGGAGAGCGTCCTGCCCATTAAAATAACAGCGGTGCTCCACGACTTCGCCTCCACCGTTCACGTCAATAACCTGGGGGACTTCGAGATGACCAGTGGCGGCAGAGCGAATATGATCCCTGACCCTGATGACTCCTTTGCCCGCAATTACCTGCCCCACGAGAACAACTGGTCCGGCTGGACTGACCCCAGGGTCACAGACCTTTGGAACCGGCAAAGCCGGGAGTTGGACCCGGAGAAGCGCAAAGCTCTCGTCTATGAGATGCAGCGGATCCTCTATACAGAGATGGACAACGGATATGTGGAGCAGTCCTGGTTCCCCCTCATCCAGGTGGTGAGCAGAAAGATCAAGGTCACCGATGGGCAGTCTGTTGGACCTTTCGTCAAGCATTGGAGCCTATACACTCGATTGAAGCATGAGCACGAGTTCCTGGACGACGAGTATTAGATGAACATTAGCCCTACCTCACCTCAACCGGAGGTGAGGTTAGGGTAGGGACCAGGCAACCAGCCTGGCTCCCGGGTCAATCCAGGGGCCTGACGTAGCGTGCAACTCCCCGTCGGATTTTGATATACATAGGACTTGCGCAGTTGGGAGCAATTCCATAGCTGGGCAAATTTGCCCTGCGATAGATTTTCACATCTAACTGCGTAACTCCTAATACACTGTAGTCTGAGGCCAATCGAGAGCCGACCTGAGTGGTGTAGTGGCGGCGGCAGATTGGGGCAACCTCCAGATAGGCGCGTTGGGGTGTGGGGTGCCTAGCAAGGGGTGACGGTCATAGCCCAGGAGTCCTCAGACTATCCCCTCTCTACAGCATAGCTCTTGAAGCCCTCCCAACCGGGCGAAGGCTCCTGTTGTGGGCGATTTCCTTCGCCGCGTTGAAATCCGCGCGACTCCGGTAGCGTTTCCTACCTGCTCTACTTCGAGAGCATGGATTTTTAGATTCCTCGCTGCGCTCGGAATCCCTCATGGCCTTGCCGGGCCACATCAGGGGGGATGAAGGTGGAGGCCGGACTTCCCCCATCGTCACTCCCGCGAAAGCGGGAGTCCAGAGATAGGGGCTGTGGATACCCACTTTCGTGGGTATGACGAAGGGCATTTCCATGATAATGACGTGAGAGAGGTTGTGAAGACCCTGACCGCCACTCCCCGATAATTGACAAGGGGACGCCTGGTGCAATAGACTGGCCCGGTGGCAGCCCGTATTTCACCACTATGTCGAATAATAGATGCTAGGAGGGTACGTCATGGCTGAATATGACCTGGTCATTCGTGGGGGTACTGTTGTGGACGGCACGGGCATTCCCCGTTACAGGGCAGACCTGGCCGTAAAGAACGGAAGGGTAGCCAGGATTAGCGGTAGGATAGCCCCGGGCGGCGTCAAGGAGATAGACGCTAGCGGCTGCATCGTGGCCCCCGGCGCCATTGACCTGCACACCCACTACGATGCCCAGCTCAACTGGGACCCCTACGCCACCCTGTCCGGCTGGTTCGGGGTGACCTCCCTGACCATCGGCCAGTGCGGGTTTGGCTTCGCACCCACAAGGCCCGACGACAGGGACCTGAATATGCGGATGATGAACCGCATCGAGGCCATCCCCCTGGAGTCCATGCGAAGGGGGATGCGTTGGGACTGGGAGACCTTTCCCCAGTACCTGGATAGCCTCGACCGCCAGGGATTGGGCGTCAATGTTGGAGCGCTGGTCCCCTTCTCACCCGTGCGCGGGTACGTGCTAGGGATGATACCCGCCCGCGAGAGGACCTCTGTGACAGAGGCGGAGCTTAACCAGATGAAGCAAATCTTCTACGAAGGGATGAAGGCCGGGGCCTTTGGCATCTCTGCGGACAAGAACATGGAAGACCGGCCCGAGGATGGAAGTTTCCTGCCCAGTCATGTGGCTTCGAATGAGGAATACCTGGCTCTAGCTGACATAATGTCCCAGTTCGGTGTGGGCCACATAGGGTGGACCGTAGGCTTTGGCCACTCGGCGGATGAGCGCAGGGCGCAGTATGACCTCCTGACCCAGATGGTGCGGACCAGCGGGCGCCCGCTTCACGTGGGTGCGGCGGACGACGCCGGCCCCTGGCTCGACTCGACCCATGCCGAAGGCCTCACCGTGCTTGCTCAAGAGCTCGAGATGGAGCTACAGGCCCAGTTCACGCTGGCGGAGTATAACCTCTTCGACTACCTGCCCAACTGGGTCCAGCCCCTGGTGGGCGACGTCGAGGAGCGGATGGCCAAGCTGAGCGACCCGGCCACCCGCGCGGCCATGAAGCGAGACGTGGAGGCGAACACGGAGGCGTTGCACCTCGCCAGGACCGACTGGGACAGGATGACTGTGCTTCAGGTCGCCTATGAGCGGAACTACCAGTACGAGGGACTGAGCATCGCGGATGTGGCGAGGATGCAGGGTAAGGACCCCCTGGACGCCTTCCTGGACCTGGCCATAGACGAGCAGCTGCAGACCGATTTCGGCCACCCGGCTGCGGCCGCCACCGAAGAGTCGTTGGAGCGGGCCATCAAGAACCCCCATTCCCATATCTCGGTCTCCGACGGCGGCGCTCATACAAGGTTCACCGCCAACTCCGTGTGGCCCATTCATTTCTTGAGTCACTGGGTCCGTGATAAGCAGGTGATGACCCTGGAAGAGGGCCACTACAAGATAAGCGCCCTGCCAGCCTGGTTCGCGGACTTCAAGGACCGGGGCACGCTCCGAGTGGGGAACTGGGCGGACATCATTGTTTACAGCCAGGAGGAGCTTGGGTTCGTGTACAGCAAGCCCGTCTTCGATACCGATTTCCCCGGTGGGGAGCGGCGACTGATTCAGAAGCCCACGGGCCTGCGCTACACGATAGTCAATGGCGGAGTTACCTTTGAGGGGAACGACTGCACAGGCGCGCTGCCCGGCAAGCTGCTCCGCAGCTATGACATGGTAGGCTAGCCTTCTGCCCGGGGTAGACTTAGCGGGGGGGACCGTTTCATCTCTACGGTCCCCCTCAGTCTTTCTGACTAAGACATGGTGGTGGCAGTCATCGGAAGACCTGTGCCAGAACGCCTGGCTCAAATCTTGGGCCTTAGCCTTCTCTTGCTGCTCTTTGCCCTGGCGGCCGCAGGTTGCAGCGCCTCCATAGAAGAGCGCGACCCCGCTTTGCCGGAAGGCTTCGAGGGCGCCTTCCTCCCGGACGTGGACATCAGGGGTTATCTATACCTGAGCCAGCGGGAGCCTCTGCTTGCCACCTCGGACAAACTGGTGGATGGGTTCGTCCCAGGACCTGATTTCCCCAAAAAGGTGAAGCTGAGCAAGATGGTTATCTGGGCCAGCGCCAGCCCCAGGGTCTACGGGATGCTTTATGAGTTCTCCGACACTCATGTAGCCAGGTCCCTGGCCGAAGAGTTGGAGAGTTCCACGATGGAGTTCCGGCACAGGCGGCAGGGTAACAAAGTCTATCTTTTCAGGGGCAGTGGCGACTGGATAGAAGCCCTGAAGGCCAGCATCGCAGAGGGGCGCTTTGTCACCGGGGAAGCCGCTTACCCGGACACCTGGGTCCTGTATAACCTTCTCCCGGAGGCGTCACCGGGAGAGCCTTTGGCCGCCGGGTTTGGCATACTCGACTCCGAGTTCATGGACCGCCTGGCAAGGGACGTAGTCGCGGAGCTGAGGGTTTTCCAGAGCTTCGTGAGATCGGCCAGGTTGAGACATCTGGTCTTTGGACTCTACTCAACCCAGCCTCTAACGGATTTCCAGGAGCTTGGCCGTGATACCCTGCTTGGAAACCCTCACCAGGGCGCGGTCGTAGCGACCCGTTCCTCCTACCCCGGCTTCCTGGTGTCCTTCATCTTTGGTAGCACCGCCTCGAGGGCCCGTTTCGAGAAGGTGACATTCTCAGACTCCCAGGGTAAGGAGAAGGTCTTCTATACCTCCCCGAACGAGAACTTCCATGCTATGATAAAGAACAGAGGAGACCTCTTCACCGTCGCCCTCTCTGTGGAAAGAAAAAGGACGGAGGAGTTGATGCTCCGGGCCTTAGGCAGGTAGAGTGCGAGCCAAGCGCCTGAACAAGGCCTTTCAATTGTCACCCCGAGCGGAGCGAGGGGTCTAATGTCCTTGCCTTCTTAGGCGTGATGCTATCCAAGCATTTTAGATTCCTCGCTGCGCTCGGAATGACACGCGGCGGGGACCTGTATTCACCTGGCGTCGAGAATTGAAAGATCCTGAGCGCCTGAAACAAAGTTGACATAGTCAGTCGAGATTTGGTACAATCTCCATGAATTCTCACCGGAATTCAACGTCAGATCCAGGAGGGGAACATGGCTGAAGCGACGCTTACCACCGATGATGTGCGGGAGACATTGAAGAACGTTTACGACCCTGAAATACCCCTCAACGTGTTAGACCTGGGACTCATATACGACGTCCAAGTGGATGAGGGTAACGTCTACGTACAGATGACCCTGACAGCGCCGGGCTGTGGCATGGGCCCCATGATTGCCCAGCAGGCGGAGTGGGCAATCTCCGAGCTGGAAGGGGTGGAGGACGTGGAGGTGGAGATGGTGTTCGACCCACCCTGGAGTCCCGACCTCATAACGGAAGACGGCAAGAAGTTCCTGGGGTTGGACTAGCCGGGGGGACTGGTAGGTCCTTCCAATAAGTGAGATAGGTGTGACAAATGGCGACTCCACAGGAGCAGGCCAGGCTTGAAGCGATCAAGAGGACCTGGCAGCAGAAGCGCCAGGTAACCCAACGTCTGAGTGGGATAAAAACCAAGGTGGCAGTATATAGCGGCAAGGGAGGCGTGGGCAAGACCACCGTCGCCGTTAATCTCGCCACCACCCTGGCCCAGGAGGGGAAGCGGGTCGGCCTTCTGGACGTGGACATAGACTGTCCCAACGTTACGAAGGTAATGGGCATCTCCGACAGCCCCGTCTACGAAAACGGGGAGATTATCCCCGCCGAGCGCTTCGGTGTGAAAGTGGTATCCATGGCCTTCTTCCAAGAGAACGAGGAGGAGGCGATTATCTGGCGCGGGCCTATGATTCACAACGCCATCAACCAGTTCCTCCAGATGACCGCCTGGGGCGACTTGGACTATCTGGTGGTGGACCTTCCCCCAGGCACTTCCGATGCTCCTCTCACGGTCATGCAAGCCCTTCCGTTGGACGGTTTCGTCGTGGTCACCACGCCCCAACACCTGGCTAACCTGGACGCCAAGCGATGCATCAACATGATAAGGAAGCTGAAGGTGAACGTCTTGGGGGTGGTGGAAAACTACACGGGTGAGATGTTCGGCGAAGGGGCCGGCAATGAGCTTGCCAAAGAGGTTGAAATGCCCTTCCTCGGCTCCATAGCCCTCCGGTCGGACTACCGGGACACGTCTAAACCCACCGTTCTTGCCAACTCCGACGTGATGGGGGAGTACCAGAGGATAGTCGAAAGCATAAGGGACAGCTTGAGGTCCCTCGGTAAAGAGGTGGACTAGACCGGCTTGACTCGACTCAATCGGGTTGGGTGAATCGTACAATATGTAGGGGCGGGTTTCAAACCCGTCCCCACACGCGCCAAACCGCCTGGCCTGCCTGCATCAGGTAGGGTGGAAACGCTACCAAGCGAGGGTTCACGGCTCCGCGATTTCTCCCCTGCTCTTCCTCTTGGCTTTAGTCTTTTTCCCGCCCGGGGCCTTGAGCACGATGTGTTGCAGCAAGGAGACCTCCCTGCGCACCGCCGCCTGGGAGTGGCTGGAGTACTCTCCCATGTTCCTGAACTTCTTGTAGCGGTTCTTCATCAGTTTCTTGGAGGAAACCTTCGTGAGTCCGGCAAGCTGCCCCACTATGGCAAGCTGAAGCTCCTCGCTGGCTCCCTCCACGTCGTTGTGTGCTCCTCCCTCCGGCTCAGGGACGACCTCGTCTATGATGCCAAGCTCAAGGCAGTTCCAGGACGTAAGGGTAAGGGCCTCCTGGGTCTCCTCGTTCTGCCTCGAAGAGTTGCGGTAGAGTCTGCTGGTGCTCTGGCCGGGGGAGATGGGAGAGTATATGGCGTATTGCTGCATGAGTACGGCATCCGCTATCCCCAGGGCCAGAGCGCCTTCGCTGCCACCCTCTCCTATGATCGCCGAGATTATAGGCGTCTGCACTTCGGCCATGAGGGACAGCGTGGTGGCGATGGCGTTGCCCACACCCTGCTCCTCGGACTCCAGCCCCGGATGTGCCCCCTGCGTATCTATCAGAGTTATGACCGGGAGCTTGAACCGGGCGGCCAGGTCAATGAGGCGCCGCGCTTTGCGGAACCCCTCGGGATAGGTGTGGTACGCCTCGCCCACTATGGACCGCCTCCGCTCCTGGCCTATGATCATCACCCTCGTGCCCTTCAGATAGCCCAGGCCGCCCACTATAGTCGCGTCGTCACCGCTCACCCTGTCGCCTTTAAGCTCGATAAAGCTGTCTATCATTGACCGTATATATGTGAGGGCCGAGGGGCGTTCCCTGTGCCCGGCAATCTCCAGCGCCTGCCCGGGTCCGGTATCCCTGCCGGATTCGGCGACCGGAGACTTCCTGGCAGGCCTGCCGTTGGTGTAGGGGTCGCGCTCCAGGCCAATTATGTTCAGGACAGTGCCCAGCTTCTCCCTCAGCTCCTCTCTGTCCACCACGTTGTCCAGGAGGCCATGGCTCAGGTGGGCCTCGGCAGTGTGGGCATCGAGGGGCACGGGCCTCTTGGTCGCCTCTTTGAGGGTCTTCATGGGCGCGAGGCCAACGAGAGATCCGGGTTCGGCGAAAATTAGGTCTGCTAGGTTGGCAAAGCTGGCGTAGGCGTGGCCGGTGGCCGGGTTGGACAGCACCACGACGAAGGGGACCTGTTTCTCACGGAACAGGTTGGCCGCCGTCACAGTCTTTGCCATCTGCATGAGGGAGAGGACCCCCTCCTGTATCCGCAGGCCTCCGCCACTGACCAGAGCTATGATTGGGTTCTCGCTCTTCGCCGCCGTTTCAAAGGCCAAGGCTACCTTCTCACCCACCACGCTGCCCATGCTCCCGCCCATGAAGCCGAAGTCCAGCACCACCATCATCGCCTTGTTCTGGTCTATGGTGCACCGGCCCGTGATGGCGGCTTCCGTAAGGCCTGTCCTGGTCTGGTCATTGGAGAGTCGCCCGGGGTAGCCGCCCCTGCTGGAGAAGGACAACGGGTACAGGGAGGTGATGGACCGGTTGGTCTCCCGGAAGCTCCCCTTGTCTACCAGAAGCTCGATACGTTCCCGCGCCGTAAGACTATAGTGGAACCTACAGTAAGGGCACAGCCGGTAATTCAGGTACAGCGGGGACTCACCGATGGCCTCTTCGCATACGAGGCAATGGTCTCGTATCACGGACAGGTAGGTACGGTCCAGGGTGGTGCCCCTTCGCAGAAGGTGTACAAGGAACTCGGATAGATTTCTCACGGAAACTCCCTGGTCTGACCCTTGGGCTGAGAGGTCATACCGGGTCCCTCAGTGGGAGGCCCTCAAGCGAGGGCGCTTGGTCCAATAGCACGGCGAAACCCGCCGAGGAAAGGGCAGCTTTCTACTCAGAACGGGGCCGCGCCCTTTCGCGACTTGCCAGCAGGCGCGCCGGAACGCGAGATAGACCCTTCGTCCTCCAGTATCTCCATAAGCTGCACTGCTCTGGAGTACCCAATCTGGAGCCGGCGCTGGAGCACGGAAGCCGAGAGCTGCTGGTGTCTTTCGGCGAGCGCGCGGGCCTTATCCAGTATATCATCCTCATCCTGGGCGTCGCCATTGCGGGAGTTGTCGGCGTCTTCCTGCCCGTCCAGGGGTATCACAGGCAAGGGTGGACCGGACTGTCCCTTCCAGAACTCGACCAGCTTCTCTATCTCACGGTCATCCATAAAGGTGCCCTGTACCCGCCTCGCCTTGGGCGAGTCCGAGGTAAGCAGAAGCGTATCCCCCTTGCCCAGCAGCTTCTCCGCCCCCACCGTGTCCAGGATTACTCGCGAGTCCACCTGGGAGGCTACGGCGAAGGCGATTCTGGCGGGTATGTTGGCCTTCAAGAGACCTGTGACCACATTTACCGACGGACGCTGGGTTGCCAGGATGAGATGTATCCCAGTGGCCCTGCCCAGCTGGGCCAAGCGCACCAGGGACTGCTCCACCTCATAGGCGGCGGCCATCATCAGGTCGGCCAGCTCGTCAATAATAATCAAGAGGAAGGGCATCTCTTCTTTGGCCTTTTTATTATACCCTTCAACGTTTCTTGCGCCGACCCCCTCCATCAGCTTGTAGCGGCGTATCATCTCGTTTTGGACCGCTCGCAGGACCGCCAATACTTCGTCCGCGTCCACGATTACCGGGGCGATGAGGTGGGGTATTCCGTTGAAGGGTGTAAGCTCCACCCGTTTGGGGTCCACCATAAGCATACGCAATTCGTCGGGCCTCTTTGTCAGGAGCAGTGAAGCGACTATGGTGTTTATGCAAACACTTTTGCCGCTGCCGGTAGCCCCCGCGATCAGCAGGTGAGGCAGGCCGCTGAGGTCCGCCACTACCGGCTCCCCCCCCGTGTCCTCTCCAATGGCGACGGGCAACTTGCCTTTGCTCGCTATCTTCTGAAAGTCCGGGGTCTCCGCCACCGAACGGAGAGCGACCTTGCAGGGGTGGGGATTTGGCACCTCGAGGCCCACCAGGGCTTCCCCGGGTACGGGCGCCTCCAGACGGAGGTAGGGGGTCCTCAGCGCCAGGGCCAGGTCCTTTTCCCGCACGAGGATGCTCTGGACCTTCACCCGGCTCATATCCGCCGAGGAGGGATCGGTGGCTTTGGGCTTGGTCCCCTTGCCCTCCCGGTACTTCTTCACCCAGCCGGGCACCAGGCCAAATCTAATCACTCGCGGCCCCGTCCGTATATCCTGGACTGCAACGTCTACCTTGTGGTCCGCCAGGGTTGTCTCGATATGCTCGGCCATCTCCTGAAGGACAGTTTGAGATACGGGCCGGCTCTCTCCCTTGTTCAGCAACTCCATCGAAGGTAGCTGCCAGCCGGAGGGCTTCTCCGTTTGAGGAGGTCTCGGCGGCGGCTCGGTCGCGGTACTGCCGGAGTTGGCCCTCCCGAAGATGCGAAGCCTGCGCAGAAACCCGACGCCCCAGCCTCTCTTTGACCCCGCAGAGAAGGAGCGCGTCGCCAGTCCTCTCGTGAGGAGCGCCAGACGGGGGGCCAGCCAGCTCAAGGCGATGGCGCAGGCCTGAAAGGCCCTTACCGAGACTCGTTTATAAATCGTTGCCGCGCGAGGAGGGAACAACAGCAAAGGCCCCAGCAAGAACATCACCGCCACTTTGACCGCTCCCAGGGCTAGGGGCGAGCCTCCGAAGTATTGTCCCCAGTGGCCGCCAAGGGATGCGTCCTTCATTATGCCGCCTGAAGTGTGAAGCATGGACATGACCCCCAGGGAGACCATTACAAGCAGGGCCGACCCTATCCACACTCTCCAGAGGCGTTTGATCCAGGTATATCTGTAACGCAGGGCCAGGGTGAAGCAGGCCACCCATAGGGCCACGGGTATCAGGCCGTAGCCCAGGGCCCCCAAGGCCCATTCACGAACGGTCGGGGAGATAAAAAAGGCCAGGACAGGTATAGCAAGGATAATCAGGGGAGCGAGGACCCAGGCCCAGTGAAAGAAGGATGCCACACCCGTGTATACCAGGCTGCCCCAGTGCACAGCTGATTTGGTGGAAGATTTGCGACGTTTTAACCCTATTGCGCCTGCCAACTATACCTCCAGCCCTACGGGTATAATGGTGGGAGAGCGTCCCGTCTCTCTGAGGAGCAGTTTACCCGCCGTGTCCTTTATCAGGGTGTTGGTAAAGCTCCAGTCTATGGGGTAGCTGGGCGTATAGTCCAGGGATTCCTCTACCGACGTTGCCACTTTCTTGAAGACTTCGGACATATCCTCCCGGTCCATGAAGCCCCTGGAGGTCACCTCGGGGGGGCGTGCCGGCATACCCGTCGTCTTGTCCAGGGCTACCAGCACGACCACAATGCCGTCTCTGGCGAGGGCGCGCCTCTCCCTGAGAACAGGGCTTCCGTTTGTCATGATGCTGCGTCCGTCAACGTATACGTGGCCCGCCGGGACACTGCCCACCACTTCTCCGCCGTCCTGTGTGAGCTCCAAGACGTCCCCGTCCTCTAGGACGAAGACACCCGACTCCGGCACACCTACGGCCTGCGCCAGGGCCCCGTGGGCCAGCAGGTGACGGTATTCGCCGTGGACCGGCACGAAGAACCGGGGCTTGGTGAGGTTGAGCATCATTTTCAGCTCTTCCTGGCTGGCGTGGCCGTGGACGTGTACCAGCGCTACCCTGTCGTATAGGACTCGCGCTCCCTGGCGAAACAGGTTGTCAATGGTCTTGCTGACCACAGTCTCGTTGCCTGGGATGGGGGTCGCCGAGATGATTACCGTGTCTCCCGGTATCACCCGGATGTCCCGGTGGTCCCGGTTGGCTATTCGCACGAGGGCGGAGGTAGGCTCCCCCTGGCTGCCGGTAGTCACCAGGACGGTGTCCTCGGAAGATAGGTTCTTGGTCTCTCCAAAGGGAAGGAGGACGCCGGGGGGCGGTGAGATGTAGCCCATCTCTATGCTCATTCTCACGTTGTCTACCATGCTGCGCCCCACGATGCCGACCCTCCTGTTATGCCTGGCGGCCGCGTCTATCACCTGTTGGATGCGCGAGATGAGGGAGGCAAAGGTGGCTACAAGGACGCGCCCGGGGGCGTCCCCTATGGCCCTGTCCAGCGCCTCTCCCACCGCCTGCTCCGAGGGCGTGTAGCCCGGGAGTTCGGCGTAGGTGGAATCCGAGAGGAGAAGCAGCACCTCCCTGGAGCCGTACCCTGCGAGTCGCACCAGGTCGGTGGTCTTTCCGTCAACCGGAGTGTGGTCTATTTTGAAGTCGCCGGAGTGGATGACCGTGCCGAGAGGGGTCTCTATGGCCAAGCCCATAGCGTCGGGTATGCTGTGACACACCCGGAAAAACTCCACCTGGAACTTGCCCAGCTTTACCGGCTCGCCGGGCTGCACCATCTCAAGAGGGGTCCCACGCAGGCCGCGGTGCTCTCTGAGCTTGACGGATATAAGGCCATGCGCCAGCCTGGGCGCGTAGACGGGCACCTGCAGTCTGGGCAACACGTAGGGGAGCGCTCCCGTGTGGTCCTCGTGCCCGTGAGTTATGAGGATTGCCCTGACCTGAGCCTGGCGTTCCAGGAGGTAGGTTATATCGGGGATTACCAGGTCCACGCCCGGCATGTCCTCTTCCGGGAACAGCACCCCACAGTCTATGACAATGATGTCCTCGTCGTACTCCAAGGCCATCATGTTCTTGCCTATTTCCCCCAGTCCGCCCAGGGGAATCACTCTGAGGGGAAGTCTTGCCATTGTGGGGACCTTCTTTTAGAACATACTTAGCTGCTGGGCAGGAGGGTCGCCGGGTTCTTCATCCCTGGCGTCTACGCTCTCCCTGAGCAGGCCGGGAATAGCTTTGAAGTCTTCCTCTATAGTCTTCCGCAACTCCTGTCTATGGAGCGCCGCAGCCGGGTGCATTATGGGGTATATGCGCAGGCCTCCCACGTTCCTCACCTGCCCTCTGACCCTGCTTATACTCTCCCTGGGAAGGAACCTGGCCATAGAGAAGCGCCCCAGCGTGACGACCAGGTTGGGCTTTATTAGCTCTATCTGTCTATCCAGGTATTTGCTGCAAGCCGCTATCTCCGCCGGGAGGGGGTCCCGGTTGCTGGGCGGCCGGCATTTCACCATGTTGGCGATGAAGACCTCTTCCCGCTTGAGACCGATGGAGGACAGGAGCTCTTCGAGGAACCTCCCGGCTGGCCCCACGAAGGGCCTGCCCTGGCGGTCTTCGTGGAAGCCTGGGCCCTCGCCGATGAACACGATTTGAGCGTCGGCAGGGCCTTCTCCCGGTACTGCGTGGTTACGGCTGTTGCTGAGCGGGCAGTCGGTACAACCGGAGACTAGCTGAGCTATCTCCTCCAGGCTATTCATATCGGCCATATTTACACTTCTGTCACACCGGACGTTCAAAGGGCTTGGAGAATGGAATGAGATTTCATCACGAAGTCCTGTGTGAGTATTTAACGCCGTTTGGTGGTCCCTGGGGTAGTTACGAGGGACACGGGGGTAAAGCCCTTTTAGTCCTTTATCTCGTGGCCGTGGAGATAATCAATGGCGTCCTGGATGGTTACGATCTGCCCGGCCTCTTCGTCGGATATTTCGATTTTTTTATCCTCGCTGGAGAACTCTTCCTCGAAGGCCATGATTAGCTCTGCCAAGTCGAGGGAATCGGCGTTCAAGTCATCCACGAAAGAGGCGCCGGGCACAACGTTGTCCTCATCCACGTCCAGCTTGTCCGCCACTATTGCCTTCACTCGTTCGTAAACGGTTGCCATGACCTCACTTCCCTTCCTGACTGATGTTACTTGAGGTGGTCGGGGGCGCTCCGGGTGGGACCGTTGAAGCCTCTTCTACCTCATCTATCACGGACCCCAACACTCCGTTGACGAACCTGTGGGAGCTTTCACTGCCGAAGGTCTTGGCCAACTCCACAGCTTCGTTGATAGCCACCTTGCGGGGAGTTCCACTGCTGAAGCGTATCTCGAATAACGCCAGTCGGAGGATATTCCGGTCTACCAGTGCCAACTGGTTAACTGGCCATGCTGGGGCGAACTTATGAATGAACTTGTCAATCTCGTCTCGCTGGCTGGTCACTCCTCCCAAAAGCTCCAGGGCATAGGCTGAAGAAGCTTCCGGCAACTCGGTTTCCACCTTGAGCCATCCGAAAGACGAGTCTGCGGAATGGCCGGTCACATCCACTTCGTATAGGGCCTGGAAGGCCAGGACCCGGGCCTTCCTTCTCAGATGAGCGGAATTTTCCTTTGGCATAGGCTTATGTCTGTTGCTTTTAAGCTGCCGAGGTCGAGTAATGACCGAGCCCTGCCCCGGATTCGGCTACTTTTCTGACAGAGGCCAGGTCCGCGACGTTCAGGACCTCTACCTGCCTGTCCTTGTACATCGGGCTGGAGCTAATCCTTTTTATCATGCCTCCAAGGACTTTGCCGGGGCCGAACTCTATGAAACCTGAGACTCCCGAGTCTATCATGCAGCCGACCGACTTTTTCCACTGGACGCAACTGCATAGCTGGGTCAGAAGCTCGTCCTTGACTTCCTCGGACGTGGTCAGCGGCATGAACGTGGAGTTGGCTATGATGGGAATGACAGGGTCTCTGAACTTCACCTCTTCAATGGCCGCCGCCAGGCCTTCCCGGGCGGAGGACATGAGCGAGGAGTGGAAGGCGCCGCTCACGGGCAGGGGGATGGCCTTCCTGGCCCCACGGATGGATGCCATGTCTACGGCGCGAGCTACGCATACCTTGCTACCGCTTATCACTATCTGATCGCCGCCGTTGATGTTGGCTATCTCGGCGCCCGTCTCCAGACATATCTCGTCTATGGTGACTTCATCCAGGCCGAGGATGGCGGCCATGCTTCCGGGGGCCATTTCCGAGGCCTCCTGCATGAGCCTTCCCCGCTCTCGGACCAGGCGCACACCGTCGGCCAAGTCGAGGGCGCCGCAGACGACCAGGGAGGTGTATTCTCCAAGGCTGTGCCCTGCTATAGCTGCCGGTTCGCGCGTGCCCTGTTGGTCCAACTCTTTCAGGGCCTCCAGGCAGGCGAGGCTTGTAGCCATTATAGCCGGCTGGGAGTTTATAGTTTGCTCCAACTCCCTATCGGGTCCCTCGAATATCAATCTGCTCAGGGGGATGGATAGAATATCGTCTACCTCTTCGAACAGCTCCTTTGCCGCTCTGGAGGAACTGTAGAGTTCCAGGCCCATGCCCACGAACTGGGCGCCCTGGCCTGGGAACACGTATGCCGTTTTAGGTGATTCCTGCTTTTCCGTACGTGCCTCCATATAAAAAACAAAATGCAGATTATTGCGCAAGATCAACCGGTGTTCGACTACGGGCCGTCTTTCCTTTTCTGGCTGCTCACCCCCTTTTCTCAGGACTGGCCTTTGGGGACATCAGCTTTCGCCGACTTCCACCACTCGTCTCCCTTTGTAGTACCCACATCTGGGACAGGCCGTATGGGATAGCTTGGCGCTGCGACATTGAGGACAGCGCGATGCGTGCACTGGCTTCAATCTGTTGTGGGAGAACCTCTTTCCCCCTCTGGACCGGGTCACTTTTTTGACGGGCAACGCACCCATGATATGCCTCTTTGATGATATATTCGGGTAAATCCGGACTCAGCGACTGTCGGTTTTCAGAAACTCCAAGAGAGGCCCCAGACGGGGGTCTATGTCTCCTCCCTCGCAGGAGCAGCGATTTTCGTTCCTATCTATTCCGCAAACGGGACATAGGCCTTGGCAGTCCTGGCTGCACAGGGGTTTCATGGGCTGGTTGGCTAGAGTGTATTGCCTCACCGCCTCCCCCAGGTCCAGGGTGTGCCTGGGGTCTATGGTGAATGAGCCTTCGGCCCGCTCCGGCACAGCCAGTGATTGTCCCGTGGTCACGTCCACCGTGGGCAGGTATTCCTCCTCTATGACGATGCCCACAGGATAGGGGAACCCCTTGAGGCACCGGCTGCATGAGACCCACACGGGCGCTTCCACGCTGGCGTTTACCCATATCCCTTTGTCGGTGCGCATCAAGAAGACTCTGCCGCAGGGAGGCAGGCCAGCCCCGCCCTCGTCGGTGGGACCGGGTCCGTCAACCTTGTAGCTGCGGGTGGAGCCTACGGGCTCTTTGAGAAGTTGGGCTACGTTATAGTACATGATAGTACATGAGGCGAAAGCCGGAACTGTCAATACAGTTGGTAATTATAAAAGGTTTACCAGCCACTCTGTCAAGTAGTAGCACCTTCCGGGAGAAATTCAAATTGAGACAGTACCCGGCGCCACTGAAATTGGCAAGTGCCAGGAGCCTTATACTGTATCGGCTTGCCCCGCATGGACAATCAAACAAAAGACCCTGTAAAAGACCCTGGCAAGAATAGCGGATGCGTTGACACCCCTAGATAGCCGGTGGTATATTGGATAGCGCACGATAGCGTGCCAGGATGTCGTCTTCTGGTGGCGGACTTGTTTAGCTCTTCCCGGTCTGAGGAGGCGCCCCTATGCCGATAGACTTCGATTTCCGGTGGGCAGCGGTGATACTCTCGGGTATCATCGGCTTCATAGCCATAGCGATCATGTTCGCCGCGGCCATGTTCATCTCATCCCGGCGTCGTTCCGCCGTCAAGCTGACGCCCTACGAATGCGGCATTCCCCCCACCCCCTTCCGCTGGTCTCAGATAAACCTCCGCTACTATATATTCGCCATCCTCTTCCTGATATTCGACGTCGAGGCGGTCTTCCTGTTCCCATGGACGGTGGTTTTCCTCGACAATAAAGTGGCCTTCTATGCTATGCTCATATTCCTCGCCGTGCTGGCCTTTGCCATACTATACGGCTGGCGAAAGGGGGTCCTGGAATGGTCGAAATAAGCCTGGGTCAGGGCAACGTACCTGCGCCTAGCATATTCGATAGGGCTATGCCCGGAGTCGTGACCGCCAAGGCGGACGAACTCTTCGCGCTGGCGAGGAAGTCCTCGCTGTGGACCCTCACCTTCGGTCTGGCGTGCTGCGCCATCGAGATGATGTCCACCTATATGGCCCACCACGATTTCGACCGCTTTGGAGTGGTCACATGGCCTTCTCCCAGGCAGTCGGACGTGATGATCGTGGCTGGCACAGTGGTCAAGAAGATGGGAGACCCCATAAGGCTCCTCTATGAGCAGATGCCCGAACCCAAATGGGTTATAGCGATGGGCAGCTGCGCCACCAACGGCGGTCCATATTACCGCTCCTACTCCGTGGTCATGGGAGTGGACCATATAATACCCGTGGACGTCTACGTGCCCGGGTGTCCCCCACGGCCCGAGGCCCTGATGCAGGGCATCCTCAAGCTCCAGGAAAAAATCATGCGGGATTCCAGGCAGGGTGGCAGAGGAAAAGAGTAGCTCCCAGGAGAACGGCGAGGCCGCCGGAAGCGCTCTGAGCGAGCGTGGTCAGGCTTTGCAACGCCTTTTACGGGATGTTCTCAGCGACTTCCAGCCCGAGATGGGGACAGTCCAGGATATACCCGAGATCGTGATCAAACCCGCGGACATCGCGGACGCCTGCCGCGTCCTCAAAGACGAACCACGTCTCTCCTTCAAGCTCCTCCTTTGTCTCGCGGCGGTTGACTATGTGGAATATTTCCAGATGGTGTACGTCTTCCTATCCCTGGAGCATGAGCACAAGCTGCTGGTCAAGACCAATGTGCACTACGATGACCCTCATCTCCCAACGTTGACCTCCCTGTGGAGAAGCGCCGACTGGTATGAGCGGGAGGCCCACGACTTGTTCGGAGTGGTCTTTGACGGACACCCCAACTTGCAGCCCCTGATACTGTACGAGGGTTTCGATGGCTATCCAGGCAGGAAGGAGCACCCCTTCCACGACTACCAGGAGTTTTAACAGGAGTTTTAAGAGGAGCTGCAGGAGCCTGTCCTGAGCGGGGCGAAGGATGGAAAAGCTAACACTGCCGGCGAGGGTGGTAAAGAAGGAGGACGGTTACCTGGCGACGATTGATAATCTCAGCATGGTGGGCAGCGGCGGCACTGCCAGGGATGCCCAGGACGATTTGGTAGACAAGTTCATGTCCTGGGTGCAGAGCCGCGAGAGCCAGGGCAATCTGGAGGCGACCCTCTCGGACGCCGGTTACGCCGGAGTCGAGGACGATACGGAGTTGGAGCTAGAGTTTGTGGAGTAGCTTCCAGGGGTTTCCCCTGCGACAAGCGGCGACAAAGAAGGGTTTGGACTACCATAGGGCGCATCGTGGAAGAGAAGAGAGAAGTCCCTTGAAATATCCGCCAGGGCAAGTCAGGTAGGCTAGGTATGGTTGAGCTAAATAGAAACATAGATATGGAAGCAGAACCCCTTGAGATGATAGTGAACATGGGGCCGCAACACCCCTCCACTCACGGGGTGTTCCGCATGGTGCTGTGGGTTGACGGGGAGAAGGTGGTGGACGTGGTCCCCCACATAGGCTATCTCCACCGCGGCTCGGAGAAGCTATGCGAGGGAGAGCAGTACCACCAGATTATCACTCTCTTCGACCGCCTCGACTACATCTCCAACTTCAACAACGAGCTGGTCTTCTGCCGGGCGGTGGAGAGCCTCATGGGGGTAGAGGTGCCGGAGAGGGCGGAATACGTGCGGGTTATACTGTGCGAGTTGAACCGCATCGCCAGCCACCTCCTCTTCGCCGGGACCTTCGGCCTGGATGCGGGGGCCATGACACCGGTGATGTTTACCTTCCGGGGCAGAGAGCGCATCCAGTCGGTCTTCGAAGCCATCAGCGGCGCCCGGATGATGCACAACTATTTCCGTGTGGGCGGAGTAAAAGAGGACCTTCCGGACAACTTCGAGCAGCTTATAGGCGGTCTCCTGCCCGACCTGCGGGCCGACGTGGAGGAGGCCGATAGGCTCCTTACCTATAACGAGGTGTTCATCGCCAGGACCAAGGGCATCGGGGCTATAGACGCGGACACTGCAATAAACTATGGTCTCACAGGCCCTTGCCTGCGGGCCTGTGGAGTACCCTACGACGTGAGAAAAGCGGAGCCTTACTCGGTGTACGACCGGTTCAACTTCGACATACCCGTGGGGATAGATGGCGACTCCTGGGAGCGCTACTACGTGCGAATCGAAGAGATGTACCAGTCCCTGAGCATAGTTGAGCAGGCCCTGGAGCAGATACCCCCCGGGCCTGTGTCCACCCTGGGTAGACGCCTCATCCGGCCACCCAAGGGGGACGTCTACGTGAGGTCTGAGAACCCCAGGGGTGAGATAGGCGTGTACCTGGTCAGTGACGGCTCCGATAAGCCCTACAGGGTAAAGGTGAGGCCACCCTCTTTCTGCAACCTCAGCGCGCTGGCGGCCATACTCAAGGATACCTGGATAGCCGATGCGGTCGTTATTCTGGGTTCTCTGGACATAGTTCTGGGCGAGGTAGACCGGTAAACGTGAGCATTGCCGACTTCTTCCTGATAATACTGGGGCTGCTAGTCCTGTTCACAGCCCTATCCGTAGCGGTGCTGTCCCTGACGTGGCTGGAGCGTAAGTTCCTCGGTCGCCTCCAGAGACGCCTGGGCCCCACCCGCACCGGTCCTATGGGGCTTCTCCAGCCCGTGGCCGACGCCGTCAAGCTGGTGCTCAAAGAGGACATCATACCCTCCTCCGCGGATAAGGCCGTCTTCTGGGTCGCCCCGCTGGTGGTGCTGGTGCCCTCCTTTATGCTCTGGGTCACCATACCAGCCGCCGAGAACCTGGTGCTGCGCAACATTGACATGGGCCTCTTCTACATAATCGCCTTCTCCGTGATCACCATCCTGGGACTCGTGCTGGCGGGCTGGGGGTCGGCCAACAAGTATGGAACATTGGGCGGACTGCGCTCCGCAGCCCAGCTTGTCAGCTACGAGATACCCCTGATTATGGTGGTGATAGCCGTGGCCATGATGGCCCAGTCCCTTAACCTGATAGACATAGCCAACTTCCAATTGCCGGGCATCCAGTCCACCTCGCCCGACGCGGCCTCTCTGGAGACCGGTATCCAGAATATACCTTTCGTCGTCTTACAGCCCCTCGGTATGCTGATATTCCTCATTGCCGGCCTTGCCGAGGTGGGCAGGACGCCCTTTGACATATACTTCGCCGAGTCGGAGATAGTAGGGGGACCCTTCGTGGAGTACAGCGGGGCCCACTGGTCGGTCTTCTTCCTGGCCGAGTACATGAACACCTTCATCATCGCCGCCCTCACCGTCCTCCTCTTCCTGGGGGGCTGGTACGGGCCGGTCAACCCCACCTCTCCCCAGTGGCTGGAGTCGGTGGTGGCGGTTATCTGGTTCCTCATCAAGACCTACTTCATCATTCTGGTCATATTCTGGATTCGGGGCACGTTCCCCAGGCTCAGGATAGACCAGCTTATGGCCTTCGCCTGGCAGGTGATAGTGCCCCTATCCTTTGCGAACATACTTATTACCGGCATCTTCATGTACTATGGCTGGCCCTGGTGGAGCCTT
Organism: Dehalococcoidia bacterium; assembly: GCA_965197405.1. GTDB lineage: Bacteria > Chloroflexota > Dehalococcoidia > Lucifugimonadales > JAGWBF01. Next base: position 256,111 of record OZ240206.1, on the reverse strand, counting down.
ACTCTGATGTCCCTGGTTTTGTCGAGCGTGATAGGTTATCTTGTTTACAGGCATCTGTCCGTCTCAACTACAAGGGTGGCAAGCGTGTACGCCCGTCAGCGGGCTGCGGAGCTTCGCCGCAGGGTCAACCCCGGAAGGAGTTAGCGATGCTAGGCAGTGTAAAAGGTATGCTAGTGACCTTGGTATCTACTATAAACGGCTTCAGGAACCCGGTGACGCGCCAGTACCCCACTGTGCCCACGCCCGTCCAGCCCCGCTATATGGGGTTCCCGGCCCTCACCTGGGACGAGGGGGTGGGCGAGCCTTACTGCACCGCCTGTATGGTGTGCATAAGGAACTGTCCCACCCAATGCATGACCGCCACTATGATAGACAATCCGCTCCAGAAAGAGGGCAAGAGCTCCAGGAAGAAGATCGTGGACATCTTCGAGATAAACCTGAACCGATGTATCCTGTGCGGGATATGCGTGGAGGTGTGCAATTTCGATGCCATCGTTATGAGTCACGAGCACGAGATGAGCACCTATGAACGCAACGGCGACCGGGTAGACCTGGTCCCCCTCCTGGAGATGGGGAAGCGGTACCAGAAGGAGACTGCCTGGATACCGCCATCCAAGCTAGCCAAGCAGGCGAAGGAGAAAGCGAAGGAGACAGCCAGCTAGCATGTCTGAGCCCCTTTTCGTTATAGCGGCTATTATGACCATTGGAGGAGGGCTGGGCGTGGTGGCTACCAGAAACGTGGTACATGCCGCCCTTTTTCTGCTTCTCTCCCTGGTCGCGGTAGCTGGCCTATACCTCCTGGTCTTCGCCGAGTTCCTGGCCTTGGTGCAGGTTCTAATCTACGGTGGGGCTATAGTCATTGTGCTCCTGTTCGCTATCATGCTGACCCGGAGCCAGGAGTACCCCCGCATCTCAGACAATCCCCAATGGCCCCTTGCAATAGTGGCAGGGCTGGCCGTCTTTGGCGTCCTGGCAGCCTCCTTCCTGTGGAAGACTCCTCCCCCGTCCAACGCCGAGGGCTCCACGCTGTCCAAGCTGGGAGAGTCTCTCTTCACCAGCTGGGCAGTACCCTTCGAAGTGGCGTCTCTGGTGCTGCTTGTAGCCCTCATCGGGGCGATAGTCATAGCACGGACCGGAGGTAGATAATAATGGGGCTCGAGTCCTTTCAAATACTGAGCGCCGCCCTTTTCTGCATAGGCCTCTATGGTGTCCTGGCCAGGCGCAGCGCCGTGCTCATACTCATGTCCATAGAGCTGATGCTGAACGCCGTCAACATAAATCTGATAGCCGTGGCTGCCCACCTGGACCATGCAGCCTTCACCGGGCAGATAATCGCCATTTTTGTGATAACGGTAGCGGCGGCTGAGGTGGGCCTTGCCCTGGCTATAATCATGCGGGTGTTTCGTAACCGGTCCACGGTGAACGTGGATGAAATAGACTTGATGAAGTGGTGAGTTCCTTGCCCTTATTCCCACACCCACAGACCTCGCTCTCTCCGGGCGCCCTTGGGATGGAATCCAAGGGGCATTCCCGCATTTCTGTTGGGAACCCGCGTACCCCCCCGGCCCATCGGGCGCCACAGCTTAGAGGGTGTTTCCCAAGGTGTTGTCTAAAGGGCCTCCTCTCCCTTGACGGGAGAGGATTGAGGTGAGGGTGATGAGTGTTACGTCAAGAGCACGACGCCTGAGAAAACGAGCAGGTGAAGGGGTCCTAACAACTCCCCCTCACCCCCCAGTCAAGCTGGTGGCAGGCTCTAACCTTCTCCCACCAGGGGAGAAGGCACTTTGTAAACACCCTCTTAGGGAAAGGGCCTAGGGGAGCCGCGTATGGAGTTGGCGTGGCTTATTCCTGCATTCAGCTTCATAGCCTTCTTCCTAATCGTCATTCTTGGCAAGTTCCTGCCCGGTAAGGGGTCTTTCCTCTCCATCCTGGCCATCGGCGGAGGCTTCGCGGTGTTCTGGGTGGTGGTCGCGGGTTTCCTGGGGGCCGACGTGCCCTCCGAAGACTGCGCCATAAGGTTCGGCCAGCAGACCTGCGTCTTCAGCCGGGACTGGTTCACTGCCGGCGATGTGGTCCTCAACTGGGGTATGATAGTGGACCCGCTGGCCGTGCTGATGCTGGGGATGGTCACACTGGTGGCGCTGATGATACAAGTGTACTCCCTGGGGTACATGAAGGGAGACCCGCGATTCGGATGGTACTTCGCCGTCCATGCCCTCTTCATCGCCTCCATGCTCACCCTGGTCCTGGCCGACAATTTCCTGCTGCTCTACATAGTCTGGGAGCTGGTGGGTATATGCTCCTACCTGCTCATCGGCTTCTGGTACGAGAGGCGCTCCGCGGCGGAGGCGGCCAAGAAGGCCTTCATCACCACCAGAATCGGCGACGTGGGCCTGCTGGTGGGCATACTGCTGCTGTTCAGAGAGGTGGGCACCTTCGATATGTCCACCACCTTCCACCAGGCGGAGCTATTGATGGCCGGGGAGCCCAGCCTGCTGAGCACCGAGGCTGCCACCGCCGCGGCCGTCCTGATATTCCTGGGCGCGATGGGCAAGTCTGCCCAGTTCCCCTTCCACGTATGGCTGCCCGACGCTATGGAAGGCCCGACGCCGGTGAGCGCCCTCATACACGCTGCCACTATGGTAGCGGCGGGGGTGTACCTGGTGGCCCGCGCCTTCCCCATCTTCGAGGCGGTGCCCGACGTACTGATAGTCGTGGCTGCAATCGGCCTCATCACGGCCCTCATGGGCGCGACGATGGCGCTGGTGGTGACGGACCTGAAGCGTATCCTGGCCTATTCCACCATAAGCCATCTCGGGCTGATGATGCTGTCCCTGGGGGCTTTCGGGTATACTGCCGCCATATTCCACCTCATGGCCCACGGCTTCTCCAAGGCCCTCCTCTTCCTGGGAGCCGGCAGCGTGATGCACAGCATGAACGAGGAAACGGACATAAGAAAGATGGGCGGCCTGCGGCGGGTGATGCCCATTACCGCCTTGACCTTTACCATAGGGGCGTTGTCTCTGGCGGGGATACCCATCTTTGCGGGCTTCTGGAGCAAGGACGAGGTGCTGCTGGCCGTCCTGGACCACAAGAACTATCTCCTGGCCTTCGCCCTGATAGCCGCTTTTCTCAGCGCGATGTACATGGCCAGAGCCCTGTACGTGGTCTTCTTCGGCCAGCTCAAGGCTGAGAACTCCCATGTCCATGAATCGCCGCCCGTGATGCTCGCGCCGATGGGAGTGCTGGCGGTGCTGGCGGTGATATTCGGCTTCGCGGCTATACAGATGACCGGTTCAGGCGGCATAGGCACGTTCCTGTTCTTCAATCATGTACACGGGTTTGGACCCAACCCCGGCATCATGGCGGGGTCTATAGTTCTGGCCTTGGGGGCCTTCGCCCTGGGCTGGCAGGTATACATGAACCGCCAGATTTCCCTGGAACCCTGGCAGTCCCGCTTCGCCGCCGCCATCCGGGTGGTCAGCAACAAGTATTACATGGATGATGCCTATCAATGGGCCGTGGACCGGGCCGTGCTGGTCTTCTCGAGGTTCATCGCACTCTTCGACCGCGTGGTGGTGAACGATATAGGCGTGAATACCACCGGCGAGTCCTTCCGCCGCCTGGGTTTCAAGCTCCGGTATCACGTGTCGGGGCGGATGTACAGCTATACCCTGGGCATGGCGGTGGGCGCGGTGGTGGTGGCTATCCTCTGGTGGGCGCTTTCCACCAGAACGTGATTCCAGACATAAGAGGGTGTTTAAAAACCGGTTGCGTCCCATACCGGTCATTCCGAACGGAGTGAGGAATCTAAAATGCTTGGGCAGCAGCACGCCAAAGGAGCCAAGGAGTTTCCTGCCTCTGCCTGGCAGCAGACAGATGCTGCGGGCGGGAGACCCTTTGCTTTGCTCAGGGCGACAGGTGGCTGGTTACTCGGCTTGACATAAGGTGTAGGAGAATATGGAGCTATTTCTAACCATTCTGTTCCCCTTCGGAGCAGGAATCCTCCTGGTCTTCTTCCCTTCCAACAGAGGGCGGGAGATAAAGCTTTTCTCCATCTTCGCCGCGGCCGCCACCCTTGTACTGAGCGCCGTCATCTTCTCCCTTTACGACTATAAAGAGGGCGGCTACCAGTTCACCCAGTCTTACACATGGTTGGAAGACCCCCTGAACATCTCCCTGAGCATGGGGCTGGACGGCATCTCAGCCCCCATGGTGCTGCTCACGGGCATCGTGATGTTCGCGGCAATCCTGGTCTCGTGGAACATACAGCACCGCCCCAAGGACTTCTTCATTCTCCTAATGATGCTGGTGGCCGGGGTATACGGCGTCTTCGTGACCCGCGACCTGTTCTTCCTGTTCTTCTTCTACGAGCTGGCGGTGCTGCCTATGTACCTGCTCATAGGAGTATGGGGCAGCAGCAGCGACTTCGGGACCTTCATCCGCACCAAGGAATACGGGGCCATGAAGCTGGTGCTGTACCTGGTAGCAGGGAGCGTTCTGGTATGGGTATCCATACTGGCGGTGTACTGGGCGGCCAGCCAGGCGGGGCATCCCACCTTCTTCCTGGAGGACCTGGGCAATCCTGACCTGGTGAACTTCAATGACAGCTTCAAACACTTCCAGAACCTCTTCTTCCCCCTCTTCATGATCGGCTTCGGGGTGTTGGCTGGCCTGTGGCCCTTCCATACCTGGTCTCCCGACGGCCATGTGGCGGCCCCCACCGCGGTGAGTATGCTGCACGCGGGCGTGCTGATGAAGCTGGGGGCTTATGGTATCATCCGTGTGGGCATGGTGCTCCTGCCCGAGGGTGCCCAGACGTGGATGCCCGTGCTCATAGCGCTGGGCACAGTCAACGTCCTCTATGGCGCAATCTCGGCAATGGCGCAGCAGGACTTGAAGTACGTCGTGGGCTACTCCAGCGTGAGCCACATGGGGTACGTGCTCATGGGCATTGCCACCCTCCACCCGCTCGGACTGGGAGGAGCGGTACTCCAGATGTTCTCCCACGGCATAATGACGGCCCTCTTCTTCGCCCTGGTCGGGGCGATCTACGACCGCGCCCACGTCCGGGACATCGGGGTGTTGGAGGGCCTGTCCAAGCGCATGGGAATTACTGCGGCCTTTTTCGCCGTTGCCGGGTTGGCCTCTCTCGGCCTGCCCGGCTTGAGCGGCTTTGTGGCCGAGTTCCTGGTGTTCGTGGGCGCATTCGAGACCTACCTGCCCCTGGCGGTGCTGGCGGTAATAGGCGCCGCTATCACGGCGGTGTATATCCTGCGTCTCCTTGCCAAAGTCTTCTTTGGCCCTATCAGCCCCCGGTGGGAGCACCTGGGCGACATCAGCCGGGTGGAGATGGGGGCGGCGGGTATGCTGGTATTCGTACTATTATTTGTGGGAGTGTGGCCCTTGCCCTTTATGGACGTGATTAACGCTGGCGTCAGCGTAATTCCCGGTGTGAGCTAACTTTTGCGCCGGAATTGCTCATGCCCTTGTGAAGGCCACGTATGAGTATGAAAATAGCGATTGGACCTCCCCGCCGGCACTCCCGCGAAAACGGGAGTCCAGCAGCGACGGATAGATTCCCGATTTCGCGGGAAAGACAGATAAGTATTTTCATCGTAACGGGATATGGTCTCCGGGTAGAGTAAAAAATGCCAGAAACATCTCTAACTTCTAATCTACACCTGCTGCTGCCGGAGTTCCTCCTGGCGACCCTGGCCTTCGTGGTGTTCGCCGTGGACCTGGTGCTGCCGGCAAGTAAGAAGAACCTCCTGGCCTGGATAAGCGTGGCGGGGCTTGTTGGCCTGCTGGTCCTGGCGCTGGTCCTGCTCTGGGGTGAAGACGTCTCCATGTATGGCGGACTGATTAAGGTGGACTCCTATGCCCTCTTCTTCAAGTCCTTCTTCTTCATCCTCGGCATCTTCATCATCCTGAGCTCAGTGGACTACGTGGGCAAATACCTGAGCCACCCCGGCGAATACTACGGGATAGTCCTCTTCTCAGTCCTGGCTATGAGTGTCATGGCCGCCTCCCAGGAGCTGCTGACGGCGTACATCGCCCTGGAGCTCATGAGCTTCAGCTTCTACGTGATGGCCGCCTATGCCAGGGAGAACGCCAAGTCCAACGAGGCGGGCATCAAGTATATTCTCATTGGGGCCTTCTCCTCGGCAATCCTTCTCTTCGGCGTGAGTATGCTCTACTCTACGCCCGGCCTGCACTCGACCCGCTATGAGGACATATTCGGTTTCCTCACGACCGCGTCGGACGTAAGCCCGACGCTATGGGTGGGGCTCTCTTTGATACTGGTAGGGCTGGGCTTCAAAGTAGCTGCGGTCCCCTTCCACATGTGGGCGCCCGACGTTTATGAGGGTGCGCCGCTGCCAGTGACGGCGTACCTGTCCATCGGGTCGAAGGCCGCCGCCTTTGCCCTGGTGCTGAGGCTCTTTTCCGAGGCCTTCCTGCCCTCTATAGACGACTGGCAAATAATCGTGGCGGTCCTGGCAGCCATAACCATGACGGTGGGCAACTTGGTAGCCATAGCCCAGCGCAACATCAAGAGACTCCTGGCTTACTCCAGTATAGGCCAGGTGGGTTTCCTGCTGGTGGGAATAGCGGCCCTCTCACCCCTGGCCTCCAACGCCGTGATGCTGCACCTGGTGGGTTACGCCGCTACCAATCTGGCGGTCTTTGTCGGGATCATCGCCTTCTTCAACATCACTGGCAAGGAGGAGATAGCCGACTTCTCCGGCCTTGCCGACAGGCACCCCTTCATCGCCGCATCCATAGCCTTGGGAATGTTTTCGCTGGCGGGGCTGCCCTTCTTCGCCGGGTTCACCACCAAGTTCTATCTGTTTACGGCGGCAGCCAGCGAGGGGCTGCTGTGGCTGGCGGCGATAGCGATAGTCAACAGCCTCATATCCCTCTATTACTACCTGGTAGTGATAAGGCAGATGTACATCTATCCCGTTCCCGGAGTGGAACAGGAGGCGGAGCCGGCGCTGGCAGCCCACAACCCCGGTCCCAATCCAGGGTACTCACCCGGCCCCTCAAACTCCTCCCCGGAACCTTCTCAGGAGGCAGGAGAAGAGGACGCGCCCGGCAGGCGCCTCTCTCCGACACCCCTGATTATAGGCGTGCTGGTTATAGCCGTCCTGGGGACCTTCTTCGTGGGCGTGTACCCCTTCCCCATCCTGGAGGCCATAGACGCCGCCACCGGAGTCATCCTTCCCGGAGGGGGATAGGCAGCTAGGGTCGTGGTATCCGGCGCTTGTCCCGGAATCGCTATGGCCTTGGCAAAGCCATGTAAGAGGAGGAAAATGGCGGCTGGACTCCCCCGCTTTCGCGGGAAAGGCAAGTGAGTATTTTCCTCGGAGTGACCTGACAAGAGCAAAAATGGAAGGTAGAAGCCTATGATTATCTCCGTCATCGGCGGGAGCCAGGTCTCACCCGAAATCGAAACCCTGGCCGAGGAGGTGGGGAGAGAGTTGGCCAGGAGGGGTGCAATGGTGGCGTGCGGCGGCCTCACGGGTGTGATGGAAGCCGTATGCCGGGGCGCCAAGGAAGAGGGAGGCACCACCATAGGCATCCTTCCGGGCGTGGACCCCAAGGCCGCCAATGCGTCTGTGGACATACCCATCTGTACGGGGATGGGCTACGCTCGAAACGTCATCGTGGTCTATACGGGTCAGGCCGCCATCGCCGTTGATGGCGCCTATGGCACCCTTTCGGAGATAGGCCATGCCCTGGCGAGCGATATACCCGTCATCGGCCTCGATACATGGTCCCTTTCGAGAAATGGGGATGTGGATAGCAGGATAATCATAGCTAAGGACCCGGTTGACGCCGTGGAGAAGGCGCTGGAGGCGGCGAGAAAGCGGTGAGGTTTGTCCTCATCCGCTCAGATTCCATGAAAGTCCTGGGCTGCCGGATAAAGTCCATAGCCATTCCTTTGAAGTCTTCTTATAATAAGGAGACTGAGCTATCCGCCCGACCTTTCGGCATAAAAGCATGTCGGCGAGAACTTCAGACTCCTCGCTCCGCTCGGAGCCTGCCTCCGGCTTGAACAGGGGTGACAATTGAAAGCCCGGTGGATAACAGGTGAGTGAATGGAAACCCAAGAAAGAGAAGACCAATATCATAAGCTCAGCGATAAATACCTCAGAGACGCTGAGGCGCTGCTCAAGGAAGAGGACTATGTCCAAGCGTCCGAGAAGTTCTGGGGCACTGCCGCTTTGATGGTGAAAACCGTGGCGGCCGGAAGGGGGATGGAGCTCAATTCCCATCGGGACATTCGGAGGTTCGTCAACCGGCTGAGAAACGAGCGTGACGAGCCTGACCTGAACCTTCTCTTTGGCGTTGCTGCCGACCTGCACCAGAACTTCTACGAAGACCGGCTACCCCCGCAGGTCGTAGCTGACTACGGCGAGGCGGTAAAAGCGTTCATTGACAAATTGCAGAGGGTTCTTTAGCGGTGCTCATGTGGGCCGGTGGATAACAGGTGAGCGGATGGAAGTCGAAGAAAGAGAAGACCAATATTATAACCTTAGCGATAAATACCTCAGAGACGCTGAGGCGTTGCTCAGGGAAGGGGACTATGTCCAGGCTTCCGAGAAGTTCTGGTGCGCTGCCGCTTTGATGGTGAAAACCGTGGCGGCCGGAAGGGGGATGGAGCTCAATTCCCATCGGGACATTCGGAGGCTCGTCAACCGGCTGAGAAACGAGCGTGACGAACCTGAACTGGGCCTTCTCTTTGGGGTCGCCGCCGACCTGCATCGGAACTTCTACGAAGATTGGCTGTCCCCAGAGGTCGTAGCCGACTACGGCGAGGCGGTAAAGACCTTCATTGACAGGTTGCAAGGAGCCGGTTAGTGGCGCTCAGGGCTACAATTGAGAATATCCACGCCAGAGAGGTCATGGATTCCCGGGGCAATCCTACCGTGGAAGCCGAGGTGCGCCTCTCCGACGGCTCTTCGGGGCTGGCGATGGTCCCTTCGGGGGCCAGCACCGGCAGATATGAAGCCCTGGAGCTAAGGGACCGCGATGACAGTCGCTTCGGAGGGATGGGCGTCCTGACCGCCGTGGCCAACATTCGCCGGACGCTCGCCCCTGCCCTGAAGGGCATGTCTCCCTTTGACCAGCCACAGATTGACCGGCTGTTGATAGAGATGGACGGTACTCCCGATAAGTCCCGGCTGGGGGCCAACGCCATCCTGGCCGTATCCCTGGCGGTGGCCCGCGCCGCGTCCGCCTCCAAAGGGGTGTCACTGTACCGCTACCTGGACTCTAGGAACGGCTATACCCTGCCCGTGCCCATGTTCAACATCCTCAACGGCGGAAGGCACGCCAGCAACTCCACCGACTTCCAGGAGTTCATGGTGGTCCCCCTGAAAGTCGCCTCCTTCGCCCAAGCCCTCCGGGCCGGGGTGGAGGTCTACCATGCCCTGAAAGGGCTCCTTCAGGAAAGGGGTCTCAGCTCCACGGTGGGAGATGAAGGGGGCTTCGCCCCGTCTCTACCTTCCAATACGGATGCCCTGGAGATGGTCGTCGCCGCGATAGAGCGAGCGGGTTACAGGCCTGGGGAGGACTGCTTCATAGCCCTGGACGCGGCGGCTTCGGAGCTTTTTCAAGACGGCGCTTACCGGCTGGCCAGGGAAGGCGCGACCCTCACCTCCCAGGAGCTAATCGGCTTCTACGCCGATTGGATCGAGAAGTACCCCGTCCTGAGCATTGAAGATGGGCTGGCAGAGGATGATTGGGAGGGATGGCAGGCCCTGGTTGATCGTTTGGGTGATAAAATCCAGCTTGTGGGCGACGACTTCTATACTACCAACACCCAGCGCATATCCAGGGGCGTCCGGCTTGCGGCCAGCAACGCAGTGCTGATAAAGCCCAACCAGATAGGCACGCTCACGGAAACCCTCGAGGCCGTCTCTATGACCAGAGAGGCCGGCTGGGGCGCTGTGATGAGCCACCGCTCCGGAGAGACGGAGGATAGCACCATCGCCGATCTCGCGGTAGCCTGGGACACCCGGCAGATAAAGACTGGCGCTCCCTGTCGCTCCGAGCGGCTCGCCAAGTATAATCGCCTGCTGAGAATCGAGGAGGAGTTGGGTGGAGCGGCCCGGTATGCCGGCCAGGAAACTTACGGGCATGTGAAGAAATCGTAGAGGGTGTTTGCAAAGCCCCTTCTCCCCTTGTGGGAGAAGGCTGGGATGAGGGGTATCAGAATCATAGTAGCAGGGGGTGAATCGTGGCAACGCGGATAGGCGTGAACGGCTTCGGCAGGATAGGCCGCCAGGTGACCCGGGCGATAATGGAATCGTATCCCCAGAAGCTGGAGGTGGCGGCGGTCAACGACCTGGCCGACGCCAGGACCAACGCCCATCTGTTCAAGTACGACACGAACTACGGCATCTATCCCGGCACGGTGGAGGCGAGGAACGGCACTCTGGTCATCGAGGGCAAGGAGGTCCGGGTCTTCTCCGAGAGAGACCCCGCGAGCATCCCCTGGGCCGAGATGGGAGTGGAGCTGGTGGTGGAATCCACCGGCATCTTCACCGATGCTGAAAAGGCGGCGGCCCACATCAAAGGGGGGGCCAAGAAGGTCATAATATCCGCCCCCGCCCGGAATGAGGATATAACCGTCGTGCTGGGGGTGAATGACCAGCGGTACGACCCAGCCCAGCATAGCATAATCTCCAACGCCTCCTGCACCACGAATTGCTTCGCGCCGATGGTCAAGGTGCTCCACGACTCCTTCGGGGTCCGGCATGGCCTCATGTCAACCGTCCATGCTTACACAAACGACCAGAAGATACTCGACCAGGTCCACGATGACCTGCGACGCGCCAGGGCTGCGGCCACCAACATCATCCCCACCAGCACGGGCGCCGCGAGGGCGGTGGGCCGCGTCCTGCCCGAGCTTAACGGCAAGCTGCACGGCATAGCCTTTCGCGTCCCCACCGCAACGGTCTCTGTGACCGACTTTGTGGCGACCCTCTCCAGGGAGGTCACGGTGGAGGACGTCAACGCGGCTTTCAAGGAGGCTGCCGGGGGTCCTTTGAAGGGAATCCTCCAGTACTGCGACGAGCCGCTGGTCAGCTCCGACTTCAAGGGCAACCCCCATAGCTGCATTCTCGACGCCCCCTCCACCATAGTCATGGAAGGGGACATGGTGAAAGTCCTGGGCTGGTACGACAACGAGTGGGGCTACTCCTGCCGCACCGCCGACCTGTGCGCGTTCATGGCGGACAAAGGTCTGTAAAGCCGGGGGCTATAGTTTCTGCTTGGTTCTGTTCAGTGAGGGAAGGCGCTGCTCTAAGCGTCTTCCCTCCGGCTTTTTATCAACCCTTTTTCCGTTTACCGTCGTATATTGGGTTGTTAGAATAGCTACGTCGGTACTCCCTCTTACTCATTGCCATGAGAATACTCACCTGCCTTTACCATGCAAATACCCTTCGTCATACCCGCGAAAGCAGGTATCCACCGCCCAGGCTTCTGGACTCCTGCTTTCGCAGAGCCTGCCCCTGCGAGAGCAAGGGAGTGACGCTGTGGAAGCTGCCCGCCATTTTCATTCTCTTACGTGGCCTTCACAAGGCCATAGCGATTCCGAGGGTATGAATGGACTGGCCTAGACTCAGCGCCCGCTTCAGGGCTTGCTTCCCCGCCACCCTGCTGCCCCTCATCCTTGCAGTGGCCCTGGCATTGCGCCTTTACGGTATAGATTGGGACCAGGGCCACGGCTACCATCCCGACGAGCGGTCCATCTACATGCGCTCGGACTGCATGTACCGCGTGCTGGCCGAAGCCCCCGGCTACGACCAGTGCGTCCGGGAGCACCCGGACATGGAGGCCGGCCTGCCCGGCCTTGGCGCCTTCCTGGATGCCGACAGAAGCCCCTTCAACCCCCACTGGTTCCCCCTGGGGAGCATACTTATATACCTGCTTGTGGGTATCCGGTTCTTGCTGGAGCCCTTCATGGACGCCAGCTCGCTGCTAACCATGAGCTATGCCGGCAGGAGCATCATGGCGCTGGCCGACGTGGGCACAGTGTTCATGGTGTACCTGCTGGGAAAGCGAATGTATGACAGACGGGCCGGGCTGCTGGCGGCGTCCCTGGTGGCCCTGGCTGTGGTCCACATCCAGCACAGCCACTTCTACAGGCCGGAGCCCCTTCTGGTCTTCTTCTTGATGGCATCCTTCTGGTTCATGCTCCAGGTGATGGAGCGGCGGAGACTCAGGGACTCGCTGCTGCTGGGGCTGTTCGTCGGGCTTACGCTGGCCCCAAAGGTCAGCGTCCTGCCCCTCGCCCTGCCGCTGGTCCTGACCTACGGCTCTCGCCTGTTCATCGCCGCCGACGGCAGGTGCGATAGTAGATGGGCCATGCCATCCTACCGGGAGGCCTCCGTAACCCTGAAGCATATTGTTATGGGTGCCGCCGTAGCCGTAGCCGTCTTCGTTGTCACCACCCCTTACGCCGTGCTGGACCTGGCCGAGTTTATAGACCAGAACGCCTGGCAGGCGGGAATGGCCAGGACGGCGGGGACCGTCCCCTTCACCGTCCAGTACATAGACTCGACCCCGTTCCTGTACGAGCTGAAGCAGACTTCCCTGTGGGCGCTGGGCCTTCCCCTGGGTATCGTAGCCTGGGGTGGCCTCGTGTTCACCATACTCAAAGTCACCAGGGGTAGCCCCGCCCGCCGGGCTGAGCTTCTTTTCCTTGCATGGGTCGTGCCCAACTTCCTTATGCTGGGCATCTTCGAGGTCAAGTTCCTGCGCTACATCTTCCCTATTCTGCCTTTCCTCGTAGTCATGGGTTCGGGGATGCTGATCTGGATGCTGGACCGCGCCAGGTCGTCCCGTTCCCGTGCGTCCCCTTTGACTTCATCTCCGCCCGCGGGCGACGGCATGGGGAGGGTGAGGGGTTTTCTCGCCAGCTACGCTCCCCACGCCCTCATAGGCGTGATAGTATTCGTGGTAGCGGCCACCGCTTTCTACGCCCTTTCCTTCGAGAGGGTGTACACCCGACCTCATACGGCGATACAGGCCTCCCGGTGGATAAACGAGAACGTTCCCGTAAACTCCACCATCATCACCGACAACCATTGGGATGAGGGAATACGGGACATCTACAGGTATAAGGTACGACAGATACGCATCTACGAGAGCGATACCCTCGCCAAAATTGAGACCATTGCCAGAGACCTCTCCCAGGGCGATTACCTGGTGTTCTACAGCAACCGCACCTATGGGAGCGTGGCACGGCTTCCTGAGAGGTATCCCTTGAGCTCCCACTACTACCAGATGCTCTTCTCCGATAAGCTGGGCTACAGGCTGGAGAAGGCTTTCACCTCCTACCCGCAGCTCCTTGGAGTTGCCTTCCTGGACGATACCTTCACCCGTGCGGGGGTCCCCGAACCCGAAGCCCTGAGAGACTTCAAGCCGGCGCCGGTGTCGCTGAACCTGGGCTATGCCGACGAGAACGTCATGGACTACGACCACCCGAAGGTGCTCATCTTCAAGAACGTGGAGGGGTTGTCCCACTCCGAGCTCAACGGCCTGCTGACCAGGGGACTGCCGGCAGAGACGCCCGAGCTGGGCCTGATGATGGACTCGGAGCGAAAGGCTGACCAGAGGCAGGGAGGAACCTGGTCTGAGGTCATAAAGCGCGATAGCTGGACCAATAGTGTCCCCGTCCTGGCGTGGCTCCTGGTCGTGGAGCTGGTCTACCTGGCGGCGCTGCCACTGGCCACCTTCCTGTTCCGTCCCCTCCCGGACCGTGGGATAGTCCTGGCGCGTATCCTGGGAATGCTGGGCGTGGCCTACGTAGCCTGGCTGCTCGCCAGCCTCGGCTGGGTGGGCTTTTCGCGTACCTCGGTGCTGGTGGGCATCCTTTTGGTGGCCTTCCTTTCGGCCCTGGTGCTGGCAGCCAGGTGGCGGGAGTTCAAGGAGTTCGTCAAGAGCAATTGGCGGCTGATTGCGATAGGAGAGGCCGTCTTTCTGGCGGCCTTCCTTGCCTTCGTTGCTATACGGGTGGCTAACCCCGACCTGTGGCACCCATATAGAGGCGGAGAGAAGCCTATGGACTTTGCCTACCTCAACGCCGTCCTCCGCTCCACCTACATGCCCCCCTATGACCCCTGGTTCGCCGGAGGGTACTTGAACTACTACTACTGGGGACAGTTCCTGGTGGCAACGCCCATCAAGGCTATGGGCATTATACCCTCGGTGGCCTACAACCTGGCGGTCCCCTTCCTGTTCGCCCTGACGGTGACGGGAGCTTACTCCCTGGTATACAACCTCACGGCGGGGGTGCGCCGTCTTGCTCCAACCCCTCGCCCCGACCCCGCAGAGCCGTCTGTCGAGACCGGAGCGGAGGTTTTCTCACGTCCACCTCCCCAGGATAGCGCCCCTCGACGCCCCGGTGGCCTCAGTGTCTTCGGTGGCTGGAGGCGATGGGGGCATGGCATATACTGGGGGCCGGTCATTGCCGGCCTTGTGGCGGGTCTCTTTGTGGCCGTCATGGGCAACCTGGACGGGATAGTTCAGCTTGTGCAGGGGGCATGGAATAGCACCGTGGGAGACTCGGCCTTTCCCGCCTTCGACTTCTGGCGCAGCAGCCGGATGCTGCCCATATCCAACGACGTTATCCCTTCCGCCCTCACCTTCTGGCTGCCGGACAAAGCACATCCCGACCCGGAGCTGGGCCACCACATCACCGAGTTCCCCTTCTTCACCTTCCTCTTCGCCGACCTTCACGCCCATCTGATAGCCATACCCTTCACCCTGCTGGCAATTGGTCTGGGCTTGAGCCTGCTGGTGGGGCTGCGAGGGTTGATCAATAGGTGGTGGCTCGTTCTTGTCACGACGGCGCTGGCGGTGGCTGTGGGCTCCCTGTGGGCCATAAACAGCTGGGACTACCCCACCTACCTGCTCCTGGCCGTCCTGCTGATTGGGGTGGGCGCTTACCTGGTGAATGGGAAGCCCCTGAAGAGGGTGGGCCTGTTTGTGGCCCTGGCAGGTAGCATGGTGGCGCTGAGCTTCCTCGCCTTCCTGCCCTTCCATGCGAGCTACCATCCCTTCCCCACCGGCATAGACGTGAGCAAGTGGCAGACCCCCATACAAAACTACCTGGGCATACATGGGTTGTTTCTATTCCTGGTGCTGACCTTCCTTCTCTATCTCGCCAGGGGGCGGCTCAGGGGGTTGGCCGGCTTCCTCGCCCGCCCTACCCTTGGAGATGCTCAGGACAGGTCCGGCTTCCCGGACATGCTGACCTGGGTAGTTGGGGGTCTCGGAGTGTTGATAGCCGCGTACCTGGCTGCGGCCGGGTACTGGACGTCGGCGGTCCTTGTCCTGGTCCTTCTGACGGCCCTCTGGGCAGTGAAGGGCGTTCTTGTCAGCAGAGAGGAGAGCGCTCCCTACACCGTGGTCCCCCTCGTCTTCATCGTCCTGGCCCTTCTTATCAGCATTGGCGTGGAGTTTGTGAGGGTGGAGGACGACATCGGCAGGATGAACACCCTGTTCAAGTATTACATAGCGGTGTGGGTACTCTTCGCCATGTCCTCGGCCTACATACTGTGGTATCTGGCGTCCAGGGGCGTTTTCGCCATAAGTATACGGCCCGATTTTTCGAGGATGCCAGGCTCGCTACTCAGATTCAGATGGCTCAGGGGGGCGTCCCTGGCCCGGGGGGTATGGCTGGCCCTGCTGGCCCTCCTTCTCGCTTCCAGCTTCATCTATACCATCCTGGGCACCAGGGACAGACTTGCGGACAGGTTCGATACCCGAAGAATGACCCTGGACGGGGCGGACTACATGAGGACGGCGGTCTACACAAGGGAAGGCCCCACCATCGAGTTTCGCTGGGACGAGGGGGCGATAAGGTGGCTCCAGGACAACGTCGAAGGCTCCCCGGTGGTCCTTGAGGCCCACAATGACCAGTACACCTGGAGTACTCGCATAGCCGACTACACGGGCCTCCCCACCGTCCTCGGCTGGCCGTGGCACCAGATTCAGCAGCGCATGAAGTACGACTACGCCGTGAGGGGTCGCAGATCCGTTGTCAGGGAGATGTACTCCGTCCCGGATATGGAGCGCACGCTGGAGCTGCTGAGACTGTACGAGGTGGAATACGTGGTGGTGGGCCAGCTGGAGCGGGCCTACTATCCAGCCCACGGCTTGGGGAAGTTCGACACGATGGTGGACAGGGGGCTGGCCAGAGTGGCCTACCGGAACGAGGGCGTAAAGATTTACCAGGGTTTGTGGTATAATTAGCCGATGCCACGCCCTGCCACCCTTTCCCGTACTCCACAAGCACGGAAGGACAAAGGGCGTTTAATCCGCTGTGTTAGGTGAATACAGGCCCCCATCGCGTGTCATTCTGAGGAGCGGAGCGACGAAGAATCTAAAATGCCTCGCGAGCAAAACGATGCCGAGGAACCTATCTGCGCCTGCCTGAGCAGACACGTGCGACGCACAGACAGAAAGGACTTTTAGACCCCTCGCTCCGCTCGGGGTGACAATTGAAAGGCCCCGCCGGCATAGCAGCATGGATGGGTTAACTCAATAACGAGAAGACGCAAGGAGGATGATTATGGCGGCAAGTCCACAGCTTGATACCGCAATGCAAATGTTCAGGTCCTTGACGGAGAAATTTGAAACCCTCGCCGACGTCGAGGACTTCCGAGCGGCGTACGAGGAGTTTACGTCCCAGTTCCAACCGGAGGAGGGCACAACCTACGAGAGAGTGGGCGCTGGCGGCGTGCCCGCCGACTGGGCTGTCGCCCCCGGAGCTGCGGACGACCCGGTTATGATATGGCTCCACGGCGGCGGCTACATGATCGGCTCAATGCGGACCCATCGCCCCACCCTCTCCCGCCTATCGAAGGCCTCGGGTGGGCGTGTGCTTGGCTTGGACTATCGCCTGGCCCCGGAGAACCCCTTCCCCGCCGCAGTGCAGGATACGGTGGCCGCCTACCGCTGGCTGTTAGCCAACGGCACGGACCCCAAGAAAATCGTCATCGGAGGGGACTCGGCGGGCGGCGGGCTGACCGTGGCCGCCCTCGTGGCCCTGCGGTATACCGGAGAGCCGATGCCGGCGGCGGGCATCTCTCACTCGGGCTGGACGGACCTCAAGCATACCGGAGAGTCCATAACCACCAAGGCCGAGATTGACCCCATCTTGAGCCGGGAGATGCTGGACCTCATGGCCCAGGCCTACGTTGGAGGGAGAGACCCCGGAACGCCCCTGGCATCCCCCTTCTACGCCGACCTGCACGGGCTGCCCCCCCTCCTTGTCCAGGTAGGCACGGCTGAGATACTGCTCGACGACGCGATTAGCTTCTCCGACAAGGCCAAGGCATCCGGGGTTGATGTGACCCTGGAAGTATGGGATGATATGCCCCACATCTGGCAGGTCTTCGCGCCCATCCTTCCCGAGGGACAGCAGGCCATTGACCGCATGGGAGAGTTCGCCCGCAAGCATACGAGCTAGACCCGGTGCATGTTTCTGCCCTACCCGCTAGGGCAACGACATGCCTTTGCAAATCGAAATCTATCCGGAAAGCTATAAGGAGGACGACGATGGCGAAAAGCGCGCAGCTTGACAAGGCTGCACAGATGTTCAAGTCCTTCGGGGACCGGGCGCAATCGCTGCCGACCATTGACGACGTCCGGGCCGCGTATGAAGAGACCTTTTCCTTCCCTATGGCGGACGACGTCGTGTGCGAGCGTGTCGGTGCGAATGGCGTGGCCGCCGAGTGGATTAGCGTCCCCGGAGTGGCGAAGGACCGCGTATTGTTCCACCTCCACGGCGGCGGCTACGCCGTCGGCTCCATGAGGACTCACCGCGAGATGCTCTCTCGAATGTCGCGGGCGTCGGGCGCGCGGGTGCTGGGCATTGACTACAGGCTGGCCCCGGAAGTCACCTTCCCGGCCCCGGTGGAGGACTCGATAGCCGCCTATCGCTGGCTATTGTCCAATGGCATTGACCCCAAGAAAATCGTCATCGCCGGAGACTCGGCGGGAGGCGGCCTGGTGGTGTCCGCCCTTGTGGCCCTGAGGTACTTGGGAGAGCCGATGCCGGCGGCGGGAATCTGCATCTCGCCCTGGGTGGACATGGAGGCCCTGGGAGAGTCCTATATCACCAAGGCCGAGGAAGACCCCGTCGGGTCCCGGGAGATGATTCACTTCATGGCGGGCATGTACCTTGGCAGCAGCGACCCGCGAGCGCCCCTTGCATCGCCCATCTACGCGGACATGACCGGTCTGCCCCCACTGCTCGTCCAGGTAGGCTCCGCCGAGGTGCTCCTGGACGACTCGACCGGCCTCGTCGAGAGGGCCAAGGCGGCCGGCGTTGACGTGACCCTGGAGGTCTGGGACGATATGATTCACGTCTGGCAGTTCTTTGCGCCTATTCTCCCGGAGGGGCAGCAGGCGATCGACCGCATAGGCGAGTTCTTCCGCGAGCACACCGGCTAAGCTGGCGCGACATTTCGGAGCGAAAAACAAGACGCGAAAAATAAGAGAGGAGAGTAACAATGGCGACCAGTCCACAGCTTGAAAAGGCAAACCAGATGTTCAGAACAATGGGGGAGAAGCTGCAGACGCTCAAGACCACGGACGAGATCCGTGGCGCATATGAAGACCTGGTATCAGGGTTCCCCGTGGCCGATGACGTCATATGCGAGCGGGTAGGCGCGAATGGCGTACCATCCGAGTGGATTTCCGCCCCCGGAGCGGCGGAAGACAAGGTCCTGCTCTACCTGCACGGCGGCGGTTATGTGATTGGCTCGACCAGGACCCACCGCGAGATGGTCTCCCGTCTGTCCAGGGCGTCCGGCTCTCGCGCTCTTGCCATAGACTACCGGCTCGCCCCGGAAAACCCCTTCCCCGCCGCGGTAGAGGACTCCGTAAGCGCCTATCGCTGGCTCTTGTCCAACGGCATAAAGCCCAACCGCATCACCATCGCCGGCGACTCGGCGGGCGGCGGGCTGACGGTATCCACCCTGGTGGCCCTGCGGTATCTGGGAGAACCCATGCCGGCGGCTGCGATTCCCATCTCGCCCTGGGTGGACATGGAGGGAATCGGGGAGTCCATGACCACGAAAGCCGAGATAGACCCGGTTGTCACGCTGGAGGGGCTGCAGTTCATGGCACAGACTTACATGGGTGACATGGACCGGCGTACCCCCCTTGCCGCGCCCCTGTACGCCGACCTGAGTGGGCTGCCCCCCCTACTGATTCACGTGGGCACCGCCGAGGTGCTGCTGGATGACGCGACCCGCCTCGCCGAGCGGGCCAAGGCCGCCGGCGTCGAGGTGGAAATAGAGGCCTGGGATGATATGCCCCACGTCTGGCACGCCTTTGCCGCCATCCTTCCCGAGGGGCAGCAGGCCATCGAACGCATCGGGGAGTTCATCCGCAAGCACACGAACTAGGCCCGTTCTAACACGCAAAAGCCCTGCCGCGTTGATGAAGCAAGTTAGGGATGTGGGTAAATCCCCCATCTCTCTTGGGCCTCCGGTCCGAAACCGGACCGGAGGCTTGCCGAATGGCCACTCCCGCCCGGGGAAACGCGTCTGATATTGGTACGACATGAATGAGTCCGCTTTAGAAGGCGTCAAAGTCCTGGAAATGTGCTCCTTTGTAGCTGGGCCGTTCTGCGCCAAGCTCTTGGCGGATATGGGGAGCGACGTGGTGAAAGTAGAGGCCCCCACCGGAGGCGACGAGGCCCGCAGGCGGGGGCCTTTCTATAATGAGCATCCTCCGGGGTCGGACGCGAGCCTCCTGTTCATCTACCTCAACACCAGCAAGCGGGGTATCACCCTGGACGCGACCACGGCCAAGGGGAAGGAGTTGCTGCTGGAGTTGGTCGGTAGGGTTGACCTGCTGATTGAGGACCTGCCCTCCGGTTTGCTGTCGGACCTGGGTCTCGATTACCCAAGCCTCCACGAGGCCAACCCGCAGCTGGTAGTCACCTCCATAACGCCCTTCGGTAGGTCGGGGCCTTACGCAGACTACAAATCCTACTATATGAACACCTACCACTCCGGCGGCGATGGCTACCTCCTGCCGGGGGGCCGCCTGCCCGACCAGCTCTACCACGACCGGGAGCCTATCAGGGCGGGGGGATACCTTGGCGAGTACCAGGCCGGCCTCAGCGCCGCCGTCGCCACCACCGCGGTCCTGCTAGGCCGCCTCTTCTGCGGCCAGGGCCGGCACATAGACGTGTCCAAGCAGGAGACTCTCATCAACCTCAACAGCGCCGACCTCTGCCAGTACCCCGACCGGGGAGTCATGTGGACGCGACATGGCCGGCACCTGCCCCACTACATCGGAGGCCTCTATCGGTGCAAGGACGGCTTCTGGGAGACCCTGATTCCCAGCCAGCGCCATTGGGAGGCGATGGTCAACGTCATGGGGCAGCCCTCCTGGGCGACGGACGAAAGGTACGCCACCCAGGAGTCCCGCGTGGACCACAGGGCGGAGATAGACGAGAAGATAGAGACCTGGGCTATGGGCCACACAAGGGAGGAGATTTACCACAGCCTCCAGGAACACGGCTGCGCCGCCGGTCCCGTGTATTCCACCCAGGAAGTGCTGCAAGACCTGCAGATGGAGCACCGGGGGTTCTTCGCGGAGGTGGAGCACCCCGCCATAGGAAAGTTCAAGATGCCCGGGGCGGCCTATAATCTCTCCCACACCCCCTGGGCCGTCCGGCGTCCCGCTCCCTCCCTTGGACAACACAACCGGGAGATATATGAAGGCTGGCTCGGCTGCAAGTCCGAAGAGCTAGCCAAGCTCCGTCAGACCGGGGTCATCTAGGCAGGGTCGGTTCATTCTCGGTGTTAGGTGAATATAAGCCCCGCCGCGTGTCATTCCGAACGGAGCGAAGCGGAGTGAGGAATCTAAAAATAATGCCTAACAAAAGTCGAAATCAGGGCAGTACCGGCCAGAAAAACACGGCAGTCAGCCGGGACATTAGACCCCTCGCTCCGCTCGGGGTGACAATGAAACGACCCTGGTCATCTAGGTGGTAGGGATGAAGGGTCTACCTTTAGGGGACGTGCGGGTAGCTGATTTCAGTTGGGCGGCGGCCGGCCCCTATTCCACCCTCCTCCTGGCGTCCCTGGGGGCCGAGGTGATTAAAATAACCTCCTCCCGTGCCAGGGGAGGGTTCCCACAGCAGCGCGCCGCCGATGTGGGCCGCTACCTGAACTACAACAAAATGAGCATAACCCTGGACCTGACCACCCCCGAGGGCGCGGGGCTCGCTAGGGAGCTTATAAAGGTCTGCGACCTGGTGGTGGAGAACTACCGTCCGGGGACGATGAAGCGGTTCGGCCTGGACTACCGGGAGTTGGTCAAGGTCAAGCCCGACATCATCATGGTCTCATCCTCCTCTCTGGGAGCGGAGGGCCCCCAGTCACGCTACACCGGCTTTGCGCCCATCTTCGGCGCCATGTCTGGGCTTTCCCACATGACCGGCTATGCCGATGGCATTCCCACAGACCTCAGACTGATGGTGGACTACACCGTGGGCAGCACCACCGCCTACTCCGTCCTGGCGGCCCTGTACCACCAGCGCACCACGGGCCGGGGCCAGTATATAGACCTGGCGTCCCGGGATGCCATGACGAGCCTGATTGGAGAGCAAGTCTTGGACGCGCAGCTCAACGGCCCCAATCCCAATCCCCGCATGGGCAACCGCGACCATATCATGGCCCCCCACGGCGTTTACAGGTGCAAGCCCGTCCCAGGGGAATCTGAAGAAGGAGGGGAGGCCTGGCTGACCATAGCCGTCGCCACCCAGGGGGAATGGGAAGGTCTCTGTGAGGCTATGGGACGCCCGGAGTGGCTCGCCGACGAGAGGTTCTCCGACGATTACAGGCGCTGGCTCCACCAGGATGAGCTGGACCCGGAGATCGGCAACTGGACGTTGAATCATACTCCCTTCGAGCTGATGAAGCTGTTGCAGGAGAAGGGTGTGGCCGCCGTGCCCTCCTACAGCGCCAGGGACCTGTTCGAGGACCCCCATCTCAACGAGCGCCGCTTCTCCCAGCAGGTGACGGAGCCTTCCGGAGGGAGCTATACGGTTATCACCGCTCCCTGGCTCCTTGACGGGCGCAGGCCGGAGGTGCGCCGCCACGCTCCCTCCGCAGGAGAGCACAACCGGGCTATATTCGAGGGGCTGCTAGGTGTACCCCCCCAGGAGTTGGAGCGGCTTATTGAAGAGGGGGTCGTGAGCTAGGAAGTAGCGCACCGACCGCTTGATACAATCGCTATGGCCCTGTCGGGCCACATAAGGGGATGAAACCCTATTTTCATGGCAATACAGGTCCCCACTGCATGTCATTCCGAACGGAGCGAAGCGGAGTGAGGAATCTCAAGAGTAGGCTTATTCGAGAGCATGGATTTTAGATTCCTCGCTGCGCTCGGAATGACATCAGAGAGGGCGAAGGGTACTCTTATGGCAAGGACTGGAAATGACGACGAGCGAGAATAGCTCCTACGGGCGGATTACCCAGGAGGGCATTGACCGGCTGAGGGGCCGCCTGGGGGTCTACTACCACGGCATCCGCCACGTGGGAGAGATCACCGAGGGCGCCATCAGGACCTACGCCCAGGGTATGGGAGAGCGAAACCCCCTCTTCTGGGACGAGGCCTACGGCCGAAGTACCCCCTATGGGAGCATGATTGCCACCCCCATATTCCTCTGGACTGTGAGGGCCATCACCGCCACCAATCTGGGAGGAATGCCCGGCGTTCACAGCTTCTACGGGGGGAGCGAGTGGGAGTACTACAAGCCCGTCCGTCCGGGAGATGTAATCAGCGCCTCGTACCGCCCCCACGACGTGGTGGAGAAGTCCAGCAGCTACGCGGGGCGCATGGCCATACAGCACGCTCAAACCCTGTACGTGGACCAGAGGGCCGACGCAGTGGCGCGGGCCAGGGCGTGGAGCATCAGGACGGAGAGGCGGGCGGCCAGGGAAAGGGACAGGTACAAGGGCGTGGAGAAGCCCAGGTATACCCCGGAAGACCTGGAGGCCATCTGGGATATGTACGACAGGGAGGAGATAAGGGGGGCGACGCCCCGGCACTGGGAGGATGTCCAGGAAGGGGAAGCACTGCCCCCTATCGTGAGGGGGCCTCTGAGGGTGGTGGAGATTATCTTCGGTGCGGGCAGGTTCGACGCTTTCAACGTTGGCGTGGGGGCCAGCCCGGGGGGCAACCACTATTACCGGTGGAGCTCCTTCAGGAAGCACCTGGGCTTCGCCGAGCCTGACCCGGAAACCGGCGTGCCCGACCATCCCCACCGGGGCCACTGGGAGGAAACGATGGCCAAGCTCATCGCCCTCCCCGGCATCTACGACCTTGGCCCCCAGCGCGGCTCCTGGCTGGCCCAGGTAGTCACCAACTGGATGAGCGACCATGCCTTTGTCCGGAAGTTCTATCACGAGCTGAGGCGCTTCAACATAGAAGGGGATACCACCTGGGTGGAGGGTAAGGTCGCCCGCAAGTGGGTCGAGGGGGACCGGCACATGGTAGAATGTGAGACCTCCTGCCAGAACCAGCGCGGCGAGACCACCGGTATGGGCCGGGTGGAGATAGTCCTGCCCTCTAGGGGCCGGGAAGGGTCTTGAACCTGCCCGGCTGGGCATATCAGACGAGCAAGGGCAACATCTATGAAAGACAGGCTGTACCCCGGCTTGACTCAACAGGCCATCCAGGAGGCCCGGAAGCTGATTGGGACGAAGCTCAGGCGCTACCCGCGCTGGGAACAGGTGGGTAAGGAGATGATTATCCGCTTCGCCCTAGCCATCGGCAGCCGCAACCCTTTGTATCTCTCGGAGGAGTTGGTCTCCACCAACCTGCTTGGGACGATGCTGGGCCATCCCACCCTGCTATACTGCTTTGACGACACGTTCATCGCCCCAAAGCTGCCCGGAGTCCATGCCCTCTACGCCGGGGCCGACTGGGAGTTCTTCCGTCCCCTTCTGCTGAACGACCGGATTGGCGTTACAGGCCGCCTCCTCGAAGTGGAGGAGAAGCGTGGAGAGTTCTGCGGCCCCATGGCCCTACAGACTGGCGAGGTGGTCTACAGCAACCAGGAAGGCGAGCTTGTAGCCAGGGCTACTCCCTATGTCATGCGCGTCCCCAGGGATGCTGCCCGCGAGCGGGGCAAGTACATGAACATACCCCGCTACCGTTACAGCCCCGAGGAACTGGAGGCCATAGACGCTGCCTACGAGTCCGAGGAGATAAGAGGGGACGTTCCCCGGTACTGGGAGGACGTCCAGGCGGGGGAGCAGGTTCCCCCTATAGTAAAGGGTCCCCTTTCCAGCGACGACATGCTGAACTTCATTGACGTGGTGCGCGGGACCCTTGGCTTCTCCTACTTCCTGGACCACTGGCGGCGGCACCCCCAGGACGTCTACTGGGACCCCGATACGGGTATGCCAGACTCCTGGGATGCCTCGATGGTCAAGGACTCCGTGGCCCAGGTCTTCGGCTTCCCCTTTGCCCACGACTCGGGTATCCAGAGGGTCTGCTGGCTGGAGAACCTGGTCACCAACTGGACGAGCAACCTGGGATTCCTGGAGGGACTGAAGGTCCGGCTGGTCCGGCCCAACTTCATCTACGATACTACCTGGTGCAAAGGACGGGTCAGCGGGAAGTCGGTCCGGGACGGCAAGCACATAGTAGAGCTGGATGTGTGGTGCGAAAACCAGCGAGGGGAGATCACCGCCGGAGGCAGCGCCACGGTAGCATTGGTCTCCCGCCAGGTAGACCTTCATCCCCCCTTCGTCCGGTTCCCAAGCGCTGCCCCACCCCTCAACCCGGCAGGTGAGTAAGGGGCGGGGTCGGTCCATTCTCGACGTTATCAGTCTGCTGCAGGCAGGGGTTAATACAGGCCGCCACCGCGCGTCATTCTGAGGAGCGAAGCGACGAAGAATCTAAAATGTCTCTCTATCAAAACGACACCCAGGGAAAGGATTTTAGGCCCTTCGCTGTCGCTCAGGGTGACAATGAAACGGTATGGGTGAGTAAGGGGACGGCGATGAAGGCTCTCCAGGGAATCAGGGTCATTGAGCTGGGGGACTACATCTCTGCCCCCTTCTGCGCCCGGCTCCTGGCCGACCTTGGGGCCGAGGTAGTCAAGGTGGAGCAGCCCCTTTGCGGCGACTCCTCCCGACGCAACGGCCCCTTCCCCGGCGATGAGCCTGGTGACGAAGCCAGCGGCCTTTTTCTCTTCCTCAACACTGGCAAGCTGGACATAACCTTGGACGTCGGCACTCCGACGGGACGCGAGATGTTTCTCAGGCTGCTGGAGGACGCCGACGTGCTCGTGGAGAACCTTCCTCCTGCCCTCGTGCGGAAGCTGGAGCTTGACTACCCCAGCATCAAAGAGCAGTTCCCGCGCCTGGTCGTCACCTCCATCGCCCCCTTCGGCCAGACGGGGCCTTACGAGCACCACGCCGCATACGACCTCAACGTCCAGGCTGCGGGGGGAATAAGCGTCGGCATCGGTATGCCCGGCAGGGAGCCTCTGGCCATACCCTTCTCCCAGGCCGACTTTATGGCAGGGCTATCGGGCGCCGCGGCGACCCTCATCGCGCTGCTGGCCAGGGATGCCACCGGACGGGGCCAGCTGGTGGACGTGTCGGGGGCGCAGGCCCTGGCGGTGCTCATATCCTTTGTCTATTTCCTGCCCAACTTCATATACCGGGGCGTCGCGGGCACGAGGAAGGGCAGGCGCGGTGGGGAAGCCTACTTCCCCAACACGATAATGCGGTGCAAGGACGGTTTCGTCTGCCTCTACCCATTGCAGCTGGAACAGTACCTCCGGTTCATGGAGCTAATAGGCAACCCCGGCTGGCAGGAGGACCCCCGGTACAGGAACCGGCGGGCCATGGCCGAGGAATACCCCGATGAGGCCGAAGCCCTCATCGCGCCCTGGTTCATGGAGCGCACCAAGGAGGAGATTTTCAAGCTCTGCCTGGAGCACAAAGTACCCTGCGCGCCCGTGAGGACCATCGAAGAGATTGCCGGGGACCCTCACCTGGCGGAGAGGGAGTATTTCGTCAATGTAGAGCATCCGGTGGCAGGCGTCCTGGCCCACCCGGGATCCCCCTTCCGCCTTTCCCGTACTCCGGGAGAGGTAGGCGGCCCCGCGCCCCTTCTGGGTCAGCACAACGCTAGCGTATACTGTGGCAGGCTGGCCCTCTCACAGGAGGACCTGGCGAGACTGAGAATGGCGGGGATAGTCTGATAGTGCAAGCTCTGGAAAGATACCGGGTGATAGACATGGGCAGCGTACTGGCCGGGCCTCTGGTCAGCCAGGCCATGGCCGATATGGGGGCGCAGGTAATAAAGATAGAGACCCGTACCAGGCTGGACGGCACCCGGCGGGGTCGCCCCATCGTCGGCGAGGACATCGCGGGAGGCGACCGGGGCCAGTGGCCGGAGCTTCAACCCCTCTTTCACAGCCTCAACCGCAGCAAGTGGGGCATCACCGTCAACCTCAAGGAGGCCCAGGGTCTGGCGTTGGTGAAGGAGCTAGCGGGTATCAGTGACGTGATAATCAGCAACTACTCCCCCGGCGTGATGGACCGGATGGGCCTCGGCTACCCGGCACTCAAGGCAGTCAAGCCCGACATCGTAGTGGTCGCTATGCCGGGGGCCGGCGAGTCGGGGCCTCTCAGAGAGGTGCTCGCCTACGCATCCATCACCTCGGCCCTGTCGGGGCTGATGGGCCTCATCGGATACCCCCCGGTGGACGGATACCCCCCGGATGGCCCGGAAGATGACGCCGGAGGCTCTCTGGCGGGGCAGATTCAGGGTCCCTGGTGCGACGTGGTTGCCTCCCTCACTGCCCTCATAGCCCTCCTCGCGGCGCTGCGCCACCGCAGCGTCACCGGAGAGGGGCAGTATATCGAGGTGGCCCAGCTTGAGGCTTCGGTGGGCCTCCTTGGAGAGGCGATGATGGAGTACGGGATGAACGGCAGAGACGTTGGCCTCCGGGGGACGCGTCACCCCTTCATGGCCCCCCACGCCAACTATCCCTGCCGAGGGGATGACAGGTGGGTATCCATCGCCGTAAAGACCCAGGAAGAGTGGCAGGCCTTCTGCAAGGCCATAGGTAGCCCTCCCTGGACCTCGGCCCCCCGGTTCGCCGATGCCTACCTCCGCTCCCAAAACCTCGATGAGCTTGACCGGCGGGTGGCCCAGTGGACCAGGGAGCATACGCCCGAGGAGATAGCCGACGTTCTTCAGGGGGCCGGTGTCGCCGCCGTGCCGGTGATGAATATCGAAGACCAGTTCACCAGCCCTCACTTCCAGGAGCGCGGAGTATTCGTGGAGTCCGAGCACCCCCGGGTGGGCGCGGAGTGGCTCCCCGGCATTCCATGGCAGCTGAGCGATACCCCAGGCCAGGTGAGCCGCCATGCGCCCCTCCTCGGCGAGCATAACCGGTACGTCGTGAGGGAGCTTTTGGGCTACCGCGAGGAGGACTACCGCGCCCTGGAACAGGGAGAGGTCCTCACCTGAAGGTTGGCCCCCAGGCTCATGTCGCAGGCGGGCAACCACCCAGGTCCTCTCTTTCCATTCTCCGAAAATGGCACTCCAAGCGCTCCGACCCGTCATTCCGAGCGCCCCATCTCGTCATTCCGAGCGCAGCGAGGAATCTAAAGCTCTTCGCCAGCAGAGCGGCGCGAATAACAAGGACTTTAGACCCCTCACTTCGTTCGGGGTGACAATGAGACAATGCGGGTTCGGGGTGCATCTTCCCCTGTCTAATCGTATAATGAGAATGCTTTGCCGGAACTGCCCAAGGGATAAGGTAAATATCACGCAGGCCCAACAGGGGAGGACGCCATGGACTTCAACATCGCCGTATTGCCCGGCGACGGCATCGGACCGGAGGTCATTGCCGAGGGAGTAAAGGTCCTGGAGACGGTGGGCGGCAAGTTCGGCCACCGTTTTAATCTGACCTACGACGACGTAGGCGGGGCTTCCATAGACAGATACGGCGTTGCCCTGCGCTCCGAGACTTTGGATATGGCGCGCCGGACCGACGCCATCCTTTTCGGGGCGGTGGGCGGCCCCAAATGGGACGACCCCGCCGCCAGGGTGCGTCCCGAAGATGCGATACTGGGCATCCGCAAGGGACTGGGCGTGTTCGCGAACATCCGGCCCGTAAAAATCTTTCCCGAGCTGGTGGACTCCAGTGTGCTGAAGCCGGAGGTGCTCCGGGGCGTGGATATGGTCATAATCCGGGAGCTTACGGGCGGACTGTACTATGGCCTGCCCAAGCGTCGCCAACAGACAAGGCAGGGCTGGACCGGGGTGGACACGATGCGTTACAGCCAGCAGGAGATAGAAAGGGTGCTGAGGGTGGGCTTCGAGCTGGCCCGCGGGCGGGGAAAGAGGCTCGCTTCCATAGACAAGGCCAACGTGCTGGAGACCTCCCGCCTGTGGCGTCAGGTGGCTACCGACCTTGCCCAGGAGTACCCGGAGGTCCAGTTGGAGCACGTCCTGGTGGATACCTGCGCCGTGCAGCTGGTCCAACGCCCATCCAAGTTCGACGTCATTGTGGCGGAGAACACCTTCGGCGACATCCTGACGGATGAGGCTGCGGTGCTGACGGCCTCTATGGGCCTCCTGCCCTCGGCCAGCCTCGCGGATATACCGGTGGAGGGAAGGAGGGCCCTGGGCCTCTACGAGCCTATCCACGGCTCGGCCCCGGACATCGCCGGGCAGGGCATCGCCAACCCCATTGCCACAATCCTCAGCGTGGCCCTGATGATGCGCTATTCCCTGGGCCTCACCGAGGAGGCGGCCGTTGTGGAACGGAGCGTGGAGCGGGCGCTCCACAGCGGCTACCGCACCCCCGACATCGCAGTCGCCGGGGATAATACAGTGGGCACTGTAGAGATGGCAGACAGGGTGGTGGAGGCGCTTTAAGCCCCTTCACCCCTCCTGTACCCCCTGTCCGTCACCGGAACGCCCGGTCTATTACCCCCTCCAGCGTGCGGCGCGCTTCCCGGTCCTCGAGGCTGGCCGTCGCCGCCCTGAGCGTCCTTTCGTAGGCCGGAAGGAAGTCCTCGGGTATCTCGCCCCTCTCGACGCGCCGCCGGGAGAGCCTTATCGCCTCTCCGACCCGCTCTTCGAGCCACTCGGCGCCTTTGTCCATCATGAGCGTCTTCAGGAATCGTCCGTCCTTTTCCAGGGAGATGGGCAGGTCTGCCACCGCATCCAGGCGGTCGGCGTCGTAGGCGAAGTGGGACAGGGTTTCCACCACGTGCGCGTCCCCGTATAGCTCGCCCACCCTCTCCGCCAGTTGGGCGGCGAACTCAGGGTCGGCGTAGATGAGGCGGTATACGAAGCGGGCCGGCGGGAAGAGCACCGGGTCGCTGGTCATTATCATCCTGGATGCGACGTCCAGGTCACTCGCTAGAATGGCCACCGCCGTCGTGGGATAGAGACGTATAAACCTCTCCATCGGGAAGGAGACGGCGCTGATGACGTTGAGGGTTTCCAGGGAAGCCTTCTTGCCCCTGTTGGACACCACCCCATACATCTCGTCCAGGAAAGGCCTCTCTATGCGGAAGTTGCCCGACGGGTACTTTATCATGTCCTCGATGCCTTGAGTAAGCTCTTCCGGCGATGAGTCCGGCGTTATATCCATAAACTCCAAAAACCTGGTGGGCGTCAGCAGGCCTCGGAGCTTGGTGGGCACGGCCTCCAGCAGCCTGCGCAGCATGGAGTCATCCAGTGCGGACACGACCCGTTTTGCCGTAGCGGTATCCGAGCCGCGAAGGACCTCGAAGAAGAGTCTCAGGTCCTGTACGTTCTGGAAGTCCACCCCTTCCAGGTAGGACGTAAGCTCGCCGGCTCCCCTGGAGACGTTCTGCCTGCCCGCTTCAAGGACTGTGTTGACGTTGGGTGTGAACTTCTCCAAAGACTCCACGAAATCTGCCGTTACTTTGAGGGCTTCTTCTTCGGGCAGCGCAGCCCCTGAAGTGAACAGCTCCAGCAGGGCACGGTCGTCCAACGCCGGGAGAAAGTGTACCAGGAAGGGGCGCTCGCCAAGCTCTTCAACGACCAGCCCGACCCTCTCCTCCGTTCTCGTGCCCTCCAAACCCTTGAGGAAGTCCAACACTCTGGCTATCTCGTCGGCCCTGGGCAAATCCAGGGATGCGACCAGGTCCGGGTGCTGCTCGTGCAGCCTGCTCTTGTCTCGCAGGTAGCTGCGCCAGAACCTGAAGTTCTCCTTACGCTCGGACGTGCCCAACACGTATGCCCGGAGCAGGTCGAACATCTCGACAAAGTCCCGGAGGCGCTGTGCCTCCTCCCTGCGCAGGATCCCCTCGACCCCGCGCCCCAAGCCCGTTGTCTCAGAGGCCTTCAGGGAGTCATAGTTTTCCAGGTCGAAGTGCTCGAAGCCTATGTATTTGCCCGCGTGCCTCCTTGTCTCGGCGGGTAGCGCCTGATACCACCCCAAAGCCTCATACCAGGAGTAGAAAGGGCCGGGCTGCAAAAAGCGGTCCCAATACTTCCGCAATATCGGCGGTATAAGGTCCAGGTCTCCACCCGTGATGTAAATGGCGTCGGCCTCTATTGTGTGAAAGAGAGGGCCTGGATTGCTCGCGGAGACCTTCGGCAAGGCTCGCAGGCGGCGCCTGAGAAGTTCGAAGCCGTCGGGGGGCTGTTTCATGAAGTCCAGCACATCCCGGTTGTAGCGTTCCAATCCGGGGGAGATGTCCTCCCCCTCCGGGTCGTCCCATCCAAGTCCAGGCAGTCCGGTCACCGGAAACAGGCCCCAGTAGGCATGGCTCAGCTCATGGATAACCCCTATGGGCCTGGCTTCGCCCACGCCCGTCCACCCTTTATAGCCGTGGCTTCCGAACCAGCCCGGCTGGTCCCGCATCCACCGTACATCCAGGCCTTGCAGGGCTTTATGGCCTTCCGGGGTAATACCGTACAGTGACACGACGGCCTGCACCCTGTCTCGCACCCATATCTCCTCACGGCTGAGGGGTCCATCCTGTAGAGAGATGACCGGAGTAGCTACGACTACCGCGGACACCGGAGTGGTGTCAGGCGTGGGAGTCGGACCAAGGGACATGGTGGAGGCAGGACTCGTGGCGGGCGCCGCCTCTGGGGCTAGAGCTGGCGTGGGTGTTGTGGTGGATGCAGGGTCTTCCGTGGGCGTTGTGGCGGGAGTGACGAGCGGCGTGGGCGATGTACTGAATATACCGGAGGTCTGAGTAGGCGCGGGAGACGGGTCTTCGGAGGCCGGAGCCTGGGCCGTTCCCGCCGTGCCGGAGCAGGCGGACAGCGCTATGAGGCACAGGGACAGTAGAGCCAGGCCCAGGTAAGGCTTCATTTAGACCACATTTAGACCACTTGAAGGTCCTCTTCGCTGATTGTACCATCCACGATCCTGAAGGCTCGCGTCGGGGGACTCTCTTTGTCCATGAGGGACACGATGATGTAGTAAGCCTCCGGCCAGGCTGCCAGGCGCACGTCGGTGCTGGAGGGGTAGGCTTCCGAGTGGGTGTGGGAGTGGTACACTGCCCTGTACTCCCAGCCCATGTCCTCCATCTCGTTCCATACTTTGATAAGCTCCTTGGAGTCCCAGCTAAAGCGGTATGGGCTGTTTTCCACGTTGGTCATCCGGTAGAGCTTGTGGAAGGTGCTGCCGGTGCCCGCCAGGATGCCGCAGCACTCGATGGAATCGTCCTCCAGCGCGTGGGCTATCATCTCGTCGTGAAGGCGTCTCTCGATCCGGGGCAAGGGTATCCTCCTCTGAAACGTTCCGGCAAAATGCGCGGCAAAACGTGCCTGTAAAACGGCGCTGGCTATAACTTAACCCGTCGCCCCCGCTTTTGCAACTCCTGAAACCCTGCGGCCATATTAGTCAGGTGCGTATGTTGTGGGGTATAATCTTAATTAAGACCATGCTCAAGAGACTGCCGAACACGAATCCGGCCCTACCCTCCCGTCCAGGACTGATGGCCCTGGCAATTGTCCTCCCTTTGCTCCTGGTATCCTTCTATTTCATCGCCCCCGCAGCCTCCGCCTATTTCATCCCTCCGGCAGTCTCCGAGTCCTATGACAGTATCCGCGTGCTCTCGAATGAGAGCCAGGTCCGTTTCCCCGATGGCGTGACCTTCAACCTCGAAGTCGAGGGAGAGGCGGATATAGCCGAGGTCAGGTTGTACTACCGGGTCCTTCCCTCGGAAATATGGACCTACGCCTATCCTGACGTGGTCCTCTCAAGCCGCGTGGACACCAGCTTCAATATCGCTCTCTCCGGGGCGAGGTACGTGCCCCCGGGGACGGAGATGGAGTATTACTACTTCATCCGCGATGTTCATGGTAACACCTTGAGGACCTCGTCCGAGACCTTTGTCTACCTTGACGACAGGTTCCAGTGGGAGACAGTCCACGTAGGCCCCCTCACTGTGTTCTGGCACGACCTGTCCCAGGAACGCGTGCAGGAAGTGGCCCAGCAGGTGGAGAGATCGCTGCATGAGGTCAGCGATCTCTTGGGGGTGGAGCTGGATGAGCCTATGAGGGGAGTTATCTACAATTCCAGGGCCGAGTCCCGCGCGGCCTTTCCCTACCAGAGCCGTACCACAGCTGAACAACAGGTGTTCCAGGGGTTCGCCTTTCCCGAGCGGAGAGCCTTTGTCGGGGTGGGACTACAGCCCGGCCTCATCGTCCATGAGGCGACTCATCTACTTATGGAAGAAGTGATGGCATCGCCGCGAGCGAGGCTCCCGGCATGGGTCAATGAGGGTTTCGCCAGCTACGTGGAGCCCGGCTACCGTCGGCGTTTTACCGGAGGCGTTGACCCTCAGATCATGCCGTTGAGGTATATGTATTCTGTCCCCGGCAGGCCCGAATCCATCCGGTATTTTTACCGCAAGTCCGAAAGCGTAGTGGGGTACCTGCTGGAGACCTACGGGGCTGAAAAGTTCCGGGCCCTGCTCCATGAGTTGAACGAGGGGGAGACAACGGACAGGGCCCTCGTCGCCGCTTACGGGGTTGGTCTGGAGGAGTTGGACCAGCAATGGGCTTCGGCGCTCGGACATGGAGGGCTTGGCCGCGCCGGCGGCGACGCCAATGGGCCTTTCACCTACCTGAGTACCGTGCTCATAGCTGCCATAGCCCTGGTGGTCGTGGTGGCTATGGCGACCGGCTTTGTAATGAGAAAGCTGAGGAAGCGGATGGAAGGGCCAGATGAGTGGGACCGGCTGACGGAAGAGGAATGGCAAGACCGGCCATAGCCCAGGGGCTCCCCGCCGTCACTCCCGCGAAAGCGGGAGTCCACAAGCCGGGGACATGGATTCCGGCTCAAGGCCGGAATGACAGGATGGAGGTTGCAGGCTATTTTCAGGGAGAAAGCCCCCCCGGCGCTAGCGGTCTCTAGGAGGTGCGTGTGCAACAACGAATAGCCATAGTGGGAGCGGGCTATACCCCCTTCCGCTCCATCTCGCCCGAAGTCTCCTTCCGGGAGATGATCTATGAGGCGGCGGCAAAGGCCTATGCCGATGCGGGTATCGAGCCTCGCGACGTGGACACCTTCGTCTCCGTGAGCGAGGACTACCTGGAAGGGACGGCCATCTCCGACGAGTACGTGCCCGACCAGCTCGGGGCCGTGCTCAAGCCTGTCCATACCATACCCGCCGACGGCATCACGGCCATAGCGTCGGCCCTTCTCCAGATAGAGACGGGGCAGTTCGACATCGCCGTAGTCGAGGGGAGGTCCAAGGCCTCCAACATCCTTTATCCGGCACAGGTTGAAGCCTTCGCCCTGGACCCGGTATACGCCCGTCCCCTGGGCTTCCATCCCAGGTTCGTAGCCGGGCTGGAGATGAGGGCCTTCCTGGAGAACACCGGCAACACCCACGAGCAGGCCGCTCTGGTGGTGACGAAGAACCGTCTCAACGCCTTCCGCAACCCCCTGGCCGCCTGCCCGGCCAAGCTGTCCATTGAAGACGTGCTGGAGTCGCGGCCCATAGCGGAGCCTCTGACAGAGGGAGAGGCGGCCCGGTCCGCAGACGGGGCTATTGTGCTGGTACTGGCCAGGGAAGACGTGGCCCCCCGGCTCCCGGGGAAGCCGGTGTTCATCAATGGCATAGGCTGGGCTCAGCACACCCCAAACCTGGAAGAGCGGGACTGGCGCGCCGTGTACGCCGAGCAGGCCGCCCGCATGGCCTATGACATGGCTGGCATAAAGGCCCCATCGAGGGACCTGGACCTCGCCGAGGTGGACGATACCTTCGCCTACAAGGAGCTACAACACCTGGAGGCCCTCGGTCTGGCCCGCCCCGGCGAGGCGGGAAGGCGGCTTGAGGAAGGGGACTTCCATCCCCAGGGTAGGCTTCCTGTGAACGTCTCCGGCGGCAGTCTGGGCTGCGGCTATACCCACGATATGTCCGGGCTGCGCAGCGTGCTGGAGGTGGTGCTACAGCTTCGGGGAGTGGCCGGCGAGCGACAGGTAAAGAACGCCAAAGTGGGACTGGCCCAGTCCTGGCGCGGCATCCCCACGGCCAGCGGCGGCGTGATGGTGCTGGGGAACGGGTGAACGTTTTGCTACCATAATACTTGTCCAGGGAGTGATAGGTATGCCCTACAAACACAAAGTTGCTGTTCTGGGCGCGGGGCTGACCCGGTTTATGCGCCGCGCCCTGGAGACCCCCAAGGAGCTGGCCTTCGAGGCGGCCAGGACAGCCCTCGACGACGCCGGCCTTACCATCGCCGACATTGACTGCGTGGTGTCGGTCACGGCCCCCGACGCCTTCGACGGCGTTCACATGAACGGCGAGTACCTGGCAGACGGTGCGGGCGCTCGTGGTAGGCCGTACATGCGCAGCTACGTCGGCGGCGGCTCGGGGGTGATGTCCCTCATCACCGGCTGGTATCACATCGCCAGCGGCCACTTCCGCACCTGCCTGATAGTGGCCGAGGAGAAGATGTCCTCGGCCCTGCCCCATCCCCAGGGCGCTTTCAATGCCATCTACGACCAGTTCTTGGAGCGTCCCCTGGGGGTCAATCTGCTCTGGATATTCGCCCTGGAGATGAACCGCTACATGCAGGCGCACAACATTCCTATGGAGACTTTCGCCCGCGTCGCCCAGAAGAACAAGCGCAATGGCATGGACCATCCTTCAGCCCAAGAGGGCATCGCGGGCGACCTCACCATTGAGCAGATTATGCGCTCCGAAGTCATGGCCTGGCCCGTCTACCGCCTCATGGTGTCGCCCATAAGCGACGGTGCGGGAGCAATAGTCCTCGCCTCCGATGACTTCGCTCGACGCGTGACCCGCTCGCCGGTCTGGATAGAGGGCGTTGGTTGGTCTCTGGACACCTCCTACTGGACCAACCGCGACCTCTACTACCCCCGCTATCTGGAGAAGGCGGCCCGCATGGCCTACGAGATGGCAGGCGTAACGGACCCCCGCAGGGACATACATGTGGCGGAGCCTTACGACCCCTTTGCATACAAAGAGCTGCATCACCTGGAAGGGCTGATGCTGGCGGACAGGGGAGAAGCGCCCAGGCTCCTGGAAGAGGGGTTCTGGGACAGGGACACCGAGACGGGCATACCGGTCAGTCCTTCCGGAGGGCTGCTGGGGGTGGGCAACCCCATCGCCGCCGCCGGCGTAATGAAGGCCTCCGAGATATTCTGGCAGCTACAGGGCCGCGCAGGGAACCGGCAGGTGAAGCGGGAGGTCCGCCGGGGGCTGGCCCAGGCCTGGGGCGACCTGATGCAGGTGGGGACGGTGGTGATTATGGGGAAGTGAGACGGGGCAAGCCTGTTACAAGCCTGTTAATGGTGGCGTCATAGCTAACCGGAGTCCCCGATAGGGACTCGTACCGACTAGAGTTGGAGGTCCTGCCATGAAGCCCTTGCCTGGAACCTCTTTGACGGAGCATACCCTCTCTGAAGGGGAAGTCCTCCAGACTTTCTGGAGGGTTAAAGCGGAGTACAAGTGGGACGCCGGCCTGGCCGTGGGCAGGTTCCTCGCCGGACTGAAGGACGGCGTGGTCCTGGGGACCTCCTGTCCCCAGTGCCGCAGGACCCTGGTGCCCCCCAGGGCCTTTTGCGAGCTTTGCTTCAGGCCTCTCAATCGCTGGGTAGAGCTGACGGATAGGGGAATAGTCAACACCTTCTCCGTCTCCTACGTCAATTGGGACGCCACCCGCCGCGAGACCCCGGAGGTGCCGGTGGTGGTGGAGATAGAGGGGGCCAGCCCGGGCATGGGCATAATGCACGTGCTGGGCGAGGTCGGCGACGACCTGGAAACGATTCTGGCCAGGGTCAAGATAGGGATGCGCGTAGAGGCTGTCTGGAAGCCCCCCGGGGAGCGAGAGGGTTCCATCACCGACATCCGGTATTTCAAGCCTATGGGATAGGTCTTAAGAATCCAGGAGGGACTATGTGGGAGAAGGTAGACAGGTCCGACGCCGTCCTACACCGGCGGGGGGACATTCCCATCCATCACCGGTATACTATGGGAGTCGCCGGAGAGAGGTTCTTCCGGGCAATGCGGGACGAAAAGCGTTTGCTCGCCTCCCGGTGTCCCGGGTGCCGGACGGCCTTCCTGCCGCCGAAGATGTACTGCGAGAGCTGCTTCGAGGAGACCACCGACTGGATACCCGTGGAAGGGGCGGGCTATGTGAAAAGCTTTACCGTACTCCACCTTTCCCTCGATGAGGAGCCACTGGCGGAGCCTGTTGTTGCGGCTTTAATCGGCTGGGAAGGCATCCGGGGAGGCCTCATCCATCGAATAGACGCGGCGAGCTCTGGCACAGTCAGGACCGGCACGAAGGTGGAGCCGGTGTGGGCCGGGGAGCGCACCGGGACCCTGGAGGATATAAGCCATTTTCGGCCCGTTCCGTAGTCTGGATGGGAATTGCCTGGATTGACCTATTGACACGGGCCTCGGATTCGATTATGATAATAGAGATTCGCCATCTGGCGGGTCACGCACCTTAACAACTGGATAGTGGAAGGAAGGTAAGGTTACTGATAGAGAGTTTGATCTTGGCTCAGGGTGAACGCTGGCGGCGCGCCTAATGCATGCAAGTCGAGCGAGCTAGCCTTGATTCGTCAGGGCTGGAAAGCGGCAGACGGCTGAGTAATGCGCGAGTAACCTGTCCTCTGGTGGGGTAAAACCCCGAGAAATCGAGGCTAATACCGCATTAGGTCCTTTAGCTGTGGCTAGAGGAAGAAAGTCCGCTCTAGAACGGATGCCAGAGGAGGGGCTCACGTCCTATCAGGTAGTTGGTGGGGTAAAAGCCTACCAAGCCGATGACGGGTAGCTGGTCTGAGAGGATGGCCAGCCAGAGGGGGACTGAGACACGGCCCCCACTCCTACGGGAGGCAGCAGCAGGGAATCTTGGGCAATGGGCGAAAGCCTGACCCAGCGACGTCGCGTGGGGGATGAAGGTTTAAGGACTGTAAACCCCTTTTTCGAGGAAAGAGAAAGGACGGTACCTCGAGAATAAGCCCCGGCTAACTACGTGCCAGCAGCCGCGGTAATACGTAGGGGGCAAGCGTTACCCGGATTTATTGGGCGTAAAGAGCGCGTAGGTGGCAAGTCAAGTCTCCTGTGAAAGCTCCCGGCTTAACTGGGAGAGGTCAGGGGATACTGGCTAGCTTGAGGACAGTAGAGGAGGGTGGAATTCCCGGTGTAGCGGTGAAATGCGTAGATATCGGGAGGAACACCAGTGGCGAAGGCGGCCCTCTGGACTGCTCCTGACACTGAGGCGCGAAAGCGTGGGTAGCAAACCGGATTAGATACCCGGGTAGTCCACGCCTTAAACTTTGGATGCTAGGTATGGGGGGTATCGACCCTCTCCGTGCCGAAGCTAACGCGAT
The DNA here is from genome assembly GCA_965197405.1 of Dehalococcoidia bacterium. Taxonomy (GTDB): domain Bacteria; phylum Chloroflexota; class Dehalococcoidia; order Lucifugimonadales; family JAGWBF01. The sequence goes on along the minus strand of OZ240206.1, from coordinate 218,208 downwards.
AAGCATCCCGCCTGGGGAGTACGGCCGCAAGGCTAAAACTCAAAAGAATTGACGGGGGCCCGCACAAGCGGTGGAGCGTGTGGTTTAATTCGATGCTAAGCGAAGAACCTTACCAGGGCTTGACATGTCGGTAGTAGGAACCCGAAAGGGCAACGACCCTGGGGTAACCCGGGGAGCCAGCACAGGTGCTGCATGGCTGTCGTCAGCTCGTGCCGTGAGGTGTTGGGTTAAGTCCCGCAACGAGCGCAACCCCTGCCGCTAGTTACACTCTCTAGCGGGACAGCCCCCCACAAGGGGGAGGAAGGTGGGGATGACGTCAAGTCAGCATGGCCCTTACGTCCTGGGCTACACACACGCTACAATGGCCGGTACAATGGGTCGCCAAAGCGCAAGCTGGAGCCAATCCCACCAAAGCCGGCCTCAGTTGGGATCGCAGGCTGCAACTCGCCTGCGTGAACGTGGAATCGCTAGTAACTGCAGGTCAGCACACTGCGGTGAATACGTTCCCGGGCCTTGTACACACCGCCCGTCACGTCATGGGAGCCGAGAACACCCGAAGTCGCTGAGCTAACCCGCAAGGGGGGCAAGTGCCGAGGGCGGGCTTGGTGACTGGGACGAAGTCGTAACAAGGTAGCTGTACCGGAAGGTGCGGCTGGATCACCTCCTTTCTAGGGAGTCCAGAGGTGGCCCATAGCTCCGGGGCTTCGGCCCTCGGAGGGGGTCACATCCATCTCCTAGGTCGGTTGGCAGGTGTTCTGCCTGAAGAGGCCAGACGGTTGAGCGAAGCTCCCCGGTCTCAGAAGGTAGTTCCTTGAGAAAACCTGCCACTCGTTGACAAAGCGTTAACAACATACAAAATCCTCCTTCCACTATCCAGAGGTTAAGGTGCAAACGAGAGAGCCGGACTTCACAAGAGTCCGGCTCTTGTCATGCAGGGCAGCAAGGCATAATTTAAGGACAGTTCCTTCGGAGAAAAAAGTAAAGCTCACCCTGAAATGCAGACCAACAAGTCGCAGACCGAGAGACATGAGCGCTTGGCCTACCAGATGCTTGACCAAGCCAAAAGGGAAATAGCTGCTGGCGACCTTACCCAAGGAGCCGAGAAATTGTGGGGCGCAACTACTCAAGCTCTAAAGTCCTACTGTGCCAGCCACGGCATGCCCCACGGCAAGTACCAACATCGCCGCCGTGCCCTCATGGACTTGGCCCTTCAGCAAGGCAACCCATTTGTGAGCTCCGCCTTCGGGGTCGCCCAGTCTTGTCATTCCAACTTTTACAATGATTGGATGGAGCAAGAAGACCTGGACAGCTATGTCCCTGACATTGAGGCGCTAGTCCGAGTAATCCTCGACGCCCGCGCCCAATAAATAAGCGGTCCACCAACAGGGCTTCCCGGCCTGAGAAAGCCGCCGACCCCCGCTGGACCAAAACCCTCCTTCCACCATCCAGGGGCTAAGGTGCCCAACAAGAAAGCTGGACCCTTGTAAAGTCCGGCTTTTGCTTTGGTCGCGGGTGAGATATTATTTGGTGTAATCCGGAATATCTTACCCTGCGTCAGTCCGAGCCGCGCGCCGGTGCACATTTGAGGTGAAGAAATAATGTCTTTAGACGCAAGCGACATAGCCAGCGAGTTTTCTCTGTCCGAAGATGAGCTTACCCGGGCAGGCCTCCGCGCCTTTATGCTAGAGCAGCTGCGATTGTTTGAAGCTGACAGACGGGCGCGCTGCGCTAAGTTTGGCGTAGCCAACCTGTGGGATATGGAAAAATTAATAGAGCAAGGAAAGGTCGATGAGGAAGTGATTTTGGAAGACTTCCAGAAAGTTGACTACCTGACCACGCGCGTCCAGAGGATAAAGGCCATGCTTGAGGAAATATAGTGCCGGACGTGGAAGGGCTTGGTCATATGGCTGAGATGGAATTCCGTCTCACAGGAGGTATAGCAGATGGCGAACATAGACCGCCCCAATCGAGACGTCCTCGACCAGGCTATTGGAATATATCGGGACTCCATGCGGCCGTTCCTCATTCGCAACCTGAAGCAGGTCCCCAGACATACCTCGAAGAAAGTCGCAAAAACTTTCTTCGTGTTCGGACTCGTCCTGGCTCTGTTGGCCGTAACTGCCTGCTCGCCGACTCCCACGATCGAGTTGCCCCCGCGGGGAGCTTCAGAGCGTCTGGTCGAACGGGCCGAAGCCGCCAAGGAGCGAGGGCTTTCTCTCAGCGTCTGGTCTATGGCTTTGAAAGCCGCTTACGAATGGCCCGGAAACCCTCCGTCCTGTCAGGACTTTGCGTTGGCCTTCAGTGAACTCGATCCCGATGAATCTGGTGAGTGGCCCACCGGGATCGCACAATCGATCGGCGAGGGTTACATCGAACTAGAGTATCTCTTTAGCATTGCCCCACCGGGCCGTGAGAGCTACGAAATGCTTGCGGATGCGGTGACAAATCATGAGCAGTTGCTGGACAGTATTGAGGAGCTACTGACCACAATGGAGGGTATCCGCGACAAACGGGGGTGCGGCCCGTATCAATAATCGACCACGCAACAGCCAGCCCGTCACAACAGTTCCGCTTGTTACTCCAGGGTACTTTACCCAGGCTCGATCCAGGATGACGTGCTACACGCGCAAGGCACACCTACGAAAATCTGGACTCGTGGGGCACCCAGGTATGAGCTTTGGTACTATGGGAGGAGTAAGGTAAAGTTCTCTTTGCCGGACGGCCAAGTCATAGAGTGGAGTAATTTCGGTTGTAACCTGAAGGTTCGGTAGCTAGACATAAGCAGGGAGATAATATGCCGTACAACCTCAAACCTCGGATAATGAACACCCCAACGGGACCCGCTCATTTCTTTACATGCGGCAGGCCAGGGCGTGAAAAGGGCAGAACCAAGCCAGTGCCGGATGAATTAGTGCATCGCTGGGTTCTTGGACTTCGGGAACGTTGCGGACCCAACATAGTGATTATCTCACTTTTGGGCCGTAAAGGTGGCCCTGAAGGGAAAAGCGAATTCTGGTTCTATTTCTTCTGCGGTGGATCGGACACGGCTGCCGAGCGAGAGAATCGCCCGACATTCCAAGAATGGCTAGATGCCCACTATAAGGACCTCAATATCCTAGTCCGCGAATACCCAACCTTTGATGGAAATCATGGGAAATTCGTCCCCCTCGAGACTCTCGAAGCAGTATCGGCGGAAATTAAGCAACTCATTTCGATGGGTCGTACAGTAGTCGTGGTGGATTCAGCAGGAGCAGAAAGGACCGGTAGGGTCTGCACCCATATGGGTGCCAAAGAAGACTCTTCCAGAAAGGCTTAGGCGCCGGCCGTTTCACAAGTGGAGAGTAATATCGACGCGGTAGCCGCCGGACATGATGCAGTGTGGGCTGGTCCGGCTTTCCTATGGCAGTCTGCGGACCAGGTACTCAATGGCTTTATCTATGGTCCCACCAACGTCCACGGCCTGGCGTCGCGCCATATCATACGTTTCCCGCAATGTAGGGGCGATCGGTTCGCCGTCGCCAGGTGATAGAGTCTCTATAACTGTGCCTTTGTCGTTTATCAACTCCAGGGTCAAGAGACCGTTCAGGCTTTCTACGATGGAAAGCGATATATCCGGGAAGTGTACAGTGTAAGAATTCCTCCTCACGCCTTCTTGCCAATTCAGCTTCCCTAATCTCGTGACGCGCCATAGCTGTCCCACCAATTCATTCATCCTGTTTTCTATTGTCCTGGATTCTCCCATCTTGGTTCTCCGTCAGGTGGACTGCTGCAATTCACTTACTGGCCTTGGATAGGGTTTCACATTCCCATTTTAGCACACGGCAATTGAGACTTTCTGGTCGGTGGGCAGGCCTCGGCCCACAACGCGGGCTTGACAGCGAGTCCGGCGTGCTCCTATAGTCATCTCAGTGCAAACCAAGCTCCGCCCAGGACCCGCGCGGCCCTGGGCGGCGGACTTCAACTAGCTACGGCCCTTTTATATGGGCTTTACACGGGACTCAAGGAGGCGACATGAAAGGGACTACCCAGCTGAGGAACATACTCAAGGAGCCGGGGATGCTGGTGGCCCCCGGCTGCGTGGACGCCATTTCGGGGCTAATCAATAAGCACGTGGGGTTCAAGGCCGTTTACGTCACAGGCTCCGGCACCGAGGCCGCCATGATGGGCAACCCCGATATAGGCCTCAAGACGCTGACGGAGATTGCCACCCACGCGGGACACATCGCCGACGCCACCGGCATCCCGGTGATATGCGACGCCGAAGCGGGGTTCGGCAGCTACGTTAATATGGTCCGCACGGTCAGGGAGTTTGAGAAGGCCGGCGTTGCGGCGATTCACGTGGAGGACCAGGTCACGCCTCCCAACAGCCCCAGCGTCAAGGACCGGACCCTCCTGCCCAGGAACCAGGCTTTGGGTATGGTCAAGGCCGCCCTGGATGCCCGCACAGACCCCGATTTCGTCATCATTGCCCGCAGCGACGGCGACGAGGTCTCCATTGACGAGCTGATAGAGCGGTGCAACCTCTACCTGGAAGCGGGGGCGGACCTGGCCATGCCCCAGATATGGAAGATTGACGGGCAGCCCTGGACGGACCTCCCGACGGAGAAGGTCGTCGAGACCCACCGCCGGGTCTGCAAGGAGATTAACGGGCCCCTGCTGGGCCTGGTCGTCCCCGAAGAGGTCACCATCACGGAGATTGAGTCGCTGGGCTACAAGATATATATCTATCCCTCGGACTCTCACCAGGCGGCGGTGGCGGCCATGTTTGAGGTGATGCGGGAGCTCAAGGACAAGGGCACCACTAGGGGATACTTCGACCGTCACCCCAGAATAGACTCGAAGCTGTACCAGGAGATGCTTCGGACGCCCGAGTGGTTGGAGTTGGAGAGGAAGTACAAGCCATAAACATATAGGGGAAAGGAGCCATCGTGGATAAAGAGAATATACCCTTTCTTTCTGTCACCGAGCTATCCGGACTTATAGGCAAGGGGGAGGTCTCCCCGGTGGAGGCGGTAGAGGCTTACCTGGAGCGTATCGAGCGTCTCAATCCCAGCCTTTACGCTTATCTCACCGTGTGCCGTGACGAGGCCCTCGAAGCCGCCCGGGAAGCGGAGCGGGCTATTGCCCAGGGCAACTACCTGGGGCCTATGCACGGCATCCCCGTGGCCGTGAAGGACCAGATACACACCAAGGGGATTCGCACCACCTTCGGCTCTCCTATTTTCAACGATTTCGTCCCAGACGAGGACGCTACCGTAATAGCCAATCTCAAGGCCTCGGGCGCCATCCTCCTGGGTAAGCTGAACCTGACCGAGTTTGGCACAACGGGTCTTTCTCACAGCTTTGACACCGCCCGCAACCCCTGGAACCTGGACCATCACCCCGGCGGCTCCAGCAGCGGCTCCGGCTCTGCCACCGCCGCCTTCCTGTGCGCGACCTCCCTCGGCGAGGATACGGGAGGCTCCGTGCGCTTTCCCGCCGCCTGGTGCGGGCTGGTGGGTCTCAGACCTACCTGGGGCAGAGTCAGCCGGTACGGCGTAAAGCCGGGCTGCTGGTCCATGGACACCATCGGCCCCATATCCCGGACCGTGGAGGACTGCGCGCTGACGCTTCAGGCCATCTCCGGCCACGACCCCAGGGACCCCCACACCTGGGACGTGCCTGTACCCGACTACCGGAAGGCCCTGGACGGCGACTTGAAGGGCATGAAGGTGGGGGTGGTCAGGGAAATGCTCTACTCGGACGTGGTGGAGAAGGAGGTCCGGGAGTCGGTGGTGAAGGCTACGAGCGTCCTGAGCGAACTGGGCGCGTCGGTGGAGGAAATCTCCATCCCATTCACTACTTATGCCCACACTATTTCATTGGGTCTGCGGGTGGAGGCCCCCTCTACCTACGCTGATCTGGTGAGACACCGGCTGCAGGAGATAGCCCACGATAACAGGATTGGCTACCTGGTGGGGAGCATATTCCCCGCTCAGGCCTACTATAAGGCCCAGAAGCTAAGGGCGCTCATGCGACAGCACGTCCTTGAAGCCCTGGAGAAGGTGGATGTGCTGGCGACGCCGACGGCCGGAGTGCCGGCGCAGAAGGTGCAGCCCGACCCCGTCGTTGAAAGCAAGACCAGGTCCTATCGCCTTTCCGGCCTTCTAACCCCCGCCTTCAGCGAGGCCAGCATCCCCGCCCTGAGCATCTGCTGCGGCTTTACTTCCGAGAACCTGCCCATCGGCTTGCAGTTGGGGGGGAGACCCCTGGAGGAGCAGACGGTCCTCAATGCAGCCTACGCCTACGAGCAGAGCACGCCCTGGCACACCATGAGGCCCCCCATATAGCGCCCTGGTCTGCTTGCGGATAGGCTATTGAGGCCCCTTGTTCCGGGGATGCCGTTTGGCGAAGTCGTCGGCGATCTCGTCGAAGGTGCAGAACCGGACGCCGGTATGGGCCGAGATATACTTGGCTAACCTCTCCAGCATGAGCAGGACCTGGGGACGGCCGCTCACGTCGGGATGTATCGTTATGGGGAAGATTGCCTCGTCGTACTCCTGGTAGACGTAGTCGAACTCGTCCCGCCAGATTTGCTCGATGTCCCGTGGGTTGACGAACCCGTGGCTGTTGATGGACTTCTTGATGAACATCATCGGCGGGAGGTCGTCCAGGTACCAGTTGGCGGGAATCTCAATCAGGTCCGTTTCCTGGCCTCGCACCAATGCCCTCATCCAGGCCTCGGCGGGCTGGGAGAAGTCTATCTTGGTCCAGTGGTCCCCGACCCGCACGTAGTAGCACTCGAAATCCTTGTGCATCAGGCTGTGGTCGTACTTGATGCCGTGCTTGAGGAGGAGTTCGTTGGTGACGTGGCTGAACTCCCACCACGGCGCCACGTAGCCGGTGGGTCGTCTACCCGATACCTCGGCGACCAGGTCAATGCACTTCAGAAGGACGGTCTCTTCCTGCTCCGGCGTCATGGCGATGGGGTTCTCATGGGAGTAGCCGTGCAGGCCTATCTCATGGCCGGCATCAACTATCATCCTGGTCTGCTCCATGAAGGTCTCGATGGAGTGGCCCGGGATGAACCAGGTCGTCTTCAGGCCGAGCTTGTCGAAGAGCTTGAGCAGGCGCGGCGTTCCGACCTCCCCCGCAAAGAGGCCACGGGAAATATCGTCGGGGGAGTCCTCCCCGCCATAGGAGCCGAGCCAGCCGGCAACTGCGTCGAGGTCCACGCCAAAAGCGCACAGAATCCGTTTCTCAGCCATGTGAAGCCCCTCTCTGAATTTGACTCATCCGATTCAATGGCCCATGTATTCGAGTATTCTCAACATACGTTGATATTAGATTAAGCGGGGCCACAGGCACATCAGGAGTATGGAGCTTGCCTGACTTGCTCATATCAGCTCGACTCCTCCACACATCTGAATCTTGATGCTTCTGGCAGCCCTCCCCGGCGATGCCACCTCCGTCACTCATCAGTACCAAGAGTACGTAGTGCCGGGGCGCCGTCCCCAGTTGGCCTGGCCGGTGGCGCGCATCGCTGGCCCGAGGGCGGACATCTGGCGAGTCCACTCCTCGACGCCTACTCGATGCCACATACCATGACCAGGGAACACCCATTCCACGGTCAGCGTCGCGAGTAGGTCCATGGTGTCGGCCAGCACCGACCACGAGAAAAACGTCTGTTTCGGGAAAACATCTAGCTCGCCCAGGCGGTGGTTCCAGTGTAACGTATCGCCGGTGAACAGGCGCCGGTCATCTATGTGATACAGGACGTGGCCCTTGGTATGCCCCGGCGCCGGAATGGACACCACGCCAGGGGCAATAACGGTTACACCATCGTTGCCGGTCAAATCTGTGGCGTAGGGAGCTGCATCCGCATCGGCTTCGCCAATCCAGACCCTGGCGCCGTATCGTTCCGTCCAGCGATCTGCGTCGGCCACGTCATCGCGGTGGCTCAGCAGCACATGGGCAATGCCACCCAAACCATCAATGCTTTCGGCCAGCGTTCGGTTGAACCTCGGGGAGTCAATCATCAAGTTCCCGTCGGGCCGCACCACCATAAACGAGTGCGCCGCGAAGGATGAAAGGGAATTGTTGCCTAGGGCGAACACCCCGTCCGTCATCCGGTATGGGAACACCCCCGCTGGCTCCCGAGGATGTTCTCGATTGCCTATTGACTTGGTGGGGCAAGCCGCAGCGGCGCGCCACATCGCTGCCTCTTCGTCCGCTCCCGAGGGCTGCCTAGCCACAAACGAGCGGCCTGCGGCGTCCATGCCTATCAAGCCAGGCGCCCAGTTGCGGGCCGAATCACATCTGACGCAGCGGGTGTCCACGAACCAAGGGCCAGCGACATCCGATGGGTGCGACTGGTCCAGCCTAGCCATGAGCGACTCCTTTCTTGACAGGAACGAGTGTAGCGGGACGCCTTCATGGTGTCAATCCCCGGTCCGCGCCCGCGGAAGAGACCCCTACTCGTAAAGCTCGGAGTGGGGGTAGAAGTCCCTCCAGGCGGACTTGAAAGCAGTCATGTAGGGCACCTCCTTCAGCAACTCGCCCTGGAGAGGCCCATCCACGGCTATCCCTTTGACTATATTCCAGGTACTCCCCGTCTGCCGGTCTGTCAGTCGCCCATCCTGCATGGTGAACTCCAGGTCTTCATCTCCGACGCTACGAAGGTACACGTGCACCGCCTTGGTCACGTCGTCGGCCAGCACCACCACGGGAAAAGGCCCCAGAAGGTCGTTGATTACGCCCTTCTCACTGGCCGCGGGGAAGTAATAGCCCTTGGCGTGCTCGCCCAGGGTTACGCCAATCACGTAGTCCTCTCCGAAGGGCTGTTTGAAGTGGGCAACCTCATCTCCGCCAAGGTCCATGAACACGGTCCGGGGATGGTCGTCCAGCCAGGTGGCCCAGGGCACTATGCTGGCGGGTATCACCTCCAACCGCGTCCCCTCGAGAGGGCCGCGAATGGCCAGGCCCCAGGGCTGGCACCAAACGCTGCGGGTCTCGTGGTCCCACCAGGTCATGGCATTCATGAACAACGCCCCCTGGTTGCCAAAGGTGTGGGACTCGCCGTTTATCCTCCGGTCGTGGACCAGACCGGTGTAGCAGAGGGGTCACCATGTGACCAAAACAGGCACACCGCCCACTACGTCATTCACCATCTCCCGCGCCCTGAGGGGGCCTATGGGGTAAGCCTTGCTCTCCTCGTTTATTTCAACGCCTATAACCAACTCTTCCCGGTCGAGACTTGTCAGCTTCCCTGGCGCGAATCGAGGCTCGTAGATGGGGCGAATGGCATCCTTTGGCAGAAGCTGGCGGAACTTCCCGAAATCTATCTCCGGATCCCTGGAAGCATCCGGAGACTTGCTGTCCGTCGCGTCCGCCTGCTGCGAAGCCGGGGTCCCCTCGCCCTCTCGCCCCCCGTGCGACTCGTTCAGGCCCTCCACAACCGGACTGTCGTCGCCGGGTTGCGCAGTCACCTCGCCCCGCTCGCCGGAGGGGGCCGGAGGCTGGGAAGGGTTGGAGGAGGGGTCAGTCCCACAGGCCGCCAGAAGGCCGCCCACGAGGGCAGCCGCCATAGCCAGCAGCGCCACGGCAAGGGTCCGGCGATTTCTCAATGCGGTCTCCCGGTTGACAGGTGTTCCCCCGGACGTTCCTATTGTAGCAGCCCACAGCCGGTAGTTGACAAGTCTCACCGTCTGGAATACATTCAAATACACGTATGTACAAACATCCCGTTGTCAACGGGTAGACAAAACTCAAACGGAGGGAGGTTGGACATGGCAGACTACAAGGTCATCTCGGCCGACAGCCACATTGTAGAGGCCCCGGACCTCTGGGAGAAATGGATTGATCCCCGCTTCAGGGACCGGGCCCCACGGGTGATAAAAAAGAAGGGGTTTGGAACGTCGAAAGGGGGATGGGAGTCCGACTTCTGGGTAGCCGGGGGGATGCAGACCAGCGCCTTCGGCTTCCTTTCCCAAGCCGGCGTCAGGTACGAGGACCCGGAGAACATCACCTTCGCGGGCGGTTGGGAGGACGTGCCGAAGGGGGGGTATGACCCTCACGCCATGATCCAGGCCCTGGAGCAGGATGGGATCTGGGGAGGCATTGTCCAACCCACTCAGGGGCTTTCCTGGTACAGGATGGACCCGAAGGAGAGCGACCTCCTCTCCGCTATCTGCCGCGGTTGGAATGACCACGTTGCGGAGTTCTGCACCTACTACCCGGACCGTCTCAAGGGCATCGCCATGCTCAACGTGGATGACGTGGTGGACGCGTGCAACGAGCTGGAGCGGTGCGCCAAGATGGGCCTCACCGGGGCCTTCATTCCCGAGTATCCCCTGGCCGAGAGGCCATACAGCGACCCCGTTTATGAGCGCCTCTGGTGGACGGCCCAGGACCTGGAGATACCCCTGCTGCTGCACGTCTTCACCACCCGGCCCGGCATCCCGGGATGTGAAATTACCGCCGATGAATCGGAGATGACGCCGGCAGGCATCATAACCATAGAGCATTGGGCCCAGTACTCCTTTGTCGCCATCATCTTCGCCGGGGTGTTCGACCGCTACCCGAAGCTGAAGCTGGGATCGGTGGAGCATGAAGCGGCCTGGGTGCCCCATCTCTGGCACCGGATGGACTTCATCTACGGCGAGCGCATTGAAATGGCAGGGGGCTATCGCTCGAAGAGGGGCCTGCTGCCAAGTGAGATTTGGCGTGAGAACATCTTCGTGGAGTTCATGGAGGACGCCATAGGCATAGGTATGCACGAGATAATAGGCGCCGATAACCTCCAGTGGGGCAACGACTACCCCCACGCCGAGTCCACATGGCCCAGGTCAATGGACTTCCTGGACAGGGCCTTCGCGGGGCAATCCGAGGAGGTCAGGCGAAAGATTACCTCGGAAAACGCGGCCAAGATGTACAAGTTCTGGTAAAAGGAGGACACGGACATGGCAAAGAACTTCAGCATATGCGTGGGGACCACCGGAACAGGGCTCTGGCATAGCCCCGACGGGGGGCAAAGCTGGAGCCGGATAGGGTCGGGCCTCTGGGGAGAGAGCCGCGTGTTCGGCCTGGCCGTCCACCCGAAGGACCCGAGCGTCATATATGCGGGCGCCGACGACGGCATCTACCGGAGCAGCGACAGGGGGAAGAGCTTCGAGCGCCTGGATTCCCCCATGAACTCCCTGGATGTCTGGAAGATAGCCATAGACCCCGTGGACCCGGACACGATTTTCGCCGGCACACGGCCCTCCGCCCTGTTCCGCTCTCGCGACGGAGGTCGGCAGTGGGAAAAGCTGGCCGTTGACATGGCGGAGGAGTGTCCCAACGTCCGTATCCCCAGGGTGACTGCCCTGGTGGTTGACCCGGTGGACCATGACACCATCTGGGCCGGCGTCGAGGTGGATGGGGTGCGGCGAAGCCTGGACGGCGGCGATACCTGGACCTACATAGAGGGCGGTCTGAACGACCCGGACATCCACGACATGGCGGTCAGCGTGGCCGAGCCGAGAACGGTCCTGACCAGCACGCCGGGGGAAATCTTTGCCAGCACGGACGCAGGCGAGAGCTGGGAGGGCCTGGGTGTGAGAAAGCATTTCACCCTGCCCTACTGCCGGAGCATTGCGCTGAAGGCGGACGACTCCAACGTGATTTTTGTAGCCGCCGGCGACGCCCCGGTGGGCGGCACGGGGAATATCCAGCGGTCAAAGGACAGGGGCCGGACGTGGGAAATGCTGTCCATGCCCGTGGAGCCGAACACGCCCATGTGGGCCTTTGCCACCCACCCGGCGGACCCGGACCTGATACTGGCGTGCAGTCACTATGGGGAGCTGTTCGCCAGTCCGGACGGAGGGGACTGGTGGGTAAAGCTGCGCAAGGAGTTCACCGAGACCAGAGCGATGGCGTGGACCCCCAACTAGCGGCCTCCAACTAATGACGAGGTGGTAGGCGATGGCGAAGAATGGCTTCAAGGTCCTGGACAGCGACATGCATCTCATAGAGCCGGTGGACCTCTGGGAACGATATATAGACGCCGAATTTAGGGACCGCGCCCCGAAGGGGTTGCGGCGGACACCCCTGGACCTGGGACTGGACGTAGAGGGCGCGGTGGGGCCGAACCTGGCAGGGGGCGCCCAGGGATGGATCCAGGAGGCCCACCAGCGCCTGATGCCCAACTATACGGAGGAAGCCGAGAGCGGCTTCGACGCCCCATCCCAATTGAAGGCTATGGACAAAGAGGGCATAGACATGACCGTCCTCTTCCCCTCCCGGGGCCTCTATGCCAACAGCCACAAGGACATGGACCCGGAGTTCTCCGTCGCCATCGCCCAGGCTTACAACAACTGGCTGGCGGACTTCTGCAACGCCGGCGACGCCAGCCGGATGTTCGGGGCCGCCATGCTGCCCATTCAGGATGTGGAGGCCTCTGCGAAAGAGGCCCGCCGGGCCGTCACCCAGCTGGGCTTCAAGGCCGTGTTCCTCCGTCCCAACCCTCCTCGGAAGGGCGTCTACTACCACCACCGGTCTTTTGACCCCCTGTGGGCAGAGGTCCAGCGCCTTGGAGTGGCCGTGGGCTTCCACGAAGGGGTGTCGTCCCATATGCCCACTGTCGGGACTGACCGGTTCAGCTACGAGGAGTTCGCTCTCCAGCACGCTTGCTCCCACACTATGGAGCAGATGCTGGCCCTTTCCGCCATGACCCTGGGAGGTGTCCTGGAGCGGTTCCCCGACCTGCGGGTGGCCTTCCTGGAGGGCAACGGCTCCTGGCTGCCCTTCTGGTTGTGGAGGCTTGACGAGCACTGGGAGTACGCGGGGAAATACGAGAACCCGGAATTGAAGCTGAAGCCCAGCGATTACTTCTACCGCCAGTGTGTCGTGTCCCTGGAGTGTGACGAGAGGCCGGCAAAGCAGGCCATTGAGGCCTGCGGGGATGACTGCTTCGTTTTCTCGACGGACTATCCCCACGTGGACGCCAAATACCCCCGGGCAACGGAGATATTTCTGGACATGCCCATCCCCGAGGAGAGCAAGCGGAAAATACTCTGGGATAACTGTACCAGGATATACGGGTTTTAGGGGCGTCTATTAGCCGTCGCCGCATGAGAGACCGACTCTGGACCGTGTGAGGCGCACCACTCCTCATAAGGGGGCGTTTGCTCCCCGACCACGTAGAGGAAGTAGTAGCACCCCATTTCGCCCAGGTACTTGAACTTCTTGCGCAGGTCCTTTACGGTCTCGCCAAAGCTGTCGTGCGAGCGCAGGTATCGCTGGAAACTATCGTGGCTCCGGTCTAGCTCCAGCATCCGGCGTGCGTTGGATACCACGGCGTCCAGCTTCCGGCGGTTCCAGATTACCCGCTTGTCCTGTCCCAGGCCGTCCAGGTCCATAGGCGTGAAATTGGCGATAGCTTCCGCGTCGAACCCGCGGAACGCCTCCTTGATACCGGGCCACTTCGACTCTACGACACGCCACGATATACCGGTCTGGAAGACCGCCTTGCTCATCACTTCAAGGTAGTCGCCCAACGATTGGGGAGCGATTCGCTCCGGCGCTCCATGGTCTGCCATAATTTTCACCCTCCGCCTGTTCTTCCGTCTCCCACCAGCATAGCCTATTCGGGGTTGTCGCTCATGCCTGAAAGGGCGCGACATTCTTCATGTCTTGTGCCGCCATATCGCCGTAGATTCCCTGACCGCCTGCCCCCGCGAAACTCAGGACCTTTTCATTCTCGACGTTACCTGTCTGTTAGCCAGGCAGCGGTGAATATAGAACCCACCGCGTGTCGTTCTGAGGAGCGGAGCGACGAAGAATCTAAGATGCCTCGCTGGCAAAACGACGCCGAAGAAAAGAATTTTTGCACCCCTCGCTCCGCGAGGGGTGACAATCAAAAGCCCTGTCTATCATCGTTCCGATATTGTTCATCATACAATATCCCTTGACAGCATGGTTGAGAAGGCAGATACTCTACCGATGGTCAGCCAGGACAACCTGGCCCGCAGACCTTACAGGGATGTGACCCGTGGCCGTTGGCGACAAAGCGAAAACGTACCTGGGAGCAGCCAGGATACCCGGTGGGCTGCATTATGCCTGGGTAATCGTAATCATACTGGCGATAGTCCATGTCATCGGCGAATCTATCTTCACCGCCGGCGGTGTTATAGTAGTCCCCCTGAACGATGCCGAGGGGGACTTCGGCTGGAGCATGTTCATCGTCGGCGGGGCTTTGATGGTGTTCTACCTGGTCGCCGCCGTCTTCAGCCCTATGAGCGGGTGGCTGGGGGACCGGTACGGGGCGCGGCGCCTGATGCTGCTCACCGGCTTTCTGTTCGGCGGCGGCTTCATCCTCCTGGCGACCACCAGCCATCCCTGGCAATTCTTCCTGGCCTACGCTTTCCTGTTGGCCCTGACTCAGATGATTTTAATGGTGCCCCTGGTGGCGACGGTGAACGACTGGTTCCGCCGGCGTCTGGGACTGGCTGTTGGGGTACTCCTCGCCTCGGGAGCCATAGGGTCTGCCATACTGGCCGTCCTCATAGGCTATCTCGTGGACTCCATAGGCTGGCAGACCACCTTCCTGGCTGTGGGGGCCGTGGGCGGCGGCATTCTGATTGTGATGACGCTGTTCTTCCGTGACCGCCCTAGTGACGTGGGGACCAAGCCTTACGGGGCAGGGGAGAGCGACCCACCGGAAATCAGCATGAGCAAGGAGATAGAGAAGCTACGGGGCCGGGTGTTCAACCAGCACATAAGGCGCACCAGGGCTTTCTGGAACCTCCCCCTCATTCACGGCCTGGGATGCGCCGGCCACGGCATCGTCATCATTTACTCGATTCCCCTGGCCTACGACCGGGGCGCCTTCGACTCCCTGGGTTCGGCGGCGATAATCATCGCGCTTATCAACATCTTCAGCGTCTTCGGGCGCTTCATCACCCCCATATTGGCCGAGCGCTTCGGCGGCAAGCCACTGATGACCTACTCATTGGTGGTGCAGGGTATCACCGTGCTGATGCTGTTCTGGGTGCAGGACGTGTGGAGCTTCTACCTCTTCGCCATGCTCTTCGGATTGGGATACGGAAGCGAGATGTCCGCCTACCTGGTGGTGAACCGGCAGTACTTCGGCGAGGGTCCCATAGGGACCTGCTATGGGTTCCAGACCGCGGGCGCCCTCATCGGCCACGCGATAGCTACCGGGCTGGCCGGCCTGGTTATCTACATCACCGACTCCTACATGGTAATCCTGGTCATGTCCATGGCTTTCAGCTTCGTCGGGGTAGTGGTGATTGCAACTATGGAGCCTACTAAACGTATGCTGATTCCCAACTGGGAAGAGTCCCTGCCCCCCGAGGCCCGCTCCGCAAGCCTGAAGTCGAGAGCGCCCCTCCCCCACTGGGACGGGTGAGACTGGGGCTATTGACGCCGCTTCATGCAACGCCACTATTGTTAGGAAGGGCGCAAATCCTCCGGTTTCCACAAAATTATTGATACAATACATCAATTAATATCTCTTGACAGCACCGATAGTTTGGACTCAGAATAGTTGACAATATCAGCGGGGAGGCTATTTCTCTCTTCCCAGAACCATGAGCGGATGTTGGGGAAGGAAGCGGGGGCCGGCAGTGACCTTCATAATTACAGAACCCTGCGTCGGAGTCAAAGACGGGACCTGCACAGACGTATGCCCTGTGGACTGTATCCACAGCAGCGAAGCGGATGATATGTACTACATAGACCCCTCCGAGTGTATAGACTGCGGCGCCTGCGAGCCTGTGTGCCCCGTGACGGCCATCTTCTACGAATACTCCGTGCCCAGCCAGTGGCATAGCTACATCGCCAAGAACTACAACTACTTCAAGTGACCCCCGCGACGCCACCTGCACCACACCCCTGACTTTTGTGTATCTTAACTGTCATGAGAATACCCGTCTGTCTTTCCCACCTGTCCGTGTGCGGACATGCGCAGGCATGAGTGGCGGTGGGGGAGTACAGCCGCCATTTTCATCCTCATGCATGGCCGGCAGGGCCATAGCGGTCCCGAGTGCCTCTCATGTCATTCAGAGCGCAGCGAGGAATCTAAAAATCTATGCTCTCGAATAAACCTACGCTTGAGATTCCTCACTCCGCGCAGTTTATCCTGAGCGCAGCCGAAGGGCTCCGCTCGGAATGACTCGCGGCGGGACCTGCCTTTACTAACCTGCACAAACAGCACAGGGCGCTTGACTGCACTCACCGGCTCCACTACACTGCAAATCGCGGACTGCAAAGGGCCTGCTTTAACCAGGTATGCAGGGGCCAGGGTCTTTCAGTTTTCAAGGATTAGCCAAGCCCAGCATGGCTAAAGCCTGACCCGGGACGATTGCGAAGTCCCCTCTCCACTCTGCGGGAGAGGGGGAGTTTTCCCTGACGCGGGGCCGGACGAACTTGACGGATAGAGGGACGGGGATGGACTTGAAACCCTACATCAGAGAGATACCGGACTTTCCCACGCCTGGAATTATGTTCAGGGACATCACGCCCCTGCTAAAGGACCCGGCCGCCTTCAAGTACGTCATTGACTGTCTTTCAGAACGGTATGCCGGAAGCGGAATAGACGCGATTGTGGGAATGGAGGCCCGGGGCTTTCTCTTCGGACCGCTTCTGGCCTACAAGATGGGAAAGCCCCTGGTCCTTGCTCGAAAGGAAGGGAAGCTCCCGGCCAGGACTCTGAAAGCGGACTACTCGCTGGAGTACGGCACCAACGTGGTAGAGATACACGAGGACGACATCACGCCGGGGCAGGAGGTGTTGATAGTGGATGACCTCCTGGCTACCGGGGGCACCCTGGCTGCCGCAGCCCAGCTGGTGGAGAGGGCGGGGGGCCGAGTGAACGGCATGGCTCTCATAATAGAGCTTACCGGGCTGGAGGGCAGGAAACGCCTCCAGGGCTACGACATCTTCTCCCTCGTACAATACTGACGAAGCTAAAAGAGTGTTTCCAGAGTGCCTTCTCCCCTGGTGGGAGAAGGTTAGGATGAGGGGGAGTTGATTGCTTTCTCGGTCGTCGTGCTCTTGACGTAACACTCATCACCCTCACCTCAATCCTCTCCCGTCAAGGGAGAGGAGGCCCTAAGGCAACACTTTTGGAAACTGCCTCTAAAGACCGCAAAACATCAGGAGGGGAAGAGCCATGACAGACCGGGTCGCCATAGGCAACGTCGAGGTCTTGGCAATGATAGATATGGTCCCGCCCCCCTATGATCCCACCGAGTTCTTTCCGGGGGTATCCCAAGACGCCTGGGAACCCTACAAGCAGGACCACCTGGAAAACGGCCACCTCCAGCTCTACTACGGCCTGTTTGCCCTTCGCTCCCAGGGCCGGATAGTCCTGGTAGACACCGGCATGGGGCCGGGTCCACATCCCACCCGGGGCAACCGGCGCGGCGACCTGCTGGACCAGCTAAAGCTCCAGGGCGTCAGCCCCGAGGACGTGGTCTCCGTCGTTCATACCCACCTGCACGCGGACCACGTGGGCTGGAACATCACCCTGGAGGGCGGCCAGCCTAGGGCCACCTTCCCTCGCGCCAAATACCTGGTACCCAGGGACGACTGGGAGCACTTCACCGAGCCGGCGGTGCTGGAGACCGCACCCTACGTAAGAGACAGCGTGGTCCCCCTGGAGGGGCTCGGCGTCATGGAGCTAATCGAGGGAGAGCACACCATCACGCCGGAAATTAGCACCGTACCTACACCGGGTCACACGCCGGGACACATCAACGTAATTATCAGCTCCCAGGGACAGAAGGGCGTGGTGGTGGGTGACGTGCTTCACAGCAAGGTCCAGGTGCAGGAGCCGGGATGGTGCTCTCGGGCCGACATAGACAGGGAGTTGGGTCAAAGGAGCCGTGAGGCCATGCTGGAGCGGGCCGAGCGGGAAGACTTCATAGTCGCGGCGGGCCACTTCAAGCCGGAAGACCACTTCGGCAGGGTAATCCGGGTGGAGGGCCGCCGTTACTGGCAGGTGCTGTAGACAGGTATAGCGACCAAAGGGCCTGCCCGAAGACCTGGCACAGGGCAACTCCCTACAGGGGCGGCCTCCGGCCGTGCCATTCGGTGGCCTGCTCGTAAGCGTGGGCCGTCCGGAGCACCGTCTCCTCATCGAAAGGCCGTCCCGCCAGCTGGAGGCCGATGGGCATCCCCTCGTCGGAGAAGCCGCATGGCACTGTGGCGGCAGGGAAGCCGTTGAGGTTGAAGGCCCTGGTGTACTGGGTAAGAGCGGGGACCGAGCCTACGGTGACATCCCCCACCTGCACCTCTGTAGCGCCAATCTTGTGGGCCGTGATGGGTTCCATAGGCCCCGCAAGGATGTCCACATCGTTGAAAATGTCCCGGCTCTGGCGGTCGAAGAGGGTACGGGCCTGTTGGGCCTGAACGTAGTCGGCAGCCGAGATGAAGAGCCCGGCCTCTATCCGGAGCCTCACGGCCGGCGCTATCTGGGGGCCGCGCGCCCGTACCAGCCTGCTGTGATAGGCGGCGGCTTCGGCCATCAAGATGGCGCTGGAAATCGCAGGGGCGTAGTGGTACATGGGCCATGACACCTCGGTGACGGTGGCCCCCAGTTCGCCCAGCACGTCAATGGCCCTGCGCACCGACTGCTCCACCTGGGGGGCCACGGGGACCTCGAAATACTCCTTGGGGACGCCCACACGCAGGCCCTTGATGTCGCCCGTAAGGGCCCTGGTATAATCGGGCACTGGAACGTTGGCCGAGGCAGGGTCGTTGGGGTCGTACCCGGCGATGGCGTTCATCACCAGGGCACAGTCCTTCACAGTGCGAGTCATGGGTCCGGGATGGTCGAGAGACCAGGAGAGGACGCTAATCCCGTGGCGGCTCACACGCCCATAGGTGGGCTTGAGTCCTGCCAGGCCGCACAGAGCGCTGGGGATGCGGATGGACCCCCCCGTATCCGTGCCCATAGTCAGGGTACACTCGCCGGCGGCGGCGGCGGAGCCTGAGCCTCCGCTGGAACCGCCGGCTATGAGATCGGGGTTCCAGGGATTGTGCATGTGGCCGTAGTCCGGGTTCTCGCCGGTGGGGCCAAAGGCGAACTGGTGCAGGTTCAGCTTCCCCAGCAGTATGGTCCCCGCCTCATTGAACCTGGCGGCTACGGTGCAGTCAAAGTCCGGTACAAAGTCGTCGAATATCCTGGAGCCTGACGTGTTCCGCACACCCCTGGCGTAGTACAGGTCCTTCAGCCCAAGGGGGATGCCGTGGAGGGGGCCGCGGTATTGGCCGGCCTGTATGTCCTGCTCCGCCCGGCGGGCGGCTGCCATGGCCTGGTCGGGCAGCAGGGTTATGAAAGAGTTCAGGGTGGGTTCCAGGGCGTCAATACGGGTGAGGTGGGCTTCAACCACCTCCACCGGGGAGACCTCCTTGCTCTGAATGAGGCGGGAGAGCTGTCCGGCGCTGAGGTAACAGAGCTCCGTAGTGTCCATATTCTTACTCATTGCTATTACTCCTGGGGCGGGATGTAGACCGTCGCCGGCTCCACGTTGGTCAGGTCGAGCTCGTCAACCTTTCTCAGGCCCGGAAGGACTCCCTGGAGATAGGCATATAGCTCCTCCATGTGGGCCTCGTCCTTCACGTCCAGGCCCGATGCCTCAGCTATTCGCAGGAAGGTCTCTTT
Source organism: Dehalococcoidia bacterium (assembly GCA_965197405.1). Lineage (GTDB taxonomy): Bacteria > Chloroflexota > Dehalococcoidia > Lucifugimonadales > JAGWBF01. The sequence goes on along the minus strand of OZ240206.1, from coordinate 198,557 downwards.
GCTCATGGGGAGTTCGTCAGCCACTCGCACTCACCTCTTTCCTATTGGTCATGGCCCCGGGGGGACTCCAGGCTATATTCGCCGCGCCGTCCAGGGGATATTATCCCTGAATCGGGGGAGGTTTGCAACGGAGACAGCCGAATGTGTCATTCCCATGAAAATAGGGTTTTCATCTCCTTACTTGGCCTTCGCAAGGCCATAGGCGATTACCATGAAAATAGCCTGCGCCCCCTCTTACGTCATTCCGAGCGCAGCGAGGAATCTAAAAATCCACGCTCTCGAGTAAGCCTGCACTTTAGATTCCTCACTCCGCTTCGCTACGTTCGGAATGACACGCGGCGGGAACCTGTATTACCATCAAAAATACCCTTCGTCATACCTGCGCAGCTGGTCCCCGTGAAAACGGGGAACGGGTATCCACAGCCCCCGGTCCCTGGACTCCCACTTTCGTGGGAGTGACGGTGGGGAAATCCGGCGTCTATTTTCATTGTAATGACATAAACGGGGTTGCGCGTGGACTGCCTGTAGCAGTCAGTCGCCAGAGAGGGACAACGCAGAGGAAACTCAACCACCTGAATGGAAACACTTGCGCAAAGATTGATACTTCTTTACTTTCTGACGCCAAAGCGGGTAGAATGATGGCAGTCAACTTCGTGAGGAGGCATGATGACCACCAGTGAGAGAGTGAAGCCGGACCGTTTTGCCGAAACCTTCGGCCCCCCCGTGGATAAAGCGGTTAAAAAGATAAAGGATTTCTTGACCCCTTATGTCCAAGAGTATATCGCCAACGCGCCCTTCGTGGTGATGGCTACCAGCAACGCGGGAGGCGGATGCGACGCCTCGCCCAAAGGGGGAAAGCCCGGCTTCGTGCGGGTCCTGGACGACCGTCACCTGCTGTTCCCGGACGTGGCGGGCAACAAGCTGTTCCAGTCTTACCAGAACCTGGACGACAACCCCCATATCGGCTTGCTGTTCCTCATCCCGGGCCTCACCGACACCGTTAGGGTAAACGGCAAAATCGTCTTCGTGGACAAGGACGAGTTGGACCAGCGGAACGTGGAGTTGTCCTTGTATGAGACCGACGACAACTCAAAGCATGTGCAGGGCGTCATAGTAGAAGTGGAGGAGTCCTACGCCCACTGCCCCCGCGCTATAAACTTCTCCCGTCTCTGGGACACCGAGAAAATTTCTGAGAATAAGGCCAACCGCCCGATTCGCCCCGTCTCATACGACTAATCATGCCCAGGGCTCGGCCAATCCGGTACGCTCAGGGATGGCCGCCGCGCCATCAACCGCGTTATCAGGGCTTGTCAGAGATTGGATAAGCTAAAGTTTGCCAGGCCGGTGAAGGAGTTGTTGGCCTTTCACCGGCCTGGCGGCATACATCCCAGAAAGGACTGTCCCGGGTCTTGGTCCAAGACCTACGGCCTACTCTCCTGAGTAGCCCGCCCCCAACCCTTCCAGCTTGCGGAAGTCCCACGCGGAAATCTTCTCCGGCTTGATCTTCACGATGACCCGGTTCTTCCCAGGCTTCCCATCCTCCAGGACCGCGTCAAGGGTCTCGTCACTCTCATCCGCAAGATATTTCCGCGCGAGGGGCCTCCCAATCTTCTGCTGGAGAGCTTCGTCACTCGATAGCTCGGCTGTTCCACGGATAGTCACGCCCTGCGCGTCGAGAAAGCCCCCTTGCTCTGGCCGCACGTCCCGGTCTATGACCACGGAGACCTTCGGGTTCTGCTCCATGTTCCTTATATGCTGCCTGGGGCGTATGCCCGACCCCAAAGCCAACCAGAGGACCTCCCCATCCCATAAGTACCAGTATGGTGTTGAATGGGGATAACCGTCCGGGCGAATCGAGGTGAGACGAGCGACCAGCTTCTGCTCCAGAAAGCTGTCAATCTCTTCCTTGGTCATGGCGACGCTTGGGGCCCAGGTGAGACTCATTACTCCCTCCTGAATGATGCAGACTTTCAATCGCTTCCGATCCCTGGCTTGGGGGAGGCTCTGTACTCCTGGGGCGCTCACCCTCGCAGCACTTCCGGCACTTCTCCTGCCAGCCGGTTGGAGTACACCTTTCCTTCCTTCATAACCAGCTTGATGCGGTCAGTATACTGCAATATGGCAATGTCCTGCAAAGGGTCCCCATCTGCTCTATCATTCCGGCGGGTTCAACTTCAGCAGTTTCTCGAAGAGCTTCTGGTTTTGCACCACGTCGCCGGCGGCCCGGTGGGCGCGGATGCGGGAAGTCGAGATGCCCAAGTCCTCGCAGGCCGCTGTCAGGCCGGTGTGCAGCCCATAGGCACGCAGGGCGATGACTCGTTGCACGTAAGTCTGATGACTTTCTCCCGCCTGCTGGTACTCGCCCAGCTTGTAACCTTTATACAGTCCGGCGGTGTCAATGAAACGCTGGACCGGCAGGTCGTCCGCCTCGTCTATGCACAACTTCGGATATAGGCCTTCCTCGACGGCATGGCCGTGCCTGCGTGCCGCTTCCAGCAAATAAGGCCGGTCCGACTGGAGTATGTTATGTCCCACCAGTGGTAGACCGGAGGTCCTCTCCACGAACCAAGCCAGGGCATCGTCTATAACGATTCCGCCAGAAGCCAAATCTCTATCGGTAATTCCGGTCAGCTTGATTATCCTCTTGGGGATGGGCCGGTCTATCTTGACCAGGACGCGGTCGGTGACCAGGTCTTGGCCCGGCAGCAATACCCCGACTGCTATCTCGATAATCAAGTCACTGAGGTAGTCCACACCGGTCATCTCGAGATCAACTACCGCATAACCGTTTCGCAGATCCATCAATTCAATTGTCCTAGCGGGGAGGATAGAGTCCTAGCTCTGCGCGCCGTCAACCCGGTCCATGAAGCGCAGTACGTGGCGGGCCAGCAGGTCGGGCGCCTCCACCTCCATCTGGTGGCCCAGGCCGGAGAAGGTCTTCAGCCTGGCATCGGGTATTCGGCGGGCCATCAGCCGCTGCACCTCCATAGGCGTGATGTCGTCATCTCTGACGGCCAGGACGAGGGTGGGGGCCTGGATTTGAGGTAGCAGGGGCGTCAGGTCCTCCCCGAAGAGGCAGTCCTGGAGGGCTATCACCACCTCCGGCGTGGTCTTGGTTCCCCCCTCTGCGTACCAGTCCAGCAAGCCCGGGTCTACGTTGGGACCAAACCGCTTCTCGGCATCGGACATGAGCCACGCCCTGATTCCCTGCTCCTTCAGGACGCGTTGCCAGACCTCCGCGTTCATCCGCGTCTGGGACAGCTTGGGAGTGGACGTCACCAGGGTAAGGCTGCTCAGCCGTTGGGGGAAATCGTGGGCGAATCTCAGGCCGACTATGCCCCCGGCGGAAGCCCCCACAAAGTGCACCTTGTCTATCTCCAGGCCGTCCATCACTCCGGCCACGTCAGCAGCCAGCTGAGGCAGCGAGAACCTTGGCCCCGGCGGGGGCGGCGTCCCGCCATAGCCCCGCATATCGAAGCGGACGACCCGGCGCCAGCGGGACATGGTGGGCACCCAGGCCCTCCAGCGGTCCAGGGTCCCCGCCGCGCCGTGATGAAACAGGACCGCCCCGTGGGGCTTCCAGGGGTCGGCGAAGTCGTCTAATTCATAGTGAAAAGGGTCCCCGTTTACGTCAAGATACGGCATGTCCTGCACCCCCGCTTATTTGCTCCTGATCTGGCTCTGGGCGTTGGCATGAAAATACCCTTCGTCATACCCGTGAAGCTTGTCCCCGTGAAAACGGGGAACGGGTATCCACATCCCTGGACTCCCGCTTTCGCGGGAGTGACAGCAGGGAAGTCCAAGCCCCATTTTCATACTCATACGTGGCTTTCACAAGTCCATGAAGAATTGTACTAGAGTGGCCGGAGGTCTAACAATAGCTTGCGGCCGCGTCTCCTTGCCTCACGGTGCGCGCCATGCTAACATACCTCTACCCCACCGGGGCAGTCAGGCCCAACCAAGACCCCCGCTATCTCCACCGAGTGACACCAGGGAAGAAAACGTTCCATGCACATTGACGCCAGCCTGTTCGCCGACATCGTTATCATCTTCGTCATTGCCTTTGTCGGCGGGCTGGTGGCGCGGGTGCTGCGGTTCCCGGTGCTGCTGGGCTACCTCGTCGTCGGCATGATTATCGGCCCCCACGCGCTGGAGCTTGTGGGCGACGCGGACACGGTGCGCACCCTGGCCGAGTTCGGTGTCATCCTGCTCCTCTTCGCCGTCGGCATCGAGATTTCCTTCCGAGACCTTCGCCAGCTGGGGAAGGTCGTTGTCCTGGTCGGCGTCGCCCAGGTGCTTGGGGTCGTCGGCCTGGGGTATGTCATCGGGGTACAGTTTGGGTGGAGCTACCAGCAGGCTATCGTTTTCGGCTTTGTCGCGTCCCTTAGCAGCACCATGGTTGTCCTGAAGACCCTGTCGGACCGGGGCGAGCTGCGCAGTGTCCACGGGCGGGTCATTACCGGCATACTGCTCATCCAGGACCTGGCCTTCATACCCATGATAGCCATTCTGCCGGCGTTGAGCGATGAGGGCGGGTCGGTGTTGGCCGACCTGGGGCTGGGTATTCTGAAGGCGGCGGTCGTGCTGGGGGTGATAGTGCTGCTCGGCGCCAAGGCGATTCCCTGGCTCCTGCACCGCGTGGCCTATCTGGGGTCGCGGGAGATTTTCATCATGGGAGTGGTCGCCATCACCTTCGCGACGTCGGCCATAACCCAGACGGTGGAGCTTTCCGCCGCCCTTGGGGCCTTCATTGCCGGGCTGCTGCTCAGCGAGTCCGACTTCGGCCAGCGGGCCCTCTCGGAGGTTGTCCCCCTCCGGGATACCTTCTCCGCCCTCTTCTTTGTATCTCTGGGGATGCTGACCGACCTCGGCTTCCTGGTGGATAATTTCTTGCTCGTGTTGATGGTGGTCGCGCTGGTGGTGGTCCTGAAGTCCGCCATCACTGCAGGCCTTACACGCGCCCTGGGCTATCTGTTGAGCACCGCTCTTCTGGCGGGTCTCGGGATGGTCCAGATTGGGGAGTTCAGCTTCATACTGATGGACTCGGCGACCACCTTGGGCATCGTAGACCAGGACTTCCTCTCGCTGATGGTGGTCTCGACGGTGGTAACTATGGCATTGACGCCGTGGGTCATGGCCGGCGGGGCGCGGGCCATCGTCATACTCAGCCGGTGGGTCAGCTTGCTCCGGCCCTATCGCCTGGGGAGCGATGCGGCAGAAGAGGGAACGCCCCACCTTCGCAACCATGTCATTGTGTGCGGGCTGGGTCGTGTGGGGTCATTGGTTACGCAGGCCCTCGACGAGTACCAGCTGCCCTTTATCGTCATAGACCTGGACCCTCACGCGGTGGTGAGGTGCCGGCGCCGGGGTCATTACGTTATCAACGGGTCCAGCAGCAGCGAGACCGTTCTGGAGGCTGCCGGAGTCAGGTCCGCACAGATGATGGTCATCAGCACCGCAGACCCGGCCTCCGCCTGGGTCACCGCTCAGCACGCCCTTCAGTTGAACCCCGATCTGGATATAGTGGCCCGGGTCCACTGGCGCGAGGAGGGAGAGCGTCTCCGGAGGTTGGGCGTCCGGGAGGTGGTGTGGCCGGAGAAAGAGGCAGGCCTGGAGATGGTCCGGCATTCCCTTCACCTGTACCTCATAGATAACAGTGAGGTGGACCTGCTGGTGGACCGTCTGCGCGAGGACCTTGCCTTCAGTGAGATGCCGGAAGCAGAGGACGAGCTTCCACCGGAGGGGCTGGGCAGTGAGCCGGCATCGTCCGACCCACCCTCATCCAATACATGACCGCCCCCGGCGTTAGCCATCGCGTCAGCCCCTCTTTGCTATGGCCGAGGCATGATGTCCTTGTCGAATATGTCCACGGGGAGGTAGAGGGTAACGCAGCAGTTTGGCACGTCTACGATGCCACTGATGCGAAGCTCTATGGGGGCCACGCTCAGTATGGTGTACGCCTGCTCGCCGCTGTAGCCGAACCCGGTGAGGTAGTCCACGGCCTGGAGAATAGCCTCCCTGGCTGCCATAGTGGAGTCGTTGAAGGCCTGCTCGTCGCCTCGGAAGCAGAATCCGGTGAAGCTAATATACCGGTTGCCGAACCTCGGCTCCACGGGGCCCGGCTGGAAGGCCGGCGTACGGATGTTGTACTTCTCGACCCCGCCTTTGATTAAGTCCACGCGCAGCCAGGTGGCCCCATCCATTTCGATGGCGTTCCAGGTGGCCTCGCCGTCGCCCTCGGCGAAGTGGAGGTCTCCCACCGACAGCAGCGCCCCGGGCACGAATACCGGGAAGTAGGCCCTGGAGCCGCTGGAGAGGTTCTTTATGTCCACGTTGCCGCCGTTCTCCCTTGGGGGAACCGTTCGCGCCGCCTCGGCAGCCATAGAGGAGTGCTTTGCCCCATCCACGCCCCGGAACACGGCTGTCTCGGCATGAGGGGGATACGCCTTATTTTCCTGGAACAGGGCCTCTTCTCGTCTGTTCCACCGCCGGAGAAGCTCATGGGACGGCGCTACCCCGATCACGCCCGGGTGTGGCAGCGCTGGAATTTTCACGCCGGGGATATGCCTGGACTCGGCGTAAACGTTGCCCCTCATATACCAGACTGACTTGAAGGCGTTGGGTAGAACGTCCTTCAGTATGCCGCCTATCTTGGGGATGACGCAGGAGTAGCCGACCCCGCTAAGGGGGGAAAGCTCCAGCAGGTCTACCACGAGCAGGTCTCCGGGCTCCGCCCCTCTGACGGACACGGGGCCTGTGATGGGGTGGACCCTGCTCAGGTCCATCCCGTCCACGTCTGCCACGCCGTCGTCGTCCTTCAGCTGGTAATCGTCGTACCCGGGGCTCTCCAGGATGACCTCAGCGCTGGGCTCCACCTCGGCCAGCGGTGGAATATCCGGATGCCAGCGATTGTGCCCTATGTCGCGCTGCTCTGCGAGGGGCTTGCCAACTTCGCACCTCACTCGCATGACTCCCATATCGCGGCTGTCAAAACGTGAGACCCCTGTCCGTGAGAAGCCGGTCGTTGCCAAGGCAACCTCCTGCGCAGGATTACGTCAGGCCCGGGGAGAGACGAGACTTCCCCCCTATCCACTAACCACTAGCTTGCTCTTGAAGGCTGGCATGACCTCTTCGGCAAACCGCTCAAGCTGCTCCAGGATAACCTTCTGGGGCGTGCCGACGGGCTGGCCGACGTTGACCTGCTTGAGGCCGGGATACCTCTCCTCCACAGCCTTGAGCTTCTCGGTAACATACTCGGCTGGGCCGCACAGGAACGCCCCTGACTTTACCGCCTCTTCCAGGGAGGGAAGTCCGGCGTAGGGCGCCCTCACGGGGTCGCTGATGTCTGTGATTTGCTGCTCGCTCAGCCCCCGGGTAAGGCGCAGCGGGCCGAACATCTTGAGGTTCTCCTCGAAGTAGTTCGACGCCTCTTTGATTGCCCTCTCCTGGGTGTCGGCTATGTAAACGTGAAATCCGATGGCCAGGTCTTCACCCAGTTTGACCTCCCGGCCGGTCCTGACCAGCGCATCCCTGTACGCCTCCACCACGTTGTCCAGCGCTCCGCCCTCGGCCACGCCGCCGCCGATGATGCCCTTGATGCCGTGCTTAGCCATGAAGTCGAGGGCGCGCGGCGTAGCGCCCTGGATGGGCTGCCAGCACTCGACGGGCAGGTTCCGCGGTCGCGGCACCAGCGTTATCTCCTTGAGGTCGTAGCCCCGGTAGGGCACGTCCGGAGGGATGTCATAATACTTGCCGTGATGGGAGAAGGACCGCTCGTTGAAGGCCTTGAACATGACCTCCACCTGCTCCTCGAACAGGTCGCGGTTGGCGGGCTGGTCGAGAAGTGGGGAGCCGAAAGTCTCCACCTCCCGTGTGTGGTAGCCGCGGCCCACGCCGAACACGACGCGCCCCCCGGTGAGGATGTCCGCGGTGGCGAAGTCCTCAGCTAGGCGCAGGGGGTGCCACATGGGGGCAATGTTGAAGGCGCACCCGAGCCTGATGTTCCTGGTCAGGTGGGCCAGGTGCAGGCTGAGCATCAGAACGTTGGGGATGCACTCGTACCCCTCGGGCTGGAAGTGGTGCTCGGCCAGCCACAACGTGCCGTAGCCCGTCTGGTCCATTAGCCGAGCGATGGCCTCGGTCTTGTCGAATACCGTGGCTAGGCTCTCGTCGGAGAAGGAGCGGTCATTTACGGAGGTCCCTCCGTACCCGACGTTGTCCATGTCTATGTGTCCGGCGTAAAGACTGTCAAAGGCGGTTATCATCCATTACCTCCCAACGGGGTGAGTATTGTATGGTAATTATAGCCCAACGCCATAAGCTGTCAATCTGCGGGCCAGGGCCTTTTCATTGTCACCCCCCGTTCAAGCCAGGGGCAGGCTCCGAGCGTAGCGAGGGGTCTAAAATCCTGGCTAATCGTCCTGTTGTTCTGGCCGATACGCCTTGATTCAGGCTTTTGTTAGGCTCCATTTCAGATTCCTCGCTCCGCTTCGCTGTGTTCGGAATGACAGGTATGGGCTGCAATTGAGCTTTAAGCATCCCCTTGACCATGATTTGTGATGCCGGTAATATGAATAGAGACTGCGAGCAGATTATATAATTTTATTTGTCTTGACTTAAATTATAATTAAGTATTGACATCCTAATATTTATGTGTATAATGCTAGAAATCAGTTAGTCTAGCATCAAGTCTAGAGAAAGTGGTTTACATGGGAGCCAGTCGGTCGGTGGTGAGGTCCTGTGCCATGCGCTATGGTATCATTGATTCTTGTGAGAATTGCGAGAACATGGAGCATCGAAGTGCTCCCTAACCATGCACGCCACTGACCCGGGTATCCTCAGGTCAGTGGCGGGGTTCCTCCTTCCTTACGGGGGCTGGCGCGACAAGTCGCGCTGGCCCCCGTTTATTGTGTGGATTCCCGCCGGCGTGGTGGGCGCGGGGATGGTCCTTCCCATCGCCTATCTGGCCTTGAGGGCCTTCGACGTGGGCGACGAAGTACCGGCCCTGCTGTTCCGTTCCCGCACGTTGGAAATCTTGCTCCGCTCTCTATACCTGGTGCTGGCGGTTACGGCTGGCTCCGTTGTCATCGCGGTCCCACTGGCATGGCTTACCGTTCGCACCGACCTGCCGCTGAAGCGGATATGGGCGGTGCTCACCGTCGTGCCCCTGGTCATCCCCAGCTACATTGGGGGCTTCCTCCTGGTCGTAGCGCTGGGACCTCGCGGCATGCTCCAGCAGCTTCTGGATGGGCCTTTCGGCGTGGAGCGTCTGCCGGAGATATATGGCTTTCCGGGAGCGATGCTGACCCTCATACTCCTCAGCTACCCATACGTATTGCTCACCGTCCGAGGCGCGATGTGGCGTCTTGACCCGGCCCTGGAAGAGACCTCCCGAGGCTTCGGACACGGCTCTTGGAAGACCTTCTGGAGCGTTACCCTACCCGCACTGCGCCCAGCTATCGCCGCCGGCTCCCTCCTGGTGGCCCTCTATACCCTCAGCGATTTCGGGGCCGTTTCTCTTCTGCGCTACGAGACCTTCACCTGGGCTATCTATATCCAGTACGACTCGGCCTTTGACCGGAGCATTGCAGCAGTCCTTTCCCTGGTCCTGGTCGCCCTGGCTATGATAATCCTGGTTGCGGAGGCCCTGACGCGCGGCCGCTCCCAGTACTATCGCAGTGGAGTCGGTGTCGCACGCCTGCCGAGCCTGGTCAGGCTGGGGCGCTGGCGCTGGGCGGCCCTGGCACTCTGTACCGCCGTCGTTCTCTTCTCCCTGGCGATGCCCATGTCCATCCTGGGGTACTGGGTCGCTCGCGGCGTCTCCGTGGGAGAGCCGCTCCAGTTCTTATGGGGCGCTGCCTGGAACTCTCTCCATGTATCGCTCCTGGCCGCGTTGGCTGCCGTGGTAGCCGCCCTGCCCGTGACCATCCTGACGATTAGATACCCGGGCAAGGCCAGCACCCTGCTGGAGCGCATCTCCTACGTGGGGTTCGCGCTGCCGGGGATAGCCGTTGCCCTGGCCCTGGTTTTCTTCGGCGCGAACTATGCTACACCTCTCTACCAGACCTTGGGGCTGCTGGTCTTTGCCTACGTCGTCCTTTTCCTGCCCACGGCTATGGGCGGCATACGAGCATCTCTACTCCAGGTTAGCCCGAGAGTGGAGGAAGCGGCGCGCGGGCTGGGGAGGAGGCCCTTTCATGTCTTTGCCACCGTCACCCTTCCCCTGGTACGTCCCGGCGTCCTGGCCGGCGCCGCCCTGGTGTTCCTCCTCACCATGAAAGAGTTGCCCGCTACCCTGATCATGGGTCCGATTGGCTTCGAGACCCTGGCCACGTCCATCTGGTCGGCGGCCTCGGAAGCCTTCTTCGCTCAGGCGGCGGCGCCCGCGCTAATCCTGGTCCTCGTCTCCTCGATACCGATGGCTTTTCTCATCTTCCGAGAGCAGAGGTTGAACGAATAAAGATTGCAGAGAAGCCGTTCTGGAAGTATCATGGGACTTGTGCCCTGTCGAACGATGCAAACAAACTAACGAGGAGGGGACCTATGGTAGACTTGCAAGTTGTCACCACCACGGGAGCGGGCGCCGTGCTCAAGGAGGCGGCCTTGGAGGATTTCAGGTCGAGCCAGCGCGGCCGGACCCTCTGCCTTGGTGATGACGGGTACGAGGAGGCCAGGAAGGTCTGGAATGGTATGATTGACAGAAGGCCCGCCGTCATCGCCCGATGTGCCGGAGTCTCCGATGTGATTAATTCCATCAACTTCGCCCGCGAGAACAATCTCCTGATGTCAGTCCGCGGCGGCGGCCACAATATCCCGGGCAACTCCGTGTGCGATGGCGGCATCATGGTTGACCTGTCCCCGATGAAGAGCGTCCGCGTGAACCCGGTGAAGCGCACGGCCCACGCCGAACCCGGCCTCACCTGGGCCGAGCTTGACCACGAGACCCAGGCCTTTGGACTGGCGACCCCTGGAGGTACGGTCTCCGACACCGGGATAGCGGGGCTTACGCTGGGTGGGGGAATGGGCTGGCTCTCGGGCAAGCATGGCCTCTCCTGCGATAACGTCCTGTCGGTGGACATAGTCACCGCGGACGGGCGATTCCTCACGGCAAGCGCCTCCGAGAATGAGGACCTCTACTGGGCCGTGCGAGGCGGCGGCGGGAACTTCGGCGTCGTCACCTCCTTCGAGTACCGGCTTCACCCGGTCGGCCCAATGGTGCTGGGGGGAGTGGTGGTCTATTCCTTCGAGAAAGCTAGAGAGGCCCTCAAGTTCTACCGCGACTTCTCCGGCGCCATTCCCGACGAGGTGAACACCATCTGCGAGCTTCTCACCTCGCCCGATGGCGCTCCGGTCGTGGCCGTCCTCGCCTGCCACCACGGTCCCATCGAGGCGGCGGAAGAGGCCCTGCGGCCCCTCCGGGAGTTTGGCCCGCCCCTGTCGGACAGTATCCAACCCATAACGTACGGTCAGATGCAGAGTATGCTGGACGGTGGAGCTACACCCGGCCTCCAGTACTACAATAAAACGAGCTTTATGAGGGAGATTAGCGACGACGCTATTGATGTCCTTATCTCCCACTTTGGCAAGGTTACATCACCGCTGAGCGCTTTGACGTTCCAGCAGCTGGGCAACGTCTCGAACCGTGTCGGCATTGATGAGACGGCATTCAGCCACCGAGATACGCCCTATGAGGTGATCGCCCTGGCGTCCTGGGAAGACCCTGGGGAGTCGGAGATACACATTCGATGGGCGCGGGATGCCATAGAGGCGGTCCGGCCTTTCACAACGGGAGGTACATACGTCAACTCGGTGGGCCATGAAGCCGAAGAGGGCGCCGACCTGATGAAGGCTGCCTATGGGAAGCACTACGAGCGCCTGGCTGCCCTGAAGAACAAGTACGACCCGACCAATCTGTTCCGCCACAACCAGAACGTCAGGCCCAGGGTATGAAGAAAACGGCGCCGCGATTATAGGGCCGTAGGCTGGGGCAGGTCCTCCTGTGCAGAGAGATTTCTCTCAGAGGGTGTCGGGTAGCGCAATGTATTCCACTGCCTCCAGATGGTGGGACCGGGGCGCTCTGAGAGAGACTGCCCTGCTGGCCTTGACTGTCCTTTTCGGGCTACAGCTCCTCCGGGTCCTGTTTGCCGAGTTGGTATTCTACATTCGCGACTCCCTGGGCGCCGGGAGCATCCTTCCCGGCGTATTTGTTCTGGCCCTCTTCCTGCTAGCATTTCTGGCTGCACCTATACACAAGGCCCTCGGGCCCAGGCGCGCCCTGGCGCTGACGGCCGGCGGACTCGCCTTGATGCGGCTCGTCGAGCAGCTGGTCCCGTGGCCGGTGGCAGACCTGGCCCTGGCAACAGCAGGCACCGGCCTTTTCTTCCTCTGTATTCCCGCTTACATAAGCCATTTGCGGGGCAGTCAGGGATTGGAGGGGGGCCATACCTTCGCCTTCGGACTTCTTCTCGGCGTAGGTACGGATACGGCAATTAAAGGCGTATTTGCCACCCTGGACCTTTCCTGGAACCCGGGGGCGGTAACCTATGTGGTCGTCGTCTTCCTGTTTGCGTGCCACTGGTTGCTCCTGCGGAGTGTGATGAAACAGGGGACCGCTGAGCCACACGGCGGCAGCGGCTTCATGGAGTCAACGCCCTTGATTGCCCTGGGGGCTGTCCTGTTCTTGCAGCTCCTCCTCTTCCAGAACATCGGCCAGCAGACCGCTCTTATCGAGTGGGACCAGCCCCTCGTCTTCATCTGGATTGTTATGGCAAACGCGGTGGGCCTGGTGGCCGCCGTTGGCGTGCTGGCCCGCCCCGGCTTCGGGGTCTGGCCATTGGCGGCGGCCTTGGCTGGGCTGTTCGCACTGTTGGCCTTGGGGGAGCGTTCCGGCGTGGCTGCGGCCATGATAGCGTTGCTTGGGCAGGTGGCGCTCTCCATGTCCGTCGCCATGATAGGCGTGACGCTGGGGTCCGGTGTGGCCAGACGAGGGATTGGCGGCCTGGCTGCCGCGAGCGCGCTGGGGCTGCTGGCCTTCCTGGTGCTGACCTATCTGTACTACGTCAACTATCAGTTCGACATTCCCGGAGGCGCGCCAATCGTCCCTCTCATCGGCGTGGCCTTAGTCCTGCTGTGCATCTCCGGTGCCATACCGGTACTCCGGGAATACCGCACCGCGATACCCAAGTGGACCCCATCCGTGGCGGTGGCCTTTGTGCTGCTGCTCATGCCCCTTGGCTACCTGGCAGTGTGGAGCGGCCCTGGGGCCGCGCCTCCATCGGGCTTTCCCGTGCGAGTTATGTCCTACAACCTGCACCAGGGCTTTGACGTGAATGGCTACCTGGCTATAGAAGACCTGGCCGGCGTTATAGAAGACCAGAAGCCGGACATCGTCGCCGTGCAAGAAATCTCCCGCGGTTGGATGATAGATGGCTCCTTCGACATGCTGGTGTGGCTGTCGCGGCGGCTGGAGATGCCCTATGCCTGGGGGCCGGCGGGCGACTCGGTATGGGGCAACGCCATCTTCAGCCGCTATCCAATCTCCGAAGCGCGCACCCAGCCGATGCCCAACAACGACAGTTTGCAGATGAAACGCAGCTTCACGACGGCACGGATTGACCTTGGCGGCGGCGAGTCACTGACCGTTATTGCCACTCACCTGCACAACCCTCCCGCTGAGGGCCATCTGCGCGAACCACAGGTGCGAGCGCTTGTCAGCGCCTGGGGCCGGGGGCAGAGGACCGTCCTCATGGGGGACCTCAACGCATCGCCCCACGACCCGGAGATACTCCTCCTGGCGGAGGCCGGGTTGAGGGACGCTTTCGTCGTCTCCGAACTGCAGGGGAGCGGACCGGATTCCGGGCAAGACGCCTCCGAAGAGAGTCAAGAGAGCCGGGGGGCCGGGTACACCTCAACGTCACGGGACCCTACCAGGCGCATAGACTATATATGGCTGTCGGCGGACCTGAAAGCGAGCGACTTCTCGGTCACCGATAGCCTCGCCTCCGACCATTTCGGCGTGTCAGTGACGCTGAACAGGTGATAACCCTCATGAAAATACTCTTCGTCATACCCGCGAAAGCGGGTATCCATGTCCCCGACGTCCCTAGACTCCCGCTCCCCGTTTCCACGGGGACAAGCTTCGCGGGAGTGACGGTGGGAAGTCCAGCCGCCACTTTCATGCTCATACGCGGCCTTAGCAAGGTCATCCGCAATCCCCGCATAAATGAGTCCTGGAGTTGAAGCAATCTGCTCCATCTATCGCGGCGTAAATGCAGAGGGGACTCCGTTGCTTGGCTATTATACGGAGTCCCCAGTCTTTTGCTTCGCGGGGAGGGCTGTCGGCCCTCCCCGTTCCCGTCTTCGGACCTGGGTTTAGCTCTTCTCGCCTTCCAGGGCCTTGACGTTAATCTTGAGAGACTTGCTCTTGCTCTCTTCGACCTTGGGAATCGTCACCGTGAGGATGCCGTTTTCATAGGAGGCGTCGGCCTTCTCGGTGTCGAGACCGTGGGGCAGGGCTACCGCACGCCTGAACGCGCCGTGCCTGTGCTCCCGGTGGAGATAGTCCTCCTCCTTGACCTCTTTCTCGAGCTTGGCCTCGCCCCTGATGGTCAGGGTGTCGTCGGTGACGATGACCTCCACGTCCTCGGGCTTGGCGCCCGGTAGAGCGGCGCGCACCGTCAGGCTCTCGTCAGCCCAGAACACGTCAATGTTCATCCGGCCGTCCACGGCCCAGAAGCGCGGTCGTGCGTGGAAAGGTCGGAACGCGCGATTCCACTCCCGGTCCAGCTCGGTCTCCATCCTCTTGAGCTCGCCAAAGGGTTGCCAGCGTCTGATTAACATTCGATTGTCCTCCTGTATAATTTTTAGGTAGTGGTCCCGTTGACCCTCTACCTTTCAAAGTTGATTATAAATACTTGAGTCTTATTTGTCAAGTTTATTTTCTACAATACTTTAGATTAGCTCATTGTATTAACATAAATTACTTGACAAATCTCGCTCTGAAAATTAAAATTCAAGGTGGATACACAGGGAGTGAAACGAATGGAAGACTTTTACGTTCTCCTGGGCGTCTCCAGAAATGCCTCGGACAGGGAGATAAAGCAGGCCTACCGGAAGCTGGCCCGCCAGTATCATCCCGACGTCAATCCGGGGAACAAAGAGGCGGAGGAGAAGTTCAAGCGTATAAACGAGGCTTACGAGGTGCTCTCGGACTCCGAGAAACGCCGTAAGTATGACAAACACGGGGAGAACTGGAAGCGCGCCGACGAGATAGAGCGCGCCCAGGCCTCCCGGGTGGGAGACTTCTCCCATGTATTCTCGGAAGGCTTCGACTCGTCCCCCGTATTTGATTTTGGCGACATCCCCACCGGAGGCCTCTTTGACGACCTTTTCGCCGGCAGGGGCATGGGTGGGGCCGGTCGTCCCAAGGTGCAGTATGCCGTGGAGGTGAGCCTGGAGGAGGCTTTCAGTGGCGCCACCCGTTACCTGGAGGTCCAGGGCGCCGGTCCCAATCCATCGTCCCCCCGGCGGCTGGAGGTGACAATCCCTCCGGGTGTGGATACCGGCTCGAGGGTGCATATACCCGCAGGCGACGGCAGCCAGCAGGAGATTTACATCCAGGTCACTGTGCGTCCCCACTCCAAATTTCGCCGCACCGGGGCGGACCTCTATACCGACGTGGAGGTCCCCCTTGTGGACATGGTGCTGGGGGGCGAAGCAGCCGTCCCGCTCCTTAAAGGCAGGGTGATGCTGACCATACCACCCGAGACCCAGAACGGGCAGACCCTGCGTCTCGCCGGCCAGGGAATGCCGCGCCTGAACAACCCGGGCTCGAGGGGCGACCTCTATGCGACGGCGAAGGTAGTCCTACCCAAAGGTCTGGGCGACGAGGAAAAGCGGCTTTTTCAAGAGTTCAAAGAGCTTCGCTCTGTCAGGAGGTAATAGATTTGGCGACAGAACGTACTTTTGAATATGAACCATGCTACGTGATTAGCGTAGCTGCCCGTCTGGTGGGGGTACATGCGCAGACCCTCCGCTACTACGAGAGGGTGGGGCTTGTGATGCCCTCTCGCTCAGGAGGCAAGCAGCGTCTCTACTCTCCCAAGGATATAGAAAGGCTCAGACGTATAAAGGCTCTGACCGAGGATATGGGCGTAAATCTGGCCGGAGTGGAAGTGGTCCTGAAGCTCACGGAGCGCATCCTGCAAATGGAAAAGGAAATAGCCAGGCTCTCCGATGAGGTCAAGAGGCTGCGCCTGGCCTCGTCCGGCGCGGGCGGTCCGGCCCAGTCACCAGCCCAGCCATAGCCAGTTATAGGAGGTAAACATCATGGCATTGAGACCTGAAAAATTCACGGAGCAGGCCCAGCAGGTCCTGTCCAACTCGCAAGAGATAGTGCAGCGCTACAGGCACAGCCAGTGGGACGTGGAGCACCTCCTGCTAGCCCTTCTGGAGCTGGAGCACGGGCTGCCGGAGGATATACTCAACAGCCTGGGAGTGTCTGTGGACTCCATCAAGCAACGTCTGCAAGACGCCCTGGAGAGGTCCCCAAAGGTGGCCTACGAGACGACTCAGATATACGCCACCCCCAGGGCCGCCCGGCTTCTGGACAACGCCAGGCTCGAGGCCGAGCGCTTGAAGGACGATTTCATCGGCACTGAGCATCTTCTTATCGGCGCCACAATGGAGCGAGAGGGAGATACGGCCCGTATCCTGAAGGAGCACGGCGTTGACCAGGAAAAGGTCTACCGGGCGTTGATGCGGGTACGGGGTTCCCACCGCATCACCGACCCCAGGGCCGAGAGCAAGTACCGCTCTCTGGAGAGGTATGGCATAGACCTAACGGAGCTGGCCCGCCAAGGCAAGCTGGACCCGGTGGTTGGCCGGGATGAAGAGGTCCGCCGCGTGATGCAGACCCTCACCCGGCGGAAGAAGAACAACCCGGTGATTATAGGGGAGGCCGGAGTCGGCAAGACGGCAATAGCCGAGGGGCTGGCCCAGCGAATCGTCGCGGGAGACGTGCCGGATATGCTGAAGGACCGCCGCGTGCTGGCCCTAGACATGGGCGCTCTGGTCGCGGGAAGCAAGTTCCGCGGCGAGTTCGAGGAGCGGCTAAAGGCAGTTATGGACGAGGTCAAGAGCGCCGAGGGAGACGTCATCCTTTTCATAGACGAGATACATACCGTCGTGGGCGCGGGAGGGGCCGAGGGCGCCATTGACGCCAGCAATCTCCTGAAGCCCGCCCTCCAGCGCGGTGAGCTACAGTGCATCGGCGCCACCACAGTTGACGAGTACCGGAAGTACATTGAGAGAGACTCGGCCCTAGAGCGGCGTTTCCAGTCCATATACCTGGAGGAGCCTACTGTAGAGGAGACCGTGGAAATCCTGAGGGCGTTGCGCCCCCGCTACGAGGCCCACCACAAGGTGAAGATTGAGGACTCGTCGCTGGTGGCCGCTGCACGCCTCGGACAGCGCTATATTGTAGACCGCCATCTGCCTGACAAGGCGATTGACCTCGTAGACGAGGCGGCCAGCAAGCTGCACATTGACGCCGAGAGCCATCCCGGAGACCTCAAGGGCACGGAGAGGCGCATCCAGGAGCTTAACCACGAGGAGGAAGCCGCCGCGCAGCGCTCGGACTATGAAAGGGCCGCCCAGCTGAGGACGGAGCGGCTGCGCATGGAGCAAGAGTACAACGGTGACAGAGAGGTGTGGCTGAAGGACAAGAAGATAGATATGGTGGTTGACGAGGAGGACATCGCCGCCCTCATTTCCAGGTGGACCGGTGTTCCCGCGTCTCGCCTCCTGGAGGGAGAGGCGGAAAGACTCCTCCACATGGAGGACAGGCTTCACGAGCGGCTCATCGGCCAGGAAGAGGCCGTGGTTGCCGTGTCTGAGGCGATACGCCGCGCCCGTTCGGGTCTCAGCGACCCCAAACGGCCCATCGGCAGCTTTATGTTCCTGGGTCCCACCGGCGTGGGCAAGACCGAGCTGGCCAGGGCGCTGGCGGAGTTCCTCTTCGACGATGAGGCCAACATGGTCCGGGTGGATATGTCCGAGTACATGGAAAAGCATACGGTATCGCGGCTCATTGGCGCCCCTCCGGGTTACATAGGCTTCGACGACGGGGGCCAGCTTACCGAGGCGGTGCGCAGGCACCCCTTCAGGATTATCCTCTTCGACGAGATCGAGAAGGCCCATCCCGACGTGTTCAACATACTCCTTCAGATTCTCGAGGATGGACGCCTCACCGACGGCCACGGCCGCACGGTTGATTTCCGCAACACAGTGGTTATAATGACCAGTAACCTGGGTACGGGCGAGCTGGGTCGCCAGCCCTTCGGGTTCCGCAGGGATGGCGAGAACCTTATAGATGAGCAACGGCTGAGGGACTCGGTCCAGGACGCCCTCAAGAGGGCCTTCCGTCCTGAGTTCCTGAACCGGATTGACGACATTATCGTCTTTAACCCCCTTACCCAGGGCCAGATTGACCAAATAGTGGGGCTTATGACTGCCGAGGTCGAGAGGCGAGTTGCAGACCGGGGCATAACCTTTGAGCTGACCCGGGAGGCTCGCCACTGGCTCGCCAAAGAAGGGTTCGACCCCACCTTCGGGGCGCGACCCCTCCGCAGGGCGGTCCAGCGGCACCTGGAGACGCCTCTTTCAAAGGCGGTCCTGGCCGGGGAATTCCAGGCGGGCGACCAAGTGCTGGTGGATAGCGGCCCCCAGGGGCTCACCTTCAGCAAAGCTCTGATGCCTGCCGGCGCGGCCGCGTAGGTGTCGGGCGGTCACTCCGAAAATTATCGCTCTGAGCGAATCGTCGCCATTGAGTGAAACGCCTTCGATTCCGCCAGGTGGCTTGAAACAGACCACGTTAAGAGCGTGCTTCCCAAGGCGTTGCAGACCATCCCAGTCATTCCGAACGGAGTGAGGAATCTAAAATGCTTGGGCAGCAGCACGTCCAAGAAAGCAAGGATTTTAGACCCTTCGCTTCGCTCAGAGCCTGCCCCTGGCTTGAACAGGGGGTGACAGGTGACCGGTTGCGAGGACTTATTAAACACCCTCTAAGGCAGGATGGACATCGAGGATAGGTATGTAGAAATAGCAGTCCCTCTTCATGGGACACCGCGGTCGTTCCCTTCGGACGCAGCCGTCCAGGCGGCGTCTCAGACGCCCCAGGCGAGGGAGACTATAGGCGTAAAGGTCCGGTACGTGATGGAAGGCCAGGGCCCTGCCGTGCTTCTCGTGCATGGCCTGGGCGCCTCTCTCGCCGTCTGGGGAGAGAATATCCCCTCCCTGGCAAAGGAGCATACCGTTTATGCCCTGGACATGCCGGGCAACGGCAAGTCTGATAAACCGAGGGAGTTGAGCTACGACGCCGTCTCAGGCGCCCACTTCCTGGTCAGGTTCATGGATGCCCTTGGCATAAACAGCGCCACTTTGATCGGGAACTCGGCCGGGGGGCTGGTCACGGCGATATGCGGCCTGGTCCATCCCCAGCGGGTGGACGGGTTGGTACTGGTGGGCGGGGCCGGCCTGGGGAGACAGTTGGCGTGGTTTCTACGCTTCGCATCGGTCCCTCTTTTGGGAGAGCTGCTGCACACCCCCAAGGTCCGCAACCCTCGAAACCTCGTAAAGAGTGTGTTCTATGAACCCCGGTCCGTGAGCGATAGCCTGCTCCAGGAAATCCTCCAGGCCCGTAATATCCCCCAGGCGAAGAGGGCGACGCTGAAGTCCATACGCTCGGGTTCGGGGCTGTGGGGCGTACACAAGAAGATGCTGGTGCTGGACAGGCTAAAAGACTTTATGAAGCCTCTCCTCATCGTCTGGGGTGGAGAAGACAGGATTATACCCGTCTCCCACGCCCACCAGGCCGCAAGAGTCCTTTCCAATTCCACTGTCCACATTATCCCACGTTGCGGCCATTGGCCCCAGCTGGAAAGGTCGGAGGAGTTCAATCCCCTCGTCCTTCGATTCCTGAAGGGGGGCCTTGACAGAGAGAACCAGACTACATGAACGCCTGACCCTGGCCCTGTCCAGGGTGGGAGCGGCTCGCCTGGCCGTCCCGGTCCCCGGGAAGAGGCTGAGCAGACAAGCCCTCCTTCGCCTTCTGGTCCTGGCGGCTGTCTTGGGAATAGTGGCCACGCTCTACTTTCTCCGGGGTTTTCTGGACTTCAGCAAGACCGGCTATCCCGCCGTCGCCGCCCTCTCCCTTTTCGCCAGCGCCGGCCTCGTGGTGCCTGTACCGGGCCTGGCCGCCGTATGCGCGGGCGGATGGTTCCTGAACCCCCTGCTGGTTGCCCTCATCGCGGGCACTACCGGGACTATAGGGGAGCTCACGGGCTACGCCCTCGGTTTCAGCGGGCGAGGCATGGTCAACAAGGCCCGGCTCTACATGCGCACCGAAGACTGGATGAGGCGCAGGGGTTGGCTTGTCCTCTTCCTGCTGTCCGTCCTCCCCAACCCTGTCTTTGACCTGGCCGGCATCGCCGCTGGCGCGCTGCGCTATCCCCTCTGGACATTTTTGGGCGTGATATGGGTGGGTACTTTCATCAAGTTCATGGTAATCGCCTACGCGTGCGCATTCAGCGTGGGCAGCATCCTGGGCTTCTTCGGGCTGAGCACTCCATGAGTAGGGGCGATTCGCGAATCGCCCCTACGGGGGAGGTTGGACGAAGGGGATTTTCATAGCGGTGGGGCGCTAGAAGAGCTTGCCGGGGTTCATAATGTTATCGGGGTCGAGGGCGGCTTTCATGGCTTTCGCTACTTCCAGGCCCACGCCCATCTCCCTCGGCAGCAGGTGGGCCAGCTTCACGCCAACCCCGTGGCAGTACTCCATAGTGCCGCCCACGTCCTGGGCCAGGGTCAGCACTTCATCCACTGCCTCCGCCATGTTTTCTATGGCCTCATCGCTTACCTCTTCGAGATGATTATGAGGGTTTAGTCCTCCGTCCGGCACCATAAGCATGGAGAAGAGCTCGGGCTGGGTCCAGATGGCGTACTCCACCACCTTTATCCCCCTCCTGGACAGCATCTCTTCGCAGCGTTGCCGGTAGCCCAACACCTGGGAGACCGGCAGCGCCATGTGAAGGTAGTCGAATCCCCTGCCCCGGCGTTGCCACCGGACGTTCCGGGGCCTGTTTAACATCTCTCTCCGGTAGCTCTCGCCGCTGCTGTGGCGGTTCTGCCAGTATTCCAGGACCTCTTCCTTCCCCAGGTCTTTGCCCTCGAAGCCGGAGCAGACCTGCAATGAGCGGCTCTTCTGGGCCGACACCCCCTCCTTGTAGCCCTCGTACATCATGTAGAGGCGCACTCCCTCTCCGTACTCCTCCGTCAGGTCCACCAGGGTTGGCCGCAGTCCCAGGGCAAAAAGCTCGGCCACGGCCTTGAAGCCCTGGTCGAAGGAATCGAAACCCACCGTGGCAAAGGAGCGCTCCTCGGGCTGGCGGAACACCCTCAAGGTCGCTTTGGTAATAACGCCGAAGGCTCCCTCAGTCCCTATAAACAGGTGGTTCAGGTTCGGGCCGGAGGAGTACTTGGGCACGGAGCGGGTGGTGAGGACCTGTCCGTTGGGCAGCACAACCTCCAGACCAAGCACCTGCTCACCCATAGGGCCATAGGCTGCCGCGCGGTAGCCCACACCGTTGGTGGAGATGGTGCCGGCCACCGTGGCTATGGGCACGCTCCAGGGGTCGTGCCCCAGCATCAAGCCGCGCTCGTCCAGGGCTTCCACCAGGTCCTCCAGCACCACGCCGGCTTCCACCAGGGCCGTCTTGTCGGTCGGGTTTACGTCGAGCACCCTGTTGAGGCCCTTCAGGTCTACTACTATTCCGCCCTGCACGGGAAAGGCTGCACCCATGACGCCGGTGCCCCCGCCATAGGGCACTATGGGCACTTTGTACGCCGACGCCAGCTTGACCACGTCCGACACTTGTTGCGCGGAGCGGGGTATCACCACCGCATCGGCGGTCTTTTGAAGCCTGGGCGCGGCCCTGAAAGCGCGGGCGGGGGTGAGGGCGTCGGTGGAATAGCGGTCCAGGTCGTCTTCGTGGGTCAATACGTTGTCGTGGCCGAGGACTTGAGCCAACGATTCGATGAGCGCTGTATCAAGCATCTATCTCCTTGTCTTGCTTGGTACGCTTGGTGGGGTGCTGCAACGGTCCTCGGAAGGCGTTACCCGCGACGGGGACCTTTGCGCAACCGTCACTCCCACGAAAGTGGGAGTCCGGAGACCGGAAAGGGGAGTGGCCGGCGTCCCGTCTGTCTGCTTGCCTACCCATACCTCCACAAGCTGCCCTGGGGATTATCCTCCACCACTACCCCCAGCTCGGACAGGCGGGCGCGTATCCGGTCGGCTACGACGTACTGCTTGGCGGTCCTGAGCTCCGCTCGTATATCCATCAGCAGGTCAATGAAGGGCTTGGATTCTCCTGCCTGGGTCCCCTGGCGCTGCTCGAAGGTGAGGCCCAGTACGCCGCCCAGATTCCGGAGAGTTTCCCGGGCGTGGCCCGACCTGCTGTCCGACTCCCTGCCCCGGTTTATCTCCCGTGCCAGGTCGAACAGGGCGGCGAGAGCTTGAGGAGTGTTCAGGTCCGAGTCCATAGCCTGGAGGAAGCGCTGTTTATAGGGCTGGGGGTCGAGGGTGTCCGCCCCCTGCTCCGGTCCCTCTCGGAGGGCGTTGCGAAGGCGCTCGGCGGCCCTCTCGGTGGAGGACAGCCCCTCGTCGCTGTACGTCAGCGGGCTCTGGTAGTGGGAGCTCAGGAAGAAGATGCGCAGGGCGTCGGCGCTGTACTGCTGTAGCGCTTCCTTCACCGATACCAGGTTGCCCAGGGACTTGCTCATTTTGTCCTCGCCCATTTGAAGGAGACCGTTATGCACCCAGTAGCGGACAAAGGGCGTCTTGCCGCTGTGGGACTCGCTCTGTGCCGTCTCGTTCTCGTGGTGGGGGAAAATGAGGTCCTGGCCGCCGCCGTGAATGTCCAGAGTCTCCCCCAGGTAGGACAGGGACATGGCCGTGCATTCTATGTGCCAGCCGGGCCTTCCCGGCCCCCAGGGGCTTTCCCATGACGGCTCTCCGGTCTTGGCCCTCTTCCACAGGACGAAGTCCATGGGGTGCTCTTTCCCCGCGTCCACCTCCACTCGCGCTCCGGCTATCATTCCCTCCAGGGTGCGGTGGCTCAGCTTCCCATAGCTGCTGGACCTGGTGACGCGGAAATACACGTCCCCGTCAGAGGCATACCCGTACCCTTTTTCAATCAGCGAACTAATTACCTCGATGATGCTGGGTATCTCCTCGGTAGCCCTGGGGTAGACGCGGGCCTTCTTCACGTTGAGGCCCTCCATGCTGCTCATGAACTCCTCTATGTGGTGGTCTGCCAGCTCCTGGGGACAGACCCCTTCCTCCTGCGCCCGCTGGATAATCTTGTCGTCCACGTCAGTGAAGTTCTGCACGTGGTCCACCTCGTGCCCCAGGAACTCCAGATACCGGCGAAGGACATCGAAGACCACGTAGCTCATGGCATGCCCCATGTGACAGGGGGCGTAGGGGGTGATGCCGCATACGTACATCTTCACCCTTTCCCCGGCGGGCACGAACTCCTCCTCCTCTCCGGTGAGGGTGTTGTACAGCCTCATACCGTCTCCTCCACCAAGGCCACGGCGTAGGCGGCTATGCCCTCTTCTCTGCCCACGAAGCCCAAATGGTCGGTGGTCGTGGCCTTGATACTCACACTGCCCTCGGATATGGACAGGGCAGCGCTTATCTTATCTTTCATCCCCTTGATAAAAGGGCCCAGCATGGGCCTTTGCGCCAACATTGTAGCATCTATATTTACTATTCGCCAAGCCTTCCCCCCGCCGGGAGGGGCCTTTTGATTCTCGACGCTAGGTGAATCCACGACCCGCCGTGTGTCATTCCGAACGGAGCGAAGCGGAGTGAGGAATCTAAAATGGCGACTAACAAAAGTCGGAATCAAGGCAGTACGGGCCAGAATAAGACCGCGGTCAGCTGGGACTTTAGACCCCTCGCTCCGCTCGGGGTGACAATGAAAAGGCCCTGCCTCGCCGGAGGCGGGGGGTTCTCCACGTATAAGCTCGGCGACCCTCGACAGGAGCACAAGGCTGGATATGTCCTTGTAGCTGGGGTCGCTGGAGGGGAAATGGCTGCCCTTGTCCCCCAGTCCGGCGGCGCCCAAGAGGGCGTCCATGATGGCGTGCACCAGGACATCTCCGTCGCTATGGCCCGCCAGCCCTTTCCCGGAAGGGACCTCGACGCCGCCCAGGACCAGGGGCCGGTTTTCCACCAGGGGATGAGCGTCGAACCCCATGCCTACCCTTGACGCCACTAACCCTCACCCCGGGCCTTCGCCGCCCTGAGAAAGACCTCGGCGATAGCCAGGTCCTCGGGAGTGGTGACCTTGAGGTTGCTGTAGGAACCCATGAAGACTTTAACCATGACGCCCAGACGCTCGACCATGGAGGCGTCGTCGGTGACTGTTTCTTGAATAGTGCGATGCGCCTGGAGAAGCAAGTCGTACCTGAACACCTGGGGGGTCTGCACCATCCGGAGGGTTTCCCTGGGTGGCGTGGACTCCACCAGGCCGAGGGAGGATATTACCTTGATGGTATCTTTGGCGGGCACTGCTGCCACCGCCGCCCCCGTCTCCCCGGCGGCCTCCAGTCCCCGTTCCAGAAGCCCAGGCCCGATGCACGGGCGCGCGCCGTCGTGGACCGCCACCCAAGAACACCGGGAAAGCTGCTCCAGCCCGAGCCGCACCGAGTCCTGACGCCTCTGCCCGCCTGGGCAGACCGACGTCACCTTGCGCCAGCCTCGCTCCCTGGCGATGGCCTGGCCCATTTCCACGTTGTCCTGGGACAGGACAAGGGATAGGGCGCTGACGATGGGACAGACTTCCAGGGCTTCTATGGTATGGGCTATGAGGGGCACGCCGAGAAGGGGCGTGAAGATTTTGTCCACGCCGGCCATGCGGCGGCTCTCGCCGGCGGCCACGACGACCACGCCCACCCGATGGGACTCGCTACCGCCGTCTGCCCCGGCGGGTTGGGATGCCTCCGCCATGTATTACCCCGCTTTGGGCTGGGCGAAGATAATACGTCCGGCTGCCGTCTGGAGCACGCGGGTCACAGTCACGTCCTGGAGGCTGTTCAAATAGCGCCTGCCGCCCTCCACCACGATCATCGTGCCGTCGTCCAGGAAGGCGACCCCCTGCCCTACTTCCCTCCCCTCCTGGATGATATTCACAGTAAGCTCCTCCCCGGGAAGCACCATCGGCTTCAGGGCGTTGGACAGCTCGTTGACGTTCAGCACCTGGATACCCTGAAGCTCGGCCACTCGATTCAGGTTGAAATCGGTGGTCAGGATGAGGGCCTTCATAGTTTTGGCCAGCTTCACAAGCTCTCCGTCCACCTCTGCGCCGTTGCTGAAATCCACGTCCAGGACCTGGATTGGCACACCCGGGTCCTTGCGAAGCTTGCCCAAGAGCTCAAGCCCCCTGCGTCCACGATTCCTTCTCAGGGCGTCGCTGGAGTCGGCTATGTGGCGCAGCTCGTCGAGAACATATCCAGGAACGATCAGGGTGCCCTGGAGGAAGCCGGTCTGGCCCAGGTCTGCGATTCGGCCATCTATTATGGCGCTGGTGTCCACGATTATTCTGGTGTCAGTGGAGTCGCTGCCGGATGCGCCAACCATGCCTTTGGGCAGGACCCCACGCATCGCCCTCTCTCGATTTATCCCTATCAACAAGCCTAGCAGTCCCAGGGAGAAAGTGATGATCAAGGGTACACCCCAGCTAACCCACCCTTCCAGGTTGAGGATGGGGATAGAGATGAGAGCGGCTATGACTAGCCCCGCTACGAGCCCGACGGTGCCCGCTACGATGGTGGCG
This sequence comes from Dehalococcoidia bacterium, assembly GCA_965197405.1. GTDB lineage: Bacteria > Chloroflexota > Dehalococcoidia > Lucifugimonadales > JAGWBF01. Next base: position 172,656 of record OZ240206.1, on the reverse strand, counting down.
GTGGATATCTGGTTCAGTATTCTCATGGCTCCGGCCAAGGTCTTGAAGATAGAGTATGGTATTGCCAGGCCTCAAAATGGACGCATTATCGCATCATCGGTCCTCATACCGGGGAAGTGGAGGCGTAATACCGGAATGCGGAACGCCCGTCCTTCCTTACACTATACATAATACCATAGAACATATGTGTAAGGAAGACGGGTATGAGAACCCTCCACGAGACGGCAATTGCGCGGCGACCGTCGGAGCGCCAGCGGGCGAAAAGAGGCGGATTGGCGCCATCAGGGTCACGGGCCGTCTGCGGGTGGGTTGAAGGGGGAAGGCGAGTTCATCGGCGTGGCGCCAAGGCTCGGCGCTCACGCCGTCTGTTCTTTCGCAGATGGGCATCTAGCGCATGTTCAGGATGCGTTTTACTGTCCCGATGACCCTCGGAGCATCGGGTATATACACTCCTTCCAGGGGTTTGCTATAGGGCACCGGGGTATGGGGCGCGGTCACTTTCGTGGGGGGTGCATCCAGGTAGTCGAAAGCCTCCTCCGCTACGGCGGAGCATAGGTCGGTGGCGATGCTGCAACGGGGGGTATCTTCATCCACCACCACTACGCGGTGGGTCCTGCGGACCGAGTCGAGGATGAGGTCGTAGTCTATCGGCGATACGCTCATCAGGTCCACAACTTCGGCGTCAATTCCCTCCCCTGCCAGGGTCTCCGCCGCCTCCAGGCACACCAGGGTCATCCGGGACACGCCCACCAGCGTTATGTCCCTCCCCGGCTTCACAATACGCGCCTTGCCCAGGGGGATGGCGTAGGACTCCTCGGGCACCGGGCCGGTCTCGGGGTATAGCAGCTTGTGCTCGAAGAAGACCACGGGGTCGTCGTCCCTGATGGCCGAGACCAGCAGTCCCTTGGCCGTATAGGGGTCGCAGGGGACCACTCCCTTGATGCCCGGTATGTGGCTGAAAATGGAGTAGAAGGACTCCGAGTGCTGGGCGGCGGAGCCGGTGCCGGCCCCGATGCGGGTCAGAAGGGTGAAGGGGACCTTGACCTGGCCCCCGTACATGTACCGCATCTTGGCGGCGTTGTTCAGAATCTGGTCCATGCACACCCCTATGAAGTCCACGAACATCAGCTCGGCCACCGGGCGCAGGCCGGTGGAGGCGGCCCCAATGGCCGTTCCCACGAAGGCGGCCTCGGAGAGGGGTGTATCCTTCACCCTGGTCGAGCCGAATTTCTGGATGAGGCCCACCGTGGTCTTGAAAGCGCCTCCCCAGGCGTCTTGGATGCCCAGGTGCTCCCTTCCCGCACCCCCTGCTATCTCCTCGCCCATGATGATGATGGAGGGGTCGCGCTCCATCTCCTGTATGAGGGCCTCGTTTATGGCTTCCCTGTAGCGAATCTGCCTGTCTGTGGTAGTAGTCATGCCTCTCCTCTTCTTGTCTTGCCCCTGGGCAAGCCTCGACCGGGCTAACGGCACGCCTTAGACCGTCATGCTAGCGCCCCGGCGCAACCCTTCCCGCGGGTACTCCACGTATACGTCGGTGTATAGCTCCTCTTCGAGCGGCAGAGGACTCTCATCGGCGAACTTGATGGCATCCCGGATTAGCTGCTCCGTCCTTCGGTCTATTTCGTCCAACTCCTCCGAGTTGAGGGAGCCTTCCTCCAGCACGCGTGCCCGGAAGAGCTTGAGGGGGTCCCGGCCGCGCCAGTGCTGCTCCTCCTCCGCGGTGCGGTAAGTCCTGGGGTTATCGAAGACGGTGTGGCCGTAGTAGCGATAGGTCTTGCACTCCAGAATACTGGGCCCCTGGCCCGAACGGGCCCGCTCTACGGCCTGGCCTGTGGCCTCGTACACGTCGAACACGTCCATCCCATCCACCACCACCCCGGGCATATTGTAGGCCGGCCCCCTGTCAGCCACGTTCTCTATGGATAGCGCGTACTCCACGGGGGTGGACTCCGCATAATGGTTGTTCTCACACACGAAGAGGACCGGGAGCTTCCAGACGGAGGCCAGGTTCATGCTTTCGTGGAGCACCCCCTGGTTGGCGCCGCCGTCGCCGAAGAAGGCCACCGCCACCCGTCCCGTGCCCTTTATCGAGCTAGTGAGGGCCGCTCCCACCGCAAGGGGCACGCTGCCGGCCACTATCCCGTTGGTCCCCAGCATCCCCTTGCTCATGTCGGCGATGTGCATCGAGCCGCCCTTGCCCTTGTTGGTGCCGGTGGTGCGACCGAACAACTCCGCCATCATCAGCGTGGGGTCAACCCCCTTGGCTATGCAATGGCCGTGGCCCCGGTGGGTGCTGGCGATGTAGTCCGTGTCTCCCAGCCGGGCGCAGACGCCCGTGGGCACCGCCTCCTGTCCCGCCGACGAGTGCACCGATCCCGAAAGCCGTCTCTGTCCCATTTCATAGATGCCGATCTCTTCGAAGTTGCGAATGGTGGCCATAGTCTCGTACAACTTCAGCAGGGTCTCCCGGTTGAGGTCCATAGCAACCCCCTTACATCTTGAGGTCCTTACCCTGGCGCTGGGCGTCGTATTTGTGCCGGTATTTGTGAAAGCCCGGCTATCCGGGAATCTGCTCCGATTTCCAGGCTACAAGTTAGAAGAGGTCTCCGATGCGACAATCTTAGCACGACCGCCCTGTATGTCAATAGCGGGGCCAAGGGGCTCAGGGCCTTTCAATTGTCACCCCGAGCGGAGCGAGGGGTCTAATGTCCTTGCCTTCTTAGGCGTGCTGCTATCCAAGCATTTTAGATTCCTCGCTGCGCTCGGGATGACACGCGGCGGGGGCCTGTATTCACCTGGCGTCGAGAATAGAAAGACCCTGCCAGGTGGCTTGGGGCCTAGCGTGTCGTATGTGCTGTGACGTGCTCACCCACGCCGGCCCCCAGCGCGTCGGAGGCGCTGCCGTTCTTCACGGATACCTCCAGGGTCCCGTTGCTCCCAACGATTGCCAGGAGCCACTCGCCCTCCGCGTAGGAGGTGCTCAGCCCCGCGATGCGGTGTCCCTTTACCTCTATGATAGTTATAGAAGCTATAGGCCCGTGCCGGGTCAGCAACTCTGCCGGGATGTTGGTTATCAGGTTGCCGAACCGGTCCACGTGGACGACCTCTCCCACCACCGCGGCGTCATCCCGACGGGGTTGCTGGGCAGGGAGCCAGACGAGGCGGCCTACCTCCGGACCGAACCGGTGCGGGGGCACGCCAAGGGACAGGTGGGCGGCCACGGGAGCGAATATATCCCTCCCATGGAAGGTGGAGCTGACGGGGTGAAGCCAGAACTCGGGGTTGGTGAGACGGTAGGCCATGTATCCCTGGGGCACGGCCACTTCCGGGCCCTCCGGGATTTCAGCCCGCTGCCGGAAGCCTTCTTCCAGGATGTAGCTGAGGACGCCGTTATCCGGGGCGAGGAACCTTGCCGAAGGGGTTGTAAGAAGCACTGCGTTGCGGGAGGTGCCGACTCCGGGGTCCACCACCGCGACGTGGACCGTATCAGGGGGGAAGTACCGGTGGCTGCTGCCGATGATGAAAGCGCCTTCAAGGACAGACTGGGGCCGTATGTGGTGGCTGATGTCTAGGATGGAAGCCCTGGGGCTGATGCCGAGGATGACCCCCTTCATCACGGCCACGTAGGGATCCGACGTGCCGAAGTCGGTGGTGAGGGTTATCAGGGGGGCATCCCTTGCCATCACGGGCGTTCAGACCGGTTTCTAGGTGAACCGGACGCTGATGATGGACATGAGCAGGAAAACCACGGCCAGCACGATGGTGAACTGGAAAAAGGTCTTCTCCAGCCCGCGCCGGGTGCGAAAGCTGGCCTGGGAGCTGCCGAAGAACCCGCTGCCCGTCTCCCGCACCTGTAGAAGTATGATTACCACAAGGGTTATGGATACGAGTATCTGTGCAATCTGAAGAGGAGATGACAATGTCCTTACCTTATCTAATCTGACCTTTAATCTAGCCCCTGCCCTGCCTGAGAAGTCCTGATGGCCTCCAGCTTTTCCTTGACCAGGGAGTTTACCAGGGCCGGCTTGGCCTTCCCCCGGGTGATTTTCATCACCTGCCCAATCAGGAACCTGGTCGCCGTCTCCTTACCCTTCAGATAGTCGGAGACGGCCTGGGGGCTGGCGCTGATGGCCTCTTCCACCGCCGACTCCACCGCCGAGGAGTCGCTTATCTGTACGTAGCCCCGCTCTTTAACTATGTCCCCCGGCGCTCTACCCGTATTGGAGCACTCCTCCAGCACCGCCTTTGCCAGGGTTGTGCTCAGGGTCCCGGAGTCAATAAGCTCCAGCATCTCCGCCATGTGGGCTGGGGTGACTCTGGACTCGCTTATGTCCACCCCGCTGAGGTTGAGGAGGCGGCCGAGTTCGACCAGTATCCAGTTGCTCGCGCTCTTTGCACGACTTTTCAGGAGGTCGGGCGCGACTTGCTTCATCCCCAGGCAGCTCTCGAAGTAGTCCGCGGTGGCCCTGGAGCCTGTCAGAAGGCTGGCGTCGTACACGGACAAACCATACTGGCTTATGAGCCTGTCCCGCCTTTGGACCGGCAGCTCGGGCAGTGCGGCCCGCATCTCCTCCACCCAGGAAGGCTCGATGACCAGGGGCGGCAGGTCGGGCTCGGGGAAGTACCGGTAGTCGTGGGCGTACTCCTTGCTTCGCTGGGATACCGTCACGCTGCGTTCCTCTACCCATCCACGGGTCTCCTGGGCTACCTTCCCCCCATCAGCCACGATTCTAGTCTGGCGGTCCACCTCGTGCTTCAGGGCGTTATGCACTGCCCGGAAGCTGTTCATGTTCTTCACTTCCACCTTGGACATGAAATCTGCGCTGCCCGCGGGCCGTATGCTGACGTTGGCGTCACAGCGGAAGCTCCCGTCCTGCATGTTGCCCGTTGACACCCCCAGATACTGGAGGATGGAATGAACGCTGGTGAGGTACTCGCGGGCCTGGTCGGGGGAGCGCATGTCCGGCTCGCTGACTATCTCCATCAGGGGGACTCCGGAGCGGTTGACGTCCACCAGGCTGCGGGGCTCCTCCCGGGAATCTCTGACGTGCTGGAGCTTGGCTACGTCCTCCTCCAGATGCACCCTCGTTATCCCCACCCGCGTCATGCAACCACCGGTTTCTATCTCCAGGCAGCCGTTGATGGCGATGGGGGTGTCGTACTGGGAAATCTGGTAGCCCTTCATTAGATCAGGATAGGGATAGTTCTTCCTGTCGAACTTGGTGTAGGGAGAAATGCTGCAATTCAGGGCCAGGCCCGTCATGATGGTGTACTCTACAGCCCTTTTGTTAATCACCGGCAGCGCTCCGGGCATTCCAAGACAGACGGGACACACCAGACTGTTGGAGGCCGCAGCCTGGTAGTCGGCGCGGCATGAGCAGAACATCTTGCTCTGCGTGAGTAGCTGGACGTGGACTTCTAGGCCTATTATGGTTTCATAGTCCATATTTTTCGCCGTACCCTGACCTCTTGTTGGGCCTTTTCATTGCCATCCTGTCTGCTGCCGGGCGGGCCCCCCACTGTCCTATTCCTTCTCCACTGAAGAAGTGCCACCCTGTCTGCTGCCGGGCGGGCCCCCACCGCGTGTCATTCCGAGCGGAGCGAAGCAGAGTGAGGAATCTCAAGCGCAGGATTATTCGGAGGCATGGATTTTTAGATTCCTCACTGCACTCGGAATGACATGAGGGGAGATGCAGGCTATTTTCATAATAATTGCGGGCATTCCAGGCTTTGTTGGAACCCCCGAGGGTACAGTATAGCAGTCCACTTTAGGGGCGACAACGGAGTACGGTCAAAGTTTTTCATGCTCCTCGGGCCATGCGTCCTGTCCAATGAGAGGAACGAACCGGCAGGGGCCTAGCGTCCTCACGATATGCCCTTCGCCGGTCCTCTCTATTTTTACAAGCTCCTGCTCCTCCAACGTCCCTATGGGTATCGCCATCCGTCCCCCCACGGCCATTTGCTCCAGCAAGGTCCGTGGCAGCCTGGGAGACGCGGCGGTGACGATGATGGCGTCGAAGGGCGCCTCCTCGGGGCATCCCAGGGTATCGCCCGCCATCCTGACCTCTACGTTATCGTATCCCAGGGATCTGAGGAGTGTCTCGGCTGACCGTGCGAGGCTTGGGACCCGCTCCAGGGATAGGACCTTTCCCTCGGGTACGAGACGGGAGAGGATGGCCGCCTGGTACCCGCTGCCCGTACCCACCTCCATGACCTTCTCTTTGCCCCTGAGACCGAGGGCGCTGGTCATCAGGGCTACCATGTAGGGTTGAGAGATGGTCTGGCCCTGTCCTATCGGCAGGGGTATGTCCTTGTAAGCCAGGTGCCGGATTTCCGGGGACACGAAAAGCTCCCTGGGGACCTGCTTCATGGCGCTCAGGACTTTTTCATCGCGTATTCCCCTGCGAAGGCTATTGAAAAAGCTGTCCTTCTCCCTTTTCATGTTCTCTTCCCTTCGGCCCCACCTGGCATTTTCACTATATCATGGGGATAAGCGTCTAACAACTTGCGCGCCGGCAAAGTTTGACCAGTCGGTGTTGACCCTTAGCGAGCCAGTATGCTAACCTTAAAGTCGCCGGGTACAGGATCGGCCTTGTCCTTGAAGCCGTCTGCAAGCCTCTCGAGGCAGTCCCGAGGCGTGCAGTGATTAACATCTACGCCACTTATTCCGGTTCCCCAGAGATTCGACAATCGTTCAAAAGATGGGCGGGGCCTGCCAGGGGACGAGAAGCGTCCCGGATACCCTTCCCCTAATTCCATCACAGGAGGAACGTCGGTGCAGGGCACGGACCTGGTAGATAGAAAGCTGCTTAACATAATACAGTCGGAGTGCCCCCTGGTCGAGAGGCCCTACCAGGCTATGGGCGAGGACCTTGGCATCGCGGAGGACGAGGTTATCCAGCGTCTGACGGCCCTTCGAGAAAGCAACGTCGTGAGGCAGATTAGCGCGATTTTCGACACGAGGCGCTTGGGCTACAAGACCAGCCTCATAGCTACGGCTTTTGAGCCTCACAAGCTGCACTCCGGGGCGCTGAAAATCAATGAGCATCCGGGGGTGAGTCATAACTACGCTAGGGAAGGCTCCTTCTACAACCTCTGGTTTACCCTGGCCGTCCCGCCCGGCGACAGCATACAGGACACCGTCGAGCGGATGTCCCGGGAGACCGGGGCGGTGTCCCATCGGATTATGCCCACCATCAAGTTCTTCAAAATAGGCGTCAACTTTGATATGGTGCAGGAGAAGGGCGCCGCCTATCAGTACTACAGCCCCGACGGGTATAACGACGACTCCAAGCTGAAGGACTGGGACAAACCCGTCGCCCTCACAGGGTCCGACATAGAGGCCATACGTGAGCTTCAAGAAGACCTCCCCATGATTCCCCGGCCCTTCGATGGCATGGCCCAACGCCTGGGGGTGACTACCCAGGAGCTTTTCGCCATCGCCAGGGAGTTCGAGGCGCGGGGCATCATGCGCCGCTACAGCGCCGTCCTTTACCACAGGAAGGCGGGCTTCAGGGCCAACGGCATGGGTGTCTGGAAGGTCTCCCCCGAGCGTTCAGAGGAGGTGGGTAGGAAGATGGCTGCCCACCCGGCGGTGACTCACTGCTACGAGCGGCCAACCTTCCCCGACTGGCCCTATACCCACTTCACCATGATTCACGCCACCTCCAAAGAGGGCTGTGAGGAAGTGGTCAGAGAAATCTCTGAAGCAACTTCCATAACCGATTACCTGCTCCTGTACAGCACTCGTGAATACAAGAAGACCCGGGTCAGATACTTCGTCTAGGCCCGCCCTGGCAGGCGGGTGGGCGAGGAAAGAGCGCCATGCCCCCATACTATCCCGTGTATCTGGACCTCGACGGGAAGCCCTGCGTCATAATAGGCGGGGGTGAGGTGGCGTCGCGCAAAGTCCGGGGCCTTCTGGAGTGCCGGGCCAGCCTCACCGTGATAAGCCCCTCAGTGACCCCCGGCATCCGGGAGCGGGCCGAAAGGGGCGAGTTGGAGTGGTCTGCTAGGGAGTACATGGAAGGAGACCTGAAGGGGGCGTTCCTGGCTATAGCGGCGACGGACCGGCGGCCGGTGAATGAGGCCATAGCTGACGAGGCGGCCAGGAATAACGTGGTCCTCAACGTGGTGGATGACCCCAGCCTGTGTACCTTCATTGCGCCGGCCGTGGTGAGGCAGGGCGAAGTGACCGTCGCCCTGTCCACCGGGGGCGCCAGCCCGGCCCTGGCCCGCAAGCTGAGGGAGTCCCTGGAGGCCAGCGATGCGTTGCAGTATGCCGACCTGGCGGGGATTCTCTCGTCGGCCCGGAAGGAGCTAAGACGTCGCGGCACGCAGGTCCACCCCGACAGGTGGCAGGACTGTATCACCCTCGATCTGGTGGACCTGGTGAGAGACGGCAGGTCGGGGGAGGCCCTTGAGCGCCTGATGTCCAATCTTCTCGAAGGCGCTGAGCACGGGGCAAAGGCCTCTCCCTGAGATTTGCCCTGAGATTTGCCCTGAGATTCCCTATGAGGCTTGCCATGCAGTGCCGACAAGTGGAGAAGAGATAGTGGTGACGCGCTCCAAGCCGGTGCTTGTGGGCAGCCGCGGTAGCAGCCTGGCCCTTCGCCAGACGGAGGAGGTCTTGGACCGGCTCCGAGCCATTCACCCGGGTATAGATTTCCAGGAGGTCATCATCAAGACCGGCGGCGATGCCGCCTCGGAGGCGCCCCTGGCCAGCCTTGGCCGGGGCATTTTCGTCAAGGAGATCGAGAGTGCCCTTCTCGATGGCAAGCTGGACATGGCAGTGCACAGCCTCAAAGACCTGCCCACGTACCTGCCCGACGGCCTGACTATAGGGGCTGTGTGCCAACGACTCGACCCCAGAGACGTGCTGGTAAACCGGTGGGCCTGCTCCCTCGAACAGCTTCCCCCAGGGGCCAGGATCGGCACCAGCAGCCCCCGCCGCGCAGCCCAGCTCAAGTCTCTCCGCAAGGATGTGGAGGTGCTGCCCATAAGGGGTAACGTGGACACGCGATTGCGAAAGGTGACAAAAGTGACAGGTGGGGACTACGACGGCGCTATACTGGCTGCGGCCGGAGTCATCCGTATGAGCTTGGATGGCGAAGTCGCCCAGTTCCTCTCCCCTGACGACTTTGTACCGGCCCCGGGCCAAGGGGCCTTGGCGGTGGAGGTGCGCCGCGACGACGGGGAAATGGCCGCGCTGATGTCCGGCATCGAGCATCCCCCCACGAGGCGGGAGGTCACCGCGGAGCGCGCTTTCCTCGAGTCCCTGGGCGGAGGTTGCCAGGTCCCGGTGGGGGCCTATGGGCGGTCCGCCTATGGTCAGTTCGATGAAGATACTATGCTTCTGACCGTCTTTCTAGCCTCCACTGACGGGGACAGGGTTTTCAAGACCGGGGCAAGGGGCAGGGCCAGCGACCCTCACGGAGTGGCCTCTGACGCTTACCGGAAGCTCATTGAGGGGGGCGCTGGCGTCTTGCTGGAGGAATGAGGACAGGAATGAGGATGAGATTCCAGAGATACGGGGCAGCCCTTGGTAGGTAAGGTCTACCTGATTGGCGCAGGCCCCGGAGACCCTGGCCTGATAACCGTGAAGGGACTCCGCCGTCTCCAGGAGGCCCAGGTGGTCGTCTACGACCGCCTCGTGGACCGGCGTGTCCTACACAAGGCCGACAAGGAGGCCGAGCTCGTCTTCGTGGGCAAAGGCCCCGGTGAAAGGGTTATGGAGCAGGAGGAGATAAACCGCTACCTTGTGGACAAGGCCCTGGAGGGTAGGGTGGTCGCCCGGCTCAAGGGTGGAGACCCTTTCGTGTTTGGCCGTGGAGGAGAGGAAGCCCAGGCCCTCGCCCTGGCGGGCGTCCCATTCGAGGTAGTGCCTGGGGTGTCCTCTGCCATCGCAGCCCCCGCCTACGCCGGAATACCCCTTACGCATCGGGGAATGGCCTCCTCCTTCACCGTGGTCAGCGGAAGCGAGGACCCGTCCAAGGCGGACTCAGCCGTCTGCTGGGACGTGCTGGCCCGTGGCGGCGGCACTCTGGTAGTCCTCATGGGATGGGCTGCCCTGGATAACATAACAGGTACCCTCATAAGCGAAGGGATGGCCCCCTCCACCCCCGCAGCCCTCATACGTTGGGGCACGGAGCCTTGCCAGCGCACGGTGACGGGCACCCTGGAAGATATAGTCCCCAGGGGAAGAGAGGCCGGACTCACCCCTCCGGTGGTGGCTGTTATCGGCCAGGTGGTGGACCTGAGACACCAGGTCCGGTGGTTCGATACCAGGCCCCTCTTCGGGAAGCGGGTCCTGGTGACTCGCTCCCGCGTTCAGGCTTCTGCCCTGTCCGAGATGCTGGCGGAGGAGGGCGCGGAGCCTGTGGAAGTGGCTGCCATCGAGTTTTCACCCGTGGACGACTGCTCCCGCCTTGATGACGCCATCCGCTCGCTTCATAACTATGACTGGGTGGTCTTCACCAGCGTTAACGGGGTGGAGGCGTTCTTTGACCGGCTCCGGTCCCTGAAGAGAGACTCCCGGGCCTTCGGCAGGGCAAAGGTAGGGGCAATAGGCCCAGCCACCGCCGCCGCCCTGTCGCAGCACGGAATAGAATCCGATTTCATGCCTCCCCAGTATATGTCCGAGTCCCTGGTCGAGGCTATGGACCCTCTCGGTCTCAAGGGCGCTCGCGTGCTCCTGCCCCGCGCTGACATCGCACGGGACGAGCTTGGCGAGGGCCTGGCGCGGCTGGGCGCTCAGGTTGAGCCGCTGACTGTCTACCGTACAATCATGCCCGGTGAATCGCGGGAAAAGGCCCTGGGGCTTCTCAAAGGCGGCGACGTAGACCTGGTCACATTCACGAGCTCGTCCACCGTCCTCAACTTGTTGAAACTCCTGGACGGGGACGGGTCCCTCTTCGGAGAGGCGCAAGTGGCTTGCATCGGCCCCATAACGGCCAGGACTGCCCGGGAAGCGGGCCTCCGAGTGGATATTGTAGCCCAGGAGCACACCATTCCGGGCTTGGTGCGCGCCCTGAAAGAGCATTTCTAAGAGGGCGCTTGCAAAGCCCCTTCTCCCCTTGCGGGAGAAGGCTGGGATGAGGAGTATCAGAAGAATTCACCCTCGCCTCAATCCTCTCCCATCGAGGGAGAGGAGGTTTGAGACGCCACTTTGGGAGTTGAAGGCCCGTCCGGTCCATAGATAAGCGGTTGGCAAGGAGGTAAATAGAATGGTGGGCTTTCCGCAGCTCCGTTTTCGCAGACTGAGGGAGCTTGCGCCCCTGCGGGTACTATCGCGGGAAACTCGCATTTCCGTGAATGATTTCATTTATCCCATATTCGTCACTCATGGCCGGGACATAAAGGAAGAAATCGAGCCTATGCCCGGGTGCTACCAGTTCTCCCTGGACCGTCTTCTGGGGGAGGTCACCGAAGTCGCCCGGCTGGGTATACCCGGCGTGCTCCTCTTTGGCATACCCCAGACCAAGGGTCCCTGGGCACACGAGGCTTACGACGAGCAGGGGATTATCCAGGAGGCGATAGGGGTCATCAAGCAGGCGGTCCCCAACCTGTTGGTGGTCACCGACGTTTGCCTGTGCGAGTACACCGACCACGGCCACTGCGGGGTCATCGAGGGTGGCCGCGTGGATAACGACAAGACCTTGGAGTTGCTGAGCAGGACCGCCCTGTCCCATGTGCGCGCCGGCGCCGACGTGGTGGCCCCGTCGGCGATGATGGACGGGCAGGTCAAGGTCATACGGACCGTTCTGGATGAGAGCGAGTTCAAGGACGTGCCCATCATTTCCTATGCTGCCAAATACGCATCCGCCTTCTATGGCCCCTTCCGCGTAGCTGCCCAGTCAACCCCCCAGTTCGGAGACCGACGGGGCTATCAGCTGGACCCGTCCAACTGGCGCATGGCTATGCGAGAGATCGAAACGGACATCCAGGAGGGCGCCGACATCGTAATGGTGAAACCCGCCCTGGCCTATCTGGACGTTATCGCCAGGGCCAAGGAGCGGTTCGACTACCCCATAGCCGCCTACAACGTCAGTGGGGAGTACTCTATGGTGAAGGCCGCCGCCGCCAGGGGCTGGCTGGACGAGCAGAGGGCGACCCTGGAGGTCCTCACGAACATAAAGCGCGCCGGCGCCGACATTATCCTGAGCTACCATGCCAAAGAGGTAGCGAAGATGTTGCACGACATGGACATTCAGTATTGATGACCGCGCCGAGAAATGGTCATTGACATCTCTCATACTGGCTGAGAAGATACTTGTTGGACTTCAGCCCTGCCCGTGTGCATCGCCGCGCGGTGGGGCTAATCGCAGATAGCCTAGATTCTATCCTAACGAGGCCAGGAACATGGAGTACAACCTGATTTCCGGAGACGGCCATATTGACGTCAAGTGGCTGCCTCCCGACCTCTTTCTGTCCAATGCCCCTGCCAAGTGGAAAGAGCAGGTGCCACAGGTGGTCGAGACAAAGGAAGGCAAGAGATGGTTCGCCGAGGGGAAGGACCTGACCCGCCACCCCTTCGGCGAGTTCGTAGCGGATATGCAACCCCCTCAGCGCGGGGTGTCCAGGCACATAGACCGCATGTATGACTCGGGCCTGTACGATGGAAGGCCCCACCCCACCACTCCGGAGCTTCGTATAAGAGACCAGGAAATAGACGGAGTGGACGCGGAGGTCATCTATGGTATCCTGGGCATGGGCGTGCTCTTGGAAGACCGCGAGCTGCTCAGGGTGGTGTACGAGATTTACAACACCTGGGTGGCGGATTTCTGCAAGGCCGACTCCGATCGCCTTGTAGCCCTGGCCTGCATTCCCGACTATGACCCGGAGGTTGCTGCGGTGGAGTTGCGCAGGGCCGCGAGCCTGGGGCTGAAGGGTGCGGAATTGGCGGTATCCACGGCGGTCAAACCCCTCTGGCACAGGGACTGGGACCTCCTATGGGCCGCCGCCGAGGAATGCAACATGCCCATCTCCTTCCACACCACCGGCTGCCCGGTAAGAGAGCCTTCCGATGGGCAAATGGCCCGGGACTACGACGCCCAGTACAGGGCCACCGAGCTGACCATGTTCCAGCTAGCCGGGGCTGAGTTCCTGGCCAGCATCATCTTCTCCGGGGCGCTGGACCGGTATCCGGGGATGAAGTTTGTGCTGGCGGAATGTGGCGTTGGCTGGATACCCTACATACTCGGTCGAATGGATAGGGAGTATGAAGACGAGTTCCATTCCCTCAATCTCTCCCTGAAACCGGGCGAGTACTGGCGACGCCAGGGCTATACCACCTTTCAGCAAGAGACCACAGTGGGCGATGCAGTCCACCTGGTGGGTGAAGACAACATCCTGTGGGGCTCCGACTATCCCCATCCCGACGGCATCTGGCCCGACTCCGCCAGGGTGATTGAGGATGACCTGGGGGGTCTGGAGGAGAGGGTGAGGCGCAAGATTACCTGTCAGAATGCGGGGAAGCTATACGGGCTGCTGAAGTAGCGGGACAGGCCGCCCGGCGCTTCTCCCAACGCCCGTTTAGATGCGGTGAAACATGATAAAGAAGTCGCCAAGAGAAAGTCCAAATGAGGTGGCAAATAGTGTCCCTTCTAGGTTTGGAAAAGGACATTAAAGTCAAACTCGGACGAATTAGGCGCCAAATTTGCACAGGAAACGATTCAGAGATTCTGGTCTGGCTGCTAGACGGAACTTTGGCCTGTTCACAGAGGCCCCTTCGAGATCATCCCGATTTTGGTGGACGTGTGCGGTTGCCTCCGAAGGCTAAGCCACTCATTGTGGACTGGGTTGAGCGAGTGAAATCTTTAGGAATCCGCTCAATTATAAGCCTACTTGAAGAAAGGCAACATGAAAGGTACTACGTCAAAGGTGGGCTTGAACTACATCCAGAGGGGCTGTACGGTTATTATCGGTCTCAGGGGTTCGAATTTTGCTCTATTCCTATAGCTGATAGCCCAAAGAGTTTGAAATCTAACATGGGAAGGGTCTTAGAAGGAAAAGTTTTGGAGACTTTCGACCAGATGCCCAAACCAGTGCTCTTGCATTGTAGTGCTGGTATTGACAGAACAAGTCCAGTAGCAGCATACATTGTTTCCAAGAGGGAATAGGTCCGGCTGGCCGGCAAGCCACTGGAGAGGTGTGCCATGAGCGGAAAACTTACCCTGAGTGTGGTGGACCAATCACCCGTGAGGGAGGGCGGCACCGCAGGCGAAGCCCTTTGGGAGACCATTGACCTGGCTGTGGCGGCGGAAGCCCTGGGGTACGAACGCTACTGGCTTGCGGAGCATCACAACCTGCCTAACTTCGCCGGCACCAGCCCGGAGGTCCTCATCGGGCAGGTAGCCGCCCGCACCAGCACCATAAAGGTGGGGAGCGGCGGCGTGATGCTCTCCCATTACGCCGCTCTGAAGGTAGCGGAGAACTTCCGTATGCTGGAGTCCTTGTATCCGGGGCGGATTGACCTTGGGATTGGACGCGCCCCGGGGAGCGATCAGATCACCGCTGCCTGCCTGTCCTACCCAGGCACTCCCCGCGATGTATCCCACTACCCCCAGCAGGTCGCTGACCTGCTGGGCTACCTGTCCGACGGCCTGGCCCCCGGCCACCTGTTCACCGGGGTGAAGGCCGGGCCGGGGTGCTCCACCGTGCCTGACGTGTGGATGCTGGGTTCCAGGTTTGAGAGCGCGTTCATGGCGGCCCAGCTTGGCCTTCCCTTCGCATACGCCCATTTCTTCGGCATCGGGGTCGAGGATGGCCCGGCCATCGTGGAGGCCTATCGCAAGAACTTTCAGCCGTCGGCCTACCTGTCCGAGCCGAAGGTAAACGTGGGGGTCCAGGTCCTCTGTGCCGAGACCGACGAGGAAGCCTGGCACCTCAGCGTCAGCCGCGACCTTGCCCGGCTCCAGTCCGTCATTGGACGCGCCACGGGTATACCCACAGTGGAAACGGCCTTGTCTTACCCCTACCAGAGCAACGAGCTGGCCTTTATCAGGCATTACCGGCAGTACTGCACTGACGGCAACCCACAGCGTGTGAAGGAAGGGCTGGAGGTCATCGCTGAGGCGTACCAGACCCCAGACCTCAGCATCGTCACCATCTGCTACGGTTTCGCTGAGCGGGTCCGCTCTTACGAGCTGGTGGCCGAGGTGTGCGGGATAGGCAAAGAGCAGGCATCTATTTTACAGGGTGAAGAAGGGGGCCGAAATGAATAAAGCAGACATACCTTTTCTCTCCGCTACAGATCTCTCACGCCTCATAAAGAAGATGGAGGTCTCTCCGGTGGAGGCCGCCGAGGCCTACCTGGACCGCATAGACGACCTCGACTTCAAGTTCAACGCATACCTCACCGTGTGCCGCGACGAAGCTCTCCGGGCTGCTCACGAGGCCGAGCGGTCAATAGTCCAGGGCGGCTACCTGGGCCCAATGCACGGGATCCCCGTTGCCGTGAAGGACCAGCTATGGACCAAGGGTATTCGCACCACGGGCGGGTCGCGCTTCTTTGCCGATTTCATCCCCGAGGAAGACGCCACGGCCATAGCGAATCTGAAGAAAGCCGGGGCCGTCCTCCTGGGCAAGACGAACCTCACGGAGTTCGCCATTACCGGCTTCACTCATCGTTTCAGCTTCCCCCGCAGTCCCTGGAACCTGGAAAGGTCTGCCGGAGGCTCCAGCAGCGGCTCGGGCGCTGCCACGGGCGCCTTCCTGTGCTCCACCTCTCTGGGCGAGGATACCGGAGGCTCCATACGGAGGCCCGCCGCCTGGGGCGCTCTGGTGGGTCTGAGGCCCAGCTGGGGCAGGGTGAGCCGCTACGGAGTCATGCGCGGCGTATGGTCTATGGACACCGTAGGACCCATATCGAGGACCGTAGAGGACGCCGCCATTACCCTGGGAGCCATCGCCGGCTACGACCCCAAGGACCCCTATACCTGGGATGCCCCGGTGCCGGACTATAGGAGAACGCTGGATGGCAACATAAAGGGCATGCGTATAG
This sequence comes from Dehalococcoidia bacterium, assembly GCA_965197405.1. Classification (GTDB taxonomy): domain Bacteria; phylum Chloroflexota; class Dehalococcoidia; order Lucifugimonadales; family JAGWBF01. Next base: position 156,650 of record OZ240206.1, on the reverse strand, counting down.
GCGTGGTACAAGAGCTGATAAACAGCGAGCAGGTGGAGCCGGAGGTCAGGACGGCTGTTGTCAACGCGACGGCGGTGCTGGGAGAGCTAGGGGCGTCGGTGGAGGAAGTCTCCATTCCCCTTACCAGGCACGCTAACGCCATCGGCGCGGTATCGCTGGCAGCGGAGCCTGCGGCGAACATGCGGGACTGGGTCAGGGACCGCCTCCAGGACTTTGGTCACGACAACCGCATAGGCCTTCTCGTGGGGAGCATTATGCCGGCCCAGGTCTATTACAAGGCCCAGAAGCTCAGGAGCATGTTGCGGCAGCAGGTCCATGAGACCCTCGAAAGGTACGATGTCCTGGTGGCGCCCACTTCGGGAAGAGTGGCCCCCAGGCTCCAGCAGGAAGACCCGGTGATTACCGGCAAGCGCACGGCGGCGCGCCTGCCCTTCATGCTCACCAACACCTTCAACCTATCGAGCGCTCCGGCCATTTCCGTACCCTGTGGGCTGAGCTCCCGGGGTCTACCCGTTGGACTCCAGATAGGCAGCCGCCCCTTCGCGGAAGAGGCGGTCCTGAAGGTAGCCCACGCCTACGAGCAAGAGACGGCCTGGCACACCATAAGGCCCTCCGCCCTGTGAGCCGGCGTTTGCAAAGCGCCTTCTCGCCCGGTACGCTCGATGCAAATTGAATTTTACAAGGTGAAATCAGGCTCGTGAGCTAACTCAGGTCTATCAAAGAGCCCATGGGCCGGACACGAATACTTGTTTAATATGTATCACGCGCCTGGTTGGGGCAACCCCGTCAAGGAGAGGAAGTCCCAAGGCAACGCCTGTGCATCACGCGTCTGTAGGGGCAACCCTTGTGGTTGCCCAGGGTGTGGGATGGGCAACCACGAGGGTTGCCCCTACGTCCCCTACGTATTGGGATACCCATTGAGGATACTCTGAATATGTCCCGCGCCCTTAACCGTCACTCCCACAAAAGTGGGAGTCCAGGGACCGGGGCCGTGGGTCCCCGCTCTCCGTTTTCACGAGGACAAACCTCGCGGGTATGACGAAGAGTATTTGCATGGTAATACAGGCCCCGCGCCGCGTGTCATTCCGAACGGAGCGAAGCGAAGTGAGGAATCTCAGACGCGGGCTTACTCGATAGCATGGATTTTTAGATTCCTCGCTGCGCTTGTGACAATGAAAAGTCGGGGTGACAATAAAAGGCCCCGGCAAAAGACCCTCGGAGGTAATCGTCGGATGCTGGCGAATGTTGACACGGCGCGAAGCTGTGAGTACACTCACCCTTGTGAGAAGCTATGTCCTCGTCCGCGACTCCACTTTATGAAGCCGTAAGGAGAGCACGATGAAAAGTATCGAGATAGACCGTAGCAAGAAGCTCAAGGACCAGGCCAGCAAGGGGCACAACCGCTGGCATCCCGATATTCCGCCGGTCATCGAGGTGGACCCCGGCGAAGAAGTCGTCGTCGAAGCCCTGGACGCTATGGACTCTCAGATACTCCCTCACATGACGGCCCCGGACCTGAAAAACGTCGGAATGGGCGTGGCCCATGCCCTCACGGGGCCGGTGTATATCAAGGGGGCCAAGCCGGGAGACCTGCTGGAAATCGAGTACCTGGACATCATCCCCCAAAGCACCGCCTGGACAATCATCGCACCTGGCATCGGCTTCCTGCGAAGCCTGTTCGATGAGCATTTCCTGGTCCACTGGAACATGAAGGACGGGTGGGCCACCTCGCCCCAGATTCCCGGGGTCCGCATTCCCAACGGCTCCTTCATGGGGGTCACGGGGCTGGCTCCCTCCCACGCCCAGGTGGAAGAGTGGGCGCGCCGGGAGGCGGAGCTTGCCGCGAGAGGCGGCATCGCGTTCCCGCCCGACCCCCAGGACGCCATACCCTGGTCGGAACCCATCGCCAGCACGGGGCTGCGCACCATACCGCCCAGGGAGAACTGCGGCAATGCGGACATCAAGCAGATGACCAAGGGGTGCAAGATACTGATACCCGTCAGCGTTGACGGCGGCCTCTACTCTGTGGGCGACGGCCACTACGCCCAGGGCGACGGCGAGTCCTGCATCTCCGCCATAGAGATGGGGGCGACGGTGGCAGTCCGCTTCCGCATACACGAGGGCGAGGCTGCCCGGCACAACATCGTTTGGCCCCGCTTCTCCCATCCCGACTATTTCCTCTCTCCCGAGTGGGCATCGCCGCGTAACTTCATCGCAACTATGGGAATGCCTATCCGGGAAGACGGGGTCAACGAGGGAGAGAACATAACCCTGGCCACCCGGAACGCCCTGATAAACATGATAGAGTTGCTCCAGGAACGGGGCTGGACTCGTGAGCAGGCCTATGTCCTGTGCAGCGTAGCCGTGGACCTGAGAATCAGCAACGTGGTTGACCTGCCCAACGTGACCGTCTCCGCATTCCTGCCTGAAGACATCTTCCAGGGGTAGGCGTCTCTCCGGTCATGCCATTTGAAAAATGCGGGCGAGAAATGCGTGATACCGGGGTCCAAGAGGCGGAAGGTTAGCAGCCACTACTAAGGAGGAAAACGTGAAGTATGACGTAATCGTAATCGGGGCCGGGTCCGCAGGCGGCATCCTGGCTACACGTCTGTCCGAAGACCCCAAGCGGTCGGTGCTGCTTCTGGAGGCAGGGCCGGACTACCCGGATCTGGCGAGTCTCCCCGATGACCTCAAGTACGCCACCACTGAAGCGGCCTTTGCAAAGGACAATCCCCACAACTGGTCATTCGTGGGCACCGCCACGCCCCAACAGGCAGAGCCGATGCTTGTGCCAAGGGCCAGGGTGATGGGGGGTTGTAGCGCCCATAACGGGCCGGGGCCGCAGTTCTTGCGGGGTATCCCGGAAGACTACGACGCCTGGGCGTCCTTGGGCAACGACGAGTGGTCCTATCAAAAGGTCTTGCCCTACTTCAGGAAGCTGGAGACCGACACCGACATCCGGGACGACTTTCACGGCTCCGACGGCCCCATCCCCGTCCGCCGGATCAAGCGGAAGGACTGGCTGCCCTTTCAGGAGGCGTTTTACAGATCATGCGTGGATGCGGGCTTCCCCGAACACTCGGACATGAACCATCCCGACAATGCGGGAGTGAGCCAGCGGACCGAGAACAACGTGGACGAGGTCCGGATGAGCACGGCCCTGACCTATATCAACCCCAATCGCCACAGGCTCAACCTGACCCTCAAGCCCAACGTGTTCGCCACGCGTATTCTCTTTGACGGCAAAAGGGCGACGGGAGTGGAAGTGGAGAGCGGGGGGGAGAAGTTCGTAGTCGAGGGAGAGCAAATAGTCTTGAGTGCGGGGCCGGTGGCATCTCCCCAGCTACTTATGCTATCCGGCCTGGGGCCGGCGGACCATCTGCGGAGCCTGGGTATTCAGGTGCTCCATGACCTGGCCGGGGTGGGCCAGAACATGAGGGACCATCCCGTGGTGCCGGTGCGTCTGCGCACAAAAGAGGGCTTCCCGCTCTATCCCAATGGGCGAAGGGCCGACGTATGCCTCCGCTACACCGCCGCCGGCTCCAGCGCCCGCAACGACGTGATACTCAATCCCGTCTCCTTCGACTCCAATATCCGTCGGGGCGGGGGCGCATCGAGCGGCGAGGGTGTTTCCATCATCTGCATACTGGAGCTGGCAGTCGGTTCGGGCGAGTTGACCCTCACTTCCACCGATCCCCACGTGCAGCCCCACATGGACTATCGCTACCTGGAAGACCCCTGGGACCGTGAGCGACTGCGAGAGGCCGTGCGCCTGTGCCTCCGGCTGCTGGAGAACGACGTGTACAAGGATATTGTCGCGGAGCGGACGATCCCTACGGACGAGGACCTGGCCTCTGACGACGCTCTGGACGCCTGGATGCTGAAAACCGTGACCACTGCATACCATATCTCCGGCACCTGCAAGATGGGGCCGGCCTCGGACCCTCTGGCGGTAGTTGACCAGCACTGCCGGGTACATGGAATGGAAGCCCTGCGGGTCGTTGACGCGTCCGTTATGCCCGACGTTATCAGGGCCAACACCAACGCCACGACGCTGATGATCGGCGAGCGGGTCGCCGGTTGGCTCTAGGGCGGCTGCTATTGCGGCCCAAGACGTAAGGGGCTAAAATGGCACTTGCGAAAATTATAGAAGGGAGATATTACGATGCTAAATAGCCTGTTCAAGATTGTGAACCGGGTTTTCCCGGCCCAGGTGGCCCACGCCCATTGCGACATTCCCTGCGGTATTTACGACCCCATATCCGCCAAAATTGCCGCCCAGACGGTGTTGAAGATGGTCGCCAGAATCAACGCCCTGGAGAGGCCGGACTCCGGCGCCGCCGCCGATGTGGTCGCGGCTTACTCCAACACCATAAGCAGGTACGTGGCAGTCAAGGAGGAGCACGCCCAGTTGTGCAAGAAGGAACTCGACATCCTCTGGCACGACTACTTCAGGCCCGACCACCTGGAGAACTATCCCGACCTCCATACCACGGTCTGGCAGGCCAACAAGCTGGCCGGCAGGAACAAGCAAAACGTGGACGAGGCCGCGGCCAGGGAATTGATAGCTACGGTGGACAGGATCGCCGAGATTTTCTGGGCCACCAAGAATGTGACCTACAAGGACGAGGTAGCCGACGTCCGGTACGGGACGTAGGCTGAGCGCCCGTAAGGGTCCGGGGTTCCGGTAGTATTACCATGAAAATGCCCTTCATCCCGTCTGATGCCATTCCGAGCGCAGCGAGGAATCTGAAAATCCATGCTCTGGGATAAGCCCGCGCCTGAGATTCCTCACTCCACTTCGCTACGTTCGGAATGACACGCGGGGCCTGTATTGCCTGAAAATAGGGTTTTCATCCTCTCATGTGGCCTGACAAGGTCATGGGCGATTAGTATTGGTGCGCCGGCGGTTCTCTGTTATCTGACAGCCCTCTGCCGTCCGGCGCACGTCAGTTTGCAGGCGCGTTGATGGGGTCCGCCTTAATGGGGTTCGATAGTACACCTAGTACACCCGCCTTGAAGTACAGGCGTCGCCTTGGGTCTGTGCCCGGGTCTGCGATTGAGGCGCTTCTCAGGTTCGGGCCGTTCTACAAACTTGCTGAATTCCTCACCTCAGTGCGCTTCGTGGTCCACGGCGAGAGCATGGAACCCAGCTTTCACGGGGACCAGTACATACTGGTTAGTCGGATGGCGTACCGGCGATGTGAGGTGTCGCGAGGGGATGTGGTCGTGCTGCATTACCCCCGCCAACCGGGCAGGAACTACATCAAGCGCATCGTCGGACTGCCTGGAGAGAACGTCCGCATGGAGGGCAGCGGGGTCTTTGTAAACGGCCGGTTGCTCGAGGAATCCTACCTCCGGGCGGGGGGGCCTCATGGCAATGCCGACGCCCTACCGAGAGACGCCACTACCAGCGGGAGCCTGGATACGCCGGATGAGTGGTCCCTGGGTGAGCGCCAGTACCTCGTCATGGGCGATAACCGGTCCAACAGCCACGACAGCCGTTCCTTCGGGCCGCTGAATCGAGAGCTAATCGTGGGCAAGGCCTGGATTCGTTACTGGCCGCCGGGCGAATGGGGCATTATCCGCTAATACTTGAACTCTTCCCGGACGGGGCTGAAGATGTCCAGCACCCGCGCGGGCGCGCTTCCCGACTTGCCCCCATGCTCGATTCCACCGGGTATGATATACGTGTCGCCGGGCTTGAGCAGCCTGGCATCCCCGCCGATGTTCATCTCCAGCTCCCCCTCCAGTATCATACCCCCCTGCTCGTGAGGGTGGGTGTGGTTGGGGACTTCGGAGTTGGGGTCGAACTCCAGTAGGGACAGCAGCATTTTTTCACCCCAGAAGGTGCGTGCCATCACCCCAGGCGCCAGCTCTTTTGTTTGCCTCTCCTTCGGATCGTAGTAGTACATAGCACCTCCTGATCATAAAACGACTTGAAACCCAGCCGCCTTTGGGATGCCCGTAGGCTGTTCGTCAGTGCCAATCACCCATGAGACGGCACTATTATAACAGGGATTTCGCCCTGCACCATATTGGCCGTCTTTGCGCCTCTATAGCTGTGGTAGAATATGGCTATTCAGCCATGACGTGTCCGTGGGCGTTGAGCGGAGATATGGGAACAATTGACGAGCTGCATCAGGAGGTCATCGCCTGCACCCGGTGTCCCCGTCTTGTGGAGTACCGGCAGGAGGTGGCCCGCACCAAGAGGCGGATGTACCGTGAGTGGGACTACTGGGGACGCCCCCTCCCCGGCTTCGGGGACCCTGACGCACGGGTGCTGGTGGTGGGCCTGGCGCCGGCGGCCCACGGGGGAAACCGCACGGGACGCATGTTCACCGGCGACCGCAGCGGAGATTGGGTCTACGGGACCCTGCACAAGTTCGGCTTTGCCAATCAGCCCACCTCGCTGCACCGGGACGATGGCCTGGCCCTCGAGGACGTATACATCACGGCGGCCTTGCGCTGCGCGCCCCCGGCCAACAAGCCCCTGCGGGAGGAGCTGCTGGACTGTCGTCCCTTTATCCTGCGCGAGCTTGGCCTCCTCAAAAACCTGCGTGTAGTTGTAGCTCTGGGCAAAATCGCCTTCGACGTCTATCTCGCCGCGCACGCCGAGTTTTCCGGCGGCGGGGCCTTGCCCGCGCCACGACCCCGCTTCGGACATGGCGCAACGCACACGCTGCCAGACCGGACCGTCCTGGTCGCCTCCTATCATCCCAGCCAGCAGAACACCCAGACCGGGCGTCTCACCCGCCCCATGTTTGAGGATATTTTCGCGACGGTCCGAGGCCTGCTGGACCACGGCTAGTGCTGCTTCACGGACGACCAAGGGCCATGTACCGGGTATCCCCGTCTCTCTACCCCTTGCTTCCCCCTGGTGGTGCGGGGACCGACGGCAGGGGCTTCGGTCTGCCCAGCACCAGAAAAGCGCATGCGCCCAGGAAGCTGACTATCACCAACACTCCCAGGGGTATGTCGTAGCTTTCCTTGATGTCGTACATATACCCGCCGAATATGGGCATGGCGAACATCATGATGTTCATTGGAATCATGGACATGCCCGTGATGCTGGCGTAGGCCCTTCGACCGAAGTAGACGCCCCGGATAGCGGTGGTCAGAGGGGTACGGCCCCCGAAGCCGATACCCAAAAGCACCGCAAAGAGGAACGCCATAGATGTGCTTTCGGACATGAGGATGACGGCCAGACCCAGCGTTTGTATCGCCGAGAACCCGGACAGGGCCAATCTCATTGGTATCCGCTCGCCCAAATAGCCGCCCACCAGGATGGATACCGCTCCGACGGCCGTGTACGTGGCCACTATCCAGCCCACCGTGGGCAGGGGGAGACCCCGGTCTATGTTGAGCATGGAGCCCAGGTGTACCATCATGGTCACGACCACGACGGAGGAGCAGGCATGGCCCATAGTGATCATCCAGAACTCCCGGGTCCTCATGGCCTCCTGCCATGTCAGGCCCGGCTCCACCATGCTCGGCTGTGCGGCTCCAGCCTGGGCCGTTGTTGCAGGCGGTCCGGGGTCTGACGTGTTCCCATCGGGGCGCTGGCCGTAGTCCTCGGGCCTGTTGCGGACCAGCAGCGAAATGGGCAGAGCCAGGAGTATTATGACGATGCCTATGCCCATGGCCGCCGACCGCCATCGGTCGGGGCCGAACTGCTCCGGGTCTATGCCCCAGGACAGGAGGGGTATCAGCGCTATACCCCCTATGGCGTAGCCTTCCATAGCCAGGGCCATAGCCGTAGTCCGCCGCTTGAGGAACCAGTTATTCAGCACCGTCATCACGGGAAGCCAGGTCCCCAACCCTGCGCCCACGCTCATGACTACGAAGGCAACGTACAGGTGCCAAAGCTCCTCGACCCTGCTGAAAATCACAAACCCGCCGCCCAGGATGGGCATTCCAATGAGCACCATCCGGCGCGGGCCTAGCCGTTCAATCAGGTATCCCCCTATCGGGCCGGTAATTGACCCCTCGACGCGGGTCAGGGAGAAGGCCCAGGAAAGCTGGGCGCGACTCCATGCGAAACGGGTCTCCAGCACCGGGAACCAGACGGTCATACCCTGGAAGAGGGGTACTGTGCCCAGAGCCATGACGAGGGCGGCTACGCCCACCAGCCACCAGCCGTAGTACACGCCTCGCATTCGTTTCAAGGGGCCGGTTAGATCACTTGCAGGTATCAATAGGACTCTTCACGTACGTCTTCGGCCCGGTAGCATATGGGGTCGGCTACCTTGGGGTCGTCATGCCATCAGCCCATAGGCATAAATTACACCACCCGGTACCGGGTGGTCTTCAGTCGCCGACGCGCGATGGAATACTGGTTCTCAAGCCATGTGGCGTTAGATATGATATGCCGCGCCCTTCAGTTTTGCAACTTCCCCCTCCCGTGCGAGCCTTACCACGCTCTTGACAAACCTCACCTCCTACGGCAAACTTCAGTCTGTCTGCACCGCCTCGGCATGGCCGTATACCTACGCTATCTCCCTGACGTGCCAGCCGATGCTCAAACCGGAGAGTCCAATAGCAAAGAATGGAGGACAAGCCAGATGACGACTACTACAAAAAGCTGGACTGAAGACTTCGTCAACGTAGGGGGAACAAGCACCCAGGTGCTCAGGGGAGGGAGCGGCGCGCCCCTGTTGCTCCTTCACGGCGCGGGCGGCAATCCTGGCTGGCTGCCCTATCACCAGGCGCTGTCCGAGCATTTCACTGTGTATGCTCCTTCCCATCCCGGCTATAACAAAACCGGGCGTCCTGAATGGGTGAGCTCCATCACCGACGTGGCCCACTTCTACCTGGGATTCATGGAAAGCCTGGGCCTGGAGCAGGTGGCCGTTATGGGGTTCTCGATGGGAGGCTGGATAACGGCAGAGATAGCCGCCATGAGTCCCGGCAGGTTGAGCGGCATCGTCCTGGTGAATGCCGTAGGCGTCAAGCCCGGCGTGGGAGAGATCGCAGAGGTGCTCATGGTGTCCCCCGAGCAGACCCAGAAGCTGGCCTACTACGACATCAGCAAGGCGCCTAACCTGGCCGATCTTACCCAAGAGCAGCAAGACGTGCAGTGGCGGAACAGGGAGATGGCCTCCCGTCTCTGCTGGCGACCCTATATGCACAATCCCAACCTCCCCGAGTACCTGAAGCTCGTCCGTGTCCCCGCCCTCGTCGTATGGGGGCGTGAGGACGGCATTGTGCCCTTGAACGCCGGGGAGATTTACCACAAAGTCTTGCAGGGTTCCACCCTGCACATCATAGACGAGTGCGGCCATTCCCCCCAGATGGAGAAGCCCGAGGAGTTTCTCGACGTGACCGTCAGCTTCCTGTCGAATCTGCAATAGCCGGGACCATGTACACTAGCTGAATAGCAAGCAAGGAGGCGCCTGTGAAGGATAAAGTAGAGGTCTTCTGGTTCTCGGAGCAGCCATACGGCCATGTCACGGAGGAGGACCTTAAACAGTACGACTCGGGTCGCCTGGGCTTCCCCAACACGTATTTCGACCCTGAGAAAGCCCATGTGCTCTACAACCAATACCACGAGCAGTACGCCTGGGCGGATGAGGTGGACTTCGACGGCATCATGAGCAACGAGCACCACGCCTCCTACTGGTGCATGAAGCCATCGGTAAACCTGGATGCCGCCGTCATCTCGAAGGTCACCAGGAAAGCCAAGATAGCCATACTGGGGAACGTCATAGCCATCAACGACCCCATAAGGATGGCCGAAGAGATAGCCATGCTGGACTGCTACTCCGGCGGCAGGATCATCTCCGGGTTCGTGCGAGGGACCGCCGTGGAGAGCATTCAGGGCGGCATAGACCCCGCGCAAAACCGGGAGCGGTTCGAGGAGGCCCACGACCTGATTATCAAGTGCTGGACGGAGCCTGGCCCCTTCCGGTACGAGGGGAAATACTACCACTACAGGGCGGTGAACCCCTGGGTGCTGCCCATCCAGAAACCCCACCCGCCAATATGGTTCCCCGGACTCTCCAGCCCCGAGAGCGTGGTATGGACGGCCCAGCACCAGCACCCCTACATGAACCTGGGGTCTCTGCTCGACCACACCGAGCGATTGAGGAAGGTGTACGTGGACACGGCCAGGGAGGTCGGGTTCAAGCCTGGGCCTGAGCATTTCGGGTATCTCCTCCGGGTGCTGGTGGCCGATACCGACGAGAAGGCCCAGGAGATTGGACGCACCTTCATGTGGACCGAGGAGCACCGCAACAGGGGGCCAAGGGAGCACAACGACCCCCCGGGCTACCAGTCCCGGGTGGCGGTGCAGATACAGCAGACCCTACCCGGAGCCGGGGGCTTTGGGCGCACCATGAGCTACGAGGAGCTCCAGGAGGTCAATAACCTCATAGTGGGCAGCCCCCAGACGGTGACCAGGAAGCTGACGAACATCATAGAGCGCCTGAGTCCCGGCTACCTCCACATCTACGGCAACGAGGGGGATATGGCCCACGAGGACGTGATGCGCTCCATCGAGCTCCTGGGCAAAGAGGTCATACCGGCGTTGCACGAAATCAAGCTGCAACCCTACGAGGACATCTAGGCTCTTTCTGAAAGCCTGACATAACCGCGGCCCCGGTCGAGTAAAGACGTACCCGATAGCTGCCCCGCCTGGAATGATTGAGCATGCGCTCAGCCCTGACAGGCGGGGTAGGGTAACTTCACCTCCGCCGAACCTGGTCCACAGTCGGGTCCCAAGCTGACCGGGACCTAGGCAGCCTGCACACCATCTCACTCCTTTGCTGTACCGCGTACACGCGGGGCTATGGCCCAGCATCAACCCTGAACATTTGCCCGTGAAGTCTGGCGGCGTATCCCTGGAAGCGGCAAGACTATGCCGGCTATACTATCCTGAACCGGCTTGGACCAGGACTTGCCGGCTTGGGGGTCGGGATTCTCGGCTATTGGGAATAATGACGTATGAGCATTTGGCGCGCATTGGCGCCGGTCGTTGCCATCCTGCTGGCGGTTGCTTGCGCCGCCGAAAGTCCAACGCCTGCCCCGACGGACACACGAGATATTGGCGCCACTGTTCAGGCTGCCGTGGCTGCCGCTCTGCCCACGGCGACACCTACCCCGACACCGGACATTGGCGCCACCGTCGAGGCCCGCGTGGCCGCCACGCTCGCCGTCGTCCTCACACCGACGCCGACGTCTGTGCCGACGGCTACTCCAACGCCCACACCAACCCCAACGGCGACGCCTGTGCCGACGGCTATTCCGACGCCCACACCAACCCCAACGGCGACGCCTGTGCCGACGGCTACTCCGACACCCACACCAACCCCGACGCCACGACCGACGCCTACTTCCACGCCGACGCCCCGGCCAACCCTAACCCCCACGCCGGTACCCACGCCAACCAAAGACCCGGCGGCGTCGCTGAGCGCGATGATCAGGCAGGTCAGGGCTGCCGTGGTGCGGATTCAGACCGGTTCGGGGTCCGGCTCCGGGGTCATTTTCGAGACACAGGGCCGCACCGGGTACGTCATTACCAACCATCACGTCGTTGAAGGTGAAGTACAGGTCAGCGTCGTAGTAAACGATTCCACTACCTTTCGCGGCTCCGTCCTGGGCACGGACAGCGTTCGCGACCTGGCGGTGGTCAGCATCTGCTGCGGCAGCTTCCAGACCCTGCCCTTTGGCAACGCCGCAGTCCTACAGCCCGGCGACGAAGTGGTGGCCATAGGCTACCCCCTGGGGCTGCCGGGCGAGGCCACCGTAACCCGGGGCATCGTGTCGGCGGTGCGCTACGATTCAGCGTACCGCAGCGACGTGATTCAGACCGATGCGGCCATCAATCCCGGCAACAGCGGGGGTCCCATGCTCTCGATGTCCGGCGAGATCCTGGGCATCAACACCTTCGGTTATGAAACTACGCCGAGTGGGAGGCCCGTCGAAGGGCTGAGCTTCGCCATATCGGAGCAGACGGTGCAACAGCAAATCCCCACACTCCAGGCCGGCACACCCGCTCCCACGCCTACGCCAAGCCGCCGGCCCACCGCTACGCCCACGCCTGGGCGGACCAGCGATTTCGGCCCCACCGACGGCGAGCTGCGGCATGACCCATCGGACGGTTTCATCGAGACCGAGTATGCCAACGTCTCCATTGCCGACATGGTGGTGGAGGCGACCTTTGTTAACCCATACTCGGCAGCTTCTAACAAATGGGACTATGGCTTCTTCCTTCGGGACAGGGACACCGGCCCAGCTATTCACGTCGTAGTTACCAGCGACCGGCGTTGGTCACTGGTGACTGGAGACGAGCCTCCTCGTGAAGTTATTGGCGGTGGCACGCTTCGAAACCTCGACACTGGCGCCGGGGGCCGGAACCACCTGAGAGTCGTCGCCATCAAAGAACGCGGCTGGCTTTTCGTCAACGGCGAATTTGTCTCGTCGCTGGACTTATCAGCCGTGACCGGCGCTGGAGATATTGCCGTCATTACCGGAGCATATGAAGGCGATGAAGTGGCCGGGGCCGTTACAAGGTTCGAAAATTTCCAGGGTGACCGGTTAAGCATGCGCTACGGCCCCGCCGACGGGAAGTTGGAAAAGGAGCCTGAGTCAATAGCTATCCATGATAGTGGAGTGTGGACGCGGGACCTGGTAGTGGAAGCCGAGTTCATTAACCCCCAGAGCAACGACTGGTACTATGGGTTCGTATTTCGCAATCCGATATTTAATCACTTGGAGTTAGTCGGGATGACCGATAAATCGTGGTGGTTCCACTCCACCCACGCCGTTGACGACGACGAATACACTGATGTGGCGTCCGGCTATCTATGGGAAGCAGGGATTAATTTACTGAGTAGGAACCACCTGCTGTTAATCGCGATTGAAGAGGCCGGGTGGTTTTTCGTCAACGGGCAGCTGGTTGACAAGCTCGACCTGTCCCACAACCAAGATTCCGGCTGGGTTAGCGTAGCAGGCGATTACTACGAGCCGCATCAGGGTTCTTTCAGCTTCGAAAACTTCAACGTATGGGCGCCTTGAACGGCCACACGCCAGGGGCCGGTTAGCTCGGCACAGATACCCCTGGCCGGCTCTTTGGGAGCGTCCCCGGTCAAGGCCCTATTGCCCTGACAGGCGGGGTATTAATTGGTGCCCAGCAGTCGGGTATGCTATACTGAAGCGAATCACCGCAAGGAGGCACTCATGGTTGAACAGCTAGCCAGGCCCAAGGACAAGGTGGAGGTCTACTGGTTCTCCGAGCAGCCCTACGGCCACGTTACCGATCAGGACCTTGAACAGTACGACTCCGGGCGTCTGGGCTTCCCCAACACGTACTTCGACCCTGAGAAAGCCCACGTACTCTACAACGAGTACCATGAGCAGTACGCCCTCGCGGATGAGGTGAACTTCGACGGCATTATGAGCAACGAGCACCACGCTTCCTACTGGTGCATGAAGCCGTCGGTAAACCTGGATGCCGCCGTTATCGCCAAGGTCACCAAGAAGGCAAAGATAGCCATACTGGGGAACGTCATAGCCATCAACGACCCCATAAGGATGGCCGAAGAGATAGCCATGCTGGACTGCTACTCCGGCGGTAGGATCATCTCCGGGTTTGTGCGGGGGACTGCCGTGGAGAGCCTCCAGGGTGGCATAGACCCCACCGAGAACCGGGAGCGGTTCGAGGAGGCCCACGACCTGATTATCAAGTGCTGGACGGAGCCAGGCCCCTTCCGGTATGAGGGGAAATACTACCACTACAGGGCGGTGAACCCCTGGGTGCTGCCCATGCAGAAGCCCCGCCCGGACATCTGGTTCCCCGGCACGGGCAGCCCGGAGAGTGTCGTGTGGGCCGCCACCCACCATCATCCCTATATGAACCTTGGGGCCATAGTGGACACCACCGAGTGGTTGAAGCAGGTCTACATAGACACCGCCCACGAGGTCGGGTTCAAGCCCGGGCCTGAGCATTTCGGGTATCTCCTCCGCGTGCTGGTGGCCGATACCGACGAGAAGGCCCAGGACATTGGACGCGAGTTCATGTGGACCATCGCCCACCGCCAGAGGGGGCCAAGGGAGCACAACGACCCGCCAGGCTACCAGTCCCGCGAGGCAACAAAGGTGAAGGCGCAGCGTCCCACCGGGAACGTAGCCGGCGCCGGGGGGCTGGGTGTGGGCATGACCTACGAGCAGCTCCAGGGAGTCAACAACATCATCGTGGGGAACCCGGATACGGTGACCAGGAAGCTGACGGAGGTCATAGAGCGTCTGAGTCCCGGCTACCTCCACATCTACGGCAACGAGGGGGACATGGCCCACGGGGACGTGATGCGCTCCGTAGAGCTTCTGGGGAAAGAGGTCATACCGGCGTTGCACGAGATCAAGCTGCAACCCTACGAGTAGGCCCATATTTCGCCGGGGCGTGGCTCGTATACATTACGTATGAAAATACCCACTTGTCTTTCCCGCGAAAGCGGGAGTGACAGTGGGGAAATGCAGCCGTTATTCTCACCTCTCGTGTGTGGCCTGACAAGGTCATGGGTGACTTGTATGCAGTAAGGAGAAGATATGAGCGTCCAGATGTCCGACCTCATTGCCGAGCAGGAGCCGAACCGCTTGGCCTCGGGACTCCAGTTTACCGAGGGTCCGGTGTGGCATCCGGACGGGTATCTCCTGTTCAGCGATATTCCCGCCAACATCATTTACCGGTGGGCCTCCGACGGCACCCTGGAACCCTACATCACGCCCAGCCGCCAGTCCAACGGCCTGACCTATGACCGGGAGGGACGATTGATAGCCTGCGAACACGCTGGCAGGCAGGTCTCCCGGATGGGCGCAGACCGCCGTATGGAGACGGTGGTTGACAGCTATGACGGCAAACATCTCAACAGCCCCAACGACGTGGTTGTGCATTCCAACGGCAGCATCTACTTTACCGACCCGCCCTATGGCATCCTCCCCGACCTGGGCGAGATTGGCCTCTTCGGGGTCTATCGCGTGACCCCCGGCGGCGGCATCACCCTGGTAGTCCCCGACTTCGCTCGTCCCAATGGCCTGGCCTTTTCCCCCGACGAGTCCATCCTCTATATCAACGACTCCGAGCGCCGTCACGTCCGGGCCTTCGACGTGCAGGCTGACGGCTCCCTGAGCAACGGTCGCGTCTTCGTGGACATGAACGTGGAGGCTCAGGGCGTCCCCGACGGCATGAAGGTTGACGTGGAGGGCAACGTCTACTGCACCGGCGGGGGCGGCCTGTGGGTGGTGGACTCCGGCGGGCGTCACCTGGGCACCTTCGTCCTCCCGGAGCAGCCGGCCAACGTGGCCTTCGGCGGGCCGGACAACCAGACAATTTACCTGACCGCCCGCACTTCCCTATACAGCATCCGCGGCAGTGTTCCCGGCGTGAAGATGTTTTAGTCCGGTTATCATAAAGAAGCTCCACCCCGGGGTTCCAGGAGACGGCGATGGCGAAAGCAGGGTTCCGCATCCTCGACAGCGACCTTCACTTGATGGAACCCCCCGACTTGTACGAGCGCTACCTGGACCAGGGGTACAGAGACCGACGCCCCCAGGCCACCTCCAGCCGGGCGGGACACTACGCCGGATGGATAGTTGACAGCCAGCCGGTCCCTCCCTGGACAGAGAACCCCGAAGTGCTGAAAGCCAACGAGAGGCTGGACGCCCAGTCCCAGGCAGTCATGAAGGATGGATGGGCCAAGCAGTTCGACGCCTCCTCTTCCCTGCGGGCTATGGACGTCGAGGGCATTGACGTAGCCGTTATGTTCCTACCAGCGCCAGTATGTTGGTCTCCATAGATTCCCTTGAGCCCGAATACTCCCTGGCCCTCTGCCGCGCCTTCAACGACTGGGTTGCCGACTACTGCATGGAGGCCCCGGAACGCCTCAAGGCGACGGCCATCATACCCCAGCACGACCCCAACCTTGCCGCCCTCGAGGCCCGGCGCGCAGTTAAAGAGCTGGGTGCCGTGGGAGTAGTGCTGTTGCCCATGCCCGTTGGCGGGCGACACGTCCATGACACCGAGTTTGACGTGCTTTGGGAGGAGATACAGCGCCTGGGCGTCCCCGCCTGCTTCCACGGCACGTCCGGCGCCGCCTCGACGGACTACGTGGGGGCGCGGTTTGTGGGACATCCCAGCTACCGCACCCTTCTGCACGCCTCCGTCTTTTCCCTGGAGCTGATGCTGACCATGAGCAGCATGATTCTGGGCGGCGTGCTGGAGAGGTTTCCCGGTATGAAGGTGGCTTTCCTGGAGGGCAACTGTAGCTGGCTCCCCTGGTGGCTGTACCGGCTGGACGACCAGTGGGCGAAGTTTGGGGCCGGGGAGACCGTCCGCCTTTCTGAGAAGCCCTCTACCTACTTCCTGCGCCAGTGCTATATCTCGGTGGATGCGGATGAGCGACTGGTGGAGGACGTGGTGGACCGCTTGGGTGACGATAGAATAGTATTCTCCACCGACTATCCCCACCCCGACTCCGCCTATCCTCACGCCACCGACGAGTTCCTGTCCATTGAGGGCCTGAGCAACGCCGCGAAGGGCAAGATACTCTGGGACAACTGCGCCCGCCTGTACGGCCTCTAGCGCCCCGTGCTAATATAGTCTATCAAACGGATAGTGAGGCAACGGCAATCGCGACAGACACTGGAGAAAGAGACCTGGGCAATCTGGAGGGGCGGATGGCTGAACAATCGGCCTTGCTCCACCAACTCCACGCTGACCTGACCGCCGGGCTTCAGCAGGTGAGCGGCAGGATTGACCAGGTGAACGTCAGGATTGACCAGGTGAACGTCAGAATTGACCAGGTGAATGACAAGGTTGATCAGGTGGATGACAAGGTTGACCAGAGGACTGACCAGGTAAACGACAGGATTGACCAGAGGACTGACCGGGTGAACGCCAAGATTGACCAGGTGAACGCCAGGATTGACAAGCTCCTGCTGGCGACCCTGGCAATCGGCGGAGGGCTGCTGGCGGGCCTTGTAGGGATTATCGCTGCCCTGGTAGCCTAGGGCTAGCAGGCCCAGGGGCGCGCCGGGCTGCCCGGTATGCCCGGCAACTATCACCGTAAGGAGTAACGCGACGATAATGGCATTACCTGAGCGAATGAAATTCGGGATTTTCCTGGGTCCTTTCCATCGTGTTGGCGAGAACCCCACGTTGGCCCTGGACCGCGACCTGGAGTTGGTCCAGTGGCTCGATTACCTGGGCTATGACGAAGCCTGGGTCGGCGAGCACCACAGCGCCGGGTGGGAGATTATCTCCTCCCCCGAGCTTTTCATAGCCGTCGCCGCGGACCGGACGCGGCACATCAAGCTCGGCACCGGGGTTACCAGCCTCCCGTACCATCACCCGTTGATGGTCGCCAACAGGATGGCGCAGCTGGACCACATGAGCCACGGCAGGGTGATGCTGGGCGTTGGGCCGGGCGCTCTCCCCGGTGACGCCTACATGATGGGCATTGACCACACCAGGCAGCGGGAGATGATGGACGAGTCCCTTGGCGTCATTATCCGGCTGTTCACCGAGACCGAGCCTATAACCTACAAGAGCGACTGGTTCGAGCTAAAGGAAGCGCTCATACATCTCCGCCCTTTCCAGAAGCCGTATATGCCCGTAGCGGTGGCCTCGGTGCAATCGCCGGCCGGGGTGGCCCTTGCGGGCAAGTATGGGGCCGAAGTCCTAACCATCACAGTACCCAGAGACCCGTCGGCTGGGCCGTCGGACCTCGCGGGCCTCTGGTCCATCGCCGAGGAGTCGGCGGCAGAACATGGGCAGACCGTGAATCGAGATGACTGGCGTCTAACCGTCCCGGTCCACCTGGCGGAAAGCCGCGAAGCAGCTATGAACGAAGCGCGCCTGGGAGCCGGACGCTACCTCCGGGAGTATTCCGAGGGGACCAACGGGCGCAAGGCGGGATTTGACGGCCCCCTGGAAAAGATAATTGACCACATGGTGGAAGCCGGGTCCTGGATTGTGGGGACGCCGGATGACTGCATCGAAGGCATCAAGCGCCTTGATGAGCAGAGCGGCGGGTTTGGTGGGTTCCTGGTGCAGACCATAGACTGGGCCCCTCGGGAGAAGATACTCAACAGCTATGAGCTGCTGGCCCGCTATGTAATGCCGGAGTTCCAGGGGACCGTCGCGAGCATAGCCGCATCCAACCGGTGGGCCGCCGAGCGTAAGGAGATGCTTGTGGACGGGAGGGTCCGCGCCATAGACCGGGCGAAACAGGCCTATACCGGGCGGAACACGTAACGCCCGCACTCTCTTTCCTCGTTGGATGCGCAAGACCTGCGGCATAAGCAATATCTCAAGATTTTAATGAGGTGGCGACGATGGCAGATGATAGACCCGGCGCTGATATGGGTCCCCAGTTCGGCTACAAACGGCGGCCATCTCGCCTCTGCAACCTGGAGAGGCTCTTCGATACGATGGAGGCGCGCGGCCTGGATGGCATTCTCTCCTACTACTCGCGCAACGCCCTCTATCTGAGCGGGTACGCATCCGGTGCCACGTCGGTCTACGGGGAAGCCAACGGCTTCACCGCCGTTGTGATTTCCAGGCATGAACCCGACCATCCCATTGTGGTCATACCCGACTCGGACATCAGCTTCTTCCTGCGCCAGCCCACCTGGGTGCAGGACATCCGGCCTTACCGGAGCGTGATAGTCCCCCTGGATATTCCGTGGGAGCTCTCGGCCATTGACCGCTTCATACCCGGGGACGCCCTCGAAATCCCCTGGGTACAGGAGGCGAAGGCCAAGTACGCCGAGGACCTGGCCCAAGCCTGCGTGGGTGCGCTGCGAGACCTTGGCCTGGACAGGGGCCGCGTGGGTTTCGATAACCTCTCCTTTGCGCCAATGGTCGCATCCCACTTGCCGGATATGCAGGTGACGGATGCCTACGGTGCGATGAAGTACGTGCGCATGATCAAGACCGATGCGGAGCTGTCATTGCTGCGGGAGGCTTCGCTGCTGAACCAGACGGCCATAGAGCGCACGGTGAAGTCCTGGGCGCCGGGCATGTCGTGGCATGACCTGAATATAAGCTATTACACCGAAGCAATCCGCCTGGGCGGGTTTGTCCTCGACCGTGGGAGCCTGGTACTTGCCAACCCCAGGGGAAGCGACGTCCCGGTACACCAGCTTGCGACCGGATTGGAGGAAGACTTTACCCTGGAACCCGGGATGCACATAATGTTCGACTGCCACGGGCGGTATAACAACTACAACTGGGACGGCGGGAAGGCCTGGGTGGTAGGCGGTGAGCCTGACGATTTCGCCAGGAGGATTGCGCGGGCCTGTGGCGACGCAATGGAAGAGGTCCTGAATGCGGCCCGTCCCGGGGTGAAGCTCAGCGAGCTCCAGGGCCGTGGCCGCCGGGTGTTGGAGCGCCACAGCGTGCCGGACAGCGACTCCGCCCTGATATACTTTCACGGCATCGGGCTGGACAACAATGAGCTTGAATGGGGGATGCCCGCCGATTGGTCAATGGAGAACGGGAATGTCCTGGCAGTCCACATCTACCACCACGGGGACGAGCGTCATCGCTACTATATCGAGGAGCTCGGGGTGGTGAGACCCGATGGCATTGAGAGGTTCTTCACCTGGGACATGAAAGAGCCTCTGGTCAACTGAGTTTCTAACCGGATGCGGGCCGTTAGCTCAGTTGGTCAGAGCACCGGACTTTTAATCCGGGTGTCCAGGGTTCGAATCCCTGACTACTCACCAAACTACACGAAATCAGGGTCCTTCGTGTTGAGGGAGCCAAAAGATCCTGATTCTGCTACTGGCTTCGTCCATATAAGGAGAACATTCATGTCTGCCAGCACGTTGCGATTCCTTCGTTATCCTGGTGGGAAAAGGCGAATGTGGCCAGAGTTGTCAAAGGCTCTGCTTCTTCACCGACGAACCTTCCGCCACTACATAGAGCCGTTCGTAGGAGGCGGGTCAACGTTCTTTTTCGTGCGTCCAAGAGTGGCGACTCTGTCCGATATTAACCGGGAATTGATTGACCTGTACTTGGGAGTGAGACAGGACTCCAATGCTGTCTGGGCAGAGTACAAATCCTTCCCCAGTACACGAAACGGCTACTATGAGACGCGCTCTCTAGATCCTCAGACCTTACCCCTTGTCACGCGCGCGGCCCGCCTATTATTCTTGAATAGAACCTGTTTCAAGGGCATGTGGCGGCATAATTTGGCTGGAGAGTTCAATGTCGGTTACGGTGGCCAAGAGCGCCGATGGGTCATCACCGCCCAAGATCTATCAGACGTGGCGGAGAGTCTCGCGGACGTTAATTTCATGTGCTCCGACTTCGAAGCCATCATTGATGGCGCAAATGATGGTGACCTCGTCTTCGCTGACCCACCATATCGTCGCGGTCACCGCGAGCAGTTGCATGAGCACTACGTGGGTGGCAGGTTCACCTTCGAAGATCAAAGGCGTCTTGCTGCCGCGCTGGGCAGGGCGTCAGACCGAGGTGTTCAGTGGACCGCCGCCAACTCGTCCCATAGAGAACTGCTCGACCTCTATAACCAAATTCCATCACCAGTTCGGGTGCATAAACTTGGAAATGGAGAGGCTCTGATCACCAGTCAAACATGGACCTCAAAACACGGGGAATAAGGAGAGCGATGACTACCACGTACTTCGAAGAGGCCGTCATGCAACAGAACCCGATGAGGGCACTTGACGACTTTCTCAAGACTGAGCAGCGCAGAAGTGATGCTCGAGACTATGATAACCTGCGTTTTGTCGGTTATGTTCTCGAGATCGGATATGATATAGTAACTATTATCACCTCCGATCCGTTTAAGGCTGCTGTCGGAGGCATACCAAGGAACTCATTTCTAATCATGGTGCCCTCCGAGCTTCCTTCAGATATGCCACCCCACCTCACCTTACTCCGTGTCCTAGACGTTGCCCCCACGCCCCTATCTAATGATATACAGCAAACCTACTTCGAGTTGCAGAAGAAATCAATGCCCGAGCTCGACGTCTTCACCCAAGCAGAGCTCCAGTGGGGAGCGCTGAAGACCACCGTCCTGGGGATGCTTTATCCGTCCCTGGACGATTACGAGGGTGTAGAGTTCTCAGGGGACCTGAACAACATCGTGAGTGCTCACAAGTACCGAGTCTATGCCCCAGACGACAAACTCCTTCACCTCGTAGTGAACGCCACCGTACCGGACCAAAACCGGTTCTCACTTGGCAGTCTCCGGTTGACCGAGGCGCGGCTGCCATTGCCTGGAAAACCCCTGCCGAATGTCAATGTACAGTTGTCTACTGACGATTTCATGTCTAGGCGTACCGCCCTATTCGGCAAGACCCGCTTGGGGAAGAGTAACATTGTCAAACTGATAGCGCAGAGTGTCATGGAGACAACGAAATCACCAGACGGTCGCGCCTACTCCTGTGGGCAACTGATATTCGACGTAGACGGCGAGTACTCCAACGACAATCCGCAGGATGGCGCTGTGTCAATTGCCTCCGCCTACAAGGACCGAACCACGGTGTACGCCCTGACGAAGAAGGAGGCCACGGATTCAAAGCCTCTGAGGCTCGACTTCTATGCGCATCCTGACAAGTCCCACGCGGTCCTCGGCCAGTTGCTCAACTCCGATGGTAGAACTGGGTCCATCTACGTGAACAGCTTCAGAACCTCGCAAATCCCGTCCCTTGATGGACTGGATGAGCTCCCCCACAACCAACGTGTGCGTAGCGCACGCCGTGTCCTCATGTACTGGGCCGTGTTGGAGAAGGCCGGATTCCAAGCAGACGAATCGAAGCTGAAGAACCTGCTGAGGAAGGGATTCAATCCTGGGTTCGCAGAAGGCTTGCGGTCGAAGATGTACGGAGGACCAGTCCCCACAGAACCGTCGAACCTTGCTACTCTGCGTACAGAATTTGAGCGCTTGATTGAGTTCCAACGAACAAATCCGAACGCCCCTGAACTCCGTTCATCGGGTAGTGGCGACCCGATTTTAGCTGCTGAAGATCTGGCTATCTTGACCTTCCTGAATCCTACCGTAGGTGCTGGGCCCAGCATGATTCAGCCTTACACCGGCTACCATGACTCGAAGGCTGGCGACTTCGTCGAGGACATCAAGAATCTCCTCGACAAAGGCGAGACTGCCATCTTGGACCTCAGCAATGCGAACCCCGAGCTAGCCAAGTTCTTTTCGCTCGAGCTGACACGGGCGATTTTCTATGCACAGGTTCACAAGTTTACTCTCAACAAGCTCGGTCAGCACTATGTTCAACTTTTCTTCGAGGAGGCCCATGTCTTATTCCCGAGCAGGGAGCAAGACACTGAAGAGATATATCAGAGGCTGGCAAAGGAGGGAGCGAAGTACCACATTGGGATGGTCTACTCGACTTAATCACCATCCACACTCAGCCGCGACCTGCTAGCACAGACCGAGAACTTCTTCGTTGTCCACCTTTCCTCCGAGGACGATGTCAACGCCTTGGCCAAGGTCAACGTGGCCTACAAGGGTCTCGGCGACGACTTGATGAAAACGCGAACTGTTGGCTACGTCAGAATGCTAACCCGGTCCAATCGGTTCGTTGTCCCTCTACAGGCTCGAAAGTTTGTGCTTCCCGCTGCGGCAACCTCTTAGGATGTGCCCAATACTAGCTCTCTCTTGGAGGAGTGGTGATGCCATACATGCGAGGTGACCGACTTCCTGCCGAAAAGGCCTCGAAGCTCGGGCATCTTGACGTAATCAAGAGCCCGCTTGTTGCCAAAATGATAGCCTGTTTCGAGGACTCTAACGCTCCGCCTACAAGTGGCACGCCTAGCTGGGAGACACTGCCTTTTTCGCCTAACACCTTGCCAATCGTTTTCGCAGTTGATGGCTCGTATCAAGTAATCGAGTCCCCTCGACCTCCCTACAAGGCGGTTGCATTCGTGAAGACCGCACTCTTTCGTCTTGACCAGCCCGCCATCGACTCTCTGGACAAGTCCAACCCACATCCTTACGCGTTACGCGACATCCTGCAGAATGCAGCAGCCTACCATGCCACTGTGTTTCCCATGCGGCACGTCGTCGTCCCCGGTTTGAACGTCTACAACGCGATTCGCTACACTATCTTCGAGTCCACCAAAGATGAGCTTCTTGAAGGTGAAGTATTTGAGACGCTGAAATGGCTAGCCTATGAGAAGTGGGATGGCTCAGCCAAAAGTCTGCCGCCGTTCGAATGCCCACATTGCGAGTCACAGGAGGCGACTCTCTCCTATGACTCTGACAAGGGGGCGTGCCCAATCTGTGGGGATGAGATCCTTCTCACTGATATGCTTGGATTTCATCAAAACATGGGGCAGGACTACGCTCCCGACAGCACAGCGAGTGATTACATGGGAGTACATGAAACGCTCCTGTTGTTTACAGGTGTTCGCTACTACTGGGAGAACAACCGCAAAATTCTCGACAGAGCCCTCTTCGTCAAGGATGGACCGCTCTCTATACGAGCGCAGTACTCCAAATTGGTGAACCCGATCAGGCGTTTTCTGAACCACGCGATGAACTCAGGCGCGCCCATTTATATGGTAGGCCAGGAGAAAACAGGTGCATTCGCCGACCATCTCACCCTCATTCGCGATGCAGCCCCAGCAGGGCACATGTTCATCCCTAGCCACAACTACATCCGCGAGAACATCCAACATCGAAACATCTCGGGTGCGCCATATGGTAGGGACACCAACTACGGGGCTAAGGTCTTTGTGAAGCTGGGAGACCGTCACAGCATGGTCCTCAATGTCCCCACGGGGCTATTCAAAACCGACCCGAAGCAGACGGACCTCATCGGCTTCGACCGCTCGTTGTCGACTCTATCGCGGCTGACCAGTAGCAGGTACGAAGGCGGATTGGTGCCGATTGAGCTAGCGAACGCCGTTGCTTCCTTGTCAACCTACCCGTCTGCGAAAGTTCTTCAGCTATTTGCGGATGCAAAGGGAATCTAACAACTCTTACCAATGGCGCAGCAGGCGGGTGGGCACAGCAGACAGGCCCGTCCAGCCCTCTACAGACCCTCCATGAGGGTGCAGCGCACCAGGTCCAGCGCGTTGAGGCTGATGCGGGTGCGGTCCGGGCGGCCCCGGCCGGCGTAGTTGTAGACCCGGTTTCGCACTCCCCCCGGCGCTTCCTCCCCAGGAGGAGACGTGAAGGGGCCGGCCACGGCCATGTACGTCGTGCCCTGGCCCAGGTTCTCCGAGGGACGGTCGCCCTGGGGCACCACGTGCACCGCCAGGCCCAGGTCGGTCCCGCTATGGACCCGCACGGCCCGGGCTATCTCATCGGTGAGGGCGACGCGGTCCTCCAGCAGCCTGTCAATGCGGTCCGGGCATTCACCCGCAGAGGCGAGGACGCGTCGCAGGGAGACGGCGCTATTGCCGATGATGCCCTCGGCAAAGTGCTCATAGCTGGCCGCTTGGAGCCGCTCTGCGGTCATCCCGCCGGTGAGGTCTTCATAGACGGCGATGGTCAGATTTTTCCGGCGCAGTATCTCGCCCACCACTTCCTCCATAGTCTGGCTGTCGGTGGCGAAGATGTGGTTGCCCAGCAACCCCCGTATCTCCTCCTCCACAGGAGCTATGAGGGCTAAGGCCGCTTCCGCGTCCGACTCCTTGGCGGCGACGCGCACGTCAACCTGCCCAGGATGGGCTAACACGCCCACGGTGGGGTTACTGGAGCCGGACATGAGGTGGCCTATGCGGTCGTCAACGCTGCTCTCACCCAGGTCGGCCACCTTGAGGACGCGGTACGTGATGATTTCCGACAGGCCGAACTTCCTCTTCAGATAGGGTTCTACCTCGTGCTCGAACAGCCACTTCATCTCGAAGGGGACCCCCGGCAGGCTGATAACCACGCCCCGGGGGTCCTCGACGATGAAGGATGGCGCCGTGCCGTTGGGGTTCTCCACGGGGATGGCGCCGGCGGGGATGTAAGCCTGCCTGTCGTTGTTGGAGGTCATAATCAGGCCCCGCCGGTGAAACCGCTCCCTTATCTGCTCCAGCAGGTGCTGGTCCATGATTAGCCCACGCCCCGTCACCTCGGCGACGATTTCGCGGGTGAGGTCGTCCTGGGTGGGGCCGATTCCCCCGCTGGTTATGACCACGTCGGACCTCTCCAGGGCTTGGGTAAGGGTCTCGCGCATACGGCCCGGGTTGTCGCCCACCACAGTCTTGTAGAACAGGTTGACCCCCAGGTCCGCCAACCGCTCGGCCATCCACGCCGAGTTCGTGTCTACGATCTGCCCCAGCAGCAACTCGGACCCGATTGCGACGATTTCTGCGTTCATCTCTTACGTGGCCCCCTATCCCGCCTACGGGACCAGCATGGCGCGGGTGACATCCGTCTGGCGCTGGCTCCACTCCGCCTGGGGAAAGGCCTCGTTGATGTCCCCCAGCTTGAACTTGTGGGACACTATCTTGTGGAAGGGCACTTTATCCTGGTTTTTGACCATGTTGTCGAGGATAGCCGCCAGGGTGCTTGGACGGTACATCAGTGAGCCGATGATGCGCTTCCCTTGCAGCAGCCTCGAGGGGTCAATGGACACCTGGGGGCCGGGGATGATGTCGCCAATCTCCACGAAGGTGCCGCCGTTGCTGAGCATCTCCACACCCTCAGCCAGGAGGTCGGCGCGGCCCACCAACTCCATCACTATGTCGGCGCCCCGGCCCTTGGTCAGGTCCTTCACCCGTTGGATGCGGGTCTCAGGGGTGTTGTACTCCTCTATGTTAATCGTGTAGTCGGCGCCGAACTCCTCTGCCAGGCGCAGGCGGTTCTCCAGCCGGTCCAGCACGATGACGCGGTCGGCCCCCATGTCCTTGGCCATAGCTACGGCGTTGAGGCCCAGGCCGCCCGCGCCCTGAATCACCACGTACTGGCCCTCGTGGGCGCCGGCGTTAATCAAGCCCTGGGTCACGGTCCCTATGGCGCAGTTGATGTAGCCCAGGATGTCGTCGGGGAGCTCGTCCGGCACGCGGAAGGCGGGATGACGCGGCGGGAGGTACAGGAAATCGGCGTAGGTGCCGGTGAAGTAGGGGTACACGTCGGCGGCGGGGTACTGGCGGTTGGCGCACCAGTTGGTGTCGCCCCGGATGCACATGTGGCAGCGGTAGCAGGGGAAAACGGCCACATGCATCAGGCGGTCCCCCTCTTTGATGGGCGTGCCCAGGCTGTCCGTCGTCACGCCATCTCCCATCTTGTACACGACGCCTGTGCCCTCGTGGCCCATGACCCGGCCGGTAGGGGGCAGGTCCTGGTTGACCTGGTCGCCCCGCCATATGTGGAGGTCGGAGCCGCAGATACCCGCCTGGGTCATCTTCAATATGATGGCCCCCGGCTCCGGGTCCGGGAGATCGTACTCCCGTATCTCGAAAGGCTTCCCGTGCTCTGCGGCAACCACAACTCGCCCTTTTTCAGCCAAGACACACCTCCTCACGGTTATTCGTCAGGTCGAATTATACCCCAGAGGCACCGGCTTTGAAAGGGGCCAAGGCGGCGCGGGTGCCGTCCGGGCGGCGGTTGAGACCTTCTACCCCACTGACTTGGACCCCTTGACAAGCTGGGATTCCTTGGTTAGAATCGTAACCCTCACTACAAGAAATTGTGGTATTATAGTATAGATACACAAAATATAGTATTTCTAAGAACTTTCTCAGAAAAGTTTGAGAAATGGTAAAAGCAGGATGCGCTGTCCCTATTGCAACTTTTCCGACTCCAGGGTGACGGACTCCCGGACCACGGAGAACGGGGTCCGGCGCAGGCGCGAGTGCGCCCGGTGCGGCCTGCGGTTCACCACCTACGAGCGAGTCCAGACCACGGCTCTGCTGGTGGCCAAGCAGGATGGCCGGCGCGAGGAGTTCAACCGGGAGAAGCTCACCAGGGGTATCGCGATGGCCTGTGCAAAACGGCCCGTGTCCTCCCGGGAGATCGAGAAGGTCGTGGAGGACATAGAGGCCGAGTTGCAGGGCTTGGGCCACGCGGAGATACGCACCGCCATCCTGGGTGAGATGGTAATGGAGCGGCTGAGGCGTCTGGACCGGGTGGCCTATGTCCGCTTCGCCAGCGTCTACCGTGACTTTCAGGACATCGAGAGGTTTGAGGAGGTAGTGAAGGACCTGCGGGAGAACACGGAGCAGCTTTCCCTCATGGAGGGGGAGGGCGCGCCTCCGTCACCCCAAGGCCGCAGGTCGAGAAGGAGGCGGGGAGGGGTCGCGAGTACATCGCAAAATCTGGGCAACGATGGACACGTAGGAGGATGCCAGCATGAGTGATGCACCCAAGGACACCACATCCACCCGCTTGGAGACGCTGAGCCGGGAGGCCCAGGCCATGAGACACGCCCTTGACGGGTTCACCCTCATGGGAGTCCTGGACAGGGACCCCAACCACATAGCGTCCATGCAAGATGAGATAGACCTGAAGACCAGGGAAGCCCTGGTGGTCTACTGGCTGAGCGCGAAAGAGGGCGAAATCCCCCAGGGAGAATACTTGGGATAAGGGAAAGTGGCCCGCTATTGTGGGGTCAAACAAGCTTTGCCTACAGGGTGGACGACCGTGGTCAGGACAGAAACAAATAAGGGAGGTGCGTAGGCACATGGATGAACGCAGAGAATTCGCAGACTGGTTCAGGATGCAACGCGAGAGCCGCAGGTTAACAGATGATCAAGCTGCGGAGTATCTAGATCTCCGTTTACCTACAATCCTTCGGATCGAGGGAGGGGGTTTAACGTGGGCACAGCTACCTCCAGATATAAAAGAAAAGATAGAGTCCAAGTTTGGTGAATATCGAGAGAGCGATTTAGAGGAGCAAGAACAGTCGGTCCCCTTCAGACAAGCAGAGTCAACAGCTTTTTTGGTAGACATCCGGGAGGAAATCCAGCAAACCCTAGAAGAATCAGACCCCCCAGAGGACAAACCAGAAACGACTGACTCAGAGCAATCTTCACCAGATAGAGAACTCGAGGCGATAGAGTATATCTGTAGGTGCAAAAACCCTGTTCAAATAAGACATGAGGGACGCTGCCCTGAGTGTGAGCGAGTCGGAGGCATAACCTAGTGCATAAATCTGGATGGCTACAGGGCGTCGTGGAGAGATTCAAACAGATCGCGCGATCTGAATTAAAGCGGAGATGTCCAGAGCATCTGTTACTGACCCCTCCCATAGATGTCAATGCCGTAGCCTCTTGTCTCGGTGTGAAGCAAGTCATGGTGCGTGAGCTAGATGTCCCTGGGCTACTATACCAGCTTGACCAAGACAGTGCGGTTATTGTTGTGAACAACGCAAATCCTCTAACTCGGCAAAGATATTCTTGCGCACATGAGATTGTGCATATGCTATTATCACCGTCTCAGAAGGTTCGCTTATCTCACAGGAGCCCAGTGCAGGCTCACAAGGCTCTCGAGAGAGCGTGTGAGGAATTAGCAGCCGAAATCTTGATGCCTCAAGAAGTGTTTACTGAATATGCCTCACGGATGGGGTGGGCCGCTTCCTCGATTCAGCCGTTGTCTAACGTCTTTCAGACCTCAATGGAGGCCACTGCAAGGAGGTATGTCGAGGTCATTAGCGAACCCTGTGTCATGGTCATGTGGCGTCTGGTAAAGACCGAAGACGGGTCCAAGACCAAGATGACACGCTACATAAAGAATCGAAAGGTTGATATTGGTGAATATCGCCTGGTGAGCCCGGCCACCACCGAAAGCTCTCCCGTCTCGAGATGTCTAAGAGGCTTGAAATCGGTCGGCGGATTTCAAAGGGTTTCCATTACCAGCAGGAAAAACACCCAAATCAAGAGTCTCTATAGCGAAGTCATGGGATATGGTATTGGAGCGAATCGCCGAGCCATCAATTTGATTTATCCGGGACGAAAAACCAATGCACTCATACCTAAATAATAACGCTATGCTATAAGGAGGTGAGAATTGGCCATCACGGGCGAGGCGCTCAGTACCCTGGAAGTCAGGCGCAGGGTCAAGGAGGCCCTGGATGAGTCGGGAGACCTGGACAAGCTCACCAGCCCGTCCCCCGAACTTACCGATAACGCCAGGGCGGTGCTGAAGCGCCGCTACCAGGCCAAGGACAGGGAGGGCAACGTCATCGAGGAGCCGGACCAGATGTTCCACCGCGTCGCCCACAACCTGGCCCAGGCGGACCGCAACTATGGCGCTACCCGGAGGGATCTGGCCGCCACCGAGGAGGAGTTCCACCGGGTGATGTCTCGCTTGGACTACCTGCCCAACTCGCCCACCCTGATGAACGCGGGGAGGGAGCTCCAGATGCTTTCCGCCTGCTTCGTCCTGCCCGTCACCGACTCGATGGAGGCCATATTCGAGACCGTCAAGCAGGCGACGCTGGTCCAGAAGAGCGGAGGCGGCACCGGCTTCGCCTTCAGCCGGCTGCGCCCCGAAGGGGACATAGTAGGCTCCACCGGCGGGGTCGCCAGCGGACCCGTGAGCTTCATGCGCGCCTTCGACGGCGCCACCGAGGCCGTCAAGCAGGGCTCCACCAGAAGGGGCGCCAACATGGGCATCCTCCACGTCACCCACCCGGATATTCTCAAGTTCATAGGCTCGAAGGAAGACGGAAAGAGCATATCCAACTTCAACATAAGCGTGGCGGTGACCGAGGAGTGGATGGAGAAAGTCAGGGATGATGCGGAGTACGACCTCATCAATCCCCGCACTGGCAAGGCTACGGACCGCCTCGCCGCCCGCGAGGTGTTCGACCGGCTGGTGGAGATGGCCTGGAAGACTGGGGACCCGGGCATCGTTTTCCTGGACCGCATAAACAACGACAACCCCACGCCGCAGTTGGGTCAAATCGAGAGCACAAATCCCTGCATCACCGGGGACACCCTGGTCTACACCGGCATTGGGCTACGACGAGCGGCGGACCTGTGGGCAGACCGCGAGGATTTTGCCGTTACCCTGGATGGACGGTTCAACGCCGGGCGTTTCAAGCAGTCCGGCCCGGTGATGGCCACTGGGGTAAAGCCGGTGTTCCGTGTGCTAACCCAGGAAGGCTATGAGGTACGAGTCACCGCCGACCATCGCATTATGACCGACCGGGGATGGGTAGTTGCGTCGGAACTGGAATCCGGCGATAGGATTCACCTGGTCAACCAGAAGGGCGGCTTTGGCAACGAAGGCTCCGGTGAACTGGGGCAGTTGCTGGGTTGGCTGGTGGGTGATGGGACCCTGAAGTCTGACCGGGCGGTATTGTCCTTCTTCGGACAGGAAAAGGAGGAGTTGGCGCCCCGGTTCGCGTCCATGATGCAGAGCGTTGTCCCGGCTCCTGCCGGACGTCGCGCCGGGTACGACATCGGGGTGGTCGCGGTCAAGGGCCGCGATGAGTCCCGGGTGTCTTCGTCCCGTTTCTTGGGCCTGGCGGCCCAGGAGGGTCTTACCCACCGGCACAAGCACGTTGTCCCGGAATCGGTGTTCCAGGGCTGTCAGGAAATGCAGTCCGGGTTCCTGCAGGCCCTGTTTACTGCCGACGGTCACGTCAGCGGGCAGGCCGATAAGGGCGTCAGTGTACGGCTGACCTCAATAAACCGGGAGTTCCTGGTCGACGTGCAACGGCTGCTCTTGAACTTCGGCATCGCCAGCGTCATCTATTCCGACCGGCGCGTCGAGGGCCTTCGCTCCCTGACCGACGGAAAAGGAGGCTATGCCCAGTACCGGTGTCAAGCCTACCACGACCTGGTGGTGAGCAAAGACAATCTGCTCCGGTTCGCCGGTGAAATCGGCTTCATCAGCGGAGCGAAGCAGTCAGTCCTCCTCTCGCGCCTGGACTCCTATCAACGCGGACCCCACCGCGAGACCTTTACCGCCGCCTTTGCTGTGCTGGTCCCCGAAGGCGAGGAGCAAGTCTTCGACCTGACCGAGCCTGAGACTCATTCCTTTGTCGCCAACGGGATGGTAGTCCACAACTGCGGCGAGCAGCCTCTTTTGCCCTACGAGTCCTGCAATCTGGGCAGCGTGAACCTCTCTCGCATGGTGCGCTACAACGGCGACGGCGCAGAGATGGATTGGGACAGGCTGGGGCAGGTCATAAGCACCGCCGTGCATATGTTGGACAACGTCATTGACATGAACAATTACCCCATCCCCCAGATAGAGGAGATGAGCAAAAAGACCCGCCGGATAGGGCTGGGGGTGATGGGCTTCGCGGACCTGCTGGTCCAGCTTGGCATCCCCTACGACTCGGAAGAGGCCTTGGAGGTTGCCGAGGAGGTCATGGACTTCATCAAGAGGAGCACTGACGAGGCCTCCGTCGAGCTGGCGAAGACCAGGGGCGTATTCCCCGCCTGGGAGGGCAGCATCTTTGACTACCCCGGCGGGCCTCACATGCGCAACTCCGCCCCCACCACCATCGCTCCCACTGGCACCATAAGCATCATCTCCGGCTGCTCCAGCGGCATCGAGCCCCTCTTTGCCCTGAGCTACGTGCGCAACGTGATGGACAACACCCGCCTGGTGGAGGGGAACCCCTTCTTCGAGGCGGTGGCCCAGAAAGAGGGGTTCTATTCCCAGGACATCATGGAGGCCCTGGCAGAGAAGGGCAGCCTTCGGGAGGTAGATGGCGACGTTCCCGGGTGGGCCAGGCGGCTATTTGCCACCTCCCACGACATCAGCCCCGAGTCGCACGTACGAATGCAGGCGGCCTTTCAGAAGTATACGGACAACGCCGTGTCCAAGACCATCAACTTCCCCGCTGCCGCCACCACCCAGGACATAGCCGACGCCTACATGCTGGCCTATGAGCTGGGCTGCAAGGGGATTACCATCTACCGGGATGGCAGCAAAGAGAACCAGGTCCTCAGCACGGGCGAGACCGGCAATCACCCCGCCGCGGTTGACGAGGAGGCCGTGGCAACGGTGTCACCCCTGATTCCCAGGGCGCGGCCCCAGGGCATGGAGGGCATCACCGAAAGGATCAGGACCGGTCACGGGAATATGTACATCACCATCAATTTCGACGAGGGCAAGCCCTTTGAGGTCTTTACCACCCTGGGCAAGGCCGGAGGCTGCGATTCGGCCCAGCTCGAGGCCATATCCCGGCTGGTGTCTCTGGCCCTCCGGTCGGGCATCGACATCGGAGAGGTAATAGAGCAGCTTCGCGGGATCACCTGTTGCCCGGCGTGGGACAACGGCCTTCTTGTGCGCTCCGCCCCCGACGCCGTCGCCCTGGCTCTGGAGAGGCACCCCACCGCCGCCTACCTGAGCAGACAGGAAGGCCGGCAGCAGGAAGTTGCAGCGGCCCAGCTCAAGCTCTTTGCCGACTCTAAGTCCCGCTCGGCGGAGTCTCCGGCGCCCACGACTGGCAACGGGCATCAGCCCCGGACCCGCTGCCCCGACTGTAACGCGCCCGTCGCCTACCAGGAGGGCTGTCTGCTGTGCGCTGCCTGTGGCTGGAACAAGTGTGGATAGGGCGGGAAGAGCGCTGGCCAGCGAGTGTCGGGCCGAGCCTGGCACCGTTCACTACCGATGGAGGCGCGGATTGAGGGTGGAAGCCCCTGAGAACGGCGGACGGGCCGCGGTCATACCATAAATACGGGGTCGCTATCGGTGACGACCCGCTTTTCCTCGTCTATGCCGCGTCTCAGGTACTTGGGCAGGGCGAACATGCCCCGGTGAGCGATGCCATCGTAGTACCTCAGACCGCGGGACAATCTCTGGGATATGAGGCTGTCTATAGCGTGGGGTTCAAGCTCTTCCAGCTGTGGCGTGTCGCCGTCCCGCTGCCCTCCCGCAAAGGCCAGGACAAAGCCCCACAGGGTGGTGAAGGCAGGCACGTAAACCGTGTAAGAATAGGTCCGGGGGAAAGCGGTCGTCAGGGTACGGGCAATGGCCGTGAAACATTCGGTGTAGTTCAGAAGCCCCGACGGGCCCGCCTGAGTCACCAGGACTCCTCCAGGGTTCAGCTTTGACCTGGCTATATCGTAAAACTCGCGGGTGTACAGCAGGTACGAGGGGCCTCCCTCTATGGGGTCCACCAGGTCCAGGACTATCACGTCGAACCTCTCCTGGCAGGAAGCGAGATACTGCCGGGCGTCCTCGTGGCGCAACTCCAGTCTCGGGTCGTCGAACCCGCCCTGGTGGTGTCCGGGAAAGTAGCGGCGGCACAGGTCTACCACGTCGCTGTCCAAGTCCAGCATCACCACCCTCCGGACCGTGTTATGACACAGGACCTCTCGCAGGGTGGCCCCCTCCCCTCCACCGCCGATAAAGACCGATTCCGGCCTGGGATGGAAGAGAAGCGCCGGGTGCACCAGGGACTCGTGGTAAATATACTCGTCCACCTCGGTGGACTGGGT
Source organism: Dehalococcoidia bacterium (assembly GCA_965197405.1). GTDB lineage: Bacteria > Chloroflexota > Dehalococcoidia > Lucifugimonadales > JAGWBF01. The sequence goes on along the minus strand of OZ240206.1, from coordinate 123,325 downwards.
CTTGCCGTCCAGGACCAGACATCGCCCGAAGGTCTCCGTGTCGAGGATCTGCACAGTCTGATATGGAGTCCTACCAGAGTAGACGATGTCATTGGTACGGTAGAGCACCATCAGGTCGGTGGTTACCAGCTCGAAGTGCCATTCACCGGGTGTTTGCATGTTCCTCAGCTTGATAAAGCTTAGGGGCTGGCCACGGGCTGGGATAGGACTCCGCGCTTAAGCTCAGTCAAAGAAGGCTCCTTTGACTCAAGTTTGTCTATGAGTATCTGCGCAGCCTTGCGAGGCTCAAAGGACGTCCCACAGGTGAAGATGTCCGCTGCTGCGTACCTGTACTCCGGCCATGTGTGGATACAGATGTGGGACTCAGAGATGGCCAAGATGCCCGTGACGCCATGTGGGTCGAACTGGTGGAAGGACTCCCCTATGATGTGTGCCCCTACCTCGTTGGCCGCCTGGGTCATGGCGTCCTTGATGTAGGGTAGGTCGTCCAGGAGCTTCCAGTTGCACTCCTTGAGTTCTAGCATGAGATGGGTTCCTACTACATTCAATCACCTGCCCCCCACTCGAATTTTTTCGTGCAAGTATAGATTTTATACTGATAGGCCCCGCTTATCAATACCTTTATAGCTCCGAGAGGTTTTCCCGCATCATGCTGCTATACTACCACCATCGGAACACGGGCATATTCATCTCCAGACCCTCGTATATCACCGCGCTCCCTGGGATAGTCAAAAGGCCCTGGCTTTGAGCGTGGGTAGCGCGTTCCTTTTTCGATGGTATGGCAGTGTGCCATTCCGAACCGAGCGAAGCGGAGTGAAGAATCTAAGAAGCCTGTCCTGACCTGCCTGCCAACCTATCTGCGGTGCGTAGCCAGGCAGGAACATCGGCGCAGACACGAAGGCATGGCCCCTAGATTCCTCGCTACGCTCGGAATGACACGGGGTGGAGACCTGTATTCGCCCCTGTCTGGCAGGCAGGCAGCGTCGAGAATTGAAAGGCCCGTGTTTTGAGTGCGCCGGGCTTTGCACATGGCGGTCTTTCATAGTAGTCTATATGGGTGGTCCGGGTCCGCCCAGGGTCATTGGGCAGTCAATTTTACGGTCCGGCAAGCCGTGATGAAAGGACCCTGAATTGATGAGGGCTCCGCTCAAGCCCCGTTAGCGTCATATTGAGGGAGGGCAAATGATAGACGCAATCAGTACCGGCAAAAACGCGATTGGATTTGTTGCGGTAGCCCGTATGAGCGCCATTGGCCTTGCTGCCGCAGGCGCTCTGAACGCGATTGGTCTTGCCGCGGCAAGCATCCTGAACGCCGTCGGTCTCGTTTCGATAGGCGGCATAAACTCAATCGGCTTTGTTGCGGTAGGCGGCATAAACTCTATTGGCGTCGTTGCGGTAGGTGGCGTAAACGCTATTGGTCTCGTTGCGGTGGGCGGCATAAACGCTATCGGTCTCGTTGCCGTCGGCGGGAAGAGCAGCAGGAGTATTCTCCCCATATCTTGACACATAGAAGGGGAACGCTTCCGGGGAACCGGAAGCGCCCTGATTTTAGCTAGCGGAGGGGTGGCCGAGTGGACGATGGCGGCGGTCTTGAAAACCGCTAACCCTTCTGGGGTTCGTGGGTTCGAATCCCACCCCCTCCGCCAAATCAGATGCGAGTTGATAGGATAAGCGAGGCCCTGCGCGACGCCCCTGCCTTCCCAGGCGCCGCGTTTCTACACGAACTCGGGCATAACCTTCTCAGCAAACAGCTCCATGGACTTCATCGCCTTCTCATGCTCCATCCCACCGAAGCTGATGAAGGCCAGAACGTAGTCCACCCCGCACTCGTCCCGGAGCCAGCGAATCCTCCTGCTGATTGATTCTGCGTCCCCGAACCATACCAGGTCTTCCTCAACCGCCTTGTCATACCTCAGCGAGCGGATATACTGGCCCCACGGCTCGTAGAACTTGTACTGCTCGGGCCACTGCTCGCCTTCCGGTAGGGTGAACATCTTGGCGAAATCGTCAAGGAACCACTGCATGGCTTCCCTGGCCTCTTCCTGGGCTTTCTGATTGGTGTCGCCGACGTAGATGAAGGGGTGGCCGACCCGGTGAAGGTCTGTTCGGCCCGTCTTCTTCATCAGGAGGTCGAGCTGCTTGAACTTCTCCTTGAGGTCGGGCATGGGGGTCAGGGAAGCCCCCAGGATCGGTGTGATCCCGCGTCGCAGAGCATTCTCGACGGTAGTTGGGCTGAGGCACGGCTGCCACATGGGGGGGTGGGGTTGCTGTAGGGGCTTGGGCATCACGACGACTTCGGGGACCTGGAAGAACTTCCCGTTGTGGGAAAAAGGCTCCCCCGTCCATGCCTTCAAGATGATTTCCAGGCTTTCTTCAAACCGCTCCTGGGCCTCCTCCCACGGTACGCCGTAGCCTTCGAACTCGGCCTTGAACAGCCCCCTGCCCACGCCGAAGTTTAGCCGACCCTCGGACAGAAGGTCCACCGTGGCGTAGTCCTGGGCTACGTCCAGGGGATGGTGCCAGGGCAGGACGCTCACCGCAGTGCCGATGCGCAGGCGCTTGGTGCGGGCAGCTATGTTGCCCAGCATCACCTGGGGAGACGGCTTGCCGTGGTCGAAGAAGGCGTGCTCCGCCAAGAAAACGGCATCGTACCCCAGCTTCTCGCCCAGCTCGATTTGCTCCAGACTCTCATCGTAGATGCTCTTCATTGAGCTGCCTTCGGGAGTCTGGTTGATGATGAAGAACCCGAACTTCATGTCCTTCCCTCCTTATGGAGAATCATTTCTGGTATAGCTTTCGTCTTGGGCTGGCATTACGGCGCTACGGGGCAACGCCCGGATGCCAAGCGGGGTGGGAATCGAACCCGGGACTGTTGGTAAGGTTGGTCGGGTCCGACCCGTCGGCATCCATCACGTATATCTCCCAATTTGCATTCCTGTGGGAGCTGAAGACGATCTTGCTGCCGTCGAGGGACCATGCCGACTCTCTCGGCGCCAGGTTAATGGAGAAGACGGCGCGGTTGGTGAGATTGGTCTGGTTGGAGCCGTCGGCGTCCATCGTGTACAAGTCCCAGTTCTCATCCATGTGGAAGGTGAAGGCAATCTTGCTGCCGTCGGGGGACCAGGCAAAATCCTTGGGCACCTTGTTGTCGAAGATGTTACGGTTGGTGAGGTTGGTCCGGTTGAGGCCGTCGGCATCCATCGCATATATATCCCAGCTGTGGGCCCCTTCGGACTCGAAGTATATGAAGGCAATCTTGCTGCCATCGGGAGACCAGGCCGGGTCTTTGGCCGTGTAGGGAAGGTTGGTGAGATTGATCTGGTTGGAGCCGTCGGCATCCATTACGTATATGTCAGAGAAGAGATTATCCCCATAGGAAACGAAGGCGATTTTGCTGCCATCATGCGACCAGACGGGGGAGACGTCTATTGAAGGGCCTCTGGTGAGACTGGTCTGGTTGGAGCCGTCGGCATCCATCACGTATATGTGGACGTTGCCACCGCCCCATAGGGCGAAGGCAATCCTGCTGTCGTCGGGGGACCAGGCGAGGTCTCCAACGCTGCGAGCGTAATTCGTCAGGCGAGTCTGGTTGGAGCCGTCGGCGTCCATTACGTACGCCTCAACATAGCCGTCGTTTCTATTGGAGGTGAAGACAATCTTGCTGCCATCGTGGGACCAGGCGAGGCTGCCCTCCCATGCCGGGTCATTCGTCAGGCGGGTCTGGTTGGAGCCGTCGGCGTCCATCGTGTATATTTCCGAAACTCCATCTCTGAAGGATATAAAGGCGATACGGCCTTTCGCAGGGTCACGCCGGGGTCCGGGAGTTGGCGCTGGTGGCGTTGATACAGATGGCGTAGAGGCCGGCATGGTACGCGTGGGCCCCGGTCCGACCTGGGTGCTGGATGCTTTGGGAATATCCGTCGGCATGGTACGCGTCGGCTCCGGGGTTGGTGTGGGGACCGAGCTGGCCGTGGGTGCTGGAGTCAGCGTAGGCTCAGCCTGAGAGCATGCGGCCCCTGTAGCGGCCAGCAGAGCGAGGATAGTGAACCATCTCATCAAGGGTGTGTTTCCTTCACTGAGTATGGAGGTGCTTTGTGCCAACCCGCCCAATCGAAAAATCAGCGTGGTCTCAGACAAGAGATATGTTACTCCCAGCCCAGCCTGGTAGCAAGCCTTGCTCGCTTGGGTCCAGGGTCTTTTACTGGTACGTGAGTAAATATGTAAACTTAGTAGCTTCCCCTTCGCCTTAACCGCCCGCCCACACCCCCGACAGCGCCTCGGCCTGTTCCAACACCGTCAGCGTGGCCTTCTCCTGCTTATCGGGTGGGTAGCCGTGCTTGCGGAGGATTCGCCTCACGAGGACACGAAGCTGCGCCCGCACGTTCTCCCGGAGTGTCCAGTCAATCGTGACGTTATTTCGGACAGTCTCGACCAGCTCTTGGGCTATCGCGCGGAGTGTTCCGTCGCCAAGGACCTGCACCGCGCTGTCGTTGGTCTCCAGCGCGTCATAGAAGGCTAGCTCGTCCTCGGACATGCCCAGCTTCTCCCCGCGTGCGTCGGCTTCCCGCATTTCCCGCGCTAATTGGATTAGCTCCTCGATGACCTGAGCCGCCTCTATGGCCCGGTTCTGGTAGCGGCGTAAGGTCTGCTCCAGCATCTCGGCGAAGGAGCGGGCCTGTACCACGTTGGCGCGCCGTCGGGTTGCCAGTTCGCCCCGGAGCAGCTTTTGCAGCAGCTCCACTGCCAGGTTGCGCTGGGGCATCCCCTGCACCTCGGCCAGGAATCCTTCGGACAGCACCGATATGTCCGGCTTGCCCAGCCCTGCCGCGGCGAAGATGTCCAGCACACCCTCGGAAGCCACCGCGTTGGAGATGATTTGCCGCACCGCCAGTTCCAACTCCTCTTCCGGGCGCGCTCCTCCCGCAACTCCCTTGGACAGCGCCGCCCGCACCGCATGGAAGAACCCTACGTCGTCGCGGATGCGAAAGGTTTCCGGGCGGGGCACAGATAGGGCAAAGGCTTGGGAAAGCTCGCGTACTGCCGCAATGTAGCGTGCTCTGCCGTCCCTTAGCTCCGGCGCCAGTATGTGTTCCTGGGCTGCCGGAAGCAGGCCCAACCGGTCCTGGGCCGTGCCTACTGTCCACTTGGACCAATCGAAGCCGTGAAACAGGGAACAGCATACCTCGTGCTTCTCCAGCATCGCGGACACAGCCTCGTCCTGGTCCAAATTGGTCCGCCCGGCGCCGCCGCTCTCGGTGTAGGTGGCCAGCGCCTGCTTGAGGTCCTGGGCCAGCCCGAGGTAGTCCACCACCAGGCCGCCGGGCTTGTCCTTGAACACGCGGTTGACCCGGGCTATGGCCTGCATCAGCCCGTGGCCCCGCATCGGCTTGTCCACGTACATGGTGTGGAGGCTGGGCGCGTCGAAGCCGGTGAGCCACATATCCCGCACCAGGACTACACGGAACGGGTCGCCGGGGTTGCGGAACCGGTTGGCCAGCACCTCTCGACGGGGTTTATTCCTGACGTGGGGCTGCCACTCCGGCGGGTCTGATGCCGAGCCGGTCATCACCACTTTGATACTTCCCTTGCCGTCATCGTCGTCTTGCCAATGGGGGCGGAGGCGCACCAATTCCCGGTAGAGGTCAATGCAGATGCGACGGCTCATGCAGACAATCATCGCTTTGCCGTCCATCGCCTCAAGACGCTGCTCGAAGTGGGCAACGATGTCCTCGGCAATCTGCCTGACCCGCTTCTCGGTGCCGACAACGGCTTCCAATTGCGCCCACCTGGTCTTCAACCGCTCCTTGCGCTCCACCTCCTCCCCCTCGGTGGCCTCCTCGAAGTCCGGGTCTATAGCGGGTCTTTCGGCCTCGTCCAGGGCCAGCCTGGCCAGGCGGCTCTCGTAGTAGATGGGGACCGTGGCCCCGTCCTCAACGGAACGCTGGATGTCATAGATGCTGATGTAGTCGCCGAAGACGGCGCGAGTGTTGGCGTCCTGTAGCTCAATGGGAGTTCCCGTGAAGCCGACGAAGGAGGCGTTGGGCAGGGCGTCCCGCATGTGGCGGGCATAGCCGTCAATGAAGTCGTACTGGCTGCGGTGGGCCTCGTCCGCGATGACCACGATGTTATGCCTCTCCGAGAGCCCCGGATGTCTGTCGCCCCTCTCCTCGGGGAAGAACTTCTGGATGGTGGTGAACACCACTCCCCCGGACTCCACCGACAGCTTGCCGCGCAGGTCCGCCCTGCTCTCCGCCTGTACCGGAGGCTGGCGCAGCAGGTCCTGGCAACGGGAGAAGGTGGTGAAGAGCTGGTCGTCCAGGTCGTTGCGGTCGGTGAGGACCACGATGGTCGGGTTGGACATGGCCGGCTCGCGTACGATGGCCCCGGCGTAGAAGGCCATGGTCAGGCTTTTGCCCGACCCCTGGGTGTGCCACACCACGCCGATGCGCCGGTCGCCTGGGGATCCACCCGGCCTGCGGCCTGACTCGTAGCGCCCGCACTCCTCGGCAATCCGCCGCTCTTCCTCCTGCAACTCCGCCGCTCGGAGAGTCTCCCCTACGGCTGTACGGACGGCGTGGAACTGGTGATAGCCGGCCATCTTCTTGACCAGATTGCCGCCGCCTGCCTGGCTGGAAGACAGGTCGTCATCGAACACGATGAAGTCCCGGACCAGGGCCAGGAAGCGGCCCGCCTCGCAGACGCCCTCCAGCATCACCTGTAGCTCCGTCAGGTGCGGGTCCGCCAAAGTCTCCCCGGTGACGGTGCGCCAAGGCTTGAACCACTCCTGCCCGGCGGTGAGGGTCCCGATGCGGGCCTGTGTCCCGTCCGAGACCATGAGAATCTCATTCATGGAGAACAGGGTGGGCAGTTCGGCCCTGTATGTCTGGAGTTGCTGCCAGGCGGTCCAGATGGTGGCGTCCTCGTCGGTAGGGTTCTTCAGCTCGATGACGCCCAGGGGCAGTCCGTTGAGGAACAGCACGACGTCGGGGCGGCGGGTGTTCCGGTTGTCGGTGACGGTGAACTGGTTGACCGCCAGCCAGTCGTTGGCCGCCGGGTTGTCGAAATCAATGATCTGCACCTGGGCACCCCGGATGGAGCCATTACCGGCCCGGTACTCCACCGTCACACCCGCCACCAGCATCCGGTGAAAGGCGCGGTTGCGGGCCTCCCGCGTCGCCCCCTCCGGGCGAGTCAGCCTGCGAAGGGCGTCCTCCAACACGGAGACGGGCAGGTCCAGGTTCAGCCGGGCCAGCGCATCCCGCAGCCTACGCTCCAGCACCGCCTGCCCGTAGTCGTCGCGCTCCGCGCCGGGCGTATCCGGGGCGATGTCCCGCCCGTGGGCCACGCTCCAGCCCAGATCTTCCAGCCAGAAAAGGGCGGCCCGTTCAACATCGGCTTCGGTGAGGGTGGTCATGCCAGCATCAGGCGCTCGCCCTTGGGTTCGGGAACGGGGTCCCCGAATTCCCGAGCCGTCTCAAGCCATAAGTCCACGGCCTCGTTGATGTGCTGCAACGCCGCCTCCTGGGTGTCGCCGTGGGCCGCGCATCCCGGAAGCTCCGGGGCTTCGGCGACGAAGGCGCCGTCCTCGTTGCTCCAATAGATGATAATCTCGTACTTATGCATCAGTCTCCCTCTTCAAGCCGGTATCTCAGAATTACACCCCTGACCTGTCGCACCGTAAGAGGCTTGGCGTGGCTCCCGTCACGCTGCAAGTTTATCCGTTCGTGGACGCCTTCTTTCCTGAAAATATGGGACTCCCCCCCACTCGCTCGACGAATCCCAAGCGCAATAGGAACAGCCGGAGTTCGCCGAAGCGGATGTTGGCATCGGCCCGACCACTTAAGATTCTCTGTCGTAACTCATCGTTCCGGTTCATCATGAATATCTAAGGTTCGCAACTGTCAAGTCCAAGCCCTCGTTAGCAGTACTAGAATGGAAGGTCGTCATCTTTCTCTCTCCGTTGCCTTGGCGGACGAAGAATACGTTCAAATAGCATAGGTAGCAACTCCGCGATCTCCATCAAAGATTCCGGCAACAAGCGCCTTGTCCAACGGATAAGACTCTCCATTTGACTGTAAATCTGTCTGGCCCTTTCAATGTCTCCGGCCACAGCTCTCCTAAATACTTCCATTCCAATTTCATAAATCCAAGGCGCAGCGTCACGAAAGCCGCTAACTGCGACGACGAAATCATACGCACCGCTACTATCGCGCACGAGGTATGTTTTGATTTGTTGTGGAATAGGGGACCGACTTCCTCTATTAGACGTCAGAATGGATCGCTCAATTTCATCAAGCTTCATAGACAATATTTCTACAATTTGGCTTTCTCCTCTTCGAGTCTCTGTCACCGTGGCAAGTAGTTCCGCAATTAATCGTTCATCCGGTTTCTCACTTCCTCGAAGACGCTGGAGATCGATAGCCACTGTGATTGGAGTTTCCAAGTCAGACGGCTTTTCTTCAAGTGTCTTGATTTGCTCCACAATCTGCGATTTAGCGCTTGCTACACTATCGGGATCTTGGAGGTCAATAAACACTGTTCTTGTTCCAGCGACATCAAAGGGAATATCCTCACCAGACTTCGTAACTTGGACGAATGGTCTGGCAATAGCATGTCGGATAGCCAACTCGTAAAACACATTCGGATTTCGATCTGTTAAGTCAGCTATAACGAGGTCGTCATCAACGATATGCTGAATTACTTGACTGGTGATGATGCCGGGCTGGGCTATGTCGTCAGCGCGAGTAGGTTCATAGCCAAGAGGTTCCACAGCTGGACGGATAATGTGGCGCAAAACTTGGTCGGATCGCTTGCGAATGTCCGAATCAGGTTCTCCAATGGGAGCAATCACGAAACAAGTCTTCTTAGAGCCTATCCTAATAACCCGGCGGCTCTGAGAGCGATAAGGGCACAGGCGAAATGAAGAAAGGCTATGTAGTTGGTGGGAGACTTGTCCCAGCGGACCAAAATGCGCCGGAAGCGGTTCATCCAGCTGTGGGTGCGTTCCACCACCCAGCGCCGGGCTTTGAAGCCGGCCTCTTTCTTGATGGCCTGAGCCTCTTCCCCACGGCTGCGTATGTGGGCCGTGAAGCCAAACTCGTCCACGGTCCGGCGCACCTCATCAAAGTCGTAGCCCTTGTCCAAGCACAGACCCTGGGGATGCTCCGGGCTGGGCGCGGGGCGTGGCACGGGGAGGCTGTCCACCGTGGCCCGCACCAGCTTCATATCGTGGCGGTTGGCCCCGTCCACTGCCAGCCCCACCGGAATGCCCCCGGCTTCGGTCAAGAGACTGCGTTTGACCCCGCTCTTACCCCGGTCCGTGGGGTTGGGACCGGTTTTTCCCCCCGCCCAAGGGGGATTTGGTCAAGGCCCCGTCCATGCTCAGCCAGCTCCAGTCCAAACCCTTCAATTCGTCATAGCGTTCCAGCCCGGTCCGCCATAGCTCCAGGAACACCCCGGCGGCGGCCCATTCCTGAAAGCGCAGGTGGGCGGTGGAGCCGGAGCAAATGCCGGTGGCATCCAAGGACTTCCACTGGCAACCGGTGCGAAGCACGTAGAAGATACCGTTGGCGCAGGTCCGGTCCGGGACCCGGGGGCGGCCTCCGCCCAAGGGATGGGTATTCACCCGCTGGGGAAGGAGTGGAGCCAGTGCCTCCCACAGTTCGTCGGATACTTGGAAGGAGCCGGTGGTGGGGTTGGTCGGAGAGGCTGGGCCGGCGCGGGGTGGTCGAGGCGGCTTGGGTTCTTTCGCTTTCGTCATTCCCCAAGTTTAGCCGCTCCTCTGCCTCCTTCCTCATTCACTACTCAGCGGGTTTCACCGGTTTTTAGGATAGGCTCTTAGTCTCCTCAGTCAAATGCAACCTCCCAAGCATGAAATCTGTCTCTGCCTGTCCCCCCTCCCCTCCCCCGACACCAGCCTTGCCAGCAGCGCGTCCCGCTGGGCAGCGAGGGAGCGGGATTCTTCCTCAAGTTGATGACGACGTTCAAAGATGGTGGATATGTAATCTTTAAAATAGCCTACAACTATTTTATCAGGGACAACTTGGATATTCATGTAAGCCAGATTTCTGTTGAGACCCGGCACCGCTGAATCGGCCGCGATGGATGGCAGGCCTTGGCCGTCCAAGGAGTATAAGAGGAATTGTAGATTTAGGCTTTCGTCTTTAGGGGTGACATAGAAAGCCGTGTCTATGGGAAAGAAGTCACTTTCGACCCATGTGACTACCCCGGGGTTCCCCTTCCGGCCAACAACAATGCCCGGGCCAGCTACTAGGCGCTCATTGTGCCATCCGACTTGCCCGTTTGAACCATATACTGGAATTGTCCCTTCTTGACGGTCACTCGCTTTCAAGGCTTTCCCGTATGACAATTCAATCAGTTCGCCCAGCGCCTTTACCCCCCACCCCTCCGGGATGTCCCCAAGCTCCGAGTCCACCAGGCGGTCGGGGAAGAGGGACCATAGCTCCGGGGGCAGGTAGGGTTCCCGGCCCTCCAGCTTGGCGCGCACCGGGCCGAAGTCCACGAACCAGTCCTGGAAGATGGCCCGCGCCATTTGCTCCAAAGTTTGGTTCATCCGGCGGTCCAGCTCTATCTTGTCGTCCAGCGTGCCCAGGACGTGGGCGATGGCCCGCTGTTCGGCGAGGGGTGGGATCCCTACTTCCATGTTCTCCAGATCGCGTCTTGTAACATGGCCCAAGCCTGTGGTCTGTTTATTACGCGCTATTCCAACGAAGTTGGGCTTCAAATACCTCAGGACGTAGTAGAAGAATGTCGTATCGACATCTGTGTCGGTCGTAACACGAAAGACATGCTGGTTTAGCCAGCCCTCAGGGCCATTCCACCAAAACGCGTCTATGGAAGTTTCCGGTTGCCCCGACCACGAAAACAACAGGTCGCCGGGACAGACACGAACTGACTCATCAAAATCCTGGTGAGTGAACTTGGTCTGACCGGAGATGCCCCCTTTAATTTCAGCAATCTTTATAACTGGCTTGCCCGTCGGACTGAATTGGATATTCCGAAAAGCAAGCCCATTCACCCATTGCGCTAATGAGTACAGCGGCTGTCTATCCCAATGATCTGGGAAGTCTGGATGGTAGAGCCAACTCCCCTCCGCTGCTCTGTCTGTCATTTGCTTCGCCCCCTCCTGCACCACCACATAGCCCCGCTTGATGGCATTCCGGAAGCTCTCAGGGACGGTGTGCCAGTCGAGCACGTCCACCCGCATGGGCAAGCGAGACTCCTCGAAGGCTTCCTTCAGCCGGCCAAGCGTTCTCCGGTCCAACGGCCCTGTACCGATTATGGCGAGGTCGAGGTCGGAATAGTCCTTGGCGGTCCAAGCTGCACGGGAGCCGAAGGCCCGCACCTCGCACTCCGGCACGTGGTCGGCGAGGATACGCTCAACAGTTGCCAGATAGGTGGGGCTGAGATCAATCAAGCTGGTCATTCCCAAGGCTCCCCTGTCAGGGCGCTGTAGAGACCGATGGCGTCATCTATGAAGGCGGGCATGACGCCGATGGCGTTGGCAGATTTCTCTCTGTCGTAGCCGTGCGTGGTGTCTATACGTGTTTGCACGTAGAGGTCCCATTGTTCACCACCCGCCGCCAGCAGGTGGTTCTCATTGGCTACGCGAAAGATGGGTCTGGGGCTGTTTGAGACCTCGGCGATGCCGAGCACTTCAATCAGGTGGCGCCTGAGAACCTTCCACAAGGTGTCATAGCAGGTCTCGAACCGTTGGATTACCGATTCGGCCATGCCCTCATGCACAAACTGGGGATAGTCCAGCGACAGATGGAGGAGGTGTTCATGCTGGACCTCCAGATTTTTGAGGGACTGCTTCAGGTTGCTGTAGTCTATTGTCATGCTACTTTCATGGGGCGGTGGAGCGCCAGGGCATTGACAACGGCGCTGCCTTCCCTCCGGGTGTCATCGGGCTCGCGATGATGCGCTGGTAGTGGCTAATCCTGGCAGCCATTACTTCGTCGCTCCTGGCAAGCTGTGTCATCGCCTCTCCAAGACGGCAGGGATCATCTCGTGTCCTCCTGGTTCGTACCAAACCCCAGGCGGGCCAGGTTCTCCTCGATGGCCGCGTCCAGCCTGGCGGCCTCGGCCTGCTGCTCCCGCCATTGGGCGGTGAGGCGGGCCATCTTCTCGGCGAAGGGTTCGCTGTCGTTGGACTGCGGCTCCGCTCCCACGTAGCGGCCGGGGGTGAGCACGTGGCCGTGCCTGCGGACCTCCTCCAGCGTGGCGCTCTTGCAGAAGCCGGGAACGTCGGCGTAGCCCTCACCCTGACCCTCTCCCAGGGGGAGAGGGGGACCTGCGGCATGTCCGCGCCAGGCGTGGTAAGTGTCTGCGACGCGGGCGATGTCCTCCGGGGACAAGTCCCGGTGGGTGCGGTCCGCCATGTGGCCCAGCTTGCGGGCGTCAACGAAGAGTACCTCGTTAGCCCTGTCCCGGTGGCTGCCGTTGCGCCGCCCGCGGGACAGGAACCACAGGCAGGCGGGTATCTGGGTTGACCGGAACAGCTGGCCGGGCAGGGCGACGATGCAGTCCACCAGGTCGGCCTCAATCAGGTTCTTGCGAATCTCGCCCTCGCCCGACTGGCCGGAGGACATGGAGCCGTTGGCCAGCACGAAGCCCGCCGTTCCCCTGGGCGCCAGGTGATGCAGGAAGTGCTGCACCCAGGCGAAGTTGGCGTTGCCCGCCGGCGGGACGCCGTACTCCCACCGCTTGTCGTCCCGCAGCCTCTCGCCACCCCAGGCGGAGACGTTGAAGGGCGGGTTGGCCAGGATGAAGTCGGCCCGCAGGTCCGGGTGGCGGTCGTTGTGGAAGCTGTCGCCCCAGGCAATCTGGCCCTCGATGCCCCGGATAGCCAGGTTCATCCGGGCCATTCGCCAGGTGGTGTAGTTGGACTCCTGGCCGTAGATGGAGATGTCCCCCCTGGCCTTGCCGCCATTCCCGTTGCCGCTGGCATGGGCGCGGATGAACTCCACCGACTGGACGAACATTCCCGATGAGCCGCAGCAGGGGTCGTAGACCCGGCCTTGGTAAGGCTCCAGCATCTCCACCAGGAGCCGGACCACGCTGCGCGGGGTGTAGAACTCGCCTCCCTTGCGGCCCTCGGCCAGGGCGAACTGCTCCAGGAAGTACTCGTAGACCCGGCCCAGTACGTCGGTGGCCTGGGCCTCAACCCCGCCGACTTTGATGTTGCTGACCAGGTCCACTACCTGGCCCAGCCGCTGCTTGTCCAGGGCTTCCCTGGCGTAGTCCTTGGGGAGCACGTCCTTCAGGGCCGGATTCTCCCGCTCCACGGCGGTCATGGCCGCATCTATGGTTTGGCCGATGGTCTCCTGTCTTGCCTGGGCCTGAATGTTCGGCCACCGGGCCTCGGGCGGCACCCAGAAGATGCTCTGGGCGCGGTACTCGTCCGGGTCTTCGGGGTCCGCGCCCTCGTCCTGCTCGGCCTCCAGCTTTGCGCGGGCCTCCTCGAAGGCGTCGGAGATGTACTTGAGGAAGATCAGGCCCAGGACGACGTGCTTGTACTCGGCGGCGTCCATGCTGCCCCGCAGGGCGTCGGCCATCCGCCAATACTCGGCCTCGTGGCCCGTGACGGCGCTGCTGCCGCCCGGTTCGGTCTCCGCGTTGGAGGTCGTCCGTCTCCGTCGTGACGTTGTCATTGCGCTCCACTCCTGCCTTTGACCCTGGAACGCCACCCGTCCACCTCGCGTATGGCATTCTTGCCGCCAGGCCCGTAGCCATGCCGCACCAGGAGCCTGGGGACGCCGCCGTACTCAACCGAGATTACCGCTGTGTGACACAATGGCGGGGCAGGGGTTGCATGGCGTCCCAGGCAGGATTCGAACCCGCGACCCGCTGCTTAGAAGGCAGCCGCTCTATCCACTGAGCTACTGGGACAAGACCCTTGATGTGAAGGCGCGACGTTATCAATCGGATGGATGTTATTATGAGGCAGGTGGGCAAGTCCCTGGCGGAATAACCTCGCCCGATTCGTAGATTATAGCAGAGGGACAGGCAAAATTCACCGGATGTCCGAAGAAATTGGCCGCAAGCTTTCAGGCGTTCTTGCCATTAAACCCTGAAGCGAGGAAACTTGTGCTAGAATCAAATCATCCTTCTTAATTCTTATTGCGGCCACCGGCGATAGCCTTCAGCAGGACAAGCGACGGAGGCCGCTCTGCCCAAGGGCCTGGGACCTACGTAGATTTGATGGCGTCATAGCCCCCTCTTCCATTCTCGCGCTAGCATTCTACTTTGTGCAGGAGGTCAAGATGGCAGTGCTGGTTACAGGAGGCACGGGTTTTACCGGGGCCAACATCGTCAGAGAGTTGGCGGAGCGCGGCAACGAGGTGGTCTCGCTGGATATAGTGCCGCCCGATGACATGGTGCAGCGATACCTCGCGCCGTGGGCCAAGCAGGTGACCTGGCTCACCGGCGACATCGTCTCCGGCGCAGACCTCGAGGCAGTATCCGCCTATGAGAGGGTCGAGAGTATCGTCCACGCAGCGACCTATACCCCCTATGGAGACACGGAGAAAAAGAACGGGCGAAGGGTATGCGACATAAACCTGGAGGGCACGCTCAACCTGCTGGACCTGGCCAGGCGGCTGGAGGTGAAGCGGTTCATGTACATCAGCTCGGCGGCTGTGTACCAGGGGCAGGTCACCCCAGGGGAGCCTTTGAAGGAAGATATGGCTCTGAGGCTGGAGGGGTATTCTCTGAGCCCCTACGGGTTCTACGCCACCACCAAGCTGGCCAGCGAGCTCCTCACCCAGAGGTACGCGTACCTTTACGGGTTCGAGGCCGCAAGCATACGCATGTCGCAGAACTGGGGTCCCGTGGAAAGGGTGTCACCCTATCACACCCGGGTGTCTTTGCCCAACGATTGGACGGGCAAGGCGGTCCGTGGCGAGCCTATCGAGGCCGCGCCCTTCGGCAAAGGCATTACTGAAGGGCGGAGCTTCGGCGTGGACCATATTTACATCAAAGACACGGCAACCGCCGTGGCCATGATGCTGGAGGCCCCCGCACTGAGTTACCCCACGTATAACATCTCCACGGGGAGCGCCCTCTCGCTCCACGAAATGGTCGAAGCGATTCGCCAGGCCAGCCTAGGGGTCACTTTTGCGGGACCCGTTCCAGGGGATGACCCGACCAGGGAGCGCCAGACCTACCTGGACGTCACCCGGCTGCGGGAGGACCTGGGCTTCGTACCCAGGTACGATCTGGTATCCGCGCTGGAGGACTTTATAGACTGGAGACGAGCTTTTGGCTTCATGGACTGAGGGTTCCAGGCTCGTCAGAAGGAGGGAGTCATGTTTGAAGGGTTTGAGCGACGGCAGATCACGACCAGCGGCGCCACCATCAACCTGGTGAAGGGGGGCGACGGACCGCCCCTGTTGCTGCTCCACGGCTACCCGCAGACGCATGTCATGTGGCACAAGGTCGCACCTCGCCTGGCCCAGGACTTCACGGTGGTGGCAACAGACCTTCGCGGTTACGGCGACAGTGGCAAACCCCAGGGCGACCCGGAGCATACGAATTATTCCAAGCGTGCGATGGCCCAGGACCAAGTCGAGGTCATGGAGCAGCTTGGGTTCGACTCTTTTATGCTCATCGGCCACGACCGAGGAGGGCGGGTGTCCCACCGGCTGGCCAAGGACCACCCCCGGCGCGTGCGCAAGCTGGGGGTGCTGGACATCATCCCCACGCACAAAATGTTCCAGATCGTCAATAAAGCGATGGCCACCAACACTTACCACTGGTTCTTCCTCATCCAGCCCTACGACTTCCCCGAAAGGGTCATCGGAGCGGCGGCGGAATACTTCCTTCGCTACCGCTTCGATGGGACCAAAGACGCGGATAAGGCCTTCCCGACCGAGGCGATGGCGGAGTATGTGCGGTGTTTCTGCGACCCGGCGACCATCCACGCCACCTGCGAGGACTACCGGGCCGGCGCAACCATAGACCTGGCCCACGACGAAGCCGACCTTGACGCGAAAGTGAGCTGTCCGTTCTTGGCGTTGTGGAGCGCTACGGGATACGTTGGACGCACCGAGGACGTGCTGCAAGTCTGGCGGGAGTACGCGACGGACGTGCGGGGTCACTCACTGCCCTGCGGTCATTATCTCGCCGAGGAGATGCCCGGTGAGACCTACGCCGCTCTGAGGGAATTCTTACTGGACAAAGGGTAGCTGCTTCAGCATGTCTCCGGCCGGCTTCCCCTGGTGTCCGGTGGTGGACTCGTTGTAATCGCCGGAGGCGTCCAGTATACTTTGGCTGTAGCTGGCGTGGCCACGGGGTCCCGCCCCATAAAGTCCTCGGCCCTTCAATTTGCCGTGAAGAGAGATGAAGAGAGGAGTACCAGCATGGCGGAGTATGACATTATCATCAAGGGAGGCACGATTGTTGACGGGACGCGCACTCCTCGCTACGTGAGCGATATAGGCATCAAAGACGGGAGAGTCGCCCAGATAGACGGCCTCCGCACCAGCCAGGCGGCGAAGGTGCTGGATGCCTCGGGCCTCGTCGTCGCCCCGGGCTTCGTGGACCTTCACACTCACTACGACGCCCAGATACAGTGGGACCCCTACTGCACCCTGTCGGGCTGGCACGGCGTGACCTCCGTGGCCATAGGCAACTGCGGCTTCGGCTTCGCCCCCTGTCGCGCCGAGGACCGGGAGCGGGCGATGCTGGCCCTGACCCGCAACGAGGCTATCCCTCTCAAGGCAATGCAAGTCGGGATGCTGTGGGACTGGGTGACCTTCCCCGAGTTTCTCGACAGCCTGGACCGGGTCCCCAAAGGCGTGAACGTCCTGAGCTACGTTCCCCTCACACCCCTCTACGGCTGGGTAATGGGATGGGACGAGGCCAAGAAGAGGCGTCCGACGGAGGCGGAACTGGGCGAGATGCGCCGCCTGATGAACGAGGGCCTTGATGCGGGAGGCTGTGGCTGGTCTGCCCAGATACTTGGCCCCCACTCCCTCCAGCGGGACTATGACGGAACACCCATGATCACCGACCTGATGACCGACGAGGAGATATTGTCCTTTGGCAAGGTCCTTGCCGAGCGCGGCAGTGGTTTCATAGAGCTTAGCTACCGCCAGACCGACGAGAACGGTCACACGCTGGAGGAACCCACCTTGAGGTTCTTCGAGCAGCTTGCCGCCGTGGCCCGCCGCCCCATCCTCTACCAGGTGGTGGAGGCCCTGCCCAACCAGCCCGACGTGCACCGGCGGATGCTCAACTGGCTCGACGACTGCGCCAGGAGGGGCCTCCGGGTGTACGGCCAGGGGGTCTCCTTCCGGGGTGGCTTCGAGCTGACCTTCGAGGACTGGAACCTGTACGACGAGGGCGCGACCTGGCGGGAAGTGACCATAGGGTCCCCCGCTCAGCGCAAGGAGAAGATGCAAGTCCCCGAGTTCAGGAGAAGGCTGCGTGCGGAGTGGGATGCCGGCAGCAGGCCCGCCCCCGGGGCCGCCGTGGACTCTCTGGAGGGCCTCCTTATCATAGAGGTGGGCCATAACCAGTTCCGGCACTACGAGGGAATGACGGTTGGAGACGTTGCGAAAAAGGAAGGCAAGCACGTTGTGGATGCCCTGCTGGACCTGGTTGTGGCGGACGACCTCCAGACCGAGTTCCTGGCCATGCGCGCCGAGAACGCTCAATACACCGCAGAGGTGATGCAGTCTCTCTACACGATTCCCGGCCTCTCCGACGGCGGCGCCCACGTCAAGTTCCAGACGAGCGGGGGCTTCGGGACGGACATGCTCATGTGGCTGGTGCGGGATGAGCAGCTGATGAGCCTGGAGGATGCCCACTACAAGCTCAGCTACCTGCCCGCCTTCTTTGGCGGGTTCCAGGACCGGGGCTTTATTCGCGAGGGTGCGCCCGCGGACATACTGGTGTACGACCTGGAGAAGCTGGACCTGCTCCCCAGCGAGGTCGCCGAGGACCTCCCCGGCGGTGAGTGGCGGCGTATCGTGAGGGGAGAGGGCTATCGCTGGACCCTGGTGAACGGCCAGGTGACCTTCGAGGACGGAAAACCGACGGGGGCGTTACCGGGCAAGCTGCTGCGTCACGGGCGGGGCTAACGAACCATGTGAGGCTGCACCCCTTCTGCCGAGTCCTTCAGATGGACTGCCTGCCTGGGGATACCCTGAATAAGTCTGCGGGTTGAGGCATTCTAATTAAGGTGGACAGGGGGTATTGGAGATTGAAATTCTTCTTATTGCGTCACGCGCCATGGATTTCTACAGCCTTCATTGGGGTTATCCTAGTGGCGGGAGGGGTCTTCTTGGTTGTAAAGGGCATTGATGCCCGAAATGAGATCCAAAGAGAGCTCCGGGCTGAGCAAGTCATTACCAGCGCCGATGCAAGGACCCCCGGCGTGCTCGTTGAAGATTCAGACACCGCTAGATCTCAGGCGGACGTCATCAAGGACCATACCCTGGGACGGTGGGGGCCATATTCAAAGCTGCCCAGAGAGGACCCCAGGCGGGCTTCTTTCATTGATGGCGTAGCTCTCCGCACGGCGCTGAATATGTCTGTTATGGGTTTTGCACTAGCTGATTTGGCTATCGCTGGAGGAATCATAATCCTGATAGCCGGGGGCGCCAGCATAGTGCTTGCGGCCCCTGCTATTTACTTTTTGGCCGGGATGGTTGTACCAGCCGTCAGAAAGGAAACCGATGCCGCCGATTAGTCAAAGGAGGTTGCTAGGGATACTCTGAATAAGTCTGGAGGTTGAGGCATTTCGAATCCCGACTGATGGCGGGCTGTTCAGAGGTTCCCTAGAAGCAGGCTCTTCCCTTCAGTTGGAGTCGGGGCGGCCAGGTTCGAACTGGCGACCTCCTGGTCCCAAACCAGGCGCGCTACCGCTGCGCCACGCCCCGTAATCTAAGACACCTGGTAGGATGTGGTACCCCCGGTGGGACTCGAACCCACGCACCTGGCTCCGGAGGCCAGTGCTCTATCCTCTGAGCTACGGGGGCCTTCAATTCAAGGATAACACGCAGGCGAGCCGCAGAACAAGGTCACATAGACGGACGTTGACGACCCTGTGGGGTTCCACTATAATTGCCCCGTCGAGGAAAGCGTTAACCGTGAGGGGCAGAGTATGACAGACAGGCTTAAGGATAAGGTAGCCATAGTTACCGGGGCCGCTTCGGGTATCGGACGCCAGACTGCCCTGCGATTCGTCCAGGAAGGGGCCAAGGTGGCAGTGGCGGACCGCAACCGCACCGGTGGAGCAGAGACCGAACGCCTGGCGCATGAGTTGGGCGGTGACGCGGTCTACCTCCCCGGAGACGTGTCCCGCCCGGACCAGGTGAGCGATATGGTGGACCGCACGGTGGACCGCTTCGGAAGGTTGGACGTGCTGGTGAATGCAGCCGCCATTCTGATTCGTACGCCGCCCCTTGCGGAGGTAGAGGAGTCGGACTGGGACTTGATCATGGCGACCAATCTGAAGGGCCTGTTCTTCTGCTGCAAATACGCCATCCCCGCCATGCTGCGCGGTGAAGGCGGCTCCATCATCAACATCGCATCCATCTCCGGCATGATGGGCTACGGCCTGTCCCTCCCCTACGCGGTCAGCAAGGCGGGGGTAATTCACCTGACCGCCACCGCAGCCAGCCAGTACACCTCCCAGGGGATTCGGATTAACGCCATCGCCCCGGGCCCTGTGGACACTCCCCAGATGCGGGGCAGCACGGCGAGCACCGACTCCTTCCAGCAGCGGGAAGTGGGACATCCTATGGAGCGGGCGGCTCGCCCCGAGGAAATCACCAACGTCATTCTATTCCTGGCCTCGGACGAGTCCTCCTTCGTCAGCGGGAGCACCTTCCTGGTTGACGGCGGCTCGCTGGCGATCGCCCACTGACGGCGGATTGGGCGGTATCATGGACGCGTTGGCAGAGGTTGACTAGCGCCTTCTAACGCTCGTACACCAGGAGATGCTCCAATGGACCTGGAAACTGTAGACCACCTGCTCACCACCACCCATTCGGTTAAAAGACGCCTCGACCTGACGCGCCCGGTGGAGCCGCAAGTGCTCGAGAGGTGCGTTGAAATCGCGCTCCATTCGCCGACGGGCGGGAATTACCAGGGGTGGCACTTCGTGGTAGTCACCGACTCCGAAAAACGCGCCGCCTTGGCCGACATCTACCGCAGGGGACGCGACGCTGTACTGATATACGACCCTCCCAGGTGGGCTGAGCAGGATACGCGCATAGCACAGCACCAGGGCATGGTGGACGCCAGCAACTACCTCCATGACCATTTGCACGAGGTGCCGGCGTACGTCATCGCCTGCATCGAGTCCCGGATGGAAGAGGTGATTACCACTTACCATCCGACATTTGGGTCTTTTAACACGGCGTCATTGTATGGGTCTATCCTGCCCGCCGTGTGGTCAATTATGCTGGCCCTCCGAGCACGAGGGCTGGGGTCGTCCTGGACAACCGCCCATCTCGTGTACGAAAAAGAGGCTGCTGAGGTCCTTGGAATCCCCGATAACATCATCCAGACGGCCTTGCTGCCCGTAGCCTACTTCACTGGCGCCGACTTCAAGCCCGCCAAACGTCGCCCCGTAAAAGAGGTGACGCACTGGAACGGCTGGGACCGCCAACGCGAGTAGATTGCTGGACGCATACGGGGACGGGGCGGCTATTCACCAGCCGGTGTGTCATCCAATGCGGCCAGGCCTTCTACGGCCAGCCCGTAACCCAGCATGTCCTGTAGCAGGCTCTTGAGGCGCAGGTTGAGAACGACCCTGGTGTAGCGCAGTGTAAGAGCCGGCTTTTCCGCCAGTTGCTCCGCCAACTCCCACGCCCGGGGTAGGAGCTTGTCTTTTGGGAGCACCTCATTGACCAGCCCTAGCTCCAGCGCTTCCTGCGCCCATACCTCCCGGCCCGTCATGAGGAAATACCTGGCCCGGTTCACCCCCATCAGCAGGGGATATATCACATGGGAGCCGTCTCCTGGAGGGAATCCCCAGGGGAAGTGGCCCGCGTCCTGGAACACGGAGTCCTCCCGCGCCAGCACGATGTCCGGGACCAGCGCAACCTCACAGTGGACCCTGGATTGCCCGTTGACGGCGCTGATGATGGGCACCTCGATGTCCAGGAGGTTGATCAACATTCGTTTCGCTTCAAGGCTGGTCTTGTACCAGAGGGCCGGCGCGCTCGCGTTCTTGTCTGACCCCGGCGTCGGCTCTTGCCACATCAGCCTTTGACCGCCGCCGACGGCTATGAAGGAATCGTCCACTCCGGTCAAGATCACGACCCTGGTTTCAGGGTCGCTCCCGATGTCGGCAAAGGCATAGACCAACTCCCGGTGCGGGACCTCGCCCCATTCCATGCTGCGCCCGCCGGTATGGAACGTGACCTGGAGGATTCCGTTGCGTCTCTCCATACGGAGGTTGGCGTATTTGTCCGCGTACTCCTCGAGGCTCTTCACTTTAGCATCTTCACTCAGTCAGAAAATCGGGTAGTGTCTCAGTTTGCCACGTTAATAATCCCGTTGATCAACGATCTTGATGAGGCTGCACCTTAAACCGTTCAGCCAGTTGTTCTGCATCAACAATATAGTCTCTTACTTCATAAATTTGCCCTCGTATAAGTTCTTCCGGTTCACAAAAACCCAAATAGAAACACTCTCCATGTAAAGAACCCTGTGCAGTATAATAACGACTTATCAATTCTCTTATTTCTTTGTAATAGCCTCCCAATGACTTCAATTCTATGCCTATTACAGAAGAGTTAGAAGGCAAAACTCCGGTTGCAGCTACGATTAGCCCGTCTGTGGCCCGCTTAACAGCACACCAAGCCTTTTCAGCCGCATCTCGTATATCTTCATTTTCTAACTGCTCTAAAGCAGAAGAATGAACATTTTTAGCATCATTAAAGATTAGTACCTCATCAGTTAATCCGACCATTTTACATATCTCCCTCAAAATGATTACTGATACGTGAACAAAGGGCTGAACTCCAGCGCTGCCCCAACGTCACTCCCCTAGTTTCGTAGGGATGACGGGCAGGACTGGGTTGGGCGTTTCCTCACGTATCAGTAAGAAGGCGCGATATTATAATAATCGCCTGTCGTGTATCAGTTTGAACGCGTTCAAAGCGCTCAAACTGATACACACCCTAGTCTTTGAACTCGGGCAGTATCTGAGTGGCGAAGGTCTCAAGCTGCCATTGGGCCTCGTCCCAGGTCAGGAACCCCTGGGGGAACCCCCAGCCAAGCCACTCCAACTCTCCGTTGCCGTGACAGCGGGCAAGGGAGTCCAGCTTCCGCTTGATGTCGTCCACGGTGCCGCAGAGGGCGTATTCGTGGTCTATCATGCGCTGGTACACTCCCTCCTGGGTGGCCGCCCATGCAGGGTTCGGGTCGTTCTCACCCGGGTATTTGAAGGCCTCCAGGAAGCCGAAGCCGCCGAAATAGGAGTGAAAGCCGAGTCCGGTTGTCCTCGCGCCCAGGGCGAAGGCTTCTTCGTAGGTCTTCCCGATGGAGATTGACCTAGCCGCCCCGATGCCCTCTCCCAACCTCAGCTCTCGCCCCACGGTAGCCGCCTCTTCCTGGTAGCTCCTGCAAAGCTGGACGAAACTCTCCGGGTGCGCAATCAGTATCCAGGGCGTGATGGTCTCCCTGGCGCACCAGCGAATCGTGGACTCGCTCACGGAGAAGGCTTGCCACAGGGGCGGGTGGGGCTGCTGGTACGGCTTCGGAATCACGCTCACTCTTCTGACGACGCCTTCCTCGTCAAGCTCGCCCGCGCCGTACTTCCTCGTCCATTCCTTGGCCGGCCAGCGCCTTATCCCCTCTTCGTAGGGCTGGGGGATGGAGTAATACTGGCTGTTGTACTCAATGGTATCCTGGGTCCAGGCCATCTTGATTATCTTGAAGACCTCCTGGAAAACGGCCCGGTTGTGCTGGTCCACCTCCGACCCGTCCATGGGTGCGCCCGTGACGTGGTAGTGCTGGCCCAGGATGTTGGTCCATCGGTCCTGGTAGCCCCGGGCGAACCCGGCCATTACCCTTCCCTTGGTCAGATGGTCCAGGATAGCCAGCTCTTCGGCGCACCGGATCGGGTCCCAGGAGGGCAGCACCAAGCCCAAGGGGGCGAACTTGATGCGCTTGGTCCTGGCTGCGAAGTCCGTATAGAGCATAAGGGGGGCCACCGACGCCTCGAAACCCTCCGAGTGGAAGTGGTGCTCGGTGGTGGAAAAGGCGTCTATCCCGGCCTCGTCGGCCAGGATGACGATTTTGCGTAGCTCGTCTATCATCTGCTGGTACCGGTCGTTGTTGCGACCTATAGGACGAAGGGCTGCCCTCTCTTCCAGGGTCCCCGGTATGGTCGGCAACGGGAACAGATCGAACTTCATGGACATACTCCTCTCTGGTTTCTGCCTCTCTGGTTTCTGATAGTGTGGTGTGACTCGTGGACGGACTTCTGAAGCGCACTGATTATTATTCTCACCGGCTCACCGAATTATACACCCTGGTAGCTGGCGTCACAAGCTACGATTACGCGAAGGCAGGGTCTTTTAATTCTCGACGCCAGGTGAATACAGGTCCCCGCAGCGTGTCATTCCGAGCGCAGCGAGGAATCTAAAAATGTTTGGATAGCAGCACGCCTAAGAAGGCAAGGACTTTAGACCCCTCGCTCCGCTCGGGGTGACAATTGAAAGGCCCTGTACGCGAAGGGTAGCGTTGCGTTTTAGGTGGTTTGGCAGTGGCGATGTGTCGTTCCGAACGGAGCCCTTCGGCAAGCTCAGGATAAACTCCGCGGTGAGGAATCTAAGAAGCCTGTCTTGAAAAGCGTGTTTCCTAGATTCCTCGCTGCGCTCGGAATGGCATGAGGGGGTGGGTGATGTGATGACGTGAAGGCTCTGAGGGACTTCCCTTTTCTGGAAACGGGCTGATAGTATATAGCGTATCGTGGATGGAGTCCGGATGATAATGCGCGCCTCGCTAGCAGGCAGGCTCATCTATTCTATAGTGAAACGCCCCTGGGCGGCTCTGGGGCTTCTCGCCCTGGTGCTTGTCTCATGCGGGACTTCCTCCACGCCCACCGCTTCGCCTACCCCTACTCCGTCAGCTCCGCCGGCTGTCGCAACCCCTACTCCCATCGCAATCACCCTGTCGGCGCCCACTCCCACCCCGGCTTCGCCAACCGCTACGGTCCCTGCCCCCACGGCAACCGTCGAGCCAACCAGTCTGTCCGCTACTGCCGCGCCTGGCGGGGAAGCTAGCCCGATCCCGGAGCCTTACGATTCGACGAAGGCCATGCACCGGCTCTTGCAGATTCTCGATTGGTCCACGCTGGGGGAGGATAGCCTGATGGCCCTCGACCAGATTGTGGAGCTATCCGATACCTCTCAAGTCCCCATTATCATAGAGGTCCTTCGCTTTTGGGTGACCGATGAGTTCGGAGAGAAGGCGGCGGCAGTCCTCCATGATCTCACCGGGCAGGAGTACGGCTATCCCGATTGGAATGAGTGGACGGAGTGGCTTGGGCAGAATCTAGCGGAGTACCAGCCCCCCGAGGGCTACCTGGACTGGAAGGTTGAGCTGCTTTCCCGTGTTGACTATGGCTTCAGGCGGTTCTTTTACCCCGGCGTAAAGATGACTATTGACCCGACGGAGGTGGTCTGGGGCGCCGTTCCGGTTGATGGCATACCGGCCCTGCGTGACCCCGTGATGATCTCCGTCGAGGAAGCGAAAGGGCTGGACTATCCCTATCCACTGCCGACTGACCGGGTGTTCGGCATATCCATCAATGGCGACCACCGCGCCTACCCCCTGCGGATTGCCAACCCCCACGAGATGATTAACGACGTGGTGGGTGGGGAGCCTATCGTCCTGGCCTATTGAACCCTCTGTGGCTCTGGAATCGTGTATTCCACCAACGTCAACGGCCAGGCCACCCAGTTTGCCACCTCCGGCCTGGTGTACCGCAGCAACAAGCTCATGTTCGACCGTACCACCAACACCCTCTGGAGCCATTTTGGAGGAGAGCCGGTCGTCGGCCACCTGGTGGGTAGCGGCCTCAAGCTCGACTTGTTGCCCGTACTTCTGACCACGTGGCAGGAGTGGGTAGACGAACATCCGGATACCAAAGTAATGGATATAAGGGACATCCTTTACCTGCCGGAGGCGTACCTGCCGGAGGATGACATCGAATCCGCCTACTATGGCTACTTCCACAGCCCCAATACGGCGTACCCCGTATGGGAACGGTCGGACCTGCTGGATACCAAGGATGTGGTCCTCGCACTTTCCATAGGCGATGAGACCAAGGCGTATCCCACGAAGACGTTGAGGAAAGAGCGTGTGGTCAACGATAGTCTGGGCGGGACCGGCCTGGTGGTCATCGCTTCGCCTACCTCTCAGGCAGCGCGGGCCTATGAGAGGGGGGACCACACGTTCACAGCCCTGTCTGAGGATCCCGGCGCCGATATTGTGGATTCCGATGGGACCGTCTGGAGTGTCACCGAAGACTATCTCGTCAGCACGGCCGACCCCACCGATAGGCTGGCGCGATTGCCTTCCCATATGACTTTCTGGTTTGCCTGGTACGCTTTCCATACCGATACCCGGGTGTACGGGATCCCGGGGGGATAGGATGGGCCGGGCCGCACTCCTGAGCAGGTACATCGGCTTACCGGGACTGTTGCTGTTAGCCGGCTTGGTGGCGATAGCTTGCAGCGGCGCTGAGGACCAGGGAGTCCCACAAGAAGAGGTCACACCGGAAGCCTCGCAGCAGGGAGACTCCCAAGGCCTTGCCTGGGACAACGTGGAAAAGGCCAGGAAATACGCGCCCGCTCTCCGTTTCGACGTCACCGCTCCCTGGTATCCTGTAGCCTTCGACTACGACGGCAACTGGTGGGGCTTGGACAACAACGAGTACTGGGGTGAGGGACTGGGCAGAGATGCCTCCCTGGGTGACGGCGCTATCAACGAGACGGTCGGCCAGGAGGATGAGTGGTACGACGGGGGCGACGACGGACGTAGCTCGGAGGTTGGATACGGGCGGTTCGACCAGCATCGCTGGATGGACGAAGACGGGCGCACCCTCGGGCAGCTTGCTGGCGCAGACGCTCAGGAGCGCTGGGGGAGGGGAGACGCTCCTCCCCTGACAGCTTACTACAAGGTCGTCGAAGGCAACGACCACGTCGTCTACGAGTACTGGTTCTACTACGTCTACAACACCGTATTCTGGTTCTCCTCCCTCTCGCAGAGCGGAAAGATCACCCGCCACGAGCACGACTGGGAGTCCGTCTTCGTGTGGGTGGACAAGGCGACGGGAGAGCCCTATCACCTTCGTGTGAGCAACTTCAAGGCCTCCCCCGAGTATTCGATTTACGACCGGTCCTATCAGTCTGAGAGTGACGGCATTTACGTCGGGCTGGACGGGCAGGGGACGGAAGGGCATGGGATGGCCCTTACTCTCAGCGACCTGGTACGCCCGGCGGACGGGTACATGGATGGACGGAGGGTATCGCCCGGCGAATGGGACTTGATTGACATAGACTCGTCCGGGCTGTACCTGCACTCCGGCGCCGCCTACGACGTGGACGGGGCCACCTTGGACGGAGATGACCCGGACTGCGGACCGGACCCCGAGCACCCGGAGCTATGCCTGCTGGACGCTTTCGCCGCCGGCTATGGCGCTCTGAGCGCGAGTCCCACCGCCGCCTACGACGCCGGCTATACCGGCCTCGGCATCGGTGTGGACGGCATCAGCACGAGTCCCGGCCTCTCCTACGGTTCCGGAGACTTCATCAACCACTACTCCTTCAACCAGATTGACTACTTCGAGGACGGGACGTGGAGGATGAGAAGCGAGGGCCCCGACGACATGAAGGCGAATGGCTTCATTGAAAACGATTCGGATGCCGTCGTACCTCCCTGGTCCCTGGTGGAGTACTGGCACCCGGACGAGATAGACCCTCCCCCGGCGCCGGTATCCGCGCCCGGCATACTCTGGGCGCGCCAGTTCGGCACCCCGGAGAGCGACGAGGCCCTTGACGTCGCGGTAGACAGTGTGGGTGGCGTGTATGTGGTCGGCTATACGCTGGGCACGATTCCCGGTCAGGCCGGATTGGGGGACCGCGATGCCTACATACGCAAGTATGACAGCGATGGGAATGAGCTATGGACCCGCCAGTTTGGCAGCGAGGACTTCGACTCGGCCCACGGTGTAACAGTCGGCCCTGCGGACAACGTGTACGTGGTCGGCAATACGTGGGGCGTCCTGCCCGGTCAGACCGGACGCGGCGGGGGAGGGGACGGCTTCCTGCGAAAATACGGCAGCCGTGGGAATGAGCTATGGACCCGCCAGTTCGGCACCGAAGAGAGCGACCAGGCGGTCAATGTGGCGGTGGATCGCGCAGGTGACATATACGTGGCGGGTTCCACCAGGGGCGCCTTTACCGGACAGGTCAACCTGGGAAGGTCGGACGCCTACGTGCGCAAGTACGATGGCGACGGGAACGTGCTGGGGACGCGCCAGTTCGGCACGGGGCATTCGGACGAAGCCCTGGGCGTGGCCGTAGATTCCGCGGGCGGGCTATACGTGACGGGTGGGACCTGGAGCCGCTTTCCCGACCAGACCAAGGCGGGCGGCCGTGATTCCTTTCTCAGAGTATACGATAAGTTCGGGAGTGAGCTATGGACACGGCAGTTTGGGACCTCCGGTTGGGACGAAGCCAAAGGCGTAGCAAGCGATAATGCAGGCAACGTTTACGTGGTGGGAGATACCTCCGAGGCGCTTCCCGGCCAGACCAACCGGGGCACGTACGACGCCTACCTTCGCAAGTACGCAGGTGATGGAAGCGAGCTATGGACGGGGCAGTTCGGCAGCCGGCGCTTTGACCTTGCCTGGGATGTGGCGGTAGATGGTACAGGCGGCCTCTACATTGCAGGCTGGACCCAGGGGGCCCTTCCGGGCCGGAGCTCCCTGGGTAGATTCGACGCCTTTGTGCGCAGGTATGACGGCGACGGGAGGGAGCTCTGGACGAACCAGTTCGGCACTGAAGAGGACGAGGTTGCCAGCGACCTGGCGATAGACGGGGCGGGCAACCTCTACGCTGTGGGCTATACGAAAGGCTCCCTCCCCGGTCAGACCGGCTACGGAGGTCTGGATGCCTATGTAGTAAAGATTGCGGTAGGGATACCGGGCCGCCCTCAATCTGGCATCCTGGATGCCAGCGGTGACGGGGAAGCGCAGTGAGCGCGCCCTGGCATTATGCCTGCCCCGGCGCCCGTCAGTCCGGGGAAATTGGGTATCTCCTGACGTGCATCCGGAATGGCGGAGAGGGTGGGATTCGAACCCACGATACCGCGAGGGTATACCGCTTTTCGAGAGCGGCGCCTTCAGCCACTCGGCCACCTCTCCTCTATATCAGCATATAGCACCACCCCTTGCTTTTCAACCTATGGGCGGCTATTCTCTGCTGGCGCAGGAAGGGGTTTCCCGGAGTTCTGGCAAAAAACTCTCCTTTACAATGTCCATTGAGGCCTTGACATCTTAAAGCTGTGCTAATATGATTATGCGTGACCTCACTCGTTATGAGGATGCGTCACCCGCGCAGAGGGTCAGACTACCTGACAGACCCCTGAGGCGTAATGTGAAAAGGAGGCCTAATGAGGCGGATTCTCAACAGCAAGCTCACCGTCGTAGCTCTAGTCATTATAGCCATTACCCTGATAAGTAGTGTGACCTGGGCAGCTACCCAACCCAGCCAAAGCTCCGGCCCAAGCAATCAGATAACCAGTTCAGTGGTTGAGATACAGGCCATACCCCTACAGGTAGAGGTCGGCGGTAGCCTCGAAATAGCCGGCTCTGGCTTTGTGCCCGCCGAGTACGTCCTTTTTGAAATAATCACGGGCAAGCCCGGCCAGAGTATCCTCCTCCAGGGTGGGCAAGCCAATGATGCAGGCGCTTTCCTGGCAGATACCACTGTAAACCTTGGCGGGCGACTGCCCGAGTTCTTGACGCCAGGCATCTACACCATAGCCGCCAGCACTGTCAGTGGCGTTGTGGCCACCTCGCCCCTCGTCGTGGTCGAGGAGAAATAAGCAGGGGTTCGAGCCTGATACCGCCTACGGGTGGGTCACAAAAGAAGAGAGGTATGATGGGGACCTTATAAGGTCCCCATCGCATTTCCTGGCGGTCTACTGGGCTTCGTGTTTCTCCGCCCTGCTCATCTTCAGCTTCCGGATTCTCCGTCCAAGTAGAGAAACTACCTCGATGCGCAGCCCGTTATAAAGCACCTCATCCCCCACCTGGGGGACCTTCCCCAAGGCGCTGTATACCAGCCCACCGACGGTATCCACGTCTTCGTTGCCTATGGGCATGGAAAGCAGCTCCGAAAGGTCATCGAGACTCACTCTGGCATCCACCATGATCTCCCCGTCTCCCAATGGCACGACGCGAGGCTCCAGGCTGGGGGAAAACTCGCTCTCTATCTCGCCCACGATCTCCTCAAGAAGGTCCTCAAGAGTGACCAGGCCTTCTATGCCGCCATACTCGTCCACCACCATAGCCATCTGCATGCGCTTCTCCTGAAGCTCCCTGAGCAGCTCATCCAATCGCTTCGACTCTGGTATGAAGAAGGCGGGCCTTATAATCTTATCGAGGGAAGGATTTTCGCCTCTCCTCTCAAGGAAGGCGAGCAGGTCGCGGGAGTGGACGACGCCGACGACGTTGTCTATAGTCTCGCTGTACACGGGAAGGCGACTATGCCCCGACTCCAGCATACGGCCGGCTACTCCGGTAAGGGGAGTGTCCGACTCCACAGCTACAATATCCACTCTGGGCACCATAATCTCCCGGGCTGTGGAGTCGTCCAGCCGGAGGATTGAGCGTATCATCAGGCGTTCCCGGGGGTCGAGCCTTGCCTGTTCCTCCTCGGTAATTACCACGGGGGCCGTATCCGGCGACTCCAAGCCCTCCAGATCGTACCCCGCGCCATTGTTTGTCTCCGATTCTCCCTGTTGGGCTTCCTCTGCCTTCGGGGAGTTGAGCAGGAGCAAAAGGGAGGCCTGGAGCGGCCAGGTCAGCTTGGATACCGGGATGGGGTAGCGTGCAGAGAGGAGCTTCGCGGCCCCGTATGTGATCACCAGGAAGGCCAGGAGCGCCAGTGCGACGACGGCTATGAGCCCCACACTCGGCGCCCCCTGGCTGAGCACCAGGGCCTGGGCTGATAGGACCACAGCCACCACGCTGGCTAATCTGAGGAGCCGGAGAGCCAGGGAGAGGCGGCTGAGGCGCTCGGGTGCGCGAAACGGGGCATTTCCTGGGGAGAGGGCGCTGTTCACCAGGCTCAGGTACGCAAAGACTACCAGGAAAGCCGCCAGGGATAGGCTTGATGCTAAACCGCTTGTATCCAAGTCCTTCCATCCTCTCTACCACGCCTGCGCGGGTAAAGAGGCCTCTAGAGAGCTAACCGGTCAGTCTGTTTCCGGGGGGCTTTTGTGGTCTCCTTTATTGTAGCAGGTACGCCCACCGCCAGTCTATGGGGTGGCACGTCCTTTGTCACCACTGCGCCCGCGCCTGTGACGGCCCCTGCGCCTACCTTGACTGGCGCTACGAACATGGTATCGCAGCCGATGAAGGCGCCCTCCTCTACCACCGTCGGGTGCTTGGTCACCCCATCGTAGTTGCACGTCACCATGCCAGCCCCAAGATTCACGTCGGCCCCTATGGAGGCGTCGCCTACGTAGCCGAAATGTCCCATAGCGACGCCGCGCCCCAACCGGCTGTTTTTGATCTCACAAAAGTTGCCTATGTGAACGCTGCTCTCCAGATAAGCCCCCGGTCTCAGGTGGCTGAAAGGCCCTATATCAACCGACGCCTCCAGTGTGGCCTCCTCCAGGAAGGAGGCCACAACCCTGCACCCGTTGCCAATCACGGAGTCCTGAATCGTTGCATTGGGGCCTATAGTGCATCCACTGCCTATCCTCGAGCGTCCCAGGACCATGGTGTTGGGGTATATCACCGTATCTTCTCCCAGCTCCACCGAGGCATCCAGAAAAATGGAGGCCGGGTCAAGCATGGTGACGCCCTCCAGCATCCAGTGGTCCCGGATTCTCCGCCGCATGGCCGTCTCGGCCCGGGCTAGCTGGAGCCGGTTGTTGATTCCAATGACTTCCTCCGCGTCTTCAAGGACCAGGGCGTCCACCCCCTCGCCCTGAGAGGCTGCCAGGTCTACCAGAGAGGTAAGGTAGAACTCTCCTCCCCCGGACCTCTCGATGCGAGGCAGGCTATCCCATAGCCACGAGGCTTTGAAGCAGTAAGCGCCGCCGTTGACCTCAGATGCCGTCTGCGAGTCCTCCGTAAGCTCTGAGGCTTCAACGATGGCCGTTACCCCGCCGTCGTCGCCTCGCACCACCCTGCCCATATCTTCCATACCGGCCGGGAAACCGGGGGTAGCGGAGAGAAGGGTTGCATGGGAGTCCCTGGAAAGGTGGCGAGAAGACAGCCTCTCCAGCGTGCCGGAGCGGATGAGGGGTGAATCAGCGCCCAGCACCATTATCTGTTCTGCGCGTCCCTGGAGCAAGCCGGACGACTGGAGGAGAGCGTGGGCCGTGCCTAAAAGTCCCGTCTGGATTACGTATTCCACGGAGTCTCCCAACAGGCCCTTCAGGCCCTCTTCGTTTTCCGGGGAAACTATAGCTACGATACGACTAATCCCTGCACACCTGAGGGCCTCTACCGAATAGCTCACCAACTCCCGGCCACATAGCTTGTGGAATATCTTGGGCACTCTTGACTTCATCCTCGTGCCCCTGCCAGCTGCCATGACTACTCCGGCCCAGACCTCCATTGTACGGCACCCCCCGGTCAGTATCGGCAATTACCCCTTCTTCGCATGAGGGTAGCCTCATGTTAAAGGGCCTGCCATCTCCCAGTCAAGGGTCGGTGTATTATGGTCCAGGCGCGCAGGCGAGTAATAAGGACTCGTCTATGTCGCAGCGATCCGGACGGTATCTGGCAGCGTTGCGTTTCAGGTGGTTTGGCAGTGCCAATGTGTCATTCCGAATGGAGCCCTTCGGCTGCGCTCAGGATGAACTCCGCGGAGTGAGGAATCTCAGACGCGGGCTTATTCGAGAGCATGGATTTTTAGATTCCTCGCTGCGCTCGGAATGACATAACCCGGGTTGCGAGTGGCCTGCCCGTAACAGGAGACGCCGGGCAGGGACGACTCAGAGGAAACTTAGCCACCTGAATGGAAACGCGCCGCGGTAGCTCCAAACTTGGAGCTTTCCCGCTCTAGTGGTATAATCCGAGGCCATTGACCCAAACACGCTAAAGGAATTTCCATGAAAGACGAGAATCGGGAGGGGCCTTGAGCACGGCCAGGCAGCTGTTCCACATATTGCAGGACTACTCTATCCCCCTCATTGTCGGCGTCATCGCCGGCCTGGCGGTGGCCAACGTAGACGACCACTTCTACGAAAAGCTGGTGGACTATCATGTTTTCGGCGAAGGCGTGTCCCTGTTCGGACATTCGCTGACTGCCCACTTTCTCATCAACGGTATATTCATGGTGTTCTTCTTTGGCGTCGCCACCAAGGAGATAACCGACTCCATCCTGCCTGGCGGATCGTTGAACCCGATCAACAAGGCCATCAATCCCCTGCTGGGCACCCTGGGAGGGATCCTCGGCCCGGCGGGCTTGTATTTTCTGCTGACCTTCGTATTCTACGGCGGCACGGACAGCTTCTCGGAAGTGAGCAACGGATGGGGCATCCCAACGGCCACGGACATCGCCCTTGCCTGGCTGGTAGCCCGGATAGTTTTCGGTCCCTTGCACAACGCGGTCAACTTTCTGCTGCTGCTGGCCGTTGCCGACGATGCCATTGGCCTGGCGATCATAGCGATCTTCTACCCCGACCCACATTTCCCCATCGAGCCGGTCTGGGTGCTGCTCATCGCCGGAGGCGCGGCGGTCGCGTTCGCGATGCGCCGTATGGGGGTCAGCTCCTGGCTCCCATACATCTTCATCGCCGGGGCGATGAGCTGGTTCGGCCTGCTCCTGACGGGGGTTGAGGCAGCGCTGGCCCTGGTAATAATCGTGCCCTTCCTGCCCAGTCACAAGACAAAGGCGCATTATGCTGGCGACGGGGGGCAGAGCGGCCTCTCGTCCGCCCACGGCCCGGGTAATGCCCACGGCACTTTGGAGCGGTTCGAGCACCATACCAAGCCATTCGTGGACATAGGTCTGTTCTTCTTCGCCTTTGCCAATGTGGGCGCCCCCTTTGCCAATATCAACCCTGTGACCTGGATCGTGCTCCTGTCCCTGGTCGTCGGAAAGACTGTCGGCATCTCCTTGTTCTCCGGAGCAGCCTCCAGATTCGGCTTCCCGCTGCCTGGTGGCGTGGGCTTGAAGCATCTTGTCGTGGTCGGGCTTATCGCGGGCCTGGGCCTCACCGTGGCCCTCTTTGTGGCCGGAAAGGCTTTCCCAGGGTCCGATTTCGAGGAGCCGGCCAAGATAGGCGCAGTGCTGAGCGCCGGCGTGTCCCTGCTGGCCTTCATTGCCGGCGCTGCTCTCAAGGTCAAGGATGGGGCCGGGGACAGGGTGGGCCAACCGTGACGGCCCCCGCGAATTCTACGGGAATTCTCTTCGACACCGCACGGCACACGATGGTATAATGGCCGTTGCTAGGGGAGAGGTGCTGGAGTGGTCGAACAGGCGCGCCTGGAAAGCGCGTAGGGGTCACAAGCCTCTCGTGGGTTCGAATCCCACCCTCTCCGCCATGCCCCTTTTATAGTGGGCCTCCCCTCCAGGCCTTCTTCCCGCTCTTCCGGTTGCAGTTGGTCATTGGGCTGCCCCACATTAGACTCGCGAGACTCGCGAGACTCGCGGATTCGGTAAATTATGGATAAAGCTGCGTTGTTACGACTTCTGCCGTATGCTAGAATTGGGAAGCAATGGCCGATATAAAGCACTGGATCACTCTCACCCGCATCCCCAACCTGGGAACGGTCAAGTTTCGCCTCCTGGAAAGATATTTCAGTTCCCTTGACGAGGCCTGGATGGCCGGGCTGGGAGAGCTTAAAGCTGCCGGCCTGGATGACAAGACTGCCCGCGCCATCGTATCCCATCGCGCCGCCATCTCTCCCGATGGAGAGATGGAAAAGCTGGAGCGGGCCGGGGTGAAGGCTATAAACTGGCACGACTCCATGTACCCGCCCAGACTGAAGGAGATACCCGATCCGCCGCCGGTACTGTACGTCCGGGGGGGAATCTTGCCGGAGGACCAGCGCTCCGTCGCGGTGGTCGGCACGCGCAAGGCCACCGCCTACGGCCGGGAAGTGGCCGGCGCCCTGTCCAAGGACCTGTCCAGGAACGGGGTCACTGTAGTCAGCGGCCTTGCCCGGGGGATAGACTCGGTAGCTCATCGCGCCGCCCTGGAGTCCGGTGGCCGCACCATAGCCGTCTTTGGCAGCGGACTGGATGTAGTTTATCCCCCTGAGCACGCGAGGCTGGCCCGCGACATAGAGGAGTCCGGGGCGCTGGTGAGCGAGCACCCATTGGGAGCCAAGCCCGAGGCGCGCCACTTTCCCCGGCGCAACCGGCTGATAAGCGGCATGACCCTGGGAACCCTGGTAGTGGAGGCGGGCGACATAAGCGGCGCTCTCCTGACAGTTCGCAGCGCCCTTGAGCAGGACCGGGAGGTCTTTTGCGTTCCAGGAAGCATCTTCTCTCCCGCGAGCCGGGGCACCAACAGCCTTATCCAGGATGGCGCGAAGCTGGTCACCAACTATAAAGACGTGCTGGAGGAACTGAACCTCACGGTAGTGGCTCACCAGATTGAGATGCGGAGCATCATCCAGCCCCAGGGCGACAATGAATCGCTGCTCCTCAACCACGTCACTCACGAGCCGGTACATATAGACGAAATCCGTAGACAGGCCGGGCTGCCCATCACTGTAGTCAGCAGCACGCTCGCGGTGATGGAGTTGAAGGGAGTGATAAAGCAGGTTGGAGGTATGCGCTATATACGGATTCGGGAGGCGCTAGCTGAATATGGCAACTAATTCTAGGAGTAAGAAAGACGAGAAAGCCGTGGCCCTTGAGGCCCCCCCAACCAAGGCCAAAGGGGGTAGATTAAATAACGGAAAGGCAAAAAAGGCTCCTGCGGGAGCGAAGACCTCATCCAGTTCCGGCAGTTCGGGCAGGTCCCGAAAGAGCGCGACCGCGTCTGACGGCGGGGCTACGAACCTGGTGGTGGTCGAGTCCCCCGCCAAGGCCCGGACCATAGAGAGAATCCTGGGAGGGGACTTCGTCGTGAAGGCGTCCCAGGGCCATGTTCGCGACCTGCCCAAGGGTAAGCTGGGCGTGGACATCGAAGACGGGTTTGCCCCTTCCTACTCTGTGCTCAAAGACAAGCAGGCCGTCGTCCAGGAGCTCAAGGCCCTGGGAGATAGGGCGTCCTCCATATACCTGGCCACGGACCCTGACAGGGAGGGCGAGGCTATATCCTGGCACCTGGTCAGGGCGATGGACTGGGACAACAGCGATATACCCATGCACAGAGTGGTGTTCCACGAGATAACCCAGGAGGCTGTGAAGGACGCCTTCAACCACCCCCGGAGCATAGATGAGGAGTTGGTCAACGCTCAACAGGCCCGGCGCATCCTGGACCGGCTGGTCGGCTACCAGATTAGCCCCCTGCTGTGGCGCAAGGTCCAGCGCGGCCTCTCGGCAGGCAGGGTCCAGTCCGTGGCGTTGCGGATGGTGGTAGAGCGAGAGAAGGAGATTGAGGCTTTTGTTCCCAGGGAATACTGGACTATCGAAGCGCGGCTCCAGAAGAAGGGGCGTACCAAAAAAGACGAGAAGGAACCCTTCACCGCCCTCCTCAACTCCGTCAAGGGCCAGAAGGCAAAGCTGAGTATACCTGATGGGCCTGCCGCAAGCCGGATAGAAGAGGACCTACGGGGCGCGGAGCACGCCGTGGCCGAGGTCAAAAAGCGGGAGGTAAAGCAGTCGCCCTCCCCCCCCTTCATCACCAGCACCCTCCAGCAGGAGGCCGGACGCAAGCTCCGCTTCTCGGCCAAAAGGACCATGTCCGCCGCCCAGCAGCTGTACGAGGGCCTGTCCATAGGCAGCGAAGGCTCCGTCGGCCTCATCACCTACATGCGTACCGATTCCACCCATGTGGCCCCCTCCGCTCTTCAGGAGGCGCGGGAGTACATCCGCCAGAAGTTCGGCGAGGAGTACCTGCCCCACCAGACGCGCGTATTCAGAAAGAAGGCCAAGGCGGCCCAGGAAGCCCACGAGGCCATCCGTCCCACTTCCATACGCCGGGAGCCCCAGGCGATGAAGCCCTACCTCTCCTCCGACCAGTTCAAGCTGTACGACCTCATCTGGCGGCGTATGCTGGCCAGCCAGATAGCGGATGCCCGGTCCGACGCCACCACCGTGGACACCGAAGCGAAGTGTCAGGGCAGCGATAAAGTGTATGTATTCAGGGCGACCGGTTCCGTGCTCAAGTTCCCCGGCTTTCGCGTCCTCTATTTGGAAGGCAAAGACGATGCCGACGACGAGGATGGCAAAGGTCCCCTGCCGGAGCTTTCCAAGGGCGAGATGCTCGATTGCCTGAAGCTCGACCCCAAACAGCACTTCACCCAACCGCCGCCCCGGTTCACCGAAGCCAGCCTTATCAAGGCCCTGGAGGAGAACGGCATAGGCAGGCCCAGCACGTACGCGCCCATTATCTCCACCATAGAGGACAGGCACTACGTACGGAAGGAGCAGGGCAAGCTGACGCCGACCATCCTGGGCAGCACGGTGTCCGACCTGCTGTCCCAGTTCTTCGCCGACATCATGGACACCACGTTCACCGCTAGGATGGAGGGCGAGCTGGACGAGGTGGCCAGGGGGGAAAGGCAGTGGGTCCCCATGCTCCAGGACTTCTACAGCCCCTTCCGGAAGTCCCTGGAGGTGGCTGCCGAGACGATGCCGCGAGTCAAAGTTGAAGAGGCCACCGACGAGGTGTGCGACAGCTGCGGCAACCCCATGGTTATAAAGACGGGCCGCTTCGGCAGGTTCATGGCCTGTTCCGACTTCCCCACTTGCAAGAACACCAAACGCATACTGAACAAGATAGGCGTTGATTGTCCCAGGTGCGGGGGCGACCTGGTACAGCGCAAGCCCAAGGGTAGGGGAAGAAAGGTCTTCTACGGCTGCTCCCGTTACCCGGACTGTGAATTTATCCTGAACCAGAGACCCGTGACTGAACCATGCCCGGAGTGTGGCGGGCTTATGGTCTCCTCCGGTCAGAAGGGCGTGAGATGCACCTCCTGCGCATGGGCAGGGGATGCCCCCCAAAGAGAGCTGGTAGCGGTGGAAACATAGGGGGAGCATGACACAACAGGACGAACACCACCCGGACTCCGGCGCGCTGCTCCAGCGTTTCAAAGACTACCTGCGAGGCCAGAAAGGGCGCTCGGAGAACACTGTGAGGGTCTATATCACCGACCTCCAGCCCTTCCTGGCGTTCCTGGAAAACGAGAAGCTGGACCTTCGGGAGTTGGACCGTCGCCGGCTCCGCCGTTACCTGGCATGGCTCTCCACCTCGGCTAGGGGCAAGGACGGCGGCTACGCCAGGGTAAGCGTGGCCCGCAAGCTGGTCGCCCTCCGGTCTTTCTACCGGTTCCTGGCCCAGGAAAAATTAGTAGCCGCAAATCCCATATCGAAGGGAAGGAGCTTCAATGTAAAGGTGCAGAAGCGTCTGCCGACCTTCCTGGGTAGAGAGGAAGTGGAGAGGCTGGTGAAGGCCCCATCGGAGTCCGACGCATCTGAACGTTCCGCCAAATACCCCGGAGCATCCGATAGGGTCATGCGAGACGAGGCAATCTTGGAGGTCCTCTACTCCTCCGGGGTGCGCCTGTCGGAGTTGCATGGCATTGACGTGGGGGACGTGGACCTGGCTGCCCGCGAGGTGCGGGTGCAGGGCAAAGGCTCTAGGGAGCGCGTCGTACTGCTGGGGAATCCCGCCGTGGAGTCCCTCGACCTATATATACGCTCGGCCAGGCCGCATCTCGAGAAGGACGACTCCAGCGCGCTGTTCCTCAACCGCTACGGTGGACGCCTCTCCCGCAGGAGCGTGGAGGAGATAGTGCGGCGATATGCGACGCTGGCCTCCACGCGTCCCGATGTCCACGTCCATACGTTACGCCACACCTTCGCCACCCATCTCATGGAGGGCGGCGCCGACCTGCGGGTGGTGCAGGAGCTTCTGGGCCACTCCAGCCCCGCCACCACCCAGATATATACCCATGTGACCCAGAACGAGACGCGGGCCGAATACATGACCACCCATCCCAGGGCCAGGCCGGGGGCCAACCCTCAGAAGGGGCAGGACGAGCACAGCCCGAGGGACCGGGATGGCTAGATTTCTGGTCATCAACGGGCCGAACATCAACCTGCTGGGCAGGCGCGACCCCGGCGTCTACGGGGTCAAGACCTTGCCGGAAATAGAGGCCCAGGTAGCTCGAAAGGCCCAGGAGTTGGAGGCCAGCGTGGACTGCTTCCAGTCCAACAGCGAGGGAGCCATTGTAGACTACATCCAGAGCAATTCGGACCAAGCCCAGGGTATAATCATCAATGCAGGGGCGCTCACCCACTACGGCTATTCCCTGCGGGACGCCCTGGCCGACACCCGCCTGCCGGTGGTGGAGGTGCATCTGAGCAACATCCACGCCAGGGAGCAATGGCGGCGGCATTCGGTCATCGCCGACATATCCAGGGGACAAATAGCCGGGCTGGGCTGGAGGGGCTATATAGCCGCCCTGGAGGTCCTGGCGGCCCTGGTCATAGAGGAGGAAACATGAACCATCGTCTGGAAAGCCTCTGCGAGAAGCTGGAGGAGAAGGGGCTGGACGCCATACTCATATCCACAGCCGAGAACCGTTCCTACGTATCGGGATTCACCGGCTCCGCCGGCTATCTCCTGGTGTCCCGAGACAGCGCCGTCCTGGCCACGGACTTCCGCTATACCGAGCAGGCCGGGAACCAGTCCCCGGACTTCCGGGTAGTCAAGATAGGCAGCGACTGGTCCTGGCTCCTTGAGATTCTGAGGGAACACGGCATAAAGAAGATAGGCTTCGAGAGCCACCAGATGACGGTCGCCACTTACAGGCAGGTCCGGGCGACGCTGCAAGACCTGCCCTCCGAGGACAGGCCAACCCTTATGGAGACGACGGGTATGGTGGAATCTCTGAGGACCGTGAAGGACCGGGATGAGCTTACCCTGCTTCAGAAGGCCATTGACGTGGCCGATGCCGCAATGCAGGCCGTCTCCCCAACGATACAGCCCGGCGAGACCGAGCAAGAGGTGGCCTGGCGTCTGGAGAGGACTATGAGGGAGTTGGGAGCCGATTCCCTCAGCTTCGACACCATCGTGGCCGCAGGTCCCAACGGCGCCATGCCTCATCACAGGCCCTCGGACAGGGCCATAGCTCCGGGCGAGCCTATCGTTATAGACATGGGGGCCAAGGTGGGTGGCTACTGTAGCGACATCACCCGTACCGTCTGCGTGGGAGAGCCTGACGAGACCTTCCGCAAGATATACGACATCGTCTTGGGCTCCCAGCTCACGGCCATCGCCACGGTGCGGGCAGGCATGAGCGGCGGCGACGCCGATGACCTGTCGAGGACCGTCATAGCCGAGGCGGGCTACGGCGACAACTTCGGCCATAGCCTGGGACACGGCCTGGGCCTGGTGGTGCATGAGTACCCCCGCGTCGGGCCCAAGGCCGCAAATACCTTGGAGGAAGGCATGGTGTTCACCGTGGAGCCGGGGATTTACCTCTCGGGGTGGGGAGGTGTCCGGATCGAGGATGTAGTGCTCCTGGAGAAGGCCGGGGCTGCAGTCCTCAGCAAAGCGCCAAAGTAGCAGAGAGTGGGTGCTCTAGGTTTAGCAGTAGGTGCGGTGCAGTAATGACAATAATAGAAGGACAGGACTATCAGAAACAGAGCAGAGCATTCTTGGCTCAAGCACAAGAGGAATATGAGAAAGGAGACTTGAGACAGGCTTCAGAGAAGAGTTGGGGAGCGGCAGCACAGATCGTCAAAGAGGTAGCTGAATCAAGGGGTTGGGACCATAGCCGCCACCGGCTATTGCATCAAGCAGTCTCCAGACTCGGCGCAGAAGTAAATGACCCACAGGTATGGCGACTGTTTCATAGTGCCATAGTACTTCATATCAATTTCTATGAAGGCTACCTAGATCATGCCGAGATTAAAGACGCTCTAGGTCAGGTGTCAGAGTTTGTAGATAAGGTTGAAGGCTTACTTTAGGGTTCTTACGTACGTCTAAGGGTACATCGCCTTGTTTAATTCAGGTTCTGCCACGAGTCGCCTCCATGTTCACTGATAACATGGGATGGGCCTTTGCTTTTTGTTTAAGGAGGTTAGCATGACCATCAACTTTGGAGACCTGCGCAGGGGAGTGGCCATCGAGGTGGACGGCCAGCCCTACGAAGTGGTGGACTACGAGAGGCACAAGATGCAGCAGCGCGCCCCCGTCACCCGTCTGAAGCTGCGCAATCTAAGAGACGGCAAGGTGATTGAACGGACTTTTCAGAGCTACACCACCGAGTTCTCCCTGGCCCAGGTGGATACGCGTCCCGCCCAGTACCTCTATACCGACGGACGCTTCTACTACGTCATGGACATGGAGAGCTACGACCAGTACCAGCTTACCAGAGAGCAACTGGGCGATGCCGTCAACTACCTGAAGGAAGAGACGGTTGTGGACGTGATGTTCTACAACGAGTCCGTCATCAACGTGCATCTGCCCACCTTCGTGGAGCTGGAGGTGGTGGAGGCCCCCCCAGGGTTCAAGGGTGATACGGCCCAGGGAGGCACCAAGCCCGCTACCCTGGAGACGGGCGTTGTTATACAGGTCCCCCTTTTCGTAAACAGCGGCCAGAGGGTGAAGGTGGACACCCGC
Source organism: Dehalococcoidia bacterium (assembly GCA_965197405.1). Classification (GTDB taxonomy): domain Bacteria; phylum Chloroflexota; class Dehalococcoidia; order Lucifugimonadales; family JAGWBF01. The sequence continues at coordinate 82,330 of OZ240206.1, read as the reverse complement.
AACGGCGAGTACATCGAGCGAGCGGGCTAGGCCCATGCAGGTATTCACCGTAAGCCAGGTCACCCAGTATTTGAAGGAGTCCCTGGAGCAGGACTCCCTCCTGGCCGACCTCTGGATAACCTGCGAGATTTCCAATCTCAGGACCCCCCCGTCGGGCCATAGCTACTTCACCCTCAAGGATTCCCAGAGCCAGCTCCGTTCGGTCATGTTCAAGGGCGGAAGGGGCGCCGACCTGCTGGCCGAGGGCAGCCTTATCATGGCCCACGGCCGCGTCTCCTTCTACGAAGCCCGGGGCGACGTACAGCTAATTGCCGACCTGGTGATGCCTGAAGGCACCGGTCCCCTGTTCCTGGAGCTGGAGAGGCTCAAGATGCGTCTGAAGGAGGAGGGCCTCTTCGAGCCGTCCCGCAAGCGGCCATTGCCCAGGTTTCCCAGGGTAGTCGGCCTGGTGACCTCCCCGACGGGGGCCGTGCTCCACGACATATGCAACGTAATCAGCCGGCGCTATCCCCTGGTGGAAATCCTCCTGGCCCCAACCCTCGTGCAGGGCGACGAAGCCGCCCCCGGAATTGCGTCCGCCCTCCAGGCCCTCAACCGGGACGGGCGGCCCGACGTCATAGTCCTCGCCAGAGGGGGCGGCTCCCTTGAGGAGCTATGGCCCTTCAACAAAGAGGTGGTGGCGCGGGCCATATACGCCAGCCACATCCCCGTGGTCAGCGCCGTGGGCCACGAGACGGACTACACCATATCCGACTACGTGGCCGACGTGAGGGCGCCCACTCCCTCCGCCGCGGCGGAGCTGGTGGTGCCCGACGGCACGGTCCTGAAGCGGGAGCTTGATACTCAGGCTGAAAGCATTCTTCAGGCCATGTCCCATCACCTCTCCAGCCGGCGGCAGCAGGTTGACAGCCTTGGACGGCGGATGAGGGGCCGCGCCCCGGACATAGACAGCCTGCGCCGGCGGGTGGATGACCTGGGGAAGGCCATGGGCGACGCCCTGTCGAACCGGCTGTCCCTCCTTCGAGAGCGCGTCAACGGGCGTGCGCTGAGCCTTCAGGCCCTCAATCCCGATGCCATCCTGTACCGGGGTTACGCTCTCGTTCAGAGGCGGTCCGATGCCCAGATAGTCTCCATGAAGGACCAGGTGAGCGACGGCGAGGCCCTAACGGTCACGGTGAGCGACGGGGCCTTCCCCGTCATCGCAGGCAATCCAACGACAGGCAATTCAACCGCAGGCAGTCCATACGGGAAGACCCGCTCGAGAAACCAGGCGGCTCGCGCCGGGGCGAGGCTCATCTAGGTTTCCCCCCAAAGCCCAGCAAAACGTCGCTTACAGGAATCGGTGTGTCATGGCGGCCACAGAGGACCCTGGAACAAACGAAGCGCAGACTTCCTTCGAGGAAGCCTTGGACCGGCTGAGCGAGACGGTGGAGGCCCTGGAGTCGGGCGGACTTACGCTGGAGAAAGCCACCGCCCTGTACGAAGAGGGTATTCGACTGGTCCAGCTGTGCAACAGCCTTCTCGGTACGGCAGAGCTAAAGGTGACCCAGCTAAAAGACGCTTACTCCGATTACCTGGCCCACCGGCCCCCGGAGGAGTGAGGTGCCGAGGGTAGACCTCCACATGCACACCCATTTCTCCCACGATTCCGGAGCGCCTTCAAGGTCCATCGTAGACCGGTGTGTGAAAACGGGCCTCAACCACATCGCCGTCACCGACCACAACACCATCCGGGGCGCTCTTGAAGTCCGGAGCATCGCCCCATTCCCGGTAATAATTGGCGAAGAGATAAAAAGCTCGGCGGGGGATATTATCGGCCTGTTCCTCGAAGAGGAGGTCCCCAAAGGCCTTTCACCCGCCGACACCGTGGACGCGATAAAGTCCCAGGGAGGCCTGGTGATGGTGCCCCATCCCTTCGACAGGCTCCGCCCCTCGGCAATAAAGTATGATGCTCTGAGGGAGATCCTGCCCCATCTGGACATCATGGAGGCCTTCAACGCCCACGACCTTCTGAGGCGCGACAACGAAAAGGCCGCGGCCTTCACCCGAGAGCACGGCCTGGTGGCCGCCGCCGTCAGCGACTCACACACCCCTCTGGAGTTGGGTCGCACGTACATGGAAGTCCCCGATTTCGACGGCACCCCCCAGGGATTCAAGGACGCGCTGGCCCAGGCTACCCTCGTGACCAGAAAGGCCCACCACATCCTGCGGCTGACCATGGTCTATACCAAGCTCAGGAGGTTGTTCCGCGGCTATGCTTAACGTAGGCTGGTTCTCCACGGGAAGGGGTGAGGGTTCGTTGGGACTGCTGAGGTTTGTCCAAGAGCGCATCATCGGGGGAGAGGTAGACGCCCGCATCCGGTTCGTATTCAGCAACCGGGAGCCGGGAGAGGGGAAAGGGAGCGACCATTTCTTCCGGCAGGTGCGAAGCTATGGCCTGCCCCTGGTCAATTTCTCTTCCCGGAAGTTCCGCAGGGAAACCGGTGGGACCATCGCCGGAAGCCGCCTCGAATACGACCGGGAGGTGATGGCCCGGCTGGAAGCCTTCAGCCCGGACGTGTGCGTCCTGGCCGGGTACATGCTCATCGTCGGGCCGGAGATGTGCCGTCGCTACACCATGTTGAACCTTCACCCGGCCCTGCCCACAGGCCCCATCGGCACCTGGCAGGAGGTGATATGGCACCTCATAGAGTCCAGGGCGGACAGGACGGGGGCTATGGTCCACCTGGTTACCGAGGATGTGGATAGAGGCCCGGTGGTGTCCTATTTCACCCTACCCATCCTGGGGGGGCGCTTCGACGAGTGCTGGAAAGAGATTGAGGAGATGAAGGGGAGTTCCCTTTCGGAGCAAAGGGAGGCTCACGGCGAAGAACTGCCCCTGTTCCGTCTCATAAGGCAGGAGGAATACAGGCGGGAGCCGTACCTGCTGGCGGCTACTCTGAACGCCGTGGCAGAGGGCGTAGTCAAGGTGCTCGACGGCTGTGTTCTGGACTCCACCGGTAAACCCGCTCAGGGTGTGGGACTATGCCTGGACGTAGAGATAGAGGCAGCCCTGGACTCCGCTAGGCAGAGCCCCGCCGCGCGTCATTCCGAACGGAGCCCTTCGACAAGCTCAGGATAAACTGCGCGGAGTGAGGAATCTAAAATGGCGCCTAACAAAAACGGAAGTTAAGGCAGTACCGGCCAGAATAACCGCACGGTCAGCCAGGACTTTAGACCCCTCGCTCCGCTCGGGGTGACAATCGAATGGCCCTGCTAGGCTAGGCGCTTAACTTCGATTGGCAGCTCCACAGGCTGGCCCGAAGCCGCCAGCACCAGGGCCGGCTCCTGCCCCCTTATAGCGCCGCCGTCTACTATGCACCGCACCACCTCTTTGATGGAGGGAAGCTCATACATCACGTCCAAGAGGGTCTGTTCGATTATACTTCTCAGGCCCCGCGCGCCGGTCTTTCGCTTTATGGCCTCCGACGCCGCTGCCTCGAGGGCTTTGGGCGTGAAGACCAACTCTACGTTGTCCATGTTGAAGAGCTGTTGGTACTGCTTGACAATGGCGTTCTTGGGCTCCGTGAGCACCCTGATGAGAGATGGCTCGTCCAAGGCCTCCAGATAGGTGGTCACGGGCAACCGGCCGACCAGTTCCGGTATGAAGCCGTACTCCAAGAGGTCGTCGGGGACCACGTAAGGAAGTAGGCTGGCGCCGTTGGCTCCATCCCTCGTGTCGTCCTGTGGGTGCCCGGAGCCGTTGGACTTGAAGCCCAGCCGTGAGTTGCCCCTGGCAAGGCGCCGCTCGATGATGCTGTCCAGGACATCGAAGGAGCCGCCGCAGATAAAGAGGATGTCGTGGGTCTTTATCTGGAGGAACTCCTGGTAGGGGTGCTTCCGGCCACCCTGGGGCGGCACATTGGCTACGCATCCCTCTATTATTTTGAGCAACTCCTGCTGTACGCCTTCACCCGACACGTCGCGGGTTATAGAGCGATTGGGGCCTTCCTTCCTCGCTATCTTGTCTATCTCATCTATGTAGATAATTCCCTGTTCCGCCCTGGCTATGTCCCAGTCCGCGGCCTGGATGAGTCTCAGCAGGATGTTCTCCACGTCCTCGCCCACGTAACCCGATTCCGTCAGGGACGTGGCGTCGGCGATGGCGAAGGGAACATTCAGGATTTTTGCCAGGGTTTGGGCCAGCAGGGTCTTGCCGCACCCCGTCGGCCCTATCAGGAGCACGTTGGTCTTTTCTATCTCGACGCCGGACTGCCGGCCACCGTTCCAGACCCGCTTGTAGTGATTGTACAGCGCAACGCTCAGGAACTTCTTGGCCCGCTCCTGGCCGACTACATAGCCATCCAGGGACTCGCTTATCTCCCTGGGCACCGGCAGCTTGGGCTGGCGCGGCGCGGCGGGTCTGGAGACCTCCGGCGCGTTCTGGTCTATGACCTGCTTGCAGGCCCTTACACACTCATAGCAGATGAACACCCTGCCGGGACCTGCCACGAGACGGTTCTTGTCGGTCTCACCTTTTTTGCAGAAGGAACACAGATAGGCCCTAGAGCCACCCCTGCTATTTGACACAACCTATGGCCTCCTGACAGAGTACCTGGATGCTCTCCCAAGACACTGGGCAGGCAAACATACCGGACACTCCTTCTGCCATCAGGCTCGGAGCCTCTCAGGGTGACGCGTGTCATACCTTCGTGCGCCCTGTGGGGGCTTCCGCTAGGTCCTACAGGTTCATGCCGCCGGGGCTGGGTCTCCCTCCGTGGGCTGAGGAGTTTTTCCATCCTGAGCGCCCAGCACCTCGTCTATAATACCATACTCCAGGGCCTGGTCCGGCGCAAGATAGTAGTCTCTATCCGTATCCCTTGCTATCTTCTCATACTGCTGCCCGGTGTGGTCGGAGAGAATCTGCCGGATCTTGTCCTGCATTCTGAGGATTTCCCTGGCGGCTATCTCTATATCCGAGGCCTGGCCCTGAGCGCCGCCCATAGGCTGGTGCATGTGAATGGTGGCGTTGGGCAGAGCGTACCTCTTCCCGGCATGGCCTCCACTCAGGAGCACGGTGGCCATGCTGGCGGCCATGCCCACGCAGATGGTGGATACCTGGGGGCGTACCAGGCGCATCGTATCATAGATGGCCAGCCCCGCGCTGATTACACCCCCCGGGCTGTTTATGTAGAGGTTTATATCTCTTTCCGGGTCCTCTCGCTCCAGAAACAGCAGCTGGGCTATGATGGTGTTGGCTACATGGTCAGCTATGGGCGTTCCCAGGAAGACAATCCTCTCCTTCAGCAGAAGGGAGTAAATGTCAAAGGCCCTCTCTCCCCTGGGGCCAGTCTCTATTACCATAGGTATGATGTTATTGGGGTTGATTGTCACTTGGGTTACCTCCTTCTTCCTCGGCCTGGCCTGCCTCTGCATCTCCGGCTGAAGCCGGAGCCAAACCATCAGCGTCGGCCTCCTCCATGGGCGCCTCCGCGCCCTGGATAGACGCGCTGCCCTCTTCTTGAGAGGCTTCTTCCACCGCGTCCCCCGCGGCTATCTGGGCGAGGCGTTCAAGCACTTTCCGGGTCAGCATAGTGTTGCCGATGGAGCCTCTCATGCTGTCTGAGGAGAGGGCCTGGTAGAGGGCTTCACTGGACTCGCCTGAGCCGGAGGCCAGGTTCTCTATCTCGGCCTCTATCTCCTCGGGGGAGACCTCGATACCCTCCTCCCGGGCCAGATTCCTTATCACCAGGGAGCGGGTCAGGCGCTCCTCGGCATCGGGACGCACTTCCTCCCGCAGCTCCTCGCGGGACTTGCCCACGTTCTGGAGGTAAGTGTCCATGTCCATCTGGCTTCTCTCCAGAGCCCTAGCCTGCTCTTCGAGCAGGTGGTCAATCTCTCTGTTCGTGGTGAGCTCGGACACCACTATAGAAGCGCCGCTTATTACCTGCTCCAGGCTTTTCTCCTGGAAGGCGCGCTGGGCAATCCTCTCCGACTGCTCCGTCAGGCTCTCCAGAACGCTGGCCCGCAAGGCTTCAAGGTCCTCATGTCCCTCATCGCCCACGCCTTTGGCGAACTCGTCGTCCAACTCCGGCAGCGCCTTCTCCTTTATCTCCAGCGCTTTTACATTGAAGCGGCACTCTTTGCCGGCTATCGTTGTATCCTGGTAGTCCTCGGGCACCGTAAGGGTGAACTCCTTGGACTCGTCCTTCGCAATACCCTCCATATGCACCGAGAATCCGGGGAGCGGGAAAGGGTTCTCCAGGGCGGGGATGAAGTCAATGCCCCTGTCTTCGCCCACTGACTCCCCGTCTATGAAGGCATCCAGGTCCAGGGTGACGAGGTCGCCGAACTTCACCGGCCTGTCCACGGGTTCCCAGGGGGCCGAATCGTAGCGCATCTTCTCCAGCACACCGTCAACCTGCTCCTCCGTCACCTCCACAGTCTCAGGCTCCAGCCGGATGCTGCGAAAGTCGCCTAGCTCCACAACGGGCTCCAGGGGCACGACGGCCTTGAGGGAGATGGGGTCGAACTCTACCAACTCCACATCGGGCTCGCCGAAGGTCTGGAGATTTTCTTCCTCTATGGCCTTGTCCAGAGATTCCCGGGCTATAAGGTCCAGGCTTTCACGTACCAGCGACTCCCTGCCAACGTAATTTTCCACTATAAATCTGGGCGCTTTCCCCCGTCGGAAGCCTGGAATGTTCAGCCTGTTGACTAGCCGCTTGTATGACCTGTCCAGATAGGGCTCTATATCGGCAGAGTCGAGCTCGATATTTAGTTCAACCTGTTGAGAGGAGGTTTCTTCCTTGGTAATCTTCAACTAACTTCTCCTCCGGAGGCGTAATGCTATTTCTATGAGGGATGAACGGGGATACGTGGCGTTGCTGACCGGAAATGGCGTGGCATGACCGAATTATATCATACCGACCATATCGTGAAAAGTTTCTTTTGCGGCAGCCGACCGACACTCACTCGGCGCGCGGGTCTCGACCTGAAGCCCGGCCCTGCTGTCCCCTGTTATTCAGCGAGTTTCAAGTGGAGCTCTTTCAGTTGCTCGTCGCCCACCGGCGAGGGGGAACCAAAGAGGAGGTCGGCGCCGCTCTGAGTTTTGGGAAAGGCAATCACGTCCCTGATGGAAGCGGCGCCTGTGAGGATTGCCACCAGGCGGTCTATCCCGGGGGCGATCCCGCCGTGGGGCGGAGCGCCGTATTCCAGGGCCTCCAGCAAGTGGCCGAACCGCTCCTGTACCTCCTCGGAGGTGTAGCCGAGGATTTCGAAAATCCTCTCCTGTAACCCCCGGCGGTGGACCCGGATGCTGCCACTGGCAAGCTCGCTGCCGTTGCATACCATGTCGTAGGCCTTCGACTTTATGTTCGCGAGGCCGTCTATCTCCCCCGGCCCGCCGGCGTATAGCTTCTCCACATGCTCATCCCTGGGAGAGGTGAAGGGATGATGAGAGGAGTCCCATCGCTTCCCCTCCACGTTCCACTCGAAGAGGGGGAAATCTACGACGAAGGCAAAGGACAGGGTATCCTGGTCCACCAGCCCAAGACGCCTTCCCATCTCGTTGCGGAGGGCGCTCAGGGGCGGGTGTATCTCGCGGGCGGGTCCCGCCATCAGCAGTATCAGGTCTCCCGCCGCCGCCCCCATGCGCTCCCCAAGCTCCCTTACCATGGTCGGGGGCATCCTCAAGCCCTGGACGAACTGGATGTCATCCTCGGTAAGCTGGTCGAGACCGTGCCCCGTGCCTATGCGGATGTGGCTCAGCCCCTTCGCGCCGCTTTGGCGGGAGAACTGCTCCAGCTCCCTGAGCATCATGCCGCTATACCCGGACTCGCCCGGCACCACGAATCCCTTTACGATGCCCCCCTGCTCCACCGCCCTCTGGAAAATCCTGAAGTCGGTCCTGACGGCTATGTCCGTGACGTCGGTCATCTCCATCCCGAAGCGCAAGTCCGGCTTGTCCGTGGCGTACTTTGCCGCCGACTCTTCGTAAGTGAGGCGCGGGAAGGGCTTCATGAGCTTTTTACCGGGGGTTATCGTCTCTATCATCGAAGTGTAAAGCTCCTCCGTGAGACCCAGCACGTCGTTCTCATCCACGAAGCTCATCTCCAGGTCGAGCTGCGTGAACTCCGGCTGGCGGTCCGCCCGGAGGTCCTCGTCCCGAAAGCAACGGGCTATCTGGAAATACCGCTCCACACCTGCCACCATGAGCAGCTGCTTTAGCTGCTGGGGCGACTGGGGGAGGGCATAGAAGCTGCCACCCTGCAAGCGGCTGGGCACCAGGAAATCCCTGGCCCCCTCGGGAGTGCTCTTGATGAGGATGGGAGTCTCTATTTCCAGAAAACCCCTCTCGTCCAGGAAGTCTCTTATGAACTTCACCACCTGGTGCCGCAGGACCAGGTTTCCCTGCATCCTTGGCCTGCGCAGGTCGAGGTAGCGGTACTTCAGCCGGAGGCTCTCTTCCACCTCCGAGTCCTCATTTATGTAGAACGGCGGCGTGGGGCACGAGTTCAGGACCTCGGCGCCCTCGGCTATCACCTCCACGTACCCCGTGGAGAGGTTGGGGTTTTCGGACTCGGAAGGTCTCCTGCGGACCTCGCCGGTCACCTTCAATACCCACTCGGCGCGCACCTCATCGGCTACCTTGTGAGGCTCAGGGGAAAGCTCGGGGTTGAAGACCACCTGGACCAGCCCTGACCGGTCCCTCAAGTCGATGAAGATGACCCCGCCATGGTCCCTCCGGCGGTTCACCCAGCCCGACAGGGTTACCCGCTCGCCTGCATCCTTCTCTCTAAGCTCTCCACAGCCCGCGCTTTTGAGCACGCAAAGCCTCCGTCAAATTGATGGGATAGTTTCGGGGGATAATTTTGTCCTGGCGGAGACTCTTCGGTCCACTCACAGCGGCCCCGTCCACAGTGACCAATGGGCGCCCTTTCCTCTACACCAAGCCGCCTATATTCTGCCTATACTCTGAATGATACCACCCGCCCCCTGGCTGCTGGACTCCAGGAACTCCTCGACGGCCTGGTGGAGGGCGCCGGGTTCGCTGATGGGCGCCAGGCAGACTGTCTCCAGGCACACATAGGCTTGTGCCTCTTCGCTGGGCCAGTAGCCCGCCTCGGCTAGCCGCTCTGCGTCGTGGACGTCCATGAACTTGATGGTCGTGTGAGGATAAGGGATGGTTGCTGCTGCCGTGAGGATGGCTTTCGTGTCGGCTCCGCCCGGCTTGCCCACTACGCTCACCTCCACGGGCGAATGCAGGAAGCGGTCAACGGCCAGGGCATAGCCGGCCGCGGACTCCCCGTACTCCTGGTAGACCGGGACGAAGGCGCGTAGGGTGGTCTCGGCGGCCTTGCGGTAATCTTCCCTAAAGGTGGAGTTGAACAGCCGGGTCAGGGCTTCGACGGCGGCGACGTTGTCCTCCATTGGCTTGTCCCGCACTTTCAGCGTGCCGAGGGCTTGCGGGTCCTCCCGGATGTCGAAGAAACCTCCGCCCTGGTTGTCCCAGAAAATGCCAATCATCTCTCCCGCCAGGCGTTGCGCCTCGTCCATATAGCGCGGCTGGGAGGTGCGGTCATAAGCGTCCAGCAGAGCTATTACCAGGCGCGAGTAGTCAACCAAAAGCGCGTGTATGCCGGACCCGCCACCGGGAAAGTAGCTGCGGCGCAAGGGCTTTTCCCGGCACTGTTCCAGGAGGAACTCCAAGATTCCGAGGCCTACGTCGCCCATTCCTGGCCTGTCGAGCACCCAGGAGGCCTCCAGGTAGGCCGAGGCTACTATGGCGTTCGTGCTCGTATAGAAGACCTGGTCCACCACCGGCGAGGTGCGCTTCCGGCGGTCGGCCAGAGGGAGTGCGTAGTACTCTTCATCCGCGTCCTGGCTGCCGTAGAAGGCCCCCGATGCGCTGTCGTACAGATGGCCGCTCAGGTAGTCCCCCACCCGGGACGCCACCCTTGCGTACTCCTCCTTACCGGTGACCAGGTAGCTGCGAAGGTACAGCCTGAGCAGGCCCACGTTATCTCCCAGCATCTTCTCAAAGTGGGGCACGGACCAGTCTCTTGTGGTCGAGTAGCGGAAGAAGCCCTCCTCTTCATGGTCGTACAGCCCGCCGTTCATCATATTGTCCAGGGTCTTCCCGACCTTCAAGAGGTACGCGGTGTCGCCCGTGGACAGGTACGTGTGCAGCAGAAGCTCGACAGCCGATACCATGGGGAACTTGGGCTGGCTGCCGAATCCCCCGTGCTCAGAGTCGTAGGCCCCAACTACCGTACCGGTTACAACGTCCACGATGGAGGCCTCGACCTCCTGCCCCGCCGAGGCCAGGGCCGCCTTCTTTCGACGTTTGTCCAGCAGCTCTTCGGCCCGCCGGAGCAGAGCGTCCTTCTGCTGACTATAGGCGTCGGCTACCTGGGTTAAGGCTCCCCTGAGCTGCTCGGGCGGCATATAAGCGGCCCCGGTAATCACGTCCCCGTAAGGGGTGAGAAAGGCCGTGGTAGGCCAGCCGCCCATGTTGTAGCGGGAATTAACGTCAGGCCGCTGGTCGCTGTCAACCCTTATGGGGACAAAGCGCTCATTTATGAGACCGATAACTCCAGTGTCCGAGTACGAGGTCTCATCCATGACGTGACACCAGTGGCACCAGACTGCCGATATGGAGAGCAGGACGGGCTTGTCCTCCGCCTGGGCCTTCTTGAAGGCGGCCTCGCCCCACTCTTGCCATTCTATTTCGTGGGCCCTGTTGGGCCGGGTGGAAAAACGGATGCCGGTCACGGTACACCCCGCAGAGTAGACCATAGTCCCCTGTGGGAGACGGTCGGTCGCCCTTCCCGAAGGGTAGCATACAGCGCAACCTTTTTGCAAGAAGTATTCAGGTCCGTTCAATTCTCGACGCTGGGTGAATACAGGTTCCTGCCGCCGTCATTCCGAGCGCAGCGAAGCGTAGTGAGGAATCTAAAGTGGTGCCTAACCCAGTACCGGCCAAAACAAGGCCTCGGTCAGCCAGAACTTTTAGACCCCTCGCTCCGCTCGGAGCCTGCCCCTGGCTTGAACAGGGGGTGACAATGAAAAGGCCCTGGGCCTGGCCAGGGCCGTTCAATTTTCGACGCTAGGTGAATACAGGTCCCTGCCGCCGTCATTCCGAGCGCAGCGAAGCGTAGTGAGGAATCCAAAAATGATGCCTGACAAAAGCCGGAATCAAGGCAGTACCGGCCAAAACAAGGCCTCGGTCAGCCAGAACTTTTAGACCCCTCGCTCCGCTCGGAGCCTGCCCCTGGCTTGAACAGGGGGTGACAATGAAAAGGCCCTGGGCTTGGCCACCCATCAAGTCCGCAGGCAGGTCTATGATGTATAATCATGGGAGTACCTTTGCTGAGGCAAGCCATTTGCTATAAGCAAGTCATCGTACAGGAGCCGGTCGGATATGCCCGTCCCAGACTTGAATATCATCGTTTGCACGGACGACCGAAAGTGTATGAGCGCAGAGTCCGATGGACTCAACGGACCCGCCCTCCTCCGGGGGCTAACGAGCGCCGTGAGAGACCACGGGCTTGACGCCAGGGTCCGGGTCACCTCTTGCAACTGCATTTTCGGCTGCACTTACGGACCCAGGATTGACGTTGCCAGGAGATGGTCGGGCGAAAAAGTCCTCTACGGCACTACGGAGAGGGATGTCACCATATCCGTTCGCGGACGGGTAAGGATGCTGAAAATCCCCACCGCGTTACTGTCGTTGGCCCTGGACAATTTGCCTGACGAGGCGCGTCATTCCTCTCCGCGCTCGGAGTGACGTAAGGGAGTTGCAATCGTTGACCCGTTTCCGAGCACGGACTACAATTTAGGGGCGAAAATCCACCCGGCCTGACATGCCGCCTAACGGATTGGAGGAAGTATGGACCTGGGACTCCAGGGTAAAGTGGCCGTAGTCACCGGGGGCAGCCTGGGGATAGGCAGGACGACGGCCCTGGCCCTCGCCCAAGAAGGGGTTGATGTGGCTATCTGTGCCCGTGGAGTCGAAACCCTCGAAGAGGCCGCCGGGGAGATACGGTCCAGAACGGGCCGTAAGGTCCATGCAGTCAGGGCGGATATGACCAGCCTGGAAGACATCCGGGACTTGGTCTCTTCCACCGTTGCCGAGCTGGGTGGCGTTGATATTCTGGTGAACAACGCCGTGAACTCCGTCGCAGCCCCCTTCATGGAGCTACCCGACGAGGCGTGGCTGAACCATATCAACGTGAAGGTGATGGGGTACATGCGTTGTGCCAGGGAGATTATCCCCCATATGAAGGCCCGGGGGGGAGGGCGGATAATCAACATCGGTGGTATGGCTGCCAGGAATGTCGGCCCCCTCACCATGAGCAACGGGGTCACCAACTCCGCCGTATCCAACATGGCTAAATATGTCTCCGACCAGGTGGCCCAGGATGGCATCCTGGTGAACTGTATCCACCCCGGCACCACCAGGACGCCAAGGCAGACCATGATGCTGGAGAGGCGGGCCAGCGACGCGGACATTACCCTTGACGAAGCGGAGCGCCGCGCCGTGAGCTCTATCCCCATTGGACGCATGGTAGAGCCTGAAGACGTCGCCGACCTGGTCCTGTTCCTCGTCTCCGCCAGGGCTAGCGCCATCACAGGCCAGACCATCGCCATCGAGGGAGGAGCGGGCCAGGGAGTCCACTACTAACCGTCGTTCCACTGCTTTCGCAGGGGCAGGCTCCACGAAAGGGGACCTCAGAGCAACCGTCACTCCCGCTTTCGCGGGAGTCCAGAAGCCGGGGTCGTGGATACCCGCTCCCTGTTTTCACGGGGACAAGCTTCGCGGGTATGGCAGAGGGTATTTTCATGGGAATGTTTATAATGTTTATAGGGAGCATCCGGGTGCAAGGCAAGCTATTTCGTATCGTTTCTATTCTCCTGTCGGTTGCCGCTCTTGTCCTCGTGGCCTGCTCAGAGGGGGGGACGGTCCATACCCCAACGGCCAGCGGGCCAAGTCCCACCATTGCCCCCACCGGCACAGCCGTCCCCGCGACCGAGCCAGTCCCTACCGGTGAATCAGTACGAGATGCTCGCCTGACTGCCAACGTCACCTCCACGGACCTCAGCGTTGGCCCCAACAGGCTGACCTTTTTCCTGCTGGACGGCGACTCCCAGATAGTCAAGGCCCCGGAGGTGGACGTAGGCGTTCATCACCGGCAGTCAGTGGCCTCGGAGACCGTGCTCCAAAAGGCGTCCAAGGCCAGGTTCCGCCCGTGGCCCTTGGGAGGCCTCGGTGTTTATACCGCTCAGGTCTTCCTTGACCAGGCCGGCGCCTGGACCCTGATGGTGTTCGTCACCGGGCCGGATGGCTCCGTCAGCCTTGGGCAGGGGACTTTCCAGGTGAAGGAAAGGAGCTCCACACCCTCCATAGGCTCTCTAGCTCCCCCCAGCAGGAGCAAGACGTCCGGGGACGTGGACAACCTGGAAGAGCTGACCACCGCACGTCCGCCGGACCCTGACCTCTATCGTATGACCATCGCCGATGCCCTGGCTAGCGGTAAGCCCCTCGTAGCCGTTTTTGCGACGCCCGCTTTTTGCAAGACCGCCACGTGCGGCCCGCAGGTGGCGGTGGTAGGCGGCGTCAAGGACAGGTACAAAGACAGGGCCAACTTCATTCATGTGGAGATATTCGATAATCCCCAGGAGATAGAGGGAGACCTCAGCAAGGCCAGGGTTGCCGCCACCGTGGAAGAGTGGGGACTTCCTTCAGAGCCGTGGACCTTCATCCTGGACGCTCAGGGGCGTATCGCCGCCAAGTTCGAGGCCTTCGCCACCGGGGAGGAGATAGAGGAGGAACTGGTCAAGGTGTTGCGGTAGCCTGGCGTCAGTCGGCGATACTCACTATGAGCAGTCCCTCGGGCGTCTCTCTATAGCGCACGGTGACCGGGAGGAGGAAGTCCTGGTGCTCTCTCAGGTGCGAGGGAGTAAACCCCACGAAGCCCTCGGCTTTGAACGTCCATAGCCTGCCCGCCTCGTCCCGTACCGTTAAAGATTCTAGCTCGGTGATAGAGCCGCCCTGTACTTCCACGACCAAGCCCCGGACTTTTTCTCCATCGCCGCACGCGCCTGTTGTCCACAGGGCGGCCACGAGTATCAGTCCTGTGAACAAGGCCAATCGCATGTCTACAGCATACAGCTATTGACCCGGCGAGGCCACTGTAGCCGCAAGGCCTTTCAATTGTCACCCCGAGCGGAGCGAGGGGTCTAAAGTCCTTGCCTTCTTAGACATGCTGCTATCCAAGCATTTTAGATTCCTCGCTGCGCTCGGAATGACACGCGGCGGAGAGTTGTATTCACCTGGCGTCGAGAATTGAAAGACCCTGACTGTAGCCGTTAGCGGCTCGCTGCCCTATTCCCCCTACCAGTTCGGTTGCGTGTCGTTGGCCCTGTTATTGGTGAGGCGTTTCTGGTTGCTGCCATCAGCATCCATGATTATTATTTCGCCGGTGCCATATATGTAGGACACAAAGGCGATTTTCGCTCCGTCGGGAGACCACACTGGGGATTCATCCCTGGCGTCATTATGAGTCAGCCGGACCTGTGCGGAGCCATCCGGATTCATCATATATATCTCGGAGTTCCCGTCACGCTCGGATACGAATACTATCCTATCTCCGATGGGAGACCAGCGGGGTTGCAAGTCTGGGGTAGTGTTGTGAGTAAGGCGCTCATGGGTGGAGGCGTTGGACCTCAAGATGTATATTTCTGAGTTATCGTCTCGTTCCGAGGTGAAGGCGATGCTCCCCCCGTCGGGGGACCATGAGGCGTCGTAGTCCTTGCCCCTGGTCAGTTGGCGCACGTTCACGCCGTCGGGGTTGCGGGCGATGATTCCAACTTCTTCCTCGGCCTCCCCGGCAACGAAGGCAATCCACTGGCCGTCGGGGGACCAGGCGCTCAGCTGGGGCTTTATGGCGTCGCGGGTAATCCTGGTGAAGTTGGAGCCGTTCGCGTCCATGAGGTAAATCTCCGGCTGGCCGTCCCGGTTAGATACAAAAGCCAATCTCTCCCCATCGGGGGACCACCGGTGCATTTCGTCCGCTCCCGGACTGTTGGTGAGCCGGTCAAAAAGATCCTCCTTTTTGCTCAGTCCCACCCGGTTGATTTCCCGGTCTCCGGACTCCTCCGAGACATAGGCGAGCCACTTCCTGTCCTTTGACCACCGGGGCTGCTCATCAGAGGCGCCGTTCTTGGTGATTTGAGTCTGGTTTGAGCCATCCATGTCCATAACGTAGATTTCCGAGTCGCCGTCGCGGTCCGAGACGAAGGCGATTTTGCCGGTCGTCTCTCCTCCTGAGCAGCCCAGTCCCAGCAGGATAGCCAGGGATAGCAGGACTACTGCTCCGGCGAGGCCCCCCCTGCTCCAGGATAGCCAGCGATGCCATGACACTACGGGAAATGTCCTCTTGCCAGTGGGTATCTTCTCCTGGGACAACTTCCACCCCCGTGATGTGGTGCTCCCAGGATTCTACCAAAAGGTCTTTCCCTACAGCGTTTCGGGGAATTATCAAATTTCGACCAAATTTTGGTCTGCGACGACCGGTCCAGGAGGGCTTTGCTCACCCCTCCCGGAAGATTTCATTGGCGATGTCTATGGCTGTCCTGGCGGCGGGCAGCCCTGCGTAGAAAGTGGTATGTATGAATACCTCTACGACCTGCTCCTGGGTGAACCCGATGCGCAGCGCGCCTCGAATGTGGCCCCGGAGCTGTCGCTCGCGCCCCAGGGCGGTGAGGGCCGATAGCGTGCAGACCGATCGGTCCTGAATCTCCAGGCCGGGGCGAGTCCAAATAGACCCCCACAGGTACTCCGTGGTCAGCCGGTTGAACTCGCGCTCCGCATTCGTGACAGGACCGCTACCCGCGCTGGGAGAGGCCTCGCCCATCAACTCCGTCCGCTTCTCCACGCCCCGCTGGTAGAGGGCTTCCGGGTCGTCCCCCGGATTGTAGACCTGCTGGGGGACAAAGCGGATTCCGCGCTGGTCAAAGACCTCTTTCGCTATGCCCATAGCGTTGAAAGAGGCGGGAACGCCGCCGTAGAAGGCCAGGTGTATGAGCACCTCCACGACCTGCTCAGCGCTCAAGCCCAGGTTGAGGCTTGACATAATGTGCTGTCTGAGCTGGTTCTCCCTCTCCAGAACTGTGAGGACCGATAGGGTGCACATCTCCCTGTGCTCTATCTTCAGCCCGGCGCGGGGCCATATGGAGCCGAAAAGGGCTTCCCTCGCGATGTGGTGCATGTCCGGCGCCAGGTCCCTTGAGGCGGGGACGGAGCCGCTACCCGGCTGTCCTCCGCCCAGGCTGGAGAGAATCTCCGTGCCTTTCTCGAAGCGCTCCTCCAGAGTAGCCATGCGACCTCCTTTCTGTATTTGGCTTGTATTTGGCCTTCGGACCAATGGCGCGGCGGCTGGCCTGAAAGCTATCCCACTATACCCCCGCCGGCGTTGGGTGTCCATCGCCCCGGGTCGCCCTACAGGGCGATTGCAAAGTCAAAATAGCTGGCCGGACAATCGAGCGATAGTCTGTTCCGGACTAAAAGCGCAACTCTTGGCGCGTAAGGGCATGGACATCTTGGTTGGAAACCACCCTTCCAGGCGCAGGGCGTTCAAACTGGCATTCACCAGAGTGGCAAAGACCTCTCCCAGCCCCGGACGGCGCAGCGTGTGCCGGTCTTCATCCCAGCTACGGTCTTTCACATGGTGCAGGCTATTCTCAACGCTCCAGTGGTTTCGGAACAGCCGGAGCAGTCCGTCTGGGGTGCATCCTCTGGAAGGTAGACTGGTCAGCAGATACCACCGCTCCTTGGATACTTCACCAGTGGCTATCTCTACGCTCACTTTTTCCACCATTGCCCCCTGCTGTGCCCCAGGAAACCCCAGTTCCTCCCGGATGTAGTCGGCTAGTACAGTGCTGGCCCAAAGCCTCCGGGTCTCGATTTTGCCCCCCCTTTGTCCACAGTCTGCGCTTGCGGTTCCCCCAGTTGGTCCTCTGAAAACCCGTCCGCCAGGGCGGCCAGGACCGTAGGCCGGTTCCCTTTGACCCGCACCAGGTAGTCCCGTCCATAGCTCACGATGGCCTGGCAAAGGTCCCGCTCTGCATACAGGGCGTCCATAGTGAGCAGTTGCAAGCTGGGATAATGCTCAAACAACTGGGCCAGTTGGGTCCGCAACACTGCCGGTTCGTACCGCTTCTCCGTCATCGGCCACTGGGCCAGGCACAGCTTCAAGTCATGGGCCAGGACGTTTACCATCCCCAGAGGATTCCCGGCGGCATCTTCGGACTGTCTAGCCCACTTCCCATCCACTGCGGCATTCATCGGTTGGTCTGGCGCTACCCTCTCCATCCAGCCAATCAAGGCTCCTTGTAGTTGCCCAAAAGAGACCCCGGCCAAGGTGCGGGAAATCGTGGTAGCGTGGGGAGGCCGGTCCTGAACAAAGCCCAAGGGTTCCTTCAATCTGGGCCAGTGTTTTTCTCCGAACAAAGCTATATGGGCCATCGTTGTTTGACCGCTCACCAGTCCCAACAGGCTCAAGCGCAAAATCGCCTGAAAGGGATGTCTGATTCCCCGGGCTTTTCTAGGGTCTGGTATCTCTGCCAAGCATCCGAAAAGAGACTCCACCGCCGTTCCCATAGTCTCTCATCACCCCCTTTTCATTTCCTCTCTCCTCTTTCTATCCCTTTTACGCCCACTTTGCAATCGTCCTGGGTCGCCCTATCAGGGCCTTTCAATTGTCACCCCCTGTTCAAGCCAGGGGCAGGCTCCGAGCGGAGCGAGGGGTCTAAAGTCCTTGCCTTCTTAGACGTGCTGCTATCCAAGCATTTTTAGATTCCTCGCTGCGCTCGGAATGACACGCGGCGGGGGCCTGTATTTACCTGGCGTGAGAATTGAATGACCCTGGGTCGCCCATAGGGATTTCCTGGGAGTGGTATTCATATGGCCCATTCTCGCCTATAATATAGGCCGAAAAACTCGTTAGACTCATTCATTAAATTCGTTGAGGAGGCAGTCCAGTGGCATCTTTGAATCTGGCAGAGGCTGAGCAAATCCTTGCAGCGGCGAAGGCCAAGGTAATGGAGATGGGCGTCAAGATGAGTGTATCGGTGGTGGACCCCAGGGGAGACCTCATAACCATGTTCCGCACCGATGGGGCCTCATGGCGGACTCCCCCCATATCCCGCGCCAAGGCTGTGGCCGCGTCTTGCTTTGGCAGGGCTAGCGGAGAGCTAACGGAGAATGCCATGGCCCCCGTTTTCCGCGGCCTCATGGCGATGGAGGGAGGCCACATGATCCCAGGGCAGGGCGCGCTGCCCGTGTTCCGGAACGGCGAGCTTGTCGGGGCCGTGGGCGGCAGTGGCGGCACGGCCCAACAGGACGAGGACGCGGCCAGGGCTGGCATCGAGGCCCTCGGCGGCGTCTCTGCCTCGGCCTAGCGGCAGGTTCGGTTGTGGGCTGACCCCACCAAGATAAAACCGCGTTGAAGGTCAGGCGAGAACGCTGTAACGGTAGCGAGAGCGGAGCAGGTCCCCGTCCCTGAAGCGCCCCATGCGCAGGGGTGAAATGTCTATGGTCCTTGCCTGCCCCTCCAGGACCATCTCTGCCATCGTGACGCCTATCATGGGGGAGAGCTTGAAGCCGTGACCGCTGAACCCTACGGCGCAGTATAAGCCCTCGGTCCCCTCTACCCTGTCCAGGATGGGGTGCCAGTCGGGGGTGATGGTAAAGAGGCCCGACCAGCCGCCGCGAAAGAAGCCCTGGGACATGGCCGGCATACGGCGCACCAATCTGGCGAAGGCGTCTTCGGCAACCTCCATATCCACCGCCTGGTCATAGGTATCAGGCTCCGCGTCCTCCTCCCCGGCCCCGATGAAAGTGAGGTTGGTGGAGTCGGGGCGAAAGGAAAGCTGCTGGGCTATGTCGCCGACCGTGGGATGGGTCGGTATAAGCTCCTCGGGCCTGCGGATGGTGATGACCTGGTGGCGGGTGGTCGCCAGGGGTATATTCTCCAAACCCGGCAGGCCCAGCCCGGCGAAGGTGCGCTGCGCCCAAGGGCCGGTGGCGATGACCGCGATGGGGGTCTCTATCCTCCCATCACCGCTGACTACGGCCGTCACCCTGTCGCCTGCAATCTCAATACCCGTAGCGGGGGCCTTCGTGTGAATCTGTGCGCCCATCTCCCTGGCCCGCCTGGCGTATGACGCGGTTACCAGGTAAGGGTCCGCGTAGCCCGACTCGGGCTCGTAGGCGAGACCCGCCGCGTCCCTTACGTCCAGCATCGGCGCAATCTCTTCCACGTCCTCGGGGGACACTATGCCGGTATTGATGCCCAGGGCCCTCTGCATGGCAACATTGTCTTCCAGGGCCTGCCTGTCTTCGGGGCCGGCTATGGCAAGATAGCCCGTATTGACGAAGCCCGAAGGCCCGCCTACGACCTCCTGAAAGCTCCTGTACACCTTCAGGCTTTCCCAGGCCATCCGGGCCGTGACCTCGTTGGAGTAGTGCATACGGCAAATGGCCTGGGACTTGCCGGTGGAGCCGTAGCCCAGCACCTCCCGCTCCAACAGCACCAGGCCCTTCATGCCCCTGGTCGCCAGGTTGTAGAGGATACTGCACCCCATCACGCCGCCGCCAATGATGACCGCGTCTGCTGTATTGGGCATGAGTAAAATTCCCTTCTCGCGCTTTTCGCCCGTGCTTTTCGATAGTCCGGTAGGGGGTAAATTGCTCCGCACGTGCGAGTAGTGTACCATTGCCAAAAGGACTCAGGAAAGGGAGGTACGACAGGCATGAAACGACACTTCTACTTCATCCTTGCTCTACCGGTCTTGATGGCTGTCATAGGTATTGCATGTGGAGATGCGGGGCCATCCGCGCCCGAGTCTGATTCAACGCCTACCATAGCAGAGGCCCCCCGTGCCACCCCAACGTCGCCGGTTGCCTCAACGCCCGCCATCGCAGAGACCCCCTGTGCCACCCCAACGTCGTCGGCTGACTCGACGCCCGATATAGCAGAGACCCCCCGTGCCACCGCAACGGCGTCGGTTGCCTCGACGCCCGCCGTGGCAGAGACTCCGCTCGCCACCGCAACGTCGCCGGCTGCCCCAACGCCCACCGAGGCAGACTCCTCACCTGCGACCCCACAGGCCACGATTTACGAGGCACTGTTGGGAGCTATTCCCGACACTCCCGAAGCGCGCGCGAGTGTATGGATTGACGACTACGCTCTGGTCCGACAGGTGTTTACTTCCATCTTCCCCCTGCCCGGGCCGGGTGACGACGAGGACGCAGTGGCGCAGCTTAACGAATGGATACCTCCCATGTTTTCGGAGCAGGGAGCTGATGCTCCTCCTGTTATCGCGTTTGGGACCAGTCCGTTCTTCAACTGGATTAACCATAGGAACATTAATCTCCAATATCTTGCCTTCGACGTGCGGAACATGGACCAGAGTATTGCAGCCGGGCCTCCAGGCACCGCACTGGATGTAGTCCGGGGCCGTTTCGACCCCCAGGCTGCTGACAAGGCCCTGAATGCCTGCTCCGAGTGCGCCCCGCCCAGCCGTGAGGAGCACGGGGGTATCCCCTACTATAGCTGGGGCGAGGACTACGCCGCCGATGATAATATGAAATTCGCGCCTCCGGCCTTTGACAGTTTCGGCAGAGGAGGGCGTATCGCAGTCCTGGACGAGTATGTATTCCGCACTCTTGGCACCTCTGAGATGAAAGCATTGATAGATGCCCATCTGAATGAAGGCCCCTCTCTGGCGGATGTGGAGGAGTTTCGGCTTCTGGCTCGCGGGATGTCCCAACTGGGGGCCTACACCATGCTCTTGAGTGATGATGTTGAGGTTTGGGGACTCGATGGGTATGTCAGGTCAGTCCTGGGGAGGGATGCCGCTCAAGCGGATTTAGAGAAGATGAAAGGGGAATTGGCAGGCGCGGGTCCCTGGCTGCGCCCTTATAAGGCGTATGCCACCGGCTCAGGCAAGGACAAGGACGGGCCCTATAAGGCCCTGGCGCTGGTCCACGCCGACGACACCTCTGCGGGCGAGAACGTGGGACTGCTGCGCAGAATAATTGAGGAGGGAAGCTCGACCTTTTTCGCTGCTCCATGGTCGGATTTTATTGACGTTGATACGTTGGAAATCAACGCCGAGGGGCGCTTGCTCCTGGCCAAGCTCAGGGGCGACTTAGCCAGTGATCCGTTTGAGTGGTGGTGGACACGTGACAGTCTTATAATTTATGAATAGCGATCACGTTGGGTGCAGTTTGTAAAACATTCGGGGCTTTCCTCTGCGTTCATCGGGCCGTTCGATTGTCATTGCCATGAAAATATCCTTTAACTCCCATGCCGTCATTCCGGCCCCCGTATCCAGTACGGGGAAGGCTTTGAGCCGGAATCCATATCCCCGGCTTCTGGGCTCCCGCTCCCCGTTTTCACGGGAGCAAGCTTCGCGGGAGTGACGAATGAGAGCCTATCCTGACAATTGAAATACCCTGTGCTCTCATAGGGTCTTTTCACTGTCACCCCGAGCAGAGCGAGGGGTCTAAAATCCTTGCTATTCGCGCCGTTCTGCTGACGAAGAATTTTAGGTTCCTCGCTGCGCTCGGAACGACATCTTCCGGGAACGAAACGGCCCTGTATGCTTTCGTCCACGAGTTGATATAGGGCATTGCGGATGGTATGATACTTACACGTGTGCAATGATAGTCCAACTCATGGCAGGCTGGCCCCCGGGCCTCGAAACGTCGAGGTCTCAGGGGCCAGTCCGCTTGTTTTTGCCGTCCCACCGGATATAGTGACCGCTACCAGTCTATCCCCTGTGCATGTCAAAAAGGGCAAAAAAGGAGTGATCGTAGATGGAACCCAGTGACTTATGGAAGCTAGCTCTTCTTGCAGTCTGCCTGGTGCTATCCGCCTTCTTCTCCGCCTCTGAAACCGCCTTCATCGCCTTTCCACGGGTTCGTCTCCTGTATCTGCTGAACTTAGGCAGGCCCGGTGCGGGGCGCGTGTCCCGTCTGCTTGAGCGACCGGAGAAGCTCCTGGCTACGGTGCTGCTGAGCAATAACCTGGTCAACACAGCAGCCGCAGCGTTGGCCACGGCAATTGCGATTAGCATAATAGACAACGCCAACCTGGCCGTCCTGGTGTCCACCGTTGTCGTTACCTTCCTCTTGCTGGTATTTGGTGAGACCCTGCCCAAAACGGTGGCATGGAGCCTCGCCGAGAAGGTGGCCTTCGCCGTCTCCGGCCCGCTAATCGTGGTGGGCTGGATACTGTCTCCGGCGATTCGCTTGCTCCAGGGCGTCAGCTTCCTGGTCAACAGGGCCCTCGGTATCTCCACCACCCACTCCCAGGTGAGCGAGGAGGAGATACGGACGATGATTTCCGTTGGCGCTCAGGCCGGAGCGGTAGAGCCTACGGAAGCGGAGATGCTGGAAAAGGTGTTCCACTTTGGCGACCGCCAGGTCCAGGAAATCATGACTCCAAGGACGGAAATTGTCTGGGTCGAGAAGGGCGCCACCCTGGAGGAGTTCCTCAAAATCTACAGCCGTCAGACCCACACCCGTTTTCCCGTCTTCGAGGGAGACCCGGAGAATATCATCGGCATCCTCTCGGTGAAGGACCTACTCCAGGCCATAGCGCAGAAGGGTCTCCGGCCCGGCAACAGTGTAGCCGACGTCCAGCGGCCCGCCTATTTTGTGCCGGAGACCAAGCTCGTAGCCGAGCTATTCTCGGAGCTGCGGGAGGCGGGGCAGCAGATGGCCATCGTCGTAGACCAGTTTGGCGGCGTGGCAGGCCTGGTGACTCTGAAGCGGCTCCTCGAGGTTATCGTGGGACCCGTGGGCGAGGAGGGCGAACCCGCCGTGGAGGAGTTCGCCGCCATAGGCGAGAACATCTACGAGGTGGACGCCGGCATAGGCATCCAGGAGGCCAACGACGAGCTGCGCCTCGACCTGCCCGAGGGCAATTACCAGACCCTGGCCGGCTTTATCCTGGAGCGGCTGGGACACATCCCCAGGGAGGGGGAACACCTGCACTACAAGGACCTGCGCCTGGAAGTTACGGAGATGCGGCGGCTGAAGATTGAGCAGGTCAGGGTGCAGTGGGTGGCGGAGCCGGTGGAGCAGAGGAAGTCGTAAGCAAGGACCCGCCACCCTTCAACTCAAGCGAGGTTCCCGGAGGAGACTCTGACATGACAGCTGGAGACCTGGGCCTTCTGACCGACCTTTACGAGCTAACTATGGCCCAGACCTACTTCCAGAACCGCATGTTCGCCCCGGCCACCTTCAGCCTCTTCATTCGCAAGTACCCCGCCAACCGCTCCTACTTCGTCTCCGCCGGCCTCGAGGACGTGCTCAAGTACCTGGAAGGATGGCGCTTCCCCCGGGAATCCATAGACTACCTGCGCTCCACCGGCATATTCTCCCCCGACTTCCTGGACTACCTGTCGGGCCTCAGATTTACGGGCGACGTGCGGGCGATTCCAGAAGGCAGGCTTTTCTTCACCGGCGAGCCTGTTCTGGAGGTCACCGGCCCCATCATAGAGGCGCAGATGGTGGAGACGTATATCATCAACCAGATAAACCTCCAGAGTCTCATAGCCACCAAGGCCGCGCGATATGTCTGGGCGGCTAGGGGCAGACCTCTGATGGACTTCTCCCTTCGCCGCACCCACGGCATAGATGCCGGGATGAAGGTGGCGAGGGCCAGCTATGTCGCCGGCTTCGATTCCACCAGCAACGTGCTGGCGGGCAAGGTATACGGCATACCCATGAGCGGCACAATGGCCCACTCCTTCATCACCAGCTACGAGCATGAGCTGGACGCCTTCCGCGCCTTCGTCAAGAGCTTCCCCGACAGGTCTATTCTTCTGATAGACACCTACGACACCGTCACCGGGGCCAGAAGGGCCGCGACGGTCGGCAGGGAGATGGAGGCAGCAGGGCAGCGTCTGCTGGGCGTGCGGTTGGACAGTGGAGACTTCGCAAGCCTCAGCAGGGAAGTCCGGTCGGTCCTGGACCGGGAGGGCCTGCACTACGTGAGCATCGTGGCCAGTGGGGGCCTGGACGACTCCGACGTGGAGGCGCTAACACGCTGTGGCGCGCCCATAGACAGCTTCGGCGTGGGCACCAAAATGGGCATATCTGCCGACGCGCCCTGGTCGGACATGGCGTACAAGCTGGTCAGGTACGACAGGCGGCCGGTGTTGAAGCTCAGCACCGGTAAAATATCCCTGCCCGGCGAGAAGCAGGTATTCCGCCTGCGAGACGGCGCGGGAAGGTTCTCCCGGGACGTCTTGGCCCTGAAGGACGAGGACTTGAGACCTGGCGAACCCCTCCTGAGAAAGGTGATGGGAGGCGGCAGGACTATAGGGCGTCTACCTTCCCTGGAGGAGATAAGGGGCTGTTTCAAGGGGGACTTCGGCTGTCTGGAGCACGAGTTCAAAGCCCTGCAAGACCCGGCCACCTATGAAGTCGCCCTGAGCGCCCGCTTGAAAGAGCTTCACCACAGGACGGGGCGCGAGCTGGCGGCCAGGGAGGACCTCGCCTGGCCGGACGGCGGCAGACCTGGCCTCCGGAAGTCGAAATGGGAAGAAAGGTAGCTATGAAGATAGCCGTCTGCATAAAGCAGGTCCCTGTGGTCTCTCGCATCAAGTTCGACTACGAGACGAAGTCCATCGTGCGGGAGGGTGTGCCCCTGGAGGTGAACTCCTTCGATCTGCTGGCCGTGGACCGGGCTGTGGAACTGGCTAAAGAGACCGGGGGAGAGGTGGTGGTCTTTAGCATGGGTCCGCCTCAAGCCCGGGAGGCCCTAATACAATGC
The DNA here is from genome assembly GCA_965197405.1 of Dehalococcoidia bacterium. Classification (GTDB taxonomy): domain Bacteria; phylum Chloroflexota; class Dehalococcoidia; order Lucifugimonadales; family JAGWBF01. Next base: position 57,494 of record OZ240206.1, on the reverse strand, counting down.
CTGGCGATGGGAGCGCACCGGGCCGTCCACCTCACCGACAGGGCCATGGCCGGCTCCGACACGCTGGCGACCGCTCGAACCCTGGCCCTAGCCCTGAGGCGAGAGGGGTTCGACGCGCAGACCGGGGACTGGCTCATCTTTTGCGGCAGGAACAGTACCGACGCCGAGACCGGCCAGGTGGGGCCTGAGACCGCCGAGCTACTGGATATTCCCTACGTCGGCAACGTCCGGAGGCTCGAATACTCCACCCGTGACGAGCGCCTGGTGGTGGAGCGAGTGACGGACGAAGGCTACGAGCTGGTCCGAAGCCCTGTGCCCGCGCTGGTGGGCGTGGCAGAGGGCATCATGGCGGAGAGGTGGCCCTCCCGCCAAGACATGGAAGCAGCCAGGGAGAACCCTGCCATCGAGGAGGTTCACGCAGCCCAGCTTTCGCCGGACCTCTCCCTCTTCGGCGCCGACGGTTCCCCTACGTGGGTGGCAGACATCCGCCTGGTGGAGCCTGAACGCTTGGGTGTGGTCATCGAGGAGACCGACCCTCACGCGGCGGCCCGGAAGATGGTGGACGGCCTGATGCAGAAGACCACCGCCACTGCCGCCGCCCCTGTCGAGAGGGCCGGGTGGTCCGGGTACACGGGACAGAGGGAGAGGGCTGTTTGGGTGGTGGCAGAGCGGACAGGGTCCGGCCTGCGCCGGACGACCTTTGAGCTTCTCGGCAAGGCCAGGGAGCTGGCGGAGCATACCCACAGCGAGGTATGCGCGGTGCTGACAGGGCGAGTCGAGGACGACGGCCTCAGGGCGCTGGCGGCCTACGGAGCGGATAGGGTGTTCATGCTGGACGACCCCGCCCTGGGCCACCCCACGGGTCGCGGCTGCACCCGCGCTCTGGGCGAGGCCATCGGCGGCCACGCTCCCTACGCCGTTCTCTTTCCCTCCACGGCCAACGGCCGCGACCTGGCCTCCCGCGTCGCGGCGAGGCTGGGCCTGGGCCTCACGGGCGACTGCATTGACCTTGAAATTGACGAGGACGATCAGCTCGTGCAGCTCAAACCGGCCCTCGGCGGCAACGTGGTGGCGCCCATTCTGTCCAGGACCCGCCCTTACATGGTCACCCTCCGGCCAGGGCTCCTCACCCCCGTGGAGCCTCGCTGGGGCCTGGAGGCGGTCTTGGAAGCCCTGGCCGTCCCCGGTACAGTGGGGCCTGACATAAAGGTGCTGGAGGTCCATTCCCAGGAGAGTGGCGGAGGCCTGGAGTTGGGGTCGGCGCGGATTGTCCTGGGAGTGGGGAAGGGCGTGGGAGGCCCTGAGAACCTGCCCACTATACATAACCTCGCCCGGTCCATCGGAGCAACCCTGGCCGCGACCCGCGACGTTACCGACGCGGGTTGGCTGCCCAGGCAGGTACAGGTGGGCCTGACGGGACGGGCCATCGCTCCGGACCTGTACATAGCTGTCGGCATAAGGGGGGACTTCAACCACACGGTGGGTATACAGAAGGCGGGCACCATCCTCGCCGTCAACAACAACCCCAATCCCCGCCGCTCTCCCATCCTGCAGGCCGCCGACTTCAGCATCGTCGGCGATTGGCAGACCTACCTGCCGCCGCTGGTTGAGGCCCTGAAGCCGGTGTTGGCGAAAAACGCTGAGTAGTGCTGGAGATATAGCCCTGCCTGGCAGGGTCGTTTCATTCCCCGCGTTAGGTGAATACAGGCCCCGCGCGTCATTCCGAACGGAGCGAAGCGGAGTGAGGAATCTAAAGCGCGGGCTTACTCGAGAGCATGGATTTTTAGATTCCTCGCTGCGCTCGGAATGACATGAGAGTATGGATACCCGTTTTCACGGGTATGACGAAGAGTATTTTCATGTACCACAGGCCCCACCGCATGTCATTCCCATGAAAATGGCGGCCAGCCTTCCCGACCGTCACTCCTGCGGAAGCAGGAGTCCAAGAGGCGTCGAGGATGTGGACACCCGCTTTCACGGGTATGACGAAGGGCATTTTCATGGTAAGGAGGCGGAAATGAAAGTCGGTTTCATCGGGCTGGGCCGGATGGGTATGCCCATGTCCCAGCGCCTGCTCAAGGCTGGGTTTCACCTGACCGTGCACAACCGGAGCAGGGGCAGGGTGGAGGAGTTGGCCCGGCAGGGCGCTCATCCTGCTTCATCGCCAGCCGGGGTCGCCGAGTCCTCGGACATCGTCCTCACCTGCCTTCCCGATGTTGCCACGGTGGAAAACGTGTTCCTGGGCGAGGATGGGGTCGTACCGGCGGCCCGCCCCGGCCAGATTTTCGTGGACCACAGCACCGTGTCCCCTTCTACCTCTCGAAACGTCGCCAGGGCTGCGGAGGCCGGGGGTGCTTTCTTCCTGGACGCCCCCATAAGCGGCGGTGTGGAGCGGGCCTCCGACGGTACTCTTACCATTATGGTCGGTGGCGACCAGGAGGTATTTCAAAAGGCCCGGCCCGTATTCGAGGCTTTCGGGGCTAACATACGCCACGTTGGCGCTACTGGCTCCGGCAGCGTGGTCAAGCTGGTAAACCAGCTGATGTGCAGCGTCCACTCTCTGGCGGCTGCCGAAGCCTTGCTGGTCGGGTCCAAGGCGGGGGCTGACCCCCGGATGCTCCTGGAGATACTGAGCACAAGCTGGGGTGCCAGCTTCATGCTCTCTCGAAACGGCGCCGTCATGGTGGAGAGGGACTTTGCCAACGCCAGGGCTCCTCTGAGGCTGTTTGCCAAGGATATGGGCATAGTCCAGGAGTTTGCGAGGGAGATTGGCTCTCCGATTCCGGCTGGGGAGCGCGCCTTGGAGATAATTCAGGAGGCCATCAGCAAGGGAATGGGCGAGCTGGACATCTCGTGTCTGGTGCTGCCGCTGGAAGAGGTAGCCGGCGCTCAGGTATCCGAGCAGGCGGACGGGGTCACTTGATACTCTGCCGGGAGTGGAAAGGCAAGGGCCTTGGCCCTCAGGAAGGGACTCCTTCCTCGGCCAGTAAGTCATGTAAGCTGGATAACGCTTGGCCGTGCTCAGCGACACTCATCGCATCTACCGAATACTGGCTTGCTCCGACCACTCCGTCCACCGCCCCCAGGTCCACCATCCGGCGTATGAGGGCCGTCTCCTCCTCCGGGTCGGGGAGGAGTACGCGACCTGCCATGCGGGACAGGGCGGCCACCAGGCCATAGCCTCCCCAGTTGGATGTGCTGGAGATGACCAGGTGGGTGGCCCCGGTGGTGGCCGGGTTATCCGGCAGGCTGGCTACCTGGGGTATGTACGGGGCCAGGTTGCCCATCCCGATCTCGTTGCCTCCATCGCCGATGCCTATGGTGCAGGGATGTTGCAGGAACAGGTGGTCAATCCTCGCCGTGTGGGGAGATATATCCACGCCCCGCATGTTGAGGTACATCCCGTCACCGGTCAGTCCGCACCGCTCGATGGATATTAGCAGCGAAGGCTCGAATCTGGACAGCAATTCCGAGGCGAACTGCCTGCTGGCGTTGTCATCGGAGATGGGAAAGTCAACCACCTGTCCGTCAGACCCCACGAAGGGCCGCAATATGGGGATGGTGTACCGGTCGGTGACGTATATCATACGCCTTCCCAGGGACTCCAGAGCCCTCCCCAGGGCCAATGCCCCGGGGGGGCCGTCGGTCTCCGGCGCTCCGGCCCTGGAGATATAGAAGCCGGTGGCGATGAGAGTAGTCCCGGGACTGTCCAGGACGCACCGGGCCGCCTGGTCGCAGAAGTCGGCGGGGAGATGAGGCCGGAGAGCGGCTACCCCGCGCATGTCGTTCCCGAGAATGATGTCTTCAATGCTTGGCATAGTCCTCATCCCAGAAAGGTCCGCTATAGTATGGCCAGGTCCTCGTCTCGGCAGTCGGTTACGAACATGCGTCCGGGGGAGTGGGTGATCAAGAAGGATGGCTTGCACTTCAGGGCGACTGCCTGGGGAGTGACGCCGCAGGCCCAGAAGACGGGCACCTCTCCTTCGCGTATCTCCGTAGGCTCGCCGTAGTCCGGTTGGGCGATGTCCCTGATGCCGATGGCCGCCGGGTCGCCGATGTGCACCGGCGCGCCGTGTACCGCAGGGAAGCGGGAGGTGACCTGCACGGCTCGCACCACCTGGCTTCGAGGGATGGAGCGCATGCTCACCACCATCGGCCCCGAGAAGGCCCCGGCAGGAGCCGTCTCGATGCTCGTGATGTACATGGAGACGTTTTTCCCTTCTTCCAGATGGCGCAGGGGAATGCCGGCGCTCACGAGGGCGGTCTCGAAAGAGAAGCTGCATCCCAGAAGGAAGGAGACCAGGTCATCCCTCCAGGCGGACCGAATATCCTGCTCCTCTCCGACCATCTCTCCATCCCTGAAGATGCGGTATCCTGGAATATCGGTGCGCATATCCGCCCCGGGCGCCATTTGCTTCGGCTCGAACTGCCCAGGCTCCAGGACCTCCAGGAGAGGGCATGGTTTGGGATTGCGCTGGCAGAAAAGGAGAAAGTCGAAGGCCAACTCCCTGGGGAGGATGGCCAGATTGGCCTGCACGTATCCGGGCGCCAGGCCCGCCGTTACCCCGGTCCATTCCTGCGACCGGACCAGGGACCGGACCTCTCCGGGACTCTTGGGCAGCGTCCTTGTGGTCATATCAGTACCCTCCACTTGAAGCGATGTGTCGCTATAAAGCCTTCGGATGCCCCCTCTGCTCCGAATGCGGGTAATGTAAATGTGGCGTCTCAGCCATCATACTGCCCACCAATAGGGCCGTCAATCCCAGGGTCTCTTACTGATGCGTGAATAAGCATCTAAACCAGTCCTGCCTGTCATTACCATGAAAATCCAGGTTTCAGGCAGCTTGGAGGGTGACCTTGTGGCCGAGGCGTTCCAGTTGACGGACAGCCCTGCGCGTGATGGCCGCCTGGTCTCGTTCCTCAAAATAGATGTAGCCCAGGTCCTCAAAAGGTCTCCCAGTCTTTATGACGTGGTGGAGTATGACGGCAATGCTGTGGGCGACGGCCATGGCAGCCCGGTTGGCCCCGATGCGGCGGGCAAGGCGATGATACTGAGCGCCCAGGTAGGTCTTGGTCCGTGCGGCGGCTTTGGCCGCTTCCACCAGGGCTGGTTTGAGCCAGGCGTTGCCTTTGCGGGTGGGACTTCTCTGGCGCTTGTCCCCGCTCTGTTTGTTCCCAGGACAGACCCCAGCCCACGACGCCAGGTGGCCTGGGCTGGGAAACTGGGTCATGTCCGTTCCCATCTCCGCTGCGATGACCTCCGCAGTGCGCCGTCCCACTCCCGGAATGGTGTCCACGGCCCCCACTATCTCTTCAAAAGGGGCAAGTCTCCGGGCCACCTCCCGGTCCAGGGCCTCAATCTCCCAGTCCAGGTACTCCAGGTGGCCCAGTTGTTTCTCCAACATGTAGCGCTGGTGGTCTCCCATCAGGCCATGCAGCGCCTGCCGCAATTCCTCGACCTTCTTTCTGAGCTGGCCTTTGGCCATGTCTGCCAAGGCCTCCGGGTCCTCCTCCCCATCGGCCAAGGCCTTGAGCATAGCCCGCCCGGAGGCTCCCAGCACGTCGGTAGCCACCGAGGACAGCTTGATGTTGGCTCCCTCCAACACCTTCTGTATCCGGTTGGCCTCCCGGCTCCGCTCCTGGACCAGGCTCCTCCGGTAACGGGTGAGTTCCCGCAGTTCCCTTTGGGGCCTATCAGGGATGAAGCTGGCCCTCAGCAGTCCGTGCTTGAGCAAGTCTGCTATCCATTCCGCATCCTTGACATCCGTCTTGCGTCCCGGCACCGTCTTGATGTGGGCGGCGTTGACCACCATCACTTGGAATTCATCCTCCAGGAGGTTGTACACAGGCTTCCAATAGACTCCTGTACTCTCCATAGCCACGTGGGTCACTTCCTTCTCTCTGAGCCAGTCGGCCAACTCCAACAGCTTGCCAGTGGTTGTGCCAAAACGCCCGGTCTCCTGGCCTTCCGGGGTGATGACGCAGGCCACCACCGACTTCTTGTGCACGTCCAACCCGCAGCATCTCTCGTGAAGGGATTCCACCATAGCTTTACTCCATTAATGGGCTGCCGTCCGGTGGGTGGCCGTGCAACTGGAGACATTACCATGCGTACTCACCGCTACAGCGGGGCGACATTCATACTTGCCTGTAAGCCACCCAGGCAGATTGCTACTCGGGCTATAAGCGCCAATGACTACCGCCTTGTTGTACCGGACGGTGCCTCTTCATTTTCATCCCCTTACCTGGCCTTCGCAAGGCCATGGACGATTGTTATGGAAATAAGCTATTACCATCCTCATACGTGGCCTCGGCAAGGCCATCCGCAATTCCTGCGGAAGCAGGAATCCACCAATCCGTGCACTGGACTCCTGCTTTCGCAGGAGTGACGTTGGAGAGGCGCTAGTAGTCAGTCATGTTTGGAATCGAAGGGATACAGTTGGTGAAGTTTGGTCCGGGCATTCCGGGTGTTGAACCTCCAGTGGATTGTGGCCCCGGCGGCGTTGCGTTCCGTGACCGGAGCATCGGCTTCCCTCCTGAGGGCCTCCTCGCCGGAGAGCCGCTGCTTGAGGCAGGAGCGGGACAGGACGCTAAACTCAATCTCCGCCATGTTCAACCAACTCCCGTCCACCCGGTCAAGCCGGGTGGCTAAAGGCTTTGGGCGTGTAATGAAACTCCAGCCGCTTGGCAATCCGCGGGGCTTCCTCAGCCGGGAAAGTCTCGTACAGCGATGCCCGGCGATGGGTGTTCAGATTGTCCAAGACAACCATTACCACCTCAGCTTCCGGGTAGGCCTCATCCACCAGCCAGCGCATCTGGTGGGCGAAGTCCTGCATGGTGCGCCGTTCGGTCACCGCCACCTCTCGCCAACCCGCCAAGGGCTCGCAGGCCAAGAACAGGTTGCGGGTACCCTCCCGGCGGTATTCGTACTCCTGGCGCAGCGGAAGTCCCGGCCGGGGCGGCAGCGGGGGCTGGGTCTCCGCCAACAACTGGGTGGAGGTCTCATCAAAGCAGACCACCGGCCGTTGCGGGTCATAGGGTTCGGCGTACAGGTCCAGCACGTCCTCCATGTGGGCTACGAACTCGGCGCTCACCTTGGGAATGCACCACTCCTGCTTCTGTCACGGCTTGAGGGCGTTTTTTGAGCCGCTGGCGCACCCCCTCGTGGGACATGGAGGGCGTCAGCCCCAACTCGACCACCTTCCCGGCCAGCAGACGCAGAGTCCAGTGGTCATGCCCTTCCGGCGGCGGGCTGCAGGCCAAGGCAATCAGAGCCTGCCCCGTACTGGATACGGGGTGGGCTTCGCCCCGGTCGTCCAACTTCCGGGGCCGGTTGGCCTGGGGACGGTCCTGTAAAACCCTCTCCAACCCTTCTTCGACAAAGCGCTGCTTGACCCGGTATACCGTTCAGGGCCACATCCAAAGCTTCGGCCACTTGGGGCGCCGCCCAACCGTCGTCGCTCTTCAGGAGAATCCGCGCTCTAGCGGTCACTCGGGCTGTGTTTTTGCCAACCCGGACCAGTCGCCGGAGCTCTTCCCGTTGTTCCTGTGCCAGCTGTACCACGTATTTGTCCCTCACCATCACTGCCACCCTCGCCATCAACACTTCCCACCAGGCAGGATAACTCTATTGGCCCCTTTCTTAAACAAATACCAAAACCAAGTTGACTGAGTACTAGATGGTCTGCGAGAAGTTGGCCTGGGTTGGAGCCTTCGCACGGAACGGCACCTTCTCAGACCCTATGACGTGCTGGTTACCGCACGGGCCGGACCGGTGCAGACGGCCTTGGTGCCGCCGCAGGTATCGCGGACGGTTGCGGGAGTAACGTTGCTGGTGGTACGAGCTAAGGAGCCAACAATTGACATGGGCCACTGGCTGTGGTACTTCTTAACCTCCACCTTTGGCCGGGTGCAGCTCGCCAAGCGCTTGACGGTCAGCGCCACCGTTAAATCGTTATCCGCCAGCAGTCTGGGAGAGATAGAAGCGCCTCTGCCATCACCCGACGACCTGGAGCGAGTTGCCAGTCTAGTAGAGGCTTCGGAGGAGGCTTTTACTTCGGCAGTGCAAGCGGCGGTATTACGCCGTGAAACGCTGCGGGATGGGACCGTAAGAAGCCTCAGATTGAATGGGGACGAGCTACGTTGAGGAGAAACCAATGCCACTAACCAAACAGGAACTGGAGACCAAGCTGTGGCAGGCCGCCGACATTCTGCGCGGGCAGATTGATTCGGCGGACTACAAGAACTACATCTTTTCGATACTTTTTCTGAAGCGGCTTTCCAACCGGTTCGACGAGGAAATCCAGAATGCTGTGGTCTCGGGGGTGCCCAGGGAAACCGCGCTGTCCGACCGGGACGAGCACGAGTTCTTCGTCCCGGAGTCGGCCCGCTGGGAGGCAATCTCCGCCGCTTCCATGAACCTGGGCGAAACCCTGAACATCGCCAGCCACGCCATCGAGGACGCCAACACCCCCAGGCTCGATGGCGTGTTGATGGGCACCAACTGGAACGATGAGACCAAGCTGGGCAGCCCGGCCAACCGGGAGCGCATCATTCGCAGTTTGATCAATCACTTCAGCGACCTGGACCTGCGGGACGCCAACCTCCGCGATGACGGCGGCACCGGCAACGTGCTGGGAGACGCCTACGAGTATCTCATCTACCAGTTCGCCGACGACGCTGGGAAGAAGGGCGGCGAATTCTACACCCCGCGAGAGGTCGTCCGGCTCATCGTCGAGCTGCTGGAACCCCGGGAGGGAATGCGCATCTGCGACCCCGCCTCCGGTTCCGCCGGAATGCTGATTTACACCGCCCAGTACGTCAGGGAGCAGGGCGGCGACGCCCGTAACCTGGTGCTGCACGGCCAGGAGCGAAACCTGGGAACCCTGGCTATCGGCAAGCTGAACCTGCTGCTCCACGACCTGCGCTCCGCCCGCATGGAGGCCGGCGACGTCATCGCCGAGCCGGGCCTGATGGACCCCTCGGGTCGGCTGCTGGCTTACGACCGGGTTATAGCCAATCCGCCCTTCAGCCTGAAGAACTGGGGGCACGACTTCGCGCCCAGCGACCCCCACCACCGCTTTGACCGCTACGGGGCGGTCCCGCCCAAGACCCGGGGCGACTTTGCCTTCCTGCTCCACATGCTGGGGGTGACCAACGCACAGGGCATGGTGGGCGTGGTGATGCCCCACGGCATCCTGTTCCGGGGCGGCGCAGAGGGCAAGATACGCCGGGGCATCGTGGAGGCCGACCTGTTCGACGCCGTCATCGGCCTGGCTCCCAACCTCTTCTTCGGCGCCAGCATTCCGGTGGCCATCTGCGTCCTGAACCGGGACAAGCCGCAAGAACGCCGGGGCAAGGTCCTGTTCGTGGACGCCGCCCAGGAGGGCTATTTCCGGCCCGGCAAGGCCCAGAACTACATCGACCCGGAGCACATTCAGAAGATAGTCCAAGCGTACCGGGCCTTTGTGGGCGTGGACCGTTTCGCCCACGTGGCCGACCTCGAGGAGATTCAGGGCAACGACTTCAACCTGAACATCAGCCGCTACGTGGACACCACCGAGCCGGTGGAGGTTATGAGCGTGGAGGACGCCCTGGCCCAGCTGCGGGAGGCCGAGCGGCGGCGGGACGAGGCGGTGGCCCGCATGGACGAACTGCTGGCGGAGATGGGCTATGCGCGGTAGGATGGTACGGCGATGCCGGCGATACTGAGAGCCGGGCCATTCCGTTTCTTCTTTTACGCGAGCGACCGGGGCGAGCCTCCGCATGTTCACGTTGAGCGTGATAACCGAATCGCCAAGTTCTGGTTGGATCCGGTCAGGCTGCAACGCACCGGTGGACTGAGGCGCCACGAGTTGCGCCGGATAGAAAGGATAATTGAGGAAAATCAAACGTTGCTGTTGGAGGCTTGGGATGAACGTTTCAACTCTTAAGGTGAATGTTCCGGATGCGGAAGATGTAACAGTGACCGACGACACCTTGACTGCCGAGCTTTCCGATGGCCGGACCATATCGGTGCCGCTATCCTGGTATCCCAGGCTAATTCATGCCACTCCGGAGGAGCGCAACAACTGGCGGCTAATCGGCACGGGTGAGGGTGTCCACTGGCCCGACCTGGACGAGGACATCAGCGTGGAAATGTTGCTGGGCGGCTGGCCCTCGGGCGAAAGCCACAGGTCCTTCAAGCAGTGGTTGGAGGCGAAACGGGAAGGGCGCGGCCTGACGATTTACGAGCTTAACGCTTACGAGAAGGAGCGGCAGCAGGGCGGTTGATGAACAAAGCTCGGGACGCAATCCGGCTGGTGGAACGGGACGGCTGGCGGTTGGTACGGACCAGGGGCAGCCATCGGATGTACAAACACCCGGAGAGGCCGGGGACGGTTACGATAGCGGGCATCGGGGCGATGATGTGGATAAAGGCGCTTGGTTGAATATATTGAGACAGGCAGGACTTCGGGAGAGAAACCGATGAAGTTGCAATACGCGGTTGTCTATGAGCAGACTCCCAATAATTACTGCGCCTATCCGCCAGATTTACCCGGCTGCATCAGTACGGGCAAGACCTGGGAAGACATACAGGAGATGATTCGGGAAGCCATCGCTCTTCACATCGAAGCCATGATGGAAGATGGAGAGCCGTTGCCCGGACCACAAATGTCGGTCAAAGAGTCTATGGCCTACCATTGCCAAGCTCTCACCGAGCACGAAAAGGAGACCCTGGCCGAGTACGACGACGCGCCTCCCACACTATCAACGATCTTTGGGATGGTAGAGGTTGATATTGAGCCGTCGCGGGCAGCCAGGACGGGCTGATGCCAGACAAGACGCATGTACCCGAAGGCTGGCGGTTGGCGCGCCTGGGGGATGTCGCGGACGTGCTTGATGCTCGTCGAGTCCCTCTGAATGCTGATGAGCGGGCGACAATGACTGGTGCGTACCCGTACTATGGGGCGAACGGCGTTGTCGATTATATTGATCGTTGGATATTCGATGAAGATGATGACTTGGTGCTTCTCGCAGAAGACGGTGGTCACTTCGATGAATTCACGACTAAACCGATTGCGTATCGTGTCAAGGGAAAGTGTTGGGTGAACAACCATGCCCATGTACTCAAAGCGAATGACTACACGCTTGGGAACTTTCTTTTCTATTCTCTCGTTAACAAAGATATTCGCCCCTTCATCAATGGGACTACGCGTTCGAAGCTGACACAGGCTGACTTACGGCAGGTCGAGATTGGTCTCCCGCCCCTAGCGGAACAGCGGGCCATCGCCGCCGTGCTGGACTCCATAGACAACGCCATCGAGGGCGCCAAGGCCGTCATCGCCGCCACCGAGCAACTGAGAGACTCCCTGCTCCACCAACTGCTCACCCGCGGCGTCCCCGGCTGGCACACGGAATGGAAGGAGGTGCCGGGGTTGGGCACAATCCCCGCAGACTGGGAGGTGGTGCGGTTGGGGGAGGAAACTACCCATGTTGGCAGTGGCGTCACACCGAGAGGAGGCAAGTCAGCCTACGAAACGTCCGGAGTGACATTCTTGAGGTCACAGAACGTCCACTTTGATGGCCTGAGATTGGAAGAAGTGGTCTACATTCCGCCAGAAACGGATGATGCGATGCGTAGGTCGAGAGTGCAACCGGACGACGTGCTGTTGAACATCACTGGAGCATCAATCGGCCGTTGCACTGTAGCCCCCTATGACCTTGGTCCGGCAAACGTGAATCAGCATGTCTGCATTATTCGAACAGCAGCAGGACTGAACCCGCGTTTTGTGTGGAAGTGGCTAAGCACTCCTCGGTCCCAACGCGAAATTGATGACATTCAGACGGGTCAGAGTCGCCAAGGGCTGAACTATCAGCAGGTTCGACAACTGACAATTGCTCGTCCTCCCCGTGCTGAGCAGAATTCCATAGTTAAGATTGTGAGTGGCGTGGATTTGACAATTGAACGGGCGCAGAAGGAGCGGGATGAGTTACAATTACTTAAGGCATCAGCCGCGGACGCGCTGCTGACGGGGCGCGTGCGGATGCATATCATCCCTTCCAATCATTTACTTTCACCAGAGAGTTAAAATGGAATGACGTATTACCATGTCACGATAACGACAAAGTTCCATCCTACAAACCTCGAGACCAAGTTTGACCTCGACTTTGACCAGCTTGAGATTCGTTTTCTTGGGCCGTACCGTAAAGGGAGGTCCGTAACCATTGAAGGAAAGTCAATCTCTGCGGATGATATAGAGCGAATCAGAATATACGAAACAGAGCAAGAATCAGCGTATTATCTTCCGATCGTGGAGCGTGAAAGATAACAAGACTCTCGCGTCTCGTACTTGACACCATTGTCTTGGGGAATTTTTGAAAAGGCCAAGAGTGTGACGGATCAGTTCATAACAGGACCACCAGGATGGGAATCAGAAGATGCTCCTCGACATAGACAAGAACTTAGACCTGCAACTGACGCCCGGGAAGTCTTTGTTGTTCACGGGAGAAACCAGGCCGCCCGTGACGCTCTCTTTGACTTCCTGAGAGCAATTGACCTCCACCCGCTAGAGTGGTCCGAAGCCGTGCAGGCTACTGGCAAGGCATCACCGTATATCGGAGAAATCCTGGATGCCGTGTTTTCGCGCGCACACGCAATAGTAGTTCTCTTCACTCCAGACGATGAAGCCAGGCTAAGAGAGGCGTTCCGAGCTGCGAATGAACTTCCCCATGAAGCCGAACTAACTGGGCAAGCAAGGCCCAACGTGCTGTTCGAAGCCGGTATGGCGATGGGTAGAAACCAAGACCGCACGATTCTTGTGGAGCTTGGCAACCTGCGACCGTTCAGCGATGTTGGCGGAAGACATACCATTAGGCTCGACAACTCTTCGCAACGGCGTCAGGACTTGGCTAAGCGTTTGCAGTCTGCCGGATGCCCGGTGAACTTGGATGGGACAGACTGGCACACGGCTGGCAATTTTGAGGTTGCACTTTCTCCCGTAGTTGTGGGAGAACCAGAATCAGCGGATGTTGTTGATCAGGTGGCAAGCATTTCGGGAAACCTGCAACTTTCCAAAGAGGCGAGAGAGCTTCTTCTAGAAGCAACAAAAGGCGCCTCGGGAGTAATATCTAAGACCCAAACATTTAATGGCTTGAGCGTACGAACTAATGGTAGGAATTTTGTGAAAGTGGGCAATATGAGATCGGCGGCAAAATGTGAGCAAGCTGTAAAGGACCTGCAGAACCTCGAACTAATCGAAGACCCCGCTGGCAAAGGCGAGGTATTCGAAGTGACACATAAGGGTTTTCAAATCGCCGATAGTCTAGGGACTTCACAGTAATTCAATAGCGAAGTCCAGATGAGTACACCAAGTACCTCCAAGCCCAACGAGTTCAACCACGCTGAGGACCCGGCCCGGCGGCCGGAAGGATGACCAGATGAACAGATATGAAGTCCTCGACATCCTCCAGTCTCACAAGCCGACCTTGGCGGAACGGTTCGGCGTAACCGACATCGCCCTATTCGGCTCCTTCGCCCGGGACGAAGCTACAGACCGGAGCGACGTTGACATCCTGGTCCGGTTCGATGGGCCGGCCACCTCGAGGGCCTACTTCGGCGTACAGTTCTACATCGAAGACTTGTTGGGCCGGCGGGTTGACTTGGTCACTGACAGGGCGTTGCGCTGCGAATTTCGTCCTTATGTGGAGAGGGAGTCTCTGTATGTATGACTTCCCCGAAGACACCCGGAATTGGCTCTTGTACATTAAGGACATGATTGAATTCGGAGAATGGGTCCTATCCTATACGGAGGGACTAGACCAGGCAGCCTTCGTTGCGGATAGGCGCACCTACGACGCCACCCTGCGCAACATTCAGCTTATCGGCGAAGCGGCGACACGTATCCCCGGCTGCGTGCGCGAAGCACATCCAGAGATTCCTTGGCGCAGCGTTATAGGTACTCGGAACCAAGTGGCCCACGGCTACCTGGGCATAGACGACGACGTTATTTGGGACATTATCCAAAGCGATGTTCCAAATTTGCTGTCCAAACTGAGGCTCCTGCTGGACTCTACCAAGCAGGAGGGCCCATGACCACCCCCTCCAAGCCCAACGAGTTCAACCACGCCGAGGAGCCCATGAATCGAGATGAAGTCCTGAAGATGCTCCGGGCCCACAAGCCGACCTTGGCGGAACGGTTCGGCGTAACCGACATCGCCCTATTCGGCTCCTTCGCCCGGGACGAGGCTACCGACCGGAGCGACGTTGACATCCTGGTCGGGTTCCACGCGCCCCCCAACTGGCAAAGTTACTTCGGAGCCCAATTCTACCTGGAGGACCTGCTGGGGCGACCGGTGGACCTGGCAACCAACGAAGACCTGCGGGCCGAAATACGTCCGTATGTGGATCGGGACGTGATAAATGTCTGATGCCCAGCGCGAAAATCGTGAATGGCGTTTCTACATTCAAGATATGCTGGATTTCGGCGAGAGGGTCCTGTCATATACGAATGGACTGGACCAGGATGCTTTCGTCGCCGACGGTCTCACCTATGACGCCACCCTCCGTAATATCCAACTAATTGGCGAGGCGGCAACACACATTCCGCCCGAGGTGCATGAATCGTATCCAAATGTTCCGTGGCGCGCGATTGTAGGAACTCGCAACCGCCTGGCTCACTCTTACTTACACATCAGTGACAGTGTTATCTGGTCTATAATTCAGGACGCGATTCCAAACCTGTTGCCCCAATTGCGGAAGATGTTGGAACCCACCGGACGGGAGGAGCCATGACCACCCCCGCCAAGCCAAACGAGTTCAACCACGCCGAGGACCCGGCCCGGCGGTTGTTGGAGCGGCTGGGCTGGACCTACGCTCCCCGTGACGCGCTGGCGGCGGAGCGGGGCAATGAGCGGGAGGTCTTGCTGAAGGGGCGGCTGCGGGCCGCCCTGCTGCGTCTGAATGAGTGGCTGACCGGGACACAGGCGGACCGGGTTATCTTCGAGCTGGAGAACGTCAACGCCACCGGCATGGCCCGCAACCAGGCGGTCCACGAGTACCTGACCTACGGGATGCCCCTGACGGTGGACGGGCCGCGGGGCAGGGACTCCCGTACCGTCCGCTTCTTCGACTTCGATCATCCCGAAGGCGGCCTCAACGAGTTCGTGGTCACGACCCAGTTCCGGGTGCGGCGTGGCAATGAGCGGGACGGCCCGGAGGACGACGAGCGGCTGGTCATCCCGGACCTGGTCCTCTTCGTCAACGGCATCCCCCTGGTGGTGATGGAGGCCAAGTCGCCGTCGTTGCTGGACGTGTGGAAGTTCCAGGCGGTGCGCCAGCTGCGCCGCTACCAGGAGGCCGGCCCGGAGTGGCAGGGCCGGGGCCCTCCCGAGCTTTTCCACTACAACCTGCTGTGCTGCGGGGCCGCCGCGGCCTACGCCTCCCTGGGAGCGCCGGAAAACGCCTACTTCGAGTGGAAGTCGGTGGAGCCTTATTCCGAGGACGAGGTGCGGCGGCGGTTCGGCGAGGAACCCCGGGGACAGGCCCAGCTCATCGTCGGGCTGCTCTTCCCGGCCACCCTGCTGGACATTCTGCGGGACTACGTGGTGTACGAGCCGGAGCGGGGGAGGCTGGTCAAGAAGCTGCCCCGCTACCAACAGTACCGGGCGGTGCGGGCCGCCATGTCCCGCATCCTCACCGGAGACAGGCCCACCGAGCGGGGCGGCGTGGTCTGGCACACCCAGGGATCTGGCAAGTCCCTGACCATGCTATGGCTGGCCACCAAGATTCGGCGGGAGCCGAGGCTGTCCAACGCGACCATCGTGGTGGTCACCGACCGCACCCAGCTGGACAAACAGATTGCCGGGACCTTCGAGCGTTGCGGCTTTCCCGGCCCGGAGCAGGCGTCCAGCACCCGCGATCTGCGCCGGCTGCTGACCACCGGGATTGGCCGCACGGTGATGACCACGGTCCAGAAGTTCGAGGAGGCGCTGACCAGGCCGGACGGGCCGCTGGAGGCGCTGAATCCCTCGGACAACGTAATCGTCATGGTGGACGAGGCCCACCGCTCCCAGTACGGCGACCTGGGCGCGTTGATGTCCAAGGCGCTACCCAACGCCACGCTGATAGGCTTCACCGGCACGCCGATAGACAAGGGGTTCGGTCGCAGCACCATGCGCCGCTTCGGGCACCTGATTGACGCCTACACCATCCCCCAATCGGTGGCCGACGGTGCGACGGTGCCCATCCTCTACGAGGCTCGGCTGCCCGAGTTGGCCATTGAAGGGCCGGAAACCCTGGACCGGCTGTTCGACGCCATGTTCGGGGAACAGCCTGAGCAGGTGCGGGAGCGGATACGACGCAAATACGCCAACAAGGAAACGGTGTCCGAGGCGGAACGACGCATCGAGATGATTGCCCTGGACATCGCCGAACACTTCAAGGAAAGGGTGCGCCCCAACGGTTTCAAGGCCCAGGTGGTGGCGCCCAGCCGCGCGGCCGCGCTCCGCTACGCCGGCCACCTGAAGGATTTCGGGTTGAGCGCATATCCCATCATCACCACCGATCCCAACGACGGGGCCGAGTTCCGGCAGGCCCGTGACTTGGACCAGGAAACCGTGACCAGCGACTTCGTTGACCCGGAAGGAGACCCCGAGGTTCTGGTAGTGGTAGACATGCTCCTGACCGGCTTCGACGCCCCGGTGGAGCAGGTGCTCTACCTGGACCGGCCACTGCGGGAACACGGCTTGCTCCAGGCCATCGCCCGGGTCAACCGCCGGTTCTCCCACAAGCAGGACGGCGTGGAAACCGAGAAGACCTACGGCCTGGTGGTGGACTACCACGGCGTCTCCCGTGACCTGGAGGAGGCCCTCTCCACCTTCGACTGGCCCGATGTCCAGGACAGTATGCGGGAGCTGGAGGAGGACCCGGGGCCGGTGATGGAGGCCGCCGCAGTACAGTCGGAGTCTCATTTCAAGGGCCGCGACCTTTGCGACATCTGGGCCTGCGTCGCCGTCTTCGCGCCGGACGCGACAACCGAGGGCCACTTCAAGGCGGACCTGTTTGAGCGATTCAACGCCGACTACCGCCGTTTCTCGCTCCTCATGGACCGCTTCCTGCCCGACCCCCGCGCATTGGCCTACGCGGACCGGCTGGCGCGCCTGACCGGGATTCGGGCTTACATCCGGGCCCAGTTCCTGCGGGAGGACGCGGAGGTGGACTGGACGGAGATTGGGGCGAAGGTAAAGAAGCTGGTGGACGAGCGCATCGGCGCCCGGGTGCGGGAGATGATGAAACCTCTGTCCATCCTGGACCAGGACTTCCAGCAGAAGATTGCCGCCCTTCCCCACGATGAGGCGCGGGCGTCGGTGATGGAACATGCGATTCGCGCCCAAATCCACGAGCGCCTGGCTGAAAACCCGGTTTTCTACGAGAGGCTGTCGCAGCGGTTGGAGCGCATTATAGAGGACCTGCGCAACCGGCTTATCGAGACCACGGACGCCTGCCGGCGCATGGCAGCCCTGAGGCATGATGTTCAAAGAATGGCGGACATCGCCGCCCAACACGGCATGACCACAGTGTCCTACGCCATCTATCAACTGCTGGACGAGTTCCCGGCTGGGGAAACGCCGGAAACTACGGTGCAGGAGGGGCAAAGGCGGTACCTGACCGAGCTCGATGAGGAAACCAAGAGGGTTTCCGAAAAAGTCGAGAAGGTCATTGCTCAACACAAGAGAGTGATTGACTGGCAGTCGAACCTGGAAGTACAGCGGGAGATGCGCCGGGACGTCAAGCGGGAACTGCGGCCAACGGGGGACTACACGGAGGAACAGTTGGACGAGTTGGCCAACCGCATCGTGGAGCTGGCGCGCCGCGGAGGACACAGTGGCTAGCCGGGGACTGGTCCGATTCGGCGATGCCACCATTGAGTACGAGGTGCGCCGGAGCGAGCGCCGGAAGAAGACGGTCCAAATTACCGTGGACGGCGGCGGGGTTCAGGTAGCAGCACCCATAAAAACGCCGGACACCGAATTGGAGGCCATCGTTCGCAAGCGGACGGCCTGGATTCTGAACCACGCCCGCGAAGGAGTGTTGAGACCTGCCCGCAAGCGTTTTGTCAGTGGGGAAACTTTGCCCTATCTGGGACGGAATGTAAAGCTAATTGTCGAGCCTGCGGATGCGCGCGCTCCGGCAGTCCGCTTCGACCATTGGCGCTTCCGGGTTTTGATACCCGAAGGCTTGGAAGGAGAAGAGCGCTATAAGCTTATCCACCGCGCTCTCGTGGACTGGTACCGCAACCGAGCCGCCGAGCGGTTACGGTCCGGAGTCCAACGTTGGTGGCCCCGCCTGGGCAACGGCAGCGGACCGCAGATACTTATTCGAGACCAGCGTCAACGCTGGGGAAGCTGCGCCCCGGACGGCACCCTGCGCTTCAACTGGCGGGTAATGATGCTGGAAGCGTCCCTGGTCGAGTACATAATCGTACATGAGCTGGTCCACCTGAGCATCAAGAACCACTCCGCCAATTTCTGGCGAACGCTGGCCGGAGTGCTGCCGGATGTGGAACAACGCCGCCAGAGACTGCGGGAAGCAGGGAAGTCGCTCCCGTTGTAAAAAATATTCTTGGAGTCTGCTGGGGACATTGGCTTGCGAGTTAGTGCCCTGTTCAATCTCTCACTGCTATTGTGTGCGGTCCCGCATAATCCGCGGGGACACGCGCCCGGAATCGTAGCAATTGACCAAGGTACGGTAGTTCACCCCCAGGGCCTCCGACGCGGCGACCCGGCTCCGGTCATTGACCAGGGCGTCCAGCAGGTCCAATAGGGATTGGTCCGATAGGGGTGAGTCCGGCCCGCTACCGGGGCCACCGTCGTCTTCCGCAGTCCGCTCATTGGAACTCATACTCACGCCCTCCCGCATCAGAAAGTGCAATTACTACAATACAATAACTGCAATCATCTTGACACAGCGCATAAACTAATCCGCTTCCTCCCACCGCCCTCACATCCGCCGAATCCTCTCTGAATTAGCTTCAATTTGCCCCCAATTGCATTATGCAATGCAGTTGATTTTCCTGTGCAGGCCAAAGCAGGCGAAAACGGTCCCGCCGCGATTGCACTCTCCCGACGCTTGCCCCGGCGACGGCAGGCGAAGAACCGAGCTGGCCGACCCTTCGGCGACCCGGGAACTGTGGCAAGCAAGAGCCGTAGAGCCGCCTTTACGACCTCCCGGAACGTCAGGACCTGGCCGCTAGCCTTGCCTTTTCCTCTCGCTGTCCAGTATAATTAGAATATATAATCTATTATTTGTTAACCCATGCCAACCATCAGGCCGGGGCCGCGCCCAGCCGGGTTCAGCGCCGGTCACCTGCTTCCCGTCGTGCTCAAACCCGCCGACAAGAGGATGCTCGACTGGCTCGCCGAGTGGCCCTGGATTACCGCTGGCGACCTAGGCGGACTGATTGGACGCTCGCCTTCCAGCCTGTCCCAGCCTACCACTCGCCTTGGCAGCCTGGGCCTGGTCTCAGACTGGTCCTTCGGAGGCCGCCACCGTCTGGCCCTCACCCGCCGGGGCCTGGCGCTCTTGGCCCAGCGGGACCGGACATCGGTAACAGCGGCGGTCAAGCGTTGGTGTGTCGAGTCCGTTGACTCAGTGTAGGGACTTCCCTCCAGTTGGCGCTCCGTTTCAGGTTCCCGCACCGGCCCTTGGCCCGCACTATCGAGCACACCGAGACCGAGGTGGTGCACCGCTCCATGGCCGCCCGGCACAGCAGGCGAAGCAGCTCCCCGGCTACCGCGTCCTCCAGGTCAGCCCTCCTCACCAGACGAGCCGGTATTTCCGGCACCGGGGCGGGCTGCGCTCCGTATCCACGCGCCATTACGTTCACACCGCGACTATCGCCCTCACTGTCGGCGTTAGTGTGGGCCCCGATAGCCGCAATCGCTGCGAACGCGCCGATGGCATCACGATGTACAAGGAGGACCGCCACTCATATGACCACTAGAAAGGATGATCAGGCCACCGCGACCGGCTCCAACAAGTCCGAGTCTGCCCAGACTCGGAAACAGAAAGCTCCCTACGCGACCCGTTACCTGGCCGTTGCCCCCCACCTCACGGAGCGCAACGGCTCTACCGACTCCGTATATGGACTGGCCGGAGAGCGTCCTGCGGGCCGAAAGCCGGCCCAGGACATAGCTAACGCCTGCAACCAACTCCACTCCGAAGGCTACGAGGTCGTCTCTATAGTGCCGCTGACCAGCGGGCGGGTTGTTGAGGCCACGGTTGAAGCCGCGGAAAGGGTGCAGGGACGGACTTACAGCCGAAGCGTACCGGTGGAGCCTGAGTCCCCAAGCGCCGCCAACGGAATTGCCCCCTTTCTTGCCACCGCCGCACGTTACGAAGAGAAGCACTACGTTGACACGGGTGTTGACTACGGCGTAACCGACGGCGTGGTTATCACGGCCAAAAGACGCGACTGATCATCCCACAGGCCCCCGGCAGCCAAAGTTGGGACGCGGGGCCAGCACCGTTTGCCGTCCAACGATAACGACGACTTCGGTTTGCGGCGCCGCAGGGCCCGCTTCTCCCCAACCAATCACACCACTGGTCTAGCCCCAGCCGACGCCGAACCCGGCAATTGACCTTGCCATCCGACCATTGCGGTCCGGAAATTGTCCGGTCAACTTGGGTTTCGGCTTGGGGAAAGGCCAAATACGATTATTGGCATACCCTCGGAACTCAACACATTCAAGGAGCATTATGACCATCATGACCGAAATACCATCGGTAAATTACGACCGTGGTGACGCAATGCAATCTGCGGGAGAATATCGGCGATTTCATAATTGAAGCGCGTCCCGAACGATGGAAGTTGTTGCAAGTGCTCCCCATCAGGGGCCAGAACGACCCTGCCATCGGAGCGTACCTGGTTTCGGAGGACGAGTTTGAATGTTACGTCCGGTTGAACCGGCAGGTGGAAGAATGCGGAATTACGGCGGTGCCAGAGAGCAACGAGCTGATGACCGGCAGTTACGTGATGGTGGACCTCGCAGGCAGGTTTTTTGACAACGTTGCCGGGTCCCACACCTACAGCCGCCCCATCCTGGAGGTAGGGGTGGAAGAGGCATTGAAGGACGTGTCGATGGACGCCAGCAAATTCCTGTCCAGGAGAGGCTTGTATGCCTGGTAGCAAGCACCGTCGAAGGAAAAAGAACTCCCGCTGAGGGAACGCCATCGGCACAGCCGGTACAGGTCCTTGGCGGGCCGGAAACGCGCCGGGCGAGGCCAGAACACATGCGTCTAAGGGTTATGATCTGGCGGAGCAGCCAAGCGGCAGAATTGGGAAAGTAGGTACGGTTGGGCAGTGCCTGATCCGTAGGGAAATTTTGTAGGCAGCAGGCTACGGAACTATCGCTATATTTCCAGAGACTTCGACCCATTGAAATAGCTTCGGGCACAAGGTGAGCGTGTATAAGAACCGTTTACATACGTAGATCGTCTAGGAACTCCGAAGCCGGCTCGACCCCGGTCACCAGTAGGTGGTCGCGGGCACGGGTGCAGGCCACGTAAAGCAGGTCTCGTTCCGTGTTGTAAACCTCTTCCAAGTCCGCCTCGTCCGCAATGGATTCTACGCGGGACTGAAGGGGGATTACCTCCGAGTCGCAGGCCATTACCACCACGGCGCGGAACTCAAGGCCCTTGGCCAGGTGCATAGTGCCGACCGTCAAACGTCCTTCCTGCGTGTCCATGTCTTCGTCAAGCACGGCGTAGGGTATGTCGGTTTGCTGAACGGCTTCTACAGCCCGGGCGACCTGGTCCGTTGAGCGTACGAATATGCTAATTTCGTTGGGCTGGAGGCCCTCAGAAATTCTAGCAGTCAGCCATTCGCTAACTTTGATAGATTCACCTCCTTCGTTTTCCAGGACTTGAATGGAGGGCTTTGGCCCGTTGAACACCGAGACTGTGCCATTCCGTTCCTCCAAATTACCGTCAACGTCGGAGATTTCAGGATCCAAGAGATGGTCTGCGTGTGTTCTGATTTGATGTGAGGTGCGGTAGTTTATGCGCAAGGTTTGAGAGCGGCCCCGCACGTCAACTCCAAGCTCCTTCCAGGAGAAAGGTTGCTGGAAGATACGCTGTCCCAAGTCACCGGCAAAAAAGAGTCCGTTTGGTCGGCCTCCCGCAATGGCGGCCAAGAATCTCAACTGCGCAACACTCACATCCTGGGCCTCGTCAACCACAATGCAGTTGAAAGGCGGATGTCCCTGTTGTGTGACTTCGCGGGTCAATCGACCGAACATTTCGGCCTTGGTCACCAGTCCCCGCTCTCGCAAGCCCGACTTGACTCGCTCGAACACAGGCCACAGGGTCCTTCGTTGGGTCTCGGACAATCTTCTGTAGCGACCGATTCGCGCTACATCACGATAGTCTTCCCACGTAGACAACTGCCAAGCGTCAACCACTCGCTCCCACTCCGCCTTAAGAAACGTCAAGGAGAAGTTGCTCCCCATCATTCCTACGGCATCTTCGATGAGGTTTTCTATCGTCTCGCACTGTGCCAAGACCGGCGGGCCAAACCTAGCCTCGTAGAGGCTGAGGCCCACCGCATCCAGCGAATTAACCACGATTCTGTCGCCGGGATGCAACTCTTGATGGACCAGAAGTTGCAGCTTAGTCCTCAACAGATTCGCCAGTGCGTCGGAGAAGGTGGTGAGCAAGATGCGGGTGTCCTGCTTGGACTTGGCTAGGAATGCGGCCCGGTGGAGGGCCACGACGGTCTTTCCGGTGCCGGCGGAGCCGGAAACCCTGGCCGGACCGTTGTAGTTTCGTTCCACCAGGCCCAGTTGGGCCGGATGGAGGAAGATGGTCCATTTCTCCCAGGGATATTCCAGGGCCTCTTCCAACTCTTCGACGTTCCGCATGACGCGGAAACGGCGCAGCGCGTCGGGGTGGGCGAAGGGGTCGGCACCGGAAGGCGCGGGAAGGGACGGCTGCGGTATCTTTCCCACGGCGAGTTCCAGCAGCGCCTCTGCCGCCTCTGTCGGCAGGTGGTCAGCCAGGTCCAGCACACTGTCCTCGTTGGCGGCCCGCACAGTCTCCAGCCATTCGATCGGTATGCCATAACTCAGCAGTTGTTCGTCCGGCATGTGGGTGAAGAGAGAAGGCTTTCGCGGCGCTTTTACCTCGGTCTCTACATAAACCGGAACAGGAACCTCCTGGACAACTTCCCGAAGCTCTACCAGTTGGGCCGCGCCGGTAGTAGGGTGGGTCTCCAGCTTCCTGCGTTCGGCCCACTTAGTAACTATCTCAAATTAGCGAGGCTCCATAGGCGGCGGTACCAGATAAGGGCGCAAGCCAATTGAAGCAGGCCCAGGTAATTGGTGGGCTTCTTATCGTAGCGCACCAGTATCGCCCGGCACTTGGACAGCCAGCCCAGGGTGCGTTCCACCACCCACCGCCGGGCCGGGTGGGTTTTCTCGCCCGATTGGTCCAATTTCTCTTCGCCAATACGCCGGATATGAGGCTGGTATCCGGCGTCGGCGACGGTCACGTGGCCGGTGGGATTGTCATACCCCTTGTCCAGGCACAGGTTTTGGACCCCTTCCGGCCGGTCCACCACTATGCTCTCCAGCGTCGGCCTAAGGAGTTTCGTATCGTGGACATTGGCTCCGGCCACCACCACGCTCAGTGGCCCGCCGGCCGCGTCGACCAGGATGCTCTTCTTGCTCCCAGCCTTGCCCCGGTCCGTGGGATTGCGTCCAATGGCGCCCCCCCAAAACGCGCTTTTCCCATGGAGCAATCGGCCGACTGCCATTCCCAGTTTACGCCGTCCAATTCCTGGCATTCTTCGATCAAGGCAGCCCAGATGCCATCCAGTACCCCACGCTCTACCCAACGCTGGAAGGTCCGGTGGATGGTGCTGTCATCCCCCAGTTCCTTGGGCAAGTGGTTCCATTGGCAGGAACTGCGCATACGGAAGATGACCCCTTCCAGCATCTTGCGCTGGTCCACCCTTTTGCGCCCCTTCGCCTTGGGCGGGTCCAACTCCAAAATCACGGGTTCGATTCGCTCCCACAGGCCATCGGATATTTCCCATATCGTTGGCAGAGTCTCGCTCTTTCCCATCATCCACCACCACATGCGTTTCCCCTATCTTAACCGAACCCCCTACGTTTTCTCCCTTTCAGACCAATCCTATTTTGAGATAGTTTCTAAGAGCCTATCCTAATAACCCGGCGGCTCTGAGAGCGATAAGGGCACAGGCGAAATGAAGAAAGGCTATGTAGTTGGTGGGAGACTTGTCCCAGCGGACCAAAATGCGCCGGAAGCGGTTCATCCAGCTGTGGGTGCGTTCCACCACCCAGCGCCGGGCTTTGAAGCCGGCCTCTTTCTTGATGGCCTGAGCCTCTTCCCCACGGCTGCGTATGTGGGCCGTGAAGCCAAACTCGTCCACGGTCCGGCGCACCTCATCAAAGTCGTAGCCCTTGTCCAAGCACAGACCCTGGGGATGCTCCGGGCTGGGCGCGGGGCGTGGCACGGGGAGGCTGTCCACCGTGGCCCGCACCAGCTTCATATCGTGGCGGTTGGCCCCGTCCACTGCCAGCCCCACCGGAATGCCCCCGGATTCGGTCAAGAGACTGCGTTTGACCCCGCTCTTACCCCGGTCCGTGGGGTTGGGACCGGTTTTCCCCCCCGCCCAAGGGGGATTTGGTCAAGGCCCCGTCCATGCTCAGCCAGCTCCAGTCCAAACCCTTCAATTCGTCATAGCGTTCCAGCCCGGTCCGCCATAGCTCCAGGAACACCCCGGCGGCGGCCCATTCCTGAAAGCGCAGGTGGGCGGTGGAGCCGGAGCAAATGCCGGTGGCATCCAAGGACTTCCACTGGCAACCGGTGCGAAGCACGTAGAAGATACCGTTGGCGCAGGTCCGGTCCGGGACCCGGGGGCGGCCTCCGCCCAAGGGATGGGTATTCACCCGCTGGGGAAGGAGTGGAGCCAGTGCCTCCCACAGTTCGTCGGATACTTGGAAGGAGCCGGTGGTGGGGTTGGTCGGAGAGGCTGGGCCGGCGCGGGGTGGTCGAGGCGGCTTGGGTTCTTTCGCTTTCGTCATTCCCCAAGTTTAGCCGCTCCTCTGCCTCCTTCCTCATTCACTACTCAGCGGGTTTCACCGGTTTTTAGGATAGGCTCTTATAGGCTTCATCGTGGCGGCCAACGTAGCACAACGTCATGCCGTCGCCTGCTCGGTGCACGATAATTCGAAAGTCCAGGTTGACGCGGACCGACCAAAAGCTGGGGTCTTTCGCGCTGGTGACCCGGTGCAAGCTATGGCCCGGCTGTGCAGGATTGAGCTGCAAGTCAAAGGCTGTGGTCTTGGCTGCCTTTTGCTGCTCGTTGGGGAGGCGCGCCAGGCTGGCTGTGAATGTGTCGGCTATGCGAAATTGCATCGGTCGCTATGCAGGCTGGCGCCAGTCGTTGCCCGGCATGATACGCAGCATGAACTCGTCGAACATTGGGACCGTGAAAGCGGTATCACCGTGGCTTGGACTCCAAATCATTCCTTTGGTGATCAATTGATTCCTGGTCGGGGCCAAAGAGCTTACTTGGCGCTTCAGCTCATTGGCAATATCGCCGGAACGATGAGGCCCCGGCCCAAGCTCGGCCATCGCCCGTACATACTTCTTTTCCGACGGTGTGAGCCTGTCAAACCTGACGAGAAAAAAGCTCTCATCGAGAGCGGCTACGGCCTGTTTGGACGCTACTTCAACGTTGGAGGCTGTGATAGGCGATGCCTCGGCTACATCCCATACGTGCTTACCCCATTCCTGCAAAAAATAGGGATAGCATCGCGTTTGATGTACGATGGCATCCAGAGCGGCTGCCTCTATCTCCACTCCCTCGTCTGACGCGGGCTTGGCAATAGCCAGCCTTGCGTCTTTATCGGACAATGGTCCGATTTCAGGGAACTCGAAAAGCCTCTCCGCGTAGGACTTGGCCTTTCCCATGCGGCCCCGCACCTGGGGCAGACCCGCGCCAAGCATTACTACGGGAAGTTGCCGCTGAGATGTCCGGTGCAATGCAGTAATCAACGCCGCCAGTTCATCCTCTTTCACGTATTGAAGCTCGTCTACGAAGATCCCTACACAGGTCCCATCTGCCTTGGCTGCCTCGCCGACGACTTCCAGCAACTCCTGCAAATCAATTTCCAGGTCCCCGTTGTCCGCCAAACCAGGCTCAGAGGCGAAGTCTAAACCGACCTCGATGTCCCGGTATTTCACCTTTAGCGCGCCGACGAATCCTGCAAGCCCTCTGAGTGCACGTTGCGCCAACTGTTTGGCGGCCGCTCTGTTTGAGAGTTTCAGCAACGCGATGCGCAGTTGAGGCGCCAGAATGGAGGGAAGGGAACGCCCTTCGGGCGCTTCTATCCGCAGGGCGCAAATACCCCTGCCCTCGGCGTCTTCCCGAATGCGGTTCAGCAGCACGGTCTTGCCAACACCTCGCAAGCCAACCATCAAAAGACTCTTGCTGGGGCGTCCTATTATGGTACGCTCTAATGCGATGTGCGCGGTAGAACGGATCTCATCCCGGCCGGCAAGTTCGGGTGGTGGAGTTCCCGCCCCTGGCGCGTATGGGTTGCGTATTGGGTCCATAGCGCCAGTCTATAGCAAAATTAGGCGAATTACAAGAAAACCATAATATGACTAATTTTGCTATATATTAGGTGGCTAAGCTCGTCACCCCACCCGGAACACCTTCATCACCTCGTCACCCAGGTGGTTGATTACCTTCACGGCTATGCGGCCCGACTCGGGCTTGGGGAAGGGGCGGGAGGTGGCGCTGTTCAGGGTGGCCCAGGCGTCCTCGTCAATCTCGGCTTTGAGGGTGGTCTTCAGGGACTTGTACGGGTCGTTGGCGCCCAGGAAGTAGGCGTGGCGGACGAAGAAGCTCTCCTGGTTGTAGTCCGTGTCTATGAACCAGCAGGCGATGCCGTCGGGGCCGTCGCTGCGTACCTCTCCGGTGTTGGGGTGGAACACGTCCACGCCGTGGACAGTGACCTGTGACCAGTGGTTAGTGGTCAGTGTTAGGGGGAAGTGTGCCTTGGTGAGGCCCTGGAGCGCAAGGAGCGTTTTAGCCCGTTGAGCATCCGTCCGACCTCCGAAGCTTGTAGCATTAGGGGCTTGGCCTGGTCTTCCGTGGTCAGTCTCAACCGCTGCGCCAGAATCAGAAAGGTCTCCGTCTCCGCCAGCGACCCGCTCGCTATCCCCAAGAATTGGAGAAACTCCCCCGTCCCGTGGCGCTCCGCCCCCTCCGCGATGTTCGCCGCTACCGACACCGCCGCCCGTCGTATTTGGCTGGTTATCCCGAACCTCTCTTCCTCCGGAAACTTGGCAGAGACTCGATAGACCATCTCTGCCAACTCGATTGATTTCTTCCAGACTTCCAAGTCCTGATAGCTCTTTAACGTGCTCATAATTGACCACCATCCCCCCATTTCTAGCCACTAGCCACTGACCACTAGCCACTGAAATATCCGGCTCGCCGAAGATCACGAACAGGTTGCCGTTCCCCGTGTTCTTCAGCTCCCCGGCCATGTGCAGGTCGGCGTTCATACGGGCCTTCAGCACCGGGATGCGGCCCAGGCTCTCGAACTCGGTGGTGTGGGCATCGTAGTTGAAGGCGCAGGCGATGAGCACGTCGAACCCGCACTCGGCGGCCTCCCGGGCCGCCTCCACCAGGTCGGGACGGGAGACGGTGCCGAACTCCGGCCCGATGAAAATCGCCGCCCGTTTTTCAGTGGTCGGTGGCCGGTGGTCAGTGTCCAGCCCCCCGGACTCTGACCACTGACCACTAGCCACAGGCCACTCATAGCGGCCCTCGGCGCAGACAAATCGCCCAGGCCGGGCGGTCAGGGAGGTGAACTTTATCCGGTCCTCTTTGTGGGCCTGCTGGACGCCGGAGCGTTGCAGGTTTTCCAGGACGACCTTGCCGAAGTCGTACCCTGTGCCGTAGCCGTCCCTGGTCTCGGCGATGCCGTCTATCACGTCGCCGTTCTCGTCCACGCCCAGCACCCGGTGGGGCGAGATGCTCTCCACGGTGAAAGGGCCGGCGACACGCACCTTGCCGCGGTCCTCGTAGGGCTTGCCGTACAGGTACTCGTAGTCGGCCTTGGCGGCGATGGAGGCGTCAATCTCCTTCTGGCGGGCTATGCGCAGGTCCCAGAAGTTAGTGAGCAGTGGCTGGGTGGCCGGTGGCCAGTGGTCCGGCCTCTCCCGGGGAATCTCCCACTCTTGGAGTGGAGAGTGGGTAGTGGATGGTGAATAGTTCGCGGTTTCCCCGCTATCCACTATCCCCTCTCCACTGGCCCCTGACCACTGTCCACTAGCCACTGATAACTCCCGCCGCAGCGGGGCCAGCTCCTCCTCATACTTTTCCCAAATCACGTCTATCTCGGCGTTGTTGGCGATGGCCCGCAGGGTGATGTGGGGAACCCGCTCGTAGACAAACCCCTGCCGGAGGTTGCCGTAGGTGGGCATGTCCGAGGGGGCGCGGCGGGAGACTTCGGCTTCCTTCGACTGGCCTTCCTTGCTATCGGCAAGCAGGTAGTAGGGGTAGCGGGCGCCCATGATGCGGGCGCGGGCCAGCGCCAAGGCGACGCGGGAGGTGTCTATGGTAATCCACCGCCGCCCCCACTGCTCGGCGACGTAGGCGGTGGTGCCGGAGCCGCAGGTGGGGTCCAGGACCAGGTCGCCGGGGTCGGTGGTCATCAGGATGCAGCGAGTGATTATTTTGTCGTTGGTTTGTACGACGTATACCTTAGTGTCAGAAAACCCAGCCGCAGTATCCGTCCACGTATTTTCCATTCTCCGCACTGGAGAATCGTCAAAGTACTGGCGAAAGTACGTAGATACACCTAGGTTAACCAGCCTATTTGACCCGATTAATCTCGCCATGCCAATTTTATTGGTTCTCCAGCTTTTTCGGCCACTTGGACGTACAACCTTGCCTTGAAACTCAAAGTCATAAATGCAAGTTGGCGTATATCCAGACGAAATCAGGACAGAACGCTTGAACACCCCTTTAGACTTGATGGGAGCCTGCTTGAGCTTCGTATAATGCCCGGACCCGTCATCGAGATATGTAAATTCGGGTTCATCCTCCATCGGACGGTCTATCAGTAAATTTCTATACTTCACCGCATCCTTATTCTTGCAGAACCAAAGGATGTAATCGTACACATTAGAAAGACCTTGTGAACCCAAGGGAGAGAGCGCCCGATACTGCATTTGTGAGAAGAAATTATCCTCCCCAAAAACCTCATCCATCAGCGCCCGCACACGATGGACGTTCTCGTCGCCAATCTGCACGAAGATGGAGCCGGAGTCGGCGAGGAGGTCGCGGGCCACGGTGAGGCGGTCCCGCAGGTAGGTCAGATAGGAGTGGATGCCGTCGCGCCAGGTGTCGCGGAAGGCCTTGACCTGCTCCGGCTCCCGGGTGATGTGCTCGCGGTTCCCGTCGCGCACGTCGCGGCTGGTGGTGGACCACTGGAAGTTGGAGTTGAACCGGATGCCGTAGGGCGGGTCTATGTAGATGCACTGCACCTTGCCCTGCAGTCCCTCCCGCTCGGACAGGGAGGCCATCACCTGGAGGCTGTCGCCGAGAATCATGCGGTTCTGCCAGTAGCCGTCGTGCCGGTAGAACTCGGTGCGGTCTGCGCCCTCGGGCAGCCCGTTGAAGTCGGAGAACAAGTCCAGTTGCCAGTGGTCAGTGGTCGGTGACCGGTCACCACCCTGACCACTAGCCACTAGCCACTGACCACTGCGACGCAAGTCGTCCACCAGCGCCTTGGGATGGACCTTCTCCTGGATGTACAGGGGCGGGACGTTCACCACCAGGTCGTCCAGGTCCTGCTCGTCCTTCCCCCGCCAGACCAGTTGGGGGTCCAAGTCGCGGTTGCGCCGCTGGTAGGCCACCCGGATGGGGGTCTCCTCTTCCTGCCGGACCAGTGACTGGTACTCCGCCGTGGGAATGTTGGTGCGGGTGTCCTGCTCGTGGCGGAGGGCCTCAACAGATTTACCCGGGGACTTGCCGGCGGCGGTGCGGGACCTTCTGGATTTTGGCATGGTGGTTCCTCCTAGGATGGTGCTAACGGGTGCCACTATCCCGCAGGCTATTGTACTACTTCAAGTGCGGAACCGTCGGTCAGGCGGTAGATAAAGAATCCGCGATCTACCGTGAAGACTCGTCTCAGAGCCAGGGATTCCGCCGCTGCAACCAGAGAGGCGTCTGCCAGTGCCATCGGGGTGTCCCGGTATTGGCGCATCAATTCCTCAATCCGGTCAGTTTCTTGGTCGGTAGTCAAGTGTATTTCAAGCCTTCGTGACCGGCGCAAATTCCAAAGGTCTGCCTGATAAGAATGTCCTCCGGCCCGTCTCAAGAAGTGCATCGCTTCGGTGAAACACTGCCAAGTGGTGAGCATCACTTCCACCCCCAAGGTTAGGGCAGATTCGGTGCATTGGGCATGATGAGGGTCGGCAGAGTCTAACAGGGCGACCAGAGGCCCGGTATCAGTCAGAATCATCGGGCCATTCCTGATACTGGTCCTTATATGGCCGTTCGTACTCCAGGAACTGGAGATAAAGTTTACGCCCTTCCTCGGTCAAATGGCTCTCATGCTTCAGGAACAGCAGATAGCGTTCTCGTTGGCTCAATTCCTGCTGGGCCTCGTTCAGCCCGCGCTCAAATTCTCGGAATCTTGCCATGCCCTCCCACTGGCACCGGTGCTGCTCTGCAAGATGTTCCGCATACTCCTCGCTTCTGCGTCGTGAGATATCTTCGATCTGAGGTTCACTGCCGCCTGCGTCAGCCAGCCACCTGGCGGCCTTGGCCCGCACCTCCTTCACGCGTCGGTTTATCCACTCCCCGCCCACTTCCGCAATAAGGTATGGGCCGCGGTCGAAGTGCCCCATCGCTTTCCTGTGGGCTTCCTCGTAGGAACTGTAGATTCCGGCAAGCTTCTCTTGATGCAAGACCACCCAATCACCCCGATGTTGCAGTTCCAGATGTTCCCGTATATGGCCGTAGGCCGCTATGTTCATCTCCATCGGGTCCACTGCACCCTCCTCCAGCATTAGGAATCAATCAGCCTGTATAGATTGTACTCGATGTCATGCACATCGGTGAACTCGGCGAAGGCCCAGCGACCGTACTGGCCCAGGCCATTGACGCCGGGCAGCCAGTAGGCTTCCATCGTGTTCTTCTTTTCCCTGGCGTCCTCGCCCCGGTAGCCCTTGATTTCCACGATGAGGTTCAGAGGTTCCTCTTGCCCGTCGTCCACCTGCACGATAAAGTCGGGGACGTAGGTGCGGGGGATTGACCCGTACAGGTAGGGGACTTCCAGTCCCAGGTTGTGGTTCTTGACGTAGGCTTTGACCTTGGGGTGGGACTCCACGACCCGGCAAAGCTCGGCTTCCCAATCGCTGTCCAGCACCGCCAGGTTTACGTGGCACTTCCGGGAGTCGGTGGTCCAGAGGCCGGTCCTGGAGGTGGTGAAGTTGACGTGCCGCGTCGAACCGGTGGGATTGTAGGAGTCCAGCAGCGCCTTGATGGACCGCTCGCCCTGGCTGCTGGTGATGGCGGCGGTGATCCGGTTACAGGCCATGTCCGCCAATGACTGGTACATTAGCTGCGCCGGGTAGGTCCCGCCCCGGCAGACCAGGCAGGTGTCGAGCCACTGCTTGACCACGTTCCTCAGCTTGCCGAACAGGTGCATCTTGATGTCCTGGTTGGGGTCCCTCCACTTGGTCTCCAGCAAACGCTTGGTCAGGTGCAGCACCAGGGTGGAGGTGCGGAGGTCGCCGGTGTGGACCAGGTCCAGGTCAACCCCTTCTCCAATAATTCCCTCGTTCCTGGTCCGCGTCGGGCCGACAAGCTCCGGCGTCAGGGGTAGGACGGAGTCATCGGTGAAGTTGGCTACCAGGTCCTCTTTGGGCGGGTCTTCCCGGTAACCGGAAACCCGGGGGAAGGTTATCTCCAGGTGGTCCCGCTCGGGACGCATAGCCCTCACGTGCACCGTTTGACGCTGCTTGCCCGGGCCGACCACCACGGGCCGGGCAGTGAAATCGAAGGGTATGCCCAGCACGTCGGCGTACTCGACGTTGAACCTGTTGTCTTCATTCAGGTCGTAGGACTGGCGACGCAACGCCCGCCCGACCACCTGCTCGCACAGCAGCTGGGTGCCAAAGGCCCGGACCCCCAGGACGTGGGTGACTGTGTTGGCGTCCCAGCCTTCGGTGAGCATGGACACGGATACGACGCAACGGATGGATTCGCCCAGCCGCCCCTCTTTGCCGACGGTGTTCATCACTTCTCGCAGGAGTTCCTGCTCCGTGATGTTGTCCGCCTCCTCGCGGTTTCCGGAACGTTCTTGACGCTCCCAGCGGAATCGCTCGATTTGAGCGGCTGCGACACGGCGGAAGTCATCGCTGAGCTTGTCGCCGGACTCAAGCTGTTGGCTGTCTATCAGCAAAGTACGGGGTATTGGGTAGCGGTTGCCGTACTCGTCGAAGTTGCGGAACAGCTCCAGCCGGCCATTTTGGAGGGATGTCGAGCCATCGTCGTTTTCCCGTTCAAATCCTGAAATGTAGTCATAAACCAGCTTGGAAGTTGAAGTGTTGTTGCAGACCACAATGAAGCAGGGTGGCACCGTCGCCCCGTCCGCTTCCCACTGCTCGTAGGTAGTCTTGTAGTGCCCGTAGAGGGCCAGCAACGCAGTCTGCAACGTAGTGGGCAGATTGAGCGGGTCCAGGTTCCCGGCCTTTCCCCGGCCCGCTTTGGGCATGTCTCCGCGAATATGCTCCCAGAGGTTGCGGAAGACCGGGACCTGCTCGCCGGGGATGTTGTCGGCCACCGGGACCCGGGGCAGCTTGACGATGCCGCATTCGATGGCGTCCATCAGGGAGAAGTCGCTCACAGTCCAGGGGAAAAGGGTCCCCTCGGCGTAACCGGAGCCGCGCAGAAAGAAAGGAGTGGCTGACAGGTCCACCACCTGGCGTACGCCCAGTTTGCGCTTGACAATCTCCAAGCCGGAAATCCAGACCCGGGCCTCTGCGTTGTTTCTGTCGGCTTCCTGCCGGTCTTCTCCGATCAATGGACCTTCATCGTCGTCGCCAGGTTTGCGACGGTAGCAGTGGTGTCCCTCGTCGTTCAACACCATTACGCCCTTCATACTCATGAGTTCCGGCATGACCCGCTGGACCATCTGGCCTTCGGATTCCCAGGTTTCCAAAGGCTCTCCATGTCCCTGAGCCAAGGCGCGCCCAACGCTGGAAATTTCGAGGCGCTCGCGGGGGCGCAAGGCGTGGTAGTTGGTAATGACTATCCTGGCCCTCTGGATGTCCTCCAGCATATCGCCGGGGACCAACTCCCGGCTGGCGTAGTAGCTGTCGGGGTCATTGGGCTGGAGGACCCGAAGACGGTCCTTGATGGTGAGGCCGGGGGTGGCCACCAGGAATCCGCGAGTAAATCTCCGGCTGTTGGGATGGCGGACGGCGTTTATGGTCTGCCAAGCGATAATCATGGCCATGACGGTGGTCTTGCCGGCTCCGGTCGCCAGCTTCAAGGCAATCCGAAGCAATTCCGGATTGGACTCTTGATTGACGTCAGCCAACCGGTCCAGGACCCTCCTGTCTGCCGCACTGAGCCTGGGGGCGACCTCGGTAAGCCATATCAGGGTTTCTACAGCTTCGACTTGACAGAAGAAAGGCCGGTAATTGCTGAAGTTGTGCTGCCGCCAATGCAGGAGCAGCCGAGCCGTCTCCGGTGTCACGCCCCAGTTGTTGGGACCGGGGATACGCCGCCACTCGTCTACGCGGCGGCGGACCTCATTCACAGCCGCCGTAACGTCGTACTGCTGCTCCTGGGTGGAGAGGCCCAAGCCGTCGTCAATGACAAACTGCTGCTGTCCTCCTCTGGCCCTTCCTCTCTGCCTGGGCTTTGGGATTGGGGTAACGAATTCGGCCCCCCTTCGCCTTTCGACAATCTGCTGAGTCGGTTGGCCGTCTTCGTCCAACTCCCAGTGTTGAGAGGGATATTCGTATGGCGAGTTGATTATGGGGCGCTCAAAGAACGGGTTTTCCATGCTTCACCTCTATTGGAGCGGTCATAAGACCACTTTTTAAGGAAGGGTTCCCTAAAGCGTCAATCGCGTTTGGCCGTGATATTCCTGCAATGAAGGGTAAAGTTGGCCGTTGGTGGCTCTGTAACAGCCTCGAACTCACGCTCATGCCGATTCAACAACCGGATTGCCTGCCTCTCTATGTGGGCATCGGACAAGTACCTTGTAGTCATCCCTCCCCCGGTTGTTCTTCCGGCGACTGAGCCGAAAAGAGTTTTCGCCAATCGGCTGCCGAATGCACATCTCTCCTCTTTTTATCCCTTTTGCCCCAACTTTGCAATCGTCCTGACCATCCTTCCTACGATGGCTCATTTATGAGGTAATATCTGGTACAATCACTGGGGGCAGGTCAAGTTCACTCGTCTAACGAATGCTTTCAGTAAGAAGGTTGCCAACCTACGGGCGGCGGTCAACTTGCATTTCTCTTAACTATAACCCAGTGAGGTTTCACCGGAGTTTAAGGGTCCCGCCCGATCTGTCAGCAAGAGTCATTGCGTACCCGTGGTCGGTAGATGACCTCGTGCGGCTCTCAGATCAGGACACTATCCACCATTCTGGTCGGACTGCCCAGGGTCTTTCAATTCTCGACGCCAGGTGAATACAGGTCCCCGCCGCGTGTCATTCCGAGCGCAGCGAGGAATCTAAAATGCTTGGATAGCAGCACGTCTAAGAAGGCAAGGACATTAGACCCCTCGCTCCGCTCGGGGTGACAATTGAAAGGCCTTGGTCGGACTGCCCATTTGGTATTCAAGAAACGGCAAAATAGCGCTACTATACTTGGAAGGCGATGTAGGAAGCTTTCTGCGTAGAAGGAGGTGTATCGTGCAGCTTTTATCTTTGACGCGGATTGTCTTGCTGGGTCTGCTGGCGATTGTTGCGTCGGCGGCCATGGCTTGCGGAGGAGACGGGGACGAGGATCCCTTTGTGATAGGAGTAATGGAATCGGTCACGGGTCCAGGCCAGACCTACGGAAACGTAGCCGTTCAAGCTAAGCAGATGGCCGTTGACGAGATTAACGCGGCGGGCGGCATCAACGGGCGTATGCTGGAGGTCATTATTGAGGACTCGAAATGCGCCGCCCAGGACTCGATCACCGCTTACAGAAAGCTGACCGATGTGAACGGGGTCAAGATCATCCTCGGCACATCCTGCAGCGGAGCGATGCTGGGCGCCGCTCCCCTGGCCGAGGAAGACGGAGTAATTATGTTCTCCGGCCTGGCCACCAACCCGGACATCGCCGACGCCGGGGACTACATCTTCCGGACCTCGTTGAGCGACCTCCAGTTGGGCATAGACACCGGCAACGTCCTGTGGGCGGACGGCGCCCGCAGGCTGGCCACCATCACCGAGGCGACCGACTACGCCGAGGGCGTCAGGCGGACGACTGTCGAGCAGTTCCAGAAGCGGGGCGGCGAATTGGTTGCGGAGGAACGCTACCCTTCAGACGTCACCGACTTCAGAACCCAACTGACCAAGCTGCTCAATGAGGACCCGGACGCGCTCCACATAGCAGCCCAGTCCGAATCCTCCGGCGGCACCATTGTCAAGCAGGCTCGGGAGTTAGGCTACGATGGGCCGATGTACTCCGAAGTGGTCGTTGTTGGAACGACCGCGCTGGAGATCGCCGGCGAGGCCGCCACCGGCCTCAAGGCCATCCAGACCGACCTCGACCCGTCGAACACCAAGGCCCAGGAAGTCCTTGCCAACTTCCGGGAACGGTACGACTACGTCACCCTCCCCTGGTATCTGGGCTCCGCCTACGATGACATGTACATCGCCGCCGAGTGCCTGGAGCGGACCGACGACGACCAGGACGCAGACGGTTTCAGGGACTGTATGTACGACATCACCTGGAGCGGGACCATAGGAGACAACTACAGCTTCGACGACAAGGGCGAGGTTGTCGGCCTATCCAACGTCGTCGTGGAGGTGCTGCCTCTGGCCGAGAGGAACGAGGAGAACCAGGGGTACAAGGTGTTGGGACCCGCGCCGACCCAGTAGAATCGAGGGATGGCCGATGGGCCGGAAGAGCCGGCCCGTCGGCGTATTCTAAAACCTTCCGGTTGAAATGCCTTTGGGGGTCCGCTTGATTGTACGCAGCGCCGGTTCGGGCAGGCTCCTGGCCGTCGCACTGGCAACGATGGCGGTGGCCTACGTCGTCTGGAAGATAACCCAGTCCCCTGAGCAAGCCACCCAGTTCGCCTTCAACGGGCTGTCCGTCGGAGCGATTTACGCCCTGCTTGCCATAGGGTTCACGCTGGTGTACAGCACCGTCTGGTTCTTCGACCTGTACTACGGCGCCGCCGCTGCTATAGGCGCCTACGGCGTCTTCTACCTGAGGTCTCACGACACCTTGGGCGGGCAGTACGAGGTTAACGAAGTCTACGTCAACGTGTTGTTGGCCGCGACGGCTGCCGGAGTGGCGGGTTGGGCCCTCAACGTCGTCCTGCGGTCCCGCCTCCGGGAGCGCTTCAAGCCGGCGGTGCGGCCGGTCATGGGAGCGCTGGCGGCGGGCGTAGGGGTCTACACGGGTTTAGTGCTCTCTTACCCAAGTGAATTGAACCTACTGCTCGCCCCCGCGATCGGCGCGGTGACGGCGATTGCTGTGGTCTGGGCGCAGCGCCAAGGCTTTCGGCGCATATCCACAGGCAGCCGCTTATGGGCGTTCCCGGCTGTTGGTGGGATTGGGGCGGCGGTACTTGGAGGGTACTGCGGATTCCTGGTGGCCAACGCTCCCGGGTCTCAGCTCTACTTGAGCTGGGGAGTATCCTGTCTGCTGGCAGGAACCGTCGGCCTCGCCATTTACCGGGGCATGTACGTGTACATGCGGGCGCGGGCGCGGTCACCCCTGATCATGCTGGTGGCGTCCCTGGGCATCCTGCTGGCGATGACCGCCGCAATCACGATTGTATTCCAGACCGCCGCACGTCCTCTGCCGGAGGCGTTCGGGAACGACCCCTGGACCGTCGGAGGAGCCAACATCAAGGGGTTCAACGTCTTCGCCATAGGAGTGGCCCTGGCCGGCTTTGTGGCGTTGTTGCTGGTCCTCAAGATGACGGCGTTCGGAAAGGCGGTGCGGGCCATCGGCGACGATGAAGAGGTGTCGAAGGTGGTGGGGATAAACACCACCATGATAATCGCCGCTGTGTTCTTCGTAGGCGCCATATATGCGGCGATGGCCGGAATTCTAGCCGGTCACGACACAGCCATACAGCCAAGGATGGGCCTCCTGCTGCTGCTGAAGGGCTGGATAGCCTCTGTAGTGGGAGGCATCGGGAACCTCTACGGCGCCATCGTCGGCGGATTCGCTCTGGGAATGATAGAGCAGTTCGGCATCTGGGACCTGGCGGGTGAATGGAAGGACGTCATCGCCTTTATCGTGCTTATACTGTTCTTGTGGTTCTGGCCCAAGGGCCTGGTGCCAAGGAGGTGACAGCGTCGCTATGAACACAGACAGCAGTTGCCCATTCCTCCTCTGGGGGAAGGTGGGAATGGGGTACTCTGTCGCCCTGCGCCAGTCTTTCCGGCGGAGGCCGGAATTCGGAGGACGCCGGCGGACAAAAGGCGCATCACCCCACCCCAAGTCATTAATACGTGTGATGCACATTAACAACTGAGAAGTGCAGGAAAGCATCGAGGATGGTATAAGCTGGCCTTACCCGCCCAAAGGAGGCCCGCCATGACCATAGACCTAGACACTTTCCCCCGCTTTCTCGGGGGCAGGCTCTGGCGGCATTATATACCATCGTGGACGACCTTTATCAGCAACATTTCGCCCAGTTCAAGCCCCATCGCCCCGGCCAACATCCCCAAATGTCCGACAGCGAAGTGCTGACCCTGGCCCTCTGCGCCCAATGGCACGGTACTTCGGAGCGGGCCTTTCTCCGCTTCGCCAGCCAGTATTGGCGGGCCTACTTCCCCAGGCTGCTCAGCCAGAGCGCCACCAACCGCCGCTGCCGAGACCTGGCTGGGGTACTGAGCCGCCTGTCAGGGATGGTGGCCCGGGAAATGGAATCCTACGCCACCCCCTACCAGGTCCTGGACACCCTGCCAGTGCGTCTGATGCGACCCTGTCGGGGACGGCGACGCCGTCTCTTTGGCAACGAAGCCTCCGTGGGCAAGGCAGGGTCTTTTAATTGTGTGGAGGTAGGCCGATTAGCAGCAGTGTCTCCCAGGGCTTCCAGCCGTAGTGTCGCAGGGCTGCCGATATGTTTTTAACTCCGTTCAGCCTCAACATGCCTATTACCAAGTTGCGCAGCGCCGCCAGCAGTTGCGGTGCCGACTCCGTTCGCACCTGGCTTTGATCCTCGCCAAAGACCACGTCCCGCACCCAGTGCAGCCGGTTTTCAATGCCCCGGTGCCCACGCCATATCCCCAGCAGCCGGGCGGCATCCGCCCGCTCCACCGTCAGGCTGGTGATGGCGTAGGCACGCTCCATCGTCTCCTTGCCCTTGTGCCTCCTGGTTCGTTCCATGCAGCAGACCTGTCCCAGACCGGGCCAGTCCAGGTATTCGTTCAGAACTGCCGATGCCCGCAACCGTCGCCTTTCCCATCGGTCTCCCCGTCGGCCCTCCTGACACGCCTCGGCAAAGCTCTCTCCCCAGGGCGGCTGCTCAAAGAGGAGACTCACCGCCTCCCTCATCCCAGGCTGATTGTCCTTCAGTGCCCAGAAATAGTCCCCGCCCTGTTCCAGCACTCTCAGGCTCAACTCCCGCTGCGCATAGAGGGCGTCCCCGGTAACCACCTTCCCCTTCAACTCCAGTCGGGCCAGCAGGCTGGAGGCCAACCCCAGTTCACTCTCCTTGCGCTCCCCCCTGACCCCCCTTTTGTCCCAGTACCAGGCCGCTCTCCCCAGCATATGCCGCCACCAGCCTCACCCCGGGCAATTCCCTGCCGTGTATTCCCCGTAGGGCCTTGCCGTCTATGGCAATGACGGCCTCGCCCTCTCCCAAACACTCTTGGGCCCAGCGCCCCAGGGCCGACTCGAAATCATCCACGTCCATCCGGCGAAATACGTGATGCAAGGTGGCCACGCAGGGAGTCTGCTCTCGGCTGAATCCCAGCGACCGGGTCAACTGGGGGTGTTCTCGGCCCCACTGGGCAATGGCGTACAGGCTCCTGGCGCCGCCCAGCATGGCGCAAACTGCCAAGGCCAGAACTGCCCCCAAGGGGTGCCGCACTCCCTTGGGCTTCCTGGGATCCTCTATCTGGCTCAGGGCATCCAGCAGCCCAGGACCCCAATCCCCAATACTCTCCTCCAACACAACCTTCCTCCACATTCCCCAAAACTCTCACCTAATTATCCAACAGCCTGAATATCCCTTTCTACTATTAAAAGACCCTGGAAGCCGGCCAAGTCAACGAGATTCTTTTGAAGTGTTTGTGTCATAATGTCTGTGTGTTGGTTCAGCAGATGCACGAGCTGGGCATTGTCCCATCGTTTGAATCAAAAGTGGCACCTGAAGCAAAAGTCAGGTGGTTGAACTAAAAGTCATGGGAAAGTCCGACTTTTGGTGCAAAGCCATAGATTATCTTGCTGTTAGCAAAAAATAAAGAAACCGGAGCCCTCAGAATTCTTACAGTAAATCCACTTAAAACCCTCTCCTATGTCTTTATTGGTGTCTGAGTACCGGAACGTCAACAACCCGGCACTAAAGGGCTGATCGAGGAACAAGCCGATGAAGCTGGAGAGGCGTTCTCCTTGTTGCCCTGACGAATTCCTGATGTAAAAGGAGCAGTCCGATGTGGCCGATGATTGCCGAGCCAGGCCTACGCTGCGCGGAGTGCCGACACAGCATCTTGCCGGGCCGCCTCTGCTTTTCCGAACTGCCGGAGGAAACGCCGTCCGGGATCAGCCGGGGTGACTTCAAGAACTACTGCATCGGCTGCCCTCGATGTTGGTCACAGGGTAAGCACACCTGCTACGTCCGGCATCTGGACTCCGGTGGAAGCGTCGGCAAAACGCCGCGCAGCTTGCCCTGTGCCCGCTGCGGACGGCGCATCGGCGCGGGGGAAAACGCCTTTGTAGACATTTACTTTGAGTGGCCCGGGCAGGCCGAAGGACGGTCCCGGCAATAGATTGACCAAAGCCGGCATTGCCGGCCTGGCCACTGCAGCCCAAGTCGGCACCGTTGTTCGCGGCGTACCCGACGGCTCTTTCGCCAACCTCACCGATAGCCTGCAACGCAAATTCATGGATGCAGGCTTGCGCCCGGAACACGGAGCCAGAACAGCCGCCGAAGCCCAAACCCTTTATCAGGAATCCGTACCCTTGTTCGTCCGCAACTATGGCGAAGACGCGGCGCTCCAATTCCTGCAAGGCAAGGACGTCAGCCATATCCATTCAGTCCATGGCTCCCCACATCTGGCAAGCGATACCGGCAACATCCTTTGGGAGAATTCCGACATCAACCGCGCTCGGGACGCTTCTGATATGACCGGATGGGAACAGTTCACCGCCCGTTCCAGTAATTTCTTTGACGCATCCTAAATCGTGATGCGTGAGTGCGCCAGCGCTGCTGCCATGTCAGCGCTTATCGCCGCACTGCTGGAAGCGCCGGTTAGCGGGATTGAGAACTACATCCACTACCGGAAAGGCCACAAGGCCGGCGAGGAAGCCATCAAGGACGCCGCAAAATCAATCGCCGTACATGCCGGGTCTGCCGCAATGGTCGGTGTTGGAGTTGCGATTGCGATAGGTTTGGGAGCTGGACCTATCATTGCCACCTTAGCTCCCATTTTGGTCCCTGTTGGACTTGCGCTCTATACTTGCAATGCCTTGAAACGCATCCTGAACGCCCTGGCTGACGGACTTCCTCTGCACCGGGTGGGCACATACTTTTGCAGCCCTCGTTGCCACACTAGTAGTCAGTCAAATCTGTTTTTGATGGTAGTTTAAAGAGTCTGAACCAAGGCGCTATACTGAGCAACAGACTGGGTTGAAGTGAGGTGGTGGTATGGTCAGGGAAAAGTACGGAGTCAGGTTGACGCCGGAGCAGCGGAACCAACTGGAACACTTGGTTCGGGCTGGTAAAAGTACCGCCCGGGTGACTATTCGGGCGCGGATACTGCTCAAGACCGATGCAGGTTGGTCTGCGCCCCGGGTGGCGCAAGCCTTGGATGTGGTCGAGGGCACGGTGTTCCGCGTCAAGCGCCGCTTTGCCGAAGCTGGGTTGGCTGGGGCGCTGCAAGACCGGGTCCAAGCGAACGGGTACCGGAAGCTGGAGGACCTGGGCGAAGCCCACCCCGTATCCAGTACGGGGCAGGCTCTGATTGCCTTGGCCTGTAGCCCAGCGCCGGAAGGACATGACCATTGGACCCTGCGCTTGCTGGCGGGCAAAGTGGTGGAGTTGGGGTTGGCGTCATCCTTGTCCCACGAGACGGTGCGCCAGCGGCTCAAAAAAACGTCCTTAAGTCGTGGCAGAAGCAGGAGTGGTGCATCCCCGAGGTAAGCGCCGACTTCGTGGCCCACATGGAGGACGTCCTGGATTTGTACGCCGAACCCTATGACCCGCAACGGCCGGTGGTCTGCTTTGATGAGACCTCCACCCAGTTGTTAGCCGAGACGCGGCCCTCTCTCCCTGCCGAGCCGGGGCGTCCGCTGCGTCGGGACTACGAGTACCGGCGGGAGGGAACCCGCAACCTGTTCCTGGCCTGTGAGCCCCTGGCTGGCTGGCGGCAGGTGGCGGTGACCGAACGGCGCACCATGCAGGACTTCGCCCACCAGATGCGCTGGCTGGTGGATGAGGCCTACCCGGAGGTCGAGGTGGTGCGGGTGGTGCTGGACAACCTGAACACCCATCGCCTCGCTTCGTTGTACGAGACCTTCCCCGCGCCGGAAGCCCGGCGGATAGCTAAACGGCTGGAGTTCCACTATACGCCCAAGCACGGCAGTTGGCTGAACATGGCGGAGATCGAGTTCAGCGTGCTATCCCGCTCCTGTCTGAAGCAGCGGCTCCCCGACGCAGAATCGCTCCAACGGGAAGTCGGGGCCTCGGTGCAGGAGCGAAACGAGGCGCGGGTCACCATCAACTGGCGGTTCAAGACTCAGGATGCCCGAACCAAATTACACCGCCTCTATCCCTTCGATTCCAAACATGACTGACTACTAGGTTCTGCGGCGTGGCGCTGAGGAGGATCACTTTGTGGTCGCTCGATTCCAAGTAGCCGATTAGCCCTCTGGAACGGCGGTTGATGTTGCGGAAGTTGTGCGCCTCGTCCACCAGCACCGCCGCGATTGCGGTACGTTTGCTCAAGGACGATGCCGTGCCCGGGCTGAGCAGTGTCCACGTAGCGCCCCAGCTCCTCGTCGAACTCAGCTTCGGCGGGGGCGGCGATCATGTTGTGGGAGACGACTTCCGCCCCCAAGGCGAACCGCTCGTTGAACACTTCCCACATGGGCTTCAGTCTGGCCGGGCAGAGAATGAGCGGCGGCCCCTCGTTCGGGTAGCTCACCCGAAGCTGGCGCAGCAGCTCCGCGCCGATGAAGGTCTTACCCAGGCCCACCACGTCGCCGATGTAGCAACCCCCGTAAGCCTCTATCATGGACAGCCCGCGGCGCACTGCGTCCAACTGAAAGTTGGCCAGCTCCTGGTCCCGTGGCGAAACTGTCAGTTCCCCGCCTCCCACGCCGGTGTAGTAGAGTTCGTAAAGTGCCTTTAGATACACGTGGTACGGCGGGGTTTTGGCCAGGACCCACGACCGTTCCAATTCGGTTATGAGAGCGGCGCCGATGTCCTCCGAGTCTCCCCACAGCGCGTCGAACCATTCGCGCAGGGCCGCCATCTCCGCGTCGCCGGTGACGCGCACGTTGAGCTCAGTGTTGCCAGTGAACCCGGCGAGAGTGAGGTTGGACGAGCCGACCACCGCCGCTCCGGGTTCGGCATGGTTGTCGTACCAGCAGAGGTATGCCTTGGCGTGGAGAGGGCTCCGCAGGTAGGCCCGCACCTCTACCTTGCCGAGGGCCACCATGTCCCTCAGCTTCGAGACAGCGGCCTCTGTACCCTGTTCCTGGGGGAGCACGGCCACGCCCTCTGCGACACGGGCGACGGTCTCCTGGGCTATCTGGCTTCGCTGGCTGCGCCGCACCAGAGCGTCAGCATCCAGTCGAGCGCGCAGGGCCTGGTTCTGCGGAAGGCCTAGGGCGACCTCCTCCAGCACCTGCCGGTCTGTGCGCCCCACCAGAATGCGCACCTTGTCCAGCCGCGCCAGGTCGTCGGCGACTGCCCCGAAGCCGCCGATGAAGAAGTAGCCGACAGCGATGTCGGCCCTGGCGGAACTGCCCAGCATGTCCTTCAGGCGAGCCAGCAGCGTGGGGTCCGTCGTGGAGTGCAGGATATTCAACGGGTTGCACCTGCAGGGAAGCAGTGACATGGCATCATGCCTGTCCCCCTCTCAGCAGGGCGACGAAGCCCGCCTGCTCGAAGTCCCGGTCGTAGGCCAGCGCCTCGGTGATGCCGCGCTCCTCCATGACCAGGAAGCTGGCGCAGTCCGTCAGGCTCCACCTCTGGTCACTGCGAGCGGCGTACCGCTCCACCGCAGCTCTGAACTGCGCCCCCGTCTGCTCGACGACCTCAACGTACGGGTCGGCCTCCAGGTCGTGAATCATCCGTATTGCCAATCTTCGACGGAATTCCCCCATGCCCGCCATAGCGTCAAGTGTCTCAGTCAAGACCATGTGGGTTGTCACGACGGTAGTTGTCCTTAGGCCATCGGCAACGCTGACTGCCCTTGGGTGCAGAGTGTCTCTGAGATTCCATAGAGCTATCCAGTAACCCGCATCAGCGAAGACGACACTCATTAGTCCTCTTCCTTGGGATGACCGTAGAGATAGTGTTTCTTGTTCTTGGCCAGGTCAGCGGGGAGGTCGTCCCACGCCTCCGGCGGAATATCCTTCTGCATCTCTAGGACCCGCTCCACAATCCCCGCTAGCCCTTGCTTCGACGCCGGCGTCTCCTCCGACACTCCCCCGGGGGCGCCCTCCACCGATACCATCACCTCCGCGCCCTCTTCCAGGTCGAGGGGCTCAAGTGGCGTAAGGACGCCATTCGCATACCTGGCTTTGACGTTTGTAATCATGCTTCGCCCTTTCTCTACAGTTGGATTAGGCCTCTCCTTACTGATGCCGCATTCACCGGTATCGTCTCGTCTTCATCAGCATGCTTTGAACGTGACTGATGGGAATCTCATAAAAGCCGAATCGCTCATATAGCGGCCTCGCAAGACTATGGATGACTTCAGTCAGGTTATCATGAACTTGCTGAATAGAGACCTGCCCTGTCAATATCACTTCGGGATCGTGGATTACAGGACCAATGTCTATGAAGGGTGCTGGATGATCGACCAATAGGAGCGAGCGTCCCTTCAAGCCAGTGAAACGGCACCGCAACACAATCTGTTCGACACCCTCGTACTCGGCTGCCAGACGACTGGCAAATAGTAGTCCCTCCGCAATCTTTATGCACGGAACCGAGTTAGTGAACTCCGTGCCGGG
This sequence comes from Dehalococcoidia bacterium, assembly GCA_965197405.1. Lineage (GTDB taxonomy): Bacteria > Chloroflexota > Dehalococcoidia > Lucifugimonadales > JAGWBF01. Next base: position 12,856 of record OZ240206.1, on the reverse strand, counting down.
TGGGCGCTTACGGTGTTCTGCCAACTCGCCATCTTCGATGTATCCCCTAATCGTGTAGAGCATTCCGTCAACTGAGGCGCGCCAGAAATCTGCGTGGAATGGATCGTTCCAGATTTGGCGGTCAGTTGGTCGACCTACCCACGCCTCAATGAAGCCGTCGTAGGGATACGGTGCCCACTCTGCATCCATTTCCAAGAATGGAGGCCACCCCGAGAACGCTATGCTTCTTGCGGCAGCAAGTCGCTTGTCAAGTTGGGGAAGGGTAATAGGAGTCGCACCAACCAGAGCAAAGCCCAATTCGTAGTAGCCTAATGGGAATCGAGCCGGTGCGTCGGTAGGGAGGATTGATACAACCTCCTTCCAACGCTCATAGGCGGTGGTGCAATAGTGTGCGAGAGCATCCATCGGTTCAGGAGACCAAACTTGAGCCTCGGTTTGGCCCAGAAAGATTGAGCGTACCGCGTCCAACAAATCTTCGCGTCTTGCTCTGATGCTGCGGTCGACCAATCGTCGCCACTCCTCGGCTGTGTGGGGCTCTTCGCTACGAGGCCCAGGCTTTCGCACATAGAGCTTGTATTGAGACATGCCCGAATCTGTCTGACTACGCTTTGACATGACTGGCACGTCGCCGCTGGGAATCCGGATAACCGGGTGGATGACGCCTGAGTGTGGATGGACAATGGCGTACAACTGACAGTGGTACTCAGGGTCTGCGTACCGCCTGATAGCTGCGTTCACAGCGTCCTGCGTAGTTTCTGGAATATCCGGTGGCCGTACTACCGAACGAAGAGTTTGCTGGGACTCGTCAAATCCTAGGACGATGTATCCGCCTCCATGGTTGGCCAGTGCGATCGCCGCCTTAGCTAAGGTAGCCCTGTCTCTCTCTTCACGGAGATCCAGCCAACCTTTGTATTCAACGTCAATGTCCTCCCTTGGGTAGGCAACGAATCTGTCGAGCTGGAGATAGTCTGGTGGTTGACCTGTGGTCACCGTGGTTCTCCACTCATTTGTAGTATCTTCCTCACCCTCTCCGGCTGCTTCTTTACTCCTCAGTATAACGAGCCGGTCTATTTCCGTCCCTCTACCGATTCGCTCTGAAGGGTCTACCCCGGCTGCGCTAACCATTCCTCGATTGCCCTTTGCTCCCAATCGGTTACGTCATAAATGCGGTACACCAATTGGTCAATACGATGATCCAGAGCATCTGCTTGGTCCAATTGCCTTTCGCGCATTTCCACGAGGCGCACGAATTCAATCTCATCCTCTCTCTCATCAGGGAAACGAATCGGAAGCTCCCGCAAGCCTGCCAGGGATACCTGTCTGAAGTCGTCCTTGGTCGCCGAGGAGGAACGGCTGAGATATAAGAACGACATGAGACTTGAATTCAGAATGCCCAGGAGAAAAGTCAGTCGATCAGGGGATTCAATTCTGAGTTTCAGCGAATAGAGGTCCTTCTTGACTACATAATCCTTGTCAGTGAAGGCAGACATCAATCGATTCGCCCTACTTACTATTCGCCGAGTTAAGATCCTAGCCCCTTGGTGATAAGAATTGTCACGCCCACTCAGAACCACGAAAGCTTTATCAGGAGACGGAAGAATCTCATATCTTTGCAACTGCCCCGTAAAGAATGGGGGAGCATCAGGGGATTCATGTTTCAGGAACTTGTACCTGTATGCCTCAATACCCCTCTTTGAACTCGCGATGCTGCCTAACGTAGTAGTACCCGCTGAAATCCGATTAAACAAGTTTGCTGCCCAACCCAACAGCGGCAAGCGTAGATTGGCGTCACTGGTTACGACTGACCAGCTGATTGATTCCAAGTGATCTGCGATTTGGGTTAGGTTCAATTGTCGGCGTTCTTGGAAAGTGGCAAGATTGAAAAACTTAGGGGGCATTTTACTCACAGCCCCAACGGTGATTGCAGTATCGACGTATGGGGTGTCGAATACATCGTAAGGAAGATTCACTAAACTTCGCAGGGCGATTCTGCCAAACAGAAATTGCCGGAATTTCTTGAAGCCCTCACCAGTTTCCCAAGAAGTGGGAGTGATATATGCCATCACTCCGGAGGGCATAATCTCAGTGGCCAAGGCCATGAAGTTAGTATAGGAGTCAGGTTGGGCTATTGCTGTACTGCGTCGGTCTCGAATCGTGATGCCATAGGGCGGGTTGGCAATGGCTATGTCGAACCCGCCCCGCTGCGCGAACACCTCGGCGAACTCCACCCGCCAGTCTATCGCCCTGACAATGGCCGACACGCCTAGGGCTTGGCGTATCTTGTCGGTCAGCCTATCAATCTGCTGCCGTAGCCGTTCCTTGTCCGGGCCCAGGGAGGCCCGCATATAGTCGGCCTTCAGTCGGCCCAGCCGTTGGAACTGCTCCATATCCTGGCCCAGGGTGCCCTGTGCCTCTATGCCTGCGCTCGGATCCGGCCCTAGCAGGCTGTCGCCGCAAAGCACCTTGAAGTCCAGGTTGGGCAGAGGCGGCGGCACGATACCCTCATACTCGATGGCCAGGGATAGCCACAGCCGCAGCATGGCGATGTTGACCGCGAAGTCGTCGATGTCCACACCGTAGAGGTTGCGCTGGATGACGTGCATATTCAGGTCGTAGAGGCCCTTGGGGTCCACGCCCACGTTGAACAGGGCAGTCTGCAACTCCACTAGCTCCTGCATCATGCCGAGAAGATAGGCCCCAGAGCCGCAGGCGGGATCGACTACGGTCACCTCGTCCAAGGCCTGGGCCACCTTGCGGGCCGACGCTACCGAGATGCCCGACGTGTCACGCTCGTCCACAAAGCGGGCGATGGCCCCCGGCGTGACTCCGGCGTCCTGGCTTTCTAGGTATCCCTTGAGCGCCTCGCGGCACATGAAGGAGACGACGGGACGGGGCGTGTAGTACGCGCCGGAGTCGTGGCGGCCAGTGACCAGTTCCTCGAAGACCTTGCCCAGCATCTCCGGGTCCACTGCCACCTCCACGTCAAAGGGCGTGGACTCCAAAACGGTGAAGTTGAAGCGGTCGAACAGTCCGCCGTTGAGAAACGGCACATCGCCGAAGACCGAAACCATGTAGCTACCCTTGAAGTTCAGGTCACGAGACTGGGGGTTGTTCAGTCCGAAGAAGAATAGGTGCTCAAGCCGGTCACGGTAGAAGTTGGCCTGTTCGGAATTGAGGCCATAGTCCTGCCACAGGGCGTTGAGATAGTCCTTGTCGCCCTTGAAGGTGAGCCAGCCCTTCCGCGACAGGAAGTAGATGAACATGAGCCGGTTGAAGAGGGTCTGGACGAATCGCCGCTTGGTCTCAACGTCCTCGCCAAAGCCGGAGACATAGCTTTCCGCTGCCTCGAAGACCCGCTTGTACTCCGCGAAGAACTCCTTGGTAACGGGTTCAACATCGAAGGCATGGTCCAGGGCCAGCCAGATGCTGTCACGCTCCCGGAGGTTCCAGTAGATGTTGGAGACCTGCTGGACGGCAGTACGTCGGGGGAGGTCCCGCTCCACCACCATGCGGCGCAGGATTGGCCGCGCCCCCTCGAAACCGGGGTAGACGAAGTGCAGTTGGCTCGCGGACGTGTTTGTGAAGACTAGGAGCAGGTCTTCGCCGAGAAGCTCCGTGACCCGCTTGGCGGCAGCGGAAGCCTCCCCCTTACGCACACGGTCCGTCTCCTGGGTGTCCAGAGCGACATACACCACATGCACGCCGTCTAAGGAGGCGATGCGTTCCGCCGAGGGAGGCAAGGCCACATTGCCTGCAGTGGCGCCGAGGTCCACGCTGCCGGAGGCTGGGGCGAAGTCAAGCGCCTCGACGAACAGCGCGCGAACAGCTGCTCCCCGCTCGCCCGTAGGCGATTCAAAGACGCGGCCGATGCGGGTCTCCACCTCAACTGCGTCGTCTCGATTCCTTATGGGCATGCGTTCACATTCTCCCGTTGTCCCGGGATTCTAAGATTCTTCCCATCATACTCTCAATTGCTGTTGATAATCAACTCAACTTCCGTTATCCTCTAGGAGAGGTGGCAGTATGGATTTCCCAGAGCGTCTACGTTCATTGCGCAAGCAAGCCCAACTGAGCCAACGCGACCTGGCAGAGAGAATCGGAGTCGACTTCACCTACCTGAGCAAGATAGAGAATGGGCGTGTCGAGCCTCCCAGCGAAGCGGTTCTGAAGGGAATCGCTCGAGAGTTGGCTGGTGAGTTGAGCCGAAACGAGACTGAATTGGCCGACGAACTGATAACCCTGGCTGGGAAGATTCCCTCAGACTTGGCGGATACGCTCTCCCGAAATCCCGGCGCCGTCCAGTATCTGAGGTCTCTCGGCGATGACGTGCAGTCACCCGCCGAGTGGCGGAGGCTGATACGGGAACGGCGGTCAGACCAGCGATGACCACTAAGTTTCTGTCAGATGCCCAGCTTGAGGGCATGGCGAGCCGCCTGCTGGGCCGATACGAGTCTCTGTATGGAGCGGTGTCCCGTCCTCCGGTCCCGGTGGAGCGCATACTGGAGGATGTGCTGGACCTCAACATCCTGTAGGACAAGGTCTCCGAACGGCCTGGCCAGTCCATTCTCGCCGAGTTGGATTCCAGCTTGAAGACGGTGGTCTTCAATGAATCAAGGCGTACACTCATAACTGAGACACCGGGCCTCTACCACACCATCCTTGCTCACGAGGCGGGGCATTGGGAGGCCCACGTTGATCATGCCCTCTTAGAGCCTATCCTAAAAACCGGTGAAACCCGCTGAGTAGTGAATGAGGAAGGAGGCAGAGGAGCGGCTAAACTTGGGGAATGACGAAAGCGAAAGAACCCAAGCCGCCTCGACCACCCCGCGCCGGCCCAGCCTCTCCGACCAACCCCACCACCGGCTCCTTCCAAGTATCCGACGAACTGTGGGAGGCACTGGCTCCACTCCTTCCCCAGCGGGTGAATACCCATCCCTTGGGCGGAGGCCGCCCCCGGGTCCCGGACCGGACCTGCGCCAACGGTATCTTCTACGTGCTTCGCACCGGTTGCCAGTGGAAGTCCTTGGATGCCACCGGCATTTGCTCCGGCTCCACCGCCCACCTGCGCTTTCAGGAATGGACCGCCGCCGGGGTGTTCCTGGAGCTATGGCGGACTGGGCTGGAACGCTATGACGAATTGAAGGGTTTGGACTGGAGTTGGCTGAGCATGGACGGGGCCTTGACCAAATCCCCCTTGGGCGGGGGGAAAAACCGGTCCCAACCCCACGGACCGGGGTAAGAGCGGGGTCAAACGCAGTCTGTTGACCGAATCCGGGGGCATTCCGGTGGGGCTGGCAGTGGACGGGGCCAACCGCCACGATATGAAGCTGGTGCGGGCCACGGTGGACAGCCTCCCCGTGCCACGCCCCGCGCCCAGCCCGGAGCATCCCCAGGGTCTGTGCTTGGACAAGGGCTACGACTTTGATGAGGTGCGCCGGACCGTGGACGAGTTTGGCTTCACGGCCCACATACGCAGCCGTGGGGAAGAGGCTCAGGCCATCAAGAAAGAGGCCGGCTTCAAAGCCCGGCGCTGGGTGGTGGAACGCACCCACAGCTGGATGAACCGCTTTCGGCGCATTTTGGTCCGCTGGGACAAGTCTCCCACCAACTACATAGCCTTTCTTCATTTCGCCTGTGCCCTTATCGCTCTCAGAGCCGCCGGGTTATTAGGATAGGCTCTTAGAGGGTGTGTGATAAGTTCAAATTAGGTTGGTGCTAAGCGTCGGAGCATTAGATGAATCATAGCTATGTGGATCCAGGCCTCCGTTGTATCGGACAGAGCTTCGTAGTCCTTGCTCAGCCGACGGCACCTGCTGAGCCACGCGAATGTTCGTTCAACCACCCATCTTCGCGGCAGCACCTGAAAGTGGTGGCTGTCCCTGGGGCGCTTGACAATCTCGAGCGCCCAGCCTGTCAGGGCCCAGACCCACTCGATCAGCTTTCCAGCATAGCCAGCATCGGCCCAGACCAACCTCATGCGGGGAAACCGCCCTATCAATTTATCGATGACCAGCTTCGCTCCATCTCTATCCTGGATATTGGCAGGATGCACCACCACCACCGCCAGCAGCAACCCCGTGGTATCTACAATGATGTGTCGCTTTCGACCGTTGACCTTCTTGCCAGCGTCATAGCCACGAGGCCCCCTTTTTCCGTCGTCTTAACAGACTCGCTGTCTATGATGGCCGCGCTAGGTGTTGGGTTGCTGCCTTCGGCCTTCCGAACTTTGGGCCGCAGGGCCTCATGGACTCGTTCCCATGTACCATCCTGTCTCCATTCCCGAAAATACCACCACACGGTGCCCCAAGGCGGGAGGTCATGCGGCATGGCTCGCCACGTGCAGCCGTTGCGCAGAACGTACACAATGCCGTTGACGACCTCCCGTAGGTCTACAGTACGTGGCCTTCCCCCAGTCTTGGCTGATGGGAGTAGGGAAGCCAGAACATCCCACTGTTCGTCGGTCAGGTCGCTGGGGTATGGTTTGCGTTTCATACCTCCATTCTAATACATGTCCAAGATTTCTCACACACCCTCTTACGCCCTCCCGATTACAAATTGGTGCAGAGTTGATACGTCAGGGGAGGTCCGGTCCACCTCAGTTCTCCGTTGTGCTTCAGCCTTGGCTCTTAGCTACATTCCCCTCACTCAGCATCTCGCAGACCAGCCCCATGATGACCACTGGAGCGTGTTCCACGACCGGCCCCAGTCCGTGCCCACGACTTCCTGTAGGAGGACAAAAGGGCATTCCGCCATCTACGGTGTCAGCCCCCAACAGGTGGAAACGTGACAATTGTTGCAGTGCCCGGACCCTACCGAACCGGGCGGCGATTCCGTCCCGGAAGGGGTTGAAGGCCGGTATTGTGATAGTGTATAGTAAGACATTATACTACAACAGGAGACAAGAAGAGTGACCACCCCCAGGCGATCCAAGACCATCACCTTCTCCCTGCCCCCGGAGATGGAGGCGCAGGTGAGACAGGTGATGAAGGAGGACGACCTCTCCGTGAGCGAGCTGCTCAGACAGGGCATACGCCTGTTCATGGAGGAGAGGGAGTGGCGCAGACGGGAGCGGCTGGAACGGCTACGCTCGCGCACGTCTACAGAGCAGGAAGAGACAGGGAGGAGAGACTGATGAACGACCGACTCGATATGATACCGGCGGCGCTCTACGCCAGGGTGTCCAGCGACCGCTAGGACGTGGACCTGTCCGTGGCAGCCCAGCTGCGGGCGCTCAGGGACTACGCCGAGAAGAACGGCTACCACATCGCCCGCGAGTACATCGACGAGGCGGAGAGCGGACTGATAGCGGATAGGCCGCAGTTCAGGAAGATGCTGGACGAGGCCGCCAAGCCCGAGGCCCCCTTCAAGGAGATATTCATCCGGCAAACACAATAGCAACGGAAAACTCAGGTACTCGTGGGCAGTCGAACTGGGCCCAATCAAACTAGGCCGCATTGCTACAGGCTAGCTTACCCTTAAACAGCCTGCCGGAGATGGCGGGGCCACCGGGAACGGGGGTGGCGCTCGACCGAGAGAGCACATGGAGGCCGGCTAGGCTTTACGGAGCTCAAACTAGTAACCGGGATGGACGGCTCGGCTCCCCCTGACTGGTTAGATCCCTGTCAACTGGGCCGACGTGGATGGTAGGCGGAAGGGTCTTAGAGATGTGGCTGAGCAGCCCGTGAAACTACCGAGTCCCTCGGCTTCCAATGGCCGCCAGTTAGGCTCTGCCCGTTCCCGACCTTCGTATCATTCCAACTTTTCCCGCTCTCGGGGTTCGATGTCAGCACGGATTCCCTCACTGATGCGGTCCGTCTCAGCCTGGAGGTCCTCAATACCCAGAAGCGCGTCCGCCTTCGGCAACTCCAGCACCCCCTCCAGCCGCTCACAGAGCGTGTCAAACCGCTGCCACTCCGCCGCCTCGAAGCCCTCCGGAGCAAGCTCCCCGCGCGACATGACCCACGAGCACATGCCGAAGACGCCTCTTTCCGTATCAAGCGCCTCTTCGCAGTTGTCTTCCTCGACGCACTCCTTCAGGTCGCCCAGCCGCGCATCGAAGCGCCGTGCGAGCTTCTCCGAGTCGGCAATCCAGTCCTCGACGTCGGGAAACAGACGCTCGCACCCGGTCAGGACCAGCGCGGCGAGAGCCACGACCGCAATGAGCAGGATGGTCCGAATCAACGCATCACCCCCTGGATCGTCTCGCCGGTCTGGCCCATCATCACGATTGCGTTCGTGTCATAGTCATCGTCGTCCAGGCCGCGCTGGAGGATGATGCCGACCGTGATCAGGACCATGTCCGTGGCGCTTGAGAGGAGCAGCCAGCGCCATGAAACCGACCTGTTCGTCAGGAGCCGGTAGTGGACCAGGCCATTGAGCGCCGCCCACGGCACAAGCAGGGAGACGTATTCGGGGTGCCCCTCGTAATACCAGAAGCCCGGCCTGTAGACAAACTGGACCACTGTGACAAGCCAGATGAACCAGCGACCCCAGACCGAGACTCCTGTGTCGTACCGGACCACGTCCGGGTCGAGGCGCAGGAGCGTCGAGCCGCTCATCCGGAAGACGTTGGCGGCTTTCCCGATTGGATCAAGGCCCCGGCTTTTGCGAGGCGCCTGGGACATCTCCTCTCCTGATTATGCGCGTGAGCACGCAGAGCCTGCGGTGGTCACGGCGGTGTGATTATGACTACTAATCTAGCCACTTTCGTTTGTGTCATCAAGAGCGAAAAGTTGCAGAAACACTCTCCCTCAGAGCTAACAATATTGGCACTCAAAAAGTGTGATTAGGCACTTACCAAACCGATAGAGAGCCGCTACTGTTTTCATGGATATATGCGTATGAAGCATGACAATTCAGGCAGAATCACAGGCTGAAACTCCACCTGCGGACAGCGGGGGAGGTCGTAGGCTTCGCTAGTCCCGCGTGTGCGAGTGCGAGGGAGGTATTCACTTGACGCTCGACAGACCGGTCCATGCACCTGAGGCGGCGGACGGCACGACGGCTCGTGCCATCGCTGCGCCGGGGGCCGCCCTGTGCCAAGGGCGAGTCGCGATCACCTCCCGGGCGTTCTACGCCGCTCCCGCGGTACCACAACATCGGTGGAGGGTCATTTGAACTCGCGCTGGGCCAGCCTACTACTAGGGCTCCTGCTTCTTGTCTCTCTGACCACCTGCAGTGACAGCCAGGAAACTGTGCCCCGCAACGAAGACGGAGCGTGGGACGACTACGTATCGGGGTGTTCCCAGGCGTCCCTAGAAGAACCTCCAGGCGACGAAGATCAAACCTACGGAGAAGTCTCGACGTTCTATGCTGGAGTGGCCGAGAGGATGAAATCGGCCTCCCCGCCTGCTGAAGTCGCCGACTGGCACAGCAAATACGTGGATCTACTTGAAGCCATGAATGCGCTGATCGATGCCGAACCCGAGGACGAAATCTTCAACCCTATTGATATCTTCTTCGACAGCGAGGTTGTGTCCTTATTCAAGGAAGTTGAGGAGGCATTGAATGACATGCCTGAAGACGCCCGCGAGCGGCTAGCTGCGGCCGGCTGCCTGGGCGACGATGCTTCCGAGCCGACCGGCGAAGGATTGTCCGCCGCGCCTCAGCCCGATTCTACCGCGCCAGCCGATTCCGGGCGGACTTCGACGGATTCGGCATCCATGCCTAAGTGCGAACCCCGAAGCAGCTATGTGCCGGCGCTGGTCGCGTTCTACAACGCCACTGACGGCCCGAACTGGAAGGACAATACGAACTGGCTCACTGACGCTCCACTCGGCGATTGGGCCGGGGTCAGCGCAAATAGGATTACTGTAAACGGGCGCGTAGTCGGCGAGTGCGTTACTCAGTTGTGGCTCGGTTGGAACCGCTTGAAGGGTGAGCTACCGGCTGAACTGGGCAGTCTTCTCAGCCTGGCAGAATTGGACCTCGCCAATAACCAGCTGAGCGGGGAGCTACCGGCAGAACTGGGCAGTCTTCTCAACCTACGACTACTGGATCTCGCTGATAACCAGCTGAGCGGGGAGATACCGGCTGAGTTGGGCGGTCTTCCCAACCTGCGACGGCTGGACCTCGCCAATAACCAGTTGAGCGGGGAGATACCGGCCGAACTGGGCGGTCTTCTCAACCTGCAGCGACTGTACCTGGGCAGGAACCAGTTGAGCGGGGAGATACCGGCTGCAATAGGCAATCTACCCAATATGATTTGGTTGTCCCTCCCTGATAACCAGCTGAGCGGGGAGATACCGGCTGAACTGGGCAATATACCCAACCTGAGCCTTGACGGTAACCGGCTAACCGGGAGGGTGCTTCGGCCAGGCGGGGCAAATCCCCAGTATGCCTGGGAGGGTTCGACTATACGCGTCAGTTGGGACCCTGTGGCCGGCGCTGACCACTACACCATCTACCACGACGACTTTCACGACTCTGCCTGTGAGTTGGAGAGTGACGGACGCCTGAGCTTCTGCGAAGAGCTGGCTACGGACGTCACCGGGACGACCTACGTTCACACCAACCCGAGCCTATCCGAAAACTATTACTGGGTAGTTAGCTGCAACAGCGGGGGATGCTCGGAGATCGACTCCCAGAACCCGGCCGCGCCCGCTGAGGCCATCCCCACCACACCGGCCAACGCACGGTATGCCGTGGAAGGTTCAACGATACGCGTCAGTTGGGACGCGGTGGATGGGGCGGACTATTACAAGGTCTACTACGACGCTCGTTCCGCCTCTTCCTGTGAGTTCGGTAGGGACGGACGCCCGAGCTTCTGCGAAGAGCTGGCTACGGACGTCACCGGGACGACATACGTTCACACCAACCCGAGCCTATCCAAAAACTATTACTGGGTAGTTAGCTGCAACAGCGGGGGATGCTCGGAGATCGACTCCCAGAACCCGGCCGCGCCCGCTGAGGCCATCCCCACCACACCGGCCAACGCACGGTATGCTGTGGAAGGTTCAACGATACGTGTCAGTTGGGACGCGGTGGATGGGGCGGACTATTACAAGGTCTACTACCACGCTCGTTCCGACTCTAACTGTGAGTTGGGTAGGGAAGGACTCCCGGGCTTTTGCAAAGAGCTGGCTACGGACGTCACCGGGACGACATACGTTCACACCAACCCGAGCCTATCCAAAAACTATTACTGGGTAGTTGGCTGCAACAGCGGGGGATGCTCGGAGATCGACGAAGAGTACCCGGCTCAGCCAATCGGTCCGACTCCCTCGGGCGCTGAGCCGACTACTCAGCCGGGGGCTGTCCACTCTACACCTACGCCAAGGGCCACCCGTGCGCCGACTCAGACGCCGGCGCCCTCTGACACGCCTACTCCGGTACCTACGCCCACTCAGACACCGACGCCTTCGGACACGCCCACACCGGTACCTACGCCCACTCAGACCCCAGAGCCGTCGACCACGCCCACACCGGGGCCCACACCGACTCATACGCCGACACCATCGACTCCACCCGCCGGGACCATTCCCTCCGCCCCTGCCAACGTTCGCTTCGCCCATGAGGACTCAACGATACACATCACATGGGACCCCGTGGCCGGCGCTGACCACTACAACATCTACCACGACGACTCCTTCGACTCCAGGTGCAGATTGAACAGGGACGGCAGTACGGGTTTCTGCGAGGAGCTGGCCAGGAACGTCGTCGAGACAACCTACCTTCACACCGATCCTTCCGGCGGGAGCAATTACTACTGGGTTGTGGCCTGCAACAGCGGGGCATGCTCGGAAATAGACTCGAAGAACCCGGCAGCGCCCGCTGAGGCCATCCCCACCGCACCGGCCAACGCGCGGTATGCCGTGGAAGGTTCAACAATACACATCACATGGGACCCCGTGGACGGAGCAGACTACTACAACGTCTACCACGACGACTTCTTCGACTCCAAGTGTAGGTTGAACAGGGACGGCAGCGCCGGCTTCTGCGAGGAGTTGGCAAGGAACATAGTGGGAACTTCTTTTGTCCATACTGCCCCGTACAGCGGCGACAACTACTACTGGGTTGTGGCCTGCAACAGGGGAGGGTGCTCGGAAATAGACGCTGAGAACCCGGTCAAGGCGCCAGGAACCACCTCGACAGAAGCGACGAATATGCCGACGTCCAGCCAGGAGATGGAATTCACGGAAGGTGAGTCAGCTACTCGTTCGATCCCCGAAAACACACCGGCAGGGATCAATGTTGGCGCCCCCGTTTCGGCGGAAGGCGACGGCACACTCACCTACACCTTGAGCGGGCCGGATGCCGCAAGCTTCACCATGGTACCTACCACCGGACAGGTTCGCACCAGGGACGGGGTAGTCTACGACTATGAAACCAAGAACCTCTACACAGTGACCGTCGGCGCAGACGACGAGAGCGGCGAAAGTGACACGATTGACGTGACAATTCACATTGAGGATCTGGTTGCCGCCTGCCAGCCGGTGCGCAATCTTCGCACCAATCATGATGACGGATATGTGACCGCCAAATGGACTCCGACAATGCAGCAGGAGGGCAAGGCTAGAGTGCTGGGCTATCAGGTGGAGATGCGCCGTGGCGACGATGGGCCATGGACAGGCCGGCGCACACTACTCGGCCGAGGCATCGGTGCATCGACATATGGAGGCCTCCAGAACCTTCAGAAGTATTTATTCCGAATACGCCCGGTCAACTCAGAGAGTGATTGCGGGTGGTCGCCTCCCTTCCTGGGAATCCCAACCACCTATCCGGGGCCCATTTATCCCACCGACCGGTTCGGCACTGAGCCCGTGGGCGCTCCTGACCGCTACTGGAGATTCGTAACTCAAGAACGTTGCCGATACAGCGCTGACGGAATAACCCTGGACGCTAACTGCACCTACAC